>OY282356.1:0-3072278 GCA_958295535.1 Gemmatimonadota bacterium
AGGAAGTGCACGTGCGATAATGTTCGTGCGCGAGAGGGAAAGAGCCCAGACCTTCAGCTAAGGTCCCCAAGTGCTAGCTAAGTGATAAAGGTGGTGGATTTGCGCAGACAACTGGGAGGTTGGCTTAGAAGCAGCCATCCTTGAAAGAGTGCGTAATAGCTCACCAGTCGAGCGGGTCTGCGCCGATAATGGTCGGGACTCAAGCTAGCCACCGAAGCTAAGGCTGCGCGCATCCTTGATGCGCGTGGGGTAGGGGAGCGTTGTCTGAGCTGCGAAGCGGGGCCGGAAGGCTACCCGTGGAGCGCAGACAAGTGAGAATGCCGGAATGAGTACGCGAGAAACAGGGTGAAAACCCCTGTCGCCGCAAGCCCAAGGTTTCCTGAGCCATGCCAATCAGCTCAGGGTTAGTCGGCCCCTAAGGTGAGGCCGAAAGGCGTAGCCGATGGGAAACGGGTCAACATTCCCGTACCACACGATGTTGCGCTTGAGTTCGCGGAGTGACGCAGAGGTGAAAGGTCCGTCGTCTCTACTGGACATGAACGATGCAAGGAGGTAGGCGTTTCCGGGTAGGCAAATCCGCCCGGCGCAGCCGAGATCCGATGCCGAAGAAGTCTTCGGACTTCGCTAAGGGACCGTAATCGTACTGCCTAGAAAAGCTTCGTGAACGAGTGACACGTGTGACCGTACCGCAAACCGACACAGGTGGGCGAGGCGAGTAGCCTCAGGCGCTCGAGTGAGTCTTGGTTAAGGAACTCGGCAAAATGTCCCCGTAACTTCGGGAGAAGGGGAGCCGGCGGTAGGTGAATCCCCCAGCGGGAGGAGCCGAAACCGGCCGCAGAGAATCGGCCCAAGCGACTGTTTACTAAAAACATAGGTGTCTGCAAAGTCGTCAAGACGACGTATAGGCACTGACGCCTGCCCGGTGCCGGAAGGTTAAATGGAGGGGTTAGCTTCGGCGAAGCTCTGAAATGAAGCCCCGGTAAACGGCGGCCGTAACTATAACGGTCCTAAGGTAGCGAAATTCCTTGTCGGGTAAGTTCCGACCTGCACGAATGGCGTAACGACTTGGGCACTGTCTCAACCAAGAGCTCGGCGAAATTGGAGTCTCGGTGAGGATACCGAGTACCCGCGGCAGGACAAAAAGACCCCGTGCACCTTTACTACAACCTGATATTGGGTTCGGGCACTGTCTGTGTAGGATAGGTGGGAGGCTGTGAAGCAGGGCCGCCAGGTTCTGTGGAGCCATTGGTGAAATACCACCCTTGCAATGTCTGGATTCTAACCACGGACCATAGATCTGGTTTGGGAACAGTGTCAGGCGGGTAGTTTGACTGGGGCGGTCGCCTCCCAAAAGGTAACGGAGGCGCGCAAAGGTTCCCTCAGCGCGGTCGGCAATCGCGCGAAGAGTGCAAAGGCATAAGGGAGCTTGACTGCGAGACCGACAGGTCGAGCAGATGCGAAAGCAGGCCTTAGTGATCCGGCGGTTCTGTGTGGAAAGGCCGTCGCTCAACGGATAAAAGGTACGCCGGGGATAACAGGCTTATCGCCCCCGATAGTTCACATAGACGGGGCGGTTTGGCACCTCGATGTCGGCTCATCGCATCCTGGGGCCGAAGAAGGTCCCAAGGGTCGGGCTGTTCGCCCGTTAAAGCGGTACGCGAGCTGGGTTTAGAACGTCGTGAGACAGTTCGGTCTGTATCCGCCGTGGGCGTTGGAGATTTGAGGAGAGCCGCTCCTAGTACGAGAGGACCGGAGTGGAGTGACCGCTGGTGTACCTGTTGTTCCGCCAGGAGCATCGCAGGGTAGCTATGTCGCGAAGGGATAACCGCTGAAAGCATCTAAGTGGGAAGCCTACTTCAAGATCAGATCTCCCGCACCGTAAATGGTGCCTGAAGGACCGCAGGAGACGACTGCGTTGATAGGCGGCAGGTGTAAGACGTGCGAGCGTCTCAGCCGAGCCGTACTAATCGTCCGAGAGGCTTGATCCTGTCCTTTTTTGTTTCGCAAGGCCCTTTTTCAATGCGCTTAGATGCGCTCGTTTCGCTCCGCACTCGCTCGTATGCCGGTTTTTCTCCTATAGATTTTCTCTTGTGGAGTCTGAGAGAATGTTTGCCGGGGGTTATAGCGAGGGGGAAACACCTGGTCCCATCCCGAACCCAGCAGTTAAGCCCCTCAGCGCCGATGGTACTTGGGCTTAAGCCCTGGGAGAGTAGGTCGCCGCCGGCAACATTTTGATTATTGGAGCGCCCCGTGATCCAGCTGTGGTCACGGGGCGTTTCTCTTTTCCCGGCTAATCGCTGTTTCGGCTGCCCACGTTTCGGCTGCCCACGCGACGCTGTCTAGCGGCTGGCCAGATCCCGCAGACTGGCGACGACGGCGCCGGGATCATCCGCGTCCATGATGGCGGAGAGAACGGCGACTCCGGCGCCGGTCGCGAGGACCGTCGCGGCATTCGCCGGCGTGATCCCCCCGATTCCGGTACAGGGCCGGCGCGCAGCCCGCAGCACATCCGCCACGCGGCCCGGACCGACACGCTCGCGCTCGAGCCCCGGCTTCGACCGCGTGCCGAACACGGCCCCGACCCCGAAGTAGTCCGCCCCGTCGCTGGCCGCCGCCCGGGCGGCAGCCGGATCGTCGGTGGAGTATCCGATGATGAAGCCCGGCGGAGCGATCTTGCGGGCGGCGGCCACAGGGAGGTCGGATGGGCCGAGGTGCGCTCCGTCCGCTCCGGCTGCGAGCGCGACGTCAATCCGGTCGTTCACTATCAGCAGCGCGCCTGCCGGCTCGGTTATCTCGAGGAGGCGGGATGCGGTCGCGGCGAGCGCGCTCGCCGTCGCCGCCTTGTCGCGGAGCTGGATGGCCGTGGCGCCGGCGTCGACGCAGTCGGCGATAACCTCTTCCAGCGGACGTCCGCAAGCGGGCTCGGGCCGGGTGAGCGCCATGATGCGCAGCCGGGGCGCGAGAAGGTGCGGATCTTGGCGGGGCAACGGCTCTCGGTGGAGCAACGGCTCGCGGCCTGGCGGCGGCTCCACGCGCGAGTCCGGATCAGGGATTTTCGGCTTCGCGCTCGCGGCGTATCCGGTTCTTGGCGCTGTTGTGTTCGCTCAGCGTGCGCGTGAACTCGTGCGAACCGTCCGTGCGCGCCACGAAGAAGAGGTAGGGGTGTTCGTCCGGGTCCAGAGCGGCACGGAGCGCCGCCGCCCCAGGCGAGGAAATCGGCCCGGGCGGCAACCCCGCATGCGCGTACGTATTGTACGGGTCGTCGGCAACGGACTCGATGTCGCGGTAGAGCAGGCGCGCCCGGTGGGCGCCGAGCGCGTACTGCACGGTGGGATCGGCCTGAAGCCGCATCCCGATCTGGAGCCGGTTCCAGTAGACTCCGGCGATGACCGGCCGTTCGCGCGCGACGCCGGTCTCCTCCTCGACGATGCTGGCCAGCGTGACGATCTCTCGCTCGTCGAGACCGCGCTCCGCCGCCATAGCCCGCTCTTCATCCCCCCAGAACTCCTTGTACCGGCTGGTCAGCTCTCCGACGATCGCAGCGATGCCGACCCCTCCGGCAAATCTGTATGTTTCGGGAAAGAGGTAGCCCTCCAAGGTGGGGCCCGGCACCCCGTACTCTTCGGTGCGCGCCGAATCCCACAAGAACGCCTTGACATCGGCCACCGGATCGCCGGTGAAGACGGCGAGACGGCCCGCCACTTCGTCGAGCCTCAACCCTTCGGGAATCGTGAGCCGCGACGTCTTGACCACGCCCCGGTGCAGCAAATCGAGCAGTTCGCGGTAGTCGGCGGAGGCGGAGAGTCCGTACTCGCCCGCCTTCAGGCTCCTCTCCCGCCCGAGGACGCGCACGTACAAATCGAACATCCAGGGACGGGAGACCAGTCCCGCGTCCCCCAACTGGTCGGCGATGTTCCGGGATGTCGCGCCAAGCGGGATGCTCACTTCGACCAGCTCCCAGTCGGGCGCGCCGGCATTCCCCCGCACTTCGATGACGACCACGCCGGCAAGGACAAGCCCGGCAGCGACGACGACCGCTCCCGCCTGCCACTTCAGCAGCCCTCGCCGCGGCAGGGCCATCATCCTCGGCCGCCGCTCTCCGAATCGGCGGCGGGTCCGTGCCAGTCGGCCGGGCGCCCATGCCTGCCGTCCACGCGCCCGTGCCGGCCGCCCGCGCGCAGATGCCCCTCCAGGATGAATGTCGCCGCCAGGGCGTCGGCCCGCCCCTTATCTCGTCGTCGCGACTTCGGCAGATTCATCGCAGGAATCTCCCTTTTCGCCCGAGCAGTCGTGAGTCTCTCATCCCACTCCACAATCCGGGTACCCGTGACTCTCCCCACAGCCTTCCCGAAGGCTCGTGCCTCCTTGGCCATCGCGCCCACTCTTCCATCCATCCCGAGGGGGATACCCACGACGATGGCGGCAGGTGCCATTTCCGCGATCAGCGAGATCAGCCGGCCGGGCAGAGCGGTCGCCGCCGCCCGCCGGTCGGGGCGTTCGAGCACGCCGTGCGGCGCGGCGATGGTCCGGGTCGGGTCGGTCACGGCTATGCCGATCCGGCGCCGGCCGTAATCGAGCGCCATCAGCCGCCCAGGAAGGCCGGTCATCGCTTCGCGCCCTTGCCGGCGCGACCGCCCTTGCCTTTGCGAGAGACCCTCGCCCAGGGAATCTTCCTTCCCGGTCTCAACCTGATATCCTCCGTCTCAGTCTGCGTCGCGCGGAGGCGGACAAGGATATCCCGCACCTGTCAGCTGCACCGGTCGACCGGCGTCGGCGCCGCCTCCCGCGCGAGCCTCCCGGCAGAGTTCGTATGCGGGAAAAGCTAGACACGGGGTTCGAACTCTACAAGGTTGTCTCGCATGTTCCCGATATCGTTCCGGTGCATGGTTCGGTCGATGAGCCGGATCGCGTTGCGCGGCTCGCGCCGAATCGCGTTGCACGACTCGCGCCGAATCGCGCTGCACGACTTGCGCCGAGTCTCGCGGCCGGCTTTCAGCCCGCGGCCGGCTTGCGGCCCGTTGCGGGCCACGCTGTCGTCCCCTCCATCCGCCATGCGGTCGCCGCCGTGCTCCTGACGCCGCTCATCGAACGAAAGCGCGACGGCGGCCGGCTCGATCCGGGCGAACTGCGCAGCCTGTTGCAAGCGTACTTGGAGGGATCGCTCGCGGACTATCAGATGTCGGCTTTTCTCATGGCGGCGTTCATCCGCGGGCTGGACAACGAGGAACTCTCGGTATTCACGCGGGCGATCATCGATTCGGGCACCCGTCTCAGCTTCGACGACGACGGCCCCCCGGTCGCCGACAAGCACTCGACGGGGGGCGTGGGCGACAAAGTTTCCCTCGTGCTGGCGCCGCTCCTGGCCGAAGCCGGGCTTCGCATTCCCATGATTTCGGGCCGCGGGCTGGGCCACACCGGCGGGACGCTGGACAAGTTGGAGGCCATCCCCGGATTCGAAGTTCGGATCGGGTTGGACCGGTTCCGCGCCATTCTGGGCCGGGTCGGGTGCGCAATGATCGGCCAGACGGAGGAGATCGCTCCCCTCGACGGGCGGCTGTACGCACTGCGCGACGTGACCGGCACGGTGCCATCCATTCCTCTGATCGCGGCTTCGATCGTCTCCAAGAAGGTCGCGGAGGGGATCGGAGCGCTCGTGCTTGACGTCAAGTGCGGGCGCGGGGCGTTCATGACGGACGAAACCCTGGCGCGCGCGCTTGCCGGCGCCATGGTGGAGTTGGCCGCCGCCGAGGGCGTGAGGGCCACCGCCTTGCTGACGGCGATGGAAGCGCCTCTGGGCCGGATGGTGGGGAATGCGCTCGAAGTGCGCGAGTCGATAGACGTGCTGAAGGGCGGAGGACCGGAAGACCTTCGCGAGGTCACCGTCGAGCTGGCTGCGGAGCTGCTGGTTTCGACCGGCGTCGCGAAAGATGCCGGCAAGGCCCGGACCACTCTCTCGGCGATCCTCGGCGGCGGCGCGGCGCTGGACCGCTTCGCGCGGCTTGTAGAAGCGCAGGGGGGAGATCCGCGCGTGGTGGATGACCCCTCGATTCTCCCCGCGGCGCCGGCGCTCGTGCCTTTCGGCTCGCCCGGCGCCGGGTGGCTGGACATTCACGCGCACCGCCTCGGGCTAGCTTCCGTCGAGCTGGGAGCGGGCCGCCGGCGAGTGGATGACGACATCGATCCAGCGGTCGGCTTCGAACTCCACCGGGTGCAGGGCGAGCATGTGGAGGCGGGCGACACGCTCGTCACGATCCACGCCGCGACCGCCGCCGCCGCCGCGACCGCCGCGGAGCGTCTGGCCGGCGCGATCCGGGTATTCGAGGAGCCGCAACCGCAACAACGGCTGATACTGGACAGAATCGCCTAGCCGGCGGTCGCGGCTACTCGCTGCGCGGGCGAACGGGCCTCCGCGCCGCCGGGCCTAACGGCCGCCCCTGCCTATGTTCCACGGACCGTGCGCATTGCACGGCTCGGTCGGCTCCGTGCCCTCCAGATATATTTCGACGTACACCATCTCCGCCGGGCACCACTGGGTCGAGAGCAGGCCCGTCGTCTCGTCCACCGTCCGTTCGACGAGACCTGCCGGCCGCTCCCAGGCCGGCGGGTGCGGGTGGTTCTCGTAGTAGCGCGCCAACACCGCGGCGCCAACGGGCGCTGCCGTGCCTCCCCCCGTCGCGCCGGCGTAGATGCGCCGGGGGCGGTCGAAGCCGATCCAGGTCGTCGTCACCAAGTCCGGCGTGAAGCCGACGAACCATGCGTTCGCGGACTCGTTCGTGGTCCCCGTCTTTCCGCCGACCGGCACGCTGAAGGGAATCGCGAAGCGAGACCGGACAGCCAGAGTGCCCGTCCCCTGGTCGACGGCGTCGCGCAACATCGACTGGATCACCCAGGCGATGTCCTCGTCCAGCACGCGCTCTCGCTGCACATGGCTCTCCCACAACACGCGGCCATCCCGGCTCTCCACGCGCAGGATGGGTCTGGGCGCGACCCTTTCGCCGAGGTTCGCGAAGGGGGTATACGCCGCGGCGATGTCGATCGGATACAGGTCGGCCGATCCGATCGCCGCCGACGGCACCCGAGGGATCGACGAGCTTATGCCCATGCGCTCGGCCATCTGCGCGAACGACTCCTCGCCCACCCGCTGCCCGAGCTTGACGGCGACCACGTTGATCGACAGCGCCAGGGAACGCCTCAGCGTCAGAGGTCCCTTGAAGTCTTCGTCGAAGTTCTTCGGCGAGTAGGGATCTCCGCCCGGGTTCTCCAAATACAGGGGTTGGTCGTACATGACCTCCGACGCCGGGATTCCGGAGGCGATCGCCGTAGCGTAGACGAACGGCTTGAAGACCGATCCGGGCTGCCGAAGCGACTGGGTCGCGCGGTTGAACTCGGAGTCGCCGAAGTCGCGCCCGCCGATAAGGGCCCGCACATCGCCCGTGGCCGCGTCGAGCGCGATGAACATCCCCTGCACGTACGGCATCTCCCCGCGGGCGCTGGTAAGCTGGCGCAGGCTGTCGGGCGGCCAGGCGCGCACCTCCTCGAAGGCGACCCCCCTGAAGGCCGGGTGCCGGTCCACCCACTCCAGCTGCGCCTGCAAAGCGGAATCGGCTGCGGCCTGAAGCTCCGGATCCAATGTGGTGTAGACCCGGAACCCCTTCTCGTAGATGTCCGTGCCGTACCGTTCGTAGAGGGTTCGCCGCACCCACTCCGTGAAGTAGGGCGCGATGCGCCGAATCCGAGCGCCCTCGGCTAGTTCCAGCGGGTACGACTTCGCCGCTTCCGCGTCATCGCGGCTCACGAGCCCCTGCCTCGCCATCAACTCCAGGATGAGATTGCGACGCCCGACCGCTCGGTGGGGCCGCCGAACCGGGTTGTAGCCGGCCGGATTCCGGGGAATGGCCGCGAGCAACGCCGCTTCCGGCAGGTTGATCTGCGCGGCCGTCTTGCCGAAGTAGCGCTCCGCCGCCGCTTGCACCCCGTATATTCCGTCGAAGTTGATCTGGTTGAGATACGCTTCGAGGATCTCCGGCTTGCTGTAGGCGCGCTCCAGATTGATCGCGACCCGCATCTCGCGAAGCTTGCGCCGCACGCTGATGTCCCGGCGGTCTACCGATCCCTGGAACATGTTGCCGGCCAGCTGCTGCGTTATCGAGCTCCCGCCCGCCGCTCCGTAGCCCTTCGTCAGAAAGTCGAGGAACGCCTTGGTCGTGCGCAGGAGATCGACGCCGCTGTGCGTCCAGAACCGCTTGTCCTCGACCGCCAGGAACGCGTTGTACACATGAGGCGGAAGCTCTTCCATCCGGATCGGCGTGCGGCGCTCGACGGCGAGTTCGGCGACGAGCGAGCCATCCGCCGCGAACAGCTTGGTCGCCTCCTTCGCCTCGAAGGCGTAGATCTGCGCGATCGAGGGACACTCGTCGCAGAGGTGGGTCCAGCCGCGCCACGCCATGCCGCTGAAGATCCCCGCCGAGCAAAGGATCGCGAGCGCGAGCGCTCGCCGAGTCCGCGCGCCAGGACGCCACCGCCGCCTCGCGCCGCGCCGCCTCCCTCGCCCCCGCCTCCGGGTCTTAGTCTTCATTGCACCCACATTGTACCCACGATCGCACTTTAGCCCCCGCTTGGCACGGCTGATCGCTCTCCCTGACAGCCCCGGCGCGCTGCGCCGCGCCCTTCTACTCTACCCCGCCGGCTGCCGGCAATCCGCTCCGCGCGCGATCCGTGCCGCCGCATCCCCCGCACGACGGAACCTATTATAATCTGCGGCAGATTATAATCTCCCGCAGACGGGCCGGGCCTGATCCCCCAGCCCGCAACGGGCGCCCAATGCGCGGCCGGACCATCCGCTCGACGACGACTGGGTCAAACGGCTTGGAGCGGGATTTGGCGGGCATCGACCAGCATCGACGACCAGAATCGACCTTGATCAACGGATACCGGACTCGGCCACCTATGTTTCTTCCAGTGCAAGAGCAGCTGCAGCGAATCCGGGACGGCGCGGACAAGATCATTCCCGAGGACGAGCTGTCTGCAAAGCTGGAGCGCTCGGCAGCCGAGAACCGCCCCCTCGTCGTCAAGCAGGGCTTCGATCCCACCCGTCCCGATCTTCACATCGGCCACGGCGTTTCCATCCGCAAACTCAGGACGTTCCAGAAGCTGGGCCACCGCGTGGTCTTCGTCATGGGCGACTTCACGGCCCGCGTGGGCGATCCTAGCGGGCGCGACGAGACCCGGCCGATGCTCTCGAAGGAGGAGATAGACGGCAACCTAAAAACTTACGAGGAGCAGGTCTTTCGCATTCTGGACCCGGAGACGACAGAGATTCGGCGGAACAGCGAATGGCTGGCGCCGCTCCGGCTCGCCGACATCCTCCGGCTCGCCTCTCAGTACACGGTCGCGCGCATGCTGGAACGCGACGACTTCGCGGCCCGTCACCGAGACGGGCGGCCGATCAGCATAGTCGAATTCCTCTACCCGATGATGCAGGGATACGACTCGGTCGTCCTGGAAGCCGACGTCGAGCTCGGGGGAAACGACCAGCTCTTCAACCTCTTGCTGGGCCGGACGCTCCAGCAGCGGGCGGGGCAGGCGCCGCAAGTCTGCCTGATCATGCCGCTCTTGCGAGGGACCGATGGCGCCAGGAAGATGTCCAAGAGCTACGACAACTACATAGGCATGGCGATGGCTCCGGAGGAGAGCTTCGGGCGAGCGATGTCCATCCCCGACGCGCTCCTCGACGAATGGCTCCTTCTCGTCTCTACGGCCCGCGGGGAAGATCTTGCCAACCGCCGCGCGGAGGCCCGCGCCGACCCTCTGGCGGCCAAGCGCTGGCTCGCCGCCGACATCGTGGCGCAGTACGGCGGGTCCGGAGCTGCGGCGAAGGCGAGCGATGCCTTCGACCGCATCCACAGACGCCGCGAGCCCCCGGAGGAAATTCCGGTTTTCCACCTGACGTTGCCAACGGCGGAGGAGACGGTATGGATAGCGCACCTGCTGCGCGCGGCCGGGCTCGCCGACTCTTCATCCGAGGCCGGCAGGCTCATCCAGCAGGGTGCGGTGCGAATCGACGGGGAGGTGGTTCGCGACAGGGCCTTGCGCACCGGGGCAGGAGAGTATCTAGTACAAAGGGGCAAGAGGCGGTTCGCCCGGATCACGGTGCGGGGCGGTGCGGGCCTGAGCGGAGAGCTTGGCCGCGCTCCGGGCGGCGGTCCGCGTCGATAGTCGGGCCGTGGTTTTTTTGGACGGCGCCAGCAGGTCTTGTCAGGCTATGGTCAAGCGATGTAGGTTATGGTTGTATGAGTGCCGCATTCCCATAAACCAAAGCGAGAAGGTGGCAGAGACCAGAAAGGTGACAGAATAATGACGGAGCCCATGAGGTAATCGTAACCCGTGAGGCAATCCGAAACCGTTTTCTCGGCGCATGTGTTATCCGGTCCGGCTGCGCCGAGCGGGGGCGTTCTCTCGGAGATGTTCCTCCGGCATATGCTGGGCCGGAGTCGGATCCCATTTACTTAGCGTAGGGGGTGACTATGTTAGTTCATTTGTCAGCGCGGTGGAAGCGTGGCAGCACGCTGGCCGCCGTTGCGATAGGCGGCTGGCTCTTTATCGGAGCGGCGCCGCTGGCAGCCCAGGGCGCGATCACGGGCACCGTGACCGATGCGGAGTCGCTGCAGCCCGTGGCGGGCGCGCAAGTGTTCGTCCAGGGTACGGTCATCGGCGGGCTCACGGGCCTCCGGGGCGCCTACCGTCTGGAAGGCGTGCCGGCAGGCGAGCAGACCGTGCTCGTGCGCCTGATCGGCTACCGCGAGGTGTCGCAGACCGTAACCGTCACGTCTGGCCAAGTTGTCACGGCGGACTTCTCGGTGGAGCAGACAGCTTTACGACTGCAAGAACTTGTGGTTACCGGCGTCGTGGGAGAGACCCCGCAAGTAAAGTTGCCATTCACGGTGGATCGTCTGAATGTGGCCGACCTTCCCAACCCGTCGTCCGACGTCTCGTCGTTGCTCGCAGCACGGTCGGCGGGCGTGTCGGTCATATCCGGAAGCGGCCAGCCCGGCGCCTCGTCGTCGATCCAGCTGCGTGGCCCGACCTCCTTCAACCGGGGGTCATCTCCTCTGATCGTCATTGACGGCGTTATTTCCGGCGGCTCGCTTTCCGACATCGCGACCCACGATGTGGACCACATCGAGATGGTCAAGGGCGCCGCGGCAGCGTCGCTCTATGGCTCTCGCGCTCAGAACGGCGTTATTCAGATAACCACGAAGCGCGGATCGACTCTGCAGACGAATTCGGTCAACGTCACCGCGCGCGGCGAGTTCGGCATGAGCCAGCTGGTAGGCAATATCGGTCTAGTGCGCTCGCACCCCTTCACGATGAACGAAGCCCGAACCAAGTTCGTCGACAACGAAGGCAACGAGGTCGACTTCGGCGACTTGAACCGTCCTGGCTTCGGCTCGGCGGTTCTCTACAACCAGATCAAGCCGGGCACCCCGGCTACGCCTACCACCGCTTTCGCCAACCAGGCGTTTCCGAACGAGCTGTTCGACCACATGGACACGTTCTTCGATCCGGGTCAGACGCTGGACATCTACGGTTCGGTCACGGGCCGTTTCGGCGAGTCGAGCTACCGGGTCAGCGCCAACCAGTACCAGGAGGCTGGCGTAATCAAGTGCTCGGTGTGCATCAGTAACCTTGCCACTCTCAACGCGGACCGCGTCAGCAACGACTTGAGGCCCTTCAACGTTACGCTTCCGCAGGACGACGGGTACAACCGCCAGAATGTCCGGCTTAACGTCGATACGCGCTTCGGAGATATCGATGTCGCGGCGAGCGGCTTCTATTCGCGCAATCGGCAGGACGACAAGGCAGTCTCGACGGGCGCCTTCTCGCGCCTCACTTTCATGTCCCCCGCACTCGACCTGACGAAGATCGATCCGACCGACGGTTATCCGGAGATCAACGCGGATCCGCAGTCGATCGAGCCGAATCCGCTCTATCTGCTGGCTGTGAACACGAGCTACGACAAGCGAACGCGGACGATGGGCGCGGCGGATCTCAACTTCCAGCCTGCGGGAATCGACTGGTTGACTTTGGAAGCCAACGCCTCGTTCGACCGGACGGACTTCTGGGACACCAGCCTACGGCCAAAGAACGAGAAGGCGGTCGGCGGCGGCGGTTCCGCCAACTTCACCGGCGGCTCGCTGAGGGAGTTCAACTCCGCCCGCGAGGCGATCAACGCCTCTGCGACGGCGGGGGTCAGCAAGGTGTTCATGGATGGCGCCGTCACCTTCCGTGCCAAGGCGCGCTACCTGATCGAGAGTCAGGACTACGAGAGCAACGGCGTCTTCGGCTCCGAGTTCTCCGTCCAGGACGTGCCCAACTTTGCAGCTATCTCGGGCGACCAGGTCGGCAATAACAGCGTCAGCCAAGTCAAGGCCGAGGGTCTATTCGGCATCGTGAGCGCCGATTACAAGGGCCGCTATATCGTGGACGGTCTGGTGCGTCGCGACGGTTCCTCGCTCTTCGGGGCCGACGAACGGTGGCAGACGTACTATCGGGGTTCGGTGGCGTGGCGGGTGTCGCAGGAAGATTTCTGGAACATTGACGCCATCGACGAGATGAAGTTCCGCTTCTCGCTGGGAACCGCCGGGGGACGTCCTGGCTTCAGCTACCAGTACGAGACATTTGGCGTTTCGACGGGTTCGATCTTCCCGATCAACCTTGGCAACAGGAATCTCAAGCCCGAGTTCACGACGGAACGCGAGGCAGGTCTCAACTTCGTGTTCCTGGACAATATTGGTCTCGAGCTGACCTACGCATGGCAGGATACGGAAGGACAGCTTCTTCAGGCTCCGCAGCCCGCCTATGTCGGATTCTCGAGACAGTGGCAGAACGCGGGGAAGATCAAGGCTTCCACATACGAGGCATCTCTACGCTACGCGGCTATCGACAACCGCGATGTCGGATTGCAGTTCCGGCTCAACTGGGACCGCACGCAGAGCGAGGTCGAGCGGCTGGATATTCCTCCCTTCCAGAGCGGCAACTTCTATTACGCGTCAGGTCGCGTATTCGGCGAGATGTGGGGCGAGGTCTGGGCCTCCAGCTGCTCTGACCTGACGAACGAATTGACCCAGATGTCCCAGGCGGATTGTGCGGCCAACTTCCAGGTCAACGATGATGGCTTGCTAGTCTATACGGGTTCCGGGAATGCCTATACCGAGGGATTCAGCAAGGCTCTCTGGGGGACGGAGGGTACGGTGGTCGCCGGCGGAGACTCGACGACGTACGCCTGGGGCCTCCCGATCAAGGTGTCGGACTACTCGCCGGTCTGTAAGGCCCAGTATCCCACCGACTATATGGACAAGTGCACGGCCTCGCAGTATCTGCCGTTCGGTAACAACACTCCGGACTTCCAGGCTTCGTTCTTCACCACCTTCCGGTACAAGGGCTTCAACTTTAACGGTCTCCTTGAGACACGGGTCGGTCACTCGCTCTACAACGCCACGGCGCAGTGGTCGCTACGCGAGCTGCGCGGGGCGGCCGTGGACCAGACCGGAAAGCCCATGGAGCTCAACAAGCCGGTCGGATACGCCTCGGCTGTCTACTCGGTCAACGCCGACAACAATTGGTTCCGCGAGGATGGCGACTGGGTCAAGATCCGCGAGATGTCTTTGGGCTACACGTTGCCGCAGTCGGCCACGGACGGTTTGTTCGGCGGCGTGTTCGACCGCGTCACGTTCAATGTGATCGGGCGCAATCTGCTTACGATCACTGGCTTCACCGGATATGATCCCGAGGTTCCGCGGTCGGGCGTAGACGGCTACAATTATCCGAACTTCCGGACGTTCACATTCGCTACCGAGCTGGTGTTCTGATTTAGGAAACCGATTGGATTTGGGGCTTTGGCCGCCTCCTCCGTTTGCGAGGGGGTGGCCGGGTCCCCCCAATCGCTTTTATAACGTCGGTCTACGAAGTATTCGGAACGGAACTAAGTTACTGTTGAGCAATGGAGAAACCATGAGTAGAAAGCTGACACTGCCGGCCTTGGCGTTGGCGCTGACGGTGGGCTTCTCGGGGTGCGACCTCCAGGTCGAAAACCCGAACCAGCCTGACCGCTTGCGAGCGTTGGCGGGGCCGGATGATGTGGAGACGCTTATCAAGAGCTCGTTTATGAGGGTATGGCAAATCGGGCACTACTGGAACAACTCTAACTTCGCGTTCGCCCATATGTCCAATCGCCACACGGCAACCTGGGGCAACATGGGCATGAACGATCTCGGTCGTCAGCCTCGCGAGGTGCTGCCGAACGTGCCCTCGTACCGGTGGGCTTACGTGTTTTCGGCCAACTGGGGTGACGCATACGCCGGCATCTCGGGGGCGTCGGACGGGATCCGTGCCATTGACGCCGGCTTGGAGATCGGGCCCGGCGGCGAGCGAAACGCTCGCGCGAAAATATTTGGCCAGATGAACCAGGCGATCCTCAGCTGCTTGCTGGCGCTCTGGTACGACCAAGCGTTCATCGTCGATGAGACCACCGATTTGGGCGGCGATCTGGAGACCGTCCCCTACGGTCAAGTGTTCGACTATGCGATGGCCAAGTTGGATGCCGTCGAATCCGCGGCCAGGGGAGCCACATTCACGCTCGACGACGACTGGGTCAACGGCTTGGAGTGGAGCAATACCGAATTGGCCGACTATGTGGTCAAGTGGAAGGCTCGTTGCGCTGCGAATTTGCCGCGGAGCGATGCCGAGGCCGGCAGCGCGAACTGGAGCCAGATCATGAGCAACGCCGCTTATGATCCCAGCATGAGGGACGCCAACTCTCCGGCCGGCGGGAATGTCGTCGTTACGGGAGAGAACTACCGGACGAGCCCGTGGTGGGACGGGCTGAAGAGCCTCATGCAGGAGAACAATACCTGGCACCGGATGCATATGGACTGGATAGGGATGGCGGACCAGAGCGGCGAGTATCAGGATTGGCTGATGCAGCCGATAGAACAGCGAACGGCGCGCCAACTTACCTTCGGCGAAGACATGAGGTTCCCGCCGACCAATACGAATGACGCGACATCCGATCCCGTGAGTCCTACCGTGGCATCGGACGGCCCGAGGGTCCGCTACAACTCGACGATCATCTTCCGGCCCGAGCGAGGAACATATCGCCAGTCGCACTATGGAGATATGCGATACGACGCATACACGTTGAGCTGCAGCTTCTGCTTTAGCGGTCCCATGGAGCATATGACCGCCCAGGAGATGGACTCGTATATGGCGGAGGGCCACTATCGGATGGGGGCTTACGCGATGACCGCGGAAATCGTGAACAGGACTCGCATGGAAGCCGGTCTGCCCCCAGCGCCATCGAACGCCACGGATCCGGTTCCGACCCGCAACGGGTCGTGCACCCCGAGGAAGCGGTACGATGTGACGGGACGCTGCGGCAATCTCCGCGACGCCATGTGGTTCGAGAAGTTCGAGAACGTGTTCAACGTGTTCGGAGGGTTGGAGTTCTGGCACGGACGCCGCAACGACATTTTGCCGGTGGGGACGGCTCTGCACTTGCCGATTCCGGCTGCCGATCTCGAGCTTCTGCTGCGCGACGTCTACACGTTCGGCGGAGTAGGCGGCACCTCGGCGGCTCCAGATCCCACGCCGCTGGTCATTCCTGGCAATCTGGATTCGGCGCTGGAGCGCGTCAGCTATGCGCTGAGTCGTCTTCAGGAGCGGGATGCGGCGAGCAAGCGGAAGGCTGATTTGGTAGTCCGCTAACCGCGTATGTAAGATGGTCTCAACTTTGTGCCAGCCCTTTGCGTGATACGCGCCGAGGGTTGTTGAGACGGCGGGAGAGAGGCCGCTGGGGTTGTGTCCCTGGCGGCCTCTCTTGCTTCATTCGGGCGTGGCGGCAGACCTTGGTCACTTCCTGCAAGGAGGTGGCTGCAAGATGCGCTCGCCGGTAGCCTGCGTCCTGGATGCCGTCGGTAACCAGCCGCCGCCCTGGGCTGCCGCCGATAATCTGCCTGGGGCTGCGGATGGACCATTGGGCGGCACCCGGTGTAGAAGCAACTTTGACGGCTGGAAAACAGTCACAATTTCGATCCGAAGCGTTTTTGACGGCTGGAACCGGGCCACCTTGGACCAAACTTGGACCAAGCCACCATGTCGAGACAAAGCAGCGAGACAGCAGGAGGTCCTATGAAACTCAGGAGCACAAGGCTATTGGCGGCGAGCGCCGTCGTGATCGGATTGGCTGGCGCTTTCAGCGCTGGGTGCAATCTGGAGGTAGAGTCGACGCTTCTCTCGGGTGACTCGACCGAGATTCCGGATTTTGACGACTCCGGCGACGGCTCATCTGTTGAGCCAAATGTCGTGCCGGTCACTCCGACGACCGACCCCTCCACTCCCGCGGCTGACAACTCTTAGAACCAATCGACCCGTGCATTAGCGGGGTGTCTGGACGGCCGCAGCCGAGGCGCCGGGACGGCCGCAGCCGGCTCGGACATCCCGATTCTCGCTGGCGGGCCGTGGCCATCGGCATGGGGTCAAATGTGCGGCCCCGACTCGGTTATCTGCGCCAGGCAGCCCGCCGTCTAGGAAACAAGATCCTGGCAGGCGCCCGCTTCTCCGGAGTCTACGAGAGCGCTCCGGCGCACGGAGCGGATCCGCCCGACTACCTCAACGCCTGCTGCGTAGGGTGGACGCAGAGCGGCGCTCGCCACCTGCTGGAAACTTTCAAGGAGATGGAAGTGCGGGCGGGCCGCGATCTGTGCGCGCCTCGGCTGTCGCCGCGACCCCTTGATCTCGATGTCCTGCTATATGGGGACGAAGTCGTTGCGGAGCGAGATCTCGCGATCCCGCATCCATCGCTGGCGGAGCGGCCATTCGTCGTCTTGCCTCTCGCGGAGATTGCCGGCGGGTGGCGACACCCGGTTCTCGGCTGCGCAATTGTAGATTTGGCAGCCGGCGCGGACCGCACAGGCGTGAAGGCTACGCAGCTGCGGGTGGAGCGCTGATTCGCGCGTTCGATGTGCAGATTTCCGGTGCGGAAGCGTATCCGGTTTACATGGCCCCGGGGCTGCTGGCGAACGCGGCGTCGGTCTGTCTACGGGCTGCGCCGGCGACCCGCTACGCAATCATCGCGGATTCCGGCGTGGCGAAGCTGTATGGACGAGCGCTCCTCTCGAGCTTCGGGGAAGCGGGCGCCGGAGCTGATCTGTACGACTTCCCCGCAGGCGAAGGGAGCAAGAGCAGAGAGCAGTGGGCCTCGTTGAGCGACCGCATGCTCCAGGACGGAGTCGGCCGCGATGCGGCCGTCGTGGCGCTCGGCGGCGGGGTCACCGGCGACCTCGCGGGCTTCGTGGCCGCTACCTACATGCGGGGCATTCCTCTTGTGCAGGTTCCCACGACATTGCTGGCCATGCTGGATAGCTCGGTAGGCGGGAAGACGGGTGTCGACACGTCGTGGGGAAAGAATCTGATCGGCGCCTTCCACCACCCGTCGGCGGTTCTCATCGATCCGGCCGCGCTCGGGACGCTGCCGCGCGAACAGCGGTGCGCCGGTCTGGCGGAGGCCGTCAAGACGGCGGCTATTCTGGATGCGAAGCTGTGGCGGTGGATCGAGGCGCGCGCGGAAGGATTGACGAGGGGCGACGCGGCGCTTGCGACCGAGGTCATAGAACGGGTGGCCAGGCACAAGGCGGCGGTCGTTTCTGCCGATCCGGCGGAACGAGGCCGCCGGGAAATCCTCAATTTCGGCCACACCGTGGGACACGCGCTGGAGGCGCTCGGGGGTTACGAGCTCCTGCACGGCGAGGCTGTGGCCGCCGGGATGAGGGTCGAAGCCAGGCTCGGCGAGCTTCTCGGGGTCACGGAGAATGGGACGGCGATCGAGGTGTCCCGAGCGCTGGAAGCTTGCGGTCTCGGCGCAATCTGGGAAGCGGAGCGGCATCCGAATGAAGTCCGCGAAGCGTTGGCCAGGGACAAGAAGAGCCGGGATGCCCGCGTCCGCTGCGTTCTGTTGGCACGGATCGGCAAGGTTGCGACGGGTCCGGACGGGGGTTCCTGCTTCCCGCTTGGCGAGGACGAGCTGGGCGAGCCGCTCGAGGAGGCGATGCTTTCTCGCGAGTCGGCTCGGTTGCGGCACTAGGCGCCGACACGGCGCGAATGAACCGGCACGGCGCCACGAAAGCAAGTCGGCGTGGCCGCGGAAGCAGGCCGACGCGCCCGCGCCGAACGACGCGAATGAGTCGACGCGGCGGTGCCGATACTCCTCGCCGGGGAGTAGCGTAGTTGCGAAGTAGTTGCGAAATGTCGCAAGAGCTGCGATGATTCGTCGCAAGAGCTGCGACGATCGTCGGAAGAGTTGCTGGCATTCGGGGGATAACTCCGCGGGGGCTGTCTTGCGAGGCTGCCCTGTCCGGGAGCCGTCGGCGGGATCGCCGGCGCGGGCCGGATGCTCGAAAACGGCGCTATGCGAGCGCCAAACAGAGGGCGCACACTCGCGCCTACAACGAATGAGTGCGAAACGGCTGTACCTGTGAGACCGCTCTCGCCATCCCCTCCGGCACGACCGGGGGCGAGGAAGGGCGGACTCGGCGAGCCGTTCGCCACAACGAACGGAACGAGAGTATGAACGATAGTTATGCGCGGGCGCCGCACAGCCGCCCGGCCACCCAAGCGGAGCGGGTCTCCGCCGCGCTCCTCATCGACTTCGACAATGTGACGATGGGAGTGCGATCCAATCTGGGCCAGGAACTCCGCAACTTCCTGGATTCGGACATCGTCAGGGGCAAAGTCGCGGTGCAGCGGGCCTATGCGGACTGGCGAAGGTATCCGCAGTACATCGAGCCTCTATCCGAATCGTCGATCGACCTGATCTTCGCCCCCGCCTACGGGTCGTCCAAGAAGAACGCGACCGATATAAGGCTCGCCATCGACGCGCTGGAGCTCGTCTTCATTCGGCCCGAGATCGGCACCTTCATTCTCCTCTCGGGAGACTCCGATTTCTCGAGCTTGGTGCTCAAGCTGAAGGAGTATGGGAAGTATGTGATCGGAGTGGGGCTTCGCGAGTCCACTTCGGACATCCTCGTGCAGAACTGTGACGAGTACTACAGCTACAACCGGCTCTCGGGACTGACCTCCGTAGATGAAGCCCAGACCGCGGAACACGACCCGTGGGAGCTGACGAGTAGTGCGGTGGCGCGCATGGTCGAGCGCGGGGACGTGATGCGGTCCGACCGGCTCAAGCAGGTGATGCTGGAAATTGATCCGAAGTTCGACGAGAAGTCGGCCGGCTTCTCCAAGTTCAACCGGTTCTTGGGCGAGGCGGCGCAGCGCGAACTGATCGTGCTGCGCAAGGCGGAAAATGGCCAGTACGATATCGCGCCATTGCCCGGGAACGGGAAGACAGGGAGCGCGAAGAGTAGCGGCGACGTCCCCTCCTCGGAGAACGGAGAGGTCTCGCCGCGGCCCCGGAGCCGCCGGACACGCAGGGGCGGGCGCGGCGGGCGTTCCGCCGCGACCAAGCCGGAGACGAAGAAGGCGGATGCCGACGGAGCGCCCGCCGCCCTCGCGGCGGTCTTCGACGAGCTGTCCAAGGTGGTCGCCAGCGTGTCTCGAGGAAGCGCGTCATCCGTCAGAGATTCCGTCGCTAAGCGGAAGCTGAGCGAGCTCAACCCGAGCTTTGACGAGCGGGCTTTTGGCTTCAGCAAGTTCAGCCACTTCTTGCAGGCCGCACATGACGCAAAAGTGGTACGGATGACGCGCGACGAGCACTCTAACGTTTACTTGGCGCCCGGAGACGACGGTGGCGCCGGTGCCGGCGAGCAGCGGGGCAGCGGCGCAGAAACGGTCCCAGCGAGGTCGGCGAAACGAGGCGGCTCGCGGGCCGCTGGTCGCCCTCGAGCGCCAAGTGGCGCAGAAACGGCCTCTGCTAGGTCGGCCAAGGGGACTGCCGACGAGCCCGCTGTCGAAGGCCGCTCCGCTTTTTCGGCCGCGGCCGAAGCTGCTCGCAAGACGTTGTTCGGGAGATTCCGTCGCGGACGGCGCGAGCAGGTGCCCGCCTCTCCGCCGTCTGCCGCGAAGAAGCCCTCTCCGCCCGAAGCTGCGAAGAAGCCACGAACCGACGCGACACCGGCGGCCTCTGGCACCGAGCAGCGCAAGGCGGCGGCCCGCCCGGCCAAGCGTCAGGCGGCGGCCCGGCAGGAGAGCGCTCCCGCTCCCAAGGCTGTCGGCCAGGGCGGACGGGAGCGGGCCGCACGGGCCGCCTCCGCGGGGGACCGGGGTCGCCCGGCCAAGCAGCAGGTGGCGGCGCAGCAGAAAGAGGACGCTCCCGCTCCCAAGGCAGTCGGCCGGGGCGGACAGGAGCAGGCCGCACGGACGGGGGTCCGGGGTCGACCGGCCAAGCGGCAGGCAGCGGCGCAGCAGAAAGAGGACGCTCCCGATCCCAAGGCAGTCGGCCAGGGCGGACAGGAGCGGGCCGCACGGACGGCCGCCTCTGCGGGGGACCGACGCCGCCCGGCCAAGCGTCAGGCGGCGGCGCAGCAGAAGAACGCGCCCGCGCCCGGGACTAGCGCGCCCGCGCCCAGGGCTGAGGGTCGAAGTGAGCAAGAGAGTGCCCCCGCGCCCGGGGCTGCCGGCCGCCGCCGGAGTGCCCGGCAACGAGACCAGGCTCCCGCGGCTCCCGCTGCCGATCGGCAGGAGGTTGCCAAGGAGCCGAGCCGCCGGGCGCCGTCCGCGCCGGGACAGCCCGAAGTCGCGCCCCGGCCACGCGGTCCGGCCACGCTCGGGCGCTTTCGCTCGGGGTCGCGCGGTCGCAAGCCCGCGCCGCAGGACGCCGCCCGCGCCGCCGCGCCTACCAGGAGCAGCGAGCCGGACCCTGCCGCCAAGACGACTTCGGAGAAGACGCGGGCATCCGGTGGCCAAAGCGCAGCGAAACGATCGGCCCCGGCGCGGGCGGCGGCGCCAGCGACAGGTGGCGAGCGGGCCGCCCGGCGGGACGGGAAAGCCGCCGCGGGACCGGTCACGCACATGGTCCGCAACTATCCGGGCGTCGGGAAGCGCACTGCGGAGCGACTCTACGAGCACTTTGGCGAAGATGTCTTCCAAGTCATCGACTCTGCCCCGGAACGACTTGTCCAGGTCCTCTCCGCGGGACGGGCCAAGATAGTCGTGCAGGCTCGGGAGGCCGAGCGCGAGAGCTGAGTTCGAGAGGTGGCTGCGCGCCGCACGGATCCAAAGGGAGAGCGGTTGACGCCGGACCTCCGCGCAGATGAACAGGATGACCGTGGACGCGCTCGACATTCGCCGGGCGCCGAGGTTCTGTCGCCGGACTTCTTCGACCGTCCGGCGGCGGCCGTCGCCCGCGCGCTGCTCGGGTGCGCCATTCACTCGGAGTGCGAGGGCGAACGAACGGCCGGACGAATCGTAGAGACGGAAGCCTACACAGGCCCCGAGGACGATGCTTGCCACGCGGCGGAGCGGACTGGCCGCACCAGTCGCAACTCGCCCCTCTTCGGCCCGCCGGGCACCGCCTACATTCATTGCAACTACGGGATTCACTGGCTGTTCAACGTGGTGACGGGACCCGAGGGCTTCCCCTCTGGCGTGCTCGTCCGGGCCGTCGAGCCGGTCGATGGCGTAGATGTCATGCGTCGTCGCCGCCGCCGCCGAGACCTGACCAACGGGCCCGCTCGCCTCGCGCAGGCGCTCGGGATCGGTCCTGGCTTGCAGGGCCATCCGCTGGATCGCCGGCCGCTCACGCTGCGCTCCGGCGCCCCGGTCCCCGACGGGGAGACAGAAGTCACGACACGTGTCGGAATATCGCGCGCGGTGGACAGACCGCTCAGGTTCTACGATCGTCGAAGCCGGTGGATCTCCAAGCGCTGACTCCAGCCAGAAGGCCGGGAACGGCCACATTCGACCTGCGCGGACAAGCATGGAGAGGACCCTCTAGCTAAACGAGGAGAAGCATGGCGGAAGTCACCCTTCAGGAAGTCGCATCGGTCGGTTTCGTGTCTCTTCTGCCTCCCCTGCTCGCCATCGGGCTTGCTATCTACACCCGTCAGGTTTTTGTTGCGCTCGCGGCCGGCATCTGGCTTGGTTACACGATCCTCGCCGGCTGGAATCCGCTCGCCGGCGCCGCGGATGCCATCGACGGCATCATCGCGGTACTAGGTCCGGACGGCAGCCCCCGGGTCATCATCTTCACATTCCTGATCGGGGCGCTGATCGCCACGGTAGAAGCCAACGGCGGAATGCGAGGCTTCGTTCGCTGGGTGGAGGAGGCGGGTTGGGTGACCAACGGGCGCCGCGCCCAGCTCATGGCATGGCTGACGGGCATCGTCATCTTCATCGAATCCAACCTCACGATCCTGGTTGCCGGATCCGTGGCGAGACCCCTCTTCGACCGCTACAAGATCTCGCGCGAGAAGTTGGCCTACATCATCGATTCGACCTCCGCTCCGGTCTGCATCCTCATCCCGTTCAATGCGTGGGGAGCCTTGATCCTGGGGATTCTGGAGGTGCAGGGCGTGGCGAATCCCCTCGGAGCATTTCTCGTCGCGATCCCGCTCAATCTGTATGCCGTGGCCGCCCTGGCCCTGGCGGGGCTGACCGTCTTCTTCGGCTGGAACTGGGGTCCCATGGCAAAAGCCGAAGAACGGGCGCGGTCGGGACAGCTCCACTGGGATCACGCGGTCACGCTCGCGGATCCCGAGGAGATCGCCCAGCCGCCCGCGGAGGGAGTGGCCCTCAGGGCGCGCAACATGCTGATTCCAGTCGGTGCGATGGTCGTCGCGATGCCAATCTTCATGCTTGTCACCGGCGGCGGCGACATTCGGGAAGGGTCGGGGTCGACGAGCGTTCTCTGGGCGGTGCTGGCGGGGCTGGCAGCCGCCTGGATACTGGCGCTGGCGCAGCGATCCCTGAATATGGACGGGCTGAACAGGGCATCTCTCAAGGGAGCGGGTGCCCTCACCGGAATGGCGGTGGTGCTCTTGCTTGCGCTTGCGCTGGGCGATGTGACGAAGGCGATGGGAACGGGAGACTATGTCGCTGGAGCGGTGGGAGATGCGATTCCTCTGGTGGCGCTCGTCCCCATGGTGTTCATTCTGACAGGGGGCATAGGGTTCGCAACGGGGAGCAGCTGGGGGACGTTCGCGATAATGCTCGCCGTGGCGATCCCGCTTGCGAACGGTCTGGGCGTGTCGCCGGTGCCCTTCGTGGCGGCAGTTCTGTCGGGGGGCATCTTCGGCGACCATTGCAGCCCGATCAGCGATACGACGATCATCGCATCGCTCGCCTCCGCGACCGACCACATCGAGCATGTGCGCACGCAGCTTCCTTACGCTCTGGCGGCTGGCGGAGTGGCGACGGCCGGCTTCGCCGTCATCGGCGCGCTGATGTAGGAGGCCTCCGCCGACGGGCGAGTCACGTTCGCTTCCAAGCGGAGAGAAACGAAGGCTAGCCGGGACTAGCGCGGCCGAATCTCCGCCGTTGCCAGCACATCGACATCGGGGTCGAATACCAGACTGTCGGCCCCTGCGGCGCCAGAGATGCGCAGCGTCGCCTCGCGCGTTTCCATCCGCACGCTTGCCCGCCTGCCGTTCGCCGGACCGCCGTGGATCTCGAAGACGGCCTCCAGGATGAAGGCGGGCCAATCCGCAGGCTGCCCTTGCCGAACTTCGGCCACCAGATCCGGCGGCTCCGCTCTCCACTCGACCTGCAACTGCGGATAGCCGGGCTGATAGACCCATTGATCGAAGAACCAGTCCAGCTTCTCGCCGGATGCCTGCTCGAAGGCGGCCCGCACCGCTTCGGTGTCGGCGGCGCCGTGGAGGTGACTGCCGTAGTAGCTGCGGATGGCGGCGAAGAAGTCATCGTCTCCGATGAGTCGCCGAAGCATGTGAAGCGCCCAGGCGCCCTTCTGGTAGTTGTTCCGGTTCAGCAAGTCGAAGAGCTGGTTGGAGCTGGAATCGACGATTGCCTGATCCAGCAGATCGGACTCGACGACCACCCGGCGGCTGTCTCGCATCAGCGAGCGGAAAGCCTCTGCGCCGTCCCGCGCTTCGAAGTAGAGCGCCGAGAAGTAGCTCGCGAAGCCCTCGCTGACCCAGAGGTGGCTCCATCGCGCGGGAGTCACGGCGTCGCCGAACCACTGGTGCACAGTCTCGTGGGCGATGACGCCCTCTCCCATCCTCCGCTCTTCCCAGCCGCCTCTGCCGTAGAAGATGGCGCTGGAGTTCTCCATGCCGCCGAAGCGGGTCGAGGACTCGACATGGGCAAGCTTCTCGTACGGGTACGGTCCGATCAGCTCGCTGTAGTAGTCCAGCATGTCGGGGGCGCGCGCGAAACGCTCGGCGCCGTAGTCGCCGTCGCCCGCCAAGGCCCACATCGTCACTTCTGCGCAGGCGCTGTCCCTCCCCGGCGGGCGCGCCGCCGCAAGCGGCGATAGTCCGCAACCTGCCTCTCCGAGCACGCGCCGGTCGAAACGCGCTACCCCGATTACCATCGTGTAGGAAGGGATAGGCGCGGCGGGGTCCGTCTCCCATATCCAGATCTCTTCTCCATCCGCCTCTCCATCCGGCACAGGACGGACATCGGCAAGCGCCCCATTGGCGACGACACCGAAGCCGGCGGGCACGCGGACCTCGAAGGTGGCTGCCGCCTTGTCCGTGGGATGGTCGTTGGATGGGAACCACCACCGAGCCCTGTTCGGCCAGTTGTCCGCGAATACGGCCGGTTCCCCCTCGCTGTCCTGCCCGAAGAAGAGGCCGTTCTCGGGCGCGCCGCCGTACTCGATGGCGATCACGCGCGAAGTAGCGGTCGCGGCAGCTTCGAACGGCCCGATGGCGAGTACCGAACTCCCGCGCCGGAAGTCTGCGGGCTGGCCATCCACTTCCACCGAATGGACGTCGAGGCCGACAAAGTCGAGATCTACCTGGCTGGCCCCGGCGGCCGTCTCGCCGCTCACCGTCGCCCGGGCTTCGAAGCTGCCCGAAGCAGGCCGTGAAAGGTCAATTTCGAGGCGGTAGTGCGCGACGTCGAAGCCGGCGCGATCGGACGGAGCGCGCAGCTCCATGCCGGGTTCGGGGGTCACCGTCGCGGGGTCCAGCTGGGGCTCGCCGACCGGTATCGGAACCGGACGGGGCCCTTCCGGGGCGGGGGGCTGGCAGGCCGCAAGCCAAGCAAGGAGAACGCCAGTTAGTGCGGTTGCCCGAAGACAGTGTATCTTATGGGTCGTGTACATGAATCATCCTACTGTTGCCCCCGGAGCGGCCGCTACGCATGTGACTGACGAGCAACCTCCAGGCGCGTGACTGACGAGCGCCGCTCCTTCGCCCAACTTGGTCTCGTTCCCGCCCTCGTCGAGGTCGTCGAGCGGGCCGGGTACCGATGGCCCACGGAAATACAGTGCCAAGCCATCCCGGTTATCCTCTCGGGGCGCGACGTTCTCGGGATGGCGCCGACCGGAACCGGCAAGACGGCGGCCTTCGCCCTGCCGATCGTGCAGCGTCTCTCCATGTCGGAATCGTTGTCCGCCCCCCGGGCGCTCGTGATCACGCCGACGCGCGAACTCGCTCAGCAGATCGCGGCGGCCACTACATCCTACGGCTCGACCTCCTCGATCGAGTGCGTCCTTGTACACGGCGGAACCCCGCTCGGTCCGGAAAGGGAAGAGCTGGAGTTCGGTTGCGATGTGCTGGTCGCCACGCCGGGACGTCTTCTCGACCATCTGGGCAGGGGGAACGCCGACCTTTCGCGTATCGAATCGCTTGTTCTGGATGAAGCCGACAGAATGCTGGACATGGGGTTCATCGACGACGTGAAGGAAATCGTCGCGCGCACGTCTTCGAGCAGGCAGACCTTGCTCTTCTCGGCGACCATGCCCGACGGCGTCCGGTATCTCGCCAGCGAGCTGATGACCGATGCCGAAGAGGTGCGGATCGGATACGAGAGGGCGGCGGAGGGGATCCGGCACGTGCTGCATCCGGTCGACTGGTGGAGGAAGCACTCTCTCTTGCGCCACCTGCTTGGGGAGTGGGCGGATGGGCAGGTGCTCGTGTTCACCCGGACGCGAGACACTACGACCTACCTGGCCGGCTACCTGCGCGACCGGGAAGTCTCGGTCGGGTCGCTGCACGGGGGCAAGCGGCAGGAGGAGCGCGACCGGGCGTTGCGCCGCTTCCGAGAAGGAGCGTCTCGCGTGCTGGTCGCGACGAATGTGGCGGCGAGAGGTCTCGACATTCGCGGCATTCGTCATGTCGTGAACTTCGATGTGCCGGAGGACCCGAGGGACTATGTGCACCGCGTGGGCCGAACCGCTCGCGGCGACATGGACGGCGATGCGGTGACGCTGATGTCGCCGAGCGACTGGGTCGAAATCAGGGGTATCGAAGGGCTCTTGGGAGAGAGCATCGAGCGCCGGGTGGTGCCGGGGTTCGAATCCGAAGCTGCAGAACCGGAGCCTGCGCGGAAGTCCCGGCAGGGGCAGGGGAGCGTTCGGGGGCGGAGGTAATTCGGCGCATCTTCGTCGTTCGGCCATGCCGGGTAGGAGCCGCGCCGACCAAAGCCGTGGCCGGCGGCGAGTGACGGGACCGGCCATGCCGGGTAGGAGCCACGCCGACCAAAGCCGTGGCCGGCGAAAAGTTGGCGAGATCGAGACTTGATTGTCAAAGGGAGGTTTTGATGCTGCGCACTCATGGATGCGCTCCTGTTCGTCGTCCTCGTGTTGCGCTGCTGCTGGCCTGTGCCGGATTGCTGGCAGCGCTGCCGTTCTCTGCCGCCGCGCAAACGGCCAAGCCGGTTCTCCATGGCCGCCACTGGATGGCGATCACCGGCAAGCCGCTGGGCGCAACGGCGGGCGCGCGCATGTTCCACCAGGGTGGCAACGCCGTCGATGCCGCCGCGGCCATGCTCGCGGCGACCGCCACCATGTGGGACGTCCTCTCCTGGGGTGGAGAGACCCAAGCTCTCATCTATCATCCAGTCGAGAAGCGCGTGATCGGGATCAACGCGCTTGGCGTCGCGCCGTCGGGCGCCACGCCCGGGTTCTACCGTTCCGAAGGGTACGAGAGCTTCCCGCCCGAATACGGACCGCTCTCCGCGGTAACGCCCGGAACTCCGGGCGGCCTGATGACGATGCTCGCCGAATGGGGCTCGCTGAGCCTCGGCGAGGTGCTCGCGCCCGCGATCGAGATGGCCGAAGGGTACCCGATCGAGGCCGATCCGGTGCGGCGGATCAGAAGCTCCCGAGATGAGATCGCGCAGTGGCCGTCGTCGGTGGCGGTCTACTTCACGCATCCGGACGACGAGGATGACCCGGGCCCCCGGGAGGGCGAGATCTTCCGGCAGCCAGGCCTGATGCGCACTCTCGAGCGTCTGGTTGCCGCGGAAGCTGCGGCCCTCCAGCGCGGAGCCAGCCGCAAGGAAGCGATCTACGTGGCGTACGACGCCTTCTACCGGGGAGAAATCGCCGCCGACTTCGTAGCGGGCGCCCAGGAAGCCGGCGCGCTGATCACGATGGAGGACATGGCCAGCTGGCAGGTCCACCTGGAGACTCCGGTAACGACGAACTACAAGGGGATCGACGTCTACAAGCTCACGACATGGGTCCAGGGTCCCGTGATGCTCCAGGCGCTGAACATGGTGGAGCAGCTCGACCTCAAGGCGATGGGCTACAACAGCGCCAACTACCTTCACGCGCTATACCAGGTGATGAACCTCTCCTTCGCTGACCGCGACTTCTACTACGGCGACCCGTACTTTCAGCCCGAGGAGCCGGTCGAGGGGCTCCTCTCCAAGGAGTATGCGAAGGCCCGCCTGGAGACCATCGATTGGGACAATAACGATCCGAACGTGGGCCCCGGAGATCCGTATCCCTTCCAGGGCGAAGAAAATCCCTTCAAGCATCTGCTGGAGAGCTGGGGACGCCGCGGAGAGGCGACGACAACGGAAGATGCCGGCGCGGCTCTGTCGTTAGGGCTATCCGGTGCGGAGCATGCGGCGTTGGGGCTAACCGATGCGGAGCATGCGGCGTTCGATGAAGACTTCTACAGCGGAACCACCTCCATACAGGCCGCCGACGCGGAGGGGTGGGTCGTGTCGATCACGCCGTCGGGCGGTTGGATTCCGGCGGTCATCGCGGGCGAGACGGGGATCGGGCTTTCGCAGCGGGCGCAGAGCTTCGTGCTGAACGAGGCCGACAATCCCTACAACGTCATCGAGCCGGGGAAGAGGCCTCGGGCGACGCTGACGCCGGGCATGGCGCTAAAGGACGGGAAGCCGTTCCTCTCGTTCGCTGTCCAGGGAGGCGATGGGCAAGACCAGAATCTCCTCCAGTTCTTCCTGAACATGGTCGAGTGGGACATGAATGTGCAGGAGGCCGTCGAAGCGCCCAACATGAACAGCTACCAGATGCGCAACTCGTTCGGCGACCACGAGACGCGGCCCGGACGGATGCTGCTGAACGCCGCCACGCCGCCGTGGATCCGCTCCGCCCTGGCGTCGAGGGGGTACGACCTGACATTCGCGGACCGCACTTCGGGGCCGGTCAACGCGATCTTCTTCGACTGGGCGAACGGGGCGCTATGGGGCGGCTCCAGCCACCACGGCGACGACTACGGCATAGCGTGGTGAGGACATGCGAGCCTCGCTACTCTCCTAGCTCTTCGACATCCTGTAGATCGTAGCGGCGGCGGACCCCGTCGCGCCGGTCCCCTCCGTCGACGCGCTGCAGCGAGCCGGGATCCGCGGGACGGCGGCGGTGCCACTCCGTCGCTTGCTGGTACGCTGCGACAGCGGCCAGCAGATGGTGCTCGGCATACGGCTCTCCCCCCAGCAAGGCGCCGATCGGCCGCGGATAGCCGGTCGAGTCCGTCTCGAACCCGATCGGAAAGGCGATGAGCGGCAGGCCGACGATGTCGAAGGGGAAGGGTTGCGTCTGAGTCACGAGGTCGCACTGGCTGAAGATTCCGTCGAGAATCTCTTTCAGTAGAATCAGCCGGGCGCGCGAACCGCGAACGTACTCGGCGCCCGGCAGCAGCAGCCCGTTGATCCACGGCGACAGCGCCACGCCGAACTTTCGGACATCGCCGCGCAGCTCTTCAAGGAAGATTTCGGAACGTTCCGGGAGCCGGGTATTGTTGAATTCCCGACTCGTCAACGTCTCCCACTCTCGAGGGAAGTCCACTTCGATCACCTCGGCGCCCAACTCCGCCAGCGTCCCGAGCATCCGCCGCCGCGCATTCATGGTCATGACGGATCGCGACTCGCCGGATGCGCCCTGGGCGGGGTCGGGCCGACCGGACGCGCCCGCCGCGAGCCTGTCCCGGAGGGGAAGAGGCTCGTCTCGGCTGTCGCCGGACTCCGCTTCTCCGAGGTAGCCGGGGAGCACTCCGATCCGCACCGGCCGACGGCGGTCCGGGTGTTCGAGCGGGCCGTGGACGCTGCGGTTCCGAGTGCGGCGAACCGCTTCGCCGACCGCCCCCACATAGTCGGGGACGGGCGGCAAGCCGAGCGATCTGGGGTCCGCTGGATCGGGCCCTGCCATCGCCTGCAGCATGATCGCGGCGTCCACGGCGTCTCGCGCCAGCGGCCCGGCATGGTCGCGGGTATAGGTGAGCGGAACGATGCCGTGCAGGGAAACGCGGCCCATCGTCGGCTTGATGCCGGTCAGCCCCTGCGCGTTGGACGGAGCGGTGATCGATCCGCCTGTCTGGGTTCCGGTGCCGCACGGCGCGAGGCGCGCCGCCACCGCCGTGGCGGAGCCGCTCGATGATCCGCCCGGGCTTACGCTCTCGTGGTACGGCGCCCAGGCGTTCACGGTTGTGCGCTCGCCTTCGGGCGTAGTCGCGGCGGTGGTAGCCAGGGGGCCCATCTGCGTCTTGCCGAGCAGAATCGCGCCGGCCTCGCGGAGACGGGCCCAGGCGGTCGCGTCGAAGTCGGGGACGAAGTCCTCGAAGATGTACGAGTTGACGGTCGTCCGGACGCCCGCCGTGCAGAAGTTGTCCTTGATGGCGAGCGGTATGCCCGCCAGCGGGCGGCGGCGGCTCGGGGCGGTGGAGTCGGCGGATCGTGCCGCCTCCAATGCTCCTTCGGAGAGCACGGTGTTGAAGGCCTCGTACACCGGTTCCCACCGTGCAATACGGGCGAGATACGCCTTGACGATCTCTTCGGCGCTTGCCGAGCCGTCGCGGATGAGCTGCGCCGCTTCCGCGATCGTGCAGTCGGCGAGGTCGGCGGGCGGCGTCCGGCGCGCGAACTCCAGGTCGATGCGCGGCGCGGCAGGGCGCTGTGCGGCAGGCGCCGCCGCCCCTACGCTGGCGGCCGGACGCTGCCCCGGCCACGCCGCATCGCGTCGGCCGGCCCCCGCGATCGATCCGCCCAAAACACCGGGCACGCCGGCGCCGCCGACCATGGCCGCCATGCGCTCCAGGAAGCGGCGCCGGTTGACCTCGCCAATCACGGGTCGGTTCGTCCGTTACCGGTCCACGCGCTCAGTTCAGCCGGATAGATCGCGGGGGCGGGCCCGAGAGCGTCGAGTGGAAAGGCGGCGATCGCCCCCGGAGTCGTCCTCAAGAAGCGGCGGGCGGAAGCCATGATCCGGGCTTGGTCGGCCGGGGCGCCATCATCCTGCTCCGGCAACACCGAGAGATCGACCCCCAGCAGGACCAGGCGCGCGCGGATGTAGGCATCCAGCTCTTCGTCTGTCACTTCATGGGCGGCCGGCGTCGCTGCCTGAGCGCTTGGCGTCATTGCCTGAGCGGCTGGCGTTGCCAAATGCCGGCGACCCTGTCTGTCCTCGATCACGACTTCCTGTCCTCCTTGGGGCGTTGGCGCAACCCGGTCCTACCGTCGGGCAGAATACTACCGGGCAGAATACTACTCCGTCGGGCAGATACTGTAGCGATACCCGCGATGGCTACGTGTCGCTTGTCCGGATAGCCTGCCGGAATACGTTCTCTTGCACCAGGGGGGTAATATGACGAATATCAATGCAGCCGCTATGATGGTTAGCCCCTTCAGATAAAAGGCCGCATACGATGCTCCGAGCAACCTGCGTTCTCCCCAGTATCGCAAGGCTACTGCCCTCATGTGGCGTAGCGCTGGCGCTGCTCGCGACACCGTCCGCGGCGCTAGCGCAGCAAGGGGGCGAAATCCGAATCCGCGTGGTCGATGCGCAAGGGCAGGCCGTTACCCAGGCCCAGGTGCGGATCCGAGGCACTGACTTCGCATCTCGGCTCGAGGACAACGGGGAAGCGCGGTTCCGCGATGTTCCGGCAGGCGATTATGTAATAGAAGTCACAACCGAGACCGGAGGCCGCGGCATCGAAGCTGTGAGCGTCGGTGTGGGAGAAGCCGTCGAAGTCACCATCACCGTGTCCGCGGCGATCGGAGTAGCGGATATCGTCGTCTCCTTGGCAGCTGAGCTGTACACTCCTCGCGATGTGCTGCGCGGCGCCGATCTGACTGCACGTACCGAGGCGAGCCTCGGCGAAACGTTGGCGGGTCGGCCCGGCGTGAGCTCGTCCTACCACGGTGCCGGGGCCTCGCGGCCAATCATTCGCGGGCTTGGCGGGTCGCGCATCCGCGTGCTTGAATCCGGCGTGGGCTCGGGGGATGCCTCCACTACAAGCCCGGATCATGCGCCGGGCGTAGAGGCCGCGACGGCCGATCGGATCGAGGTGATCCGCGGCCCGGCGACGCTGCTCTACGGCGGCGCGATCGGCGGCGTCGTCAACATTGAAGATGGGCGAGTGCCGCAGCGGCTCCCGGGATCTTCGGCCACCGGTTCGGTAACGCTGCGCGGTGGAACGGTAGGCCGCGAGCGAAACGTCGGCGGACGGTTCGACGGCGCGGTCGGGAATGTCGCCTATCATATGAGCGGCCTGTACCGCAACACCGGCGATTTCCGCGTACCGCACGACGGAATCCTTCCGAACACCTCGATAACTAGCTCCAGGGTCGCTGTCGGACTGTCGCATATCGGAAGTCGCGGCTTCGTCGGCGTGTCTTTCTCGGGGTTGGGCAACGACTATGGCGTGCCGGGAGAGCATCACCACCACGGGGAAGGTGATGACCACGAGGAGGAGGAAGACGACCACGGGGAAGAAGATGACCACGAGGAGGAGGACGGCAACATTCGCATAGATCTTCGCCAGCGGCGGGCCGATCTCATGGCGGGGCGCGATCTGGGCGACGGCTTCTTCAACAGCGTCAATCTGCGCTTCGGCCTCGCCGACTACCAGCACTCGGAACTGCTCCTTCACGATGATGGGGACCAGGACGTCGAGGCGCGGTTCTTCAACAACGAATGGGAAGGACGCCTCGAGGTACGACACCAATTTGCCCGCCCGGGAAGCGGCGCGTTCGGGATTCAGGCGCGGCACCGGAACTTCCAGGCCCTTGGCGAAGGGCAAGAAGTGTTGATTGCGCCAGCGACCACCACCACGTTTGCCGCCTTCGTTTTCGAAGAGATGCGCTTCGGCAGAGCCGGACTGCAGGCCGGTGCCCGGATAGAGTCTCAGAGGACGAGCGCGGAAGGATTCCCTGCGCGTCGGAGTTTCCTGAATATGTCGGGTTCGGTCGGAGCCGAGTTCAATGTCGCCGGCGACATGTCGTTGTTCCTGTCGGGCGCCCGTGCCGAGAGGGCGCCAACGTCCGACGAACTCTTCACGAGCGGACAACATCTGGCGTTGCTGGCCAACGAGTTCGGGAACCCGAATCTCTCGAGCGAAGTCGCCTACACCGTCGACGCGGGGGTTCGCCTCGAGGGGCCCATCCGCGGCGAGCTCAGCTTCTTCGTGAACTCCTTCGATTCCTTCATATACCGGGCGATCTCGGATGCGCCGGACGGCGGCCTGCGCGAGCTCCGGTGGCGGCAGGCGCCGGCCGTCTTCAGGGGGTTCGAGGTGCAGGCGAGCACCGAGATCTTTCACATCGGGGACGGTCACTTGGTGCTGGATGCATGGGGCGACTATGTGCGAGCCGAACTGTCCGACGATAACGAGCCCCTTCCGCAGATTCCCCCGCTCAGCCTCGGAACAGGACTGGGATGGAGCTCCCCCACATGGCGTGGCCGCGCCAGCGTCAGGCGAATAGGAGCGCAGAACCGGATCGCTCCCCTGGAAACGGCCACCGACAGCTACACGATGCTCGATGCGAATGTCGGATACCGTTTGGTACAAGGCGCCGTACTGCACGACATCACGCTTTACGGCAAGAATCTGACAGACCAGGAAGCGCGGAACCACACGTCGCTGATCAAGGAATTCGTTCCGCTTCCGGGCCGCGAGATCCGTTTGATTTACCAGCTCACCTTCTAGCGCCAAGGGTTCGGCGTGAGCAACGTAGAAGTCGGGATTAGACCGCTTGTAGAACTTACAGGCAAGGACCGCGAGTGGGTGGTCCAGCGGCTAGCGGAGTTGGAACAGAAGAGAAAGCGGCTGGGATGCCAGATGGACCGGCCATGCGTGATACCCGATAACGCCTGGGTTGTGTACGATACCTTTCGTCTGGTCATCCAAGAGGCTGGACCAAATGGGGAGCCCACTGACCACTTCCAGTTCATCTGGATGGATGACATGAGTCCCGATTTCAAGAAGTACTTGGACAAGGTGCTGCGTGATGACCTCGCACGGCAGGCGGTGGCGAACCGCGGGTAGATGCGGTCGGGAAGCGCGGCGCGGCGCCACAAGTAGCGTCGTGTGGCGCCATAAGGGTGCTTGAAGAGGAGTTTGCCGGCCGGAAGCGCAGTCGCTACGTTTCGGCATAGTGGCCTCGGGCGTTAGCAGGCTGCGGTTGCACTTTCCGGGGTTGCAGCCTGGGCCACGGACAGATGCGTGACCGGAGAAACGGGTGCAAGGTTGTGTTTCTTGAGCCAACACTAGGCCCAGTTGGCTCCCATCCTCAGGCGGACGTCATGCCCCTGGCGGGGACGGCGAAAGCATGCAGGTAGGAGTCGTAAAGTTTCGATAAAGGGCTTCAAGAAATCACCTTGCATCTGTTTCTATCCGGAAGCGGGGGCGGCGTCCTTGCCGCCTGCGCGGCTTCTCCCACCCGATATTCGGCATGATCTCTGAAGAAGCGTCCGTGACGCCTGGGTCAGATTCGGCTTCGGCGCTGTCCGGATGCGCTGCCGGCGACCCCTCGAACTCTCGCGCCGTTCCCGACGCTTCGGACCGGCCGCCTCCCGCCTCCGCCGGTACGCGGACAGAAGAAGACCCGAACTCTCGCGTCGCTTCTCGCGCTTCGGACCATGCAGGGTCTCCGTTGCCGTCTGGCCACACCGGTGACGACCCGGTGGTGCGCCTCGTTCGCGAACAGCTGGAGTTGCTGGGCGAAGACCCTGGCCGCCCGGGGCTTGTTCGGACGCCGGAACGGGTGGCAGCCGCTTTGCGCTTCCTGACGCAGGGTTACGCGCAGAGTGTCGAAGATGTCGTCGGAACGGCGATCTTCGACGAGTCGCACGACTCGATGGTGATGGTCAAGGACATCGAAGTCTATTCGCTGTGCGAGCACCACATGCTGCCGTTCTTCGGCAAGGCGCACATCGCGTACATCCCCAACGGCCGAATTGTCGGGATATCGAAGCTGCCGCGCATGGTGGATGTATTGGCACGGCGGCTGCAGGTTCAAGAGCGGCTGACCGAGGATATCGCGCAGGCCATCGAAGATGTGCTGAAGCCGCAAGGTGTCGGCGTAGTGATAGAAGCCGCGCACCTCTGCATGATGATGCGCGGCGTGCAAAAGCAGAACTCGAAGACGATTACCAGCGCGGTGCGCGGCCTGTTCAGGCGGGACCACAGGACCCGCGGAGAGTTCCTGCGGCTGGCGCACTCCTCGCACTCCCTGTAGCGCCGATCCCGGTCGGCATCGCTCGGCCGCGCGCGGAACCGGCGGGGAGTGGAAATCGATGAGTTGTAGCGCCGAGCGCCCCGAACCCGGACGTCGGAACGCTGACGATCTGCCGGGAGCGTAGAAATCGATGAGCGCTGTAACGCCGGTCCCGGCCGGCCGGCGTCGATCCGCCGCGCGCGGAACCGGCAGGGGGAGCGGATGTCGATGACTTGTAGTTCTGGTATCGGTCCGGCGGTGCCGTGCCGCGTGCTGCCGTGTTTCTAGAGCTGGGAGAGGCGCTCGACTGTCCCGAGTGCAGGGAGGCGGCCGGGCTGGTGGCATTCGTGGACCGGGCGGAAGGTCGCCGCGTTATCGAAGGTCGGCTCGGCTGCCCGCTGTGCGAGCTCGCCGCGCCGGTTCGTCGGGGGACAATTCGCTTCGATCTCGTTGTAGGGGGCGTGGCCGGAGCATCCGGTTCCTCCGGAACAGAGTCGCAGCGTCCGGCCACGCCCCCGGAGCGCGCCGACCGGCGCGGCGAGTCCGGCGACGCCGACGATGCGCTTCGCATCGGTGCGCTGCTGGGCGTGACGGGTAGCAGCGGCATGACATTCCTCTTGGGGCCGGGGCTGGCCAAGCATGCCCCGGCGGTCGCCCGCATGTGCGACCGCGGAGAAGTCATCGCGTGGCAGGACGCCGCCGCATCCCGCGCCGCCGCACTGGACTTGGCGGGCTTGACCGCCGGGGTGAATCCGCTGCGGGGCGCCCAACCAGAGAGCTGGCCCGTAAGGTCCGGCGCGCTGCATGGAGTGGCGCTTGACGGGGCACAGGCCCTCTCCGGCTCGGAGATCGCGCGCTGCATACGGGTTGGCGGGCGTATCGTCATCCTGTCCCCCGCCCCCGAGCGCTCCGGCGTGCTTGCTCGGCCGGACTTCGCGGAGCTCGCTGGCAGCGAGACCGCCTGGGTCGGCGAACGAAAGGCGCCGACGGCAACGATCTGATCGCGCCGCGCGGGACTGCGAGACGCCAGCGCGGGGCTGCGAGGCGAACGAAAGGCGCCGGCGACAACGATCTGATCGCGGTTGGTCGGCCTCCGTCTCGAACACGGTATTCACGGGGACGGAAAATGGACCCCGGCGGAGTGGCGGATTGGGCGATTGCCCGCGGGCAAGAGTGCGGTTACGTTCTCATCACTGGGGGTAGGCCCCGGGGGAAGCTTGGGGGGCGAGGCAGCTAGTCTTCCGGACAGAGCTGCCACGGGAAGATGGGTGGTGGTTTATGGTTTTTCTGAAGCTATGGGGCCGCAACGGCAATAATCAGCAGAGCCAGCCGGACTACTACGAGGAAGGCGTGGCTCTGATTCGGCAGGAGTTCTACCACAAGGCGCTGATCTCGCTTCGCCTCGCTCTAAAATACAATCAGCAAGATGCTGCCGCCCTTGAACAGATGGCCATCGCCTACACGCGCATCGGGTTGACCCGCGATGCCATTCGCGCCTATCGGACAGCGCTCGACAAGCGTCCCGGCGGCCCCTCTTTGCACTACGGGTTGGGGTGTCTTCTGCTGGAGGCGGGCGCTCGCGAAGAGGCGGCGCGGCACTTCCGCGACTTCCTCGATTATGCGCCGCGCGACTGGGGCCGTCCGGGAGAGCTGGAGCACGCCCGCGGCGCGCTGGAGGAGCTTCGAATGGCGGTAGCCGAGGCCTCTCCCGTCTGACCATGTCCACCGGCCGTCCGAGCTCTTCCAGTCCGCTGCCGGACGACTACCGTCCCGGCACCCTGGCGGAATTGTTCCTTGACGGTCTGTCGCGGCCCCGCGATGACGCGATCCTCTCGCGCGAGCCGGACGGCAGCTGGACATCCGTCTCCTCCGATGAAGCCGGCCGGCGCGTACGAGCCATCGCGCTGGGGCTACGGGCCGCGGGCTTCGGGCCCGGCGACCGGGTAGCGATCCTCTCGCATAGCCGTCCCGAGTGGGCGCTGGCCGACTGGGGCATCATCATGGCCCGGCTGGCATCGGTGCCCGTCTACCCGGTGCTGCCCGCCGGCCAGATCGGCTACATACTCGCCGACTCCGGTGCGCGCGCGGTATTCGTCGAGGATCAGGAACAGCTGGACAAAGTGGCGCAAGCGAAGGACGATCTTCCCGATCTCGAGCTGGCGATCGCCTTCGAGAGCGTCGAGCCGGCCGATGTCCCCGGTCTGACCACAGTCGGACTTGACGACTTTTGCCAACGGGGCGGCTCCGCCCCCGAAGAAATGGCCTCCACCTACGAGTCGTTCGCTCGGGAGACCGAGCCGGAAGACTTGGCGACGGTCATCTACACCTCCGGCACGACGGGCGACCCGAAGGGCGTCATGCTCACCCACGCCAACTTCCACTCGAACGCCGAGCTGGCCGTGCGCGTCTTTCCGCTCGACCGGCACGATGTGTTCCTCTCGATTCTGCCGCTTGCGCACGTGTTCCAGCGGACGGTCGGCCACTACATAATGTGGCGCGTCGGCATCACCGTCGCGTACGCCGAGTCGCCCAACACTATCGCCCGCGACCTCGGCGAAGTCTCTCCGACGATCATGGCTGCCGTGCCGCGCGTGTTCGAGAAGGTTCAGGAGAGGGCTCGTACGGCGGCGCTCGAGGCGGGAGGCATCAAGGAGCGGATATTCGGATGGGCCCGGGATGTGGGCGAGCGGTGCGCTGCCGCGCTGCTCGAAGGGCGGCGGCCCGGGATCGTTCTCCGCTGCCAGGCCGCCGTTGCGGACCGCTTGGTCTTTTCCAAGCTGCGCGCACGAACCGGAGGCAGAGTCCGGTACTTCGTGAGTGGCGGCGCGCCGCTCGCGCCCTCCGTGGGCCTCTTCTTCTTCGCCGCGAAGCTGCCCATCATCGAGGGCTACGGTCTCACGGAGACTTCTCCCGTACTCACCGTAAACCCGGCGGATGCCATCCGGTTGGGCAGTGTCGGGCGACCCATCCCGGGCACGGAGCTCCGCATCGCGGAGGACGGGGAGGTGCTCGCGCGCGGTCCCCAGGTCATGGCGGGCTACTACGGCAAACCGCGGCAGACGGCCGAGGTTATTGACGACGAGGGTTGGTTCAGCACCGGGGATGTGGGCGCGATCGACGAGGAAGGCTACCTCAGGATCACCGACCGAAAGAAGGACCTGCTGATCACCGCGTACGGCAAGAATATCGCGCCGCAGCCGGTCGAAGCCGAGATCAAACGGCACCCCTTCATCGCGGAGGTCGTGATGTTGGGAGACCAGCGCAAGTTCCCGATGGTCGTCGTGGTGCCGGACTTCGACGCCATCCGCCTGGCGCATCCGGAGATGGCCGAAGCGGCTGCCGGGCTGGACATCACGCCGCGCATCCGGACTCTCGTGGAGCAGGCCGTGGAGCAAGGCAGCGCCCAATTCGCGAAGTACGAGCAGCCGCGGAAAGCGCTGGTCGTCCCTGGTCCCTTCACTATCGAGGGCGGGGAGCTGACCCCGACGCTCAAGGTGAAGCGCCGGGTCATCGAGAGCCGGTTCGCCGACGAGATCGACGCGTTGTACGAGCGGGCCGAAGGGTCGTGACAAGGCGGCGGGAGCTGCGGTGACCGGTGTCGTGGCCGCGTTTGTCACGGGGCCCGACCGGGACGACCTGATTCGGCTTGCCCGAACTTTGGTCGAAGAGCGGCTGGTCGCCTGCATGAACATCATCGACGGAGTCACCTCGGTCTATCGCTGGCAATCCGAGGTGCGGGCCGATCACGAGGCCATGGGCGTTCTCAAAACGACAGGGGAGCTGGCCGAAGAGGTCGCGCAGCGGGTCCGGGAGCTGCATCCCTATGATGTTCCCGAGATCATCTTCTTGCCTGTGACCAGCGGTTCTCGGCCTTATCTGGACTGGGTCGCCAGCGCGCTGAAGTAGAGGAGGCCGGAGGAGCGCCTTAGCGCAAGAAGAGGCGCAAGAAATCTCTTAGCGCAGAACGAGCTGCAACAAGACCAGGATCGTTCCGATCACCCCGCCGAGCAGGTATCCGAGGCGGATGATGAGATCAAGCTCGCGCTGGCTGATGTCCCGGACCAGCTTCTCGAGCTGCTGAAGAGGGAACGCCTCGATCTTCGCGGATATCCGGTCGGCGATCCGGATTCGCTTGGCCACCTCGGGCACTTGGCCCGCGATCCACGCCCAGGCCGGAGGGGCCAGGATGTCCGCCAAACGCGCGGCCGCGTCCTCCCGCAGGAAGCGGTCAAGCCGGCCGACCGGCGAGTTCAGCATCCGGTCGGCGAGGGGTTCGGCGACCGAGTCGAACAGCACCCGGCCGGGATCGGAACGGAGCCCTACGGCGGCCCAGCCGGCCACGCGCTCGGCCGGCACGGCCCGCAGCACATCCGCCCAGCTGCGTTCGCCCAGGCGTGCAAGCAGCCCCTCGATCTGGTCCAGCAGGAAGCTGCGCGACGCGGAGTTGCGGGCGCCCGCCACCAGCCACTTGGCAATGGAGTCGAGGGCGCTCTCGAGATGATGGCCGCCCTCGCCACCGAGAACCTTGGAGGTCGGACGGCGCAAGAACTCGACGACCGCCTCGTTGACGTTGCGAGTCATCGCCTCCTGCACCTCGGGCTCGCGCAGGACCTCTCCCATCCGGTCGGCGCCCTCCGCTTCAAGGGTGTTCAACGCCCTGGTCACGGTTTCCTGGGTGACGATCAACTTGGCGACCACTCGCTGATGGAAGCGGAGATCCCTCATGAAGCGTTCGAGCAACTGCCCGATCATCCGCTCTACCCGCGCCCGTGTCGCCGGATCTTCCAGCAACCGGCCGAGCCTCTCCATCGCAAGCGGGAGGTAGTCCTTTAGCGCATGTTCGAGCGCCGCCACCACGCCAGGGGGGATAAGCTGCTCCAGCGTATTCCCGGGCTTCAGGATGTGCCGGGCGGCCTGGTTCAGATGCCACCGCACGGTGGTGTCGAGTGCGCCGGAGTCGACCAGCCGAACCAGCCAGTCCTCGATAACTTGGCGAGCAGCCGCGATCCGCTCGACGTCGACGGTGTCCGACAGGCGGTCTTCGCTCAACGATTCGAGAACGGATTCGACTAGTCGGCTCGCCTCCTCTCCGAACTCTGGCGTGTCGAGAGTGTCGGCCAGGAGGCCGCGTCCCTCCGCAAGCAGCCGCATGAGGAGGCGTCTGATCTCGACCAGCGCGTCCTCGGGCAAGACATCCGCCAGGGCGGGCAACTCGCCTTCGGTCAGCTCCAGCGCAAGATCATGGAGCCGTTCCCGAAAGGTGTCCTCGAGGTCTCCCAGCTCGGAGGCGATGTCTTCCGGGGTCAGGAGAGCGCCTCCCACGACGCCGCCCACGGAATCCGCGATCCGTTTTCGGTTCTTCGGTACCGCCCCCTGCAGCCATCCGATGGTCCGGCCGAGCGGCGCCGGCGGCACGTAGGGGTGGAAGAGCATCCACACCGCGACCCTGTTGGTAAGTCCGCCCGCGAGGGCTCCGAACGCGATTGTGAGTGCGGCCTGCAGCCACTCCATTACGGAAAAGGCAGGTTGACGGTGACGCCCGAGTAGCGGAACCCTTGGCCGTCGCCGGCGAGGAGCGCTTCGAGCCTGACAGCCCTCGGCCAGTCGGCACCACTTCTTCCATCCGAAACGGCGCCGGTCGGCGACTCCCCGGTTGCGGGCCGGAAGCTGCCCGTCAGCCCGGCCTCCGGTATCTCGAAGCGCCACCCTGGGCCGGCCGCTCCTCCTTCGCCGGTGGCCGCTTCTCCTTCGACCGGTGCCAGCGTCACCCTGCCCCAGCTACCCTCCGCGCCGTTTATCCAGGTGTGGGCCGCGGCGGGATTGCCCGGCGTTCCTTCGTGAACCAGGAATGCGTTCCCAAGCGAATCGGCGCAGAGAAAGGTTCGTCCACCGGCGGCCGATGCTGGAGCGTCAAGAGCTCGCGCGGCCCGCCGGAAGAACAGGATGCCGGAGATCGCCTCCTCTCCAGTATCCAGATGGGCCAGCGCAAGCGACTCCCGCTGTCCGGTCGGACCCGTCCAGTCGGAGACGTTCTGGCCGATGCTCAGCTGCCAAGGCGCTTCCTCGCCCTCGCCAGAGAAACGAAGTCTCGCGATCTGGCCCTGGTCTCCGATCAGCACGGACATCCCGGCGGCAGGGAGAACTCGCCACGCCGCCCGGGGAGCGGGCAGCGTGTCCTGTACGCGAAGCAGCGTCGTCCAGTCGGCGGCTCTGCCCGCCACTCCCACATCATACGTCCGCATCAGCCGGCGCCCGCGAGCCGCCTGGTCGAAAGAGCCGTATAGCGTCGTCCCATCCGCGGCCACGAAGAGCACGTGCGTGAGGTAGCGGGCGTCGACCGTGGCAGGCGGGATGTCGCGCCCCGCCGCGCTGCCCGCGTCCGCCTCGCCCTCCGAGGATGTCCCGCCGCATGCGCACAGTAGCGGAACGAGAGCGGCCCGGAGGCAGCCTCCGGCGCGCGCGGCCAAGCCGTCGGGCCGGTTGGTCCCGGTCGGCGCTTTCCCCCGATGGTAGCGAATGCGCCTACTCCTGCGGCGAGTTGGCGTTCGGCGCGCCCATGTCAAGCCTCGCCTCCGGGCCGAGAGCCTCGTCGAGCGAACGAAGCATCCGGTCGATCCGCCGCCGGTTCACGCCGAAGTCGGAGATTCCTCGCTGCGCCTGAGAGAGCGCGTCGACCCGCGTAAGCCCGTTCTCGTCAAGGGTCATCCAGATCGTCAAGTCGTCGATAAAGCGGAAGACCCGCGATGCGCACCTCACGCTGATCAACCCCGCGCTATCGTCGGCATGCGTCACATCCCACCCGCGGCGCTCCCGTGCGTAAGCGATGAGCTCGCCCCAGGCGTCGTAGAAGGGGGTCGCGTACAGGCGCGGCTCGGGCCCGTCCGGGCGGCGAGTGTCCGCCGAGTTCTCGCGGAACCACGGGCGGTGCGCCTCTCCGGATTCCGATTCGTCCCTGCTATCCATCAAAGTGTTGCCATCCCCTCATCCGCATGTTGCCGCAAAATAGTATCTCGTTCCGGTTGCCGAGGACCGCCGCCGGGTCGCCGTCCCCTCATCCCAATGTTGCCGTCCCGTCGTCTCTCGTTCCGGTTGCCGAGGACCGCCGCCGGGTCGCCGTCCCCTCATCCCAATGTTGCCGTCCCATCGTCTCTCGTTCCGGTTGCCGAGGACCGCCGCCGCCGGATAGCTTTTCGCTTGGCGGAAGAGGGCGCTCTTCTGGCGGACGCCCCTTGCGCCGACCTCCGCGTTCCGGATCGCCAGCGAAGCTCCCCGGAGACCGAAACTCAGACATGCAGGCCATAATACCACTGGCGGGCAAGGGTACAAGAGTACGACCCCATACCCATTCCCGCCCCAAGCCCTTGTTGCGCGTGGCCAACCGGCCCGTTCTCTCGTACGTGATCGAACAGCTCCGGGCCGAAGGCGTCGACGACTTCATCTTCATTACAGGACACTTGGCCTCTCGGATTCAGGCCTACATGCGGGAAGAGTATCCCGGTCTCGCCGTCACCTATGTGGAACAATCTCGCCAGCGCGGCACCGCGGATGCGATCGCTCTGGCGGAGCCGCACGTTGCCGGCCCCGTTTTTATCGTGTTCGTCGACACGCTCTTCGACGCGGACTTCGGCATCCTGCAGCGCAGGTCCGCCGACTCGGGCATAATCTGGGCCAAGGAGGTCGAGGACTACCAGCAATTCGGGGTGATCGTCACCGACAGAAACGGGTATATGGAGCGGATCGTGGAGAAGCCGGATACGCCCGTCTCGAAGCTGGCCAACATCGGAGTCTACTTCGTGAGAGACTATGAGCTGATGTTCGAGGGTGTCAGCCATGTGTTGGGCCAAGACCCGAACAAGGGCGAATACTTTCTCACCGACGCCTTTCAGTACATGATCGACAAGGGCGCTCGCCTGTTCACGGCGGAGGCGAACGGCTGGTTCGATTGCGGAAAGCCGGAGACGCTGCTCGCGACGAACCGCGTCATGCTCGAGCGAGGACACGGCGGCATGGATGACTTTGGACATTCCGTGACTGTGTCCGGGGCGGTGGCGGTGGCTCCCGGCGTGTCGGTCGAGGAGTGCGCGCTGGGTCCCGGCGTCAGCGTTGCGTCGCGGAGCAGGCTCAGCGGCTCGCGGATTCGCAACTCGATCATCGGCAGGGAGTGCATAGTCGAAGGGTGCGAGCTGGCGGACTCGGTGATTGGCGACAGGGTAGCGCTGCGCGGAGTGCGCGGAAGCGTGAATGTGGGAGACGACTGCACGGTCGAGGCGCCGTGACTGGCCGCCGCCACCGCAAAGCGGGCGTCCGGGAGGCATCGAGTGAACTTTCCGCCCCGTCGCGTCGCTGTCGGCGCGTAGGCCGGCGTCGTGGGCCTGAGCGCCGTCGTGCGCCTGAACCGGCGACAAGAAGGGGAGCGAGCCCGGGTTGAAGCGTGAAGAGCTGATCTACGACTGGAACGAGCGGAGCGGGAAAAGCTACGCCGGCGTGTCGGTCGAGCTCAACGACGAGACGCTGAGAGACGGTCTCCAAAGCCCGTCCGCGACAGACCCTCCGGTCGAGCAGAAGATAGAACTCCTCCACGCGATGGTGGACCTCGGCATCCACTCTGCCGACCTCGGCCTGCCCGGGGCCGGACCCAAGGCGTACGATGCCGTCCTCCGCCTGGCGCGCGAGATCGTCGCGAACGACCTGCCACTGTCTCCCAATGCCGCGGCCCGCACCGTACGCGCGGACATCGAGCCGATCGCGCGAATCCAGCAAGCGACGGGGCTCCAGTTGGAGGTCGGCGCCTTCATCGGGAGCTCTCCGATCCGTCTTTACGCCGAGGGATGGGACATAGATCGCGTTCTCTCCGCGACGCGCGAGGCGATATCCTTCGCGGTCGGCGAGGGACTGGAAGTGATGTACGTGACGGAGGACACGACGCGGTCGCAGCCGGAGACGCTGGCCAAGCTCTTCAAGGCCGCGATAGAGACGGGCGCCGGACGGATCTGCCTGGCGGACACTGTCGGGCACGCTACGCCTAATGGCGTGCGCCAGCTCGTCCGCTTTACCAAGAACTTCCTCTCCAGCATCGGATCGTCCGCCAAGATCGACTGGCACGGGCACAGAGACCGGGGATTCGGTCTGGCCAACGCCCTGGCGGCGATAGAGGAAGGGGCCGACCGGATCCACGCGACCGCTCTGGGTCTCGGAGAGCGGATAGGGAATGTGGAGATGGACCTTCTGCTGGTTAATCTTCACCTGCTCGGAATTCACCGGCACCCGATCGATCGTCTCACCGACTACTGCCGGACTACGGCGGCGATGTGCGGGATAGAGGTGCCCCACAACTATCCCGTGATCGGGGATGACGCTTTTCGCACCGGAACCGGAGTGCATGCGGCCGCGATCATAAAGGCGATGGAGAAGGGGGACGGCTGGCTCGATGACTATGTCTACAGCGGCATTCCGGCTTCGATCGTGGGCCGTAGCCAAGTCATCGAGGTCTCGCCGGTCTCGGGGTTGAGCAATGTGCGCTACTGGCTGACCAGCAACGGATACGATGCCGAGGACGACGAACTTTGCGAAGCGGTGCTGCGGCTGGCCAAGCGATGCGACCATACGCTCACGCGCGAGCAGATCGAGAGGCAAGTCTTGCGGGCGGGAGCGGCGGAGTGAGCGCGGCGGGCGGACACGACGCCGACAAGGGGATTCGCTTCCAGGAGGCTGTCCAGTGCGTGGCATGCGGATCGGAGTTCCGCGATGCCGAGATCGGCAAGGATGGCTGTTGCGCGGACTGCCGTCCCCGAATGAAGCGCCGTTCACGGGTTGGCCAGCACCTGATCGCGTCTCTGGTCACCTTGCCATTCGCGATCTGGGTGTGGCAGCTCGACAAGCTTGATGTTCTGCCTCGGCCGGCGTGGCTTCTGCCGCTGATGGCGGCGTACTATCTCGGTTTCAGGATTGGCCGGGAACTCGTCAAGGGATACCGGCGATGGCAGCGTTCCAGAAGCTAGAGGGTAGTCCGGAAGCTGGGGCCGCCCGCCGCGCGGTCGGCGGCATGGCTGCTCTGTCGGGACTCCCGCTGGCGGCGCTCGCAGTCATGCTTGGCGTGGTGCTCATGGTGAACGTACGGCACTACGGCTGGCTCGCCGCATCCGGCGGCTTCGTTCTCTGCGCCGTTGGCTTGGCCCTCGCCGTTCGCTGCTTCCGGTCCGCCCGTCCCGCTAGCGGCCCTGCCGACCCTGTCGGCCCTGCCCGCACTGCTCGCACTGCCGGTCCTGTGGGCCCTGCCCGCCCTGCCGACCCTGCCGGCCCTGTCATCGCAGGTCGATCCGCTCCCCGCCGCAGCCGGGGAGGGCGGGAATTGTCCGAACCTGTCAAATCGGGGGATGTCTCCAAATGAGCTTCGAAGGCGTCGACTACTTCAACCTGGACGCGCTCCTCGACGAGGAGGAGCGGGCTATCAGAGACATGGTCAGGGATTGGGCGGAACGGGAACTTCTTCCCATCATCGGTCAGCGCTACATAGACCGGAAGTTCCCCCGCGAAGTGATCCCCCAGATGGGCCAGCTCGGCTTCTTCGGCGCCAACCTGCCCGAGGAGTACGGGTGCGCGGGGCTGAACAACGTGTCCTACGGCCTGATCATGCAGGAGCTGGAGCGCGCCGACTCCGGAGTGCGTTCGTTCGCTTCCGTTCAGGGCGCTCTCGTCATGTACCCGATATTCGCGTTCGGCTCGGAGGAGCAGAAGCGCGCATGGCTTCCCAGGCTGGCGTCCGGAGAGTCCATCGGGTGCTTCGGGTTGACCGAGCCGGACTTCGGGTCGAATCCGGGCGGCATGCTCACGCGAGCCGTCAGGGACGGAGACGAGTGGGTTCTCAACGGCGCCAAGATGTGGATCACCAATGGGTCCATGGCGGATGTGGCGGTGGTCTGGGCCAAGACCGGCGACCTGGACGACGTCGGCTCCATCCGCGGATTCCTCGTCGAGTGCGACCGCGAAGGTTTCTCGGCGAGCGATCAGAAAGGGAAGCTCTCGTTGCTGGCCTCGGACACATCGGAGCTCGTTCTGCGGGATGTGCGCGTTCCGCGGGAGAACATTCTTCCGGGGAGCGGCGGCCTGAAGAGCCCTCTGAAGTGCCTGACGCAAGCTAGGTACGGGATAGCCTGGGGCGCGGTCGGAGCGGCGATGGCGTGCTATTGCGAAGCGCTCGACTATGCGAAGAACCGGGTGCAGTTCGAAGGGAAGCCGATCGCCCAAACTCAAATCCAGCAGGTGCGGCTGGCCGAAATGTTGACGGAGATCACCAAGGCGCAGTTGCTGGCCCTAAGGCTGGGGAGGATGAAGGACGACGGCACGATGCGGCCGCAGCATGTCTCGCTGGCCAAGCGCAACAACGTGGATATGGCTTGCGACTGTGCGCGTGAAGCGCGCAGGCTCCTCGGCGCGAACGGCATTCTTGCCGAGTACGCCTCGATGCGGCACATGGCGAATCTGGAGTCCGTCTATACCTACGAGGGCACGCACGACATCCACGCTCTCATCCTCGGCCACGACGTGACGGGCCTCCCCGCCTATAGCTGACCCGGCTGACGCAGTTGGAACGGCGTCCGCCAAGCCGCCGCCCCTTGCAACCGGCGCGGACCGGACGTTGGACGGCGCTGGCACGGACGGAACGGCTCTACGCTCTATCAGCTACGTCGGAGAGGTGACCGCCTGCCTATAGCTGACCCGGCCGGCACGGACGGAACGGCGTTCGCCGAGTCGCCGCTGGCGGGCATCCTGGAGCGGCAGGGCTTTCTCGTTATCGACGGGGGCTTGGCAACCGAGCTGGAGTCGCAGGGGCACGATCTGAGCGACGATCTCTGGTCGGCCCGCATCCTTCTCGACGATCCCGAGGCAGTCGTGGCCGCGCACAGGCGCTTCCTGGAAGTCGGGGCCGACGTGATAGCCACGGCGACGTACCAGGCGACCGTCGCGGGCTTTCGGAAGCGCGGACTCGATCGGGATGAAGCGGAGGGTGTGCTGCGAGGCGCGGTAGGCTTGGCCGTATCGGCGCGTGACGCGTTCTGGGCGTGTCCGGAAGTCCGCGAAGGACGGGCGAAGCCGCTGGTCGCGGCCAGCGTCGGCCCGTACGGAGCCTACTTGGCGGACGGCTCCGAGTACAAGGGCGACTACGGTCTATCCACCGCCGAACTCTACGACTTTCATGCGCGCCGCTGGGAGGCGCTCGCGGGGAGCGAGGCCGATCTCCTGGCGTGCGAGACGACGCCTTCGCGCGAGGAGGCTCGCGCCTACTGCCGATTGGCCGCCCACGCCGGATGTCCGGCGTGGATCAGCTTCCAGTGCTCCGGTCCTGCCGCGTTGGCTGACGGCACATCGTTCGAGGAGGCCGTGGCCCTATGTCACTCGGAGCCGCGGATCGTGGCGGTCGGCGTGAACTGTACCGATCCGCGCTACGTGACCCCGTTGATCCGGGCGGCGCGGCGCATGACCGGCAAGCCCGTTCTGGTCTATCCGAACTCGGGCGAGGTGTGGGACGCGGATGCCAAGCGGTGGAGAGGCGCTAGCTGTCCGGACTGGGTGCGCCGCGCCGCCGTGTGGTTCGGGGATGGCGCCGTCGGCGTCGGCGGCTGCTGCCGGGTGGGACCGGCAGAGATAGCGGCGGTCAGAGGGAGCCTCTCGCGGCTCGCGGCCCGGTAGCCCGACGACTGGACGACGCGGCTAAGCTGCTACGGCCCGGCGCTGCTCGGTCTCCCAGCTCGGCTCGCGGCCCGGTAGCGTAGCTGCCGACGCGGCGAAACTCTTAGGTCTGGCGCCTACGGACAGTCCGGCGCCTACAGGCCGATCGTCGACATGAGGTCCGACCGAGTCAGGATCGAGAGAGCTCCGTCCTCTCCTCGGACCAGCACTGCCGGCCGCTCGCCGCTGAGCGTATCGACCAGCTCGCGAACCGGAGTCGATGCCTCGACGACAGCGAAGGCGGGGCCCATCAGGTCGCTCACGAGACGCCCTCGGGCGTAAGGATCCGTCATCAGCGAGCCGAGGATGTTCTTCTCGGTCAGGCTGCCCGCCATTTTCTCCCCGTCCATGACCGGCAGCTGCGAGATGTCGTGAGCGCGCATCACCTCGATCGCTTCGTCGAGCGTGCTCTCCGCGCTCACCGACACCAGCGGCCTATCGGCCGCGCGCCGCCCGGCCGCCGCCCCCGCCGTGAGGCTGGTGTCCTCCTCGATAAAGCCGTGCTCACGCATCCACACATCGTTGTATACCTTGCCCAGAGAGCGATATCCCCCGTCCGGCATTACGACCACCAGAACATCCTCAGGTCGGACGCGGCCCTCGCCCGCCTCGGCCCACTGCAGCGCCCCAGCCAGCGCCATGCCGCACGAACCGCCAAGAAACATGCCCTCCTCGCGCGCGAGTCGGCGGGTCATGAGCATGGACTCCTTGTCGGTTATCCTCACATAATCGTCGACAACGTCGAAGTCCATATTGCCCGCGAGAATATCCTCTCCTACTCCCTCCGTTACATACGGGTATATTTCTTTCTCATCGAATACGCGGGTGTGAAAATACTTCCAATAGACGGACCCAAAGGGATCCACTCCAATAATCTTGATGTTCTCGTTCTTTTTCTTCAGATATGCAGCCGTGCCGGATATAGTGCCGCCAGTACCCGATCCCACGAACAGATGACTTATTTTCCCCTTTGTTCCTTCCCACAGCTCGGGACCCGTCGTCTGAACATGGGCTTGCGTGTTGGCGGGATTGTCGTACTGATTGAGATAGACAGAGTCGGGGATCTCCTTTGCCATCCGGCGGGCCACTTGGTAGTACGAGCGCGGGTCTTCGGGCGCGACAGCGGTCGGACAGACTATTACCTTGGAGCCAAGCGCCCGCAGGATTGCGATCTTTTCGGGACTTTGCTTGTCGGTGGTCGTGAATATGCACCGATAGCCGCGCGCTATGGCTGCAATGGCGAGGCCGACGCCGGTGTTGCCGCTGGTACCTTCTATGATAGTGCCGCCCGGCTTGAGGTCGCCTCGTTCGACCGCGTCATCAATCATCGAGAGCCCGATCCGGTCCTTGACCGAACCGCCCGGATTGAAGAATTCGAGTTTCGCGACGACGGTGCACGGCAGGTGGGCCGCCAAGCGGTTGATCCGCACCAGTGGGGTATTGCCGATCGTGCCCAGGATATCGCTGTGCCACATGCGCCTATGTGTCTCGCTGTCTATCGGATAGCAACGCTTTGCTTTACGGTTTGCCTGCATGCGCCCGGGAGGACTCGAACCCCCAGCCTTCTGATCCGAAGTCAGATGCTCTGTCCAATTGAGCTACGGGCGCTTGTGCGCGGCACTACCGGCGCTGGATTGCCATGAGCGGCTTGTCCCGCGCGGCCCCACTGGATAACGCGGAATCGATCGCCGCGCCAGCACGACCGCCCCACACCGGCGCGACCGCTCGACACCAGCTCAACAGCTCCACCGGCGCGACCGCGCCACCAGCGCGACAGCTCCACACCAGCTCAACCGCTACACCGGCGCGACCACTCGACGCCGACACGGTGGTGGCTAAGAAGAGAGAGTAGACGCAGCAAGTCGGAGCGCGCAACCTAGTTGAAGTCGAATAAGTTCTCCTCGTGGCGGGAAGAGAAGTGCAGCCTCGCGCGGCGGAAAGGCAACTTCGGGGAGGGAAATCCGCCCCGCAGCGGGCAGGCAAGTGCAGTCCGCCCGGCGGATAGACAACTTCGGGAATGGGAATTTCGCCCCGCATTGGATAGGCAACTTCGGGAAGGACTAGGGAAGGAATAGATGCGACGCCGTACCGGTGCAGTGCCGCCTCTCGCGAACATCTTGCGGAAAGGCCGCGGGCTTGCGGGTCTGGCGATACTCGCGATGGCGGGTTGCGACACTCCCGGTCCGGGGCCGTGGGTTCAGGAGGACGGATACCGCTGGCGCGAGCTGCATCCAGAAGCGGGCGGCGGCTTCGCGCCACTCGATGCTTCCGAGCGCGGCATCGGCTTCTCCTACTCCGTAGAAGACGAGGCGCGCCGCCGAAATCGCGTGCTTGCCGAAGGGCAGGGGGTCGCGGTCGGCGATGTGGACGGCGATGAACTGGCGGACCTCTTTTTTGCAGGCTTCGGCGGCCCGAGCGCCCTCTATCGCAATCTGGGACAGTGGAACTTCCAGGATGTGACGGCGGCAGCCGGATTGGCGCAGGTGGACATGATGGCGCGAGGGGCGGCTTTCGCCGATCTCGACGGGGACGGCGACCTCGATCTCGTGGTCACGGTTCACGGCGGGCTCAACCAGCTCTTCCTCGGGGATGGCGTCGGCCACTTCGCGCATGTCGATGACGCGGGGTTTGCCGGCCGGCGAGGCAGCACGACGCCGGCCCTCGCCGACACCGACGGGGACGGCGACCTCGATCTCTATATCGCCAACTACAAGACGCGGCAGGTGGACGACATCTATCCGCCGAACCTTCTCGACATCAATCGCCTTCAGCGGGGCCGCGATGGCGAACTGGTCATACCGCCGGAGCTTCGCCCGATCTACGATGAGCACTACCGGGTGGAGTTCGATGGTCGTTTTGTGCGCCGTTTCGAGGTCGGCGAGCCGGACGAGTACTACACCAACCTGGGGAATGGCCGCTTCCGTCCGACATCTCTTGCGGGTGGCCGCGCCCCTGCCTCCCTATCCCGGCTCCCACGGACGGCGTGGCCTGAAGACACGGCGACCTCCGGCACGGGCGAGCCGGGCGACCTCTCCCTGGCCAGTGGCGGCTCCGGGCCGGCGTCGCTTGTAGACGCGGCGGCCTCGAGTCGAGGAGATCCGGATAATCGGGGGTGGGGACTGGCGGCGCGGTTCAGCGATTGGGATCAGGACGGCGACGCCGACCTCTATGTGGCGAACGACTTCAACAGTCCGGATGGGATATGGATAAACCGGGGCGACGGCGTCTTCGAGCCTGCTTCCGAGGAAGCTGTACGCACGACCAGCCTCTCATCCATGGCCGTCGATGCGGGCGATCTGGATGGAGATGGGGACATCGATCTTCTGACGACGGACATGCTGGCTCTCGATCCTGCCGCGCGACTGGCGCAGACGACGAGCTTCGAGGAGGCGCCTGCGGCCCCTGGGGCGATCGGAACGCGCGTTCAGGTCAATCGCAACGCGGTCCAGCTGAACCGCGGCGACGGCACGTTTGCGGAGGCGGCGTGGGAGCTGGGACTGGCAGCGTCGGACTGGACATGGGGCGCGCTGATCCTGGACGCGGATCTCGACGGGTGGAACGACATCTTCGTTACGACGGGCCACGCATGGTCGCAGCTGGACGGCGATGCGAATGCGCGCATCGCGGCCATCCCGGGGCTGCCCGCCGCTCAAGCCCTGAGCATGTTCGAGCCGCTGCCGCAGGGCAACGTAGCCTTTCGCGGCGGGCCGCGAGGCTTCACGGACGCCAGCGCTCGATGGCGCTGGGGCGGAGAAGCGGACATCTCGCACGGCTTGGCGGCGGGCGATCTGGACAGCGACGGAGATCTGGATATCGTCGTGACCCGTCTGGCCGATCCGCCCCTGCTATATCGAAACGATGCCGCGGCGCCGCGCGTGCTGGTTCGCCTGTCGGCCGCCGGGGGGAATACGCGAGGGATCGGCGCGCGGATACGTCTCGAGGGCCATCCGTCCGGTTCGCAGCTACGCGAGTTGGCGGCCGGGGGATCGTATCTTTCGTCGTCGGAGCCGGCGGCCAGCTTCGCCGCGGTACATGGCGCCGGGATGGTTCTGACAGTCGAGTGGCCGGGTGGCGGTAGCGCTCGGCTCGGCGGAATCGTCGCGAACCGCGAGTACGTGATAGACGCTTCCACCGCGGACGCCGGCGCGAACGGCGGCGAAGCTGGCCACGACGATACCGAGGATGCCGGGCGTGGCGAAAGCGCGATTGGCCGGCCGCCGGAGACGCACTTCATCGATGTGTCGGAGCTGCTCGGGCATACTCACTTCGAGTCGGCCTTCGATGACCGGCTGCGGCAGCCGCTCATGCCGTATTCGCTAGACCGTCCTGGTCCTGGCGTGTCGTGGATCGACATGGATGGCGATGGAGATGCCGACTTGGCCCTGGGAAGCGGCGCGGGCGGCTCCCCGGTGGTACTGCGCAACGACGGAGGCGACTTTGCCGCGGCGCGGAGCATCTTCCCGGCCGCGATGGAGTACGACGCCACCGCGATCCTGCCGCATAAGAAGGCGGACGGCGTCACGGTCCTCCTGGTCGGCCAGAGCGCCTACGAGGCGCGTACGATGGAGGAGGCCGCGGGAGTGGCGCCGCTGGCCGTCGCGGTTCCGCCGATCACGGCGGCGCTCGGTGGCGCGCCCGCCGAAGCTGTCGTGTCCGAAGCTTCGGCCGTCCTGCCGTCGGCGACAGCCCTCCGGCAGGCCGCCGCGACCGGTCCGCTTGCCCAGGCGGATACCGACCTTGACGGCGACATCGACCTCTTCATCGGCGGGCGCGCCACCCCCGGTCGCTACCCCGCCGCCACGGACTCCCGCCTGCTCGTCAACGAAGGCGGCGCGTTGCGGGCGGATGCGCCGGCCAGCGGCGCCTTCGCAGACGCCGGGTTGGTGTCCGGCGCCCTGTTCACCGACGCCGACCTGGACGGCGACCCCGACCTCGTCCTGGCGCTTGATTGGGGCGGCATACGGCTATTCCGCAACGAAGAGGGGTCCTTCTCGGATGCCGGCGAGGCAGCCGGACTCGACGGCCTCGCTGGCCGCTGGAACGGGATCGCGGCGGCCGACTTCGACGAAGACGGACGGATCGACTTGGTGGCGACCGGCTGGGGCGCCAACCTGGAAGTGCCGTCCGCGTACTCGCTCTTCTACGGCGACATGAACCGCGACGGCGTCGCCGATATCATCGAAGCCCGCCTGGAGTCGGGTAGCTGGCGTCCTATTCGGGGCCGGGACGCCCTTGTCGTCCCCGGCGGAATCTCTTCGCTATCGAGGGTGTCCTACGCGCGCTTCAGCTCGACACCGCTGCCCGCGCTCGTGAGCGGCCTCGATCCGCAGCGCCGACTCGACGTGCAGGAGCTGCGGCATATCGTGTTGCTCAATCGTCCCGGCGGCTTCGAGCGCATTCCCCTCCCCGCGCCCGCGCAGCGCGCCCCCGCCCTCGGCGTGGCCACGGGAGATCTCGACGGCGACGGGCACGAAGACATAGTCCTGGCGCAGAACTTCTACGCCGGCAGGCCCGGGACGCCTCGGTACGATGCCGGGCGGGGGCTCTGGCTCAGAGGCGCCGGCGATGGGACGTTCGCCCCGGTTCCCGCCCAGCTCTCGGGAATCGCCGTGTATGGCGACGGACGCGCGGTCGCCCTGGCGGACTACGACCGCGACCGCCGCGTGGATGTGGCGTACGGCGTCAACGGGGGAGCTACGCGGCTCTTCCGGAACGCCGGAGGAGTTCCCGGCATCCGCGTCACGCTAGAAGGGCCGCCCGCAAATCCCTGGGCGATCGGCGCCCGGCTGCGACTCGAGTACGATGACGGCAAGTTGGGTCCGGTGCGCGAGATACGGTCGGGCGAGGGCTACTTGTCTCGCAACGAATCGGTTCAGACGCTGGGCTTGGCGGGAGATCCCCGTACGCTGCATGTCGAGTGGCCCGACGGCCTAGGCGAATCGATCTCGATACCGGCGGGGGTGCGCGAAGTCGTCGTCGCTCACCCCGCCGGGGGTGGCTAGCGTATGCCGAAGCCGATCGTGATGCCGATGTCGTTCTGAAGGCGCGAGTCCGCCGTCCCGTTCAGGTCGTACAGCGAGATGATGTCGCGGACCTCGCCGCGCAGCCACAGTTTGGAGGAAAGGGCGATTCGGACCCCGCCCGCGATCGTGCCCAGTGGATCCATCGAGTCTATCTTCGGGACCGACGGACCCGAGAAGCCGAGACGCCGCACGCCGCCCCCGATAGACAGGTATGGCTCCAGCGCGCCCGCCGACCCCGCCGACATGATGCGGACGGTCAGATTCACCGCTCCGGCCATGTAGCTCAGGTCCCCGAGGTTAGCCGATCCCTGGCCGAAGCGAACGCCTGTCCGTCCCAGCGATGCCGGGGCGTAGAGGCCCATGAACCCGACCCCGAAAGCCTTGGACAGCCAGATCGTCAACTCTCCCCCGGCCAGAACATCGGGGGGAATCGTCGTGCCGTACGTGTTCGGATTGTCCGTAAGGTTTCCAAGGGGCTGAAGAACGCCCACGAGGGCGAAGAAGTCCACTCCCGTCATCTCGCTATCGCCTGACGGCTCGCCGCTGCCGGGGACCATCATCTGGCCTGCCAGACTTGGGGTTCCCAGCCAGACCGCAAGCAGCAGGGCGCCGGCCAAACGGGCCAAGCGGCCAGGCGACCGTGTTCGGCGATGCCGCGGGGTCGTCGCGGCGCAGGTCTCGCCCGACCGCTGTTCCGAGCGCTGAACGCTGCACGACAGCGCGCCTCTTCGTCCACTTCGCGTCATCTCGTTCTCACTATCGTTATCTGTGGTTTCGATGTCTCGCCGAGAGGCAGATCCGCCGCGCGCACCGAGAGCGACATGGCCTGCGCTCCGGGTTCCGACACGAGCGAGAAGTGCTGAGCACTGGATGACGCTACGTCTATCTCCAGCGCTCTTGTTTCAACTTCCAAGGGGTGCGCGCGCAGCGGAAACGGGGCGGGAAACAGCGTGCGCGTATCCGCGTCCTGGTTCAACGATGCAAACACATCGCGGAAGTCCCACGTTGCAACGGAGAACCTGCGCGGGAGCTCCAGATCGACCGCATCGTCCGCGGCCAGCGCCACCGAAAAGTCGGCCAGCAGGTCGTCCCACTCCAGACCCGCGACGCGTTCGATGTTCGCTATGCCCCGCGCGTAGTTCCGACCGCCACCCACTATCGACCGGAAGAAGGGTCGCTCGTCGCCATCCGTTCGATCCGCCAGCCAGCGCAGCAGAAACCAGCCGAACCCTCTCATTTGAAGTGCGCCAACGCCGCCCTGCCCGCTTGCCGCGATGGTAGGCGCCGCCGCAGTCCCGAGCAGGTAGAGGCCGAGATTGAAGAAGTTGTCGCGCTGGTAGGCGTCGAAGGATCTCGCCGCCGCCGGCGTGCCGGAAAGCTGGCTGAAGGTGTAGTTGCCGCCCGCCGCCAGTCCGGCCGAAGCAAAGCCCACCGCCTCTTCGGCCACGCTCGAAAGGGCCTCGTCGAGCCAGAGCTCCTCCACCGCGGCAAAGCCCCCGGGAGATCGAAGCGCGCGCCTCTCCGCGCTGGTCAGGTGCTGGATTTCGCGGGCCACCATGCCCAGCGTGTTCCGAAGGGTCTGTTCCTTGCCTACCGCCTCGGCCACCCTCCCGTCCGGGTCCGCGACGGCGGCGTAGATGATCTCGGCCTCGTTGCTGGCCGGACATGCTTCGGATGCGGCGTCGGATCCCCCGTCTCCACCGCGCCCGGAGGCGGCCAAGTCCAGGGGAAGGAAGAACCCGCGGGTGTCCGCCTCGTCGTTCCCGAGCCTGTTGACCTCCGACGTGAAGAGAACGACGACCGCGCCATTGCCATCTATGTCCGCGGCGCTGCCGAAGTACGATGCGACCGTTGGGGCAACCGTTCGATTCAGCTCTTCGCCGAGCGCAAGCCACTCCTCGGCGCTCGGCCCGCCCGGCGGCGCGGACATGTCCTCGGCCAAGATCAGGTGCTCCCCCTCGGCTCTGACCACCCCGCGGATCACCTTGGCCGTGTCGGTACATGTAGCCCGCATGGCTTGGCCAAGGGCGAAGAAGTACTCGAGCGTGTCCCCGAGGACCGGGATGGAGGGCATGCGAACGGGGGCGCCATCCTGGCGTCGCTCCAGGGACACGGGGGCGATACGAGACTGCGCCAGATGATCTAACGCTTGCGAGCGGATCACCATGTTGGCGCTCGGTTGGGCGAGAGCCGCAGCCCGCAGCCGGACGTCGAAGTGCGGCGGTTCGAGGGAAGCGACGGGGCCGAACTCCGCCGCATCGCCGGGCGTGCGCGTCGCCACCGTCATGGAAAGGGGCTTTGACGCCACCCTGCTCACGTTGCCAATCGTGATCTGGAATTCCCGCTCGCCTGCCGCCTCTTCGTCCTCGGGCGGCAGGAAGTGAACGCATTCGACCTCCGGCGAGCCGCTCAGCGTCAACGCCTCGCCCACCTCCAGGTCGACGCGCGGTTCAGCCGGGTCCAGAAGAAGAAGAATGCCGTTGCTGGCGAACCCGCCGGCGATTACCCGAACTCCCACCTCGCGCTGCGGAAGACACGCACCGGCAAAGGCAGGCACATCGATGACGAGTTCCGTCGTCGAGGCGCTCACGACGGTGGCGGGGATGCCCTCGATTCGCACTTCGTTGTCGGCTGGCACGGGGCTGAACCCGCTGCCGAACACCTTGCCGCGCGTCCCTGCCTCCAACCGCCCCGTCTCGGCCGAGTCGAGGGCGACAGGACTGTCCAGCGACGCGAGAGCCATCCCGGTAAAGGAGATGGTGTCGGAATACACGCCACCGGTGGCAAATGCATCTACGCGGTAGCCGCCCGCCGCCGGCCCGAGAGTGAACACGGTGCGGGCCAACCCGTACGAGTCGGACGGCACAAGCCCGTTCGTCAGCGCTCCGGCGCCATCGCCGCCGCCGCCGTCTGCCACAGGATCTTCTCCGCGCATCTGCCGGAACACTATCTCTACGCCGCCGGCGGGCGTGCCCCCCGGAACGGCGGCGCGGATCTCGAAGGGCAGCGGCAGCTGGCTGCCAACCTCCGCGCGCTGGGAGTCGCCGCTTACGAGATCGAGGAGAACGGTGTCGGCGGCCTCGGCGCGGACCGAGAAGTCGATCGGAGCCACATGGCTTGCGCTCGGGATATCCACCCGGATCGCCGCCTCGCCCGGAGTTGTCGCGGCGCGGTAGACGGACTCGGCAATTCCGGTTTGGCTCGCCACGGCGACGCCCGGCGAGAGACTCCCTCCGCCGCTCACTACCAGGAAGCGGACTGGCGTCCCCTCTACCGGGTTGCCGAGCGCGTCCTCGACCCGAACGGCGATCGGCGGATCGGTGCTCTCGCCGGTGACGACGGTGTCCGCGAGCGCGGAGACCGCGGTCAGCTGCATCGGCGGCGATCCGATCTCGGTGCTACCGCCGTCTCCGCACGCGCCGAGGCCCCACACAAGGACGGAGGCAGCCGACATGCGCGCCACGCCCGCCGGCCAAACCGGCCGCAACGCCCGGCGCGCGGCGCTTGTCCGCCGCCCCGCGTTCGGGAAGGGCGACGCGACGGACGCCTTCAACGGCGCCACGGCTGTCGCCGCCCCGCGTCGAGCGAACGCCGCACAGCGAGCGAACGCTCCACATCGATTCGAGTTTCTGGGTGCATCAACTTGAGTTTCTGCGTGCATACGTTTCAGGTGCTTGGCGCCACGCCTCCCGTTTCGGGTCCTCCTCCGTCCCGGCAGCATCTTTCCACCACCGAGAACAGCCAACAAACATCCGACGCTAGTCTATTCAATACAGCGGAAACAATCAAAAGGTTCGGCCTCGCACTTTTCTTGTCTCGCTTGTCTCTCAGCCCCTTTTATTGGCAACACCCTGTTGTCCCACAACGTTGTCCCGCAACACCGTCGTGTTCGCAGCGCCCAAGCGGGGGGCGGTCAAAGTCGTTAGATTGTTCGGCGGCGGAGGAAGAAGAGGTCGCGGACGAGCGCCAGTCGCATCGTTCGAGGAAAGTCCGGGCTCCGCAGGGCACGGTGCCGGGTAACGCCCGGGCGTCGCGAGGCGACGGAAAGCGCCGCAGAGAGCAGACCGCCGATGGCGGCTCAGGCCGCACAGGCAAGGGTGAAAGGGTGGGGTAAGAGCCCACCGCGCCTACTGGTAACAGAGGTGGCACGGCAAGCCCCGCCGGGAGCAAGGCCAAGCAGGAGCGAGCGGTTGCCCGCCGCGTTCGAGCTCCGGGTAGGCCGCATGAGGTCCCGGGAGACCGCGGGCCCAAGATAGATGACCTCGGCCTCGGGCGCGTCCCGCAGGTTGACAGAACCCGGCTTATCTTCCTCCGCCCTTTTTTCTTGTTCAAAAGAGAACCGTTCAATCGACTTGATCGACGAGGATTGTTTGTTGACGCCAGCTTCACTCCTTTGGGCGATAAGCTGCCAACCAGATCGAGACGAGACTGTCTCGTTGTGTTCGTGGCCGTGGTGGCGGCCGTGCTGGTCGGGATGTGCGCCACGGGCGCGGCTTCATGACGGCGGCTGGTGACCCGCGAGATACTGGCGGAAATCGTTGCGTACGTGCTGGGTGTGGCCTGGCTGGTCTTGCTGGTCTATCTGGTTTGGATATGGATGACCGCCACGCCACCCGAGCGCGAGATCCTGCCGAAAATCACTGCAGCCGTGCTGATCGGGCTGGCCTTTTTCGTGCTGGTGGTGCTGTTCGGGCCCTCGCTATGAACGCGACGATGGTCGTGCTGCCGGAGCGCGACGGGCGCGACCCCGAGCATGACAGCCCGGGTTCTTGAAAGACGAGTGTCATTTGAAACAGGATGCCGATGCCTGGGGGAGCTTCCGGCAGGGGCGCTTCCGGCGGGGGAGATTCCAGCGGGGGAGATTCCAGCGGGGGAGATTCCAGCGATGAGAGTGTCGCAAACCAGCGTGGCCCTCGACTTCGAGGAACACACGCTCGACAATGGACTGAGGGTTGTTCTGCAGCCCGACTCTTCGGCGCCGCTGGTCGCCGTGCAGGTCATGTATCATGTGGGTTCCAAGAATGAACGGCCCGGCCGAACCGGCTTCGCCCACCTCTTCGAGCACCTCCTGTTCCAGGGCTCCGAGAACGTGCCGCGCGAAGGGCACTTCAGGTTCATTCAGGACGCCGGCGGCACTCTGAACGGGACGACCTGGTTCGACCGAACGAACTACTTCGAAACGGTGCCTGCGAACGAACTGGATCTTGCTCTCTGGCTGGAGTCCGACCGCATGGGCTTCTTCAAACCGGGCATTACGCAGGAGAAGCTCGACAACCAGCGCGAAGTCGTGAAGAACGAGCGTAGGCAGTCGTACGAGAATCGACCTTACGGTCTAGCGTTAGAGACGGTGTTCGCCGAGGCGTACGACGAGGGACACCCCTACCGTCACCCCACCATCGGCTACATGGCCGACATCGACGCCGCGGCCCTCGAAGATGTCCACGACTTCTTCGATCTCCACTACGGACCGAACAACGCCGTGCTGGTACTGGCCGGCGACTTCGAGACGGGAGCGGCGCTGGAGCGGGTCAAGGCGTGGTTCGGCGACATCCCGCCCCGCCCGGTTCCGCCCCGCCCGGTGGTGCCTGCGCCGCCTTGCCGGGGGGAGAGGCGCGCCGAGATAGCCGACAATGTTCAGGCCCCGCGGGTGTATCTCATGTTCCACTCTCCGTCCTGCAACGATCCGGGCTTCGAAACGGTGGACACCCTCGCGTGTTTGCTTGCCGATGGGGACAGTTCGCGGCTGCAGCGGGCGCTCGTCTACGAGCAGCAGGTGGCGGCCGATGTGGATGCGTTCACATGGCCGACGGAGAACGCCGGGATGTGCTTCGTGGTCGCGACGGCCCGCCTGGGCGTCTCGCCCGATCGACTCGAGGGGGCGTTGCGCGACGTCATCGATGAAGTAAGGACGGATGGCGTCGGGGCCGGCGAGCTGCAGGGCGCTTTGAACCGCGTGCGGTACGCGCTGGTGAGCGGGCTGGCGAGCTTTGGCAGCAGGGCCGACGCGCTGGCGCACGCGGCGGTGCTGCGAGGCGATCCTCGCTATGTGAACGATGCGCTGGGGCGCTACGCCGCGGTAAGCCGGGATGCGGTTCACGGCATGGCGCGAACCGTCCTCGACCCGCGGCGGCTCACGGCGCTTCATGTCGTGCCGGAAGCTGGGAAATCGTGAAGCCGGACCGGACAGCCATGACCCCGGACCGGGCAGCCAGGACGCCAAGCCGGGCAGCCGCGACGCCAGACCCGCGAGTCGCGACGCCGGACCGGACGGTTCGCCCGCCCGCCGGGGTCGCCCGCCCGCTTGATCTGCCAACGTTCGAGGGCGGTCGGCTAGCGAACGGTCTCCGCTACGAATTTGCCCGGCGCCCCGGCATCCCGGAGGTGTCTCTCCGGCTCATCATGGAGTGCGGGGCGGGCGCGGAACCGGCGGCCCATGCTGGCGTGGCGGCGCTCGCCGCCCGCCTTCTCGTATCCGGCACGCCGGGGCGGGATGCCATGGATGTGGCGAGGCGGCTGGATCGCCTCGGAGCGGTCCACGCCGCCTCGGCCGGCTACTCCGTCGGCGCGGTCGCGATGGAGTGCCTGTCCGAAGTGTTCGACGAGGCGCTCGACTTTCTCGCGGATACGACGCTCCGATCCGACTTCCCGGAGAGCGAAGTCGTCCGCCTCAGAGACGAGCGCCTGGACGAGATAAAGCGCCGGCGCGACGAACCGGCGGCCGTAGCCGACCTCGCCCTGATCGGAGAGCTCTACGGCGAGGGACTGTACGGCCGTCCGGTGGCGGGCACCGAGGAAACGGTGTCGCAGCTTGCCCGAGAGACGGTCTGCGCCTTTCACGAGGCGCGATACCGTCCCGGTGGCGCCCTGCTCGTAATATGCGGCGATGTGTCGTCCGAGCGGATCGGGCCGGCGGTCGAGGCCCGCTTCGAAGGCTGGACGGGACGGTGCGGACGCGTCGAACCGCCTCCGACGCCCGAGGCGCCCGGCGGCGGCGTCATCCTGATCGACCGACCCGGAAGCCCTCAGTCGGAAGTGCGGGTCGGGACCGTCGGAGTCCCGTTCGGCACCGACGATCACTATGCGATAATAGTCGCCAACGCCATCCTGGGCGGACTGTTCCACTCGCGCATCAACCTCAATCTCCGCGAGGACAAAGGATGGACGTACGGGGCGCGGTCAGACTTCAGATTCCGCCGGGGGGCAGGTCCGTTCGTGGCTCGCACTGCCGTCGAGACGGCGGTGACGGGCCCGGCCTTCGAAGAGATACTGAAGGAGATCGACATGCTGAGCCGGGAGCTCGTGAGCAAGGACGAACTGCAGCTGGTCCGCAACGCCCTGACTCTCTCCCTGCCGCGCCAATTCGAGACGGCGCCTCATGTCTGCGCGAAGAGAAGCCGGCAGCGCATCTTCGGCTTGCCCGAAGATTACTGGGAGGAGTACACCGCCCGGATCGTGTCCGTAACCCCCGAGCAGATTAGAGCGACGTGCCGGAAGTACCTGGGTCCCGACCGCCTGACGCTGCTTGCGGTCGGAGATGCGGAGAAGGCAGCGCCGGCGCTCGGGAAGCTGGGCGCCGTGGATATCCGACCCTTGGGGGAGGTTTAGCCGGAGATGGACGATCCGGCGATGGATGATCCGGCGATGGCCGATCCGTCGGAAGGCGGCGGCAGAGCGGTCGGCGGCGGCAGCTCATCCCCGGCTGACAGCGGCGGAGGCGGGCGCGCTCGGGAGATGGCCGATCGAGCGGTCGGCGGCGGCAGCTCCGCCGGGCGCATGGGCGGCGCGCGGGCGTATCGGGGCCTGACGATAGACATCGATGTGGATACGGTCCGCTTTCCGGATGGCTCGGTTGGCGAACTCGAGATGGTTCGACACCCGGGCGCCGCATTGGTCGTTCCAATAGAGGCGGCGGGCGACGGCCAACCAATTGTCACTCTCGTGCGTCAATATAGATATGCGGCGGGCGGATTCATCTGGGAAGCTCCGGCAGGCAAGCTGTCTCCGGGAGAGTCCCCGGAAGTCTGCGCTCGGCGCGAGTTGGAGGAGGAGACGGGCTTGCGCGCGCTCAGCCTCGAGCGTTTGGGGTCGATCTACACGACGCCGGGTTTCACGGATGAGGTCATTCATCTGTTCATGGCTTTGGAGGTGGAGGCGGGCACAGCCAACCCGGGGGCGAGCGAGTTCATCGAGGTGCACCGCCTGACCCTCGGCGAGACGCAGGACATGATGGCCACCGGCGAGATAGTCGACGCCAAGACGATCTGCGGGCTGACGCTTTCTGCGAGGCGTCTGGAACGAAAAGGCTGGCAGAGCGCGGGAGGGGCCAAGGGCGAGAGGTAGCGGCGGCCGGGCGAGGAGAGGCCGAGGCCGGGGGCGAGGGAGCTGGCGTTACTTCGCTGGCAGAACAGGCGTCTAGAAGACATGAAGACGAATCGGAAGCTCGGTCTAGCCGTGCAAGATAACGCTGCCGCCTTGCTGGAACCCGTCGGGTACAGCCAGCTGCGGCATCTCGAAGATGCCGAGCTCGTCAAGCGCTACCTCGCGGGCCAGCGCTACGCGTTCACCGAGTTGGCCAACCGGTACCAGGACCGCCTGCTGAACTTCATCTACCGGATGATCGGCGACCGGGACCGAGCGGAAGATTTGGCGCAGGAGACCTTCGTGCGCGTGTACCGGCACCTGCACCGCTACGATTCGGGCCGCAAGTTTTCAACCTGGATACTGACGATCGCCAGCAACCTGTCGAAGAACGAACTGCGAAACCGCGCCCGGAATCCGCTGGTGCTCTTCCAGGCGATGAGGGCCAGCTGGCAAGCCGATAACCGTCCTATCGAGTTCGAAGACAAGCGCAACCTGCCTGACGATCTCTTCCGGAAGCGGCGCCTCCAGGAACAGGTCGAGATCGCCGTCACGAAGCTGCCGGAACACCACAGAGTCGTTTTCGTTCTTCGTGAAATGGAAGGGAAGACTTACGACGAGATATCGCAGATCACGGGCGTCACTCTCGGCACGGTCAAGTCTCGTCTCAATCGAGCGCGCAACCGCTTCGCCCAGATCATCCTTCCGATGCTGGACTAGCTCGCTGCCATAGCTGGTAGTCGATCGAGCGCGCAACCGCTCGCCCAGATCATCCTTCCGATGCTGGACTAGCCCGCAGCCAACGCCAAGAAGCTAGCCCGAAGCTCGACCAGCGGCCTCCTGCCCGCACTTGCCGACCCGGTCCTGCCAGCTTGGCCGGATCACGCCGACGGCCAGAGCAATCCGAAGATGGCGCCTGTGAGCAGGGCGTACGCGTAGCCGTCGATCGCATGCTTCACCGCGACCCGCCGGGGCAGGCCGAACCAGATGCTTTCCTGTACGCCGACTAGTCCGTATGCCAGGAATGCGGCTGGTCCGGTGCCGCCGAACACCGCCAGGAAGGGCGCGCCCGGCTCGAGCGCTCCCGACGCGAGGTAGGCAACCAGGGCGCTGACGATCAGGAAGAAAAGGAACATCTTGATCAAGGCGGGCCCCATGTTGAGCACAGCGTTCGGCCTCTGGACGCGCACTATGCCCACCGGGCCGGTCCGCACCTTGTCCAGGTACTCCTTGCGGTTCCGGTCCCCCCACTTGCCAAAGGGGAAGTAGTACATGCCGGGCTTGCCCGCGCACCTTCGAATCGCATCCATCAAGTCGTCCTCGTTGTCCGGCGGCGCGAAGTCCCGCTTGTGATGCGGCATTACCGTCCACACGAGCGAGCTCAGGAGGAAGACGCCGGCGGCAGAGACGAGGATCGGCAGCCAGAGGGATTCGGTTGTCATCGGCCTGCTCCTTGTTCAGAGGCGATCAGTTGGCTGGCTTCGAGGGCGATCGGTTAGCTTGGCGATCGGGCAGTTTCTCAGTACGTCCGCATCGCGGGGAAGGTTCTGTCCTAGGAACTCCGTGGCGAACCGAGTACCGCATATCACTGCGTGCCAACACCATACTAGAAGAGGAGGCAGCTCGGTGAACATGCAAACCAATATGGTGATTGCCGTAAGCGGCGTATTCATCTTCATAGTGGTTCGGGCTTTGATTGCCGGGCAACCCGCGCCAGAACCGATGATGGTTCAAGCTGTCCACGGTCAGATGCCCGGTAGAGGAGTAGGAAGCAGGGAAGAAAAGGGTCCGGCTATGCGTGTCGAGCCAGTGGTATCGATAGCTCCGGCGCTCAATTGGACGCTGGACCGCACTGTTCACACCCGATTCTATGTCTTCCTCACGGATGCGGACGGTACGCCTGTCTCGCCGCCAGGAGGCCATGATGGCAGGATCAGGGGATGTAACGCGTTTGACGTCATAGCAACCGACGACAGCTGCATGTCCCACATAGAAGGGCTACGCGCCCAGATGACTTTCAGCCGCCCAACATACCAATACGGCGGACAGTCCTACCCCGCGTTCGATTCGTGGTGGGAGACTAACCCCGCAGAGGTATACGACGACTTGCCCGAGGGCGCTACGGCAGTCTTTGAGACGTGGAACGCGCTTGGCTACGGTTACCCAGTTACGTTTCTCTACGAGTGGAACGACGACGCGTTCCATCAGAACTGGGAGTGTTCTGTAACCACCGAAGACGGCAGCTATAATGCACGTTCTGGGGATCGTCTGGTTGCCACTTGTGAAGACTGGTCTTAGATGGCAGACGACCACGATAATAGAGTCGCAGCGGCGACTGGCCGTGCGCGGGGCGGTCCAGTGCCGCAACTCCGGTTGCGAAGTGAACCTCGCTCACGGGCGCGAGGGGGTGGAACCACGGGGAGTCCATAGAGTAATATTCCCCTGGTTGGACTCGCGGAACGCTGGAGTCGATTTTCACGGAAAACGGAGGATGCAATCGCACTAGGATGGTTTGCACCGACTTCCTGAAGCGATACACGGAGTATCAAGACGGGCTTCTGGCTCCAGAAGAGCGCGTACGGTTCGACGAGCATCTCGCTAGCTGCGAGGGTTGCAAGCGGTACCATACCGCGCTCGTACGCGGACTCGCCCACTGTAGAGAATTGCCGCGCGTCGGCGCCTCGCCGGACTTCCTTCCGCGTCTTCAACACCGTCTGTACCATATCGACGAGGCTGGAAAGAGACGCCTGCGGACGCACCTGGACAAGGTGGCCATGGCTGCCGCGGCGGCAGCTCTGGTAGCCGCGATCTGGCTTCCCCTCCGCGGACCGGATGGCAACGAGGCGATGTTGATGCCGGTTGCCGGAGATGCGCCTGCGGCGGGTACGGCGGTGCAGCCGAGTCTCTTCGACAGCGGTCCCTTCTTGCCGGGTCGGCTACTGGTGCCGTTCGCCCCGGAGATGCAAGATGAGGGCGGACTGTTTCCCTCCTCGTACGGCAAGACGATGTACGAGATGACGGCAGCGACGGCGACCGACTCCGCTCCCTCGCCAGTGGTGCGGCTTACCAGCCAGACAGACGAGGCTCGCTGACAGCTCACGCTCCCCCGCCGTAGAGCTTTGAGCGGTTCTACCGACCCGCGGCTGCGGCGCGCCCTGGCAAAGGGGAATCCTGGCGGCGGCTGGTTTCTCCATGGGGACGCAGCCCGCCTGCGGGACGAGGCGGCTCGCGCGCTGGTAGACAGCGTCCTCGAACCGGCCACGCGCGACTTCAACTTCCAAGAGTTGCAGGCCGAGGATGTAGTCGGCGACGAGCTCGAGTACGCGCTGCGCACGCCGCCCATGATGGCTGGGCACCGGGCGATCCTGGTGCGCGATGCGGAGCGTCTCGGCAACAAGGCGCGCGCGGTTCTGCAGAAGGCGGTGGCTGCGCCGGCTTCCGACATCGTGCTCGTGATAACCGCCACGATTCCCAGGGGTTCGCGGGCGGCCTTCTACCGCCACCTTAAATCGAAGTGCCGGGCGCTGGAATGGAAGACTCCGCGCCCTTCGGAAATACCTGGCTGGATAAGGGAGCGCGCTCGCCACAGGTGGAGAATGGAGCTGTCGCCGGCATCGGCCCAATGGATCGCCGGTGCGGTCGGGGCGGACCTTTCGAGGATCGAAGCCGAGCTCGAAAAGCTGTCGACACTGTCCCCGGACGAGAGGGACGAAGCTTCCATCTCCGCGCTCGTGCCGAGAACCAGACGGATAGATCGGTGGGCGTGGCTCGATCTCGTGGCTGCGCGAGAGTATGTCCGCGCCTTGCGCGAGTTGGACGATGTGCTCACAACTGAACGTGGCATCGGTCTCGTCGCGGGGCTCCTGGAGCATCACCTGCTCATAGGTCTGGCGCTGGAAACCGGGCAGCGCGGCTTGGGGGCGTTCATGTCGGAGACGGGGCGCGGATACCTTTCCTGGAAGGCGAGAATCTACGCGAGACAGGCGAAGGCATGGACGGTGACGGAGATTGACCGGGCGCTCCGGGCGCTGCGCCGGGCGGACCGCCACCTCAAGTCCGGCGTGCGCGACAAGGCGGCCATGACGGAGTTGCTGCTGTCGCTGGGAGCGATCGGGAAGACCGCGTGAAACGGATACTGGCCTGGGGGATGCTCTTCGTGCTCCTGCCGCTCTCCGCCGAGGGCGCCGTGGCGGCGGCGGCGCAGGAGGAATCCCTGGTCGGCGGGGAGGCCGTTGGCGCGCTCGATCGGTACGCTTCGCAAATTCGGTCCGGGAACACCGCCGGACTTGCCGGCGAGCTCGAGAGGTGGCTTGCGGGAGCGGCCGGGGAATCGCCCGAACGACTGGGACATGCTCGATACATGAGGGCGCTGCTCATGGCCGACCCCGACTCGGCCAGAGTCGCGCTCCTCGAAGTCGCTCTGGAGGGGAGGTCGTCATACGGCGCACGCGCCTGGATCCGGCTGGCCCAGCTGGATATCATGTCGGATGAACCGGTCCGCGCCGTAGCGAGCCTCGAACGGTTGCGCGCCGACTACCCGGGCAGCGCCGCCGCCAGCGCTTCGCGGTATTGGACGGCCCGGGCATTCGAGGACCAGGGCATGCTGAACGAGGCGTGCGACAGCTACATGCAGGCGGCCTATGGTGCGCGCAACGCCGGCGATGACATCCGGGCTCTCGCCGTGGCCGCCTCGGAGGAGTGCGGCGGCGCTGCGCCTCTCGTGTCCATCCAGGTGGGCGCGTTCTCGTCTGCCGGGGCGGCGCGCGAGGCTTTGTCGCAGCTGGAGGAGCGAGGATTCTCGGGGCGCGTGTTCGAAGCGGGCGGGCTCTACCGGCTGCGCGTGGGCCGCTTCGCCAACCCGGAGGCGGTGCGCCGCCTCGCGCGCCGCCTCGAGGATGCCGGTTTCTCCGCCATCGTAGTGGCCGCCGAGTCATGACCGCTCCGACCGCGCGCCGACCCGCGAAGGCCAACGCGAAAACCAACCTGACGCCCCTGTTGCAGCAGTACCTGGATATCAAGGCCCGCCACCTGGATTCGCTGCTCCTGTTTCGGGTCGGAGACTTCTACGAGATGTTCTACGAGGACGCCGAAGAGGGGAGCAAGCTGCTCGGCCTGACCCTCACGGCGCGCAAGAACGGCGGCAAGCGTCACGTCCCGCTCGCCGGCATACCGGTGAAGGCGCTCGACGAACATGTGTCGCGCCTCCTCGAAATGGGGCAGCGCGTAGCGATCTGCGAGCAGCTCGAAGATCCCGCGCAGGCGGATGGCATTGTGCAGCGGGACGTCGTCGAGGTCATAACCCCCGGCACGGTCCTCGAAGACCGGCTGCTCTCCGCGAAGCTCAACAACTATGTCGTCGCCGTCGCCGGCCGGGGCCCCTTCGGAGTCGCGGTCGTCGATCTGTCCACTGGCCAGTTCGAGGTGACGGCGACGCCCGGCGGAGCCGCCCTTGGCGACGAACTCAAGCGGCTCGACCCGGCCGAGGTCGTCGTCCCGGAGGAGATGCAGCTGCCGGATGGCGCCTGGCACCTGACCCGGCGGCCGGAGTGGCACTTCGACGCCTCGCTGGGCGAAGAACGCCTCCGCGAGTGGTTCGGCGTGAAATCTACCCGCGGTTTCGGTCTCGTCTACGATCGCGACGGGTTGCTCATCGCGGCGGGCGGCGCGCTGCTCCGATATCTGGAGGACATCCGGCCCATGGGAATCGGCCACCTGCGCCCCCCGCACGTCGACCGTGCCGGGCGCGTCATGTATCTGGACGAGATGACGCGCCGGAATCTCGAAATCGTGGAGCCGCTGCGACCGGGGGAGGGATCGTCGCTGCTGGCCGTTCTCGACCGCACCTTGACACCGATGGGCGCGAGGCTGCTCAGGAGGCGCCTGCTGCGTCCCCTCGTCGTCGCGAGCGAGATCACGGACCGGCTGGACGCCGTGCAGGAGCTCGTGGACCACGCCGAACTTCGCGGGAAAGTCCGTGACCAGCTCAAGCGCATCCGCGACTTGGAGAGGATTGCGGTCCGCATCTCGGCGGGGCGCGCCTCGCCTCGCGAGCTGCTCGGCCTCGCCACCTCCATCGAAGCTCTCCCCGGATTGGCGGCGGCGATCTCCAGCGTCGAGTCCGGACGCTTCGCGGAGCTCCGCCGCGCCTTCGACACGCTCGAGGATGTGGCGGAGCGGATCACGGCGGCGCTAGACCCGGAAGCGCCATACGTCTTGAAGGACGGAGGGGTTATCCGCGCCGGCTTCTCGGCCCCGCTGGACGCGCTGAGGGGCCAGCGGGGCGACGCGGTCCACTTCATCGCGGGCATGGAGCTCCGCGAGCGCGACCGGACCGGCATCGACACTCTCAAGATCGGCTACAACAAGGTGTTCGGGTACTACCTGGAAGTCTCGAAGTCGAAGCTTGGCCTCGTGCCGGACGACTGGACGCGCAGACAGACCCTCACGAACGCCGAACGCTACCTCACCTCCGAATTGAAAGAGTGGGAGTTGAAGGCGCTGGGCGCCGCCGACCGGATCATCGAGCTCGAGACCCGGCTTTTCCAGGAAGTCCGCGAGAGCATCTCGGCCGAGGTCGGGCGAGTGCAGGCGGCCGCCGCGAGAGTGGCGGAGATAGACTTCCTCGCGTGCCTGTCGGAGGTCGCATCCGCCGAGGGCTACGCGAGGCCGCAGCTGGCCGACGAGATCGTGTTCGATGTCAAGTCGGGCCGTCACCCGGTGGTGGAAAACACGATGGCCCGGGAACGGTTCATCCCGAACGACATGCGGCTCGACCACGACTGCCGGGTCATGATAGTCACGGGTCCCAACATGGCCGGGAAGTCCACCGTGTTGCGCCAGGCGGGACTCGTCGCGCTGATGGCCCATATGGGATCGTTCGTGCCGGCTCGCCAGGCGCGCATCGGCGTGTGCGATCGCATATTCACCCGCGTCGGCGCCAGCGACAACTTGGCCGCGGGGATGAGCACCTTCATGGTCGAGATGACGGAGACGGCCACGATTCTGCACGGGGCGACGGACCGGTCGCTTGTTCTTCTGGACGAGATCGGGCGCGGCACGTCCACCTACGACGGGGTGTCGATCGCATGGGCCGTCACCGAGCGGCTGCACGAAGTTGGCGCCCGCACGGTGTTCGCCACGCACTACCACGAACTTGTGGGTCTGGCCGAGTCGCTCGAACGGGCGGCGCCCTTCAACGTCGCGGTGCGCGAGACGGGGCGCGGCATCACCTTTCTGTACAACCTCGAACCAGGGGGAACGAACCGTTCGTACGGTGTGCACGTAGCCCGTCTGGCGGGTCTGCCGGCGGGCGTCGTCGATCGCGCCGCCGACATACTCGGCTTCCTGGAGAGCGGACCGCGGGGAGCCGGCAGCCGCGCCGCCGGGATCGCGGGCTTCGACGCGGACCAGCTGTCGCTCTTCGCGGCTGCCGGGTTCCCCGGCGGAGACGCCCCGCCGGCTCCCCGCGCCCAAGAGGCTTCGGCGGACGCCAAGGCGGCCCTGGAGCTGCGTAGCAGGCTGGAGCAGCTCGATGTCGATCACCTCACGCCAGTCGGCGCGCTGAACACTCTAGCCGAGTGGAAAGCCAGCTACGGCGAGGGCGGCTCGCAGTGAAGGTCGCGGAAACGCGCGGCTTCGGGGCTGTCCGGCCTCGGCGCACGAGGGCTGTCCGGCCCCGGCGCAAGCTCCGCGCGGGGCCGGCGCGCCGGGCACAGGGCGAAGGCGCGCGCGATGACTGAGAGCCGGGTCCGGGTCGGCGTTCTTTTCGGAGGCGAATCTGCCGAGCACGAAGTCTCGCTCGAGTCGGCGCGCAACGTGATCAAGGCGATCGACCGCGACAGGTACGAAGTCGTCGCGATCGGCATAGACCGGCAGGGCCGCTGGTACCGAGCGGACGAGCGAAGCTTCCTGGCGCGGAGTTCGAACTACCGGGAAGGCTACTCCAAACCCGCCGGCGAGCCCGCTCTCGCCGTCGCGCCCGGCCAGGGCGTCAACCGCCTCTCGCTCGACGTCGTCTTCCCGGTGCTGCACGGTCCGCGCGGGGAGGACGGCACCGTCCAGGGCCTGCTGCGCCTCGCGCACCTGCCTTTCGTCGGGGCGGGAGTGGTCGGCTCGGCCGTCGGGATGGACAAAGACGTCTGCAAGCGCCTCCTCCGCGATGCGGGCATCCCCGTCGCGCCCTTCCTCACGGTCCGCAGGCGCGACGAGGTCCCCTTGTGGGCCGACGCCGCCGCCGCGCTCGGATCCCCGGTCTTCGTGAAGCCTGCCAACATGGGATCTTCCATCGGCATCGCCAGGGCGGCCTCGGCCGGAGAGTACGAGCGCGCGCTCGACGAGGCGTTCTCGTTCGACTTCAAGGTGCTCCTCGAACGGTCGGTCCGCGGGCGAGAGCTGGAGGTTTCGGTGCTGGGCAACGACGATCCCGCGGCATCTCTCCCCGGAGAGATCGTCCCCCGGCACGACTTCTACACGTACAAGGCGAAGTATCTTGACGACGCCGGCGCCGACCTGCTGGTCCCGGCGGAGCTGGACCCGGTGACGGTGGCCCAGGCGCAGGAGCTGGCCGTGCGCACGTTTCGCGCTCTCTGCTGCGAGGGGATGGCCCGGGTCGACCTTTTTTTGGCGACCGAGGATTCCGGAGCGGTGCGCGCCGGAGAACTGCTCGTGAACGAAATCAACACCATTCCCGGCTTCACCAAGATCAGCATGTATCCGAAGCTGTGGGAGGCGAGCGGGGTGACATACGCGGAGTTGGTCAACCGGTTGATCGAACTGGCGCTGGAGCGGGCGGAAAAAGAAGGCGGCCTAGCTTCGGCGTTCGAGTCGGAGGATGCCACATGAGATACTCGGGCGGCCCGACCGGCGGCAGATACGGCGGCCCGACCGGCGGCAGATACGGCGGCCAGACTGGCGGCAGATACGGTGGCCCGACCGGCGGCGGATACGGCGGCCGGACCGGCAGCTTCCGCTTCGGCCACGGCTTCCCCATGAGCAAATGGGTAAAGCGCCTCCTCATTGCGAACTTCGCGATCTTCGTCCTGACGATGACCGGGATCATTCCGCGAGCGGCAATTCCGTGGCTGGGCTTCTCGGTGGCCGGCTTCCCGTTCCGGCCCTGGTCCGCGATCACGTACATGTTCCTGCACGGCGGCTTCATGCACGTATTCATGAACATGGTGGTCCTGTACTTCTTCGGGCCTCCTCTGGAGCGCAAGTGGGGCAGCCGCTACTTCCTGAAGTACTACCTGCTCACCGGGCTGGGCGGGGCCGCCTCGCTGGTCCTGCTGAACTCGTTCGTAGGGCCGGCGCTCATGATCGGAGCCTCCGGAGCGATATACGGGCTGCTCGTCGCGTTCGCGCTCAACTGGCCCAATGCGAAGATATTCCTCTACTTCGTCTTCCCGGTGCCCGCTAAGTGGTTCGTTGCCGGTTTAGGCTTTTTCGCTCTGCTCTCGACGGCTCAAGGGTCGCTGGATGGCGTTGCCCACTGGGCGCATTTGGGCGGTTTGGCGACGGGCTTCATCCTTCTCCGCTTCGGCGAACGCATCGGGTGGGCTACCATGCGCATGAGGCGCGCAGGCGGGAGAATTTTCTTCAAGGATGCGGCGGACGCCGCTCCCAAGAAGGGGCCGAGGCGTGCCGGGTCCGGGTATCGGCCGCGCGCTGCGGCCGGACCTCGGCCGTCATCTCGCGGCTCTGCAACGGGCTTCGACTCGACAACGGGCTTCGACTCCTCGACGGGTCTCGGATCCACCAAGGGATTCGGATCCGCCACGGGATTCGACTCCGCCGGTTCGCGGCCCCGCGGCGCTAAGGGGGACGGCAGTCCTGGCCGTGGCGCATCGAGCGGCCCCGGATCGAAGCGTGGCAGTCATGCCGGCCGCCGCGACTCGCGCGACGAGATCGACCGGCTGCTGGACAAGATCCGGGTGAAGGGCATCGACTCGCTGACACGCAAAGAGCGCGCATTTCTGGATGAGGTGAGCAGGCAGTACCAGAAGACGCGGCCGGAGACCCGCGCACACTGACGCAGCCAGCTTTCGCCGCGCTTACGCAGCCGACTTGCGCCGCATTGACGCGATCGGCTTGCACCGCACTGACCAAGCCGGTTTGCGCTGCGCTGAAGCAGCCGACTTGCGCCGCGCTGACGCAGCCAGCTTTCGCCGCGCTTACGCAGCCGGCTTGCGCCGCACCGACCAAGTCGGCTTGCGCACAGCGACGCGCGCGGTCCACGCTTTATTCGTTAGCGTTCCGCGCCCGCCATGGCTCCGGCATCATACATTGACTTGAGAGAGTTGGGCGGCGCGACGGCCAAGACGGGTTCAGACCACCATGACTCGGGCATCATACATTTTGATTTGAAAGGAGGTGTACATGGCGTCTGCGGCCGCTGAATTTGAAACGTCCAAAATCCGCAACATCGTCCTCTTCGGCCACGGCGGCGCGGGCAAGACGACATTGGCGGATTCGATGTGCTACATCGCCGGCAGCACGAATCGAAAGGGCGATGTGGAGAAGGGAACCGCGCTCACCGACTTCACCCCCGAAGAAACCGCACACAAGTTCTCGATCAACCTCGGAGTGGCCCACGCCGTCTGGAAGGGCGTCAGGATAAATCTCATCGACACCCCCGGATACTTGGACTTCCTGGGCGAGGTAATGGCGGGCGTTTGCGCTGCGGATGCGGGGATCTGCGTCATCGACGCGATCTCGGGCATCGAAGTCGGGACAGAGCGGAGTTGGGCCGCCGCGGACATCCGGCAGCTGCCGCGCATGATCTTCGTCTCGATGATGGACCGCGACAACGCCAACTTCGACACCACGATCGAGCAGATTCGGGCCAGTCTTGCGCCGAACGCCATCCCCCTCCAGGCGCCCGTGGGCGCCGGCGCGGACTTCGGGGGCGTGGTCGATCTCCTCTCCATGAAGACTCTCATCTTCAAGGGAGACAAGGGGGACTTCGACGAACGGGAGACGACGGACGACGATGCGGCGGAGGTCGAGGAGTATCGCGAGGAGCTGATCGAGGCGATCGCTTCTGCCGACGACGACTTGCTCGAAGCCTACCTCGAGGGCGAGACGCTCGACCCCGGCAAAGTCGAAGAAGTTCTCGCCGTGGCGATATCGGCGGGCGACATCGTCCCGGTGCTTTGCGGGTCGGGCGCCACCAGCGCCGGCGTGTCCGCCGTGCTGAACGGGATCGTCGGCCTGCTTCCCTCGCCGGAAGAGGCGCCTCCCCAGATCGGGTTCGACGGAGCCGGGGAGGTCGAACTGAAGGCATCCGCCGGAGAGCCGGCGGCGGCGCTCGTCTTCAAGACCACCTCCGAGCCGCATGTGGGCGACCTCAGCTACTTCCGCGTCTTCAGCGGACGGCTGACGAACGGTTTGACGCTACTCAACTCGCAGCGGTCCGCGCCCGAGCGCATCGCGCACCTGGCGATTCCGCACGGTTCCAGCCGTGTCGAGGTCGAGGCGCTGAACCCCGGCGACATCGGCGTCGTGGCCAAGCTCAAGCAGACCCGCACCGGCGACACCCTCTGCGGTAGCGGCCGGGAGCTGAAGATAGACGAGATTCTGTGGCCTGCGCCCGACCTTTCGCTCGCGATCACCGCCAAGACGCGGGGGGACGAAGACAAGATCGGCAACGGGCTCGCGAAGCTGCACGAAGAAGACCCCACCTTCTCCTCGGCGTACGATCCCGAGCGCGGACAGACTATCATCCGCGGCCTCGGAGAGATTCACCTCAACATCTCGCTTCAGAAGCTCACCCGGAAGTACGGGGTCAACGTCGAGACGCACCCGCCGAACATCGCCTACCGCGAGACGATTACGAGGACGGCGTCGGGCCAGGGCCGCTACAAGAAGCAGTCGGGCGGGCGAGGCCAGTTCGGGGATTGCCACGTTCGGCTCAGCCCGCTGGCGCGCGGCGAGGGGTTCGAGTTCGTCGATTCGATCAAGGGCGGCGTGATTCCATCCAAGTTCGTTCCGGCCGTCAACAAGGGAATCAAGGAGGCTGCGGGCAGGGGAGTGCTGGCCGGGTATCCGCTGGTGGACTTCCGGGCCCAGTGCTACGACGGTTCGCACCACTCCGTGGACAGTTCGGATCTCGCGTTCCAGGTTGCCGGATCGCTGGCCTTCCAGAAGGTGGCGAGAGATGCGGGGCCGGTGATCCTCGAGCCGGTCATGGAGGTGGAGATAGAGACTCCCGAGGAGTTCATGGGAGAGGTGATGGGAGACCTCAACCAGCGGCGCGGGCGGGTGCAGGGGATGGACTCGAAGGGGCGGCGGCAGGTAGTGAGGGCCATGGTTCCGCAGGCCGAACTCTACAAGTATTCGGCTGCGTTGCGTTCGCTCACGCACGGAAAGGCGACGCATACGCGGCAGTTGGCGGCGTACGAGCCGGTGCCGGACCATCTGCAAGCGAAGGTGATTGCCGAAGCGGGGAAGGAAGCGGAGTAGCGAGGGCGTATGGCGGGGCATTCCAAGTGGTCGAAGATCAAGCGGCAGAAGGCGGCGACCGACCAGGCGAAGGGGAAGCTCTTCTCCAAGCTCGGCCGCGAGATAACGGTGGCGGCGAGAGAGGCGGGAGGAAACCCGGACTTCAATCCTCGTCTTCGGACCGCGATAGACAACGCCAGGAGCCAGCGGATGCCGGCGGGCAACATCGACCGGGCGATAAAGCGCGGTACGGGCGATCTGCCCGGGACGGTGTTCGAGGAGCTCACCTACGAAGGGTTCGCGCCCGGCGGGGCGGCGCTCTATCTGGAATGCCTGACCGACAATCCCAAGCGCACGTTGGCGCAGCTCCGGCATCTGCTCGACAAGAGCGGCGGCAACCTGGGCCAGAGCGGTTCGGTGGCGTGGATGTTCGAGCGGAAGGGCCGGATCTGGGTCGATGCCACTTGCAGCGATGAGGAAGAAACGCTCGCCGCGGCGCTCGAGGCGGCGGCCGAGGACTTCGAGCCGGGGGACGAGATGCACTTGGTAACCGCCGCAGCGCCGGACTTTCACGATGTGGCGGCGGCGTTGCGAGAGGCCGGCATCGTGATAGTGGAGGCGGAGCTGGCGATGGTGCCCAGCGCCACCATGCAGGTGGAGGCGGCGGGGAGGGTGGCGTCAGTCGTGGCCGCGCTGGAGGAACACGAAGATGTGGTGAGAGTGCACACCAACGTCGATCTGGAAGAGTCCGACTGGGAGGCGGCGGAAAACGTCTGAGCAGCGCCGGGAGCATCTGTGCGGGTGCTGGGGATAGACCCGGGCACGAGGGCGACGGGCTACGGTCTCGTCGAGCGGGGGCCGCGGGCTAGCCGGCTGGTCGAGTGCGGAGTGATCCGCCCCCGCGAGACGGACACGGCGGGGCGGCTGGCCGACATTCATACTGCGGCGCTCGAGCTGGTCGATCGGCTCGCCCCGAACTGCGTCGCCATCGAGAGCGCCTTCCACGGGCGGAACGCTCGCACATCCATGGTTCTGGGGCAGGCGAGGGGAGTGCTGGTGCTGGCTGCGGCGCTGCGCGGGCTCCCGGTCCACGAGTATGCGCCGCGAGAAGTGAAGAAGCATGTCACGGGTACGGGTGCAGCCGGGAAGGAGCAGGTGAGCTTCATGGTCCAGAAGCTGTTGCGGCTTGGCGATCCGCCGCGTCCGGCAGATGCGGCGGATGGCTGTGCCGTGGCGCTCTGTCACCTGCTCTCGGCCAGCCGCCCCCGCCCACGGGGCCCCTTGGCGGAGCGCATGCCGTGATCAGGCGCGCAATTGAGCTGGGCGGCCGCCTTCGCGCGCCCGGCCTCGTGGCGGAGAGCGCGCCGTGATCAGGCGCGTCAGAGGCGAGCTGGCCGACTGCACCGAGGAATTGGTCGAGATCGTTACCGCAGACGGGATAGGCTACGGCATGCGCGTCCCGCAGGGACTGCCCGGCCGGCTTCGCCGGGAGGACGCGCCCGTCGAGCTGCACACCGTCCTGGTGGTGCGCGACGACACGATGGAGCTGTACGGCTTCGCGACTGGCCGCGAGAGAGAGCTCTTCCAGCGCCTGCGCACCCCGAGCGGCGTCGGACCGCGCCTGGCTCTCGCGATTCTCGGCGCCCTCCCGGCGAACCGAGTGGTGCGAGCGATCCGCGACAAGGACTACAAGACCCTCCAGACGGTGAGCGGAGTCGGCCGCAAGACCGCCGAACGGATAGTGATCGACCTCGCGGACAAAGTCGATGACCTGGGCGCCGTCGGAGAAGAAGCCGGCCGGGCGCAGGCCGGGCCCGTGGCGGATGTCGTCCAGGCGTTGCGAGCGCTGGGCTACCGGAGCGCCGAGAGCGACGATGCCGTGCGCCGCGCGCTCGAATCGCTCGCGGGAGAGGGCGCGGCCGGCTCCGCGGACGCTGCCGCAGGCATCGGCTCGCAGGAACTTCTGCGCCAAGCGCTACGCCTCATATGACCGCGCCGGAGCCGGCCGGGGAGCGGGGCGGCCCCGCCAACCCTCGCACGGAGATCACGACCCCGGATGCCCTCGAGGGCGAGGGGTCCCCCGACACGACGCTACGTCCGCAACGCCTGGACGACTTCATCGGCCAGGAAAGAGTCAAGGAAAGCCTCTCCGTCTTCGTGGAGGCGGCCCTGAACCGCGAAGAAGCGCTTGACCACGCGCTCTTCTACGGCCCGCCCGGTCTCGGCAAGACGACCCTGGCTCTCGTGCTCGCCCGCGAACTCGGCAGCGAGATAAAGCTCACATCGGGTCCGGTACTGGAAAAACCGGGCGATCTCGCCGGCCTGCTCACGAATCTGGGACCGCGCGACATCCTCTTCATAGACGAAATCCACCGGCTCCGGCCAGTGATCGAAGAGTTCCTCTACCCCGCGATGGAAGATTACCGGATCGAGATTCGCCTCGGGGACGGACCCCGCGTGGACACATTCTCGATGAAGCTGGAGCGCTTCACCCTGGTCGGCGCTACGACGCGCTTCGGACTGTTGACCGCCCCCATGCGGGCGCGCTTCGGCGTTGTCGAGCGGCTCGGCTACTATCCTGCCGGGGAGTTGAGAAGAATCGTGACCCGTTCCGCGGGTGTTCTCGGAATTCCCATTACGGAGGATGGATCCGACGAGATCGCCCGCCGCGCGCGCGGGACGCCGCGCATAGCCAACCGTCTGCTTCGGCGGGTGCGCGACTTCGCCGAGGTGCGGGGCGACGGGACGATCGACGCCGAGACGGCGGCGGACGGACTCAAACTCCTGAATGTGGACGAGTACGGCCTCGACGAGATGGATGGCCGCGTGCTGAAAGCGATCATCGAGACATTCGACGGCGGACCGGTCGGGCTGGCCTCGCTCGCCGTAGCCGTGGGCGAGGATGCGGGTACGCTGGAGGAGGTGTACGAACCGTACCTCATCCAGAACGGGTACCTGCATCGCACTCCCCGCGGGCGGATAGCCACCAAGCGAGCGTACGAACGCTTTGGCTACGCGCTGCCCGCGGGAGGGGACGCCGCGCAGGGCGCATTCTTCGGCGGCGATGGCGGCTGACCGCGCGGCCAGGGCTGGCAGCGCAATCCAAGTTGGCAGTCAGGGTCGTTGTTGAGAGTGCGAAGCGGTGCCGACCGCGTGAATGACGCTGGCGGCACTGGGGATGTGGGCGGCGCTGCCGGCGGGGATGGCTTAGTCGGCGCAGGCGGCCCCGGGAGCGCCGCCAGCTCTGGCGGAGCTCCCGATACGGACCGGCTGGAGGCGTACGACTACGAACTCCCCGCCGAACTGATCGCGCCTCGCCCCGCCGCCCGCCGCGACGCGAGCCGGCTCCTCGTCGTGGACCGGTTCATGGGCAGCTTCGCCGACGCCGCTTTCCCCGACCTCCTGGACTTTATCCGTCCCGGCGACGCGGTAGTCGTCAACGACAGCCGCGTCTTTCCTGCACGATTCCTGGGTAGAAAGCCGACCGGGGCGAGCGCGGAGATCCTGCTCCTCCACCCGGAACCCCTTGGCGACAGGGCAAGCGCGGCTGGCGGCGACAGGGCAAGTGCGGCTGGCGGCGACAGGGCAAGCGCGGCTGGCGGCGGCGAGGCCGGCGTGGCTGGCGGCGACGAGCTCAGCGGACCCGCGGACCCCTTCGACCGGGCCGATCCGCGGATCTGGCGCGCAATGGTTCGACCGGGCGGGAAGCTGAAGCCGGGACGCACCGTCGAAGTGGCCGACGGGCTGACGATCGAAGTCATCGACTCCAGCCCGGACGGAACACGGATCGTAGAGCTGATCGGCGATGGAGACCCCTGGGAATTGATCGAGCGGCACGGTCGCACCCCGCTCCCCCCGTACATTGCCAGAGCGGACAACGAAGCCGACCGCGAGCGCTATCAGACCGTCTATGCGGCGGCGACCGGCAGCGTAGCCGCTCCCACGGCGGGCCTCCACTTTACCGGCGATATCCTCGCTCGCATCGAAGAGCGGGGCGCGCGCATCGTCCGGCTCACCCTCCACGTCGGCTTCGGCACCTTCAGGCCGGTGACTGCGGACAGCCTCTCCGAACACGACCTTGGCGCCGAGTCGTACCGCCTCTCCTCCGCTGCGGCCCGCCGGTTGAACGAGACCCGAAAGGGGGACGGCAGAATAGTCGCGGTCGGGACGACCTCCTGCCGCGTTCTGGAGAGCGTGAGCTCCAGCGGCCGCTTCGAAGCCGGATGCGGCTGGACCAACCTCTTCATACGGCCGCCCTACAGATTTCGGGCTGTCGACGCCCTCCTGACGAACTTTCACCTGCCGCGTTCCACGCTTCTCGTGCTCGTGGCGGCGTTCGCCGGGCGGGAGTTGGCGCTTCGCGCCTACGCGCACGCGATCGGCTCCCGCTACCGCTTTTATTCCTATGGTGATGCGATGTTGATTGCATGACCGCGAAGCCAAGTCGCGGACGACCGCGAAGCCAGGTAACGGACGACCGCGAAGCCAAGTCGCGGATGACCGCGAAGCCAAGTCGCGGATGACCGCGAAGCCAGATAGCGGATGACCGCGAAGCCAAGTCGCGAACGCTTCACCGTGCAGGGGACGAGCGGCCGGGCTCGGGCGGCGGCGCTCGAACTCGCGAGGGGCAAGATCCGCACGCCGGCCTTCATGCCCGTGGGGACGCTCGGCACCGTGAAGTCGCTGAGTCCGGAAGAGCTCGCCGAAGCGGGCGTCGAGGCGCTGCTGGCAAACGCCTACCACCTTTCCCTCAGGCCCGGACCGGAGGTGCTGAAACGGTTGGGCGGACTTCACGACTTCATGGCCTGGCCGCGTCCCATCATCACCGATTCCGGCGGTTATCAGGTATTCTCGCTGGCCCGGATCAGCCAGCTGGATGACGAGGGAATAACTTTCCGGGACCACTTGGCGGGAAGTCTCCACCGTTTGGCGCCGGAGTCCTCGATCGAGATGCAACATGCCGCCGGATCGGACATCCTCATGGCGCTGGACGACTGTCCGCCGGGACACGCTACGCGGGAGCGGGCACGGGCGGCCGTCGAGCGTTCCCTAGACTGGCTGGCCCGTTGCCGAGCCCGCCACGAGCGGCTTGCCGCGGAAGGCCGCGAGGGGCTTGGCAAAGAACCGCCATCCGGCATGGGACCGCCAACCCGCGATGGACTGCCGGCCTGCACCGGATCCCCGGCCGGAGCGGGGCGCTCGGCCGGCCCGGGGGCATCGCGGACCGGTCACGGGCTGCTCTTCCCGATCGTCCAGGGCGCGTCCTACGAGGATCTGCGGCTGGAGTCCGTCGAGCGGACTCTGGAAGCCGGCGCCTGGCCGGGCGTGGCGATAGGAGGGCTATCGGTGGGGGAGGGGAGGGACGTCACCTACCGCGTGCTCGATGTCCTGGAGCCTTCCTTGCCCGTTTCGCTGCCCCGCTATCTCATGGGAGTCGGTTATCCGGAAGACCTCGTCGAGGGGATCAGGCGGGGCGCGGACATGTTCGACTGCGTCGCGCCAACTCGCAACGGCAGGAACGGCACGGCATTTACCGCGGAGGGACGCATCAATATCAAAGGTGCGCGCTTCGTGGCCGACCCCCGCCCCATCGACGCGGAGTGCGACTGCTACTGCTGCCGAAGCTACAGCCGCGCATACCTCAGGCACCTGTTTGTCAGCCGAGAGATGTTCGGACAGCGGCTCCTGTCTTTGCACAATGTGCGCTTCCTGGTTCGATTGACTTCGCTGGCCCGCGAAGCGATTCTGCGGGGCGACTACGAGAGTTGGGCTGACGGCTGGCTCTCCGCCTACCGGAGTCGAAACGGAACGCACAGTCCCGAAAATCAAGAAGAAAGCTGCCACGCATGATGATGATACCTAGCCTCCTTCCTTCGAACTTCATGGCCCCGGGAGACGGGGCGGGGAATCCCGCCGGGTCGGTGGTGATGATCCTGGGATTCGTAGCCATCTTCTACTTCATCCTCATTCGCCCGCAGCAGAAGCAGCGGAAGCAGCACCAGGAGATGGTCAAGAATCTCAAGAAGGGAGACAATGTCGTCACGGCCGGTGGAATCATCGGAACCGTGATCTACCTGACGGACGACCGCGTCACGGTCAAGAGTGGCGAAACGAGACTCGAGGTCGAGCGGTCCAAGATCGGGCAGGTGGGCGTCAAGATCTGATCGCGGTGGCGTCTTCGTAGAGGCACAATCTGTCCATTCCCGCTTAGCGGCATGATCCTCGAAATCAGGCTCTTCGGCGATCCCGTTCTGCGCGAGAAGTGTGCGCCGGTCGCCGCGATCGACGATGAGATCCGCCAGCTGGCCGAGGATATGCGGGAGACGATGCACGAGGCGGAGGGGATCGGGCTGGCCGCGCCGCAGGTGGGCATCCCGATTCGGCTCTTCGTCTACGACGTGCAAGATCCGGAGATCCCGCCCGGCGTCCTCGTCAATCCGCAGATCGTGGAGAAAAAGGGCAGTGTCAAGGAGGAAGAGGGTTGTCTGAGCGTCCCGGGGCTTGCTGAAGTGGTGGAGCGCAGCAGCTCCATCGTGGCCACGGGATTGGGGCTGGATGGAGAGCCGGTGGAAATCCGCGCCGAAGGCATCCTGAGCCGCTGCATCCAGCACGAGAACGACCACCTCGACGGAATTCTCTTCCTGGACCGCGTCAGTCCGCTCAAGCGGAAGATGCTGCTTGGGAAGTGGAAGAAGAGGAGCTGACCAGCGCAGGGAGCGGCAAGTCGTGAGAGTGCTGTTCTGGGGAACGCCGGACTTCGGTCTCCCGGCGCTGAACGCGATCCGCGAGGAAGGTCACGAAGTCGTGGGCGTGGTGACCCGGCCGGAGCGTCCGGCAGGGCGGGGGCGCGCGCTTCGTCCCGGCCCGGTGAAGAAGTGGGCGCTGGCGGCCGGCGTGCCCGTGCTCCAGCCGGTGCGGCTGGCGGACCAAGCGTTTCTCGGTGCGGCCCGGGAGCTGCGGCCCGATGTTTCGGTGGTCGCCGCGTACGGGCTGATTCTGCATCGCGAGGCGCTGGAGCTGCCGCCGCTAGGTTCCCTCAACATCCATGCGTCGCTGCTGCCGGCGCTCCGCGGCCCGGCCCCGGTCAACTGGGCCGTAATACGAGGGTACCGCGAGACGGGGGTCACCGTGCAGCGAATGGCGCTCGAAGTCGACGCGGGGCCGGTTCTCGGCCAGATAGCGATACCGGTCGGCGCGGAGGCGACCGCCGGCCAGCTGTACGGAGCGGCGGCGGCAGCGGGCGGAGAGCTCATCGCCGGCGTTCTCGCCGGCTTGGCGGAAGGCCGCGTCGAGGAAGCGCCGCAGGATGAGAGCGCGGCCACCTACGCGCCGAAGCTCGACAAGCAAGCGGCGCGCATCGACTGGTCGCGGCCGGCGGTCGAGGTGGGCGCCTGGATGCGCGGATGCGATCCGTGGCCGGCGGCTTGGACGTCCCTTGGCGGCCGGCGCCTTCATTGCTACGAGCCCTCTCTTCGTCCGGCCGCCGTCGGTGTCTCGCCCCCGAGCGGGCCGGGGACGGTGATCGAGGCCCACCCGGTACGCGGAGTGGTGGTGTCGACCGGCTCCGGCCCGCTCCATATCGGCGCCGTCAAGCCTGCCGGCCGCCGCCGCATGACATCGGCGGAGTGGGCGCGAGGGACGCAAGGCCTGGAGGGATCTCGCTTCGACTGAGACGCCGCTGCCCCGACTGCACGTGCGTGAAGGTCCGGATCTAGCGCCGGACACTCCCGGCGCTTCGACTGAGACGCCGCTGCCCAGTCTGCACGTACTGGTGTCGGAGCGCGAAGCGGGCGGCGCGGACGGTCTGGCGCGCATAGAGCGCCTGCTGGAGCTGGCCGCCCCGGTGGCCGTGCACCTCCGGGCGCGGCTCCCCGCCAACCGGCTGTTCGGCGTGGGGGAGCGGCTCGTGCGCGCCGCTCGCTCGGCCGGGAGCTGGCTGGTCGTCAACGGCCGGCCGGATGTCGCGCTGGCGGCGGGCGCACACGCAGTGCAGCTTGGGGCCGGGGCGTTGGGAGTGGCGGCTGTGCGCCGTCTGGCGGAAGTCTGCGGGGGCGACGAGTTGGCGATCGGAGCCTCGGTGCACGACGCGGAGCGAGCGGCGCGGGCTGTGCGCGCGGGAGCCGGCTACTTGGTGCTCGGCACGATCTACGCCACGCCGTCGCACCCCGGAAGAGCGGGGAGCGGACCGGCGGCCGTCGCGGCTGTGCGCCGCCGGCTGACGGAAGACGGCGGCCGCCAGCCTCGGACCGGCCGAGCGCCCGGCGCTGCCGGCGGCAGCCATGTGCCGATCCTCGCAATCGGGGGCGTGACGGGCGGCCGCATCGACGAACTCGCGAGCGCCGGCGCCCACGGGATCGTCGTCGGGCGGGCGGTGTGGTCAGAGGATGATCCGGTGGCCGCGGCAGTCGCTCTGCGGCGGCGCTTCGCCTGATTGACGCCCGTCGTGCAGACGGACTGCACAGAGGCAGACGCGGCGGCGCTTCGCCTGAACGGGGCGGCGCCCGTCGCGTCCGTGGGCCGCATGGCAGCGCATGCCGGCAGGGTTCGTCCGGGCCGGAGGTGACGTTGCCGGCTGGATACGCCGTCGCCGGCCACCGGTCAGCGGCGCGAGACACTTTCTTCTGTTGCGGTTTGGTGAATAGTGCTGGAAGCGATACGAATAGAGCTGAATGGCCGCGAGCGAGAGCTGCCCCGGGAGACATCCGTGGCCGCGCTGTTGCGCGACCTCGGGATGGACGACCGAACCGTCGTGGTCGAAGTCAACCGGCGGATTGTGCGCCGTCCGGAGTTGGACGGGAAGACTCTCGAGTCGGGAGACCGCGTCGAGTTGGTGCACTTCGTCGGCGGAGGATGATGCGGATGATGATGGATCCCCTGCTGGTAGCGGGCCGCGAGCTGTCTTCCCGGTTGATCGTGGGCACCGGCAAGTATCCGAATCCGGCTGTCATGCTCGAAGCCATTCGCGCGACGGGCGCGAGCATGGTCACGGTTGCCGTTCGGCGGGTGGACATAGACAATCCGGCCCGCGACGACATCCTTCGCACGATCGCCCCTGACGAATTCGATCTCCTCCCGAATACGGCGGGGTGCTATACCGCGGATGAGGCGGTTCGCTGTGCGCGGCTGGGCCGCGAGGCGGCGCTAAGCGACTGGGTGAAGCTCGAAGTGATCGGCGATCCCGAGACGCTGCTTCCCGATACCGGCGAGGTGCTCAAGGCCACCCGCACCCTCGTGAAGGAGGGGTTCGTGGCGCTGGTCTACACGAACGACGACCTCGTGACGGCGCTGAGGCTGGAAGATGCGGGGGCGGCGGCGGTGATGCCGCTGGCTTCGCCCATCGGCAGCGGCCAGGGCCTCCTCAACCCCCTCAACATCCGGCTGATCAAGTCGCGACTCTCGGTGCCGGTAATCGTGGATGCCGGCGTGGGCACGGCTTCGGACGCCTGCGCCACGATGGAGCAGGGAGTGGATGGAGTGCTCATGAACACGGCGATTGCGGAGGCGCGCGATCCGGTCGAGATGGCGAAGGCGATGAGGCTGGCGGTCGAGGCTGGCCGGCGCGCCTACCTGGCCGGACGCATGCCCAAGCGCGAGTGGGCGGTTCCGTCGAGTCCGGCAACCGGGATTTCGCCTTCGGGGCCGGGCCCGCGCTAGAGTCGGCGTTGAGTTCCGGCACGCCCTCCGGGGCGCATCCGCGCTTCCCGTCCCGAAGGGCGTCGCGGCGGCCACCCCTCGGTTGAATCCGCGCTCGGCGGCCCACCGGATACTGACCGATGCGCGGTCGGGCATGCAGGCCGGACGCTCCGCTTCTCGCGTCCTCCCGAAGGTCCCGAAAATCGACCGAGGGGTGGCCCTCGAGATCGCTTTCGGCTGCCTTCGGCTGCGCGCGCGCATCGATGCGCGGATACGGCGGTGCGCCGACCGGCGGCTAACGCGGATCGACGGGGATGTGCTGGATTGGCTGCGGATAGGCGCCTACCAGCTCGCCGAACTCGGAATCCCCGCCCACGCGGCGGTCGGCGAGACCGTGCGCGCAGCGAGGACAGTCATGCCGCGCGGCCGGGCGGGGTACATCAACGGCGTGTTGCGCTCGCTGGCCCGGCGCGCGCCGGAAGAAGACCTGTTTCCATCGCTCGACTCGGATCCGGTGGCGCACCTGTCGATCTGGGGATCCCACCCCGAGTGGCTTGTGCGGCGCTGGCTGAAGCGGTGGTCGCGCAGCGATGTTCTCCGTCTCGTCGAACACGATAACGCTCCTCCCGGCGTGGTCGCGCGCATGCTGGATCCGAGCCATCCGCCGGAGCCGCCCCCCGGAGTCGAAGTGGAGCCAGTCGCCGGATGGCCGCGCTCCTATGCGCTGACGAAGGGTTCGCCAGCGGAGGCTCTCGCGGGGTTGCGCGCGGTCATACAGGACCCGGCGGCCTCTGCCGTGGTAGATTACGTTGGTAGCCGGCCCGCCCGCCCGGTCGTCGATGCCTGCGCGGCGCCCGGCACGAAGGCTGCGGGGCTGTCGGCCACGTATGGCGTCCCGGTACTGGCTCTGGACAAGTCGCGACGGCGTCTATCCCGGGTGGGCGAGTCGGCGCGGCGGCTAGGATTGCCGCTCTACTGCGCGGTCGCGGATGCGCGGCGGCTGCCGGTCGCCGGCGCCGGGACGATCCTGGCCGACGTGCCGTGCACGGGCACGGGCGCGTTGCGGCGGCGGGCCGACGCCAGGTGGCGGCTCGGCGAACGGCGGCTCGGCGAGGCGATCCGGCTGCAGCGCGAGATCATCGACGCTTGTGCCACTGCGGTGAGACCGGGGGGCATCCTTGTTTACAGCACCTGTTCGCTCGAGCGCGAGGAAAACGAAGAGCAAGTGGACGCATTTCTGAACCGTCGGCCAGACTTCGAACGGGAACCGCCCGCCGAGGCGAGCGGCGAGGCGGCTGGGCCGGCGAGCGTGCAGAAGGAGTGCCTGACCTCTTGCGGAGATCTGTTCGTGCGCCCGTGGCTGACCGGAACTGACGGCGCGTACGCGGCCCGGCTCCGGAGAAGATGAGGACGACGGAGCGGCGCACTCGAGCGGGACGCGTCCCTGCCGGGCCCGTCTCTCGCTGACGACGTGGCTCCCAGACGCGGGAGGCGCGGCCCGCCAAAGTCGAGCAGGAAGCGCCGGCAGGGACGCCGGCCCAGCCGCAAGGCGGCGCGCGGCCGCCGGCTGCTGCGCGTCCTCCTTTTGGCGGGAGCCATGTTCGGAGTTGGCTACGCCGCGGCTGCCCTGCTGTTCTTTCCAGCTGCCGAGGACCCGCTCGACGCCGACTTCACGGAGCTTCCGGACATGACGGGCCTGCCATTGGACGAGGCGTCCCGGCGTCTCTCCGATATCGGCTTGATCGCGGTCGAGCGCGGCCGGTTCCGCCACGCCGAGGTTGCCAGGAACGAGGTCATCGCGCAGCGGCCACTGCCCGGCCAAGTGGCTCGAACGGGCGACACGGTTTCGCTCGCTACGAGCGCGGGCGCGGAAACGCGCGTCGTGCCCGATCTTGCCGGCATGACAGGCGAAGACGCCGCCACTATCCTGACCCGGCTCGGCTTCGGAGTAGAAGTAGTGACGCGCGAAGAGGGCAGTGGCCGCGCCGGCGTGATCGGCAGCGAGCCAGAAGCGGGATCCCGATTGGCGCTCCCCGCCTCTCTCCAACTCTTCGTCAGCGAAGGAAGACCGGTCGTATCGGTACCCGACCTCGCCGGGCTGCACTCGGACGACCTCGAAGCCATCCTCCAGGAAGCCGGTCTCCGCCTCGGAGAGGTGCGCTATCAGGCGGATTCGCCTGACGCCCGCGGCCGCGTGATCTACCAGCAACCCGCCCCCGGGGCCTCGGTGCAAGCCGAGACCGGCGTCACCGTCACCGTCGCCGGCGCGCAGCCCGATCCGGACACAAGAGGGATCGGGATGCGCCCCGCCCGCCGCGACACCGTGGATGAACGGTCGCCGGGGGAAAGATGACTGGCGAGACAGGGAAGCGGACCGTCCGCGCGAGGACGCGGGCCGCCGGGACCAGGACGCGGGCCGTCGGCGCCAGGAAGTTGGCCGTCGGCGCCAGGACGCGGACCGCCGGGACCAAGCAGCGGATCGCCGGCGCCAGGCAGTTGGCCGTCGGCGCCAAGCAGCGGGCCGCCGGTGCCAGGACGTCGGCTGTCGGCGCCAAGCAGCGGACCGCCGGGACCAGGCAGCGGGCCGCCGGGACCAGGAGTCGATAGAGAGCGATGGATATCAGCCGCATCTTTACAGAGAACTGGATATACAAGATTGCCGCCATCGTGCTCTCGGTGCTGCTCTGGCTGACCCTGTCGGCCGATACCGAGCTGGCCGACCAGGGCGTGCGGACCCAGCTCCATGTCACCGTGAGCGACTCCGCCTGGAGTCTGGTGGAAGTCCGCCCGCCGGAAGTCGTGACGACATTCCGAGTGAGGACACGAGGCGTGTTGAGCCCCCTCATCGGACAGCCCGAGATTCGCAAAGTCGTCAACCAGGTGACTGACTCCACCATGGAGTTGCCGCTCTCCCCGTCCGAAGTCTTCTACGACGCGGCGCTTGACGTGGATCCGATCCTGCTGGATCCGTCCAGCGTCACGATCCTGCTGGAGCGGCGCGCGCGGAAACGGGTTCCGGTCCGCGGACGAACCGATGCCATTGCCGAACCGGGCGCATTCGTGGTGGGGATGCAGTTGACGCCGGACAGCGTGTGGCTCCAGGGCCCGGCTTCGTTCGTGGAGCTTGCCACCGAGGTCGACACAGAGCTGCTGGAGGTCGGCACGGTCTCGCAGTCCGTCACCCGCCAACTGGCCATAGAGTTGCCTCCGGCCCTGGCGGAGCTTACTGCCATGCCGGCAAACGTTCTCGGCACGGTGGAAATCGACTCGCTTCGCACCCGCCGGTTCCAGCGTTCGGTGACCGTGACTGGAGGGTCGGCCCAGACTGTTACCCTCGATCCGCCGAGCGTCACGGTTTCGCTGACGGGCCCCGCCGGACTGATAGACGGAATCGGTGCGGCGGACATGGAAGTGCTGGCGGATATCCCGCAGTCGATCGACGGGCCGGCGTCGTATCCGCTGCGTGTCGAGCTCCCTCCGGAAATTGCTGCGAGCGTCACCGTGGATATCGTCCCCGAGCGCGTGACGGTCGAGCCAGCCTCGCGGGAGTCGTCGCCCGGCCAGCCGGAGTCCTCGCCCAGCCAGCGGGAGTCCTCGCCCAGCCAGCGGGAGTCGTCGCCCGGTCAGTCGGCGACGGCACGCTAGACGTGCGCGACGGTGGCGGTGGAGCCGTCCTCGGGATCGAAACTTCTTGTGACGAGACGTCCGCCGCGGTTGTAGACGAGACGGGAATCAGAGGGCTGGCGATCGCCTCCCAAGACGCCCATGCCGCGTTCGGCGGAGTCGTGCCCGAGATCGCCGCGCGCGAACACATCAAGTCGCTGGATGCGATGGTTCGGCACGCGATGAACGAAGCCGGCGCAAAGCGCTCCGACATAGCCGGAGTCGGCGTAACCGCGGGCCCGGGTCTCGTCGGAGCTTTGCTCGTCGGCGTCAACTGGGCCAAGGGCTACGCATTCGCGCGGAACCTTCCGCTGATCGGCATCCATCACATGGAGGGCCATCTGTTCGGGACCGCGCTGGAGCACGACGGCGCCCGGCCGCCGTTTATCGGTCTCCTCGTCTCCGGCGGGCATACGCTGCTGCTCGAGGTGCGGGACTGGGGGCGTTACCGGCTACTCGGACAAACGCGGGACGACGCGGTGGGCGAGGCGTTCGACAAGGTGGCCCGCAGGCTCGGTCTGGGCTATCCGGGCGGTCCCGAGATCGAACGAGCGGCCACGGGTGGCAGAGCGGGCCGCTTCACGCTCCCGCGGCCGATGTTGTCCGCACGGGACGATCCGGATGAGCCGTCGTACTTTGAAATGTCCTTTTCCGGCCTGAAGACGGCGGTGGCGCGGCTCGTGGCGGAGCTTGAAGCGTCTGGCGGGGTGCGCGGCAAGAAAGCGGGCGACGGGCTGAGCGGCAGCGAAGCGTCTAGCGGCGGGCTGGACAGCCAAGAAGCAGACCGCGGGCTCGACCGCCAAGCTGTCGCCGACATGGCGGCGGAGTTTCAGGAGGCGGCTGTCGAGGTCCTCGTCGAGAAAACCCTCCGGGCCGCCAAGGTCACAGGGTGCTGGCGGGTCGTGCTGGGGGGAGGCGTGGCGCGAAACTCGCGGCTGCGCGAGCGGCTGGCTGCGCGTCTTCGCTCGCATTCCGGAGAGCTCTTCGCGCCTTCGCCCCGAATCGCCACGGACAACGCCGCGATGATCGCCGCCGTGGCCCGCTGGCGTCTGGCGCGGGGCGAGCGCAGCCCGTGGTCGCTCAATGCGAATCCATCTCTCCCGTTTCCCAACCTGATACAGGACCAAGCCAAGGAGTCTTGAGACGTGTACCCCGAACTCTTCACGTTGAATCTGCCACTTGTAGGCAGCCTGACAGTCACCTCGTTCGGGGTCATGCTGTGGGTTGCCATGTTGGCCGGGTACTGGGTGCTGCGCGCCGAATTCGCCCGGCTTGGCCAAGCCCCCGTCGCGGTCGATGTGCTGCTGGCGGGCATAATAGGCGGCATTGTAGGTGCGAAACTCTACTACCTGGTTCTGCACCTGGACCAGACCGCGCAAAATCCGGCTGCGAGCATCTTCTCGCGCGCCGGGATAGTCTGGTACGGCGGTTTCATAGGCGGATTTCTGGCTGTCACCTGGGTGCTGCGCCGCCGCGGCATCGCGTGGGGAATCGGGGCCGATGCGGTGGCCCCCGCGCTGGCCCTCAGCTACGCGGTGGGGCGCGTGGGCTGCTTCCTCGTGGGCGACGACTACGGGCGCCCGACCGACTCCTTCGTCGGCGTCGCGTTCCCCGAAGGATTTCCTCCCTCCACGGCCGGGAACCTGCGCGGATTCGGGGCGGATGTGGACACGGCCATCCCCGACACGGAAGTGCTCGCGGTGCACCCGACGCAGCTTTACGAGACGGCGCTTTCGACCATCTTCTTCGTGATGCTTTGGCGGCTACGCGGTCACCGCAGGCCCCGTGGGTGGCTCTTCGGCGTGTGGATGATCATGTCGGGGGCCGGCCGCTTCGTGGTGGAGATATTTCGTGCCAAGGATGACCGGTTCCTCGGGACGTTCACGGTCGCCCAGGCGATCTCGGTCGCGCTTCTGGTTGCCGGGGTCGTGCTCGTGACCAAGCTCTGGCGCGAGCGCGCAGCTCGGCTGCAGCCGGCCGCATGAGCGCCGCCTCCATCCGGTAGAGCGCCTCGGTCCGAACCCTCTGGCGAGCAGCCCATTGAATCCCGGCCGGTTCGGAAGGAGACGCGGCGCCGCCACGCTCGCCTTCGCCGCGCTCGTCTGCGTGTCGACGGCGCTCGCAGGCCCGGCGGCCCCCCTCGGAGGCCCGGCTCCCCTCGCCGGCCAGTCGGAGGAGTCCGTGCGGCGGGCCGAAGTCGTCGCGCTCCACTTCGACGGAAACGAGGACATCTCCGACGGAGAGCTGCGGGCCGTCATACGCACGCGCAGCACTAGGTGCGCCAGCCTCCTGCTCGCGCCGTTCTGCGCAGTCAGCAACTGGGGGTTCGTCCACCGCAGGGCCTATCTCGACACGCTCGAGGTCGCGGCGGACGAGCTAAGGTTGCGCACCTACTACCAGTTGCGCGGCTACTTCGAATCGGAGATTGGCCGGGTCGTTCGAACGGACGGACTCAAGGCCCGCGTCTGGTTCACCGTCACGGAGGGTCGGCCGGCCCTCGTCGACAGCCTCATCGTCGACGGCCTGCCGGAGTCGGTCCGGCAGGAGACGGGCGCCACGCCCGTTGGAATGGGCCCGGGCGATCCCTTCGACCGGATCAGGCTGCAAGCGGGGAAGGACAGCCTTGTCCAGCTGCTGCGCGAGCGGGGCTACGTGGAGGCTCTCATCCTGGAAGACACCCGCCGCACCGTCGGGGGCGGAGCCATCGTGAGCCTTGACGTCCGCCCTGGAACCCGCTTTCGCCTCGGGGACATCCGGGTCACCGGAGCCGGAGCTCTGGGGGAAGGCGTCATCCGGGACCTCGTGCCCTTGCGCCCGGGGCAGTACTACAGCCAGGAGGCCGAGGAGGAGGGCCAGCGGAACCTCTTCGCGCTCGACGCCATTCGCTTCGCCTCTATTCGCAGGGAGAGGTCTCCGCCGGAAGCGGGCGCCGCCGCGGACTCGACAGTCGATCTCGTAGTCCAGATCACCCCCGCGCAGACGAGGACGGCCCGGGGCGGGGTCGGCTGGAGCACCGACGCCTGCTTTCAGACCGAGGTGCGCCTCGCCCACCGCAACCTCTTCGGCGGAGCGCGCCGGTTCGAGCTGACCGGACGGTTCAAGAACATCTTCGCCCGGCAGCTCAACGGCGTCTTTCCATGTTCGGGAGTGGGCTCCGATTCCAACTTCTGGCGGCTCAACTTCCTTCTCCAGGCGGAAATCCTCCTTCCAGTCCTCTTCTCGAGCCGAAACAGCTTCCGGGCCAACTTCTTCTTCGAACGGGAGACGATACCCGACGTCTTCATCCGAGAGGGCCAGGGGGCCGAGTTCGGCGTGACCCACCGCCTCGGCCGGCGCATGACGGCGACGCTCTCCTACGCTCCCGAGTTCACCGGATTCGACCGGCGGTCGGCCGACATCTTCTTCTGCGTCAACTTCGGATTCTGCGCTCCCGCCGACATCGAGGTGGTGACGCAGGCCCGGTGGCTGGCGCCGGTTACGCTAGGGTGGGTCTACAACCAGACCGACGACCCGCTGCAGCCGACCAGCGGTTTCTACCTGGCCGCCGAGACGGAGGCGGCGGATGCGGTCACGGGTTCGAGTTACGGCTACTTGCGCGGCGCGGTGCAGGGAGCGGCCTTCGCGGAGCTTGAACCGGGACTGGTCGCAGGCCTTCGAGTGCGGGCCGGCGTTGCCGAACCGACGAGAGTGCGGCTGGCGGGGGGGGATCGGTCCGCCGAGAGTTCGCCGCCCCGGTCCAGCGATCTGATCCACCCCTCGAAGCGCTTCTTCGCCGGCGGATCTCAGAGCGTGCGCGGATTCGGCCAGAACCTGCTCGGGCCGCGGGTGCTGGTTGCCAGCCAAGCGGAGGACTGTCCGCTCGATCCCATCCCCGCGTGCGTCAAGCGCCTGGCCGCGGAGGATCCCGGCGCCTTCGACCAGCGGCCCAATGGGGGCGACGCCTCCATCGAGCTGAGCATCGAGCTGCGCCGCCGCCTGAGTTCGCGGCTGGGTCTCGTTCTCTTCATGGACGCAGGCACGGTGTCCGAAGACATCTCCAACATGAGGCCGCTCGTCTGGACGCCCGGGGCTGGACTGCGCTTCGTGACCCCGGTCGGGTCCGTTCGTCTGGATGTCGGGTATAATCCGAGTGCCGCGGTCAGTCTGCCGGTGATCGTTTCCGCGGACGATGGAACCTTGGCCGAGTTGGCGGATCCCGTTCTCTACGATCCTTTTCGGTTCGATGATCCGTCGAGGTGGCTCGAGATTTGGCGGCGTCTTCAAGTGCACATATCGATCGGAGAAGCTTTCTGACTGCGCGCGAGTCCGGCGATGCGCCGGGGAAAGAGCATGCGAGCGTTCGCGGGGCTCCAGAGGAAGAGTCGCCGGAGCTTGCGGAGGAGCGCGCGGAACGTCCCCCGCGCCGCTTCGCCCGCACCCTCCGCCGGTCCATCGGAATACTGCTGGTAACGACCGCGGCCGCCCTCCTCTTGACTACCCAGACGGCATTTGGCCGCAGTGTGGCGGCAGACATGATGCGGCGAGCGCTAGCCGCCAACATCGATGGCGAAGTCCGGGTCGGGACCGTGCTCGGGGGCAACGTGTTCACCCGGATGAGCTTGGCCGGCTTCGCTATTCTGGATGCGGAATCCGAAGTGCTGGTAGCTATCGATACGGTCGTTCTCGAGTACAGTCCGCTGGCGCTGGCCAGCGGCCGCCTGCATATCCGCCGCCTGACCGCCGCAGGTCTCGACCTCCAGCTAACCCAGAAGCCGGACGGCAGCTGGAACCACGAGCGCATCTTTGATCCGTCAGGCGCGGTTTCGATGCGGACCCTTCCCGCGCAACCGCCTTCGGGAGAGGAGGACGGCGCACCGCGCATCCTGATCACCGATGCGACCGTGACGTCCGGACGCATTCGCATTCGCGCTCCGTGGACCGCTCAGCTGGAAGGGGCGGCCAAAGATCGGGCGCTTCGGGAAGTCCGGTCGGGGGAGTTCCCGTGGGCCACCGCCGAGACGCCCGAAGGGGAGTTCGAGCGCCTCTACGAACTGGCCGGTTTCAGCGGCACGCTGCCCTTTGTCCGCGTCGATGCCCCTGGCCTCCCCTTCGCCGCGCGTCTCGACGAAGTCGGCGGCACCCTTCGGATCGTGAGCCAACCGCTGGAAGTGTCCCGGCTGGACATGACGGTAACTTTGGCGGACACCGCGCGCTTCGCCGTCGACAGGCTCGAGACCGGCAGGTCCGTCCTTTCGGGCGAAGGCTGGGTCGAGGCCGCCAGCGCCCCGGAGTTTGCGTTCGAAGTGGATGCCGAGGCGCTCGATGTCGAGGACTTGCGCTGGATACCGGTCAAGTTGCCGGAAGAGGGGAGCGGTCCCGCGCGGATCGACGTCTATTCCCGGAGCGAAGACTTGTCTGCCAATGGTGGCGGGTCTACCGGCGATGGCGGGCCCCCCAATGACGGCACCGTCGTGGTCACCGTATCGGACACCGACTTTCGGTCGGGCGACAGCCGTCTGCAAGGCGGATTCTCGCTCGCCATCCGCCAACGGCCGCACTTCGACACGCTCGCTCTCGATCTGGACCTCCGGGTTGGATCTCTGGCCGACTTCGTAGGGCGCGAAGCGGCCGTGGACGGGCGGGTTCAAGGAAGTGTCCGCGGAGCCGGCTACCCGGACGACCTGACGGTGGACGCGGAGCTAGCCTTTCAAGAGCTGATTCCGGACGGCCCGGGCGCATCTCCCTCCGGGTTGAGAGTCCGGGGAGGCGTTCGCGCCCAAGCGCCTTTGGCCGTCCGTGGCCTGGAGGTGGATTTCGACAGTTTCGACCCAGGCTGGCTCAGGCTGGCTGGCGTTGGCGCAGGCGCGAAAATAGGCGGACGGCTGGGAGGGTCGCTGGCCATAGACCGGCCCGAGGGCGGCGAGATCGCCTTCTCCGGCGCGGTGACGCACTTTCGGCCACGGCTTCAACCGGAAGGCGGACCCCCGCAGCGGGAAGACACGCTCGCACAGCCCGCAGACGGATTCCCGCAGCCGGACGACGGACTCGCGCTCTCGCGGCCCGGTACGCTCTCGCTGGTCGCGGGATACGGGTCGGTCGACATTGACGGCTCCCGTATCGAGGCATCGATCGATGTCGCTCCTCTGTCCCTCGGTCTCTTGCGGCCCTGGCTCCCGGAGATCGAACCCACGGGCGCGGTAAGCGGTCGGCTCATCGCGAGCGGGACGCTGGACGCCCTCGCCGTAAGTGCGGATGTCGCCGCGGAGAGCGGCGATCTGTCGCTCGATGGCGAATTCGACTTCGCCTCCGAGACCGTCCGCTACGACGCGGAGATAGTCACGACCGGCCTCTCCACGAGACAGTGGGTGGAGGGCGCTCCCGATTCGCGGTTGACGATGAGCGGACGCCTAGCCGGAGCGGGCCTTGGCCGCGAAACGCGCCTCGACACGCTCAGGCTGGAAATCGGTCCCTCCGGCTTCGAGCGTGCCGAAGTATACGACGGCCACGCCACTGTTCGCGTAGTCGATGGGCTGGCTACCATCGACTCCCTGTTGATCTACACCGATGTCGGCACGATCTCCGTGCGCGGAGACTTCGGGCTCTATGAAGGTCGGCGGGGCGAAGCGGACTTCGATGCGTCCGTCACGAATCTGTGGGAGTGGAATCGCTGGTTCGCCCCCGCCGGGACAGCGGACGGCAGCCCCGTTTCCTATGCGGAAGAGGAAACGACGCAGGATATGCCGGACCCGCCCGGCCCTATCGCCACGACTGGACGGCTCGCCGCGAGGGGACAAGTCGCCGGGAGCTTGGACGACTTTACCGTTGATGTCCTTCTAGACGCCTCCGATGCCGGCTTCCGAGGCTACATGGCCGACAGCCTGACCGCCCGCATCCGACTTCTGGATGCCCCGCGTCTGGAGCCGGCCGTATGGGAGGTGGCGGCGACCGGCGCCAGCATCGGCGTTGCCAGCTTCGACTCGCTCTCGATCGACCTCGACGGTTCTGAAGCCGCCTCGGCAAGCCTCGCGTTCGCTGCCCATCGCGACTCGACTCTGGCAATAGAGGGAAGCGCCGCTCTGGCGGGCGGATGGGACGCCGAACTCTCGTCGCTTCGCATCCGGCTGGGCAAACTCGAATCCGAGCTGGAGAACCCGGCGCGCCTAGCCTACTCCGACACGGGATTCGTTGCCAGCGACTTCAATCTCGAAGGCACGCTGGGCCGAATCCATGCGGATGGGCGCATCCCTGCCGCAGGAGACGGCGACCTCCGGCTGGAACTGTTTGGCGTACGGGTCGACCAGCTCGGGTATCTCTTCTCGGAGTCGCCGGAAGTCGGCGGTACGCTGGGAGGGTCCGCGAGAATGACGGGGACGCTGTCCGCCCCCCGCTTCAACGGCGCGCTGAATGTCATCGACCCCTCGGTTCGCGACCAGCGCTATGGCGAACTTGCGACCCGCTTCGACTACTCCGACCGGCGGCTTGACGGCGCGGTCGAGCTCTTCCTGGAAGGCGAGCCGCTTGGCCGGCTCGAGGGCAGCGTCGCCGCCGACCTCGCGCTCGCGCCCGTCGAGCGCCGCCTCCTCGATAGCCCCTTCGACCTCCGGGCGGAGGGCGAAAGGCTTCCTCTCGCGCTTGCAGAAGTGTTCGTCAGCGGGATGGAAGCGATAACGGGTACGGTGGCGGCCGACCTCGCCATCCAAGGATCGCCCGGCGACCTCCGCTACGACGGCCATCTAGAGATGTACGGCGGAACGGCATGGGCGCCGGACCTCGGAATATGGCTTGATGGCGCCGGAGCGCGGATCGCGTTCGAAGGATCGTCTCTGGCCGGCATCGACTCTCTGTGCGCGGACTCCCGCCTGGGCGGACGCGCGTGCGCCAGCGGCACGATCGACATCGCCTCGCTCGCCAACGCCGCGTTCGATCTGGACATTGTCGCGACGGACTTCCACGCGGTTTCCCGCCGCGACATGTCGCTGGCGGTGGGAGGCCATGCCCGCCTCGAGGGATCCTACGCGGCGCCCCGGATCACGGCCCCCGATGTCGCGCTAGCGGAAGGCGATCTGCGCCAGGAAGAGTTCCTGCGCGCCCGCTCGGTCGTCGATCTGAGCGACCCGGCGGTGTACTCCATGCTGGACTCGGCGGTCGCCGTGGAACGCAGAATCCTGGAACAGTTCCGCAATCCGTTCATGGAGAACCTCGTCATAGATGCGAACGTGTCTCTCGGCCCCAACCTCTGGCTTCGGTCGCCCCAGCTGGATGTGGAGGTCGTTTCGGACGGGCTCGCGGTTCGGGCCGGCCCCGACTCCGTCAATGTCACCGGAGAGGTGGAGCTCCCGCGGGGCACGTACCGCTTCGACCGGGTGCCGCCGTACGTGCAGTCCCTGCGGATCACCGGCGGAAGCATCCGCTTCTCGGGCGAACCCGACTTCAACCCCGACATCGACATTACGGCCGAGTACAGGGATCGAACGCCGGAAGGCCCGGTCGTCGTGGAGGCCCACATAAGGGGCACGCCGCGGGAGAGCCGGCTCGAGCTGACGAGCAATCCGCCCATGAGCGAAACCGACCAGCTCTGCCTCCTGGCGATCGGCGCGCCGTGCTACCGTTCGACCGACCAGCAGCTCGGAGGACGGCTGATCCACGAGACCCTGGTGGGCACGCTGAGTTCGGGCATCTCCTCGGTGCTCGTAGGGACGGCAGGCCTTTCCTACTTCAGCGTGACATCGATCGGCGGAGCAGGCGCCCAGGGCGTGGTCGGCAACCGCAGCGTCTTCGACCGCACCGCCGTGGAATTTGGCTGGTACCCTGGCGACGAACTCTTTCTGTCGTACTGGCAACCGCTGGGCGGGGGCCCGCCCCGTGCCGCCGTCGAATGGTCCTTCTTGCCCAACTGGACGGTCGAAGCCCGGACCGCAAGCCGATTCGACGAACGGCTCTTCGGCTTGAGCTGGGGAACGAACCTCGCCAACCAGAGGATGTTCGAGCTGCTTCTCTTCCGCGAGTGGTCATCCGGAGGCTAGTCACCGTAGCTTACGGAAATGTGCGTGCGACACGCGTGGGTGGACGGCTGGCGAAGGCGAGATAGCTGAGGAACGGAACTAGCGCAGGGCTGTCGTACCCGTATCCGGAGTCGGAGCGCTTGCTCGTGCTGCTCAACACCGGCGTAGCGGGGGGCAAGGTCGAATCGCTGCGCCGGCGGCTGGGCGCGGCGTTCGCGGCGCATGGAGTCCCGTTCGACATTGTCGAGACGAGCGACAAGGAAGAAGGACTGCGGATAACGCGGGCGGCTTCGAAGTGCAACTGTCGCGCGGTCGTCGTCGCGGGAGGCGACGGGACGGTGAGCGTGGCGCTGCGCGGGACCGCCGGGATGGGCGTGCCGGTAGCGATCATTCCGCTGGGAACGGGCAATCAGCTGGCGCACAACTTCGCCATCCCGGATTCGCTCGAAGACAGCGTCCGGGTCGCGGTCGAAGGACGGGTGACCGAAGTCGACCTAGGGCTGGTGAACGGAGAGCACTTCGCCCTTATCGCGGGCGCAGGTCTCGACGCCGACATCATGGCCGGTGCCACTCCCGAGTTGAAGAGCCGCTTCGGCATCGCCGCCTATCTGTACAGCGGGGTCAAGAACGTCATCGCGCCGCCGGACACCGACTTCCTGATCACGGCGGACGGCAAGGAGGCGCAGGTGCGGGCTTCGGTGGTGCTGCTCGCCAACGCGGCCCAGCTGGGGACCGGCCGGTTCCCCATGGAGTTCACGATGGCGCCGGAAACGTCGTTCCAGGATGGCTTGCTCGACGTGTGCGTATTCGCCCCGCGCAACCTGCCTGACGCCGTGAGCATACTGTGGCGCGTCTCGCGCAAGCGCTTCGATGGCGAAAAGGGAATGATCTTCTTCCAGGCCCAGGCGGTGCGGATCGAGACCGACCCTCCCGTGGCTGTGCAGATCGACGGCGAGATGCGGGGAGAGACGCCGATCGAAGCGGAAATCGAGCCGCTGGCCGCGCGGATTCTCGTCCCCCGCTAAGCCCATTCCCTCCTAGCGCGGGTAAATGAGATACGGACGGCTCCTGGCTTCGAAGGCCGCCAGACCGGTCGCCCACTCCGCCGTGATCTCGGCTAGAGAATCTCCCCGGTCGATCGCGTGCCGGAGGCGGTCCGTGCCGGCCAACCGGTCGAAGTGGCTCTCGCGCCACTCCCACCGGTCGCCAGCCAGGCGGCGAGCCACGAGGAGCGCGGCCACGGCGGTACCGACGGGGTCGTAGATGGAGCGGTCGGTGACCGAGAAGCGGATGCCCTCCACCGGTTCTCCGGCGAATTTGCCGTCGCTCGGCGACTCCGGCGTGAAGGCGACCGCCTCGATCCTTACGCCTTCGGGCTGGTAGGCCGCGACAGCCGCCGCCCACATTTCGCCATCGAGCCACGGCGCCCCCACCATCTGAAACGCCGCCGGCGTCCCGCGTCCGACGGAGATGTTGGTTCCCTCGAACAGGCAGGTGCCGGGGTAGTGCGCGGCGCTCTCCAGCGACGGCATGTTGAGCGACGGCGCGATCCAGGGCAGTTCGGTCTGGTCGAACCACAGGCTGCCCGACCACCCGTCGGCCGGGACGATGTGCAGCTCTGCGCCGACGCCGAACTCTCCTCCGAAGAGGCGGGCGAGCTCTCCCATCGTCAGGCCATGGCGCACGGGGACCGGGAAGAGGCCGACGAAGCTTGCGAAGGCGGGATCAAGCACGGGGCCCTGCATCGCGCCGCCGATCGGATTGGGGCGGTCCAGCACCAGCACGGGCACGCCCGCCGCCCCGGCAGCTTGCATCGAATAGGCCAGGGTCGAGGCGTAGGTGTAGTAGCGCGCACCGACGTCTTGGAGATCGAAGGCGAGGACATCGATCTCCGCCAGCGTTTCGGGCGTTGGCGCCCTGTGCTCCCCGTACAGCGAATGGACCGGCAATCCGGTCTTCGCGTCGGTGTGTCCGGCGATGGCCGCGCCCTCTGCTTCCGTGCCGCGGATCCCGTGCTCGGGCGCGAAGAGAGCGGCGAGTCGCGCCCCGGGGAAGCCGTGCAAGAGGTCGATCGAGCTCTCGCCGGTGCTGGCGACAGCGCTGCGGTTGGTGACTAGCCCTACGCGGCGCCCTTCGATCAGGTGGGCCGAGTCGGATAGCAGCACCTCGATGCCGGGCCGTACCGGCGGGGGCGGCGCGGACTCGGCCACGGCGCCGGGAGCGCCGGGCGGGGGAGCCGAGTCCGCGCCGCCGCTCCCCGGCCCGCCACACCCGCCAATGCACGCGGAGGCCAGGGCGCCCGCCGCGACCAGAGCGAGCCTGGCCGGTCCGCGGGGCCGCGCGGAGTGCCGCCGGGCGGCCCGGTAGCGTGCCAAGTCGAAAACGCCTGCCCCGAGCGCAAGCGTGAAGGCGGGCTGCCGGGTACATTCCGCCCGGGGCACGGGAGATGGCGAGAGGCCGGTCAACATGCATTGCAGATTAGGCAGCGTTCGCACGGCAAGAAAGCCGCAACGGCGGTCCACGCGGCCCCGGCCCGTGTCCATATCCGCTTGGACCTGCGCTTTCCTGCCGCTGCTGCTGGCGTGCGCCGCCGGTCCGCCCCCCGAACCCGTGGCCACCGGCGGCCGGGCCGCACCGGCCGAAGTGACGAGAGCTCTCCCTCCGTCCGCTTCTCTCGCTCCGGCCGCCCCCCTCTCCCCGGCCGCCGCCGCGTGGGTGGAGGAGACGCTGGGCGGCATGACCTTGCGGGAGCGGGTGGCGCAGCTAGTCATGGCATGGCTGACCGGCGGCTACGCTTCCGGCGACGACGCAGCCTTCCTCCAGATCGAGTCGCTGGTGAGCGAAGAGCGGATCGGCGGCCTCGTCATGTCGGTCGGCACGCCGCTGGGGTACGTGTCTCAGCTGAACAGGCTCCAGTCCGCGGCCCGGACGCCTCTCCTCGTCACGGCGGACTTCGAGTCCGGCCCGGGCTTCCGCGTCGGCGGCATCTACGCGCTCCCCTCGATGTTGGAGCTGGGCGGCGCGACCATGCTTCCCCCCGCCATGGCGCTGGGCGCCACGGATGACGAAGCGCTCGCCTACGAGGCAGGCAGGATCACGGGCGCGGAAGCCCGGGCGCTCGGAGTGCACCTTGCCTTCGCCCCCGTCCTCGACGTGAACAACAATCCCGCGAATCCGATAATCAATACCCGCTCGTTCGGCGAAGATCCGCTGCGCGTGGGAGAGCTGGGCGCGGCGTTCATACGCGGCGCGAGAGATGCCGGGCTTCTCACCACGGCGAAGCACTTTCCCGGTCACGGAGACACCGGCACCGATTCCCATGTCGCGCTCCCGGTGATTCCGGGCGACCGGGCGCGGCTAGACAGCCTCGAACTGGTTCCCTTCCGCCGGGCCATCGCCGAGGGAGTGGACGCGGTGATGACGGCGCACGTGGCCGCGCCAGCCATCCTCGGACCGGATGCGCCGCCCGCCACGCTGTCTTCCTACTTCATGACCGACGTGTTGCGCGGCGATCTCGGATTCGGCGGCGTCCTCTTTACCGATGCGCTGGGCATGGCGGCGATCGTAGACGGCTACGGGACTGGCGAAGCCGCTGTCAGGGCGCTCGAAGCCGGCTCGGATGTCCTCCTCATGCCTCCGGACGCGGGGGAGGCTATCGACGCGGTCGTAGGGGCGGTCGAGGCCGGCAGATTGTCGGCTCTGCGCATCGACGCCTCCGTACGGCGGATACTGGAGCTGAAGGCGCGGGCCGGACTCCACCGCGCCGCGCAAGTCGATGCCGAGGCGATTCTGGATGTCGTGGGCGTCAGGTCGCACACGGCGTTCGCGGACTCCGTGGCGCGGCGCTCCGTGACGCTGGTGCGCGACTTCGCCGGCACGGTGCCCCTGGACCCGGCCTCGATCCGCTCGATTCTCTCGGTGACGTTCAGCAGGCGCGGCAACTTCGCTGCGGGCAGGATCTTCGACCGGCGATTGGCCGGGGCGTTCGCCGTGCGAAGGGCCCGCGTCGGCTTCGATTCGCCTAGTTCGGTATACGACTCGCTCGCCCGGGTGGCAGCCTCCTTCGATGCCGTGCTGCTGTCGGCGTACGTGTCGCCGGGCGCGGAGGCCGGCGCCGAGGACCTGCCTCCCGAAGTCCGAACCTTCATGGCGCAGCTCGGCGAACGCCAGCCAGCCGCGGTCATCTCTTTCGGAAGTCCCTATCTGCTCAACTCGTTGCCCGATACCGAGAGCTATCTGATCGCGTGGGGCGGGGCGGAAGCCTCTCAGAGGGCAGCTGCCGACGCGCTTCTCGGACGGTCCAGGATAACCGGCCGGTTGCCGATCTCGCTGCCCCCGCTGCACGCGGTGGGCGAGGGATTGCGGCGCGGTCCGGCAGACGGTGGGCGCGGTCCGGCGGACGTCGAGGACGGGGCAGCAGGTATGGAGGACGAGCCGGCAGACGTCGAGCGCGATCCGGCGGGCGGCCGGCGCGATCCAGCGGGCAACCAGCGCGGTCCGGCGGGCGGCGATACGGCATGGGTGCGCGAGATGGAAGCCGAAGCCGCCGGGATGAGTTCCCAGCTCCTCGCCCAGGCCGACAGCGTCATCGAGTCGGCGATCGGCGCGGGGGCGGCACCGGGCGTCGCGATCGCGGTGGGACGCAGCTGCTGTCTCGTGCGGTTGCGCGGCTACGGCCGCCTGGACTGGGATCCTGGCTCCCCCGCCGTAACGGATTCATCCATCTACGACCTCGCCTCGCTCACCAAGGTGGTCGCGACCACCACGGCCGTCATGCGGCTGGCAGACCGGGGCGACCTCTCTCTGGACGACCCAGTGGGCGACTACCTTCCCGAGTGGGCGGAGGGGTGGAAGCGGTCCGTTACCATCCGCCACCTTCTTGCTCACCAGGGCGGACTCCCTCCGTTCCGTCCCTTTTGGCGGACGCTCGCCGGCCGCGCGGAGTACCGCAGGGCCATCGCCGATCTCGAGGCGGACTACGAACCGGGCACGGCCACCGTCTATTCGGACATCGGCTTCATAACGCTGGCTCTGGTCGTCGAGACGCTGGCTAGCCAGCCGCTCGGCCAGTACGTCGGTGACGCCGTATTCGAACCGTTGGGGATGAAGAGCACGGCTTTCAATCCCCCGGCCTCCTGGCGCCGCCTGATCGCCCCGACGGAGATCGACACCGTGTACAGAAAGCGGCACTTGGTCGGAGAGGTGCACGACGAGAATGCCTACGCCATGGGCGGTGTGGCGGGCCACGCGGGTCTCTTCTCCTCCGTGCGCGATCTAGCGCGCTTCGCTGGCTGGATGCTGAACGCGGCGAGGGAGGGAAGGGGCATCTCCGCCGCCGCACCCTTGCCGTCCGCGCTCGCCTCTCCCCTGCCGCCTGCGCTCGCCTCTCCCGATCCCGCCACCGTGGCGCACTTTACCGCGCAGGCCGGTCTGGAGTCGAGCAGGGCGCTCGGTTGGGACACGCGGGCGGAAGGCTTGCGGGCGGAAGGGTCGCCCTCGGCCCGCTGCGCAGGTTGTGGCGCATTCGGCCATACGGGCTTCACCGGCACGAGCATCTGGATAGATCCGGAGCTCGACCTCTTTGTGGCGCTGTTGACCAACCGCGTGAATCCGACGCGCGCCAACCGCAAGCACATCGCCCTGCGTAGGGCTGTGCACGAGGTGGTCGCCGCCGCAGTCCGGGATCCGGCGCCGGAGGAGGACGCTGCCGTGGAAACGGAGGCCGGCGATCCGGCGCCGGAGGATTCTGCCATGGATAAGGAGGCCGGCGGTCCAGCCGCGGGGATCGGCGCACTGCTGGCCGGCGGTCCAGCCGCGGGGATCGGCGCACTGCTGGCCGGCGGTCCAGCCGCAGGGGAAGGCAGCCGCTGACCACCGCCGATCTGCTGATCCTCGTCGCCTACCTGGGCGGAGTGGCGGCGTGGGGAACGTGGATGGGGCGCAACGCGCGGGACGGCGAGGCGTACTTCTTCGGCCGCAGAGACCTGCCCTGGCCCGCGGTCATGCTCTCCATAGTCGCGACGGAGACCAGCACTCTGACGTTCCTGTCCATCCCGGGGATCGCCTACGGCGGTTCGCTCGCCTTCGTGCAGATCGCGCTCGGATACGTGCTCGGCCGCATTGCCGTGGCCCGCTGGCTTCTGGGGGCCTACCGGGAAGGGCGGCTTAGAACAGCCTACGAATCTCTCGAAGCCCGCTTCGGTCTAAAGACCCGGCGCTTCACGTCGGCGATTTTCATGGTTACGCGCCTGCTCGCCGACTCGACGCGGCTGTTCGCCACCGCCATCCCTCTGACACTGGTTACCGGATGGCCCCTGATCACCTCGGTCATCGTGATAGGCGCCGCGACTTTCATCTATACCTTCCTCGGCGGCATCCGCGCCGTTGTTTGGGTAGACGCATCGCAGATGGCTCTCTACGTGGCGGGAGGCGCCATCGCGCTTGTAGCGATCGGTACTGTCACTCCTGGAGGCTGGCCCGAAATCCTGGACCGGGCCGGCGACGCCGGCAAACTGGCGTGGCTCGATCCGTCGCTCGACTTCGGCCAGCCCTACACGATCTGGGCCGGCTTGCTTGGCGGCGCTTTCCTGTCAATGGGTTCGCACGGTACCGACCAGCTGATCGTCCAGCGGCTTCTCGCCTGCCGGAACCTCTCCGCCAGCCGTCGCGCCCTGGTCGTGAGCGGCTTTGCGGTTCTCTTGCAATTCGTTCTCTTCCTGGCTGTGGGCATCGGACTGTGGGCCTACTACGATGGAGCGGCCTTCCTGCGCACGGACGAGATCTTCGCGACATTCATTGTCGAGGCGCTGCCATCCGGCGTGCGCGGCTTGCTCATCGCCGCGATATTTGCCGCAGCCATGTCAACTCTTTCGAGCTCTATCAACGCGCTATCATCAGCCACCGCGTACGACTTCTGGGGGGCCGCGCGTCCCGAGGCGACCGAGCGCCAGCTGTTTCGCGCCGGGAGGATCGCATCCGCGCTCTGGACCGTCCTTCTCGTTGCCGCCGCGGCCGCCGTAATCCCGCTCAGCCGAGACAGCACGGCAGTAGAGATCTCGCTCTCGATCGCCTCTCTGGTGTATGGCGGGTTGCTCGGCGCATTCGCCCTCGCCCGGTTCTCGCGCCGCGCGGACGGACGCTCGGCCCGCATCGCCGTAGCGACCAGCGTAGTGGCGATCACCTTGTTGTGGGCCTTCGCGAGGGATGTCGTCGCTTGGACATGGTTCGTGCCGGCGGGTACCGCCATCGCCGTCGCTTCGGGCTGGATTGCCAGCCGCTTCCGGCCGCAGCCGGGCCCCGAGTGACCGAAGGGCAGGTTGCTGGACGGCCCGGGACGCCAGGAGATGCAGCTTATGGCGCACCATAAGCCACGCGACGCGCGCGCAACCTCGTATAGTGCGGACCTCGTATAGCGTGACTTCGTATACTGCAACATGAGTCAATACAGCGGGAATCACGTCTCAATACAGCGGGAATCACGTCGGCCTCCCTTCATCCACGGCGATACGGGGCTGGGCAATATCGGCCGCCGCCAATACTCCAAGGCGATTTGAGCGATGAACGTTCAGGAGTTCGACGTCTCGGTCATTCCGGCGGTCAACGTGGCCACCGTGCCGCAGCGGAGTCCGCTCCGGTACCCCGGCGGCAAGACGTGGCTGGTCCCCCACATCCGGGCGTGGCTGAAGAAGCCTGCTCCGCTCCTGGTCGAGCCGTTCGCGGGCGGCGGCATCGTTTCCCTGACCGCGATCATGGAGGGGCTCGTGGAACAGGCCCTCATGGTCGATCTCGACCGGGACGTGTCGTCGTTCTGGCGGTCGGCCCTGGAGCATCCCGACGATCTGATCGCCCGCATCCTCGAATTCTCTCCCGATCGCGGGGCGGTAGAGCGCCTGTCCAGGAACGCCCCGCGCGACGTGCTGGATCACGGATTCCGCACGCTGGCGCTGAATAGGACTAGGCGCGGCGGCGTGCTGGCCCCCGGCGCGGCGCTGACCAAGACCGGGGAGAACGGAAAGGGGATCGCGTCGCGCTGGTATCCCGGCACTTTGGCGAAGCGGCTCCGGGCCATCGCCGCTTGCGCCGACCGACTGACGTTCTGCGAGGGAGACGGCGTCCGCATGCTGGAACTGCTCGGCTCGCGGCAGGACGCGCGGTTCTTCGTCGACCCGCCCTACACGGCATCTGGCGGCAAGCGGGCCGGTTCCCGCCTCTACGCTCACAACGTCGTCGACCACGCCCGCATCTTCCGCGCGCTAGCTGACAGCCGAGCCGACTTTCTGATGACCTACGACTGTTCGCCGGAGATCATGTCCCTCGTCCGCGACCACGGCTTTCACGGCGTCGTCGTGAAGATGAAGACCGGGCACCACGCCATCCTCCCGGAGCTGGTCATCACCCGAGACCGGTTGTTCTCGACAACGCGGGCATCGGGAAGCGCCGGGACTTGGCGCGCCAGATGATGCAGGTCGCACGGAACTTGGCGCGCCAGATGATCCAGGTCGCACGGGACTTGGCGCGCCAGATGGTCCAGGTCGCGCGGGACATGACCGCCGGCGGTCTCGTCCGCGACCCTCATCGCGGACAGTTGGCGAACCGCCCGGCTGCCAGAGCGCGAGCGGCGATTATCGTCTTCGTCTTCGCTGCCACGGGAATCGTGTCCTGCAGCTTCACTACGACCAGTCCCGAGCCGCCTCCGACTCCGCCACCTCCGCCACCCACGACTCCGCCGCCTCCGCCTCCGCCTCCGCCACCTCCCCCGCCTCCGCCTCCCCCGGTCGATCCAGCCGTCGAGCGCGCAGCGCTGGTGTCCCTGTACGAAGCGACCGGCGGTCCCGGTTGGAGAACGAGAACCAACTGGCTCACCGACGCGCCGCTCGAGGATTGGCACGGGGTAGTCACGGACGGCGCGGGGAGCGTCTCGAATCTGACGTTGGAGAGAAACAACCTGAAAGGCGCTATTCCCGCGGAGCTTGGCGACCTCTCCGAGCTGAGGACGATTAGCCTAGCCTTCAACTTCCTGGAAGGGCCGATCCCGCCGGAGACCGGCCGTCTCTCCCGCCTCGAGTCCATCGCATTGGACGGCAACGGCCTGACCGGACCCATTCCATCCGAGTTCGGCGAACTCGCCAACCTGAGGCAAGCGACGCTTTCCAGAAACCGGCTGTCCGGCCCCCTGCCGGCGAGCCTGCTGCGCCTCGCCCGGCTCTCGGAGTTCGTCTTCGAGGAGAATGACGGGCTGTGCGCTCCCGGCGCGACCGGCTTCGTGGCGTGGTTGGCAGGCATCCAAGTCGCCGATGGTCCGTATTGCAACCGGACGGACAAAGCCGTGTTGGAAGCCATGCACGAACTTGCCGGCGGCAGCGACTGGACCAACTCCGCCGGCTGGCTGGCCGGAGCGGTCCTGGGAAGCTGGCACGGGATCAGCGCCGACTCGCTGGGCCGGGTGACAGCCATCGACCTCTCCGGCAACGGACTGGACGGACGCCTGCCGCCGCCGCTCGGGCAGCTGGCGCAGATGACGGAGTTGCGGGTAGACGGCAACCCCCGGCTGGCGGGACGGTTGCCGGAGTCGCTGACCGCCCTCTCTCTGACGACGCTCGCCTACGCCGGTACGGGGCTGTGCACGCCGATGGGCGGCACCTTCCGAAGTTGGCTCGAAACGGTCGGATCCCACGAGGGAACCAGTCAGGAATGCGACGCCATCACCGACCGCGAAGCGCTGGATGCGATCTACCATGCGTTGGGAGGGCCGGGGTGGACCAACGGCAGCAACTGGCTGACCAGCGCTCCGATGGGCGATTGGCACGGCGTTACGACGGATGGCGAGGGCCGCGTCACTAGGCTGGAGCTCGCCTTCAACGGGCTGGAGGGGAAGATCCCCCCCGAAACAGGCGGCCTTGCCCGCCTCCAGGCGCTAGACCTCTCCTATAACACCCTGACTGGAGATGTCCCGCGCTCGATCGGCGATCTCGCCGGCTTGGCGGAGCTGTATCTCCAGAATAACGAGCTGGGAACGATCCCGGCCGAAGCTGGCGCCTTTCCCGGGATACTGTTCCTGGATGCGTCCTACAACAGGCTGGCGGGAGAAATCCCGGCCGGATTGACCGGGCTGGCCACGCTGGCCGACCTCAATCTCGCCGGAAACGACTTCACCGGCGCTATCCCGGCCGAAGTCGGGAGGATGACCAGCTTGTTGCGGCTGGCGCTGGCCGACAACGAGCTCGCGGGGCCCATACCGCGGGGAATCGGCGGCCTCGCGAACTTGTCGATGCTCAATCTCGCCAATAACGAACTGACCGGACCTATCCCGCAGGAAATCGGCGGCCTCGCGAACTTGATGACGCTCGATATCGCGGGTAACGAGTTGACGGGCACGATTCCGCCGGAGCTGGGCCGCCTCGCCCAGCTGTACGATCTGGGACTGGGGAGCAACCGGTTATCGGGAAACGTTCCTCCGGAGATCGCCGGCTTGGCCGGTCTGAGCTTCTTGCGCCTGTCGCATAACGCCGAGCTGTCGGGCGCTTTGCCCGGCGATCTGACGGCGCTCGCCGGACTCCGCGAGTTCATGGCCGAAGGGACCATGCTGTGCGCCCCTGCGGACCCGGCCTTCCAGCGATGGCTTGCGGGCGTGGTCAAGCGCCGGATCCCGATGTGCCGCGACCCGGGCAGTTCGTCGGCCTACCTGGTTCAAGCCGTGCAGTCGCTGGATTTCCCGGTGCCGCTGGTTGCAGGGGAGCCCGCTCTGCTCCGCGTCTTCGTGTCGGCGTCCGGAGCGAGCGACGTGCGCATGCCCCCTGCGCGGGCGCGTTTCTACCAAGGAGGGTCCGAGGTGCGGGTGGTGAACATCCCGGCGCCGGAGGGCACGATTCCGGACACCGTAAGCCAGGGGATGCTCGCGCTTTCGGCTAACGCCGAGATTCCCGGCTCGCTGATTCAGCCCGGCTTGGAGATGGTGGTAGAGATAGACCCGGATGGCGCCCTGGACTCCTCCCTGAACATCGCGAAGCGGATACCGGAGGAAGGACGGTTGGAAATAGAAGTTCAGGCTCTTCCCTTGCTGGATTTCACCCTGATCCCGTTTCTGGTCGGTACGCGGCCGGATTCGTCGATCCTGGAGATCACCGGCGGCCTTGCTCCGGAAGACGCGTTGTTGCGGGACATTCAGACGCTGCTACCCGTTCCCGGCATCGATCTCGAGGTCCACGAGCCCGTCATCACCTCCAGCGCCGATTTCTTCGCCCTGGTAGAAGAAGTCGGCGCGATTCGTATAGTGGAAGGCGCGACCGGCCACTACATGGGCCTGACGACTGGCAGCTCCGGCGGCGTGATCGGTCTAGCGGACACTCCGGGGCGGGCGAGCGTTTCCATACCGCGCTCGGATGTCATGGCGCACGAACTCGGCCACAACCTGAGTCTCTATCATGCTCCATGCGGCCGCCCGGGCGGACCCGATCCGTCCTTCCCATCCAGCGACGGAGCGATCGGCGCTTGGGGTTACGACTTCCGCGACAGTTCGCTGGTCGCTCCCACGGTGCCCGATGTGATGGGCTATTGCGATCCCCCCATCTGGATAAGCGACTTCCACTTTACCAATGCGCTCCGCTTCCGGGCCGATGTCGAGAGCCGGGTGCCGGGCGGCGCGGCGACCAAGTCGCTGCTCCTGTGGGGCGGAGCGGATGCCGACGGAGTTCCCTTTCTCGCGCCGGCTTTCGTGACGGATGCCGCGCCCACCGCGCCGCCGCCCGGCGGCGGCGAGTACGATCTCGCCGGCAGGTCGGCCAGCGGGGAGGTCATCTTCTCGCTGAGCTTCGACCTGCCGGCGCTCGCGGACGGGGATGGGCGTTCGGCATTCGCCTTCGCGCTGCCCGTCCGCGAAGGGTGGGCCGGCGCGCTGGCCAGCATCACCATCTCGGGACCGGGCGGCTCCTTCGCCCTGGACGGCGAGAGCGACCGCGCGGCGGCGATCGTGCGCGATCCCCTGACTGGCCGGGTCCGCGCCATCTTCCGCGACGCGCCGCCCGGCATCTTGAACGCGGCAGCCATGGCCGCCCCGCTCGGCCGGGAGGCCGCCGCCGCGCTCTCGCTCGAACCCGGTCTCGATGTGTTCGCCAGCCGCGGCCTCCCCAGTCCGCGCGACTGGAGACGCTGACGATTCGCGGCCGGTTCACGACACTGGAGCGAGGCGAAGTGCGGGCGTCGCGGACAAACGCGCTTTGGTAGAGGGCGGTAGCAAGGTCGGCGGCCACGGGACCGGCGGCCCGCAGGCTGGCCAGCGCGCGATTCGGGGCCCGAAGATCGTTATCAGAGGCGCCCGCGAGCACAACCTCCGCAACATCGACGTGGACCTCCCCCGCGACCACCTCATCGTGGTCACCGGCCTCTCCGGATCCGGCAAGTCATCTCTCGCCTTCGACACCATCTACGCGGAGGGCCAGCGCCGCTACGTCGAATCCCTCTCCGCCTACGCCCGCCACTTCCTCGGCGTCATGGAGAAGCCCGATGTAGATGTCATAGAGGGCCTCTCCCCCGCGATCGCCATCGAGCAAAGGACCGCCGGCAGCAATCCCCGCTCCACCGTGGGCACGGTCACCGAAGTGTACGACTACCTGCGCCTGCTTTGGGCCCGAGCCGGAACTCCGCACTGCCCGTCGTGCGGCCGTCCCGTCCGCGCGCAGTCCGCCTCCCAGATCGCCCAGCAGATAATGGAGTGGCCCAGGAACGCGCACATAGAAATCCTCGCTCCCCTCGTTCGAGGAAGAAAAGGCGCGTTCCGCGAGCTGTTCGAGCGCGCGCTCGGCGACGGCTTCGTGCGGGCACGCGTCGATGGAGAGTTGGTCAGCCTCTCCGATCCCCCCGCTCTCAACCGGCGCCGCAACCACGATGTCTCCATCGTGGTGGACCGTCTCGTCGTGCGCCCCTCGAATCGCGAGCGCCTGGCCGACTCTGTCGCCACCGCGCTCCGCATGGCCGGCGGCATCACTGAAGTGGCTCTCTACGGAGCCAGAGGAGCGGACGGAGGGCCACCGACCGGCGCGGACGGAGAGCCACCGACCGGCGCGGACGAAGGGCCACCGACCGTCGCGGACGGAGAGCCGCCGGCCAGCGCGGACGGCGCCTCGAAGGCGGGTGCGGACAACGTCCCCGAGTCCCACCTCTTCAGCGAACGATACGCCTGCGCCAACTGCGGCCTCGGCATCCCCGAACTCGAGCCGCGCCACTTCTCTTTCAACTCGCCATTCGGCGCGTGCCCCGACTGCGACGGCCTCGGCTCCCGCCGCGAGCCCAACCCCAGCCTCATGGTGGGCGGGGACAGGATATCCATTCTGGAAGGCGTCCTCCTGCCCCTCGGCCCGCCGAGCGGACGAACTCGCCGGCGCCTGCCGCGCCTCGCCCGAAAGATGGGCTTCGACCTCAACACGCCCTGGGGCCGCCTGAGCGAGGCCCAGAAAGAGGCGATCCTGCACGGCGACTCCGAGGCCGGCTGGGAAGGCGCCATAGCCGCCACCCTTCGCCGCTACCACGAGACGCCGAGCGAGCGAGTGCGGGCCGCGCTCGACCAGTACATGACGCTCTCCACCTGCCGCGCATGCGGCGGCGCCCGCCTGAGACCCGAGAGCCGCGCCGTGACCGTCAACGGCGTCCCGCTCCACGTGATCGCCGAGAAGCCGGTTTCCGAACTTCGCCCCCTGCTGGGCGAATGGCTGCGACAAGCGCGGGGCGCCAACGGCCAAGGCACGGGCAACGGCCAGGGCGCGAGCAGCGGCCAGAGCGCCACCGACGGCCAGAGCGCCGCCAACGGCCAGACCGCCAGCGCCGAAGTGCGCATACCCATTCTCAAGGAAGTCGTCGACCGCCTCGACTTCCTCGACCGCGTGGGGCTTGGCTACCTCGCCCTCTCCCGCTCCGCGGGCACCCTCTCCGGCGGCGAAGCCCAGCGCATTCGCCTAGCCACGCAGATCGGCAGCCGGCTGGCGGGCGTCCTCTACGTCCTCGACGAACCGAGCATCGGCCTCCACCCCCGCGACAACCACAAGCTGCTCCAAACGCTCGAAACGCTCCGAGACCTGGGCAACACCGTCCTGGTGGTGGAACACGACGAACTCACCATCCGCCGCGCCGGCCACATCGTGGACATGGGCCCGCGCGCCGGCCGCCACGGCGGCCAAGTGCTCGTGTCGGGCACCCTGAACGACCTCCTCGACAGCGACCGCTCGCTGACCGCGGCCTACCTTCGCGGCGAGCGCGAAATCGGCGTCCCGCAGAGCCGACGCCAGCCGGACCAGGGATGGCTCGTCGTCCGCGGGGCCGGCGAACACAACCTGAGAGAGATCGACGCCGCGTTCCCCCTCGGACTGTTCATCTGCGTCACCGGCGTGTCAGGCTCCGGCAAGTCCACCCTCGTAGAGCGCATCCTCTACCGCCGCCTCGCCCGCGAAATGTACCGGAGCAAAGTGGTCCCCGGCGCCCACGCCGCCATCGAGGGGATCGATCTCCTGGACAAAGTGGTGGATGTGGACCAGAGTCCCATCGGCCGTACGCCGCGGTCCAACCCCGCCACCTACACCGGCCTCTTCACTCCCATCCGCGAACTCTTCGCGCGCCTCCCGGAGTCCAACATCCGGGGCTACGCCCCCGGCCGCTTCAGCTTCAACGTCAAGGGCGGCAGGTGCGAACCGTGCCGGGGAGACGGCTTGGTGAAGATCGAGATGCACTTCCTTCCCAACGTGTACGTTCCCTGCGGCATCTGCGGAGGCCGCCGCTACAACCGCGAGACCCTGGAAGTCCTGTACAGGGGCCGGAACATCGCCGGCGTGCTCGGCATGACGGTCGACGAAGCCCTCGGCTTCTTCGATGCGGTGCCCGCCATCAAGCGCAAGTTGAAGACCCTCTCGGAGGTGGGACTCGGCTACGTCACCCTCGGCCAGCCCGCCACGACGCTCTCCGGCGGCGAGGCGCAACGCGTGAAGCTCGCCTCCGAACTGGCCCGGCGAAGCACGGGACGCACAGTGTACATACTGGACGAGCCTACCACCGGCTTGCACTTTGAGGACATCCGCCTTCTCTTGCGCGTGTTGCACAGACTCGCGGACCGGGGCAACACAATTATCGTCATCGAACATCAGATGGATGTCGTGAAGACGGCCGACTGGATAATCGACATGGGTCCGGGGGGAGGAAGCGAAGGCGGGTCCGTCGTTGCGGCGGGGCCGCCCGAAGCGATAGCATCGGCCGCTGCAAGCCATACGGGCCGGCACCTCTCGCCCCTGCTTGGCGCACGCGGTTGAGCGCGGCCAGGTCGCGAAGGCGCCTGCGGCGGCGGGTACTGTATTGGTTAATTGAACGATAGCAATTATATTGGTCGAGCGAGCGTTGTAGACGTGACCTGTCAAACCCAGGCGTGACGTATCGACACGTACGAACGATACGCGATCCTCTCCGGCGAACCAGCGGACGACTTGCGATCCGGGGAGCGTTTTGCGAGAACCATGCGAGAACCACTTGACGAATGCGGCGCGATGCCCCATCCTTTGCAACCATGGGTGGATCGTGTGGGGTTGGGCCTGCCTCGAGTAATGAGATTCATGAGATTTTCACGCACTTGACCCCTGTCGGCAGCGGCGGTATGTTTCCGTCAAGTTTGCGGCGGTTTGTTTCCGTCAGGTTTGCGGTTGAGTGTGGTGCATTATAGCTTTGTACAAGGAGTCGGCGAAGGTAGGCGACAACTAGTCACCACCCGAAAGACTTCATCCCCCTGAGGAGGAGTGAAACAATGATGAGAGCTACGAAGCGGCTGACGATGGCCGGGGTTGCGGTCCTCGCCCTCGGGGCCTGCGGAGACACTGTGGAGGTGGTAGCGCCTCCTCCGGCGCCGCCGCCGCCGCCTATAGTATTCCCCCCGCCGCCCCCCCCGCCGCCGCCGCCACCGCCGGTTCCCAACCGCGCGCCGGAGGCTGTTGGCACGATTCCGGCTCACTCGATCGGAGTCGGGGACACGGCGAGAATTGATGTGGCCGGCTATTTCCGGGATGCGGATGGCGACTCGCTGGCATACTCGTCGTCTTCTTCCGTTCCGTCGGTCGCGACGACCATGACGGACGGTTCGATGGTGATGATCGTCGGGGTGGCCGATGGCTCGTCGGCGGTGACGATCACGGCGACGGACCCGGACAACTTGGCGGCATCGCACGGCGTGGCCGTCACGGTCGGCCGTAACCGGGCGACGGTCACGATTTTCGGCCTGCGCGCCACTACGTCCGATACCCGAGTGGATCCGAGCGACGTTTCGGGGAACATCAACGTTCTTCTGAATGTCGAAGCGAATGGCGAGCAGGTTGCGGCCATCGATCTGCTAATGGACGAGACGGTAGTCAACTGCCGCGGCATCTCGAGCGACAAGCTGCCGGGCGAAGGCGACTACGCGAGCGTCGAGGTCGAGTGCTTGCTTGACACCGACGCCGTCATGGGCGGCGGCGACATGTGCATGGGCATGCAGCTCAACCCGATGTTCATGAATGCCACGTACAACCTGGGCGCCCGGCTGACCACGGCTCGGGGAATGACGCGCGAAGCGCTCGCTAGCCAGCCGGTCACGTTGAATAACGACGACATGGTCATGGTGCGGCACGCTCCCGGCAATAGCATGGTCGTGGATGGCGAGACGTGGTACGGCGGTCCTGCGGACAGGGATGGAGACGGCGAGGACGACAACGTCAACATGGTCAACGCCTGTCCAGTCTCCTATACCGGCAAGACCGTTGGCAGGATGACGCTGAACTCCGTCGGGGCTGCCGACGAGGATGGTGATGCTGTCGCCGGGGTGGCGATCATGACCGGTACGGTTGCGACCACCGGCAGGCCGGTTGCTGGCTCAGCGTCGATGGACAGCACGCCCGCCGACGGGTTCATGTGGATGCTCCCTGCTGCTGCAGACTCTAACGCAACCGTGGAAGGAGCCACCGCGGCGCTGTATGTCGACGACCTCAGGGACGGCGATGGCCGTGTCCTCAGCGGCTTCCAGATGGATTCGGTGAAGGATGTGAACTTCGACTTCAAGGCGCCTGCGTGGGCCAATACCTTGACGGTCGGTGGCATGACCCCCGCGGAAGATACGACGGTTTACAGCGGAGCCGCTGCAATCAGCCTCGGTACCGTCACCGACATGGGCACCGGCGTAATGGACAAGATTGCCGCCGTCGGACCGTGCTCGAACGACGATCTGCATAGCACGCCGTTCGACGCGACGGAGAACCCCGCCACCAATACCCGGCAGCTTGACGAGGCGGACTGCTATGTGGCCGAGGTGATTTCGATTACGGACAAGATCGGAAACGTCAAGTTCACAGGTACTCCTGCTACAGCAACAGCTGGTGCCAAAACACGCCAGTCCGAGCCGTTCAGGGTCGACAAGACGGGGCCCAGAGTGAGCCGTCAGCGGCCTGAAGAGGGTTCGGCAAGCAATCCGTTGGTCTTGGGCGACGGCGAGACTCTGAGTTTCCTCGCAACCGATCCGAAGTTGCCTTCGGGACGGCTTGGCGCCGGAGTGAATAGGGCAGAGGGGTCTGGGAGTTGGGCCGCAATTGGGGGTCCCTCGGTCAAGTTCGAGGTCAATGGCCGCCCGTCGAAGCCTACTGCCGGTGCCATGGCCGTGGAAGCGCTTTTCGTTCTGACGAAGACGGAAGACTTCTACAGCGCGTCTCAGGGTTCTACGATGGAATACAGCTACAAGTTCGGCACACACGCGGCCGGCATGCCGTCCGCCGGTGAGGCGTTGCTGCCGGCCGGATCGGCGACGACGGCGAGCACCACCACGGCTGGTTTGTCAGCCAGTCTCGACTATTATTGGCTCAGCAAGGTCGAGCTCACCTTGAGAGATGCGGCGGTGGGGACGGGCGGGGGCAACGCCACGAAGGTTACGTACAACCTCAAGCTTGACACCACGGACCCGGTGCTTACTGTGCAAGCTGATAGGTCGGAAGTGCAATCTGCGCAGGGCGGCACGCAAGTCAATGCGTCAATCGACTACAGTGTCACCGATGCAAACATGATTGAGTTGATCAAGATCGAGCTTCACAAGGCTGCATGCGGCGCCAGCGGCAGGCCCGGCGGGCTCCCCGGCACTCCCGCCCCGGGTGCTGCCACGAAGGTCGGGGATACTGTACAGCTCATAAATCAGAGGCCCCCGGTCACGGGTACCCAGAGCTACACGATCTTGAAGGGTAGTGACCCCACCAGTGCTACGCCGGTTAATTACTGCGTCCTTGTGTACGACGTCAGGGATGTCGCCGTAGATGCGAATGGCGATCCAGACCAAAACTGGGCGAGTTTGATACCGAGAAGGGTCGCGATAGACGTCGTATGGAGATAGTGACTGGCAGGATGTCGTAGCAGATTCGCGAAGTAGCTGTATCTGAAGGGGGAAGCAAGGAAGGTCCTGCGCCACACGGCGTGGGGCCTTCCTTGCTTTTTAACACGACTCTCCATTCCCGCGGTCTTCGCTCCCTCCCGCAGTCTCCCGCGCAACTCCGGCTCGGAATCCCTTCCCGCGGGCGCGAAACCCTCTTTTGCCGTTCTCTTCCTTTTGTCGCAAACCCGTTCATGTTATTATCAACCCGTCTTTCGAGTCGTTCCCCAGAAGTAGGCGTGGCTCCTTTCTGGTTCAAACCGAGCGAGGGAATCCGGTGCTATGGTCAGCATAGAAGACATCGAGAGTTTCCTGGTCCGTGTGGAAGCGGATTTTCAGGAGATAGAAGAAGGTCTCTGGCTCGTTCACCCGCCGGGTGGAGCGGAGCAGGGGCGGCTAGGCATCGTCCTCAACCATCAATCTCCCGTCCTCGTGTTCCGGACCGGAGTCTGCGATGTTCCGGGCGACGAGCAAGACCAGCTCGCCCTGTTCCAGAGACTGCTCGAGTGGAACGCGGCCGATCTGATGTACGGAGCGTACGGGCTGGAGAATGGCGAGATAATTCTGAGCGATACGCTGGAACTCGAGAATCTGGACTTCTCGGAGTTCCGCGCGTCGCTGGAGAGTCTCGCGCTCGCTCTCGCGTCGCACTGGCGCGGGCCGGCGGGCGAACCCTCTTAAACTTGCGAGGACTTATTTGGAATGGGTGTTCTAGACCGTCTTTCCCGCCTTGTCAGGTCCAACATCAACGACCTCATCGCTCGGGCCGAGAATCCCGAGAAGATGCTGAATCAGATCATCGAGGACATGCGGCGGCAGTATGCGCAGGCGAAACAGGAGGTAGCCTCCGCCATCGCGGATGAGCGTAAGTTGCACAACAGCCTGGACAAGGCGCGCAAAGGCGCGGGGGAGTGGGAAGCGCGGGCGCGGCTGGCGGTTCGCTCGGGACGGGATGATCTGGCGAAGCAAGCTCTGCTGCGGGTGGAGGAGCATGCGCGGGAGGCGCAGGGCTTCGAACAGCAATGGCTTCACCACAGCGGCGAAACGACCAAGCTCAAGAATTCTCTCCGCCAACTCAACGACAAGATCGAGGAGGCGAAGCGCAAGAAGAACCTCCTCATCGCGAGACAGCGCCGCGCGGAGGCGCAGAGGCGTATCCAGCAGACGATGCAGGGCATCGGGGAGGGCAGCGCCTTCCGGGCCTTCGACCAGCTCGCCGAGAGGATCGAGGACACGGAGTCGAGGGCCCTGGCGGAGGTGGAGGTTACGGAGGAGCTCTCCGGGGACAGGCTGGCCCGGCAGTTCGATGCGCTCGAGGCGGGGGGCGCCGCGGAGGTGGACGACAAGCTGCTCGCGCTGAAGGAGTCCATGGGACTGCTGACGGGCGCCGGCCCGGAGGGAGAGGTCATGGCCCTGGGCGCGGGGACGGACTCGAGCGCGGGGGCGGGCGACGATCCTGTGGTAGTGGATGCGGAGCTCGAGAAGACGGGGAGCGAGGAGGGGGAGTAGTAGCCGGGCGTTCGCGTTCGGCGCGGTTGCCGGCGGATTCGGCGCCGGTGTCGATGCGTTCAGCGCGGTTGCCGGTGGGTTCGGCGCGGTTGCCGGCGGGTTCGGCGCGGTTGTCGGTGGGTTCGGCGCCGTTGCCGGTGCGAGAGCAAGTTTCTTCGTCTAGATTGACTGTCCTTGCCGAGGGGGCGCTCGGCATCGAAAGCGCGAAGACCGCGTCGTCGGTCGTGCGCTATCAACCGGAGCGGGTCAGCTCCATCATCGATTCGAGCCATGCCGGTGGGACTGCGCAGTCCGTTCTCGGCTTCGGTGGCGACATCCCTGTCGTGGGGACGCTTCGAGAGGCGCTCGGTTCGGCGCCGCTTGGTTCGGGGGCACTTGGTTCGGGGGCGCTCAATCTGGGGCCGATCGGTTCGGAGGTGCTCGGTCTGGGGCCGCCGCCGGAGGCTCTGTTGATCGGCATCGCCCCGCAGGGCGGCGGTCTGCCGGGGGAGTGGCGGCCGGTGCTGGTCGAAGCCATCGAGGCGGGGCTTGGAGTAATCAGCGGGCTGCACATGTTTCTCTCGGAAGACAGGGAGCTGAGCGATCTGGCCGGGCGGCGGAACGTGCCGCTGATCGACCTGCGGAAACCGCCGGACAACTTGGCGGTCGGGCGCGGTCGGGCGATGCGGAGCGAAGCCCTGCGAGTGCTCACGGTGGGAATGGACTGCAACGCGGGCAAGATGACGGCGTCGCTGGAACTCCTCGGGGAGTTGGAGGCGCTCGGGCTCCGGACGGGCTTCGGCGCCACTGGACAGAGCGGCATCCTGATCGCGGGTTCCGGGATAGCCGTCGATGCGGTGCCTGCGGACTTCATATCCGGAGCGGCGGAACGGCTTACGCTCGAGGCGGCGGAGGGGAAGGATGTCGTCTTGGTGGAGGGCCAGGGCACGCTCATGCATCCGGGCTTCTCCGGGGTAACGCTTGGTCTGCTGCACGGGTCGGTGCCCCAGGCGATGATTCTGTCTTGGCTTCCCAGCCGCGAACGCATCTATGGGGGAAATCACGACTGGGTGGCGCTGCCGGAGTTGGACGAGGCGGTTCGTCGCTACGAAGATGCCTTGGCGTGGATCTGCCCGGCGGTCGCGGGGAAGGTGATCGGGGTGGCGGTGGCCACGTACGCGCTGAGCGAGGGGGAAGCGAGGGCCGCTGTGGCGCGAGCTGGCGAGGTCACGGGATTGCCGGCGACGGACCCGGTTCGCTTCGGCGCCGGACCTCTGGCTCGGGCGATCGAGCGGCGCTGGGAGGAGCATCGCCATGGAGCGGGGTAGCCTTGATCCCCGAACTTGTCTGACCCAGGCGGACGGGCGGCGCTGGGAGGAGCATCAGTCACTGCGAGGCCAAGAGCCGGAACCGGGAGCTGCGGATGGGCGACGGCCGTAAGCGGGTCTTCAGCGGCATCCAGCCGACCGGGGACGCGCACATCGGCAACTACCTTGGCGTCTTCAAGCGCTGGGCCGACATGGCGGACGAGTACGACTGCTACTACTGCATCGTCGATCTGCACGCCATCACGCGGAAATACGATCGGGATGACCTGCTCCGCCGGGCCTTCGACCTGACGACGGCGCTCGTCGCGTCGGGCATCGATCCCGAGAAGTGCACGCTCTTCGTGCAGTCGCACGTTCCGTATCACAGCGAACTCGCCTGGCTCTTCAACACGGTGACGCCCGTGGGGGAGCTCGGGCGGATGACCCAGTTCAAGGAGAAGTCCTCCGAAGTGGAATCGGTGAATGCGGGGCTGCTCAACTATCCCGTTCTTCAGGCGGCGGACATCCTGCTTTACCGGGCCGACTTCGTGCCGGTGGGGGAAGACCAGAGGCAGCATCTCGAACTGTCGAGAGAGATCGCGAGGCGGTGGAATGGCCGCTTTGGCGACTTCTTTCCCGAGCCGGAGACGCTGGTAGGGGCCGGCAGCCGCGTGCGCGGGCTCGACGGCGTGGCCAAGATGTCCAAGTCCGGGGAGAACGCGATCGCGCTGATGGCGGAGCCCGAAGAGATCGTCTCCTGTCTGAGAAGCGCCGTTACCGATCCCGCGCGGGTGCGGAGAGACGATCCGGGGAATCCGCATGTGTGCAATGTCTTTGCGCTGCACAACTTCTTCTCGGGCGAGAGGGTGGTCGAGGATGTCGAGATCCGTTGCCAGACGGCCGAAATTGGTTGCGTGGAGTGCAAGCGGATGCTCGCCGACGGCATGGCGGACGAGCTGGAGCCGGTGCGCGACCGTGCCAGGGAGCTGAGGGCGAAGCCGGAGCTCGTGATCGATATTCTCGACGCGGGGGCCAAGCGCGCCCGGGTGGAGGCGGCACGCACGATGGAGGAGGTCTGCGAGCGCATGGGTGTCGGATCGCGGACGCTGGACTCGGATTGGCCGTGACGCCGTCCTCCGGTCGGCCGTGACGCCCGTCCCTTCGGTCGGTCGCGACGCCAGCCGCCGGGTGCGCCGCTTCGTGATCTGGATGTACGCGCCGGACACGCCGCACTGGTCGATGCCCTCTTTCTCTCTGCGGCGGATCAGCGCGGCGCTCGGTACGGACTGGAAGGTGGAATCCGTCGAGATTCCTCTCGAGGCGACCGGCGACGGAGTTCGCAGTGCGCCAACCGAACTGCTGGATGCTGTCCGTGAAGCCGAGGTCTACTGCGGGTGGGGCATGCGGCGGAACATATTCCTGGCCGCGAAACGACTGCGCTGGTTCCATTCGGGTGCGGCGGGGGTGCGCAACTCGCTCTTTGGCGAGATGCGGGAGAGCGATGTCATCTTTACAAACTCGGCTGGAATATACGGCGGGGCGCTCGCGGACCATGCGCTGGCGGGCATCTTCTACTTTGCGCGTGGACTGGACGTGTCTGTCCGGGCGCAAAGGGAGTGCAGGTGGGTGCAGGGCGAACTCAACTCGCCGGACAGCCCTCTTCACGGCCCGCCGGCCAGAGGCGAAGTTGCAGGAGCGTCGCTGGGGATCCTCGGGTACGGGGGGATCGGGTCGGAACTCGGGAAGCGGGCTGCGGCGCTCGGAATGCGGGTGCGGGCCATTCGGCGGGTGCCGGGTCGCGAAACGCCGCCGGAGCTCGAGTGGCTGAAGGGCCCCGATTGTCTGGCGGAATTGCTCGAGTGCTCCGACTATGTGGCGGTTACGCTGCCGGAGACCGCGGACACTCGCGCCTTGCTCGGGACGAAGGAGCTGGCGCTGATGCGACCCGGCGCCGTCCTGATCAACTTGGCTCGCGGCACGGTCATCGATGAAACGGCTCTGGTTCGGGCGCTCGAGAGCGGGCGCCTGGGCGGAGCGATGCTGGATGTGTTCCAGCGCGAGCCGCTGCCGGCGGACCACCCGTTGTGGAAGCTGGAGAATGTGCTGCTGACACCCCACACGGGCGGAACTTCGGCGTACTTCTGGGAACGCGAAACAGAGCTGATCGTGCGAAACATCGGCCTTTACCTTGCGGGCCGGCCGCTGGAGAACCGCGTGGACAAGGGAAGAGGATACTGATGCGGGATCTTGCAGGCGTATTCCTTCCGGTGACTACTCCATTCGTCTCGCCTTCGTCTGCGTCTGCGTCTGCTTCGGCTCCGTCGGTCTCGCCTTCGTCGTCGTCGGCCCCGTCCGTCTCGGCTGCGTCCGCGTCGATTCGATCCGTCTCCGCTTCGGGCGCGTTGGCGCTCGACGCCTTCCGCGACAACTTGCGGCGGTGGCACTCGCATCCGATCGCGGGCATCGTCGTGGCCGGCTCCACCGGAGAGGCCCCGTTCCTCCGGCCGGAAGAACTCTACTCGCTCGTCGAGGTCGCGGCGTCCGAGAGCGGAGGCCGCCATCTCTTGGTAGGAACGGGCGGCGAGGCGACGCGCGATGTGGTCGAAGCCGGCCGGGAGGTCGCGGCTCGCGGCGCTACGGCCGTCCTGGTCCGCTCTCCCTGCTACTACCTTCCCGCCATGAAGCCGAATGTGATTCGCGACCACTTCCTGCGGGTGGCGGACGAGTCGCCCGTGCCCGTCATCCTCTACCACATTCCGCAGTTTGTTGCAGCGGGAGTGGCTCCGGAGCTGGCGGGCCGTCTCATGGAGCACCCCAACATCGCCGGCATCAAGGATTCATCGGGAGACCTCGGCAACCTCGCGGCGCTGGTAGAAGCGTGCGGATCGAACGGCCAGGTCCTGGTCGGATCGGGCGCGCTGCTCCATGCGGCGCTCGAAGCGGGGGCATCCGGGGGGATACTCGCGGTCGCCCTGATCGCCACGAGTTCGTCGTGCGCTCTGTACGAAGTGTGGCGGCGGGGGGACGATGCGGGGGTCGTGAGCGCTATGCAGGAACGCATCGCCCCGCTTCACCGGGAGGTGGTCGTCGGCACGGGCATAGCAGGCGTAAAGCTCGCGCTCGACCGCCTCGGACACTACGGGGGTCCGCCCCGAATGCCGCTGCAGCCGGGCGGAAGCGGGGTGGCGGAGATCGTCGATGCGGCGCTCGCGGCCGCGACGACGCCAGCGCAGCAATGACGTCTCGCCTCTTCCCGGCTCTGGCTCTGGCCAACGTGCGACGACGCCAGCGCAGTAAATGACGTCTCGCCTCCTCCCGGCTCTGGCTCTGGCCAACGTGCTCCGCAGGATGATGACACTCTCCACGACAGGAGATGCGCGTGTTCGGCGATAGAGTGCGCTGCGTAGCCGTAGTCGGCGCGCAGTGGGGGGACGAAGGCAAGGGAAAGATCGTGGACATGCTGGCGAAGCAAGCCACGATAGTGGCGCGGTACCAGGGCGGGGCCAACGCCGGACATACCGTGCGGGTGGGCGACGACGAATTCATTCTTCACCTCATCCCGTCGGGAATCCTGAATCCGGATGCCCGCTGCCTGATCGGAAACGGCGTGGTTGCCGATCCCTGGGTGCTGGCGCGAGAGATGGATAACCTCGCCGCGCGCGGAGTCGATATTGGCGGGCGGCTGGGAGTTAGCCGGAGGGCGCACATCGTGCTGCCTCACCACCGCCTTCTCGACAGTGCGCAGGAGGCGAGCCGAGGTGCGGAGAAACTTGGGACGACGGGGCGGGGGATAGGACCGGCCTACAGGGACAAGGTGGCCCGGGCAGGCGTTCGCGCGGGCGATCTGGCCGACTTGCGCCGGACGGAGAAACTTGTTGCGGCAGCGGTGGAGCGCGCCAATGCGTCGCTGGCGGAAATGGGAGACGACCGGCGGGCGGGCACGGGCGCCACCATGGCGCAGCTGGAGGAAGTGCGTCCGCTGGTCACGAGTCTCCTGGCGGATGTGGGAGAGGAGATTCGGTCGGGGCTCGCCGCGGGGGGGCGGGTGCTCCTCGAAGGGGCCCAGGGCACTCTGCTCGATGTCGACCACGGCAGCTATCCCTACGTTACCTCGTCCGCGACGACGGCTGGAGCGGCGGCATCGGGCACCGGCATCGGGCCGACGTTGATCGACGCTGTGCTGGGAGTGGCCAAGGCGTACATCACCCGCGTCGGCGAGGGGCCGCTACCCACCGAGCTGTACGGGGCCGAAGCGGAGCGGCTGCGCCAGCTGGGCGGGGAGTTCGGCGCCACCACGGGGAGGCCGAGGCGGCCGGGGTGGTTCGACGCCTTTGCGGTTCGTTACGCGGCTGGCGTGAACGGACTGACCGGACTGGCCGTCACCAAGCTGGACGTGCTGGACACCTTCGACGAGATCAAGCTGGCGACTGGTTACGAGGTGGACGGCGCGCCTGTCGGCTCCTTTCCCGACTCGGCTGCCGAGCTGGCGCGGGCCGCCCCCCGGTACGAATCCTGGCCCGGTTGGAAGACGGATACGTCGTCCTGCAGGCGCTTTGGCGATCTGCCCGAGGCGGCGCGGCGCTACTTGGCGCGGATCGAAGAGTTGTGCGGGGCGCCTGTACGCTTCGCCGGTGTCGGGGCGGCCCGCAGCGCGACCGTCCGGCTGCCGGTGTCCGGGCGCGCGCCCGTGACCCCGCCTGGAGGCCGCGCGGACGGCGCCTCGTCCCGTTCTTCGGGAGAGACGTTCGATGTTTGAACGCCTGGGCAACCAGATTGGCGAGGTGTTGGGGCGCTTCCGCCAGCGCGGCGTCATCACCGAGAAGATGCTCGACGAGGGACTGCGAGCCGTGCGACGCGCTCTCCTCGAAGCCGACGTCAACTACAAGGTGGCGCGCGACTTTCTAAAGGTTGTGAGGAAGCGGTCGCTGGGCGCGGACCTGCTCCACCGATCGGTCAGCCCCGGCGACCAGATCGTCAAGATAGTGCACGATTCGCTCGTGGAGCTGCTCGGCGGCGCTGCCGAGCCGGGGCATGACGAACCAAAAGCTCTGCCCGGAGTAGAAGCAGAGTGGTCCGCCGCCGATTCGCTAGCCGAACCGGCGGTGCCGCCGGCGGTGATCATGCTCGTCGGGTTGCAGGGGTCGGGAAAGACGACAAGCGCCGCCAAGCTTGCGCGACGGCTCAAGCTCGGCGGCGCCAGACCCGCGGTCGTGGCGTGCGATCCGTACCGCCCGGCGGCCGTCGGCCAGCTGGAAACGCTTGCTGCCACAGCCGATGTCCCGCTGATCGCGCCGCTGGAGGACGGCGTGATGGATACCGGCGCTGTGCGAGCGGCTCTCCATGCGGCCCGGAAGGAGGGCGTTACTCACCTCCTGCTCGACACGGCGGGCCGGTTGCAGGCCGACGAGGAGCTGATGGATGAGCTGCGCCGCATGAAGGAGGCTGTGGCAGCGCACGAAGTGTTCCTCGTGGCGGATGGCATGACGGGTCAGGAGGCGGTCCGGATCGCCGAAGGTTTCCACGCCGCGGTCGAGCTGACCGGCGTCGTCCTGACGAAGATGGACGGCGACGCCCGCGGCGGAGCGGCCCTCTCCATCTTCGCCGTGCTGGGCGTGCCGGTGCGTTATGTTGGAACCGGCGAACGCCTCGAAGACCTGACGCGGTTCGATCCCCGCCGCATGGCCGGGCGCATTCTCCAGATGGGAGACATCGTAGGGCTCGTGGAGCGGGCCCAGCAGACCGTCGATCTGCGCGAGACGGAGCGGCTGCAGAAGAAGTTGCTGGAGCAGAAGGGGGAGTTCGATCTTTCCGACTTCCTCGTGTCGGTTCAGCAGATACAGAAGATGGGACCGATGAAGGGGCTGTTGAAGATGATTCCGGGTATCGATGCCGGCATGCTCGATGGGGCGGATGTCGATTCCCGCCGAGTGAAGCATGCGGAGGCGATTATCCTGTCCATGACCCCGGAAGAACGGCGGAAGCCGCAGATTCTGAATGTTTCCAGGCGAGCGCGTGTCGCCCGGGGGGCCGGCCGGCCGCTGAGCGAGGTCAACCGTCTCCTCAAGCAGTTCAAGGCAATGAAGAAGATGATGAAGGAAATGGGCAAGCTGGCACCGATGATGATGCGGGGTGGCGCACCTCCCGCAGGCATGCTGCAAGCTCGGTTCCCGGGAGATTTGTAGCGGGCCGGGCGCCTTGGGTTATGTCCGGGCGGTTTGGCTCCGGGCGGATCCGCAGTAACTTGGTGCCCTCGTTGATAGGCCGATGATGTCACAATCGTACTATTGCAACTAACAACGCAGGCGAAGGAGCGAGAGAGAGTAGAATGGCGACGGCAATCAGACTCAAGCGAATGGGCGCCAAGAAAGCGCCATCGTATCGCATAATCGTGATCGACTCGCGGGAAGGCACTTCGGGTGCGGCTATCGAGCGGCTCGGGTTCTATAATCCCCGGACAAAACCGTCTCTCGTACGAGTCAACGCGGCCCGAACGCTGCACTGGCTCAACGAGGGCGCGCGTCCTAGCGACACCGTGCGTTCGCTGCTGCGCAAGACCGGCGTGTGGGCACAGTATTGCGACGGCGTGGATCCGGCTACGCTGTCCGAGGAGGTTGTGGAGGTAGGGCCGCCACCTGGGCAAGCGGGCACGTCGCAGCGCCCCGCGCCTAGTGCAGGCGGGAGCGACAGCCCGTCGGAGGGCGCACCGGCCAATAGCGCGCCGGCCACCAAGTCGGACGCCGACAGTGCCTGAAACGGGTTCTCCCGGCGGCCTGGGCCTCATTGAAGGAAGGAAGGAAGGGAGGGAGGGGGGGAGCTTGTGTCCCGCTCCGCCGGAAATCCCGCGCGGTCGGCACTGGACAAGGGGGCTGCGTCGATGATTGCAGCCGGGGCTGGGATCGTTTAGGATGCCTATCATGAGTGACGCCATCGCCTTCGACACGTATCGGTTCGTTAAACGCCTGACGACTCACGGCTTTACCGAGGAACAGGCAGAGGTTCTTGCGTCCGAGCAGGTCGATCTGCTCAATAGCAATCTGTCCACCAAGGCGGATATCGACGCCCTCCGCCAATCCACCAAGGCGGATATCGCGGGGGTCCGGCGAGATATCGAAGCCCTCCGCTTGTCCACCAAGGTCGATATAGCTGAAGCCAAAACCAGTCTGTTGAAGTGGACGTATGGTGCCATGATTGTCCAGGGCGGACTGATTGTCGGACTAGTCAAGCTGTTGTAGGAAGCTGAGATCGCTTAGGATGCCTATCATGAGTGACGCAATCGCCTTCGACACGTATCGGTTCGTTAAACGCCTGACGACTCACGGCTTTACCGAGGAACAGGCCGAGGTCCTTGCGTCCGAGCATGTCGATCTGCTCAACAGCAATCTGTCCACCAAGGCGGATATTGCGGGGGTCCGGCGAGATATCGACGCCCTCCGCTTGTCCACCAAGGCCGATATCGACGCCCTCCGCCAATCCACCAAGAGCGGTATCGAAGCCCTCCGCTTGTCCACCAAGAGCGATATATCTGCCGCCAAAGTCGATCTGTTGAAGTGGACGTATGGCGCCATGATTGTCCAGGGCGGACTGATTGTCGGACTAATCAAGCTGTTGTAGGAAGCCAAGGCGCCATGTGGCCGCGTAGCGCCGCCGCCGCATGAATGATGGGGTCGAAGCGGCGCTGGCGATCAGCGCCATATCGCGGACATCGGCGGCAGCATGGTGCACATCCGGCCAGCTGGATGTGCGAGCGAGCCAGCTGGACGCTCCACGCGGGTCAGCGCTGGACAGGAAGCCGCGTCGATGATTGCAGCCGGGGCTGGAATCGCTTAGGATGCCTGTCATGAGTGACGCCATCGCTTTCGACATCGATCGATTCGTGGAACGCCTGACGGAAAACGGCTTTACCAAGGAGCAGGCCGATGTCCTCGCGCTTGGGCAGATCGGTCTGCTCCAAAACAATCTGGCCAGCGAGTCAGGTAGCCTGGGGGTCCAACGAGAGATCGAGGCCCTTCGCCATGCTGTCAAGGCCGATATCGCGGGGGTCCGGCGAGATATAGAAGCTCTCCGCTTGGATACCAAGACCGAGATCGAAGGTCTCCGCCAAACCACCAAGGTCGATTTATCTGACGCCAAAGTCGATCTAGTGAAGTGGCTGTATGGCGCCATGATTGTCCAGGGCGGACTGATCGTCGGGCTAATCAAGCTGCTGTCGTAGGAAGCCGGGCGCCCCGTGGCCGCGTGGTACCGCCGCCACATGAACGACAGGGTGCGCCTGAAGGAGGTTCTCGACAGGGCGCTCGTAGTAGCGGCTGCCGCGCTGGGCGCGGGTGTCGTGCTCCTGCGTCAGGCCAGCTACGGACCGAGCATGGGTCCAGATGCCGTCAACTACGTAGCGACGGCCCGCAATCTCCTGGCCGGCGATGGTTTTGTCGACTTGATTGGCACTTTCGTGTACTGGCCGCCGCTGTATCCGGCGATGCTCGCCGGCGGGGGACTGTTCGGGTTCGATCCCTACGCCGTCGCCGGACCCCTCAACGCCCTCATCTTCGGGCTGACCATTCTAGTCGCGGGTTGGTGGCTGCGGCGCCATATGCGCTCCCGGTTCCTGTGGATGTGGGGATGCGTATCGATTGCCCTTGCCTTTCCCCTCGTCCAATTGGCATCCGAAGCCATGAGCGATTCGGCTTTCATTCTGTTCGTGACGCTATCGCTGGCGCAGATCGACGCCCACCTTGACGGACGCGGACGCGCCTCCCTGATCCTTGCAGCGGCGTTCAGCGCGCTCGCCTTCCTGACCCGCTACATGGGCGCATCCCTGATCCTCGCGGTGGTCCCCATGCTGATTGCGGCGAGGGTCGCGCCGCGAGAGAAGATGAAGCGCATCGCCGCCTATGCGCTGATTGCCGCGGCCCCGGCGGCTCTGTGGATGCTGCGGAACTTTCTGGTTGTCGGATCGGCGACCGGCGACAGATCCCTGGGTTTCTACTCATTTCGCTTCATCGTGGACGAGGCTTTGCGAATCGTCGCTGGAGGGTGGTGGCTCCCCGGGCTGATTGCCCCGGTGCTGTTGGCCCTCGCGATGGCCGCCGGACACGCCATCCTCCGCCGCGCGGACCGTAACAAAAGGGATGCTCCCGTCGCTTCGGATGTCGCCTGGGGACCGTTCCGCGTCTGCGGCGGTTTTGTCCTCGCGTATCTGACGCTGCTCGTCGCAGCCATGATGTCCGGAGGCACCTGGGATGGACTGCAGTGGAGGTTCCTCGCTCCCGCGTATGTTCCGCTCCTGTTCGCGGCGCTGCTGCTGATGGACGGCACCCTACGGTATGCGCGCAGGCGGGCGCCGCGGGGAATCGTTCCGCGACGGCGGGGAATCCAAGCGATAGGGTGGGCGGGGGCTCTTGCGGTCGTCCTGATGTCGGGGCTGTCTCTGCAGGCGACTTGGCTGCTTGCGCAGCATGCGCGCCAGATACCGCTTTGGAACGATGGCGCGCGACAATGGTATGCCGAAGCGCGGTGGAGCGATTCGGAGAGCGTTCGGCACGTCCGCGAGGCGGCCCTGACAGGCGCGATCCTGAGCAATGACCAGATCATCGCGAGTCTGCACATCTACGGTCCGGCGCGCCATTACCAACTACCGTGCGAACCGGATGATCTGCGGTCCGCATTGCTGAACCCGGAGTCCTACGACCTCGCTTCGGCCCGGGGCCGCCAAGCCGTCGCCTTCCCGAGGCAGGTCCCCGGCAGCGGAGAGGTTCATGTCCTCTACTTCGACGAATACCTGGAGAGACCATGCTCTCGGCAGCAGGACGAAATTCTCGGAAGGGCCTTGTCTCGGGACCCCTTGCTGGAGCTGGTGGCGGAACTGGCCGACGGCAAGCTGTATCGCCTGCGGGAACGGGAGTTCTGGCCCGCGGCCATCTTCCACAGCTCTGGCGCTCCGGTGGAGGGCAGGCCGTTCGGGGCCTTTCTCAACGAATCCCACGGTCGGCAGTTGCCAGGGGAACCGTGGCGGTGGGAGAAAGGAGACGATGCCGATGGCTGGACCAGCCTCCCCGCTCGACGACCCGCCGATGTCTACACGCCCGCTGCTGCGGATGTCGGGCATCGGCTGCGCGCTTCGCTCTACTACGAAGACCGCCTCGGCAACCGGGTGGAAGCGATTGTCGAACCCTCCGCGCCCGTACGCCCTGACATCCTGCGAGTGGTCTCGGAGCCGCCTGGAAGCGAAGACGGAAGAGTGGAGTTGGCCATTTCCGAAGCGGACCGCGCCAGTCCCTTCAAGTACGATGTGTACCTTTACGGAAACAGGCTGATCTACGGAAAACAGGACTGCGCATGGGAGGACGAATACGGTACGCGGTTCCCCTTGACAGTCTATTCGTTGGATTCCGAGGGTGGAACGCCCGAACGCGATACGCTGGACTTCGAGTGGCACAGGTCTTCCTTGAAGGACAACGGAACCTGCGCCACTGATCGCCGTCTTCCCGACAAGGACATCCTCGGCATCCAAACCGGACAGGTCGACCGCTTGGGGAACCTCCTATGGGAAGCGGAGCGCTGGTTCGGGGAGAAACGGCGGTGGTTCGACGAATATTTGTCGTCGGCGGTTTCCGGCGAACCCGCGGCTCGCGGCGTCTTTGAAATCCATATTGGCGGCGGAAGTCTGATCTTCGTCAAGGAGCCGTGCGTCCGCGCCGACACGGAGGCGATGTTCTTCGTGCACTTGGTCCCCGAAGATGCGACCGACCTCCCCGAACATCGCAAGCAGTACGGCTTCGACAACCTGGATTTCGATTTCGACGAGCGCGGCGAGAGATTCGACGACAAATGCTTGGCGATAGTCCCTCTTCCGGAATACGGCATCTCCGAAGTCAGGACCGGCCAGTACGAGGGAGACAGGCTCTGGACGGAAGAGATTTCCGTAACGGGGTCGGTACCGGACGAATGACCGCGGCCAGAATCCCCTCCAGCCCCAGCCTGACCCCCTCCTCGATGATTGCATCAGGGGATAGGTTCGCTTAGGATCGCACATCATGAGTGAAGCCATCGCCTTCGACAGCCATAAGTTCGCCAAACGCCTGACGGATCACGGCTTCAGCGCACAGCAGGCCCAGATCCTGGCGTCCGAGCAGGTCGATCTGCTCAACAGCAATCTTGCCGCCAAGGCCGACTTCGAAGCCCGCCGCCTAGCTACCAAGGCCGATATCGAAGCCCGTCGCCGAGCCGCCAAGGCCAAAATAGCTGGGTTCCAGCGAGAGATCGAAGGCCTCCGCCGAACCGCCAAGACAGATATTGAACACCTCCAACATGTCGCCAAGGCCGCTATCTCTACGGCTAAATTCGATCTGCTGAAGTGGGTGTTTTATGCCGTAATGGTCCAAGGCGGATTGTTTATCGCGCTAGCCAAGCTGTTGGAGTAGGAAGCCAAGGCGCCGCCCGAGCGGCGCCACGGTCACATGAAGGGCGAGGTGTGAAGGCGACCGGTTCTCCATGCGCCTGAGGAGGCTCTCGACAGGGGCGCTCATCGGCGCGGCTGCCGCGCTCGGCGCGGGTCTCGTGCTCCTGCGGCAGGCCAGCTACGGACCGAGCATGGGGTGGGATGCCGTCAACTACGTCGTGACGGCCCGCAATCTCCTGGTCGGCGATGGCTTTGTCGATTTGGGTGGCCCTCTTGTGGCTTGGCCGCCGCTGTACCCGGCAATGCTCGCCGGCGGGGGACTGCTCGGGTTCGACCCCTACGCCGTCGCCGGACCCCTAAACGCCCTCATCTTCGGGCTGACCATTCTTGTCGCGGGTTGGTGGCTGCGGCGCCATCTGCGCTCCCGGTTCCTGTGGATGTGGGGATGCATATCGATTGCCCTCGCCTTCCCCCTCGTAGAAGCGGCATCCGAAGCCATGAGCGAACCGGCTTTCGTTCTGTTCGTGACGCTATCGCTGGCGCAGATCGACGCCCACCTCGACGGACGCGGACGCGCATCGCTGATCCTGGCAGCGGCGTTCGCCGCGCTCGCCTGCCTGACCCGATACATGGGCGTTTCCCTGATACTCGCGGCCGTCCCCATGCTGCTTGCAACTCGGGTTGCGCCGCGGGAGAAGATGAAGCGCATCGCCGTATACGCCCTGATTGCGGCGGCCCCGGTGGCTCTGTGGATGCTGCGGAACTTTCTGGTTGCCGGATCGGCGACCGGGGCGAGAGACCGGGGGTTCTACTCGCTTCCCTTCATCTTCGAGGAGGCTCTGCGAATCGCGCTCGGGAATTGGTGGCTCCTCGGGTTGACCGTCCCGGTCCTGTTGGCGCTCGTGATCGCCGCCGCACATTCCATGCTCCGACGCGCTGACCGGAGGAAGGACGCTCCTGTCGCTTCGGATGTTGCCTGGGCCCCGCTCCGCGTATTCGGCGGTTTTGCCCTCGCCTACCTGACGCTGCTCGTAGCAGCGATGATGTCGGGAGGCACCTGGGATGGATTGCAGTGGAGGTTCCTCGCTCCCGCGTATGTTCCGCTCCTGTTCGCGGCGCTGCTGCTGATGGACGGCGCCCTACGGTATGCGCGCAGGCGGGCGCCGCGGGGAATCGTTCCGCGACCGCGGACAGTTCAAGCCATAGGGTCCGGGGGGACTCTTGCAGCCGTCCTCAAGTTGGCCCTTGTCCTGCAGGCGGCCGTGCTGCTTGCCCAGCATCCCCGCGAAATATGGCGCTGGCATTTAGGCGCGCGACAATGGTATGCCGCACCGGCGTGGAGAAATTCGGAGAGCGTGCAGTACGTTCGCGAGGCCGCTCTAACAGGCCCGATCCTGAGCAATGCCCGAGTCATCATGAGTTTGCACGTCTACGGTCCAGCGCACCATTGGAAACTACCGTGCGAACCGGATCATCTGCGGTCCGAATTGTTGACGGCGCTTGGCAGCGGAGAGGTGCATGTCCTCTACTTCACTGACTTATGGTGGCCATGCCCTCGGCAGCAGGACGAAGACCTACGAAGCGCCCTGTCTCGGGACCCCTTGCTGGAGCTGGTGGCGGAACTGGCGGACGGCAAACTGTATCGCCTGCGTGAACGGGAGTTCTGGCCCGCCGCCATCTTCCGCAGTTCTGGCGCTCCGGTGGAGGGCAAGCCGTTCGGCGCCTTTCTCAACGAGTCCCACGGGCGGCAGTTGCCGGGGGAACCGTGGCGGTGGGAGAAAGGCGACGATGCCGATGGCTGGACCATCCTCCCCGCTCGACGACCCGCCGACGTCTACACGCCCACTGCTGCAGATGTCGGGCATCGCCTGCGCGCTTCGCTCCACTACGAAGACCGCCTCGGCAACCGGGTGAAAGCCATCACCGAGCCCTCGGAACCCGTACAGGCCGTCGTTCCGGAAGCGGATCCCATCATTGCTTCCAGGTACGATGTCTACCTCCACGGAAGCAGGCTGACCTATGAGAAGCGGAGCTGCTTCTGGGAAGACGAACGCGGTTCGCAGTTCCCGTTGACCGTCTATTCGTTGAATTCCGAAAGTGCAACGCCAGAACGCGATGCGCTGAATTTCGGCTGGCACACGTCGGACTGGAAGGACAACGGAACCTGCGTCGTTGAGCGCAAGCTTCCCGACAAGGACATCGTCGGCATCCGAACCGGGCAAGTTGACATCGACGGGAACCTACTTTGGGAAGCGGAGCGCTGGTTCCAGGAGAAACAGCGGTGGCTTGACCGCTATTTTTCGTCTGCCCTTTCCGGCGCCAGTCCGGCAGCCCGCAGCGTCTTCTACATCCATCTCGGAGGGGAAAACCTGATCTTCGTCAAGGACCCGTGCAGTCCGGAGGACACGGAACCCATGTTCTTCGTGCACTTGTTCCCTATCGACGCCAACTACCTTCCACACTCCAGACAGCCGTACGGATTCGACAACCTGGATTTCAAATTCAACCTACACGGCGAGATGCTCGACGGCAAATGCATCGCGGTCCGATCTTTGCCGGAATACGACATCGCCAGAATCCGCGTTGGCCAGTACGAGGGAGACAACCAGATCTGGACGGAAGAGATCTCCCTACCGTGACCGCCGGGACCTGCGCGACCAGAGAGCCCGGAGAGGTCGGAAGTCTTGTCCGCCGCAATCCGTGCCCCGAGTTACGGTGAGTTCGGCCGCACTGGTCGTTGTCGCCCGCGTCGCCCGGGCACACGGGATTCGCGGCGAATTGCTCGTCGAGGCCGAAACCGATCGGCCGGAGGCGGTTCTTCGGGCTGGACGGCGTCTTCGCGTCGTTGGCTCGGCAAAGGGCGATCGCGCGGCAAGCTTGGCCGGCAGCCGCCCGCGTAGCCGCAGCAATCGTCGCGCCGCCGGTTTCCGGGAGCCGGCCGCACGAGCGGCTCGCTCAGTCGCGTCCGAGCTAGCCGACGGTGCACGCGTCGCAAGCTCTCGGGAGCCGGCCGCGCACGCGGATCGCTCATCCGTGCCAGAGTTGAGCGGCGGTGCAGGCGTCGCGTGCTCTCAAGAGCCCTCTGCGCAAGCAGAGCTCTCGCGGATGGCCGAGCTCACGGTGAGCGCGGCAAGGCCCCACGCTAAACGCTGGCTGGTCTCCGTCCGCGAGGTGACCGATCGCACCGCGGCAGAGTCGTTGCGTGGCGCCAGTCTGGCCATGCCCCGCGATGAGCTGCCCGACATGCCGGAAGATGGCTACCTGCTAAGCGACCTGATCGGCATGTCGGTTTGCGACGACGACAAGGAGATCGGCGTGGTCCGGGAGGTATACGATCAGCCCGCAGCGCCGCTTCTTGCCGTAGAAGTTGCCGGAAGAGAACGTTTCATACCGCTTCAGGCGGAGCTGGTCGTCGAGATCGATCTTTCCGCTGGAAAAATACGCATGAAGCTCCCGGCCGGCTTGCTCGACGTATAGAGGAAGCGGCGCTGCGGGCGGCGCGGTCGGGCCGCGGCGGCCGAACCGCTCGGTAGGGCGAGAAGGCCTCGGCGAGCGGCCGCCAAGCTGCGCAGCGCTCATCGCCCTGCGGTGGCCGTGCCACCCCGGTTGAGCGAAAAGGAGGGTGCAGGCAGTGCGAATCAACATTGTTACGATCTTCCCGCAGTACTTCGAACAGCCGCTGAGCCTCTCGATTCCTGGGCGCGCCAGCGACGCAGGGTTCGTGGACTACAATGTGATCGATCTGAGGGATTACACGGACGACGCCCATCGCACGACTGACGACAAGCCGTTCGGCGGCGGCGGGGGCATGGTCATGAAGCCGGAGCCGTTCGACCGGGCGTTACGGGCGCTGGAGCGGCCCGGCAGGATCGTCTCGCTCACGCCCCGGGGATGTCCGTTCGACCACGAGACGGCAGTTCGCTTCGCGCTCGAATCCAGCCTCACCCTTCTTTGCGGGCGTTACAAGGGGATCGACGAGCGCGTGGCCGAGGCGTGGGCCGCCGAAGAACTGTCGATCGGGGACTATGTGCTCAGCGGCGGCGAACCGGCCGCCCTGGCGGTAGTGGATGCCGTGGTGCGGCTGCTGCCGGGGACGCTGGGCGACCACGCCTCGGCCGCCACGGACTGCTACTACGACGGCAAGCTGTCGGCGCCCGTGTACACCCGTCCGTCCGAGTACGGGAATCGCTCGGCGCCGGAAGTTCTCAGGTCGGGCAACCACGCGGCGGTCGAGCGGTGGCGGGACGAGGAGGCTGGCTTGGCAACCCGGCGGCGGCGCCCGGACCTGCTGGACCTGGACTTGGCCGACTGAAGCCGAAGCGCGAAGACCTGCCGGACACGCCCATCTGCGCTTATATTCCAATCGCTCCTTGCGGGAAGCTGAACCCGCCGGAAGGAGCTGAACCCGCCGGAAGGAGCAAGCCCCGCGGGAGGAAGCTAGACTCGCCTGAAGGAAGCTGAATACGGCTGATTATACTCCCCGGAGGTTGCGCGGGGGTGGAAAGGACAGGATCGGAGAGATGGATCCCAGGATCTCTGCAATTGAGCAGGAATACATGCGGTCGGACCTCCCGGCGTTTGCGCCAGGAGATACAGTGCGCATCCGGATTCGCGTCACGGAGGGCGGCAAAGAGCGCGTGCAGCCGTTTGAAGGCGTGTGCATAGCCCGCCGGGGGGCAGGCATAAACGCCACCTTCACGCTGCGCCGGATCTCGGGCGGCGTCGGCGTCGAGCGCATCTTCCCGTTGCACTCTCCGCAGATCGCCGGGTTGGAAGTCGTCCGCCGGGGCGATGTGCGGCGGGCCAAGCTCTACTACTTGCGCAAGCGCCGGGGCAAGCGGGCGCGGGTGCGGGAACGAAAGTGGTGGCTGGACAAGAAGTGACGCGGAGCATAGGCGGGTTGTTGATTGCCGGTGCTTCTCGCTAACAGGAGACCCGCTGCCTGAGACCGTAAGAGCGAACTCGAAGCGCCGACGGCACGGGGAGCTGGAATCGGCGCCGCTCAGCTACGAAACGAAGGCGTGGTCCTCGGGCTACAACGTTGTGGCGGGGATCGACGAAGTAGGCGTCGGCCCGGTCGCGGGACCAGTGGTGGTGGGTGTCGTCGCGCTCCACCGGGGACAACGCTTCGAGGGATGCACTGACAGCAAGCGCGTTAGCGCGCCGCGCCGCGAGGAGCTGGCGGAGCGCATCCGGCTCGAGAGCCGGGCGTCATGCGTCGCCGCGGCCTCCGCTCGCGAGATTGAGCGCCTCAACGTGCGCGCCGCTACCATTATGGCGATGCGCAGGGGGCTCGCCCGCCTGTCCATCGATGTGGATCTCATCTTGGTGGACGGCAATCCGGTCCCCGAACTCGGCGAGCACACCGCGATCGTCGGCGGCGACCGGGCCTCGCACTCCATCGCGTGCGCATCGATTCTCGCCAAAGTTACGCGCGACCGCCTCATGAGGCGTCTGGACGCGAAGTACCCTCTTTACGGGTGGGCTTCGAACAAAGGCTACCGGACGCGGCGTCATGTGGAGGCTTTGCGCAGGCACGGTCCGACCCCGCATCACCGAACCACCTTCCGCGGAGTGCTGCAAACCGAACTTGATCTTCGCACCGCGCCGGATCAAGCGTAACGGCCACGGACCAGCGAGAATCGCCGGGGCGCTAGCCTGATTGGGAGCCCCTGGCCAGACCGGGACGCTAGCTTGATCGGTGCGCTAGCGGACCGGCCTCACCTGCCCAGGCCGGCCGAGAAGACCGAGGGCAACCTGGGAGTCACGTCGCCCCCATACCAGCTGGCGATAACCGTCTCGGCAGCTTTCCCCTGGGGCGAATAGTCGGTTGCCAGCCAGTCGCCATCCGGCGAGCCGGCGTACCATTTCCACAGGAACCCTCCTGCGAACCAGAGACGTTCCCACAAGACGCGGAAGAGCGCCTCGTAAGCCGCGGCCTGGGTTTCGTCGTTTTCCGGGGGGCCGTGCGCCCAGCGTTCCTGGGGCAGCTCCCACTGCTTGCCAGCCGCTCCATCCACACTGCGATAGCCGTACTCCGTGAAGAGGATCGCCTTGCCCGTGGCACGGGCGACATCCCGCAACTCGGCAATCCAAGGTTCCCACACATCGACGAGCTCTTCCACGGAGGGCGTGGCGTCGTCGACCAGCGGGAAGTAGGCATCGACGCCAACCAGGTCGAGTTCGTCCCAGAAGTCGATCTGGGCGTAGGCGTCCCAGTTCGCCGCATAGGTGAGCTGCCCTCGATAGACGCTGCGCACCTCGGCTATCAGCGACCGCCAGTACTCCGGCCGGCTGAGAGCGATGCGGTCGATTTCTGTGCCAACGCTCATCATCTTCACATCCAAGGAGTCCGCGAGCCGGGCGAAGCGCAGGATGTAGGCGCGGTAACTGTCCAGGAATACGTCCCAATCTTCGGCGCTTCCCGGCTCGAACCGCCCGGGCCAGCCCTGCCCTCGCACCCAGAGGTGGGGCTTCAGCAAAACGGAGAGGCCGCTTTGCCTCGCAAACTGGATTGTCTTCGCGACGCCCCCGGTAGTTTCGCCCCAGAACTGGTGCTCGCGGTCGAAGACTACGCGAGAGTCGCCGGGATCCACGAACGCGTAGGGGATGACCGCGACCCAGTTGGCGGCCACTCTGCCGATTGGATCAAGTCCTCCAGCCTTCATCGCGCGGCGAGGCGCCGAGAGCGACACCCCGCGAATGCGGCTTTCCATGCCGAATGCAATGTGGTGTGCGGCAGCCGGTGTCCGGGTCCCGTCCCGCGACGGAAACCAAAGTCGAGGAATTGCCATAGCCGAAAGAATCACTATAGTTACTGCTACAGCGAGACCAGATATCTGGAGGCGTCTCCGAAATCGGTTAGTCTTTCTGCTGAAACGGCGCGGCTGATCAGTCATATGCTCCATTACTTGCCGGGTGTCGGCTCGGTGATTGGCTGAAGCTGTTTCCCCTGTTCGGGAATCCAAGCTACGACGAGTGTCCGTTCGTTAGTTTCAACCTCATCTCCACTTTGATAGACAGTCGCTAACCCCTTTCTGGTTGCGTTCTGGTTCGGGAATCCACGCTGCGAAAGAGTGTCTCGGCGGCAGTTTTGATCCCCGTCTCCACCTTGAACGACAGGTCGTTCCCTGTCCCGCGTTCCCCTATCCGGGAATTCAGATTGCAAAGAGTGTGCCAGCATCGATTCCGAATCCGTTTACCCCTTGAACGAAAGCCCTACTCGCCCTTTCTTTGATCCCGTGGACACCAAACCATTCGACTTCGACGGTGCGTACGGCAGTGGCTACGAGCAGTTGGCGCGTACCCTCATACCCGGCTATCTCAGTTCGTTTCGGCAGGCGCTGGCGCTGCTGCAGCGCCGTCTCGGACCGATTGGACCGAATCCCCGCGTGCTAGTGGTAGGAGCCGGCACTGGAATAGAGATCGTCACCTTTAAGACGCATCAACCGGGGTGGTTGGTCACAGGCGTCGATCCCTCTCCGCAGATGATAGAGATTGCTCGCCGGAGGGTAAGCGAAGCCGGCGTAGACGAGGGGGTCGAATTTGTTTGCGGCGAAGTGGGCGATCTCAGGGAGGGCGGCTACGCGGCGGCGACCTCTTTCAACGTGATGCACTTTATTCCGGACGATGGCTCGAAGCAGGCATTCCTGCGCGGCATCGCCGGGCAGCTGGCGCCGGGGGGCTCTTTCGTGCTCTTCGATCTGCACGGGGACCGGTCCGCTCCGGGTACGGGCGAGATGTACGCGGCTTGGCGCCGGCACTGGAAGAACCAGGGGATGGACAGCGCGGCACGGACGGAGTTCGAAGCCAGGATAGAGGCGGGCATACACTGGGTTTCCGAAGCCAGGATTCGCGAGTTGCTGGCCGGGGCTTCTTTCGAGGATGCGCGCCTTTACTTTCGCGCCCTGGTATACGGGGGTTGGATCGCCCGGCGGGCGGCTGTCTGAGCGGCTTCGCTCGGCTGCAAGCTCCGAGAAGTCATGCGCATTATCCACGAGACCGTTGAGATGCGTTGACCCGGAAGCATAGAATAACGGTTGGACGGGGAGCGGCTGGACGGGGGGGGAAGAATGTTGGCAATACCGCCGCAGTCGGCACTCGCAAGCGGGGCGAACAACTCGAGGTGGCAGCGTTGGCAGATCAAGTCAATTCAACTGGCACAGGTCGGCGGATAGCGACAAGACGTCGGTCCAAGAAGCTGATTGCCTTCGGTTGGTACGGAGGAAAGTTCTCTCATTTGGACTTCCTCGTCCCATTGCTTCCTCCCGACGCAACGCACTTCTGCGACGTATTCGGCGGGTCGGCCGCGGTGCTGATGAACGTTGGTCCATACCCGGTCGAGACGTACAACGACATTGACTCGGAGTTGGTCAACTTTTTCCACACGCTCCGCAGTCAACAGGACAAGCTTGTCAAGGCCATAGGCCTGACCCCGTTTTCGCGCGAGGAATTGATGCTTGCCTGCACCCCGGAGACCGGTCTGTCCACCTTGGAGCGAGCGAGGCGGTTCTACATCCGCGCGCGCCAGACGCGAACAGGATTGGCGCAGAGGAGCAGCCAAGGGCGGTGGGCGCACTGCGTGCTGACGTCCAGGGCCGGGATGGCTGGTGCCGTGTCGCGCTGGCTGGGGTCCGTCGAAGGTCTGTCGGAGGTCGCGCAAAGGATGTTGCGGGTGCAGATCGAGAACGCGCCAGCGCTGGAAGTAATCGCTCGATACGATACTCCAGACACCCTGTTCTACATCGATCCCCCATACGTCCACTCGTCTCGTGGCGACACTTCCGCTTACGGGTTCGAGATGACCGACGACGATCACGCGGAGCTAGCCGACGCGCTCCACTCCGTAAGGGGTCGCGTGGTTGTCTCGGGATATCGCACAGACCTGTACGACGACCTGTTCCGCGATTGGATGCGAGTAGATGCCCAGGAGCGCAACTGCCACTCGGTCAGGAAGCCTAGGCAGGAGTCGGCATGGCTCAACTTTCAGTGGCCCCACGACTCGACTTCCGAAGACTCGTGGCTCGACTTCCGTTGACCAACGACGAAATCAGAGAGTGGCTTGATGAGGAATGGTCTTCGGCGCTCCAGGTGGGCCATGAGCGTCCCGATCTTGATCCCGAGGTGGATGCGTTAGCCAACTCGAACGTGGTCTCGATCCGCTACGCATTGGTGACGCAGATGCTCGGCAAGATAGCTGATCCGGCGCGGAGCCTTACGGCGCTTCAACTCGAAGCTGGGGGCGAGGGCGCATGGAATGCGCGGAGCTTTTCCACATCGGTCGTCGTTCCGTGGGTGGATGATAACCACCAAGTCCTGGGAACAAGCGCGGATCCGTATGTCAGTAAGCCGTTGCGCCGGGTGCGCTTGGAGCATGAAATGGACGATGTTCGCGCAAAGGATGAATGGGGCCGACTCGTTGCCCTGTTCGACCGTTTGGAAAATGCACCTTTGGAGGATCTGCGCAACGCATTTCGGCTCATCCTGCGGTCTCTGGTGCGCCGTTTGGCGGCACAGGAAATCAGTTACGCTGTTCCCCGGCGAGCCAGCATGGCACAGATGGAAACTATGCTTGTCAAGTTCTTGAACGAGCCTAGCGGCGGACTTAGGCCGCTCGCTGTCTCGGCGGCGCTGTTCACCACGTTGGGACGAGCTTTCTCGCTTTTCTCGGAGGTCAAGTCTCAAGGGATCAACGAGGCTGACGTTGCGACTGGAATGTCCGGCGATGTCATGTGCTACGACGATAACGGCATTCGGCTTGTCATCGAGGTCAAAGACTGCGATCTGACGTTGTCGCACGTTCAAGCCGCAAGCCTCAAGGCCAAGCAATCTGGTGAGGAGTTGAGCAACCTGCTTTTTGCTGTGCCGCGCATACGGGAGGTCGACAGGGACGACATCTCTGCGCTAAGTCAGCGAGAATGGGCGTCCGGTCTCAACATCTACACGATCAATCTCCACGACCTGAGCCGCTCGGCATTCGTGCTCCTTGACGAACAGTGGAGGGTACGTTTCCTGATAGAAGTGGGCGACGAATTGGACCGGCGACAAAATCAACAGGCGCGGAAGGCGTGGCATGACATTCTACAAGAACTGCCATGAAAAGCCCGCACTTTTAGCGTGGAACCGGTAGCTACTTCTAGCTGCTTCGCTGGAACCGGTAGCCGTCTGTCCGGGTAGCTGTCCTTTGTGACTAATCTCATTCTACGTACCGTGGTGGTGTCCGCAGTGGTGCCCGTTGCGAGCGCTTTGGCGCCTGCGCCCGGGGACATGGCCACCGCCGCCGAGACTGCCGCCGATAGAACCACTCCGGCACGAGCCACCGCCCCGAAAGCCGGCGCTTTGCATGCACCCCAGGCGCCCCCGGATACCACGCTGCTGCTCTGGGGCGGAGTGCGAGATGGCAAGCTTCATCTGGAGCCTGCATTTGCGCGCACCGCGCCCGTCAGTTTGCCCGATGCGCCTGGTCCGTACAGGCTGACCGGGTTGAACTTCGTTGGACGGCAGCTGTTTGCCATCAGCTTCACGCCCCGGAAAATCGATCACGGGGGAGGGAGCGGCTTCGTCTTCGCGATCCCGTTCGAGTCCGAGTGGACCGAGGCGTTGGACCGGATCGAACTCTCCGGCCCGGAGGGCGTGGCCACGCTGGATCGCGCCACCGGTGGGCGGGGCGTACTGGTCGTCGACCGCGAGACGGGAATGGTGCGAAGCATCTTGCGTGACGGATTCGGCGCTCTCCCGCCAGATATCGCCGCTGACAGCGCGAAGGTGGAGATCATCCGCGGACTGCCCCGAGAGCCTGGGTCCCGCTGAACGATGCCAGCTAACGCCTCGAGCTCCAGCGAACGCTTCGATCGCCAGCCAACGCCTCAATCTCCAGCTAACGTCTCGATCTCCAGCCAACGCCTCGATCTCCAGCCAACGCCTCGAGCTACTGACATCCCGCAAGCGGGAGCGCTGGTATTCCCGGGCCGTGTCGCCTCGGTGTTGCCGTGGAGACGCTTGGCCGGATATTTAGCAGTGCCACGCACCTTTGCGCTTTGCGACCTAGCTGATCATGAAGGGGTTCGCCTTCCGCGGTCGCTCTCGCCGGTCGCCTTCGGTGGTCGCATTCGCCGGTCGCATTCGCCGATCAAGTCGGCGGGCGACGGTGCGCGCTTGGCCGGGTAGCTCAGTTGGTAGAGCAACGGACTTTTAATCCGCAGGTCGTGGGTTCGACCCCCACCCCGGTCATTCGCCTGTCGTAGGCGTATTCGCAGCGCGTGAGAAAGTGCCTGGCTGCGCATTCGCGGCATGGAGAAGCGCTTGACTGCGCGTTCGCGGGACGAGAGTGCCCGAGGCGGAAAGCCGGAGTCTTGCATGCGCGCTCGAGTGCGTTTCCGGCATCTCTGGTTCTCGAGCTCTGGCAAAGCGCTCGACAGGGTCGTCAACGGAGTGCAGCTTGCGTCTGACCGCTGCACCCGGCGAACCAGGGAGTCGAACGGACCAAGGAGTCGGAAGATGAAGACCAGTTGCAGGCGGATGGCGGCTCTCGTTGTTGTTGCTCTGCTCGTTGGCCATGGGGCGGCTGGCGCGTCGCAGGGGCCTCGGGGGATTCTGGGCCGGCAGAATATTGCTGTCACTCCCATGAACAGCCCCAAGGCTGCCGGCGTCAGGGGAGGCGTGATCTTCGTGGACACGAACTTCTACTCCACCTTCGGCTCGACGGCTACCGTGCGGCCGATACTTGGAGGATTTGTCAGGCTGCCTCTCTTCAACCGTATCTCGGTTCAGTTGGAAGCCTTCTATCTTTCCAAAGGCTTTGCGACGACAGGCCTCTACCTGGATGGTTCCACGGTGCGGGCATCTTATCTGGAATTTCCAGTCCTCCTCTCATACCGGTTGACGCAAGGGGCCGGGGCTGTGCGCGTGGTCGTGCTGGCCGGCGGCTTCTGGGGACACGAGATGGCGTGCAATACTGTCGGCGGGGTGGCGTCGATCCGGGGGAGCAACAGATGCGACGGCATCTTTCGGGATAGGATCACGGCCGACTTGGGGTTCATATTCGGCGGAGCCGTGGAGGTGGATGTCTCGAAACGGTGGTTTCTGGTTGCGGATGGCCGCTATCACTTGGGAATGAAGAACCTGCACTGGGCTACCGGGTCGGACGGCGCGGCATCCCGGGCCGTATCCATCCTCGGCGGCTTCGGCTTCCGGCTTGGAGGAGGATGACTTGCTAGCCGGTGCCCGGATACTACACGTCTAGCTTACGGCGTTGGCGGAGCGTAGTTCTCAATGGCCCGAATCACGTTGGCAAGATACGTGACAGATTTGTTATGCTTCATGTAGTCCTTGTACGCCTTGTAGGCGTTATCCAGCAACTGATCATAGAATACGATTCGAGCATTGTACGATGACCGAAGCTGATCAATTGACTCCTTCTCACTATCCGGGTAGTTGGACCAATCCGAAGGTGGCTTGCCCAACAGTATAACAAATTCGACGGGCTCATGCGACTTGCCTTGAGCCCGCAGAAGTTTCTTCATGCCCCATTTGTATTTGTCCAGTTGGTTTATAATCGTCATTGTTGTAATAGGTCGCTCCGGTCGCTTTAACTCAATTATCACATGCTGGCCCGCCGTCTCGCGGTATGCTATGTCAAGCCGTGCAAGTTTCTCGTCTTCACTCAACCCCGCATATCCTTCCTTAAATAGATTGGAAACCCGCTTCTCCATCACTGCAGTGCTATCTACGCGTTCCCAAGACGGATCCAGCAGCCAGAGGTGGTTGAACAGATACTCCTGAATCTCACGTTCAAGTGCGTTCTTGTCGACTATATCGTGCAGCGTGTGGATAATCTCTATGCGTTGTTTTGCTATCTGGCCGTACAGGTTGTTTTCGATGTCATCCACGTTGTCAAAAACTTTTAGTGTCGCAGCGATGTCTCGGTTCGATACATTTTCGAGCTTTCTGAGGCTCTCGTTGGACTTGTGGAACTCGAATGCCAATACGGCATGCTTGATCAGGCTCTTTTGCTCATCTGCGTCGCTGATCCGTATCTGGTTGAGTCGTCCCAGCCAGTCCCGCGCCTTTGATTGATCTCCGGATGGAAGATGTTCCAGCCACTCCTTCACCTCCGGTATACTGCAAGCCGTCCGGACGCCCTCTTTGGCTTTTAACTCCTTCCAGCACTGCTGGATGTGCTTCAACTCCTTCCATATGGTGGCCTGCAGCTGCCGGTATCTACTGTCGTCTTCCATGATGCGTTGACGACTACTTGTTGCGGCGTCTTTATCTTCCGTGGTACCTGGGCCGTCGTACCGGTCAAAATCGTCCACGCGAAGTTCCCCGATCAGATAGCTGGCGTATAAGCCCCGTTCGGAGAAGTTCGCGAGCATGTCTTCTTGCGCCAGCTTGCCACGGACGAAGATGGCGATACAATTAAGATTGTCGCCTCGGCCACCCGATCCGCCGTCTACATCTTTCAGGTCTTTCACCTTCCTTACGGTGGCCAGCCACCCGCTAATCTCCAGTTCGCCAGCGTCTATCTGGGTCGTTCGATCTTCAGGGTCTTTGCCAAGGTTTGTACATTGACGGATGACCTCACCCTGTTTGCCGTATGTCCAGATGTACTGAATCTTGTCGTAGTAACCACGATCGGACGGTTCTACTTCGGCATGGTTCACAATAACGCGGAACTCTTCGCCGATGATCAGGAAGCGACGCGCAATTCTCTTCTTGAGCGCTGTCGTCGTCGTCTTGGTCAGCCGTCGCCGCAGTTCGCGCAGAGTAATTCGGGTGCCGCTGGAAAAGTCAATCTCCGAGACGGATAGATGATCGGCGTTATAGGTTACAGAATCTTCCTTTTCTCGAATTGTCTTCCGTATCTTGCTCACGTCCAGCCGAAATGCGCTCTTGGTTCCGTCTTTGGCGGACTCGACATCTACGATACCTGCGACCGAGAACAGCGACAGCTTCCCTATGCCCTTGCGACCCATCGGACGCCGGTTCTTTGCCGTGCGCCCCGGCTGCTTATCGCGCCTCCGGTAGCCGACGTTCAGGAACCGGTCGACGATGTCGTCCGGAGTCATGCCGATGCCGTCGTCTTGGATGACTATGGTACCGTCTTCCTTGTTCCACTCGACTCGGACTTCCGATGCGTCCGCGTCCCAGGCGTTGGCCACTGTCTCCGACAACACCGCAGGAACGTTGCTGTACAGATTGATCCCGAGGTGCTCCAGCAGGCTCAGGCTGATGGTCAGGGGATAATCGGGCTGTTTGTCGCTCACGTCGCATGCGTCTCCAGATGAGACTTGACGGACCGCGCGATTGCCTGAGCCAGGCGGACTGGAACGGCATTGCCGATCAGTCGGCCTAGCGCCTTGAAACGGATCCGGTCGCCGGGGCGCACAAACTCGTAGGTCGGCGGGAAAGACTGGAGGACGGCTCCCTCGCGCAACGAGACGGCCCTGTCTTGCTCCGGATGACCGAATCTGCCGTTGCCGAAGCCGTAGAACTGAGTGGTTATGGTTGGCGCCGGAGCATCCCACTCCATGCGGCCGTAGACCGACCCGTACGAGCGTCCGGTGTCTGCCTTGTGACAGTCGGCTACCAACTCCTCGTTCCAGTCGCGCCAGCTGCCACCGGCCTTCGAGTTGCGGATCCGCTCGAGATTCAACGACGAGAGGCGGCTGCAACGGTGCAGGAAGTCGCTAGTATCGACTGCGCCGGCTTCCAGTTCGGCAAGCCCTCCGATGGCATCCTTGACGGTCGGGTAACCATCTCGCTGGTGGGTCGGGGCCTGCAGCTTGATTTTGCCTAGAAGGGAAGCTAGGAGCACCAGCCGGGACCGGCGTTGCGGCACACCGTAGTCGGGCGCATAGGCGGTCTGCCACGCGACATGGTAGCCCTCGCGCCGAATCGTCTCGACGAAGTCGCCAAACACTTGGCCGCCTCGGAACTTCTCTAGCCGGGGTACGTTCTCCATGGACAGGATGTGCGGCTTGCTCTCGGACGCTATGCGGCCAAACTCGGCCAGGAGCCTCCATCGGGGATCGGAGTTCTTGTGATTGTAGTTGGAAAACGGCTGGCAAGGCGCGCACCCGACAAGCACCCGTGGAATGTCCGGTGCAAACAAGCCGTTGACATCGCTGCCGCCGACGGACGCTACATCGCGACAGATAAACGGGGCTGCGTTGTTATGTTCGAAGGCGTATTGGCAGCTCCCGTCTGTGTCGACGCCCGCAGCGATTTGGAATCCCTCCAGAAGGAAGCCGTGCGTCAACCCGCCGGCTCCGCAAAACAGGTCCACTACGCTGCCGGCGGGCCTGGTCTCGAGACACTTGGCTGGCTTGGGACGGGCAGCCAACCGACGGACCTGCTGGTCGCAGTCATTCATTCGGGAGTCGGTCTCCTCGGTGTCGGGTGTCCGCAAGCTACTCGGAAACGCGCGGTCCTACAAATGCGGAGGCCGCTAGCGCTGCTTCCAGGTCGCACCGCCCGGTCGTAGGCGCCGCTCGGCGAACAGATCCTACGATGCGAATGCCGCTAACGCTCCAGAGCCAAGTGCGCCGCGACGGCGAAGCGGCGAACCTGGGAGGTGCACTACGGGCCGTGGTCGATCGGATCCGTCAAGTGGCGGCAGACGGCTGGCGGCCCGTACCAATTCATGCCGATAGCTGGAAGCTGACATAACTTGGAGGAGCGCAACAACAACGTCTCGACAAAGCGAGGAGCGGTTGGCGTACGTGGGGAAGGATCCCAACGAAAGTAGGTCCGGCGAACGGCGTCTCCGCATTTGCCTGGGCGGGGCGACGGGATGGACGGGCGGAAGCATCTTGTCGGCGATCCAGGAAGCGGACGACTTGGAGCTGGCGGGGGCGGTGGCGCGGAGCCGCGCGGGCGAAATGATCGCCAGTGGAGGGGAAGGCGCGGCGCCGTCGGTGCGTGTCGCCGCTACGGTGCAAGAAGCGCTGGAGGCGCCCGCCGACGTCTATATCGACTATACTCATCCGTCGGCCGTCTTCGGCCACGTGATGGCGGCGATCGAAGCTGGCGCGGCGGTGGTCGTCGGCACCTCCGGCCTCGCAGCGGAAGAGTTCGGCGAGATAGACGTCGCCGCGCGAGCGCGCGGTGTCGGCGTGGTTGCGGCAGGCAACTTCTCCGTCACCGCGGCGCTGCTGAAGCATTGCGCCGGGATCGCGGCGCGCCATGTGCCGCACTGGGAGATCATCGACATGGCCTCGGCAGGCAAGCCCGATGCGCCCAGTGGCACCGCGCGCGAGCTAGCGAGCTTCCTGGGCGAGGTCGCGACGAACGAAGTCGAGGTGCCGGTCGGCGAAACGCTCGGGTTGCGCGCGTCCAGGGGCGCTACGATCGGGGGCGCGCAGGTGCACTCGGTCCGGCTTCCGAGTTATGTGGTCTCGGTGGAAACCGTGTTCGGGCTTCCCCACGAACGACTGACGATCCGTCATGACGCGGGTTCGAGCGCGGTGCCGTACGTGGCGGGTACGCTGCTTGCGGCGCGGATGGCGTCCGGGCTGACCGGCCTGACGCAAGGACTCGACACGCTGCTATTCGGCAGCCCGTCGCGGGACGACAGCCCGGCCCCCCGACCCTAGACGTCCGCCAGGAAAGACGGAGAAGCCGGGAAGACCCTAAACGCCCGGCCCCCGGATCCCCGGTGCGGCCCCAGATGGGTCCGGGGGCCGGGTGTTTAGTCCCCGGTTCGGTACGACCACCACATGGAGCTGGGAGTTACGACGCCAGGATGGACATCCTCACGAACATGATCCGGCCCATCACTCCGTAGGGAGATTCCGACGGGTAGTCGTAGGACCACATCTGCGCCACATGGTCGCTCGGAAGCCTGTCAGGCAGCTTGTCGAAGAGGTTGTTGACGCCGATCCCCAGACGGATCCTGCTTGCCAGCAGAACGGTGGCTTCCGCATCGACGATAGTCCCGCCGCTTATGTCCACCGGAGCCTCGAAGACGGTCGGCGTTCTCAACCCGCCGATGTAGTTCACCGCGACCCTGGCGCCGATACCCCCGGCCGATCTCACATCGACGGTCGTGCCGACCCGCTGTTTAGGCTGCGCCTCGGTGATTAGCAGCGTCTGAGTCTCGCGGACGAAGTCGGGGTTCCGGTTCTTCGTGATCACCGTCGAGTTGCGGTGGTAGCTGGTCGAAATATCGACCGAGCCCCACGACATCCCGCGGAACCGCCACCCCGCGAACAGATCGAAGCCCTGGGTCCGGGTATCGATCGCGTTCGTCCAGAAGGCCACCCCGTCGACGGGCCGCCCCTGAAACTGAACCCCTGCCCGGAGTCCGTGATCGGGTCCGAGCCCCGGCGTCAGGACGATCGCGTCGGCCACCGCTACGCGGTAGTAGTCGGCCGTCACAAGAAGACCGGAGTCGTTGGCGTACACGAGTCCGCCTCCGAGGCTGAACGAGGTCTCGTGCTTGAGGGAGCATGCCTCGAAGTCCTGGCAGGCGATGGTGTGTCCCTCCGGGAGGAACGCCGTGCTCGTCAGCCCCCCGCTGCCTCCCTGGAAGACCACGGTGTTGAAGCCCCGTTGCGGCAATCGGGGCGCCCGGAAGCCCGTCGACACGGCGGAGCGCACGGCAAATCCCGACTCGCCCAGCGCGAGCCGTCCGTTCACGCCGCCGGTCAGGGAGTTCCCTGCGTCGCTGTAGTTCTCGAAGCGGAAGCTGCCCCCGACGGAAAGCGCCTCCGAAGGCTCCAACTCGATGTCCGCGTAGCCGCCCGCGCTGCTCCGGCTCTTGCGCGAGGCGCTGGCGCTGGCGGGGCTGTAGCCCGGAAAGCCCTGGACACCGCAGCTGGCGACCATGCCTCCGCTGTTGTTCTCGTGCGCGGCCGGGAAGCTTCCTGCCGAGTTGCTCGAACCGCAAGCGTACGATGCCAGATCTCCCGCTCCCATCCAGAAGCTCCCCCGGCGGAAGGCGGCTCCTACCGCCAAGTGCAGGGGCATGTCTCCGAGCGCCAAGTCGCGGGCCGCATCGGCGTTGACCATCCATTGCCGGACGTTCGTCGTTCCGCTGTGGACCGATCTCGCCCCGGCATTGGAGGCTATCGCCGACGGGCTGGCGCCGGGATTGCGCGCCACGTACTCGGCCGCAAAGGAGGGGTTGATCGTGTTGGCCGCGCCAAAGGCGAACTGGCCTTGCCCGAAGCCCGAGCTGAGGTCGTACGACCACGCGCCCATGTCTCCCCGCATTCCGAAGACTGCCGAACCGTCGGTGAGGTCGGACATCTCGTGCGGGATAAAGCCATCCGGGTACACGTACGACACGGAGCGCGCCGTCCAGTCGGCTTTCCGGTACAGCCCTTCGAGGTCGGCCGACCGCCGGGCGAAGCCGCCGAACGCGTACAATTCGGCAGATTCTCCGGCTGGCAACGCCGCATTGAACATGACGGCGCCGCCTTCGTAGTCCGGTTCGCCGTTGCGCTGAAGGAATTCCATCTTCCCGCCGTTAGCGCACGGAGCGTAGTCGGGATCGGGGCCGAAGCATGTGGGCGCCTCCGACGCTCGGATCGTAGGATTCTGCCTGCTGTACTCCATCGTCAGGTTCAGGAAGCCGTTCCCCAGGGGGATGCCCGTATTCCCCGACGCCAGGAGACGTTCCCCGTCGTTCCGCGATGTGCGGCTAAGGTAGGTGTTCGCGGTGGCGCCGTAGTCCGCGTCCTTGAGCACTATGTTGACCACCCCGGCAATCGCGTCCGAACCATATTGAGATGCGGCGCCCGCCCGGAGCACCTCGATACGCTTGATAGCGTGGATCGGGATGGCGCGCAGGTCCGTGCCCAACGAGCCGTAGCCGAGGGCCGCGATCACCTTCGGGAACGCGACGCCATGACGCCGCTTGCCGTTTACGAGGACCAGCACTTGGTCGGGGGACATGCCCCGCAGCGTGGCCACGTGCAGAGCGGCGCCGTCTCCCGCGCTGTAGCGAGTGGAGTTGTACGATGGCGCGATGCGTCCGAGGAGCTCGCCCAAGTCGATCTCTCCAAGGCGCGCCAGCTCCTCCTCGCCGTAGATGTCGACCGGAACGGCGAGCTCCGCCGGGTCCGCGGTCTCTGCGCGGGAGCCCACTACGACTACCAGGTTTTCGAGAACGACCGCGGAGTCCGGGGGTTGCTGTGCCGAGGCCGACGCGGGCGCGAGAAACAGGGGAATGCTGGCCAAGCCCAAAAGCGGGATGACCAGAAACGCCAGAGCCGAAGAAGGCGAGCGTTGCATCATGGTGTCTCCTCCGCAAGTTCGGTTAGATCCCACCCCATCAACATTCGAAGACTCGCGCCGTCGGTCCAGTCGAAGCGAAGCGGCGTGATCGTGACATAGTCCTCCGAGTACGCTTCGGAGTCGCTGCCGGCCGGGTAAGGATCGGCATCCACGAAGCGGGGGATGAAGAGGCGCTCCCCGTCCGCCGAAGCTTCGCCATCCGGAGCCGCGAATTCCTCGTATTCGATCTTGAGGAAGCTTCCTCCCATCGGCCGTATCTCGACGCCGTTCGTCTCGGCGGCCGTGCCCTTGGGCAAGTTGATCGAGTAGACCACGCCGGGCTCCGGCTGCCGGCGCCCGAGCTCGCTCACGAAGCGGGCGACGACACGGGCGCTATAGCCGAAGCCGTCCGACATGTCGCCCAGAGAGGCGGCCACTGCCGGTATCCCGTGGTAGGCCGCCATCATCGCGGCCCCCACCGTCCCGGACATGTGCGAGACACTTCCAACATTCGCGCCTCGGTTAATGCCGCTGACGACGACATCGAATCCGGATTCGGGGGCAAGCTGGTTCAGCGCGAAGAGCACGGCCCCGGCTGGGGTGTTGTCCACGCAGCGGCCGGAGAGTCCTCCTTGCGCTCCCGCTTCGTAGTCTTCGGCCGGGTCGGCTGCCGCGCTCTCCATCTCGGCGCCTTGCTGGTCCCCGGCGCCACTCTCCGCCTGTCCTCCTCCGCTCTCGTTATCCGCGCCGTAGCTGCGTAGCCTGACCTGAGTAGCGAGCAGGACGGACATGCTGCTCCCGCTCCGCTCGCCGCATGGCGCGACCAGCGTCACCTCTCCGATCTTCCGCAGCTCTTCGGCCAAAACCTGAACGCCGGGAGATTCGATGCCATCGTCGTTCGTGACGAGGATGCGATAGGGCGATGGCAACTCTCCGGCAGGTGGCGGCGCGACGGCGCAGGAAAGGAGAGCCGCCGCTCCAACGAAAACGGCGCACGAAGCGAGGCTGGATGGCTGCCGCCCGAGGACGGATGGCTGCCGTGGGGGTCCGCTCCCTGTTCGCCTGCTCCTTGGGCGTTCGCTCGTCTCGGGGCGGACGCTCGTCTCGAAGTTACTGGTCTGCATTCGATATCTCGCTCTCCGGCGGGTCATTATCTAGCGGGTCATTCTCTGGCGGTCGCTATTGGCGGTTGCTACTGACCGCCATCTTGGGCCATGCCGTAATAGTGCATCGTATTGACCGGCTTGCCCTGCAACTTCAGGTAGTAGAAGAGCTGGCTCTTGTGGTGATTGAGGTGGTTGACGCTCATCAGCAGCCTCTGGCCCAACGGCGCCACATCCGGGGCCCAGGGGACCGGAGTCGGCTCGTCCATCCTGTCGGCAGCCTGCTCGAGCATCCGTTCCGACAGCTCCTGGTCCGAGCGCAATGCATCGAGGACCGCCTCGACGCTGTCGGCCGCGGGCATGGCGGAAGCGGGCGGCATCATCTCGTCTTCGGGCACATCCGCGATATCCGTGCCGTCCGGCATCTTCCACTCGCCGGTGACAAACCCTTGAAAGAGGCCGCCGCAAGAATCGGTCAGGTGCTGCAATAGCTGTCCGGTCGTCATCCAGTTATCGCCGGTGGACGGCTTCCATTCGAGATCGTCCACGAGAGCCGCCAATCCTGCCGCCGCCCGGTACGCGACATCCATTTCGCTCTTGAGCATTTCGTTCCACTGCATTGCATGTCTCCACAGCTGTATCGTCTATTGCGAGAGTCCGACTCTACGCGACTCCACGAGAGTCGTACAAACGGGCGGTTCGCTCTACTTAGCGGATCGACGGTTCGCTCGGCCTAGCGGACCGGCAGTTCCGCCCGGACACTGCGATCCAGGCAATAATAACATTGCTTGGTAGCGGGAGATACCGAGGCAGAACCTTTGTCGGCGTCACGATAGCTGGGCAGCAACAGCTGGGCATGCAACAGCTGGGCAGGCAACAGATGGGCAGCCAACAGCTGGACGTCACATACGGCTGGACGTCACAGCAGCTGATTGGCCGCCAGCGCGCCAAAGTAGCCCAGTGCAAGCATGTACCCGAACTGAATCGCGGGCCACTTCCATCCGGCAGTTTCGCGCCGCATCATGGCGACGGTAGACATGCATTGAAGCGCGAACACGAAGAAGATCAGCAGCCCGACGGCCGACCCGTAGTCCAGGTCGCGGCGCAGCGCGGCCCGCAACTCGACAGAGGACTCGTCGCTGTTATCGATGCCGTAGATCGTTCCGAGCGTTCCCACGATCACTTCTCGCGCGGCCAGCGACGAAACAAGCCCGACGCCGATCTTCCAGTCGAATCCGAGTGGCTCTATGACCGGCTCGATCACCTGTCCGATTCGCCCGAGCGCACTCTCCTCCACCGGTGGCGTCGCGCCGTCGACTCGCGGGAACTGGGCGAGCGTCCAGAGGACGATCGTCACCGTAAGGATAACTTTGCCTACCCTCCGCACGAAGATTCTGCTGCGGTCGGCCAACCGAAGCAGCAGCGTTCGAAGCAGCGGTACGCGGTACGGCGGCAGCTCCAGGACGAAGCCCGAAGTCGGGCCTCTGAGCAAAGTCCGCTTGATGAGGAAGGTCGTGCCGGTGGCGGCAGCGATCCCGAGCAGGTAGAGGCCGAGCAAAGTGGCGGCTTGGGTGCCGAGGAACGGTCCGAGGAGCGGTCGCTCGGGGATGAAGGCGGCTATCAGAAGCGCGTAGACGGGCAGGCGGGCCGAGCATGTCATGAACGGCGCTACGAACATCGCGGCAAGCCGGTCTCGCTCGTCGGCGATCGTCCGCGCCGAGAGAATAGCGGGGATGGCGCAGGCGTAGGCCGAGAGCAGCGGGAGGAGCGCGCGTCCCGGAAGACCCACCCGCATCATCATCCGGTCCGCGATCACGGCGGCCCTGGCCATGTAGCCCGAGCCTTCGAGTATGCCCAGGAAGAGAGTCAGGATCAGTATCTGCGGCAGGAAAACGAGGACGGCGCCGACGCCGTTCCACACTCCCTCGGTCAGCATGTCGCGGAACCAGCCGGACGGCATTCGCGCTGCGGTCCACTCGCCGGAGGAGGCGATCACGGCTTCGATGGCGTCCATGACCGGGGCGGCCCAGGTGAAGATCGCCTGGAATACGAGGGCGGCGATCCCCACGAATATTGCGGGGCCGAGGAAGCGGTGAAGGAAGAGCGCGTCGAGACGCCGGGTCATCCGGGATGGTCCGGCGGTCCGGTACCTGGCGGCGGCAAGCGTGCGCCTCAGCTTCTCCTGGCGGCGGGTGAGCGCATCGACGGTGGGCAGGGGAGGGCGTGGACGCGGACCCTTCGGCTTCTGCGCGGAAGGGTCCGCGTCCTGGCCAGCCTGTCTGTCCAGGTATTCGGCGACCGCGCGGATGCCGCGTCCGGCCCGCGCATTCGTCCGCACCACCTCGACGCCAAACTTGGCCGCGAGCGCATCATCATCCAGCTGGCCGCCCCCGGCTTCGAACGCATCCACCATGTTGAGGACCAGCAGCGTGGGGATCGTCCGCTGCAAAACGGGCTCCAAGAGCATGAGATGCGTGTTGAGCCGGGTCGCATCCACAATGACGATGATGGCTTCAGGAAGGGGCAGCCCTCCGATACGGCCGTCCAGTACATCGTAGGTGATTTTCGCGTCCGGCGAGTGGCTCGCGAACCCGTGAACGCCCGGCAGGTCGATAACGTCGAGCTCCCGGCCCGAAGCCAGACGGGCGCGCCCAATGTGCTTCTCGACCGTGACCCCCGGGTAGTTCGCTACCTTTTGCCTCAGACCGGTCAGACGGTTGAAGAGGGTGGTCTTGCCCGAGTTCGGCGGCCCTATGAGGACGGCCACCGGACAATGCGGGACAGACTCGGGGGCTGCCGACGCGTCGGGTCGGGCCGCGGCTACAGCGGTGGGCATTTTAATTTGATAGCTTTGCGCAGGGTGCCTACTGTTAGTTGAGACTGGTTCTCAACAATGCTCTACGCTACTCTTGGTGCGGGTTGCCGTCAAGCGGCGGGCGCCGCTCTCGGCACAAGTAGTTCCCGGCGTCCCAATGATCTGTACGGGCGTCGGCGGGGACGCGGGATACGCAACGGGGCGGGACAGTTGGCAGTTGTCGTGGAAAGGACGACGAATGGGCCGAGAAGCTAAGGTAACCGAGACGCCGCTGGTGACGGAGCCGGAAACGCAATCCAGCCTGTGCCTGATGGATGTGCCGCTGGGGAAGACTTTCGAGGTCGACCGTATCGATGTGGAGAGCCAACAAGCGGCCCCTCTTCTAGAACGCGGAATTGTTCCCGGATCGCGCATTCGGCGCGTCCAGAACTCGCCATCCGGAGATCCGATAGTGTCTGTTGGCGGGGCCCTCTTCGCCATCCGGCGAGAATGCGCCGAGGTGTTCTTCGTCCACGAAGTCGAAGAGGCATAATCCGCGACCCGAGATCGCCGGAAAACCGATCTGCCAGATAGTTGCCGGACCCAGTTGCGGTTGACGGGCCGGTTGGTCCCTGATCACGCCGGGTCGGACACGGAGCAAGTCGGATCGCGGGTCTGGAGCTTGCGGGCGAGCAGCGCCAGCCGCCGGAGATCGGGCGTGCGGCGGGACCTCAGGCGTACGGCATCACAGGCGTCTTGCCGAGCAGTCGCGCGTAGACTGTCAGCGCTCCCCGGTGGTGGGCAGTATGGTCCGCTATGCCGTCTATGATCGCTGCGCGCGGCTGTCCCGCCATGATCCGCGTGTCCTCAATCTTTGCCCGCAGGACTTCTTCGGGCGAGGATTCCACGACTTCGATGGCACGGGCGTAGGCTCGCCGACTCCACTCCAGCGCGTCCGCCAACGAGTGGACGGCTTTCGCTTCGGCGAGGTGACCGTCGAAGTCCATGTTCCATCCATCGCCGAATGCCCCATCCACGAACCAGTCTACCGTTCCGGCGACGTGGGCCACGTGACCGGCGACGGTGAAGAGTCCATCCTGCGGCGCGAACCCCGAGTCTTCCTCCGAGAATGTCGTGAGGGTCTTCTCGAACATGGTTTGCGAGTGGCGAAGCGTAGTCGCTAGCTGCTTTGCGTAAGACACTTGTGCGTTACTCCCTCCTGTTTGACCAGCTTGTTTCCCGTTCCGTTCGTGTCCGGTCGCGGTCCGCTTGCCTCTGGCTCCCGCGCCTCGGCTCGGCTCGCGCGCACGGGCCGAGCGGCCGGTTCGTCCGGTCGCGGTACGCCTACCTCGCTCCGGCGGACAAGCTCCACAACTTCGCGCCGATTCGTGTAGTCGGCACCTGCAGCGGTCCCGCCCGGCGTTGGCCCGGCGTTCAGCGTCTCCAGTCTTCCGGGCGCGGGATGCCACGGCTGGCGAGCACCTCGAGGCCGGGCTGGAGGGAGAGCGCGGCGGCGGCCTCCGGGCCGAGCGTTGCGGCCATGCCTGCCGCGGCCATGAGACTGGGCGGCGCGTCGCGGAAGATGCCGCGGACTTGGCCCGTCAGCGGATCGCGCACGATCGCCGCCGCGCGGTCGCTCGACTTGTCCAGGGTGAAGGATCCGCCGGGTCCCGAGAGGGTGATGCTGGCCAGCGAACCGGCCCACTCCTGCCGGGCAGGCAGCGCGTAGGCGAAGCCGGATCGCCCATTCCCGTCCGGCACTACCGGCATATCGAAGCTGAGCGAGAATAGCGTGCCGCCGGCGGCGTCGCGCCCGGCGACCGTGTACTCGCCCCCTGGCGACACGGGGAGGCTGGGTGGCGCGTGAGCGACGAAAGCCGGCTCGAGGAACGGCTCTCCGCCTTCGCCAACCCCGCCCCACAGGAGTAGCGTCCTCTCGGGCCCGGCGGCCGCGGCCGCCGTCCTGCCGGCGGCCTCTTGGGCGACGCGGTAGCCGAGCGCATTCGCGAAGTGGTAGTCGCTGATCCAGAGGGGCGGACAGTAGGACATCAGGTCGTGCGTGCCCGGTGCAATCAGCGAGTCGCCATGCATGTCGAAGCCCCAGGCGCCGATCGTTCCGTCCGGCGCCGGGAAATGCGGATCAACTTGGTCCGGTCCGCCGCACGGCGCATGCAGCAAACTGAAGTTGTGGCCGAGTTCGTGAGCCATGACCGGCGGCTGCGTTACAGAGAAGCTCGCCCGTCCGGGAGCGGTGGCGACTCCCAGAGCGGTGCCGCTCAAGGTTCCGGACATGACCCCTTGGTAATAGCTGTTGCTTGCCGCCCCCTCCAGAATCCGGATTGCAGCGGTTTCGTCAAGCAGATCGTTGGCTTCGTTGCTCGATGTCACCACCGGTTCATGGACCTTCAGATCGATGTCGCCCACAGGCAGCAAGGTGTTTATTGGCCCTAAGAAGTCGACATCGTCCGCAGTCAGACCGGTGACGAGCCGCACTACCGCCGAGTCGGGGTCCTTTCGCCAGAGGAATGGCACGATAGTGAAATCCAGCTCGGGTACCGCCTGGACCGATATCGTGGCGCGCCCCTCGGCCGGGATACGCCGCACGATGCCGAGGGAAGCGTCCAGGGTACCGTCCGGATCGACCTCGACCACCATCTCCAAGCCGGGCTGAATCACGGATGCAGGTATCGAAGCGTTGGCCGACACTTCGAGGTCGCCCTCGTTCAGGCCGGCTGGAATAGGAGCGCTCGGGGCTGCAATGTTCGCAACGTGCACTTCGGATCCGCCCCGGTAGAAACGCGCTATCGCTGGCGGCATGCGTTCGCCGGTGGCGCCGGGCGCCGACACGAAGACGCGAAGCAGCGCCGGCTCGCCGGCGACCAGCGTGACAGGGAACTCCAGCGACTGCACGGCCTGGGTCAGATAGGCCGCCGATGCGCGCTCGCAGAGGCGTACGCGCCGCTTTTGCATTCCTTCCAGCCACCTCGTAAAGGCGGGGTCCGCGGGCGCGCAGAGTCCGGTGCCGCCCGTAAGAAACTCGGCCAGCATGCCGAGGCCGGTCAGGCTGGAGGGGAGGGTGCCCGAGAGCCCGGAGTTGTTGCTTACACTGAACTTTCTCAGCTCGGCCAACTTGCCGAATTCGGCAGGGACCGGTCCCTCGAGTCTGTTATTGCTCAACTCCAGCTCCGCCAAGCTGCCGAGTCTGCCCAATTCGGCGGGCATGCCGCCAGTCAGCTGGTTACGATCGAGATAGATTGCCTCGAGACTGGAAATGTTGCCGAGTGCAACCGGAATTATCCCCGTGAATCGGTTGTTCGAGAGAGACAGCCTCTCCAGGACGGGGAATTCCGTCGGGATAGATCCCGCCAGGCGGTTGTTATCTAGCCCCAGCGCCTTCAGGCTGGGCAGGCGGACGATTTCGGGCGGGATGGTCCCGTCAAGCGCGTTGCCGCCGAGCAAGAGGGTGTCCAGCTGGGCAAGATTGCCTAGCGCCGCCGGAATTGTACCCCATAGCCTGTTGTTGCCGAGGGCGAGGGTAGAGAGGTTGGCAAGGTTGCCGAGTTCGGACGGTACCGGGCCGGCAAGTTGGTTATAGCCCAGATCGAGCCTCTCGAGTTTCGCCAGACGGGTCAACTCCAGCGGAATCCTGCCCGTCAGCCGGTTAGCCTCGAGCCACAAGGTTGTCAGCCTGGACAGGTTGCCGAGCGCCGGCGGTATCTCGCCTTCCAGCATGTTTCCAGAAAGCCTCAGGTCGGCAAGGTTCGTCAGGTTCGCCAGCTCGGGCGGGATAGGACCTGTCAACTGGTTCAGCTTGCGGTTCGCGCGTACGCCGTGGAGGTGCAAGACCTCGAGGTTGGCGAGGTTGCCTAGTTCGGGCGGTATTCTGCCGGTCAGACGGTTGATGGCGAACGAGAGAACTCTGAGGCTGTCAAGGTCGCCGAGCGTCGGCGGTATCTCGCCCTTCAGGTCGTTGTCGGCGAGGGAGAGGCGGGCCAGTTTGCCGAGGCTGCCCAGCTCCGCCGGGACTAGACCATCGAGACCGTTCTTGTCAAGGTTCAGCCCGCTTACGGAACCATCTCGATCCGCCGTCACTCCATGCCACTCTCCCACCGGCGCGTCCGTCAACCAATTGTCGCTGTTGGTCCACCCTGCGCCGCCTGTCGCATGGTAAAACGCCGCAAGCGCATCGCGGTCGGTGTACGCGCACTCCGTCCCGGTGCCTTCGTGGGACGCGACTGTGGCTAGCCAATCGCGGAAAGCCTGGGTGTCGATCGTGCACAGCCCGGTGCCCGCGTAGTGCAAGTCGGCGAGCTCGAGCGAGGTAAGCGCCGGCGGCAGCGGTCCTGCCAGATTCGCGTTGTTGCCAATGCGAAGCTCCCGCATCTCGGCCAGTTGTCCCAGGGCCGCGGGGAGACGGCCGGCCAAGCCGTTGTCGTCAAGGTCGATGCGCACTACCCGGCCGAGGGAGTCCGCGGCGATGCCATGCCACTCGCTCAGGGCGACCCCTTCGAGCCAGCCGCTGGAGTTGCTCCAATTCGTGCCGCCGGTGAATTTGTACAACGCTTCGAGCGCGGCCACGTCTTGCCGGTGGCAGTAGTCTGCGGAGGCAAGCGCGAGATTCGTCAGCCACGCAGCGAAGGCGCTTGTACCCGGAGCGCACAAGCCTGCGTTATCGTCGAAGAAGAAGAACTCCATCCGGTCGAGGCGCAACAGCGTCTTGGGCAATGTGCCTGTCAGCTTGTTGGATTGAAGCGCCAATGTATGCAGTTCGGAGAGGTTGCCTAGCTCGGAGGGTATGCTCCCGGTCAGGGCGTTCGCCGTAAGTGCCAGCGTTCTGAGGTTGGCAAGGTTGCCGATCTGTGGCGGGAGCGCGCCTGCGAGGTCGTTGGCTGAAAGGCTCAGCTCTACAACCGAGCCGCTGCTGTCCGTAGTTACCCCGTACCAATGTCCGGTCGGCACGTTCGTCAGCCAGTTGGTATTGTCCTTCCAGCCAGGACCGTTTGTCGCTTCGTAAAGCGCCGCCAGCGCCGCCCGGTCCCGGTCGGGCGGCGCTGGTCGCGACACGGTGACTGCCGCGTTCCCGGAGGCTTGCCCCGCCGTTGCGGCGATCGTGGTCGAACCGGCGCTGGCGCCACGGACGAGGCCGGCGGATGTGACCGTGGCGACGGCTGCGTCGCTGCTGGCCCATGCGACCGTGGCGCCGGTCATGACCTGTCCGTTCTGGTCGCGCACTTCCGCCGCCAACTGGGCAGAGTCGCCGGCCGCTATCCGGACCTCGGTTGGCGTGACCGACACCGTGGTCGGCTGCGGCGCCGGAGGCTGCGGGGCTGGCGGCGGCGGAGGCGGGGGAGGCGTGGGCGCGGTAGCGCCGCCGCCGCAGGAGAGGGTGGCCCAGAGGGTGGCGGCCAGGGAAGCCGAGAGATACCGGTGCGGCCGGCGATACATCCGGCGTGTGCGGGGCCCCGCCGGGGCTCTTCCGCCGAGTCTCGGCCCAGTGACGCGCGCCGCGGAGGGCGGGCCACCGCCCGCCGGCGGCCCGGCGTTCAGCGTCTCCAGTCTTCCGGGCGCGGCAGTCCGCGGCTGGCGAGCACCTCGAGGCCGGGCTCGAGGGAGAGCGCGGCGGCGGCCTCCCGCCCGAGCGGCGCGGCCATGCCCGCCGCGTCCAGGAGACCGGGCGGCGCGTTGCGGAAGATGGCGCGGACTTGGCCGGTCAGCGGATCGCGCAAGATCGCCGCCGCGCGGTCGCTCGACCCGTCCAACGTAAATGATCCGCCGGGTCCCGAGAGGGTGATGCTGGCCAGCGAACCGGCCCACTCCTGCCGGGCAGGCAGCGCGTAGGCGAAGGCGGAACGCCCCTCCCCGTGCGACAATACCGGCATGTCGAAGCTGAGCGAGAAGAGCTCTCCGCCGTCGGCATCGCGTCCGGCGATTGTGTACTCGCCCTCCGGCGACTCTGGGAGGCTGGGCGGCGCGTCGGCTATGAAAGTCGGCTCGAGGAACGGCTCTCCGCCTTCGCCAATCCCGCCCCACAGAAGTAGCGCCCTCTCGGGCCCGGCGCCCACTGCCGCCCCACTCGCTACAGCCATCGCCGCCGCGCTGTCGGCCTCTTCGTAGACGCGATAGCCGAGCGCAGTCGCGAAGTGGTAGTCGCTGATCCACTGTGGATCGCAATAAGACATCAGATCGTAGGTGCGCGGTGCAACCAGCGAGTTGCCACGCATGTCGTAGCCCCAGGCGCCGATCGTTCCGTCCGGTGTCGGGAAATCCGGATCAGAACCGCTCGCTCCGCCGCACGGCGCATGCTGCAAACTGAAGTTGTGGCCAAGCTCGTGTGCCATAACCAGAGGATTAGGTATCGAGAAGCTGGCCCGTCCAGGAACACTGGCGATTCCCAAGATGCCCGTTCTGGGCCCGGACATGATCCCCTGGTAATAGGCATCGCTGGCCGCCCCCTCCAGAGTCCGGATCGCTCTTGTTTCGCCAACCAAACTAAAGGCATCGTTGCGCGCCGTGACCACCGGTTCATGGACCTTCAGATCGATGTCTCGCACAGGCAGCAACGTGTTCATCGGCCCAAACACCATGGGATTGTCCGCCGTAAGGCCGGCGGCGAGTCGCACTATCCCCGAATCGGGAGCCTCGCGCCAGAGAAACGGCACGATCGTGAAGTCCAGCTCGGGTACCACGCGGACGGATACCGGGGCGCGCCCCTCGGCCGGGATGCGCCGCACGATGCCGAGGGAAGCGTCCAGCGTGCTGTCAGGGTCGATCTCGACCACCATCTCCAAGCCGGGCTGGATCACTGATGCCGGTATCGGAGCGTTGGCCGACACTTCGAGGTCGCCCTCGTTCAGCCTAGTCGGAATAGCTGCGCTCGGGGCATCGATATTCACGACATGCACTTCGGATCCGTCCCGGTAGAAACGCGCCCGCACCGGCGGCATGCCTTCGCCACTGGCGCCGGAGGCCGACACGAAGACGCGAAGCAGCGCCGGCTCGCCTGCGACCAGCGGAACCGGGAACTCCCGCGACTGCACGGCCTGGGTCAGGTAGGCCGCCGACCCGCCCCCGGACTCGCAGATGCGTACGCGCTGATTTTGCATCCCGTCAAGCCACCTGAGAAAGGCGGGATCCGCGGGCGCGCAGAGCGCGGTGCCGCCCGTGAGAAACTCTGCCAGCATGCCGAGGCCGGTCAGGCTGGCCGGGAGCGAACCCGCGAGCTCGGAGTTGTTGCTCAAGCTGAACTTCTCGAGTTTCGCCAAGCCGCCGAATGCGGCGGGGACCGGTCCAGCGAGGCTGTTATTGCTCAATATCAGCTCCACCAAGTTGCCGAGGCTGCCTAGTTCGGCGGGCAAGGCGCCTGTCAGTTGGTTACCCTCGAGATAGATTGCCTCGAGACTGGAGATGTTACCCAACGCAGCCGGAATCATCCCCGTGAAACGGTTGTAGGAGAGCCGCAGCGCTTCCAGGACGGGGAATTCCGCTGGGATAGCGCCCGTCAGGCCGTTGCCTTCGAGCGCCAGCGCCTTCAAGCTCGGTAGGCGGACGATTTCGGGCGGGATGGCGCCTTCAAGCTGGTTACTGCCTAGCCAGAGGGTGTCGAGCTGGGCAAGGTTGCCTAGCGACGCCGGAATTGAGCCTGTCAGGAAGTTGCCGGCGAGTCCGAGGTTGATGAGGTTGGAAAGGTTGCCGAGTTCGGGCGGTATCGGGCCAGTTAGTCCGTTATAAGCCAGATTCAACCCTTGGAGATTCGACAGACCGGACAACTCCACGGGAATGCCGCCAGTCAGCCGGTTGCCCTCGAGCAACAGGTCTGTCAGCCGGGACAGCGTGCCGAGCGCCGGCGGTATCTGGCCGCTCAGCATATTGCCGGCGAGACTGAGTTCGGCAAGGTTTCCGAGGTTGGCCAGCTCGGGCGGGATGGGGCCTGCCAACTGGTTACGACGGCTGGGGTTCGTGAGGACGCTGTGGAGATGCAACGCCTCGAGGTTGGCGAGGTTGCCAAGTTCGGGCGGTATCGTGCCGGTCAGACGGTTGATGGCGAACGAGAGAAACCTGAGGCTGTCAAGGTCGCCGAGCGCCGCCGGTATTTCGCCCTCCAGGTCGTTGTCGGCGAGGGAGAGGCGAGCCAATTGGCCAAGGCTGCCCAGCTCCGCCGGGATCGTGCCCTTGAGGCCGTTCTCGTCCAGGTTCAGCCCGCGCACCGAGCCATCCTGCTCTGCCGTCACTCCGTACCACTCTCCCACCGGCGCGTCCGTCAACCAGTTGTCGCTGTTCGTCCACCCCGCGCCGCCCGCCGCGGAGTACAACGCCGCAAGCACGTCGCGGTCGGTGTACATGCACTCCGTTCCGGTGCCTTCGTGGGATGCGACGGTGGCTAGCCAGTCGCGGAATTCCTGGGTGTCGAGCGCGCACAGCCCCGTGCCGGCGTACCGCAGCTCCGCGAGCTTGGTCGATGTAAGCGTTGGCGGCAGCGGTCCTTCCAGCTTCGAGTTGTTGCCGATGCGAAGCTCCCGCATCTCGGCCAGCTGGCCCAGGGCGGCCGGGAGACGGCCAGCCAAGCCGTTGCCGGCCAGATCGATGCTCGCTACCCGGCCGAGGGAGTCCGCACCGATGCCGTGCCACTCGTCCAGGACGAGGCCTCCGAGCCATCCGCTGGAGTTTGTCCAATTCATGCCGCCCGTGAACTTGTGCAACGTCCCGAGCGCGGCCACATCTTGCCGGTTGCAATAGTCTCCGGAGAAAATCCGGCGGCCCGCCGCCCATGTAACGAAGGCGCTTGTGCCCGGAGCGCACAGGCCTGCGTTATCGCCGAAGGTGAATGACAGCAGCTGGTCAAGGCGCAACAGCGTCGCGGGTATTGCGCCTGTAAGCCTGTTGGAATGCAACGGCAATACCTGCATCTTGGCGAGGTTGCCGAATTCTGGGGGTATCGTTCCGGTCAGCTGATTATCGAAGAGCCACAGTTGTCGAATGTTGGCGAGGTTGCCGAGTTCGGGTGGTATCGTACCGGTCAGCTGGTTATCGAAGAGTTGCAGGTTCTGGATGTTGGCGAGGTTGCCAAGTGCGGAAGGTATCGTCCCGGTCAGCTGGTTGCCGCCGATTGAAAGTGTCTCCAAGCTATCGAGGTTGCCGAGTTCGGGTGGTATCGTACCGGTCAGCTGGTTGCCGCCGATCAAGAGCCACTCCAAGCTCTCGAGGTTGCCGAGTTCGGGGGGTATCGTTCCGGTCAGCCGATTAAAAGTGAGGGCTAGGATTTCAAGGTTGGCAAGGTTGCCGAGTTCGGGTGGTATCGTACCGTCCAGCTCGTTACGGTCGATCCCCATCACGTTCAGGTTGGCGAGGCTGCCGAGCCCGGATGGGAGGGCTCCGGTTATCCGGTTACGCGACAATACCAACTCTTCGAGGTTGGTTAGATTGGCTATTTCCGCGGGAATGTCGCCCGCCAGCTGGTTTGCCGCGAGCAGCAAGCTTGTCAGGCTAGCGAGCTGGCCGAGTTCCGGGGGTATGCTCCCGGCCAGGGCGTTCCCCGGCAGTTCCAGCCTCCTGAGGTCGGCAAGGTTGCCAATCTGTGGAGGAAGCGCGCCTGCCAGCCTATTGTTCCAGAGGACCAACTCTACAACTGCGCCACTGCTGCTGTCCGTCGTTACCCCGTGCCACTGACCGATCGGCGCATCTGTGAGCCAGTTCGTCTTCTGCTCCCAGCCAGGACCGTTTGTCGCTTCGTAGAGCGACTCCAGCACGGCCCTGTCCCTGTCGGCTGGCGTCAGCGACGCTGTGGCCGCCGCGCTCCCGGAGGCCTGTCCTGCCGTTGCGGTGATGATGGCCGAGCCGGCGCCGGTGCCAACGACAAGGCCGGCGGGAAAGCCGCGGACAAGGCCGTCGGGCGTGACGGAAGCGACGGCCATATTGCTGCTGGCCCATGTGACCGTGACGCCGGTCATGACCTGATCGTTCTGGTCGCGCACCACGGCCGCCAGCTGAACTGAGTCGCCGACCGTTACATGGACCTCGGCCGGCGCGACCCGCAGGGTGGCTGGTTGCGGCGCTGCCGGCGGCGTTGGCCCGGTGGCGTCATCGCCGCAGGAGAGGACGACCGCGATGGCGGCGGCCAGGGGAGCCGCGAGCCGCCAGCGCGGGGCGGCTATGCTCCGGTGCGAGGCGGCGACACTCCGGCATGAGGGCGGCGACACCCGGCGTGAACGGAGGGCCGCCGGGACTGTTCTGGCGGCCCTCGGCTTAGTGACGTCAATGATTGCCAACCGTTGAAACTTTGGCTTGGCGAGCGGCATTTGCGCCTCCTATACATCACTAGAGTTCGAGATCTCGCTTGGAGCAGGCGGGCTAAGTCTATACGCTAATCGGGCCCTTTCGCCGTGGTGGCGGGCAGTATGCGGCTCGGCTGCGTCTGGCAGCCAGCACGGTAGCAATCAACATGAAGCGGCCTTGCGGGCTGTCGCAATGCCAACTTGCGCCGATCCGAGTGTCCCGGTCTCCATCCGACCCGCCCGGGAGCGAAACGGGCGGCGACGCGACCAGTAGAACACTCTGTCGGCGTAGTGCCGTCGGGCGCTCAGCGGAAACGCGTGAAACGGCGGAGATGCGATCAACTGGGCCGGGAAGTCGGCGGCGGCCCAAGTTCAGCGCCTCCAGTCGCCCGGCCCCGCAAAGGACGGGCCGGGCGGGGGAAGTCAGCCGGGCGTTCAGCGTCTCCAGTCTTCCGGGCGCGGGATGCCCCTGCTGGCGAGCACTTCGAGGCCGGGCTCGAGGGAGAGCGCGGCGGCGGCCGTCGGGCCGAGCGGCGCGGCCATGCCTGCCGCGTCCAGGAGACTGAGCGGCGCGTCGCGGAAGATGCCGCGGACCTGGCCGGTCAGCGGATCGCGCAGGATCGCCGCCGCGCGGTCGCTCGACTTGTCCAGGGTGAAGGAGCCGCCGGGTCCCGAGAGGGTGATGCCGACCAGCGAACCGGCCCACTCCTGCCGGGCGGGCAAAGCGTAGGCGAAGGCGGAACGCCCGTCGCCGTGCGACAATACCGGCATGTCGAAGCTTAGCGAGAAGAGCTCCCTACCGTCGGCATCGTGTCCCGAGATCGCGTACTCGCCCCCCGGCGACTCTGGGAGACTGGGCGGCACGTCGGCGACGAAGGCGGGCTCGAGGAACGGCTCTCCGCCTTCGCCAATCCCGCCCCACAGCAACAGCGCCCTCTCGGGCCCGTCGGCCACGGCAGCCGCCCCGCTCGCCACTGCCCTCGCCGCGCCTGCACCCTCTTGGAGGACGCGGTAGCCGAGCGCGGCCGTGAAGTGGTAGTCGCTGATCCACACGGGCGGACAGTAGGACATCAGATCGAAGATGCCCGGCGCGACTAGCGAGTCGCCAAGCATGTCGTAGCCCCAAGCGCCGATCGTTCCGAATAGTGTTGGAAAGCCGGGATCGGCATTGACCGCTCCGCACGGCGCGTGCAGCAAACTGAAGTTGTGGCCGAGCTCGTGCGCCATGATCAGAGGCTGCGGTACCGAGAAGCTGGCCCGCCCAGGAGTGTAGGCGAGTCCCACGAGACTGCTTCTTATGGCTCCGGACATGCTCCCCATGTAGTACTCGTCGCCGGCCGCACCCTCCAGAGCGCGGATTGCAACAGTCGTGGCGAGCAAGTCGTAGGCTTCGTTGCTCCCGGTCATCACCGGTTCATGGACCTTCAGATCAATGTCGCGCACCGGCAGCAAGGCCTTTGTCGGCCCCAACAATGCGACATCGTCCGCCGTCAGGTCGGCGGTTAGCCGCACTACCCCCGAGTCGGGGGCCTCCCTCCAGAGGAGCGGCACGATCGTGAAGTCCAGCTCGGGCACCGCCCGCACCGATACCGCGGCGCGCCCCTCGGCCGGTATGCGCCGCACGATGCCGAGGGAAGCGTCCAGCGTGCCGTCCGGATCGATCTCGACAACCATCTCCAAGCCTGGCTGGACCACGGAGGCCGGTATCGAGGCGTTGGCCGACACTTCGAGATCGCCTTCGTTCAGGCTGGTTGGAATAGAAGCGCTCGGGGCTGCAATGTTCACGATGTGCACTTCGGAGCCATCCCGGTAGAAACGCGCCCTCACCGGCGGCATGCCCTCGCCAGCGGCATTTGGCGCCGACACGAAGACGCGAAGCAGTGCCGGCTTGCCAGCGACCAGCGGAACGGGGAAGGCCAGCGACTGCACGGCCTGGGCAAGGTAGGCCGCCGACCCGCGTCCAGGCTCGCAGAGGCTCACTCGCCGCTTTCGTATCGCGTCAAGCCACGCGAGAAAAGCGGGATCCGCGGGTGCGCAGAGCGCGGTGCCGCCCGTTAGAAGCTCGGATAGCGTGCCAAGCCCGGTGAGACTGGTTGGAAGGGCGCCTGCGAGCCCGGAGTTATTGCTTACGCTGAACTTTCTTAGCTTGGCCAAAGCGCCGAGTTCGGCAGGTACCGGTCCGGCAAGCCTGTTATTGCTCAACTCCAGCTCCACAAGGTCGCCAAGGCTGCCAAGTTCGGCGGGAATTCCGCCAGTCAGCCGGTTACCGTCGAGATAGACTTCCTTGAGGCTCGAGACGCTACCCAATGCCGCCGGAATCATGCCCGTGAAACGGTTGCCCGAGAGAATCATTCGCTCCAGGACGGGAAATTCCACTGGGACAGTGTCCCTTAGGCGGTTGTACTCGAGATCCAGCGCCCGCAGGCTGGGCAGGCGGACGACTTCGGGCGGGATGGTTCCCTCGAACTTGTTGCGGCCGAGCGCCAGGGTGTCCAGTCGGGCAAGATTTCCTAGCGCCGCCGGAATTGAACCCGACAGCCGGTTGGTGCCGAGCGCGAGATAGGCGAGGTTGGCAAGGTCGCCGAGTTCGGGCGGCACCGGTCCGGTGAGTTTGTTATGGCCCAGGTCCAGCGTCCGGAGGCGTGCCAGGCTGGCAAGCTCGGCCGGGATGCCGCCGCTCAGCTCGTTATGGTCGAGCCTCAGATTCGTCAGCCGGGACATGGTCCCGAGCGCCGGCGGTATCTCGCCGTCCAGCTTGTTGCCGGAGAGCCTCAGGTCCGCAAGGTTCGCGAGGTTCGCCAGCTCGGCCGGGATAGGGCCTGTCAGCTGGTTGCGGTTCCGGTTCGTGAGCGCGCCGTGGAGACGCAGCGTCTCCAGGTTGGCGAGGTTGCCGAATTCGGGCGGTATCTCGCCCTCCAGACTGTTATCGGCGAGGGAGATGCGGACAATATTGCCGAGACCGCCCAGTTCGGCCGGCAGCTTGCCCTCGAGGCCGTTCTCGTCGAGGTTCAGCCCGCGCACCGAAGCATCCCCGTCTGCCGTCACTCCGTACCACTCTCCCACCGGCGCGTCGGTCAGCCACTTGTCGCTGTTCGTCCACCCTGCGCCGCCTGTCGAGTAGTACAACGAGGCCAGCATGTCGCGCTCGGTGTACATGCATTCCGTCCCGGTGCCTTCATGGGACGCGACTGTGGCCAGCCAATCGCGGAATGCCGGGGTGTCGAGCGAGCACAGTTCGGTGCCCGTGTAGTGCAGGCCCGCGAGCTCGAGCGATGCGAGCGTTGCCGGAAGAGGACCTGCCAGCTTCGAGTTGTTGCCAATGCGCAGCTCTCGCATCTCGGCCAACTGTCCCAGGTCCGCCGGGAGACGGCCGGCCAAGCCGTTGTCCTCCAGATCGATCCGCACTACCCGGCCGAGGGAGTCCGCAGCGATGCCATGCCACTCGTCCAAGGCGGGTCCTTCTAGCCAGCCGCTGGAATTGCTCCAATTCGTTCCGCCCGTGAACTTGTACAACTCCTCGAGCGCAGCCACGTCCTGCAGGTTGCAATAGTCTCCAGCGAAAGTCCGGAGACCCTTCAGCCACTCGACGAAGGCGCCTGTGCCGGGAGCGCACAGGCCTGCGTTATCGTCGAAGGAGAATGACTGCAGCTGGTCGAGGCGCACCAGCGTCGCGGGGAACGCGCCCGTCAGCTTGTTGGACTGAAGCCCCAACAACTCTAGCCGGGAGATGTTGCCGAGTTCGGGGGGTATGGTTCCGGTTAGCTCGTTTTGGAAGAGATCCAGGTTGGCAAGGTTGCCGAGGTTGCCGAGTTCGGGGGGTATGGGTCCGGACAGCTCGTTAATGGCGAGCCAGAGGGTCTCGAGGCCGGCGAGGTTGCCAAGTTCGGAAGGTATCGTCCCGGTCAACTGGCTACTGGTGAGGTTCAGGAACGTCAGGTTGCCGAGGTTGCCGAGTTCCGGGGGGATGGGTCCGGCCAGCTGGTTATTGCCGAGGTTCAGGTACGTGAGGTTGGCGAGGCTGCCGAGCTCCGGCGGGAGCGCGCCTGCAAGGCCGTTGAGACCGAGCTCCAGCCATCTTACCGAGCCGCTGCTATCCGTGGATACCCCGTGCCACTGTTCGATCGGCGCGTCCGTGAGCCAGCCGGTACGGATGTTCCAGTCAGACCCGCCGGTCGCTTCGTAGAGCGCCACGAGCGCTGCCCTGTCCCGGTCGGCTAGTGTTGCAACGGTGATTGCCGCGCTCCCGGAGGCCTGTCCTGCCGTTGCGGTGACGGTGATCGAGCCGCCTCCGACGGCGTGGACAAGTCCGGAGGGAAAGGCGCGGACAAGGCCCGCGGGCGTGACGGAAGCGACGGCCATATCGCTGCTGGCCCATGTGACCGTGACGCCGGTCATGACCTGATCGTTCTGGTCGCGCACCACGGCCGCCAGTTGGACGGAGTCGCCGACTATCAGCTGGGTCTCGGCCGGTGTAACCCGCACGGCGGTTGGTTGCGGCGTCGGCGTTGGCGTTGGTCCGGTGGCGTCATCGCCGCAGGAGAGGGTGACCGCGAGGGTGACGGCCAGGGGAGCCGCGAGCCACCGGCGCGGGGCGGCGATCCCCCCGCTTGAGACGGCGATGTCCCGGCGTGAGGCGGTGATGTCCCGGCGTAAGCGCGGCTGGGGTCCGCTGGGACTATTTCCGGCGAGTCTCGGCCACTTGGCGAATCTTGGCTTGGCGACGCCAAGAGATGCTAGCCGTTGACGCTTTGGCTTGGCGGGTGGCACATGCGCCTCCTATATGGGGGTGTCGGCGGCGGGCCTGCACGTTAGCAGAGGCGTACCCGCCAATGTCGTATCCCGTGCCGCCACCTCGAAAAAGCGGTCTCTGCGGGCACGCAGAGTGCGGTGCCGCCCGCAAAAAACTCGTCCAGCGTACGAGGGCTGGTAATGCTGTCGGGGAGTGCGCCTTCCGGAGAATTGGCGGCGGCCCAAGTTCAGTGCCTCCAGTCTTCCGGGCGCGGCAGTCCGCGGCTGGCGAGCACTTCGAGGCCGGGATCGAGGGAGAGCGCGGCGGCGGCCTCGGGGCCGAGCGGCGCGGCCATGCCCGCTGCGGCCATGAGACTAGGCGGCGCGTCGCGGAAGATGCCGCGGACTTGGCCGGTCAGCGGATCGCGCAAGATCGCCGCCGCGCGGTCGCTCGACCCGTCCAACGTGAACGAGCCGCCGGGTCCCGAGAGGGTGATGCTGGCCAGCGAACCGGCCCACTCCTGACGGGCGGGCAGTGCGTAGGCGAAGGCGGAACGCCCGTCGCCGTGCGACAATGCCGGCATGTCGAAGCCGAACGAGAAGAGCTCTCTGCCGCTCGCGTCGTGCCCCGCGATCGCGTACTCGCCCCCTGGCGATAGCGGTAGACTAGGCGGCGCGTCGGCTATGAAAGCAGGCTCGAGGAACGGCTCTCCGCCTTCGCCGACCCCGCCCCACAGGAGCAGAGTCCTCTCGGGCCCGGCGGCCACCGCCGCCCTACCGGCCACGGACTCGGTCTCCCCGCCGGCGGCTTCTACCAAGATGCGGTAGCCGAACGCGTTCGTGAAGTGGTAGTCGCTGATCCACTGGGGACCGCAGTAGGACATGATATCGTGGATGCCCGGCGCGACTAGAGAGTCGCCGCCGATGTCGAAGCCCCAGGCGCCGATCGTTCCGTCCGGTGTCGGGAAATCCGGATCAGGACCGGCCGCTTCGCCGCACGGCGCATGCCGCAAGTTGAAGTTGTGACCGAGCTCGTGCGTCATGACAGTAGGATCCGGTATCGAGAAGCCGGCCCGTCCGGGAAGGTCGGCGACTCCCGACGGCCCTACCGTGTTTCCAGACATCATCCCCATGTAGTAACCATCGCTAGCCGCTCCCTCCAGGGTCCGGATCGCGCTAGTTTCGGCGAGCAAGCCGAAGCCGTCGTTCGTCGCCGTAACGACCGCTTCATGGATCTGCAGGTCGATATCGCGCACCGGCAACAACATGTTCATCGGCCCAAACACGCTAGGATCATCCGCTGCCAATCCGGTGGCGAATCGCACTATCCCCGAGTCGGGGGCCTCGCGCCAGAGGAACGGCACGATCGTGAAGTCCAGCTCGGGCGTCTCTCGGACCGATACGGAGGCGCGCCCCTCGGCCGGGATACGTCTGGGGATGCCAAGGGAAGCATCCAGAGCGCTGTCCGGATCGATCTCGACCACCATCTCCAAGCCGGGCTGGATCAAGGATGCCGGTATCGAAGCGTTGGCCGACAAGTCGAGGTCGCCCTCGTTCAAGCTGGTTGGAATAGGAGCGCTCGGGCCTGCAACGTTCGCAACGTGCACTTCGGACCCGTCCAGATAGAAACGCGCCCGCACCGGCGGCATGCGTTGGCCATTGGCGCCGGGCGCCGACACGAAGACGCGAAGCATCGCCGGCTCGCCCGCGACCAGCGGAACAAGGAAGTCTAGCGACTGCACAGCCTGGGTCAGATAGGCCGCCGACCCGCTCACGCCCCCGCAACGGCGTACCCGCGGCCTTTGTATCCCGCCGAGCCATCCGAGAAAGGCGGGGTCCGCGGGCGCACAGAGCGCGGTACCGTCCGCGAAAAACTCGGCCAGCATGCCGAGGCCGGTCAGGCTGGCCGGAAGCGGGCCCTCCAGCTCGGGGTTGTCGCTTACGTTGAACTTCTCGAGCTCGGCCAAACCGCCGAACTCGGCGGGGACCGGTCCCTCGAGGCTGTTATCGCTCAACTCCAGCTCCGCCAAGTTGCCGAGGCTGCCCAGTTCGGCGGGCATGCCGCCAGTCAGCTGGTTGCCGTCGAGATAGACTGCCTCGAGGCTGGAGACGTTGCCAAGCGCAGCCGGAATCATCCCCGTGAAAAGGTTGTTCGAGAGAACCATCCGCCGCAGGACCGGAAATTCCACTGGGACTGCGCCCGTCAATCTGTTCCCCTTGAGCTCCAGCTTCGCCAAGCTGGGCAACCGGACGACTTCTGGCGGGATGGTCCCCTCCAGAGCGTTGTAGCCGAGCCGTAGGGTCGTCAGCTGGGCAAGATCGCCGAGCGCCGCCGGAATAGAGCCGGCCAGAGAGTTGCCTTCGAGTACGAGAGTTTCAAGGCTTTCGAGCCGGCCTAGTTCGGGCGGTATCGCGCCATCAAGTTCGCTATAGCTCAGGTCCAGCGCCCGAAGGCTTGCCAAGCCGGCGAGCTCGGCCGGGATGTTGCCGGCCAGCGGGTTGCCGACAAGCTCCAGGACCGCCAGCCTGGGCATGGTGCCGAGCGCCGGCGGTATCTCGCCCCACAGCAGGTTGTAGGAAAGCCTCAGTTCGGCAAGGTTCGCCAGATTTGCCAGCTCGGGCGGGATCGGGCCTGCCAACTGGTTCACTTCGGGGTTCGTGAGCAAGCCGTGGAGGTTCAATATCTCCAGCCTGGCAAGGTTGCCAAGCTCGGGCGGGATCGAGCCGCTCACGGGATTGATGGCAAGCGAGAGAAACCTGAGGCTGTCGAGGCCGCCTAGTTCGGGCGGTATCTCGCCCTCCAGGCTGTTGCTGGCGAGCGATAGGCGGGTCAATTTGGCGAGGCTGCCCAACTCCACCGGGATTGGACCTCTGAGACCGTTCTCGTCGAGGTCGATCCCGCGCACCGAACCGTCCCCATCCGCCGTTACTCCGTACCACTCTCCCACCGGAGCGTCCGTCAACCACTTGTCGCTGTTCGTCCACCCTGCGCCGCCCGTCGCGTAGTACAACGAGGCCAGCACGTCGCGGTCTGTGTACATGCACTTGGTTCCGGTGCCTTCATGGGACTCGACTGTGGCTAGCCAGTCGCGGAATGATGGGGTGTCGAGCGCGCACAGCCCGGTGCCTGCGTACCGCAACTCCGCGAGCTCGAGCGATGTAAGCGTCGGCGGCAGGGGTCCTTCCAGCTTCGAGTTGTTGCCGATGCGCAGCTCCCGCATCTCGGCCAGCTGTCCCAGGACCACCGGGAGACGGCCGGTCAAGCCGTTATTGTCCAGATCGATGCGCGCTACCCGGCCGGTGGAGTCCGTGCCGATGCCATGCCACTCGCCCAAGGCAAGCCCTTCGAGCCAGCCGCTGGAGTTGCTCCAACCCATGCCGCCCGTGAACTCGTACAACGTCTCGAGCACGGCCGCATCTTGCCGGTTGCAGTACTGTCCGGTGGCTATCTGTATCTTCGCCAGCCACGCAACGAAGGCGCTTGTGCCAGGCGCGCACAACCCTGCGTTGGCATCGAAGGCGAATGAGAGCGGGTTAATGCGAAGCAGCGTCGATGGTACTGCGCCTGTCAGCTTGTTGTCATAAAGCCGCAGCACCCGCAGCTTCTCGAGCCTGCCGAGTTCGCGGGGCAGCTTGCCGGCAAGCTGGTTGCCGCCGAGGTCCAGCAAATCGAGGTTGGCGAGGCTGCCGAGTTCGGGGGGAATGCTCCCGGTCAGGGCGTTCCCGGGCAGCTCGAGCGTCACGATGTTGGCAAGGCTGCCGAGCCGTGGCGGGAGCGCGCCTGCAAGGCCATTGTCGGCGAGAGCCAGCTCCACGACTGCGCCGCTGCTGTCCGTAGTCACCCCGTGCCACTGTCCGATCGGCGCATCCGTGAGCCAGTTGGTCTTGTCGATCCAGCCAGCGCCGTTTGTCGCTTCGTACAGCGTCGCCAGCCCGGCCCGGTCCCGGTCGGGCGGCGCCGGTGGCGAAACAGCGACTGCCGCGTTCCCGGAGGCCTGCCCAGCCGTCGCGGCGATGGTGGCCGAACCGGTGCCGACGGCACGGACAAGGCCGGCGGGCGCGACGGAAGCGACGGCCATATCGCTGCTGGTCCATGCGACCGTGACGCCGGTCATGACCTGTCCGTTCTGGTCGCGCACCTCGGCCGCCAGCTGGGCGGAGTCGCCAGCGGTTAGCCGGACTTCGGAGGGCGTGACCGACACCGTGGTTGGTTGCGGGGCAGGTGGTGGCGGTGGCGGCGTGGGCGCGGTGGTGTCGCCGCCGCAGGAGAGGGTGACGGCGATGGCGGCGGCCAGGGGAGCCGCGAGCCACCGGCGCGGGGCGGCCATACTCCGGCGGGGGGCGGCGATACTCCTGCACGAGGCGGCGATACTCCGGCGTGACCGTTTACTGGGGCTTGCCGGGGCTATCCTGGCGAGTCTCCGTCTGGTGACGCCAATAGATGCTGCCAACCCTTGACGCCTCGGCATGATGAATGGCACGGCGTTTCCAATACGTCACATAGATTCTAGATATCGCCTGGAGCGGGTTGAACGCGTCGGCTCCCCCTCAAAGACGCCCTATCGCTACGAGTAGTCACGCCGGGCATAGCGGCATAGCCGGGCGGGGCAGTCGGCGGCGGCCCGGCGCTCGGGCCTCCGGTCGCCCGGCCCGCAAAGACCGAGCCGGGTCGAGAAATTGGCGGCGAGGCGCTCGCGCCTCCGGGCGCCCGGCCCGCAAAGGCCGATACAGGCCGGAAGGCTTGACGGGCAGTCCCCGGCGTTCAGCGCCTCCAGTCTTCCAAGCGCGGGATGCCCCGGCTGGCGAGCACTTCGAGGTCCGGCGGGAGGGAGAGCGCGGCGGCGACCCCCCGCCCGAGCGGTGCCGCCATGCCTGCCGCGGCCATGAGACCGGGCGGCGCGTCGCGGAAGATGCCGCGGACCTGGCCGGTCAGCGGATCGCGCAGAATCGCCGCCGCGCGGTCGCTCGACTTGTCCAGGGTGAAGGATCCGCCGGGGCCCGAGAGGGTGATGGCAGCCAGCGAACCGGCCCACTCCTGTCTGGCAGGCAGCGTGAAGGCGAAGGAGGAACGCCCGTCCCCGTCCGGCACCACCGGCATGTCGAAGCTGAGCGAGAAGAGCTCTCCGCCGTCGGCATCGTGTCCCGCGATCGCGTACTCGCCCCCTGGCGCCTCTGGGAGACTGGGCGGCGCGTCGGCTATGAAAGCAGGCTCGAGGAACGGCTCTCCGCCTTCGCCAATCCCGCCCCACAGGAGCAGCGTCCTCTCGGGCCCGGCGGCCGCCGGGCCGCTCGCCACGGTCCCCGCCGCACCGCCGGCGGCCTCTTGGTAGACGCGGTAGCCGAACGCATTCGTGAAGTGATAATCGCTTATCCACTCGGGACCGCAGTAGGACATTATATCGTAGATTTCCGGCGCGATAAGCGAGTCGCCGCTCATGTCGAAGCCCCATGCGCCGATCGTTCCTTCCTCTGTCGGGAAGTTCGGATCCGGACCGCCCGCTCCGCCGCACGGCGCATGCTGCAAACTGAAGCTATGGCCGAGTTCGTGCGCCATGACCAGAGGATGCGGTATCGACATGGATTCCCGTCCAGGACGGTAGGCTACTCCCGCCGGTCCTGTCGTGGCTCCGGATATGATCCCCATGTAATAGGCATCGCTAGCCGGCCCCTCCAGAGCCCGAATTATGGTAACTTCGGTGAGCAGGTCGAAGAGATTGTTGGTCGTTGTAACGACCGCTTCATGGACCTTCAGATCAATATCGCGCATCGGCAGCAACGTGTTCATCGGCCCGAACATTCTGGGATCGTCCCCCGTCAGGCCGGTGGCGAGTCGCACGATCCCCGAGTCGGGGGCTTCCCGCCATAGGAACGGCACGATCGTGAAGTCCAGTTCGGGCGCCGCCCGGACAGAGACCGGGGCGCGCCCCTCCGCAGGTATGCGCCGCGCGATGCCAAGAGAAGCGTCCAGCGTGCTGTCCGGGTCGATCTCGACCACCATCTCCAAGCCGGGCTGGATCACGGATGCCGGTATCGAAGCGTTGGCCGACACCTGGAGATCCCCCTCGTTCCGGCTGGTTGGAATAGGCGCGCTCGGGGCCGCGATATTGGCGATGCGCACTTCAGACCCGTCCAGGTAGAAACGCGCCCGCACCGGCGGCATGCGTTCGCCACTGGCCGCGGAGGCCCAGACGAAGACGCGAAGCAGCGCCGGCTCGCCAGCGACCAGCGGAACGGGGAAGGCCAGCGACTGAACGGCCTGGGTCAGGTAGGCGGCCGACCCGCCTTCACGTTCGCAACGTCGTACCCGCGGCTTTCGCATCCCGTACAGCCACCTCGAAAAAGCGGGATCTGCCGGTGCGCAGAGTCCGGTGCCACCCGCTAGAAACTCGGTCAGCTTGCCGAGGCCGGTCAGGCTGTTAGGGAGGGTGCCTTCCAACTCGGGATTATTGTTTACGTTGAACTTTTCCAGCTCGGCCAACTTGCCGAATTCGGCGGGGACCGGTCCATCGAGGCCGTTATGGCTCAACTCCAGCTCCGCCAGATTGCCGAGGTCGCCCAGTTCGGCGGGCATGCCGCCAGTCAGCTGGTTATTGTTGAGATAGATTGCCTCGAGGCTGGAAATGCTGCCGAGTGCGGCCGGAACCATCCCCGTGAAACGGTTGTTCGATAGAACCAGCCGCTCCAGGACGGAAAATTCCACCGGGACGGCGCCTGTCAGTCTGTTCCCTTCGAGCGCCAGCGTCTTCAGGCTGGGCATCCGGATGATTTCGGGCGGGATGGTCCCGCTCAGATCGTTGTAGCCGAGATGGAGCGTTGCCAACTGGGCAAGATTGCCGAGCGCCGCTGGAACGGCGCCGGTCAGCGGGTTGTAATCGAGCATGAGGTCCGTGAGGTTGCCAAGCCGGCCGAATTCGGGCGGTACCGGGCCGGCGAGCACGTTATAGCGCAGGTCCAGCACCCGGAGGCTTGCCAAGCCGGCGAGCTCGACCGGGAGTTTGCCAGTCAGCTCGTTAGCGGCAATCTCCAGGACTTCCAGCCTCGGCATGGCGCCGAGTTCGGGCGGTATCTCGCCCGACAGCTTGTTGAGGGTGAGCCTCAGTTCGGTCAGGTTCGCGAGGTTCGCCAGCTCGGGCGGGATAGCGCCTGTCAGCCGGTTCTCCTTGGGGTTCAAGAATACGCCGTGGAGGTGCAAGACCTCGAGACTGGCAAGTTTGCCGAGTTCGGGCGGTATCGTGCCGGTCAGCTGGTTGATTGCCAACGAGAGAAACCTGAGGCTGTCGAGGTCGCCGAGCGCCGGCGGTATCTCGCCCTCCAGGTTATTGTCGGCGAGGGAGAGGCGGGTCAACTTGCCGAGGCTGCCCAGCTCCGCCGGGACTATGCCTTCGAGATTGTTCTCGTCAAGGTTCAGCTCAAGCACGGAACCGTCCCCATCCGCCGTCACTCCGTACCACTCTTCCACCGGCGCATCCGTCAGCCACTTGTCGCTGTTCTTCCACCCTCCGCCGCCTGCCACTGAGTACAACAAGGTCAGCGCATCGCGGTCGGCGTACGTGCACTCTCTTCCCGTTCCTTCGTGGGACGGAATTGTGGCTAGCCAATCGCGGAATGTCTGCGTGTCCCCCGCGCACAGTCCGGTACCCGCGTACCGCAGCTCCGTAAGCTCGAGCGCGGTAAGCGTTGGCGGCAGCGGTCCTGTCAACAGCGGGTTGTTGCCAATGCGCAGCTCCCGCATGGCGGACAGCCGTCCCAGGTCCGCCGGGAGGCGGCCGGCCAAGCCGTTGTCGTCCAGATCGATGCTCGATACTCGCCCGATCGAGTCCGCCCCGATGCCGTGCCACTCATTCAGTACGGGCCCTCCGAGCCAACCGCGGGAGTCGCTCCAATTCGCGCCGCCCGCGTAGCGGTACAATGTCTCGAGCGCAGCCACGTCTTGCCGGTTGCAGTAGTCTCCGCTGGTCTCCGTCATCTTCGCCAGCCACTCCACGAAGGCGTTTGTGGCCGGAGCGCACAGTCCTGCGTTTTCGCTGAAGGTGAATACCGCCAGCTCTTGGCGCAGCAACGTCGCGGGCACTGTGCCCGCCAGCTGGTTGCGATGAAGCCGTATCGCCTGCGGATTCTCGATCCTGCCTAATTCGGGAGGTATCGTTCCTGTCAGCTCGTTGCCGTAGAGATCCAAGCTTGCGAGGTTGGCGAGGTTGCCGAGTTCCGGGGGGATGGTTCCGGCGAGCTCGTTTTGCGAGAGGAGCAGCCCGCTGAGGTTGGCGAGGTTGCCGAGTTCCGGGGGTATCGTTCCTGTCAGCCGGTTACTGAAGAGCCACAGCCCGCTGAGGTTGGCGAGGTTGCCGAGTTCCGGGGGGATGGTTCCGGACAGCTGGTTTTGCGAGAGGAGCAGCCCGCCGAGGTTGGCGAGGTTGCCGAGTTCCGGGGGTATCGTTCCGGACAGCTGGTTTTCGGAGAGCCACAGGAATGTAAGGTCGGCGAGGTTGCCGAGTTCCGGAGGGATGCTCCCGGTTAGGGCGTTCACCCTCAGTGTCAGACTACTGAGGCTGGCGAGGTTGCCGATCTGTGGCGGGAGCGCGCCCGCCAAGTCGTTGCCGACGAGGCTCAGCTCCACGACTGCGCCGCTGCTGTTCGTAGTCACCCCGTGCCACTGTCCGAGCGGCGCGTCCGTGAGCCAGTTGGTCTTGTCTTGCCAGCCAGGACCGTTCGTAGCTTCGTAAAGCGCCACCAGCGCGTCCCGGTCTCGGTCGGGCGATGGTGGCCGCGGCGACACGGTGACCGCCGTGGTCCCCGAGGCCTGCCCCGCCGTCGCGGTGATTGTGGCCGATCCCGCGCTGGCGCCACGGACAAGGCCGGCGGTGGTGACGGGGGCGATGGCTGCATCGCTGCTGGTCCATGCGATCGTGGCGCCGGCCATGATCTGACCGTTCTGGTCGCGCACTTCCGCCGCCAGCTGGGCGGAGTCGCCAGCGGTTAGCCGGACTTCGGAGGGCGTGACGGACACCGTGGTTGGCTGTGGGGTCGGTGGCGGCGTGGGCGCGGTGGTGTCGCCGCCGCAGGAGAGGGTGACGGCAATGGCGGCGGCCAGGGGAGCCGCGAGACACCAGCGGGGGGCGGCCATACTCCGGCATGAGGCGGCGATACTCCGGTGCGTCATTGCGATACTCCGGCGTGAGCGTTTACCGGGACTCGCCAGGGCTATCCTGGCGGGTCTCCGTCTGGTGACGCCAATAGATGCTGCCAACCCTTGACACCTTGGCATGACGCACGGCACGGCGTTTCCAATACATCACATAGATTCTAGTCGCTTGGCGTTGGTTGAACGCGCCGACCCATCTTAAAGACGCGCCTGGCGTTGGTTGAACGCGCCGACCCATCTTAAAGACGCCCTATCGCTACGAGTAGTCACGCCAAAGCAAAGCGGCATAGCCGGGCGGAAGTCGATGGCGGCCCGGCGCTGGGGCCTCCGGTCGCCCGGTCCGCAAAGGCCGAGCCGGGCGGACAATCATGGTTGGCTTATCCGGCGTCCTCGCTCGTTCTGGCGTCGGACCGGGGGTTCCCCAGCACGATCCGGGCGTCCGCGGCCACGGCCCGGTCCGCATAGGCGAACAGCGGGTTGACTTCCACCTCCGCCAGCTCCGGCGACGACCAGATGCAACTCGCCACGGCTGCGGCGGCCCCCGCAACTCTCTCCAGGCTGCCCGGCGGCCGGCCGCGGGCGCCCGCCAGGAGGGAGCCGGCTTTCGACTCGCCGATCATGGCTGCCACTTCCGCCGCGTCCACCGGCAGCACCCGGTGGGCGACATCATCGAGAAGCTCGACCCACGTGCCACCTGCGCCGACAGTGAGGACGGGTCCCAACTGCGGGTCCCGGCATGTCCCGACCAGAAGTTCGGCTACGGGCGGCTCGAGCATGCGTGACACCATGACCGAGTAACGCTCCTCCTCCGGAAGTCCGTTGGCGCGGGCGTGAGCGCGGGCGCTGGCGGCGATCTGATCGAAGGCTCGCCGGGTCGCATCGGCGCTCCCGACATCCAGGATGACTCCGCCCGCATCGGACTTATGGGTGATGAATCCGGACACGAGCTTGAGAGCCACCGGAAAGCGCAGCTTGGCGGCCGCTCTCACGGCCGCCGCCGGGGAAGCGGCTACCTCCGCCGCCTCGAAGGTCATTCCATGCTCCGCCAGCAGTTGGCGCGCTTCCGGCTCCGTTAGCGTGAGCCGGCCCTCCGACCGGGCGCGGGCGATCACGCGGGGGGACGACTGGACCTCCGGGCGGCGGGGGACGCCGGCCACGGCGGGAATGGACCGGCGGCGGCCCGCGTTCAGCCAGCGGCCCCGCCGCTGCAGCTCGGCGGCGGCGCGACATGCGGTCTCCAGCGACTCGGTGACGGGAATATGCGCTCGGCGAAAGGCGGCGAGTGGAGCGCTGTCGTGGGACGCGTACACGGAGTGGACTACCAACCCCTTGTCGGCCTTGGCGATAGCGGCGGCCATGGCTTCCGCCGCCTGCGTCTCGGGGGCGACCAGCGTCGCCGAGTAGCGGATGCCGTAGCCGCCGAAGAGGCCGGCGACCAGAACCGTAGATACGCCCGCATCGCCGGCCAAGATTTCGAGGGCGCGGGCGAAGGCCCAGGGGTCGCGGTCGGCCGCCCCGGCCACATCCACGGGATTGCCGACCGCCGCCGCCGGACCGAGCGCGGTCCGAAGGGCCGAACGCGACGCGGGCGACAGCCTGGCCAATGTCGCTCCCAGCTCCGACAGGGCGTCCACCGCCAGGACATTCTGCCCGCCTCCGTCCGACAGGATCGCGACACCGGCGCCTGGCGGCCCGGCCGGCTGCCACGCCAACGTCTGCGCTACCGTCATCAGTTCGTCGGTACGCCGAACTTCCGCGACTCCGGCCTGTGCCAAGCCGGCGCTCAGCCGGTCGTACGGCCCGGCCACGGCGCCGGTGTGCGACAGGGCGGTTTCCGCGCCGCTGCCGGTCCGGCCCGACTTGATGGCGACCACGGGTTTGTGCGGCGCGACCTCCGCCGCCGCGCCGAGAAATCCCCGCGCGTCCTTGATCCCCTCCAGATGGGCGACGACGACCTTGGTGGAGTCGTGACTGCCCAGATAGTCCAGGACGGCGCCGAAGCCGACGTCGGCCTCGTTGCCCAGCCCGCAGCAGATCGCGACTCCGTCCCGGTGCTTCAGCGAAACCTCGTTCATCAGGGCGAGGGCGATGTTCCCCGACTGCACGAGTAGCGACACGCCGCCCGGGCGTACGCCCCGCGCACCGATGAGGTTGACGCCCGAATGCAGATTGAGGAGACCCGAGGTGTTCGGTCCGATGATACGAACGCCGTGCTCTCTGCCCGCCTGCCGGAGCTCGGTCTCCAGCCGGGCGCCTTCCGGCCCCGATTCGCCGAACCCCACGGCGAGGACGACGGCGCCTCCCACGCCCCGCCGGCCGCACTCGCGAACGAGGGAGGGAGTGGTCGAAGCCGGAGTGCAGAGGACTGCCAGATCCACTCCTTCCGGCAGGTCCGCCACGCTCCGCAGCGCATCGTGGCCGAGTATTTGGCCGCCGGCCGGATTCACGACGCATATCCGCCCCTCGTAGGAGCCATCGGTCAGGGCGCGGAGGATTTGGTGGCCGCGCTTGGAGGGATCGGAACTTGCCCCTACGACGGCAATGGAACGCGGTTCGAAGACGCGGGCGAAGGACGCTACCGTTCCTGCTCCATCAGCGCTTCATGCTCTTCCCAAGCGCCGCCGCCCCGCACCAGCGCCTGCCCCGCTAGCGCCAGCGTAGCTTCGCCGTCCCGGATGGCGAAGACGCCGTTGACCATCACATGGACGGCGCCCCGCGAGTATTGGTGCGGATTCTCGTACGTGGCCAGGTCGTCCAGCTTCTCCAGGTCGAAGATGGCGATGTCGGCTGCGGATCCCTCCCGCAGGTATCCTCTGCCGGACCAGCCCAGGAAGTCGGCGGCCAAACCGGTCATCGAGCGCACTGCGTGGGGCAGCGTGATCAGACCCTCGTCCAGCGCCAGGTCGCGAATCTTCTTGGTGAACGATCCGAACGCCCGCGGGTGGGTCACGGGCTGCGCCGGCCCTGGGTCCCGGCCGTCGGTACATGTCATCATCCAGTCCAGCCCGGCCAGATAGCGCACATTCTCGATGTCGTACAGGCCGAGGTTCATGACCGAGGCGTTGCCGTCGCGGAGAATCCGGCGGGCGGCAGCGGGGGCGTCGATGTCCCAAGCGTCGGCCACCTCCCGGAGCGTTCTCCCGTTCAATTCGGGCCGCGGGTCCGAGAAGAGGAGACGCTCGGCGCCGCCCCGAATCGCCAGCATTTCCCGAGTCTGGCTGTCGATGAGCCGGAGCGTGTCCGGGTTGTCGAAGCGCCGGTGCATGGCCGTATCGCCGCCAGCGCCCGCCCACCCCGGAATAGTGTAGGAGCGCAAGTTGGATTGGGTAGCCGTGTAGGAGTGGTGGGCGCCCGCCACCTCGACTCCCCTGGCGCGGGCTTCCTCGATGAGGGCCGCGCCTTCCGGAGCCCGGCCGTAGTTGTGCGCTCCCTGGGCGTTGAAGTGGCTGAAGATGACCTTGGTGCCGGCCTCCTCGCCGATGCGGATGGCCTCGCCGATGGACTTCAGATATCCGAAGGGCGGGTATGCGGCCCCCAGGTCCCGGTCGTGCGTATCGTAGATTGCGCCCGGATACTCGGCGGCGACGCGGTTGAGAGCGATCACCTCTTCGGTTTCGGCGTAGCTGCCGGGCAGGTAGAAGAGTCCCGAGGAGAGTCCGTAGGCCCCTTCGTCCATGGCGCTACGGACCAACGCCCGCATCCTTTCCAGCTCGTTCTCGGAAGGCGCTCGGTCCGCCATTCCCATCACGTTGCGGCGCACCCAGTTGTGGCCGACGTAGTGGAAGGCGTTCACGCCGATTCCCTCGGATGTCCACGCGGCCAGCCGTTCCGCGGCATCGGCGGTGCCGCCGCCATCCATGCCCAGCGCCACGCTGGTGATCCCCTGGAAGAGGAATGCCCGGGCATCCCGCCCGTGGTCGCTATCGAGTTCGGCGTGAGAGTGCATGTCGATGAACCCCGGCGTAACGACGAGGCCGGTCGCGTCTACCGTATCCGACGCGCTCGCTCCCGCGCTTTCCGCATCGCCCACGAAGCTGATCCGTCCGCCCTCTACGGCTATGTCGGCAGTGGCGGCCTCGCTACCCGAGCCGTCCAGGATGGAGCCGCCCAGGACAAGAAGGTCGGCGGGCGGGCGCGGTGGAGAGCCGCAGGCAGCCAGGAGCGCCGGAATTGCCGGAAGCAGGAGGAGCGGCGAGCGGGGTCTGGCGCTGAGTGGCATCGGCGGCGTCCTGTGGCCGGACAGGCTTACGTAGTCAAGGTTCGGAGGTTCGACTTGCTCCCGACGGCAGCCCTATCGGAGCCGATCGCTCAGTGCGCTAGCCCGCTTCCTGCGCCAGGAAAACCAACGATAATGACTAGCATAAGCGGTAGACGAAAGTAGTACAATAAAAGGTAGCGACGGGGTTGCCCCATCGTGTTTACTGCCGTCGGCGGGTGGCGGGCCGGGGTATGCCGTGGCTGACGAGCACTTCCAGCTCCGTCTCGATTGCGCGGGCGGCGGCGGCCGCTTGGCCGGCTGGAGCGACGCCGCTCGCGGCGGGCAGTCGGCCTGCGCCGTATGCGTCGCGGAAGATGCCGCGCACCCGTCCCGTCCGCGGATCGCGCACTATCGCCGCCGCCCGCCCGCTATCCCCATCCAAGGTGAACGAGCCGCCCCGGCCCGCCACGGCGATGCTTGCCAGGGAGCCCGCCCACTCCTCTCGGTAGGGGAGCGCGAATGCGAAGGCGGAGCGGCCGTCCCCGTCCATCACACGCGGCATGTCGAAGCTGTACGAGAAGAGGATGTCTCCTTGGGCCGACCTGCCGACGAGCAGATAGTCGCCCCTGCCCGGCGACGGCAGCGCGGGCACGCCATCCGTCACGAGGAAGGCCGGTTCGAGGAAGGGCGTTCCGTCTCGCTCGGCGCCGCCCCAGATGAGCAGGGTCGTGGCCGCCGCCCGGCCGCCGCCCGCCAAGCCGTCCGCGACCGCAGCGGCGGCGCCAACCTCGTCCGCAATGCGAAAACGGAGCGCATTGGCAAAGTGGTAGTCGCTGATCCAGTACACGGGCTCCCGGCAATAAGACATCAGATCGTGGGCGCGAGGGTTCACGAGGACGCTGTCCCGAAAGTCGTACCCCCACGAGCCGATAGAGCCGTTGCGCGACGGAAAGGAGCGGTCCACGCCGCTCGGACCCCCGCATGGAGCATGAGTCAGACTCAGATTGTGGCCAAGTTCGTGCGCCATGACATCCGCTCTGGGAATCGAGAAGGAGGCGCGGCCGGGAGCGTTGGCCAGACCGCCGGCCCCGGTCGGCCTACCGGCAATCGTCCCCATGTAGTGGCCTGCGGCGCCCTCCAGCACGCGCAGCGCGACGATTTCTTCGAGCAGGAAGAAAGCGTTGTTGCTGGACGTTATGACCGGCGCGTGGATCTCGAGATCGATGTCTCCGACCGGCAGCAGCGCGCGGAGGGGCCAGAGCAGCGTGTCGCCTGGGGTCAGGCCACTGGTGATGTCGAGGATGGACGAGTCGGGGGACGAACTCGCCAGGAAGGGGACCAGCGTAAGGTCCAGCCCGGGCAGCGGCCGGATATCCAGCTGCGCCCGGCCCTCGGCGGGTATGCGCTTTGCGATCTCCAGGGCGGGGTCGAGGGTCCCGGCCGGGTCGATCTCGACCACCATTTCCAGGCCGGGCTGCACCAGCGAGCCGGGAATCTCCGCGTTGGCCGATGCATCGAGGTCGTCTTCGCTTATCTCCGAGGGTATCGCGGCGTCAGGGGCCGGAATGTTCTCGATGTGCACTTCGGATCCGCCTCTGTAGAAGCGGACTCTCACGGCGGGCATGCGCTCGCCGCCGGCGCCGGCGGCAGCGACGAAGACGCGGAGCAGGGCAGGCTCTCCCGCGGCCAGCGGAACAGGGAAACCGAACGACTGCACGGCCTGGGTCAGGTACGCTCGCGATCCGCTATCCGCGCTGCCGGGGCAGCTTGCTACCCGACGCTTCCGCACACCCGCGAGCCACCTCTGGAAGACGCTGTCGCGGGGCGCGCACAGGCCGGTCCCAGCGGCGAGCAGCTCGTTCAGATTGGCGTTCGACGCCAAGCCGGCGGGAAGCGCGCCCGCCAGCTCGCTATTGTGCGAGAGGTGCAGACTCTCCAGCCGGGCCAGCTCCCCGACCTCGGGCGGGACCGCGCCGGAGAACCGGTTCTGAGACAGCAGAAGATGCTGCAACTGCGCAAGGTTGCGCATTGCAGACGGGATCTCGCCCGCTAGCTGATTCTGCTGCAAGTCCAGCGTGGCCAACCGCGCGAGGCCGGCGACTTCGGGCGGAATCGCGCCGGCGAGGCGGTTGCCCGCCAGATCGAGAACCGTCAGACCGGATGCGCGGGCGATTTCCGGGGGGATCGCGCCCTTCAGCCTGTTCTCGCCGAGTTCGAGAGACACCAGGCTGGCCATGCCGGCGACCTCGGGCGGGATGATCCCCTCGAGTCTGTTCCCCGTGAGCGACAGAGCTTCCAGGCGGGTCAGCTGCGCCAGCTCCGGCGGGATGGCGCCGTGCAGCATGTTCCAGCCGAGCGACAGCTTGGCCAGCCGCCCCAAGTCCGCGATCTCTGCCGGAACGATTCCGCCCAGGCTGTTGCCGCTCAGGTCCAGCTCCTCCAGAGCAGGCATGCCGCCCAGCTCGGGCGGGATGTCGCTCTCCAGCCAGTTCGAGGAGAGGTCCAGCTTCCTGAGGCGGGAGAGATCTCCGATTTCGGTCGGGACGACCCCCCTCAAACCAATCTTCGAGAGTTCGAGATGGGTCACGCGGCCCTCGACGTCGGTCCTTACGCCGTACCACTCTTCAAGCGGGGCGTCCGTGAGCCAATTCTCGCTCCTGCGCCACCCTCCGCCATTCGTCGCCCGGTACAGCTCGACCAGGATATCGCGGTCGCTCAGGGCGGGGCACTCCTGTCCGGTACCGTCGTGAGAGGCTACCTGCGCCAGCCAAGCGCGGAATGCGTCGTTGCCGGGCGCGCACAGCTCGGTGCCCGCGTAGCTCAGATCTGTCAGCGGCAGCGCCGTAAGCGACTGCGGCAGCCTTCCTTCGAGGCCATCGTTGTCGCCGAGGTTCAGCTCCGTCAGCCGGGAAAGCCTCCCCAACTGCGAGGGCAGCCGGCCGGCGAGACCGTTGCCGCTAAGGTCGATGGCCAGCGCCCGGCCCAGAGAATCCGCCCGGATGCCGTGCCACTCTCCCAGCGCGAAGGTGCGCAGCCAGCGGCCGGACTCCTTCCACTCTTCGCCATTCGTCGCCGCGTGCAGCGAGGCGAGCAAGTCCCTGTCCGTCTGGTTGCAGAACTGCCCGTTCGCGCTTGCGATGCTCTGTATCCACGAGACGAACTCCGTCGTCCCGGGCGCGCAAAGACCGCTGTTGTCCTGGAACGAGAACAGTTCGAGGCGAAGCTGCGCGAGACTTCCGGGAAGCGGGGCCTCCAACTCGTTTCCGTCGACCAGCAGGACTTTCAGGCTGGAGAGGTTCCCGGTTTCCGGCGGGATGGCGCCGGCGAGGGCGTTGTTGCCGAGGTGCAACCCTTCCAGCTTGGCCAGCTTGCCGAGTTCCGAAGGGATGACGCCGCCGAGGCCGTTCTCGGAGAGGATGAGCTGGGTCAGTTCGCCGAGGTTGCCAAGTTCCGCTGGAAGCCCCCCCGCCAAGTCATTGAGGGAAAGGACGAGCTGCGTCAGGCTGCCCAGGTTGCCGGTCTCTGGCGCGATGGCGCCCGCCAAGTTGTTGTCCGCGAGGATCAGCCGAGTGACGCGGCCGCTGCTGTCAACCGTGACCCCGTGCCACTCTCCAAGGGGCGCTTCCGTGAGCCAGCCGTCGTTGTTTCTCCAATCTGGACCGCCGGCCGCCGCATAGAAGGCCGCCAGCGATGCCCGCTCCGGATTCACGGGCGGTGGCGGAGGCGGCGGAGGTGGCGGAGGCGGGACTGGCCCTGGGCCGGTGCTCTCCCCGCAGGAGATGACTACCGCGCCCGCGACGACTACGGCCGCCGCGAAGACGATTCTCCAAAGGATGGCAACCTTACAGATAGCGGTAGCTCGCCCCAAGATAGCGGTGGCTGACATCGAGATAGCGGTAGCTCGCTCCAAGATCGCGGTAGCTCATGCCTGCCTCACCGTTCCGGATCCAGCTTGCTTTTTCTCTTGTCCCAGTAATCCGTGGCCCGGTCGTCGCTCCGCAGCGCGTCTTCGTTCACCCAGTAACGATCCCCGAAAGGCGTCTCCCGGGGCCATGCCTCATCCAGCGTGTCCGCGTCGTACACGACTCCATTCTTCACCACGAATCGAATGTCCGCGGTGTTCCGGATATCCTCCAGCGGGTTTGATCCGAGAACGAGAAGATCGGCCAGCTTGCCCTCGGCCAGCGATCCTGTCTCGTGGGCCAGCCCCAGGAAGTGGGCGCCGTGTATCGTGCCGATCTCGATCCCCGTCATCTCGTCGGTTCCGGCCGCCGCCATCCACACTTCGTAGTGAGACCCCAAGCCGTGAAGCTGACCGTGCGAACCTATCGCGCCCCAGCCTCCTTCCTCGATGATGTCGCCGAGGCCGCGGGCGAGGAGGGGGAAGCTGTAGTCGGTCTCCGGGCGGAGCATGCGCCGGCGGGTGGAGGGGATGAGCATTCTCCACGGCAACCATCGCCGCAACTTCTCATCCTTCCAAACTTCGTACGTCTGGAAGAAGTACTCCTCGTTCCATGCGCTCGGCCCGCCGACCATGAATGTGGGGGAGTACACGGCCCCTGCCTGGCCGAAGAACTTCGCCGCGTCCCGGTAGAGCGGCATGTAGCTCATGGGGTGCTCCCAGCCGGTGTGCCCGTCCATGATCATCCCGAGGTTGTACTCCAGGTCGCCGCCTTCGGCCGTGACGCGCAGGCCGCGGACCCGAGCCGCGTCCGTGACCCACTGACGCTGGTCGCGCCGGGGTTGCAGGTATTCCTTGATGGAGACCGCGCCCCACGCCATGAGGCGCGCGACATTCCGTTCCGCCACCTCGTAGCTAGTGATCTCGTTGCGGCGGGCGCCGTCGCCGGAGTAGACCGGATCGCCGGTGCTGAAGCTGCGCGGCCCTATCATCTCGCCCGCTTCGACTAGTTCCGCGGCGGGGAAGACATTCGACGACCACTGGGAGTTGTCGAGCGTCGTCGTCACGCCGTACGCCATGTAGATGGCCGACTCCCAGTTGCGCTTGGGAAGCGCGCCTTCATGGTCCCGGTGGTGGTGGGCGTGCATGTCGATCAACCCGGGCATGATCGTGTGGCCGCTCGCATCGAACACGCGGTCGGCTTCGTCTGTCGCGCACTCACCGATGCAGGCCAGCCGGCCATCGCGGACGAGGATGCTGCCGCGTTCGATTACGCGACCGTCATCTGCCGTGATTATTCTGGCCCCGGTGAAAGCGACGCTGCCGGCGGCGATGCGGCGTGGCAATTCGAGGTGGATCGGCGTCTCGGCGGTCTCGCCGGAGTCGATCTCGTGAGTGTAGAAACGCGGGCCGCTGACGAACTCCAGCGTATTGGAGTCGCGCCAGCGGGGGTGGATCCCGCCCTCGAAGCTCACCTGGGTGACGGGCAGCTGGCCCTTGCGCTTGTCGATGCCGACGGTGGTGGATCCCGTGCCCTCGTAGGGGAAGGGCATCTTGTAGACGTTGTCTCCCTCCTGGAAGGCGAGCCACGCGCCGTCGGGCGACACCGCCGCCTCGTCGGCGTCCGGCAGAGTGAAGTGGACGCGGCGCCCCGAGCCGTCCGTCCGGACCGACGCTATCTCGGTGCGGGCGGGTTCGCCGGCATCGTTCGGGCCCAGGGCCTCCGGGTAGAAGAGCCGCCCGTCGGGTCCGAAGGAAGCTTGCGGAACAGGCCGGCGCGGCATTAGCGGGCGGCCGCCGGCGTATGGCCGGGCGACCCGGATAATGGACTCGGCGGCGCCGCCCTCCGCAGGCACGCGCACGAAGTCGTAGTACAGGTTGTTGGCCACGGTTCGCCCCCGGCTCGTCGCGCCCGATCCGCGCGTGGCGACGATGGCGCTCCCGTCCGGACTCCACACCGTGTGGAGGTACTCGCCGGGCCGCGCCGTGAGCTGCACGGGTTCGCCGCCTTCCGCCGGTATGCGCCAGATGTGCCCCTGCCCGGCCGCTCCCCAGCTGGCGAAGGAGATGGAGCGTCCATCCGGCGACCATGTCGGCGACATCTCGAAGGGCTCGAACGACTCCGGCGTCAGGCGGCGCGGCGCTCCGGAGGGCAGGTCCATCACCCACACCCTGCCGACGGCCTGGAACGCCAGCCGGCTTCCGTCAGGAGAAGAAGCCGTCCAGCGCGGGAACTTGACCCGGAACGTGCTCCCTAGCGCCGCCTGCGGCCGTCCCGCCTGCTCGGAGATCGTGCGCCTCACGCGAGCGGCGAGGGGGATCGTCTCGACGGCGCCCTCGAGGTCGACGCGGCGGATCTCTCCTCCCGCCGAGATCACGATCGACCGCGAGTCCGCCGTCCAGCTGTACGCCGGGAGATCGCGGGAGACCTTCATCCCCTCCGCCATGTCCACTTCGATCGGGTCCATCAGGACGCGCTCGGCGCCTGTCTCCAGATCGCGCAGCCAGAGCGCCGTGCGAGGGCCGAAGCGGTGTCCGCGGTGCGACATCGTCCCGTCCGGGATGCGTCGGGCGAAGGCGAGCCAGCGGCCGTCCGGGGAGACTTCCGGGGCGATCGCCCCGCCGCTCGAAGTCTGGCCTTGCTGGACCATGAGCCCCGACGTGATCTCGTCCACCATGCCCGTCTCGAGGTGGAGCCGCCGAATCTGCTTGTGGCCCTGCACTACATCCGCGCGGCCGGACCAAGTGCCGGGCGGGACAGTCCGAATCTGGAAGTAGAGGGATTCGCCATCCGGCGAGAAGGATGGCCACGCCGCCCCGGAGTAGCTGGAGCCTGCCAGTTCGACGCCCTCTCCGCCGTCGCGCGAGTACATCCAGAGTCCGGCCCCTCCGGCCCCGCGCTGGACCGAGTTGCGCCTGACGACGATGAAGCGCCCGTCTGGGCTCCAGGCCGGTTCCCAAGCGCGCAGCGTCGGGCTCTCGAATACCGGTCGCGGATTCGAGCCGTCGGCGTCCATGAGCCACAGATTGCTCTGTCCTCCGCGGTCCGAGATGAAGGCGATCGTCGAGCCGTCGGGAGAGATGCTGGGATGGTAGTTGACGGCGACGCCGCTGTTCTGGGTGAGCACGGTCGCTTCGCCGCCGCCCGCGGGGAGCCGGTATATGTGTCCGAGCAGGTCGAAGACGAGCCAGCTGCCGCCGGGCTCGATGTCGACGGACATCCATGTTCCTTCGCTGGTCGTGAAGTCGATCTCGCGCGTCTCGCCGCGGGGGGCGGTCACGTCCCAGTCAGCGGCGGGATCGGGCTCTTGTCGGCGCGCGCGTTCGAGGCCGGCAGCAGCGTCCCAGCCGGCAGCGGCTTTGACGGATCGCGGGCCGTTCCAACGCGGGAAAGTCGCTGGTACGGCAGCAGTCTCCAGGCCAGATGCGTCGGTTGTGACAGAGGATCCGGCGGCAGCGGCGCCGAGCATGACGGAGCTGGACGGTATCGGCGTCCCCAAGCGTGCAGATGTGCCTGTCCAGGCTGATGTACCGGATAGCGCCGGTGTGCCGAACAGTGCCGAGATCCCGAAGATCGCGATCGCAATGCGGGATACGGTAGCTGCCTGCCCCAGAGCGTTCAGCCGCTCTTCGCGCCGCTCGACCGGAAGCGCCGCGTCCCGCAGCGCCGCAAAGCGGCCCCGTCTATTCATGGCTGCCAAGCGCATCGCGAGACCTCCCCGTGGGTTGAGACATCGTTGAACCGTGGACATTATCATTGTCCAAGCATCCGAAGCGTAGCCAGCATCGCCATCACGGCTTCCAAGTTACGGCCGCCGTTCCCGGGATGGGATAGCCCGCCGTTCCTGGGAGGGATGGCCTGCCGTTCCCGGAAGGGGATAGCCGTGCGGCGAGGCGTAGCCTTCAGATGGATCGCGTCACGCGTGACGCGATTTGCGGGTTGCTTCGCAGGTTGCTTCAACCACGGCCGTCGGTAATTCCGTTCCCGCTTTGGCGCATCTGCGGAAGCGTCAAAGAGCCGACGGTCTGATCAATCAGGGGCTGCCGGAAGACGGGACACATAGGCGCGAGTCGCACTCCAACATCTAACATTGGCGGAGTTGAACGACATCATGGAGAAGAAAGACGCCGGGATCGACGCCGGGATTTCCGAAGGTCTGAACGTCGGGCCGCCAGAAGCCCGCGAAGCCAGCGCGTACCCGTATGCGCCCGATTTGTCTAGCCCTGAAGGTTCTCAGGTTCACGCTGACCCTCCCGAAGTCGGCGAGGAGGGCGTCGAAGAGGAAGACGTCGAGGGCAGTCTGGCCGATTTGACGGACATTGTTCCTCCGCTCAATCCCGGGGCGATTGCAATCGACACTAAGATGCCGGATGTCGATCTCTTGATGACGAGAATCAAGCGTGGCGAGATTGACCTCAATCCCGATTTTCAGCGCAGTGCCGACATCTGGGACACAAGAGGCCAAAGCAGGTTGATCGAGTCACTGTTGCTGCGCATTCCTTTGCCCGTGTTCTACATGGCAGCCGACTACAAGGGCAACTGGCAGGTCGTGGATGGCCTTCAGCGACTCGACGCGATCAAGCGCTTCGTGCTGGACAAGACGCTCCGTCTCCGCGGACTGGAGTACTTTGCTCGATTCGAGCGATTCGATTATGACCAGCTTCCGCGACCGATGCAGCGGCGAATCAACGAGACTTGGCTGACTTGCCATGTGATCAAGGCCGGTACGCCGCCCGAAGTCATGTTAAATGTGTTCAAGCGCGTCAATACACAGGGCAAACCGCTGGCGCCTCAGGAAGTCCGTCACGCCGTGAATCCCGGACGCGCGCGCAGCTTTCTCAACGAACTTTCCGAGAGCCGGGAATTCAAAGATGCTGTCGACAATGGCGTGAGCAGCAGGCGGATGGCCGACCGCGAGTGCGTATTGCGATTCATAGCGTTCTACGCCAAAGGCATCGATTCCTACGCAGGACATCTCGAAGCCTTTCTCGCGAAGTCAATGAAGTATCTGAATGAAGAGAGAGATGAAGTCGTGATCGCGGACATTCGCCGGGCGTTCTTCCAGGCCATGCGTTTAGCGAGGGCTATCTTTGGCGACGAAGCATTTCGCAAGATCCCGGTACCGGGCCGAGTTCGCCGATGTCCGGTCAACAAGCCGCTCTTCGAGAGTCTTTCGGTCGCATTGGCCAACGTTCCAGAAGCACAGACGCAACGGCTAATTGACCGGCGCAGTGCGTTGTTGAAGCGTTTTCATTCGCTCATGAGGGACGAAGCGTTCTTCGACAGCATTACGCGGGGAACCCAAACGACCAAGCAGGTCCGTGTACGATTCGAGAGGATCGAAAAAATGGTGCGGGAGGCGCTGAAGTGATCGACTCGTTGCGGCTTGCGAATTTCAAGTGCTTCGAAAATGTCACCGTAAAATTCGGCAATCTGACTGTGCTTGCCGGACTGAACGGTGCCGGCAAGAGTAGCCTGATTCAGGCGTTGCTGGTGGTTCGTCAAATTGGAATGTGGAAAGATCCGGATCATCCCGTAGGACGGGGGTTGCAGGGAGCGCTGGCGGATGTCGGATTGTTTCGAGATGTTCTATTTGAAGATGCCGACGAAGATGTTGTCCAGGTAAAACTGTCTCTACGCAACTCCGGTTCTGTGGACAGTAAGTATGATGACTATGTGGATATCAAGATTGTTGATGGCTCCACGAATGTTAGACTGGACAGCAGGGTGGAAGATGACATAAGGGAAGACGAGGCGCGGTTGAAGCGGGGCATGGAAAAGTTTCAAATGAGATCGTTGTACAGGCCTTCCATGTACTACTTGTGTGCCGAGCGGCTGGGCCCTCGCAAGGCACTACCTCTCTCGCTTGGGGGTGAGGATGTCCGGGGCACTCCGATGGGCAAGCGAGGAAAGCTTGTTTTGGCGTTTCTCATAGAGCACGGTGGCGATCTCGTCGCTACCGAACTTCGGTACCCAGGAGCGTCTGACGAGACGGTTGCCGGCCAGACAAACGCGTGGCTCGATGTCGTCAGTCCGGGGGCGGAACTTACGATCACGACAATGCCAGCGGCCGACTTGGCTATTGCGAGCTACTCTTTCCGCAAGAAAGAGGACGCGAGGACGAAGCAGTTTCAACCCGCTAACGTCGGGTTTGGCTTGAGTTACACGCTACCGGTTATCGTAGCTCTGCTGGCTGGCCGGGACGACGACTTGATTATCATCGAGAATCCCGAAGCCCATCTGCGGCCTGCGGGACAAACTATGATAGCCGAACTGGCCGCAAGGGCGGCGAAGGATGGGAGACAGGTCATCCTCGAGACCCACAGCGATCATGTGCTTGACGGCATTCGGGTAGCGGTTGCCGAGGGGGTCATCCATCCGGACCAAGTCGCGATCCACTACTTCGAGCGCGACTATACCGATGTTAGGATCGTAACGCCGACGGTCGGGCCGGATGGCCGCTTGGATGTATGGCCGGAAGGGTTCTTTGACGAGCTGGAGAGGAATCTCGCGCGGTTGGGTCCTGGGCGATCTGCGGGGAGCAGCAAGTGAAGTTGGTCTTCAACGAACTGTCGGCGCCATCGGCGAGCGGCACGGCTCTATCGCGTCACGACGGACGAGACTTGCTGAAAGGAATGGTCGAGGGAGTCAGGGCTTTAGCGTGGAGCTTGCGAGGTCAAGGTAGACCCCCTGCGATGGAACTCTGCACGGTTAATGACTTTGACTTGTATGGGGTGCAACTGGCGGCCGGTTATACGGTATCGAACTGGTCGAACGATCCCAAGGTTGAACGAGATCTCAAGGTGTTCTTCGGCCGGGTTACCAAGAAGATATATTCTGTCCGAGACTTGGACGAGGCAGTAAAGGACCACTTTTTTCTGTCCGAGTTCTTTCTCGAGAGTCATGACATGGACTGTCGTGAAATCGAAGCCCGTGGACTGGGACTAGCCAGTCTTTTGGACGAGGTTGCGGCCAGCCTTCCGTCAGCTGCGTGTTGGCGGTCGCCCTGCATCCAGCTGCGGCGCGAATGGCTTGAAGCGGACGAGCGCGAGCAGAATGCAAGCGTCACTGTCTATAACATCTCGCAATCAAGTCAGGCCGGCCCCATTGCCGACAAGATGCTTCAAGAGTTGCAGGCGGTGCCGCCGGACCGCCGGGGAGAGTTGGACAACTCTCAACTGAAAGAGAAGTTGCCTCACTTGCGGTTGGGTAGCGAGGTGAGCGACCACCTGCGGAGTCTTCCGTCCAATGTCTATAGTACGGTGTGGGGCAAGTTTATCGCTTTTGATAACGCGGTTCGCGACTGGCGGCGCAACGCTGATGCAATTGAGCCTTTGATACCGGGTGTTCGCTCGGAGAGCAAGCCGACGATGGAGCAGTATGGTTCCCAGCGGGAGTTTCCAGATTTTGAGGGAAGGAAGGCCGTCTTCAAGCTCCATGTGAGTGCGGGATCGTATCGCATCTACTATCGGTATCCGTGCGATAAACCAAAGGTGCTAGAAGTAGGCTATGTTGGGCCGCACCCGCGCACTAAGAAGTACCCGTCATAGCTGATGCCCCGTCGTGGCGTTGCCTTCCGAGCTGGGACCCGTCGGTGTGACGGGCCGGTGCGCATGGTGATTCGGGGAACGCGCGGCGTACCACACCGCCGCCGTGGTGTCCGGAGGGTAGGGAGTAGCCCATGCTGAAGACGCTGCGTTCGGCTGTGCGCTTCAGGAAGTTCCGGCTGAATCCGGTGGAACGCCGACTGGCCAAGTGCGCGAGTGTCGGCGATCTGCGCGAGGCGGCCCGCCGCCGCCTTCCGCGGGGCGTCTTTGGCTACATCGACGGCGCGGCCGAGGACGAGCGCACGCATGAGCGCAACTGCGCTGCGTTCCGGCGGGTGGAGTTCCGTCCGCGCGTGCTGCGAGACGTCACGGATGTGGACCCCGGCACGACGGTCCTCGGCCGCCGCCGGACGATTCCGCTGGTGCTCGCGCCCACCGGATTCAGCCGCATCGCTCACTCGGAGGGCGAGCTCGCGGTGGCCCGGGCGGCCGCTCGGGCCGGAATTGTCTACAGTCTGTCCAGCTTGGGCACCCGCTCGATCGAGGAAGTCGCGGAGGTCAATTCGGGCGACAAATGGTTCCAGGTGTACGTATGGAAGGACCGGGGATGGGTGGAAGAGCTCGTGCGCCGCGCGCGCCGCGCCGGCTACGAGGCGCTCCTCCTCACCGTCGATGTCGCCGTGCTCGGGCGCCGCGAACGCGATGTTCGGCTGGGGTTCACGCTTCCCCCGCGCCTCGGCCTCGACACTCTATGGGACGGGATTCGGAAAGCCGGGTGGACTTGGGACTTCCTTCGCTCAGAACCGATCGTATTCTCCAGCGCAGTGGGAAGGAGCGGGACGGCGGGGGCTGCCTCCACCGGGCTGGCCAGCTTCGTGAACGATCAATTCGACCCGAAGCTCACCTGGGATGATGTGGAGTGGCTGCGCTCGATCTGGGATGGGCCGGTCGTCATCAAGGGTATCCAGACCGTGGAGGATGCGGTCCTGGCCGCGGAAGCGGGTGTCGAGGGCATCGTCCTTTCGAACCACGGAGGGCGGCAGCTGGACGACGCGCCGGCCACGCTGGAACTGCTCGGGCCGGTTGTCGATCGCGTCGGCGGCAGGCTCGACATCATGATCGACGGCGGTGTCCGGCGGGGGAGCGACATCGCCAAGGCCGTCGCGCTGGGGGCGACCGCCTGTCTGGCGGGACGCGCCTACTTCTACGCTCTGGGAGCGGGCGGCGAGCGCGGGGTCGATCTGGCTCTGAAGTGGTTCGACGAGGGCTTCCGCAGGACGATGGCGCTGCTGGGGGCCAGGACCGTAGCCGATCTGACGCCGGACATGGTCCGCTGGCGCGACCGCGGGTAACCGGCGTGAGACGAGCGAAGGGCGCCCCCTAGATCCCGCCTTCATCGCTCACGCTTCGCCCGTCCCATTCGCTGCGGACAAGTCCGAATGTGCGCACGGTACTTCTTGCCGTACCGCAGGGTGCGCAACTAATCTGTTATAAGGGTGCATCCTTTTTTTCACAGGGTGGGTGTTCGTGCGTGTAGAAGAAGCTCTCGTGGTGTCGCGGGCGGTGTCGCAGAAGCTGCTGCAGAAGCTGAAGACGGGGCGGTGTGACGTTGATTAGCGGGCGTCGAATCCGGCGCGAAGTTCGGCGGGCGTCGCGGTGCCTGGGTGCCTGGGTGCCATTGGCGGCCTTGGCCTGGGCGCTCGTGGCGATCGCGGCTCCGGCTGTTGCGGCGTCGGAGGCGACCGGACAGGAGCGCGCCGCCCGCCAGCAGGAGGCAGCCGGTGGGGCGGCGCGTGCCGCCGAGGTGGCGGCCGCCGCGGGGCGGCCGGGCATCGGCTCCACGGCGTCGGCGTTCGTCCACGATGCGAGCTCTTCCGAGACCGGCACGCGGCCCGGAGACGCCCGGCCGCCCTCCTGGCGGACCGGCGGCGGACCGCAGGACATCGTTCAGGGCGTCTGCATGAACTGCCACAACGACCGGCGGTCGCGCGGCAACCTCTCGCTCGAATCCTTCGATGTGGCGGCCGCCGACCAGAACGCGGAGACCGCCGAGAAGATGATCCGCAAGCTGCGTGCGGGAATGATGCCGCCGCCGGGCACGCGCCGCCCCCACGCGGACTCGCTCAAGGCGCTCGTCGAAACCCTCGAGAACATTGTGGACCGCGCCGCCGCCGCCCGCCCCGACCCCGGCGGGCGCACCTTCCAGCGGCTCAACCGGCCGGAGTACGAACGCGCGATATGGGATCTGCTCGGGCTCGAAGTGGACGCGGGGAAGTGGCTCCCCAACGACCAGATGAGCGCCAACTTCGACAACATCGCGGATGTGCAGGTGCCGTCGCCGACTCTCCTGGAAGCGTATCTGAACGCCGCGGCCGAGATCAGCCGGATGGCGATCGGGGACAGGGCCGCGCCGGCGATCAACACCACGTACAAGAATTCGCAGTACATCTCGCAGCACCCGTGGGACCGCGTCGAAGGCGCTCCCTACGGCACGCGCGGCGGGATGGTCGTCGACCACGTCTTCCCGGCCGACGGCGAGTACACCTTCTCCCTCGTCTTCACCTCCGGCGCCAACTCGCGCATGGAGGATGTGGACATTTCGATCGATGGCGAGCGAGCGGCTCTTCTCCACTACACCCGGCGCGGCGGCGGCGCGGACGACCGCGGCTTCACGCCCGTCGCGACCGAGCCGGTCTTCGTTCGGGCCGGGCAGCGCGCCGTCTCCGCGGCCTTCATCCGGCGCCAGGAAGGACCTTACGAAGATCTGGTCCGCCCGCATGTGTGGTCGAACGCCGGGGGCGGATCCGGCGGCAGCGGCGTCACGACGCTCCCGCACCTTCAGGACCTCTCAATCGGCGGCCCGTTCAACACGACCGGCGTGTCGAGCTCACCGGTCCGCGAGCGAATCTTCATGTGCCGTCCGGCGTCGCCCGCCGAAGAGGGGCCGTGCGCCCGGGGCATCGTGACGGACTTGGCGCGCCGGGCCTACCGCCGCTCGGTCGAACCCGGTGAAGTCGACGGGCTCATGCGCTTCTACAGCGTCGGCGCGGAACGAGGCGGCTTCGAAACGGGCATCCGGATGGCGCTGGAAGCCGTCCTCGCCAGTCCGTTCTTCGTTCTCCGTCTCGAGCGCGAGCCCGAAGGAGTGTCGGCTGGAGAGGTGTACGCGCTGGCCGGCACGGACCTCGCGTCGCGGCTCTCGTTCTTCCTGTGGGGACTTCCGCCCGACGACGAGCTGCTGGCCGCCGCTGACGCCGGACGGCTGTCCGACCCCGCCGAACTGGAGCGACAGACCCGCCGCATGTTGGCGGACTCCCGCTCCGCCGCGCTCAGTTCGCGCTTCGCCGCGCAGTGGCTGCGTCTGCAGGATCTCTACAAAGTGCGCCCGGACCCGAACTTCTACCCGAACTTCGACGAGAACCTCGCCGATGCGATGAAGCGCGAGACGGAGCTCTTCTTCGAAAGTCTCGTTCGCGAAGACCGGAACGTGCTCGACCTCTTCAGGGCCGGCTACACCTTCGTGAACGGGCGGCTGGCCCAGCACTACGGCCTGCCCGGAGTGTCCGGGGAGGAGTTCCAGCGCGTCCCGTCGCCATCCTACCGCCAAGTCGGCATCCTGGGGCACGGCAGCGTGCTCGTTCTGACATCGCTCGCCAACCGGACGTCTCCCGTGCTGCGGGGGAAGTGGGTCATGGAAGTCTTGCTCGGCACGCCCCCGCCCCCGCCCCCGCCGGGAGTCCCCGACCTCGACGAGACGGAGGCCTCGAAGGATGGGCGCATGCTCACGACGCGGGAGCGGATGGAAGAGCACCGGTCGAATCCGCAGTGCCGCTCCTGTCACCGCTTCATGGACCCGATCGGTCTGGCCCTGGACAACTTCGATGTGACGGGGAAGTGGCGCATGCGCGAAAATGGCATGCCCCTCGACACGAGAGGCGACTTCTACGATGGAACGCCGGTCGCGACCCCGCCGGAGCTCGCCGAGGCTCTTCTGAGGCGTCCTCTGCCCCTGCTCAGGAACTTCACGGAGAACTTGGCGGCTTATGCCCTTGGCCGCAGGGTGGAATACTACGACCAGCCGATGATCAGGTCGGTCGTGCAAGAGGCGGCGGATGACGACTACAGGATGTCGGCGCTGATCGTGGGCATCGTGACGAGCGACGCCTTCACGAAGAAGCGCGCCAGGGCGGCGGTGGCGGAACAAGTCGACCAGGAATCTTGAAAGAGGCTCGAAAGAGGCCAGAGAGCTGATGCGAGAGGAGTAACGATGGATTTCATTACCGGCCGGCACATGCAGCGAAGGACCTTCATACGAGGGGTGGGGGCTTCGCTCGCTCTTCCCTTCCTTGACGCGATGGTTCCGGCGGGCCGCTTGCGGGCTGCGACAAACCACCTTTCCGGCGTTCCAGGAACGCGCCTCATCGCCATCGAGGAAGTCCATGGCTTGGCCGGCTGCAACAAGGATCATGGCGCTCCCAGATTCCTGTTCGCCCCGGAGAAGACGGGCCGCGGCTTCGAGATCGTGGAAGACAGCGCCCTCCGCGCGCTCCGGCCCTACCGCGAGCACCTGACGATCGTCAGCAACACGGATGTCCGGAACGCGGAGGCGTTCACTGCGCCCGAGATCGGCGGAGACCACTTCCGTTCGAGCGCGGTGTTTCTCACGCAGTCGCACCCGAAGCAGACGCAGGGGTCCGACATCCACTGCGGGACTTCGATGGACCAGATCTACGCGCAGCGCTTCGGCCAGGGCACGCCGCTGCCATCGATGCAGTTCTGCATCGAGAATCTCGACCAGGCCGGCGGTTGCACGTACAACTATTCCTGCGCGTACACCGACTCGCTCAGCTGGTCGTCGCCGACGACGCCGCTGCCGATGATCCGGGATCCTCGCGTCGCCTTCGACATGTTGTTCGGCGCGGGCGGATCGGAGACGGAACGCGAGTCGCGCCGGACGGACAGGCGCAGCATCCTGGACTGGATCGCGGGCGAGATCGCCTCGGTCAAACGGACGCTGGGCACCGAAGACACGTACCGCATGGACCAGTATCTGACGAATGTGCGCGAGTTGGAGCGGCGGATCGAGATGGTCGAGTCGCGGAACTCGAGCGGCGAGGAGCGCAGCCTGCCGGAAGCCCCGGCCGGCGTGCCGGACTCGTTCACGGAACACATGCGCATGCTGTTCGACATCCAGGTGCTGGCGCTGGAGACCGACATGACCCGCGTGATCTCGTTCAAGACCGGGCGCGATGCGCAGAACAGGGTCTTCCCCGATAGCGAGTCCGACCGCCCCTTCCACCCTGCGTCGCACCACGGGAACCGGGAAGAGGCCGTGCTGGAGTTCAACAAGATCAATCAGTTCAGGGTGGGGCAGCTCACCTATCTGATCGACAAGTTGAAGAACACCATGTCCGGGGATTCGAGCCTGCTCGACCAGAGCGTCGTGTTGTGGGGGTCGCCGATGGCGGACGCCAACCTGCACAATCACCGTCGGGCTCCGCTCCTCTTCCTCGGGCACGGGAACGGGTTGTTGCAGGGGGATGTGCACATAAAGGCTCCGGACGATACGCCGATGGCGAATGCCATGCTCTCGCTGCTGCACATGATGGGCGTGGATGATCTGGGGTCGTTCGGCGACAGCGATGGATTGCTGTCGTTGAACCACGCGGCTCCTGCTGCCGCGGGCGCGAGCAAGTGAGTTCCGGCGACAGGATCCGGCGAGCGAATTCCGCGCGCCGCGGCGCCGGGCAAGCGGGTTTCGGCAGTTTGCAGGCGCAGTCAGGCGAGCGCCGACAAGCGAGTTCTGTCCGCTGCGGGGCGTGTGCAAAGTGAGTTCCGTCCGCCACAAGGGCGCACGCAAGTGATCGGCTGGAGCAGGCATAGGCATCGCGGGCGGGCGGCAGCGGCGCTTGCCGCGCTGCTCCTGTTCTCCGGGAGTGCCGCCATCCCCTCCTCCGAATCTCCCGTCGCGGACGCCGCCATGCGCGGAGACAGGGAAGCCGTGCGAGAGCTGCTCCGGCAGGGCCTCGATGTGAACGCCGCCCAGGGCGACGGAATGACCGCCCTGCACTGGGCGGCCTCGAGCGGCGACGCGGAACTGCTGGATATCCTCCTCTACGCGGGCGCCGATGTCGCGGCGGTTACGAGGATAGGGCAGTACACGCCGCTTCACTTGGCTGCCAAGCGCGGGGCGCCGGAAGCGCTGCGCAGCCTCGTCGCGGGCGGCGCGGACGTGACGGCGGCAACCGGCAACAGCGGCGCCACGCCGCTCCACTTCGCTGCCGCGGCCGGCGATCCCGAAGCCATCGTCGTCTTGCTGGAAGCCGGGGCGGACCCCGACGCCCGCGAGTCGGCGTGGGACCAGACCCCGCTTACATTTGCGGCGGCCGCCAACCGTCCAGGCGCAATAAGCGCGCTTCTCGAAGGGGGCGCCGATCCTAGCTTGGCCTCCAAGGTGATCGATCTGCGCGCGCAAGAGAAGCTGGACCGCTTGGCATCGCAGCGAGAGACAGAGGTCCTCGAAGCTTTCGCCGGGAAGGGCGACGAGGCTAGCGCGCCTACGCCCTCCGAGCTGCAAGCCGCCATTCGCGCCGGACGAAGGGCGTACGCCGAGGGACTCCCGGAGGAGGAGGCCGAGGAGGAAGAGGATGATCCGAACGACTTCCGCCGTCTCTTCCTGCCCCCGGTGGAGAAGACCGGCGGGCTGACGCCCCTCCTGCACGCGGTCCGCCAGGGACATGCCGAAGCGGCGGCGGCGCTCCTGGAAGGCGGGGCGGAAATCGACCAGACGAGCGAAGCCGACGGCACGAGCCCGTTGCTGATGGCCGCGATCAACGGCCAGTTCGACCTCGCGCTCTTCCTTCTCGATCAGGGCGCGGATCCGGACATCGCTTCGTCTCTCAACGGCGTATCGCCTCTGTGGGCCGTGATCAACGCCAAGTGGCAGCCGCGGACCCGGTTTCCTCAGCCCCAGGAGCGTTCTCTGCAGCGCGCGAGCTATCTGGAAGTGGCCAAGGCGTTGCTGGACGCGGGCGCCGATCCCGACCACCGCATCACGAGACACCCGTGGTACATGGTCTACACGGGCTGCGGCAACCGTAACTGCGGCCTCGTGGACACCAACGGCGCCACGGCCTTCTGGAGGGCGGCCTACGCGACCGATCTCGACGCGATGAAGCTTCTAGTCGAATACGGTGCGGATCCGGACATCCCGACCAAGGCGCCGCCGAGGCGCCAACGGCTTTCTCCCGACGAATTCCTTCGGCAGCAGGCATTGAACGCGCTTCGCGACTCTTCGTACGCGGAGCTTCCGCAAGAGGAGCGCCTGAAGCTCTTGCAGGACATCCGGGACCAGCTGCCCGACAAGGCGCAGGGAGACTTTCCCGACCGGGATCTCGATAATCTCACCGAGAAGGTCCGCGCCAATTTGATAAAGGCGGCGGAGGCGGCGGACTCGGCCCGGGCGAATGCGCCGGACGCATCGGGACTGTCCCCGGTGCCTCCCGGCGGTCCGGGGGTGGCTCCCATACACGCAGCCTCGGGCGTCGGATACGGCGAGGGCTTCGCCGGCAATGCGCACCGGCACACGCCGGACGGGTGGCTGCCGGCGGTGAAGTACCTGGTCGAGGAGCTCGGGGCCGCTGTGAATCTGCGCGATCACGGCGGCTATACGGCGCTCCACAACGCGGCCTCGCGCGGCGACGACGAGATGATCCTCTACTTGGTGGAAATGGGCGCCGACGTCACGGTCGTCAGCCGGCGGGGACAGACCACGGCCGACATGGCGAACGGCCCGGTGCAGCGCGTCTCGCCCTTCCCCGAGACGGTGGCGCTGCTCGAGGAGCTGGGCGCGCACAACAACCACAACTGCGTGTCCTGCTGACCCCTCCCCTCGCTTGGCTGCTGGCTGCCGGAACCTAACTTGGCCTAGCTGCCCGGCTTCCTCCTAGCGCTGGACGGGACCTACCGGCCGGCCTAGCCGCCGCCCGTAGCTTCGAGCAGAAGCTGCTGGTATACGAGGCGGGCCTCTTCAAACTGCGCGTACACGTGGTTCTCCTCGTCGGAGGAACGCCAGTCGGGCCACAGCCGGGCCTGCCGCTCCAGCTCGTCTATCCAGTCGAGTCCGTACTGGGCGCCCTCCGCGTCTCGGACCGGCGCGCCATCGACGATGAACCAGACGGGGTTGGTGAAGCCCTGCGGGTACTCGGCGTCGAGCGGAAACGTTTCCGCTTCGCTGCCTTCGGCGCGCAAGTGCATCCACCCGCTCTGCCGAACAGGCACGGCGTCGGAGAAGGAAGCGGTCTTGCGGTCCTCCGAGAGCACGAGATCGATAACGTCTTCTCCGTCGCGCACTAGCCATACGCGGGTAAGCGGCACGACGGACTCCACCCTCGCCTCGACCTGCACGGTCCTCTGGCCGGACTCCAGCACCAGCGTCGAGCCGGGAATCGCCCCATCGACCGTGAGTTCGACCAGCGGACCATTGGTGACGAAGGCGTTTCCGCCTCTCAGCCCCTCGAACCAGCCGTCGGCCGTCAGCCGGCCGTCCGGAGTTCGCACGTAGGTTCGCAACGCGCCCAGCAGCGGGGTGGCGTGCAAGTTGCTAATCGAGTCCTCGCCCCCGGCCGCGCACACCTGAATATGGTTGTTCCACAGCGCATAGATCGGGAAGAAGCCCGCCCGTTCCGCCGATGACCACTCGAGCACGTCGGCCGTCCCGAGAACGGCATCCACCATGAATCCCTTGCCGCCCATGAGACCGACGTCGAGCGGGTCCGAGTCCCCGAAGAAAGGGTGGACGTATCCGGTAATCGCTCCCTGCTCCTTGGCTTTGCGCAGCATGTCCGTGTTCGACGGGTAGAGGCTCTCGATCGCCGTCCCCGCGTATCCCGTCGTAAATGGAGAGATGAGGTGGTCTCGGAGTCCGAACATGAACACGTGGCCATAGAACGGCGGCCGGTACTCCTGGCCGACCACGACCAGCTGGTCCGGTTCCGAGACTGGGTGGGCCCCGCCACCGGCCACGAAGAACTGATGGTCGAGGATACGGTTGTCCTTGTTGGCGATCTGCTCGTTGACAACGTCCTGGTCCTCGGCATAGGACATGAACATCAGATTTTCGAGCGAGTTGTGGAGGTTGCCGCCGTAGTTCATGTGGACGTGCGTCGAGCCGTTGTGCCAGCCATCGTCGGATAGATCCGCGAAGCGCCGCAGGGAGACCGCGACTCTTGTGGTGTCGCCTGTCTCGATGGAGACCTTCATCCGCTGAGGCTCGGTCTCGAAGCCGCGCGTGACGGTGAGGTCGGCTTCGCCGGGCGGGAGCGCGACCGCGAAAGACCCCTCGGTGTGAAAGGCGGGATAGCGGCCCCGCTGGCCGATGCGCGCGTAGGCGTCGTCCGGGGCGTAGTACTTGCCGTCGGCTCCGCGCAGCGTGACGCGGGCCGGCACGGGATCGGAGCCGGTGTCGTCGCTTCGCACGGTCACCTCGAGCGCCCCAACCGGGAACTGGTACCAACGCTCGGTGATCTCGAGCCGCTGGCGGCGGCCGCCGTACGTTTCCATGATCTCGATGTGCGGCAGGCCGTCCTCGTTTGTTACGTAGGCGATCATTTCGCCGTCGGGCGACCAGCGCGGGTGAAAAGCGTCGTGTTCGAAGAAGGTAAGCTTGTACGGCTCTCCCCCATCCGTCGGCTGCACGTAGAGATTGTTGAACTGGTCGGCGGCGCCGACTGTCGATGAATAGACGAAACGCCGGCCATCGATCGAGACATCCGGTCGCGTGCGGTACAACGACTGCTCGCGAAGCACGGTGACGGCGCTCCGAATTCCACCTGCCACCGCCGGCACGCGCAGCACATTTCCGGAACCGAGCGGCACATCCCTGTTCGACACGAGCAGGAGTTCCTGGTTGTTCGGCAGCCACGCCGGGGAGATGTGCATGTCCATCGAACCGAAGTAGAGCCGGTTGGCGCCGTAGTCGTTGTCCTCGGTTATCGCTATCGCCGGAGGACCGGCCCAGTCGCCGTCGCCGAACTCCCGGACGTAGACGTTGAAGAAGCCGTCGGGCGCGCTCGAAACGTAGGCGAGCTGGTTGCCCTGCGGAGAGAACGCCGGATCCGCGTAGACGAATTCGTCGTCCGTAAGCTCGCTGGTCTCGCCCGTGAGCAGGTTCACGATTTCGAGCTGGACCCGCTCGCCGCCGTGGTCCGCCGTGTAGACGATCCACTCTCCGTCCGCCGAGTAGGCTGGCGACGAGTGGTAGCTGCTTCCATGCGTCATCTGTATGGCGCGGCCCGTCTCGACTTCGATCTCCCAGATGGAACCGCGCATCGACACGGCTATCGCTCTCGAGTTCGGGGACCATGCCGGGGCCCACGGAGTGCTGCTGGGCGAAGGCGGCAGGTAGTAGTTGTGCATGTAGTTCCCGCCGTGCCGAACAGTGGGGTAGCTCCCGAACTTCGGGGGCGGCTCCTCGCTCAGGACGGGCGTTATCGGACGTACGCGCTCCGAAGTAGTGCCGTTGGCGGGCACTATCGGGTGCGCGCGCTCCGAAGCGCCGCCTCCATCATCCGCCGGACCGCAGGCGGCGAATGCCAGAGTCAGGGAGAGAGCGAAGACCGGGATGGTGTTTGTGCGCATTTTGTGGTCTCTCGTTAGGCTGATGTTGGAACCGGGTTTGTCGGTGCTTCGACGCTTCGACGCTTCGATGCTAATGGACGCGGGCGTATCGCGGCCAGGAGGAGAACAGAGAAGGTCGGCGAGCTTGTCGCGGAAGCTCGATGACGCGAAATCTCCGGCCGGGCCTGCGACGGAGCAGAGGGTTAACTGTGAGAATCAGGAGAAAATATCATGTGCGCCCGGTATTGCGGCAACCCGATTGACGGGCCCGGAGAACCGGGGCGGATGTCAAGCGGCCACGCCCCGCCACCCGTACCGGCAGAGCCAGCGCCTTGCGCTCCCGTCCGGGCAGGGTGGAGCAGGGGTCGCCACGCCCCGCCACCCCCGCGCAGCTTGACGGCTGTTACTGTCATTCCCGAAGATTGTCCGTGCATTGCGCAAGGCGGTCCGGGAGGGGAAGCGCGCCGTCTTGCTGTTCCCGGCCACCGCCGAGAGGCTTCATCGACATGCATTGTACAAGCCGGTCCGGGAGGGAAAGCGCGCCCAGGACGAGGCGGCGAACCCAAGGGTGTCCCGGATCGCGAACAGCTATCGCGAAACGCCTGCCGTTATCGCAGAGGAGTCTGACAGTTATCCCGGAGCATCCTGACAATTTGTAGCCCGCAGCGGAAGAAAGCGCTCTTGGCCGTGCTGGTGCTCTGTTTCGGGGTCCAGACCAGCCTCGTGTACTCGGATTGGCGGAGCGTCCCGCTGTCCGAAGCTGCGCTTTCCGGGAGAGGGCTGTGGCACGAGTACGCCTGCCAGACGTGTCACCAGCTCTATGGCCAGGGGGGCTTTCTCGGGCCCGACTTGACTAATGTGGCGGGCCGGCTCGATTCGACCCGGCTCGCCTCGCTCTTGAAGGTGGGGAGCGGCCAGATGCCTGCTTTCGCCTTCAGCGACATTGATGTTGCCGCGATGGCGGCGTTTCTCGGCGAGATCGACCGGCCGGAGATCGGGCGCGGGCAGCTGCGCCTAGGCAGCGATGGAGAGGGCGGGTTGTCAGAGGCGTTCGACCGCGCGGTGGAAGCCGCGCTAGCGGAGTATGGCGCAGGCGAAGCGGCCGCCGGCTTCGCTGCCTGGCGCGCCCGGCCCTGCGCGGCTTGCCACCTGCCGTTCCGCGAATCCCCGGTCGGCGCCCCCGACATATCGATGGTGTCCGGCTCGATGGACCGGGACTCTCTCGATCATGTCCTTGCCTCCGGCCGGCCGGAGAAGGGAATGCCTCCGCCCGTCCCGCCGCTGGGGCCGGGGGAGCGCGCCGCGATGATCGCTTTCCTGGACTTTCTGGCGGCGAACCGCGAGGGCTTGCGGGAGTCGGCGAGCGAGCTCGCGCCGCGGCGCAAGCTCGACTGGGGCGCGCTGCCGTGGTGGGAGTACCGGTGATCGAGACCTCCGGGCAGGCTGCGGCGCGCTCCGTGGCGGTGGCCACCGAAGGCCCCGACTTGGCGGTGGCGGCCTCCCGTCTTCAGGGCGGCGACGGCGCGGACGCCAGAAACGGCGCAGATGCCGGATAAGACCGCTGCGGGACCCTGGAAGCCCTTCGAAGCCGCCCATCCGGCGCACCAATTCGCCACCGTCACCTTCATCCGGGGCGGGTTGGTCGCCATCGGCATCACGCTCATCGGCGGCGGCTTGTCGGCCTTCTACTCCGTCCCGGCGCTCGCGCCCTGGTTTCAACAGTTCGGACTCGACCTCCGCCAGCTTCGCCCGATCCACACAGTCTTCGCCTCCGCATGGGTCTTTCTGGGCGGGGCCGCCGTAGTCTACAGATTCCTGCAAGACCAGGGCCCGCCAACCGCAGGCGACCGCTGGCGCCTCAGAATCCAGGTTTCAACTTGGGCGTTGGCCGGCGCCGGCATCCTCGTGACGCTTGCCGCCGGAATCGGGTCGGGCCGGGAGTATGTCGGCTTCCACCCGATCTTCTCCCTTCTCATACTCGTAGGCTGGATCTGCTACGCGTGGACCTTCTTCCGCGTCGTGGGGAAGCGCTTCTGGGATCTGCCCATCTACGTGACGATGTGGGGCGTCGGCCTAGCCTTCTTCGTCGTCACATTTCTTGAGCAGCACGCATACCTGATCCCCGGCATATTCTCGGATCCGGTGCACGATCTCCGCATCCAGTGGAAGGCGACCGGGACCCTCGTAGGCAGCTTCAACCTCTTCGTGTACGGATCGGTGATATACCTGGGGGAGCGCATCTCGCGAGACGCCTCCTACGGGCGCTCGACCACGGCCTACGCGCTCTTCGGAGTGGGGCTGCTCAACTCGTTCACCAACTTCGCGCACCATACCTACCACCTGCCGGGCAGCCCCGTCGTGAAGTGGATCGCCTTCGTCGTGAGCATGATGGAAATTATCGTTCTGGCGCGGGCGATGTTCGACTTGTGGCGGTCGGCGCGCTCGCCTGCCGACCCCAGTTTCTGCGCGGCGCGCAGCTCCTTCAAGGCGGCGAAGTGGTGGACATGCGCGATCCTGTTCAGCGCGATTCTGATCTCCGTGCCGCCTCTGAACGCGCTCATCCACGGGACTTACGTAGTCGCGGGACACGCGATGGGCGCGATGATCGGCATCGATTCGATGATCCTGCTGGGCGCCGTCTTCTGGATATTGAGCGAACACATGCAGGCGCGGGAGGGCGGGTCCGGGTGGGACATTCTCCATACCGCCGCCTCGCGACGCACACTGCTCGGGCTGAATCTGTCGGTGGCCGGTCTCGTGACATGGCTGCATGTGACGGGCGTCACGACTGGAGTGACGAGGGCTCTCCATGCGCCGGGCGAGGCATATGTGCCCCCGGAGTGGCTCTCGGCTTACGACGGGGCCGGGCTGGCCGTGTTCGGCACGCTGGCGCTCGTCTTCTTCGGATTGCTTCTGCTGCAACTGGTGCGTCCAGCCTTCCGCTACTTCTGGGTGTCGTCCGAGCGCGCGTGAACGCCGGCTCGATGGCGCGCGGGGGCGGCCGTGTTGCCGGCGTGACCCGACTGCCGGTGGCGGCGTTGGGCGTGGCGGTCGCGCTCGTTTCGGTGGCGGGGTGCGTCTCCCGGGAAGACACGGGAGAGTCCGCCTCCGGCCGCGTGGCTTCCGCGGGGGATACGACCGTCGTTCGCGATGGTGCCGGTGTCGGCACTGTCGCTTCAGGGGATACGACCGCTAGCTCCGTCGCCTCGCCGGGAGATAAGACTGCTAGCCCCGTTGCCTCGCCGGGAGATCCGATCGCGGCGGGCGGAGTGGCCCAAGCTGCGAATACGGAAGACGGTATTGCGGCCGTGGAGGGGCTGAGGCTGGGGCACTACACCTACGGAGGACGAACCACGGGGTGTACCGTCGTGCTCGCGGAAGAGGGCGCCGTCGGCGGAGTCGATGTGCGGGGCGGGGCGCCGGGAACGCGCGAGACAGCCCTCCTCGACCCGGTGAACAGCGTCCGGACGGTTCACGCCATAGCGCTTTCGGGCGGGAGCGCATTCGGGCTCGACGCGGCATCGGGTGTCGTCCGCTACCTGGAAGAGAAGGGGATCGGCTACTCGGTCGGTTCTCACAGGGTGCCTATCGTGGCCGGGGCGATCCTCTTCGATCTCGGGATCGGATCCGGGCAGGTGCGGCCGGACGCGGAGTGCGGCTACCGTGCAGCTCGAGCCGCCGCCGGGGACGCGCTGGGTGCCGACCAAACCCCGGTTGCTGGCCAAACCCCGGTCGCTGGCAATCCTCCGGTTGCCGACCAAACCCAGCTTGCTGGCTCGCCGGGACGCGCGGAGGGCAGCGTCGGCGCCGGGGCGGGAGCCACGGTAGGCAAGCTGCTCGGCCTCGGCCGGGCCATGAAGGGCGGAGTCGGCAGCGCGTCGATCACGCTCGATGACGGCCTCGTAGTCGCGGCGGTCGTGGCGGTCAACTCGGCCGGAGACATCATCGATCCGGCCACCGGCCAAGTGATCGCCGGAGTGCGCACCGATGACGGGCGGGAGCTTGCCGACGCGCGAACCCTGCTTCGGAGCAGCGAGTTCGCGGGAGCCGCCGGCGTAGCCGGTACCCCGGGTGGCAATACGACTATCGGCGTCGTAGCCACTAACGCCGTTCTCACCAAGTCGGAGATTACCAAGGTGGCCCAGATGGCCCACGACGGAGTGGCCCGCACGATCTATCCGGCGCACACCCCATGGGACGGGGACACCATCTTCGGACTCGCAACGGGCCGGCACCGGGACGAGGGGTCTCTGACGCGGATCGGGGCGCTTGCCGCAGAAGTGATGTCGCAAGCGATCCTGCGCGCCGTTAGGACGGCCGAAGGCCTCCCGGACATTCCCTCGGCCAGCGAGCTGGGCGCGAGCTAGATGACCGCCAGCCTGTGGGTGCTCGCCGCCTATTCGGCGGGACTCATCGCGCTCGGGGCGTGGATCGGCCGGCGCGTCACGGCCGCGGGCAGCTTCTTCGTCGCCGGACGGAAGCTCGGCGCTCTGCCCCTCTTCGCGACCGTCCTGGCCGCGAACATCGGTGCCGGAACCACGGTGGGCGCCGCCGGGCTCGGTTACCGGGACGGGCTGGCCGCCTGGTGGTGGGTCGGTTCGGCCGGCATAGGGACGATATGCCTGGCGCTCTGGGTCGGTCCCCGCATCTGGCGCCTCGCCAAGCGGCACAATCTTCTCACGATGGGAGACTACCTGGAGGTGCGATACGGCCGTCCGGTCCGTCTCGTGATCGCCGTGCTGCTCTGGTTCGCCACGCTCACCATCGTGTCCGGGCAGCTGGTCGCCATGGCCGAGATCGTCTCGGTCGTCGCCGGATCGCCCCGCTGGGCTGGCGCTCTGATCGGCGGCGCGGCGGCCATCGCCTACTTCAGCGCGGGCGGCCTGCTGGCTTCGGCGTGGGTCAACTTGGTCCAGCTCGTCGTGCTGCTGCTCGGCTTCGCGGTGGCGATTCCGTGGGCGCTGTCCGCGGTCGGCGGGTGGGGAGCGGTGGAGGCCGCCGCGCCGCTGGCAGCATCCCCCGGCTACCTGAACTTCTGGAAGGGGAGCGCCTCCGGGTGGCTGTACCTTCCGCTCCTCGTCCCCGCCTTCATCGCATCGCCCGGTCTGGTACAGAAGGTGTACGGCGCGGCGAACGAGCGCGCGGTCAAGCTGGGACTCGTGGCGGCCGGGTGCGTCCTCCTGCTGTTTGCGTTCGCCCCGGCCGTTCTCGGCATGATCGCCCGTGCCTACGACCCGGGGTTGGCCAGCCGCGAACAGGCGCTGCCCATGCTGTTCGCCACCGCCCTGCCCGCAGGCGTGGGGATGCTCGGGCTGGCCGCGGTGTTTTCCGCCGAGGTCAGCTCCGCCGACGCGGGGCTGTTCATGCTATCGACGTCGCTGTCGAAGGACATCTACAAAGGCTTCCTGCGGCCCGGCGCGTCCAGCGAGCAGATTCTCAAAGTGGCCCGGGCTGCGGTCGTCATCGGGGGCGCGCTCGCGGTGCTGCTCGCGATCTGGGTCGACAGCGTCATCGCGTCGCTGACCATCTTCTACTCGGTTCTGAGCGTGAGCCTCTTCGTTCCGGTAGTCGCGGGTCTGTACTCGCGGCGCGGGGGAGTGCCCGAGGCGCTTGCAGCGATCGGCGCAGGAGTGGCAGCTTTGGCGGCTGCGCAGCTACTTGTCCCCGGCGATGCCCATCCGCTGCTCGACAAGACCATTGTCGGCTTGGCAGTCTCCGCCATCGTGTTCGGCGCCGTGACGGGGATCCGGGCAACGCGGCGGCGACGATCCGCGTAGAGAGGCAAGGCGGGTTCTCTCTTCATTGCCTTCCTGAGTCGTGTAAGACGATCCTGTAAAGCTGTAATACGTATACGTAAGATTGTAAGTCTATTGCATAAGATAGTAAGGCGGAAACGTAAGGTGACAGCGGACTGGCCGACTATATGGAACCCTGCACAACAGCGGTGGCTCCCGCGATGAGCCATTAGGAGCCGTGATGAGCATTAGGGCAAAGTTGGCGGTCGTCCGGCCCGAAGGCCGCAAGAATATCCTGGCCGGAAGAGCTGGTCGCCCGAGATGAGCGCTAGAGCGAGGCTGGCGATTGTAGCCGGACTGCTGGCCGTTTTCGCCTGGGTGACGGTCTGGCTTCGGTTTCGCGAAGCGTCTCCCGAACCGCCGCCCCCTCCCCCCGATCTCCGGGCCTGGGACTTCCTCGGCTGCCATCAACTGGAATACGGAACATGGTCGGGCGGCACGTCCGCTCCGCCGGGGCAACCTCCTCTACACCACGTGATGCTGCTTCCGGACTCGGTCGACGAGTGGGGCAGGGCGCAGGGCACCTACCGGGCCGTGTCGCTCAACCAAGATGCGCCGTCCGGCACGGGGAGTCGCACCGGTGCCGACAGGGGCGCCGATCCGGAGGTGGATGTGCGCTGGTTCACCCGCGCCGACACTCTCTGGCTAGTGTGGACGGAGGAGGAGTCGCTAGGCGGTATCGCGCTGCGCCGCACTAGGTATCTGGGCAGCAATCGTACAGAAAACCGTTTGGAAGGGCGCGCGGTGTCGAGGCCTCGCGGGCGAGCCAGAAGGGGCGGAGCGCAAGCCGGAGCGACAGGTGGCGAGAGCGACAGACGCACCGAAGCTGCGGTCGCGGCGTGGTCGGTGAACTGTCATTCTCTGCGGGCCGTACCGTCCGGCCCCGTCGAACGCTGAGCTTCCAAGCGCTGGGGTGGCACTGTCGGCCAGGACTCCAAGCGCTCGGTTACAGGGCCGTCAAACGCTCAGCTTCGAAGCGGTAGCCTAAACCGGACGAGAAGGTCCTGGTCTGATCGACGGCGGTTCACGAGGGTCAGAGAAACGATGCCTCGAAATCCTCCGGCTCCTCCTTCTCCTCTTCGCGGGCAAGCGTGAGGATCGCCACCTGCGGAACCACCAGGTATCGCGTCCCCTCGAAGGTGATCTCGACTGCCGCCTTCCGGAAGAAGAGCGCGTAGTCGCCGGGCTGCGCCTGCATGGGCAGGTACCGCGCCTCGGCCGCCCCGATCTTCCACGGTTCGTCATCCAGCTCGGTCGGCGGACCCACCGGCGTGCCCGGCCCGACCGCCACCACGGTTCCCGATTGAACCGCCTGTTTGTCGATCGCCGTGGGAGGCAGGTAGAGGCCGACGTTCGACCGGTCCTCGCCGGCCAGCGGCTTGATCAGCACGCGGTCGCCCACGACAATGAGTCTGTTCTTGGCCAAAGCGTCGCCCTTTCCTTGAGTTCGCCTCCCGGCACCTTACGCTACGCTCTCGGTGTACCCCGCGGAATACCTGGCGGCGCTCGCGGTCCACCCTGACAAGCCCTTCCGCTCGAAAGATGGAGGCGAGTATGTCCTGCGCCTCAACTACCCAGTCGTAGAACTTGGAGTTGCCGACCACGTAGTGCACCGAGGCTCGGGGAGCCAGGCGAGGGACGAGAGATCGAACGTGAAGCGCCATGTCGTGAAAATACTTGTGCACGTATCTGCCGAGGGCTTCGCTTCGGTCCGCGATTCGCTCGACCAATTCGTCGAAATCCGGATGCGGGACGGGTTCCGAAGCCTCCCACTTGGCGACCCTGCTCGTCGCGACTCCCCAGGTGCCGCCGACCGACTGCCAGTCGAGTTCGCCGGCGTCGCGAGCTTCCTCCAGGTACCCCAGCCAGTACATGTAGGGGCGCAGTTCCCGGACATAGCTCATTCGGTTGGGATACGGGGGCGACGTTACAACCAAGTCGTGCAAGTGGTCGAACTCCGGAACGCAACGCGAATCGGCTTGGCGAACGGTCGCGGATCCAGCGAGACGACCGCGCGCGGACTCGACGACCGCCAGAGTCGCGGACCGGAACTCGTCAAGCAGATAATCGACGTCGAGCAAGTCCAGGAAGCTGGCCTGCGGTTTCCTGAACGACATCGACTGGTGTCCGAAGGAGGCGTTCGACCACGCGATCACTTGGCGGCAGAACGCGATCTTGACGAGATCCAGAGCGTGTTCGTCGTCTGCGCTTGTCGAGGCGATGCGAGCCCACAGCAAGCTCAAAGCCTCTAGTACGACCGGCACCGACCATCGTTCGATGTTCCGAATCGGCGGTACCCAGCACCCGTCCGCTTCTCCGGGCACCGGGCTGCGCGCCAACTCCTCGACCAGTTGCCGGGCACCCTGAAGGGAAGCATCGGAGTACTCTCGCACCTTTGCCTCGGCGAACCACACCAGAAGCGGGTTTATGTCCAGGAGGTCGCACCGGAGGCCCCGCTCCGCGCACACCAAGCCCGTCGTTCCGGTCCCGGAGAACGGATCCAGCACGCGGACCCGCCCCCGCGAAGAAGCCAGCACATCCTCGACCACTCGCACCGAGTAAGCCGGCGTAAGACGAATCCACCCGTGACGGCCGAGGTTCACGTTGTGTTTGAACGTTAGGTCGCTACGCTGGCGTACAGCCATCTTCAGCCCGAATCCCCCCGGTGCCGAGCAGACCATCTAGCACTCGCGTCACCTGTGTCGCCCCCCGATGACGGGCCTAGTTCTCCCGATGAGTGGATTCGTTGCGCGCTGCCGCTTCGGCAAAAAAGACAATCGCCGAAGCCGTCATATGCAGCATGTATCGCACGGCATAGTTCCGAAAATCCGTAATCTCCCGCCCTGCTCCATGAGCAGCTTCGTTTCGCGCAGGAGGAATGCCGTTTCTTATACTGCTTATCAAGTCCGAAAAGTGTTCGCGCCAATAATCCGGCACCAAGCCTTTATTGACGCAGATCCTAATCAACGACCCCGCGCCCACGTTCTCGTACTTCCAGCCACGCATATAGCAAACCGTCTTCATCGTACTTTCGAGCGCTTTTCCGCATTCGATAATAGCTGCCTCCGCGTCGCCCTTTCGATAATGGTCATGGGCCTTCCAGAATGCAGCCTGCGCTCCGGCGAATCGTTTGTCGCCCAACAATTGCAGAGCAGGTTTGACCGCTTTTGCGTGAATGTACTCAGAATCAATCCGGATTATGTGTCCATTTTCAAAAACGGTAGCCAACCCTGTGTTCCCGGAATCGTGCGTTAAGCTCTTTCACTGCGTCGTCAATGGCACTTTTGGCGTAACCGTGCTCAGGCATTAGAGCGAATAACACCTCCATCACATCAAGAACTTGTTCGGTTTCCTTGGTTATAACAAACTTAATTAGCTCGCGCATTTCTTCCTGGAAGGGGTGATCCTTGATGAGCCTCAGCACTCCGTATTCGCGACGCAGTATATTCACTATTCTCCGGTAAATAGGGTCAGACGTCTCGTAGTGAGGATCGGCATTGACAACATCTTTGACAATGTAAAGGATCTGAACTCGAAGCCGGAGTGGCATTTCAGTGTAGGAGTATACTTGGGGAATCTCGCCGCGAAGGCGTTTCTGACGCTTCGAAAAGATGTTGAATACGGACATACTAGCGGTAGCTCCGGTGCCCAAAGATCTCTTGCACCGCACACATCCGCTTACCACTCCGACGTCCCAAGAACTGTGGGAGGGTCTCACGGATCCGAGACTCGCGCTCGGCCCGGTGTGGGCGAGCCGTAAGTACGAGTCGTCGACGCTGCGGTAGCTGGTTTGGTGTTATAGGCAAGTTGTTATCCGTTGTCGCGAGTTTGATAGGCGGGTCAAAGAACAAATGTGGCTGATGGCTTAACGCTACCATTATATGTTGACCGGACGCGGTGATCGCCAGTTCAAATACTTTTCAAGTATCCACCTTCTGTCCATAGGTGTTAGCGCGACGTGCATGTTACGCCAAGCTGCTGTCGCCTCCGTACTCGGCGAGCCCCTGTAGCCTCCCATAAAGAGGATATCAACGAACTGTCGAACGATGGGGGGTCCACTACTGTCATCATAGCTATCCGCTACTTGTCGAACCTGCGTGAGCAATCTCTCTGTAGTGGTAGTGTCGGTATCGGCGTTACTCTCTGTCGTCAGGCCGTCAACCGCCACGAAAAGGGTACCATACGTCTCTGGGAGAAACAAACGAATGGCTTCTAGTGCGACCAAGTAAGGAAACGGAACCGAATCGCCCAAGCTATCCCGTGTTTTGGCGACGGCGAGGACATAACGGCGAATATCTCGCATGTTGCAGAGCAGCGGTCTAACGATCCGAGTCAGGATCAGTTCGACAAAATGCTCAAATATATCTGGGTGACTGAAGTAAGATGTGGCCGCCTCTAGCGCATCGCGAAGCTGCTGAGCAATACTATCAGGCGCCATCGGCGGTATATTCAACTGTGTCTGGAATATCTTGTTCAGATAGTCGCGTCCCCATCGGTGTTTATCGCGGCCGCCATTTTCGCTCTGGCGAATCTCATCTGCGAGTGCCCGCGCGGTACGATCACGGTCGAAAGCCACGATGTAGATTATATTCGTGAATGCACCGGTCAGTCGTACGCACTTGAATATGGCTTGCACTTCTACGACCGAGAGTCTGTCGACATCATCAACTACCACTACAATCCTTCTGCCCGCTTGCCAGAGATGTTCTTCAACTGTCTCGCGCTGTTGGGAGATGGTTCTGGGAGCCCACGCTAGAGACGCTGCGGAAGCCACGGCACCTATCTCCCCCGATAACATATTGGCGTAATCTCTGAGAGCTTTCCTGGCAGAGTTGTCGGCACCAAGACCGAGTACGGTTGCCAATTCCCCAAGAAGACGGGTGACCAGATCGTCAGCGTCATTGAACAACCATGGATTGAAATCCAACATGATCACGTCCGACTTCTCGAACTCCGGTCGCATCAGGTTGATAAACGATGTCTTTCCGGAACCCCAGGGACCTACTACCGCGGCCGTCAGTCCGCGGCTGGTATCAAGGCTGAGAATCTCGCGAGCAAAGGATTCTGCGCGTTCAGCCCAACCGAGGAGATCATCGTCAGACGACGCGATTGGATGATCCAGAGGGACAGGGGGGCGATTCGACGAAGATGTTCTGCTGTCTGTTTGGGGTTCGTTATCTTGCTTAGCCAATACAGATCTCCTCGTTATTGATTGGTTAGTGCGTGTAAGTGCTGCCCGTTAACTAGCTTCTCGTGCGACTAGGGGTCGTGCGCCTCGGTCAGCAACATGCCGGTACGAGGCGGCTTGAGCTGACCAGTGTCGGCAAGTACTCGTGGTAGTGTGCGGCCGCGCCGGACTAGCTGGAACCGGTCCTGAGACCTGGGACCGCATCGGCAAGAATCTTGTCGACCGCCTCTCGCACATCATCCGGGGTGCCGGCTTTCAGAGAGGCGCCGAAGTAGCATCTAAGATCGTGCCCGGCGCCGGCTTTCATCAGATTGTCTATCTGATCAGCCAGATCCTGGATATGGTGGCCTTCCACCTCCACCGTCTCGGGGGGAACGGTGGGTGTCACCGGCGGGACTGGGGGTGGCGGAGGTGGATCCACCGTGGCTTGCGAAGGGCGCTGCAGAACAAGCGAGCCCGCCTGGTCAAATGTGCAGTCGTCGATGCTTCCCTCGACCAACTCGAGCCACCCAGTCCCCATTGCCCGCTGGATGGTCTCCCTGACCAGCATCCATGGCAGGTTGCTGTTACGCTTTTTCCAAAGAGCGCGATGGAGGATGGTACCGTTCGCCCGCCCATCTTGCCAAGCGTCCGGCAGGTTCTCCTCCGACAGATCCTGTGATGCTAAGCGGTCGGGTGGGGGCCACAACTCCCCGTCCTCATCGAGGGCCCCGTACGAAGGCGGCTCCTTCCAGACCGACGCGGGGCCGTTGACCAGCCATATCGTCCCTTCCTGGACGGCCTCTTCTATTGCCTGGAAAACGGCCTCTTTGGGACACTTCGGAATCTCGACCACCTCTTCGTAGCCTGCCTTGGGAATGCGCACTACGTGGCTCCCGGAGAAGTACTCCAGCAGATCTCCTACCGGCAGTCGGCGATCCTTCCCCCAGAGCCCGGGCAACCCCTTCTCGGTCAGGTTGTCCTCGGAGGCCGACGATACGCCTTCGGTATCGACGACCGGGGCGGCGAGGAGGTTGCGCGAAATGCGACTCAACTCCGCATTCGCGGGCAGAACCACTTCCAGCTGCGACTTCTCGCGACCGTCGCCGAGGTCTTCGTCGCCAATGACTTCGCGCCACCATGTGCGAGCGCTGCCGTCGGGCCGGGCTAGCCGGGCCACGAATAGCCCTCGCTGGACGCCCTGCAAGATCGTGTCAAACACGATGCTGGGGTTGAGCAGTTTGGGAAGGCGGGGGGCGCGGCCGAATAGTGCAACCAAGTCCTTGGCTAGCCGCGGCTTGTCATCTTCACGCCAGAGGTTATACAGGCCGCCGGGCAGCAGAGCCTCGGCATCCATCTCTTCGAGAATCCGCGTGCGTGCGTCGTTTTTGATCTCCAGGAAGAGCGGCCTGTCGCTTGGGGGCAGCTTGAAGGCGTGGATTTGGTTGTCCTCGTTGACCGTTACGACGATCGAGTAGGCTTGGCGAACGGCGCCGGGCACCCTCTGTTTGGCGTCCTGGAGCCTGGATTTCAACTGGTTCTCACGCGCCGGATCGACGGTCTGCTTGCGGAGCTGCGCGTCAACATCCTGCCAACCGAGCCACGAGCGCACGGCACTGCGCGCCGCCTCAATGTCAATTCGGGAGGGAGTCGCCAATACAACGGCGTTGCGATACACCCGGGGACGGTCCGGCCCAGTCGTCTCGTCTATGAACCGTCTTGCCACGGCGCTGGGCTTTCCCGATTCGGAGGCGGCCTCCGGGCCCAGAATTGCGTAGTGGAAGTTGCCGTCATCACTGATGTCTCTTGGCGAGGACGGTAGCCGGTGGAGCGTTGTTCCCGCCGCCACGGCACCTTCGGACAGGGCATTCTTGGCTTTGCGCACAGCTTCGAGCAGCTCGTTGTCCACATCGTCGTCGGTCACGCGGTTGCGGCACGCCTCGTAGTGCATCTGCCGCAAGTTCGGTCGGTTGCCGAGGCGCCAAGACTTGGGCAGGCTCTGATCTCCACGATATCCGGCGTCTTCGTCGTCCAGGAACCATGATTGATCGCGCCACTGGCGGAGACCGATCTCGAGCGCGATTCTGTCGGCCCCCCCGGCACAGATCATTCGCCGAAGCTCGGGCGTGCCGGCCTTATGGCCGATCGGCTGGGAGTGAAGGAAGACGGTGATCACCGCTTGCTCCACCTCGCGCCCGCGTTCGAGCACCGCGACTTCTTGCTGGGCTTTGCGAGCAGTGGCCAGCTCCTTCTCCAGCAGCGGGACCCAGTCTGTGCTCGGTCCTTCGCCTCCGTCCTGGCCCGCCACTCCCGCAAGCTCCCGGATGGCCTCCGAGACACCGGTTTGGCTCGGTTCTGCAAGCAACAGCGAAGGGCCTGCCACCGGGCTGGCGTCCCAACTCTCGGCGTCGCGGAGCGCGGTGGCGAGAGTGCGCAGAATGCCCCTTGTGCGCTGGAATCCGTCTAGCTGCGTCCAACGGGTATAGAAGACATCCGTGAGGTCGGGATGAAACGGGAAGCTGTCGACGAAGCGCTTCTCGTACTCGACCCGGTCCCGCTTCGTCGCCGCGCCGCTCTTCACCAACTCTCGCACGACGCCAATCACATGAGTGCGCGTGTCCTCGGCGTTCGGGAGTGAGTCGTTCTCGAAGAACCTCCTCCGCAGCACCTCGGCCACATCTTCACGCTGGACGGGCTGGACGCCTTCCTCCCGCTGGCGGCGCAGGATATCCGACAGTTCGGACAGCATCCGGTTGCCCAGGCGGTCTTGTTTGCGAGGATCCGAGGCCAGCAGCGATACGACCAGCGCTGCCCGGTCCACCTTCACCACCGCCTGAGTCAGCGATTGGAAGAAGTCGACTATCCGGTCGCTCCACACTTTGTCCAAGCCGGCTTTGCCCCGGGCGTACATCAGCACTTCATCGGCCAGGATGAGGGTCGAAAGGCCTCGTTCTTGCGGCATGGCGATGAGCTTGGCCAACAGTGGTTCGGCCGGCGATGTCTCCCGCTCCTCGTCTTTACCTTCTGCGTGGAGGGTACGCAATCCCTCCGCCCCTGCAAGCTGGAACGCCAGCGCGCTCCACGGGTGCCGGAAGTCGCGGGTCTCGCCGTTGGGTCCTTGCACGCCTTCGATGCCCTTCTCGACATCGATCTTGTCGAAGCAGAGAGCAACTATGTACGCCTGCTGAAGCTCGGCGCCCACATGTTCCCGGAACTCGTTGAACGTGGAGAGGTCGGCAACGGTCCCGGGGTCGCGGAACAGGTGGTAGAGGGTGATGAGCGTGTGCGTCTTGCCCCCACCGTAGGTGAGCTCCAGCTGGCGCACGGCCTTGCTGCTCCGCCCGTCAAGCCGTTCGGCGACATCCTTGACCAGCTCTCGCAGCGAGAGAGTGGGATAGGTGAGCCCGAGAAACTTCCTCGGGTCTTCGTATACGGGACGCTTTCCCTGCGCCAGCGTCACTTCGTGCAGGTCGGCGGCGAACTCTGCCAGGGAGAGCTCGCCGCTGCGGAGCTCTTCCTTGACTCGTACCAGTGTGTGCCAGGGGGGAGATTTCATGTCCTTCTCGCTTTCTCCGCCGGCTGCTTCGGATCATTCCGTGGGGGCGAATGCCCAGTGCAGGCCAGAAGTTGCTCAAGTATCAGTTTACGGGGTTCATAACGGTCGGCCCTACTGGCGTCCGGTGTAGGGTTACCAGGATGCTGCCAGCCTACAGCGCCATTGGTTGCTGCAAGGGCGTTACAGTCCGCACGCCCAAGTGGGTCGCGATGTTCTCGAGAATGACCCGCTCTTCAGATCCGGCTGTTGCAAGGTCGGTCAACGCCTGAACCACCCGGTGGAAGAGCTGATTGTGCCACAGGTTCATGTCTTCAAGGTAGCCATCCACGCGCAACCGCTCGCCGGTCTTCCAGAGCTGCATCAGCTTGTGAGCGCAGTCGATCAACGGTGGCGGAGCACCCCCGGCCGATGACTTGCCGAGGGTATTGGCGCGGCGGCGGTTCCACGGCTTGAGGCGGGCTTCGCTGCCCGAAGCCGGAGCGGATGCCTCGGTGTCGCTATCGGTCTCCTGGGCGGCTCTCCTGCCGCCTGACAGAAGATCTAGGCGGCCCCTCAGATCCGAGTCGGCCAGATTGCACGAGATGGCGTACAGGATGCACGCTCCGGCGGGAGCTGCGCCAAGACCGAAGTCCTTGCGGTGCAGCAAATAGTAAGTGGTCGGATCGTCCAGCTCGTCGCCTGCGCCGACTGTCCCGGAAAGCAGCCTGTTGACCATGAAGGCGGCCACCATGCGGCGTACATGGCGCAGGAACTCGTCCACGGTCAGCACTGCCCCGGGAGTGCCTGCCTTCTTGACCACTGGATGCTGGCTGAATACCTCGAGAGCGGGACCTGTGGCGGCCCAGACAAAGTCAGGGCCCCGGATGCCTGCGTCCCAGAAGTCGCGGAGCCGCTTGGCGATGTTCTCCTGCATCTTGTGGAGCACGGCTCCGTCCCAGCCCGGCCGAGCCGCTTCCGCCCGCTTTTTGCATACCAGCCAGATAGACGACGAAAGTGCCGCTGAAGAGATTGCTCGCTGCCGGGCCTGCATCTCGGTCTGGACCGGCCAGGATCCGGTGACGACAAAGCCGGCGCGGATCAGTGCTACGACCAGCGTCTCCCAGGCGTCTGGCGACTTGCTGGCGAACACGAGCACAAGCCGACCATCGTTCCTCAGAGCTCGGCAGCACCCTGAGAAGGCTCGTGCCATGCCATCTTCGTAACTCCGCTTGGAAGCCTCTCGGCTGCCTCCGAAGCGGCTGGGGTCATCGATCAGTTCGCCATCTCTGGCCTTGGCGTCCCATTTTGGACCCAGCGGGTTGCAGAAAGCGGCGTCGGTTTCCGGGGAAATCCCCTTAGCTACACGCCTCAGCCAGACGTAGAAGAAGTCCATCAGATCCGAGTAGGCGATGGCGTCGTAGTAGGGGGGGTCGGTGCAGATCACATCGAATGGCCCGTGGAGAGATTCGATGGCCGACTGGTGCATGATCTCCGGCGGAAAAGTGGTGCTGCGACTGGCTTCCACGAGGTGCTCGGTTGTGCGGGCTACCCACTCTGTCATGCCTGTGAAGCTGCCGGTCCGTTCGGACAGCGGATTGACTTCGCAAAAGTCCCAGATCATGGGTAGGGCTAAGCGAGCCATCGTCTGGCGAAGCTTCTCTCCGCTGTTGTGCCAACTGCAGAAAGCGCTGCTGTAGTCGGCAAACTTGCTCAGGATGCATGACAGATAGGCGACGATCGCTTCACGCCACTCCGCCGGGTAGTCGCCCAGCCTAGCGTGACATTGGCGGATTTCTCGAACGAGGGTTCCCAATGCCAGGAGCTGCCGGTCCGTGAAGAGATGCCGCCATGTCGTGTAACCGTAACGGGGAGATCGAATACTGAGTGTGCCCACTCTCGGCGTCGGCTCGCACGGCAGCCCGAAGGGCACATCCCGGAACAGGGCACCTAGTTCCTCCTTGCTCACACGTGCGGCTCTCAACTCCTCGTCCGCCGGAAGCCGGTACTCCTTCCCCCGCTGGCCGTCCACGACCACGGCCGTCATCCGTTCGCCGATTCCCCCGGCGCGGCCAGAGACTGCTAACTCAGGCATGGTCATCGTCACGCCGCAGCGTGGGCATGTGACGCCACTTCTCGACATGGTGCCTGCACTGAGCCGCCTGTCGTGCTCCAGTCTCTGCCCCCGGTTGCCTGAACCTTCGGGGACGCCACTCTCCACCCCGAAAGTCACGCCGCCCTTGTCCTGCTTCATCTCGAGCAGCACTCGCCTTGGCCCTCTCTTGCATAGCCAGCGGGTCTTGAGCAGCGGTACCTCCGCGCCGCAGCCGACGCACGGAACCGTTCGCGCCCACAGGTAGGCCACCACCGGCTTCGCCACCCAGCGGGGGTTGGCACCGTTCTGCAAGTAGCGCTCGTTGAACTCCTCGTTCAGGGAGCGTGTCGAGACTCTCCCCTCTGCGTCTGGCTGCAGAAGCTGCGGCGGGCGGGGTTCGTACGGAGTTTCGCGCTGCGGTTGGGGTGCTTGCCTGCCTCTGCTCCGAAGCGGCTCGAAGTCAGCGTAGACCGGGTAGCGGCCGGCCAGCCGCCGCTTGGCCCGGTTCAGCACGTCGAGACTCCAAGCCCGGATGTGCCAGTCTAGACTCGCAGGCAGCTCCGTGGGGGGATGCTTCGTGTCCGGTGCGAGCGACAGGCTCAAGCCACCCTGATCTCTTCCTCTCTTGATTCCCTGGCTCCTCAGGAAATTCTTGTAAAACTCCCGATCTTCGAAAACAAAGCCGGGGAGCGTCCGCTGCTGCCCAGACAGGATCCTCGGGTAGTGCAGCGTGCAGCGAAGAATGAACCACGCCACCGGGTTTAGGTCGGACGCCACGGCCTCGCATCCGAGCCGCATCGCCTCCAACGGAATGGCCCCACCCCCGGCGAAGGGATCAAGGACTCGTGGTGGCCGTCCGCCGAATGCCTCCCGCACTTCCTCCAGAAACTCGGCGGTTCCGGCCTCACGGCCCCAGCGATTGATGCCCCCCTTTGTCTCCTCCCGCGTCTGGCTGCCGGACGCGTTCGACACCTCCACCACACTTCCTGCCATGCGTCTTAGCAGCTTGCCGCGCGCCCACTCGCTTCCCGGGTCGCGCAGCAGCGTTGCAAGCAGTGCGGCGCGGCTCGCCGCCAGGGGACGGCGTGCGGGCCATATGTGCAGGGTCGAGATGTGCCCGTGCCGAACGTACTTCTCGTGGACGGAATCGAGCGAGACCTGCCTGAGCGGGAACGCAGCCTCGATCAGGCGCCTGTCGCCTGCAGTCGGCGGGCTACCCACGGTTAGCTGTTCTGCCGTCGGTTGTCGCGCCAGTCGGCGGACTATCTCGATGCGCTTTCTTCGTACTGCCGCTACTCATTGCCATGTCCGTACCCTTCCGTTCGTCGATGTCATTGTCGTGCAGTTCCAGCTTCAACTTGGCTCTGCCGCTTGGGCAAGCGCCCTGACGGAGATTGTGAATGCGGACGAATCGCGGCGTTGCATCACGAGCTTCTTGAACGGGTCACGGATCCTAAGCAACTCCGGAGTCGACGTCGCGCAGTCGAATACGACGTACAGCCAGTAGCCGCGGCCCAGGTTGCAGGCTTGCTTCCGCTCGTTTTCCTCGAGATGGACCGGACCCTGCCTAGCCCGGCCCTTCACTTCGATGCTGCGCTTCTCGCCGTTCGCCTGTGTGGATAGCAGATCGAAGCCGGGCCAGTTCGTGAGTCCGGCGGACTGCGCTCGTTCCGGTTTGCTCACGTCGCGCACTTCCGCCCCGCGCTCTCGCTCCCACGCGGTAGCGATGCGAACCGCCTTCTCTTCCACTCGCTCGTCGTATTGGTCGGCGTCAACGGGGGAGGTGGCGGGGATCACCAAGGCGTGCGCGACGAAGCGCATGCTACCCAATACGATCCGTTCAGGCTCGGCCAAGAGTGCTGCGAGCGCGTTCCTCTTCTCTTCTGGAAGTGCTCTTTGGTCCCGTTTGGTCTGCTCAAGACGATCTTCGATATCCGATCCTTCGCCTGTGGCTGCCTTTGTAAGCTGACGACGGCAAGCGGCCAGTTCGGCCGCACGCAAATCAAAGCTGGTCTGGATTCGCTGTTCCCGTTCGGGCAGTTCCGCCTGCAGTGCGTTACGGCGGTCCGCAACGAGGCGCGTCTCTCCAATCTGTTCCAGAAGCGCGGCCGCTTCGGCCCGCATGTCGATGCTCCGGGCGGCCAGCGGCACGGCGCCCGGTGCCACATGCGGAGCGCTCTGCAGCATGAGCAGCGGCTCGACCTCGCTCTCGGCAGCCTCTCCGCCTTCGTCGTGGCGCACCGCCAGCAAGTGGCGCTCGAGCACCTTGTGGACAGCGCTTCCTCCGCCTCCACCAGTCGTGGCCGCGCCGGGCGCCGCCGCTGGCACTTCGGGTTCCATCTTCACCGACGCGGCGGCTAGGTGAAACAGGTAAGGCGACTTCGTTCTGGCGTCGGTGAAGATGGCGCCCCGCAAGGCGTCAGTAGAAAACTCGGCGACCACGCGCTCGCGAAGGGCGTCGAACACGGGCTCGCCGGGGTGCAGCCAGATGGATTCGGGTTCCTGGTCCGCGAGGTCGCGACTCACGCAAAGCCGCTGTCTTGCCGCCGCGGTGTAGTGCTCGCTCTCCAGTGCGGGCAGCAAGGGGTCCAGAGCGCCGAGCCGCCGGGGCGCCAAGCGAAAGTAGCCGTCTAGGTCGCCCCGGATCTCGAGGTCCAGCAATCCGGCGCTCTTCTGGACAAACTGCCTCACGTAGCCGGGCAACAGCGCCAGATACGTCTCCCGCTCCATGTCATCTTGCAGAGAGTCCAGGCGGACGGCGATGTCTCCTTGACTCTGCTGCGGGCCGTATGTGCGCTCTTCGTCGGCTGCCACGGCGCGCACTCGGTCGCCGCTTAATGCCGCGTCTACGCTGGCCACCGCGTCTTCTTCCCCCTCCTCGGTCGTCAGCGCCTTGACCATGTAGTCCCTGAGCGAGGCGTCCTGAAACAGTCTGCCGATCACGTCAAAGACCTTGTCGGAGTCCAGCTCGCGGCGGATCGCTTCCAGCTTGTCGAGCAGGACTTGCAGGACCCGGCCCTCTCTGGTGTTATCTGCCACAAGATTGACGATGCGCACATCGCGCTTCTGGCCGTAGCGGTGGATGCGGCCCATGCGCTGCTCCAGGCGGGCTGGATTCCAGGGAATGTCGTAGTTGACCATGAATGCGCAGAACTGGAGGTTGATGCCCTCGCCGGCGGCGTCCGTGGCCACGAGGAAGCGCGCTCCAGCGGGATCGCGGAAGCGCTCCGTCTGTCGTTCTCGCTCCCGCCACTCCATGCCGCCGTGTATCCGCGCCACTCTGTCGGCGTGGCCCAGCTCCTCCAGGCGCCGCACGATGTACTTCTGCGTGTCGCGATGTTCGGTGAATACGAGCCACTTCTCGTTGGCATGGCGGGGGTCTTCGAGAACTTCCCGCAGCTTCTCGAACTTGGATTCCGATCCCGACTCCAGAAGGGCTTCGGCTCCCGACTTCAGATCGGTCAGCGTCGCGATTTCTTCGTGCAGCTCTTCGATGGTGCCGGTCACGACCGCACCTAGCGCCTTGGCGTCGAATTCCTCGTTGGCTTCGCGCTGGCCGTCTTCCGCCACATCTTCGTCGGCGCTGCGCTCGTCGAAGTAGTCTGACTGACGTGAGCGTGTCCGACCGCGTTCTTGAAGAAGGTCTCGGGCGGCGACGCGGCCGCGCCGCACGGCTTCGGCGGCTTGCTCCAGCTTGGCCAGCCGCGTCTCGAAGGAGCAGAGCAGGGCGTAAGTCGAACTGGCGAGCCTGCGCTGGAATACGCCCAGCACCAGTTGCGCCGCGCCGTCGCCGCCTGTGGCACGCCCGTACATCTCGCGGAGATAGCGAGTCGTGGCGTCGTAGAGGGCTTGTTCCCCATCGGGGCCGGAGGTGAGGGCGTAGCTGAAGGTGTCGCAGACCCGGCGGCGGAATAGCGGCCGGCCTTGCAGGTCGAGCATCTCTTCCTTCGTGCGCCGAATGAAGTGCCTGCTTCGGGCTTCTGGCGGGAAACGCCTGTATGCCTCGCCGGTCGCGAATACCTGGGGATCGAGCAGGCGCCACAGGAAGTGGTAGGGGGCATCCTTGCCCATGTGCGGCGTGGCGGTGAGGAGCAGCAGATGGCGGGCCGACCAGCCCAGCCCCGAAAACAGGCTGCGGGGGGAAGCGCAACCGGCGAACGCTTCCGCCAGCTTGTAGCGGCGCGTCTTCCTCGTTCGGCGCTTCTCCAGCGAAGCCGCCAGCTTATGGGCTTCGTCGAATACGACCAAGTCGTAGGGAGGGTTGTCCGAGTCGCGGAGCGCTTTGAAGACTTTCTCGCTCGCGAGGGTGTCCATGGAAACGACGACCAAGTCGCCCGGGCCGTCGCGGAACGGCTGGCCGGACCGTGCGCTCTTGCCGGTGACGATGCGGAACGGGAGACGGAATAAGGTGCGCAGCTCGCGTTCCCAGTTGCCTACCAGACCGGCCGGCGGGGCTATGAGGACCCGCCGTATTCTTCGCCGCAGGAGCATGTCGCGGATTGCTAGGCCGGTCATGATGGTCTTGCCTGCGCCCGCGTCGTCGGCCAGCAGGAAGCGCAGAGGATCCTGGCGCAGCATGTGCTCGTATACGGCGATTCGCTGGTGGGGCAGGGGGTCGATGCGAGAGATTTCGCTGGCGAAGGCAGGATTGAACTGGTGGCCGAAGTCCAGCCGCAACGCCCCGGCAAGCGCCAGAACGGCGTCCGGATTGCCGGCGAAGTCTAGGTGTGGGGCGGTTGTCGGCTTGGCTCTGATCTGGTCGGAGGAGCGCGCCGCGCGGGCATTGGTTGCCGCCGTCTCTTCTATGTTGCGCAGCCTCTCGAGTGCTAGCCGCCTGGGAGTCGAATGGCCCGCCTCCCAGCGATGGACCGTGAGCGGAGTGACGTGCATCCGCTCGGCGAACTGAGCCTGTGTCAGCCCCAAGCGGCTCCGAAGCTGCTTGATGCGGGTGGCAAAACGGAGCTGCTTGTTGCGGGCGGCGGAAGCCGGTCGCTTGGACTCGTCTTTGGCGGGCTGTGGCCGGTTCGCAGGCTCTGGCTGGGTCTCTGTCATCCAACCAATATACGGGATAGGCGGTTGAGCGCAAGTACATAACGCATATCAAACGATATACTGGCCGCGATAGCGTGTCGAGACTGGCGTCGGCTGGGTGCTTGCGTCCCCCCTTTACCCGTGCGAATTCAGCAGTGGCCGGGCGGTATTCAGGCCCGAGGCATCGGTGCTCCCGCGGTTAGGCCTCTTTCACCCGTGCATCTCGCGCCGGTCACGAGGTCGGGCATGTGCTCTACGGTTGCTCGTGCGCGGTTAGGCCTCCTCCACCCGCGCGCCATCGGCGGCGCGAGCCAGAAACATCTCGTCGCGGTTGGGGGGTCGCCCTAGGCGGGGCCGGTAGAATCCTTCGGCCAGCGCCTCCATCACCTTATGTGCGCTGTCCCTGTCACAGAGGGCTACGGCGCAGCCGCCGAACCCGGCGCCGGTAAGCCGCGCGCCCGCAGCCCCGGCTTCCACCGCCAGCGAGACGATCTTGTCGAGCTCCGGAGTGCTGACCTCGTAGTCGTCCCGGAGGCTCTCGTGGGAGCGCACCATAAGTTGGCCGAAGTCCGCGATCCGGGCCTGCTTCATCGCTTGCTGGGCTAGTGCGACCCGTCGGCCCTCGGTGACCACATGGCGGAAACGGCGGAACAGCACTGGTGTCAGGCTCTTGCGTCCCCGTTCCAGCAGCTCTTCCTCGCTGAACGTGTCGCAGAGGGGGGCGTACGATGTCGCGCTGACGGCACCCTTCTCTTCCCCGCGGCCTGTTCCACAGTCGTCGGGCAGCGTCCGCATCACCGCTTGAAGCGCCTCCCGGCACTCCCGGGTCCGGGTGTTGTACGCCTCTCGGGCGGTCCCCGTCTTTTCGGCGCGAACCAGCGAAGACGCCACCACCCAGTGCCAGCCGCGCGGCATCGGCACCGGCGCGACGCGGAGCGGTTCGAAGTCGATGCGCACTGCAACTCCCTTCGCCCCGTGGAGGCACACCGCCTGGTCCATGCCGCCGCCTTCCAGTCCGGCGAAGCGCTCGGCCCTGGCCATCAGTGCCGCTAGTTCGAGGCGCGGCATGGATGTCTCGTTGGCTTTCAGCAGCGCTAGAGCCGCCGCCACGACTAGAGCCGACGAAGACGAAAGCCCGGCTGCAATGGGGGCATCGCCCGAAACGGTTCCTTCGATGCCGCAGTCGAGGACGACTCCGTGGCCCAGCAACCCCCGAGCCGCTCCCCTGACGTAGTTCGACCAATCTCCCGTTGGACCGGACACGATGGGGCGGTCCAGGCGAAACAGGAATGGCTCGAACTCCTGCGGCTCCGCAGCCAGCTGGACGATCGGTTCGTCCAGTGCCCGGAAGTCGATACGGAGATCTCGGTCGAGTGTCATCGGGAGAACCGGCAAGCCGTTGTAGTCGGTGTGCTCGCCGATCAGGTTTACCCGCCCGGGGGCGACCGCCCGCCAAGTCCACCGATTGTCTGCGCTCTTCGGCTCGCCTTCGGCGCCCGCGTCCACGGTATCGCCAGCAGCGCCTCTCTTGTGATCGTGCGTAATGCCTATATCTCGCTCGTTCTTAGCACCTGCCGTGCGCCCACCGGTAGCACCTGCCTCCCGTTTGTCCGTAGCGGCTTCCTTGTGTACACCGGATTCTGCAGAAACCGGTTTAGCCACAACCCACGGCGAACGACGCGATTCTTGCGGTCCGGGCCCATGTCGGCCCCACAATTTCGGAGGGTAGACCCCCGACTCCGCCAAGCCGCGAAGAGCGGCAACCACCGCGGGCCGGTCGCCGGTGAAGGTCACCCCGAGCCAAGTTTCCTCCGTCGGCAGCACCCGGCAGCGCAGTTTGCCAGCTGCAACCAGGTCGTTGACGGCTTCCGTCAGATAGAATTCGGCCTCGGGGCCGGGTCCAGAGTCCAGAAACGCGGCAAAGCGTCGTTCCAGAAGAGGGAGCGCTTCTGGCAGAAAGCCCCACAGTCCGGTGCAGACGCGAGCGCCGGGAGACAGGTCCAGCGGATTTCCGGCGACATCATGTCCCCGGACCCGGTCGCCGTCGCGGCGTAGAGCCAACCCTTCGACCAGCTCCTCCAACGAACGATTCTCGCCCACTTGGCACACGCCACGGGACACTCCGCCGCTGGCCGACAGCGTAGCCTCCAGCGGATATCCGACTGTGAAGGCGGGAACGATGTCGGCGTCGGCCACCTCGACTGTGCCGCCGCCCGCTTCGGGTGTATCGTCGGCTACTTCGAGCGAACCGTAAGCCGCTTTGACAGTTCCGCCGGTTGCCCTGGCCGCGCTCTCCAGCGCGCGCGCCAGCTCCGCGTAGGCCCCGCGTCCGTAGAAGTCGTCGGCGTTGCACGCGGCAAAGGGTCTGTCCAGGTGATCCCGTGCCGAGAGGACGGCGAACCCCGTGCCCCACGGCTTGCGCCTCGCCGCCGCCCGATCGCGGCTATAGCCAAGCCCAAGGCCACGCGGATCCAGCTCCTGGTTTACGAAGCGGATGTCCAGCCCAGCTTCGCGTGCGGATTCCAGGTGTCTCTCGAAGTCGCGCTGCCTGTCTTCTTGAACGATCAACACAAAGCGGCTGAATCCGGCCAGGAAGCTGTCGTAGATCGCGTAGTCGAGCAGCGCCTCGCCGCCTGGGCCGACCGGCTCCAGCTGCTTGAGACGGCCGAACCGAGTGGACCGGCCGGCCGCCAGGACTACGAGAGCCTGCACGCGATCAGATCTGCGCTTATTGACGGCGAACTGCCGAACGGCGGTCCGAGAGATGATAAGTCTTTGTCAGCAAATGGTTTGCGTAATTGACGGGTAATTGACCGCAGCTGGCGCTTCGGGCCTCGCCGAGCTTGGTACGGGCTAGATTGGACTACGGTCCCCCACAAGCGGCACCCCCAAAGACAACTTCGGATTGGAAATGACAGGCGCGTCCTCGCCCACCTTTCGGACCAGATACGGACCTTCTCCGAACAACATGTATCCCGCGTCGATGGCCATTTCCATTGTGTCGTAGACGCCGTGAACCCGATCGCCGTGGATCAGCGCAAAGCGGTTCGGATATTGGCGTTCAAGCTCTTCCCGGCGTTCCTGATAATACTTGGTCTCCGCGCTCAGCAAGTTCATCTCTGGCCTCCTATGTTGCTGGCTCCAATGTGAATTAGATATCCGTTTTTCGGGTGTGCGTCCAACCGGAGAATGGACCAGCGGCCGCCGGAGAATGGATCAGTGCCCGCGCCGAGAGGAAACGAGCGATCTGGTGCAGCTTGAACAGGTAAGTTTTCACGACGGCATAGCCCTCGAGCGCGTGCAAGGTAGCGATGTTTTCCGTTGCCTCGACTTCCTCGCCTACTTCGATATGCGGCAGGTGCCGTTCCCCGATGGTCACAAAGCCATTCTCGAAGCCATGCAGCGCGACCGGCTCATCGAGCCCTGCGAAGCGGGCGGCTTCAACATCACGAACCTGGGCGCGATTCTATTCGCCAAGAAGCTGGATTACTTCCGGCAACTGAAGCGCAAGACCGTACGAGTTGTCCAGTACCGGGGCAAAGACCGGATCGAGGCGATCAGAGAACGGGAATGGCCTCCGGGGTACGCTTCCGGTTTTGACGGTTTGATCGATTACATCATTGCCACCTTGCCGACAAGAGAGGTGATCGGACCGGCCCTTCGAAGGACGGAGCCCGTTTTCCCCCATGTGGCCATTCGCGAGGTCGTCGCCAATGCTCTCATCCATCAGGATTTCTTCGTCACCGGCGCGGGACCGATGGTGGAAATCTTCGATGACCGGGTCGAGGTCACGAATCCAGGCGAACCGCTCGTGGATACGAGACGTTTTTTGGACACGCCTCCAAAGTCGCGCAACGAGACGCTGGCCTCGTTGATGCGCCGAGTTCACATCTGCGAGGAACGAGGCAGCGGAATCGACAAGGCCGTATCCGACATCGAGTTTCACCAGCTCCCGGCACCGCTATTCGAAGTTCCGCCCGGTTTTACGCGGGTGGTCGTGTTCTGCAGTAAGCCTTTGGCAGACATGGACAGACTGGAACGCATAAGAGCCTGCTATCTGCACGCTTGTCTGAAGCACGTTATGAGGGAGCGCCTTACTCACGCTTCGCTCCGAAAGAGGTTCGGCATCAAGGAGAACGATAGGGCTGTTGCCTCTCGTTACATTCGCGAGGCCGTGGAAGAGGGGTCGATCAAGCCGTTCGACAAGCGCGCTTCCAAGAAATTTATGCAGTACGTTCCGTTCTGGGCCTGACCCCAACTGGCGAAGTTGTGTGAGCGGCGGAGGTGCCGTGTGCATCTCCGGGCCTCTGGCTCTTCGCTAGTTGCGCGGCGACGGGGAGGGGCCAGCAAGAACAGTGCTTCGCTCTTGAAGGTCGGCCCGTAGCGTGCGACTAGTTGGGCGACAGCCGCTTCTGGAGAGATCTTCCGGGCTGCATCATCGAGCGTTGTGCCAACGGTGTTTTTATTGACGACGAATTGTCGAACGATGGTCCTGGATAGGATAAGTCCTTGCTAGCAAAGGGCTTGTGTAATTGACGGGCAATTGACAGCATCCGGGATTCGGACCTCGCTGGGCCGGTACAGGCTCGAGTATGCTTCTGCTATAACCGCAGGTCGGCAGAGCCTGCGCTAGCGGCGAGGCAGCAGCAGGGTGCGGGCCAGCAGGCGGCCATCCATGTCCTCGAAGAGCGGCGCGTAGCGCGCGACGAGTCGAGCGGCGACCGTTTCCACGGAAGTTTCCGGGTCGGTCAACGCCGCTGCCAGCTCCCTTGCCAGTTGGTCGGCCAGCGCCGCTTCGTCACCGGCTGACAGGGGTCGCTGCGCACCGCTAACGGCACCGGCATCCGCGGGGTCATCCGCTACTCCGTCGTCCGAATTGCCGGCGATCGACGCCAGAATGTCTCTACGGCCCAGAGCGTGGAGGGCAAGAATGGAGGGCAGGGCGGCCCGGCCGAGGCTAGGCGATGTCGCGGGCCCGCCCGCGATGTCCGGCGTGGCCGCTGCTACCGCCTCGAAGGCTAGGCGGGCTGTCTCCTCGTCCCCGCTCTCATCCGCCGCGACTCCCAGCAGGTATCGGGCCAGGCGCTCGTCGGGATCGTAGGGGCGGCCCAGGCCCAGGGACTCGGGCCACTCCAGCGCCGCTTCCAGATGCGAGACAGCCTCGGACGGGCCGCCGCCAGCCGGTTCGCCGCCCGCGGGGCGGCGAGCGGCAGGGTCACCGCCGACCGCATCGGCTTCCATTCCCCCGCCGCGCTCCAGCTCGTCCAGCGCCACAGAGATGTGCGCCTGTTCGTACAGGCGGTGGCTCTCGCCGGAGTTCTCGGATGGGAGCACGTGAATCCGGTCCATGATCGCCGCCGCCTCGAGGGGCCGGTCCGCGTGGAGAAGCGCGCGCACATGGAGCAGCTCCAGGTCGAAGTCCCCGGGAAACGTCTCCAGCGCTGTGGCGGACGCATCGAGCGCTTCGCTCCACCTGCCGTCGTTCTGCGCTTGGCGGATCAGTGCGATCCGCAGGGGGCGGCTTCCCGGGTCCAGCTCCACTGCTCGTGCCAGATCGGGAGCGGGGTCACGGCCAAGAACACCATTAAGAAGGTGCGCCCGCGCTGCGTAGGCCGGGCCGTAGTCCGGTTCGCCGCCAAGCGACTCGAACGACTTCGCGGCCTCTTCCTCGCGGTCCAGCGCCCACAGGTTGAGGCCCACGAGGTACCGCCAAATCCAGTGAGCGCTCCGTTCGGCCGCCCACCGCAAGACGGGAAGACTCTCGGGACGGAACGGGAATGCGAAGGCCGGGTCTCCCGGTTCGTCCAGAGCCTGCGGGTCGCGGGACAGGAAGGCCCGCCACGCCCTCGCGACGGGTCCGCCGTGATGGCGGTCTGCGATCTCCAGTGCCGCCAGGGCGTCGTCAACCAGCCCCCGTCCCGCGTAACCGGCGGCTAGCTCCAGCAGAGTCTGGTCCGGGTACTCGCTCCGAAGCGCGTCGAGCAGCCGCTGTCTGGCGGCCGTCCCCGGATCGGCCAGGTACTCTTCGGCCAGGACGAAGTGGTGCAGGGGATCGAGCTTGAGGAGTACGGCCCGGGCGCGGCGAGCCTCGTTTTCGTTGCCGGTCACGCGGGCCTGAAGTGCCAGCAGCTGCCACGCGGGGACGCTGTTGCGGTCGAAGTCCAGCGCGAGCTGGGCGTACCGTTTCACCTCTTCCCAGTCACTGTCACCGGATGAGAGCGAGGCGCTACCGGAGCGAGAACTGGCGTCGGCGGCCGGGGGCTTGGCGCTAGCAGACGGGGATTGGGCTTCGCCGGACGGGGAGCTGGCGCCAGCGGAGAGAAACGGTGTGCCGCCGGTCATGAGTTCGGCGAGCCGCACATAGGAGGCCGCCCGGAACTCCATGGAGCGGGCCGACCATCCGAAGGAATCGCGAGCGTCGGCGGCGCGGCCCAGCGCCAAGTAGAGGTTGCCCGCCAGGAAGTTGGCCCGCGCATCGTAAGTGTCCAGCTGGAGAGCCCGTTTCGCGTGCTCCAACCCCTCCTCGTAGCGAGCGGAGCGGAGATCCAGCTCGGCCATGCCGAGGAGCGCATCCCGGTTCCACGGCTCTTCTTCCAGGGCCGACTCGAACAGCGCCCGCGCGGGGCCGAAGCGGCGAGCCTTGTAAAGCTCCTGCGCCTCGAAGACCAAGCTGTCCGCCCGAGGGATCATCGCCCACAACCCGGGCTCCATCTCGAATGGTCGGGAAAGAGTCCGGCCACTGTCATCGGAGTCGTAGTCGAGTCCCAGAGCTTTCATTCGTACCCGGAAGTGTTCATCTCCCGTCGGCAGGTCGAATTCCGCTTCGAAGGGTTCCAGCGCGGCCAGACGGACCGGAGTGGCGGCGATCCGCCGGTCTCCGGACCAGACCTCGAGGGTGTCTTCCACGGCGCCGAAAGCGTTGACCGCGACCCGAATGCGATCCGTCCCTAGTTCCTCGCCTGCCACACCTAGTTTCCCGCCTTCCCCGCCTCTAGCATCGCCTTCATCGCCTCGTTCCCCGCCTCTAGCATCGCCGGGTGGCGACGCGGGGTCCGGATTGCGCCGGCCTGCCGCGGCCCGTATGTGCATCGCGCCTTCCCGCGAGACGTCCGTCAGCCCGCCGGTCCCCTCCACGGGAAACCAAGTCTCGTCCCACCGGCTGGAGGACAGCGGGTCGAATCCGGCCTGCGTGACGGGGTTGGCGTGTCCCCCGGGGGAGTACTGGACGAGCAGCCGCCCAGCCTGGAACTCCACGTACTGGCCGTCCGTGTCGGTCAGCAGCTCCTCCCAGATGCCGCCCGCTCTCGAGAGCGACCACAGCCACAACTTCTGGCCTGGCATGTCCTCGTGGCGGGCCCAGTGTCCCCAGCCCCAATCCTCGTCGTGGTAGTAGCCGCCGAAGAAGTCGTTCAGCTCCCCGACGACGTGATACGACTTGTGTCCCCCGAAGTCGTTATTGCCGTACGTCGGCAGGTGGCGTCCCGCCTCGTCGTGCGGCCAGCTCCTCTCGCGCCCCGAGTGTTCCAGGTACGATTTGCCGGGCACGAACAGCTCCAGGTCGTCCCGTGCGAAAGCCGCCGCCGTCATCCAGTTGTAGTAGGGCTGCACCAGCGGCGTGGGGTTGTACCAGAGAGTCCGCGTCTCGAAGTACGCCTTGTCCGGAGGAAGACGGACCTCCACTCGCCAGTGGGTTCTGGAGGGCAGGTCCATCGTGCCGACGAAGACGCTCGCGCTCCCATCGGCGTTCTCTCGAAGGGCGTAGTCCACGGGTGTCGCGGTGGCCGGGGTGTGGCCGATGACGCCGAAGTTGAACTCGATTCCTCCCGAGGTCCACGGTCCCCGAAGCGAGATGTTGCGGAATTTCATGACTTCGTTTCGGTAGATGAACTCGTGGCCCGTCGCCTTGACGATTGCGCCCCAGACCTTCCCGCCGACTTCCGGCAGCACGAAGACTTGGATCAGGTCGTTCTCCAGCGTGATCACCTTCCACTCCCGCGGCTCGGAGGTGGCCGAGTACCCCTGGAAGGAGTGGTAGGGGTAGAGTCTGGGGTCCCGCGCCAGTATGGGCACTGGGTTGGGGTCGGAGTAGGGATAGGTGTCGAGGAGGCGGACTTCCTCTGTCGCGGTGGCCCGGCGCGCCGAGTCGGGTTGGGTTGCGGCGCCATGCGATGCGTCGGGTGGCCGGCTGGCGGCGGATGACTGGCTGGCGTTGGGTGGCTGGTTGGCAGCAGGTGGCCGGTTGGCGTTGGGTGGCTGGTTGGCGGCGGCTGTCTGGGCCGTCAACTGTGGGCTGGATCCGGTCGCTGGGAGGAAAACGAGAAGCGGCGACAGGAGCGCGGCGCTCGGGCGAGTGGTCCGAGCCGCCAAGCGCGCGCTGGATACGATCGCTAGGAGGAAAACGAGAAGCGGCAGCAGGAGCGCGGCTCTCGGCCTCGTCATCTTCGGGTTGCTGGCCGTTGAGCCAGTAGTCTTCCGGCTGGATGTTTTCAGATCGGATGTCGGATCGGGAGCCATGGCAGATCGCTTTGGTGGCAGGTATTGCATGCGCGATAGCTGAACTGCGTGTCTTGAGACTTTGTACTGGCGAAGGTGTCCAAGACGCGGGAAGCTGGTCAAGTGCGGCTTGGAGCAGGGGGACACTTGCGGCTTGGAGCGGGGGGACGCTCAGGAGCGTTGGGAGTTGGCAGTTTTGCGTTCCGGATGATGTTGCGACGTAGCTAATGGCAGCGGGGGATTCGCGGGCGTCGGGATTCTTGGGGCGGCCAATCCAGAGCGATGTCGCGATGTGGCCGATGGCGCGACGTAGCCGATGGCGCGGGGGATTCGCGGCGAGGTCGCGGGCGTCGGCATTCCCGAAGTTGTAGTTTGCTATGCTGACCAGCGCCCGTCCCCGGGATATGCGACAGAGAGCCAGGAGGAATCCTCGAATGCCAGCCTCTTCTGAACCGCGCATCCGGCGCGGACGGCCCAGTGCGAAACGGATGTCCCGTCGGAGCGGCCGGGGGCGCCGACGATCTCCGCCGCCGACCGAGTCGCAATCGCTCCCGTTCGCCATCCCATCGCTGGCTCGCGCAGTCGTTTCCAGGAGGCCGGCCGCGCCGTCCCGGGCCATGGCTGCACTGCTGTCCGCAGTGCTGCTGGCGGCGTGCGGCGGAACGGACTCGCCGTCGCCGGTCGGCCCCGGCCAAGTGGGGCCGCGCCAAGGTTTCGCCGAAGTCGCCGCCGCGCTGAGCGCGATGATCGAGCGGGAGAGGGAAGATAAGGATCTCGCCGCCGTGTCCATCGCGCTCGTGGACGGCGACGGCGTCGTCTGGGCCGCCGGATTCGGCGAACAGGCGCCGGGGGTTCCCGCCACGCCAGAGACCGTCTACAGAGTGGGATCCGTCTCCAAGCTCTTCACGGACATCGCGATAATGCAGCTGGCCGAGGCGGGCGAAGCGGACATAGACGCTCCGGTGCGCGACTACCTGCCCGGCTTCGCGCCGGGAGGAAGCGCCGAATCGGCCATCACCCTGCGCCAGCTCATGTCCCACCGCTCCGGGCTGGTGCGGGAACCCCCGGCCGGCAACTACTTCGACGACACCGGAACGACTTTGGCGGCGACCGTGGCCAGTCTGTCGGGTCCTCCCCTCGTCTACGAGCCCGGTTCGCGCGCCAAGTACTCGAATGCGGGCGTCGCCGTCGCCGGATACGTGCTGGAGGCCACCCAAGGAGAACCGTTCGCGGACTACGTTGCGCGCGCGGTGCTGGAACCGCTGGCGATGAACTCCAGCGCCTTCTCGCCCGAGCCGGACATCGTGGACGACTTGGCCAAAGCGTACATGTGGGGGTTCGACCGGGGCCTGTTCGAGGCGCCCCGCTTCGAACTCGGCATGGCGCCGGCGGGGAGCATGTATTCCACGGCGCTCGACTTGGCCCGCTTCATGGGCGCCATGTTCCGCCGCGGCGAGGGCGAAAACGGCCGCGTGCTGCAGCCGGAAACGCTGGAATCCATGTGGGAGCCCCAGTACGCGGAGCCGGGGGCCGTAGCGGGGAGCGGTCTGGGCTTCCAGGTGGCGGAACTCTTCGGAGGTCACCGCTGGCTGGGCCATGGCGGGGCCATCTACGGCTTCTCCACCCAGCTGGCCTTCCTGCCCGATGCCGAGCTGGGTGTCGTCGCGGTGTCTGCGGTCGACGGCACCAACTCGGTAGTCGGACGCGTGGCGGATGCCGCCCTGGAGCTCATGCTGGCTGCCGAGTCGGACGAGGCGATGCCGCAGGATCCGCTGCGTGGCACGGATCCCGTCGATCCGTCTCTGGCGCTGGAAGTCGAGGGGGTTTACGGGACGGGATACGTCTCGGTCGAGTTCGATGAACGCAACGGCAGGCTCTTCGCGACTCCGGGCCGTGGCGGCTCGACCGTCGAGATCCGCGCCGTCGGCGACACTCTTGTCGTGGATGACCGGCTGGCGTTCGGCGATCGCTTCCTGCCCACGGGCGAAGGCCTCCTCGCCTTCGATGACGGTCTCGTCCCTCTGAGTGCGGCGGTGGCAGAAGATGGTCCGAATGCGACCCAGGCCGAAGACGGCGGCAGGGATTCGCAGCTCTTGCCGCGCCAAGTCCCGAGCGGGCTTCCTCCGGCTCTCCCCGCCCGCTGGACCGGACTGATCGGCGAGTACGGCTGGGACCACAACGTGCTGTACATCCTAGAGCGAAACGAGCGGCTTCACGCCCTCATCGAATGGTTCTTCCTCTACCCGCTGGAAGAAGTCTCGGCGGACATCTACGCCTTTCCGGAGGGCGGGGGCCTCTACCACGGGGAGCGGCTCATCTTCTCGCGAGATGCGTCGGGAAGGGCTGTGGAGGTGGAAGCGGCCTCTGTAGTCTTCCCCCGCCGGGAAGTGGGTGCCGAAGGAGAGGCGGGCATCGAGAGCGAGGCCGGCGCCGAAGGAGAATTGACCCTCGAACGCGAGGCCGGAGCAGAAACGCGACCGACTTTCCGGATTGTTCCAGTGCGTCCCGTGGAGGCGCTGCGCGACGAGGCCCTTGCGGCGTCGCCGCCGGAGGAGGAGGGCGCTTTCCGGGATCCGGATCTGGTGGAGGTGGCCGGTCTGGAGCCCGAAATCCGGCTGGACGTGCGCTACGCCACGACGAACAACTTCATGTCGTCGGTCTTCTACGACGAACCCCGCGTTTTTCTTCAGCGGCCGGCCGCTGAGGCGGTCGTGCGCATCCACCGGGGCTTGGCGTCGCGCGGATACGGATTGCTTCTATTCGACGGCTACCGGCCCTGGTACGTGACCAAGATGTTCTGGGACGCGACGCCGGAGTCTCAGAAGATATTCGTCGCGGACCCGGCATCCGGCTCTCGTCACAACCGCGGATCCGCGATCGACCTGACTCTCTACGACTTGGCGACCGGACAGCCCGTGGAGATGGTGGGCGGCTACGACGAGTTTTCGCCGAGATCCTTTCCCGACTACCCGGGCGGTACGTCGCGACAACGGTGGCTGCGAGAGATCCTCCGCCGGGCGATGGAAGCGGAGGGGTTCGCCGTGTACGAAGCGGAGTGGTGGCACTTCGACCACGAGGACTGGCGCGAGTACGCGATTCGGAACGCCACGTTCGGCGAGCTTGCCGGAGGACGGGAGCGAGAACAGGCCGGGGCCAGGTAGCGGGATATGAGCGTCCGCCGCGGCCTGGGCGCCGACTTGGGACTCGTCGTGGTTGCGGTAATCTGGGGGCTCCACTTCCCGATAACGAAGGTCGCCTTGAGCGAAGTTCCGCCGCTTGCCTTCAATGCTGTCCGCATGCCTCTCGCGGCCCTTGCCGTTGCCGCGTTGCTGCGCGCGCAGGGACGGCAGCTGCTTCCAAGGGGAAGGGAGTGGCGGATGGCGGCGGTACTCGGACTGACCGGACATGTGCTCTTCCAAATCGGTTTCGTCTTCGGCCTGAAAGCTACCAGCGCCAGCAATTCGGCCCTCTTGCTGGCGACGACGCCGGTATGGGTCGTCCTCATGGGAGCCGCCTTCGGAGCGGAGCGTTTCAAATCGTCCGTGCTCTGGGGATCCATCGTCACGATGGCGGGGATAACGCTCCTGATCTTGGGAGATGCGGACTCGATCGAGGGCGGCAGACTAGGCGATCTGTTCATGATTGGCGCCGCCGTCAGTTGGTCCGTCTATACCGTCTTCGGGAAGCGCGCAGTCCAGCGCCACGGGGCGTTGGAAGTCACGGGGTGGGCTCTGTGGGCGGGTACGCCCGCGCTGGTGCTCGCCGGCCTGCCTCAGCTGTGGGACGTGAAGGGATCCATCAGTCTCGCTGGCTGGGCAGCGGTTGCCTACTCGGGCATCTTCGCGATTGCGGTCGCGTACTTCCTCTGGTACCGGGGGGTTGGCTCCATCGGACAGAGCCGCACGGCGGTTTACCAGAACTTGCCGCCTGTGATCGCCGTGGTCGCGTCGTGGCTATGGCTCGGGGAGACGCTGGTACCGCTTCAGCTGGCGGGGGCGGCGGTGGTCGTGTTGGGCTTGGCGATAGCGCGAGGGAAGCGGATAGTGCCCCGGTAGAAGTCCTCGCCAGCGACCGAAGGGCGTGATCTTGGCGCCGCCGGACAGCGCGAGGCCCCAGCCTAGCTCCATGACCATCCCGGCTCGGCCGCTACTCCTTGAAGAGGATGCGCCCCTGGATGCCGATCCGGCGTTCCGGAGGCCGGAGGCCGCCCCTGGAGATGTGCTCCCCGAAGAGGTCCACGGCTACGCGCAGGCCCCGTGCGCTGCTGTCGCCATCGGTGTCGCTACTGCCGCCGCCCAGCACGGCCAGGCGCGTGCCCACTTCGAAGCGGTGGCCATTCATTCCCTCGCGGCGCCAGCGACCGAAGGGCGTGATCTTGGTGCCGCCGGACAGCGCGAGGCCCCAGCCTAGCTCCATGGCCATGCGGGCAGGCATCCATCCGGGTCCGCCGCCCGCGGCCTGTGGCACGTCGAACAGGGATTTATGGCCGAGCGCAGCGTAGTCGCCCCGCCACAGAGTTTGGGCGCCGTTTGACGCGTCGCCCCACGACGGTTCGAGCGAGAGCGACAGGCCCTCCCTGTTGCGGCCCGGCTGCACCCGCACCGTGACGCTGGCTCCCCATTCCTTGAACTCTTCCGCCTGGTGGGCCAGCAGCATCCGGCCCCTGGCCTCGACGGTGATGCCGGTCGGCTCGTGGGCGAGTCCCACTTCGGCCCCCGCTTCGGCTCCGCCGCCCGTTTCGGCATCGCCGCCGTCGAACCGGCCGCCGAGCTCCAGCCGCGTGCGGACCGACAGCGCTTCGCCGACGCTCAAGCTTCCTCTCAATTCGGGGGCCAAGCGCACTCGGTGAGCGTTGGCCGTCACGCCGGGGACTTCCTCGGAATCGTCGGACCAGATGCGCACCGCGAACGCGTCGGCCTTGAGGGCCAGGGGGCCGACGAGTTCCTGCCGCGCGCCGAGCGCCGCCATGCCCATGGTCAGCTTATGACGGAACGGATCTTCGGCCAGCTCCGACAGGTTCGCCGAGCCGCGGCCTGCTCCGGCCAAGCCCCACAGTCCGAGCTCTTCGGTGGGGGACCACTGGAAGTACGGATACAGGCTGGTCATGTTCGCATCCACGGAGCCCGAGCCGTTGGTCGCGCTCTCGTAGTCGCTGTCGAAGCTGCTCCGGGACCCGGCCAACCCAAGGAGCAGACCGGAGGAGAACCGGTAGTCGAGTCCCAGGTATGCGGAACGGGTCTGGCCTTTCAGGTTGAAGCCGTCGTCCGGACGGCCTTCGAACCCGCCAGCGTTGGCTTGGCCCCACAGCGTCCAGCCGGAGGAGGAAGAGTTGCGAAGCTGGCTCGCGGCAGCTCCGTTGCCCGAGTCGTTCCCGCCCATGCCGTTCTCGCGCGAGTCGCCCTCGTCCGAGCCGTTGCCGAAGAAGAGCTGGAACGAACTCTCGGACAGAAGGCTCTGGCTGGACACGGGGTTGGAAGTCAGCCCGCCCGGGTTCGGTTGGCCGCCCCTATCGCGCCGGCCTGCGGACGAGCCGCCAGCGTTGCTCCCGCCGCCGTCCGTTCCGTCACCGCCGCCAGCGTAGTTGCTGCCGAACCCGGAGTTCCCCCCAAAACCGAACCCGATGTCCATGCGATCCGAGTTCTCGCCGAACAGGAGGGTGGCGATATCGGTCTGCGCCACGGACCCGCCGGCCAGATCGCCGGCCAGCCCGCCACCCGGACCCAGCCCGCTTGTCGGCAGCGACAGCCGCAACCCCAGCAGTCCAGTCGCGCTGCGCACCACCGACTCCGGATCGCATGCGCCGTCTCCGGCCCAGCCGCCGCAGCCCACGGAGCGGCCGCCCACCTGCACATGCGACCGTCCCAGCACTCGTCCCGGCTCGCCAGCTGCCAGCCGTCCTCCGATGGCATCTACGGTCTCTGTCCCCAGCGACCGCCCGAACGCCGCCAGCGCCAGCTTCAGCGCCCGCGACCGTTCCGCGCGCGACCGCTCGACTGTCACCCGAACCTGCTGCTGCGCTTCCAGGCCGCCCGGATCGGTCGCGGTCACCGTCACCGTGGCAACGCCGGTCGCTTGCGGCGCGATCGACAGCCGGCCCGACTCGGACACCGCCGCCAGCGCCACGCCCGGCGCCGACGAAGCGGCCGCGTAGCTTAGCGCGTCGCCGTCCGGGTCCGTGAAGTGCGAGTTCAGATCATCTTCCGCCGCCGCCCCGAACGCCTCCAGGCTCTTGGGCGCTATCGTCTCCGCCACCTCGGGCCCTTCGTTTACGTCTAGCACCGTCACGACGACGGTCGCCTCGGCGCTAAGGCCGTCGCCGTCCGTCGCCCTTACTACAAGGTCGTAGGCTTCGGGGGTCGTCTCGGCATCTTCGCCAGGTCCTAGGTAACGCACCATGCCGCCCGAAGCGTCCACTTCGAACCGCGCGCCGTCGCCTTCCGCCAGCGCGTACGACAGCTGTCCGTCCCCGTCCGGGTCGGTCGCCGTCACCGATCCCAGGACAAGCGGGCCCGCCTGGTTCTCCGCCAAGTCGAAGGCGTAGGCCGGCTCCGTGAACGACGGCGGCTCCAGGGGCGGATCATCGTCGGCGGTGATCGTGCCTGTCCCCGTTCCGCCGTCCGCCACTGTGGCGTTGGCCGGGCTGCCCAGCGACACCATCACGGTCTCGTCGGCTTCGTACATCCCGTCGCCAATCACCGTTACGTCGATGGTCTCGACCGTGTCGCCCGGCGCGAAGGCGAGCGTCCCGCCCGCCAGCGTCTCGTAGTCGGTGCCGGAGGTGGCAGTCCCCGTACCGGCGTCGGCGTAGTCCACCGTGACCCGCTTTCCGCTCGCCGCGCTCAGCGACACGGTGAAGCGCAACGTCGCCGTGGTTCCGTCTCCACCCTCGGCGATGCTCGGCGAGTCGATGGACAGCGCCGGCGCATCGTCGTCGTCGAGAATGGTCAGGGTCACGGCGGGCGGGCCAGTCACTCCCTGGGCATTGGCCGCCGTTCCGGACACCGTAACCTTCTTGTCCGGCTCGTCCATGCTGTTGTCCGTGGCGGTGATCGTCACCTCGCCCGTGCTGCTCGTGCCGCCCGCCGGGATAGTCAACGTCCTGTTCGACGATGGGGAAAAGCTGCCCGCCACCGCGTCGTTATCGGGCGCCGCGGCCACGGTAACCGTCGTCCGGGCGCTCGAGGGATGGCTCAGCGTGGCAGTCACCGTGGCGGAGTTCTCAGCTCCGCTCTCGTTGATCGTCGCGGGCGTCAGCACAAGGCTCACGGCGGGCGGGCGGTCGTCGTCGGTTATCGTGCCCGTTCCGGTCCCCGCCGTGCTCGATACCGTCGCGTTCGTCGGATTGCTCAGCGACAGCACGACTGTCTCGTCAGCTTCGTAGACCCCGTCGCCAATCACCGTTACGTCGATGGTCCCGGTCCTGTCGCCCGGCGCGAAGGACAGCGTCCCGTCCGCCAGCTCCTCGTAGTCCGTGCCCTGGGTAGCCGTTCCCGTGCCGGCATCGGCGTAGTCCACCGTGACCGGCCGGCCGCTCGCCGCGCTCAACGACACGGTGAAGCGCAGCGTCGCCGTGGTTCCGTCTTCGCCCTCGGCGACTTCCGGCGAGTCGATGGACAGCGCCGGCTGCGGGTCGTCATCGGTTATCGTGCCGGTTCCGGCGCCTGCCGAAGCGGACACGGCAGCGTTGGAAGGGCCGCTCAACGACACCAGCACCGTCTCGTCAGGCTCATCCAGGTCGTCGCCCGTAACGGCTACGCTGATCGTCTTGCTAGTTTCCCCCGGCGCGAAGGTCAGCGTCCCGCTTGGTAGCGCCACGTAGTCCGTGCCCGAAGTCGCCGTCCCCGTACCCGTGTCCGCGTAGTTCACCGTGACCTGATTGCCGCTCGCCTCGCTCAACGACACCGCGAAGCGCAGCGTTGCCGTGGATCCGCTGTTCCCCTCCGTGACGCTCGGCGAGTCGATGGACAGGATCGTTGCCGCGTCATCGTCGCGGATGGCCAGCGACACGTCGGCGGGGTCCGTGACGCCCAGCGAGTTGGAGGCGCTGCCGGAGACTGTCACGCTCCGGCCCGGATCGACGGCGGCGTTGTCCACCGCGGTGATCGTCACCGTGCCCGTGCTGCTCGTCGCGCCCGCCGCGATGGCCAGCGTCTTGTTCGCGCTCAGACTGTAGTCGCCCGCCACCGTGTTCGTGCCGGGCGCCGCCGACACGATAACCGTCGTCTGTGCGCTCGATGCGTGGTTCAGCGTGGCGGTCACCGTGGCGGAGTTCTCGGCTCCGCTCTCGTCGATCGTGCCGCGCGACAAGGCAAGCGTCACCGTGGGAGCCGCGTCGTCGTCGGTTATCGTGCCGGTGCCGGTGCCCGCCGAAGTGGACACGGTGGCGTTCGTCGGATTGCTCAACGCCACCAGCACCGTCTCGTTGGGTTCATATGTCCCGTCGCCCGTGACGGATACGCTGATCGTCTTGCTCGTCTGGCCCGCCGCGAAGGTCAGCGTCCCGCTGGCCAACGCCGTGTAGTCCGTGCCCGATGTCGCCGTGCCGGTCCCGGCGTCGGCGTAGTTCACCGTCACCTGCTTGCCGCTCGCAGCGCCCAGGCTAACCGTGAACGTCAGGTTGGCCGTGCCGCTGTTCCCCTCGGTCACGCTCGGCGAGTCGATCGACAGGACCGGAGCTGCGTCGTCGTCGGTTATCGTGCCCGTTCCGGTCCCCGCCGTGCTCGATACCGTCGCGTTCGTCGGATTACTCAACGACACCAGCACCGTTTCGTTGGGCTCGTCCATGCCGTCGCCCGTCACGGATACGCTGATCGTCTTGCTCGTCTGGCCCGCCGCGAAGGTCAGCGTCCCGCTCGACAACGCCGTGTAGTCCGTGCCCGAGGTCGCCGTCCCGGTCCCGGCGTCCTCGTAGTCCACGGTCACCTGCTGCCCGCTCGCCGTGCTCAGGCTCACGGTGAACGTCAGGGTCGCCGTGCCGCCGGCCCCCTCGGCCACGCTCGGCGAGTCGATGGACAGGATCGCGTCATCGTCGCGGATGGCCAGCGACACGTCGGCGGGGCCGGTGACGCCCTGCGAGTTGCTAGCGCTGCCGGACACAGTCACGCTCTTGTCCGGCTCGTCGGCACTGTTGTCCGCCGCGGTGATCGTCACCGTGCCCGTGCTGCTCGTGCTGCCCGCCGCGATGGTCAGCGTCTTGTTCGCGCTCAGACTGTAGTCGCCCGCCGCCGTGTTCGTGCCAGGCGCCGCCGATACGGTGACCGTCGTCTGCGCGCTCGATGCGTGGTTCAGCGAGGCGGTCACGGTGGCCGAGTTGGCCGTCCCGCTCTCGTCGATCGCGCTGCGCGACAGCGCGAGCGTCACCGTGGGGGTCGCGTCGTCGTCGGTTATCGTGCCCGTGCCGGTCCCCGCCGTGCTTGATACCGTCGCGTTCGTCGGATTGCTCAACGCCACCAGCACCGTCTCGTCGGGTTCGTCCATGCCGTCGCCGGTAACGGACACATCGAACGTCTTGCTCGTCTGGCCCGCCGCGAAGGTCAGCGTCGCGCCCGTGATCGCCGTGTAGTCCGTGCCCGAGGTCGCCGTTCCGGTCCCGGCGTCGGCGTAGTTCACGGTCACCTGCTGCCCGCTCGCCGCGCCCAGGCTCACCGTGAACGTCAGGTTGGTCGTGCCGCTGTTCCCCTCGGTCACGCTCGGCGAGTTGATCGACAGGACCGGAGCCGCGTCGTCGTCGGTTATCGTGCCGGTGCCGGTCCCCACCGTGCTCGATACCGTCGCGTTCGTCGGATTGCTCAACGCCACCAGCACCGTCTCGTCGGGTTCGTCCATGCCGTCGCCAGTGACGGACACATCGATCGTCTTGCTCGTCTGGCCCGCCGCGAAGGTCAGCGTCGCGCCCGTGATCGCCGTGTAGTCCGTGCCCGAGGTCGCCGTGCCGGTCCCGTCGTCGGCGTAGTCCACCGTTACCTGCTGCCCGCTCGCCGTGCTCAACGACACCGTGAACCGCAACGTGGCCGTGGACCCGCCGGCGCCCTCGGCGACGCTCGGCGAGTCGATGGACAGGACCGGAGCCGCGTCATCGTCGCGGATGGCCAGCGACACGTCGGCGGGGCCGGTGACGCCTTGCGAGTTGGATGCGCTGCCGGACACCGTCACGCTCTTGTCCGGGTCGTCGGCGCTGTTGTCCGCCGCGGTGATCGTCACCGTGCCCGTGCTGCTGGTGCTGCCTGCCGCGATGGTCAGCGTCTTGTTCGACGACAGGGCGAAGTCGGCCGCCGCCGTGCTCGTGCCGGGCGCCGCCGACACGGTGACCGTCGTCTGTACGCTCGATGCGTGGTTCAGCGACGCGGTCACGGTGGCCGAGTTGGCCGTCCCGCTCTCGTCGATCGCGGTGGGCGACAGCGCGAGCGTCACCGTGGGGGTCGCGTCGTCGTCGGTTATCGTACCGGTGCCGGTGCCCGCCGAAGTGGACACGGTGGCGTTGGCGGGGCCGCTCAACGCCACCAGCACCGTCTCGTCGGGTTCGTCGGTCCCGTCGCCGGTAACGGACACATCGAACGTCTTGCTCGTCTGGCCCGCCGCGAAGGTCAGCGTCGCGCCCGTGATCGCCGTGTAGTCCGTGCCCGAGGTCGCCGTACCCGTCCCGGCGTCGGCGTAGTTCACCGTGACCTGCTTGCCGCTCGCCGCGCTCAGGCTCACCGTGAACCGCAGCGTGGCCGTGGACCCGCCGGCGCCCTCGGCGACGCTCGGCGAGTCGATGGACAGGACCGGAGCCGCGTCGTCGTCGCGGATGGCCAGCGACACGTCGGCGGGGTCCGTAACGCCTTGCGAGTTGGTAGCGCTGCCGGACACCGTAACGCTCTTGTCCGGGTCGTCGGCGCTGTTGTCCGCCGCGGTGATCGTCACCGTGCCCGTGCTGCTCGTGCTGCCCGCCGCGATGGTCAGCGTCTTGTTCGCCGACAGGCTGAAGTCGTCCGCCGCCGTGTTCGTGCCGGGCGCCGCCGACACGGTGACCGTCGTCTGGGCGCTCGATGCGTGGTTCAGCGACGCGGTCACGGTGGCCGAGTTGGCGGCCCCGCTCTCGTCGATCGCGGTGGGCGACAGGGCGAGCGTCACCGTGGGAGTCGCGTCGTCGTCGGTTATCGTGCCGGTGCCGGTCCCCGCCGAGGTGGACACGGTGGCGTTGGCTGGGCCGCTCAACGCCACCAGCACCGTCTCGTCGGGTTCGTCCATGCCGTCGCCGGTAACGGACACGTCGAACGTCTTGCTCGTCTGGCCCGCCGCGAAGGTCAGCGTCCCGCCCGTGATCGCCGTGTAGTCCGTGCCCGAGGTGGCCGTACCCGTCCCGGCGTCGGCGTAGTTCACCGTCACCTGCTTGCCGCTCGCCGCGCTCAGGCTCACCGTGAACCGCAGCGTGGCCGTGGACCCGCCGGCGCCCTCGGCGACGCTCGGCGAGTCGATGGACAGGACCGGAGCCGCGTCGTCGTCGCGGATGGACAGCGACACGTCGGCCGGGTCCGTAACGCCTTGCGAGTTGGTAGCGCTGCCGGACACCGTCACGCTCTTGTCCGGGTCGTCGGCGCTGTTGTCCGCCGCGGTAATCGTCACCGTGCCCGTGCTGCTCGTCGCGCCCGCCGCGAAGGTCAGCGTCTTGTTCGACGACAGGGCGAAGTCGTCCGCCGCCGTGTTCGTGCCGGGCGCCGCCGACACGGTGACCGTCGTCTGGACGCTCGATGCGTGGTTCAGCGACGCGGTCACGGTGGCCGAGTTGGTCGTCCCGCTCTCGTCGATCGCGGCGGGCGACAGGGCGAGCGTCACCGTGGGAGTTGCGTCGTCATCGGTTATCGTGCCGGTGCCTGTGCCCGCCGAAGTGGACACGGTGGCGTTGGCGGGGCCGCTCAACGACACCAGCACCGTCTCGTCGGGCTCGTCGGTCCCGTCGCCAGTGACGGACACATCGATCGTCTTGCTCGTCTGGCCCGCCGCGAAGGTCAGCGTCGCGCCCGTGATCGCCGTGTAGTCAGTGCCCGAGGTGGCCGTCCCCGTCCCGGCGTCGGCGTAGTTCACCGTGACTTGCTTGCCGCTCGCCGCGCTCAGGCTCACCGTGAAGCGCAGCGTGGCCGTGGACCCGCCGGCGCCTTCGGCGACGCTCGGCGAGTCGATGGACAGGACCGGAGCCGCGTCGTCGTCGCGGATGGCCAGCGACACGTCGGCGGGGCCGGTGACGCCTTGCGAGTTGGTAGCGCTGCCGGACACCGTAACGCTCTTGTCCGGGTCGTCGGCGCTGTTGTCCGCCGCGGTGATCGTCACCGTGCCCGTGCTGCTCGTCGCGCCCGCCGCGATGGTCAGCGTCTTGTTCGACGACAGGGCGAAGTCGTCCGCCGCCGTGTTCGTGCCGGGCGCCGCCGACACGGTGACCGTCGTCTGTACGCTCGATGCGTGGTTCAGCGACGCGGTCACGGTGGCCGAGTTGGCCGTCCCGCTCTCGTCGATCGCGGTGCGCGACAGCGCGAGCGTCACCGTGGGAGTCGCGTCGTCGTCGGTTATCGTGCCCGTGCCTGTGCCCGCCGTGTTCGAGACCGCCGCGTTCGCCGGGCCGCTCAACGCCACCAGCACCGTCTCGTCGGGTTCGTCCATGCCGTCGCCGGTAACGGACACATCGATCGTCTTGCTCGTCTGGCCCGCCGCGAAGGTCAGCGTCGCGCCCGTGATCGCCGTGTAGTCAGTGCCCGAGGTCGCCGTCCCGGTCCCGGCGTCGGCGTAGTTCACCGTGACCTGCTTGCCGCTCGCGGGACTCAGGCTCACCGTGAACCGCAACGTGGCCGTGGACCCGCCGGCGCCTTCGGCGACGCTCGGCGAGTCGATCGACAGCGTCGGAGCCGCGTCGTCGTCGGACAGCGTGATCGTGGCCGACTTCACCGTCAGGCTGCCCGACGTGCCGCTGACCGTGATCGTCTCGTCGGTCTCGTCCGCCGTGTCGTTCGTCGGCGTCAGCGTGAAGGTTTCGCTCCCGCTGGCCGCCCCGGCCGCGATCTGGATGTCGAAGTCCGTCACCGCCGCGAAGTCCACCGCCGACGCCGTGCCGCTCCCCGCCACGCTCACGCTCACCGTCGTAGCTGCGGCGAACCGGGTAGCGCCGTCCACCGTCGCCGTCACCGTGATGGTGGTGGCCCCGTCGTCCTCGCTCACCGCATCGTCGTTCACCGACAGCGTGATCGAGCTCGGCGCGCCGTCGTCGTCGGTCAACGATATCGTGGCCGAGTTCACCGTAACGCCGCTCGACGAACCGCTGACCGTGATCGTCTCGTTGGTCTCGTCCTCCGTGTCGTCGGTCGGCGTCAGCGTGAAGGTGTTGCTCCCGCTCGCCGCCCCGGCCGCGATCTGGATGTCGAAGTCCGACACCGCCGCGAAGTCCACAGCCGACGCCGTCCCGCTCCCCGCCACGCTCACGCTCACCGTCTTGGCGGTGGCGAACCGGGTAGCGCCGTCGACCGTCGCCGTCACCGTGATCGTGGTGGCCCCGTCGCCCTCGCCCACCGCATTGTCGCTCACCGTCAGCGTGATCGTGGTCGGAGTTGCGTCGTCGTCCGTTATCGTCCCGGTCCCCGTCGCCGTCCCGATCGTTGCGTTCGCCGCGTTTCTCAGCGTCGCGACCACCGTCTCGTTCGACTCGTCCAGGACATCGCCGGTCACCGAGATATCGAACGTCTGGCTAGTCGTCCCCGCCGCGAAGGTCAGGCTCCCGCCCGTGATCGCCGTGTAGTCGTCCCCGGAAGTGGCCGTGCCGCCGGTCCCCTCCGCCCAGTCCACCGTCACCTGCTTGCCGCTCGCAGGGCTCAGGCTCACCGTGAACGTCAGGTTCTTGGACCCGCTGTTCCCCTCGGTCACGCTAGGCGAACTGATCGACAGCGTCGGAGCCGCGTCGTCGTCGGACAGCGTGATCGTGGCCGATGTCACCGTCAGGCTGCCTGACGAACCGCTGACCGTGATCGTCTCGTCGGTCTCGTCCGCCGTGTCGTTCGTGGGCGTCAGCGTGAAGGTCTCGCTCCCGCTCGCCTCGCCGGCCGCGATCTGGATGTCGAAGGACGGCACCGCCGCGAAGTCCACCGCCGACGCCGTGCCGCTCCCCGCCACGCTCACGCTCACCGTCCTGGCTGCGGCGAACCGCGTCGTTCCGTCCACCGTGGCGGTGACGGTGATGGTGGTCGCCCCGTCGTCCTCGCTCACCGCATCGTCGTTCACCGACAGCGTGATCGAGCTCGGCGCGCCGTCGTCGTCGGTCAACGATATCGTGGCCGAGTTCACCGTAAGGCCGCTCGACGTGCCGCTGACCGTGATCGTCTCGTCGGTCTCGTCCTCCGTGTCGTCGGTCGGCGTCAGCGTGAAGCTCTCGCTCCCGCTCGCCGCCCCGGCCGCGATCTGGATGTTGAAGTCCGTCACCGCCGCGAAGTCCACAGCCGTCGCCGTGCCGCTCCCCGCCACGCTCACGCTCACCGTCCTGGCGGTGGCGAACCGGGTAGTCCCGTCCACCGTCGCGGTGACGCTGATCGTGGTGGCCCCGTCGCCCTCGCCCACGCTGTTGTCGTTCACCGACAGCGTGATCGTGGTCGGAGTTGCGTCGTCGTCGGTTATCGTCCCGGTCCCCGTCGCCGTCCCGATCGTTGCGTTCGCCGCGTTGCTCAGCGTCGCGACCACCGTCTCGTTCGACTCGTCAAGGACATCGCCGGTCACCGACACGTCGAACGTCTGGCTAGTCGTCCCCGCCGCGAAGGTCAGGCTCCCGCCCGTGATCGCCGTGTAGTCGTCCCCGGAAGTGGCCGTGCCGCCGGTCCCCTCCGCCCAGTCCACCGTCACCTGCCTGCCGCTCGCAGGGCTCAACGACACCGTGAACGTCAGGGTCTTGGACCCGCTGTTCCCCTCGGTCACGCTCGGCGAGTCGATCGACAGGACCGGCTCGCCGTCGTCGTCGCGGATGGCCAGCGACACGTCGGCGGGGCCGGTGACGCCTTGCGAGTTGCTAGCGCTGCCGGACACCGTAACGGCCTTGTCCGGCTCGTCGGCGGTGTTGTCCGCCGCGGTGATCGTCACCGTGCCCGTGCTGCTCGTGCTGCCGGCCGCGATGGTCAGCGTCTTGTTCGCCGACAGGGCGAAGTCGCTCGCCGCCGTGTTCGTGCCGGGCGCCGCCGACACGGTGACCGTCGTCTGGACGCTCGATGCGTGGTTCAGCGAAGCGGTCACGGTGGTCGAGTTGGCCGTCCCGCTCTCGTCGATCGCGGTGCGCGACAGCGCGAGCGTCACCGTGGGGGTCGCGTCGTCGTCGGTTATCGTGCCCGTGCCGGTCCCCGCCGACGTGGACACGGTGGCGTTGGCGGGGCCGCTCAACGCCACCAGCACCGTCTCGTCGGGTTCGTCCATGCCGTCGCCGGTAACGGACACATCGATCGTCTTGCTCGTCTGGCCCGCCGTGAAGGTCAGCGTCGCGCCCGTGATCGCCGTGTAGTCCGTGCCCGAAGTGGCCGTCCCCGTCCCGGCGTCGGCGTAGTTCACCGTGACCTGCTTGCCGCTCGCCACGCTCAACGACACAGTGAACCGCAGCCTGGCCGTGGACCCGCCTGCCCCCTCGGTCACGGTCGGCGAGTCGATGGACAGGACCGGAGCCGCGTCATCGTCGCGGATGGCCAGCGCAACGTTGGCGGGGCCCGTTACGCCAAGCGAGTTGCTAGCGCTGCCGGACACCGTAACGCTCTTGTCCGGGTCGTCGGCGCTGTTGTCCGCCGCGGTGATCGTCACCGTGCCCGTGCTGCTCGTGCTGCCCGCCGCGATAGTCAGCGTCTTGTTCGCCGACACGGCGAAGTCGGCCGCCACCGTGTTCGTGCCGGGCGCCGCCGACACGGTGACCGTCGTCTGGACACTCGATGCATGGTTCAGCGTGGCCGTCACGGTGGCCGAGTTGGCGGCCCCGCTCTCGTCGATCGCGCTGGGCGACAGCGCAAGCGTCACCGTGGGCGAAGCGTCGTCATCGGTTATCGTCCCGGTCCCCGTCGCCGTCCCGATCGTGGCGTTCGCCGCGTTGCTCAGCGTCGCGACCACCGTCTCGTTCGACTCGTCAAGGACATCGCCGGTCACGGACACGTCGAACGTCTGGCTAGTCGTCCCCGCCGCGAAGGTCAGGCTCCCGCCCGTGATCGCCGTGTAGTCGTCCCCCGAAGTGGCCGTGCCGCCGGTCCCCTCCGCCCAGTCCACCGTGACCTGCTTGCCGCTCGCAGGGCTCAGCGACACCGTGAACGTCAGGTTCTTGGACCCGCTGTTCCCCTCGGTCACGCTTGGCGAACTGATCGACAGCGTCGGAGCCGCGTCGTCGTCGGACAGCGTGATCGTGGCCGATGTCACCGTCAGGCTGCCCGACGTACCGCTGACCGTGATCGTCTCGTCGGTCTCGTCCGCTGTGTCGTCGGTCGGCGTCAGCGTGAAGGTGTTGGCGCCGCTCGCCGCCCCGGTGGCGATCTGGATGTCGAAAGACGACACCGCCGCGAAGTCCACCGCCGAGGCCGTGCCGCTCGCCGCCACGCTCACGCTCACCGTCCTGGCTGCGGCGAACCGCGTCGTTCCGTCCACCGTCGCCGTCACCGTGATGGTGGTCGCCCCGTCGTCCTCGCTCACCGCATCGTCGTTCACCGACAGCGTGATCGAGCTCGGAGCCGCGTCGTCGTCCGTGATCGTCCCCGTGCCGGTGCCCGCCGTGTTCGAGACCGCCGCGTTCGCCGGGGCGCTCAACGCCACCAGCACCGTCTCGTTCGACTCGTCCAGGACATCGCCGGTCACCGAAACATCGAACGTCTTGCTCGTCTGGCCCGCCGTGAAGGTCAGGCTCCCGCCCGTGATCGCGGTGTAGTCCGTTCCCGAAGTGGCCGTCCCCGTCCCGGCATCGGCGTAGTTCACCGTGACCTGCTTGCCGCTCGCAGGGCTCAGGCTCACCGTGAACGTCAGGTTCTTGGACCCGCTGTTCCCCTCGGTCACGCTCGGCGAACTGATCGACAGCGTCGGAGCCGCGTCGTCGTCGGACAGCGTGATCGTGGCCGAGTTCACCGTCAGGCTGCCCGACGTACCGCTGACCGTGATCGTCTCGTCGGTCTCGTCCGCCGTGTCGTTCGTAGGCGTCAGCGTGAAGGTCTCGCTCCCGCTCGCCTCGCCGGCCGCGATCTGGATGTCGAAGGACGGCACCGCCGCGAAGTCCACCGCCGTCGCCGTGCCGCTCCCCGCCACGCTCACGCTCACCGTCGTGGCTGCAGCGAACCGCGTCGTTCCGTCCACCGTGGCGGTGACCGTGATGGTGGTGGCCCCGTCGCCCTCGCCCACCGCGTCGTCGTTCACCGTCAGCGTTATCGAAGTCGGAGCCGCGTCGTCGTCCGTGATCGTTCCCGTGCCGGTGCCCGCCGTGGTCGAGACCACCGCGTTCGCCGGGGCGCTCAGCGACACCAGGATCGTCTCGTTCGACTCGTCCAGGACATCGCCCGTCACCGAAACATCGAGTGTCTGGGTCGTCGTCCCCGCCGCGAAGGTCAGCGTCCCGCCCGTGATCGCCGTGTAGTCCGTCCCCGAATCGGCCGTCCCCGTCCCGGCGTCCGCGTACTGTACCGTGACCCGCTTCCCGCTCTCGGCGCTCAGCGACACCGTATAGGTCAGCGTCGCCGAACCGTCGTCCCCCTCGTTCACGCTCGGCGAGTCGATCGACAGCGTCGGCACCCCGTCGTCGTCCGTTATCGTGCCGGTGCCGGTCCCCTCCGTGCTCGACACGGTCGCGTTCGCCGGATTGCTCAGCGACACCAGGACGGTTTCGTGTACCTCGTCCATGGTGTCTCCCGTCACGGAAACAACGAAGGTCTTGCTCGTTTCTCCCGCCGCGAAGGTCAGCGTCCCTTTGCTGATGGCCCCGTAGTCCGTCCCCGAAGTCGCCGTGCCGGTCCCGGCGTCCTCGTAGTCCACGGTCACCTGCTGCCCGCTCGCCGGATCGAGCGTCACGGTGTAGGTCATCGTGGCGGAGCCGGTATCGCCCTCGTTCACGGTCGGCGTGTCGATCGACAGCGTCGGCGAAGGGTCGTCGTCGGTGATGGTGCCGGTGCCGTCGGCCGTCGCGATGGTGGCGTTCGTCGGGCTGCTCAGCCGGGCCAGGATCGTCTCGTCCGCCTCGTCGAGCTCGTCTCCGTTCACCGTGACATCGATTGTCCAGGCGGTTTCTCCGGGCGCGAAGACCACGCTTAAGGGTCCCCACGCGTTATAGTCCGTTCCCCTCGTCGCCGTGCCCGATTGCACATCCGCGAGGTTCACTAACACCTGCTCCTCGCTCGCCGAGCTCAGACTCACCTTGAATTTCAGCGTGACCGTCGAACCGGTGTTCCCCTCGGTGACCATCGGCGAGTCGATCGATATGGCCGGCGGATCGTCGTCGGTGATCGTGCCGGTCCCCGTCCCCGCCGTAGTCGACACGGTCGCGTTCGTCGGGTTGCTCAGCGTCACCAGGATGGTCTCGTCGGGCTCGTCCGCGGTGTCTCCCGTCACCGATACGTCGAAAGTGGCCGACGCGTCCAGTGTCCAGGGAGCGAAGGTGAAGGTGCCGCCGGCGATGGCCTCGTAGTCCGTTCCGGAGGTCGCCGTCCCCGTCCCCGCGTCCGCGTAGTCCACGGTTACCTCTCTTCCGCTGACCCCGCTCATGCGCACGGTGTAGGTCAGCGTCGCCGAGCCGGCGTCCCCCTCGGTCACGGTCGGCGAGTCGATCGAAAACGTGGGCGGATCGTCGTTGTCCTTGATCGTCCCCGTCCCCGTCACCCGCGGCTGCCCGTTCGCGGCTTCGCTCGCCGCGATCACGACGGTTTCGTCCGGTTCGTCGCCATAGTCGTCCCGCACGGAGATGTCGACGGTCTTGCTGACTTCCCCCGCGCCGAAGGTCAGCGACCGCTGGCCCGGAGCGGTGACGCCCGTCTCTCCATAATCGGAGCCCGCGGTCGCCGTGCCGGTCCCCGTGTCCCACCAGTACACGTGCGCCGTCTGCGAGCGCGCCGCGCCCAGGGTCACCGCGAACCGGAGCAAGGGGACCGCTCCGCCCGCGGCCGGCTCGGTCACGGTCGGCGACGAAACAGAGAGCGTCGAAGCGCCGTCGTCGTTGACGATCGTGCCGGTCGCGGTCGCGGTCAGGATCGTCGCTCCCGAGGCGGCGCTCAGACGCGCAACCACCGTCTCGTGCGGTTCGACGTCCGTGTCGCCGGTCACCGACACGTCGAAGGTCTGGCTCGTCGTCCCTACCGCGAAGGTCAGGGTCCCGGCGGTGATCGCGGTGTAGTCGGTCCCCGAGGTCGCCGTCCCCGTCCCCGCATCGGCATAGGACACCGTCACCTGCCGGCTGGCCGCCGCAGTCAGCGTCACCTCGTAGGTCAACGTCGCCGACCCGCTGTTCCCCTCGGTCACCTGCGGCGACGAGATCGAAAGCCCCGGCGTCGCGTCGTCGTCGGTGATCGTGCCGGTCCCGTACCGCGTACCGATCGTCGCGCCGGTCGCACCGGGCGCGAGGTACAGTTCCGCCACCACGGTCTCGTTCGGCTCCTTCACCGCGTCGCCGGTCACCGAAACGGACACCGTCTTGCGCGTCTCGCCGGCCGCGAAATCGAGCCACCGCAGCCGGAACGGAGCATAGTCCGTTCCCGCCGTCGCGGTGCCGGTCCCCGCGTCCGAAAAACGCACCGAGAGCTGCTCCGCGCTCGCCGGCAATAGCGTCACCGCGTAGGTCAGCGTCGCCGAGCCGCTGTTCCCCTCGATCACGCTCGGCGAGCTGATCGAGAAGGATGGGGTGCCGTCGTCGTTGATGATCGTGCCGGCGCCCGTTCCGCCCGTGCTCGACACGGTCGCGTTCGTCGGGCTGCTCAGCGACACCACGATCGTCTCGTTCGGCTCGTCGTCGGTGTCGCCCGTCACCGACACGTCGAAGGTCTGGCTCGTCGTCCCCGCCGCGAAGGTCAGCGTGCCGCCGGTGATCGCCGTGTAGTCCGTCCCGGAGGTCGCCGTCCCCGTGCCCGCATCCGCATAGTTCACCGTTACCTGTTTGCCGCTCGCCGGACTCAGGGTCACCGTCCAAGCGAGGGTCGCCGAGCCGCTGTTGCCCTCCGCCACGCTCGCCGAGCCGATCGACAGCGACGGCGCGACATCGTTGTCGGTGATCGTGCCGGTTCCGGTCGCCGTCGAAATCGTCGCCCCGACCGGGTTGCTCAACGTCACCAGGATGGTCTCGCTCTCTTCGTCCGAGCCGTCTCCGGTCACCGAGACCGTGATCGTCTTGCTGGTCTCGTTCGCCGCGAAGGTCAGCGTCCCGCCGTCGAGCGCGGCGTAGTCGGTCCCCGAAGTCGCCGTCCCGGTGAGCGCGTCCGCGTACGCCACGGTCACCTGATGCGAACTCGCCGGACTCAACGTCACGGTGTAGGTCAGGTTCTTCGAGCCGCTGTCCCCCTCTTCCACGCTCGGCGAGTCGATGGAAAGCAGATGTCCGTCGTCGTTGGCGATCGTGCCGGTCCCCGTCCCCGTCGCGATGGTGGCGCCCGAGGCGGCGCTCAGCGTCACTACGACGGTCTCGTACGACTCGTTGTCGGTGTCGCCGGTCACCGACACGTCGAAGGTCTGGCTGGTGGTCCCCGCCGCGAAGGTGAGCGTCCCGCCGGTGATCGCCGTGTAGTCCGTCCCGGAAGTCGCCGTCCCCGTCCCCGCATCGGCATAGGACACCGTCACCTGCCGACCGCTCGCCGGACTCATGGTCACCGTGTAGGTCAGCGTGTTCGACCCGCTGTTCCCCTCGTTCACGCTCGGCGAGTCGATCGACAGCGCCGGCAGCGGATCGTCGTCGGTGATCGTGCCGGTTCCCGTTCCGGCCGTGCTCGATACGACCGCGTTGGCCGGGCCGCTCAGCGACACCAGGATCGTCTCGTCCGCCTCGGAGAGGACATCTCCGATAACCGACACATCGAATGTCTGGCTGGTCGTCCCCGCCTCGAAGGTCAGGCTCCCGCCGCCGACCGTGGTGTAGTCCACCCCGGCAAGCGCCGTGCCCGTCTCCGTGTCGGCGTAGTTCACCGTCACCCGCTGCCCGCTCGCCGGACTCAGGGTCGCCGTGTAGGTCAGCGTGGTCGAGCCGTCGTCCCCCTCGGTCACGCTCGGCGAGTCGATGGACAGCGTCGGAGCCCCGTCGTTGTCCGTGATCGTCCCCGTCCCGGTCGCCGCCGAAATCGTCGCCCCGGACGCGTCGCTCAGCGTCACCACGATGGTCTCGTCGCCCTCGTCCACCGCGTCGCCGGTCACCGACACGTCGAAGGTCTGGCTGGTGGTCCCCGCCGCGAAGGTCAGCGTCCCGCCGGCGATCGCCGTGTAGTCCGTCCCCGAGGTTGCCGTGCCGGTCCCGGCGTCGGCGTAGTCCACCGTAACCTGCCCGGCGCTGGCCGTGCTCAGCGTCGCGGTGAACGTCAAGGTCTCCGAACCGCTGTCGCCCTCGGTCACGCTCGGCGAGTCGATGGAGATGAGGACGCCGTCGTCGTTGACGATCGTCCCCGTCCCGGTGGCCGTCGAGATCGTCGCGTTCGTCGCGCCGCTCAGCGTCGCGACCACCGTCTCGTTCGGCTCTTCGTCGGTGTCGCCGTTCACCGACACGCCGAAGGTCTTCTCGGTGTCGCCCGGCGTGAAGGTCAGCGTCCCCGCTACGAGCGCCGTGTGGTCCGTCCCCGAGGTTGCGGTTCCGCCCGTGCCCGAAGCATAGGCCACGGTCACCTCGCGCCCGCTCGCCGCGCTCAGGCTCACCGTCCACTCGAGCATCCGGGCGCTGCTGTCGCCTTCGTTGACGCTCGGCGAGTCGATGGACAGCGTCGGCGTCGGGTCGTCGTCCGTGATCGTCCCCGTGCCGGTCACGCGGGGCTGTCCGCTCGTGGACTCGCTCGCCGCTATGACGACCGTCTCGTCCGGCTCGTCGCCCGAATCGGTTATCACCGGCAAATCGAACGTCTTGCTGACCTCGCCGGGCTCGAATTGTAGCGTCTGGGAACTCCGAACCTCGGCGTAGTCGCTCCCCGCCGACGCCGTGCCGGTTCCCGCGTCCGACCAGTAGATCGTCGCCAACTGCGAGCGCGCGCTGCTCAGAGTCACGGTGAACCGCAGCCTCGACGACGGCCCGCCGGTCCCCTCGACCACGGTCGGCGAGGAGATCGAAATCGACGAGGCGCCGTCGTCGTTGGCGATGGTGCCGGTGCCGGTCGCGGTCAGGATCGTCGCGCCCGAGGCGGCGCTCAGACGCACCGCCACCGTCTCGTGCGGCTCCACCGTGGCGTCGCCGGTCACCGACACCGCGATCGTCTTGCTGGTCTCGTTCGCCGCGAAGGTCAGCGTCCCGCCGGTGATCGCCGTGTAGTCGGTCCCCGACGTCGCCGTGCCCGTCCCCGCATCCGCGTAGTCGACCGTCACCTGCTCGGAGATCGCCGCAGTCAGGGTCACGGCGTAGGTCAGCGTCGCCGACCCGCTGTTTCCCTCGTTCACCCGCGGCGACGAGATCGAAAGCCCCGGCGTCGTGTCGTCGTCGGTGATCGTCCCGGTCCCGTACCGCGTCGAGATGGTCGCGCGGTTCTCCCACACCGTGACCAGATCGAGCGCCACCGTCTCGTCCGGCTCCTTCACCCGGTCGCCGGTCACCGAGATCGAAACCGTACTCTCGGTATCGCCGGGAGCTATGTTGACCCACTGCGGGACGAACGCCGTGTAGTCCGTCCCCGGCGTCGCCGTCCCCGTCCCGGCATCGCGAAGATACACGGACACCCACTGCTCGTGCGCCCGGGTCAGCTTGATCGTGAACGTCAGCATCCGGGAGCCGCTGTCGCGCTCCTCCACGGTCGGCGAGTCGATCGACACCGCGTGCGCGTCGTCGTCGTCGGTGATCGTGCCGGTGCCCCTGGCCGTTGAGATCGTGGCGTTGGTGGCGTTCCTCAAGGTCACCAGGATGGTTTCGTTAGTTTCGCCGTCGCCGTCGCCGGTCACCGACACGTCGAAGGTCTCCTCGGTGTCCCCGGGCTCGAAGGTCAGCGTACCGTCGGCGATGGCGGTGTAGTCGGTCCCCGGGGTTGCCGTGCCGATGCCCGCATCGACGTAATCCACCGTCACCCGCTTGCCGCTCGCCGCGCTCAACGTCACCGTGAAGGTCAGGTTCTTCGAGCCGCTGTCCCCTTCGGTCACGCTCGGCGAATTAATGGACAGCGACGGTTCGGGGTCGTTGTCGGCGATCGTCCCGGTTCCGGTCGCCGTCGAAATCGTCGCCCCGAGCGCGTTGCTCAGCGTCACCAGGATGGTCTCGTCCGCCTCGTCGGCCGCGTCGCCGGTCACCGACACGTCGATGGTCTGGCTGGTCGTCCCCGCCGCGAAGGTCAGCGTGCCGCCGGCGATGGCCGTGTAGTCCGTCCCGGACGCGGCCGTCCCGGTCCCGGCGTCCGCCCAGTCCACCGTCACCCGCTCGGCGCTGGCCGTGTTCAGAGTCACCGTGAACGTCAGGTTCTTCGAGCCGCTGTCCCCCTCGGTAACGCTCGGCGAGTCGATGGAAAGCAGATGTCCGTCGTCGTTGGCGATCGTCCCCGTCCCGGTGGCTGTCGAGATCGTCGCGTTCGCCGCGTTGCTCAGGGTCACCACGACGGTCTCGTACGGCTCGTCGTCGGTGTCGCCGGTCACCGATACGTCGATGGTCTGGCTGGTCGTCCCCGCCGCGAAGGTCAGCGTCCCGCCGGCGATCGCCGTGTAGTCCGTCCCGGAAGTGGCCGTGCCGCCCGTCCCCTCCGCCCAGTCCACCGTCACCTCCCGACCGCTCGCCGCGCTCAGGGTCGCCGTGAACGTCAGGTTCTTCGACCCGCTGTTCCCCTCGTTCGCGCTCGGCGAGTCGATCGACAGCGTCGGCAGCGGATCATCGTCGGTGATCGTGCCGGTTCCCATTCCCGCCGTGCTCGATACGACCGCGTTCGTCGGGCGGCTCAGCGAAACCAGGATCGTCTCGTCCGTCTCGGAGAGGACATCTCCGATAACCGACACCGCGATGGTCTGGCTCGTCGTTCCGGCCTCGAAGGTCAGAAACCTGCTGGCGATCGTTGTGTAATCAATCCCGGCAAGCGCCGTGCCCGTCTCCGTGTCGGCGTAACCCACCGTTACCCGCTGCCCGCTCGCCGGACTCAGGGTCACCGTGTAGGTCAGCGTGGTCGAGCCGTTGTCCCCCTCGGCCACGCTCGGCGAGTCGATGGACAGCGTCGGAGCCCCGTCGTTGTCCGTGATCGTCCCCGTCCCGGTCGCCGCCGAAATCGTCGCCCCGGACGCGTCGCTCAGCGTCACCACGACGGTCTCGGCGCCCTCGTCCACCGCGTCGCCGGTCACCGACACGTCGAAGGTCTGGCTGGTGGTCCCCGCCGCGAAGGTCAGCGTCCCGCCGGCGATCGCCGTGTAGTCCGTCCCCGAGGTTGCCGTGCCGGTCCCGGCGTCGGCGTAGTCCACCGTAACCTGCCCGGCGCTGGCCTTGTTCAGCGTCGCGGTGAACGTCAAGGTCTCCGAGCCGCTGTCCCCCTCGGTCACGCTCGGCGAGTCGATGGAGATGAGGACGCCGTCGTCGTTGACGATCGTCCCCGTTCCGGTCGCCGTCGATATCGTCGCGTTCGTCGCGCCGCTCAGCGTCGCGACCACCGTCTCGTTCGGCTCTTCGTCGGTGTCGCCGGTCACCGACACGTCGAAGGTCTGGCTGGTGGTCCCCGCCGCGAAGGTCAGCGTCCCGCCGGCGATCGCCGTGTGATCCGTCCCAGCGGTTGCGGTTCCGCCCGTGCCCGAAGCATAGGCCACGGTCACCTCGCGCCCGCTCGCCGCGCTCAGGCTCACCGTCCAGGCGAGGGTCGCCGAGCCGCTGTCGCCTTCGTTGACGCTCGGGGAGTCGATGGACAGCGTCGGCGTAGGGTCGTCGTCCGTGATCGTCCCCGTGCCGGTCACGCGGGGCTGTCCGTTCACCGACTCGCTGGCCGCCATGACGATCGTCTCGTCCGGCTCGTCGAGCGCATCGGTTATCACGGCAAAATCGAACGTCTTGCTGACCTCGCCGGGCGCGAATTGCAGCCAGTTGAAGCCCGGCGCCGTCTCGATGCTGGCGTAGTCGGTGCCCCGGGTCGCCGTGCCGGTTCCCGCGTCCCACCAAGTCACGCGCGCCGACTGCGAGCGCGCGCTGCTCAGAGTCACGGTGAACCGCATCCGCGACGCCGGACCGCCGGTCCCCTCGGTCAAGGTCGGCGAGGAGATCGAAATCGACGAGGCGCCGTCGTCGTTGGCGATGGTGCCGGTGCCGGTCGCGGTCAGGATCGTCGCGCCCGAGGCATTGCTCAGACGCACAGCCACGGTCTCGTGCGGCTCCACCGTGGCGTCGCCGATCACTGACACCGCGATCGTCTTGCTGGTCTCGTTCGCCGCGAAGGTCAGCGTCCCGCCGGCGATCGCCGTGTAGTCGGTCCCCGACGTCGCCGTGCCCGTCCCCGCATCCGCGTAATCGACCGTCACCTGCTCGGAGATCGCCGCAGTCAGGGTTACGGCGTAGGTCAGCGTCGCGGACCCGCTGTTTCCCTCGGTCACCCGCGGCGACGAGATCGAAAGCCCCGGCGTCGTGTCGTCGTCGACGATCGTCCCGGTCCCGTACCGCGTCGAGATGGTCGCGAGGTTCTGCCACACCGTGACCAGCTCGAGCACCACCGTCTCGTCCGGCTCCTTCACCCGGTCGCCGGCCACCGAGACCGAACCCGATCTCTCGGTCTCGCCGGCAGGTATGCCGAACCACTGCGGAGAGATGGACCCGTAGTCCGTCCCCGGCGTTGCGGTCCCTGTCCCGGCATCGCGGATATACACAAACACCGTCTGGTCGTGCGCCCGGCTCAGCTTGATCGTGAAAACCAGCAGCCGGGAGCCGCTGTTGCGCTCCTCCACGGTCGGCGAGTCGATCGACACCGTGTGCGGCGAGTCGTCGTCGGCGATCGTCCCCGTCCCCGTGGCCGCCGAGATCGTCGCGTTCACCGCGTTGCTCAGCGTCGCGACCACCGTCTCGTCCGACTCTTCATCGGTGTCGCCGGTCACCGACACGTCGAAGGTCTGGCTGGTCGTCCCCGCCGGGAAGGTCAGCGTGCCGCCGGTAATCGCCGTGTAGTCCGTCCCGGAAGTGGCCGTGCCGCCCGTCCCCTCCGCCCAGTCCACCGTCACCTGCTTGCCGCTCGCCGCGCTCAGCTTCACCGTGAACGTCAGGTTCTTGGATCCGCTGTTCCCCTCGGCCACGCTCGGCGAATCGATCGACAGCGTCGGCTCCGCGTCGTCGTCAGTGATCGTCCCCGTCCCGGTCGCGGTCGAGATCGTCGCCCCGGACGCGTTGCTCAGCGTCGCCACGATGGTCTCGTCCGGCTCGTCGGTCTCGTCGCCCGTCACCGAGACGTCGAAGGTCTGGCTAGTCGTCCCCGCCGTGAAGGTCAGCGTGCCGCCGGTGATCGCCGTGTAGTCCGTCCCGGAAGTGGCCGTGCCGCCCGTCCCCTCCGCCCAGTCCACCGTCACCTGCTGCGAACTCGCCGCGCTCAACGTCACCGTGAACGTCAGGTTCTTGGAGCCGCTGTCCCCCTCGGTCACGCTCGGCGAGTCGATGGACAGGGATTGCGCGGAGGATGCGCTCGGGAGCGCCGGCAGCGATATCAAGACAAAGGCAAGCGAATACCTCAGCGTCTGCACAATGGCGGATATCATCACGCGACCGGCGTAGCTACCTGCCGGCTATTGACTAGAAATGGTAGTCATGGACGCATCGGGCCGAGGTTCAGGTGGGCGTATCCCCTCTTTTTCTGGGGGGGGGGGGGGGTAGGTTGAAAGGGCGGCAAGCAACGTTGATCATCATTAGTAACAATGACCGTATTTCGACTGGCGCGTCAACAAGCTGTCAACTCGCTTGCGGGCATATGGTTGCGCCCCTTGATCGCCTGCACTTGGTCGGTATCGACGGCCGTCGCCGGATCCATGACCGTCGCAGCATCGTCATCCGTAACCTCCCGTAGCCGGGGACAACCGCCCGCGTTTCGTCGGCAGGGCTGCCACAGTGGCTTAGGGCAAGATAGGCCATGGCTGCGCCGCGGGAGGCATGTGTGACAGTACCGCGAATGGCCCGCTTCAGTTTCCGCGGCAGGTAGCGCACGGTGGGCAAGGGCGGTCCCCCCTCGGCCTTCCTGCTTGGCGGCGATCTGTCTCGCTGCCTAAGTCTGGCGCCGCTTGGAAACAAGGCCGCTGGCGGATGACAAGTCCCCCGACACGGCCCGGGGAATGCGGGGAACCTTGACTCGCCCCGCGTGCGAGTGTATGATTGAGTAAAAGCGCTCAGTAATACACTACGAGTTGTCCGCCGGACGGTTTGGGCTAGAACCAGGTCGGTCGGCCGGATCGGCTCGCTGCACGTTGGGGGAGGACCGATTTGTACAACCGGAATTTTCGCCGGTCTCACGCGGAGGACGTGGCCGAGTTCCTGAATCGGGACAGGCCATTGATCGTGGCCGTCACGGGTCCCCGGCAGGTGGGCAAGACCACGCTCGTCAGGCAGGCGCTCCGCCAGTTGAGAGCGGACCATCGGATAGACTATTGGCACATCGCCGTTGACGATCCCTTGCAAGACAGTCCTTCGTCGGCCCGAAGAGGCATGCCGCGAGACGAGCAATGGCTTGTGGAGCTTTGGGAAGCCGCTCGGCGAGAAGCGCGCAAGTCGGAGAAGGGCTTCGTGCTGGCTCTCGATGAAGTGCAATATGTGCCGGACTGGTCGAGACTGGTCAAAGGATTGTGGGACCGCGACCAAGCCGAGGGCACCCGGCTGCGGGTCGTGGTGCTGGGTTCGGCTCCGTGGCAGATGATGACCGGTATCTCGGAGAGTCTGGCGGGCCGCTTCTATCCCGTGAAGGTGCGGCAGTGGTCGCTGGCCGAGATGGAGGAGGCCTTCGGTTACACGCTGGACGAATACCTCTTCTTCGGAGGCTATCCCCGCGTGGCGCGCGAGAGCATCGATCGGCGGAGGGACGACTCGGCGGAGTGGCGCAGCTACATTCTCGGCTCCATCCTCGAGCCCACGCTTCATCGGGACATCTTGAAGCTCAACCGCGTTACCAAGCCGCCCCTGATGCGGCAACTGCTGGAGCTAGCCTCTTACTACTCCGGGCAGATCCTCTCCTACAACAAGATGTTGGGCCAGCTTCAAGACGCCGGGAATACGACGACATTGGCCAGGTATCTCGACTTGCTCGCGTACGCGGGATTGGTCGCCGGGCTTCCCAAGCACTACAGGCGGCAGGGTGTCCCCTCCAGGGCGTCGAGTCCTAAGCTGAACGTCCTCGATACGGCGCTGATGACGGCATTTTCGGGATATTCCTTCGAAGAAGCGAGGGCCGACCGGAGCTTCTGGGGCCGGATCGTCGAGAGCGGCGCGGGAGCCCACCTCTACAACACTCTTGCTGTCGGAATGAAGCTTCGCTACTGGCGCGATAGGCAGTACGAAGTGGACTTCGTTCTATCTCAGGGACCCCGCGCCGTGGGGATCGAAGTCAAGAGCGGAGTGCCCAGCTGGCCGCCGACGGGCTTGGCCGCGTTCCGGGAGCGTTTTCCGGGAGTGCCGACGCTTGTCGTGGTTGGGGGAAAAGCGCGACCGAGCCATAGAGCGCGACCGAGCCATGAGGTGTCTCTCTCCGACTTCTTGAGAAGGCCCGCGGCGCACTGGATAAGATGGAAAGGCGAAGCGTGAGCGCTTCCACCACGGACACGGTTGCGGAGTTTGATCGAACCGTCACGCCGCTCAAGCGCTCGGAAGGCGAATGGCGGCGATTGCCGTCGCGGCGGCTATCCGACTTCCGGGAGGTCAAGGCTTTTGTGCTATTGGGCGATCCCGGGTCTGGCAAGACACATGCCTTCAAGCAAGCTGAAGCGGACTCTGAAGGTTGCTACTATACGACTGCCCGCCGGTTCAACTGGTCATGCGCTCACCGGCCTGAAGAGTTGCGTGGCAAGACTCTGTTTATCGACGGGCTGGACGAGAAGCGCTTAGTCGGCAACGATCCCCGCACTCCCATGGACGAAACGCTATCCGGGCTTCGCCGATTGGGTTCCCCCCGTGTGCGGATTTCGTGCCGCGCTGCCGACTGGCTGACAACAGACTACCAAGAGCTTCGGAACGTCTACGACGGGAGAGTGCAGCTGTTGCAGCTAGATCCGCTGAGCCCGGACCAACGCGACAGTATCCTGCAGCACCTCCTTCGAGACCGAGACGAGGATCCCCTCGGCTTTCGGCACTCCGCGGCCGAGCACGGTCTGGAAGATCTTCTGAACAACCCGCTGTCGCTCAAACTCCTTGTCGCCGCCACCAGCGACGGCTGGCCGGACAGTCGGCACGAGGTGTTCGAGAAGGCGTGCGGCGAACTCGCGAAAGAAGAAAACAGTGAACGCCAAGATGTAGAGCGATTCTTGGAGTTCATTCCATCCAAGGAGGATCTGCTTGAGACCGCGGGCGGGCTATCGGCACTGCTGCTGCTCGCGGACAAGGAAGAGATTTGTAGGCATCGCGGCGATAGACAGCGCGGCGAGTGCCTGTCCATGGAAGACGTAAAGTCCATCAACCCGAGAGAAGCTCGGGCAGCGCTGAACACCAGATTGTTTTCGTTCGTGCCACCGGACTGCTTCGTTCCCATCCATCGCCACATCGCCGAGTTCCTGGCGGCTCGATACCTCCTTGGCAGGATCAGTGCAGGGGTTCCGGCCGACCGGGTGATGGCTCTCATGGCAGGTGGCGATGGCACCGTCGTGTGGGCGCTTCGGGGTCTATCGGCTTGGCTTGCGTTGCTCCCGGGGAGGGACGGGCGACCATCGCTTCCAGGCCGCGTCATGCGGCGGCTGATCGACACGGATCCCTTGGCGATCCTCTCGCATGGCGACGCCAGCGCTTTCTCCGGAGACCAGAAGGCCGAGCTGTTGGCAAGTCTTGGGAGGCGACATGAAGAGGTGCGCGACTTGGAGCATGTTCCGGGTCCGGCGGCCGCAGTGCTGCTGTCCCCCGAGACGATCGGGACGCTCAAGGGTCACTTGGCCACTCCCGGCTGGACCGCGAGCCAACAGATGGAAGCGGAGCTCTTGCTAAAGGGTCTTGCGCGGGCGGCGCCCTCCTCCCTGAAGAACGAGATTTCGAGCAACGCGTTGCTCGAAGCAGCCAGAGATTCGACGCTGCCACGCATAATTCGGGTATGGGCAATGGAGGCTGCCACCAATGTGATCCAGAGCCACAATGCCGACACCGAGCCGTTGGCGTCTTTCCTTGATGACATCAAGGATGGCGGAATAGAAGATGCCGACAACCAGCTCCGGGGATCCTTGCTTCTAGCGCTATACCCCAAGCGGATTACTGCGGGAGAAGTATGGCGTTATCTGCCGCCGCCGCGCGAAGGGGGCATTTTGGGTCTGAACGAAGTCTTCTGGAGCCGGTGCATCGAAGAGGCCAAAGATGACGATATCGAGCAGCTGCTCGACAACTTTCCGGCTCTTGGTTCGCCGTTCCGAGGCGACTCGACCGACTGGCTCAATACGGACGTGTGGAAGCTGCTCGCTCGGTGGCTACAACGAATAGAGTCGCACCAGTCGGATAGGTCTCTGCCGCAGCTATGCAGGAAGCTCTATGAATGGATTATGGTGGCGGCGTATGATCGTCAGTTCAAAGATTGGCTTCACCCCTTGGCGTCGCCTCCCCTCGGACCGCCTTTTGATGAGCATGACTGGCCGAAGGTCGTGCAGGCCAAGTTGTACAAATGGCCGGATATCCATCGTCCTCTCATTCTGGAGTTTATTCGCCGGTTCGGCTCCGATGCATACGGAGCCGACTTGAGCGGCGTTCAAGTTGCATTGCGGGCGCAGCGGTTTGCCGGGATCGTTCTAGGGAACAGCTATCCACCCGGATTCTCGGAGTGGTGCATAGAACAATCCGTGAAAGAGTACGACAAAGAGTGCTCCCGTTCCCGAAAGACTGGCTGCGGGCGCCGGCCGGATGCTGCGCAGATATTGCTCGGGTGGGGAATCGAGGACCGCCGTTCAAATTCGGCACCCGGCGCGTGGCTGAATGAGGTGTCCCGTGTCGTGTGTGGCAGGACCGGATTGATCGAATACTTGCAGGAGGTGGCTGAAGGGGACAAGGAACGTCGCAGGCGGGAGGACTCTTATCGCACTCGGCGGCGCGAACGAGAAAAGAAGCTCGTTCGGCAGGTTCGGGAGCATGAAGAGGTTCTCGTGCGGGGGCGCCCTCCGTGGGCACTGCTGAGCAGAGTCGCGCGTGCGTATCTGGGCGTTAGCCCCTGGAGTGAACACCCTTCCAACGAGCGCCAGGCCGATGAAGATAGGGGGCGCGCTCGGCTGCGTGCCGCCCTCGACTTTGACGACTGCGCAACAGAGATAGCGTTGAATGGTTTGCGCCGTACGCTGGAAAGAAGAGACCTTCCCGGTCTAGCCGAAGTAGTCAAGGTCCGCGAAAGCGCCGGGAGGTATATGGATGGTTACCCGGTTAGGGCGGGCTTGGAGATATTGTCTTGGCAAGCAGAGGAAAGCGTCTCCGCGCTCGACGACAAGATCATCAAGTCGGCGCTCGGCTTCTACTTTCTTGCTCCCCCTCGCTACGGGCGTAGACCGCCACGTTGGTTCCGCTGCCTTCTTGAGAGTAACCGAGATATCGTCGCCGAAGTTTTCATATCGGTGCACAGATCGCTTATCCGGAAGCCTCGCGGAGAAACAATCTTCTCGCACCTGGACACGCTGGCTCGGGGCAAGTATGACGCCATTGCCCCTATCGTCGTGCCATCTCTGCTGCGTGCCATCCCCATGCGCGCTACCACTACTCACTCGAATGCGCTCCAGAAGGTTCTTCGTGCCGCCGTGCGTTGCAACTTGACAGATGACTTGGAGGAGCGGATCGAAGACAGGCTCGCCAAGGACAACATTGATGTGGCTCAGAGGGCGGCGTGGCTGGCGGCTGGCTTCTCGCTGTCGCCGCAAGCGTATATCGCCCGCGTAATACAGTTCCTACACGAGGGGAAGCCGGCTGTCCGGACGCGGCACTTTATCGGCTCTGTGGCGGCAGTAAGAGGTTATGAAGTGGGAGGGCGGATATACCAAGCTGAAGAGGAGCTTGCTCCCGCGGGAAAGCCGGATGCCGACGAGATGGCCGATCTGGTACGACTGGTGGCTACGCAGTACCCGCCGTGGTTCCCGCTTGCGCAGCATGATACGGAGCGCTGGTGCGCGGATCAGTTGGTAGAGTACTGGATGAACCAGCTTGCTGCAGTTCCGGAGCCGAAGGCCGGTAGCGAGCTAGAGCAACTACTCTCGCCCGCCGAAGAGAATCGTGCCCTCAAGCCTTGGGCCCCAACGTTTCGGGCAGTGCGCGACCGGCAGATCGTTCTTCGCCGTAACGCCACCTACGAAGTGCCTAGCCCGGCCGATATTGAGGCGACACTACGAAATGAGAAGCCTGCCAACGCTGCCGACTTGGCGACGACGGTGGCTTCCGATCTTGAGGAGTTGGCCGGGGACATTCGTCACGCGAATATAAATGGCTGGAAGCAGTACTGGAACGTTGACGGATACGGACGATGCAAATCGCCTCGGCCCGAGAACACATGCCGCGACGCTCTCCTGTTTGTCTTGCGGGAAAAACGCCCATTCTACAACAGAGAGGCTGATGCGCAGCCGGAGGGGCAGTATGCCGGGGATCAACGCGCCGATATCCGGGTTTCGTATCGGTCTGTTCCGCATGAACCGTGGGCCGTGCCTGTCGAGATCAAGAGGAATTCCAACCCGGGGCTATGGAGCGCCGTTCAGGGCCAGCTCATTCCCTACACTCGTGACCCGGAGTCGGGAGGATACGGTATCTATGTAGTTCTGTGGTTCGGTATCGAGTGGGTTGATGAAGATGGCAATGAAAGGAAGCGGCGGCGGCAGCAACGGCATCCCGATGGCCGTAGCGCCGAGACGCCTGAGGCTGTGAAGGAACTCCTGGAGGAAGGGTTGTCGCGGGAGCAACGACGCAAGATCCGAATCGTAGTAGTGGACGTCAGCGACCCGAAAGCCTCTCGATCATCGGTATAAGCCACTTTTTCTTCGGCGCAAGCCGTAACTCTCGGTCGATGCGCCCGCTCGGCAAGTCATATCGCTCCGGCAAAGTCCTACCGGCTCTGCCGCTACTCCTTGAAGAGGATGCGCCCCTGGATGCCGATCCGGCGTTCCGGAGGCCGGAGTCCGCCCCTGGAGACATGCTCCCCGAAGAGGTCCACGGCTACGCGCAGGCCCCGGGCGCTGCTGTCGCCATCGGTGTCGCTACTGCGGCCGCCCAGCACTGCTAGGCGCGTGCCCACTTCGAAGCGGTGGCCATTCATTCCCTCGCGGCGCCAGCGACCGAAGGGCGTGATCTTGGCGCCGCCGGACAGCGCGAGGCCCCAGCCTAGCTCCATGGCCATGCGGGCGGGCATCCATCCGGGTCCGCCGCCCGCGGCCTGAGACGCGTGGAACAGGGACCGGGAGCCGAGCGCAGCGTAGTCGCCTTGCCACAGAGTTTGGGCGCCGCTTGACGCGTCGCCCCACGACGGTTCGAGCGAGAGCGACAGACCCTCCCTGTTGCGGCCCGGCTGCACCCGCACCGTGACGCTGGCTCCCCAGTCCTTGAACTCTTCCGCTTGGTGGGCCAGCAGCATCCTGCCCCTGGCCTCGACGGTGATGCCGGTCGGCTCGTGGGCGAGTCCCACTTCGGCCCCCGCTTCGGCTCCGCCGCCCGTTTCGGCATCGCCGCCATCGAACCGGCCGCCCAGCTCCAGCCGCGTGCGGACCGACAGCGCCTCGCCGACGCTCAAGTTTCCTCTCAATTCGGGGGCCAAGCGCACTCGGTGAGCGTTGGCCGTCACGCCGGGTACCTCCTCGGAATCGTCGGACCAGATGCGCACCGCGAACGCGTCGGCCTTCAGGGCCAGGGGGCCGACAAGTTCCTGCCGCGCGCCGAGCGCGGCCATGCCCATGGTCAGCTTATGGCGGAACGGATCTTCGGCCAGCTCCGACAGGTTCGCCGAGCCGCGGCCTGCTCCGGCCAAGCCCCACAGTCCGAGCTCTTCGGTGGGGGACCACTGGAAGTACGGATACAGGCTGGTCATGTTCGCATCCACCGAGCCCGAGCCGTTGGTCGCGCTCTCGTAGTCGCTGTCGAAGCTGCTCCGGGACCCGGCCAACCCAAGGAGCAGACCGGAGGAGAACCGGTAGTCGAGTCCCAGGTAGGCGGAACGGGTCCGGCCTTTCAGGTTGAAGCCGTCGCCCGGATGGCCTTCGAACCCGCCTGCGTTGGCTTGGCCCCACAGCGTCCAGCCGGAGGAGGAAGAGTTGCGAAGCTGGCTCGCGGCAGCTCCGTTGCCCGAGTCGTTCCCGCCCATGCCGTTCTCGCGCGAGTCGCCCTCGTCCGAGCCGTTGCCGAAGAAGAGCTGGAACGAACTCTCGGACAGAAGGCTCTGGCTGGACACGGGGTTGGAAGTCAGGCCGCCCCTATCGCGCCGGCCTGCGGACGAGCCGCCATCGTTGCTCCCGCCGCCGTCCGTTCCGTCACCGCCGCCAGCGTAGTTGCCGCCGCCGTCATTTCCAGCGTCGCCGTTCCCGCGACGAGCGTCGCTTTCACCGCCGGCGTAGTTCCCGCTGTCGGCGGTGCCTTGTCCCCCGGCGTAGCTCCCGCTGCCGAACCCATGGTTCCTGCCGCCGAACCCGGAGTTCCCCCCAAAGCCGAACCCGATGCCCATGCGGTCCGAGTTCTCGCCGAACAGGAGGGTGGCGATATCGGTCTGCGCCACGGACCCGCCGGCAGGATCGCCGGCCAGCCCGCCGCCCGGACTCAGTCCGCTTGTCGGCAGCGACAGCCGCAACCCCAGCAGTCCGGTCGCGCTGTGCGCCACCGACTCCAAATCGCATGCGCCGTCTCCGGCCCAGCCGCCGCACCCCACGGAACGGCCGCCCACCTGCACATGGGACCGTCCCAGCGCTCGGCCCGGCTCGCCAGCCGCCAAGCGTCCTCCGATGGCATCTACGGTCTCTGTCCCCAGCGACCGCCCGAACGCCGCCAGCGCCAGCTTCAGCGCCCGTGACCGTTCCGCGCGCGACCGCTCGACTGTCACCCGAACCTGCTGCTGCGTTTCCAGTCCGCCCGGATCGGTCGCGGTCACCGTCACCGTGGCAACGCCGGTCGCTTGCGGCGCGATCGACAGCCGGCCCGACTCGGACACCGCCGCCAGCGCCACGCCCGGCGCCGACGAAGCGGCCGCGTAGCTCAGCGCGTCGCCGTCCGGGTCCGTGAAGTGCGAGTTCAGGTCATCTTCCGCCGCCGCCCCGAACGCCTCGAGGCTCTTGGGCGCTATCGTCTCCGCCACCTCGGGCCCTTCGTTTACGTCTAGCACCGTCACGACGACGGCCGCCTCGGCGCTAAGGCCGTCGCCGTCCGTCGCCCTTACTACAAGGTCGTAGGCTTCGGGGGTCGTCTCCGCATCTTCGCCCGGTCCTACGTAGCGCACCATGCCGCCCGAAGCGTCCACTTCGAACCGCGCGCCGTCGCCTTCCGCCAGCGCGTACGACAGCTGTCCGTCCCCGTCCGGGTCGGTCGCCGTCACCGACCCCAGGACAAGCGGGCCCGCCTGGTTCTCCGCCAAGTCGAAGGCGTAGGCCGGCTCCGTGAACGACGGCGGCGCCAGGGGCGGATCATCGTCGGCGGTGATCGTGCCTGTCCCCGTTCCGCCGTCCGCCACTGTGGCGTTGGCCGGGCTGCCCAGCGACACCATCACGGTCTCGTCGGCTTCGTACATCCCGTCGCCAATCACCGTTACGTCGATGGTCTCGACCGTGTCGCCCGGCGCGAAGGCGAGCGTCCCGCCCGCCAGCGTCTCGTAGTCGGTGCCGGAGGTGGCCGTCCCCGTACCGGCATCGGCGTAGTCCACCGTGACCCGCTTTCCGCTCGCCGCGCTCAGCGACACGGTGAAGCGCAACGTCGCCGTGGTTCCGTCTCGGCCCTCGGCGATGCTCGGCGAGTCGATGGACAGCGCCGGCGCATCGTCGTCGTCGAGAATGGTCAGGGTCACGGCGGGCGGGTCGGTCACCCCCTGGGCATTGGCCGCCGTTCCGGACACCGTAACCTTCTTGTCCGGCTCGTCCCTGCTGTTGTCCGTTGCGGTGATCGTCACCTCGCCCGTGCTGCTAGTGCCGCCCGCCGGGATAGTCAACGTCCTGTTCGACGATGGGGAAAAGCTGCCCGCCACCGCGTCGTTATCGGGCGCCGCGGCCACGGTCACCGTCGTCCGGGCGCTCGAGGGATAGCTCAGCGTGGCAGTCACCGTGGCGGAGTTCGCAGCCCCGCTCTCGTCGATCGTCGCGGGCGTCAGCACAAGTCTCACGGCGGGCGGGGGGTCGTCGTCGGCGATCGCTCCGGTACCAGTCTCCACGGGTACGGTCGCGTTCGTCGGACTGCTCAGCGACAGCACGACTGTCTTGTTAGCTTCGTAGACCCCGTCGCCAATCACCGTTACGTCGATGGTCCTGGTCCTGTCGCCCGGCGCGAAGGACAGCGTCCCGTCCGCCAGCTCCTCGTAGTCCGTGCCCTGGGTAGCCGTTCCCGTGCCGGCATCGGCGTAGTCCACCGTGACCGGCCGGCCGCTCGCCGCGCTCAACGACACGGTGAAGCGCAGCGTCGCCGTGGTTCCGTCTTCGCCCTCGGCGACTTCCGGCGAGTCGATGGAAATAACCGGCGGCGGGTCGTCATCGGTTATCGTGCCGGTTCCGGCGCCCGCCGAAGCGGACACGGCAGCGTTGGAAGGGCCGCTCAACGACACCAGCACCGTCTCGTCGGGCTCATCCAGGTCGTCGCCCGTAACGGCTACGCTGATCGTCTTGCTCGTCTCCCCCGGCGCGAAGGTCAGCGTCCCGCTTGGTAGCGCCACGTAGTCCGTGCCCGAAGTCGCCGTGCCGGCGCCCGCGTCCGCGTAGTTCACCGTGACCTGCTGCCCGCTCGCCTCGCTCAACGACACGGTGAAGCGCAGCGTTGCCGTGGATCCGCCGGCCCCCTCGGCCACGCTCGGCGAGTCGATGGACAGGATCGCGTCATCGTCGCGGATGGCCAGCGACACGTCGGCGGGGTCCGTGACGCCCAGCGAGTTGGAGGCTCTGCCGGACACGGTCACGCTCTTGTCCGGATTGACGGCGGCGTTGTTCACCGCGGTGATCGTCACCGTGCCCGTGCTGCTCGTGCTGCCCGCCGCGATGGCCAGCGTCTTGTTCGCGCTCAGACTGTAGTCGCCCGCCACCGTGTTCGTGCCGGGCGCCGCCGACACGATAACCGTCGTCTGTGCGCTCGATGCGTGGTTCAGCGTGGCGGTCACCGTGGCGGAGTTCTCGGCTCCGCTCTCGTCGATCGTGCCGCGCGACAGCGCGAGCGTCACCGCGGGCGATGCGTCGTCGTCGGTTATCGTGCCGGTGCCGGTCCCCGCCGTGCTCGATACCGTCGCGTTCGTCGGATTGCTCAACGCCACCAGTACCGTCTCGTTGGGCTCGTCCATGCCGTCGCCCGTCACGGATACGCTGATCGTCTTGCTCGTCTGGCCCGCCGCGAAGGTCAGCGTCCCGCTCGACAACGCCGTGTAGTCCGTGCCCGAGGTCGCCGTGCCGGTCCCGGCGTCGGCGTAGTTCACCGTCACCTGCTTGCCGCTCGCAGCGCCCAGGCTAACCGTGAACGTCAGGTTCGTCGTGCCGCTGTTCCCCTCGGTCACGCTTGGCGAGTCGATCGACAGGACCGGAGCTGCGTCATCGTCGGTTATCGTGCCGGTGCCGGTCCCCGCCGTGCTCGATACCGTCGCGTTCGTCGGATTGCTCAACGCCACCAGCACCGTCTCGTCGGGTTCGTCGGTCCCGTCGCCAGTGACGGACACATCGAACGTCTTGCTCGTCTGGCCCGCCGCGAAGGTCAGCGTCGCGCCCGTGATCGCCGTGTAGTCCGTGCCCGATGTCGCCGTCCCCGTGCCGGCGTCGGCGTAGTTCACCGTGACCTGCTTGCCGCTCGCCGGACTCAACGACACCGTGAACCGCAACGTGGCCGTGGACCCGCCGGCGCCTTCGGCGACGCTCGGCGAGTCGATGGACAGGACCGGAGCCGCGTCGTCGTCGCGGATGGCCAGCGACACGTCGGCGGGGCCGGTGACGCCTTGCGAGTTGGTAGCGCTGCCGGACACCGTCACGCTCTTGTCCGGGTCGTCGGCGCTGTTGTCGGCCGCGGTGATCGTCACCGTGCCCGTGCTGCTCGTGCTGCCCGCCGCGATGGTCAGCATCTTGTTCGACGACAGGGCGAAGTCGTCCGCCGCCGTGTTCGTGCCGGGCGCCGCCGACACGGTGACTGTCGTCTGGGCGCTCGATGCGTGGTTCAGCGACGCGGTCACGGTGGCCGAGTTGGCCGTCCCGCTCTCGTCGATCGCGGTGCGCGACAGCGCGAGCGTCACCGTGGGGGTCGCGTCGTCGTCGGTTATCGTGCCCGTGCCGGTGCCCGCCGTGCTCGAGACCGCCGCGTTCGCCGGGCCGCTCAACGCCACCAGCACCGTCTCGTCGGGTTCGTCGGTCCCGTCGCCGGTAACGGACACATCGAACGTCTTGCTCGTCTGGCCCGCCGTGAAGGTCAGCGTCGCGCCCGTGATCGCCGTGTAGTCCGTGCCCGAGGTGGCCGTCCCCGTGCCGGCGTCGGCGTAGTTCACCGTGACCTGCTGCCCGCTCGCCGGACTCAGGCTCACCGTGAACGTCAGGTTCGTCGTGCCGCTGTTCCCCTCGGTCACGCTCGGCGAGTCGATCGACAGGACCGGAGCTGCGTCGTCGTCGGTTATCGTGCCCGTTCCGGTCCCCGCCGTGCTCGATACCGTCGCGTTCGTCGGATTGCTCAACGCCACCAGCACCGTCTCGTCGGGTTCGTCCATGCCGTCGCCGGTGACGGACACATCGAACGTCTTGCTCGTCTGGCCCGCCGCGAAGGTCAGCGTCGCGCCCGTGATCGCCGTGTAGTCCGTGCCCGATGTCGCCGTCCCCGTGCCGGCGTCGGCGTAGTTCACCGTGACCTGCTTGCCGCTCGCCGGACTCAACGACACCGTGAACCGCAACGTGGCCGTGGACCCGCCGGCGCCTTCGGCGACGCTCGGCGAGTCGATGGACAGGACCGGAGCCGCGTCGTCGTCGCGGATGGCCAGCGACACGTCGGCGGGGCCGGTGACGCCTTGCGAGTTGGTAGCGCTGCCGGACACCGTCACGCTCTTGTCCGGGTCGTCGGCGCTGTTGTCGGCTGCGGTGATCGTCACCGTGCCCGTGCTGCTCGTGCTGCCCGCCGCGATGGTCAGCGTCTTGTTCGCGCTCAGACTGTAGTCGCTCGCCGCCGTGCTCGTGCCGGGCGCCGCCGACACGGTGACCGTCGTCTGTACGCTCGATGCGTGGTTCAGCGACGCGGTCACGGTGGCCGAGTTGGCGGCCCCGCTCTCGTCGATCGCGGTGAGCGACAGGGCGAGCGTCACCGTGGGGGTCGCGTCGTCGTCGGTTATCGTGCCGGTGCCTGTGCCCGCCGACGTGGACACGGTGGCGTTGGCGGGGCCGCTCAACGCCACCAGCACCGTCTCGTCGGGTTCGTCGGTCCCGTCGCCCGTAACGGACACATCGAACGTCTTGCTCGTCTGGCCCGCCGCGAAGGTCAGCGTCGCGCCCGTGATCGCCGTGTAGTCAGTGCCCGAGGTCGCCGTGCCGGTCCCGGCGTCGGCGTAGTTCACCGTGACCTGCTTGCCGCTCGCCGCGCTCAGGCTAACCGTGAACGTCAGGTTCGTCGTGCCGCTGTTCCCCTCGGTCACGCTCGGCGAGTCGATGGACAGGACCGGAGCCGCGTCGTCGTCGCGGATGGCCAGCGACACGTCGGCGGGGCCGGTGACGCCTTGCGAGTTGGTAGCGCTGCCGGACACCGTAACGCTCTTGTCCGGGTCGTCGGCGCTGTTGTCCGCCGCGGTGATCGTCACCGTGCCCGTGCTGCTCGTCGCGCCCGCCGCGATGGTCAGCGTCTTGTTCGACGACAGGGCGAAGTCGGCCGCCGCCGTGTTCGTGCCGGGCGCCGCCGACACGGTGACCGTCGTCTGGACGCTCGAGGCGTGGTTCAGCGACGCGGTCACGGTGGCCGAGTTGGTCGTCCCGCTCTCGTCGATCGCGGTGGGCGACAGGGCGAGCGTCACCGTGGGCGATGCGTCGTCGTCGGTTATCGTGCCCGTGCCGGTCCCCGCCGAAGTGGACACGGTGGCGTTGGCGGGGCCGCTCAACGCCACCAGCACCGTCTCGTCGGGTTCGTCCATGCCGTCGCCGGTAACGGACACATCGAACGTCTTGCTCGTCTGGCCCGCCGCGAAGGTCAGCGTCGCGCCCGTGATCGCCGTGTAGTCAGTGCCCGAGGTCGCCGTCCCGGTCCCGGCGTCGGCGTAGTTCACCGTCACCTGCTTGCCGCTCGCCGTGCTCAGGCTAACTGTGAACCGCAACGTGGCCGTGGACCCGCCGGCGCCTTCGGCGACGCTCGGCGAGTCGATGGACAGGACCGGAGCCGCGTCGTCGTCGCGGATGGCCAGCGACACGTCGGCCGGGTCCGTGACGCCTTGCGAGTTGGATGCGCTGCCGGACACCGTCACGCTCTTGTCCGGGTCGTCGGCGCTGTTGTCGGCTGCGGTGATCGTCACCGTGCCCGTGCTGCTCGTGCTGCCCGCCGCGATGGTCAGCGTCTTGTTCGACGACAGGGCGAAGTCGTCCGCCGCCGTGTTCGTGCCGGGCGCCGCCGACACGATGACCGTCGTCTGCACGCTCGATGCGTGGTTCAGCGACGCGGTCACGGTGGCCGAGTTGGCCGTCCCGCTCTCGTCGATCGCGGTGCGCGACAGGGCGAGCGTCACCGTGGGAGCCGCGTCGTCGTCGGACAGCGTGATCGTGGCCGAGTTCACAGTCAGGCTGCCCGACGAACCGCTGACCGTGATCGTCTCGTCGGTCTCGTCCACCGAGTCGTCCGTCGGCGTCAGCGTGAAGGTTTCGGTGCCGCTCGCCTCCCCGGCGCCGATGGAGATGTTGAAGTTCGACACCGCGGCGAAGTCCACCGCCGCCGCCGTGCCGCTGCCCGCCACGCTCACCGTCACCGTCTTGGCCGTGCCGAACCGCGTCATCCCGTCCACCGTGGCCGTCACCGTGATGGTGGTCGCCCCGTCGCCCTCGCCCACGCTGCTGTCGTCCACCGACAGCGTGATCGAGGGCGTCGCGTCGTCGTCCGACAACGTGATCGTGTCCTGGTTGATCGTCAGGCCGGTCGAGGCGCCGCTCACCGTGATCGTCTCGTCGGTCTCGTCCACCGAGTCGTCCGTCGGCGACAGCGTGAAGGTCTCGCTTTTGCTCGCCGCCCCGGCCGCGATCGTGATGTCGAAGTCCGACACCGCCGCGAAGTCCACCGCCGACGCCGTGCCGCTGCCCGCCACGCTCACCGTCACCGTCTTGGCCGTGCCGAACTGCGTCGTCCCGTCCACCGTGGCCGTCACCGTGATCGTGGCGTCCCCGTCCCCCTCGCCCACGCTGTCGTCGTTCACCGTCAGCGTGATCGAGGTCGGCGTCGCGTCGTCGTCGGTGATCGTCCCCGTGGCGCTACCCGCCGTAGCCGAGATGGTCGCGTTCGTCGGGCTGCTCAACGTCACCACCACCGTCTCGTTCGACTCGTCCACGACGTCGCCCGTCACCGACACGTTGAAGGTCTGGCTGGTCGTCCCCGCCGCGAAGGTCAGCGTCCCGCCCGTGATGGCCGTGTAGTCCGTCCCGGAAGTGGCGGTGCCGCCCGTCCCCTCCGCCCAGCTCACCGTCACCTGCTTGCCGCTCGCGGCGCTCAACGTCGCCGTGAACGTCAGGTTCTTCGAGCCGCTGTCCCCCTCCGTCACGCTCGCCGCGGCGACCGACACCGTCGGCGGGTCGTCGTCGTCCGTGATCGTCCCCGTGCCGGTCGCCGTCGAGATCGTTGCCCCGGACGCGTTGCTCAGGGTCACCAGGATGGTCTCGTCCACCTCGTCGGTCGTATCGCCGGTCACCGAGACGTCGAAGGTCTGGCTGGTCGTCCCCGCCGTGAAGGTCAGCGTACCGTCGGTGATCGCCGTGTAGTCCGTGCCCGAAGTGGCCGTCCCGGTTCCGGCGTCGGCGTAGTCCACCGTCACCTGCTGTGTGCTCGCCGTATTCAGGGTCGCCGTGAAGGTCAGGTCCGTCGAACCGCTGTCCCCCTCGGTCACGTTCGGCGAGTCGATGGAGACCGTGATTTCCTCGATCTCGAGGGAGAAGCGCAGCGTCGCCTTGTCGCCGTCCGCGTCCGTCGCCGCCAGCGTATAGTTCGCCGCCGCCTGCGCCGCCGTCGGCGTGCCGGAAATGGTCCGCGTCGCCGCGGCGAAGCTCAACCCGGCCGGCAGACTCTCCTCGATGCTATACGTCACGCCGCCGTCGCCGCCCGTCGCCGCCGGCAGGGCCTGCGACACCGCGTTGCCCTTCAGCCAGCTATGGGACGGGCTGGCCGTCGAGCCGAAGCTCGGCACGGTCTGCTGCCCGCGCACCTTGTGGTTCGCGTCGGCCGGAATCGACGCGAAGTTCCGGTTCACCCGGTTGTCAGTGCCGATTCCGGTGAGGCGGAAACGGAGGCCGCCGATCTTGCCGGCGCCCATCGGGTTCGTCGGGAAGGAGATGCCGTCGCCGTCCCAGTCGCCCGCCTGCACCGCGTAGCTGAAATCGAGCTTGTCCCAGCGGCTGGCGTCCGAGGTGGAATAGGAGGGGTTGCACGTCCGGCGGATGTTGCTCCCGATCCGGATGTCCAGGCACACGTTCGACGCGAGGACCGTCGTGAGCCGGTGCGTGATGTCCACCCTCACGAAGATCGTGTCGTTGGTCCCGAACGGCGCGACCTTGCCGTAGGTCTTGTCCGCGCCGGGGTTCGACGTGATCGAGATCGACTCGATCCCCGCTTCGGCGCTCACCTGCAGGTGGAACGTCAGATCGGCGGTGCGGTTGAACCCGTCCGTCGCCCGCAGCGTGTAGCTCTGCCGCGCCAACGCGCTGCCATACGACCCCGTGATCGTCCCCGTGGACGCGTTCAGCGTATAGCCCGTCGGCAGCGGCCGCGCCGACGTCACCGAATAGCTGACGTTGTGCGCCGAGGCCGCGTTCGCCACTTGCGGCAGCCGGTAGCTCACCGAACCGCCCGCGTAGAAAATGATGTCCGGCCCCGTCACCCCGCTCCAGGACGGCGCCGGCGTGTCCACCTTGTGGCCGGACTGGGCGCGCATCGCGCTGTGGTTCTTGCTGATGTTCGGGCGATGGGTCCCGCCGCCGAACGAGCTGCCGCCGACGTTGGCGCCGATGAAGCCGCCGCCCAGCGCGTTCGCCGCCACGCTCACCCCGTCGGTGTCGCGGTCCCCCTTCTGCACCGTGTAGCTGAACTCCAGCACGTTGGTGTCCCGCGAGCGGGTCACGTACTGCCTTTGTTCGTGGTCGTAAACGGTGTAGGAATATTGCCGGGACTGGAGGGTCCCGCTCAACGACTTGACGCTGCCGCCGACATTGAGCCCCAGCGTGGGGCTGTCCGCGCTGGTGATGCTGACCCAGGGCGAGTTCCTGGGCCGCACCTGCACCGTGATGGTCTCGCCCGGAAGGTAGGTGCTCCCCGACGCCGGGGTGGAGGTGACGATCGGCTGCACCAAGCAGGCCGTGCAGGAGTCCTGCGCCGCGGCCGGCGCCGCGGCGAAGGCCGCCACGAGGGCGATGCCCAGGAAGGCCGCGGCGCAGAGGCCCCTTCCAACCGCGCGCTTCACGCCGCCGCCTCGCAAGGGAAGGGCATTACGACGTCCACCCGCTACGCATGGACTCCGCCCAGCCGTACAGCTTCACATTCGATCCATGAACTCGCCATGGCTCCACCACATCCACATCGACCGTGCCGCTGCCGAAACGGGAATACAACAAACCAAGGATTCGATTGTACAACGATACTTGATGATTGTTGGCAATGCTCGATAAATTAGGGTTATTGCCGCACCTGCAGGCGGTTCCGCGCCCCTCGCGACCGATGTCCGCGCCAAAGCTACATGCTGGCGGAATTGGCCGGTAGACGCAATCCTTTGCGCGTGGACGTATCTGGGCGGGAATATCGGCTTGCGGAGCGAACGCTCTGCCAACGGGCGCCACTCCGATGAAGATGAGGGGCGTGCCCGGCTACGTGCCGCCCTCGACTTCGACGACCGCGCAACAGAGATAGCGTTGAAGGGTTTGCGCCGGACGCTGGAAAGAGAAAACCTTCCCAGTCTAGCCTACGTAGTCAAGGCCCGCGAAAGCGCCGGGAGGTACATAGATGGCTACCCGGTTATGGCGGGCTTGGAGATATTGTCTTGGCAACCCCGGGAGAGTGTCTCCGCGCTCGACGACAAGGTCGTCAAGTCGGCGCTCGGCTTCTACTTTCTGGCTCTCCCTGACTACGAGCGTGAACCGCCACGTTGGTTCCGTAGCCTTCTCGAGGATAGGCGAGATATAGTCGCTGAAGTTTTCATTTTGGTGCACAGATCTTGCGGGAAAAACGCCCATTCTACAAAAGGGAGGCTGATGCGCAGCCGGAGGGGCAGTATGCCGGGGATCAACGCGCCGATATCCGGGTTTCGTACAAGTCTGGTTCGCATACGTCTTTGGCCATACCCGTCGAGATCAAGAAGAATATCCACTCGGAAATATGGAGATCTATTCGCCGTCAGCTCATTCCCAAATACACTCGTGACCCGGAGTCGGGAGGGTACGGTATCTATGTAGTTCTGTGGTTCGGTCTCAAGGGGGTTGATGAAAATGGCAAGCGGCTGTGGTGGCAGCCGCGGCACCCCGAGGGCCGTAGCGCCGAGACGCCTGAGGCTGTGAAGGAACTCCTGGAGGAAGGGTTGTCGCCGGAGGAACGACTCAAGATCCAAATCGTAGTAGTGGACGTCAGCGACCCGAGAACCATGCGCTCGCCGGCCCCAGCCACTCTCTTGTCGGCCCCAGCCGCTCTTTCGCACGCCGACGACATCTCTCACACGCCTGCGAGGATTGACCCCTCCGCGTCAGGACGGCAGGTGCGCGAGCCAGTGCGAAGCAGTGCGCCAGCGCCCGGTGCACGAGCCCTCAACTCGTTCCTCTCCACCGCCACTTCATGGAGAGCCGTCGCTCCGGTGACTTCCGTCCAGGGGAACGACTCCGTTTGGAAGCCGAAGCCATTCGGACGGAGTTGCACCGTCCAGCGGTGGCCCGCCGCCAGGATCCCGGTTACGCCCGCGTCGCGGCCGACATGCTTGGTTAGAGTGCCCCGTGGCAGCAGCGATCCGATGCGAAGCCCTCCCCAGTGCGTGACATCGACGAACTGCTCGAGTGCGCCCAAGGCAAAGAGAGGACCCCAGCTCTGGAAGCGGCGGCCGCATCCTTCGCCGGTGCGGGAATCGAAGTTCTCGCGGCAGCTTCCCGTCCGGTGGCGGTCCGCGAGGAACATCGCGGCGCTCTTCCAGGCCAATTCGGCAGCCAACTCGTGGTATCCGTACCGTCGCAGCCCTTGCAGCACGAGATAGTTCATGGGCGGCCAAATCGAGCCGCGCCAGTACTGCTGGTCCGCGAACGCGGGGTCGTCGCGCGAAATCGTGGGCAATATCCAGTCGCCCCAGAAACGGCGGGGGTCCTGGAGGACCTTGATCATGCGATGAGCCTGCGCTGCGGAGGGAATGCCGGCCGCCAGCGGCAAGAAGTTGGAAGCCGCCACGCGGGAAGAGTGGCCTGAGGGGAGTTCGTCGAGGTACAGGCCGACATCATCCGACCAGAGGACCTGGTTCATCTTCTCCGCCAACTGCCGGTAGGAGGATGAGAGCCGGGTGGCATTCTCCCCGTCCCCAAGGATCCGGGCGATTCGGGAAAGGCACTCCAGGTCGAGGGCGCGGTAGCTGCACAGGTCCGCCGCGGACATGGCCAGCACGCGGCGATCCGGGTCCCAACCGGCTTCTTCCCACAGGGGAAGGTCGTCCTGGCCCGATTCCCACGCCGCACGCTGGCGTCCGGATGCGCCCGCTTCCCATGGGGGCGGGCGGGGAGAGAGCAGCTCCGTGTCGGATCCCCACGACAGGAGGCCGGGGGTTAGCCCTTCGCGCCGGGCTCTGGCGCCCTGCGGCGCCACCCAGAAGTCGCTCCACTCGAGGAGGCCGGAGTAGGCGGCGCGCAGGGAGTCCGCGCACGGATGGGCCAAGTGGAGTTTCAGGGCCGCGAACGATCCGACGGGCGGCTGGGACCGGTCCGGCGTGCCACCGTGTCGGCTGCGCCAGTTGGGGACGTTGCCGTTGGGGTATCGCGACCGAATTCCGGCCAGGAGGGCGGCCCACGCAAGATCCTTCGAGACGACGGAGAGCTGAAGGGCGTTGAAGAAGCTGTCCCAACCGAAGGTGGTCCAATCGTCGGCTTCGCGGCGCGCGGGGGCTGCGGGCGCGGGCTTCGGGAAGATCCAGCGCCGGCCCGCGGGCGTGTAGAGCCTAGCCGTCTCGGGCTGGAGCAGCACGGTCCACATCAGGTTGTCGGCGATGCTTTCCACCAGACCCTCGCAGGCGCCCGAGGACGCGGGCCGGCGCTGCGCCCAGTCGGAACGGGCCGACCCCAGCCAGTCGTCCGCTTGGTCCAGGAGCCGTCCGGCGCGGGCCGCGGCCCCGCTTCCCCACGCTACGACGGCCCGGAGGAGGCTCGGCGAAACGGGGCCGCAGCTATCGTGCGAGTCCGTTGCAGTGTGCCCGCCGGGCGCCCCCGGCTTGCTGCCGGGAGAGAGAGATATGGTCCCTGCGCCGGCAGCCATCCACTGCCCGGTCTGGCCGTCGGCAGGCTGCCGGAGTCGGCGGCACCCGGCGGAGAATGCCGCTGCCACCTCCACTTGTCCGACCTTGGCCAGCCAGGCGGCGTCCGCCTCCGGGCCGTCCCGCGCGCCCCTTCGCTTGCGCTCCGCTTCTCGCCACCGGGGCGTCCAGCCCCAGGGAGCGTCTCCGATCAACTCCAGAGCGCCGGGCCTAGTCGTGGTGGCTCGCAGCGCCAATGCGTCGTTCCGCCGGGACCACTCCCAGACCAGGGTGCTCGCCGGGGTCGCCGGCGCTCCGGGGCGATCACGGGTTCCCGCGCTGCCGCCGCCGGTGTCGAATTCCATGCGCGCGTACGATCCGTCCGGGGCGTGCTCGCCCACCTTGCTGACGAGCGAGTACCAGTCGTCCCAGTCGTGCCGACGCCCGGATTCGGCGTCCGTGAAGGCCAGTCTCAACCCGACGCCCTCCCCGGGACCGGCGGCAAAGACTAGTCCGGCCCAACGCCGGGCTTCGAGGGCGCCGACTTTCACGCGTCGGTGGCGGGAAGAGCGGCTGCCGGGGGACTCATTATTTGCCGATGTCCTCTACTACCTTGCTATCCCGTCGCATTCGTGCGGGGCAAGAGCTAGCCGTGGACCCGTTCGATGTGCGGGTGGAGCGAGAGGGTCGGTTCAGGGGCCGCTCTGGCCGGCGGGGTCCAGTCGAATGATGGCTTCGGTTCGCCCCTCGCCGTGTCCGTCCTCGCCGCTGCTACCGCCGTCACCGCCCTCGCCGCCCTCGCCCCCGGCAAAGCGAATCTGAAGCACGCCCCGGCCAGACTCCATGTCCCAGTCCGTTACCTCCGCGTGCGCCGCACCTTGTACCACCGTGAGTCCCACAGATGTCCCGAAGAGTTCGATCTCGTAGCTGTGGCCCCTGGAGCCTTCCACTACCAGCAGCCACCCGCCAGCCACCCGCCGCGCGTCGTCGCCGCGCATCTCTTCCAGGCCAGTGGCCTCCGCCGCGCGGGGATACGCCATCCCGCCGGAGTCTTCCGCCCCGCCAGAGCCATCCGCCCCGCCAGAGCCATCCGCCCCGCCAGAGCCATCCACCTCGCCGGAGCCATCCACCCCGCCGGAGCCATCCACCCCGCCGGACTCTTCCGTCGTCCCGAAGTCCAGAATGCGCAACCCCGTGCTAGGCTGCCCCGGCTCCAGCTCCACCCGGGGAGGCGCGACCGCCAGCCCGCCCTCCCAGGTAGCGACGACCTCCACTGCGGTTTCCTCGACGCCCGTCCGGTCGCCTCCGCCTCCGCCTAACGGCACTCGGACGGCGCCGCCACCGTCCGGCTCCAGCGCCGTTTCTCCCATCCTAACCACTACATTTCGTGCGCCCGGCGGGACATCGGGCACATAGTCGAGCACAAGCGACTGCCCGGCGCCACCACCCTCGGCGCCACCAACCCTGCCGTCACCACCCTTGGCGCCACCAACCTTGTTCAGGGAAATCCGCACCCGTTCTGCGCCGCCGCCCGCCGCTCCTTCGCCGCCGCCCGACACCCAACGCCGCTCAACCTCCACATCCAGGACCGCTCCCCCCACTCTCAGACCGCGCAGAGCCGCTCCCGGCCAATCCGCAGGCAGCTGCGGGGCGATGCGCGCCCGCCCCAGAGCCGCGTCCGGCTCCCACCCGAAGACCCCCCGGATCAGCGGCGTCGGCAGCATGGAGGATGCAAAGAATTGGTGGGGGACCGTCTGGGCCAGCGGCTGGTAGAACCTTCCCGAGAACAGCTCGCCATGCCGCCCGAGGCTCCAGTCGAAGGTCATCTGCTTCACCGCGTCCATCAGGTGAAATCCCGCCCACGGACGGCGGTACCGGTACTGCCCCCACGACACGTAGCCCGTCACGAAGGGCCACACCGTCCCCATGTTGTACTGGAGCGGGTGGTACAGAGGACTCGCGCTCGAGAGCATGTGCGCCCCCCAGTCCGACGAGATCCGGTCGCTCGCCAGCTCCGCCAGCGTCGATCGCGCCCTCGCCGGCTCCAGCAGGCCGAAGGCGGCCGAAGCCGCCGGCCACACCGTCAGGCTGCCGTCGGTGCCGCCCCCGGCCATGATGCCGTAGGCGTGGCGTTCCTCCTCCTCGCGCCAGTAGACTTCGTTAAGCGTGCGCCGGGCCACCGGAGCGATCCGCCGGGCGACCGCAGCCATTTCGCCGTCGCCCATGCGTTCCGCCAGCGCCAGAGTTCCCTCCAGAGCCGCGGTCCAGATGCCGGCCAGGTAGATGTCCTGGTGCACCTCCTCGCGGAGCCCGCCCACCTCCACCGCCGCCAACCCGCCCACGCTGTTCTCGATGATCCCGTCGCCGTCCGTCTCCGCCGAGAGACACCACTCCCAGGCGCGCCTGTAAGCCGGCCACAGCCGCCGCACCAGGTCGTCGTCCCCGCTGGCCCGCCAATACTCGTACAGAGCCAGCATCCAGTAGGGGGTCGAGTCGGCGTGGTAGTAGGCGTACGGATATTCCTGAAACCAGTCGATGCGAGCGGCGGCCTGCGAGATCTCGTGCGTTATCTTCCCGTCGGCCCGCTGGTACTTCGCCAGGAACGACAGCTCCTCCGCCACCAGCTCCCACTGGCCCAGGACATCCATGGCGAAGGTGTTGATCGCCGCGTCTCCGCCGAAGAACCAACCGAACCCGGGCCGGGTCCCGTTCCGCGACAGTCCCCATCCCGCCACGAAGCCGCACCCCAGATCGGGGTTGCACACCCGCTGCTCCTCCAGGTTGATCTTGGCCCACTCCAGGGCCAGATCGAGGCCGGGGTCGGGCGACTCCAGAGAAGTCGTGGACGCCAGCACCGAGTCCGCCCACTCCCGCTTGGCCCGGTAAAGAGGACCGGCTCCGGCCACCAATCTGTCGTAGGCGGCGAAGACGGAGTCTCTGTCCATCGTCCCGGCGGCTATCGCGATGGGGATGAACTCGCGCCGCGCCCGTGCCGGGTCCACCGGGATGACCATGGTTCGCGGGGCATCGCCGAGCTGGTGGGCCGGGTGCTCGACCGAGTTCGTGGCCCACGGCGACCCCACGACCGCGTTGTGCATCTGCAGACTCTCGGAGAGGACGAAGACGCGGCGTTCCTGGTCCCAGTAGGCGTACTGCCCGCCGATGGATCCCGGCCACATGTGATTAAGGACGGGGTGGAACTCCGCCACGATCTCCAGAGGTTCGACCGTGTCCACCTCCAGCAGCAGGAGGAGTCCCGCCTCGTCTGCCGGGGCCAGGACATGCTGGCGAATCTGAAACGCGGCGTGGCTGTAGGCGATCGTCCCCAGCTCCGGGCGCAGATGGACGGTGCGCGCCAACTCTTCGCCGGGGATGGGCGTCCCGCTCCCCGCGGCGGAGAAGCTGAGGCGAAACATGTTTCCGACTTTCAGGGGATGAACCCACAGCTCGGCTTGGCCGGTTTCGAGTCCGAGCCAGGCCGAACGGGGACCCACGACGCCGAAGTATTCGCCGGGCCGCACCGGACCGGAGAGTTCGATGGGGGACCGGACGATCTCGAAGCGCGGAACGGTCGGGTCGCCGGTCTGCGAGAGGACTTCCTGAGCGGGGCCGCCGTCCGCCGCCGCCGCCACCGCTGCCAGCTCGCTCCACGTCCCGCTCCACGCCGTCCACGCGACGACTGCCCACGCAACTCCGAGGATGGCTCTTCTTCTCATGTCAGTCTCGTTTCTAAACGGCTCGCGGCATTTCAGCTGGTCCCTTTTCGGGCGCAGCCGATCTCTTCCAGGTTGGTTGGTCCCTTCCAGGTCAACCGTCCTCTCCGAGTCAGCTGATTCCCTCCAAGTCGGCTGGTCTCCTCCAGGTCGGCTGGTCTCCTCCATGTCAGCCGATTCCTTCCAAGACAGTTGATCCCTTTCGAGTCAGCTGATCCCTTCCAACCTGATCCCCCTCACAAAGTAGCGTTGCGTAAAGAGGAATAGCATGGCGACAGGAAGCACCGCCGCCACGCCGGCCGCCATCTGATAGGGCAGATTGATCTCGTAAGTGGAATGGAAGGCCGCCACCCCCACCTCCACCGTCCGCATCTCCATCGAGCGGGTCACCAGCAGCGGCCAGAGGAAGTTCTTCCACGCATCGACGAAGGCGAACAGCGCCAGCGTCGCCACAGCCGGAGCCGCCATCGGTAGAGCGACGCTCCGGAACACCCGGAAGCGCCCGGCCCCATCCACGCGGGCCGCGTCCTCCACTTCCCGGGGCAGCGTCATAAAGTACTGGCGCATGAGGAAGATTCCCCACACGGACACCAGCTCCGTGCTGGCCAGACCCTGGTAGGTGTCGATCCAGTCCAGGGCGTCGATCATCAGGAAGCGGGGGATCAGGACGATGACGGCGGGCACCATCATCGCCGAGAGGAAGAGCATGAAGAGCCGGTCGCGTCCTGGGAAGTTCAGTCGCGCGAAGGCGTATCCCGCGGTCGCGGCCGTGGCCACCTGTCCTGTCACCACCACCGCCGCGAAGACGATGGAGTTGAGGAAGTATCGGGCGAAGGGCTGGGCCGTCAGCGCCTCCGGATAGTTGCTCCAGAGGAAGCGCTCGGGAAGGAGCCGCGGGGAAGAGAAGACCTCCAGCTGGCCCGAGAGGCTCGTGGCGGCCATCCACAGGAAGGGCCCCGCCATCGCGAGGGATGCGAGGACAAGGAAGGCGTTTCGGGGAAAGCGTCCGCTACCCATGAGCGTGCCCCGCGCGGCCGCCCTCTTGCGCAGCCCCGATGAATGTGGAGCGGCTCGTGCGGCCGCTATCCATGAGCGTGCCCCGCGCGGCCGCCGGAGCGCCTCTCCAGCAACCGGAAGTGGAGCCAGGTGGCGGCAAAGACGACCGCGAAGAGGAACCAGCTCATGGCCGCGGCGTTGCCGAAGCGCAGGAACTCCCACGCCTCCCGGTAAATGTGGTACACGGCGACATCCGTCGAACCCAGCGGCCCGCCTTCGGTCATGACGTACACGAGCCCGAACACCTGGAAGGAGCCGATGACGGAGGTCACCAGAACGAAGAAGAGGGTGGGACGAAGACCGGGAAGGGTGATGTGCAGGAAGCGGCGCCACGCCCCCGCGCCGTCCACCTTGGCCGCGTCGTGCCAGTCGCGGGGGATCGCGGCCAGACCGGCCCGGAATACGACCATCTGGTAGCCGACGACCATCCAGGCGGCGATCGCCATGAGCGCGAGGAGGGCGGTGCCGGGCGACGCCAGCCAGGGGACGGGACCGAGACCGGCCACCCCGAGAACCCGGTTCACCAGACCGTAGCTGTCGTCGAGGAGCCACTTCCAGACCACCGCGATGGCCACAACGCTGGTGACGCTGGGGAGGAAGAGCGCGAGGCGCACCCAGCGGAGCGCGCGTGTCGATCCCTGGGTGAGGAGGGCCAGACCCAGCGCCAGCGCCATGGCCAGGGGAACGTGCAGCGTGAAGACGGCGGTGTTCCCGATTGCGGACCACCAGTCCGAGTTGGCGAGCAGGGCGCGGTAGTGGCCGAGTCCGGCGAAGGGGCGGACGGGGTCCACGAGGTGCCATTCGTGGAGGGAGAGCCAGAAGGAGAAGAGCAGGGGACCGAAGGTGAAGACGGCCAGGAGAAGGGCGGCGGGAGCCAGGAAGCCCCACGCCGCCACCGTCCGGCGCAGGGTGCGGGGCTTGGCGGCGAGCGGGATCAGGGAGAGGACGAGGGCGGCGAGCAGGGCGGCCCCCGTCGCGGTTGCGGCGAGCGGAACGCCGATGGAGGCGTCCGCGTGGTGCATCAGGTGCGCCGTTGTCGCCGATGTGCCCGGGGCCGATGCGAGCAGCTCCGCCGCTTGGTCCGCCTGGGCAGACTGGTGAGCGGCGAGGATATTGGCCTGTCCGCCGGCCCAGCGGGCGGCTGGCAGGGCGGTGACGGCCAGGGTCGCCGCCGACAGCGCCGCGCCCGCTACCGGATAGCGGCGCGTGGCGGCGGTCGCCGGAGTCGGGGGCATGGCGGCGCCGTTCTTCATCCGGGCGGCCCATCCGGCCATGGCGAGCAGGCCCAGCAGGGCGGCGAGCGCGGCGACCCTGGGCCACCCGGCGCCGGACGGGCGCCGCGGACGGACTTCGATCCACGCGGCGGGCACGAGCGACCCCGGCTCGTAGGCGTAAGCCCCCGTCGTGGAGGTCGGCGCTGGCTCGGGGGCGAGGATGCCGGCCCGGTCTCCCAGGAAGGTGGCCACCAGCTGTTGGCCCGCGGCGCCCGGCTCCTCCGCGTCGGCCGCCCCGGGCGCGCCGCCGATGTCCGGGGCGCTTTCAGGTACGCCCCGGGCGGCCTCCCACAGCGCCGCTGCCAGCCGCGCCTCGTAGCGGGCCACGCCGCCCCGGGTCCGGTCCACGCCCTGAACCGAGACCCACAGCAACGCGGCAGCACCGGCCGCGGTGGCTGCCCAAGCCCCCATGGCCAGACCCCGAGCGGACGCGGCCCGCACCCGCCGCCCGCCGCCCGAACCCCGCGAGGCCGCCCGGCGCACCGTCACCGGCCGCCGCGCGCCGTCACCGGTCGCCAAGTGCCAAGTCCACCCGGCGCGCCACATCGCTGGCGCTCGCCTGCAACTCCCGCCCGGCCAGCAGCCGCCCGTCCATGATCTCGACCGCCAGCGTCTCGATTCGGGCGAAGTCCCGTACTTCTGCCCCCCACGTCATCCTGGCGCCCTCCACGAGAGCGACGAAGGCCTTCTCGATGCCCGTGTCGTCATCGCGCGCGACCTGCGCGGCGACATCCATCCGGGAAGGAATCGCCAGCCCCGCCTCGGCCCGGATGCGCTGCGCCGCGGGCGAAGCCAGGAACCCCGCCAGATCGACGGCGTGGCGCAAGTTGGGCGCACTCGGCGGCACTGCCCATCCCGAGGCGTAAAGGACGGTCGTCCCCCTTTGCAGAGACGGGTGGTAGGGAATCGGGACGATCTCCAACTCCAGCTCGCGGTCGTTCACCAAGTCCCGGAACACGCGCAGGGTCCAATGGCCCGAGAGCAGGAACGCTTGGCCGCCGGACGCGAACCGCGCCTCCCGCGCCGGGTCTCCCCGGTAGACGAACCGGGCGCCGGGCGTGAGTCCTTCCTCCGCCAAGCCCGTAAGGAAGGCGTATGCCTCCAGGGCTTGCGGCCCGTCCATGAAGCCGGTTGCGACAATATCTCCGCCAGACACCCTGCCCAGGATGTCGCCGCCGGCCGACCATACGAACGGAGTCCACTGGAAGAGATTGCGAGGGAAGTCGAAGCCGTAGACCTCTGGCCTGCCGTCCCCGTCCCGGTCAGCTGTGGTCCGCCGGAGGGCGTCCCGAAACTCCTCCCAAGTCCACCCCGACAAAGGCGGCGGCTCCACCCCGGCTTCCTCCAGAACGGCACGGTTCGCGTAGAGAACCATCGGAGTGAAGTCCTTCGGCAGGGCGAATAGCGCGCTGCCCCGCTGGAACGCGTTCAGCAGCTGCGGGAATACGCTGTCCTCCCGGAATCCCAGCGCCTCTTGGAATGGCGCCAGGTCCAGCGCGAGCCCCCGGTCGACGAAGGTGGGGATGTCGGGCGAGTCCATGAGGTACACGTCGGGCGGGCGTCCTGCGGCCATCGACGTAAGGAGCCTCTCCTCGTATCCGTTGGGCGCTGACTCCAGCAGCACCCGCACTCCAGGGCGAAGGGATTCGTAGCGGTCCGCCACCCGTTGCTCGATGGCCAGTTCGTAGCCGCCGGCCCAGAGCGCGACGCGAAGCGAAATCTCCCTCTGCCGCGCTCCGGTACCCGTGCACGCGGTCGCTGCGGCGAGCCCCGCGCAAGCGGCCGCCGCGGCAAGGAGGCAAGCCGCGCGCAGGCGGCCGCCTCGGCTATTCCGGTCGCGAGTCAAGCGTTCCCCCGGGCCGGATCGCGAGGCGCGCCCGCTTGGCCGGATCGCGATCCGCTGGTTCGCAAGCCGATCCCCTCATCCCGGTCGCGGGGCCTTCTTCCTGGCCCCACGTACAGTGGTTCCCGAGCGGTTCGCAGTACCCGAACGGTCAACGCTCCCCCGACCGATCTGCAGTCACCGGGCGATACACGGTGTCCGCGCGGACCCCATCCGGCCCGAACAAGTGCGTCCGCTCCCACGCCACGGAGACCGGCGCTTCATCTCCGGGCCCTCCAGACGAAAGATCGAGCGCCGGAGGAACCCGCATGATCCAGCTTCCCGCCCTCCCCCGCAGGTGGACACGCTTCTCGCTACCGAGCGTCTCGACGCGGACCACTTCGGCGGTGAAGTCAGCTTCTTCGTAGCTGGGCGCGAGAGACAGATCCTCCGGTCGCACCGCCAGCGTGGCATCGTCAAAGCGCCAACCGCCATGCAGCCGAAACGGGCCTCCGGCCAGGCAACCGCCCTCGTCTCGGGACAGGGCCAGGCGGTTGATCGGCGGGTCGCCCAGGAATTCGGCCACGAACAGGTTGGCGGGCTTGTCGTAGATGTCGGACGGCGGCCCGACCTGCTGGAGACGTCCCTCATGCATCACGGCGACCCGCTGGCCCAGGGAGAGAGCCTCCGTCTGGTCGTGAGTCACGAATATCATCGTCGTGCCCAGTCGCCGGTGGAGCGCGGCGATCTCGTCGCGGGTTCGCAATCGAAGCCCGGCGTCCAGATTCGAGAGGGGTTCGTCGAAGAGGAAGACGCCTGGGTCGCGGACCATGGCCCGGCCCAGGGCCACCCGCTGCCGCTGTCCGCCCGAGAGTTCCGCGGGCCGCCGCTCCAGCAGCTCCAGTATGTCCAGAGCCGCCGCTGTTTCTCTAACCCGGCGCTGGATTTCGTCCCGCTTGGCGCCGCGCACCTTCAGGCCGAAGCCCAGATTCCCGGCGACCGTCATGTGCGGGTAGAGGGCGTAGCTCTGGAAGACCATGGCCACGTCGCGCTCGCCAGAGGGCAGCCCGCTCGCGGAGCGTCCGCCGATCATGATCTCGCCCGCCGTGGTCTCCTCCAGTCCGGCGATCAGCCGCAGCAGAGTGCTCTTCCCGCAGCCGGACGGTCCCACGAGCACCATCAGCTCGCCAGCCTGCACGAGCAGGTCCAACTCGGCAACGGCCGTCACTCTTCCGAAACGCTTCTCGACTCCCCGAAGTTCGACCTCCTGGGGCGTCTGCCGCCGACCGGCTTCATCAAGTGCTTCACCTTCCCGGGCGGCGGGTTTCACGGCATGGCCTCCTTGCGCTCGCAGCCAGTCATCTACCTACGCGGTCATCTATCCTGGGACAGCCACATCTGGCCCGGCTATCGCTTACCGCAAGTCCTCCCACGCCACTCGCAACGGCTCGCCCCGCGGACATTCGTAATGCCAAGCCATATCCGGCTCCTTCCCCAAATCGAGCCGAGCCACCTCCAGCCGGGCGACCTTTTCGGACAGGCGGACCGACAGTGCCAGCCCCCGCGCGCGAACCGGCCCCAGCGACACGTCCCGCAGCCCGTGCGGCAGCGGATGCACCGCCAAACCCTCCTCGTCCACTTCGAGACCGGCGACTCCCCGGGCCAGCAGGTCGAGGACCCACGAGTGTTGATAGTCGTCGATGCCGCGGAAGTAGCAAGCGCGGCCCGTGCGAGGGTTGTAGTGTTCGTAGCAGTTGGGGCGGTCCGGGTCGCCTCCATCGAACATCATCTCAAGAAAACGCGGAATCATCCTGGCCGCCAACTCGCCGGCCCGGCGGTTCCCGCGGCGCCACATCCGCAGCAATCCCTCGATCACGTGGCTCGTGGTCATGGGCCAGACCCGCCCGTTCCAGGGACAGTTGCGGCGCGTGCCCTTCCACACTCCCTCCGCCGAGAAGCGGGGATCGTCCACGCTCGACGATGGCACCGGAAAGAAGGTGCCGAAGGTCGCCGGATTCTCCAGGTGGTCCATCATGGCGTCCAGCCGCTCGTCGTCCGCCAGACCGGCGAGCATGGGGTAGAAGCCGACCGCCGCCTTGACGCCGGTGCGCTCCAGCGTCCGGGCGTCCACATCCGTGAACAGCCCCGCCTCCGGCGACCACATCCGGTCGGTTATGGCGGCGCCCGAACGGTCCTCCAACCTGCGCCACTCCTCGGCGTCAGCCGGCCGGTTCAGCTCTCTTGCCACCGCCGCAAGCGCCCGGAAGAGCAAGTAGCCGTACACGGTCACGTCGATTCCCTTGAGGCGCAGCCTTGGCTCCCAGTCCTGCGCGTCCGCGTCCGGGGATACGGCCATGTACCGGGACATGTATTCCTGGCCGGTTTCGTAGTGGTTCTCGACCGTGAACATCCCGGAATCCTCGGGGTCGCGGGCGGTTCGCAGCCAGTCCGCGTATCTGGCGAGGCCGTCGTAACACCGCCGTAGGGCCACGCGGTTCGGGTGCATGCGGTGCACGGCGAGGAGCGCGTCGCCCCAGTTGGCGTGGTAGAAGTGCGTTCCCCGCAAGTCGCCGGGATAGATGCGGCCGTGGAAGGAGCCGTCCTTCTTCTGATGCTCCAGGAAGTTCATGAGCGATCCCCAGGCCTCGCGGCCTCGCGCGTGCCAGCGCATCTCCATCATGTGGCACGGGGCGCTGTACGCTATGGGGACATGGAAGTACTCCGGTCCCTCGCAGATCGCCGGGTGGCGGATGTTGCCCCATCCGCCGCCGGTCCGGTTCAGACCGAGTCCGTAAATTCTGTAGTCGAAGTAGCGGTCCATGAAGGGGTCGCCGCACCGAAAAGCGGGGAATCCCCGGAAGAAGGACTCCCACGCGGGTATTCGCCGTCGCCGCCAGTCCTCGTTCGACTCCTGGCTCGGGAGCCTGGGCGCCAGGCGCAGCCTGACCACGGCTTCACCTTCCGAGACGGGGAAGGCCGCCGCCACCCACGTCCAGGAACCGCCGTCTCCTGGCTGCTCCAACTGCCGACCCGCGCCGGTCGGCTCCCCGGCCGTGCCCGTTGGCCCAGAAGCCTCGTCGGCCGCCCCGGAATTCCGGCCCGCCGCACCCTGGTTCGCACCCTTGCCGCGCTCTTCCAGCGACCCTGCCGACAGCCTCGCTGCCAGCCGTTCGGGGAAGGGCGACAGCTGCCACACAGGCGCCGCGCCGCCTTCCGACGTTGCCGAAGCAGTCCAGTCCGGCGGGTGCGCGCCGGTCATCTCCACATCCACCGCGAGAGTCCGGCCCCTGGTATCGGTAGCCGTTCCCGACCACGAGAGTCCGTGTCGGCCGCCCCGCAGCTGGCTTCCTCCACCCCGCGGCAGGGCCGTGAACGCGACCAGCCAGCGGCCCCCGACTTCCACTGGCAGTTGCCAGGCAGACTCCAGAACACCGCCCCGGATGCTACGCGCTTCGCGCACGAGAACGCTTGGCTCTTTCCGCGGCTCTTTCCGGGGCTCTTCGGTGCGGACGGCTACCGAACCCGGATCCCACCACACGGTCATCGACCCCGGTTGCCAGCGGATTCCAGACCTGTCGCTTCCCCCGGCGCGTCCGGCTCCCTCCTCGGAAAGCGACAGCGGTATCTCCTCTCCCCGCTCATCGAGAAGAGCGACCGAGAAGCACGGCCCCATCTCGTGCTGGAAGATGTGGGCGGGATCCCAGAAGCCGGGCTTGTGCAACCAGCTCGGGAATGGCGGGGCCCAGACGATGCCGTCCAGCCCGCCCAGGAACCACTTGTCGGAACGAGACAGCGCCGCGATGCGGTCTCGCGTACCGTCGGGACTGTCCCGCCGTGCTAGCGGGGTCACGGCTTGGGGGTCACGGTTGTGGGGTCACGGGCTGCACTACGGACGCGCCCCGCGCAAATGAAGTACGGATATTCCGGACACGGAACGCCGACGCCGAACGCGCCGAACGGCGTCCAATGCGACTGCTCTCGCTACAGGGCGCACACCGTGCAGGGCAGGGTGTCGTCTTCTTCATCAAACGCATCTGCCAGCACTTCGACAAGCGGCACGTTATTCCGTCTCGCATCCGCCCTCGCCATTGCCGTTTCGTGCCGTTCGAGGATCTCCTCGCGGCGGGCAATCAGCTCAAGGAGAGTTTCGCCCCCCGACCACGTGTACTGGCGGCCCCGCATCGCCCGGCTTCCGAAGTCCGCATCGCCACCTTCCCCGGCCTCCGGCAACATCTTCCGTTCGATGGCGACGGCCCGGTCGAACAGCTCGGGGTGTCGATCGGCCAAGCCGACCCATTCGGCTTTGCGCTGGTAGAAGCAGAAGTAGCAGCCAGACCGGGTTCTCCAGTCATAGTACGCCGGCAGACCTATCCCGGCGTCGTCGAGAATTCGCATTACGCCACTGTGGTCGATGCCATCCTCTATGAAAGGAAACCGGGTCCGGATGTTGGACTTCGTGGATATGTAGCCTTTGCGATTCGACTCGTCCGCGCGGATCGCGACATAGGAAATTGCCGGCTCGTCTCCGATCCAAGCCTCGATCGGCTTGATTTTCATGTTCTTCGTGCACCACCGCATCTGCGGAGAGGGCAAAGTGCCCCGGAAGATCTCGAACCAGTGATCGAAGCCGCGTTCCGCGTTGAGACGGACGATCCGCTTCCCAAGGATGACTTCGAGGCGGGTCAGATACTCGTAAGTCTCGGGAAGCTCCGCTCCCGTATCGCAAAAGAAGTACTCCATGTCATCAACGGTGTCCCGGAGGTAAACCGCCAGGGCACTGGAGTCCTTGCCCCCCGATATGCCGCAGATGTGACGAACGGCATCAGCCATCAAGCGCTCTCCTTACTCGGAAGTCGGCCATGCTTTCCCCCGGAGGACTGGGCGGCCAGAAGCTGCTCGACGAGAAGCGCGAGCATGGTCTGTCGGTTGGGCCGCCGCGACCCTTTCTGGCATAATTCGTCCAGCGTTCTGCCAAGCGCCTGCCGTATCTCCTGGCGTTGATCTTGGTCGGTGCGGACCAAGCGGACAAGCTCGCTGCCGTCCGATCTCGTGACGGTCACCCGGAAGGTCCCCGGGGCGGCCGCGCCGGAAGGGTGATCCGCATGGAGCGCCACCAGACGCTGAAGAATGCCGACTTGCCGCGGGAGTTCGTCCCGGAACCGGCTCAGGTCGGCGTCGGTCCACTCGGCCGGAGCCTTCTGGGCGACGACAGTGGCGACAGCCTCGATCCAGTCCATGTCGCTATCTGCCACATCGCGAGCCAGCGTAAGAACGAACGCTCGCATAGACGGGTCGAGGGCGTCAACATCGAGTGAGGCTGCCTGTTCGGCGAGAGCTTTGCGAGTGGTCTCCATGCTTGTTGCGAGCAGAAGTTCGAGAAGATCGTTCAGGAGCCGGTCGTAACAGCCGACGAGTTCCTCGATCGCCTTGGCGACGCGAGCCGCGTAGGCGTCGGCGTTGGCGTACGTCCCGCTATCCGGCCGCGCGGGATCGAATCCGAGCGCCATCGGAAGGCTGCGGAACAGCAGCTCATCCGGCTCCACTGCGGTTACGAGAGCTTCTCGCACCTCGAGAGTCTCCGCCGGGAGATGTTTCGTCTTCCGGACATACCTGTTGAGACGTGTTACCTGGCCCACCAAGTGCGCGACGACCGAGAGCACATTGGCCACCCGGTGCTTGCGAAATCCCGGGCGCACGCCTAGCCGCCCGGCAAGCGCAGCGACGACCTGCCGACGGCCCCCCGTCGTATTGGCGAAGTGCCTGATGTCGAAGTGGTGCGGGTTCCGCACCATTCGCTCCGACAGATCCGGGGTCAACAGCGGCTTGAAGGTGCCGTGCTCGTAGATGGCTATCTCCTCCCGGAAGGCGAGCAGGGCGGCAGTGACGAACACCGGGACAACCGCCCCCTTCATCCCGATTGGCGGCGAACGCAGTACGGCTGACACGCTCCGAAGATTGACGGGCTTGGTCTTGGCCCGCTTGAACTCGTCCTCCAGGACTCTCCAAGCGCCCTTTAGCGAGGCGCCTATCGACGAATCGTCGCGAGGTCCGCGAAAGACCATCGTGCCGTTGCGTTTGTCGGGTCCGTGGAGCCCGGTCTGTTTCAAGAACGCCTCGTACATTGCGACTTCCGGCCCATAACCAACGAGGCCGAGACCGGGTTCGGACCCGCGCTCGATCATTGCTTCGAGCAGGAGACGTCTGGCCTTGGCCCCCTGTGTGGTCAACGCGGTGCGGTTGAGCATCTCGTTTCTTACCGCGGGCGTATTCGGGTATGCCCTATCGGCCGCGTCGGACAGTGCGGCGCTGCCCCGGCCTCGCTTCAACTCTGTCCCGCCCGACTTGTCGAGCATTATCCAGCGGCACGCATCGGGGCTGAAGATCGTCGCGAGAGCGCGGTCGACCGCGGTATTCGCCTCGGCCAGCCGTTCCCCGAACTCGCGCTTGGCCACGCGGTCGGCTTGCACATCCGGGTCCCGCAACGCGGCGCTGACTGCCGCCGACTCGCGGGCGGCTTCGTCCAGTTCGCCGACATCGTGGGGTATCGCGGCCACGACAGGCTTGGCTTCTCCATCTTCCCAAGGTACAGCGGGCACTCGCTGGTCTGGCCGGTCCGATCCGACCACTAGCAGCGCTTCTCCGTCATACGGCGAGAAAGCGTCGAGCGGCTGGATGGATTCTCTGCCGCCGAAGTAACGTCTGTCGAATACCCGAAGAGTGTCGTGTTCCGCGCTATGTCGCGCCGCTACGACCGGTACAGGTTGGTCAAGCCCCGATAGAATGGCGATGAGAGGCTGCTGCTGAACGCTTCGGCGTGTGGTTTCCAGAAGACCGGCAATGTCGATGTCGGTGCCTTCCCAAATGCGATACTCGTCGGCGAAGTCCCGATATGTGATGAGACCGGCCTTGTCCAAGGCGTCCAGCTGGCTATCAGCATCTGGATCGGTCCGAGCGAGCACCTCTGAGGATGCGCGAATCGCTCCCGAGGTCGACACTAGATTGAGGAGCGCCAAGGACTTTGCCAGCCGGGTCTGGCGTTCCGAGAGACCGTAGGTATCGCGCAGGCGTGTCGCGATTTCATTCCATCGGCTTGAGCGGCCCGAGGCCATATGTCCAACTGTTCCGCTGGTGACGAAGTAGTCGTAAACGGTCTCGAGTCCTATGGAGGGAAGGGGGGTTCCGGCGGTCAGCTTGGTTTCCGCGAGGCGCGATGCGACAGTCGATGGTTCGCGGCCGGCCAAGAACGAGAACAAAGTCCGCTCATGTTGTCCGTACCGGTTGCACAGCTCGGGCAACACTGCCACGACGAGAGGGTGCAGCGGGTAGCATGCGGCAACTGTCTCTGCGTCGGAGAGATCGGCGATGCCGAGTCCCTCCATGTCCCGAGCGATCAGATCGGCCCAGCTGCGGATTTGTTGCCCGAACTTGTCGTCGGAGACCTCGAATGCCGTACTGATGAGGGCCCGGGTGGCACTGGCCGACTCGACGTAGGAGATGTCCTCGAATCTGCCCTGTACCTTGGCCCATTCACGCAGCTCAGGCTCGGCGGCGCCGTTCAGGTGGTCCTCGAACGACAAGTGTTGCAGCGTCAGCACGAAGATGGGCAGGCCGGCCCCTTGACCCAGCTCCGCCAGCTGCTGCAACAGGTAAGGATCCGTACCGCCGCTGTCGCCTACCGCTTCGAGGTTCTTTCCGAACTCGTCGATGATCAGTAGTACCGGAGCCCGTTCCGCCAGACACCGGGCGCTCTCGACTAGTGCCGTCGGAGAAGGATCTCTTCTGTGGAGATCGCTCCCGGTCGCATCTTCGAGCAATCCCGTGAGCGTCCTGGCCGCCGGGACTTCGCTGGGCGAAGGGGTAGTGCCGTACGTGCGCAGGATGGCGTTGTCGAGCGCCCGCAACACTGTCTGGTTGAGCGGCTCCCGGCACGCGGTTGCAATGCCGCGGTGGAACCCCGCCTCCTGGGTGCCCCACCGCAGGTGGGCTTGCCGAATCCGCTCGCCTACGGAAGAAGAAGCTTGATCAACAAGCTTCCAGGCGATCTCTCGCGCCGAGGTATCTGGTCCGAAGATCGCATCGAGCAGCAGCGCTAGAGACGACTTGCCCGAACCGTACGGTCCAGTGAGCGACCACGCGCCGCCCGACCGTTCAGAGGCGGCAACCGAAGCGATCCGTCCGACCGCGTCCAGCGCGCGCGCGGTGACGATGTACCCATCGAAAGGTTCGACTTGGTCGGCATCGCGCTCAAGGTTCACCGAGCGGGCAAAGCGTCCCCGCACGGACACCCGGTCGGCAAGAACGGTCATCGGGGTTCTCGCCCGGCTGCCAACGTCTGCGCACCGTAATGGCCGTTTAGAATCTCCGTCGCGATCGCGCTCGGTTCTGCCGTCCAGGAGAGCTGAGTCGCTCCCGTGGTGGTGACCACCGCCAATTCTTCGATGTTCGCAACCGCCGGTTCGAGAGCCGCGGCGTATTCCGCCTCGGAGATCTTGAATGCCTTCCCTGGGCTGCCTGGATCGTGCACCAAGCGGCCAATCGTAATGCTCCCCCCCCCTATTTCCGCACGGGCAACATAATCCAGGGCGGCGTAGGCCAGAAGCGCCGGTGGCAGGGTGGGCTTATGACCTAGCGCAAATCGATATCTGCCTGTCACGCCCGAACGCCCTACGAGGTTCAGCTCTCGGAGCGGACAATCCAGAATGTCGTCGATCTTGGTGCGCGCCGACCGCTCCGCGGGAGCATATGTGCGGAAGAAAGCGGTCACATCCTTCTTGATAGAAGATGGACTTGGGGCGCTCCAAGTCACCGAGCTCTCGATGCGAAGCGTGACGAATGCTTGCAAGTCATCCGCGGCAAACTCTATGGCGGGGAAGTCGTTGAAGGCGAGCCACCATACCGGCAGCTGCGACGGGGGAGCCAGCAACAACCAGTGCAATAGCCACAGCGTACCGGGGTCCTCCATGTACGGGTCCCACCCGTCATTGTCGAAGAGCCGTCGGCCCAACGGCGTCGGCTGGAGCTCTGGAGCGCGCCGACCGCCCGACGTTGCCTTTTCGACCGGTTTGGCTGCGATCAGCTTGGCTGCCGTCCCCCAGAACCGGATTGCCTTCACCATGTTCTTGCCGACTCCAATCCGTACGGGAGCATCGGCGCGTGTGAAGATGAGGGGATCGCCGGCGACGGCCGTGCAGGCCTTCCGAAACCAGCCGTAGCGAGGGTGAAATGTCTCATGGCGGGCGAATGCCGGTCGAGCCGCCTCCGAAAGCTTCACCTGGAACTCTTCGGAATTGTCATCCGATCACTGCCATAGCCACACCAGCCCGCGCACATCGGCAGGCCAGCTTCGCCAGACTCTCCCAGGCCAACATCAGCGTATCAACGAGAGCGCCGCGCGCCGAGGGGTGGCGTGGCTCCCGCTGTCCGAAGTCATCATCCGGACGTATTCTACAGCCGAGACCGCGCTCTTGATTGCCACTTCGACATCATCATCCGTCGTGAAGCGTCCAAGGCTGAATCTGACCGATTCGAACGCGGCCTCCCGCGTGAGACCCATGGCAAGCAACACCTCGGACGGCTCGATCGATCCGGCGGCGCAGGCGCTACCGGTTGACACGGCAACAGGGTCCATCCTAGTAACGACTGCCTCAGCGTCGGCTCCGTGGAAGCGCACATTCGCCGTATTCGCGAGTCTGCGGGTAACGTCCCCGTTTTCCGAAATGCCTGTGAGACGAGACCGCAAGCCTTCGATCAACCGGTCGCGAAGGCTCGCTAGGCGAAATGCCTCCGACTCGCGTTCTTCGCTAGCTATGCTGGCCGCCACGCCAAAGCCAGCGATACCGGCGACATTCATCGAGCCCGAACGCAACCCTCGTTCATGTCCGCCACCGTGCATGATGGGCTGCAAGCGCTGCAAGCTGTGCCGCGTACCTATGAGAGCTCCTACGCCGCCAGGGCCGCAGATCTTGTGGCTGCTCACCGAGACGAGATCGGTGCCCATCTCTACGCAATCGAATGGCAGTCGGCCCACCCACTGCGTGGCGTCACAGTGCAGAAGCGCACCCGCGCCGTGAACCACTTCGGCGATCTCCGCCACCGGGTTGAGCACGCCAGTTTCGCCGTTTGCAGCCATAACCGAGACGAGAAGCAAATCGGGACTAGCGAGCGACTTCAGCACCTCTGAATCAACGAAGCCCCCAGTTGTGACCGGAATCACGTCTACCTTGGCCAGCCCCCAGTCGGCAATCTGCCGCGCCGTCTCGCGAACCGACGCATGCTCGACCGCCGAGACAGCGATCCGGGTACGACTGGGCGGTCGGCCTCCCACGATTCCGCGCAGAGCCAAGTTGTTGGCCTCGGTCGCGCCCGCAGTGAACACCACGTTCGAGGAGCGGCCTCCTACCATTGCGGCGACCTGCGCACGGGCTTCTTCGACCGCAGCCGCTTGCGCACGGCCGAATCTGTGGATCGAGGAAGCGTTCCCTATGCCCTCCACGAGGGCTGGCACCATGACCGATGCCACGCGAGGGTCAAGCGGCGCGGATCCGTTGTAATCCAGATACGTCCCGCGCACCGTCATCGGAGCAACCGGGCTCGGCGAAGAGCAAGTTCAGCAATCTCTTGCGTCATGACTACATCCGAGAAGAAAAACGCCATCCAAGTTACGAAGGCCCTCCACAAGTCGGCGCGCGAGAATCGTTCTCCAGCAAACCTTTCGAACTCTGATTGAACGTCGGCGCGAGCGAGGGTGATGTCCTCCGTTGCACCGAGAATTGTCTCGGCGATAGGGATGACGGCTAGCAAAGAGCCGCTCTCACGAACCGGGTAGACCTCCCGGGGTCGACTTCCCGAGCAAACTGCTCCCCCGCGCCGAGGGTGGTCTGGGCTGCGGGCCCGCCTGCACTTCCAGAAGCTAGGACGCTGCGCATCGCGCGGATGGACACCACAAGCTTGCTACGTCTTTACGAAATCGCCCCGCCAGATCCTTCATCTCGTGTGACCCCGTTCGTGCTCGTGTCAATTTACTCTTGATCAATCATCGCTCCATTCGATTCCGCACATCTAGATCCCCCAACCCTCGAGCCACACCGATTGCCTATTCTACCATCGGTCCGACGCACTCGCCTCCGGCTCCTTCCCCTCCGGCACAAAATCTTGCGAGTGCGCCAGGCGTGTTATCACCTCGTCAAACAGTTCCTCCTTATCGGCAAGAATTTCCGACAACCTCTCCTCAATTGTCCCAACTGCCTCAAAATAGTACACTGTTACCGGCAACCGTTGCCCGATACGATGCACACGATCAATAGCCTGGGCATTGGACGACGGATTCCACCACCGATTGATAAGTACAACATTGTTCGCGTCAGTTAGCGTAAGACCTTCGCCGGCTGCTCGCATTGACGCTAGCAGTACCCCTTTCTTCAATTTCCTGTACCGATCCAACATCGCCGTCCGCTCCCTTTCGGTCAAGCTACCCTGGTACACACCTACGACCGGTACGTCAGAGGGACAGATGCGAGATTGAAGTAACTCAAGTGGCTTTAGCAAGTAGGAGAACACGACCGCTTTCTGTGCGCGACCGCAACATATGTCACGGAGAATCGTCATTGCTCTGTCGACCTTCGCACTCGTGCCGGACGTCGGCTCGTAGTCGCACAGTTTCCGTAATTTCGTGACTGACGCCAATACATCCTTTGACGACGCGCTCGCTTCCAAGGCTCGTCTATAGGCACGCTTCTGCGCTCCCTGGAGTCGGACACGCTCGCAGGTGTATGTTACACTCGGTAGATCGCCAAGGACATCGGCCTTTTCTCTCCTTAGTACGTACGGCCTTGTCTTAGCTCGCAGCAGCCATGACGGAAGGTCTTGGTCTCGTTGACTAAACCGTTTCGGATCAAGAAAGCTCATTAGTCCGACAAGATCAACCTTGCCTTTTTCAAGTGGCGTACCAGTCAAAACCCATACGCGCGCAACATCAATCGTCCGCAGTCCAGTTGCCACCTGCGAATCCCAGTTCTTAACCCTATGAGCTTCATCCAGTACGACGAGCCCGGGTGCGTCATTGATGACTTGGCTTGGCGGATTTCGTGTCTGCTCGTAGTTTGTAAGAAGCACATGGCCGACACCCCAGCATTCGCGAAACACCGCTCGTCCACCTGTGCCGTCGGCCTTTCGCACGCAGATCGTCGGTGCCCAACGGGCGAATTCGCTGCGCCAAGCTTCCAAGACGGATCGAGGCGCGACTACCAGGAAGCGACGACAATCTCCTCGCTCCAACAACTTGGCGATCGCCACGACAACTTGCATTGTCTTGCCAAGACCCATGTCATCTGCGAGTAAACATCGTTCGGACGCCAAGAGTCTTGTTACACCGGCACGTTGATACTTGTACAACGGCCAACGCCGTCGGCGTCGTGTCAGCACGGGCATGAGAACACGTCCAAGTCCGGGTCTTCCGCCGTTGACGTGCTGGATTTGCTCCGTACTTGGTAGAGATATGCGAACTTCTCGCCCCGCTCTGAGGTGGCCGTCAGCCCATGCATCCAATTCCTTCACCCACTTGACCGCAGTACGGAACCTATTTGCGATCGACCCCACAGCAGGCGCTTCATCGCTTGCACGCACTGTGAACGACGTGTGACCATCCCGCGATTCGCAGCTCGCAACGTAGTGCCGTTCCTGGTCCGACATCGGTTCGGTGACCGCAACTACGCGCCGGGCGCACAGGTAGCTATATTCCGGTTCCGTCACGCGCTTTCGCTGTTTACAAGCAACCGAGCCGTGCCAGGCCGTTCCTCTCCGCTCTTGGAGACGAACCGAATACGCCGCCAACCCAGCGTCGAGGTCTCGCCACATGGAAACTCATCAAAGCTGCTACGCACGGCACAAACCACTTCTTTTGCCTGCTCGCGATTACACAGTACCAACGCTAGGCGGACCTCAGGTTGCCGCTTGATCCGACGATCATCAGGGATACCACGTTGTTCTACAGCCTCCTTCCGGCCGCGATCTCTGCCCAAAGCCGGCCCCGACGCTTCCGAGCGGCGTCGGAGTCTCCCCATTGCGGATACAATAGTGTCTTCCATTCGACTCTTAGCTCTTCTAGCTCGTCCTTATTCAAGGACACTAGACCAAGCTGCCACATGAGGATGCGCTCCAGTACGTTGATTACTTGCTTTCTCTCCTCGCTGCGCACCTTCCACAACAACACGTTCCTTGCGCGACTTCGGGCAGGAACATCGTCGTCGTTTGGGAGGTTTGGGACTAGGAACAAGTGCCGCCAAGGGGGACGGTGCAGGGAATACTGAAGCTCGGACAAAGGTGCTAGCAGAGTGGCCGGGTTGTCGCCACCGGAGTCAAGCAACTGCCGAACCAGTCTGGCAATCACGACCTGCGTGAGCGGCCAGAACAACGCTAAATCCTGGCAATCACCGTCGTGCGCACACTTCGTGGCATCCATATCGCCGCTTAGCCCTTCCCTGTCGTGACATCGCATCTTGTCGGGGGATTTATCAAGGACTGGAAGGTTCTTTATCAGCGCATCCCATATGCCGACTAGTTCGTTAAACAAATCGTCAAGTTCGTCGTCATCCCGGCGGAATGCCACGAACTGCTTCTTTGCCCAGCCATTTTGTTCGCGTTCCTTAGACAGCAAGAACGTCCTATTGACTGCATAGAGCTGTTCCAAACTGGTAAACACGGTACTCCTGCCACTAATGTTCTTCCCCTTACGCATCTTGATTCTTGTGGAATCCTTGTGGCGGCCAGACGACTGAAAGAAAGGGTGTTCGGTGATGAGACGCCGGGTCAGGATCGCAAATGTGTCGTCTTCGTCCATAACGATGTTGGTGAAGTGAGACGTTGGCTTGGCATGACGATTCAAATTGCCAAAGAGACGTCTATATCGCACCCTAAACTCGTCCGTTTCCTTTGGTCGCGGGCAAACAAGAATCACGGAGAGTTCCTCGTCGGCAAATCCATCGGGAGCATCCCGCCATGCGTCGCCAGATTTGTCGAGGAGCGTCTTGATGGCCGACAGCCGGTGCTGACCATCTAGTGCATAATACTTCTGTGTGCCGTCGAACTTGAGTACGACGAACGTGGAATTGAAACGCTTATCGTCCTTGAGTATTGTGAACCGCGGGTCATCGGCGATATTGATGCGATACCACTTCGGATTTCCGCCAAGCGTGGCTATCACCAACGATGAAAAGAATCTGTAATCCTGTCGTTGTAGGTATGCGACGATCTCCTTCTTGGCGCGTGACTCGGACAGAGTACGCTGAATTGCGTCGTCCAGCGTGCGATCCTTGTGGATGTCACTGGCGAAGTTTACGTGCTCCGAGACTTCTGACATGGTCAGCTTGACCACGTAGTAGTCCCATTTCCCCATGCGGGCGCGTAGTGCCGGGTACAGGTTCATCAAACTCCCCTTTTCCGTCGCTGGTTAACCGGTCTGGCTATATGGAAACTGATTTCTGATTATGAAGTTGCGGATAGCGTTTGCGCAACCGGACCGAAAAGTGTTTTGCAGTTATCTGTCCATAGCGCTGGAGGTGTCCACTCTCTGCATCTTTATCCGATTGCCGTTATCAACGTGATCGCGACGGCCTAGTCGGCCGAACATCTCCGTGAATCGTCAAAGTGCTTCGCTCAATCTTACGACGATTCGCTCGGCCAAGCCGACCCCAGTCGGCTTTGCGCTGGCAGAAGCAGAAGTAGCAGCCGAACCGGGTTCTCCAGTCATAAGTACGCCGACAGATCATCCCCGGCGACATCGTAGCCCTCATCCGCTGTTACCTTCAGTCGATGTGAATGTGATCTCCGTACATCTCCCGGGGTGAAAGAGTCACTCCCCCTCTGGCCGCGGCCTCCGCTTGACTGAGGACGATAGCGTGCCCGACAGCAGATGGCGCGCGTGCTCCTGGAGAGCCTCGATGGTCAGCTCGCGGGTCGGCTCGAGAAAGAAACGGCGGTTCTTCTCGACGATGGCATCCACGGCGGACCGGTCGCTGGCTAGAGTCGCCACGATCGCCAGCAGCTCCGGATCATCAAGCGTAGCCGCAAGAAACATGGCTTCCCTTATCGGCCAACTGCCATGTTTGCCGGTCAGGCAGTCACGCGCCGCCTCCCGGATGGCCGCCAGCTCTTCCGGGCCGGGCCACCCGTCTTCCACCATGAACCTCAAGACGATCAAGGCCATGTGTACTACATAAACATCAGTGCCGGTATCCGTAACGACACTCAACACGCCGGAAAGCGCGGCTGCGCCTATATCCGCCACCGCATCCGCCGCCGGTGAACCGTACCTTAGCATCTCCAGGAAGAAGGGAACCGCCCCCGGCTCCCGGAGCGGGGCCAGCGCATCGGCATAGTAGGTTAGGGCTGTGAAAACCGCCTCGCCGATGTCCGGTCGGCCAGTCTCCCCCCGCACTTCCTCCATAGCTGCCTTGATCAGGGCAGCCCGCAGATCCGGCCCGGCCTCGCTTCCCAGCCTCCACGCGAAGTCGACCGCCCGGTGGCGTGCCACCAAATCGCTAGCCGCTAGTGCCCGCACCGCCTCCTGCTCTGTCATGACCGGGTCCTGACCCTCCATCGGTGCCGCCAGGAATAGCCACGCGAGGCAAACCGCTGCTACGAATCTCGTAGTTCTCATCCGCCGTTCCTCCAGTCTTCGGCTTGTGCCGGAAACTGAGTCCCAGGAGCGAGGGTCACCCTCCCTCCGACCGCGGTCTCCGCTTGGGGAGGGGCGTGAGCGTGCCCGACAGAATACCGCGCGCGTGCTTCTGGATGGTCTCAATGGACCATTCGCGATAACTATCATCGTCACCCCCGATGAGAGCCTCCACGGCGGACCGGTCGCTCGCCAACGTTGCCGCGATCTCGAGCAGATCCGGATCGCCGAGTGTGGCCGCAAGAAACATGGCATCTTTTATCGCCATGCTCCCGTCGCGCTCCCACTTGACGATCAAGACGCCGTGTGCAGCCTCCCGGATGGCTGCCAAATCCGGCGGGCCCGGCCATCCGTCCTCCACCATGAACCTCAAGACCCTCAAGCCGCCCGACACATTACCCTCATCGCGGGAATCCGTAACGACCTTCAGCGCGCCAGGAAGCGCGGGTGCCCCTATGTCCGCCAGCGCGTCCAACATCATGGAGCCATTCTCTATCACCTCCAGGAAGAAGGGAATCGCCCTAGTATCCCGGAGCGGGGCCAGCGCCTCTGCGTAGTTGAGCATCCGCTCCAACGCCGTCTCCCCGGGGTCGGAACGGCGACTATCCCGCTGCAGTTCCCGCAACGCTGCCCGAACAAGCGCCGTCCGCAGCTCCGGCCCAGCCTCCTGCCCCAGCTTCAACGCGAACCAGACCGCCCGGTCATGCGCCGCCAAGTCGCTGCCGGATAGCGCCTGCACTGCCTCCTGCTCCGTCATGACCGGATACTGGCCTTCCGTCGGCACCGCCAGTGGCAGCAACGTGGCGCAAGCCACTGCCGCAACCTTCGCAGATCTCATCTGCTGCGCCTCCAGTCGATGTGAATGTGCCGGGAGCAATTTGTAAGGTGAGTGCGACCGCTCATTGGTGACAATGTTAGGAGGCGTAAAGAAGAGGATTGGGCGGCGTTTTCGGGAAGCTAGGCCTACTTATCGCGGGAGCGTTCCCGCCGGTAGCGAGAGATCGTCCCGTAGGCCCGGCCTCGTAATGCTTCTGGCTTGTTGAAGTCTGGCGGCTGACGCGGGAACAGGAGTGAATCCCCGATCCAGACAAGGTTCGGTACTCTCTACGCCGGCACGTGGTAGGGAAGGCGAAGCGGGCGGACTACATGCAATGGGATCACGAGACTGATTACTGCGGGCACGGAAACGTCCCCTCTGGCCACGGTCTCCGCTTGGCTATGGGCGATAGCGTGCCCGACAGCAGACGGCGCGCGTTCTCCTGGATCGCCTCGATGGTCAGCTCGCGGGTCGGCTTGAGAAAGAGACCATCGCCGTTCTTCTCGACGATGGCATCCACGGCGGACCGGTCGCTGGCTAGAGTCGCCACGATCGCCAGCAGCTCCGGATCATCAAGCGTAGCTGCAAGAAGCATGGCTTTCCTTATCGGCCAACTGCCATGTTTGCCGGTCAGGCAGTCACGCGCCGCCTCCCGAATGGCCGCCAGCTCCTCCGGGCCCGGCCACCCGTCTTCCACCATGAACCTCAAGGCAGTCAGGGCGCCGCCTACTTCATCAAACGGATTGCTGGAATCGGTAACGATACTCAACACGCCGGGAAGCGCGGCCGAACCTATATCCGCCAGCGCGTCCGCCGTCACGCTACCACTCCCTATGATCTCCAGGAAAAAGGGAACCGCCCGAGGCTCCCGGAGCGGGGCCAGCACATCTAAGTAGACGCCCACGATCTCCCCCACGATATCCCCGTAGCCCGACTCGTCGGTGTGGGGATACTTGATTTCTCCCCGCGCTTCCTCCATTGCCGCCTTGACCAGCGCGGCCCGCAGCTCCGTCCCAGCCTCGCTTCCCAGCCTCCACGCGAAGGAAAGCCCCCTCTCACGCGCCCTCCAGTCGCTGCTAGATAGCGCCTGCACCGCCTCCCGCTCGGTCTTAATCGGAGGGTCCTGGCCCTCCATCGGTGCCGCCAGGAATAGCCACGCGAGGCAAACCGTTGCCACGAATCTCGTAGTTCTCATCCGCCGTTCCTCCAGTCTTCGGCTTGGGCCGGAAACTGAGTCCCAGGAGCGAGAGTCATCCTCTCTCTGACCATGGCCTCCGCTCGGGGAAGGGTGTATGCGTGCCCGACAGCAGACCGCGTGCGGCCTTCTGGATGGTCTCTATGGACGATTCGCGAAAACGATTGGAGAAAGTCTTCAAGAGAGCGTCCACGGCGGACCGGTCGCTCGCCAGAGTGGCGACGATCGCGAGCAGTTCCGGGTCGGCGAGCGCGACCGCAAGAAACATGGCATGCCTTATCGTCAGATAGTACTGCCTGCCGGTCAGACAGCCATGCGCCGCCTCGCGGATGGCCGCCAACTCCTGCGGGCCTGGCCACCCGTCCTCCACCATGAACCTCAAGACTTTCAAGCCGCTGTACACTTCATTAATCGGATCCGTAGGAGCCGTAACGACCTTCAACACTCCGGGAAGCGCGGCTGCACCTATGTCCGCCAGCGCGTTCGCCGCCCCTGTTCCGAACCCTATGATCTCCAGGAAGAACGGGATCGCCGTAGGCTCTTGGAGCGGAGCCAGCGCCTCGGCATAGTAGGTCAGGTTTTCGAAAGCCGCCTCCCCGGTGTTCGGTCGGCCAGTCTCCCCCCGCGCTTCCTCCAACGCCGCCCTAACCAGGGCAGCCCGCAGATCCGGTCCAGCCCCGCGCCCCAGTTCCAATGCCAAGCCAACCGCCCGGCCACGGGCGGCCAAATCGCTGCCTGATAACGCCTGCACCGCCTCTTGCTCGGTCATGACCGGATACTGGCCTTCCGTCGGTGCCGCCAGGACCAGCCACGCGAGGCAAACCGCTGCCACCAACCTTTCAGCCTTCATCCGCCGTACCTTCAGTCTTCGGCTTGCGCCGGAAACCGAGTCCCAGGAGCGAGAGTCATCCTCACTCAGACCACGGCCTCCGCTTGGGGAGGGGCGTGAGCATGCCCGACAGCAGACCGCGTGCGTTATCCTGGATGCTCTCAATTGTCGACTCGCGAGAGAGATCATCGCCGTTCTCAAGGAGGCCATCCACGGCAGACGGGTCGCTCGCCAAGGTGTCCACGATTGCGAGCAGCTCCGGGTCACCGAGTGTGACGGCAAGAAACATGCAGGACGATATCGCCCTGCTCCTCATACGCCCCTGTTTGCCGGTCAAGTAGCCACGTGCCACCTCCCGAATGGCCGCCAACTCATGCGGACCGGGCCACCCATCCTCCACCATGAACCTCAGAGCATCCAAGGCATTGGGTGCTTCATGAAACGGATCGCCAGGATCTGTAACGACCTTCAACACGCCTGGAAGCGCGGCTGCACCTATATCCGCCAGCGCGTTCGCCGCCCCTGTACCGAACCCTATCATCTCTAGGAAGAAGGGGACCGCCCCAGGCTCCCGGAGAGGGGCCAGCGCGTTCGCGTAGTAGATCATGGCCTCGAACGCCGCCTCGCCGGTGTCCGGACGGCCAGTCTCCCCCCGCACTTCCTCCAACGCCGCCCTAACCAGGGCAGCCCGAAGCTCCGATCCAGCTTCGCGGCCCAGCTCCATCGCCACGCCAACCGCCCGGTCGCGTACAGCCAAGTCGTTGCCGGATAGCGCCTGCACCGCCTCCTGCTCCGTCATGACCGAGCGCTCTTGACCCTCAGTCGGCACCGCCAGGACCAGCGATGCTGCGCAAACAACCGCCACGAATCTCGTAGTTCTCATCCGCCGTTTCTCCAGTCTTCGGCTTGTACCGGAAACTGAGTCCCAGGAGCGAGAGTCGCCCTCACTCTGACCGTGGTCTCCGCTCGGGGAAGGGCACTAGCGTGCCCGACAGCAGACCGCGCGCGTGCTTCTGGATGGTCTCAACGGACCACTCGCGATCACTATCATCGTCACCCCCGAGGAGATCCTCCACGGCGGACCGGTCGCTCGCCAGAGTGGTCACGATCGTGAACAGCTCCGGATCACCGAGTGCGGCCGCGACAAACATAGCGAGAATTATCGCCGTACTTCCCATGCGCTCCCGCTTGCCCGTCAGGACGCCAAGTGCCGCCTCCTGGATGGCCGACAACTCCTCCGGGCTAGGCCAACCATCCTCCACCATGAACCTCAAAACCGCCAAGCCGCCGGACACATTGGCCCCATTGCTGGAATCCGTAACGACCTTCAGCACGCCAGAAAGCGCGGGTGCGCCTATGTCCGCCAGCGCATCCCACATAACCGGGCCGTGCCCTATCACCTCCAGGAAGAAGGGGATCGCTTCAGGCTCCCGGAGCGGGGCCAGCGCATTTGCGTATCCGACCATCCGCTCGAACGCCGTCTCCCCAGGGTCGGAACGGCGACTATCCCGCTGCAGTTCCCGCAACGCTGCCTGGACAAGCGCCGTCCGCAGCTCCGGCCCAGCCTCCTGCTCGAGGTCCAACGCGAAGCCGACCGCCCGGTCATGCCCCGCCAAGTCGTTGCCGGATAGCGCCTGCACCGCCTCCCGCTCCGTCATGACTTGGTGGCCCCGGCCCTCGGCAGGCACGGCCAGGGCCAGCGATGCTGTGCAAACAACCGTCACGCACCTCGCAGCCCTCATCCGCTGCGCCTCCAGTCGATGTGAATGTGCCGGGAGCAATTGTAAGGTGGGTGCGGCCGCGTATTGGTGACAATGTTGGGAGGTGCAAAGAAGAGGAGTGGGCAGCGTTTCCGGGAAGCTAGGCCTCCTTGTCGCAACAGCGTTCCCGTCGGCGTAGCGAGAGATCTCACCGTAGGCCCGGTCTCGCTAATGGTTCATCTGCTGGCTTGTTGAAGTCTGGCGGTTGACGCGGGAACAGGAGCGAATCCCCCGATCCAGACAAGGTCGGTACTCACTACGTCGGCACGTGGGAAGGAAGGTGAAGCGGGCGGACTACATGCAATGGGATCACGGGACCGATTACTACGGGCACGGAATCCCAGGAATAAGAGTCAGCCTCCCTCTGACCACGACCTCCGTTCGGGGAAGGGAACCAGCGTGCCCGACAGCAGATCGCGTGCGGCCTTCTGGATCACGGCGGGTTCGTCGGTCAGAGCCTCCACGGCGGACCGGTCGGTCGCCAGAGTGGACACGATCGCGAGCAGCTCCGGATCACCGAGTGCGACAGCAAGAAACATGGCCTGCATTATCGTCTGATAGTGCTGCTTGCCGGTCAGGCAGCCACGCGGCGCCAATCACCGCGACGCACCTCGCAGCCCTCATTTGCTCTTCCTCCAGTCTATGTGAATGGGCCGAACGGAACGTCGGGTCGCGCGACTTCGCTTCACTCCCTGCGGGCCGGAGACACCGGATTCTCCGGCGGCGCGAGGTGTCCGGCTTCGATGAAAGCCATTATCCCGAAGAGGCCGCCCCACGAATGGAAAGGGTCGCTGGAGAGACGGTCGTCGTCGCCCGCCCCCGTAATCGAGGAGTAGTTCTCGCTCACGTATCCCTTCCTCCTCCACTCGGACACGAACATGTCCAGAGATCGTTCCGCCAACTGGGTGGCCGCACCGTACGCGCCGGCCTTACGCAGCCCCAGGTAGACCAGGAAGTTGAGCGGCGGCCAGATCGCTCCCTTCCAATAGCGCTGGCGCGGGAACGACGGATCATCCCGGGTAGTGGAGGGCAGCACGTACTCTCCCCAGAACTCTTCCGGATTGAGCAAGTGCTCGCGGATCATGCGGTCTGCGCGCTCGTCCGCGCCAACGCCCGCTAGCAACGGGTAGAAGAGGGTAGGGGAGCGCCGCGGCGACGGCCGGTCCAGGTCGGTGCGGTAGTTCAGGTAGTACCCGTCCTCTTCCACCCAGAGGCGGTCGAGGGCTTCGCCGAAACGGCGCGCCCGGCCCTCCAGCTCTTCCGCTTCGGCGCTCCGGCCGAGAAGCCGCGCAAGCTCCGCCAGAGCTAGGCAATCCGCCACGTACAGGCTCGTGAGCCCGACATCCTGAAGCTCCAGGGTGTTCTTGCCCCGGTTGAACGGCACCCCTTCGTACATGGGCGAATCGTCCATGCCGGACTCGTATCCGGCCGTGCGCACCGTGCGCACCGCGGGTTCGTCGAAGGGGTTGGCGGCCTCGTGCGAGCCGTAGCTGAGAAGCCCTTCGTTCAAGCGCTTCCGGGGCCACCAGCGGTTCCAGGCGAGCAGCGGCTCGAACGCCGCCTCCAGGAACCAGCGCTCCGGGAAGGCGCGGTAGACTTCCCGGACCATCAGGCTCCCCACCGGCGGTTGGGAGCGGTCCCACGACTTGCTGCCGTTGCCCCGGTTGTCGTTGGGCAGGAACCCCTCGGCGGTCGCGCCTCGCAGGTGCTCGATCACGTTGGCCAGGGCGAGACGGCGATCCGCGAGGGAGGAGAGATAGGCGAGGAAGAAGTTGTCCCAGCCGAATAGAGCCACCCCGCCGTATTCGCGGTTCCAGAGCCGCCCGACGGTCGAAACGACACGGTCGTGGCGGGGTTCGTAGACGGTGTTCCACGCCACGCCGGAGGTGACGGCCAAGTAGGCGTCGCCGAGGTTGCCGTAGGCCTGGGCGCGCCGGAGCAGCTCGTCTCGCCGTAGGTCCAGAGCGGCCCTGATCGCGGTTGTCGCACGGGGACGGCCGGTCGAAAGTCCGATCGGCTTGCCCGCTTCGAGCCGCACGACTTTGTGAGGAAGCAGCGTCTCGGTATATGGGTCCTGTTCGACTATTCCGGTTACGTATACGGTTTGGTCGCCGGCGGGAATCCGGGCTACGAGCGCGTCGTTCCGGTCTTGCGCCGCTTCGACGGAACCGGGCTTGTTCCAGGCTAGGCCGACGCTGGCGATCAGCTCGAAGGCCGGGCTTGGCGGCTGGCGGGCGGCCTCCGGGCTGGCTGAACCGCCGCCGGGCGTGTCTCCGTCGGCTCGTGGCGCGCTTCCGTCCGCCTGCGGCGTGACCAGCACGACGAGATCGCCATCCGCATGTCCCGCCTCGACGGTCGCCGCCAAACCTTGCCACTCGATATCGAGCGCCATGTAGGACCCGTCCAGAGCGTGGACGCCAGGACGGATATGCTCGCGGCCCTCTCCCCGCCGCCCGATCAGCGCGTCTCCCAGGTGGCCCTCGTCCAGCCAGGAGTGGCGTTTGAAGGACAGGTCGACAGCCAAGCCCTCGGGCAAGAGGATGTAGCGGAGCACATCCCGGCTGTCCCACGTGTTCCATCCTTGTGCCAGCTGCTCCTGGATTGCCCGGTACGCGGGGACATCGCCGACGTGGGCTTGGTATTCGGCGAGACGATCCGGCCAGGACGTAGCCACGGCCCCACCACCGTCCTCCGCCGGAACCTGCGTGCCATCTCCCGCCCGCCGCTCTCCGCTCCCGTCGCTCTGCGACCCTCCGCAAGCGAGGATCGAGAGGACGAGAAGGCATGCCGCGCCCCAGGAAAACGAGAGGTTCCACCGCTGCGCAATCTCGCCGACAACAACCTCCACCGAGCGTCGAAAAAGTGAAGTCGCGTATCCGGGCGCCTCATGTGCCGGATTGCCATGGCGCCGAGTGGAGCGGGTATCGAAAGAGCGCATTTTCATTGCAGGAGCCGGTGTTGATAGCCAAGTTTACCTTGGAACATAAGAAACGTAACCCGGCCCGCGTGCCAGACGAACCGGACATCAGGCCCGCGAGGCCAGGTCAGGTTGTGGGCGGAGACCACGGGCGGTGCCCAGCTACGGACACGCTGGGTCATCGGACCGGCAACCGTCGGCCAGAGGATCCCCGAATGCATACTGGTCCTACAGTTCTCGAGGTGTGCGCCGGGGCGGGCGGCATGGCCCTGGGCCTGGAACGGGCGGGATTCCGCGCAGCGGGTCTTGTCGAAGTGGACCGGCACGCATGCGCGACGCTCCGGGCGAATCGTCCCGGCTGGCCAGTGATGGAGGAGGATGTTCGAGGGTTCGATCCTGCGCCTGCCGGACGTGTGGACCTCCTGGCCGGAGGAGTTCCCTGTCCTCCCTTCTCGGTGGCGGGCCGGCAGCTGGGGGCCGCCGACGAACGCGATCTCTTTCCTGTAGCAGTGCGGCTGGCAGGCGTCATTCGCCCCAAGTCCGTGTTTCTCGAGAACGTTCCGGGCTTCGCGCTATCCCGGTTCAAGTCGTACCGCCGCCAGCTGGCCTCGCGTCTGGAGTCGATGGGCTACCGGGTCAGGTGGCGCATTCTCAACGCCTGCGACCATGGCGTCCCGCAGCTTCGCCCCCGCTTCGTGCTAGTGGCCATGCAGGAGCGTTGGTCGCCGTACTTTGCGTGGCCCGAACCCACCGGTCTCGCCCCGAAGACCGTCGGCGAGACGCTAATGGATTTGATGGGAGAGAACGGCTGGCCCGGGGCCGCGGAGTGGTCCGATAAAGCGAGCGACATCGCGCCCACTCTGGTTGGCGGTTCCAAGAACCATGGCGGGGCCGATCTGGGCCCGACCCGTGCGAGAGAAGCGTGGAAGAAGCTGGGCGTCAACGGGCTTTCCTTGGCCGACGCTGCCCCGGATCCCGACTTTCCCCGAGCCTCGCTGCCCCGGCTCACCATTCGAATGGCGGCCAGGATACAGGGATTTCCAGATTCCTGGAGTTTCTGTGGAGGCAAGACTGCCGCCTACCGGCAGATAGGCAATGCGCTTCCCCCCGCCGTAGCGGCAGCGGTGGGCCGCTCGATCGCTAGCGCTGTCCAGGAAGAGGAGCCGTCGCGGGGCGATCCGCAGATCGAGATCCGTTACCAGCCGGCATGACCGACCCTCTGCTTGATGCGGCCCGGCGCCAGTTCCACCAGAATCTTCGCTCGAAACTCTGGTCGCTCAAGGAGGGAGTAGCAAGCAACGCTGACAAGAGTAACAAGAGGAGCAAGGCCATCGGCAAGGCGCTTGCCGAGGCTGTCGGCGCGACGGACGACGTTGATCGCTTGGGCGGCTCGGCCGCCGGCAGGGAGTTCGAGAGGTGCGTTGCAGCTTTCCTATGCGGCAGCTTGAAGGCTGTCGGCCACCTTCACGCGGGCAAATTGATTGCCAAAACGGGTTCGGACATTTCGAACTTTGAACAATATGCGCATCTGAGCGCACTTGAAGAAGCGGCGAAAGACAACGCCGAACTCGCTGCAGCCCTCGGTAGCGACTATACGATCAAGCCTGATATCGTTGTGGCACGTCTACCCGAATCCGATGACCAGATCAATCTGGACAATCCGGTTGTGAGTGCCGATACCGCACTCTTCACTCCCTTGCGCCGGGCCAACAATACGACCGAGCTTCTGCATGCAAGCATATCGTGCAAGTGGACGATACGGAGCGACCGAGCACAGAACTCTCGCGCGGAGGCTCTGAATCTCCTGCGAAACCGGAAGGGCCGCGCTCCTCACATCGCGGTCGTAACTGCCGAACCCCTCCCTGGCAGGCTCGCCGCTATCGCCATCGGCACTGGAGATGTCGACTGCACATATCACATTGCGCTGCACGAGCTTCAAGATGTGATTCGTGCTTTGCCGTGGGACGACGCATATGACTTGCTGGGCATCATGATTGAAGGAAAGAGATTGCGGGACATCTCCGACCTTCCTATTGATCTCGTCGCCTAGCGCCGTTCCCGCCGACCGTCTGGATCCCGCCTGAATGGCAGCCGCATACAAGCCCAAGTCCCCCAAGGAGATCCGCCGGAACATGTCGGCCATCCGCAGCACCGGCGGCAAAGCCGAAGTCGCTCTTCGCTCGCTCCTGCACCGGCGCGGGCTTCGCTTTCGGAAGAACGACGGGAGGCTGCCGGGCAAGCCTGATATCGTGTTTTCGCGCGCCAGAGTAGCGGTGTTCGTGGACGGCGACTACTGGCACGCCCGCGTGCTCCGCGAGAGGGGACCGGAGGCTCTGAGGGAGCGGATGAAGACCGCGAACCGCAACTACTGGATTGACAAGTTCACCAAGCGCGTAGCCCGGGACGACGAGGTCGACGCCAAGCTGGAGGAAGAGGGCTGGACCGTCTTGCGGCTATGGGAGTCCGAAGTGGTGGCCGATCTGGAGACTGCGGCCAATCTGGTGGAAGAGGCCGTCCATCGAATGTCTGAAAGGTGAAGTCGCGTGTCCGGTTGCCTCATACGCTGGAGATCTCTGTCTCGTGATCGTTGACAACAGTATTGATTCGGGAGCGCGGGCGTGACCTCTTTGGAAATATATCTTGGCGAATGTCTGGCCGTTACGTCCGGCTTAGACTCTGGATCGTTCGATCTAATCTACATCGACCCGCCCTTCAACACTGGACGACCACAATCGCGGAAGCGGCTGAAGACGGTTAGAGACGACGAAGGAGACCGGATCGGCTTTCAGGGGAAGCGGTATCGGACGCACTGTCTCGGAGAACTGTCTTTCGACGACGCTTTCGACGACTTCATGGCTTTCATGAAGCCGCGACTCGCAGAGGCCCGGCGACTATTGTCGCCCTACGGCTCTTTCTTCCTGCATATCGATTGCAGGGAAGCGCATTATTGCAAAATAGCGCTCGACGACATTTTCGGACGCGAATCGTTTATCAACGAGATCGTGTGGGCATACGACTACGGCGCAAGGTCAAAACGCCGGTGGTCCGCGAAACACGATACTATTTTCTGGTACGCCATGGATCCTGATAGATACACATATCGCTATGACGACATTGATCGCATCCCGTACATGGCCCCCAATCTCGTGGGACCGGAGAAAGCCAAGCGCGGCAAGACTCCGACGGACGTATGGTGGCAGACCATTGTAAGTCCGAATGGAAAGGAGAAAACCGGTTACCCTACGCAGAAACCCATCGCCATCTTGAACCGGATAGTCCGGGTTCATAGCAATCCAGGGGATAGAGTGCTCGACTTCTTCGCCGGAAGCGGGACGACCGGAGAAGCGGCGGTTCGAGCCGGCCGGGATGCAACTCTTGTTGACAACAATCCCGAGGCGATTCGGATCATGTCCCGTCGTCTATCTTTTGCCGATCCGGCAATTCATGGGCGAGAGAACCATGCACGAAAGAACCGTCCAGTCGATTCGAGCTCCGGAAGCTATACTGGCGACATGTTCGCGGGCGGCAAGCTCTGACCGACCCACCACCGTAGTCGGATCCCGCTCGCGCTTAATGACCTAGCTGTTCCAGGGTTTGCTGCTCGCGCTCTCGCCGCACCTAGCGAGAGGTGTTCCGCGCCGGATGTCCGCGCGGTATGGTGCATCCGCTCCGGTCGGGCGCTCACCGCACCTTGCGAGAGAAGTTCCCGTGCACGCTGACCCGGTCGATCTCGCCGTCGTCGCTCCTGTGGAAGATGTACGCCTCTCCCAGTTCGCCGTCCTCCCGGACCAGCCGGAACACGTCGCCCTCGTCGCGGCGCAGCTTGCGCATGGCATCCAGAGGATCGCCCGTGGGCAGGCCGACAGCCGCCAAGCTGCCGTCCCAGCGCAGCACCACCGTCTCGCCCCAATCCGATTCGTACAGCCCCTCGTACTCCGCGAGCGAGCCAGGGGCGGCCGCGCCGCCGCCCGGGTCGCCTTCGATCTTCTCCAGGGCCGAACCGAAGATCGAAGCCAGCCGCGCCCATACTTGTCCGGGATTCGCTCCTTGAGCGTTGATCATGACTATGCCGGCGACCTTCTTGTCCGGGAGCAACTGGAGGATGGAGCGGAAGCCGGGACAGGATCCGCCGTGGCCGACCATCCGGTCCCCGCCGCTCTGCGAGACGGCGAAACCCAGGCCCCACATGGCCTCGAAGTCGGGGTCCACCCAGTGGACGCGGTGCATCTCTCGCAGCGTGTTGGCATCCAGCACTTCCGTGCCGCCGCTCTCCAACAGGCGAAATTGCCAGGAAGCGAAGCGGGCCAAGTCCTCCACCGACGACGCGAACCCGGCCGCCGGCGCGATTCCCCTGGCCTGGAAGAAGGGAGCTTCCGTGCGCGTGCCGTCGCGCCACAGCCGCGAGTACCCGGTCGCGAAGCGGTCCCCCTCGTGCTCGGCCGGTATGTCGGCGTAGGTGCTGGTCATCCCCAGCGGCTCCAGGATGCGGCTCCGCACGTAGTCGTCGTACGCCATCCCCGATGCCTGCTCCACGAGCTGGCCGGCTAGCGCCATTCCCAGGTTGGAGTACTGGAAGTACTGGTGGGCCGGGTAGAGAGTCTCCTGCTCGCCAAGTCCCTCGATCACTTCGTCCCGCGAGGGAAACGGATAGTCCGGGCCGGTCCAGTAGGGGTGAGCCGACTCCCTGGGCAGTCCGGAAGAGTGCGTGAGAATGCCTTCCACGGTGACCGGCCCGCCGGAGTGGGCCTGCTCCACTTCGTACCAGGGAAGGTGATCCGACACGGGGTCCCGCAGACGAAGCTTGTCCTCGTCCCGCTGCTGCATGACGGCGATCGATGTGAACAGCTTCGAGATCGAACAGACGGAGTAGAGCGTGGCTGGCGTCGCCGGAACCTGCTCGCCACGGTGGGCGTAGCCGTAGCCCCGCGCCCAAACCAGCTCCTGGTCGCGGACGAGTCCCACCGAGACGCCCGGTATCTTCTCGTAAGCCATCTTGGCCTCGAGCCACGCTTCGAAGAGCGCCTCCGCCTGCTGAAAGCGAGGGTCGTCGGCAGGGTCGCCGCCAGTCTGGGCGCAGCCGCCTACGGGGGCTACGAAGAAGGCGAGGAGCACGACCGCGCGCGACGATAGTCGGAAGGGAGACGATAGCCGGAAGGGACGAGGTAGCATCGCGAATCTCCTTATTTGCCTGCTTGCCGGTCTCTGGCGGAGTTGGCGCGGCGGTTCATCTCGGCGGAGTTGGCGCGGCGGTTCATCTCAGCGGAATTGACGCGGTTCATCTCGGCGGAGTTGGCGCGGTTCATCTTCCGGACATGCCGCCGAGCGGCACGACAGCGGCGCCCTCTCCGTCCGGGTCGGCGGCCCCGATCCACATTCCGCTAGCGGCGTCGTACTGGATGCCATGGATGCGTCCGAAGCCGCCACGGCCCCGCTGGCCCGGCATGGTAGCTCCCAGGCTCTGCAGAAACTCGAGCGACTCGTCGGACCAACCGTCGTCCGGGCCCGATTCGACCGAGAACCCGTCGAACCCCTCCGGACCCAAGTTCGGATGGATCCGCGGAGCGGCGACCGCATCGGGGAGCGACAAGCCGTCATCGATCACGCGGGAAACGGCTTGGACGACCGCCGAGATTATCCGGAAACCTCCCGCCGCCCCCAACACCAGGAACGGCTCGCCGTCATCGAGCACCATGAAGGGCGTGATCCCCGAGCGAGCGCGCTCTCCGGGCTCGCTGATCCCCAGATAGCCGCCTAGCGTCACCGCATACAGGAAGCCGAGTCCCGGCGTGGCGACGCCCGAGCCCATGCTGGGGCCCAGCGTCTGGGTCAGCGCCACGGCCATGCCGTTCCGGTCTGCCGTCGAAAGGTGGGTGGTATGACCGCGATCCTGGGGGAGCGTCCACTCCGGCCGCTCCTCCGGCGCCAGTTGTGCGTCATCTCGAATGGGAATTTGGCGGGCTACCGGCCGCGATGCGTCCGGGTGCGAGACATGCAGGCGCGCTGCTTGCGGCAGCTCCCGGCCAGGCCGGCGGGATCCCGCATTCGCGCCCAGCCTCAGACCTGCCCGAGACCCCGTTGCGGCACTTGGCCCCGTTTCGGCTCCCGGTCCCATATCCGCCCCCGATCCCATATCCGCCCCCGCAGACACCTCCACCCGCTCCGCAAGTTGCCGGGCGAACTCCTTCGACGTCACCCGCGCGGCGGAAGAGTCGGAGCTCGTCCTGCCATATTCGGCCATCGCCAGGCCCATAGCCTGAGCGAGCACGGAGGCCCACACTTCCCGGCTCATGCTCTCGCGGTCGAATTGCTCGGCGATGTGAAGCGCGAGAATCGCGATCGCGCCCGACGCGGGAATATCCGTCCCGACCAACTCGAAGCCGCGGTAGCTGCCCCGCACGATCCTCGAATCTTCGGCCTCGTATGCCGCCAGCGCCTCCTCTGTAACAAAGCCGCCGTTGTCCGCCATATCAGCCGCAATCTGGCGAGCAATCTCGCCCCGGTAGAACGCCTCGGCGCCCCCAAGCGCGATCGCCTTGAATGTGCGAGCCATGTCGGCCTGGACGAGGCGCTCGCCCGCTCCGTGGCTGGAGCCGTCCGCCTTGAGGTAGTAACGCTTGGCGCCCTCCGATGCGGAGATCCGCGCCCTGGCCCCTGCGTGTCGGCGCGCCTCCCCCGGGAGCAGCCGAAAACCGTGCTCGGCGTAGTCGATCGCTGGAGCCATGACGGTGGCAAGCGGCAGCGATCCGTACTTTTCATGAAGACGCATGAGGCCGGCGACCGATCCCGGCACTCCCACGGTGGCGTAGCCGAAGGAGGCGGAGGGGGCCGTCTCGGGATCGTAGCCCAGCGGAACGGATGTCGTGCCGTCGATTCCGGCGACATTGCCATCCGCGCTTCGTATCAAGATCTGATTCCGCCCGCCGATGCTGTTCATGCTCGGCTCTACCACAGCGATCGCGAATGCGGCAGCGACGGCAGCGTCGGCGGCGTTCCCCCCGAGCTCCAGCATTCGCGCTCCGGCGGACGCCGCGAGCGGCTGTGCCGAGACAACCACTCCGTCGGCGGACCGGGCTATCTGCGGCGCGCTTTGTCCGGTCGCGGGGGCCGCGAACGCAACTATCGCGAGCGTAGTCGCCAGTGTGGTTGCCAGCGGGGTCGTCAGTGGGGTGTAGACTCTCATGTATTACCTCCGTAAATGCTTCCGCCAGAACTTGCCAACGCCGTTTCCGTACGGGATGCGCAATGCTCCGCGACCAGATGTGCAATGGTCCGTGACAAATGCGCGATGGTCCGTGACAAATGGTCCGCGACCAGATGTGCGATGGTCCGTGTAACCTTGCTTGCGGGGGGCGCTTCGGCTAGCCTTCGCAACTCGCGACCTCGGTTGCGTCACACTATGGAACCACTCCGGAACGAGCCCTTCTCGTGCTTTCCAACCTTTGGCTCTTGCGTGTCGTCAGATTGGACAACGGCCAAATAATGGCGTCACACTTGCAATCGCTCGCGCTGCTCCTGATTGCCGCGTGGTTCGGGGCGTGTTCCCTTGCTCCGCCGCCTCGGACTCCCACTGTCGTCGTGGAAATGCCGGCCGATTATGGAACGGGCGCGATCCCCGATAGCGCCGGGGGCCTTCCGCCCGACAGCGCTACGGGATTGCCGCCCGACAGCGCCGGGGGCCTTCCGCCCGACAGCGCTACGGGATTGCCGCCAGACAGCGCCGGGGGCCTTCCACCCGACACAGCTGGGGCCTTGCCGCCCGACAGCGCTACGGGATTGCTGCCCGACAGCGTCCAGGGATACGACCTCCCTGAAGGCGTGGGCCGGGAGGAGTGGTGGAAGACCTTCGACGATCCCCCTCTCGACCGCCTGATCGAAACCGCGCTCAGCGCCAACCTCGACCTGCAACAGGCCGTGGCTCGGCTGGAAGAGTTGCGTCACCGCCACCGGATAGCGCGGGCGCCGCTCTTCCCCTCGGTGACTCTCGACGCGAACGCGACTCGGTCCAGCACTCCCGCGAACACCGGTCTCGGCAGCGCGTTCGGAGGGGACTCTCCCGGAGATTCCGGGCCGGGGACGGGACTGGGCATCGCCTTCCCCGACCGTTTCGACTTCACGACTTACACCGCCTCGCTGGGCTTCGCCTACGAACTCGACTTCTGGGGCCGGTTGCGCAACGAATCGGGAGCGGCGGTACGGGACTTCCTGGCCTCGGGCGCGGATGCCGCGACAGTGCAGCTGACCGTGATCGCCTCGACGATTTCGACGTACTTGGAGGTAGCGGCCGTCCGCGCGCAGCTCGCGATCGCCATGGACGATGTCGACCTGCTGCGAGACCGGGCGGAGCTGACGGAACAGCGTTACCGGTCGGGCTTGGCGACATCCTTCGAGCTGTACTCGATCCGCCAGCGGTACCGGACCGCTCAGGCGAACTTGCCGGGGGCGCGCACGGCGGTGGCCGATGCGGAGGGTCGTCTGGCCCTTATCCTGGGAAGATATGCGGGCGGCATCGACGACATGCTGCCTCCGGAGATGGCGCCGGCGGTGAGCACGGAGCCGGTGCTGGCCAGCCTCCCGGTCGCCCTTCTGGAAGAGCGTCCCGATGTGATGGCGGCCTTCGAGCGGCTCGAGGCGGCCCGTCTGCGCGTTGGCGCTCGTCAAGCGGAGCTGCTTCCCACGATCACGCTAAACGGCACGCTCGGCTTGCAGTCCAGCCGGCCCGCTAACCTCTTCCGGGTCGACCAGTGGTTCATGAATCTGGTCGGCGGCTTGGTGACGCCGATCTTCCAGGGCGGCCGCCTCCGGGCGAACGCCGGAGCGGCCCGCGCCGTGTACGACCAGGCCGCGATCACCTATGTGCGCACCGTGCTTGATGCGTACCGCGATGTGCGAACCAGCCTCGTGCGCTTCGATAACGAACGGGAGCGGCACGCCCGCGTGCTCGAGCAGGTGGCGGATGCGCGGGCTTCGCTCGATAGCCAGCTGCGGCGGTACCGGCGCGGAGTGGCGGACTATGTGGAGTACCTCGACGCCCGCATCAATCTGAACGGCGCCGAGACGGCGAGAGTGCTCGCCGAGCGCGCGGTGGGAGAGGCGCGCCTCGCGGTTCATAGGGCGCTGGGCGGGGCCTGGGTCGGAGCGGAGACGGAAGAAGCGGCCAAGCGGCTGGCGGCGGAAGAATCGGGGTAGGGCGGCGACGGATGGCGCACGATGCGGAGACGACGGAGACGACAGGGGGTGGAAGGTTGGAAGAAGAAGCGTCGAGCGGCAGCCGCCTCCCCGGGGGAAGCTCTCCCGCGGGCGGCCACGGTGGTCCCGAGAGTGGCGGGAGAAGGCCTTTGAGCTGGTGGGGACGTCTCAACTCCTGGGTGCAGGGCCTGATCGTGCTCGGCGCGGGCGTCGCAGGCTTCGCGCTGCTGTTCGGCTTGCGTCCATCTCCGGCGATACTCGACCCGCCGCGGGCCATTCCGACCGTGAGCGTCGTGCCGGTCCGGATCGGCCAAGGAGCCATAAAGGTCTATGGCGGGGGGACTGTCCGCCCGAGCGCCGAGGTCACCGTCGCGCCGCAAGTCGGGGGCCGGGTAGTCTGGGTCGCGCCCGCTTTCGTCAGCGGAGGCCGCTTCGCGGAGGGCGAACTCCTCTTCCGCATCGATGCGGCCGACTACGAGAACGTGGTCGAGTCCGCCGGGGCGGCGGTCGCCCAGCGCAATGTGGCCGTACTGGTCGCTGAGGAAGAAGTTCGGGTCGCCCTGGACGAGTGGAGGAGGCTGGCCGCGCGCGAAGAGCTCGACCCGGAGTCTCCGAATCCGCTGGTCACCCGCCAGCCGCAGCTCGACGCGGCCCGGGCCGACCTCAAGAGCGCCCAGGCGCAGCTGGAAGATGCCCGCCTCGCTCTGGAGCGGACCCGGATCATCGCTCCCTTCGACGGAATAGTCCGCGACGAGAACGTCGACCTGGGCCAGTATCTGGCGCCGGGACAGTCGGTGGGCCGGCTGTACGCGACTGGCGAGGTGGAGATCGTCGTCCCCCTCAGCGACGACGAGGCGGCCCTGATCGAGCGGCTCTGGGACACGCGGGCGGGTTCGGCGGAGGCCGGCATCGCGGTCGATGTGACAGCCGAGTACGGCGGAGCGGAGTACGCCTGGACGGGGTACGTGGACCGAGCCGAGGCGGCGCTCGACGAGCAGACGCGAACCGTGAACGTCGTGGTCTCGGTGCCCCGGCCCTTCGCCCTCTCTCCGGATGATCCCGGCCGTCCGCCGCTCCTGATCGGGAGCTACGCGACAGTCGCGATCGAGGGGGCGAGCTTCGACGAGTACGCCGTCGTGCCGGCGGCCGGGCTGCGCGACGGCGATGTCGTCTGGACTTTGCAGGACGACACCCTGCTGGTCATGGTCCCGGTCGATCCGGTCCAGGAGGTCGAGGATGAGGTGCTCGTGCTCGGCCCGGTCGCCGAGGGCACGCCGGTTATCGTGTCGGCTCTGCCCTTCGTGACCGACGGCATGACGGTGCAGGTCACGCAGCTTCTGGAGAGCGCTCCGGGGCTGCGGGCGCGGAGCGCCGTCATCGATCCTGCCGCGCCGGCCGCCGAGCCGGATGCGATGGCCGCGGAGGAAGGCGATGAGGCGGGCGGGCCGGACGGGTCGCAGGAAGGCGGCCGGGAGGAAGACGACTCGTGAAACGAGCGATCGAATGGATGGCTCATCACGGCGTGGCCGCCAACCTCCTGATGGTGTTCATAATCATGGCCGGCGTCATCAGCTTCGCGAATGTCCCGCAGGAGACATTCCCCGAAGTCTCGCTCGACATCGTCCAGGTTCAGGTGGAGTACCCCGGCGCCTCGCCCGATGAAATCGAGGAGGCGATCGTCCAGCGCGTCGAGGAGCGCATCTCCGGCATCGAGGGCGTTCAGCGGGTCACCGGAGCCGCGTCGGAGAATTCGGGAATCGTCCTGGCCGAGCTGTCGCTGGGGACGGACCAGGGGCGCGCCCTGGACGAGATCAAGGCCGCCATCGACCGTATCACGAGCTTCCCGGCAGACGCCGAGGAACCGGAGGTGGTCGAGCTCTCGGCGCGCTCGCCCGCCATCCAGATCGCCATCTACGGCGACGTTCCGGAGCGATCTCTCAAGGAGTTCGCTCACCGGGTCAAGGACGACCTCACGTCTATCCCCTCGATTTCGCTGGTGCGGGTCTCGGCGGTCCGGCAGTACGAAGTCTCGGTCGAGGTGTCCAAGCAGGCTCTGCGCGCCTACCGGCTCACCCTGGCGGAAGTCGCGGCGGCGGTCCGCCGCGGCAGCCTGGACCTGCCGGCGGGAAGCGTCGAGACGGATCGCGAAGAAATCCTCGTTCGGGTGGAGGGCCAGAACTACACGCGGGCCGACTTCGCGGACATCATCGTCCGGGCGAATGTCGACGGGTCGATGCTTCGCCTCGACGATGTGGCCGAGATCGACGACGGCTTCGAGCGCAACGAACTCCTTACCTCCTACAATGGCCAACCGGCCGCGTTCGTCCAGGTGTACCGCACGGGAGAGGAGCGCGTCCTCGACATAGCCGAGGATGTCGAACGCTATCTCGAAGCGGAGATGCCCGGCATAGTCCCCCGCGGCATCGAATACGGCATCTGGCGAAGCGAGGCGGACTACCTCCAGAGCCGCCTTTCGCTTCTCATCAAGAATGGCCGGCTAGGTCTCATCCTGGTTCTGGTGGCGCTGGCGCTCTTCCTCAATCTGCGGCTCGCGCTGTGGACGGCGGTGGGGATATTCCTGTCTTTCGCGGGCGTGTTCGCGGTGATGACCGCCGTGGGCCTCTCGATAAACATGATGTCGCTCTTCGGCTTCATTCTGGCGATCGGGATAGTGGTGGACGACGCGATCGTCGTCGGGGAGAACATCTTCGCCGAGCGGGAGAAAGGCGCGTCCGGCGTGCAGGCGGCGGTGCTGGGCGCCAAGCGCGTCTCGGTTCCGGTGACGTTCGCCGTGCTCACGACGGTGGCGGCGTTCACGCCCCTCCTCATGGTCCCCGGGGGCATCGGCAAGTTCCTGTACGTCATCCCGGCCATCGTGATCTCCGTCCTTCTGCTCTCGCTCGTGGAAGGCCTCTTCATCCTTCCGTACCATCTCTCGCATATGCCCGTGCCGGGGACGGAAAGGAGAGACGGACCGCTGGGGCCGGTGTACCGCCTCCAGGATGCCGTCCAGCGCGGATTGCAGAGATTCATCGACGGTCCGCTGGAGCGCGCCGTCCGCTTTTCGGTGCGGCGGTGGGGGATAACGATACTCGGCTCCGTGTCGGCGCTGCTGCTAGTCGCCGGGTTGGTGGCCGGCCGTCACCTTCGCTTCAGCTTCCTCCCGGTGATCGAGGGGCGCGAAGTGATCGCGTCTCTGGAGATGGCGGAGGGGACGACCAACGAGCGAACGAGGGAAGTCGCAGCCTATATCGAGCAAGAGGGACTGGCTGCCGTCGCCGAACTCCAGGCCCGCCAGCCCGCGGACGAACCTCCCCTGCTGGACGGCGTTCTCACGAGCGTCGGTTCCCAGCCGGTGCAGTCGGGCGGCCCGGGCATAAGCGCCGAGATTTCGTTCGCGCGCTCCAACATCGCCGAAATCGCCTTCCGCCTGTCCGACCCCGAGATCCGCGATGTGCCCGCGGTGGACGTGGAACGCGCGTGGAGGGAGCGCGTAGGGCCGATCGCCGGAGCCCGGCAGCTCACCTTCGCTTCCGATCTGATCAACCTCGGGTCTCCGGTTCAGGTCGAACTCTCGCACCCGGACACGACGGTGCTGGCTGCGGCGGTGCCGATGCTCGTGGACCGGCTGTCCCGCGTCGCGGGCGTGACCGACATTCGGGACGACCGCGGACAGGGCAAGCGCGAACTCGAGCTCAAGCTCAAGCCGGCGGCGCGCACCCTCGGCATCACGCTGGACGATCTGGCGCGGCAGGTGAGGGGAGCGTTCTTCGGCGCGGAAGCGTTGCGGCTCCAGCGGGGACGCGATGAAGTGCGCGTCTATGTGCGGCTGCCGGAGTCGGAGCGGAACACGCTGGCGGACCTGCAAGACTACCGGATACGGACGCCGCAGGGGGCCGAGGCTCCTCTGTCGGAGGTCGCCGAACTCTCCTTCGGGATCGGATCATCCACGATCAACCGGATCGACGGGCGGCGAGTCGTCACGGTCACCGCGGATGTGAACGAGGCGCTGATCACGGGCCAGGAAGCGAACAGCGAGCTCACTTCGTCCATCCTGCCCGATTTGCAGGCGGACTTCACCGGGCTGCGCCACACAATGGGCGGCGAGCAGCGCGAACAGTCCATCGCGCTAGGCGGCATGGCCCGCGGCTTCGGTCTGGCGCTGCTGGTCATCTACGCGCTCCTGGCTATCCCCTTCAAGTCGTACGTGCAGCCGCTGGTCATCATGGCGTCGATTCCGCTCGGATTCGTCGGGGCGGCGATCGGGCACCTCCTCATGGGCATCGATATCGGCGTGCTCTCGATGTTCGGAATCGTGGGGTTGTCCGGCGTGGTCGTGAACGACTCTCTGGTGCTGATCGACTTCATCAACGAAAGGCACCGCGGCGGCATGTCCATGCCCGAGGCGATCGTGGATGGGGCCAGGGCGCGCTTCCGCCCGATCCTTCTCACCTCGCTGACGACGTTTCTGGGCGTGTTTCCGATCATCATCGAGCGGAGCATTCAGGCGCAGTTTCTGGTGCCGATGGCCGTGAGCCTGGGCTTCGGGATTCTCTTCGCGACGGTCATCATCATGATCTCGGTGCCGGCGCTCGCGATGATGCAATATGTCTGGGAGCTGCGGCTGAGCACGCTGGTCGGGCGGCACCGCGCGAAGAGGGTTGTGCGGCTGGCCCGGGCCCGGGGAGCCGGCTGAGTCCGGGGAGCGAGCCGCAAAGGACAGGCCGGCGGCTGCGCGGGGCCAACGTGTGCCTAGTGCGCAAAGCGAGGCCAGCGCGGGAGAGCGAGCGCTGGTTGGCGCGTGTCTAGCGTGCCGGGTTCAGCCGACCCAGACCATCTTCACATTCACGAATTCCCTGATTCCGTGCGGACCCAGCTCGCGTCCGTACCCGGATCGCTTGATGCCGCCGAAGGGCACGCGAGGATCGGAGGCGGGCATTCCGTTGATGAACACGCCGCCGGCCTCGATGCTGCGGACGGCCTCCGCCCGCTCGCGCGGGTCGTTCGTCCAGATCGCCGACGACAAGCCGAAGGGAGTCGCGTTGGCGCGCGCGATAGCCTCGTCCAGGTCCAGCACCGGAAAGACGCTGGCGACCGGCCCGAACACTTCGTCATCGCATGCGGGCGTGCCGTCGGGGATGTCCGTTAGCACGGTCGGCTCGTAGAACCAGCCCCGCCGGTCGGGCACGCGGCCGCCCACGGCCGCGCGTGCCCCCGCCGCGACCGTAGCCTCGACTTGGCCGGCCACCTGATCGCGAAGGTCGCGGCGGGCCAGCGGGCCGATGTCGACTTCGGGGGACTTGGGATCGCCCACTTCCAGCGCCTCGACGCGCTCTATCACGCGCTCGGCGAACTCTTCGGCTATCGCGCGCTGGACCAGAATCCGCTTGGCGGCGATGCAGGACTGGCCGTTGTTCCACATGCGGGACTTGACCGCCATGGCGGCGGCCCGGTCGATGTCGGCGCTCACCATGACGATGAACGGATCGCTCCCGCCGAGTTCGAGCACGGAGGGCTTGATGCGGCGTCCGGCCTCCGCGGCCAGCGAAGAACCGGCTTGCACGGAGCCGGTCAGGGAGGCCCCCTGGACGATCGGGTCGTCGAGCAGGCGCGGGATGTCGCCGACCTCGACGAAGACATTCTGGAATACGCCGGGTGGGAAGCCCGCCCGCGCGAAGAGGCCGTCCAGCGCCGTGGCGCACTGCGGAACGTTCGGCGAGTGTTTCAGGAGGAAGACGTTGCCTGCCATGAGCGCCGGAACCGCGCAGCGCAGAACCTGCCAGAAGGGGAAGTTCCACGGCATGATCCCGAGGACGGCGCCGAGCGGCTGGTACTCGATCCAGCAGTGCGTGCCGCTTGACTCGAAGCGCTCGGAGGCTAGCATCGCCTCGCCGTGCTCCGCGTAGTGTCGGCACACCCAGGCGCACTTCTCGATCTCCGCGACGGAGCTGGCCAGGGGTTTGCCCATCTCGCGCGTCATGAGCAGGCCGAAGGCGGCCTTTCCGCGGTCGAGGATCCCGGCTAGCTCGACCAGCCGAGCGGCGCGCTCGTCCATCGAGGCGCGTTTCCAGCGTTCGAAGCCGGTGCGCGCCCGGTCGAGAGCGGCATCGGCGCCGTCCGCATCAAGGGAAGGGAACGAGGCTAGGCGCTCCTCGGTCGTCGGGTCTATGCTCTCGAAGGGCATTCTGATAACGGTTCGTCCATCTGCAAGTGTCAGTGCGCGCACGCGGCGCGCGCGGTTCGGGAAGTGTCGTCCTTGTACTCTCCTGGCGTCGGGCTGCGCGAGTCGGCCAGCCACCGACCTGCCGGCGCCACCGGCCACTGGGCTGCGCCAGCCGGCCAGCCGCCCGGACTGCCAGGTGCCACCAGCCGCCGGAACTGCTCCGCGTCGTACTCTCCTGGCGTCGGGCTGCGCGAGCCGGCCAGCCGCCGACCTGCCGGCGCCACCAGCCACCGGAACTGCCCCGCGTCACCAGCCGCCCGGACTTGTCCGGTGTCATCGTCAGCCGGACTGTCCCGCGCCGCCCGCCGCCCGGACGGCCGCCCGCCGTCGGCCGGACTTGCTCACCCTGCCACGATTCCGCTAGTTAGTGAACGATATCTTGCAACGGAGAGGTTGAATGTCAGATTCTGCGCCGGCGATGGCGGGGACGCCCCGCTGGGCGAAGGTCATCGATCATACGCGCTGCATCGGCTGTCACGCCTGTACGACCGCGTGCAAGTCCGAGAACGAAGTCCCTCTCGGCGTCACGCGCACGTACGTAAAATATGCTGATGTCGGAACGTTTCCCGCCACCCGGCGAGCGTTCCAGGTCACGCGGTGCAACCAGTGCGACGACGCGCCGTGCACGACCGCCTGCCCGACGCAAGCGATGTTCCGGCGTCCGGACGGCATCGTCGACTTCGACAAGTCGATATGCATCGGCTGCAAGGCGTGCATCGCCGCCTGTCCGTACGATGCGATCTTCATCAATCCCGATGATCACTCGGCGGAGAAGTGCAACTTCTGCGCGCATCGCATCGACATGGGACTCGAACCGGCGTGCGTGACGGTTTGCCCGACCGAGGCGATAATCGTCGGAGACCTCGATGATCCGGAGGCGAAGGTGTCCCGGCTCGCGGCCGGCGGCGGGGTGAGCGTGCGCCGGCCAGAGAAGGAGACTCGCCCCAAGCTGTTCTACAAGGGAGCGCAGCAGGCCACTCTGGATCCGCTGGCCGCGAGCCGGCCCGGCGGCGGCCTCTACATGTGGAGCGAACAGCCGAGCGGCCCCGGCCAGATAGGGTCCGGCCAGCCTGAGCGGCCGGGGCGGCACCGCGGCCCCACTTCCTCGGCTGCCGCCGTGCTCTCGTACGATGTCTCGCACACGGTGCCGTGGGACTGGCGGGTGAGCCTGTACACGCTGACGAAGGGAATATCGGCCGGGGTCTATCTGGCGGCGCTGCTGCTCTGTCTGCTGGGCGGTTTGTCGTGGCAGGGCCGGGAGTGGCTTACTCTGGCGCCGGTTCTCGGCTTGGCGGCGCTGGCCGTGACGGGCGGACTGCTCATCTGGGACCTGGAGCATCCGGGGCGCTTTCCGCTCATCTTCACTCGCCCGCACTTCAAGAGCTGGCTGGTGCGCGGCGCCTTCGTGATAGCCGCTTACGGTCTTGCGCTAACCGCGCACTTGGCAGCGGGGTGGCTCGATCCGGGCGGCGGCCAGGCGGCGCGCTGGATCGCCTGGGCGGGAGGGCCGCTGGCGGCCATGACGGCCGTCTACACGGCCTACCTGTTCGCCCAGGCTCGCGCCCGCGACCTGTGGCAGAACCCGCTTCTGCCCCCGCACTTCCTGGTGCAGGCGCTCCTCGCCGGAGGGGGAACTCTCATGTTCTTTCCTTCGCTGGCGGGTTCTTCCGGTTTGGCGCTTCTGGTCGCCGCCGCCGCCGCCGCCCACCTTCTCCTCGTCCTCGGAGAGTTGACTCTCACGCACCCGACGGCCCACGCCGCGCTGGCCGTCCGGCAGATGGTGTTCGGATCGTACGCCGCGTGGTTCTGGACCGGCGCGCTGCTGGTAGCCGCGGCCGGGACCGGCGCGGCCTTCATGGTCGCGGGCGCTTCGCCATCCGCCGCCTGGTTCGTCCCGGCGGCCGGCGCTGCCGCGCTCATCGGACTGTTCGCCCACGAGCACGCCTATGTGCAGGCGGGCCAGTCGGTGCCGCTCGCATGAGCGGCGATGGCGCGGGCCACGACGGCGGACGCGAGGATCACGGCGCTGCCGCCGGCCGCGAGGATCATGGTGCTGCCGCCCCTGATGGAAACGGCGCGACCAGTCGCCTGTCCGCCGCCCAATCGCGGCGAATCGGCGAACTCGACGAACGGCTGAGCGCCGCGCGGAGCGAGACGGAGAGCCGGGGCGAAACCTTCTACCCCGGTCCAAGCCGCATCCACCTCGCCGCCTTCCCGCCCCGCGAGAGGTGGGACAGCTGGGTCGAACTCGACCCCAAGGCGTGGCCGGACCGCAAGGAGCGGCGCTACATGCTGGTGCCGACGACCTGCTTCAACTGCGAATCGGCGTGCGGCCTGCTGGCCTACGTGGACCGCGACACGCTGGAAGTGCGCAAGTTCGAGGGCAACCCGGAACACCCCGGCTCGCGGGGCCGCAACTGCGCCAAGGGCCCGGCGACCCTGAACCAGATCACCGACCCGGACCGGATTCTCTACCCGCTCAAGAGGGCCGGAGCCCGCGGAGAGGGGAAGTGGGCGCGCACTTCGTGGGAGGAGGCGCTCACCGACATTTCGGCTCGCATCCGCCGGGCGCTCGACGAGGAACGCCACCGCGAGATCATGTACCATGTGGGCCGGCCCGGAGAGGACGGCTTCACCGAGCGCATCCTCGCGGCCTGGGGGGTCGACGGCCACAACTCCCACACCAACATCTGCTCGTCGAGCGCCCGCGCCGGATACCAATTCTGGCTCGGCATGGATCGCCCCAGCCCGGATCACGCCAACGCGGACGTGATCATCCTCGTCAGCTCTCACCTCGAAGCCGGACACTACTTCAATCCCCACGCCCAGCGCATCCTGGAAGGCATCAAGAAGGGCGCCAAGCTGATCGTCTTCGACACGCGCCTCTCCAATACCGCCACCCATGCCGACTACTGGTTCGCGACCCAGCCCGGGTCGGAAGCCGCCGTCCTCCTCGCGATCGCCAACCATCTCATCTCCACCGGCGCCTACGACCGCGACTTCGTGCGCCGCTGGTTCAACTGGGAGCAGTACCTGGCCGCCGAAAGACCCGGCGAGCCGCGCTCGTTCGAGACGTTCGAACGGGCGCTACGCGATCTCTACAGCCGCTGCACCTTCGAGTGGGCCGCCAAAGAGTCCGGGATCGATGCCGCGCGGATCCTCGAGGTGGCCGAGCTCGTGGCCCGGACCGGCGCCCGCCTCTCCACGCACAACTGGCGCAGCGCGGCCTCCGGCAACGAGGGCGGCTGGCAGGTGGCGCGCACCCTCTTCTTCCTCAACGCGCTGAAGGGGGCGGTGGCGACGCCCGGCGGCGTCTATCCGAGCAGCTGGAACAAGTACATCCCGAAGCCCGTCCGCATGCCCCGGCACCCGGAACACTGGAACGACCTGACGTGGCCGCAGGAGTATCCCCTCTCGATGTACGAGCTTTCCTTCCTCCTTCCGCACTTTCTCAAGGAGGGACGCGGCAAGCTCGACGTCTACTTCACGCGAGTGTACAACCCGGTGTGGACGAATCCCGACGGATTCAGCTGGATGGAGGCGCTGCGGGACGAAGAGAAGGTCGGACTGCACGTCGCGCTGACCCCGACGTGGAACGAATCGGCGTACTTCGCGGACTACATCCTCCCGATGGGTCACGGCTCCGAGCGGCACGATCTGCACTCGTACGAGACGCACGACGGACAGTGGATCGGCTTCAGGCAGCCCGTGCTGCGTTCGGCGAGGCAGCGGTTGCACGAGCACGTGGCGGACACGCGGCACACCAACCCCGGCGAAGTCTGGGAAGAGAACGAGTTCTGGCTCGAACTCTCGTGGCGGATAGACCAGGACGGGACGAGGGGAATTCGCGACTTCGTGGAGTCGAAGGAGAATCCCGGCCAGCGCCTCACGGCCGACGAATACTACGGTTGGATATTCGACAACTCCGTGCCGGGTCTCCCGGAAGCCGCGGAGGCCCGGGGCCTGTCGCCAATCGGCTACATGAGGCAGTACGGGGCCTTCGAAGTGGCGCGGGAGGTAGGCCCGCTCTACGCGGAGACGGTTCCCGCCGAGGAGCTCTCCGATGTTCGGGAGGATGACCTAGGGCGAGTGTACACGCGCGCTCCGAAGCCGGAGTCGCTGAACCTCGCGCCGGTGGCGGCGCCGGATGACGACGCGGGGGGACGACGGCCCGTCGGCGTGCGCGATGACGACGGCATCGTTCGACGCGGCTTTCCGACTCCCAGCGGGAAGCTGGAGTTCTACTCTCCGACGCTCGTGGAATGGGGATGGCCGGAGTACGCCGTGCCCATGTACATCCGGAGCCATGTGCACCCGGCCGCCATGGACCGGGATCAGATGTGCCTCATATCGACCTTCCGTCTACCGGTTCAGATTCACACTCGTTCGGCCAACGCGAAGTGGCTCGACGAGATAGCGCACACGAACCCGCTCTGGCTGCACACGGCGGACGCGGCGAGGATAGGCGTGAATACGGGCGATCTAGTGCGGGTGGAGACCGAGACCGGGCACTTCGTCCTGGCGGCGTGGGTGACCGAAGGGATCAAGCCGGGCGTCGTGGCGTGCAGCCACCACATGGGACGGTGGAAGCTGCGGGATGGCGCCGGAGACGGCGGCGGCAACGGGAAGTCGTCGCGCAGTTGGCGCGCCAGGCTGTCGTCTGCGGGGAAGAGGCGGCGGCAAGCGGGGGGCGGCGAGCAGGCGGAGGGAGCGCAGCGGCAGATGATGGCGACCGTCGACCTGGATGCGACGAAGGACGGGTGGAAGATGTCGCGAAAGCGCGGCGCGGGGCCGTACGAGACGGACGACCCGGACACGGCGAGGATATGGTGGTCCGATGTGGGGGTGCACCAGAATCTGGCCTTTCCGGTCCACCCCGATCCGGTGTCAGGGATGCACTGCTGGCACCAGGCGGTTCGCGTGGTGAAGGCCGCTGGCGGCGATCGCAGGGGCGACATCCGCGTCGATACCGATGCGGCGCACGAGGTGTATCTGAGGTGGCTGAAGAAGACGAGGGGCGCCAGGGAACACTCTCCCGACGGAACCCGCCGCCCGCACTGGCTGATCCGTCCGCTGCGCCCGGTGCGCCAAGCCTACGACCTGCCCGCCGAGCGGGCGGAGTAGGGGCGTCTTGTTGGGCGCGCCCGCCATCCGGCTTGCGACGGCCTGCGGCCTGCCCGCCGAGCGGGCGGAGTAGGGGCGTCTTGTTGGGCGCGCCCGCCATCCGGCTTGCGACGGCCTGCGGCTTGCCCGCCGAGCGGGCGGAGTAGGAGGACGAATGGAGCTGGTTCGCGCGCTGGGAGCGTTGCTGGACGCTCCATCTTCCGAGAACCGGCGTCTCGGGCGGCTTCTGGCGCTGGGGCGACTCCCCGCCGAGCCGGCGTACAACGACCTCTTCCTCTTTCAGCTCTATCCTTACGCCTCCGCCTTTCTGGGCGCGGACGGACGGATCGGCGGGGAGGCCCGCGACCGGGTAGCCGGATTCTGGCGGGCCCTCAAAGCCGAACCGCCCGCGTCGCCCGACCACCTCGGGACGCTGCTCGGCGCCTACGCCTGGCTGGGCGAAGCGGAGGCGGGCGCAGGCGCCGGGCAGTCTGCCGCAGCTTGGCGCAGCGCCCGGTGCGCCTTTCTCTGGGAGCATCTCCTCTCGTGGACGCCCGCCTTTCTCGCCAAGCTGCGGCAGATCGCGCCGCCCTTCTACCAGGGGTGGGCGGACACGCTCGCCTGCGTGCTCTCCGCCGAAGCGGCCCGGGCCCCCGCGCCTGCGCGGCCGCCCCTCGCCTTCCGCGAGGCGCCGCCGCTGGCCGACCCAAGGCAGGACGGGGCGGGCGACTTCGTGTCCGCCCTGCTGACTCCGGTCCGCTCCGGCTTGGTGCTCACCCGCGCCGATCTGGCACGGGCGGCGCGCGCCCTCGGCATGGGCCTTCGCGTCGGGGAGCGCGCGTACATCCTGAAGTCGATGATGTCGCAGGGACCGCGAGAGACTCTAAGCTGGCTGGCAGCGGAGGCGCGCGAGTGGGAGACGATGCACCGAAGCGGCGATCTGGCCTACCCGGAGATCGCCGCCCACTGGTCGGAACGGGCGCGAGAGTCGCGCCGCCTGCTGGACGACCTGCGCACCGACCTGTGAGGGCTAGCGCCGCCGCGGTACAGCGCCGCGCTCCAGGCCACCCCGGCTGGCGCATCCATCACGGCTCGTCCCCGATTCGCGCCGCCGCCGACAGCCGACCGTCCTCGCGGCGAACCAGGAGCCGTCCATGACCGAGAAAGCGCCCTCCCCGCCGCTCGACCCGGCGCGCTTCCGCGCCATTTTCCTTCTCATCCTCGTGGCGGGCGTCAGCATCCTCTTCTTCGGGATGATAAGGCAGTTTCTGGTGGCCCTCTTTCTGGGGGCGATCGCCAGCGGACTGATCTACCCGGCGTACAAAGTTCTCCGGCACTGGTTCGGCGGCCGCAAGACGCTTGCCGCCACGGTCACGCTCGTTCTCTTCGTGCTGCTCTGCCTCGGTCCGGTGGCGGGATTCCTGGGCATCGTCGCGAACCAAGCTTTGCAAGTCACCAACGCGGCTGGCCCATGGATAGACGAAATGCGCGTGCGGATGAGCGAGCCGGGCGCGGTCGAGCAGCTCCTCGAGTCGCTACCCGGCGGGGAGCACCTGATCCCCTACCAGGGGCGGCTCATCGAGAAAGCCGGGGAGTTGGCGGCCACTGTCGGCGGGTTCGTAGCGCAGGGCCTGACCGGAGTCGCCGCCGCGACGGTCCGGCTGATATTCCTCCTCTTCGTAATGCTGTACGCCATGTTCTTCTTCCTCAAAGAAGGGCGGGCGCTGCTCGGGAAGGTCTCGTACTGCATGCCGCTGACCGACCAGGATGAGCAACGCCTGCTGGACCAGTTCACCTCGGTGACGCGGGCGATGGCCAAGGGGACCCTGCTGATCGGAATTTTGCAAGGCGGACTGGCGGGATTCGCCTTCTGGGCTGTGGGAATCCCCTCGGCGGCGTTCTGGGGAACATGCATGGTCGTGCTCTCGATCATTCCCGGCATAGGGTCGGGGATCGTGTGGTTCCCGGCGGTCGTCTACCTCCTGGTCACGGATCAGGCCGCGGCGGGCATCGGGCTGGCGGTATGGTGCGGCGGCGTGGTGGGGACGCTGGACAACCTCCTGCGGCCATGGCTCGTGGGCCGCGATATCCGGATGCCGGACCTGATGATCTTGCTGGGCACCCTCGGGGGACTATTCATGTTCGGGATGGCCGGCATCCTGATAGGTCCCGTTATCGCCGCGCTCTTCATCACCGTATGGGAGCTGTACGGCGAGCACTTCCGGCAGGTTCTGCCGGAATCGTCGCTTGCCGGGGGGATGAGGCGACGACACGCATCCGTGAAGGCGGGGGGCATGACGGGGGAGCCGTCGCCCTCGCCATGGCCCTCGGAGGATGAACCGCCTGCTACCCCGCCACCACCGCAGGCGTCGCAGACTCCGTAGTCACCGCAGGCGCCCTAACCGCCCTCGCAGGTTGGAGGGAACTCTAGCGGGCGGGAGGCGTTACCGCCGTGCGCTCCGCAGGACCCCATGGCCACCCCGCTCGGCGAGTCGATGGAGACGGTGACGCCATCGTTCTCCCCGCATGTGGGAAACGCTAGCGAGCGAGAAACCCCTAGCGAGCGGGAAGCGCCACCACCGCCCGTCCGACCGTATTCGCGTCCGTTCCGAACCAGATCGCGTCCGTGGCCGCATCGTAGTACATGTGCCGGATCGTGCCGCCGCCGCTCGGCACATCGAGCATGGCGACGAACTCTTCCGTGTCGGTATCGAAGCCCACGAAGCGGTTCGGCTGGATGCCCGTCTCGACCAGCCACACCCGATCGTACCGGTCGATGGCAACTCCGTACGGGCGGGATTCCTCTCCGGCGGGCAGGTCGTACTCCCGCTGAAATCCGCCGCCTTCGACCACCAGGCCGATCTTGCCGCGGCTGTAGTCGACGTACCAGATCCTGTCCTTGGAGTCGATGACCAGCCGGCGAGGCCGCGAACCTTCGGGCAGATCGTAGCCGATGAGCTCGAACGACTCCGGTTCGACCATGCCGATCAGGTTGGTGTTGAAGTGCGCGATCCAGGGCCGGTTCTTCGAGTCCAGCTTCACGCCGTAGGGGCGGCTCGAACCCATTCCTCGCGCCGTCTCCACCTCGGGCGCGTCGACGTAGCGAAGCTCGCCCGTCTCCCTATTCAGAAAACCGATCAGATTCCCCTGCTGGACCGAGAACCAGATGTCTCCGTTGTCGTCCCAGATAAGGGTGTGCGGGTCGCGTGCGCGGTCATCGCTCATCATGATCTTGTCGATGTCGCCCGTCGCGGGGTCGATGATCCCGATGTGTCTCGCGCGATTGCCCGCGTAGTAGACCAGTCCGTCATCGTCGACGATCAGGTTGTGCGGGCCCGTGCCCTCGTCCATGTCGTAACGCCGGAAGTCGCCGGTAGCCGGATCGAGAACGGCAGCGTAGTGCGTCCTCTGTCCCACGAACCAGACACGCCCGTCTCCCGCCACGAAGGGGTCTCGCGGACGGCTCTCGCTGTAGGGAACCGTCCATTCATCTATCGTGATGAGATCTCCGCTGGCGGACATGTCCTGCATGGCGGCGGCTCCCGCGCCGCTGCCGACGAACGCTACGGCCCCGAACCCCGCTGCGAAGGCCGCGTTCCAGGCGACCCGGTATCTGTCGGTCATCTCTCTCATCTCCTTTTATTTCCAGCTTCCTACGGACGGCATGTCGACGCCCTGCCGACGGACGACTCCAGCTCCCAACGAGCAGGCCACGTCCATCCTCCAACGAGCCGGTAACGTCCAGCTCCCAACGAGCGCGCAATATTCAGCCCCAACGAGCGCGCAATATTCAGCCCCAACGAGCGCGCAATATTCAGCCCCAACGAGCGGGCAGCGTTCAGCCCTTACGAGCGGGTAGCTGCGCCCGCCTCGACTCTCGCGCGGGCCGACTTCTCCAAGACCCGGCGCACTATGGGCACCAAGTAGATGTTAGCCCCGAGACGCCCGCACAGAAAAGCGGTAACCGCCGCGGTAACGCCGGTCCAGCCCAGCAGCCAGCCAGTCACGACGAAGACTGCGGCCACCGTGACCATCTCCACTGCCGTCGCGGTGCTGATCGGGCCGGTCTTCCGGCTCTTCATCAACACGCCCCTCTGGAGCGAGAGAATCGCCCCGAGGAACGGTATGGGCGCAATCACCCTTATCGCCTTGGTCGCGATCGCGGCCAGCTCCGGGGAGAGTCCGGAAACAGTCTCCAGCCAGACTTGGCACAGCGGCGTGAACCCAATCAACCCCAGCGAGCCGGTGAGCACAACTCCGAGGCCGAGCCCGAAGCGTCTGATCGGCGCGTAGCCCTGGTGGTGTTTCCCGAGGAGCGCGATGACGGCGTCCATGTAGCTGAGGCTGACCGCCCGCCAGATGAAGCCCAGAGTGTGGACGACGGGGAAGACCGCGAGCGACTCGATCGGCGAAGGAGCGCGCCCCATGAAGAAGGTGAGCATCGGCTGGACGACGATCCCGATAAGCGAAGTGAGCGCCAGAGGAATGTAGAAACGGACGATTTCTCCGAAGCGCAGGTCGCCGCTTGCGGGCGTCGCTGTCCCGGCGGGGGCCATGGAGACGCCCGCGCGCCCGGTCTCCGCAATGTCGTGCGGGTCGGCCTGAACGGTCTGGGGAGATGCTTCCTCCGTCCGGTCCCCGTTCGGCGACAGAAGCGCGCGGATGGCGTGCCGGCCCATCCAACGAACGGCAACCGCCTCGAACACTACCCCGGCGGAGAGAGCGGCCGCCGCTACGGAGGCTCCCTGAAGCCCGGTGGCAGTGGCCAGTGCGGCTGCGGTCCCCGACATCGCCAAGAGCCGGATGAAGGTTCCGAGCGCCACGAGGCGGGTCCGGCCCGCCCGGATCAGCACTCCCTGCAAGAAGCGCCGGTAGCCGATCGCGGCCGGCCAAGGCAGGAAGCACCAGAGCGCGACGTACGTCAGCTGCCCCAGATCGGGCGGCAGCTCGAGTACGACCTCCATGGTCCATCGGTGCACCGGCGGGATGAGCAGGATGAGCAGCAACGCCGTCGACAGGGCGTTCACTATGTTCGCGAAGCTGCGCAGGCGGCGGTACGAAGCCGCGTCCTCGACCAATGCGGTCGAAGCGCTTAGCAACATGATTACGGGGGCTTCGACGAGCAGGGCGAGAGCGATGGAGACGCCGAACGCCGCCAGCCCCAGCGTCGGCTCCGGCAGGCGGGCGACCACCGCTGCCAGATAGGGTCCCTCCACCGCCATGAGCAGCCATGTCGCGGCCAATGGCGCCCAGAACGAGAAGATCGTGCGGGGGGAGAGGGTGTCCGGCGTCACGGCCGGGCCTTGCTTGCCGGTAGGGGGAATCTGGCTTTTCTCCGAGATCAGTCGTCAAGCGAAGGCCGGCCTCCGCCAAAACGGGCGCCGAGGATCCGCCGCCCTAGCGCTCAGCTTCTGGGGCCGCTCCTGGTGTCAACCCTCGTCAGGACCGTCCGCCGCCGCGCTTCCTGCCAACGTACTAGGAACCCGGCTCCACCGCGTACGAGGATGTCAGCCGGGGTTGCCCGCAGCGCCGCCGCCTGCCAACGCGCTCTCGAGAGCGCTGCGGATCTCGCGGCTCCACGCGGTAAAGATAACGCTTTCGACCGATTCGTTATTTGCCAGCGATCCCGCCACTGCCGCGACCGCCACGCGGCTGGCGGCGTCGGCGGGGTAGCCGAACACTCCGCAGCTGATGGCGGGGAAGGCGACGGTGCGGAGTCCGTGCTCGGCGGCCAGCTTCAGCGACTCGGCGTAGCATGAAGCGAGGAGGCCGCTCTCCCCGTGCTCGCCGCCCTGCCACACCGGTCCGACGGTATGGATGACGTAGCGAGCGGGCAGCCGGAAGCCCGGCGTCATGCGCGCCTCGCCCGTGGGACAGCGAACGCGGGGCCGAAGCTCCGGCAAGGCGCTGCACGCCTCCAAGAGCTCCGGCCCCGCCGCCCGGTGAATCGCGCCGTCCACGCCGCCGCCGCCAGCCAGCTCCTCGTTGGCGGCGTTCACGATCGCGTCCACGGCGAGCGTGGTGATGTCCCCGGTCCAGACCTTCATCCGCGACTCGATCATTTGGTAGCGGTCCAGCAATCGGGCCCGGTCATCTGATGTATCTTAGCGTCGGATTGCATGAATCACTCCACATCGGGAACAAGGCACGGCGCACGATGGGTTGCCGTGGAAGGCGTTCTCAACCGAAAGTATACGGGCTTCCTTCCAATCACGTTCTCAAGAGGTCGAAGACATTGGGTTCCACAAACGATTCCACCTGCCTGATGCTGACCGTGCTCGGAGTAAATGCCAGGAAGGCGCGGTACACCCTCGAGGGCAGGGAGGCCGAGTCCGAACTTGCCCCGGTCGCCCTTGTCGACCTTCTGCCGGAGGGGGAGCGGCCGGATCGCGTGGTCGCTCTTTGCACGCCGCAGGCGAGGCGTGAGACTTGGCCCAAGCTCGAGGCGCTGCTGGAGGATCAGTGCCGCGTGGAACTGGCCGAAGTCTCGGCCGGAGATGATCAAGACGGCATCGCCGACTTCCTGGAGGCGGTTGTGCGCACTGTCCCGCCCAGGGTCGACCTGATAGTGGACGTTACCCACGGATACAGGCACTTCTCATTCCTTGCCTATGTGGCCGTGCTCTACTTGGCTGCGCTCCGAGGGATTCGCGTGCGCGGGGCGTACTACGGCATGTTGAACCACGATGCGCCGAGTCCCTTCCTCGATTTGCGCCCGCTCTTGGAGCTTCCCCGCTGGATTCGCGCGCTGAAGGTGTTGCGCGAGACAGGCAGCGCGTTACCGATGGCAGATCTCCTGGGAGCGGATTCAACGGCTGCGTCCGTCGCGCGAGACATGAAGCGTCTGTCGGAGGCGTATCTGTCCGGCCTGCCGTTAGAGCTGGGGTTGCAGGCGCAGAAAATGAGAAAGCATAACAAGCCGCTGGGACGGGCGCTCAGGAGGCAGCAACTGCCGCTCGAAGAGGAGTTGCGTACTCAGATTGCCGAGACGCTCGATCGATTCAAGCTGGAGACGGTGCGTTCCACGCAGCGACGGAAGGGGGACATCGACCTTTCGGACTACGAGCTCTCGCGGCAGGCCGACATCATTGATGATCTCCTGAAGCATGGACATACGGCCACGGCGCTAGGGCTGATGAACGAGTGGACCGTTTCCTGGATCATCTGGCGAGAATACCCTGATGCTAAGTGGCTCAACTATTGCAAGATAAGGAAACGAGCGGCAAATCTGCTCGGCGTGATAAGGGCCCTTCACGGAAGGCCCGAACTCCGCGACGATCTGACCGAAGAACAGCGTGCGCTGGGTGCCTTCTGGAAGGAATTGAGCGAGCTGCGCAATGGGTATAGCCACTATGGAATGCGGCCGCAGGATCTCGTCAGCGATAAGAATGTCCATCGGAAGACTGATACGATCCTCGAATACTGGGAGACGCTGAAATCGCTGCCCCGCTTCTCGTTATCACTAGGCGATTCGCCTGGCGGCCTAGTCCTGGTCAGCGCCATCGGGATGCGCCCCGGCGTACTGTTCAGCGCGGTGAAGGCGTGCCAAGCGGGCGAAGGCCATGAAGAGCCGACGTTGTGCCTAGTAATTTGCTCGGAAAAATCAAGGAACGGGATTGATGAGGCGTTGGAGCAAGCGGAGTATGGCGGCAAGTACGAGCCGCTGGTCCTTGAAGATGCATTTGGCGGCGGGCGCAAGGAGATCAAGCAGGTTGTGGATGCCGCCCGTAAGCATATTGTCGGTGCGGACGAGGTGAAGGTCAACGTAACGGGCGGGACTACGCTGATGGGGCTGGCTGCCGAAGCGATCGCCGCCGACGCCCGGCGGTTCGCTCGTCCGACGCGCCGGTTCGGATTGATAGACCGGCGACCACCAGACCAGCAGGACGCCGATCCCTACCGGGTAGGCGAGCCCTTCTGGCTCGATGGGGCAGGAGGGTGACGATGCCAACACTGATTAATGCAACCTATCTGGTCACCACTCCCATGTTCTGCGGAGGAGCCGACCCAGCAAACGCCGAGCTGCGTCTTCCCAGCTTCAAGGGAGCGCTGAGGTTCTGGTGGCGGGCCCTCGCATGGCCGCGGCTAGGCGGCGACCTGAAGGCTATCCAGCGTGAGGAGGACGCTCTATTTGGCAGCACCGCTAAGGGCCAGTCTCGCGTCGTGATGCGGCTGACGGGCTACAAGAAGCGGCCATCCGAAGCAGGCCATTTGCTGGGGCTCGGTCTAGGTGCCAAATATCTCGGATACGGCGTCATGGAGCGGGGATCACGCGCACGCAATTGCCTCAAGGCCCCGTTCGACTTCACGGTTCGAATGCGTGGGCGCGACCTCAATGCGACACAGCGGAGCTCGCTTCGGAACGCGTTGATCGCGCTTGGCGTCTTCGGCGGGATGGGCGCGAAGAGCCGCAAGGGATACGGATCATTGACGCTGCGGTCGCTGCTTGTTGACCGCCAGGAGCAGTGGCAGAAACCGCGGTCCATGGAAGAATTAGGAAGAACCATACAAGGAACCGTTGAATCGCTTCCAATCCAGAACGGCTCGGAGGACATACTGTACACAGCAATATCCAAGCGAAGCCGTTGGCTGCTCCTAGAGAGCGACAATCAGCCTTCTCGGGGCCATCGGCAATCTTCGCGGGATGCTATGACCTTGCTTGACCGGATAGGTGTTGAACTGAAGGATGCCGTTGACGATGTTCCGAACAGAGATCGAATCGCCTTTGGCTTGCCCCGTGCGTCACGCGGTGCTTCCATCCCGGGCGTTAAGCGCCGCGCTAGCCCGTTGTTCATACATATCCACGAATGTGAAGGTGCACCTGTTGTGGTGTTGTCTTTCCTTCCGGCTCGTTTTCTGCCCGAGGGCAGGTTATCTGTTCCAGTCGAGCGTAAGGTAAGGCAATACAAGCCAATCCGCGCATTCCTTGACAGTATGACGTCGCTCGGGGACGACATTAGAGTGGTTGAAGTTCGTCCATGAAGACGCCCATCGACATTTCCATAGGGCCCGTGCAGGGTTTCGTGTCGCAGTCGCGCCGCACGCGCGACCTGTGGGGAAGCTCTTACCTGCTGGCGTTCCTGTCGGCGCACGCCATGCTCGGTGCGAAGAGTGCGGGAGGCAAGATCGTCCAGCCCAAAGTTGACGACGACCAGCTCTTCAAGTGGGTATCGGGCGAGCGCGAGGGCGCCCCTCCTCGCATAGGCAGCTTGCCGAACCACTTCGTGGTCGAAGCGGACGGCGACCAAAGGTCCATAGCGGCGGCCGCCGCGAATGCGTTGCGCGAGGCCTGGGAGGGGGTCTGCAGTGCCGTGTGGAGCGGCTACGTGGAGTACGCGGTTTCCGCTGGCATTGGGACGAAGGACATCTGGGATCGGCAGGTAAAGGGCTTCTGGGAAGTCATGTGGACTGCCGGGTCTGCCAGTGACGGCGGCGGCCTGCTCGCGCGGCGTAAGCGCTGGCGACTGCTCGCGCGGCGCAAGCGCTGGCGCACTCACCAAGTCTCGGACGAGCCCGGCGACAAATGCACGCTCATGCATGACTTGCAGGAGCTATCCGGATTCGTTCGAGCACAAGAACGCAAACAGCAGGACCAGTTCTGGGACCGAATTCGGAGCTGCACCGGGGAGCTTGACCTGCGGGATAACGAGCGGCTGTGTGCGATCGCGCTCGTGAAGCGGCTATTCCCAAGGGAGGCGAAGGATGCGTTGGGCTGGGGTGTCGATGCTTCGCACTGGCCTTCGACCGTGTACGTTGGAGCGGTTCCCTGGATCCGTCGCGTCAACAGGGTGGCACCGGAAAAAGCTCGAGAATACGCGGACAAGGTCCGTAACGCCGTCCGTAACGCCACGAGCAAAGCATTCCCGATGCAGTCCCCGCCATTCAACAACCTACTTGCAGCGGAAGCCGGTGAGTTTCCGAAGCTTGACGCGAACTACATGCACCTCGACTTCGTGTCTAGCGAGAGGCTGTCTCCACTGAAGGAGGCAGATCGCAAAGAGCTGACCGAAAGTCTGAAATGTCTCTACAAGGCCGAGGATAGCAACGGTCAACCGCTAGGCGCACCGCCCGTGTTCTATGCGCTGCTGCTCGCGGACGGAGACCGGTTGGGCGAGCTGGTGTTCGAAAAGGGGGGCGGTGTCGTCGGCGAAGCTCTTGCATCGTTCACCTGCAATGTGCCAAAAATCACAAAGAAGCATGATGGCGTGACGATCTATGCCGGGGGCGACGATGTGCTGGCAATGCTTCCCGTCAGCGATGCGCTCGCATGTGCGAACGAACTGTCCGGTGCCTACGAAGAGGCGTTTTCCAACTCGTGCGCAAGAGGCAAGGCAACGCTGTCCGCTGCGGTCGTATTCGCCCATATGCGGCTGCCGCTCAGCGCGGCGCTCCGGGAGGCGCACCACCTGCTCGACGATATTGCCAAAGATGGCAACGGGCGGAACTCGGTGGCCGCAACTGTGCTGAAACCGGCGGGAAAGCACTGCCAATGGGTTACCGCATGGACCAGATGCGGCCCGAGCGGCGAGGTTCGAGCTGTGGACCTGTTGGATCAGATCGCCTCCGACCTAGGCGGCAGTGCGGCGGACCCAGGACTGTCGTCGTCGCTGATATACCGTATTCGCGAAACGCTCTCCATGCTCTGTGGTTGGGACAGCTGGGAGCCGGGCGAGTGGGGCGTTGTCCCGGGAGACATCGATCTTGAGCCGTTCCTTAGAGCGGAGATATATCGCAGTTTGGATATCAGATCGGACGGATGCGCCGGGGACCGCTCCAAATCTCTGGCTTCCCGCGTCAGCAGTCTTCTTTCTCTTGCAAGCAACTCTCCGCCGAGCGAAAGTGACGACGACGGCATGGAGAAAGTCGGCGTCGATGCCCTTCTGCTCGCGCAGTTCCTGTCCGGCCCCGAGGACTCGGAGGCTTACCGATGACCGGCGTTCAGTTCTGTCCGGTAGATACCTGGTTCTTTCGGGACGGCTCGCCGTTCACGATGGATGCTGCGCCCCAGGAGAATGTCGGAAGCCTGTTTCCTCCGCATCCTCCTACGGTTGTCGGCGCCCTGCGCGCTGCGCTTGCCCGCGGCAATGGATGGAGCGGTACCGGGTCATGGCCGCCGAAACTCCGCGCTGTGCTCGGAGATGGCCCCGACCTTGGGAAGCTCAGGATTGACGGGCCTTTCCTGCTCCGTAACGGCCAACCGCTCTTCCGGATGCCTCGTCACGTGCTCGGCGCGACCGAGGGTGGCAATTGGCGTCCCAAAGCTCTGTTACGTCCGGGCGGTCCGGTAGAGTGCGACCTTGGCGAAGTTCGTCTTCCAAAGTTGGGTGCGTCAGTTCAGGACGCGAAGACGCTCAAGCCCGGCGACAACGAGTGGCTTACGGTTGCCGGTTTGAATTCGGCGCTGCGCGGCGATGTCCCATCTCAGAACCACATAGTATCGAGCCGCCGCCTTTGGGCAGAAGAACGAAGGATCGGTCTGGAACGCGACCCCGAGAGTCGCACTGCGGTAGAAGGGATGCTCTACAGCACCCGTCACGTGCGTCCGAAGACAGATGTGTCCCTCGGATTGCGCGTCGCGGTTCTGCCTGACGAGGGCAGCGATGGGACACCCGAAAGCTGGACGCGGCCATTCGGGGAGGCGACGGCTTCGGAGGGGACGCCCCCGGAGATGACGCCGCTGGGCGGCGAAAGCAGGCTTGCGGAACTTCGGTCGTGGGATGGAACGGTGAACATCGGCGCTCCTGCCCAAGCGATACGCAGAAGTCGCAAGGTGGCTGTCGTCGCTTTGTCGCCCGTGGACATCGAGATCGAACCCGGGACCGAAGTCCCGAGCCTAGGCGTTCGCGTCGTTTCCGCTTGCATGGACCGGCCGCAGCGAATCGGCGGCTGGGATTCCCTGGCGCGCCGGCCGCTGCCGATTCGGTCATTATTGCCGCCGGGAAGCGTGCTCTTCTGCAAGACATTCGAACCGGAGATGCTTGAGAAAATCGCTTCCACGGAGGGCGGCTTGGCACGGATAGGCGAGCGGACCCAGTGGGGCTTCGGGCTCGTGGCGCTCGGCGTCTGGCCCGGCCGAGAGGAGAAAACTTGATGAAGACAGCCATGCTCGGCTTGCTGGCCGAAACTTCCGTTCATCCTGGGTCCGGCCGCGGAATGGGCGTCGTGGACCTGCCAGTAGCGCGAGAGGCCGCGACAGACTATCCGGTGCTCGTGGGTTCGAGCCTAAAGGGTGCGCTAAAAGACAAGGCGAAGACGCTCGATGATGTGGACAGCGCCAGCATCTTTGGCGTTCAGGACAAAGCTGGTGAACTTCTGATCTCTGACGGACGCTTGCTTCTGTTGCCCGTCCGCAGCTTGATGGGAGCATACCGTTGGGCCACCTGTCCGCACATCCTGGAAAGATACAGTCGGGATCTCGCCCGTTCCGGGTTGGTGTCTCGATCGGGGTCCGGCGGGTTTGCGAAGCAGGCCGTAGATGAGGGGGGAGCGCTGTCGGACGGCGATGGCGAACTGTTTCTGGAAGAGCGCCAGTTCTCTATCATGGGCGATCCGTCAGGCGAGCTGGTTAAGTCGATAAAGCGACTGATTCTCCACGAGAACACTCGGGCCCGTCTCGGCAAACAGATTGCCGTTCTGCATGACGATGACTTCGCGTGGTTCGTTCGATACGGCCTTTCTATCCAGGCGCGCAACGTGCTTGAAGACGGAACCAAGAAGAGCAAGAACTTGTGGTACGAAGAGACGCTGCCCCCGGACACGGTGATGTACACGCTCATCGCTGGTCGCACCGACAACGCGCTTAAAGCTCTCGACAGTCTCTTCCCGGATACCGATCCGTACTTGCAGGTCGGAGGCAATCATACGGTGGGGCAGGGCTGGTTCGCGGTCCGCCGCGCCACCGGAGGGGAGGAGCAGAAATGACGACGCTCCAACAGCGGCGGGCGAAGAACGCCTTGGACCGAATCATGGAGCTTAAGGATAAGCACCACGATTTCAAGAAACTCTACCGCTCGTACGTGGACTCCCTGGGGCCGGCGATCCTGATGAACGGGCTGGGACAGGCGTTGGCCACGGAAAGAGCCGCGGCGGGGACACGACAAGAGGGCAATAAGGAAGAAGGGGACGGTAAAGGAGCGCACCGGAAGAAAGCGCACGGCGAGGTCTATGACAGCATCGAGCGCTGGCTCTGCCGCAAAGACGATGGTGTGTATCCAGGCTCCAAAGACCTTCTGTCAGCCATCATGGGCCACGGCCAGTCGCGCTACCTGCGCGCTCAGGGCGAAGCCCTGGCGTGGCTGGAGTGGCACAAGAAGTTCTGCCGCGCGTACTTGCCCGACGATGACGGAGGCGGCGAATGATTTTGCCGCTGTACGACTCCGCGAGCTCGGGTCCGCCGAAGCGCGGATCCGGAGGACACGCCGGCCTCTGGTTCGACAAGTTTTGCGACAAGTGGACGATCGAGGGCGATTCATGGAGCATGTCGAGTGACGGTAGGCGCAACTCGAAGCTTGATTGGATCAGAACTCTCACTGGTGGAACTGTTGGCTCGAACGCCCAGATCGAGGAGGCGGCGCATCGGACAATACGCCTCGTGGAAGGGCGCGGCGGAAAGTGCATGATCCATATCGCGGAGTCCCGCTTCGTGACGGGCCTGGGCCGCAGTCATCCGGTCGAGAACGGGTTCGCATGGCATCCGACGCTAGGTACGCCGTATCTGCCGGGCAGCTCAGTCAAGGGGATGGCACGGGCTTGGGCAACCCAGGACGGCGGGCCGGGTTCTAACCCCGAACCTGTCAACCGGCTGTTCGGCGAGCCCGGAAGAGCGGGCGAAGTCTGTTTTCTGGACGCCATTCCCACTGAACCTGTACAACTTGAAGCCGATGTCATGACGCCGCACTACGCAGGCTGGACTAGGGAAGATCCCCCCGGCGACTGGTGCTCTCCGACGCCGATACCCTTTCTGGTTACTGCTGCCCATACATCGTTTCTGTTCAGTGTGATGCCTCGTTGCGCTACGGCGAAGGCGGACACGGAGACGGCGATGAAGTGGATTCGGGAGGCGCTAGAGTGGGCCGGGGCCGGGGCCAAGACGGCGGTTGGCTACGGACGCTTCGCCCCGGACAGCGCCAAGACCGATGAGCTAAAGAAGCTACTCGCCGAAGCTGACCGACAGCGTAAGGAACACATCCGCCAAGCGCTAGAAGACGAGAAGCTGAGTCCGGTCGAGAGGGAGATCAGGAAGTTGCACCATAGCCAGCAGTACCGGCAGATGCCCGAGTCGACTGCCATCTACAAAGCGATAGAGGACGGGCGGTGGTCCGGCGAAGAAAAAATGGAGGCCGTCCAGTGGTTAGAGGCCAAGATGAAAACAGATGGCGTGTGGAAGGAGACGTCACGGAGGCCCGAAAAGGACAAAGCTCATCAGCGGACACGGCAAGTCATGCATTGGCTGGAAGAGGGTGAGTAGATCTGTTTGCGTTCTTTCCTCTTGCCGTTCCTCTCTGCTACGAGACAACATCCAGATACGTACTTGAGACTTGGCGACGAGCAATTTAGACGGCAACATCCCCCAAGCACTGCGAGGCGCGTGCCCACGTTGAATGGCAAGTCTGACCGCCAGCATCATGGATAAGGCGGACTCCGCTTTGCCAGAATAGCAAGCACTGCATCCATGCCCCGTATTTTCGACAACCTTGAACCCGCCTCAAAGCTCCTGCCTGCTCTGCAGGAGACCTTGGCTCTCTCTTCGAGGGCTGACTTCTGCGTCGGGTACTTCAACCTGCGCGGCTGGCGCCGTCTCGCGCAGTACGTGGAAGACTGGGATCAGAGCAAGGGCCCGTGCCGGGTGCTCATCGGGATGCAGCGTTTACCGCACGAGGAACTCAAGGAGGCCTTTAGCCTGCTCGAGAAACCCTCCAGCGTGGACAATCAGACGGCGAACCGTCTCAAAGTCCAGCTAGCCCAGCAGCTGCGCCAACAGCTCACCATCGGAGCGCCGACCAACTTGGACGAGCGGACCCTGCGCCAACTTGCGGCCCAACTTCGCGCCGGGAAGGTCGTCGTCAAGCTATTCCTTCGCCACCCGCTGCATGCAAAGCTCTACCTGCTATTCCGCGACGATCCCATCAATCCCAGCGTGGGCTACCTGGGCAGCAGCAACCTGACCTTCAGCGGCCTGTCCGGGCAGGGCGAGTTGAACGTCGATGTGCTCGACCACGACGCGACCCTCAAGCTTGCGAAGTGGTTCGAGGACAGGTGGGTCGACCGGTTCTGCGCGGACATCACGGACGAACTCGTCCAGATCATAGACGAAAGTTGGGCGCGCGAAGTCCCTGTCCCGCCGTACCACATCTACCTCAAGATGGCCTACCACCTATCCCACGAAGCCCGTGCCGGTCTCGCCGAGTTCAGGATTCCCAAGGTGTTCGGCGACCGGCTGTTCGACTTCCAGGCCGCGGCGGTAAAGATAGCGGCCCACCATCTGAACAAGCGCAACGGCGTGCTAATCGGAGACGTCGTGGGCCTCGGCAAGACTCTCATGGCCACCGCCGTCGCCCGGATCTTCGAGGACGATTACGGGCTCGAGACGCTGATCATCTGTCCCAAGGGCCTCGTTCCCATGTGGGAGGACTACCGGCACGAATACCAACTCCGGGCCAGAGTGCTGTCGCTCAGTCGCGTGCTCACCAAGCTGCCCGACCTGCGCCGCTACCGGCTGGTAGTTATCGACGAGAGCCACAATCTCCGGAACCGGGAGAGCAAGCGGTACCGCGCCATCCGGGAGTATGTCCGCGCCAACGACAGCAAATGCATCCTCTTGTCGGCCACGCCCTACAACAAGACCTATCTGGACCTGTCCAGCCAACTGCGGCTCTTCGTGGAGGACGACCGGGATATCGGCATCCGTCCCGAGCGTCTCATGCGCGAGTTGGGCGAGGTGGAGTTCAGCCGAAAGCACCAGGCGTCCCCGCGCACGCTTGCGGCCTTCGACTGCAGTGAGCATGCGGACGACTGGCGCGACCTGATGCGCCTCTACTTGGTGCGGCGCACTCGCAGCTTCATTCAGGACAACTACGCGGAGACGGACCGGGAGACCGGTCGCAAGTTCCTCACCTACGAGGATGGCGGCAGATCCTTCTTCCCGAACCGCGTCCCGAAGACCGTGAAGTTCGCCATCGACGAGTCCGACCCCGACGACCAGTACGCCAGGCTTTACTCGGAGGAGTTGGTCGATGCCGTGAACGGGTTGCACCTGCCCAGATACGGTCTCGGCAACTACGTAGCCGACAACCCCGAGACGCCGCCCTCCGCCGCGGAGAAGCGCCAGATCGACGATCTTTCGCGAGCCGGGAAACGGCTAGTGGGCTTCTGCCGGACGAATCTTTTCAAGCGCCTCGAGAGCAGCGGCGCGTCCTTCCTGCAATCGGTGGTGAGCCACGCTCTCCGCAACTGCGTCTTCCTCCATGCCATCCGCAACGGCCTACCCCTGCCGATCGGTTCGCAAGATGCCGAGATGCTCGACTCGCGATTCACCGATGAGGACGCGGACGAGGCGAGGGGAGCGCTCTTCGATCCTGACGACGAGCAGGAGCTGGAAAACGATGGAATCACGCCAGGGAGCGGCCCGCCGGGGAACGGCCCAGAGTGGACGGCGGCAGACTTCGCAGCGCACGCTGCCGAGATCTACTCGGAGTACGAAGGCCGGTACAGGAGACGCTTCAAGTGGCTCCGCTCCGACCTCTTCGAGGGCAGCTTGCGAGATGAACTCCAATCCGATACGAACGTTCTCTTGGGTCTGCTCCAGACCTACGGGGCCTGGAATCCGGCCCACGACGCCAAACTCGACGCGCTTCACACGCTCGTGACCGAGACATTCCCGGACCGGAAGATCCTGGTCTTTTCCCAGTTCGCCGACACGGTTCTCTACTTGAAAAGCGAACTCGAGGCTAGAGGCGTGGACGATATTGTCGGCGTTACCGGCAGCTCTGCCGACCCCACCCGGCTAGCAAGGCGATTCAGCCCCCGCAGCAACTATCGAGAGGGGCGAGCGATGCCGGAACAGGAGCTTCGCGTCCTCGTCGCCACCGATGTGCTCAGCGAGGGCCAGAACCTCCAGGACTGTCATGTCGTCGTCAACTACGATCTGCCTTGGGCCATCATCCGCCTCATCCAGCGGGCGGGCCGCGTCGATCGGATCGGGCAGAAGGCGGAGCAAATACTCTGCCACTCCTTCCTGCCCGCCGACGGCGTGGAGCGCATCATCAACCTCCGCAACCGCGTGCGAGCCCGGCTCAAAGAAAACGCCGAAGTCGTCGGCGCGGACGAAGCTTTCTTCGAGGACGAGGACGACGACCAAGCCATTATCAATCTCTACCACGAGCGGGCGGGCATCCTGGATGGAGATCCCGACGGGGAAGTGGACTTGGCATCCCACGCCTATCAGATCTGGAAGAACGCGGTCAGTGCGAACCCGCGTTTGGAGAAGGTCGTCGCCAACCTGCCCGATGTCGTGTTCTCGTCGCGTCGGCACGCTCCTATCGCCCAGCGGCCCGAGGGCATCCTCGTCTTCATGCGCACCGCCGACGGCAACGACGCGCTGGCCTACGTCAACCGCGATGGCCGCAGCATCACAGAGTCGCAGCTCGCAATTCTGTCCGCCGCGGAGTGCAAGCCCGACACCCCGGCGCAGCCGCATCACGAAAGTCATCACGAGCTCGTCGCCAAGGGCGTCCGCCACATCGCCAAGGAGGAGAAGCGGATCGGCGGCCAGTTGGGGCGGCCCTCCGGTGCGCGCTACCGCGCTTACACGCGGCTCAAGCCGTACGCGGAGTCGATCCGGGGCGAGCTGTTCGATGTCGAGGCGTTGCACCATGCTATAGGAGACATCTACCGCTATCCGCTGCGCCAGTCTGCGGTCAATACGCTGAACCGCCAACTCCGCAGTGGCGTGGACGACACGCAACTCGCCGAGCTAGTCATGCGCTTGCGTGAAGAGGACTTGCTGTGTCTAACCGGTGACGGCGAAGCCGAGGCTCAGGAACCGCAGATCATCTGCTCTCTAGGACTATTCGACAGCGAGGCCGACTCGTGACGAACCTTACCACCGAAGATCTCCGACCCTACCTGCAGGCCTTCGACTTCGAGAATCTTTTCGTCGAGGGTCTAGGCTGGGATCACTACCAAGCCAAGCCGGTGACCATCCGAGTTGAGGACCGCGACTACTCCCTCAAACCGGTCGCAAAGAAGGCGGACTTCGTCGTCTACGAGTGTTCTCCAGATGAAGGTGGAAAATTCCCGTTGTACCCCATCCGGCGCAAGATAGAGAGCCAGGCGGCGAAGATCGTCTTCGAACACCTGATCGTGTTTGTAGACACCAAGCGTGCCACTCAGGTATGGCAGTGGGTCAAGCGTGAAAACGGCAAGCCGCCCGTCTACCGTGAACAGAAATACTATGCCAAGCAATCAGGCGAGCCGGTGCTCCAGCGTCTTCAAGAGATTGCCTTCACACTCGAAGACGAAGCCAAGGGAGTCGGCATCTCCGACGTAACAAGCCGTGCGCATGCTTTCAACGTGGAGGAGGTCACTAGGCGCTTCTACTGCCGCTTCAAGGCCGAGCTGATCGACTTCCAGAACTTCATCGAGGGCATCACCGCACAGGGAAACCGCGACTGGTACGCCTCCCTCATGCTAAACCGGATGATGTTCGTCTACTTCATCCAGAAGCGGGGTTTCCTGGACGGCGATATAAATTACCTCCGCAACCGGCTGAATCGGGTACGAGCGCAGAGCGGCTCGGGCCGCTTCCAGCAGTTTTACCACATCTTCCTGCTGCGTCTTTTTCACGAAGGCCTGGGGCAGCCCGAAGAGCGGAGAGCGCCTGAACTCGCTGAGCTGCTCGGCAAGATCCCCTTCCTCAACGGCGGTCTGTTCGACGTTCACGAATTGGAGCGAGACAACCCAAGCATCTCGATCCCCGACGAGGCCTTTGAGAGAATCTTCGACTTCTTTGACGACTACCGCTGGCACCTGGACGAGCGGCCCTTTAGGGAAGACAGGGAGATCAACCCGGATGTGCTGGGCTACATCTTTGAAAAGTATGTCAACCAGAAACAGATGGGTGCCTACTACACCAAGGAGGACATCACCGGCTACATCTCGCGCAACACCGTCATCCCCTATCTGTTTGACGCCGCAAAGAAGGAATGTCCGGTTGCCTTCAGGCCGTACGGTGGAGTCTGGCGGCTCTTGAGGGACGATCCGGACCGATACATCTATCCCGCTGTCGGCCACGGCGTCACCTGGAACGCCCGGCAGGTTGATAACCCAAAACCCCTGAATGCGCGCTTCGAGTTGCCCGACGACATCGCGGACGGAATCGGCGACGTATCCCAGCGCAGCGACTGGAACCGAGCTGCCCCCGACGAATACGCTTTGCCTGCCGAGACTTGGCGTGAGGTCATCACCCGCCAACAGAGACACGCCGAACTCCGCGCCAAGCTCGAATCGGGAGAGACCTGCAACATCAGCGATCTCATCACTCTCAACCTGGACATCGAGCGATTTGCCCGGCACGTTATCACCCATAGCGAAGGGCCGGAGCTCCTGCGTGCCTTCTGGCACGCCATACGCGACGTATCGGTGCTCGACCCGACCTGCGGCTCCGGCGCTTTCCTCTTCGCCGCCCTGAACATCCTCGAACCCCTCTACACCGCCTGCCTGGAGGGGATGCGCGGCTTCCTTGACGACTTGGAACGCTCTGAACGACATCGACATCCCGAAACCATGAGAGATTTCCGCGAAGTTCTGGCACAGGTCGATAAGCACCATAGCGAACGATACTTCATCCTCAAGTCCATCGTCCTCAACAACCTATACGGCGTCGACATCATGAAAGAAGCAGTCGAAATCTGCAAACTGCGCCTCTTCCTGAAGCTCGTCGCCCAACTGGCGAGTTACGAGCAGATAGAGCCATTGCCCGACATCGACTTCAACATCCGCGCCGGGAACGCGCTGGTGGGCTTCACATCTCGGGATGCTGTGCGCCAAGCCATGACCATTACCCCCGATGGCCAGTACCGAGCTATCGACACCGAGCAACAAGAGACCCTGGAACGCATCGAAGAGAACGCCGATATCGCAAGCGCGGCCTTCAGGCAGTTCCGATTGCAGCAGACCGAATTCGGCGGCGAGATCACGACGAACGACAAGGCCGAACTGCGTCGGCGACTGAGAACCCTAAGCGACGAACTCGACCGCTACCTCGCCGCCGAGTACGGCATCGACCTCACCGACCAAGACGCCTACAACACTTGGCGCACTAGCCACCAGCCATTCCACTGGTTCGCCGAGTTCTACAAGATCATGAGCACAGGTTTCGATGTTGTCGTTGGCAATCCGCCGTTTGTCGAATATAGAAATGTGGTCAACGATTACAGCATAAGGGATTTCGATACTATTGAGTGTGGGAACCTCTACTATTATATTTGCGAACAATCCATTCAGATATTGCGTCCTGGCGGTTACTGGAGCGCGATAACCCCCGTGGCTTCCATATCGAGTGATCGAGCCGCAGATTTCCGTTCCCTTCTCCATCGGGGATTTCTCCATTGGATTTCCAGTTTCTCGAACAGGCCAGCTAAATTGTTTGACGGCGTCGAACAAAGGTTGTCCTTTTTTATCTCGAAGAAAATTTGCAACGAAGCTTATAGCATCTATAATTCAGCGGGTTACCGTCACTGGTATACGCGTGAGCGTCCCTTCCTCTTTGATGTCATGCACTATGTGCCAATCGTAAAAGCAGAGTGAATCAGGAAGCATACCGAAAGCTATGACATCTTTACACACAGCCGTGTTGAGAAAACTGTCGTCAATTTCTGGTGTTCTATCTAAAATGCTTAGCCCGATTCCAAGAATTGGAGCTGATATTTATTGCCATGACGGGCCCACCTATTGGATTCGCGCTATGAATTTCGATCCCAATGTTGTTGGCACGAACAAGAAATCGACTCACTACATTACGCTAAATGTGGAAAGTGAGGAAGCCGCTGGTGTGGTGATGTGTGTACTGAACAGCAGTCTTTTTTATCTATATCTCAAATCATATAGTAATTGCCGTGATCTTGCAATGCGAGAAGTAACATCATTTCCAATTCAACAAACTGATGCTAAACATACCCAAACTTTGCAACGAATATCAACTGAACTAACGCAAAAATATCATAAAGAGAAAACACTCAGAGGACGGACGTATCCTTCTGGATACGTAGAATACTATGAATATTATCCGGATCGGATGAAGTCGATCATAGACGCGGTTGATGTTGTTTTGGCGCAGATGTACGACTTCACAGATGAGGAGCTGGATTTTATCATCAACTATGACATAAAGTATCGCATGGGCTTGGACGCCAAAACGTGACGGAAGCGATGATGTGCCGGCCGCATCACGATGGCGTGCCAAGCGCCGAAGCCCGATCCACACTGATCGATGTGCTGACCAGCGGCTTTGTGGACCCACTCAACAATCCGGTGGTCATCGAGGTTCTGGCAATCGGCGGCCGTGATCTGTTCAACCGCTTCATCGCCGACGGATACTCCCGCGTCCCGTCGGATTTCCTTACGCTGGACCGACAGATGGCGTCGCTCGTCGGCGCACGGCTCTAGGAGGACAGCCTGTTGGAGCGCCTCCGGCCATATCTCCACGCGTTCGACTTCGAGAATCTCTTCGTGGAGGGCCTTGGCTGGAACCACTACCGAGCCGAATCGGTGACGGTCCGCACGAGGGATGGCGCATATTCCCTGACGTCCGTCGCTGAGAAGGCAGGGTTCGCAGTCTTCGAGTGCGCTCCGGACGGGGACGGAGCGCTCCCGCCGTACTCCGTCCGTCGCAAGATAGAGAGCCGAGTCGCGAAGATCGCCTTCGAGCACCTGATCGTGTTTGTAGACACCAAGCGTTCCACCCAGATATGGCAGTGGGTCAAACGTGAGAGCGGCAAACTGCCCGCCTGCCGTGAACAGAAATACCACGCTGGGCAGTCAGGCGAGCCGGTACTCCAGCGCCTTCAAGAGCTCGCCTTTACACTCGAAGATGAGGCCAGGGGCGTCGGCATCTCCGACGTAACAAGCCGTGCCCATGCTTTCAACGTGGAGGAGGTCACTAGGCGCTTCTACCGCCGCTTCAAGGCCGAGCTGATCGCCTTCCAGAACTTCATTGAGGGCATCGCTGCACAAGGAAACCGCGACTGGTACGCCTCCCTCATGCTAAACCGGATGATGTTCGTCTACTTCATCCAGAAGCGGGGTTTCCTGGACGGCGATATAAATTACCTCCGCAACCGGCTGAATCGGGTGCGAGCGCAGAGCGGCTCCGGCAGCTTCCAGCAGTTTTACCGCATCTTCCTGTTGCGTCTTTTTCACGAAGGTCTGGGACAGCCCGAAGCGCAGAGAGCACCCGAACTCGCCGCGCTCCTCGGCAATATCCCCTTCCTCAACGGCGGTCTGTTCGACGTTCACGACTTGGAGCGCGACAATCCGGACATCTCCATCCCCAACGCCGCGTTTGAGCGAGTCTTCGATTTCTTTGATGGCTACCGCTGGCACCTTGACGAGCGTCCATACCGGGACGACAAAGAAATCAACCCGGATGTGCTGGGCTACATCTTCGAAAAATATGTTAATCAGAAGCAAATGGGAGCTTATTACACCAAGGAGGACATCACCGGCTACATCTCGCGCAACACGGTCATACCGTTCCTGTTCGACGCTGCCAAGAAGGAGTGTTCGGTGGCCTTCGGGCCGGCCGGCGGCGTCTGGCGTCTCCTGAGAGACGACCCTGATCGATACATCTACCCCTCCATCGGTCACGGCATTACCTGGAACGCACGGCAGTCTAACGACCCGACACCCCTGGACGCGCCCTACAAGTTGCCCGAAGAGATCGCCGCCGGCATCGGCGACGTATCCCAGCGCAGCGGCTGGAACCGTCTCGCTCTGGACGAGTATGCCCTGCCCACGGAAACTTGGCGCGAGGTCGTCGCCCGCCGCCAGCAATACGCCGAAGTCCGCGCCAAGCTCGAAAATTCGGGGGGGGGGGGGGGGTCAGCGAGGTCAACGATCTCATCACCCTCAACCTGGACATCGAACAGTTCGCCCGGGACGTTATCGCCCAGAGCGAGGGGCCGGAACTCCTGCGCGCTTTCTGGCACGCCATAGACGATGTCTCAGTGCTCGACCCCACCTGCGGGTCAGGCGCCTTCCTCTTCGCCGCCCTGAACATCCTCGAACCCCTCTACACCGCCTGCCTGGAGGGGATGCGCGGCTTTCTCAGCGATCTGGAACGGTCTGAGCAGGACCGCAGCCCCACAGCACTCAGCGACTTCCGCGAGGTTCTGCGGCAGGTCGAGAGGCACCCCAGCGAACGTTACTTCATCCTCAAGTCCATCGTGCTCAACAACCTCTACGGCGTGGACATCATGGACGAGGCGGTGGAAATCTGCAAACTGCGCCTCTTCCTCAAGCTCGTCGCCCAACTGGCGAACTTCGATCAGATAGAGCCACTACCCGACATCGACTTCAACATTCGCGCTGGGAACACCCTGGTGGGGCTTACATCCCTTGACGCTGTACGCCAAGCCATGACCATCACGCCGGAGGGCCAGTACCGCGCCATGGACTCCCAGACAACAGAGACACTGAAGCGAATTGAGGAGAACGCCGATATCGCAAGCGCAGCCTTCAAGCAGTTCCGACTGCAGCAGACCACGCATGGCGGTGAAGTGACCACCGCCGACAAGACGAACCTGCGGCAGAGACTGGAAACCCTGGGCGGCGAGCTCGACCGCTACCTAGCTGCCGAGTACGGCACTGACGCCGCTAGCACGGTTGCCTACGACGACTGGCGCGCCAGCCACCAGCCGTTCCACTGGTTCACCGAGTTCTACGATGTCATGCGCAACGGTGGATTCAACGTCATCATCGGCAATCCTCCCTATGTCGAATACAGCAAGGTTCGCAAGGAATACAGGATAATAGGATTTTCAACTGAGCGATGTGGCAATATCTATGCCAACGTGCTTGAACAGTGCCACAATATCATGCGCAAACGCGGACGGTTGGGGATGATTGTACAGTTGCCGTATTCGTGTACACATAGAATGAAGCCGATTCAAGATATCGGCCTCTCACAAAGTAGAATGGCATGGTTATCACACTTTGACGACCGCCCGGCTAAGCTATTCGATGGCTTGCAGCATATACGCGCGACGATCGTTATCTACGAGAAGGCTGCTAGTGAGGGCCTTTCTATTGCGTATTCTACGGCATACAACCGGTGGCGCTCGGAGGCGCGAAACGATCTATTCTATTCGCTGAAGTTCAACGCTGTGCCATCGGACGTAGAAGTGCCGCCGGGTACAATTCCAAAGATTGGTCCCGGACCGGACGTAAGCGTGCTGCGACGGATCACCTCCTTCAGCAGCATTCTTAAGCACGGCATCCAGTCCAGTGGGCAAGGTGTCATGTACTTCCACAATGCTCCTCACTACTGGGTTCGGGCGATGGATTTTGCGCCATATTTCTGGAACGAACGTGACGGGGAGCAGATTTCTAGCCAAGTCAAGACATCAAAGTTCGCATTCAAACACGATGCGGCGGCGGCGATTGCTGCCCTGAACAGCTCGCTGTTCTACTGGTGGTTCCTGCTCCTTTCCGATTGCAGGCACTTAAATCTGCGGGAAATCCTGAGCTTTCCGCTAGGACTCGATGAGATGCGAAGGGCAACGAAAGAGCGGCTCGCTCACCTGACCGACATGCTCATGGTCAGCTTCAAGCAAAACAGCCAACGCAAAGAAACCCGATATAAGACCACCGGGAACGTCATCTACGACGAATTCCGACCGAAGCAGTCCAAGCCCATCATCGACGAAATCGATCGCGTGCTGGCCGGACACTACGGCTTCACGGACGAGGAGCTGGATTTCATCATCAACTACGACATCAAGTACCGCATGGGTCTGAAGACCTGAGCGTGGTGGCCGTGATGATGCGCCACCGGAAGTTATGAGGAAGGACTTCACCGGACATGCGGTTCGGGAACGGAGCAAAGCAATGTCCTGGAGGAGTGAGTCGAACGTGTGGTGGCTGCGTCGGTGCTGCGTGTGGACGACCCTGGCGACCCGGCAATGGAACGTTTCTATGGCCGCATCTCGGAACGTGGCGGCCGGGTGGTTGCGGGTGGCGGTGACACCAGGGCGATGCCCTGGCGCGTGGCAAGTGCATTCTTCGATCGCAAATGAGGGGGAGGCTATGAAACTTCGTGTGGACGGGGGAACGGACGCGCTACACCTGCGCATCGACGACTCCGAGATAGTCGAATCCGAAGAGGTATCGCCGGGAGTGGTGCTGGACTACAACGAATCGCGCGAGGTAGTGGGCGTGGAGATGCTTCACCTCTCCAAACGTGCTTCCACTCTGAATCTCTCCGCACTGCAGTTCGAGACGGCGTGAGATGTCTTGGAACGTATCCAACCGGCGGTTGCGTGCGGTTGAGACGGTTGGCGAACGGCTAGGTCGTGGGCTGTACGATGTGAGCGAGGTAGCTTGGGTAGACGCAGGGGTCGGCATGATGGTAATGGAGGTTGGCCCGCCACTGCCGCCGGACACGACCTACCGTGGCGATGTGCGCCTGCTGGAACAGCCGCTGACCGCTCTCCTCTGCTCCAACCGCTGCCCGGGCGACATCATCCTCAAGATATACGACTTGGCTAGGGCCATGCGTGACGACGCCACGGCCACGATAGGCGGCTTCCAAACGCCGATGGAGAAAGAGTGCCTGCGCCTGCTGCTGCGGGGCAAGCAGGCTGTCGTCGTTTGCCCGGCACGCGGCATAGAGAGAATGCGCATTCCCCGCGACTGGCGCACAGCCATCGATGAGAACCGCCTGCTGGTTCTGTCACCCTTCCCATCCGCCATCCGCAGACCGACGATAAAGATGGCGTACCGGCGCAACGATCTCGTGGCCGCTCTCGCCAATCGAGTCTTCGTCACGCATGCGGCTCGCGGCGGCAAGACCGAAGCCTTGGCCTGCAGGCTCGCCGCGTCCGGCAAACCGCTACTCACGCTGGACAGCCCTGCCAACGCGAATCTCGTAGGGCTGGGGGCGGAAGTGGTGGAGGTGCCCGCTCCCCCGAGTCTGACGGAGCGTCTTGCTGACTGGGCATGATCGTGCAGGATATGGATCCGGCTACCTTGGATCGGCGATTCGCCGATTACGTGGCCCTCTGCCTGACTGGTGAAGAGGCCGAGACTCTAGGACCCGTAATCAGCCGCTCCCTCGAGGCTATTCAAGCATAATCCGTAGCTTGCAGCACTCTCCGCGCTTGACTCGCCCGCCTTGCATAGCATACGCTCGCAGCAAGGAGGAGGGCAGACCATGATAGTCAAGATAACCTCGAAGCGGCAGGTCACCTTGCCGGTGCGCATGCTGGACGAACTGGGCGTGGGCCCCGGAGACCAGCTCGAAATCCAGAAGGGGGCTGACGGATACATTCTGCGGGCGCGGCGGCTCGACATGCGGCCGCGACGGTTAGACGTGTCCAAGCTCGGAACGTTGCGTGACAAGATCGATCCCAACGCAGAGCCATTCGACATCCGAAAGTTCCGGGACATCAGGTAGCCGGACATGCGGTTCACGTAGTGGATGAATGAAGCCGAGAACATGAAACTGCACGTGAGCAAGGAATCCGATGCGCTATACCTGCGCCTCGACGACTCCGATATAGTCGAATCCCAAGAGGTGTCACCGGGCGTGGTTCTGGACTACAACGAATCGAACGAGGTGGTTGGCGTGGAGATGCTCCATCTCTCAAAGCGTTCTTCCACCCTGAATCTCTCCGCCTTGCAGTTCGAGATGGCTTAGGACATTCGAGGCGACCTAGGGTACCGATCCCGTGCGCGACCCTCGCCCCGAGGGCTGGCGTCCCTTTCCGGAGTGCGCGAAGCCCCCCGGCCCCGTTCTCGATCGGGCTCAGCTAGAGAGCAAAGTCCCCGCCGAGTGCTGAATCAGATATTTGTGGTCGGCGCCTTTCTCGGAGGCGTCTGTCAGGAGCTTGCGCACCACATCCAGTTGGTGGTAGCGCTGCCCTATCTGAACGCGCTTGGTGCGGCCGGTCTTGTCGTCCTTGGTCGCCACGATCTGGGCGTAGTTCTCTATGATGCCGGTCATCCCGTCGCGGGTGAGGATCTTCTTCCAGAGATAGTCGGTATTGAGGCCGTTCGGATTGCGGGGATTTACCCGCGTCTTCGTTCCATCCCTTCGTTCAATCCCAGGTTGAAGGGCAGGAACCACGACTTCTTACCTTGGAGATAGGTGCAGACGCTGACCGGTGCAGACGCTGACCTCGTCTTCGCTGTCAGCGAAGCCGGGTTCTGTCCGGGCTGTAGCGCAGCTGTCGCGTCACACTGAACCGGTTCTGTTCGTACAGGGCCGCGGCCTTCTGGTTCTCCGGCGATGTCGTGCCGTAGAGCAGGGTGACATGGTGCGACAGGTGCCTAACCTCGTTGCGCAGCACGTCGAGTTCCGCGCTCGGCGATTTCGCTATCCAGGCGCACAAGGAACTTGCGCCGTGTGGGGCTGGGCCGGTCCATGTCCAGCGATTCGGCAACCTCGGGCTGCGTGGCGCGGACGAAGGTGGAGAACTGAGCTAGGTCGATGCAGTGATCGCGGTCGTAGTCCTGCGGGCTGCCGCGGATCCATCCCGTGCCGTAGCTGGCCGGGCGCTCGTGCGTCATGTCGGCCTTTGCGGGGTCGCAGTCGGAACCGGTCAGCGCCGCGCAGATGTGGTCCTCGAGGCCGCGTTCAGTGTGTCGGTGGTCATGCTGCGGTGCCCGTCCAGCCCTCGGACAGCATGATGCCCAATTCGACAGACAGCTTATCGAAGGATTCGCCCCTCAATCCGGTGAGAGAGCAAGCTTCCAGATAACCAAGTCGCTCTTCCGTTGTGGCGCGGACGACGGCAGCTGCGAAGCGACTACCGATGCGCCATCTCTGGATATTCCAAAAGTTGCCACCTTTGCCTGCCAACTGTCCCCTCCCTTTCAGCTGTTGCTGATCCCGGTAGAAATCGCAAAAGGCGTCTCGGTCGATCAATTCGAGATCAAGCGCGCGCCGTGCTGCAACGACTGCGCTTGTTTTGAAGTGACGAGCAATCGTCTGGAGAGGATCGCCTGCACGTGTCGCGCTGTGCCACAAGTCGCGTAAGGCAGATTCCGGCACGAAGAAATCTGCCGCCACTTGGTCGCAGAATCGCTCCGTGTCGTTATGTGACGGTTCACGCGGTGGTCGAAGATTTTCGGGACGAGATACGCCTGACTCGCCGATGCACAGGTGGGCCAGTTCATGGGCCATCGTGAACATCCTGGCGGCTACGAAGTCCGCACTGTTCACGAAGATTAGCGGGGCGTATTCGTCTACCAGGGCAAAGCCTTGAAACTCATCCGGGTCGAGTTTCCGCCTAGTGTTGTTGCCCACTATGCCATTGGCGACTACAAGTGCGCCGACAGCCTCCAATCGGTCGCGTAGGAATGTGAGTGCGTCCGTCCAGGTGGGGACGTGTCTAGCCCAGTCGTCTGGAAGTCCCAGCGCGTCTCGCATTGCGCTGGCAACTTCGGCGTGACTGTCTTGAAGGCTGTATGCATCTACGAACTCCAGCGGTCGTGCGCCGCTCTCAAGCAGATCTTCCCGCATCCAGGCTTGCCGCCGCTGCATCGCGTAGACCGTTTCCAGCAGGCCAGGGCTTGGATGCCGTGGAGCCGCGCTGCGCAGGTGGCTTCTGAAGTCAGGGATCGGCAGGCTGTCGTCTGGCGGTTCCGAGAGGTACAGGAAGCCCAAGGGCGTGTGCGTGCACTTGGCGAGCTTGTCGGCCTGCGCAACACTGATGTTGCCTGTTGACTCCCACTCCACGACGCGCTCGGCATTCACCTGCATCTTGCGGGCCAGAACAACACGGCGGATACAGGCACGTTTCCGCGCCCAGCGCAACACGCCCGGTTGCAACGATATGCGGTTACGCCTACTCGTCACAGGTCACGCTCGCCAGGTTTTCTACGCCGGGCATACCTTGAAGTCCATCTCAACGTTTACGCTTCATCGCCGGCGTCTTTGGCAGGGATCCATCCGCCCTCTGTGAGCCTTCGCATAGCCAACTCTATCTGGCGTTCCGAAAACTGACACTTCCGGGGATTCCACGCATACGTCTGCTTGACGATCTCGCTCTTGTTAGCGCCAGGGTGCTCGGCAGATATCCAATGAACTGTCGATAGCAGCTCCAGCCCGAACGACGATTCGAACCCATCTACGAGATCGAAGACCCTCTCCATGCGTTGCCTTGTGACCGGGTGGTCTTCGAGGAATATGTTCGCAGCGTCGACCGCTCCCGGAATCAGCTCGAGCTCTTTGCCGGGCTGGTCGCCTCCGTCCTCGTAGCCAAGTATGTAATGCCCCTCCACTGCCCGCAGCACGTGCCGCAAATTGTCCGCATACGGACCGTAATGTCCCTCCTGGAAGTTCAGGCGAAGCGGCTCCCCCGCCTCTTGCAGAAAGTACATGAGCTTGTGCACTTCCAGCAGCGTCACGAAAGGGTCCAGAAGGCCGTCGAGATACCGCCGCATGAGATCAATCAGTGCCGCACGCCCGGGCTTCATCCTGATAGCTCCCAAGGCTCGGCGCGAGCGTCTGTCAGAGGGCCCGCTGGCCGGCGTAAATACGATGACGCGCACATCCGCCAGCTTCGCGAGGGCCGCGTATATCTTCGGGTGCACATTTCCCCAATCCAGTCCGCCGAGCTTGCTGCCAAGAGGCGGGATGGCAATCGACCGAATGGAACGTGCGCGGATTTCCGATGCAAGAGCTTCCAGTCCGGTTTCTATGTCTTCCATGCGGCTTTGGGCCCGCCAGTGCCGCTTGGTAGGAAAGTTGATGATGTAGCGGGGGTTGCCCAGCTCGTTCGTCTCGAACACGAACATCCGCCCGGGCCGGACCTCTTTCCGTTTGCAGGCTTCGGAGTACGCCTTGAAGTTGTCAGGAAAGGTGTTCTTGAACTGGAGCGCAATTCCCCGCCCCATGACGCCAACGCAATTGACGCTGTTGACCAGGGCTTCGGCATCTTCTACGAAGATATCTCCGACCTTGTAGTCGATCATGTGTTCTCCCATTTGGTCAGTAGTACCAATCCGGCTTGATCTCTACGGGCGGCCGATGGGCGACTGCCCCCAGAGCCCTTGAAGCTTCGTCGCGAGTTGTCCGGGACAGTACCCCTATGCGTCGAACCAGACGCCAGGAGAATGAGTACTCTACCAGAAACTCGGCCTGCTTGTCGTCCCGGCGGTCAGGCCAGTATTCGGCGTCAAGTACGTCCCAGTCCAGCTTATCCAATCGGGCAAGGTCCGAGAAGTGCTCAGAGTAACTGGCTGCGGCGTGCGATTTCGAAAAAGCCCAGCGCCGCTCGGTCCTGTCCGCCCAGTCAACCGTTTCGTGCAAGTCGGCTTCCAAATGTAGGATCGGCTCCTGCCCGCCGTGGTATGGCAGTTTGGGATGGTTGTCCTTGTGGATAACGTATAGCATCACAGATCTAGGGCAGAAGTAGAACGGCACGCACTCGCCGAGATGCAGATCTGGATAATTCGTGAGGGTGTTTTTCGACCTGCGTTGCTTGATGTCGTTAATGCCGATCGCTGTTCCTGTGTCGTCGCTGCGCTGCCGCATCTTGGCGTCGCACCAGAGATATCCGTCTGCAACGATCGACGGCAGCCTGTCCACATGTACGATGTGGTAGATCTTCGGCTGGGTGGGCACACGCACGGCTAGATCATTACTGCTTGGCGCAGCTCCCGGTACGCGGCCTCTTCCGGCAGGCGGACTACCACCTCGCATGTATCTTGCACATTAACGCTTCGTGAATCCAGACTGCAATCCTGGTGGGTGCCCAAAGGCTTCGGCCAGTCGTAGTTGAGCGTGGGACCGTTTCCCTGGCGGTTGTCTGCCCGTGCGGGAAGGAATCGGGCGAGAGTTATCAATGTCCTCATTGACCAAAATACTGTCCAGGGTTTGCTTACGGATTGGAAGTGGATACCGCGAAGGTGTACGAGAGTCTCATCGGGGCCTCATCTGTACCTTGATACTGCGCCTACGATTCGCCATGACGCGTACCGAGCACTGGCAAAGAGTGTCGAGTGAAGGAGGGTGAGGAAACGACAATCATATCCCTCCCGAACCGACATGCGAGCAATGAAGTTAGAGCAGACCGCAGGCATCTCGTGGTCAAAAATGAATCACAACACCCATGGGTTGTAGATCTACACCGCCAGATTTTTCCAGAAGTAAGTCCCCGGGTCGCAATATCCCAGGACGTTTTGCAGGTGGGGTAGGGAGCGATGGGTGGCGGCACGGCGGCGGTTAACACCTCACTTGAGGTTGGTTTATGAATCGATGACCGATGCTACCCGGCCCAGCGTGCTGCAACCTATCGAAGTCGCTCGGTGTACAGGTACTTGCAGCCCGTCGTGATTCGTAGTCCCACAGTCAGGCACTGATACCAAGCGATCTCGGTAGGCGTGACGGTACGAACCTTGTCGCGGCACCTTTGGACCCCATCAACTGGATTCTGGCGATTGGGACCAATTTCCGCATCGACGGTGTGTGTACCGTACCGCACACGACAAACGTCTCGTATGTCAATTCTGCTTGCCACCGCGCTCGTGAATCATCAAATTGCAGACAGCCGGTACTTGTATGAGCCGGCGTTATGCATCTACAACTAGAATACATGCTAGTGAGGAGTGCTAGGTACCTGCTGGCCTGAGCTAGGGAGCATCGTTCGCATGGAGGAACAACAGCATGACCAACGTTGAAGAAAAAGTTAGGATTCTGCGATTGCTAGTAGTGGAAGCGCGATCTCGCTTTAACGAAGCAAATCTTCATCCACATTATGTGTCTCATAACGTAATTCCAATGTTGAGAGATGTGCTAAGCGACCTTCGTGGCCACATTGAGCAACATCATAAACTCTGCAAATCACCCGACTGTGAGGAACCAGTCCGCGAAGGGGAGAGGGAAGATGAGGAGTTATTTCCTGTCGTTCACTATACAAGTATTACTGCGATCATCCGTATGCTTGAGGATCATGCGAAAAAACATCAGGCCCGGGCGAATAAGCAGGGGGATCGTGCGAAACAGAGTGAGGGTCATCTGAAAAATAGGGAGGCTCTTTCGGACGGTGCTTCGTTACGATTATACGACTCTGCGCATTTCAATGATCCAGATGAGGGAAACTATCTTGTGCGCAAGATAGTTCCGCGGCAACGATACACGTGGCTGCGTGACAGTAGTGCTGGCAACGCCTATATTGCTTCTTTCATTATTCCGGAAACTAATGCAAATGCTGCAAGTGACAATCTTGTGTTTTGGCGCACATACGGAAGGGAAGGGAAAGGTTGCTCTTTGAAATTGATGATTCCAAAATCCAGATTGTGGAAGGTTATTTACGATCCTGACGATGCAAAGCGAACTGCTCAACTGCTGACGCCTGTCCTGGATGTACTGGATCCGTTAGTAACCATCAGCGATGGCGGTGCCAGGAGAGGCTTTCAGGAAAGTCTGGCGGAAACCTTTAGAGAAACACTGGGACAGATTCTTTACTCGTATAAGAGCCAGGCGTATGCATATGAACATGAGGCTCGTGTTATTGCAATAAAGCCGGCGAATGATGACATCCGTTTCGATTACAATAAGTACGGCGATTCGCCGTTTGGCATAAGGCACTATTTGGAACCCGAATACCTCAATATTAAGGACATATTGGCTTCCGGAAGTTCTATCACGCTAGGTCCTAACGTGTCTGAACGCGATGATGTGCGCCGCTCTCTAAAATTGCTAATGGGAAGATCAGAGTTATATGGACCGGAAGTTAATGTTTCCAATATATCCTATCGAAAACCCTGACGAAACGGCGCCAGAAGGAGCGCCAGCCGAATGGGGGATACTCCGTCCAGTCCTCAGTGAGATAGAAGGGAGTCTCGGCATCGCCTTGTGCCCGTCGCCGACGGAAGGAACAGTTGGTGTGGCATTCGTCGTTGACGATGCGTATCTCGCCGGTCACGAAGTGATAGTCCTGTTGTCGTACCAATGGCCACCAATCGGCGGCGAGTAGATAGCGAAGCATCAAGTTTGCTTCCATAGCGGCAACACTCTGACTGAAGGGGAATACGTTCTGGTTGCCGACGCGTTCTTCGGAAGGCAAGTTGCTGACGTAGGACGGCTCGTCAAGCGATCCATCCAACTCCAAGACCACAGCACTCGAATTGTACTGCCTGCTGCAGCGAAGGCATTGGTGGTATGGGGTGACGATGTGGGCACGCCAGTGCGCTGAGAACAGATTGTCGCGTTGTCGATCGGTTTGCACGGCAACGCCGCCATCGATTACTGGAATTAGATGGGCTTGTGCGATATAGTTCAAGACGTCACGGGGGACTGGACGGTCAACGCAACTGAAAAGCAAGTCGCAGTCCAGCGCCGCTTTATACGCCGTGGTATCGTGAACGGACACTGGCAAAGTGGTTAGCTGGATTCTTTCGGCGGTGGCATTATGTTGAAGTGCCCGCGCGACTAGAGCCACCTTCAACTTGCCGATGTCTTTTGCCGTCGCATACAGCAGTCGGTCCAGGTTGTGTTCTTCGACTCTATCGGGGTCGATCAAAGTTAGTTGAGTAACGCCAATGCGAGCCATGATTTCGGCAACGATACAACCTACACTGCCAAGTCCAACGATGCCCACCTTCAAGCGGGAAATTGTGGCTTGCGACTTGCGTCCCCAGGTATCAAAGGTACGTTTGAGAATGGCTCTTCGTACCGGAGGAGGCATCATTGCATCGTGAAAGTCAATTCTATAGGATTGCGGTCCGACAACGCGAACCTTTCCGCACCAAGTGCGGCGCATTTTCCGGCCGTCTCTTTCCCAGAAACGTGCACTCCAGTGACCATCGGTACCGATGGTCAAGCCCACCAACGGTAATCCGGTGGCTCCGGCAGGATATGCGAGAACATCCCGCTCGGCCTTTATGTCGGAGTGACTCATATCTTGCCATCCGGGACTTGGATGACTGTGCATGAAGGCCAACCCGGCCGTCTTCGCCCGCGCTAGCTGTATTGCTCGTCGGACGTAGGTTGGTTGAAAACTAGCGTTGCCATGCAGGATGCGTTCATCTGGTTTGGGTAGTATGATTTCATCTATCAGAGCGGTACGGCGCAGCCTTCCTGTAGACGGGCGCCACAAGGCGAAGCATAGATCCTCCTGAAGTATGTTACGTTTATAATGTTGCAGTAGATGGTCGTTGGAAATGGAATCCGCATCTGCGGTAAGCACTGCGTCGTATCTCATGCGGCGGGTGCATCTTTCCAGATTCGTCTCAGATGTTCCCTTATGTAGTGACACATGTGCTTTGTTGGTAATGTATCCCACATATCACCTGGAGGTCTGCTCATCACAAGCCAAGTCTGTCCTTGTTCGTCAACATAAGTCTGAACGGTGCCGCCTTTCCCGTCGTTAATAGGCGGAGTTACGTGAATCCAATGTGGAGGAGATTCGGGGTATCCTTCGTCAACGCTAATACCTACTGTGACTTGCGTACCCTTGCGCGATCCGATCTCAATAACGTAGTCGAAGGAAACCACCTTGCCGCCGTACGCGTTATCGAATACCGATGTTCGGTAGCCGAGAGATGCGAGCTCATCCCGCACGCGATCAACGGTACTGGGCATCTGGCGACTCAAGCTACCGGTGTTGGTGCGTTGCGAATGGTAATGAACACGCGATCTTCCTCCAAGTCTACCCAATCATCCCAACCGTACTCTCCCTTGTCACCGTGCAGTATGTAATCCTCGGGTTTGCCCGGCATGACTCCTCGCTTCTCCGCAAGTTCAAGAATGTCGTGTGCGACAAGCTTCCGGTGAGAGATCGTAATTTCAACTCCATTTACCTTGAGCGTAAATTCTTCTTTCTTTCCTGGTTCAGGCATTGTTGTCCTCCTCTATTGTTATTTCTGTCGGCCGGGCCGATAACCTTCTCCAGTAGCTCCTCTGCCTCACGCTCCAAAGCTAGTATCTCGGCCCGTATCTCCTCAAGTAGGCGCAGCGGCTGTGGCTTGTAGAAGTGGCGCGTGAAGCTAATATCGTAACCGACATTCACCTTCTCGGGCAAGTACCAAGCGTCAGCGACATAAAGGTAACACTTCGCGGCGTAGCAACGCCGAGACGCCTCCATCTTCGGTCAACGGCACCTGTTTCGGTGTCGCGGATGCCTGGGTCGTGCGGGTACTCGACCACAGCCGACTTGCCCCCAATGGTAGCTCGCAAAACGGCGGTGCAGCGGGTTGGACTCAGGATGAAGTTGCCTCGATTTCGCGGACAGATAATGGCTGGGGATTCACGCGGCTTCCTGATAGTTCCTCTCGAAGGCCATGGGCGATTGCTGGCGCTTGGCGGTGGTTCTGGAAAGCGGGCGCGGTCGAGCAGTTCGGATTCGAGGGTGGCGAAGAAGCTTTCGGCCATGGCGTTGTCGAAGCAATCGTCGGCCGAGCCCATCGACTGCGTCACGCCCGATTTCCGGCAGCGTTCGCAGAAGGCGAAGGAGGTGTACTTGGCAGCCCTGGCCGGGAGTGGTGGATGACCGAGTCCGGGCGGCGTTGCTGCACGGCCATGTCCAGGGTGCCGAGCACGAGTTCGGTGCGATGGCGCCGAGCCATCGACCAGCCCACGACCCGGCGGCTGAAGACATCGAGCACGATGGCCAGGTACAGGAATCCCACCTGGGTCGGCACATAGGTGGTGTCGGGCTGGAGATTCGTAAACTCACCGCGTGCAGGAAGACGTTGGATTCTTCGGGATCATACGGTCGGCGGCCGCGATTCAGCGATTATGCGCTTGTGCTCCTGGCAATCCGGTTCCACACCCGGGCCTTCACGGATGGCACACTCCCTGAAGAACCGCCTCAGATCGTCCGGGAACTCGAACCGTTCGGCGCGTTGCCGGTCTTCAAGGCGATCGTGAGCGGCAGCCCTCAGCTACGCGCTGAGCGTCATGCCCTCCCTGCTTGCCTGACGGACGAACTGGTCGCGGTCTTCATCGGAGATTATCAACTGGACTCTGGCCATGGGATTTCCCCCCGCACTCGATTGTGATCATGAATGTTACACGCCAGCACGGGCCAAGGTCGAGTGTTCGAGTGCACGACGGCGACCCGCTAGGCCGTGATACGGCGGAGGGGTTGCGAGCGTGGGGGAGTCCCGCCGCAAGCGCTAGCTCCGCCAGCCTAGTTGATAGTCTCTGGTCCTATTCCGGGCGAACGAACGTCGCGAGTTGTTTGGCGGAGCCCTGTGCCTGCGCAGGAATGCCTCGTGAATCCTGCCTGCTACCTTGGCAGGCGCCCAGGGCTTCGGCCAGTGGTAGACGAGCGCGTATGGGTTATTCCCCTGACCGTTGTCTGCCAGTCGAGGAGGAATCGGGCGAGGGCTAAACTTCTTCTTCCCGTGATCAGGGTGATTTGGAAGCAGGATGCCCAGCAAGCCGCACCTGGAGTTGCGCTTGGTCGCTCTAAGGCTGGAACCGATTTCCCAGTCCACATGCTTGCGTTGCCATGTGCGGGGACCGATGAGCACTATGGTGACGGTGGCGCTGCGTATGTATTCATCGCGAATTTTCCGGCGCACCGTCGTGGTTTTCAAACCGGTGTCGTCGATGTTCCCCGTATCGACGGACTTGTCGATGATGCGCGTTCCCATCATGCGGACAAAGTCTGCCTTGTAATCGATGTCCTCTTCGTGAAAGCTGACGAACACGTTGTGTCTCGGAATTCTTGCCATGGCCGGATTTCTTCTTACAGCGGCGCTTCCGAGGGGATAGCTAGTCTCCAGACGAGGATCACCATCGCAGTCACCAACAAATAGAACAGCCATATTGAAAGGGAGGCCACGCACCGCACCGCCAGCCTAGATCCCATGCCCGTCGGCGCCACCTTGTACACGCAGCTCTGGGCCAATCCGCCCCTGTGCAACATGCGCACGAAGTCGTTGTACGAGTTCCGGAACGCCCGCTCCAGAGCCAGGTAGTATGCGTCCAGGATCAGGAACAGCAGCATCGGGACCAACGCTAGAAGGGCGTGCTGCGGCTGCGCCGTTCGTGCCGCGAGGACCAGGACGGCGGATACGAGGGTTACGCACCACACTTTGCAGGAGCGGCTGTTGTCCGCCATGCGGGTGATCACGTTCTGGACGATCTTTACATGCGCTTGCACCGACGGCGAGTCTGCGCTGATGTTTGGGTTGCCGTTCATGGTTCTCGACTCCCTCCGCCAGCTCCGACGGCCGGGCTCTCCGTTACGCGCCCCAGGGCCAGGAATGTCAGCATGTTTCTCCTCCTCCATTGGGCTCAGCGGTTGCGGTTGGGACCGCCCTCACGCCGGACGCCATTGGTTGACAGCGTTCTCCAGGCTCTTCACGAAAGGTCGAATATCGCTTTCGTTTCGTCCAGCCTCTTGATACGCAACTGCCCTGCACATGTCCGGAATCTCCCACTCGTAGAAATCCGCCAGATTATCGAGTTTGAATCTGGCAATTTCGGATAGGCTATCCGAAGCAGGGTCGTAGATCGAGTTCAATCTGCGCATATGCGTCAGAAGATCATGACGGTCTACGTGCAGCTTATCGGCAAGCTCGTCCGGGTCTCGCTGAATCGTCCGCCATATCCATTCCTCTGGTACGTGGTCGCCGGGGAGGAACGCCACGGGGACTTCCCAGCCTGCGGCTCTTCGAATGCGCGCCTCAAGACCCTTGCCACGCTTGTCGCCATCTAGGACGAAGACGAAGTTTTCGATCTGGCCGAACTTGCGGAGAGCGGCGACGTAGGAACGGAGCTCTGCGGTCCCTGTTGCGCTTCCGATGCGGATAGTCTCGCCACGGACTAGCTGTTCGATTGACAGGTAGTCGACAACGCCTCGGAGCAAGCCTACGGTGGCCTCGCCCTCGCAGAGCAGATTGACCGCGTCATCGGAACGCCCATAGATGGAATCCTGTAAAAGGTCTCGGTAGGGCGGGCAAACGGCGACTTGGCCCGTCGCTTCGTCGCGGTCCAAAAAGATGCGTCCGTTCGACGGCACAGAGTCGAGCACTACCGGGCTGTGGGTCGCCACGATGATCTGCAAGTCGTTGCGCCAAGCGAATTGCTGCAACTGCAACATGAGAAGCTGCTGCACTCGCGGATGCATGCCGACTTCCACTCCGTCTATCAGCACGAGGCCATCTCGGAGTTGCGCCACTTCCTGGGCCAGCCGCAGGATTGTGCGCTCCCCGCCGGACATGTGCAGCTCGGAATAGACGGCGCCGTTTTTCCGGGTCGCAAAGAGCAGACTCTTGCCACCGCCGGACAATTCGACGACCTCCGAGTACCTGCATGGAAGAATCTGCTGCGCAAATTCGATCTGGGACGCTGTCAGGGGCTGTTTGCCGGGAAGACTAGACAGCCGGGACATGCCTATCATGCCACGCGCCTCGGACGGATCGGCGGGGTTGCCGAGGGTCCTGAGATACACTCGGCGCTCCGGCTGGCTTGCATTATTGTGCCGGAGAGAGATGAGTTTCCATCCCTTGGAACCCCGCTTCCAGCGCATTGTGTGACGCCCGTCAGGCGCGGAGTATTCATAATCCAGGACGGTCTCGCTGCTGGCATCCCTGCGCCCTGGCAGATCCGGACGATAGGACGGAAACAGCGTCGAAGGCACGAATTCTTCGGCGCCTGCTCCAGGTGCCTTGTACGCGCACGCGGCGGCGGCGAGCACTGTCGATTTGCCGCTGCCGTTGCCACCGGCTATGACGCTTACCGGATAATCGAACGGCACCCTGAGGTTGTCGGTTCCCCGGATGCCATCGAGACGGACCTCGATGAGGTAGTGGGGCATGTGAGGCTTCTTCCCCTGTACCCTCTCCCAGAGATCTCTCAGCTGTTTCTGCGTCGTTATTCGTTCCCTCCGCTTGTGGTACGGGAGCCGCTTGTGGTACAGGAGCCGGTCCCGGTCCCGGCCCGACGCCGCCTCGGTGCGCTACGCACTGTCTCCCCGTTCCAGTAGCGCATGTTGCAAACTTTCTGGACGCATCGCGCAAACCGGAGGACGCTCTCGCATAGCAGTTCGGTTGGCGCGTCGAGATACAGGCTGCCCTCGTCCAGCCCGACGCGGTTGTCAGCCAAAATGCTGTCTAGGATTCGCTTGCGGGCCGCCGCGGATACTTCGAAGGCGCAGGAGAGTCTCATCAAAGCCATGCCGAAGTCGCAAATGCGAACGTATCCCTCGCCTTTCGTGCTCTCGCGCAGGTAGATGTCCACCATGTCCCCGTCTTCGTGGAGCATCGGGATGATGAGCTGGTACACGCCGGGCCGACGCTCGTAGAAGTCAAGTTTTCCAGCAGACATGCCGCCATCCATGCCGCCATCCATGCTGCCATCCATGTCGCGGCTCATGGACGCCATGACCTCTTCAATGTTCATCGTCGAGCTGCCTCCGCTGCCTCCTTCCATCGAGGGCACCCTGCGCTACACCGAGACGTGACGGCAGACCGGTGCCGTTAGTCGTTGCCGGGCCGGCTCGGCGGCGGCCAGTCCGGCAGCGCGCGGCCCGTGGTCCAGGGCAGCCCCGCGTCTTCCAGGCGGCGCTCGAGCGCGGGCAACTCCTCTTCGACCAGCTGGCGGACGCCCGGATACAGCTCCGAGAAAGCCTCCCTCGCGATCCGGTACTGTTCGCGGTGCGTCTGCGTCGGCCCGTAGAAGCCGTACCAGCTCCCGAACACGGCCTGATTGATGCGGCTGACTATCCCGGGCATGTCCGGCTCCGCGCGCGACCGCCGCGTGCGCGAACCATTCAGTTCGTCCCGGATGTCCATCAGACGCAGCTCCATCGCGCGGGCGTTCTCGCGCAGCTCCTCTTCCGCCGACGGCCAGCTATTGAGTGCCTCCCGCACGGCCGAGATGCGGTCCATCGCCGCCGCAACCGCGCGCTGCGTCCCGCTGCTAGCCCGCACCAGCTGGCCCAACTCCCTGTGGAAGGCCAGCGCCTCCGCCCGGTCCTGCTGCGGAATCGCGGAGCTGCCGATCGGCGCTATCTCGAACGGCACGGGTCCGGCCAACTCCTCCACCGCGCCGTCGACGCGCCGCGACAGCGACACCGAATAGCTCCCCGGCAGCGCCATCGGCCCGGTGCCGCCGCCACCCCCGCCGGTCACGGGGTTGTATCCCGGATAGCGGTAGCTCCACGTCGCCCGGTGCACCCCTCCCGAAGCCGAGCCGGCCACCGTGTTGACGACCTCGCCCTCCTCGTCCCGAATCGTCAGGAACACGCTCGGCGCCTCCTCGCGGTCCTCTTCCTCCAGCTCTTCCCACGTCGGATAGGGCGTATCCTCGCCCTCCCGCTGCGCCCGCCGCTCCCGCGCCCGCCTCTCGGCCTCCCGCGTGCGCAGAGTCTCCCGGACGTAGTAGGTGAAGACGACCCCATACTCGGGGTTGTCGGCCGTGTAGAAGTCGGCTCCGTTTCGGCCCCCGCGGCCCCACGACAGGAACATCTTCCCATCCTTCACCGGAAAGATGTGCCCTTCCATGGCCAGAATCTCATCCGGCTCCCCCACGAGCTCCCTCAAGGGAGTGTAGTCGTCTATCACGTAGAAGCTGCGGCCGAATGTAGCCGCCACCAGATCGCCCTCTCGCCGCTGGATCTCGAGTTCGCGCACGGGGATCGTGGGCAGTCCGCTCCCGATTTCGAGCCACGACTCTCCTCCGTTCACCGAAGCGAAGGCCGAGAACTCGGTTCCCAGGAAGAGAAGATCCGGCTCCACGAAGTCCTGGACGATGGAGAAGGCGGGCCCGTTCTCGGGCAGGTCGCCCGCTATGGAAGTCCAGCTGGCCCCGCGATCCACGGACTTCAGCACGTAGGGCCGAAAGTCCCCGCGCTTGAAGTTGTTGATCACCGCGAAGACCGTGTTGGGATCGTGCAGCGACGCCTCGACATCGTGCACGAAGCTCGTATCCGGAACTCCCGGAAAGCTCTCGACCGCCCGCCAGCTCTCGCCGCCATCCTCGGTCACCTGCAACAGGCCGTCGTCCGTCCCCACATAGATGAGTCCTTCGGCGAACGGCGACTCGGATATCGACACTATATGTCCGAAGACCGATGTGGACCTGTTCTTTCCCACCGCGTCAACGCTCCACACGCGCCCCATCACTTGCAGCTCGTTCCTGTCGATATTTCGCGTCAGATCGCCGGAGATAGCCCGCCAAGTGGAGCCCTGATCGTCGGTCTGAAATAGAATCTGCGCACCGTAGTACAGCCGGTGGTTGTTGTGCGGCGACATATGGAGCCCCGCATCCCAATACCAGCGAAGAGGCGGCCCGTCCGCATCTTCCTGCGGCTGTATGTCGAGTCTCTCCTTGGACTTGCGGTCGAAGCGCGACAGCACGCCGTTCTGAAGCTGCGAATAGACGATGTCGGGATTGTCGGGGTCTACGACCGGATCGAAGCCGTCCCCGCCGAGAGTCACGTACCAATCCGCGTTGCGTATTCCCTGACTGTCCAGCGTCCGCGATGGCCCGCCGAGAGTGTTGTTGTCCTGAGTGCCTCCATAGACGTAGTAGAAGGGCTCGTCGTTGGACGTCGCCACTTTGTAGAACTGCGTAAGGGGCAGGTTGCCGAAGAAGCGCCAGTTCTGGCCGAAGTCGTATGTCTCGTACAATCCCCCGTCGTTGCCGAGGATAATGTGATCGGGATCGTCGGGATCGAACGCGATGGCGTGATGGTCCACATGCACTCGCCGCGTCGGCAGGCGTCCCCATGTTTCGCCCCCGTCGTCCGACATTTCGACAAAGGTGTCCAGCGAATAGATGCGGTCGAAGCGGTGCGGGTCCGCGTACAGTTCGTGGTAGTACATCGCGGCGCCCGACTGGTAGCGCGATGTGCGGGACCAGCTCTCTCCCATGTTCTCGGACCTGAACGTCCCGCCCGAGTTGCCGCTCGCTTCCACTATCGCGTACAGGACATCCGGCTTCTGCGGCGATATGGCGAAGCCGATCCGGCCTTTGTCGCCCGAGGGAAGGCCGCTATTGATCTTCCGCCAAGTGTCTCCGCCATCGGTCGACTTGTGGATGCCCGAGCCGGGGCCGCCGTCTATCATCGTCCATTGATGGCGCCGCCGCTGCCACGAGGTCGCATACATCACTCGGGGGTCCCGCGGGTCGAAGAACACTTCGTTGACGCCGGTGTGTTCGTCTATTTCGAGTACGCGCTCCCAGCTCTCGCCGCCGTCCGTCGTCCGGTATAGTCCGCGCTCGCCTCCCGCGTTCCAGAGAGGTCCCTGCGCCGCGACGAAGACTATGTCGGAATCTTGGGGATGAATGGCGATCTTTCCGATGTGTTCGGATGTCTCGAGTCCCATGTTCTTGAAAGAACGCCCGCCATCCACGGACTTATAGACGCCGTCGCCATAGCCGACCGACCGCTGTCCATTGTTTTCCCCGGTGCCGACCCACAGCACGAGGTGATTGTTCGGGTCCAGCGCGATGGCGCCGATGGAGTACGAACCGTAGTTGTCGAAGATGGGTCTCCATGTCGTGCCGGCGTTCGTGGTCTTCCAGACGTTGCCCGAAGAAGCGGCGACATACCACACGCTTCGGTCCGTCGGATCGACCGCGATGTCCGCGATGCGCCCGGATGCGACCGCCGGTCCGATGCTGCGCCACCGGAAACTCGAGATGAGTCCGGAGTCGAGTTCGGGCGGCCCATCTTCGTCGTCCTGGTCGCGATCATCCTGTCGCAGCGTCCTCGCGGGTCGAGCTTCAGCTAGCGTAGCCGGGGAAGCGTGACCGGAAGTCGGAGCCAGTGCGGACGTCAGGGAAGCGTCGAATGCCGTGGTTGCGGCAACTGCCGGGGAAACTGTCGCTGCAAGGGTCGCCGCGACCGCCGAAGCTGCGGCAGCTGCGAGCCGCCTGAACGCGGGCAGGCTGGACGGGGACGCCGAGGAGAGTCCGGGTCGTCGATGCGCGGCGCCCGAGAGCGGGGGATTCGGCACGGTCTCCGGGATCGGGACGCTCGGCGAAGCATCTGAGATCGGAAGACTCGGCGCGGCGCCTGAGAGCGGGGAACTCGCCCCGGTGCCCGAGAGCGGGGAACTCGCCCCGGTGCTTGAGAGTGGGGGATTCACTTCGCGATGATTCATATGATGTACTCCTGTAACGTACTCCGGGGATGCACTCCTGGGACTTGCGAGCCTGCTCCCGTGGTCTACGAGCCTGCTCGCCCGACTCCTCTCGCGAGCGATTTCTCTGCGGCTGCGCCCGAAGAGCGCAAATTATGCTTGGCGTCTCGGGCTGCGGCGCTGGCGACCGCTGGGTCGCGACAGCCGCCACACGACAGCCACCAAGTAATAATACTTTGTTCAGTCGGGCAGTGACGAGGGGTTCGGCGGACTTGCGAGCGAACTTGTGAAGGGAATCGCATCCGAATGAATATGACAGCAGAATGAAAATCAGAGTCGTATCCGCAGCCGATATCGCGAAGGCGATGACCGCCGAGGCGGCAGTGGACGCCATGAGAATCGCTTTCGGGGAGCTGTCCGCCGGCCGGGCCGTCGTCCCGGTGCGCGGCCAGCTGGAGAGCGCGGACGGGGTCACGCTGCTGATGCCGGCCTTTCTCGGCGGGTCGCGCGGCCTCGGGGCAAAGATCGTTTCGATCTTCCGGGGGCCGCCGGATTCGTCCGAGCCGCCGATTCAGGGAGCGATCATGCTCCTGGACGCGGCGACCGGAGGGCCTCGCGCGCTGCTGGATGGCACCTCGCTGACGGCGATTCGGACGGCCGCGGGCAGCGCTCTCGCGACCGAGCTGCTGGCAGCTCCCGAGGCGAGCGTGCTTGCCGTGTTCGGCGCGGGGGCGCAAGGGCGCGCGCACATCGAGATGCTTGCCGCGACACGCCAGCTTTCCGAAGTGCGCATCGTGTCTCTGCCGAAGGAAGGCGCCAAGTCGCTCGCGGAGGAACTCTCCGGAGCGGCGGCCGGGCAGTTGGTCCCTGCGGGGGGCGGTCGCGCTCCCCGGGTCCGCGCCGTGAACAATCCGGCCGAGGCGCTGGAGGGAGCGGACCTGGTCGTCACGGCCACTACGGCCTCCCAGCCGCTCTTCGCGGCGGACATGCTGGAGCGCGGCGCCCACATCAACGCGATCGGATCGTTCCGGCCCGATACGCGGGAGATCGACGGGGAGATCGTGGTCCGGGCCCGGGTGGTTGTAGACCAACGCGCTGCCGCGTGGGAAGAGGCGGGGGACCTTATAATTCCCGTCCGGGACGGTCTCGTCGCAGAGGACGAAGCGATCGACGCCGAGCTGGGAGAGATCGTGAACGGCGCGGCGCCTCGCGGACGGTGCGGGTCGGACTTCACTCTCTTCAAATCGGTTGGAAACGCCGCGCAGGATGTGGCGATTGCCGAAGCCGCCCTCGCCAGGGCGGAGGAGCTGGATCTCGGGGCGGTCGTCCCGCTCTGACGCAGGAGCTGCAACGCCGATAACTGGAGCCGCAAACGCGGGAGGTCGGCCGGATGTCGGACAGACTTCTTTCATCATTGTTCCCGTCCGGTACATTGTAGACATTCCCCGTCGGCACATCGCTGACCCGTAACCGCGTTCGCCGAGGCTCACATGTCGTCAAACCACGCTCTCGATTCCCTCGATTCCCTGGGCACGCGATCCACGCTGGACGCCCCAGGCGGCCCCGTCGCGATCCGGGACCTCCGCGCCGCGGCAACCGCCGCCGGAGCCGACCTGTCGCGCCTTCCCTTCTCGATCAAAGTCGTGCTGGAGAACCTCCTGCGGCACGAAGACGGCCAGTCGGTGTCGGCGGACGACATAGCGGCCGTCGCCTGCTGGGACTCGCAAGCCACCCCCGGGCGAGAGATATCCTTCCGGGCGGGCCGCGTGCTCCTCCAGGACTTCACGGGGGTTCCGGCCGTCGTCGACTTGGCGGCGATGCGCGATGCGCTGGCCGAACTCGGGGGGGACCCTGCCGCCATCAACCCGGTCATGCCGTGCGAGCTCGTGATCGACCACTCGGTGCAGGTCGACTCCTTCGGCACGCCCCGCTCCTTCATGATCAACGCCGAGCGGGAGTTCGAGCGCAACCACGAGCGGTACGCCTTCCTCCGCTGGGGCCAGAACGCGTTCGGCAACTTCAGGGTCGTCCCGCCCGACACGGGAATCGTGCACCAGGTGAATCTGGAGTACCTGGCTCGCGTCGTGTTCGACGACCGAACGACGGGCGAGCGGACGGCCTATGCCGATACCGTGGTCGGCACCGACAGCCACACGACGATGGTCAACGGCCTCGGCGTCCTGGGCTGGGGAGTGGGGGGGATCGAAGCCGAAGCGGCCATGCTCGGCCAGCCGCTCTCGATGCTCGTGCCGCGCGTGGTCGGGATGCGGCTCGGCGGCGCGCTCCCCGAAGGCGCCACCGCGACCGATCTGGTCCTGAGAGTGACCGAGATTCTGCGCCAGACGGGGGTGGTGGGGAAGTTCGTCGAGTTCTACGGGCCGGGTCTCGCCAGCCTCTCGCTGGCCGACCGGGCCACTCTGGGCAACATGTCGCCCGAGTTCGGCTCGACCTGCGCGATCTTCCCGATCGATGCCGAGACCATAGCCTATCTCCGGTTCACCGGTCGTTCCGCGAGCCACGTCGATCTGGTGGAAGCGTATGCGCGGGCGCAGGGACTTTTCCACGACGAGGAGACGCCGGCGGCGGAGTACAGCGATCACGTGGAGCTGGATCTGGCCACGGTCGAGCCGGCGATAGCGGGTCCCAAGCTGCCCCAGCAGCGCGTCCTCCTGTCGGAGAGCAAGCCTCGTTTCTTCGACGCGTTGGAGGCGATCAAGGGCGGCGGATCGGCCCGCCCAGCCTCTAACGCCGCGCCATGGTCCGAGGGAAACGGCGAAGGCGGAGTGGCGGTGGCGGAAGCCCCGGCGGCCGTGGCGACCGGATCCGGCATCGCGGTTCGGCTCACCGATGAGCAGGGGAGAGAGCGGAGCTTCGATCTGCGCGACGGATCCGTCGTGATAGCCGCCATCACGAGCTGCACCAACACCTCGAACCCCGCGGTGATGGCCGGGGCCGGCCTGCTCGCGAAGAAGGCCGTCGAAGCGGGCCTCGAGCGGCCCCCCTGGGTGAAGACGAGTCTGGCGCCCGGCTCGATGGTCGTGACGGAGTATCTGACCGAAGCCGGGCTCATGCCGCACTTCGAGAGGCTGGGCTTCCACGTGGTGGGGTACGGCTGCACGACGTGCATCGGCAACAGCGGACCGCTGCTTCCCGAGATATCGGAGGCCATTCGGTCGGAGGGCCTAGTCGCCTGTTCGGTCCTCTCCGGCAACCGGAACTTCGAGGGCCGGATCAGTCCGGACACCCGCGCCAACTATCTGGCTTCGCCTCCGCTGGTAGTCGCCTACGCCCTCGCGGGCCGGATGGACATAGATCTCCGAACGGAGCCGCTGGGAACGAGCGAAGCAGGAGAAGATGTCTTCCTCCGCGACATCTGGCCGAGCCAGGAAGAGATCAACCGCGTGGTGCGTTCTTCCGTGAAGACGGAGATGTTCCAGGCGAAGTACTCGGAGGTGTACTCGGGCGACGAACGCTGGCGATCGCTCGAGGTTCCCGAAGGGGACCGTTTCGCCTGGAGCGATTCATCGACCTACGTGCGCCAGCCCACCTTCTTTTCCGGGATGTCCCGTGAAGCTCCGCCGGCCGCGGACATCGAAGGCGCTAGGTGTCTTGCCCTCCTCGGCGACTCGGTCACCACCGATCACATTTCGCCCGCCGGGTCGATCGCTTCCGACTCGCCGGCCGGGAGCTACCTTCGGGAGCATGGCGTGGCGCTCCGCGACTTCAACTCCTACGGCGCCCGACGCGGGAACCACGAAGTGATGATGCGAGGGACATTCGCCAACATCCGGCTGAGGAATCTGCTGGTTCCGGGGGTCGAAGGAGGATTTACCCGGCACATTCCCACCGGAGAAGTGATGACGATCTTCGATGCGGCGATGCGCTATCAGAAGGATGGGACGCCGACGATCGTGATCGGGGGTTCTCTGTACGGTTCGGGGTCGAGCCGCGACTGGGCGGCCAAGGGGCCGTATCTCCAGGGAGTGAAGGCCGTCATAGCCTCCAGCTACGAGCGGATCCACCGTTCTAATCTTATCGGAATGGGGATATTGCCTCTCCAGTTCGGAGCGGGAGAGACGGCGGAGAGCCTCGGCCTGGACGGGCGGGAGACCTTCACGATCAGGGGGATCGCCGACGGACTGAGACCGAAGGACGAGATCGCCGTCACCGCGGTGGCGGACGACGGAACGGAATCGGCGTTTTCGGCGGTCGTGCGGATCGACACGGAAGTCGAAGCCGAATACTACCGGAACGGCGGGATCCTCCAGACGGTTCTCCGGCAGCACCTGGAGGCCTGAACATGAACGCGGCACTTCGGAAACGGCATCGCCCACGAGACTTGGGGCAAATCCGGCAGCGCCCCGAGGGCTGAGCGTGGACTATCCGGCACTTCCCAAACGGCATTGCCCACGAGACTTGGGGCAAATCCGGCAACGCCCCGAGGTCTGAGCGTGGACCATCCGGTACTCGCCGTCCTGCTCTTGTCATCCGTCGCGGCGGTGGTCTCGATCGCGGGCGTCCTTCCCCTTCTGCGAGCGGGAGGGGTTCCGCGCGTGGCGGTCGGGTGGTCGCACTCGCTCGCCGCCGGCGCGATGCTTGGAGCGGCCTTCGTGCTGATGACCGCGACCCAGGAACAGGCGGTGGGGGCCGCCGGGGTCGGCGGACTGCTGGGCATCTCCTTCGTATGGTTCACGCACTTGGCGCTCGGCACGCAGGATCTCGATCTGGACCGCTCCGACAAGAGCGGTGCCTACGGCTACAAGGTGCTCCTCGTGAATTCCCTCCACTCGGCTTCGGAGGGGGTGGCGATAGGGGCCGCCGCGATGGTCAGCCTCTCGTTCGGCGTATTCGTGGCGATGGCCATGGCTGTGCACAACATGCCCGAGGCTACGGCTCAGAGCGCGGTCCTGCGCTCGCGCGGCGTCGGGTTTCGCGACGCGGCCGGGCTCGCCGTCGTAAGCAACTTTCCGCAGATACTGATGGCGGTGGTGGCGGTGGCGCTGATCCAGGCGGCGCCTGCGTTACTGCCGTGGGCGCTGGGATTCGCGTTCGGGGCGCTCGTGTATCTGGTGCTGGCCGAGCACCTGCCGGGGTCGTATCGCAACGCTGGACCCAGGACCATTGCGCTGGTCACCATAGTCGCGATGGGGATCGTGATCTTCCTGGGCGGCGACAGGGGCTAGGCGAGGCGCATGGATCCTTGGCTGCTTGTCGCGCTGTGCGGGCTGGTAACCGCTCTAGCGACGGGTCTCGGGGCGATCCCGTTCGCCTTCGTCCGCAATGTTTCTCCGAAGGCCGAAGCGGTTTCGCACACGCTGGCTGCCGGGTTGATGCTCGGCGCCAGCTTCGGCTTGGTAGCGGAGGGAACGGCGCACGGCAGCTGGCAGACGCTGGTCGGCGCGGTCGTGGGCGTCGCGTTCATCCTCGGCGTTCAGCGCGGGCTCGAAGGGCGCGATCTCCAGATCGGCGGCGCCACGGGACGGAGCGCCCGCCAGATGGCGCTGATGGTCATCGTCATGACGATGCACTCGTTCTCGGAAGGGGTCGCGGTCGGCGTCTCGTTCGGCGGAGGGACGACGCTGGCTACCGTCATCACGGTCGCGATCGCCGTTCACAACATCCCGGAGGGTCTGGCGATCAGCGCTGTCTTGCACAGCCGGGGCGTGCCGGTATGGAAGTGCGCGTGGTGGAGCATCTTCTCGTCGTTGCCCCAGCCTCTCATGGCGGTGCCGGCGTTCATCTTCGTCGAGATGTTTCGCCCTGCGCTGCCCTACGGGATCGGATTCGCGGCGGGCGCCATGATCTTCATGGTGCTGGTGGAGCTGCTGCCCGAGGCGTACGACACGGAGCGCAAGCCGAGGGTGGCGCTGTTGGTCAGCGTCACTCTGGTCGCCATGATGATCTTCCAGCGGCTGCTTGGCTGAAGGAGACTATCGGCTGGGCGTGATTGTCGGCTGACGGTGCCTTTTCGCCCGACGGTGCCTCTCGGTTGACGGCGGGTCGCGGCTGATGACGGCGGCTTGAGGCTGGCGGCGGGTCGCGGCTGGCGTCGGCTCCGTGCTCATCGGCGTGACCACGCAGACGGCGCGGCGATCAGCTTCCTCTGATCGCGCTCTCGATCCATGCCCGGTCGCGCTTGCTCGGCCGTCGCCGGTCGATCTCCGCCGCCTCCGGCGGATCTTGGCGGTCTGCGGGCCTGTCTGCAGACGTGGCCACATGTGCGGCGCGATGCATGGCGCGGAAGCGGCGAGCCAGGAACAGCAGCCCTAAAAGGAGAGCAGCGGCCGGGCCGAGGTAGACCACAAGGTTTATCCCCTCCGCCCGAGGCTTGAGCAAGATCCACGGGCCGTACGCCTCCACGAAGTACGCTTCGATCTCCTGCTCGCTTCGCCCCTGAACCAGCATCTCTCGAATTACGTCCTGCATCTCGCGAGCGATGCGCGACGACGACTCCGCCACGGACTGCTGTCGGCAGACGGGGCATCGAAGCCTGGCGCCGATCCTGGCCGTCCGGTTCTCGATGTCGGGGTTCGCAGCCGCGTTTTCCGAGGCGGTCGGCTTCTCTGCTCCGTCGAGCGCTCCGTCGACGGTCTGGGCGGCGGCAGCGTCCGTGGCGGAGGCAAGGATGAGGGCGGCGGCCAGCAGTCGGCTTGCAAGCTGTCTGCTGGCCGTCGGCCCGGGCCGGTAGCGCGGCGCGCCGAGGAGCCGAGCGGCGTAACGCATCAGCGGCATCAGCAGCCGCCCTCCGAAGCCGACGAGACGCCCCCGCGCCCCCGCGCCCCCAACAACGAGTCCACCTTGCTGGCAACCAGATCCCAGGTCACCGGCAGATCGTGCCGCAGCGCGACAACGCCGTCAGCGCCGACGAAGAACGTCTCCGGCACCCCGTACACGCCGTAGCGGATCGCGGTTCGGCTGCCCGGATCGTTAACCAGCGGCCACTCTCCGCCCAGCCTTTCCATGAAGAGCTTCCCATTTTCCGGCCGATCCTGAAACAGAACCCCGACCAGAGCCACATCCTCCGGATCGTAGCGTTCGCGAAGCCGCACCAGCACAGGGTGCTCGGCGACGCACGGCTGGCACCAGGAAGCCCAGAAGTTCAACACGACCACCTTGCCGCCGAAGTCGCTCAGGCTGATCGAATCGCTCGGATCGTAGAGATTGGCCAACGAGAAAGCCGGCGCCTCGCTCCCCTCGAGAGCCGACGGGAGCCGTCGCGCATCCTGCGTAAGACCCCAGGCCAGGAGCGCCAGAAGAGGAACGACCGAGAGCGGAACCAGCCACCGCCAGGAACTCCTGTTCACTTGGCCGCCACCGCGGCGCCCGCGATAAGCTCCGCCCCGGCGCCCTTCACGCGGCCACGACGCCGCGGGACGATCGCGACAAGCGCGCCGACCCCCATTATCATCCCGCCGATCCAGAGCCAGGCGATCCCCGGATTCACGATCGCCCGAATTGTCACGTGTTCGCCTCGCTCCGGCTCCACCGCCATCAGTATGAGGTAGAGATCGCTGGTCAGCGAACTCCGCACCGCCGGAGTGGCGATCATCTGCTGCCGGGTCCGGTAGAAGTTGAGCCGGGGCTGCTCGATGCCGATGGGCCGCCCGTCCCGGTAGGCCTGCACCGTCGCGCCGATCACATCGCGGTGCGCCTCCTCGCGGCTCCACACATCGGTGAACTCGACCTCGTAGTCCTTGATCGCCAACCGCTCTCCGTGCCGGAGCGTCATCTCCCGCTCCGACTTCCAAGTCCACGACACCGAGATGGCCAGGGCGACGACGACGACACCGGCGTGCACCACGTACCCGCCGTAGCGCTGGCCGTTGAGAACGAACAGATCGAGGAGCGCCCTTCCCGCCGACCGTCCGGCGATCGCGCGCCGCGCGCGCACGCCCTTCACGAACTCCTTGACGATCGTCGCCATCACGAACGCGGCGAACGAGATGGTCAGAATCGGCAGAAACTCCCGCATTCCGCCAGCGGCCGCGGCGACACCGGCAATTGTCCCGGCGCCCGCCGGCACGATGAACGACCGCTTCAGCTGCTCCCCGCTGGCACGCCGCCACGGCAACGCGGGCCCCACCCCCATGAGGAAGAGAAGCGCCAAGCCGATCGGGCTGGCGACCATGTTGAAGTACGGAGGCCCGACGCTGATCCGGCTACCCCGAAGCGCCTCCACGGCGAGGGGGAACATCGTTCCCAGCAGCACCGTGAAGGTGAAGGCGACCAGCAGCAGGTTGTTGAGGATGAACGCGGACTCCCGAGATGCGGCGCTCTCGACTTGCCCCGGCGCATGAAGGCGGCCGCTCCGCCACCCCACCAGGGCGAGCGATCCCACCGCCACCACGGCGATGAACGCGAGGAACGCCGGCCCTATCGCCCCTTCGGTGAAGGCGTGAACCGAATCGATCACGCCCGACCGCGTGAGAAACGTCCCGAAGAGAGTGAGCAAGAATGTCCCGATGATCAGAGACAGATTCCAAGTCTTCAGCATGCCCCGCCGCCCCTGGACCATCGCCGAATGAAGAAAGGCCGTCGCGGTGAGCCACGGGAGGAAGGATGCGTTCTCCACCGGGTCCCATGCCCACGCGCCGCCCCAGCCCAGAACCTCGTACGACCACCACCCGCCGCCGATTATCCCCATCGTGAGGAAGGCCCACGCCGCAACCATCCAGCGCCGGGCATCCCGCAGCCACCGAGCCTCGATGTTGCCCAGAAGAAGACCCGAAATCGCGAACGCGAAGGGCACTGTCATCCCCACGAAGCCGAAGTACAGCATGGGAGGATGAAGACCCATCAGAGGATGATTCTGGAGGAGGGGATTCGGCCCCGGACCGTTGACGGGAGCGGGATCGACGAAGCCGAAGGGATTCGCGGGGCCCATGAGAAGGCCGAAGAAGAAGAGCTGCACCACCCCGATGACGGCCGTGACGAGCGGCGTGGCGCGGAGTTCCGGCGCCAACCTGCCTCCGGTAGTCGCCACCCTCTCTCTCGCCGAACTGCGCCGCCCCCTAAGCTGCCGCTCCTGCGCCGGTTGACCCCTCGCATCCATCTTCCGCCCGATTTCCCGCCTGCGCGTGAAGGCGAAGAGAGCGCCGTATCCGGCGAGGATCCATCCCCAGAAGAGGATGGAGCCTTCCAGGCTGCTCCACAGCGAGATTGCGGTATAGTAGGCGGGCGTCTCGCGGCTCCCGACGCGCGCCACATATTCGACGCTGAAGTCGTGGCCGAGCAGAGCGGCCTCCATCACCGCCATCCCGGCCGTCAGGGCGAAGAACGCGAAGTAGGCGGACCGGCGAGCGATGACGGCGGAAAGCTTGCCCGCCGACTTCGACAGCGCCGCGCGGGTACCGAAGAAGACGGCCAGCGCCGCCCCGAGAAATCCGGCGATTATCGATGCGGCGCCAAGAAGGCTCAGGCTCAGCATCGCAGGGACTTGTACGCCTCCGCCGCATCGCCCGCGTGTTCCGGTGGCGCATACTCGTTCGAGTGTTTGACCATCAGCCTCGTTGCCCGAAAGATCCGGTCCGGACCGTAGCTTCCCTCGACCACTACTCCGGTCCCCGGCTGAAACATCGCGGGCGGCGCTCCGCTACTCTCGACGGCGATCTCGGAAGCCCCCTCCACTATCGTGAAGCGAAGTTCGGATGTGTCTGCGTTCCACTCCACGCTCCCCGGCTTCACCTGTCCGCCGAGCCGCACAGGCTGTCCTTCGATGTTCGCGCCTCGCGCCTCCAACTCCGCCGGAGTCAGGAAGAACACCATGTTCTCGCTGAGGCCGCCAGCCGCCAGCCAGATAATCGCCCCGGCGATCGCCGCGAGCCCTCCCACCTTCCACAGCCTGCTACTCAAAGCGACTTCCTAACCTTTGCGTGATCCCGACAACCAGTTTGCGGACCGTACATGGCATGGCCAAGCGATCCTCTTCCACAAGATGCCACATCCTTCTTGTCGCTGCCATTCATACGGTCGAATGCCTCCTGGGAACAGCTCGCGATCCTCTCGGGAGCAACTCGGGAGGCCCTCGGGAGCCCCTTGGGAGCAACTCGGGAGGCCCTCGGGAGCACTCGCGAGCCTCTCGGGAATACCCGCGAGCCCCTCGGGAGCCCCTCGGGAGCAACTCGGGAGCAACTCGGGAGCACTCGCGAGCCCCTCGGGAACTGTTCGCTGGCAATGTCCGCGGTGCTCTTCGTCGGCTTCTGCGAGGAGTGCGAAGTTCGCGTACTTTCTACCCCCGGCCGTCCAATCACTTTCCATAGGTACGAACCTTCTTGCGCATGAGCCACGATTCGACTGGAGGACTGACGCTTTCCACTGGGTGCGAGCCTCCTTGCGCATGAGCCACGATTCCACCGGACGATGCATTGCGCGGGGCAGGATCGTCGAGCGGAGCAAGACTATCTCCAAGCGGCGAGCGATGAGCGGTTCCCGGACCATCGCCAGATGCGCAGTTCTCGCGCTCCTCTTCGTCCAGGCGCCGGGCGAGCTGCGGGGGTGGCAGCGGCAGAGCGACGGTACGGTGTGTCCTAAGTACGAACGGCAGCTCGGAACGCCCATCGAGACGGTTCGGTTCCTGGCGGATGATGCGCTCGGGGGCCGCCTGGCGGGCAGCCCGGGAGAACGGTGCGCGGGCGACTTCATAGCGGCGATGTTCGCGTCGCTCGGGCTCGAGCCGGCCGGTAGCGACGGCTACTTCCAGGAGCTTCCGCTGGCGAGCGCGGCCACGCCCCATGCCCCGGCCGGCCATGGCCGCAACGTGCTGGGATTGCTCCGCGGGAGAGCGTCCGGCGGCGAAGAATCCGCTGTCATCGTGGGTGCGCACTACGATCACCTCGGTCTCGGGGCCTTCGGAAGCGCCGCGGGGCCAGGGGAGATTCACAACGGGGCGGACGACAATGCGTCCGGCGTGGCCGCGCTCCTGGCGGCGGCGCGCGTCTTGGCGGAAGGCGCCAGACCTGAGCGATCGGTGCTCTTCATCGCGTTCACCGGAGAAGAAGCGGGACTCATCGGATCCGCCTACTACGTCGCCCAGCCCTCGCTTCCTCTGGAGAACACGGTGGCGATGATCAACCTGGATATGGTGGGCCGGCTGGAAGAAGGCGAGCTCATCGTCTACGGGGTTGGAACGGCGGCCGAATGGCGGGAGATCATGCCCGCCGCCAACGAAGGTCCGCAGATATCTCTCGAATACGAAGAGAGCGGCTTCGGGCCGAGCGATCACACCTCGTTCTACGCGGTCGGCATCCCGGTTCTCCACCTCTTCACGAATGTGCACGCGGACTACCACAGCCCCACCGACGATGCCGAGAAGATCGACGCGGCGGGGCTCGGCCGCGTGGCCGAGCTCACGGCGAATGTCGCCGGCCTTCTCTCGAACCGGTCCCGGCGGCTGACAGTGATTACGGGCGTCGGCGAGCGCGGGCAGCCCGCGGCCAGGGGGTCGGGGGCGTGGCTAGGAACGGTGCCCGACTTCACGCCGGTCGAACTCGGGGTTCTGCTTGCCAACGTCACGGCCGACTCTCCGGCGGAGAGCGGCGGTTTGCAACGGGGGGACATCCTGATCGGCCTCGGCGGCCATGAAGTGGCGGATCTGCAAGGGTTTACTGACGCCCTCAATGCGCACCAGCCTGGCGACAGGGTCGTGTTGCGGTACATCCGAGACGGGGTGGAGCGGGAAACGACCGTCGAGCTGGGCGACCGGTCCGACCGGCGGCAGCCGCGATGACCCCGGATACCGTCTGTCCGCGATGCGGCGCGGCAGCCGAGGGCAACTACTGCAGCCAGTGCGGGGCTCACCTTGCGGCGGGAAGCTGCGCGTCGTGCGGTGCGGCGCTCAAGAGCGGCGCGCTGTACTGCGCCGATTGCGGAGAGATGGCGGGGACGGCGCCCCCGAAGAAGCCATGGTCGTCGCGCCTGCCGTGGATTCTTTCGGGCCTCGGGCTGGTGGCGTTTTCCATAGTGATCGCGCTGCTCGTTCAGAGGCAAAGCGTCGCCAGAACCGGAGACATGACGCTGACGGGCGGCATTCCATCGTCGGCGGAGCCATCCGGCGGCGGCGGGCAGGAAGGGCGCACCATGCTGACCGCCGAAGAGCTGGCTGCGATGACTCCGCGCCAAGCGGCCGACAGGCTCTTCGAACGGGCCATGAGGGAACACGAAGGGGGCAACTTCGAGAGCACGGCCTTCTTCATCGACATGGGGCTCCGGGCGTATGGCGCGGTTCCGGAGGGAGATGCGGATGCGGACATGCGCTTCCACGTCGGGCTGCTCCGCCTTCTGGGAGGGGACTCGGCCGGTGCGCGGGCGAGCGCGGAGGCGCTGCTCGAAGAGACTCCGGACCACCTCCTGGGGCTTCTGCTCGCATCGCGGGCGGCTGCGCTCGCGGGAGATGAAGAGGCGGCGGAGGGCATCCGGGCGCGGATGCGGGCGGCCGTGGCCGATTCGGGAGGCATCCCCGATCGCGAAGAGTACGAGGCGCACCGCGCGCTTATCGAAAGCGCCCTGGCGGAGCCAGGTTCGTGACCTCCGCCATAGTCCCGGGCCAAGCGAAGGCGGCGGCGTCTCCGGCGCAGGCCGTGATGGAGCGGCTGGGCGAAATGCGGTCCGAATTCGTCGACTTCGTTCGCCAGCTCGCGCTCGCGGAGTCTCCCACCACCGACAAAGAGGCGCAGGCGGGCGTCCGTCGGCTCCTGGAGTCCGCCCTGCGCGAAGCGGGCCTGGATGTGGAGCACATCCCGGGGCGGCGGAGCGGGGGATGCCTGGTGGCGCGGCCCCCCTCGTCCGGCTCTCCGCCCGGCAGCTCGCAGCTGATCATCGGCCACATGGACACCGTGTGGCCAATTGGCGCCCTGCGGCACATGCCGGTCCAGCTGTCCGGCGACCGTCTGAGCGGTCCCGGCGTCCTGGACATGAAGGCCGGGCTGGCAATCGGCATCTTCGCCATTCGCGCCCTCGGAGACCTCGGCTGCGTCCCCGCCGTGTCCCCGGTTTTCATCATCAACTCCGATGAAGAGACAGGAAGCGCGGAGTCCGAAGAGTTGATCGTGGAGTGGGCGGGCCGCGCCGAGCGGGCCTTCGTGCTCGAACCGGGCTTGGGACGCCGCGGGAGACTCAAGACCCGCCGCAAGGGCGTGGCCCAGTTCACGGTGAACGTGACCGGCCGGAGCTCGCACGCCGGCCTCGCGCCCGAGGAAGGTGCCTCGGCGATCCACGAGATGACCAATGTGATACGGCGAGTTACGGCGCTCGCCGACGCCGGCCGAGGGGTCACGACGAACGTCGGTATCGTCCAGGGCGGCTCTCGCAGCAATGTCGTGGCCGGCCATGCGACCGCGGTCATCGATGTGCGAAGCTGGAACAGGACCGATGTGCGAGAGGTTGGCGAGGCTCTGCGCGGTATCGAGCCGACGATCCCGGGGACCTCGATCGAGGTGGTGGAAGACAAGAACCGGTCGGCGCTGGAGCGAACCGCGCGCAATGCCCGCCTCTTCGAGGAAGCGCGCCAAGTAGGCGAGCAGATCGGCCTCCGCCTGGAAGAGGGGTCGGCGGGCGGCGGGTCGGATGGCAACATTACCAGCATGCATACAGCGACGCTGGACGGGCTGGGAGCGGTCGGCGACGGCGCCCACGCCACGCACGAATTCATAAGCGTCGACCACACTGTCGCGCGCATTGCGCTGCTGGCCGGCCTTCTCGCCAGACCCTCCGGCCTCGCCACCCGGCTCTAGCGCCGTCCCGGTTCGGTGTTCCTCCGCCAGATATCGGACGACACGCTCGCCCAGCACGCCTATCTCATCGGGTGCCAGGAGAGCGGAGAGGCGATCCTCTTCGACCCCCAGCGCGACATCGACCGCTACCTGAGCATCGCTCGCCGGGAGGGGCTGCGCGTGGCCGCCGTCGCCGAAACCCACATCCACGCCGACTTTCTGTCGGGTGCGCGCGAGTTCGCGGAACGCTTCGGCGCCCGCCTCTATCTTTCCGGCGAGGGCGGTCCCCTTTGGAGGTACGAGTGGGCCTCGAGCGGAGAGCACGACTACGTGCCGCTCAGCGATGGCACGCGCTTCGAGGCCGGACGGGTCGAGTTTCAGGCGATTCACACGCCGGGGCACACGCCCGAGCACATGTCGTTCCTGGTCTCGGACCGGGGCAGCGGCACGGTCGGCGGCACGGCGGCGCCCATCTGCCTTCTCTCGGGAGACTTCGTCTTCGCCGGCGACCTGGGCCGTCCCGACCTGCTCGAAACCGCCGTTCAGGTGAAGGGGGCGATGGAGCCTGCCGCCCGCCGGCTCTACGGTTCCTTGCGCAGCTTCCTGGAACTGCCCGACTACTTGCAGGTATGGCCGGCTCACGGCGCCGGTTCCTCCTGCGGCAAGGCTCTCGGGGCCGTGCCGAGCACCACGGTCGGCTACGAACGGCGGGCGAGTCCGGCCATCATGGCGGCGCGCGCGGGCGAAGACGACTTCGTGTCGCACATACTCGCGAGCCAGCCCGACCCCCCGCTGTACTTCTCTCGCATGAAGCGGCTAAACCACCTTGGCGTGCCCCTCCTTGGCAGCTTGCCATCTCCGCGCAAGCTGGGGAGCGAGCAGCTTGCCGAGTTGGCGGCCCGAGGTCTGGCGGCCGTGGAACGCGCGGCGGTCCGTGGGGCGGCAGGGGAGGGGGCGGCACATCCGACAGCGCCGAGCACGGCGCGGATGGAAGGGCAGGGCGCGGCGCCGGATCGGGCGGACGCCGTATTGATCGACACTCGTCCCGACCGTACCGCCTTCATGGAGCGCCACATTCCGGGGTCCATCTACATCCCCCTCACGAAGTCCTTCTGCACTGCGGCGGGTTCCGTGATTGTCGATCGGACGGCCCCGATCACGCTGATCGTAGACGAGGCTCTGCTCGACGCCGCAGTGCGGTGCCTAGTGCGGATCGGCTTCGACAATATTCAGGGGTTCGCCGGGTACGATACCCTCGAGCAGCACTTCGCCGAGGGCGGAGATGCGGCCTCCATACCGGTGATCGACTTAGCGGAGGCTGCCCGCCTCGCCTCGGCGGACGGAGAAGCGGGTGCGCATGTGGTCGATGTGCGCTACGGCTCCGAGTACGCGGCGGGGCACGTTCCCGGCGCGATCAACTCTCCCTACACCCGGCTGCCCGAACACGTCGGCGCGCTGCCGGGCGACGACCTCCTGCTGGTGCACTGCCAGACGGGCGCGCGGGCCGCGGTCGCTGCGAGTTACCTGGCTCGTGAGGGCCGGCGCGTCCGGTACATCGATGACCTCTTCGTACGCTGGCGGCAAAGCTGGCCCCGAACGGGAAGCCGACGCCAGCCATGAAGCCGGCCCCGGGCGGGAAGCCAGCGGCAGCCATGAAGCAGGTCCCGGGCGGGAAGCTGACACCAGCCATGAAGCCGGCCCCGGACGGGCAACCGACCGCGGCAGACAATCGATGAAGCGGGAAGGGGAGAGGCAGCCCAGCGCCGGAGCGTTCGGCAGGCGCGCGCGCTCTCCCGAGACCGGCGGTCCCTCCGGCGATACGGGAGGACTAGACGCCGGGGCGAGCGGGATCCCCCTTCTCGACAGGCTGCTGCGGTGGCCCAGTCGCGCCGCCGTCATGGCGGATGGCGCATCCTACGGCTATGGGCTACTGGCGGCCCGGTCCGAAGTCCGCGCCGGGCAGCTCCTGGCCGCCGCGGGCAAAGCCGATCTCGGCGAAGACAGAGTGGGTTTCGTGGCGGCGCCCGGCGTGGAGTACGTGGTCACCCTGTACGCCATATGGCGCGCGGGCGGCGTCGCCGTCCCGCTGTGTCCGGAACACCCGAGGCGCGAGGTGGAGTACGTGGTCGGCGACGCCGGTTGCTCTCTGCTCGTCACCGCGTCTGGCGAGATCACGCCCGCCGGCCCCGACTCCGGTTTGCGGGCACATAGGCCACATTCCGCCGCGGGCGCTGCGCGGGCCGGATTGCCGCGCCTGACCCCCGGCCGCCGGGCGATGATTCTCTATACGAGCGGCACGACGGGCCGTCCCAAAGGGGCGGTTCTCACGCACCGCGCTCTCGCCGCGCAGGTCTCGTCGCTCGTAGAAGCGTGGCGGTGGACACCAGGCGATCGCATCCTTCACGTCCTTCCGCTCCACCACACGCACGGGATTGTCAACGCCCTCTGCTGTCCTCTCTACACCGGCGCGACAGTGGACTTCGCGGGGGGATTCGACGCCACCCTCGCCTGGGAGCGCCTGTCGTCGGGCGAAGCGAGCGTATTCATGGCGGTGCCGACCATCTACGCAAAACTTCTGCGCGCCTGGGATTTGGCCGGCGACCGGACGAAGGAGAGGTGGTCGAGCGGCGCCAAGTCGCTGCGGCTCGCGGTGTCGGGTTCCGCGGCTCTGCCCGTACGCATATTCCAGCGCTGGAAGGAAGTCGCGGGGCAACCTCTTCTCGAACGTTACGGCATGACGGAAGCGGGGATGGCGCTCTCGAATCCGTACGACGGCGAGCGGCGGGCAGGCGCGGTCGGCCAGCCCCTCCCCGGTGTCGGCGTCCGGTTGGTCGATCCTGCCACGGGAAGCGTGCTGGCAGAAGGCGCCGAACGAACCCCGCCGGGCGAACCTTCGGAAAGAGCAGATAGGGAGTCCGGCGAGATACAGCTGAGGGGGCCGATGCTCTTCTCGGAATACTGGAAGAGGCAGGAGGAGACGGAGGCGGCCTTTGCCGACGGGTGGTTCAAGACCGGCGACGAGGCCACTCTGGAGGAAGGGTACTACCGGATCCTCGGTCGGCGGTCGGTCGATATCATCAAGAGCGGCGGTTACAAGATATCCGCCATCGAGATAGAGGAGCTGCTGCGGTCGCACCCGGTCGTACAAGATTGCGCTGTCGTGGGCGTCCCGGACGAAGAGTGGGGAGAACGGGTCGTAGCCGTGGTTGTCCCCCACGGCGTTGCCGAGCCGACGATGGCCCTCTCCGGCCTGCTGGAGCCATGGGCGCGCAAGCTTCTCGCGCCGTACAAGGTGCCGCGTGTCTGGCGGTGCGTCGAAGATCTTCCCCGCAACGAGATGGGCAAGGTCCAGAAACCGGAGTTGCAGCAGCTGCTTGGCTCTGCTGCAGAAGCTACCTAGCGCCGCTGCCGCATACGGAATTGGTAGCCATGACAAGTGCGTGGGTTCGCCGCCTCCCCATGCGCAAAGCGCGAGCGAGTGGGCGGACACGCGAGGGCGGCGGACACAACAGGACCAACTGTGCAGGCGAATCGCGACTTCGGAAGGAGTAAAGGTAACTGTGAAACAATCCAGAGACATTGACGGCTGCGTTCGCTTTCTTCAGCGGTTGATCCGTACGCGGTCGATGCCGGGCGAAGAGGAGGAGCTTGCGGAGTTGATGGCGGCCGAGATGAAGGCCCTCGGCTACGATGAGGTCGACCGTGACGAGGCGGGGAACGTGATCGGTCTCATCCGGGGGAGCGGGGACGCGCCTTCGATAATGTTCAACACTCACCTCGACCATGTGGACGCGGGCGATCCCGCCGACTGGCCGCACGCGCCGTTCGGGGGAGAAGTGCACGACGGAGTCGTGTGGGGGCGCGGCGCAGTCGACATCAAGGGGCCGCTAGCGGCGCAGGTGCACGGCGTCGGACAGCTTCCGGCAGCTGGCGAGCGGCCGCCCGGCGACGTGTATGTGACGGGCGTCGTTCAGGAGGAGGTTGGAGGCCTGGGGGCGCGGTTCATGGCCACCACGTTGCGCCCGGACCTCGTCATGATAGGCGAGCCGAGCCGCAACGAGCTTCGGCGCGGGCACAGGGGGCGAATCGGGCTGACCCTGCGGGTCCATGGCAAGATGGCGCACGCTTCGATGACGCACATCGGACGCAATCCGCTCGTCGTCGCGGGACGCTTCGTGCACGAGCTGCAAAGTCTTGGCCTCCCGCGCGATCCGGATCTGGGGGAGTGCACCGTGGAGCCGACGCTGATCGAGACGGACCAGACCAGCGCAAACGTCATCCCCGGGAGGGTGGAGGTGACGCTCGACTGCCGCGTGGTGCCGGGGCAGGACGCCGAGTCTCTGAGGGCGCAGCTGCTGCCGTTGCTCCGGGAGTGCGAGATAGAAGGCGTCCGGGGAGAGATCGAGATAACGGGGCGGAGGGCCAGGAGCTACACGGGCTACGAGATGGAACATTACGGAGACAATCCCGCGTTTTCCCTGTCGCCCGGCCACGCCGCGATTACGACGGCGAGAGAGGTTCTGGCCGGGCCTCTGGGCGCCGCGCCGCCGGTCGATGTCTGGACCTTCGCGACCGACGGCGGACACTTCGCGGCTTCCGGGTTGACGGTGGCCGGCTTCGGTCCGGGCGACGATCGCTTGGCCCACACGGTCAGCGAGTGCATCGCGATCGACGATCTGGCGACCGGGGCGCTGGGCAACGCTGCGCTGGCGCGCCAGTGGGCCGTCCGGTTCGCGGCGGAGTGCTGAGGGACGCGCGCCTTCGCGTCGCGCTCATGGATCCCCGCCTTTTCTGTCCGTCAGGCGCCCGCCCGTCTGTCGTCCCTGGACGAGACTTCCTTGTCGCGTAAAGCTGTTCTCCGATGTCGGCGGCGCTCCCGAAGCGCCCCTCCTCTCTCAGTTCGGATAGAGTCGTTTGCCGCCGCCGGGAGCAGGCGCGATCCGAACGATCTGGCGGCCGGGGAGGGCTTCTGAACCCGCCCGCCGCGGAGCTGCCGTCGCGGGGAGAGCTGCTCGCGTTCCACCCGCTCCTGTACGTCGTGTGGGCGGATGGCGAGCTCAGCGCCGCCGAGTTCGAGATGCTCCGCAGCCGGATCCGCGCCGTGGCGGGGGAGGCTGCGCTGGCCGAGTGGCTCGACCCCGGTGCGCCGCCGTCGGCGCGGCGTCTATTCGGCCTTCGGGACTCGGTTCGGCCACTTGCTTCAAAGGCCGCGCAGGATAGCTGCGGGTCGCTCGCCGAGCTGGGAATCGCCGTGGCCGAAGCCGAGGGCGCGCCACCTTGCGGCGCCGTGCGCACAGCCGTCTTCGAGCTTCAGGAAGCGCTTGAGCTTGGCGGTGTCGATGCGCTGGCGACGTTCTTCGACGCCCCCCGGCCGATCGCGCCGCTTCCCATCGTCAAGCCAAGCTTCGACCGGGCGGAGATGGCGCGTCGGCTCGACGGCGGTTCCGCCGAGACCAGAGCGCGCGTGCGGGCGCTCCTCTCCGACGGGCGCTTCCAGCACGTAACGGGCCAAGCGACGGGAGCCTACCGCGCGCAGGTGTCGTCGTGGTGCGAAGTCCTTGCCGAGGAAGGTCTCGGGGCGCTCGGCTATCCCGCGGAGTTCGGGGGAGGCGACGACCCGGCCGGCTTCACGGCAGCATTCGAGACGCTGGCTTTCTTCGACCTCAGCCTGGTGACGAAGTTCGGCGTGCAGTTCGGACTGTTCGGCGGCAGCATCCACCAGCTAGGGTCGCGGAAGCACCACCGGAAGTACCTGAAGAAGGTCGGCGCGCTGTCGTTGCCCGGGTGCTTCGCCATGAGCGAGACGACGCACGGATCCAACGTGCGCGATGTGGGGACGACCGCCGTGTACGTGCCCGAGACTCGCGAGATCGTCATCAATACCCCCGCGCCTGGAGCGCAGAAGGACTACATCGGGAACGCGGCCGAGGACGGCCGGTTGGCGACGGTCTTCGCCCAGCTGGAGGTGGATGGAGAGGGGCACGGGGTGCACGCGATTCTTGTCCCCATCCGGGATGAGGACGGAGCGACCGCCCCCGGCGTGACGATAGAGGACTGCGGAGAGAAGATGGGCCTGAACGGCGTGGACAACGGGCGCCTCCGCTTCGACCACGTGCGAGTCCCGCGCGAGAATCTGCTCGACCGCTTCGGCAAGATCGCCGACGATGGCATCTACAGCAGTCCCATCGCCAGCCCGGGCAAACGATTCTTCGCGATGCTCGGCACTCTGGCGGGAGGCAGGGTCGCCGTGGCAAGCGCGGCGCTCAGCACGGCCAAGGTCGCGCTCACGATAGCGGTCCGGTACGGGGCGAGGCGGCGGCAGTTCGGGCCGCCGGGGGAGCCGGAGCGCATCCTGCTCGACTATCCCAGCCACCAGCGACGCCTTGTCCGGCCGCTGGCGGCGACTTACGCGCTGAACTTCGCTCTGCACGATCTTCAGGTCGAGCGCCAGCGGATCGAGCGCCAGAGCGACGATTCGCCGAGCCGGCGTCACTTCGAAGCTGCCGCCGCCGGGCTGAAGGCTCTGGCGACCTGGCATGCGACCGAAACCATCCAGAGCTGCCGCGAGGCGTGCGGAGGCCGCGGCTACCTGGCGGTCAACCGCTTCGCGGCGCTGAAGGCCGACTCCGATGTCTTCACCACATTCGAAGGCGACAACACGGTTCTCATGCAGCTGGTGGCGAAAGACCTCCTTACCGGCTTCCGGGAGCAGTTCGGCGACCTCGGGGCGCTAGGAACCGCCCGATTCGTGGCGGAACGCGCGCGCCGGGCCGTGACCGAGCGCAATCCGCTTATCGCGCGAAAGACGGACGAGCGGCACCTTCGCGACCCGCACTACCACCAGGCGGCGCTGGACGCGCGCCGGTCGGACCTAGTCCTCTCTCTCGCCCGGCGGGTCCGGAAGCGGATCCGCAGCGGCATGATCTCCTTCGACGCCCTTGTCGACTGCCAGCACCACGCCATCAACACTGCGCGCGCCCATGTCGAGAGCGAGGTGCTGCGCGCGGCCATCGGAGCGGAAGCCCGCGCCGCGGATTCCGACGTCGGCGCGTGGATCGGACGCATGAGGTGCGTGTACGCGCTGGCCGCGATCGAGCGCGACACGGCATGGTTTCTGGAGCACGGGTACCTGGACGCGCCCAAGAGCCGCGCGATCAGGAAGTTGGTCGCCGCCCTCTGCGCGGAGATTCGTCCGCAGGCGGTTCCGCTGGTGGACGCGTTCGATGTGCCGCGCTCCTGCCTGGCGGACTCGATAGGGCTATAGAAGGCGAGAACCGCCCCGTGACGAAGCTCCATCCGGTCATCCGGGCGGCCGGCGCTAGACGCGAGCCTCCCGGCTGGGCCGTCTTGAGCGGCGCGCGCCGGAGCCATACCGAACGCGTAAGCCGCCTGCTCGGGCAGTGGAGCGAAGCTCTCGGCCACGGCGCGGATGACCGGATCCGCTGGCGCGCAGCCGGCATTCTGCACGATGCGCTCAAGGACGAGTCCCCCCGGATTCTGCGTCTCGACATGGAGCGCGGGGACACGACCGCCGGCCCGCTGCTTCACGGCCCGGCGTGCGCCGCCCGGCTGCGCGCCGCGGGAGTCGCCGACGCCGAGCTGCTACAGGCCATCGCGCATCACACCACGGGACACCCGGCTTTACGGGCTTTGGGACAGGCTCTGTACATGGCGGACTACCTCGACCCGGGCCGCTCCGCTCTGAGGCGCGAACGGTCCGAATGGCGCAGCCGAATGCCGGACGACTGGTTCGCCGTGCTCGGCGAAGTCGCTACGGAAAAGATCGCCACATTGATCTCTCGGAGAGTCCGGATACCGTACGTAACCGCCGAATTCTGGAAGAAGATCGTGAAGGGGGCAGTCGGCGCCTAGGGGGGCGCAGAGGGACATGGAAAGTTGCCCGAAACGGGCGATTTCCGTAATATTATTCACGAAGCGGCATGAAAAGTGATGACGGGGTCTTGCAGCATGTCTCGGTGGGCGGACGGGAAGAGGAAGGGTGGTGGCGCGATGAGGCGTAATCGGTCACGGCGTGCAAGGCGGCGATCTTCCCCGGGCCGGGGAAGCGGGGCATGGGCGCCCGTCAAGGGGCGCAGGACATTGGTTGGGCTGGGTCGAATCGTCACGACTGTCACGCTCGTCGGCGCGGGCGTGCTCATCGGCGTCTTCTGGGATGAATGGCGCTCCGTGCAGCTGGGCGAACTGTTGCCGGACTCTCTTTCGGACGCGCCCGCCTCCGTAGCGACCGGCGAACAAGCGGCGGAAGCCGCCGATGGCGGGCGGTGGCAGAACGTAGGGGGGCTGGACCGGGCCAAGGTTGAAATCCTCAACGGATCGGGAACGCCGGGCCTCGCCCGGAAAGTCTCCGACCACCTTCAAGAAGTCGGCTTCGACGTCGTATCGGTCGCGAACGCCGACCACTTCGACCACGGTATCACGCATGTGCTCGACCGCTCCGGCCGGGATGGGGCCGCGCATGAAGTCGCGCGGGGCCTCTCCGCCGACTCCGTCGTCGTGGCGCTAGACCCGGACCTCTTCCTGGACGTCACGGTTGTCGTAGGACAGGACTGGGTGGAGCAGGGGCGCGACTAGCGGCCCGGAGGCCGCCGCGCTCTCCTCTCCAGCCCGGCCTCGAGGTGCTCGCCAGCCGCGGCATCCCGCGCCCGGAAGACTTGCGGCGCTGAACCAATAACTGGCGGCGCTGAACGCCGGGGTCTGCCCGCCAAACCTCCGAGCTGTTTCGCCTCTACCGGATCGCCTTGGGGTGCCAGCCGAACTTTCTGGCTACTTTCGTGTAGGCGGTTTCATGCCGATCCGCCGGTCCCAAAGCGCCCCTTGGGTATGCTTGCGCTGGAGTTTGGCCATACCCTTGGCCGCCGTCGCGCTCGCGGTCACCCTCTCCTGCGGCGGTGGCACGGTCGCGCCCACGCCGCCACCGCCGCCGCCGCCGCCACCACCCCCGCAGCCGACTACGGTGTCGGTCGCTCCATCCGAGGTCGGGCTGACGGCGGGCGACTCCGCCCAACTTGCAGCGGAAGTGCGCGATCAGAACGGACGAGTCATGGCCGGGGTCACGGTCAGCTGGTCCAGCAGCGACGCCGCGATCGCCACCGTCACCTCCGACGGCTTTGTCCGGGGCGCCGGCGCTGGTGCGGCCACCGTCAGCGCCACGGCGGGGCAAGTCTCTGGCAACGCGGAAATCACCGTATCGCCGCCAGCCCGGCAGCCAACCACAGTGTCGGTCACGCCCTCCGAGGTCGGGCTGGCTGTCGGCGACTCCGCCCAGCTGGCAGTCGAAGTGCTTGATCAGAACGGACGAGCCATGAGCGGCGTCGCTGTCATATGGTCCAGCAGCGACGCCGCCATCGCCGCTGTAACCTCCGCCGGCCTAGTCCGCGGCGCGGGCGCCGGTTCGGCCACCGTCAGCGCCACGGCAGGGCAAGCCTCCGGAAATGCGGCAATCACCGTATCGCCGGCCCTGCAGCCAACTACCGTGTCGGTCACGCCCTCCGAGGTCGGGCTGGCAGTTGGCGACTCCGTCCAGCTGGCAGCCGAAGTGCGCGATCAGAACGGAGATGCAATGACCGGCGCCGCTGTCACGTGGTCCAGCAACAACGCCGCCATCGCCGCCGTCACCTCCGCCGGTCTTGTCCGTGCTGCCAGCGCCGGTACGGCCACCATCACCGCCACGGCAGGACAAGCCTCCGGAAACGTAGAAGTCGCCGTATCGCTGGCTCCGCGGCCAACGACGGTGTCGGTCGCGTCATCCGACACGTCATCCGAGGTCGGACTAGCAGTCGGCGACTCCGCTCAACTAGCGGTGGAAGTGCGCGATCAGAACGGACGAATTATGACCGGCCCCACCGTCAGCTGGTCCAGCAGCGACGTCGCTATCGCCGCCGTCACCTCCGCCGGCCTTGTCCGCGGGGTCAGCGCCGGTACGGCCACCATCACCGCCACGGCAGGGCAAGCCTCCGGAAACGTGGAAGTCACCGTATCACCGGCTCCGGAGCCAACGACGGTGTCGGTCACGCCATCCGATGTCGGACTGGCAGTCGGCGAATCCGCCCAGCTGACGGCGGAGGTGCGCGATCAGAACGGGCGTGTCATGACCGGCGCCGCTGTCATCTGGTCCAGCAGCGACGCCGCCGTCGCCACCGTGACATCCGTCGGCCTTGTCCGTGCGGTTGGCGCCGGTACGGCCACCATCGCCGCCACGGCAGGGCAAGCCTCCGGAAGCGTGGAAGTCGCCGTATCACCGGCTCCGGAGCCAACGACGGTGTCGGTCACGCCATCCGATGTCCGCCTGGTAATCGGCAACTCTGCCCAGCTGGCGGCTGAAGTGCGCGATCAGAACGGACGAGTCATGACCGGCGTCTCCGTCATCTGGTCCAGCAGCAATGCCGCTGTCGCCACCGTGACATCCGTCGGCCTTGTCCGTGCGGTTGGCGCCGGTACGGCCACCATCGTCGCCACGGCAGGGCAAGCCTCCGGCGGCGCGGCGGTCACCGTATCAGCCCCGCAGCCAACCACGGTGTCGATCACGCCGTCCGAAGTCGGGCTGGCAGTTGGCGAATCCGCCCAACTGGCGGCGGAAGTGCGCGATCAGAACGGACAGGTCATGACCGGCGTGACTGTCACATGGATCAGCAGCAACACCACTGCCGCCACCGTCACCTCCGCAGGCCTTGTCCGCGCCGCCGCGGCCGGTACGGCCACCATCACCGCCACGGCAGGGCAAGCTTCCGGCAACGTAGAAGTCACCGTATCGCTATCCCCGCGGCCGACCACGGTGTCGGTCACGCCATCCGATGTCCAGCTGGTAGTCGGCGAGTCCGCCCAGCTGGCGGCGGCGGTGCGCGATCAGAACCGCCATATCATGACCGGCGCCACTGTCACTTGGGCCAGCAGCAGCCCCGCTATAGCCACCGCCAGCTCTACCGGCCGCGTACATGGTATCGCCGCCGGTACGGCCACGGTCACCGCCACGGCGGGGTCAGCTTCGGGAAGCGCGGCGGTCACCGTATCTCCGGCCCCGCAGCCGACCACGGTGTCGGTCACTCCATCCGATGTCCAGCTGGTAGTCGGCAACACCGCCCAGCTGGCGGCTGAAGTGCGCGATCAGCACGGACAGGTCATGAGCGGCGTGACTGTCAGTTGGACCAGCGGCAACACCACCGCCGCCACCGTCACCTCCGGAGGTCTTGTCAGCGGTGCCGCCGCCGGTACGGCCACGATCACCGCCACGGCGGGGTCAGCTTCGGGAAGTGCGGCGGTCACCGTATCTCCGGCCCCGCAGCCGGCAACGGTGTCGGTCACTCCATCCGATGTCCAGCTGACCGTCGGCGAGTCCGCCCAGCTGGCGGCTGAAGTGCGGGATCAGAACAGCCAGGTCATGACCGGCGTGACTGTCACTTGGGCAAGCAGCAGCGTCGCTATCGTCACCGCCAGCTCTACCGGCCGCGTACATGGCGTCGCCGCCGGTACGGCCACGGTCACCGCCACGGCGGGGTCAGCTTCGGGAAGCGCGGCGGTCACCGTATCCCTGCCCCCGCAGCCGACCACGGTGTCGGTCACGCCATCCGATGTCCAGCTGACAGTCGGCGAGTCCGCCCAGCTGGCGGCTGAAGTGCGCGATCAGAACAGCCAGGTCATGACCGGCGCCACTGTCACTTGGGCCAGCAGCAGCGCCGCTATCGTCACTGCCAGCTCTACCGGCCGCGTACATGGCGTCGCCGCCGGTACGGCCACGGTCACCGGCACGGCGGGGTCGGCTTCGGGAAGCGCGTCGGTCACCGTATCTCCGGCCCCACAGCCGACCACGGTGTCGGTCACGCCATCCGCTGTCCAGCTGGTAGTCGGCGACTCCGCCCAGCTGGCGGCTGAAGTGCGCGATCAGAACAGCCAGGTCATGACCGGCGCCACTGTCAGTTGGACCAGCAGCAGCGCCGCTATCGCCACCGCCAGCTCTACCGGCCGCGTACATGGCGTCGCCGCCGGTACGGCCACCATCACCGGCACGGCGGGGTCAGCCTCGGGAAGCGCGTCGGTCACCGTATCGCCGGCCCCGGTGCCTACCACGGTGTCGGTCACGCCATCCGATGTCCAGTTGACAATCGGCAACACTGCACAGCTGGCGGCTGAAGTGCGCGATCAGGACGACCAAGTCATTACCGGGGCCACCGTCTCGTGGACCAGCAGCAACGCCACCGCCGCCACCGTCACCTCCGGAGGCCTTGTCAGCGGCGCCGCGGCCGGTACGGCCACCGTCACCGCCACGGCGGGGTCGGCCTCCGGCAGCGCGTCGGTCACCGTGTCGGCGCCCTCGAACCGAGAAGTGCTGGTAGCGTTCTACAATGCGCTAGGCGGTTCTGGGTGGACGAGCAACACGGGCTGGCTATCGGAGTCGCCACTTGGGGACTGGCATGGAGTAACGACGGATAGCGACGGCTCGGTCACGGCGCTGGATCTTGCCAGCAATCGCCTTGCAGGCACGTTCCCGTCCGAGCTGGGCTACCTTGCGAACCTCGCAAGTCTGCGGCTCCGCGACAACCAGTTGTCCGGATCCATCCCGACCGAACTCGGCAATCTCTCCAACCTCGCAAGCCTGTCGCTCGGCAGCAACCAGCTAGCTGGGTCCATCCCGACAGAGCTCGGCAACCTCGCCAACCTCACAACCCTGGAGCTCGGCAATAACCGGTTGACCGGATCCATCCCGACCCAACTCGGCAATCTCGCCAACCTCGAATATCTGTCGCTCTACGGTAACCGGCTGACCGGGTCCATCCCCGCCGAACTCGGCAACCTCTCCAACCTTCGAAGGCTGGGGCTCGACAGCAACCGGCTGACCGGATCCATCCCCGCCGAACTCGGCGACCTTTCCAACCTCACGCGCCTGTGGCTCCAGGATAACCAGCTGACCGGATCCATCCCGACCCAACTCGGCAGTCTCTCCGACCTTGAAAGGTTTGTGCTCAGCGAAAACCAGCTGACCGGATCCATCCCGACCCAACTCGGCAGCCTCTCCGACCTTGAACGCCTGTACCTCCACAGCAACCGACTGACTGGAAGCATCCCCGCCGAGCTCGGCAACCTCTCGGACTTGGTGGAGCTGAAGTTGGACAATAACAGCCTCGAGGGATCGGTTCCTTCCGAAATAGGCAGCTTGACCAAGCTGGAAAAGTTCACCGTAAACGACAATGCCGCGATGGCAGGCGAACTCCCTGCCGCCCTGACCAGCCTCAGTGCGCTGACCGAGTTTAACGCTAGCCGCACCTCGCTATGTGCACCCAGAGATGCCGCATTTAACACGTGGCTTAGCGGGATAGCAACGCAGCAGGTAAGCCGCTGCGTGCCTACAGTCGGGTCGGCGGCCTACCTGACCCAGGCCGTGCAGTCGAGGTCCTCCCCCGTTTCGCTAGTCGCCGGCGAGCCGGCGCTGCTTCGCGTCTTTGTTTCGACGGCCGCCGCCGCCGGCGAAGACATGCCGCCGGTCAAGGCGACTTTCTACCGGAACGGGTCTCAAGTGCACGTTGCGAACATTGGAGCCCCGAGCGCGGATATACCGACCAGCCTGAACGAGGGCGATCTTTCGGTGTCGGCCAACGCTTCGATACCGGCATCCGTGGTGCAGCCCGGCTTGGAGATGGTGGTCGAGATCGATCCGGAGAACACGTTGGCCGAATCCCTCGGGGTCATCAAGCGCATCCCGGCCTCGGGGCGCGCGACGGTATCGGTTCAGACGGTACGCGAGCTCGACTTCACGATCGTGCCGTTACTCTGGAGCGCTAGGCATGATTCGGCGGCAGTGCGGCTCACCGACGGCCTGACGGCGGACGACGTCACCTTGTTGGGGTCGTTGAACACCTTGCTGCCAGTGGCCAGCATCGATCTGAAGGTCCATGCGGCGGTGGTGACCGCTAGCAACAACGTTCCTGAATTGCTCGGCGAAATTGTTGCGCTTCGGACCGCGGAGGGAGCCGCTAGCGATGCCTACTACATGGGGATGATGTCCGGAACCTTGACAGGGGGATATATAGGACTAGCCTACGTGCCTGGACGAGCCAGCTTCTCGGTGCCGGATGCGGTGACTATCGCGCACGAGCTCGGCCACAACTTCGGCTTGAGTCATGCGCCGTGCGGCGGAGCTACCGATCCCGATCCCAACTTCCCGACAACGGACGGAACGATCGGCTCTTGGGGCTACGACATGAGCGGTACAGCGCTAGTAGCTCCTACGACTCCGGATTTCATGGGCTATTGCGACCCCGATTGGGTCAGCGGGCACCAGTTCAATGCAGCGCTCTCTTACCGGGGCAGCCAAGAGGCCAGCGGGGCGGCGGCGGTGGCCGCCGGGCCCGAGAGGGCGCTGCTCCTGTGGGGCGGGATTGGCGAATCCGGAGAGCCGTTCCTCGAGCCCGCCTTCATCGTTGACGCGCCGCCCAGCCTCCCTCTGTCGCCAGGAGGCGAGTACGCGGTCGCCGGGCGCGACGCGAGCGGTAGAGAGCTGTTCTCGCTCAGCTTCGACATGCCGGCATTGTCGCACGGAGACGGGCGCTCCGTCTTCGCCTACGCACTGCCTGCCCGGCAGGAGTGGGCTGGTTCGTTGGCCAGCATCACCCTCTCGGGCCCCGGCGGATCCTTCACTCTGGACAATTCGAGCGACCGCGCGGCGGCGATCGTGCGCGATCCGCTGACCGGCCAAATCCGCGGCATCTTCCGCGACGCGCCGCCCAGTCTCATGACCGCAGCGGGGATGGCAGCGCCGCTCGGCCCCGAGGCCGCCGCCGCGCTCTCCCTCGAACCCAGCCTCGAAGTGCTCGCCAGCCGCGGCATCCCGCGCCCGGAAGACTGGAGGCGCTGAACTAGTGCCGGACGCGCTTGAACGCCGGGGACTGCCCGCCAAACCTTCGAACCCAGCCTCTTGGGGCCAGCTCCGATCTCGCGGGCCATTGGAACACATTATGAGAAGCTATGCCGCTCCACCGACTCGAAGCGCCTCCCGGTTACGTTCCTGCTGGAGTGTAGCAGCCCCACGCTGGCGTCTCGCGGCCCCACTGGTCGCCACGCTCGCGGTCAGCCTCTCCTGCGGCGGCGACACGGCTGCGCCCGCACCGCCACCGCCGCCACCCCCGCAGCCAACCACGGTGTCGGTCGCCCCATCCGTGGTCCGGCTGACAGTCGGCGATTCCGTCCAGCTGACAGCCGAAGTGCGCGACCAGAACGGACAGGTCATGACCGGGGTCGCGGTCGCATGGGTCAGCAGCGCCACCGGCGCGGTCACCGTCACCTCCGCCGGCTTGGTACATGGCATCGAGTCCGGTTTGGCTACCGTCACGGCCACGGCGGGACGAGCCACCGGAAACGCGGAAGTCGCGGTATCCCGATCCGCCTCCCACCCCGACCGGGCGGCGCTCGTCGCGCTGTACGATGCGACCGGCGGAACATCCTGGAGAAACAGTATCAACTGGCTGACCGACGAGCCGCTCGGTCAGTGGCGGGGGGTCACCGCGAATCACGACGGCTCGGTGGGAAGGCTGGTTCTCCCCAGCAACGGCCTTGCGGGCAATCTCCCGCCGGAGCTGGGCAATCTCGCCAACCTCAGAATCCTTGAACTCCACGATAACCAACTGGCCGGCCCCATCCCCATCGAACTCGGCAGCCTCGCCAACCTCGAATATCTGTCGCTCTACGGTAACCGGCTGGCCGGCCGCATCCCCGCTGAACTGGGCAATATCGCCAACCTCGCAACGCTCTTGGCCAAGGATAACCGGCTGACAGGCGCCATCCCCGCCGAACTAGGTAGCCAAGGCAACTTGGTGGAGCTGGATTTGAGCGATAACAGCCTCGATGGACCGGTCCCTGCCGAATTCGGCAACCTGTCCAAGCTGCAAAGATTCAACGTAACCAATAACCCGGAGATGGCGGGGACCCTCCCTGCCAGCCTGACCAGCCTCGGCATGCTGGCCGAGTTTTTTGCTGGTGGCACCGGACTCTGCGCGCCGCCGGATGCCGCCTTTCTGAGGTGGCTGGACGGGATACGGCAGCGGCGGGTACGCCTCTGCGAGAGTGGAGGCGGGTCGGCGGCCTACCTGACCCAGGCCGTGCAGTCGCGGGCTTTCCCCGTTCCGCTGGTCGCCGGCGAGCCGGCGCTGCTTCGCGTCTTTGTTTCAGCCTCCGGCGCCACTGGCGAAGGCATGCCGCCGGTGAGGGCGCGGTTCTACCGGAACGGGTCCGAAGTGCACGTTGCGAATATTGCAGCCTCGAGCGCACCTATTCCAACTAGCCTGAACGAGGGCGACCTGGGAGTGTCGGCCAACGCTTTGATCCCGGAATTCGTAGTGCAGCCCGGCTTGGAGATGGTGGTCGAGATCGATCCGGACGGCACGCTGGACGCCTCGCTTGGCATCGCCGGGCGTATCCCGGCCGAGGGGCGCGCCCCGGTGCCGGTTCGGGCGACACCCGAGCTGGACTTCACGATAGTGCCGTTCCTCTGGCGGGAGACCCCCGACTCGGCGGTAGTGCGACTCACCGCCGGCCTGACGGCTGACGACGACACATTGCTAGGATTGATAAACACCATACTGCCCGTGGGAGATATCGATCTGAAGGTCCATGAAGCTGTGGTGACAGAAAGCAACGATGCTATTGCCCTGCTCCAGGAAATTGCTGCGCTTCGGAATTTGGAGGGGGCGGCCGGCGATGGCTATTACCAGGGGATCATGTCTGGTACCGTAACCGGCGCCACGGGAATCGCCGGCACTCCTGGACGGGCCAGCTTCGCGAGGCCGAATCCCGAGGTTATGGCGCACGAACTCGGCCACAACTTCAGTTTGATGCACGCGCCGTGCGGCGAACCGGACGATCTTGATCCGAACTTCCCGGTGCCGGACGGATCGATCGGCGCCTGGGGCTTCGACGTGCGTGGCGACTCGCTGGTCGCACCGGACACGCCCGATCTGATGTCCTACTGCATGCCCCGTTGGGTCAGCGACTACCACTTCACGAAAGCTCACGCCTACCGTGTCTACGAAGAGGCCGCCAGCGGGGCGGCGGTGGCCGCCGGACCCGAGAGGGCGCTGCTGCTGTGGGGCGGGGTCGGCGAAGGCGGAGAGCCGTTCCTCGAGCCTGCCTTCATCGTCGACGCGCCGCCCAGTCTTCCGGTGTCGCCAGGGGGCGAGTACACGGTCGCCGGGCATGACGCGGGCGGCAGGGCACTATTCTCGATCAGCTTCGACATGCCGGTATTGTCGCACGGGGACGGGCGATCCGCCTTCGCCTTCACGCTGCCTGCCCGGCAGGAGTGGGCTGGCTCGCTGGCCGCCATCACCCTCTCGGGACCCGGCGGCTCGTTCACCCTGGACGAGTCGAGCGACCGCGCGGCGGCGATCGTGCGCGATCCGCTGACCGGCCAAGTCCGCGGCATATTCCGCGACGCGCCGCCCGGTCTCATGACCGCAGCGGGCATGGCCGCGCCGCTCGGCCCGGAGGCCGCCGCCGCGCTCGCCCTCGAACCCAACCTCGAAGTGCTCGCCAGCCGCGGCATCCCGCGCCCGGAAGACTGGAGGCGCTGAACAGGGCTGGAGGTTGAACGCTTGGCGACCTGCCGGCCAATCCTCCGAAGCTAGCTTCGCCTTCTGAATTGCCTTGGGGTGCCAGCTCCGAACTTTTCGGGCTAGTTTCGTGTAGGCGATGTCATGCGGATCCACCGATTCCAAAGCGCCCCCTGGATGCGCCTGCGCTGGAGTCTGGCCATACCCTTGGCCGCCGCCACGCTCGCGGTCAGCCTCTCCTGCGGCGGTGACGCCACCGCGCCCGCACCGCCACCGCCGCCGCCGCCACCACCGCCAGTGCCGCAGCCAACCACGGTGTCGGTCACCCCGGCCGATGTCCGGCTGACAGTTGGCGATTCCGCCCAGCTGGCTGCCGAAGTGCGCGACCAGAACGGACAAGTCATGACCGGCGCCACTGTCGCATGGGCCAGCAACGACGTCGCTGTCGCCTCCGTCACCTCCGCCGGCCTGGTCCGCGGCGCCGGCGCCGGTTCGGCCACCATCACCGCGACGGCGGGACAAGCCTCTGGAAACGCGGCAGTCACCGTATCGCCACCACCTCCGCAGCCAACCACGGTGTCGGTAACTCCATCCGAGGTCGGGCTGGCAGTCGGCGACTCTGCCCAGCTAGCGGCGGAAGTGCGCGACCAGGACGGGCAAGTCATGACCGGGGTCGCTGTCGCATGGGCCAGCAGCGACACCGCTGTCGCATCCATCACCTCCGCCGGCCTCGTCCGCGGAATCAGCGCCGGTGCGGCCACCATCGCCGCGACGGCAGGACAAGCCTCCGGAAACGCGGAAGTCACCGTATCGACACCGGGGCCCCGGGACGACCGCGCCGCACTGGTGGCGTTGTACGAAGCGACAAACGGTCCTGGCTGGAAAGAGAGGACCAACTGGCTCACGGACGCGCCTCTCGGACAGTGGCACGGGGTAACTACGGATGGCGACGGGGATGGCGACGGCGCGGTGATTTATCTGCGACTCTACGACAATGGCCTTGCAGGCACGATCCCGCCGGAGCTGGGCTACCTCGCCAACATCAATCAACTGTCCCTCGGGAATAACCAGCTGTCCGGACCGATCCCTCCCGAACTCGGCAACCTTGCCAACATCAACTACCTGTACCTCGACGATAACCAGCTGGCTGGAACCATTCCCCCCGAACTCGGCAACCTCGCTAACCTCAATGAACTAGCCCTCAGCGGCAACGATCTGTCGGGACCCATCCCTCCCGAACTCGGCAACCTCGCCAACCTCAGCAATGGCCTGGCCCTCGGCGGCAACGATCTGTCGGGACCCATCCCTCCCGAACTCGGCAACCTCGCCAACCTCGCAACGCTGTACGTCGGCGGTAACGATCTGTCGGGACCCATCCCTCCCGAACTCGGCGACCTAGCCAGCCTCAGCGAACTAGTTCTCAGCGGCAACGATCTGTCGGGATCCATCCCCGCGACACTGCTGCGCCTTGACAAGCTGGAAAGGTTCTGGTTCGACGATAACGCGGGGCTGTGCGCTCCTGGCACAGCTGCTTTCGCGGCGTGGCTGGCGAGCATATCGGATGCCAGCCGAGGCTACTGCAACGGGCAGGACAGGGCTGCACTCGAGGCGTTGTACCGGTCGGCGGGCGGCGCCAATTGGAGCAACTCGGACGGGTGGCTCGCCGAAGGGCCCGTACTGGGCGAGTGGCATGGCATCAGCGCCGACTCCATTGGCCGGGTAGTCGGCATCGATCTAGCCGGTAACGGCTTGGCCGGCCGGCTTCCTACGGGATTGGGACAGCTAACCGAGCTACGGGAGCTGCGTATTGGCAACAACTCGCAGCTGACAGGACCGCTGCCGGCATCGCTGACCTCGCTCGCGCTCACGGACCTGCACTACGCGGGTACCGGATTGTGCGCGGTGGACACCCGGCGATTCCGTGATTGGCTAGCCACGATTACGTCCCACGAAGGCACAGGAAGCGAGTGCGCCAACGACCGCGATGCGCTTGCCGCGTTGTACCGGGCGACAGGCGGCGCCGGGTGGAATAACAACACCAACTGGCTGACCGACGAAGATGTCGGCGAGTGGCATGGCATCGGCGCGGACTCCCTCGGCCGGGCAGTGCGCATCGATTTGGACGGTAACGGCTTGGCCGGCCGGCTTCCTGCGGAGCTGGGACAGCTAACGGAGCTACGGGAGCTGCGTATTGGCAACAACTCGCGACTGACAGGGCCGCTGCCGGCATCGCTCACCTCGCTGGCACTCACGGACCTGCACTACGCGGGTACGGGGCTGTGCGCAGTGGACACCCAGCGATTCCGTGATTGGCTAGCCACGATTACGTCCCACGAAGGCACGGGAAGCGAGTGTACGTACGCCGACGACCGCGAAGTGCTTGCCGCATTGTACCGTGCGACAGGCGGCGCCGGGTGGAGGAACAGCGCCAACTGGCTGACCGACGAAGCGCTCGGCGAGTGGCATGGCATCGGCGCGGACTCTCTCGGCCGGGTCGTGCGCATCGATTTGGACGATAACGGCTTGGCCGGCCGGCTTCCTGCGGGGCTGGGACAGCTAACCGAGCTACGGGTTCTGCGCGTTGGCAACAACTCGCAGCTGACAGGACCGCTGCCGGCATCGCTGACCTCGCTCGCGCTCACGGACCTGCACTACGCGGGTACCGGGCTGTGCTCTGTGGACACCCCCTCGTTCCGCTTCTGGGTTGCACAACTTACGTCCTTCGAAGGCACGGGCATGGATTGCGCCCAAGTCGACCGCGATGCGCTTGCCGCGCTGTACCGGGCGACGGGTGGCGCCGGGTGGAGTAACAGCGCCAACTGGCTGACCGACGCATCGCTTGAACAGTGGCATGGAGTAACGACGGATAGCGGCGGTTTGGTAGTAGAGCTGGATCTCGGCGGCAATGACCTTGCGGGCCAGCTCCCGCCGGAGCTGGGCGGTCTCGCCAACCTAGAACGACTGCATCTCTACAATAACTCTCTGTCCGGACCCATCCCGCCCGAACTCGGCGACCTCGCCAACCTCGCAAGCATCGCGCTCCACGGTAACCGGCTGTCTGGAAATATCCCCCCGGAACTCGGCAACTTGGCCAACCTCGCCTATCTGTACCTCGAGTCTAACCAGCTGTCCGGAACCATCCCCCCCGAACTCGGCAACTTGGCCAACCTCGAACTACTGTTTCTCAGCAGTAACCGGCTGTCCGGAAACATTCCCCCCGAACTCGGCAACTTGGCCAACCTCGTCCATATGCGCCTCGATTCTAACCGGCTGTCCGGAACCATCCCCTCCGAACTCGGCAACTTGTTGGTCACAGCCCTGCGGCTCCACGGTAACCGGCTGACAGGCGCCATCCCCCCCGAACTCGGCGGCCTCGCCAATTTGACGGAGCTTACACTGACCAATAACAACCTCGACGGACAGGTTCCCGCCGAATTCGGCAAGTTGGCGAAGCTGGAAAAGTTCAGCGTGAGCAATAACCGGGAGATGGCAGGCGCGCTCCCAGCCAGCCTGACCGGCCTAACCATGCTGACCGAGTTTCTTGCGGGTGGTACCGCCCTCTGCGCGCCCGCGGATCCCGCGTTTCTAGTGTGGCTGGACGGGATACGACATTGGCGGGTACTCCGTTGCGCGGGTGGAGGCGGATCGGCGGCGGCCTACCTGACGCAGGCCGTGCAGTCGCTGGCGCACCCCGTTCCGCTAGTCGCTGGCGAGCCGGCGCTGCTTCGCGTCTTCGTTTGGGTCTCCGGCGCCACTGGCCAACGCATGCCGCCGGTGAGGGCGCGTTTCTACCTGGACGGGTCCGAAGTGCACGTCGCGAACATTGCAGCCCCGATCGCACCTATTCCAACCAGTCTGGACGAGGGCGACCTCGAAGCGTCGGCCAACGCTTCGATACCGGCATCGGTGGTCCAGCCCGCCTTGGAGATGGTGGTCGAGATCGATCCGGACGGCACGCTGGACGCTTCCCTCGACATCACGCGGCGCATACCGGCCGAGGGGCGCGCCGCGGTACCGGTTCGGGCAGTGCCCGACTTCGACTTGACGATCGTGCCGTTCCTCTGGCGGGAGAATCCCGACCGGGGAATAGTGCGATTCACCACGGACCTGACAGCGGATGATCCCAGAGCGTTCGGACTAGTGAACGTGTTGCTGCCTGTGCGCGACATCGACTTGAAGATCCATGGAACGGTGGTGACCGGAAACAACAGCGCCGGGACCCTGCTCGAAGAAACTGAGGCCATTCGGACTCTGGAGGGGGCGGCTAGCGATGCCTACTACATGGGGATGATGTCCGGAGAGGTGGCCGGGGCCTTTGCGGGGATCGCCCACGCTCCTGGACGGGTCAGCTTCTCGATACCGGATTCTCTGGTCATAGCGCACGAGCTCGGCCACAACCTCAGTTTAGAGCATGCGCCGTGCGGAGGAGCGGCCCGTCCCGATCCCAACTTCCCGACGCCGGACGGAACGACCGGCGCGTGGGGCTTCGACATGAGCGGCGATTCGCTAGTCGCGCCGACTACCTTCGATTTGCTGGCTTACTGCGACCCGGTGTGGATCAGCGACTACTACTTCACGAAAACGCTTCGCTACCGCGTCGACGAAGAGGTCGGCGGCGCGGCGGCGGCCGTGGCGGCCGAGCCCGAGAAGACGCTGCTCCTGTGGGGCGGGGTTGGCGAAGACGGAGAGCCGTTCCTCGAGCCGGCCTTCATCGCGGACGCGCCGCCCAGCCTACCGCTGTCGCCAGGAGGCGAGTACAGGGTCGCCGGTCACGACGCGAGCGGCAGAGAGCTGTTCTCGCTCGGCTTTGACATGCCGGTGTTGTCGCACGGCGACGGGCGCTCCGCCTTCGCCGTCGCGCTGCCTGCACGGCAGGAGTGGGCCGGCTCGCTGGCCGCCATCACCCTCTCGGGACCCGGCGGCTCCTTCACCCTGGACGAGTCGAGCGACCGCGCGGCGGCGATCCTGCGCGATCCGCTGACCGGCCAGGTCCGCGGCATCTTCCGCGACGCGCCGCCGAGTCTCATGGGCGCTGCAGCCATGGCGGCGCCGCTCGGCCCGGAGGCCGCCGCCGCGCTCTCCCTCCCGCCGGGTCTCGAGGTGCTCGCCAGCCGGGGCATCCCGCGCCCGGAAGACTGGAGGCGCTGACAGGACTGGAGGCCCCTGAACCGTGGATTGGCCGCCAAACCTTCCGGCCTGTCTCGGACCTTTCGGGGTCCTTACCTTTGTCTTCTTGTCCGGATGCAAGAGACGCGGACTGGCCGAGCGGTTGAGACACCGGCTGGCCCAGCGGTCGAGGCGCCGGCTGATCGAGCGGTGAGATGCAGACTGGCCGAGCGGTTGAGGTGCCGGCTGATCGAGCGGCTGCTTCAGGCCAGCTCCGACTCCTGGGGGGACCAGCTCCGATCTTCCGGACCCTGGATGTATTAGGAGAAGCTATGCGGCTCCACCGACCCGAAAGCCCTTCCTGGCTACGCTCGCGTCGGAGTGTCGCAACCCCGCGCTGGCGTCTCGCGGCCCCACTGGCCGCCGCCCTCGCGGTCAGCCTCTCCTGCGGCGGCGACACCGCCGCGCCCACACCGCCGCCACCGCCACCGCCAGCCCCGCAGCCAACCACGGTGTCGGTCACCCCAGACGAGGTCCGGCTGACAGTCGGCGATTCCGCCCAGCTGTCGGCCGAAGTGCGCGACCAGAACGAACAAGTCATGACCGGCGCCACCGTCAACTGGGCCAGCAGCAACGCCGCTGTCGCCTCAGTCAGCTCCGCCGGCCTCGTCCGCGGAATCAGCGCCGGTTCGGCCACCATCGCGGCTACGGCAGGACAAGCCTCCGGGAACGCGGCAGTAACCGTATCGCGACCCTCGTCCCATCCCGACCGGGCAGCGCTGGTCGCGCTGTACAACGCGACCGGCGGACCATCCTGGAAAAACAACGCCAACTGGCTGACCGACGAGCCGCTCGGTCAGTGGCAGGGGATCTCTGCGGATCGCGACGGCTCGGTCACCGGGCTGGATCTAGGTCTCAATGGCCTTGCAGGCACGCTCCCCGCCGAACTCGGCAACCTTGCCAACCTCGAAGTCCTGAACCTCAACCATAACCAACTGGACGGCCCTATCCCCACCGAATTCGGTAGCATGGCCAGCCTCGAGAGCCTAGTGCTCGCCTATAACGAATTGGACGGACCCGTTCCCCCGGAACTCGGCAACCTCGCCAATCTCGCAACGCTGAGCCTCGAGGGTAACGAGCTGGTCGGAAGCATCTTCCCGGAACTCGGCAACCTCGCCAACCTCGAGGTTCTGAACCTCAGCTTCAACTACCTGGGCGGACGCATCCTCCCGGAACTCGGCAGCCTCGCCAATCTCGAAGAACTGAGCCTCGACGGAAACCGGCTGGCCGGACCCATTCCCCCCGAACTCGGCAATCTCGCCAACCTCGTAGCGCTGAGCCTCGACGGAAACCGGCTGGCCGGCCCCATCCCCCCCGAACTCGGCAATCTCGCCGACTTGGCAACGCTGTACCTCCGTAGTAACCAGCTGTCGGGCGCCGTGCCTGCCGAACTAGGCGGTCTGGCCGACTTGGCGGAGCTGGCATTGAGCAACAACAATCTCGAGGGACCGGTCCCCGCCGAATTCGGCAACTTGGCCAAGCTAAGAAAGTTCAGCTTGGACAGTAACTCCGAGATGGAGGGCACGCTCCCGGCCAGTCTGACCAGTCTCCGCATGCTGGTCGAATTTCTCGCTAGCGGCACCGCGCTCTGCGCGCCCGCGGATCCTGCCTTCTTGAGGTGGCTGGACGGCGTAATACACCGGCGGGTACGCCTCTGCGAGCGCGGAGGCGGGTCGGCGGCCTACCTGACCCAGGCTGTGCAGTCGCTGGAATTCCCCGTTCCGCTGGTCGCCGGCGAGCCGGCGCTGCTTCGCGTCTTCGTGTCGGCCCCGGGCGCCGCTGGCGAAGGCATGCCGCCGGTGCGGGCACGCTTCTACCGGGGCGGAGCCGAGGTGCACGTTGCGAACATCGAAGCTCCGAGCGCACCTATCCCAACCAGCCTGAACGAGGGCGACCTCGAAGCGTCGGCGAACGCTTTGATACCGGCCTCCGTGGTCCAGCCCGGCTTGGAGATGGTGGTCGAGATCGATCCGGATGGCACATTGGACGCTTCTCTCGGCATCGTGCGGCGTATCCCGGCCGCAGGCCGTGCGACGGTATCCGTTCAGGCGGTGCCCGAGCTGGACTTCACGATCGTGCCGTTCCTCTGGCGCGAGGTCCCGGACTCGGCGGCAGTGCGACTAGTCGCCGGCCTGACAGCGGACGATGTCGCATTGTTAGGGCCGATAAACACGTTGCTGCCGGTGGGCGACATCGATCTGAAGGTCCATGAACCGGTGGTGACGGCGAGCAACAGCGCCTTCGACTTGATCGAGGAAACCGGCGCAATCCGGGTTCTGGAGGGGGCGTCTGGCAATGGCTATTACCAGGGCGTCATGTCCGGGACCGTAACCGGCCCGGCCGGAATCGCCACCGCTCCTGGACGGGCCAGCTTCTCGGTGCCGAATCCTCTGATCATGGCACACGAACTCGACCATAACTTCAGCTTGCACCATGCGCCGTGCGGTGGAGCGGACCGTCCTGATCAGAGCTTTCCGACTATGGACGGAACGATCGGCGCCTGGGGCTACGACATGAGTGGAGATTCGCTACTCGCGCCGAGCGTCTACGATCTGATGTCCTACTGCGACCCCAATTGGATCAGCGACTTCCACTTCACGAAAGCGCTTCTCTACCGGGTCGACGAAGAGGCCGCCGGCGGGGCGGCGGCGGTGGCCGCCGGGGCCGAGAGGGCGCTGCTCCTGTGGGGCGGGGTAGGCGAAGGCGGAGAGCCGTTTCTCGAACCCGCCTTCATCGTCGACGCGCCGCCCAGCCTTCCGCCGTCGCCTGGGGGCGAGTACAGGGTCGCCGGTCACGACGCGGGTGGCAGAGAGCTATTCTCGCTCGGCTTCGACATGCCGGTGTTGTCGCACGGCGACGGGCGCTCCGCCTTCGCCTTCGCGCTGCCTGCACGGCAGGAGTGGGCTGGCTCGCTGGCCGGCATCACCCTCTCGGGACCCGGCGGCTCGTTCACCCTGGACGAGTCGAGCGACCGCGCGGCGGCGATCGTGCGCGATCCGCTGACCGGCCAGGTCCGCGGCATCTTCCGCGACGCGCCGCCCAGTCTCATGGTTGCTGCAGGTCTGGCCGCGCCGCTCGGCCCCGAAGCCGCCGCCGCGCTCTCCCTCGAGCCGGGTCTCGAGGCGCTCGCCAGCCGGGGCATTCCGCGCCCGGAAGACTGGAGACGCTGAACGCCGGGCCGCCGCCAACTTCTCCGTCCGGCTCGGCCTTGGCGGGACCGGGTGACTGGAGACGCTGAATGCTCGGGGATCTAACTTGAGTACCGTACGAGAGGCGCCATGTCGCTTGCCAAGCCGGAGTGCCGATAGTTGAGATCTCTTGGCACCGCAAAGCTGAGACTCGCCAGAACAGTCCCGGCGCCCCCCGGTACGCGCTCGCGCTGGATCTAGCAGCCCCGCGCTGGAGTATCGCGGCCTCGCGCTGGAATCTAGCAACCTCGTGCTGGCGGCCCGCGGCCCTGCGCTGGAGTATCGCGGCCCCGCGCCGGAGTATCGCGGCCCCGCGCTGGCGGCTCGCGGTTCCCCTGTCCGCCACGCTTGCGGTCACCCTCTCCTGCGGCGGCGACGCCACCGCGCCCACGCCGCCGCCGCCAGCCCCGCGGCCAACCACGGTGTCGGTGACGCCATCCGAAGTCCGGCTGGCAGTCGGCGACTCCGCCCAGTTGGCGGCGGAAGTGCGCGACCAGAACGGACAGGTCATGACCGAGGCCGCTGTCACGTGGTCGAGCAGCGACGCCTCCGCGGCCACCGTGACCTCCGCCGGCCTCGTCCGTGGCGCTAGCGCCGGTTCGGCCACCATCGCCGCAACGGCAGGACAAGCCTCTGGAAACGCGGAAGTCACCGTATTCGCACCAGGGCCCCGCTCCGACCGGGCCGCACTGGTGGCGTTGTACGAAGCGACAAGCGGTCCTGGCTGGAAAGAGAAGACCGACTGGCTCACAGCCGCGCCGATTGGACAGTGGCACGGGGTAGCTACCGATAGCGCAGGATCGGTTGTGGGGCTGGATCTCGCCGACAACGGCCTCGCGGGCACACTCCCGCCGGAGCTGGGCGATCTTTCCAAACTCGAACGCCTTGCGCTCGGCAGCAACCGGCTGGTCGGCCCCATCCCCTCCGAGCTCGGCAACCTCGCGAACCTCGAATACCTGTCGCTCTACCGCAACCGCCTGTCCGGACGAATCCCTCGGGAACTCGGCGATCTTGCCAACCTCGAACTCCTGAGTCTCTACCGTAACCAGCTGGAGGGACCCATCCCGCCCGAACTCGGCAGCCTCCCCAGCCTCGCATACCTGTACCTCTACCATAACCGGCTGTCCGGAATCATCCCCTCCGACCTCGGCGACCTCGGCAACCTCGTGCACCTGAGGCTCTACTCCAACCATCTGTCCGGCCGCATCCCGCCGGAGCTTGGCAACCTCGCCAACCTCGAATACCTGGGCCTCGGCAACAACCGGCTGTCCGGCCGCATTCCTCCCGAACTCGGCGACCTCGCCAGCCTCGAAACTCTGTTGCTCTACCTCAACCAGCTGTCCGGCCCCATCCCTTCCGAGCTGGGCAGCCTCGCCAACCTCGGACACCTATGGCTCTTCGATAACCAGCTGTCCGGCCCCATCCCTGCGACGCTGCTGCGCCTGGACAAGCTGGAAGTGTTCCATTTCGGCAATAACGGCGGGCTGTGCGCTCCGGGCACGACCGCCTTCGCGGCGTGGCTGGCGAGCGCATCCAATGCCACCGGAGACTACTGCAACTGGCGGGACAGGAGTGCGCTCGGGGCGTTGTACCGGTCGGCGCGAGGCACGGAGTGGAGCAACTCGGACGGCTGGCGCGGAGGCCCCGCACTGGGCGAATGGCATGGCATTAGCGCAGACTCCCTTGGCCGGGCAATCGGCATCGATCTGGCCGGCAACGGCTTGGTCGGTCGGCTTCCAACAGAGCTGGGACAGCTGGCCGGGCTACGGGAACTGCGCATTGGCGACAACTCGCAGCTGGCCGGGCCGCTTCCGCCATCGCTCGCCCAGCTCGATCTCGCGGACTTTCGCTACGCGGGTACCGACTTGTGCTCGGAAGCCACCAAGACTTTCCGCGATTGGCTGGCCACAGTCGCGTCCCACCAAGGCACGGGAAGAGAGTGCTCTTACACCGACCGCGATGTGCTTGCCGCGCTGTACCGGTTGACGGGCGGCGCCGGGTGGACGAGCGGCGCCAACTGGCTGACCGATGCGCCGCTTGGCGAGTGGCATGGGGTGACGACCGATGACAGCGGCTCGGTCATAGGGTTGAGTCTGCCCGACAATGGCCTCGCGGGCGCGCTCCCTCTGGAGCTGGGCTATCTCTCCAACCTCGAACGCCTATCGCTCGGCGGCAACCAGTTGGCCGGATCCATCCCCCCCAAGCTCGGCAGCCTCGCCAACCTCGAAGACTTGTCGCTCGACGGCAACAAGTTGTCCGGACCCATCCCCGCCGAACTCGGCGACCTCGCCAATCTCCAAAACTTGTCGCTCGGCAGTAACCAGCTGTCCGGAACCATCCCCCCGGAACTTGGCGACCTCGCCAACCTCGAACGCCTGTCGCTCTCCCGTAACCAGCTGGATGGACTCATTCCCTCCGAACTCGGCAGCCTCGCCGGCCTGAGAGGCCTGTACCTCCACATCAACCAGCTGGATGGACCCATTCCCCACGAAATCGGCGACCTCGCCAACCTCGAACGCCTGTACCTCTCCCGTAACCAGCTGGACGGACCCATCCCTCCCGAACTCGGCAATCTCGCGGACCTGGAAAGCCTGTCGCTCGGCAGCAACCAGCTGGACGGACCTATCCCTCCCGAACTCGGCGACCTTGGCAACCTCGCGTCATTGCGGCTCGACTCCAACGAACTGACTAGGCGCATCCCCTCCGAGCTCGGCGACCTCGGCAACCTTGCCGACCTGTACCTCTACGGCAATCAGCTGTCCGGACCGATCCCCCCGGAACTCGGCGGCATCGCCAGCTTGGCAGACCTGCGCCTCGATACCAACCAGCTAGAGGGAACCATCCCCCCCGAACTCGGCAGCCTCGCCTACCTCGCGACGCTGCGTCTCCACGGCAACCGGCTGACGGGCGTCATGCCCGCCGAACTAGGCGGTCTGGCCAACTTGGCGGAGTTGACGCTCGGCAATAACGACCTCGAGGGACCGGTCCCCGCCGAATTCGGCAACCTCGCCAAGCTGGAAAAGTTCAGCGTGAACAATAATCCGGAGATGGAAGGCGCCCTCCCGGCCAGCCTGATCCGTCTCCGCATGCTGGCCGAATTTCTTGCTAGCGGCACCGCGCTCTGCGCACCCGCGGATCCTGTCTTTCTGAGGTGGCTGGACGGGATACGACACGGGCGGGTACGCCTCTGCGAGGGCCGAGGCGCTTCCGGGGCCTACCTGACCCAGGCCGTGCAGTCGCTGGACTTCCCCGTTCCGCTCGTCGCCGGGGAGCCGGCGCTGCTTCGCGTCTTCGTGTCGGCATCCGGCGCCACTGGCGAGCGCATGCCGCCGGTGCGGGCCCGGTTCTACCGGGGCGGCTCCGAAGTGCACATCGCGAACATCGAAGCTCCCCGCGCATCTATTCCGGCCAGCCTGAACGAGGGCGACCTCGAAGCGTCGGCCAACGCTTCCATCCCGGCATCCGTGGTCCAGCCCGGCTTGGAGATGGTGGTCGAGGTCGATCCGGACGGCACATTGGACGCCTCCCTGGGCATTGCGAGGCGCATCCCGGCCGAGGGACGGGCCACGGTATCCGTCCGGGCGGTACCGGAACTGGACTTCACGATCGTGCCGTTCCTCTGGTGGGATGCCCCGGACTCGGCAGCGGTGCGGCTAACGACCGGCCTTGCAGCGGACGACGCCACGTTGCTAGGGCTGATAAACACGCTGCTGCCCGTGGGCGACATCGATCTGAAGGTCCACGAAGCGGTGGTGACAGCGAGCAATAACGACCTTGACCTGCTCGGCGAAACCGATGCGATCCGGATTCTGGAAGGGTCGGCCGGCGATAGCTACTACATGGGGATGATCTCGGGAAACGTCAGAGGGTACAGGGGCCTAGCCTCCCATTCCGGACGGGCCAGCTTCTCGACGCCGGATCCCCTGGTCATGGCGCACGAGCTCGGGCACAACTTCGGCTTGCTGCATGCGCCGTGCGGCGGAGCGGCCGGTGTCGATCCGGGCTTCCCGGCGCCGGATGGAACGATCGGCGCCTGGGGCTACGACATGCGCGGCGAATCGCTAGTGGCTCCTGCGACGTCGGACTTGATGTCCTACTGCGAGCCCGAGTGGGTCAGCGACTACCACTTCACGAAAGCGCTTCTATACCGCGTCTACGAAGAGGCGGCCGGCGGGTCGGCGGCGGTCGCGGCCGGGCCCGAGAGGGCGCTGCTGCTGTGGGGCGGGGTTGGCGAAGGCGGAGAGCCGTTCCTCGAGCCCGCCTTCATCGTCGACGCGCCGCCCAACCTCCCGCTGTCGCCAGGGGGCGAGCACACGGTCGCCGGGCACGACGCGGGCGGCCGGGAGCTCTTCTCGCTTGGCTTCGACATGCCGGCATTGTCGAGCGGGGACGGGCGATCCGCCTTCGCCTACGCTCTGCCTGCCCGGCAGGAGTGGGCCGGTTCGCTGGCCGAAATCATCCTCTCGGGACCCGGCGGCTCCTTCACTCTGGACAAGTCGAGCGACCGCGCGGCGGCGATTCTGCGCGATCCGCTGACCGGCCAGGTCCGCGGCATCTTCCGCGACGCGCCGCCCGGTGTCATGGCCGCAGCGGCCATGGCGGCGCCGCTCGGCCCGGAGGCCGCCGCCGCGCTCTCCCTCCCTCCCGGCCTCGAAGCGCTCGTCAGCCGGGGACTGCCGCGCCCGGAAGACTGGAGGCGCTGACCGAGGACCGCAGGCGCGACAGAGAATTGAAAGGGCTGAACTGCCGCTAGCGCCTCTCCCTCGAATCCCGGAGGCCGGGGGCTGCCCGCCAAGCTTCCCGGCCTGTGCTCGCGCCCTCCGGCTTGCTTACCTTGCCTTCCTGGCCGGATGGCAAGGAGGGGTCGGCTGACCGAGCGTTCGAGATGGCTGACTGAACGAGCTACTGCTTCAGATCAGCTAAGATCGGCGCGTTCGTGCACCCGCCCCATCTCTATAATTTGAGCGACTTAGAGGAGACGCGAATGCCAGTCGCCAAGCCAAAGTGTCGATGGTTAGCATCTCTTGGCGTCACCAAGCCGGGACTCGCCGGAACAGTCCCGGCGGGTCCTCGTGCACGCTCGCGTTGGAGTGTCGCAGCCCCGCGCTGGTGGCCCGCCGGTTCGCTGGTCGCCGCCACGCTCGCGGTCACCCTTTCGTGCGGCGGCGACACCACCGCGCCACCGCCGCCACCGCCGCCGCCACCGCCAACCCCGCAACCAACCACGGTGTCGGTCACGCCGGCCCAAGTCCGGCTGACTGTCGGCGACTCCGCCCAGCTGGCAGCCGAAGTGCGCGACCAGAACGGACAGGTCATGACCGGCGCCACCGTCAGATGGGCCAGCAGCGACGCCGCGGCCGCCACCGTCACATCCGCCGGCCTTGTCCGCGGAGTCAGCGCCGGTTCGGCCACCATCGCCGCCACGGCGGGGCAAGCTTCCGGAAACGCGGCAGTCACCGTGTCGCCGGCCGGGCCACACCCGGACCGGGCCGCGCTGGTGGCGCTGTACAACGCGACAGGCGGACCTGACTGGGAGTCGAATACCAAGTGGCTGACCGACGAACCGCTCGATCAGTGGTACGGGGTAGTCACGAACTCCGGAGGCTCGGTTAGAGGGCTAAATCTCACGAGGAACGGTCTCGCAGGCACGCTCCCGCCGGAACTTGGCGATCTCGCCAATCTTCGAGGCCTGTACCTCAGCGACAACAACCTGTCCGGAACCATCCCTCCCGAACTCGGCAACCTGGCCAACCTCGAAGAGCTATGGCTCTACAATAACCAGCTGGCCGGATCCATCCCGTCGACGCTGGTGCGCCTCGAGAAGCTCGCGACGCTCACCCTCAACGATAACGCGGGCATCTGCGCTCCGGGCACAGCCGCTATCGCGGAGTGGCTGGCGGGCATAGCGAATGCCGTCGTGGACTTCTGCAACCGGCAGGACAGGCCGCTGCTCGAGGCGTTGCACCGGTCGGCCGGCGGCCCCGGGTGGAGCGCCTCGGACGGCTGGCTAGAAGGGCCGGCGCTGGGCGAGTGGCATGGCATCGAAGCCGATTCGCTAGGCCGGGTAGTCGGCATCGACCTATCCGGCAACGGCTTGGCGGGCCGGCTTCCGCTGGAGCTGGGGCGGCTGACCGAGCTGCGGAAGCTGCGCGTTGGCGACAATTCGCAGTTGATAGGACTTCTGCCGTCGACGTTCACCTCGCTCAAGCTCACCGACCTGCACTACGCGGGTACCGGGCTGTGCTCGGCGGACACCCCGGCGTTCCGCGACTGGCTTGCCACGATCACGTCTCACGAAGGCACGGGAGAGTGCGTGTACACCGACCGCGATGTGCTTGCCGCGTTGTACCGGACGACAGGCGGCACGGAGTGGAAGAACGGCGCCAACTGGCTGACCGATGAACCGCTCGGTGCGTGGCATGGCGTAACGACGGATAACAGCGGCTCGGTTACAGATCTGCTCCTCTCCGATAACGATCTCTCGGGCACGCTCCCGCCGGAGCTGAGCTATCTATCCAAACTCGGAGTCCTATCCCTCGATAATAACGAGCTGTCCGGTCCCATACCCTCCGAACTCGGCAATCTCGCCAACCTCACGCACATGTATATGAGTAGGAACCAGCTGTCCGGAACCATCCCCCCCGAATTTGGCAATCTCGCCAACGTCCTATACCTGTATCTTGATAGGAACCAGCTGTCCGGCCCCATACCCTCCGAACTCGGCAATCTCGCCGACGTCCTATACCTGTCGCTAGTCGGCAATCGGCTGTCTGGAACCATCCCCCCCGAACTCGGGAACCTCTCCGACCTTGAACGCCTGTATCTCCACAGCAACCGACTGACTGGCAGCATCCCTCCCGAACTCGGCCGCCTCTCCGAATTGGCGGAGCTGAATTTGAGTCATAACAGCCTCGATGGACCGGTTCCTACCGAAGTCGGCAACTTGACCAATCTGGAAAAGTTCAACGTAACCAACAATGCCGAGATGGAGGGCGCCCTCCCGGCCAGCCTGACCGGCCTCGGCGCGCTGTCCGAGTTTCTGACGGGTGGCACCGCGCTCTGCGCACCCGCGGAGCCCGTTTTTCTAATGTGGCTGGACGGGATACGAGATCGCCGGGTACGCCTTTGCGAGCCTAGCGGCGGGTCGGGGGCCTACCTGACGCAGGCCGTGCAGTCGATAGCGTACCCCGTTCCGCTAGTCGCCGACGAATCGGCGCTGCTTCGCGTCTTCGTTTGGGCCTCCGGCGCCACTGGCCAACCCATGCCGTCGGCGAGGGCGCGTTTCTACCTGGGCGGGTCCGAAGTGCATGTCGCGAACATTGCAGCCCCGAGCGCACCTATTCCAACCAGTCTGAGCGAGGGCGACCTCGAAGCGTCGGCCAACGCTTCGATACCGGCATCCGTGGTCCAGCCCGGCTTGGAGATGGTGATCGAGATCGATCCGGACGGCACGCTGGACACCTCCCTCGACATCGCGCGGCGTTTCCCGGCCGAGGGGCGCGCCGCGGTACCCGTTCAGGCGGTACCCGATCTGGACTTGACGATTGTACCGTTCCTCTGGCGGGAGGACCCAGACCGGGGAATAGTGCAATTCACCACGGACCTGACGGGGGATCATCCCGCGTTCGGGCCGACGAACGTGTTGCTGCCCGTGCGCGACATTGACCTGAAGATCCACGAAACGGTGGTGACGGGGAGCAATGACGTCTTCGACTTGCTTGACGAAACTGCTGCCATCCGGGCTCTGGAGGGGGCGGCTGGCAGTGCCTACTACATGGGGATGATGTCTGGAGAGGTGGCCGGCGGGTTTGCGGGGGTCGCCTACGTGCCCGGACGGGCCAGCTTCTCGATACGGGATTCTCTGGTCATAGCGCACGAGCTAGGCCACAACCTCAATCTAAATCATGCGCCGTGCGGCGGAGCGGCCGGTCCTGATCCCGACTTTCCGACAACGGACGGAACGATCGGCGCCTGGGGCTACGACATGCTTGGCGATTCGCTAGTCGCGCCGGACATTCACGATCTGATGTCTTACTGTTATCCCCAGTGGATCAGCGACTACTACTTCACGAAAACACTTGGCTACCGCGTCCACGAAGAGGCCACCTACGAAGGGGCTGCCGGCGGGGCGGCGGCCGTGGCCGCCGGGCCCGAGAGGGCGCTGCTTCTATGGGGCGGGGTTGGCGAAGGCGGAGATCCGTTCCTCGAGCCGGCCTTCATCGCTGACGCGCGCCCGAGCCTACCGCTGTCGCCGGGGGGCGAGTACACGGTCGCCGGGCGCGACGCGGGCGGCAGAGAGCTGTTCTCGTTCAGCTTCGACATGCCGCTAGCGCCGGACGGCGACGGGCGATCCGGCTTCGCCTACGCGCTGCCTGCCCGTCTGGAGTGGGCCGGCGCGCTGGCCGCCATCACCCTCTCGGGCCCCGGCGGATCCTTCGCCCTGGACAAGTCGAGCGACCGCGCGGCGGCGATCCTGCGCGATCCGCTGACCGGCCAGGTTCGCGGAATCTTCCGCGACGCGCCGCCCGGCGTCATGGCTGCAGCAGCCATGGCCGCGCCGCTCGATGCCGAGGCCGCCGCCGCGCTCTCCCTCCCGGCGGGTCTCGAGGTGCTCGCCAGCCGGGGACTGCCGCGTCCGGAAGACTGGAGACGCTGACCGAGATGGTTGACTGAACGAACTGAACGAGCGGCTGTTGACAGACCAGCTATGACTGCTGGGGGTGCCGGCACCGACCTCTCGTACTACGGATGCAAGGAGAAAGCTATGCCGTTCCACCCGCTACAACGCGCCTCCCGGCTACGATCCCGCTGGAGCTTGGTCCTTCCCTTGGCCGCCGCGCTCGCGGTCGCCGGCAACGGGACGGAGCGCATATACGCCGAACGCGATGTGCTTGTCGCACTGTACCACGCGACGGGCGGCGACGGTTGGACGAACAGCGCCAACTGGCTGACGGACGCGCCGCTGGGACAGTGGTACGGGGTAACGACGGATGCTAGGGGCTCGGTAAAATATCTACGTCTCCACGACAATGGCCTCGTGGGCGCTCTCCCCCCCGAACTCGGCAACCTCGCCAACCTCGAAAACCTGTCGCTCGACAGTAACCGGCTGTCCGGTCCCATACCTCCCGAACTCGGCAACCTCGCCAAACTCCAACACCTGTACCTCTACTCCAACCGGCTGTCCGGACCCATTCCTCCCGAACTCGGCAACCTCGCCAGCCTCAAAGATCTGTGGCTCGCCTTTAACCGGCTGTCCGGACCCATTCCTCCCGAACTCGGCAACCTCGCCAACCTCAGAAGACTGCTTCTCTCCTCTAACCGGCTGTCCGGATCCATTCCCCCCGAACTCGGCAGCCTCCCCAACCTCCGACACCTGTACTTCGACTCCAACCAGCTGTCAGAATCCATCCCCCGTGGACTCGGCAACTTGGCCAAGGTGGAAAAGCTCAGCGTAAACAATAGCCCCCACTATGCGGATACCGGGCTGTGCTCGGAGGACACCCAGCCAGACCTCATTTCGCTATCCACGGTTACATCCCATGATGGCGCCGGGACAGAGTACATGGACGCCGAACGCGATGTGCTTGCCGCATTGTATCTGGCGACGCATGGCGATCGTTGGACGAACAGCGCCAACTGGATGACCGACTTGCCACTTGGGCAGTGGCATGGGGTAACGACGGACAACAGAGGCTCGGTAGTAAGGCTGGATCTCGCCAGAAATGGCTTGGCGGGCGCTCTCCCGCAGGCGCTGGGCGACCTCGCCAACCTTGAAAGTCTAAACCTCTACAAGAACCGGCTGTCGGGACCCATACCTCCCGAACTCGGCGACCTCGCCAACCTCGAAATTCTGAACCTCTACAAGAACCGGCTGTCGGGACCCATACCTTCCGAACTGGGCGACCTCGCCAACCTCGAACAGCTGTACCTCCACGATAACTGGCTGTCCGGACCCATACCCTCCGAACTCGCCAACCTCGCCAACCTCGAATACCTGTGGCTCGATGGTAACGAGCTGTCCGGACCCATACCCCCCGAACTGGGCAACCTCGCCAACCTCGCGTACTTGTGGCTCAGCAATAACCAGCTGTCTGGAATGATACCCCCCGAGCTGGGCGACCTCTCCGGCCTCAAGGACCTGTGGCTCCACAATAACCGGCTGTCTGGAACGATACCCCCCGAACTGGGCGATCTGGCGGAGCTGGAAGAGTTCAACGTCAACAATAACCGCGGGTTGCGGGGACCCCTCCCCGCCGACCTGACCAGCCTCCGTATGCTGACCAAGTTGCTCGCGGGCTATACCGCGCTTTGTGCGTCGGCGGATACCGCTTTTCTGGGGTGGCTTGAAGGGATAGGTAATCGGCGAGTACGCCGCTGCTAGCGTGGAGGCGGGCCGGGCGGCATACCTGACCCAGGATTGTGCAGCTCTCTGGCGGAGGCTCTGACTCGGCGGTAGCGCGACTCGTCGCCGGCAGCGGACAAACGCTCCGCTACGGCGTTTCGGAAGAGGCCGCCGGCAAGGCGGCTGCGGCCGGTCGGCCCGGAGCCTGTCTCATATCTCTTGGGGTCCTTACTTTGCCTTCCTGGCCGGATGGCAAGAGGGGGTCGGCTGACCGAGCGTTCGAGATGGCCGACTGACGAGCGGCTGTTGACAGACCAATTATGACTGCGCGTTCGTGCACCCGCCCGGATCTCTAGAACTTGAGCGACGTAGAGGAGGCGCAAATGGCAGTCGCCAAGCCGAAGTGTCGATGGTTAGCATCTCTTGGCGTCACCAAGCCGAGACTCGCTAGAACAGTCCCGGCGGGTCCCCGTGCACGCTCGCGCTGGAGTGTCGCAGTCCCGCGCTGGTGTATCGCGGCTCCGCTGGCCGCCACGATCGCGGTCGCCCTTTCGTGCGGCGGCGACACTACCGCGCCCACCCCGCCACCGCCGCCGCCACCGCCACCCCCGCAACCAACCACGGTGTCGGTCACGCCGGCCCAAGTCCGGCTTACTGTCGGCGAATCCGCCCAGCTGGCGGCCGAAGTGCGCGACCAGAACGGACAGGTCATGACCGGGGTCGCTGTGACATGGGCCAGCAGCGACGCCGCCGTCGCCACCGTCACATCCGGCGGTCTCGTACGCGGTGTCAGCGCCGGTTCGGCCACGATCAGCGCCGCGGCGGGACAAGCCTCCGGAGGCGCGGCAGCCACCGTATCGCCGGACGCGCCCCACCCCGACCGGGACGCGCTGGTGGCGCTGTACAACGCGACAGGCGGACCTGACTGGGATTTGAATGCCAAGTGGCTGACCGACGAACCGCTCAATCAGTGGTACGGGGTGGTCACGAACCCCGGAGGCTCGGTTAGAGGGTTAAGTCTCTCGAGGAATGGCCTCGCGGGCGCCCTCCCGCCGGAGCTCGGCGATCTCGCCGATCTTCGAGGCCTGTACCTCAGCGATAACAGCCTGTCCGGAACCATACCTCCCGAACTCGGCAACCTCGCCAACCTCGAAGAGCTGTGGCTCTACTCTAACCAGCTGGCCGGATCCGTCCCCGCGACGCTGCTGCGCCTCGACAAGCTCGCGACGTTCACCCTCAACGATAACGCGGGCCTGTGCGCACCGGGCACAACCGCTTTCGCGGAGTGGCTGGCGGGCATATCGAATGCCGCCGTGGACTACTGCAACCAGCAGGACAAGCCGGTGCTCGAGGCGTTGTACCAGTCGGCCGGCGGCACCGAGTGGAACGACTCGGACGGCTGGCTAGCCGACGGGCCGGTACTGGGCGACTGGCATGGCATCGCCGCCGACTCGCTAGGCCGGGTGGTCGGCATCGATCTAGCCGACAACGGGCTGGCGGGCCGGCTTCCTGCGGAGCTGGGGCGGCTGACCGAGCTGCGGGAGCTGCGCGTTGGCGACAACCCGCAGTTGACAGGGCTTCTGCCGCCGACGCTCACCGAGCTCGAGCTCACCGACCTGCACTACGCTGGCACCGGGCTGTGCTCGGCGGACACCCCGGCATTCCGCGACTGGCTTGCCACGATCACGTCCCACGAAGGCACGGGAGAAGAGTGCTCGTCCGACCGCTACGTGCTTGCCACGCTGTACGAGTCGGCAGGCGGCGATGGCTGGACGAACAGCGCCAACTGGCTATCCGATGAAGCGCTCGGCGAGTGGCACGGGGTAACGACGAATAGTAGCGGCTCGGTCGTAGGACTGGATCTGTCCGACAATGGCCTTGCAGGCACGTTCCCGCCGGAACTGGGCTATCTCTCCAACCTTGAACGCCTATTCCTCTCCGGCAACCAGCTGTCCGGACCCATCCCGCTCGAGCTGGGCGATCTCTCCAACCTTGAACTCCTAGGCCTCTTCGATAACCGGCTATCCGGAACCATACCTTCGGTACTCGGCAACCTCGCCAACCTCGAATACATGTCGCTCGGGCGCAACCAGCTGTCCGGAACCATCCCCGCCGAACTCGGCAACCTCGGCAATATCGAACGGCTGTACCTCTACCGTAACCAGCTGTCCGGATCCATCCCCGCCGAACTCGGCAACCTCGCCAACCTCGAACGGCTGCACCTCTACCGTAACGAGCTGGTCGGACCCATACCTTCGGTACTCGGCAGCCTCGCCAACCTTGAAGACCTGCGGCTCTTCCGTAACCTGCTATCCGGCCCCATCCCTTCGGAACTCGGCAACCTCGCCAACCTCACGCATCTGGATCTCTACAATAACCAGCTGACCGGGGCGATACCTTCGGAACTCGGCAACCTCGCCAACCTCGCATACCTGGATCTATCCCCCAACGAGCTATCCGGGCCTATCCCCGCCGAACTCGGCAACCTCGGCAACCTCGAAACCCTGTGGCTCTCCAGCAACGAGCTATCCGGGCCCATCCCCGCCGAACTCGGCAACCTCGGCAACCTTGAACGCCTGTACATCTCCGATAACCAGCTGACGGGGGCCATCCCGCCCGAACTCGGCAACCTCCGCAGCCTCAAATACCTGTACCTCGGCGATAACCAGCTGACGGGCGCCCTACCTGTCGGATTCGGCAGCCTCGCCAACCTTGAACGCCTGTATCTCAACGGCAACCAGCTGTCGGGCGCCGTACCTGCCGTGCTCGGCAACTTGGCCAAGCTGGAGAGGTTCGCGGTGACCAATAATTCCGAGATGGAGGGTTCCCTCCATGCCAGTATGACCAGCCTCGGGATGCTGGCCGAGTTTCTGGCTGGCGGCACGGCGCTCTGCGCACCCGCGGAGCATGCCTTTCTGACGTGGCTGGAAGGGATACGAAAGCGGCGGATACGCCTCTGCGAGGATGGTGACGACGGCGAATCGGCCGTCTACCTGACGCAGGCCGTGCAATCGCTGGCCTTTCCCGTTCCGCTGGTCGCCGGCGAGCAGGCTCTGCTTCGAGTCTTCGTGTCGGCTTCCAACGCCAGCGGCGAAGGCATGCCGCCGGTGCGGGCACGCTTCTACCGGGATGGATCCGAAGTGCATGTCGCGAATATCGCGGCCCCGAGCGCAGCTATTCCAACCAGTCTAAACCAGGGCAGCCTCCGAGTGTCCGCCAACGCTTCGATACCCGCAGCCGTGGTCCAGCCCGGCCTGGAGATGGTGGTCGAGATCGATCCGGACAGTACCCTGGACGCATCCCTTGGCGTCACCAGGCGCATCCCGGCCGAGGGTCGCGCCACGGTTTCCGTCTTGGCGGCGCCAGATTTGGACCTCACGCTCATACCGTTCTTGTGGCGAGACGCTCCCGACTCGGCGGTAGTGCGGCAAACCACCGACCTGACGGCGGGCGACACATTGCTAGCGCATATAAACACGCTGCTGCCTGTGCAGGATATCGATCTGAAAGTCCTCGATCCGGTGTTCACCGGAAGCAACGATGCCTACGTTTTGCTCGCCGCGACTGGCGTGATCCGGACTCTGGCCGGGGCGGCTGGCGATAGCTACTACATGGGGCTCATGTCCAGCCCCACGACCAGTGCCGCGGGAGTCGCGTACGTTCCCGGGCGAACCGGCTTTTCGGTATTGAGTCCCAGGATCATGGCACACGAACTCGGCCACAACTTGAGCTTGAATCATGCGCCGTGCGGCGGAGCGGGCGGTCCTGATACCAACTTCCCGGAATCGGACGGCACGATCGGAGCCTGGGGATTCGACATGCGTGGCGACTCGCTAATCGCGCCGGGCATCTTCGATCTGATGTCCTACTGCGGCCCCCAGTGGATCAGCGACTACCACTTCACGAACGCGTTTGGCTACCGCCTCCACGCGGAAGCTGTCAGCGCGGGGGCGCCGGTTGCCGGTCCCGAGAGATCGCTGCTCCTGTGGGGCGGGGTTGGCGAAGGCGGGGAGCCGTTCCTCGAGCCCGCCATCATCGTCGACGCGCCGCCCAGCCTCCCGCCGTCCCCAGGGGGCGAGTACGCGGTCGCCGGGCACGACGCGGCCGGCCGGGAGCTATTCTCGCTCAGCTTCGACATGCCCCTGCTGTCGCACGGGGACGGGCGATCCGCCTTCGCCTTCACGCTGCCTGCCCGTCAGGAGTGGGCCGGCGCGCTGGCCGAAATCACCCTCTCGGGACCCGGCGGCTCGTTCACCCTGGACGAGTCGAGCGACCGCGCGGCGGCGATCCTGCGCGATCCGCTGACCGGCCAGGTCCGCGGCATCTTCCACGACGCGCCGCCCAGTGTAATGGCCGCGGCAGGTGTGGCCGCGCCGCTCGGGCGGGAGGCCGCCGCCGCGCTCTCCCTCGAGCCCGGCCTCGAGGTGTTCGCCAGCCGGGGCATCCCGCGCCCGGAAGACTGGAGGCGCTAGACGCTGAGAACTGCTCGAGCCGCCTCGTGGCCGCGCTCGCGCCGGAGCATCGCCGCCCCGCGCCGGCGTCTCGCGGCCGCCCTGACGGTCGCCTTTAGCGGCTCGGCGGGACAGCTTCACGAGGAACGGACGGCGTGCGCGGACGCCGAACGCGACGTGCTTGTCGCGCTGTACCATGCGACGGGCGGCGACAGCTGGAGGAACAGCGCCAACTGGCTGACCGACGAGCCGCTTGGACGGTGGTATGGCGTAACTACGGATACCGGTGGCTCGGTGGCGAGGCTGGAGCTCGGCAACAACGGCCTTGCAGGCACGCTTCCGCCGGAGCTGGGCTGTCTCTCCCGTCTCACGCGTCTGGCGCTCGGCGGCGACGATCTGTCCGGTCCCATCCCTCCCGAGCTCGGCAAGCTATCCAACCTCGAACGCCTGGGCCTCGACAATGGCCGGTTGTCGGGACGCATTCCTCCCGAACTCGGTGGTCTCGGCAACCTCCACGTTCTACGGCTCGGCTATAACCGGCTGTCCGGCCCCATCCCCCCGGAACTCGCCAACCTCGGCAACCTCGAATACATGGGCCTCGGCAACAACCGGCTGTCCGGCCGCATTCCTCCCGAACTCGGCAACCTCGCCGACCTCCAATGGCTAGTCCTTGAAGACAACCAGCTGTCCGGAACCATCCCTCCCGAACTCGGCAAGCTATCCAACCTCGAACACCTGAGCCTCGGCGATAACCAGCTGGCCGGAAACATCCCCCCGGAACTCGGCAAGCTATCCAGCCTCGAATACCTGGATTTGGGCAATCGCCATCTGATGATGCCCGCCCATCGAACCGGCAGCCGCACCGACCTCGGATACACGGACGGGGACCTCGACTATAACCGGCTGTCCGGACCCATCCCGCCCGAACTGGGCAACCTCGCGAGCCTCAGACACCTGTTTATCGTCGGCAACCAGCTGTCCGGTCGCATCCCTCCCGAAATCGGCAATCTATCCAACCTCCGATACCTGGAGCTCGACTATAATCTGTTGGCCGGACCCATCCCCCCGGAAATCGGCAATCTATCCAACCTCCAATACCTGGAGCTCGACTATAACCTGCTGGCCGGACCCATCTCGCCCGAATTGGGCAACCTCGCCAACCTCACGCGGTTGTCGCTCGTCGGTAGCCATCTGTCCGGTCCCATCACGCCCGAATTGGGCAACCTCGGCAACCTCGAGTCCGCGGACCTCAGCTATAACCAGCTGTCAGGACCCATCCCCCCGGAACTCGGCGAGCTCGGCAACCTCGACTATCTGCGGCTCCACGACAACGATCTGTCCGGCCCCATTCCCCCCGAACTGGGCAGCCTCTCCAACCTCAAGATCCTTGATCTCGACGATAACTGGTTGGCGGGCCGCATTCCCTCCGAGCTGGGCAACCTCGCTAGCCTGCGGTCCCTATCGCTCGCCGGCAACCAGCTGTCCGGTCCCATCCCATCGAAACTCGGCAATCTCGCCAACCTCCGGTACCTGGCGCTCTTCGGTAACTGGCTGACGGGAACCATCCCGCCCGAACTGGGCAATCTCGCAATCCTCGATCAGCTGGAGCTCGGCGGCAACCAGCTGTCCGGTCTCATTCCCCCGGAACTGGGCAATCTCGCCTACCTCAGATTCCTGTCTCTGGACGGCAATCGGCTGACCGGAACCATCTCCCCCGAACTCGCCAGCCTCGCCAATCTCTTCAGCCTGTCGCTCGGCTCTAACCGGCTGACAGGCCCAATGCCTCCCGAACTAGGCGGTCTTGCCAACTTGACGTTCCTGGAGTTGAGCGATAACAGCCTCGATGGACCGGTTCCCGACGAATTCGGCAAGTTGGCCAAGCTGGAGCGATTCGACGTGGGCAATAATTCCGGGATGGCGGGCGCGCTCCCTGCCAGCCTTACCAATCTCCGCATGCTGGGCGAGTTGCGCGCGGGTGGCACCGCACTCTGCGCCCCGGCGGATTCCGCTTTTCTCGAATGGCTTGGCGGGATGCGACGCCGGATACGCCTCTGCTAAGCTTGGAGGAAGAGCTATGCCGTTCCACGTACGCCAAGGTGCCTTCTGGCTGTGCTCGCGCTGCAGCTTGGCTCTTGTTCTAGTCTCCACCCTCGCGGTTGCTCACGACGACTCGGCGGGAAGGCTTCCGGAGGAGCGGACGGAGAGCGCGTACACCGAACGCGATGCGCTTGTCGCGTTGTACCACGCGACGGGCGGCAATGGTTGGACGAACAGCGCCAACTGGCTGACGGATGCGCCGCTTGGACAGTGGCATGCGGTAACGACGGATAGCCGCGGCTCGGTTGTCGGGCTGCGTCTCTCGGACAACGGCCTAGCCGGCGCCATCCCTTCCGAACTCGGCAACCTCTCCAATCTCGAGTACCTGGACCTCCAAAAGAACCAGCTGACTGGCCCCATTCCTCCCGGACTAGGCAGCCTCGCAAACCTTGTACATCTGAACCTCCACTATAACCGGCTGTCCGGCCCCATCCCCGCCGAACTCGGCAACCTCGGCAACCTCGAATACCTGGACCTCGGCTCTAACGAACTGTCCGGCCCCATCCCCGCCGAACTTGGCAACCTCTACAACCTCGTAGAGCTACTGCTCGACGCCAACCGCCTGTCCGGCCCCATCCCGCTCGAACTCGCCAACCTCGCCACTCTCTCGGGGCTGGAGCTCGCCAACAACCAGTTGACTGGAACTATCCCCGCCGACCTCGCCAACCTCGCCACTCTCACAGGACTGGGTCTCTCCGATAACCGGTTGACGGGAACGATCCCTACCGAACTCGCGAACCTCTCCAACCTCACAAACCTGGGACTAGCCGGTAACCGGTTGACCGGCGCCATCCCTACCGAACTCGCGAACCTCTCCAACCTCAGAGGCTTGCATCTCGGCAATAACTGGCTGTCCGGCGCCATTCCTCCGGAACTTGGCAAGCTCTCCAACCTCGTAGAGCTAATGCTCGGCGGTAACCAGCTGGCAGGCTCCATTCCCCCCGAACTCGGCAACTTGGTCCATCTCGAATTCCTGCTCCTGGACGGTAACTGGCTGGCAGGGCCGATTCCCGTAGAACTCTCCAAGCTCGCCAGCCTCAGATACCTGAACCTCGCGGATAACCAGCTGACGGGTCCCATCCCCCGCGAGTTCGGCAACCTCGTCGGCCTCGAAGCCCTGCGTCTCGGCGGTAACCAACTGTCCGGATCCATCCCGCCCGAAATCGCCGATCTCGCCAACCTCTTCAGCCTGTCGCTCGGCTTCAACCGGCTGACTGGCGGTGTGCCCGCGGAGCTAGGCAGCCTCGCCGACTTGACGGAGCTGTCGTTGAGCAATAACGACCTAGAGGGGCCGGTCCCTGCCGAACTCGGCAGGTTGGCCAAGCTGGCGAGGCTCAGCGTGGACAATAATCCCGATATGTGGGGCGCACTCCACGCTAGCCTGATCAGGCTCGGCATGCTGACCGAGTTTCGCGCGGGTGGCACCGCGCTCTGCGCCCCGGCGGCCACCGTTTTTCTGAGGTGGCTTAAGGGAATACGACACCGGCAGGTCCGCCTCTGCTCTCCTGCGGGGCGTTAGGCGTTAGTCCTCCTGGCTGTGAGCTGGCCGCGGTTGTTGGTTGTGGGGCGGGATTGGGTGAGCAGACTCTCGACCAAGCCCTCTCGACTAGTTCTTCGTCTCCCGGCTGGGCCGGAGCTGGTCCGCACGCGGCGGCGATGTCTCTCTGAAGGTACATGGACCGATGGCGACAGGGAGCAACAACGCCCACAATAATGTCGGGAAGCGCAAGCGGCGCTACAGGCATCACCTACTTGCCTGAGCGGATCAGCTTTTGAAGACCGATTCCTAGAGATGATTACGCCTGCGCACAGCTTCAGTTTACGGCGGGTGGCTGCCCACCAAATCTCCAAGCCCTGGCTAGTGCTCACCGCCTCCAGATTCCTTACCTTTTGCCTTCTTGGCCGAATGGCAAGAGATGTCGGTTGAACGAGCGGCTGCTTCAGGCCAGTTATGACTGCCGGGGCGCCAGATCCGACCTCTCGGGCTATGGATATGGGAGACGCTATGCCGCTTCTCCGATTACACAACTCCTCCCGATTACACTGGGGCTGGAGCTTGGCCCTTCCTTTGGCCGCCACCCTTGCGGTCGCCCATAGCGGCTCGGCGGGACAGCTTCCCGATAAACGGACGGAGTGCGCGTCCGCCGAACGCGATGCGCTTGTCGCGCTGTACCATGCGACGGGCGGCGATGGTTGGAGGAACAGCGCCAACTGGCTGACCGACGAGCCGCTTGCACGATGGTATGGCGTCGCGGTGGATTCCAGCGGCTCGGTGATAGAGCTGAATCTTGACTTCAATCGCCTAGACGGTACGCTCCCGCCGGAGCTGGGTGACCTCGCCAACCTCGCACATCTGGTGCTTCGCGGTAACGATCTGCCCGGAGCCATCCCGCCCGAGTTCGGTAACCTCGCTAACCTCGAATACCTGTCGCTCGGCGGTAACGGTCTGTCCGGCACCGTCCCCGCCGAGCTCGCTAGCCTCGCCAACCTCAAGATCCTGGATCTCGGTAGTAACCAGTTTTCTGGAGCAATCCCCCCCGAACTCGGTAGCCTTGCCAACCTCATAACTCTGGACCTCTTTGATAACCAGCTGGCTGGAACCATCCCCCCGGAACTTGCCAACCTCGGCAACCTCACAACCCTGGTTCTCTCCTTTAACCAGCTGGCCGGTCCCATCCCGCCCGAACTCGCCAATCTTGCCGACCTCAAAGGCCTGTACCTCGGCTATAACCAGCTGGCCGGTCCCATACCCCCGGAACTCGCCAATCTTGGCTACCTCGAACACCTGGACCTCTCCGATAACCAGCTGTCCGGCCCCATCCCGCCCGAACTTGGCAACCTCGCCAACCTCAGAGCCCTGCACCTCTCCGATAACCAGCTGTCCGGACCCATCCCGCCCGAACTTGGCAACCTCGCCAACCTCGAACGCCTGGGACTCGGCCGTAACCAGCTGTCCGGAACCATCCTCCCCGAGCTCGCCAACCTCCCCAACCTCGTAGACCTGCGGCTCGCCGGTAACTGGCTGGCCGGTCCCATACCCCCGGAACTCGCCAATCTTGCCTCCCTCGACCACTTGGACCTTGACGATAACCAGCTGTCCGGACCCATCCCGCCGGAGTTCGGCAACCTTGCGAACCTCACACACCTGTGGCTCGCCGGTAACTGGCTGGCCGGACCCATCCCGTCCGCACTCGGCAACCTCGCCGACCTCGAATACCTGCGCCTCGAGAATAACAAGCTGTCCGGACCCATCCCGCCGGAGTTCGGCAACCTCGCCAACCTCGAACACCTAGACCTCTACGATAACCAGCTGTCCGGACCTATCCCGCCCGAGTTCGGTAGCCTCGCCAACCTCAGAACCCTGCGCCTTCGCGATAATCAACTGTCCGGACCCATCCCGCCCGAGCTCGGCAACCTCGCCAACCTCGAACACCTGGGACTCAGCTTTAACCAGCTGGCAGGCACCATACCCACTGAACTAGGCGGCCTTGCCAACTTGTGGGAGCTGGAGTTGAGCAATAACAACCTTGATGGATCGGTCCCCGCCGAATTCGGCAAGTTGGCCAAGCTGAGAAGGTTCAACGTGGACAATAATCCCGATATGGTAGGCGCACTCCCTGCTAGCCTGACCAGCCTCGGCATGCTGAACGAGTTTAGCGCGGGTGGCACCACGCTCTGCGCCCCGGCGGATTCCGCTTTTCTAAGATGGCTTGAGAGGATAGAACGCCGACGGGTACGCCTCTGCTAGCTTGGATGCTGGAGGTTCAGCACCGTCTCGAAGCGCTCGCTGGCTGGCGTATCGCGGTCTGGAAAAGTGGAGGCGCCGCACTAAGAACTGGAAGTCCTGAACGCCCGGGACTGCCCGCCAAGCAGGCTCGTCTCGCCGTTTGCGGATTCCGCATGAATAGCGCAGTGAACGGTGGCTGAACGAGCGGTCAGACTAGGTACGGCGGCTAGCGCACCGGCTCTCCGGCGACGAGTGTATCGGGGAACAAAGCTACGAATATATTAGGAGACGATATGTTCTATCCCCCCCAGCAAAATGTCCCCTCGCTACCTAGCTGGAGACGGTCTCTTCCCCTAGCAACGCTCGTAGCAGCTACGCTCTCGGTCACCCTCTCCTGCGGCGGCGACACCGCCGCCCCCACCCCTCCACCTCCACCGCCAGCGCTGCAGCCAACCACGGTGTCGGTCACGCCGTCCCAGGTCGAGCTGGCAGTGGGCGACTCCGCCCAGCTGGCGGCGGAAGTGCGCGACCAGAACGGCGCGGTCATGACCGGCGTCGCTGTCGCGTGGACCAGCAGCGACGCCGCTGTCGCCGCCGTTACCGCCGCGGGCCTCGTCCGTGGTTCCAGCGCCGGTTCGGCCACCATAACCGCGACGGCAGGGCAAGCCTCCGGAAGCGCGGCAATCACCGTATCGCCGCCCGCCCCGCGGCCAACCACGGTGTCGGTGACGCCAACCGAGGTTCGGCTGGCGGCCGGCGATTCCGCCCAGCTGGCGGCGGAAGCGCGCGACCAGAACGGACAAGTGATGGCCGGGGTCGCCGTCGCGTGGGCCAGCAGCGACGCCGCTGTCGCCGCCGTCACCTCCGCGGGCCTCGTCCGCGGTATCGGCGCCGGGTCGGCCACGGTCACCGCCACGGCAGGGCAAGCCTCCGGGAACGCGGAAATCACCGTATCGCCGCCAGCGCCGCAGCCAACCACGGTGTCGGTGACGCCGTCCGAGGTCCGGCTGGCGGCCGGCGACTCCGCCCAGCTGGCGGCCGAGGTGCGCGACCAGGACGGGCAAGTCATGACCGGCGTCGCTGTCGCGTGGTCCAGCGGCGACACTGCCGTCGCCACCGTTACCGCCGCGGGCCTCGTCCGTGGCTCCAGCGCGGGCACGGCCACCATAACCGCGACGGCAGGGCAAGCCTCCGGGAACGCGGAAATCACCGTATCGCCGCCCGCGCCCCGCCCCGACCGGGCGGCGCTGGTGGCGCTGTACCATGCGGCGGGCGGACCTGACTGGGAGCGGAATGCCAACTGGCTGACCGACGCGCCGCTCGGCGAGTGGCATGGCGTAACGACGGATACCGGCGGCTCGGTTACAGAGCTGAACCTCTCGGGCAACGGCCTTGCAGGCACCCTCCCGCCGGAGCTGGGCGGTCTCGCCGACCTCGAACGCCTGGACCTCCGCGTCAACCGGCTGGAAGGAGCCATACCCGCCGAACTCGGCGACCTCGCCAGCCTCACGCGCCTGTATCTGCAAGTTAACCAGCTGTCCGGATCCATTCCCGCCGAACTCGGCAATCTCGCCGAACTCGGAACCCTGTACCTCAACCGTAACCGGCTGTCCGGAACGATCCCGTCCGAATTCGGCGCCCTCGCCAGCCTCGCGGTCCTGCACTTGCGCGACAACCGGCTGACGGGGGCTTTGCCTGCTACGCTGCTGCGCATCGAGAAGCTGGGAACATTCGTCTTCGACGATAACGCGGGTCTATGCGTTCCGCGCACGCCCGCTTTCGTGGCGTGGCGGGCGAGGATATCGAGAGCGATCGGAGACTATTGCCGTCTGGACGACCGCGAAGCGCTCGCCGCGTTGTACCGGGCGACGGGCGGTGCCGGGTGGACGAACAGCGCCAACTGGCTGACCGGCGCGCCACTTGGACAGTGGCATGGGGTAACTACGGACACCGGCGGTTCGGTCATAAGGCTGGACCTCTCCAGCAATCGCCTTGCAGGCACGCTCCCGCCGGAGCTGGGCGACTTCGCCGACCTCACGCATCTGGAGCTCGACGTCAACCAGCTGGCCGGACCCATCCCTCCCGAAATCGGGAACCTCGCCAATCTCGAAGAACTGTCGCTTGAGGAGAACCAGCTGGCCGGAACCATTCCGCCCGAACTAGGCAACCTCGGCAATCTCGGATTGCTGGAGTTCGGCAATAACCAGCTGGCCGGACCTATCCCTTCCGAAATCGGGAACCTCGCCAATCTCGAAGAACTGTCGCTTGAGGAGAACCAGCTGGCCGGACCCATCCCTTCCGAGCTGGGCAACCTCGCCAACCTCGTAATCCTGCGTCTCCCTAGTAACCAGCTGACCGGACCCATACCCCCGGAACTCGGCAACCTCGCCAACCTCGCGATCCTGCGTCTCCATAGTAACCAGTTGTCCGGACCCATCCCGGCGCCGCTGCTAGGCCTCGGGAAGCTGGAAGAATTCATCTTTGGCGATAACGCAGGGCTATGCGCTCCGGGCACTACCGCTTTCGCGGAGTGGCTGGCGAGCATATCGGACGATGCCGGAGACTACTGCAACCAGCAGGACAGGGCTGTGCTCGAGGCGTTGTACGAGTCGGCGGGCGGCGCCATGTGGAGCAACTCGGACGGTTGGCTAGACGGGTCGGCGCTGGGCGAGTGGTTCGGGATCACCGCCGACGCCCTCGGCCGGGTGACAGCCATCAGCCTCATCTTTAATCAGCTTGTCGGAACCATCCCCGCCGAGTTCGGCAACCTCGCCAACCTCAAACACCTGAACCTCTACGATAACCAGCTGTCCGGACCCATACCCCCGGAACTCGGCAACCTCGCCAACCTCGGATTGCTGAGTCTCGCCTCTAACGATCTTTCCGGATACATCCCGCCCGAACTCGGCGACCTCGCCAACCTCGAATTCTTGTACCTCCATCTAAACGACCTGCTCGGAATTGTCCCCGCCGAACTCGGCAACCTCGCTAACCTCCAAGAACTGTACCTCGGCAGTAACGATCTGGCCGGAATTGTCCCCGCCGAACTCGGCGACCTCGCCAACCTCGAACGACTGCAGATTGAGGATAACCAGCTGTCCGGATACATCCCCGCCGAACTCGGCGACCTCGCCAACCTCGAACGACTGCGGCTTGACGAAAACCAGCTGTCTGGAGCCATCCCTTCCGAACTCGGCGACCTTGCCAACCTCGAACGACTGCAGCTTGACCAAAACCAGCTGTCTGGAGCCATCCCTTCCGAACTCGGCGACCTCGCCAACCTCCAAGACCTGGATCTCAACGATAACGATCTGTCCGGATACATCCCTTCCGAACTCGGCGACCTCGCCAACCTCGAATTCTTGTACGTCAACGATAACGATCTGTCCGGAACCATCCCCGCTACGATGCTGGGTCTTGACCAGCTGGCAGAGTTCGACTTCGATAACAACGCGGGGCTGTGCGCTCCTAACACGCCTGCCTTCACGACGTGGCTGGCGAGATTGGCGATCATAGGGACCGCCAACGGACCCACCTGCCCCTGATTCTCCGGTCATGGCACAGCTGCTCTGCCACAGCTGCTCTGCCTCGGGACAGGCCAGTGCGCCATCGAAACCGCTGCTCGGGCAGTCCTGGTCGCGTGGTCTCGGGGCCGCTCAGTCGTACTCCACGCTTAACCGCGAGGTTGTGGGGATAGCTTGGCAAGTGAGGATGACGCCCCGCGCGACCTCGGCGTTGGCGAGCGCCATCCGCGCCCGCAGGTGGACCGAGCGCCATCCAGCAGCTGCGCCCGACAAGCGCCGCAGACGCCCGATTCGCAGGAATAGAGGGGTGTGCCGCCGTCGGCGCGCACTGCGTTCGGGATCGTCTGGCCCGCAGCGGCCGTCACCGACATCGTTAGTCCTCTCGGCTGAGCCTTAGCTGTCCGCACGCGGCGGCGATATCCCGCCCGCGCGGTCTTCTGACGGCGTTCGCGACCCCGCGCGCCGTCAGAATTGCCGAGAAGCTCGCGATGCTCGGTGGCGAAGTCGCCCGCCAGTCGGGCCGGGCGGGGATCGGGTTGAAGGGAATGAGATTCACGAAGCAGGTAAGTCCCGTCGCGATGTCCGCCAGAGTCTGCGCGAGAGCCGGGTCGTCGTTCACGCCCCGTATTAGCGTGTACTCGAAGGAAATGCGGCGGTTCTTGCGCCGCTGGTACATCCGCAGCGCTTCGAACAGCGCGGGGAGGGGGTAGCGCTTCTCGATCGGCATCAGCTTCAGCCGAAGGTCGTGCGACGGCGCATGGAGGGAGACGGCCAGCTCGAACGGTTCAGGGCGTTTGCCCAGCTCTCGTATTCCGGGAATCAGCCCCACCGTTGACACGGTGATTCTCCGAGCGCCCAGACCGAACCCCTCGTGCAACACATCGAGAGAAGCGATCACGGCGTCGATATTCGCGAGCGGTTCGCCCATCCCCATGTAGACGACGTTGGAGATTGGCCGCCCCATCTCCGCCTTCGCTTCGCGGAGCGCGTCCCGGTACTGCGCAACGATCTCCGCGGCCGTCAGCTGCCGCCGGAAGCCGAAGAATCCCGTAGCGCAGAAGTGGCACCCGAGAGCGCACCCAGCCTGCGACGAGAGACACAGCGTGAGGCGGGCACGGTCTGGAATCAGCACGGACTCGACGCGTTCGCCGTCCTCCAGCCGCCAGAGGTGCTTGATCGTGCCGTCCTTCGATCGCGCCACATGGTCTACGGAGAGAGGGGTGAGGGAGTAGGTCGCTGCCAGCGATCGTCTGAGCGCCGCCGGGACGTTCGTCATCTCCTCGAACGACCGGGCGGCGCGATCCCAGATCCACTCCTCCACTTGGCGAGCGCGGTATTCCGGCTCGCCGCGCTCCGCGACGAAGCGACGGAGCCGGTCCCGGACTGCGTCAGGCCCTTCGCCGAGCAGCTCGGGCGGTCCGGGTGCCTCCGGTGGCGCTCCCGGCGCTCCGGATGCCACAGCTTGCGCTTCTCGCACTGTTGGCGTTCCCGGTGTTGGCACTCCTGGCACTCTCTCCGTTGGACTTCCCGGCGCTCCGGACGCCACAGCTGGCGCTTCTCGCACTGTTGGCGCTCCCGGCGCTCGCGGCCCCAAGCCGTCCGATGATTTCACGATTCCAACTTCATAGCTCCAACTTCAAAGTCCAACTCACTGTTCCAGCTCCGACAATCTCAGGGGTGGGTGATTGCGGCACCATCGCTTCGCTCATCCCGGCCACTTCGCGCATTCCGGTGCTTTGCTCATCCAGGCCGTCTCGCGCGTTCCGGTGCTCGCTCATCTGGGCCGCTTCGTGCATCCCGGCCACTGTCGGATGCCGGTGCCTCGCTCATCTGGGCCGCTTCGCTCATTTCCGTGCCGCATGCACGCCGGCCGCTTCGCGCACGCCTCGCTTTGCACACGCTCGGTTGCTGCACGGGTCCCACCTTGCAGCTATCGCCCGAAGAAAGCTACCTTAATCAATGTCCTCGCCCCTTCAAACCTCGGAAAGAAGCGTGGGAGGGAGCCTGTCATCCGCGGTCCGTCGCGAACTCTCCTCGAATCAAGAACGCTGAACGCCTTGGCCCCAAGCAGATGATCAAGCACGAGGCCGCCTGCCTCGAGACGGCGTATCGCGATGCCGGCTGCGGGCAGATAGACGCCACATGGACAGAGCGCGAAGTGCTCGTCAGCGGGTGGGTGCACCGGCGGCGCAACCTGGGCGGCCTCTTCTTCGTCGATCTCCGGGACAGGACAGGCCTGCTCCAGCTCTCCCTGGGACCCGGCTGGACGGACGCAGCGGGCATCGCGTTGGCCACGGAGCTGAATCCCGAGGATGTCGTCAAGGCGACCGGCATCGTGGCCCGGCGTCCCGAACCCAATCCGGAGATGCCTACCGGCGAGATAGAGATCCGCGTCTCGTCGCTCGAGCGGGTGGCGGTGGCCGATCCGCTGCCGATCCTCGTCTACCAGCCGCCGGACGAAGAACTGCCCTCGGAGGAACTCCGTCTCAGACACCGCGTACTGGACCTTCGGCGACCGGAGATGCAGCGCAATCTGAGGCTGAGGCACGCCGTCACGAACGCGGTACGGATGTCTCTGGGCGAACAGGGATTCGTCGAAGTCGAGACTCCGCTACTGACGCGCCAGACGCCGGAGGGCGCCCGCGACTACCTGGTGCCCAGCCGCATCCACCGGGGCAGCTTCTACGCGCTGCCGCAGTCCCCGCAGCTGTACAAGCAGCTCTTGATGTGTGCAGGCTTCGACCGGTACTTCCAGATCGCCAAGTGCTTGCGGGACGAAGATCTCCGCGCCGACCGCCAGCCCGAGTTCACGCAGATCGACGTCGAGATGGCCTTCGTCGACCGGGACGATGTGTTTCGGGCCGCCGAGCGGATGTTCGAGAGGATATGGGCGGACGCGGCAGGACGGTCGGTCGGAACGCCGTTCAGGCGGATGGCGTACGCCGAAGCGATGGAGAGGTTCGGAACGGACAAGCCCGATCTGCGCATCCCGGGCGAGATACAGGACTTCACAGCTGCGCTAACCGGCATCGGCTTCGGGATATTCGACGGCGCCGCCAAATCCGGCGGGCGCGTGCGCGGGCTCGTCGTCAAGGGCGGAGCGACATCGCTCTCGCGGTCGCGAATCGCCCACTACGACGGTCTTGCGCGCGGCGCCGGCGCGAAGGGCGCCCTCTGGCTCAAGCGGTCCCGGGACGGATGGTCCGGGCCGCCCGCCAAGGTCGTGGGAGACGAGGTCTCGGCTGCTCTCGAAGCCGAATTCGGGATAGAGGAGGGCGATCTGCTCTTCCTCGTCGCCGGCTTGGATGCGGAGACTTCGCCCGCCCTCGACCAGCTCAGGCGCGGCAGTGCCACCGAGTTGGGCCAGCTTGACGAGAACGGGGAAGAATGGCTCTGGGTTACCGACTTCCCGCTCTTCCACGAAGATCCCGAGACGGGGCTGCCGGCGCCGTCGCATCACGCATTCACCATGCCGTCGGACCTCGACACCGAGCGCATGCGCGAAGATCCGCTCTCCGTCGAAGCTGCAGCGTACGACATAGTCTACAATGGAATCGAGTTCGCGAGCGGAAGTATCCGGTGCCACCTTCCTGACGTCCAGCGGGTAATTCTGGAAGCGATGGGCCTGGAGCCGGAAGAGGTCGAGGCGCGGTTCGGCTTTCTTCTGGAGGCGTTCCGATACGGCGTGCCGCCTCACGGGGGCTTCGCCGCCGGAGTGGACCGGGTCGTTGCCGAGTTGACGGGGGCGTCGTCGATCAGAGACGTGATAGCTTTTCCGAAGACCGCGACGGCCAGGGGGCTGATGGAGCGATCGCCTTCGACGGTAGACCCGCTGGAGCTCGAAGCGGTCGGAATTGCGGTGAGACCCGAAGCTGGCGAAGGCGGATAGTGCGCCGTCGGCGCTGCCTCGAGATCAGGCGCTGGCGAAGGCGAACAGTCCGCCGTCGGAGTTGCGGCGAGACGCGAGGTTGGCGGGGGCGGGCAGTGCGCGGTTGACTAGAAGCCGTAAAGGCTGGAAAGAGCGGAGCAGGCGGATCAAAGTCAAGCGGGAGCGATCCACTAGCAAGCGATCCACGAACAAGAGCGTGATGGAACGGCGCCTCTCGATAGAAGGCGCCGACCAGCAGCTCCTGGCTGGAGTGAACGACGCTAACTTCGTGACGCTGGCCCGGCGGTGCGACATTCGAGTGGTGTTGCGCCGCGACAAGATGGTCCTCTCCGGTCCGCCGGCCGCAGTGCAGCGGGCTTCGCCGGCCGCGCAGCGAATGATCCGCTACGCCCGGCTGCGGCGGTCTCTCGACGCCGTCGATGTCGAACGCTTTCTGGAGAGTCCTCGCGATCCCGCGGATGGGCGGCGGGAGAGCCGCCAGCCCGAAGTCGCGCTTGCCGGCGCGCGCCGGACGATTCGGCCGAAGTCCCCCGGCCAGGAGAAGTATCTCGCCTCGGTCCGCCGCCGCGACATAGTCGTCAGCATCGGCCCGGCCGGCACGGGCAAGACGTACTTGGCCGTCGCCGCCGCCGTGGAGGCGCTCGACCGCAAGCGGGTGAGCCGAATCATCCTCACCCGGCCAGCGGTCGAAGCCGGCGAAGCCCTCGGATTCCTGCCGGGCGACGTACGCGAGAAAGTCGACCCGTACCTCCGTCCCCTGTACGACGCGCTGGAAGTCATGATGCCGCCGGAGCGAGTGCGCCGCGCGATCGAAGACAGAGTCATAGAAGTCGCGCCGCTCGCCTATATGCGAGGCCGGACACTCTCCGACGCGTTTCTGATTCTGGACGAGGCGCAGAACGCCACGACCGCCCAGATGAAGATGTTCCTCACCCGGCTCGGTCTTAACTCGAAGACCGTGATAACCGGCGACAAGACCCAGATCGATCTCCAAAGCCCCCAGGACTCGGGACTGTTGGAGATAGAGGAGATCTTGCGCGGCGTGGAGGGGATCGACTTCGTTTATCTGGACGATGCGGATGTCGTCCGGCACCGTCTCGTAAAGGAGATCATACGAGTCTACCGGGAGTCCGGGCGATGACTGCCGGGAATCCGGGCGGCGACGCGATGAGTCGGCTCGCTGGCTACCGGGAGTCCGGACGATGACCGCCCGTTGAATTTCTTCCTCCGAGCGCGGGCTTTCCTGCGGCCGGTCATCCGTCCTCCGGCGGGGAAGCGGGATGCCTGGGTGCACCACGGCTTCAGAATCGCCATGGTCTTGCTCATAGCGATAGCTGTCCCGAGGCTCTTCCCGCGCACCCTCCTTCCCGAGTTCGAAAACATCGTCCCGGGGAGAGTGGCCGAAGAGACGATCAACGCCGGCTTCGACTTTGACGTAGCCAAGAACCCGGCCCGCCTGCAGGCCGAACAGGAGGAAGCGGAGGAAGGGGCGGCTCCGCGACTCCGATTCGAGCCAAGCCGCGCCGACAGTTCGATCCAGCGCGCGCACGCCTTCTTCGACGAGCTGGACGCCGTCATCTCGGCTGTCGCCAACCAGAGCGTGGAAGAACAGCTGGACGCGGACGACGCCCGCTCGCTTCTGCGGGACGAAATCGACGAGGTGGCGCGCGAGTCGGACATCACGTCGCTGACCGACGAGATGATCGACTACCTCGCGGGCGCGGAGGAGCGCGATGCGCTGAGGAACGAGATCGCATCCGCGTTCGACCAGCTCCGCCAGGGCGTAATCCGAGGGAACGACTTGGCAGACATCGCCTCGCCGAACGTCGTGATTCGCGAAGCGGAAACGGGTAACGAGCGAGTGCGGGCCGCCGGGGAGATCGTGCGACTGGGCACCTTCTACAGAGCGGTTCAGGACTCGGTTGGAGAAGCTCTTCCGCCCGAAGGGATCAGCCTCTTCCAGCAACTGATCTTCCAGGCGCAACCCACGCTGCGCATAGACCAGGATGCGACTCGCCAGGCACGAGAACTGGCCCGCGCCACTGTGCCGCAGTTCAGCGGCGTCGTGCTCGCGGGCGAGAGAATCATCACCCAGAACGAGATAGTGAGCCCGGATGATCACCTGCGGCTGCTGAGCTATCAGGCGGAGCTCATCGACCGGGGGATGGCCGGAAGGGGCACCGGCTTCCTCCACAGCCTGGGCATGGTCCTCATCGTTGCGGGCGTCCTGGGAATATTCACCTATGCGACGTACCGGGTCCGCCGCGGCATCTACGAAGATCTGCGGAGCTTGGCAGTGCTGCTTGGCGTCATCTTCCTCGCGCTAGCGGCCGCCGGAGCGGTCGCCGCGACGCAGAGTTCGCCGGTTCTCGTCCCGATCGCGCTGGCCAGCCTGCTGGTTGCGGCGCTGTTCGACAGCTTGTTGAGCCTGGTCGTCGTGACCGTGATAATCGGAATCCTGATAGGACAGCCGTACTTCGCGGGCCTCGCGACGCCAATCGTTACAGTGGCCGGAGGGGTGGCCGCGGCCTTCGCGGCGCGCCGGATTCGCACCCGCGCGCAAAACTGGATTCTGATCGTGCTCATATTCGGATCCTACACCGTTGCCGGGGTGTGCCTGACGCTCACCGGCCACTACACGGTGACGGATCTTGGAGTGACGGCTCTGGCCGGCCTCGCGAACGCGACGGTGTGCACGGTGCTGGCGATGGGTGCGCTGCTGCCGCTGATGGAGGTCTTCACGGGACGCACTACCGAGCAGTCGCTGCTGGAACTCGGCGACATGAACCGTCCTCTCCTGAGAAGACTCTCGCGAGAAGCCCCGGGGACGTATTCGCACTCGATCAATCTCGCCAACCTCGTGGAGGCCGCGTGCGAAGCGATCGGGGCCAACTCGCTGCTCGGAAGAGTCGGCGTCTACTACCACGACATCGGCAAGCTCGAGCGACCGCACTTCTTCATCGAGAACCAGCCGAAGGGGTTGAATCCGCACGACCGCCTCACCCCCTGGCAGAGCGCGGAGATACTGCGCGACCATGTGCGCCACGGGCTGCGCTTGGCGGAAGAAGCGCGACTGCCGGAAGTGATACGGGACTTCATTCGAGAACACCACGGCACACAGACGATCCAGTACTTTCTCGAGAAAGCTCGCAAGGAGGGAGGGAACCTCGACCCCAGCGACTTCACGTATGCGGGGCCTCGGCCCCAGACGCGCGAGACGGGAATTGCCATGCTTGGCGATGCGGTGGAGGCGGCTTCTCGTCTTCTGCAGAATCCGAGTCCCGAGCGAATCCGCGCGCTGATCGACCGCTTGGTGCAGGAACGAATCGACCACGGCGAGCTCGACGATTGCAGCCTTACGTTCCGGGAGCTGCGGATAGCGAAGCGAGAGTTCGCCCATGTGCTCACGGGGCTCTACCACCATCGGGTGGACTATCCGGCGCCGGCCTCGAGGAGAGAAGCGGCCGGGGGCGGGGATAGCGGGCGGCCAAGTTGATCGAGATCAAGGTGAACATCGACGGCGTCGACGATCTCTCCGGCCGCGGGATTCCCGCTAGAGCGGATCTTGAGGAAGCGGCGCTTGCGGCTCTCCGAACGGCCCGGCCGCGGTTAGCTGGCTCGGAGCCCGGAGAAGTGTGCGTCACGCTCGTTTCCGCCGAGTCGATGAGGGATCTCAACCGCAAGTACCACGGCGTCGACGACAGTACTGATGTCCTGGCCTTCGGCCTGGGCGACGATCCGCTGCTCGGCGACATCTATATTTCCCCCGAGGTGGCGGAGATCTCCGCGCGGGAGCTTGGCGTGGACCCGGGCGAAGAAATCGAGAGGTTGGTGATCCACGGCGTTCTCCACCTGCTGGGACACGATCACCCCGAGGGAGAGGAACGGTACGCCTCTCCCATGTTCGAACTCCAGGAACGTCTTCTGGCGGAGGTTCGCTGCGGCGGCTGACCCGGCGAAGCCGCGCCTGCCCCCGCCAATTTGTTGACAACCAAGCTGCCGGTTCGGACAATCACGGCCACCCCGCTACTGCGACCCTTGCTCGGCGCTACCTGCTGGAGGTAGAGCCGACGACTGGGTCGACAACCTTCGTCCGCACAGGAGGCGGTCAAGCGAACGATGCTGGATAATCCTGAAGAGCCGCGGTACCGCCATATAGGCCAGATCCGCGAACTGCTGGCGTCGGGCGACGCCAAGGGGCTGGTCCGTCTCGTGACGCGGCTGCACGCCAGCGACATCGCGGATGTGATCGAGCACATCGGCGAAGACGAGCGCGTAGAGCTGCTGAAGCTCATCCCGGCGACGCTGGCCTCGGATGCGCTGGCCGAGATGGAGGAAGAAGAGCATCCGGGCGAACTGCTCGCGCGCATGGAACCGGAGCGGATCGCCGAACTCTTCGAAGAGCTTGCGGACGACGACGCGGCCGACCTGATCGGCGAGCTGGAGCCGGCGGAGCAGGACCGCGTCCTGGAATCGGTTCCGCAAGAGGAAAAGCGGGAAATCCGCGAACTCCTCGAGTATCCCGAGGATTCGGCGGGCGGGATAATGACCCGCGACCTTTGCGTCATAGCTTCCGACACCACCGCCGGACAGGCTATCGACGAGTTGCGCGCGAACGCCGTCGCCAGCGAAGACTTCTACACGGTTTTCGTGGCGGACCGGAACGACCGGCTGCGCGGCATCGTGACCCTTCCCGATCTCGTGCTTGCCTCCCCGGACACGCCGATCTCGGAGTTGCTGGAGGAGCCTCCCGCCGTGGTGCCGGTGGACATGGACCAGGAAGAGGTCGGGCGGCTCCTTTCCCGGTACAATCTCGCCTCGATAGGAGTTGTCGATGGCGAAGGACGGCTGGTCGGTCAGATCACGTTCGACGATGTGATCGATGTCGTGGAGGCGGAGAATACCGAAGACATACTTCGCTTCGCCGCCGTCTCGGAAGAAGAACAGCTGCGGGGCACCACGCTGGGCGCCATCAAGAGCCGGTTGCCGTGGCTCGCGCTCAACGCGGCCACCCTCTCGATGGCGGCGCTGGTCGTCTTGGCCTACAAGGACACGATAGAGCAGCTGGCCGTGCTCGTGGCGGTGATGCCGGTCATAGCGGGCCTGGGAGGCAACGCGGGGATACAGGCGCTGGCGGTCACGATTCGGAGGATCGCCCTTGCGGACGAGCTGCCGGTCGAACGCATGTCGGCGGCAGTCAAGGAGTTGATCGTCGGACTGGCCAACGGGCTCGTCATCGGCTTGCTCGTGGCCGGAGCGTCTCTGCTCCTCCCCAATACCGAAGCTTCCTTCGGGTTGGTCGTGATGATCGCGATGTGGGGCAATTTGGCGATCGCCTCCGCGCTCGGCGGCCTGTTCCCGGTCTTGCTCGAACGGGTCGGCGCCGATCCTGCGGTCGCATCGTCCGTCCTCGTAACCACCTTCACCGACCTCTTTGGCTTCCTTCTGCTCCTGGGGTTGGCCGACCGCTTCTTGCTGTGACCCCCGGCTTCGATCCGGCGGAGCTGGCCCGGCGCATAACGGCCGGGGACCGGCGCGCGCTGGCTCGCGGCATCACGCACATCGAGAACGAGGCTAGCGGCTTCGAGGAACTTCTCGACCGTATGGACGGGCATGTGGGCCGGGCGCATAGAATCGGCATCACGGGGCCGCCGGGCGCCGGCAAGTCCACGCTCACCGCCGGACTGGCCCGCCTCTATCTGGAACGATCGCTGACTGTCGGCATCGTAGCCGTCGACCCGACTAGCCAGTTCACGGGCGGGGCCTTGCTGGGCGACCGAATCCGCATGTCCCGCCTCGCGACCGATCCGGGCGTGTTCATTCGCTCGATGGCGAGCCGCGGCACGCTGGGCGGGCTGGCCGCTGCGACCCGGGAGACGGCCGACCTGCTGGATGCGGCCGGCTACGACCGCGTCATTCTGGAGACGGTGGGCGTCGGGCAAGCGGAGCTGGATGTCGCGGGCAGCGCCGACACCACGACTGTCGTCCTCGTGCCCGAATCGGGAGATGGCGTGCAGGCGATGAAGGCGGGCCTCATGGAGGTGGCGGACGTCTTCGTAATCAACAAGTCCGACCGGCCGGGGGCGGACCGGCTGGAGAGGGAGATAGCGGTGATGCTGTCGATTCGTCTCTCGAATCGCGCGCCCGCCGCCGCCGAAGACCGCTGGCGGATACCGATTGTGCGCACCACCGCCACTGAAGCCGAAGGCATCGAGGAAGCTGCCGGCAAGCTGGCCGCCCACCTCGACTGGCTGGCGTCGTCGGGCCAACTCGAGACGAGACGGCAGGAGGCGCGCCGTCGGCGGGCGCGCGACGCGCTCATCCGGCAAGCCCGGCGCGAAGCCGAGCGGGTATGGCGGGAGGCCGGGGCGGACGCCGCCGAGGCAGGCGGGTCGCCCTACGCGATCGCCCGCGCGCTGTACAGAAAGCTCCAGCGCTAGGAGCGGGCGCTCGCCCTGGAGCCGCCCGTTCGCGCCGGCCGTCACGAAATAACGCTCGCCCCGCATTCGCGCTCGCCCCGGTCCTCGCGAGCGGGGGCTCGCCCCGGTAGTCGCCCGCGCCCTGTCGGCCCGTCCGCGCCATGATCCCCGCCGCCCGGCAATCTTGGCGCCCCGATCGTTTCCGGCTAAGATTCGAGGGGAGCGGTGCAAACCACGAGAAAGGGTCACGGAGAGGGAAGATGGGCATCAACGGCGCGCTGAACGACCAGTTCGAACTCTGGGAAGCGGCCTACCGGCAGACTCCGGAGCGCGAGGACACCAGCTTCCTGGGGGTCTCGGGGCGTCTCGCCAAGCCGCTGTACACGCCTCTCGACAGGAAAGGCGCCGATCTCGCCAACGATCTCGGCGTGCCGGGCGACTTTCCCTTCACCCGGGGTCCGTACCACACGATGTACCGGACCAAGCTCTGGACGATGCGGCTCTTTTCCGGCTTCGCGACCTCGGAGGAGACGAACGACCGCTTCAAGTATCTTCTAGAGCGCGGCCAGACAGGGCTTTCCGTCGCCTTCGATTTTCCCAGCCTCATGGGATACGACTCGGACGATCCCCGTTCGGAGGGGGAGGTGGGGAAGGGCGGCGTGGCCATTTCGAGTTTGGCCGACATGGAGACCCTCTTCGATGGCATCCCGCTCGGCGAAGTGTCGGTCTCGATGACCATCAACGGCCCGGCGATAATGATGTACGCCTTCCTGCTCGTCGCCGCCGAGAAGCAGGGAGTTCCGTTCGACCGGCTCCGGGGAACGATCCAGAACGACATCCTCAAGGAGTTCCAGGCGCAGCATGCCTGGATTTTCCCGCCCGAACCGGCGCTCAAGGCGACGACCGACATCTTCGAGTGGTCGTCGGACAACGCGCCGCGCTTCAACACGATCTCCATCTCCGGATACCATATCCGGGAGGCGGGCGCGACGGCCGCAGAGGAGCTGGCGCTAACCCTCAAGAACGGCTTCACGTACGTGGAGAAGGGGATCGAGCGCGGACTGGATGTGGATGTCTTCGCGCCGCGGCTCTCCTTCTTCTGGGATGTGCACAACGACTTCTTCGAGGAGATCGCCAAGTTCAGGGCCGCCCGGCGCATCTGGGCGCGTCGCATGCGCGACGTCTACGGCGCCAAGCGCCCCGATAGCCTCAGGCTGCGGGCGCACGCGCAGACGGCGGGAGTGTCGCTGACGGCGCAACAGCCCATGAACAACGTTGTGCGCGTGGCGTACCAGGCGATGGCCGCGGTGCTGGGCGGCACTCAGTCGCTGCACACGAACGCCATGGACGAGACGCTGGCTCTTCCCACCGAAGAGGCGGCCAAGGTCGCCCTTCGCACGCAGCAGATCGTGGCCCACGAGACCGGCGTCGCCAATACGATCGACCCGCTCGCCGGCTCCTACTACGTGGAGTCGCTAACCGACCAACTGGAGGCCGAGGCGGAAGAGATCTTCGCCGAGATCGACGCCATCGGCGGGGTCGTGTACGGCATCGAATCCGGGTACTTTCAGTCGCGGATCGCGGCTTCGGCCCGCCGGTTCCAGGAACGCGTCGAATCGGGCGAGCATACGATCGTCGGAGTCAACCGGTTCCGGGATGGCGGCGAGATCCCCATCGAGATTCTCAAGATCGGCGAGGAAGCGGCGGTGAAGCAGCGGGAGAGGCTGGCCGCCCTGCGGTCGCGGCGCGACAACGACGCCGTGGAGGCGCGACTAGGCAAGCTCGAACGAGCCGCTGAAGCGGACGAGAATCTGATGCCGCCGCTGCTCGACGCCGTCCGGGCCTATGCGACGCTAGGTGAAATACGCGTTGTGCTGGAGCGCGTATACGGCCGCTTTGAAGAGCGAGTCGCGTTTTAGCGGGGGATCCGGCGAGAGGAAGGTTCACCCGCCGCCGTCGGCCCAGGTAGACAAGCCGAACCCGCCGTCCGGCCCCCCGGACGGACGGTACCAGAGCCGGACGGGCCACCCCGGCCGGTCCGGGTCGCCGCGACCCCCCGCCTTGCCGGCGGCGCTGGCGGGCTGGCACGATGGCGATCCCGACTTCGCGCGCGAGGTGCTAGAGCACTTCTTCCGGTACCCCCCGAAGCGCGAGCCCGCCGCGTACGCGCTCTGGGCCTTCACCGGTTTGTTCGGAGGCCACCGTTTCTATCTTGGCCGCACCGTGACCGCTCTGGCCATGCTCTTCACTCTTGGCGGCGCGCTCGTGTGGTGGTGGATCGACTTCTTCCGGGTCCAGAAGATGGTGGATGCCTTCAACGAGGATCAGGAGAAGCGGAAGAAGGACGGGCGACCGCCCCGCTCGCTCGCATTCATGCCTAATCTGGGAGAGCCGCTACCCGCCCGCCCGCCATGGGCGAAGAAGCGGTCGGACCGCCGCGGCTTGGCCGGCGACATCATCGTGCTTTCGCTCGCCGGAGGTCTGCTAGGCAGCTCTTCCGCGACACAGGGGGACTACGAGCCGATCGTCGCCGTCGTGGTTCTGGTGGCCATCACCCTCCTAGGAGCTAGGTGGCAACCTCTGGCGCGGCTGCCGGTGCTCCGCGTCCTGGATCGCTGGGTCCACCGGCTCCGCCTCTTCTACTATCTGAACGATCCCGGCGGCTGGCTCGCTCTCGCGTTCAGGCCCTACATCGCGCTGATTTCGCTAATCCGGAAGCGAGCGAGAGCCGAGGGCAGGCTATACATGCAACTTGGCGGCTGGTTCACGATCCTCTTCCTTGCGGTCGATATCGCGGAAGCTGCGCGATCCGCGAGTTCCGTCGGCACTTTCTTTACTAGCCTGATCCCGTCCCTGACAGAAGCTCCAATGGTATTTCTGGCGGTATACATGCTGGCGACCCCCATCGGCGCGATCCTCGCCAAGCACCTGCTGCTGGAGCGGAGCGACCGGCTGGTGAGAGTTCTGGGCTTTCTGGTTCTCGCCGCCACCGCGGCCGGACTCCTTGGCGTGATCCTGTAGGCTGTTCCGGGGCGGGCGGCCCGCCGTAGCCGCTGGCAAGGGATGGCTGTAGAGTACCGGCTGTAGAGTGCCGGAGGTCGGGCGCGGGCGGATCGCCAGCCGCTGCCGGGGCCGCCGCCGGGGGCGAGGCCATGTCCGCAGCCGGGCGGCCTGGGGCGACGCGAACAGTCCCGGCTCGCCCGCGCCCGCACGGGCGAGCCGGACACATACGTCCGCCGCCGAGCGGTTGGAACGACGCGAACAGTGCATGGAGCGAGATGACTGCAAACAAAGAGGGTGATCCAAGCCGTCCCACCCGGGTCGAGCCGGCGATAGACGAGCCGGAAGCGGATGGACCGGAGGCAGACGAGCGCCTAGCAGACGAGCCGGGAGCAGGCGCGCGCATAGCGAACGAGCGGCCATCCCGCCGGAGGGCCGTGGACAGGCGGGCGTTCATGGCCTCGCTGCCGGCGCTCGGAATCGGTCTCGGGGCGCTTCCCCGGGGGCTTCATGGCGGCCAGTCGGCCGGAAGCGAGACGATCACGAAGGCCGACATCGCGGCCGCCGCCAAGCTCTCGGGGCTCGAGTTCACGGACGAAGAACTCGACCTCATGGTCGAGGACCTCGAAGGCAGGCTCGAGTCGTACGAGCAGCTGCGCACAGTCGAAATCCCGAACGAGGTAGTTCCCGCGCTGCACTTCGAGCCTGCGCTGCCCGGAAGTTCGTACCCGGCGGCCTCGACCGTCTTTCGGTATACGCGGCCCAGGGGACTCGAACGCCCGGCCGACCTCGAGGAGCTGGCCTTCTGGCCCGTCACCGCGTTGGCGGAGATGGTCCGCACCAGGCAGGTGACCTCCGCCGAACTGACCGAGATGTACCTCGGGCGGCTGAAGACGCACGGCGACACGCTCGAATGCGTCATCACCCTTACCGAAGATCTGGCTCGGCGCCAAGCCGCCCGGGCTGACGCCGAATTGGCGAGAGGATACTACCGGAGCCCCCTGCACGGAATCCCGTGGGGCGCCAAAGACCTCCTCGCCGAAGATTCCTACCGCACCACCTGGGGAGCGGCCCCGTACGAAGAGCAGCACATTCCGGACGACTCCACGGTGGGAAGCCGTCTGGAAGCCGCGGGAGCGGTTCTAGTCGCGAAGCTGACTCTGGGCGCGCTGGCCCAGGGAGACCGTTGGTACGGAGGCCAAACCAAGAATCCGTGGAACCTGGAACAGGGGTCTAGCGGGTCTTCGGCCGGATCGGCATCCGCCGTCGTGGCCGGCCTTGTCGGCTTCACGATCGGCAGCGAGACGCTGGGTTCGATCGTCTCGCCCTCCACTCGCTGCGGCGCATCCGGGTTGAGGCCGACCTTCGGGCGCGTGAGCCGGGCCGGGGCCATGGCCCTCTCCTGGTCGATGGACAAGCTCGGGCCGATCTGCCGGAGCGCGGAGGACTGCGCGATCGTCCTTCACGCGGTCCACGGCGCCGATGGAGTCGATCCGACCGCGCGCGACGTCTCGTTCGACTGGGATCCGGACCGGCCCCTGAACCGGTTGCGGGTCGGCTACGTGCCGTCGGCCTTCGAGGCCGAGCGGGATGACGCCGAGTGGACGGCGTTCGACCGGGCGACCCTGGACGCCGTGCGCGAGCTCGGGATCGACCCGATCCCGGTCGAACTGCCCGCCGACATTCCCTACTCCGCGATGCGGATAATACTGAGCGCGGAGGCGGGAGCGGCCTTCGACGACCTGACCCGCAGCGGCCGCGACGACCTCCTGGTCCGCCAGAGCCGTGGCGGGTGGCCCAACACCTTTCGCAAGGCGCGAATGATCCCGGCCGTCGAGTACATTCAGGCCAACCGTCTGAGAACCATGGCCATGCACCGTTTCGAGCGGACGATGGAAGGCATCGATGTTGTCGTCACGCCGAGCTTCGGCGGGTCGATCCTCCTCCTCACCAATCTGACGGGTCATCCCCAGGTGGTGATACCGAACGGATACCGGTCGGAAGATGGCACGCCGACCAGCATTTCTTTCGTCGGCAAGTTGTTCGGCGATGCCGATGCGCTTCGGCTCGCCAAGGCCGTACAGGACGTCACGACCCACCACCAGCGCCACCCGCCCCTCTTCGCTCCATAGGCGCAGGCAGGGCGGAGGGCGGCGGCAGCCCGGCGGCTCTTGACGGTCTAGCTCCGGGCGCTCATGACAGTCTAGCTCCCGGCACTCTTGACGGTCTCTAGCTCCGGGCGCTCATGACAGTCTAGCTCCCGGCACTCTTGACGGTCTCTAGCTCCGGGCGCTCATGACGGCTTCTACGAGCGCCACCAGCCGCCGGTCTAGCTCCGGGCGCTCATGACGGTCTCCACAAGCGCCGCCAGCCCCTCTTCGCCGAAGGCGATCCGTCGTCCGCTGCCGACGAAGCTGCTCGTTCATCTCCGCGATCCGACCCGAGAAAGACCGCGAGCCACCGCGTCGAGTCGCTCGTTTCGAGCATGATCCGGCACATGACAGTCAACGGAACGGAGAGGAGCATTCCCACGGGCCCCAGCACCCATCCCCAGAATACGAGCGAGCAGAATACGACCAGGGTAGAAAGCCCCACTCTGCGTCCAATCAGCCGCGGTTCGACGAGGTTGCCCCAAAACACGTTAACTACGAGGTAGCCGACCGAGGTCACCACGGCGGTGCCGAACCCTATCTGCAACCACGCCACTAGCACTGCGGGCACGGCGGCGATGACGGAGCCGATGTTGGGGATGTAGTTGAGCAGAAATGCCAGCGTCCCCCAAAGAAGCGGATAGTGCACTCCGAGGATCGAAAGAACGAGGGTTACCGTCAGACCCGTTCCCAGGCCGATCAAAGTCTTCATGGCGACATAGCGCCGGATCGACGTACCGACCTTCTCCAAGTGTTCCGCTGCCTCTTTCGCGTCCTTCTCGCCAAATGCCGCGCGCAGCTTGGCGGGGACGCCCGAAACCTCGAACAACATGAAGACCATCGTGAGTATTATCAGGAAGCCGTTGGCGAGCACGATCCCGAGGTTTTCCACAAGCTCCCGCAGCAGCCCCAGCAGCGCGCTCGGCGAGATGACATCGCTGACCCTGGTCTGAGGACTCTCTATGCCGAGACGCCGAAGCCAATCGGAGACTGCCAGATCGACGGCGGTGACCCGCTCCGCGAAGGCGGTGTCCAGCTGCGTCCCGAGGCGCCCCAGCTCCAATATCCGGTTGCCGAGCAAAGTCCCTATCAGGCTGCCGGCCGCCAGGATCGCGAGCACGAGGCTCAGTACGGCCGCAAACTTCGGTATCTTGTGATCCACCATCCAGCGGAGGGGCGTCGCGCACAGAACAGCCAGGAATAGCGCGACCAGGAACGAGACAAGCAGGGGGGAGGCGGCCCGCATTCCTGCGACGATGACTACGAACGCAGCCAGATTAAGAAGGATACGGTTTATTCTTGCCGATTCTTCGCTCACTCGGACTCCGTGCAAGGATCCCCGAAGCCGTTTCGCGGCGCGTTGCCCACTCTCGCGCGTCAACCGCTCTCGAGTTCCGTACCGCCGGTCTCGGAGGCGCGCCGCTTTCCCCGGGGGGATTCCAAAGTTTCTGGGTGCACTGCCTGCATCGCGTGTCAAAGCCCTGGCAGGGTGCGCTCCAACATCTTGAGGGTGGGCGGCAGACTGGCTGAAAGCAAGTCGGCGTATCCGTTTGCGTGCGCGCCGGGAGTAGTTGCGCGAGTGCGTCCCGTCTCCGGCCACGCTGGCCGGACCCAGGCGTATCCGTATGCAAGACGCGCTGGAGAATCGTTGCACGGCGAGCCTTTGTCCGGCTAACTTCGACTGTGCTCCAGGGACACCGCGCTCTGGCGCTCCGGGCCTCCGGCCGGGGGCCCTCCATGACGCCTGAAAGGGGATCATGACGGAAAGCAAGATCCGCGTACTCGTCGCCAAGCCGGGGCTTGATGGCCACGACCGGGGCGCGAAGGTGATGGCTGCGGCCCTCCAGGACGCCGGGATGGAGGTCATCTACACCGGATTGCACCAGACGCCGGAGATGATCGCTGCCGCGGCGCTGCACGAGGATGTGGATGTCGTCGCCCTCTCTATCTTGTCCGGCGCGCACATGTCGCTATTCCCCCGGGTCAAGAAGCTCCTCGACGACCAGGGCATGACCGATGTCCTGATCACCGGGGGAGGCATCATCCCTGCCGATGACATGCGAGCGCTGCGCGAGGAGGGGATTGGACGCCTTTTCGGGCCGGGCACGCCGACCCGCGAGGCCGCCGAGTATATTCGCGGCTGGTTCGAGGCGAGCGGGCGCGGGGCCTCCGCTCCGCCGGCCTGACCCTCTTCCGTCCGCGAACCTGACTCTTCCGATCCGGCTCATCCCGTGACAGAGGAAGAAAACCCGCCGCTCGCCGCTGTCTCCGGCGACAGTCGAATGGCCGAACTGGTGGCAGGGCTCCGCGAAGTCGAGAGCCGGGTGCGCCTAGGGGGCGGCAGCGAGCGGGCCCGCAAGCAGCATGCCAGGGGCAAGCTGACGGTGCGCGAGCGGGTGGAGGCGCTGATCGATGACGGGAGCGACTTTCTCGAGATCGGCCTCCTGATCGCGCACGACCGGTATGACGGCAACGCCCCGGCTGCGGGGGTGGTCACCGGAGTCGGGGAAGTGGCGGGCCGCGAAGTCGTCGTCGTCGCCAACGACCAGACGGTCAAGGCGGGGAGCTGGTGGCCCGAGACCATCACGAAGATCCTCAGGGCGCAGGAGATCGCCATGCGTTGCCGTGTGCCGATCCTCTATCTCGTGGACTCGGCCGGCGTCAATTTGCCGTACCAGGGCGGCGTCTTTCCGGGGCAGTACGGGGCGAGCCGGATTTTCTACTACAATTCGATAATGCGCCACTACCTCCAGGTGCCGCAGATAGCGGCCGTCATGGGACAGTGCATAGCCGGCGGCGCCTACCTGCCGGCGCTCTCCGACGTGATCGTGATGGTGGAGGGAACGAGCTTCATGGGTCTTGGCGGGCCGAATCTCGTGAAGGGCGCCACTGGTCGCGAGGTAGGGGCGGAGGAGCTGGGCGGCGCGGCGATGCATAATCGCGTGAGCGGCGTCGCGCACTACAATGTCGCCGATGACCGCGCCTGCATCGAGAAGCTGCGGTCGCTCGTGGCGGGGCTGCCTCCTGGCCAGCGCCCGGAGCCGGCAGCGTCGCCGGGAGATCCGGCCCGTGACCCTTCGGAGGCATACGAGCTGATCCCCGGCGATCATCGCCAGCCCAGCGACATGGAGGCGATCCTCGAGACTATTCTCGACGAAGGTCCGTTCGACGAGTTTCAGAGCGAATACGCTCAAGAAATAGTTACCGGGGCAGGCCGCTTGGCGGGCTACGCGATAGGGGTGATCGCCAACCGGCGCGGAATGTACGGACGGGGAAGGGGAGAGCCTCCCAAGTTCGGCGGAATCCTCTATACGGAGAGCGCCGAGAAGGTGGCGTACTTCATGGAGCTGTGCGACCGGCGTAGGATGCCCCTCCTCTTCGTGCAGGATGTGAGCGGCTTCATGGTGGGACCGGAAGCCGAGCAGTCGGGCATCATTCGGGCCGGAGCGCGAATGGTGGAGGCGATGGCGACGCTTCGCGTTCCGAAGATCGTGCTGACCGTCAACCACGCCAGCGGGGCGGGGTACTACGCGATGGCGGGGCAGGGCTTCGATCCGGACTTCGTCTTCAGCTGGCCGACCGGCCGCATGGGCGTGATGGAGGGCGACGCCGCGGTGCAAGCCGCGTTCGGGCGCAAGCTGGAGGAGGCGGCCTCGCAGGGCCGCGCGCTCGACGAGGAGACGGCGGCGGCGATCCGCCGCACGAAGGACGAGTACGAGCAGCAGCTCGACGCGAGATACGCCGCCGCGCGCGGCTTCGTGGACGCCGTGCTGGCGCCCGAAGAGACGAGGGCGGCGCTGTCTCTGGCTCTGCGGTGCGCGCTCAACAACCCCGGCCCGCACCTGGGTTCGTTCACGCTTCCGGCGGGAACATGACGAGGGACGGCGCCAGCGATACCGGGGGCGTGGCCGGTCGAGCCGCCCCGGAATCGAAGTCCGCCGTCGCCGTGGCAGGGCCGGAGGAAGCCGTCGTCGTGGCCGTTCCGGGCAGCGCCCGCGAAGCGGCCGAGCAGCCGTCTCCAGCGAGAGCCGGCGCCAAGAGCGCGGGGACGGTTCGGATAGCGGCAGGGCAAGGGTTCTGGGGAGATTGGCAGGAAGCGCCGAAGCTCCAGCTCCGGAGCGGACCGATCGACTATCTGATCCTCGACTACCTGGCAGAGATTACGATGTCGATCATGCAGAAGCAGAAAGAACGCAAGCCCGGCACCGGCTACGCCCGCGACTTCGTCCTCCTGATGAGCGATCTAGTCGAGGATCTCATCGGCAAGGGGGTGCGGGTGGTGACGAACGCGGGCGGAGTCAACCCCGCGGCCTGCCGCGCGGAGCTCGGCTTCGCGTTTGCGGACAAGTCGCTGCCGCGCCGCCCCCGCGTGGCCGTCGTCACGGGCGACGACATCATGGAATCGCTCGACGACCTCATCGCGGCGGGCCACGACTTCCGGAACATGGAGACCGGGGAACCGTTGTCGACAGTGCGTGGCAGGGTCGTCGCCGCAAATGCCTACCTGGGGGCGGAACCGCTAGTGGAAGCGTTCCGGCAGGGGGCCGACATCGTCGTCACTGGCCGCTCGACCGACACAGCGCTCACCTACGCCCCGATCATTCACGAGTTTTCCTGGGAGGCCGACGACTGGGACCGCCTCGCATGCGGCGTCGTCGCCGGACACTTGAACGAATGCGGCTGCCAAGCGTCCGGCGGCAACTCCCTCGTCGACTGGCGCGAGATCGATCTGGCCGTTCCCGGCTATCCGATTATCGAAGCCCAGGAGGATGGCGCCTTCATCGTCACCAAGCACCCAGAGCTTGGGGGGCGGGTAACGCGGTCAACCGTCGCCGAGCAGCTCCTGTACGAACTGGGCGACCCGCGAGACTACATAACGCCGGATGTGACGGCGGACTTTTCTTCGGTGACGCTCGACGAGGTGGGCGAGGACCGGGTACGGGTCGCCGGGGCGGCGGGGCGCCCCCGCACCGATAGCCTGAAGGTCTCGATCGCGTATCGCGACGGCTACAAGGCCGTCGGCTCCCTGGTGTACGCTTGGCCGGATGCCTTGGACAAGGCGCGGCGGGCCGACGAGATCTTGCGGGGTCGTCTCGCCTATCTGGGCCTCGACTTCGACGAGATTCGCACCGAGTATGTCGGCGCGGGCGCCTGTCATGGGCCGCTGGCGGGGGCGCCCCCCGACGATCTCCCGGAGGTCATGCTGAGGGTCGGCGTACGCGGTCCCGACCGCCGCGCCGTCACCCTGTTCACGCGGGAGATCGCGCCGCTGGTGCTTGCAGGCCCGCCCACGGTGACAGGTTTCGCGGGCGGACGTCCGAGAGTGCAGGAGGTGATCGCCTACTGGCCCGCCCTCGTCGACCGCGACATCGTCGAGCGGCGGGTCCGGGTGGAGACGATGGAGCTGTGAAGCTCGCGCTGGCCGAGATCGCGTTCGCCCGCTCCGGGGACAAGGGAGATACGTGCAACATCGGTCTCATTGCGTATCATCCGTTGCTGTATCCTGTGTTGTTACGGGAGGTTACGGCTGAGCGCGTCAAGCGGCACTTTCGAGGAATATGTCGCGGAGCGGTCGAGCGTTTCGAGCTTCCGGGCGTCGGAGCGCTCAACTTTCTCCTCCACCGTTCGCTTGGCGGCGGCGGCACGGTGTCGCTCATGCTGGACGCCCAGGGCAAGACTTTTTCGACCGCCCTCTTGAGAATGGAGATCGATGTGCCGGACGACCTCGCCGGGTATGCCCGGCGTCGAAACGACAGCCAACATGGGCGGGGCGCCGGTGGCGGGGCGCCGGCGAACAGATGATCGAGACCGACTTCGCTGGTTCGGCGGGGGTCGGCTGGATACGGCTGAATCGTCCCGAACGGCGCAATGCGCTGAACAGGACCTTGGTCGTGGAGCTCGGAAGCGCGCTCGCCCGGGCCGAAGCGGAAGAGCGGGTGCGGGCGGTGGCGCTCCGTGCGCGGGGACCAGACTTCTGCGCCGGGGCGGATCTGTCCGAAGTGAACGAGTCGATCGAAGCCGGGGGCTTGGCCGGCCTCCGCGACGCGGAGGCGCTCGGCGAGCTGCTGGCGCTCCCTCGGAAGATGACGAAGCCGGTCGTCGCCGTGGTGCACGGTCGCGCTCTGGCGGGCGGCTGCGGATTGGCTACCTCGTGCGACATGGTGCTCGCGGCGGAGAGCGCGCGCTTCGGATATCCCGAGGTTCGGCTGGGCTTCGTGCCCGCCATGGTGGCGGCGACCTTGCGGCGGAATATGGGCGAGAAGCGGGCTTTCGAATTGATGGCGATGTCCGAAGTCATCGAGGCTGCAGAAGCCGCGCGGCTCGGACTGGTGAACCGGGTCTTCCCGGACGATGATTTCGAGGTGGCGTCAGCCGGCTTCCTCGCCGAGCTCGCTGGGCGGAGCGCCTCGGCGCTGGCGCTCTCGAAGAAGCTTCTCTACAGCACCGAGACGCTTGGCTTCGAGGCCTCCATCGCGGCAGGCGCGCAGGTGAACGCGCTTGCCCGCCTGACCGAAGATTGCCAAGCCGGCATCCGTAGATTTGGCAGCTCCTAGCTCCGGGTCCTGCCCGCCAACTGAGGGATCCGACTCGCCAACCCCCGGCGGCGATCCACCAACTCCGGGGGGCGGCCCTTCACCCGCCGGGTCCCGCGAGCCACTCCCCGGCGGCGATGCTCCGGCGCACGGCGGCGATACGCAACCCCGCATGGGCGGCCCGCCAACCCACGGGAGCGGTCGTCCGGCCCCCGAGAGCAGTCGGCGGTGGTGGCTGAACCTTCAGATCGGGCTCGGCGCGGCGGGGTGCGCTACGTGGGTCGGCGGGACGCTCGCACAGCAGGACTTCCTGGCAGGCGCCGGGTGCGGCCTGCTCCTGGCTGCGCTGGCGCTGCGAGCCGGCCGTCGCGCGGCGACCAGCAACTAGCTTCTTCCTACCAGGTCGGCCATTCGACTGTCGCTGGAGACAGTGGGCGAGTGGCGGTTTTCTTCTATCATTCGCCGTGCCCGGCATAGGGCCGGGCAAGCGGCTCTTGGGTGGTAGCGCCCGTACCGGCAAACAGGCAGAACCGAGTCTCGCCCGCGTGCGCCATTTGCAGTGCCACGGCGTACCGGATGGCGCAAGCGGCCCAGCAGTCTGTATGTCCGCGACGAGGCCCCACTCGAAGCGCGAAAGGTCGGCGTACCGGACGGCGCAAGCGGCCCAGCAGTAGTTGGCGGGACGGCGGCAGATTGACCGTCCCTTGACGCCAGCAGGCATCCCGAGTGGGTGGCCACTCTCGAACAAGCGCGCAGACTTCTCAAGGAGCGCTTCGGGTACGACGACTTCAGGCCGGCGCAGTCTCGGGTCATCGAAGCCGTGCTAACCGGGCGCGACACGCTAGCGGTACTTCCCACCGGATTCGGGAAGTCGGTCTGTTTCCAGATTCCATCTCTGCTGCGCCCCGGCATGACCCTCGTGGTGTCGCCCCTCATCTCCCTCATCGAAGACCAAGTTGCAGGGGCCGTCCGCCGTGGTCTCGGCGCGGTCGGTTGGACCAGCGCCACACCGAAGAAGGAGGTGGCGGAGATGCTCCGCCGGGCTCGAAAAGGGAAGCTTGATCTGCTCTACATGGCGCCGGAAAGGCTGGAGAACCGGAGGGTGTGCGAACAGCTGCGCGGTATGGGAGTGGCGGCTCTGGCGATAGACGAAGCGCACTGCATATCGCAGTGGGGACACGACTTCCGGCCGTCGTACTTGGCGCTCGGGACTGCGCGAGAACGCGTCGGGAATCCGCCGGTAACGGCGCTCACGGCCACTGCGACCTGGCGCACGCGGCGCGAGATCGAGCGATTCCTGAACCTCGACAACCCGATTCGCATACTCGTTCCGGGAGACCGGCCGAATCTGCGTTACTCGGTGGAGTCCGCGGCCGGCGTGCATCCCGCGTTCCGGATGGTCCGGCGCGAAGTGGCCGCCTGTCGCGGATCGGCGGTCGTCTACGCCCGGACGCGCGAACTGACCGCTCGGCTGGCGATCGGCCTCTCGAGGGCGGGCGTCAGCAGTGCGCCTTACCATGCGCGTCTCCCGATCGAGCGCCGCCAAGCCACGCAGCGCGACTTCATCGATGGCAAGATACGAGTGGTGTGCGCCACCACCGCCTTCGGCATGGGAATCGATCACCCGCATGTCCGGCTGGTGGCGCACCTCGGAGCTTCGGGATCGCTCGAGGAGTACGTGCAGGAGGCGGGACGGGCCGGGCGCGACGGCCAACCGTCGCGCTGCGTCATGGTAGCGATCCGGCCGCAGCGCCGCCGTCGTCGCTTTGGCCGCATGGGCTTTGGCCGTCGCGCCAAGCCGTCGGCGGGCCAGCCGCGCCGCCAGCCGGACGGCGCGGACACGGCCCCGGAGCGTGCTGCCGCGGAGGCCGCGCGGCGCGCAGGCATGCAAGCGTACATCGAAACGACCGGTTGCCGGCGCGCCGCGATCGCCGCCTACTTCGGCGAACGCGCTCCATTGTGCGGGGGCTGCGACAACTGCGACCGCGACGGCCTCCGCGGCCCCGCGAAACATCGATGACCCCCTCGAGCGGACAGCACCGGCTGTGCGGCTGGCCGCCCGGCCCCCGCACGCTCGAAGCCGCGCTTGGCGCTTCAAGCCGGACTGTGCGCCGCAATTTTCGCAAGGCGCATCTTTCTTGTAAGTTGCTTGGCGGCGCCGTGTACTCGCCGCCCGCCGTTCCTGGATGTCGTGGCGGTCGGGTGCGCTAATGTCGCGCCGGTCGGGTGGGGCGCATTGGGGCGGCGACGCGCCGCCTACCGTCTCCTGGATGTCGTGGCGGTCGGGTGCGCTAATGTCGCGCCGGTCGGGTGGGTCGAGGGCGCGTTGGGGCGGCGACGCGCCGCCCGCCTGTCGCCCGGCCAGCGAGCCCCGCCTTGCTGAACCCGTGGTCTGGCCGACCCGTCCGCCAGCGGGAGAGCTGCCCTGCACGCGAGCGGAACGACCAGGAAGAAGGCGGTCTCTTCAAAGCCAAGCATCTCGAAGCCAAGTATCTCGAAGCAAGCATCCCGACGACCCGAAATTCGGACATTGAATCAGACGAATCAGACCTTGAACTTGGACCGTGAAATCACGAGCGGACCAGAAGCGAGTTGCCGGGGGAGGAGCTAGTGAGCGAAGACACTCTCTTCTTGGAGGACTACCACCGGTCGTTGCGCGACATGGTGCGCGAGTTCGCCGAGAAAGAAATCGCCCCGGTCGCGGCCGAATACGACGAATCCGAGGACTTCCCCTGGGAGAACGCGGCCAGGATGTCCAAGCTCGGGCTGTTCGGGATTCCGTTCGCGGAAGAATATGGCGGTGCGGGACTGGACCTTCTGGCGGCCGTGATAGCGGTCGAGGAGCTGGCCCGGGCCGACGCCAGCCACTCGATCATGATCGGCGCGCACACTTCGCTGGCTGCCACGCCGATCGCGCGGTGGGGTTCCGAGAGCCAGAAAGAGCGTTTCCTCGAGCCTCTCGCCAGCGCCCAAGTCCTTGGCGGCATGGGCCTTACCGAGCCAGGGTCCGGTTCCGACGCGGCAGCCATGCTGACAACCGCCGTGAAGAAGGGGGACCGGTGGATCCTCAACGGGCGGAAGACCTGGATCACCCACGGCGGCACAGGCGAAATATTCCTCGTCGCCGCTCGCACATCGCCCGAGAAGGGTTCGCGTGGCATCACCACTTTTCTCCTCACGAAGGAGACGTGCGATCCGGAGGAGGCGGAGCGGGTCGGTTTCGGCCACTCTCCCGAGCTCGAACCCATGCGCGGCTTCAGCGCGGGGCGAAAGCTGCGCAAGCTGGGGTGGAACGCATCGGACACCCGCGAACTGATCCTGGAAGAAGTCGAGGTGCCGGAAGACAACGTGCTGGGGGAGGTGGACGGCGGCTTCCCCATACTCATGGACACGCTCGACGGCGGCCGGATCGGGATAGCCGCCCACGCGACCGGCATAGCGCAAGGGGCCCTCGACCAAGCCATCCGCTATACCGGAGAGCGCAAGCAGTTCGACCGGAAAATCCACGACTTCCAGGGCGTCCGCTTCATGCTGGCGGAGGCCGGCACGCGGATTCGCGCCTCGCGGCTGATGACCTACCACGCCGCCCGGCGGCGGATGGCCCGAATGTCGCACAAGAAGGAAGCGGCGATGGCGAAGCTGTTCGCCTCGGAGACCGCCATGGACGTAACCACTATGGCTGTGCAGTTGCACGGGGGATATGGTTACTCGCGTGAGTACCCCGTCGAACGGATGATGCGCGATGCCAAGATCACCGAGATCGGCGAAGGCACGAGCGAAATTCTCAAGATAGTGATCTCCCGCGAGATGCTGCGCGAAGCGGGAGAACTCGGATAGAAAAGACAATAGGATGCTGATCCCCTGGTAGAATTGCGGGATACGGCGAACACACCGGTAGGCTGAGACAGTCTTGCGGCGCAGAATCGTCGTGAACGCTGCCAACGGTGAGAAGCGGGTCGCCATCACCGAAGACCGCCGGCTCGTCGAAGTTCTGTACGAGTACGAGCGTAGCGGCAACCACCGCACCGTCGGCAACATCTTTCTCGGGGTGGTCAAGGCGGTTGTGCCCGGACTCCAGGCCGCCTTCCTGGACATCGGGTTGGACAAGGCCGCCTTCCTGCACGCGTCGGACATTGGCAAAGCGGGATCGGTCCGCGGGGCGGGATCGGTCGAAGGGGTGGCGGGGAACGACCGGGATCCGTCGGGGGGAAGCCCGCCGCCGAACGGGGCGCACGGTGGTCCGGCGCCCTCCGGACAGACGTCCTCCGGACGCGCCCGGATAGAGGATATCCTCGAGAAAGGCCAGACCCTCCTCGTCCAGATAACCAAAGAGGCGATCGGGTCGAAGGGAGTCCGCGCAACCACGGAGCTGTCGATCCCCGGCCGCTTCCTCGTCTACATTCCGGGATCATCGCACATCGGGGTCAGCCGAAAGATCGTCGGCCGCGAGGCGCGAGCAGGTCTCCGCCAAATGGTGCGCGATGTTGTCGGAAACGGCGGGGGCGGCGTCATAGTGCGAACGGCGGGAGCGGAAATGACGCGCGAGGCGTGCGAGCGGGAGCTGAGCGCGCTCCAAGAATCGTGGGAGAAGGTGTGCCGGCTAAGGGGAAAGTCGAGAGCGCCCAGCCTCGTGCACCGGGACGCGAAGCTGTCCACAGGCATGATCCGCGACCTGTTCAACGACCGGGTAGACATGCTGACGGTCGATTGCACGGAGCTGTACCGCGAGACGCAGTCGTATCTGCGACAGGTGGCCCCCGAGCTGGTCGACCGGGTCGCCCTGTACCGGAAGGCGGCGCCGATCTTCGACGACTTCGGGATCGAGGAGGAGATCGACCGCGCATTCGACCGCAGGGTTCGTCTCCCCGCCGGCGGCCACATCGTGATCGAGCCGACCGAGGCTCTGGTCTCTATCGATGTGAACAGCGGGAGCTACACCGGCTCGGATCCGGCCAAGACGGTTCTGAAGACCAACATGCAGGCGACAGCCGAAATTGCCAGGCAGCTCCGCCTGCGCGATCTGGGGGGCATCATCGTCATCGACTTCATCGACATGGAAGACGAGAAGTCGCGGCAAAAGGTGGTGCAGCAGATGAAGACTCTGCTGGCCCGGGACCGGGCGCGGACCAGCGTGTACGGGATATCGGAGCTGGGCCTCCTCCAGCTCAGCCGCCAGCGAATCAGCCCCAGCCTGCAACAGCAGCTGATGCCGGCGTGCCCCTACTGCAACGGTCTGGGCGGCATGCTGGCGCCCGAGACGGTAGTCCGCCGCCTGGAGAGAGCCCTGGAGCGAGTGTTCGTCGCGGGAACGGAGCGCGGGATCACCATTCTCGCTCATCCCGTCGTCGCCCTGTACCTGCTGGAGGAGGAACGGAGCTTCCTCGACGGGAAGCGGAAGAGGGGAGGGATCGCTATCGAGCTGCGGGACAATCCTCTGCTCGGCCTGGACGAATTTCGCCTGCTGGCGCATCCGGACGAGTCGGATGTCACCAACCGCTACGCCTCGGGCAGCTAGTAGCTGGCTAGTAACCGAACGAGTCTGTCTCGTAACCGACCAAGTCCGGACGGGACGCCTTCCCGAGCCTACTAGGCAAACCGTCCTGTACGCCCGAACAAACCGGGCCGAGCCGGATGGATTCTTGGCGGCGAGTTTCAGGCGTGACGGCGCGCCATGCACCCCGACTCCGGACAGGGCCGTGCGGTTGGCCCGCGGAGCGAGAGGTTGCCATGCAGGCGCGCATGGATTAGTCATATAGCTTGGCGAACCTGTAGCAATGCACGTGTTGCCGACCCTTGATACGGGCCGCTAGCTTGCCCCTCCGGTAGTCCGGCCTCGGTGGTCTCCCGAGACATCTTCCGAAGCCGGATTCTGCGGTAGCCGCTGCTGCGTGGTCGGCAGGGGGCGTGAGGATCTCGCGGATTCCCGGTCCGAGCGTGTCCGGCGGCAGCGTGTCTGGCGGCGCGGATGATAACGATACCGATAGTGGTGTGAACGACATGTACGCGATTTTTCAAGCGCAAGGCAAACAGTTTCAGGCCGAGGAAAATGCGGTTCTACGCATCCCTTCCCTCGACGCCGAACCGGGCGACCGCGTCACGTTCGATGAGGTGCTGCTCGCGAAGCGCGACGACGAAGTCCTCGTGGGGGACCCTTCCGTCGAAGGAGCTTCCGTGGCAGCCGAGGTGGTGGGCCACGGCCGCGGCAAGAAGATCATCGTCTACAAGATGAAGCGGAGGAAGGGGTACCGGCGGAAGCAGGGCCACCGGCAGGGCTATACCGAGATACGCATCGCCGGCATCGACTTGCCCGGTGGAGAGGCCTCCGTGGCAGCCGCCGACTCGGAAGCCGCTACGAAGTCTGAAGTTGCTCTGGAGTCCGAAGCTGCCGCGGCTACTGAAGCCGCTACAGCTACTGAAGCTGCTACGGCTACTGAAGCTGTGGTGCCTGAAGCCGCTACGAAATCCGAGACGGCCGACCAAGAAGCGGATAAGGACGGTAGCTGATGGCACACAAGAAGGGCGTCGGGTCCAGCCGAAACGGCCGCGACTCCAATCCGCAGTATCTCGGGATCAAGAAGTACGGCGGGGAGCGCGTAATTGCGGGCAACATTCTGGTGCGGCAGCGGGGAACGCCATTCCACCCTGGCCGCAATGTGGGGCGGGGCAAGGACGACACGCTCTTCGCGCTCAGCGACGGCGTCGTGGAGTTTCAGCGTCGGCGCGGCCGCCGCTTCGTGGCGGTGGTGTCTCCTCCCGCTTCCTAGCTGTCGGCAGCTCTCGCAAGAGCGCACGGGCTCTCCCGAGAGTGGAGTTGACCCGGTTTCGTGGACACCCGACCCTTTGGGGACCGGTCCGGATTCACTCGGGCTAGGGGGGGATCGGGCGGTCACCCTAGCGACGATGGAGGCGGCCACCCACATTTCAAGCGCGACTCTGGACCGCCCGCCGAGCGTGAACCCCTAGAGGAGCAAGCCCATGATTCGTCTGGATATCTTCCCCCGGTTGATACCGGACGCCTTTTGCGGGACGCTGGAGGAAACGCTAGCGGAAGTGTCGCGTCGAAAGAAGTCTCCGCCAACACCCGACGCCGTGACTCGGTTCGACGAATCGCCCTACGGAGGCTATCGCGTCTACACCGTGTCGCTCGAGTTCGCGGTGGATACGATCGTTGACGCGGAATCGCCCGAGATGTTTCTCGGCTCGCCGTCATCGAACAAAACTGGGTACACATCCAGCTAGCGCGGCGATAAGCGAAGACACCAGCAAGCAGTAGTCTCTACAGCTGGGGAGACGACGGTCAACAAGACCGTGCAACTACGCTGATGTAGGGTATCTTATCCCTTGGCGGTGCCGTGAGCATCGGATTCGTTCTGGGTCGTCGCCCTCCTGGTTGATTCCACGCCCATCCCGCCGGGCACGGGACGTACGCCACTCAGGTAGCTACTGAAGGTCGTTATACGCTCTCTCGTGTGCAGGTGGGTTCTCGTTGGCGGTAGCGGGGCGGTGGAGAGCGCGCCCGGAGAAGTGGACGGAGGCGCGCTAGCCTAGCTTATCTTTTCTCACGGCGTCCGATGCCGACACGACGAATGCTTGCCGTGCACCGTGGCCAAGTGTCACCGTCGGACCGAGAGCACATATAGTGCCGCTCTACCAAATCTCTCCACCGCGCCGCTCGCTGGATGAATAGCGTCATCGGGCTTGGCGGGTTCTGGAGCACGGGAAAGCGTGCGCAGGGTGCAGGAGTTCGCGTGTACCAGCACTTCCACGGGGTCTGGCAGAAGCTGGTCCACCGTAGGCCGATCTGGGCGATCCCCCTCAGTTGGACTGAGCGAAGGTCCGTCCTCTTACCGCTTACCGCAACAGCCAGAGCGAGAGCATGACCGGAGTAAGGATCACCGCGTACCGAGAACACTGGCGAACCTGCGAAGTAGATCGAGATCGTGTAGAAAGGGGCCGGACTCGTTGATCCAATCCACGAGCGTGCCCGCGGCGAGGGTCGTGACGACCGGGCTAGATGCGGGTCGAGCCGTAGCGGGCTCGTCCGAGACGACGCGGACTTCCTAGGCGCGCAACGCCGCCCCTCCCAGGGCGAGAAGCAGGAGGGAGACGCCGAAGGCTGGTCGGTCCACTGCAACTTCTCCTTGGCCTGGGTGTGGAAGTCCGCGATTGGAGCCGGTTGCCCGATGCCTTTCGGTAAGAGATCCCGCGCGCCCATGTCGTTCGGCCCGGGGGTGGGCTAGGAGACGCGGGGCTGACCGGGCGCCGTCGCCGTCTCGATTTCGGGCCATCGCCCAGCCGTCAGGATCCGCCGCAAGATCAGCGGCGCCAAGCGTCGGGCCGGGGGATGCCGGAACTCACCTGGACTTCCAGTCCCCGTTCCGGCAATGTCTGCCCGTCGTCCGGCTGCGCCCCTTCCGCTGCCGACCCGGGCCAGTCGCCCAGAATGCCGCGCACTCGGCCCGTGGCCGGGTCCCGAAGTAGTGCCATCGCCGGGCCGTCGCCCGCGCTCATGGCCACGGAGCCGCCGGGGCCGGTCAACACGATTCGCGACAGAGCGTCCGCCCAGTACGAATCCGCTGCAAGTGCGAGCGCGAACGACGAGCGGCCGTCGCCGTCGGCCGTCTCCGCCATCTCGAAGCGCTGGGAGAAGAGCACGCGACCGTCTCCGGCCTCGCCTACGATCCGCCATGCGCCGGCCCCGTCCAGGAGCGACGGCCTGCCGTCGAACACGAACGCCGGGTTCAGGACCGGCGCACCGTCGGCGCCGACGGCGCCCCAAAGCAACAGTGCCCGCGTGGACGGCCCCGCGTAATAGGCCCCGATTCCCGCCTCATCGCGCACGCGCCACCGCAACGCGTTTGCGAAATGGTAGTCGCTGATCTCGCCTCCGCAGTAGCTCATTACGTCGGGAACCGTCGGGGGTACCAAGCGCCCGGATCGACGATCCCAGCCCCATGCGCCAGCAACACCCTCGGCGTGCGGATACCCCGGATCGGGACCACCCGCCCCGCCGCAGGGAGCATGGTCAAGATGCATGTTGTGGCCGAACTCGTGCGCGATGATTCCCTCGGCTGGGACAGAGAACATGGCCTTGCCGGGAACGCCGGCTACTCCTCTTGCTCCGGTCGGATTGGGGAGCGTGCTCATGTAGTAGCCTGCTCCGCTCTCCATGACCCGAATCGCACGGGTCTGGGACAACAGAGCATGTGCATTCCTAGTAGAGGTCCAAACGGGTTCGTGAACCGTCACGCTCATGGGCCCCACGGGCAACAGCCTCCGGGTCCTCTCGAAGAGCGAGTCTTCCGCCGTCAGTCCACTCGTCACGTCCAGAATCGACGAATCTGGTTCGGACTCCCACAAGAACGGCACCACCGTCACGTCGAACGCCGGCATGTCGTACACGTCCAGCGCCGTCCGCCCCTCCGCGGGAATGCGCCGTGGAACCCCCAGCGCCGGGTCGAGCGCGCCTTCCGGGTCGAGCACCACGACCATCTCCGCACCCGGCCGCAGGACGTCTCCCGGCACCTCGGCGTTCGCCGACGAAGAGAGACTGCCTTCTGCGGTCTTGGTCTCGGCCGGTATTGCTCCGTCTCCCGGCGAGACCCGAACGCTGTGCTTGGACCCGTCGCGCTGGTAGAACGTCGCCCACCCCGACGGGATGGGCGCGCCGCCCGCATCGGGTGCCGTCACGAACACGCGCAGCAGCCCCGGCCTGCCCGCGACCAGCGGCACGGGAAAATCCGCCGACTGCACCGCCTGCACGATGTACGCCGTCGCCGTGGCCGCTCCCGCCTGCGCCTTGCAGACGGGAACGTACTGCTTCCACATCGACCTCAGCCGCAGCCGAGTGGCGAAGTCGTCCGGAACGCAGATTTCCGTGCCGACCACGGCGAGTTCCTGCAACTTGACGAGGTTCGCCAACGGCAATGTCCCAAACAGGTCTGGGTTGTTGGACAGCAACAGCTCCTCCAGGTTGGCCAAGTTGCCCAGTTCGGACGGGACCTCGCCCGTCAGGCCGTTGTTGAACAGGTGCAGCCGCTCCAGGTTGGCCAAGTCGCCCAGCTCGGGCGGGACCTCGCCCGTCAGGCCGTTCGAGCCCAGGGACAGATACGTCAGGTTGGCCAAGTTGCCCAGCTCGGGCGGGATCTCGCCCGTCAGGCCGTTGCCGCTCATCCACAGATGCCACAGGCTGGCCAAGTTGCCCAGCTCGGGCGGGATCTCGCCCGTCAGACCGTTGTTGGACAAGCCCAGACTCCGCAGGTTGGCCAAGGTGCCCAGTTCGGGCGGGATCTCGCCCGTCAGGTCGTTGCCGCCCAGCCACAGCCACTCCAGGCTGGCCAAGGTGCCCAGTTCGGGCGGGATCTCGCCTCTCAGGCCGTTGTCGTTCAGGTACAGGCCGCCCAGGTTGGCCAAGGTGCCCAGTTCGGGCGGGATCTCGCCCGTTAGGCCGTTGTTGAACAGGCTCAGCCGCTCCAGGCTGGCCAAGGTGCCCAGTTCGGGCGGGATCTCGCCCGTTAGGCCGTTGCCGCCCAGGCTCAGCCACTCCAGGCTGGCCAAGTTGCCCAGTTCGGGCGGGATCTCGCCCGTCAGGCCGTTGCGGGACAGGGACAGCCCTCGGACGCGGCCGCTTGCGTCCGTCTCGACTCCCTCCCACGCGTCCAGCGGCGTGCCGGTCAGCCAGTTGGCGTGGTCGTCCCACGATCGGCCCCCTGTTGATTCGAACAAGATCTCCAGCACATCGCGGTCCGTCAGCGGCGGGCACTCGTTGCCCGTGCCGGAATGCGACGGGATCGAACGCAACCACATGCGGAACGCGGGACTGGCCGGAGTGCACAGATTCGTGCCGTCGTATGAGAGAATCCGCAACGGCAAGTCGGTCATTCCCGACCGAAGGCGACCGCCGAGTTGACCGTTTCCGTTGAGCCGCAACTCTCGAAGCAAGTCCAACGACGCCAAGTTTAATAGCAGTTCGCCGGATAGGCCGTTTCGGCTCAAGTCCAGTGCGGAGACGCGACCGGAGACGGAATCCGTCTCCACCCCGTGCCAGTCGGCCAAGGGCCCCGGCTGAAGCCAGCCGTCGGACGATGCCCAGGCGGAACCTCGAGTCGAATGGTAGACGGACCGGAGCACGGCGGCGTCGGCCTCGTGGCAGAACGGCCCTTCCGCCCAGTCGAGGCTCTCCGCAAAGCTGATGAACCGCCGTGTGCCCGGTGCACACAAGCCAGCGTTATAATCCCAAGTAAGCCTCTTCAGGTTTGACAGATCGCTGAACGCAGGCGGAATCACGCCCGTCAGGCCGTTGCCGCTCAGGGTCAGCCACTCCAAGTTGGCCAAGTTGCCTAGTTCGGCCGGGCTCTCGCCCGTCAGGCCGTTGTCGCTCAGACTCAGCTGCTCCAGGCTGGCCAAGTTGCCCAGCTCGGGCGGAATCTCGCCCGTCAGGCCGTTGTCGCTCAGACTCAGCTGCTCCAGGCTGGCCAAGTTGCCCAGCTCGGGCGGAATCTCGCCCGTCAGGCCGTTGTCTCCCAGCACCAGCACCTCCAGGCTGGCCAAGGCACCCAGCTCGGCCGGGATCTCGCCCGTCAGGCCGTTCGAGCCCAGCGACAGCTCCTCCAGGTTGGCCAAGTTGCCCAGCTCGGGCGGGATCTCGCCGGTCAGGCCGTTGTCGCTCAGGTAGAGGCTGCCCAGGTTGGCCAAGTTGCCCAGTTCCGGCGGGATCTCGCCCGTCAGGCCGTTGTCTCCCAGGTACAGCCACTCCAGGTTGGCCAAGTTGCCCAGCTCGGGCGGAATCACGCCCGTCAGGTCGTTGGTGTGCAGCCACAGCCACTCCAGGCTGGCCAAGGTGCCCAGCTCGGGCGGAATCACGCCCGTCAGGTCGTTGTTATACAGGTTCAGCCTTCGGACGCGGTCGCTTGCGTCCGCCTCAACTCCGTGCCACGTGTCTAGCGGCGCGTCGGTCAGCCAGTTGTCGTTCTTGGTCCAGTTCGAACCGCCCGTTGCTTCGTACAGGGCCACTAGCACGGCGCGGTCGTCAGCAACCGTCGCCCGCGCGTTGGTCGCTACCGCGACCGCTTCGACCTGAGGTCCGGTCAACTCGTCGGTGCACCCCGCCGTCGCCAGCCCGAAGGCAAGCGCGAGGACAACGCGTCCCACGGCTGTCCTGATGACATCGCGATGCATGGTTCAACTCCTTGGGGTTGGCTTCCTTGCCGTCGGTTTCATTTCGGCGGCCTGCTCCCGACTATCTCGAAGTCGCCTGCCGACCGGCAGATCCCCGGAAGGGACGATGCGTCCGGGCCCGGTGGAGAAATCCCCCGGCACGCACTCCCAGGGCTGGGTCGCGAGCCTCGGGCAACCGGCCCGAACTCGATCTGGCCGTCAGGCTGGAGGACGGCGTCGACGACCACGGATGACGCTCCCGGTCCGCGGGGCCGCTGGGCAACCGGCGATTCTCCTGCCGCCCGAAGACCCCCGGTTCCGCGAATCGCGAGCTTGAGCGCCCCCGAGCAGTTGTTGCCCACGTCCGACTCGCCCTCCACCGGGTCCACGCACTCGCCCACCCATACGACGGTCCCCGGAGCCGCCGACGAACTCACCGTCATCGAGGCGGTTCCCCGCACCGACTCGCCCGGGCCGAGCGCCGGGACACGGGACGTCCCGCCCACCACTTGGTCCGAGGTCGTCACGACCGAGTCCGCCGACGCGAACGTCCGCACCCGCGTCGCGGGCGCCGCGGCGGCGCCTTGGTTGCGAACCTCCACCGCGTACTCGAAGCTGCCTCCGGGCACGACCGACACGCTGTCGGGCGACACGCTCGCCACCACGTCCGGCGAGCCGGTCACCGTCACCTTGATCGCCGCCGAGCAGTTGTTGTCCGCGTCAGACTCGCCCTCCACCGGGTCCACGCACTCGCCCACCCACATGACGGTCCCCGGAGACGCCGACGAACTCACCGTCATCGAGGCGGCCCTGCTCGCGGACTCGCCCGGCCCGAGCGCCGGCACGCCGGACGCCTCGCCCACCTCCTGGTCCGAGGTCGTGACCACCGAGTCCGCCGACGCGAACGTCCGCACCCGCGTCGCGGGCGCCGCCGCCGTCCCCTGGTTGCGGACCGCCGCCGCGTACTCGAAGCTGCCTCCGGGCACGGCCGACACGCTGTCGGGCGACACGCTTGCCACCAAGTCCGGCGAGCCCGTCACCGTCACGGCGAAGCTCAGGCTTGCCGTCAGCCCGCCCGGGTCCCGAGCCGTCGCAGTGACCACGGCGGTTCCCAGCGCGACCGGCCGCACTGTCGCCACGGCCCCCGAGATGCTCGCCGCGGCCACGCCGCTGTTGCTTGACGAGACCGTGTACGACAGCGCGTCGCCGTCCGGGTCCGCGAAGTTGTTCGCCACGTCCACCGTCGCTGCCGGCCCGCCCAGCGCCAGCGCCTGGTCGGGTATCGACCCCCGCACCTCGGGCGCACGGTTGGCCGGTGGTGGCGGTGGCGGTGGCGGCGGTCCAGTGCTCGAATCCCCACAGGCCGCCAGACTCGATGCGACGACGACGACCGTCCAGGTACGCCACCTTGTCCGGTTCACTGCCTCGACGTAAGTCATGCCGTTACCGCCCAGCACGGCCAACTCGTCACATCCCCCAAACTTCGACCTCCGCGCCGCTCTCCGCCGTCCGGCTCTCGCGAAACACCTTCTCGTCCCAGCTGCGGCTCTTCCGCCGGTCGAAGACGACCAGGTGACCCGCCTCCGCGCCGCAACGGTCCATGTAGCCGGCCGTCTGCTCCACGCCATCGGCCACGGTGCGCTCCAAGCCCTTGTGCAAGACCTTGCACTCGACCACGAACTTGCGCGTCCGTCCGGCTGGCGCGGCCCCGGGATTCGATCCGGCCCTGCCGCCCTCCGGCCAGGTCACCAGCAGATCCGTGCGGCCTCGCCCCAGCCCGTATTCCCGCTCGATTCGCCCGCCGCTGTTGACGATCCGTTGCAGGAATGCCTGCAAGAGCAGCTGCGGTCCTGCCTCCTGGTACTGGAAGCGCCCCGCCCAGTGCTCCGAGTGTTCCCGGAAGAACTGCTGGAACGCGGCCAGCAACTCGTCGATCCGCAAGGCGCCCGAGTCGTCCACGTACCACTTGGTCTCGTCCGCCATCTCCTCTTGCGGCAACAACGAAAGCTCCCGGGGGACCACTTCGGCGTAGATGGGGTTCGCCATGCGAACCGGCCGGTCCTGGGCGATCAGGCCCAAGTCCCGAACGTACTCGACATCGCGCAGGGCGAACTGCCGCTCGCGGGCGCCGGTCAGCAGAGGCTCGACGACGCGCCGCACTCGCTCTTCCTGCAGCTTGTCCGTCAACTGGTCCAGATGCGTGTCGCGCCGGAGGACGAGCGCCTCTCGGGCCTCCAGCACGTCGGCTTCGGCTACCGGACGGGACCGGTCCGCCGCCAAGGCGCCCCGAAAGCACGTTTGATAGGCGAGCGCGTTGACCAGCCACGGCTGGCCCCGGGTCTGCGTCCAGACGGCCTCCAGCGCGCCGTCGGCGAAGGGCTGGCCCGTCTCCTCGGTGTGCTGCCGGAGCAACGCGAGCACTTCGTTCCTGGAGAAGTCGCCCAGGCGCAACGACTCCGCCTTGATGTTGAACGCGCTGCCGCCCGCGATCATGGTGTTGGCGGAGCCGGAATGAATGCGGTAGTCGCGCACGTCCCGCACGCCGCACAGCACCACGCTCTGGGGGAAGCCTCCGGGGCGCAGGTCGTATCCCGCGCGCAGCTGTCGCAGCACCGACAGGAGAGAGTCGCCCACGAGAGCGTCGATCTCGTCGATCAGCAGCACCAGCGGCTTGGGGACGGCGCGGGCCCAGCGCGTCAACGCCTCGCGCAAGGCGCTGTCGGGACCGCGCTTCGCCAGGACGCCCGGCCAGATGTCTTCCAGCGACTCGTCGCCGAGCGCGTCGTACGCCCGGGACGCGAGTTCTCCCAGCACGGTGCCCACGACCCGCGCCACATCTTCCCGTGCCGGTTGCCCAGCTTCGACGTTGACGTAGACGCAATGGTAGTCGCCTCCGGCGTTCAGCAGGCCTTGCAGTGCGAGCAACGCGGAGGTCTTGCCGGTCTGGCGCGGCGCATGGAGGACGAAATAGCGTTCGTGGTCGATCAGCCGCCGGACATCAGCCAAATTGACCCGGTCGAGAGGCGGAACGCAGTAGTGGTCGCCTGCCGCCACCGGGCCGGAAGTGTTGAAGTAGCGCATGGGCGTATGATCACACGGGGAGGGCGGCTCTAGCAACTTCGTGGGCCGGTTCCTCCGCTAGGCCTGCTACGCTCGGCCCGCTTGCTTCCTCGGCGTTCGCGTGTTTCCCTGGCCATGCACGGTCCGGCAGTAGGAGACTCAGGACGGCTCACCCTGAAAGGAAGATGCCTTGGAGCGAAGACCGGCCAACATCCAGACCGAGCATCTGGAGCGTTGCATCCAGGCTCTGGACCAAGCCTGCGATTGGCTTCGGAAGGCCAAGCCCGGCGAACCGGCCTACGCCGTCGGGCGAGGGGCTTGCGTCAAGGAGTTCGAGGTGGTGCTGGAACTGAGCGGCAAGTTGTCGAAGCGACGCCTGCGGCCCTTCTTCGCAGGCGACCGCCAAGCCGACCGCCTTTCGTTCAAGGACGTCTTTCGCCATGCCGCGAAGCACGGCTTGATCTCCGTCGGCACCTGCGAGCACTGGCTCGAATACCGGGACGCTCGCAACGTTGCAGCCCACGACTACGGTCAGGAATTCGCCACGGAAGCGCTTCGCATGCTGCCGGAGTTCATATCGGACGCGCGCGACCTTGCCGAAGCAATCCGAGGTTCCCCTTGACCGAACGACTGCACTTGGCACCCCGTCACGAAGAGATGCTCGCCCGTGCGCCAGCTGTCGGCCTTGATCGACGCCTTGAGCGATTCCAACATCCTGTTCCTCGTGGACGTCCGCGGATGGTTTCCCCGCCTGGGACAGAGAACATGGCCTTGCCGGGAACGTAGGCTACTCCTGCCGCTCCGGTCGGGTTGGGGAGCGTGGCCGCGGGCAGCAGCCTGCAGGTCGCCTTCGCGCCGGACCGGCGGCCTTGGGCGTGGCACTCGGTAACATCGAGTATTGCAAGCCGCTCCGGAAGAGCCCGTCTGCCGCCGTCAGTCCATTCGTCTCGTCCAGAATCGACGAATCTGATTCGGACTCCAATGGCATCTGGCATCGCCAGCCGATGCATTGCATATTGTCATAAAGCCACGCTATTCCGTTTCTCGTGGGACGAAAGCAACATGCCGACACCAACACTGCTGACAATCGACCCGCCGGCCGCCATCGAGGAAGCCCTTCGGACTCTGGGAGGCAACATCCGCACGGCCCGCCTCCGCCGCCGCCTGCGGATGGAGGATGTGGCCGAGCGGATGGGCGTTTCCCGCTACACGGTCGCCGACTTGGAGCGCGGCAAGCCCGGCACTTCGGCCGCCGCCTACTTCGCGGCGTTGTGGGCCCTGGGCCTGCTGGACCAAGCGAAGGAAGTGGCGGCCCCGGAGCGCGACGAACCGGGCAAGGCGCTGGAGCGGGCGGCGCTCCCCCGTCTCGCGCGCCGGCGCCGCTCTCTGGACAATGACTTCTGACCGGAGCTGCTACGTCTACATCGTCCTGCCGGGCGATGTGCAGTTCACCACGGCGGGCCGGTTCCGCATTCGGCATGGCCCCCGCGGGACGGCAACCGGGGAGTTCGTCTACGGCCGGAGCTATCTAGAGCGCCCGGAGGCGGTGGAGTTCGACCCGGTGGAGCTTCGTCTCGCGAACCGCCTGTACCGAACGGGCCGGATGGGCGGATTTTTCGGGGCCGTGCGGGACGCCATGCCCGACTACTGGGGGCGATTCCTGATCGAACGCCGACTGGGAAGGTCGCCGCTGGCGGAGTTCGACTACCTGACGGAGGGACCGGACGACCGCGCGGGCGCTCTCGGCTTCGGCCCCGCGGTGGACCCGCCGGCGCCGCGCCTACGGTTTCCGGGGACTGTGCGACTGGCCGATCTCCAGGCCGTTGCCGAGGCGGTCGCGGCCGGGCGAGCCGTCGAGTCGGCCGGCGATGGCGCTGTCGAAGAGATGGTCCACGCGATCTTCGACGAGGGCACGTCGCTGGGCGGCGCGAGGCCCAAGGCGGTCGTGGAGGACGGCGACGCGCTCTGGCTAGCCAAGTTTAGCCGGCTCCAGGACCGTTGGAACGATCCCAGGGTGGAGCACGCGTTGCTGTCGCTGGCGCGGGAGTGCGGCATCCGCGCGGCGCCGAGCCGGTTGGAGCGCGCCGGGGACCGCGATGTGCTTCTGGTCCGCCGCTTCGACCGGGAGCGTTCCGGCGACGGCGCAGGCTGGCGTCGCCATCGCATGGCCGGCGCGCTGACCCTGTTGCGCACGGACGACTCGCCGACGGGGCGCGAACGCTGGTCCTACTTGGCGCTGGCCGACGAGGTGCGCCGCGCCAGCGCGCGCCCGAGAGACGACCTCCGCGAACTCTTCACGCGGATGTGCTTCAACGCGGCCGTCTCCAACTCGGACGACCATCCCCGCAATCACGCGATCCTCGCTCGCGGCCGGTCGTGGCGCTTGGCCCCCGCCTACGACCTTACGCCAGCGCCGGCGCACTCTCCGGAGCGGGACCTGTCCATGATCTGCGGCCCGGAAGGCCGACGGGCCAGGAAGGACAACTTGGTGGCTGGCGCAGGGCGGTTCCTGTTGAGCCGCGAGGACGCGGAAGCGATCTTCGCCGAAGTGGTTCGAACGGTTCGGAGGCGCTGGCTGCGGGCAATGTGCCGCGCAGGCGTCGGGGCCGCAGACCGGGAGACCGTGCGGAGTGCCTTCTTGCCCGGCGGGCTGTTCTTCACGCGGGATCCCTGAGCCGACCGTTCCGCCACGAGTCCGACAGCCTCCACGGCATTCACGCCGTCAAGTTGAAGCGCGTCTTGCCCCGCGGATCCCTCAGGAGCCCGTGAAGTTGGGTCGGCGCTTCTCCAGGAAGGCGGCGACTCCCTCCGCCATATCGTCGGTCGAGAAGAGGAGGGAGAACCAGCTTCGTTCGAACTTCAGACCCTCGTCCAGCGGCATCCGCCGCGCGGCGAGGATCGATTCCTTGGCGGCGCGAAGCGCTACCGGGCTGCGGCTGGCGATCTTGGCGGCCAGCTGCATCACGTGGTCCTCGAGATCGTCCGGCTCGACGGCGGCCTCCACGAGCCCGATCTGAGCGGCCTTCTCGCCCGTAACGAACTCGCCGCTCATTATCAGCCGCATTGCCCAGCCTTCTCCCACCAGCCGGGGGAGCCGCTGCGTGCCGCCGGCGCCGGGGATGAGTCCCAGGTTGATCTCCGGCTGGCCGATCCGCGCCGCCGTCGAGGCGACCCGCATATCGCAAGACATCGCAAGTTCGCAGCCGCCGCCCAGACAGAACCCGTTGATCATCGCGATCACCGGCTTCGGAAAGCGCTCGATCGCGTCGTAGATATTCCCCCGCTCCATGTTGTCGTACTGCTCGACCGGACGGGCGTCCTTGAACTCCGAGATGTCCGCGCCCGCTATGAACGCTCGGTTCCCCGCACCCGTGATCACGACTACGCGGACGCCGTCATCGTTCGCGAGATCGTCGAGCGCGCCGAACATGGCGCAGCGAACTTCTCCGTTTAGCGCGTTCAGTTTGTTCGGACGGTTCACGACGACTTTGGCGATCTTTCCGTCGAGCTTCTCGACGAGGAGGACGTTGCTCATATAGGCTCCTGGGCTATGCTCGCAGCCGGATTCGCCGACTGTCGCTCGGTCGTCCGGCCCGGTTGGCGGGTTCGATGCGCTACGGCGGCGGGGCTGATGCGCTACGCTGCCGCTGCAGGAATCAACGATTGCTGGAAAAGGGTATCACTTGCCGTCCAGCGTGGGAACTGCCGCGGATCACCGGCCGCGGGCTCATGCCTGCCTCTAGGCGGCTCGGCCCTACCTCCAAGCGGCCACGGCCCCGCCTCCAAGCGGCCACGGACGCGCTTCTAAGCGGCCCGGGTCCGTCGCGGGCCGGCCATCCGCAAGTTGGCCACCTTCCCAAGAACGTCGAACCAGAACGGCGCTCCCAGGCTGACGGCGAATACGGTCACGGCCCAACCAAACACGTGGCTTAGCCAGTCCATGAATGACCACGAGCGGAAATCCTCGCCTTCCCACCCGAGCGGGAAGTCGGCCAAACTGGGGCCGCTCTCGCCATCCGTCGGCAACTCTTCCGCTGCCGCCGTCTCGACCGCGGCTTGCGCCACCGAAGCGCGGAGCGACTGGTTGACCCACAGCTCGCGAGCCGTGTGGAAAGTGCTCGCGTTTGCCGCCACCGTGACAGCCATGGCCGTAGCGACGATGATCCAGTGCGCCCGTCGCTTGTACCAACCCGAGATGCGAGCCATCCCCTCGTCGAACCAGCCCGCCAGCTCCGTGCGCAAGTCGTCCACCGTCTTGCCGCCCCGGCTGGCGAGAGCGTGCAGCACCGGCTGCAGCGATGTGCCCGGATCGAGCCGGGCCAGCAGCTTCGTGGCGCTGTCCTCTCCCGACACGACAAGCTTTCCGTCCTCGTCGCGCGCGAGCAGGTCCACGAGAACGGTCGCGAGAGTGCCGTGTTCGATGTAGGAAGGATGTTTCCCATCCCGTGCCATATTCTTGACCAGAGGGTGCTCGAAGACTTTGGCCGAGTGCGCCTTCCCCAGGAGGGTATCGACTCCCTTGCGCAGATTCTTCGACCGAAGCGCGAGAGCGGAGGAAATCAACTCCATTGCCGAAGATGCGGCGATGCTCAGAACGACATAGAGCAGCGCTAGTCCCAGCGCCACATCGACTAGCGGATTGTCAAACATGTCTGGTCTCCGACTTCCCGAAGGGTTGGCGGGAGCGGCCCGCTAGCCCCGTCCCGAGGCCGGCCGGGGCAGCCGATGCGACGACTGCGCCGCTACCCGCGCACTGGCTTCCCAAGATACATTGCCACCGCTTGCGCGCTGCAAGGTCCGAGCCGTCTCCGGCTCCATAATGCAAGACGCTGCCGGAGCTCCAGGCGAGCAACGCGATCTGGCGGGGCGGCGAACAGGAGCAGGCCGGGATTCCAGGCGGAACAAGATGATCCGGAGTGCCGAACGACAAGAGCAACCGGAGCTCCTGGCGAGCAAGAGAGCTGGAGCGCGAGAGCGGCCGATCTCCGGGCGAACAAGGGGGCCTGGAGCGCGAAGCGTACAGGAGGAGCGCCCGATGAGTGAACTGAGCCGCCGCAACTTCCTCAGGAGTACGGCCGCCGCCGGACTGGCCTTGCCCGCCGCGCCGGCGCTGGGGGCTGCCGCTGGCGCGATGGAGAGTCCCGGCGCGGCGGGCGCCACGGCTTCGGCCTCCGGTTTCTTCGCTGCACATGAAGCGCCGCCCGAAGCGCCGCCCGCCGAAGCGGCTCCCGGTCCGGTGGACGATCCGCTGGGGGTGCGCGACCTCTTCCCGGTCACGAAGGAGCTGGCCTACCTGAACACGGCTTCCACCGGTCCGTTTCCGCTCCCCGTGCGCGATGCGCTCGCCGCCTATGCCGACGAGAGGTCCACGTACCGAGATCCCGGGAGCCGCCGACGGGCGGCCGATCGCGCCAGAGCCCGCTTCGCGGCCCTCTTCGGAGCGGAGGAGGACGAAATCGCCTTCCTGTTCTCGACCAGCGACGGCGAGAACTTGGTCGCAAACGGGATCGACTGGCGTCCCGGCGACAATGTAGTCGTCGACGAGCTTCACTTCGTTACGGCATTCGTGGTGTTCCGCGAACTGGAACGCCGCCGGGGAGTGGAACTCAGGGTCGTTCCGTCTCGAGAGGGCAGGGCGCGGCCCGAAGACTACGACGCCCGCACGGACGCGAAGACTCGTCTCATCAGCGTGGCGTGGGTATCGAACCGAAACGGCTTCCGGCACCACCTGCCGACCCTGGCCGAGATAATCCACGCGCGGGGCGGGGTACTGTACGCCGACGCGATCCAGGCTCTCGGAACCTTCCCGGCCGACCTCCGCGCGGAAGGGGTCGACTTCGCCTGCTGCAACGGCTACAAGTGGCTCTTCGCGGACTTCGGCTGCGCCCCGATGTACGTGCGCCGGGAACGCCTCGACTGGCTGCGGCCGGACCGTTACGGCCACGGGCAGGTGGCCGAGACCCTCCCGCGTCAGCGCTACCGGCTGAAGGAAACCGCGAGCAAGTTCGAGTACTCCAACTCCGCCCTCGCCAGCCTCGCGGCGCTAGATGCTTCGCTGGGCGTCATTGGCGATGTGGGCCTCGATCGCATCGCCGGGCACACGCACGCCCTCGCCGCCGAACTTCGGGCGGGCGCCGAAGAGCTGGGGATGAACCTCTTCACGCCGCCCGGCAATCCGTCGCCGATCGTCAGCTTCCACCACGGGCTGGATCCGCAAGCGCTGGCGGGCGCTCTTTCGGCGGAGGGCGTGCTGGCCACCTTTCAGGAGGAAGGCCGCCTCCTCCGGACCGCGGTCGCCATGTTCAACAACCGGGAGGACGTCGACCGTCTCCTCGCGGCCATCGCCAAGCTGGTCTAGCACGGGTCCCAGCGGCGTTATCCTCGTGACCAGCCGGGTAGAACCAATGGATGACGAGCCGGACCGCATAGCGCGGGCCCCGGCAGAGTCGTCCGCGAGTTGCCCCGCGTCCGACGACACCCGGCTGCCCGGGAGAGAAAATTGACCGGCGACATCATCATCGTCCTCATCATCCTCGCGATGGCGGTAGTCCTCTTCGTCACGGAGTGGGTCCGGTACGATGGCGTCGCGATCCTGGTGCTGCTCGCGCTGGCGATCGCGGGCAGCGTTCCGATGGCCAGCACCATAACCGGCTTCGCCAGCCCGGCGGTGGTGACGATAGCCGCGGTGCTCGTCATGAGCGGCGGCCTGTACAAGACGGGCGTCGCGAATCTGATAGGGTTGCAAGTGATGCGGCTCGCGGGAGACTCCTACGTCCGGGTCACCGTGCTGCTGATGATGACCGTGGGAATCTTGTCCGGCTTGATGAACAACACCGCCGCGACCGCGCTGCTGCTCCCCGTCGTACTGGACATTTCGCGCCGTCTGGCGATAAGCCCGTCGCGTCTCCTGATTCCGCTCTCGTTCGGGGCTCTCCTGGGCGGCATGACCACCTTGATCGGCACCGGTCCCAACATCCTGCTTTCGTCGGTGCTCGAGCGGGCGGGCCTGGGATCGTTCAGCCTCTTCAACTTCACGCCGGTCGGCGCGGCCGCGCTCCTTACCGGCGTCGCCTACATGGTCTTCGCCGGATGGCGCCTGCTCCCCGACCACTCGAGGGCGGACGAGCCTGCCGACAGGACAGGCAGCCGCCCCCGTTACAACATGTCGAAGGCGCTATTCACCGTAACGCTTCCGGATGGATCTTCCCTGGCCGGGCGTTCGCTGATCGATGCCCGCCTGGGCCGCGCCCTCGGCTTCAACCTGCTCGCGGTGCGCCGCAGGGGCCGAATGATCCGGGCGCCGGGCCCCGCCTTCATCCTCAAGGAAGGCGATCTCCTGGTCATCGAGGGAGAACGCGAATCTCTCGAGCGTCTCCGCCGCTGGGGTTCGCTGGCTAGCCAATCGCCCCAGGACGAGTCCGTCCGGGGTCTCGCGCGCGGATCGACGACGCTGGTGGAGGCGGAGATCGCGGCTGGATCGGAGCTCGTCGGGGAGTCGGTTCTGAGCCTCGACTTTCGCAACAGATATCATAGCCGCGTAGTGGCCATCCGCCGCGGCGACGAGACGTGGAGTTCCGCGTTCGAGGCCGTGACGCTCGAGGCCGGCGATTTTCTGCTCCTGACCGGACAGGAAGACCGCTTGCGCCAGCTTGAGGAACACGGCGGCTTTTCGTCGGTGATCCGGGCCGACAGCGAGACGGCGGAGCATCGGTTCGACCTGAGCCAGACTACCATGCAGCTCCGTGTCCCCGAGGGTTCCATCCTCGACGGACAGACTCTGGCGGCCACTCGTCTGCGCCGTGCGTTCGACTTCACGGTGATAGCGATCCAGCGCGCCGGCGACACGATCGCGCTGCCGGCCGCCTCGGAGAAGCTGCGCGCCGGAGATGTCCTGGTCACCGAGTGTCCCCCTGGCGGCTACTCCCTGATCGAAGCTCTCCAGGCGCTCGTCCCGGAGGACGCCGGCTCGGCGCTGGAGGAACTGGAATCGGAAAAAACGGGCTTCGCCGAGGTTACGCTGGCTCCCGCCTCGGATCTGGTGGGCAAGACTCTCCACAACATCTTCTTCCGCGAATCGTACGGACTGAATCTGCTCTCGGTCTGGCGGGGAGGGGTGGCCATCCACTCGGGCATTCTGGTCCAGCGCATGGCGCTCAAATTCGGAGACGCCCTTCTGGTCTACGGCCCGAGGAAGAAGATAGCGCTGCTCGCGCGCGATCCGCGCTTCCTGGTTCTGAGCAGCGAGGTGCGCGAACACTTTCGCACCGGCAAGGCGCCGGTCGCCAGCCTGCTGATGCTGGGCTTCATCATCGTCTCGTCGCTCAACCTCGTGCCCGTGTACATCGCGGCCCTGGCTGGAGCTCTGCTGATGGTGTTCACGGGTTGCGTGAGAGGAAACGAGGTCTACCCGCAGATAGAGTGGCGGGTCATAGTTCTTCTCGGAGGAATGTTGGCGCTGGGCCTCGCCATGGAGGAGTCGGGAACGGCGCAATTCATCGCCCGCGAGGTCGTGGGAAGGGCGGCGGAGATGGGCCCCCGGGTCCTGATCGCCAGCCTCTTCCTCCTGTGCGGGCTAGCCGCCCAGTTCGTGCCTACTTCCGCGGTGGCCGTGCTTGTCGCCCCGATCGCGCTCAGCGCGGCTTCGGAGCTGGACATCTCGCCGCAGGCGCTCCTCATGGTGGTCGCGGTGGGGTCGTCGTGCGCTTTCCTGAGCCCCTTCGGGCACCCGGTGAACCTGCTCGTGATGAATGTCGGCGGCTACAAGGTGACCGACTACACGCGAGTCGGCGCGCCGCTGTTTGTCCTCCTCATGCTGCTGGTAGTGTTTTTCCTCCCCGTCGTGTGGCCGCTCTAGCGATCCTCCGGCCCCCGGCCGCCGGAACACTACGCGGCAACCCGTGGCAATCGGCGTTCCAGCGCGACCAGCTGCACGGGCGGGACCCCGGCCGGCGGAACATGACGCGGCAACCCGTGGTAGGAATCTGCCTACTCGCGTAGCGAGTTGATTTTCTCTCTCCGGGGCGGTTATTTCTGGTTGAGGCTGCGTGTCTTCTGGTTGAGGCTGCGTGTCCCGGACTGTTTGTTCCGTGAGTGGCGGTGCGCCTCGGACTGTCCGTTCCAAGGGTGGCGGCGCGTCTAGTTTCGCTTCGAGGAAGACGGACCTGTGAAAAGGATATGAAGATGAGAAAGAAGGCTACCGGACTGGTCCTGCTGGCGGGACTCCTCTGCATTGCGGGTGACGCGGCGGCCCAGAGCCGGCTGTACCTGGGCATGGAGATGGGGGGCTCGGCCGCGCAGGCACTGATGATGTCCGGCGGGGACAACGACTGGGCGACCCGCTGCGACCTGCTGATCAACCCGGCGGGCGTCGATCTGAGAGGCGCCGAGTGCGACGCGACGCCCGATCTGACCACTTGGAGCCACTCCATGAAGATGAAGGGTGGCCGGGGGGCGCTGGCATCCATCGCCCTCGGGTATCGCTTCGGGTCCTTCAGGGCGGAGTTGGAGTACTTCTTCCGCAATTCGCTTCATAACGACATGAACGTTCCGATTACCGTCGGAGACGACGTGACGCTCGACAAGATCAACGAAGAGATCGCGACGGCGGACGGCGGGATGGAGGATGTCGTTTCCCACAACAGCTTCATCAACGTCTACTACGACATCGACGTCTCGGAAAACGCCGCGGTGTATCTAGGGGCTGGCGTCGGCGCCTCGAACACGTCGATCGGGTACATGACGCGGTGGCAGAGGAGCCCCGACCCTGCCGATATCGGCACTTTCGTGGACCCGGGGCTCAAGGCGAAGCTGGCAGGGACTACCACCGTCGGGAGCGCAAGGCTGTCGGATTCGGTCTACGGCTTCCAGGCGCTCGCCGGATTCGACCGGCGGATGAGTGGTTCGACGACACTGGGACTGAAGGTCCGGTGGGTGAAGTACGCCAGGTTCGAGTCGGCAAACCACGAGTGGGACCAGCTGCGAAGCCACGACTCCACCGTCGGGCGCGGGCAGCGCATCGTCTACTGGGCGGGCACCAGCGATCTGCAGGCATTCGCCGTGAGTCTCGCTCTCAAGTACGACCTGTAGCGGCCCGGCCGACACCTGTAGCAGTCCAGGCCGGCAGGTCCAACTGTAGCAGCCCGGCCGGCGGAGACGAGGGGCCGACAGCAGCCAAGGCCAGAGGGAGTCAGCCCTCGACCAGGGCGATCGATTCGCGGATCTTCTCGACGGTGAGCGCCGTCCGGTAGGCTTGCAATGCGCGGCCGGTCCGGATGGCCCGCTCCTTCGGCGCGATGGGCACGCCGTTGATATTCGCGAGTCCCGCCGCCACCCGCTGCTCGTAGCGGACTACGGTGGGGTCCACCACCATCATCAAGCTCGTGATCGGGAAGCTGTCGTGAATCCCGTCGTTTTCCGTCTGGACGATGCCGAGTTCCGATTCCAGGAATGCCGCGCCCCCGTAGCGGTAGTACTCCGGAATGTGGTGGGCGTGGGTGTCGTCCCAACGCTCGTTGAGCCGCGCCGCGACGTTGGCCATCCCTTCCACGTTGCCGCCGCTGTCGCCGATGAAGACGATGTGGCGGAAGCCGTGCGCCGCCAAGCTGGAAGCGACGTCATCGAGGACGGCCTCGAAGGTCTCCTGGCGGAGAGAGATCGTGCCGGGGTAGCGCATGTGGCCGGATGGCTCGTCGATGTCGCCCTCGGGGACGAGCTTCACTATCGGCGCGCATAGGGCGTTACCGAGCTCGCGGGCAATCGACTCGCACATTCCTTGCAGTACGTAGTTGTGCTTGCCGGTGGCCACGTAGGGGCCGTTCTGTTCGATCCCGCCGGTAGGGATGATCGCGGTCCTCGCGCCCTCCGCCAACTTGTCGCGGACCTCCATCCAGGTGAGTTCTTCGATCCAGACCGAGTTGAGCATCGCTATCGGTCGCTCGGCGCTCATCTCCGATTCCATGTCCTGGGCCGCGGCGACGACCGGGGACGCGATGGCCGGTTGCGCGACGGCCAGCGGCACGGTCGCCAGCGCGAACCGAAAGAGCCGCACCGCCCGGTTCGGCTTCGGCGGCCGGGCTGGCGCCAACGCCGGCCGGATCAACTGCCGACCCGCTGGCAGGCGGCTCTCAGCCGCCGGATTCCCTCGCTCATCTCTCCCTCGGAGATAAGTAGCGAAGGCCCGATGCGGATCACGTGTCCGTGCAGGCCCCCGCGGCCAATCAGGATGCGCTCTTGCCTGGCGGCCTCGAGAAGGGCCTCGGCCCGGTCGCCGTCGGGAGCGTTGTCGGAGCGGCTGGTCACCATTTCCAGACCCTGCATGAGTCCCATCCCGCGAACATCGCCGATCCATCCGAAGTCTTCCCGTAGTGCTTCGAGTCCCCCGCGCAGCAGTCCGCCCTGTTCGTGCGCTCGCGTCGGCACGCGCTCTCGCTTCATTACCCGGAGAGTGGCGCCCATCGCGGCCATCGAGATGGGGTTGCCTCCATAGGTGGAGATCGAGGGGCCCTGCCAGGCGTCGGCTATCTCGCGGCGCGTCGCGGTGGCTCCCACGGGGTATCCGTTCGCGATACCCTTCGCCATGACCATGATGTCCGGTTCGACTCCCCAGTGCTCGATTCCGAACCAGTGTTTGCCGGTCCGCCCGAAGCCGGTCTGCACCTCGTCGGCGATGAACAGCCCGCCGTAGCTCCGGATGACTTCAGCGGCCCGCGCGAAGTAGTCCGGCGGGGGGACTATGATGCCTCCCGCGCCCTGGATGGTCTCCGCGAAGAAGGCGGCCGGCTTCCCGCCGGTGGTCGTCTCGATCACCTCTACCAGGTCGTCGATGAAGAAGTCGGTGGCCGCGGGGCCGTCGCCGACCGGAGAGCGGTAGCTGTACGCGGACCGGGCGTGGACGATGCCGTCCACACCGCCGCCGGGAAGCCGCCATGGGCGCTGTCCGGTCATGTGGCTGGCCAGCGTGCTGCGTCCGGAGTACGAGAGCCGCAAGGCCACGATCTCGTGCCGGCCCGTGAACAGCCGCGCCGTCGCGATCGCCGCCTCCACGGCCTCGGTGCCGCTGTTGGTGAAGCAAGCCACGTTCAGCTCCCCGGGCGTGATGCTGGCGAGCTCTCTCGCCGTCTCGAGCTGCTGCTCCGTCACGTACAGGGCCGAGGTGTGTCCGATCCGTTCGGACTGTCTGCGCACCGCTTCGAGCACTTCGGGGTGACAGTGTCCGAGCGAGGTGGTGAGGATGCCCGCGAAGAGGTCGAGGTACTCGTTCCCGGCGACATCCCGCACCCAGACCCCCTCGCCGTCGGATAAGGCGATCGGCTCGCTGTAGTACGGCCTGACCCACGGAAAGAGGCGGTCCGTCTGTTCGGCTGCCAGCGTCCGGGAGGTTGCCGCTTCCGAAATAGTGTTCACGGTGCTCACGCGATTGCTCCTCCTGTTAGCTCCATTGGCAGATGCCCTGGATTGGTAGATGCCCTGGCTCCGTCGGCATGCGCACTACGCCGGGCGGTAGAAGCGGCCCCGCCGGCAAGGCGCGCCTGCCGCGGCGATCGGTCGGTCAGTCCCAGCGATAGAAGCCGCGCCCGCTCTTCTGGCCCAGGTGGCCTTTGCGCACCATCTCTTCCAGCATCGGCGGGGGTTCGAAGCGGGGCGAGCCGAGCGCCCGGTACAGGTAGCGCGCTATATCCAGTCTGACATCCAGCCCGACCATGTCCGTGAGACGGAGCGGCCCGACCGGGTGACGGTAGCCTAGCGTCATGGCCGTGTCGATGTCCTCGGGGCTCGCGACCCCGCCCTCGACCATGCGAATCGCCTCGAGTCCCAGCGCAACGCCGAGCCTCGACGAGGCGAAGCCGGGCGAATCGGAGACGACGATGGGCGTCTTTCCCATGCGCTCGGCCACCCGGAGCACTCGCTCCGTGGTCTCGTCCGAGCTCTCCTCTCCGCGCGCTATCTCGACGAGCTTCATGATGTGGGCGGGATTGAAGAAGTGCATCCCGATCACTCGCTGCGCGTCGGGCACGCCGCGCGCGATGCTGGAAATCGAGAGCGAGGAGGTGTTCGACGCCAAGATCGCGCCGCCGTTGGCGAACTCCGCGCAGGCGCGCAGCACCTGCCTCTTGAGGTCCAGCTTCTCCGGCACGGCTTCGATCACGATCGAGGCGCCGGCGGCGGCTTCCTTCAGCTTCGCGGTGAAGGAGAGCCGCCCGATCGCGCGCGGCACATCCTCCGGGGAGACTTTCCCGCGCTCGACGCCCTTCCGAAGATTGGATTCGATCCGAGCCCTCGCGGCCGCGAGCGCTTCGGGAAGGGGATCGAACACGCGCGTCTCGTAACCGGCCAGGGCGGCGGCGTGCGCGATCCCGCGCCCCATGACACCCGCCCCGGCGACCGCGATGGAAGAGGGGCGGTCAGCCACTTTTCTTCCCGAACTCCGCGCTCCGCTTCTCCAGGAAGGCGCGGACGCCTTCAAGGGCGTCGTCCGACTCGAAGCAGGCGCGCTGGGCGGCGGTCTCGTAGTCGAGCATCTCTTCGAACGTCGAGGCGAGCGACCGCCGTACGGCCTCCTTCGCGAGACGGATCGGCAGCGCGGGCTTGCGAGCCAGTCGGCGCGCCCAGCCGCGGGCCAGGGGCATGAGTTCGTCTTCCGGCACCACGCGGTTCACGAGTCCGATCCGTTCGGCCTCGGCGGCCGGCACCATCTCCGCGAAGAAGAAGAGCTCGGCGGCGCGCGCGGGACCGACGAGCCGCGGCACGACGTAGCTGCCCCCCCAGTCGGGGTGGAGTCCGATGCGATTGAACGACTGGCCTATCGACGCGCGGTCCGCCGCCAGCCGAAGATCGCAAGCGAGGGCGAGGTTCGCGCCGCCGCCGGCCGCCGGACCATTCAGCGCGGCGATCACCGGCTTCGGCATCGTCCGTATGGCGGAAGCGACCCGCCGTCCGGCCTCCACCAGAGCGACAGCCTCGTCGATCGCCCGGCTTTCGATCAGCCGCGCCAAGTAGCGCACGTCGGCGCCGGCGCAGAACGCCCGTCCGGCTCCGGTCACGATAACGGCACGGACATCATCATCTCCGCCGAGAGTCTCGATTCCCTCCGCGATCGCTTCCCGCATCTCTCCGATGAACGCGTTAAGCTTCTCCGGCCTGTTGAGCGTGAGCGTGCCCACGCCGTCGTCGACCTCGATCAGGATGCGCGGGTCGCTCTCTCTCTCTCGGCGCATCTCATCCATTTTCACACTGCCTCTGCCATTCTCGCGCCGCCTCCGCCATTCTCAGGCCGCCTCGGCCCGTGTCGCCCGTTTTCGCCAAGCGCCACGGAACCTCGCTCTTCACGCCCCATGCCCTCGCGTTCCTCGCTCTTCACGCCCCATGCCCTCGTGCCCACGTCTCGCGTTTCACACCCTTCACGCCCCACGCTCTTCACCTTCCGTGCCCCTCAAGCTTCCGTGTCCTTCTCGCTCCGCGCCCTTCAAGCTCCATGCCCTTCTCGCTTCGTGTCCTTCTCGCTCTACGCCCTTCAAGCTTCCCACGCCCCTCACGCCCCATCGCCACGGTGGACGAGGAGCGCGATCCCCTGGCCGACGCCGATGCACATAGTCACGAGGCCGTTCTCCGCATCGCGCCTCCCCATCTCGTGCACCAGCGTCGTCAGGAGTCTCGCGCCCGTGCACCCGAGGGGGTGGCCGAGAGCGATCGCGCCGCCGCTGACGTTCACCCGGCCGGGGTCGAAGCCGAGTTCGGCGATGCAGGGGACAGCCTGCGCGGCGAACGCCTCGTTGAGTTCGACCAGATCGATGTCGCCGGGGGCCAGCCCCGCCCGCCGGAGCGCCTTGCGGGTGGCCGGCACCGGACCGAGTCCCATCCTGCCGGGATCGACTCCGGCGACGGCGGAAGCGCCGATCCGCGCCATGGGCTCCAGTCCGATTTCATCCGCCGCGGCTTGGCTGGTCACCAGCAGCGCCGCAGCTCCGTCATTGATGCCGGAGGCGTTGCCGGCCGTCACTGTGCCGTCTCTGCGAAAAGCGGGGCGCAGGGCGGCGAGCGCTTCCGCCGTCGTGCCGGGCCTGGGGTGTTCATCCGCCTCCACCACAACGGGATCGCCCTTGCGCCGGGGTACGCTCACCGGGACGATCTCGTCCGCGAAGCGTCCGTCCGAGATGGCTCGCGCCGCCCGGCGCTGGCTCTCGAGCGCGAACGCATCCTGCTCCTCGCGGCCGACGCCGGCCTCTTCCGCCACGATCTCCGCCGTCTCCCCCAGAGACACGGTCCACTCGCCGGGCATCGCCGGATTCGCGAAGCGCCAGCCGACGGTAGTGTCGGCGATCTCCGGCGGGCGGCGCGGGAAGGCCGCCTCCGGCTTGCGCATGACCCAGGGGGCGCGAGACATGCTCTCGACTCCGGCGGCGATGAACACGTCTCCCTCGCCGGCGCGTATCGCGTGGGCCGCCGCGATCACGGCTTGCAACCCCGAGCCGCACAGGCGGTTCACCGTCTGTCCGGCCACCTCCACCGGAAGACCGGCCAGGAGCGACGCCATGCGGGCCACGTTCCGGTTGTCCTCCCCGGCTCCATTGGTACAGCCGGCGACCACATCCTCGATGCGTTCTTCCGGCGCCCCGGTACGGTCCACGAGCCCGCGAATCGCGGCGGCCAGGAGGTCATCCGGGCGGACCGAGGAAAGCGCCCCGCCGACGCGCCCCACGGGGGTGCGAACGGCACCGGCGATGACCGGAGCGCGATCCGCGCCGCCCGCCCGCGCCGCAGCCATTCTATTCATCGCGCCTTGGGAGGCGTCGCCCACCTCGGGGAGCGGTTCTCATCGCGCCTCGGAGCCGGGGCAGGGAATTACTTGCCCGCGAAGCCGGCCTGGCGCCGTTCCAGGTACGCAGCGAGCCCTTCCCGCGCGTCATCCCCCTGGAAGAGTAGCTGCTGCAGCTCGCGTTCGATGGCCAGACCTTCCGAGAAGGGAACCTCCACCCCGCTGCACACCGCTCGCTTGATGTTCCCGACGGCGCGAGATGCCTTATGGGGCGGAGTGAAGCGCTTGGCGTACTTCATCACCTGAGCATGGAACTCCTCGTCGTCCCCCTCGAAAATCTTGTTGACTATCCCGAGCGCCAGCGCCTCGTCGAAGCCGAACGTGCGCCCTTCCGCCATGAGTTCGATCGCCTTGGGTTTCCCGACCAGCCGGCCAAGCCGCTGCGTTCCGCCGGTGCCCGGAAGCACGCCCAGATTCACCTCCGGCAGGCCGACCTTCCCGGCGTCCTTCCTCCCGATCCGGAGGTCGCAGGCCAGCGCAATCTCCAGTCCGCCGCCGACGGTATGTCCGTTGAGCGCCCCGATCACGAGCTTAGGCGTCTGTTCGAGCCGGGCCAGCGTCTCGTTGGCGTGGAGGCAGAAGTAGTACTTGAAGTACGGGTCCGAAGTCGCGAGCATGTTGATGTTCGCCCCGGCGGAGAAAAACTTGCCGCCCTGCCCGCGTATTACGATGACGTGCACATCTTTGTCGAAGCGCGCCCGCAGAATCGCGTCATCCAGATCGCGCATCATTTCGTAGGTATAAGTGTTTGCTGGAGGGTCATCGATCGAGAATACCGCGACGCCGTCCTCGGTTTCGTACCTGATCAACTTGTCTGCCATGGAGGAGGTTCCTTCCTGTGTAGTTGCCGATGCTTCTTCTGTAGTTGCCGATGTTTCTTCGTGAACGTCACGGACCCGCGAGGCGGCCCGGACGGGAGTAGCGGCCAGCCTGGAAAATATACTATCCGGGAGCAGGCTTGTACTATCCTCGGGTCTGGATCCGCAGTCGCAGAGGGGGCGTTGAAGTGAAGAAAGCCGGATTGGGCGTGCTGGGGACCGTCTTCGTCGACATGATCGGCTTCGGCATCGTCCTCCCGCTGCTCCCGTTCTACGCGGACGATCTCGGCGCATCTCCCCTGGAAGTGACATCGATAATCGCTTCCTTCTCGGTCGTTCAGCTCATAGCGGCTCCGATCTGGGGCAGGATGTCGGACCGGGTGGGGAGGCGGCGTCTCCTCCTCATCGGACTGTTCGCATCGGCGCTTTCCTACCTCCTCTTCGCGCTGGCGGACAGCATCGCCCTCCTGCTGATCTCGAGAGCGGCGGCAGGCGCGGCCGGGGGAACGGTGTCGGTCGTGCAGGCGTACGTGGCCGATTCGACGGAGGGAGAGGAGAGGGCGCGCGCATTCGGCTTGGTCGGGGCAGCCTCCGGGCTGGGCATCACGATGGGTCCGGTGATAGGAGGATACTTCAGCCGCTTCGGGCTAGGCGTTCCGGGTTATGTAGCGGCGGGGCTCTGTCTGCTGAACGCGATCGTGGCCCTGGCCTTTCTCCCCGAGTCGAGGCACTTCACTTCCGGCAGGTCCCGCCAGGGGAAGGGCGAGGCGGCGACTCTCAAGCGGTGGATGAAGTCTCTCGCCCGATTTCCGCTGCGGTTGCTGCTGGTAGTCTACCTGCTCACGATCGGCTGCTTCACGTCGATGACCTCGGTGCTCGCGCTGTACACCCAGCGAGTCTTCGCGATGACGGCCGCCGACATGGGGTGGATCTTCACGCTCGCCGGCGGAGTGACGGTGCTCGTTCGCACCGGCGTCGTCGGCCGCGTGGTGCGGCGTTTCGGGGAACCGGCCATCGTTCGGGCGGGTTGCGTCTTGATGGTCGTCGGCGTCGGCGCGGTGCCGCTCGTTTCCGATCGCTTGTTCCTGTGGTTCCTGGTGCCGGTGTGGGCCGCGGCGACAGGCTTGTTGTTCCCCTCGCTGCACGCCCTGATGTCGCGCGCTACCGACGTGCATTCCCAGGGGGCGGTGCTGGGCGGCAGCCAGCTCGCCGGGGGACTGGGGCGCGTGCTCGGTCCGCTCTGCGCGGGCGCTCTCTTCCAATCGTATTCGGTCGAGAGTCCGTTCATCGTCGGCGCGGCCGCCTCCACGGTTGCGGTCATCATGGCGTTCTGGATTCCGGCCCCGCCCTCCGCGGACGGCGGCGAGGACCGGATCGAACCGGCCGACCGCTGGCAGGGCCCGGTCGTGGCGCACGAACCTCGCGGCGTGACCGAGGCCGCCAAGCGCTGACCGGCGTCCCTCGGGCGCTCTCTCTCGCGTTCCCCGCGCGGATGCCATTTCTGCAACTTCGCGATGACGGCGATGGGTCGACTCCAGCGCCGCGGTGACCACGGTCTCGCATGCGGGCTCGCCACAACTGGAGTCCACGGGTTCGCATGCGGGCTCGCCACAACTGGAGTCCACGGTCTCGCGCCCCGCCGAACCGGCAATCAGATTGTCCCCTGGGTCCTCGCCCCCGGCCGGCACGGCTCCGGCGGCTACGCGAGACCTCTTCCAGCTGGAGTTCTCGATATCGGGGTTCTCGATACGGGGTCCGCGATCATGTTCCAAGGAGGCGCAAAGCCATGATGAAGGTCACGAGAAATGCCGTTCCGCTCTCTGCCGGAGACGCCCGGCCGACCGCCGGCTTCGTCCCCCTTGCCACCCGAACATCTCTGTACGCCACCCGAATATCTCTGTACGCCACCGGAATGGCTCTGTACGCGGCCGGAGCCCTCTTCTCGGCCGGAGTCCTCTTCTCGGTCGTCCATGCCGCACCGGCCGCTGCCCAGACCGCGGATCCGGATGCCTCCCCGCCCTCCATCGAGACGGCGATCTCGCGACTGGAGTACCGGGAGATCGGGCCGGCCCTCATGGGCGGGCGGATCTCCGATATCGCGGTGGTGGAAGCGAAGCCGCAGGTCTTCTACCTCGGAACGGCGAGCGGCGGCCTCTGGAAGACCGAGAACCACGGCACATCGTGGACGCCGCTCTTCGACGACCAGCCCACGAGTTCGATCGGAGACGTCACGATTCACCAAGCGAACCCGAACCTCGTCTGGGTGGGCACCGGAGAACCGCAGAATCGCCAGTCGTCCCCCTGGGGGAATGGCGTCTACAAGTCGACCGATGGCGGCAAGACATGGTCCCACATGGGGCTGGAGGAGACGAAGCACATCGCCCGCATCCTCGTTCATCCGCGCAATCCCGACATCGTCTACGTCGCCGCGGTTGGCGACCTGTGGGGTCCGAACCAGGAGCGGGGAGTGTTCCGGAGCCGGGATGCCGGCGAGTCGTGGGAGAAGGTGCTCTACATCGACGAGCGCACCGGAGCCATCGACCTCGCGATGGATCCCGCCGACCCTGCCACCGTGCTGGCGGCGATGTACCAGCGCCAGCGCACCGGGTGGGGGTTCAACGGCGGCGGTCCCGGGAGCGGGCTTTACCGCACGACCGACGGCGGAGATGAGTGGACGGAGCTGACGGAGGGTCTGCCGGAGGGCGACAAGGGACGCATCGGGATCGACATCCACCGGGGGGACGGCAACCTCGTGTACGCGCTGGTCGAGGCCGATGCGCGAAGGCCGGGTCCGCGAAACCGGGGGCCGACAGGGGGCGGACGGAAGGGCGGGCTGTTCCGGTCGGACGACCGGGGCACGACATGGACGAAGGTGTCGGACACCAACCCTCGCCCGATGTACTACTCGCAGGTGCGTATCGACCCGTCGGACCCCGATCGAATCTACGTCCTGGGCACCCAGCTGTCCGTCTCCGACGACGGGGGACGAACGTTCAGGAACGACGGCGCGACGCAGATTCATGTCGATCACCACGCCCTCTGGATCGACCCGGCCGACTCGGACCACCTGATTCTCGGCAGCGATGGCGGGGTTGCGGCGTCGTGGGACGGCGGCGGGCACTGGCGGATGTTCGACAACATCGCGCTGGGCCAGTTCTACGCCATCGGACACGACATGGGACAGCCGTACGCGGTGTGCGGCGGCCTCCAGGACAACGATGCCTGGTGCGGGCCTTCCAACACGCGGTCGTTTCACGGCATTCGCAACCAGGACTGGTACGAAACGGTCTACGGCGACGGCTTCTTCACGATCGTCGATCCGACCGATTCGACTATCGTCTACTCGGAATCGCAAGGCGGCAACCTCGTCCGTTACGACCTGAGAACGGGGGAGAAGACGCCCCTGCGGCCGATCCCGGGGCCGAGGGCGGAGGGCGACACTGCGAAGACGTACCGCTACAACTGGAATTCGCCGCTGCTGCTGTCGCCTCACGATCCCGCGACCGTCTATCTGGGCGCCAACTATCTGCTGCGGTCGAGGGACTACGGGCTGTCGTGGGAGGAAGTCGGAGGGGCCGACCTGACTAGGCAGATAGACCGGGACACGCTTCGGATAATGGGCGTGCCGGGTTCCGAGCCGCAGATGTCTCTGAACGACGGAATCGCGAATTACGGCAACCTCACTGCGGTGGCGGAGTCTCCGCTGGTCCCGGGTCTGATTTACGCGGGAACGGACGACGGAAATCTGCATGTGTCGCAGGATGACGGCGCCACATGGGAGAATGTGGCGGACCGGGTGCCGGGTCTTCCGGAGCGGACGTACGTGAGCCGGGTCGAGCCGTCGGCGCACTTGGCGGGGAGGGTGTACGCGACCTTCGACGGACACCGGAACGGAGATTTCGCGCCCTACGCGTACGTGAGCGAAGACTACGGCCAGAGGTGGCGGCCGATCGTGAACGGGCTGCCGGACGGGTGGTCCGTCAATGTTATCGTCGAGCACCACGACGCGCCGAATCTGCTCTTCCTCGGAAACGAGACCGGCGTGTTCGTGTCGGTGGACGGGGGAGAGCTGTGGGTGCAGCTCAAGAACAACCTGCCGACGGTCCCGGTGGACGACATCCTGGTGCACCCTCGCGAGAACGACCTCATCGTCGGAACGCACGGGCGAAGCCTCTGGATCCTGGCGGATGTGACGCCGCTCGAGCAGCTGTCGGAGTCGGAGGAGATGCTCGCGGAGGCGGGGCGGGTCTTCCCTAGCCGCTCGATCATGTGGGCGGAGCGAGGGGACTGGCCATTCCCGGGCGCGACGTACAGCGCCCCGAATCCGCCGCGAGGCGCACGGATACGCTACTACGTGCGTGATTCGCAAGGCGGCGGAGATGCGGACGGTTCCGGCGGGGAGGCCGATGGTTCCGGCGGGGCAGCCGGCAACGGTGCGGAAACGGGGGAGGGGAGCGCCCCCTCAGCCGAGGATGGCGGGGCGGACGCCGACCCGGAATTCGCCCTCACGGTCACCGACGCCGCGGGCGAGCACGTCCGTACCCTGGACGCGCCGGGCGAACCCGGCATCAACGAGGTGATCTGGGACTGGCGGCACGATTCGCCGTTCGACTCTGCGGAGGGGGCGCAGGGAGGAGGCGGCCCCTTCGGCGGAGCGCCCAGGGGACCTGTCGTCCTCCCGGGAACCTACACGGTGAGCCTGACCGTCGGCGGAGAGACCTTCTCGTCCAACGTCGAGGTGATCGCCGAGCCTCGCCGCCCGATGGCGGAGTCCGACCGGATGGCCCGGCAGCGGGCGCTGATGAGCTTGCACGTCATGGCCGCGCCGATTCGCGACGCGGGCCGGGCGGCGGCTTCGGTGGAAGAACAGCTGGACGCCGCCGAGGAGCTGGTCGGCAGCCCGGTCGACAGCCCGGATGATGATGACGAGGATGAGGCGGACGGAGACAACGCATCCGAAGATGAGGCAGCCGAAGAGGAGGCGGAGGAAGAAGAGGAGATGGGTGGAGCCGCCGCCGGCGGGGAAGCTGTCGGCGGGGGAGTTGCCGGGGCGGAAGCTTCTTCGGAGTTCGAGGAGGACCGCGCTTCGATCAGGGAAGAGATCGAGGCGATACGCGACGAAGTCGAGGAGATCGCGGAAGAGCTGGACCGGGTGCGCCGGAACGCGCGGGTGGCGAACGCGATCGAAAGTTCATCGACGCTGCCGACGGAGGACCAGCTCTGGCAGGTGGACCGCGTCTGGGAGGCGATGCCCGAACTGCTCCAGCGCATCAACGAGCTGATCGAGACGCGCGTTCCGGCGCTCAACATGCGGCTGTACACCGACGCGGCGCGGCCGACGCCCGGCGACCGCATCGAGCTGCCGGAGCGTCCCCGCTGACTCGCCGGCCCGCCGCCCGCCCGCTCCTCGGAACTCCACGAGCGGCCCGAACCCATCGGAGAGCGTGCGTGCGCGCGCCGCCCGCTCCCGCGGCGAGACGAGCGCCAATCCAAGCGGCGCGCGCCGGTCCAAGTTAGATTGACAGCCATGAACAGCATCTCTAAACGACTCGCCGGACTGCTCGCGGCGGGAGCGGGCGCACTCGTCCTCTCCGCCGCATTCGCGCCGGCGAACACGACGCTCGACGACCTGCCTGCCGGCCTCGCGCGGCCCGGTACGCCGGCGGATCATCCGCTCCCCGGCGTGCAGGCCGCCGGAGAGCAGACCGCTCCCCACATCCTCAGGGTTCCCATAACGGGCGTGATCGAACTCGGCCTCGCGCCGTTCGTGAGCCGCGCGCTCGGCGAGGCGGCCGAGGCCGGGGCCAGCGCCGTCATTCTCGATCTCGACACGCCGGGGGGCAGGGTGGACGCGGCGTGGAAGATCATAGACGACGTTCGCGAGGCGGATGTCCCGGTCTTCGCGTACGTGAACCGGCGCGCGTTGTCCGCCGGGGCGATGATCGCCCTCGCCGCGGACAGGATTTACATGCGCCCGGGCTCCACGATCGGCGCGGCGACACCGGTCACCGGCGGAGGCGAAAAGGCCTCCGAGAAGATGGTGAGCGCGATGCGGTCGGAGTTCCGCGCGCTGGCGGAAGAGAGAGGTCTCGATCCGCGCGTTGCGGAAGCCATGGTGGACGAGAGCGTCGAGGTGCCGGGAGTGGTCGAAGCCGGCAAGCTTCTGACTCTCACGACGGAAGAAGCGACATCGCTCGGGGTCGCGAACCGCGAGGTTCAGGACTTGGGCGCCCTGCTAGAGACCGCCGGATTGGCGGGCGCGACCGTCAACGAAGCCAGAGCCAACTGGGCGGAGGCGATCGTGCGGTTTCTCACCAACCCCGCAGTCGCCCCGCTCCTGCTGAGTCTGGGCTTCCTGGGGCTCCTCGTGGAGATCCGCACGCCGAGCTTCGGCATCGCCGGCGGCGTCGGACTGGCTTCGCTCGCCGCATTCTTCGGGGCGCACCACCTCGTGCACCTCGCGGGACTCGAAGAGATAATCCTGTTCGGGGCCGGGGTAGTCTTGATCGCGCTGGAGGTTCTGGTCATTCCGGGCTTCGGTCTCGCCGGCATCCTGGGAACCGGGGCCGTGCTAGGCGCTTCCGTAATGGCGATGGTCGGCCAGGTGCCCGACTTGTCCAATGTGTTCGACGCCGCGGGCCTCGTGGCTTTGTCGATCATCCTCGTCGGCGTGGCGGGGTGGGCCATCCTGCGCTACCTGCCGAACGACAAGCGTCTTTCCGGTCTCTTCCTCCGTGCTTCCACGAGCCGGGAGACCGGTTACCTGTCGGTCCCCCCGCGCGAAGATCTGGTTGGGCAGCTGGGCGTCGCAGCTACGGACATGCGGCCCGCCGGAGTCGCTATCCTGGGGGAAGAGCGGCTTCATGTCGTCGCCGAGGGTCCGTGGATCGAGGCTCGGACTCCCGTCCGGGTGCTGGAGGTGACGAGCGGGCGCATACTGGTCCGCATCGCGCGTGGCGCGGAGGACAGCGACGATGCAGCGGCGGCGAACGGGCCGAACGAGGAGAGAGATGGAGTAGGGCGAGAGCGGGCCCGGCAAAATCAGTCCTCCGGGACTACGAAAACTGAAGACACTCCAGAGAAGGAGAACGAGGTCTAGTCATGGAAAATATCGCGGGAACGAGTCTCATCCTCTTCATGTTGGTCGCTCTAGGCCTCCTCATCCTCATGTGGGTCGTGCCGGTGCGTCTCTGGATCACAGCGATCGCGTCCGGCGTTCGGGTCGGGCTGGGGAGCTTGGTGGGGATGCGTCTCCGGAAGATTCCGCCCCCGAGGATCGTCTACCCTCTCATCAGTTCGCACAAGGCGGGTCTCCCCCTGAACCCCAACGAGCTGGAGTCACACTTTCTGGCCGGCGGCGATGTGGAGAGGGTGGTGAACGCCCTCATATCGGCCGACAAAGCCAACATCGAACTTCCCTTCAGGCAGGCTGCGGCAATCGACCTCGCGGGCCGGGACGTGCTTGATGCGGTGCAGGTCTCGGTCAATCCCAGGGTCATCCAGACGCCCAAGGTCGCCGCGATGGCCAAGGACGGAATTCAGCTGATAGCGACCGCTCGCGTCACGGTGCGCGCCAACATCAACCGCTTGGTCGGCGGAGCGGGGGAGGAGACGATCCTCGCGCGGGTGGGAGAGGGTATCGTCTCGACCATCGGGTCGGCATCGTCGCACAAGGCGGTGCTCGAGAATCCGGACAACATCTCCAAGACGGTCCTTGCCAAGGGGCTCGACAGCGGGACCGCGTTCGAGATCCTCTCGATCGATATCGCGGACGTGGATGTCGGCAAGAACATCGGCGCCGAGCTTCAGACGGACCAGGCCGAGGCGGACAAACGCATCGCGCAGGCGAAGGCCGAGGAGCGGCGCGCCATGGCCGTGGCGTCGGCGCAAGAGAATCGCGCCCTAGTCGAGGAGATGCAGGCCGAAGTCGTGAAGGCCGAGTCCGCAGTGCCGCTCGCCATAGCAGAGGCGTTCAAGGAGGGCAATCTCGGGGTGATGGACTACATGAAGTATCGCAACATTCAGAGCGACACGCAGATGCGGCGCGCGATCGCGAAGCCTGCCGATGACGGAACGGAAGAGACGCCCTGACCGGCCGTAATCAACTTGTCTGGACGACTTCCCCGGCGGAGACATGGATGACTAGACTCGGCAGCAGTTGCCGGGACGCCGGGGCGATTCCGGTCTTGCCGGCATTAGGGGCGATTCCGGTCTTGCCGGCATTAGGGGCGATTCCGGTCTTGTCGGCATTGGAGCTGTTCAGTGCCTGAGATCGGACCCTTCTGGATCGTCGCGATACTCCTGTTTCTCTGGACTAGAGGAATCGCGGCCGCCAAGCGGAATCGCGAGCGAGCGCTCCAGGAGCAGGCGGAGCAGGCCGCGGCTGCAAGCGGGGCGGAGGAAGGCGGAAGAGAAGACGCTTCGGCAGCGCTCCCGGCGCCAACGCAGGCTGCCCGGCGCGATCGCCTCGCGCATCCCGAGTCGTCCGGGGCTCGACCCGGCGCCGGCGGAGCGGGGAGAGACGAGGCTCCCGTCTCGTTGTTCGACCAGCTCCGGAAGATGGCCAACGAAGCGAAGGCTGCCAGCGAAGCCGGGACTGCCGGCCAGACGATGGCCGCGATGAGCGCGTCGCCCCCGGAAGAGCGGGTCGTCGAGGTCCGGGAGCGGACCCGCCCTGGCGAGCGAACTCGTCCCGCCTTGCCCGCCAAGTCCCCCGGCCCGTCCGGCTACGCCGCTCCGCCCAGCTACCCCGCCAGACGGGAACCGCCCAGCTACCCCGCTAGGCAGGAACCGCCTAGCTACCCCGCCAGGCAGGAACCCGCTCGGCCCAGCGGGAGACGCCACATGGCTAGCTCCGAGGCTAGCTCCGAGAGCCCGCTGTCGGCGAGCCCGCTACAACGCGTCGATCATTATCCGATACCCCAGAAGGCCGTGCTTCTCGCGGAAATCCTCGGGCCTCCGCCGGGTCTCGCGCATCAATCTGACGATCGCCGGAGAAGAGATCCCGAAGATTGAAGTAGCTAAGCGCTGAAGTAGCGTCGCCGCCTTTTCCGCCCGAGGACGGGCCGCCGAGATCGGCTAGGCGCTGTGCAGAGCGAACGCGGCGCCCTGCGGGTCGCGCCCCTGGACTATGAAGTCTCCGCCGGGCACCTCCGTCGGCTCGAGCGTGACGGTTCCGTTCAGCTCGCGCACCAGCTCCACGGACTCGCGCACGTCGGTCACCCGGATGTAGAACAGCCAGGCTGGATGCGGCATCGCCTCGGGCCGCTTCATGATGCCGCCGAGCTCAACGCCCTTTCTCCCGTAGACCCGGTAGGTGCCCGCGTCTCCCATATCCATCTTCTGCATCTCTTCCCAGCCGAACAACGCGGAATAGAATGCCCACGCCGCCTCGTCATCGTCGGCTAGCAACTCGTTCCAGGACACTTCGCCGATCGCCGCCTCCCCGTCATGTCCCGGAGTGTCGCCTTCGGGCTGGAAGGCAGTGAACACCTCTTTCCCGGGTTTCGCCATGAGCGCGAATTTGCCCACCGACGGAAGCTCCATCTCGTGGAGGACTACCACTCCAAAACCATTGGCCTTCTCTACTGTCGCGGCCAAATCCGGCGTCGAGATGTAAGCGAGCCAGTGAGGGGGCACGCCCTGCGCCTGCACCTCCTCCGGCAAACTCATGACGCCGCCGATCGGAGTGCCTTTGTTGGTCCATAGGGTGTAGGGCGGGCCGTCCGGCGGTCCGGCGCTGGTTTCCCAGCCGGCAACTCGCCCGTAGAACTCGCAGGCTCCATCGACATCGTTGGTCAGCAGTTCGTGCCAGCAGATCCGGCCAAGTGGTGTTTCAGACATGCAACCTCTCCAAGTTGGTGGCGATCGGGGATTATCAGCCCCTAGTTCCGTTCATGTGCCGCCTACAGCGTGCTCCGCTCCTTGTTCCGTTCACCAGGCGCTCCGGCCCCGGCAACCCGGAGCTCCCGGCAGCCCCCTCGGCGAGTAGGCAACCTATGCCGGTCGGCGCTTCCTGTCTTTCAGAACGATAACAGCGGTGCCGGTCAAAATGATTATGGCGAAGGCGAACCACTGCACGGTGTAGGACAGGTGGGGTCCAGCGCCGATATCGGCCTCCCTGGCGGGGCGCAGAGCGCTACCTCGCTCCGCCAGATTCTCGCGCAACACGTGGACGGAGGGCTCCAGGGGGTGTTCGTCCCTGATGAGAGCAATATCCAGGGCTGCAATCGCCAAGTGGCGAGCGCCTGCGCTCTCCACCCACAGCGGCTGGCCGCCCCTGCCGTCCCTGGAGGAAACCAGGGTGCCGTCGATCCGGGCGACCTCCTCCCCCATGTCCGCGCGGCTGGCCGCCAAGTTGGGGGTGATCCCGTCGGCGGCCGGAAGCCATCCCCGGACGACCATCACGACCGGCCCTCCACTGCCACCGACCAGAAATGGCGCGAAGACTTCGGCTCCGGCCCGCCCGTCGAGGGAGCGGCTGCGGAGGATCACTTCTTGCCCCGGTGGCGCCCAGGCGCCAGCTAGTCTGGCCCGTCGGCCGAGCAATCCGGCGGTGTCGGCGGGAACATCCCGGGGGCTGGTCCACTCGAGCCGGGGAGCTTCATGCCTTTCGGCCAATACGGAGTTACTCTCCACCCTCGCGGTGTGCCGGCCGAGCTGCCAGAAGCCGAGGCGAACGCAGATCGCGCTTGCGCCGATTGCGACGGCGCACAAGATGAGAGTGCCTCTAGTCAGCAACTCGGCAACGGGAGCGTCGGAAAGGGCGGTGGCTCGCGGGCCGCGCGCGAGGCCGGCCCGCACCCCGAGTCGAACGAGACGGCGCGGCGCGCAGTCGAACAAGAAGGGAAAGCAAGATGAGCGAAGCGCTTCAGGAAAAATATGGAGCCGAATCCATCTGTTGGGGGTGCGGGCCGGCGAACGAACAGGGGCTGCGGCTGCGGAGCTTCCCCGCCGAAGACGGCGATATCGTTGCGAAGTGGCAGCCGGAGCCCCAGCACGCCGCGTTTCCGGGAGTGCTCAATGGCGGAATCATCGGGACGCTGCTCGACTGCCACTGCAACTGGTCGGCGGCGTTCCACTTCATGCGGGCGCGCGGCCTCGACCACCCCCCCGTGACCGTCACGGCGGAGTACGCGATTCGGCTCGAGAAGCCTACGCCGACGAGCGAGCCGGTTCACCTGAGATCTCGCATCGCGAAGGCGGGGGACCGCAAAGTCGTAGTCGAGGCGGAGCTGGCTTCCGGCGGCGAGCGAACCGCGACCTGCACCGGTACGTTCGTAGCGGTTGGAGAGGGGCACCCGGCGCACGCGGCTTGGTAGGAGTACATTATCGGGGTGGACACGAGCGATATATTCCTCCTGTCGCGACGCGAAGCAAGGCTCCCGCTCGCGAAAGGCAAGACTTCCGCAAGGGGTTCCGTAAGAGTAACCGATGCCTGATGCCTCGATTCCGCAGAGCGGCTCGGCCGGTGGAACTATAACCGCGCTGGCCATGGTGGGTAGCCTGCGCCGGCACTCCATCAACCAGGCGCTCCTTCGCGCGGCCACCGAGCTTGCGCCCGAGTGGCTCGAGATCCGGGAGTTTTCTCTGACGGGTCTGCCGTTCTACTGCGAAGATCTGGAAGCCGATGGAGATCCGCCTCCCGTCGCGAGGCTGAAGTCCGCCGTTCACGGCGCCGACCTCGTGCTGATGGTGACGCCCGAGTACAATGGCGGGCCGCCCGCCGTTCTGAAGAACGCCATAGACTGGGGGTCGCGCCCGCCGCGTCCCCAAGCCTGGGACAAGAAGCCGATCGTGATCACGGGGGCGACGCCCGGCAGGTTGGGCACCGCGCTCGCCCAGCGGTCTCTGCGCGAGTCGCTCGCGGGCCTCAACGCGCTCGTCATGCCGCAACCGCGCATCCTCGTTGCGGGGGCGAGGGCGCTCTTCGACGGCGACCTCCAGCTGGCCGACGAGGGCTTGGCGGCTAAGCTCCGGAACTTCATGGTGGCGGCCGGAGAATGGTCTCGACAATTTCAGATTGGCGACCGGCGGCGCTGATTGGCCGGAGCTAGAGTGGCGGGCCCTGGGCTGCGGAGGACGACATAAGGGACCGGGTGATCTTCGAGCGCTTGGCGGACGACGTGGCGGTGCCCGCTCGCGCCACTCGCCACTCGGCGGGCTACGACATCCGTGCTCACCTTACGCGGGGCGCCGTCCGCATCAAGCGGGCCGAGAGCGGAGAGGTCGTGCAGGAGGCGCCAAACGGAGGAGAGCACGGCTCGCCGTTCATCACTCTCCATGCGGGCGACCGGGCGCTAGTGCCGACGGGCTTCCGGGCGAGGCTCCCGGAAGGCTACGAAGCGCAGATTCGGATGCGGTCATCGCTCGCCTGGAAGCATGGCCTGACGGTGCCCAACGCTCCGGGCACGATCGATGCGGACTATCCGGATGAGTGGTTTGTGCTCGTGCTCAACGCTTCGCGTCGACCCGTCACGATCAGGCACGGAGAACGGATTGCCCAGGCCGTGCTCCACAGATACGAGGCGGCGGAGTGGAGCGAGGGCGCGGTCACTGTGACGACCGAACGCCGCGGCGGGTTGGGAAGCACTGGAATCCGTTGAACCGCCCGGAGGCGACCGGCGGCCCGCATGGTGTCCGGCAGTGTCCCCGTTCCTGTCCGGAAGAGGGGTCGCGGAGCTGGGAGTCCCGCTAGAACGCGCACGCCGAGAGAGTTGGTAGAGAAGACCGAGAGGACAAAGATGCCTGAATTGAAAGAATGGCTCCTGGCAATCCCAGTTCTTATCGCACTCCTCGTGATCTTCCTCGTCGAGGTCACGGAGCGCTGATCCCTGCGTAAGCATTTTCTAATGTGGCGACGGGTTTTCAATGGCTACCCCTCCCCGTAAGATTCCTCATGGTTGCGCTCGCTGGAGCGTAGCCTTTTCTCTATCGGCCGCACTCGCGGTCACCCTCTCCTGCGGCGGCGACACTGCCGCGCCCACACCGCCGCCGCCAGCGCTGCGGCCAACCACGGTGTCGGTCGCGCCGTCCGATGTTCGGCTGGCGGTCGGCGACTCCGCCCAGCTGGCGGCGGAGGTGCGCGACCAGAACGGCGCGGTCATGACCGGCGTCGCTGTCGCGTGGTCCAGCAGCGACGCCGCTGTCGCCGCCGTCACCGCCGCGGGCCTCGTCCGTGGTTCCAGCGCCGGTTCGGCCACCATAACCGCGACGGCAGGGCAAGCCTCCGGGAACGCGGAAATCACCGTGTCGCCGCCAGCCCCGCGGCCAACCACTGTGTCGGTGACGCCAACCGAGGCCGGGCTGGCAGTGGACGACTCCGCCCAGCTGGCGGCGGAAGTGCGCGACCAGAACGGCGCGGTCATGACCGGGGTCGCTGTCGCGTGGGCCAGCAGCGACGCCGCTGTCGCCGCCGTCACCGCCGCGGGCCTTGTCCGCGGTATCGGCGCAGGCTCGGCCACGGTCACCGCCACGGCTGGACAAGCCTCTGGAAGCGCGGCAATCACCGTATCGCCGCCAGCGCCGCGGCCAACCACTGTGTCGGTGACGCCAACCGAGGTCCGGCTGGCGGCCGGCGACTCCGCCCAGCTGGCGGCGGAGGTGCGCGACCAGAACGGGCAAGTCATGACCGGCGTCGCAGTCGCGTGGTCCAGCAGCGATGCCGCTGTCGCCACCGTTACCGCCGCGGGCCTCGTCCGCGGAATCAGCGCGGGCACGGCCACCATAACCGCGACGGCAGGGCAAGCCTCCGGGAACGCGGCAATCACCGTATCGCCGCCCGCGCCCCGCCCGGACCGGGCGGTGCTGGTGGCGCTGTACCATGCGGCGGGCGGACCTGACTGGGAGCGGAATGCCAACTGGCTTACCGACGCGCCGCTGGGCGAGTGGCATGGTGTAACGACGGATACCGGCGGCTCGGTTACAGAGCTGAACCTCTCGCGCAACGGCCTTGCAGGCACCCTCCCGCCGGAGCTGGGCGGTCTCGCCGATCTCGAACGTCTGGACCTCCGCATGAACCGGCTGGAAGGAGCCATACCCGCCGAACTCGGCGACCTCGCCAGCCTCACGCGCCTGTATCTGCAAGTTAACCAGCTGTCCGGAACCATACCCGCCGAACTCGGCAATCTCGCCAACCTCGGAACCCTGTACCTCAACCGTAACCAGCTGTCAGGAACCATACCCGCCGAACTCGGCAATCTCGCCAACCTCGGAACCCTGTACCTCAACCGTAACCAGCTGTCAGGAACCATACCCGCCGAACTCGGCAATCTCGCCAGCCTCGCGGTCCTGCACTTGCGCGACAACCAGCTAACAGGGGCTTTGCCTGCTACGCTGCTGCGCATCGAGAAGCTGGGAACATTTGTCTTTGACGATAACGCGGGTCTATGCGTTCCGCGCACGCCCGCTTTCGTGGCGTGGCGGGCGAGGATATCGAGAGCGATCGGCGACTACTGCCGTCTGGACGACCGCGAAGCGCTCGCCGCGTTGTACCGGGCGACGGGCGGCGCCGGGTGGACGAACAGCGCCAACTGGCTGACCGGCGCGCCACTTGGACAGTGGCATGGCGTAACTACGGACACCGGCGGTTCGGTCATAAGGCTGGACCTCTCCAGCAATCGCCTTGCAGGCACGCTCCCGCCGGAGCTGGGCGACTTCGCCAGCCTCACGCATCTGGAGCTCGACGTCAACCAGCTGGACGGACCCATCCCTCCCGAAATCGGGAACCTCGCCAACCTCGCGTGGCTGGACCTCGGCATCAACCAGCTGGCCGGACCTATCCCTTCCGAAATCGGGAACCTCGCCAACCTCGAAGAACTGTCGCTTCAGGAGAACCAGCTGGCCGGACCTATCCCTTCCGAGCTGGGCAGCCTCGCCAACCTCGCGTGGCTGGACCTCGGCATCAACCAGCTGGACGGCCCCATCCCTCCCGAAATCGGGAACCTCGCCAATCTCGATGAACTGTCGCTTCAGGAGAACCAGCTGGGTGGCCCCATTCCTTCCGAAATCGGGAACCTCGCTAACCTCACGACCCTGGACCTCGGCACTAACCAGCTGGACGAACCCATCCCTTCCGAAATCGGGAACCTCGCCAATCTCGCAATCCTGCGGCTTCCCAATAACCAGTTGTCCGGACCCATCCCGCCCGAACTCGGCAGCCTCGCCAACCTCGCGTGGCTGGAGCTCGGCAATAACCAGCTGGACGAAGCTATCCCTTCCGAAATCGGGAACCTCGCCAACCTCGCATGGTTGGGGTTAGGCAATAACCGGCTGTCGGGACCTGTCCCGCCCGAAATCGGGAACCTCGCCAACCTCGCAATCCTGCGGCTTCCCAATAACCAGTTGTCTGGACCCATCCCCGCGACGCTGCTAGGCCTCGGGAAGCTGGAAGCATTCATCTTTGGCGATAACGCAGGGCTGTGCGCTCCGGGCACTACCGCTTTCGTGGAGTGGCTGGCGAGCATATCGAACGTCGGCGGAGACTACTGCAACCAGCAGGACAGGGCTGCGCTCGAGGCGTTGTACGAGTCGGCGGGCGGCGCCATGTGGAGCAACTCGGACGGTTGGCTAGACGGACCGGCGCTGGGCGAGTGGCACGGCATCAGCGCCGACGCTCTTGGCCGGGTAACACGCATCGATTTGTTCAGTAACGGCTTGGCGGGTACCATACCGCCCGAACTCGGAAACCTCCGCAACCTCGAATGGCTGGAGCTCAACATGAACCAGCTGTCCGGAACCATCCCTTCCGAACTCGGCGACCTCGCCAACCTCGAACAGCTGCGGCTCAGCAATAACCAGCTGTCCGGAACCATCCCTTCCGAACTCGGCAACCTCGCCAACCTCGAACACCTGTACCTTAGCTATAACCAGCTGTCCGGAGCCATCCCTCCTGAATTCGGCGACCTCGCCAACCTCGAATGGCTGTTGTTCGGAAATAACCAACTGACAGGAAGTCTCCCTGCGACGCTGTTAGGCCTCGAGAGGCTGGCAGTGTTCACCTTCTTCAGTAACTCAGGGCTGTGCGCTCCGAACACGGCTGCTTTCACGGCGTGGCTGGCGAGCATAGCGACCGTCTCCGGACCCACTTGCCCGTAGGACCCCGTAGGACAGGTCCCGCGCTCGAAGTCGGCTTTTCCGTATATGGCTGGACCGGAATACGAAACCGGCGGGTGCGCCGCTACTGCGGCCCGCTGCTCCCGGGTTCCTCCAGCCGCTCCAGCCGTGCGACCTCGATGGTGTCGGCGTGCGAGCAGCTTACCGTCCGCGACGGGGCGCCATCGACCAGCACCCTGTCCCCAGGCCGCAGATCCTGGCTCGCTCCCGACAAGGTGTACTTGTAGCCGTCCCGGTCCTCGAAGTGGACGCACTCGCCCGTCACCTCGGCAACCGTGCCTTCCCGCCGGATCCTTCCGGCCTCGTCAGTGACGTGGAAGGGGTCGGACAGCCCCGTCGGCGCAAAGTTCCCGTTGAAGACGATGAAGACGACCGCCCGGTCCCACATCGCGCTCCGCGGCACCCGCACCGTGGCTCCGATCTCCCCGAATTCTCCCTGGGCGCCGTCGCCCAGCTCCTCGAAGCCCTCGCCGATCTTGCCGAGGCCTATCACGACCCGCGCTTGCAGCGGCAAGTTCTCCGAATATAGCCTTACTTCAGTACCGGGCGGTCCCATGCGCGGTTCCATGGACTGAATCTGCCGCAGGGAATCCGGGACGGCGGGGTTGCGGTGCGCCTGCGCGCTCCCCCAGCCCGGCGCGATGGCCAGCCCGAGTCCGAGCAGAGCCGTCGCCGCCGCCGCACGTCTGATGCTTCGTCTGCGCACTCGACTAGTCCTACGCACTTGGTTCATCGCGGCCTCCCCGGCTGGAGTCACAGATAGAGAATGCTGGCCAAGACATGCCTCGGCCGCAACACCCCGGTGTGCCCAGGCCGCAACATCCCTGAGCCGCAGCGCTCCGGCTCCGCAAGTCGAGGGGAATGCCGAAGTTGTAAAGGGGGAAAGATGAAAGTGAGAAGGGGAAAGATGAAGACGTGAAGGGGAAGGACGAAGATGTGAAGCGAATGCGCGACCAAGTTATGTTACGCTGCGCACGCGCTTGGCCGGGTACGCGCGCAACGAGCCGGGGTGGCGGAACAGGCAGACGCATCGGACTTAAAATCCGAAGGGGCTTGGCCCCGTGTGGGTTCGAATCCCACCCTCGGCATTCACCGGCTGCCGCTTCACGCTACGGGGTCCCGCTGCCCGGAACCGCCGGCCACCGCTCGTTAGCGTCGGCTCACCGCTCGTTAGCGGCGACTCCCTGGCCGCAGAGATGCCCCGCCTGCGGCAGACAACCCTCGCATGGTCACGGCACCCTGGCGAAGCGCACGTCGCGCGTGCGCACATTGGACAGATAGAAGCCTGTCACCTGCCCGTTGCGGTCCCGCTCGAAGTCGAACGAGAAGTTGGCGCCCGAGAAGGTGTCCCTTTCTCCGGGAGTAAGCTCGGCCCGGTCGAGCCGCCGCTGGTGAAGCACCAGCTCCCCCTCTTCCACCGCGAAGGTGTAGAACGTCTCCAGCTCCTCGCTGTAGAAGCGCCCCGCGAAGTCCGACAGTTCATCCTCCGACGGTTCCCACGCCTCGGTGTCGAGCCGCGTAGCGCGGTTGTCTCCATTCTGGTGCAGTGTGAGCGCGTCCACTTCGCCTTCCTCGTCGCGCAGGAAGGTGACCGAAGCCTCGACGGCAAGCAGGCGGAACGTGGAATCCGATGTGGGGACTATCTCGAACCGCTGCTGGCCGGTCGCCTGGATGAAGAGGGTATCGGCCTCGCGGGTGAACGCGAGGATGAAGTTGGGCGCGGCGTCCATGGCGTACCGGCCGGCGAACTCGTCGAAGTCCTCCGCGTCGTACTCCTGGGGATCGAACGCCGTCTCTTCGGCCTCGCCCGCATCCTCCTCCTCCTCTTCCTCTTCGATCGCGTCCTTGAAGAACTCGGCGGCGATCTGGGCCGCGACGCCGCTGTTGAACTGGGCGTGGTTGCTCTGCGTGGTAAGACCGGCGTTGATCTCCGGGTAGTAGATCAACATCGAGCGGTGAGCCACATCCGCGCCCCCGTGGCTAATCCTCTCGAGCCCGCCCTGATCGTCTATCGAGAGTCCGTATCCGTAGTCGGTCTCCTCTCCGTCGTTCAGCACGTAGGAAGTCATCATTTCATCGAAGATCTCGCGGCTGCCCACGACGGGGTTGGCGAAGTTCTCGGCCCACCTCTGAAGGTCCGCCACCGTCGAGTAGATGCTGCCCGCGCCCACCGCTCCGCCGAGGTCGCCGATCTGCCGGTAGCCGCGAGGACCGGGCGTGTATCCCTCCGCCACATTGGGGATGATGTCGTGGACGGTCGGTCGCACCATCGTGCTCGTCATCCCCAGGGGGTCGAAGACGTTCTCCCGCATGTAGACGTGGAAGTCCTGGCCGGAAGTGCGCTCGACGATAACGGCGGCGAGGCCGTAGGCCGTATTGTTGTAGTTCCACTCCGCTCCGGGCGCATTCTGCAGAGCCGGCTGCCGCTTCACTATGTCGATCAGCTCCGAACGGTCGATCCAGTCTCCGCGGTCGAGGCGCCTGCCCGTCATCCTGAGAAGGTTCAGGAATTCCCGCAGACCCGAGGTGTGCGTGATCAGGTGCCGTACCTGGATAGTCTCGTCGAATTCGGGCAACTCGGGAATGTGGGTGCGGATATCGTCGTCGAGCGACAGGAGTCCGCGTTCCGCCTGGAGCATGATCGCGAAGGCGGTGAACTGCTTGGAGGTGGAGCCGATGTTGGTGCGGGTCTCTTCCGAGAAGGGTATTCCGTAGGCGAGGTTGGCCATTCCGTAAGTCTTCGAGAAGATGGTCCTGCCGTCTCGCCACACGCGCACTGCCGCGCCCGGCGAATCGGGGCCGTCGAACCGCGCCATCATCTGGTCGGCGAGCTGCTCCGGGTCCGTCGCCTTGTCTTCGTGCCGGAGGAGGGTGATTTCGTAGTCGCCTTCCTGATCGTTCGCCGCGAAGAGTTCCACCGTGTACGTGCCAGTGCTCCCGCTATGGCCGGAGAAGCGCAGCGTGCCGCGCCCGACACCGCCGAACCCGGCTTGCGGGTCTCCATCCTGGTCGAGGACGCGAACCCTGACTGCCACGGAGATCTGGTCGACCTCTCCCAGGACGAAGTCGTCTTCCTCCACTTCGAGCGTGTAGCGGGCGGTGTCCCCGGTTGCCAGGCTGCCGGAGAGCGTTCGTCCTACCTGCAGTTCGGGGTCCTGGTAGAGCGGCAGCCCGGCGAACGGGTGGACGGCATGGCCCGGCCCGGCGAGCGAAGGGATGGCATGGGCTGGTCCGGCGAGCGAGGGGATGGCATGGCCTAGCCCGGCGGGCGGGGCGGGGAATAGCGCGGCGACGGCGCCGGGGACGAGCATGGCGGCCAGCGCCACCCCCGCACCGAAGATCGACTTGGCTTTCGGGCCGCTGCGCCGGTGCGCTCTGGCACCTGGGGCCGAGCGAGGAATCGGGACGCCGAAGATCAATTTGGCTTTCGGGCCGCTGCGCCTGTCCGAAGCAAGGCCGACCGCCCCGCTTGGCGCGAGGCCATCCACTTTGTCTTCCGCGAAGCGATCCGCTCTACCGTTCACGAAGCCATCCGCAAGATCGGGGTCGGAAGGGTCAAGACATCTCATTCGATAACGCTCCAAAATTAAGGGCGCGGAAACCGACGGAGCGCCCGGTGGCGGGTCCGGGCGCAGCTCGGCACGGCCGCGCCCGGCTACATATTCCGAGGTCTAGCTACCAGTAAGTCGTACACCCATCGGCTGGAAGTATTCACGTTCACGATGACGGATGATAGCGATAACGGATGATTCGGAGGTCTAGCTGCCCCGCGAGTACTTCGTGAGCCCGCCCTCGGCCTCTGCGCGCGAGTTGGGGCCCTCCGCGGCGTAGACATTCCCGTCCCAGTCTACGGCCACGCCCTCTCCGGCCACGCCCTGCGGGTTGTCCTCCGATTCGTGAGGCGGGATGAACGCGGTGACGCGATCCTCCGATGCATGGCCGATTCGGACGCCCTCCTGCCAGCCCGGGTGATTGCGTGGCGTCGATTCCGAGTCGATCGCGTACAGCATGTCGTCAGCCGTGATATGCAGCCCGCTGACTCGGCCGAACTGGTAGTAGCTGTCGAGGTAGTTGCCTTCCTGGTCGAAGATCTGGATGCGATGGTTGCCGCGGTCCGCCACGAAGAGCCGGCCCTGCGAATCGAAGGCAAGCGCGTGCGGGGTCCGGAAATCGCCCGGCTCGTCGCCGATCTGGCCCCACTCTTTGATGAGCTGGCCATCGGGGGTGAACTTCAGGATGCGCGCGGTGGATCCTTCCGGGGGGTTGGCGTTCTGCCCGCTGTGGCCATCCGATACGAAGATCGACCCGTCGGGAGCGGTTATGACATCGCACGGTTCGTTGAAGAGTCCCGGCCCGGAGCCCGGCACGCCGGCCTCTCCGAGCACCATCAGCACTTCGCCCTCCGGCGAAAACTTGACGACTTGGTGCCCTTTGTCGTCCGTTCCCTGGGAGTCGGTGATCCACACGTTCCCGTCCGAATCGACATGGATCCCGTGGGGAAGCACGAAGAGGCCGGCCCCGAAGCTGGCCATGATCTCGCCTGTCTCCCGATGGAACTTGAATACGGGGTCTACCAGATTCTCGGCGCATCCGCCCGCGAGGGCGATTCCCCCGCAACGGTCGTAAGCCCAGATGTGGCCGTCGATAGGATCGATGTCGACACCTGCCGTCGAGCCCCACTCCCGGCCGTCGGGCAGCCCTGCCCAGGTCTTGGTCACCATCGGGTTGGGATTCGGCAAGCCGGCCGCTGCGGGGTCGCTGATCTCTTCCGGCTGGTCGGCTGGCTGGTCGGCCGCGCACGCCGTCGAGCCCGCCAGCACGGCGAGAGACAGCAGCAAGACGCTGCCGCGCGTAGTGAAGGCGTTTCCATAGGCAAGCTTCGCTCGGTTCATGTCTTCCATGGCCATTTCTTTCCTGTGTTGAGTGATGGTCCCACGCAACCTTATTATGCGCCTTTCTATGGTGGTCGGCGAGGGGTGCCGCAGGTGGTCGGCGAACGGCGCCGAACGATGAAGGTAGCTGGTAGGAGGTTGTCTTGTGAATCATTCGCCTATGCCGAATCGGCGCTCGGTCTCGCCGGCGCAATCGCCGGTCTTGCCGGTACGACGGTCGCTCTCGCCCGTACGGCTGTCGCTCTCGCCGCTGCGGCTGTCGTCCTCGCCCGAACGCGCTGCGCATCGAATCCGCTCGAACGCGCTCGCGGGTCTGGCCGTCGCGGCCGGATTCGGAATCGCCGCATCCGCGACTCCCGGCCTGGATGCGCAGCAGGCGGACGCCGCCGGCGATGATCCGGCCGCGATCCTCGTCGGCCGTCTCTCCCTCGACAGCTACAAGCGGACGCTCAAGGGGTTGACGCGTTTCGGGGACAGGCGCCAGGGAACGCAGCGAAACCGCGACGCCGTCGATTGGATCGAAGCGCAGCTGCAAGAGTTCGGCTGTGTCAACACGGAACGAATAATGTACATGTACCCGCCGCCTCCTCCTCCCGGCGCCACGCCCCGCCAGGGCCGTCCCCGAAACGTCCGGCGGCGTCCGCCTGCGCAGCGCGATGACGATCTGACGACGCCGACCGGGGGCCGCGTGGGACGCCGCGGACCTGCATCCGGGGGGAGCACGATCTTCGGCTACCGGGGCCCCACCGGAGTCAATCGAGATCTCGCGGCCCAACCCGATCCGCGCATCAGGGAACTCAACCGCGAGGAACCGGTGGACGGAGAGCGATCGGAGGTCTACTGCACGAAGATCGGCGCGACGAACCCCGACGAGATGTACATAGTCGGCGCGCACATGGACGGCCACGGCGTCAATGAAGCCGTGAACGACGACGGCTCCGGGACCGCGCTCGTCATGGAGCTGGCGCGGATATTCAGCGCCCCGGACGTAACGACGGAGCGTTCGATTCGCTTCGTCCTCTGGAACAACGAAGAGACGGGGCTGAACGGGGCCCGGGCCTACGTCGCGCAGCGCCGGGAGCTGCAGGGCATCGAAGATCCGCCCGGCTCCGGCCACTATCCCGAGCCGCGCTGGCTGGGGATGGTGCAGCACGACATGATGCTCTGGGATCACGGCGCGCCGGGTCCCGATGGCCGGGTGAGCCGCGACCAGCGGCCCGAAGCGGATGTCAACATCGAGTTCCAGTCGGTCTCGGATCTCGCCGACGAGTCGATGAAGCTGGCGTTTTTCTTCAAGGCGGCAAACGAACGATACGCCACCGACTACCCGGCTGCGGTCGGTCCCCACATGACTAACACGGACTCGACGCCCTTCATGAACATCGTGCCCTCCATCAGTCTGCGGGAGAACGAGCGGGGCGCCCAGGTGGGGGCCGGGTGGGACCCCAACTGGCACCAGCCGACGGACGTCTGGACCACGTACACGGACGACGACTTCCGGCTGGGTCTGAATGCCGCCCAGACGACCCTGGCGGCGATCGCCCAACTGGTCGGCGCCTCGCTGGATCCCTGAGCCGCGGCCCCAAGTGACGGCTTTCCCGCCGCCGCCCCGTTCATGGAATCGCGGCCCGGATTAGTGCGTCACGGATGAGCGGGTCCCGGATGAACGGGTCCCGCAAGCTCGGCTGGGCGTATTGCCAGGAGGCCTTGCCGAGAGTGAGCCGCACCTTCGCTCTCAACATCAGAGTCTTGCGGGGCGAACTCCACCGCTGCGTGCTTCTGGGCTACCTGGTCTGCCGGATTCTCGACACGGTGGAGGATTCCGCTTCTCTCTCCCCCGAAGCGAGAGCGCGATTGTTGCGGCGCTTCCCGAGCGTGGTATCGAGCGGCGCGTGGGAGCGTCTCCTGCGAGAGTGGGTCCGCGACGCGAAGGCGGAGAAGCTGGATGGAAACTCCGCCGATGTCGAGCTGGTGGAACGCAGCGTCCAGGTCATCTCCTGTTTCAAGCGGCTGAATCCGGAGTACCAGCGGTTGAGCGAGCGGATGTTCGCAACCATGGCGCACGGAATGGCGGAGTACTCCGAGCGCTCGCTTCCTGGCGGAGAGTGGATACTGCGCGACCTCGAAGACCTGGAGCGGTATTGCTACTACGTCGCCGGAGTGGTGGGGGAATTCCTCTGCGGCAGCTTCCTTCTGGCGTACTCCATCGAAGGACGAACGGCGCAAACCCTGAGAGAGCACTGCGTGGCGTTCGGGCTGGGCCTGCAGATCACGAATATCGCCAAAGACATTCTCAGAGACCGGAGGGGGGGACGCACCTACGTCCCGGAGTCGTTCTTGCGGGAAGCGCGGTTGAGCGCCGAGGAGTTCCGGGGGGGAGAGAGGCCCCTGCAGGCGCTGTCGGCCTACCGCGCGCTCCTGTCGGAGGCGTACGCCAACCTGCGCCGGGGCTACACCTTCACCAGAACGATCCCGCGCCGCCACTTCCGGCTTAGGCTGTTCTGCATTCGTCCGCTCTGGATGGCGTTCGAGACGGTGAAGACGCTGGCCGCGCATCCCGATCTTCTTGCCGATGACCGGGATGTGAAGATAAGCCGCAAGCAGGTCAGGAGGATCCTGCTGGCCACCACCCCGATGGTGGCCGGCAACTGGATGATCGAGCGCAGCTTCTCGCGGAAATACAGCCCGCCGGCCGTATTCCCCGCGGTATAATCCACCTCTATCGCAGACCTACCTCTTCGGCTACCTCTCCAGCCAGACTCTGTCTCTTCGCAGACTCCACTTCTTCGCAGACCCTACCTCATAGTAGACCCTACCTCTTCCGGACTCCCGCCGCCGTGCCGCCGGGGTCGGATTCCGCAGGGCGCTGGCGCTCCAGCGCGCGTTGTTCGGGGTATAGCGCGTCCAGCGTCATCCCGTCGTACAGGCGGCCGTCCTTCATCACGTAGCGAATGTCCGCGCTCGCCCGAATGTCGTCCAGCGGGTTCGAGTTCAGCACTACGATGTCCGCGAACTTGCCCTCCTCGATGCTGCCGAGCAGCTCGCCAAAGCCGATAGCCTCGGCTCCCAGAATAGTGGCGGCGCGCAAGATGTCGTGGTTCGAGGCGCCACCGGAAGCCATCGCCCACATCTCCCAGTGGTAGCCCAGGCCCTGGATCTGTCCGTGACTTCCCACGCCCATCCGGGCATCCCCCTCCAGCATCTTCTTCACGAACTCGGCGTGGCGCGGGAAGACGTGCTCTTCCTCCAGGAACCAGCCGGCTCCCGTTGCGCTTCCCCTCCGCCGGGCGCGGTTGTCGATGCCCTCCTTGGGGAAGAAGACGTTCAGCTTCGGATCGTCGTGGACGTCTTCGGTCGCGTAGAAGTAGTTCTCGCCGAACGGCCCGCCGTACGACACTAGCAGCGTGGGCGTGTTCGTCGTCTCCGACTCCTTGAAGACTTCGACGACGTCGGAGTAGATCGGCGCGATCGGCAGATTGTGCTCGATCCCCGGATATCCGTCGATCGCGTGGGTCATGTCGATCTTGAAGTCGAGCCCGCCCTCGGTCGTCGGCATGAGATCGAGGTCGCGAGCCGCCTGGATGATCCACTGGCGCTGCTGGCGGTTTCCGCTCATGTACATCTTCAGCGTCTTGGTGTCGAAGTACTCCGCGTAGCGCCGCAGAATGGTCTTGGCGTGGTCGGCGTCGCGAATGTTCTCGCTGAGGAAGACGCCGGGTCCGGTGGAGTAGATGCGGGGTCCGGTCATGCCGCCTGTGCGCACGCGGTCCGTGTAGCTGAGGATGTCGGTGAACGCCGTCTGGGGATCGCGGGTCGTTGTGACGCCGTAAGACAGCGTGGCGAGATACTGCCACACCTCCTCGGGGTGGATTTCCGGCACCAGCCACTGCGCGTGATAGTGCGTGTCCACGAATCCCGGCACGAGCGTCTTGCCGCTGACGTCGATCACCTCGGCTCCCTCCGGGACCTCCACGGAGTCCGCGGGCCCGACGGCCGTTATGCGGTTGTCGGTGATCACGACCGTGCCGTTCTCTATGATGTGGGGCGCGCCCGTCGTGTCATCCGGGAGCGTGGCCATCGTGATGATCCGCCCTCCCCGCAGCGCGGCCGTGCCCCTCGGGATGTCCCGGGGCAGCATCGCCTCGATCTTCCTCTCGGCGGCCTCGTACGTTTCCGTGGAGTCGGCGAGGATTTCGTCGTCGCCGCCGCGCACGGCGGCGGCGCGGGCGGCGGCCTCGTCCGCGGCCTCGCGGATCGAATCGGCGCGGGCCATCAGCGAGTCGGCCACGACCTGCACCGAATCGGCGGCCAGCCGGCGGATGGCGTCTTCAAGCTCCGTGGGGACCTCTTCGTCCTCCTTCTTCAGGCTGTCGGCTTCCGCGCGCTTCTCATTGAGCGAATCGGAGATGGCCGCCGCCCGCACCCGGATCAGCGCCCGCTGGCGAGCGGTCGCCTCTTCTTCCGCCTCCTCCGACTCCACATGATCCAGATCGTAGGTGAAGAAGACGTTTCCCATCGCCCAATGCAGGGCGGAACCGTCCGGCGACCACGAAGGGAATTCGCCGCCGACATCCGTGAGCTTGCGAACCGGCACCGGAGAGGCGGAGAGGCTCGCCAGGACGATCGTGGGAGGCGAAGAGCCGACCTCGGCGAGATCGACTATGAAGATGTCGCTCCCGAACTGAACGAACGCCCGGTCGCCCTCGGGAGAGAGCAGGACGAGCCCCGCCGGAGAAGGACCGCCGGACTCGGCCGGCGGATCGTCCGCCGTCGGGTCGGGCGCCTTCCGCCACGGGAAGACGCGCCTCGGAAGGAACTCCCACTCGCCGGGGTGCGGATTGCGGATGCCGGGAACGCCCTGCCTTCCGATCACGACGAGGTGGCGCTTCACATCGGTTCCATCCCACCGGAAGGACACCAGGCCCTCGACCGGGCTGTAGGCGTATATGCGGGTGGGATCGTCGGACACGAAGTGAGCCACGTCGCGCAACCCGGTCGGCGATATCACCTCGGCCTCCGCCGGAGCCGCGCCGCTGGCCGGCACCCATACGAATTCGCCGCCGAGCGGGCCGAAGAATATCCCCGACGCCTCTTTGAGCTCCCGGGCCGCTCCCCGCGATGCGACGATGCGTTCGCCGTCCGGAGACCACGCGACATTGTAGTACAGCGCCGCCGTGGCGGTGAGCCGCACGGGCTCGCCGCCCGCCGCGGGCGCCTTCATGATGTGCCCGCCTTCCGAGTCGTCCCAGGTGACGTAGACGACCCACTGGCCGTCGGGCGACCACTGCGGGTGGAACTCGCCCACATCGGCCGCGGTCAGGCGGCGAGCCTCGCCATCCGGCAACTCCTTCGTCCACAGCCGGTCGAAGGCCGTGAAGACGATCCTGTCATCGGCCGGAGACGCCACGGGGCTTCGGATCTGGCTCGCCGTGACCATGGCGGTCGTGTCGATCTGGTAGGCGAACTTCACGCTGGGACCGATGCCGACCTTCACATCGGCTTCGAAGGGGATTTCCGTGGCGTCCCCGCCGTCCATGGGCACCCTCCAGATATTCCCGCCGTACGAGACGACGATAGCCGATCCGTCGGGCAGAAACGCATAGCCGGGCAGCAGATCCATGGGCGCCCGCGACTCCTGCTCGTCACGCTGCACCGGGTAGGCGAGCCACTCCTCGTCGCCCGTCTCCAGGTTGCGCTTGCGGAGCCCGGTGTCGGCGTCGTAGCGCGTCGCGTAGACCAGCCACTGGCCGTCGGGCGAGATCGCCGGACGCATGCCGGAGCCGTACCTGTTGGTCATCACCGTGTTGACGCCCGTCTCGCGGTCGTACCGGTAGATGTTGTACTGGGGCAGGCGCGCGTTGTAGTCCCAATCGCCGAATCCCGCCGCGTACCAGACGTAGCGGCTGTCGGGGCTGAACGCCGCGCCGACCATCTTGAACGTCGACGGGACGTTCCCTCCGAGAGAGAGCGGAGAGCCGCGCTCCGCGTGGTACATGTAGAGCTTGGCCACTCCGCCGAGGCCCGAGGAGCGGCTCGTCACGATGAAGTCGCCGTCCGGCGCCCATTCCGGAGACAGGAAGAGGTTGGAGTTGCCTCTGGAAACCTGCGTCGTGTCCGTCTTGTCCAGCCGCATCGTCCAGAGGTTGTCCCCCCCGCTGCGGTCGGATATGAAGGCGACCGATTCTCCATCGGGGCTAAAACGAGGCTGGACTTCGTACGCCATGCCGGTGAGGAGCGGCGAAGCCTTCCCTCCGGCAACCGGCATCGTGTAGAGATCGCCGAGGAGGTCGAAGACTATCGTTTGCCCGTCGGGGCTCACGTCGAGCGATATCCAGGTGCCTTCGGTGGCGGTGAATTCGGCCGTTCGCGCCGACGCCAGCGGCAATGGCTTGCGATCGCCGCCCGGCTGCAGCGCCGATGCGTTTAGCGGAAGCAGCAGCCCGAACCCGGCCACGGTCGCGGCTATGCCGCACGCCAACGCGGCAAACGACGGTCTCCTTGGAGCCAATCCCTTCGGCGTCCCGGCAGCGTCCCTCTCTCCAGCTCCCGGTCGCGCTGTCCGGCGCATCGAACTCGCCCCGGCCCGCGTCATCGTTCACCTCCCCGGACCCCCGCCACGACATTCGGGGCAGTATGTCTCCACGGCTCGTCCGGCGCCGCCCGCTGTCTAGGCCACAGCTCGTCGAGCGTGTCGCCGTCGTAGAGCCTTCCGTTCATCATCACCTTCTCGACCGTATTCGAGTTGCGGATGTCGTCGAGCGGATTCGCGCCAAGAATCACCAAGTCCGCGAGCTTGCCCGGCTCGATCGACCCCAGGTCTCCTCCCAGCCCGATCGCTTCGGCGCCCATGATCGTCGCGGCGCGCAGGGCGTCGTGTTCGGTCATGCCCCCGCTCTGGAGCGCCCACAGCTCCCAGTGGTAGCCCAAGCCCTGGAGCTGTCCGTGGCTGCCCACTCCGGTATGGCCGCCACCGTCCACGAGCTGGGCCAGCCACGCGGAGTGCTTCCGGAACGCGTACTCCTCGTCCATGAACCACCCGCCCGGCCCTGGTCCGGTGGTCTGAAGGCGGCGCGCCTTGTAGTCCAGCTCCCGCTTCGGCGTGAAGTGCCGGAGCTTCGTGTCCCCGAAGACATCCTCGTGGGTGTAGAAGTAGTTTTCGGCCCACGGCCCCCCGTAGGAGACGAGGAGGGTCGGCGAGTTCACCGTGCCCGATGCCGCAAAGAGTTCCACGACGTCCTGGTAGGCGGGAACGATCGGCATCGAGTGCTCGATCCCCGGGTATCCGTCCATGGCGTGGGTCATGTTCAGACGGTAGTCCAGTCCGCCTTCCGTGGTCGGCATGAGCTCCAGTTCGCGCGCCGCCATTATCAGCCACTGTCTCTGACGGCGGTTGCCGGACATGTACATCTTGAAGGTCTTGGTGTCGTAGTACCTGCTGTACTTGCGCAGCACATCCAGAGCGTGCTCGTAGCTGCGCACGTAGTCGCTGGAGAAAACCCCCGGCCCCGTATGGTAGATGCGGGGCCCCGCCATCTTGCCGGCCCGCACCATGTCTTCGTACGAAAGGACATCGGTAGTGGCCGTCTGCGGGTCGCGCGTGGTGGTCACGCCGTAGGCGAGATTCGCCAAGTAGAGCCATGGCCTAGCCCAGTGGAAATCCCACAGATTCCACATGTGGGCGTGCGTGTCGACGAATCCCGGGACTATGGTCTTGCCGGAGACATCTATCACGGTAGTGCCCTCCAAAATCGCGTACGGGCGTGCCGACACGGCCGTTATTCGGTTGTCCGTGATGACGATGTCGGCGCGCTCGATGACTTCCGCGCCATTCATGGTGATCGCGCGACCGCCGCGCAGGACGACGGTTCCCCTGGGGATGTCGCGCGCGGCCGATATGGAGATCTGCCGCTCGCTCGCCGCGTAGGCCGTGTCGTCGCCGGCCGCGTCCAGATCGTAGGTGAAGAGGGCGTTGCCCAGAGACCAGTGGACCGTGCGCCCGTCAGCGCCCCAGGCGGGGAACTCGACGCCGAAGTCGTTGAGCTTGGTCACGGGAACGGCGGCCGAGTCGGGCTTGAAGACGTCCACTTCCGGAAGCGTGCCGCCCAGATCGGGCACGGTGACCGTGTACAGGTCGTTGCCGACTCTGGCGAGGGCCAAGTCTCCGCGAGGCGCCATCACTAGGAAGTTGGCCGAGCGCCGGGGGATGAGCTCCCTGGGCTGATCGTCGTCGAATTCCTGGGGCATCACCAGATCCGAAGTCTTCGAGAACCGGTACCCGTCGGGCACGCCCCCGGCGTCGAGGTCGATCCTGGCCGTGACCCTGAGGTGAACCTTGGCGTCGGTGTCATCCCACCGCGCCGAGCTGAGCGCTGTCGTCGGGGGCGGGGCGTTCGGAGATCCCGGTACCGGGGCGGCTCTGCCGGCGCCGTAGTAGTAGATCCGGTCCGGATCGGAGGTGAAGTGGGGCGTCCGGCGCCCATTCGTCGGACCGATCGCCGTCGCGCTGCCTCCGTCGGCGGGAATCCAGACGAACTCGGACCCTAGACCAAAGCCGATGAAGGGGTCGATCGCCTCTTGCACGTTACGCCGCGCAGAGCGAATTGCGACTATCCGGTTTCCGTCCGGCGACCAGGCGATCTGATGGTAGTACGCCGGGCTCCGGGTCATAATGGCGGATTGTCCCCCGTTCGCCGGCACGCGGCGGATGTGCCCTTCGCCCGAATCGTCGTCCCAGGTGACATAGGCCACATGACGTCCGTCCGGCGACCAGACCGGATCGAATTCGCCGACTTCGTCGCTTGTCAGCCGCCTGGTCGTTCCGTCCGAAAGGTCGGCCGCGTACAGCCGGTCGAGGGCGGTGAAAGCGACGAAGGATCCGTCGGGCGACGGGCGCGCATTGCGGATCTGCTTCACGGTGAAAGTCGGCGTATCCTCGATCGGGTACTGGAACTTCACCTCCGGCCCTATCGCGACCTCCGCCGAAACAGCGAATGGAATCTCGGAAGGGCTGGAGCCATCCACCGGCACCCGCCAGATCCCTCCGCCGTAGGACATGACGAGCGCTTCGGAATCCGGAGTGAAGGAGTAGCCCGGCAGGACGCCCATGTTCGCCGTTGACTCCTTGTCGTCCCGCTGCACCGGATATGCGAGCCAGCGCTCCTCCCCGGACGCAAGGTCGCGAAGGCGGATTCCCGTGTCGGCGTCATCCCGGCTGCCGTAGGCGAGCCACGCTCCGTCCGGCGAGAGCGCGGGGCGGAAGGCGGAGCCGTAGCGGCTCGTCATCGGCGTCCGCGTCCCCGTCTGGCGGTCGTAGACCCAGAGCTGGTACTGAGGAAAGATCGCGTTGTAGCTCCAGGTGCCGAACCGCTCGGCGTACCAGATGTACCGGCCGGCGGCGTCGACGGCGGCGCCCATCATCCGCTGGCCGCCGGATCCCCCGACCATCTCCAGTCCGGTGCCGCCGTCGATGTGGTAGAGCCACAACTTTTCCAAGCCGCGCCTGGGAGCCGCGCGCGACACCACGATGTACTTGCCGTCCGGCATCCAGTCGGGTGCCAGGAACCGGCTCCCGATCCCCTTGCTGATCTGTCTGGCCTCGCCGCCGCCGGCCGGAATCACCCACACGTTGTTGTCGCCGCTCCGGTCCGAGACGAAGACGATCTGCTCGCCGTCCGGGCTGAAACGCGGCTGCATGTCGTGAGGCAGTCCGCTCGTCAGGCGGGCCGCTTCGCCGCCCGTGGACGGCATGGAGTACAAGTCGCCCAGCAGGTCGAAGACGATCGTGCTGCCGTCGGGACTCACATCCAACGATAGCCATGTGCCTTCGCTCGTTTCGAAGCTGGCCCACCGCTCCGGCTCCAGAGGAAGGCCGCGGTCGGGGTCGAGGTCCTCCTCGCCGGCTTGCTGCGCTAGAGCGCCCGGCGCGGGAAGCGCGGGCGTCGCGAGCAAGAGCAGTCCGGCCGTGACGGCGCGGCGTGGGAACGAGGTGATGCGCGGGAGAAACAAGGTCATGTGCCTACTCCATGTGCGACAGCGCCGCAGCCGAAATGCGGGGTGCGGCAGCTGCACTCCCAAGATGCGTTCGAGACGCTTCCGATGATGCGTTCGTGGATGTGTTCGAGATGATCGCGATACACGATACGCCGGGTGTTCGGGGCAGTAAAGATACGTCGATGGTCGTCGCCGGTTTCAAGTCAGGCGCCGCTGCGCGTGCGCCAGTACCTAGCCAAACCCCACCACGAGTCGATGGGTCCGAACGCCGCCACGTAGCGGTCGACCGCCCCGGCGGGCATTCGTGTTCGCAGGTCCTTCTCCGCCCACTCGGCGAAGCTTTTGGCGCGCGCCCGGTCCGCCGCTCCATCGGGGGGCGCCAGGCTCCTGTTTCCGCCGTCCGCCCCCGCGTTTCCGCCGTCCGCCCCCGCGTTTCCGCCGTCCGCCGCGAGCGACTCGCGAACCCGCCGTCCCCAGATGCCGAGCTGCTCGGACAGTTCGGCGAAGTGGGCCGCCGGATCGTCGATGACCCCGAAGTGGGTCGGGATCAGGCGGCCGGGGTTCCAGGCCAGCACGCGGTCCATGCTGGCACGCCAGAGCTCGAGGTCGATGTCCGGGGGAGGAGTCACCGGAATCGCTCCCCCCGGCAGGATGCGGATGCCGCCGACATCGCCGACCCACGCCGATTCGCTTTCCTTCTCGTAGTACGCGACGTGGTGCTTGGCGTGCCCGGGCGCGTACGCGACCGAGAGCGTTCTATCTCCGATCCGGATGGCGCCGCCCTCGTCCACCTCCACGATCGACCGGGAAGGCACAGCTAGAAACTCGCCCCAGAGGGTCTCCAGCAGGTCGCCGTATATGCGCTTCGCGGAAGCGAGAAACCGTTCCGGCCGGTTCATGTGAACGGCCCCGATCCGGTGCACGTACACCTGAGCTCCCGGGACTTCTTTCACGATCGTGCCCGTTGCCGCCGCATGATCCAGATGGATATGCGTGAGGAGAATCGCTCTCGTGTCGGCCAGCTCGAAGCCGGCTTGCCGGATGCCCGCGCGCAACGCCTCCAGACAGGTGGCCGGACCCGGGTCGACCAGCGCGATGCCGTCCCCGCACTCGAGCACCCCGGTGCCGATAGCCCCGGAATTCCCGCGAAAGTTCAGATCGACGATCGAGGTACGGGGGTCGACCTCGTGAACGGTCACCGGCGGATGCTCCGGCGGATGCTCGGAGCATGCCGCGAATCAGCTATCCGCGACGGGCGAGGCGCCGGATGTCCGGACGCTTCATCTTTCAATGAAACAGGGGCGCATCTTGTCATCGTGGTCATCTTGGCGAATCAGCCTTTTTGTCTCTTGCAGGGTGCCTACTTTACATTGGTTGGCTGCCGCTTACCAGATGACGCGCGGACAGATTGGATGACCGCGGACATGTTTGGATGACCGCGGACATGTTTGGATGACCGCGGGGCTTGTCCAGATGGCCCGCGCGATCGCTCGATTTGGCCGCGAACCGCTCGAATCAGGGGACGACAAATGAAGTTGGACTCGCACGGCAAAGACTGCTTCCACAATGCGGATAGCGTGGTTCTTCCCACGATGCGGAGCGGAGTTCTTCCATGAAATCGCCTGACTCTTCGGTTGGAAATTCGCCTGATTCTCCCAACGGACGGCCGCATGCGATCGAACGACCGCAGGCTGGGGAATGCGAGGAATACTACTCCCGCTACATTGATGCTGTCCCGGCCGACGAGTCCGTGATCGAGACGCTTCGCGAGGCGCCGGACGCCTTGGAAGGCCTCCTCTCGGGGCTATCGCCGGATCGTGAGCGATACGCTTACGAACCCGGGAAGTGGACCCTCCGCGACGTAGTGGGACACATTGTCGACACCGAGCGGGCGCTGGCCTTCCGCGCGCTTCACATCGCCCGCGCCGATACCGCCGATCTGCCGGGAATGGACCAGGACGAGTGGGCGGCGGCTTCGAATGCGGGGGGACGAAGGATGGCGGACCTGCTCGGCGAATTCCGGGGACTGCGCTCCGCGAACGCCGCCCTGTTCGCGTCTCTCGATGAAGAGGCGCTCGGGAAACGAGGGGTGGCGAGCGGCTGCGAATTCACGGTCCGGGCACTCGTGTACATAATCGTCGGCCACGAACTTCACCACAGGGAAGTTATCCGGGCCAGGTATCTGGAGGACAGATGACTGAAGTTGCCTTCTTCTACAGCCGCCCTGGATGAACGAGCTGCAAACGCACCCGTGCGGTGCTGTCGGATGCCGGAGCCGTCGTGCGAGAGGAGCGGTCCGCCACCAAGTCGCCCCTGGGCGATGACGAAGCGCGGAAGCTCGTGGACGGCGCCCGCCGGGTGATCATCGCGAAGGGGCGGGGCCGGCGCGACCTATCGGCCGCGGAGACGGACCTGGCGGCTCTCAAGGGTCCTACCGGACGCTATCGCGCTCCGATGGTTCTGGTCGGCGACACTCTCGTCGTCGGATTCGCCCCCGAGGCGTTGGCCGAACTGTAGCAGCCGACCCCGACTGGCAGGACCCTCGCCCCGCTGCCGGGCGAATCGGCTCTAGCTGGCTGGCCCCGAAGCTGTGGCCGTCGGTCTCCGACGGCAGACGGGATTCGCCTGGGGAAGCCGCGGGGGACGCGGCAGACCTGAACGGAGAGTCGCTCGCGGCGCTCGAAGCGCACCGCGGGACAGTCAGCGCAGCGCGTCCACCGTGAAGTCGAACTCGCCCCGGACAGTATGGCTGTCCTGCGCCATGGCCCTCCAGGAAACTCGGTACTCCCCGTCGGCAAGGCTGCTGGAAACCGCCAGCACGACCACCTTCGCGTCGTCCTCTCTCGCTTTCGCCTTGCCTAGCTCGAGAGGTTCGCCTCCGACCGGGAGCAGCCGGATCGATGTCCCGGCCATCTGCGGGGCCTGCGTGAATGTGAGGACTATCTCGCCGGGACTGGAAGCCAGCGTCGTATCTTTTGCGGGGAACGACGACTTGAGCGCCAGGTGTACCAGCGTCTCCTTCTCCGGCGTCTCATTAGGCTCTAGAGGCTCTAGCGATACCCCTCGGTCAGCCGTCGTCGCGTACTGGCCAGCCGCCGTCGCCGCGGACCGGTCAGCCGTTCCCGCGTACCGGCCAGCGCCGGCCGCCAGGACGATCAGAGCCACCTCTATGATCGCGAGACCGCGCATCACGCTTCCACTCGCCCTGTGACAGCTTCTAGCGTCGCTAATCATCTTGTCGACTCTCGGGACGGGGTTTGAACGCTTATCGGGAATAGGCGCCGACCTCTCCTGGCACGGACTCCATTGCCACGGACTCCATGCTACGCGGTATTGGTCCCTGACCGGCCCCGTGGCTTGGCTCCTGGCACGGACTCCATGCTACGGGCCCCTGATATGGACTCCCTGCTACGAACTCCTGCCACGGACTCCATGCCGCATGCTCCCGATATGGAATCCCTGCTACCAACTATAGACTTCCATAGTTGCAGGCTCAACGCCGAAACCGAGCCGGGCGCCCCCGGACCTGCTTGACCGAAGCGCCTCGTATTCTTCATAATGCGGTGGGGCACTTGGAACCAGTCGTGAACGCATCACCTGTTCGTGGAGGTTGAGGAAAGCCCCCCGCGAGCGCATCCCCGAAAGGGAAAGAGGTTCGATGAGAACATGCAACCCCTCGCGCCAGCTTGGCGCCCGCATCGGCTTGCTTGGCGCCCGCATCGGCGCTCCGGGCCGCATTATCGCGCTCCTTCTGCTATCGCCGAGTCTAATTCTTGCAGGCTGCGCAGCTGGCGATGACGCCGCCCAAGAGGCCCAATGGCAGAACATAGCGGGAAACAAGATGGGCCAGCGGTACGCTCCGCTCGACCAGATAAATGCGGACAACTTCGAGAATTTGCAGGTGGCGTGGCAGTGGGACGGGTCGGAATACCCGGCCGTGAACGCGCGAGCGACGCCGGTCTACGTCGACGGGATGCTGATCAGCGTCGCGGGCGAGAAGCGGCATACGTACGCGATAGATGCCGGCAGCGGGAGCAAGATATGGGATTACGTGGAGCCGGAGACCTTCCGCTGGGAATACTCCATGCGGAAGAACCATGGCAAGGGGGTCGCGCTCGGCGAGATCGACGGCAGACCCGTCGTCTACATGGTCAGTCCCGCGTTCTTTCTACACGCGATCTGGGCGCACAACGGCGAGCACGTGGAGGGCTTCGGCGGGCCGGTAGGGGTGGACGGTTTTCCGGAGACGGGCGTAGTGGATCTGCTGGCGGGGCTCGGTCACGAGTTCGATCCGTATTACGGAATCCCGACCGAGGTCGGCTACATCACGAGCTCCTCGCCGCCGATCGTGGTCAACGGGGTGGTGGTGGTCGGGAACTCCGCCGAGCAGGGCTACAACCAGTCGCGCCAGGAGAACGTTCCCGGCGACATCCTCGGGTACGACGCCCGTACGGGCGACTTCAAGTGGAAGTTCAACGTCCTCCCGGGTCCGGGCGAGTTCGGCCACGAGACGTGGGAGAACGACGCTTGGCAGTGGACCGGCGACATCTCCTCCTGGGCTCCGCTCTCGGCGGATGAGGAACGAGGGTTGGTCTACATTCCCACGAATGGAGCCACGCAGGACTACTGGGGAGGTTTCAGGCCGGGCGACAACCTCTTCTCTACGAGTCTTATCGCGTTGGATGTGCAGACGGGAGAGCGCGCCTGGCACTACCAGCTCGTCCACCACGACATATGGAACTACGACACGCCGCAGATACCGGTGCTGGTAGATGTGACGGTCGATGGCGAGGATGTTCCCGTCGTCGTGCAGGTGACCAAGCAAGCCTTCGCGTACACGTTCAACCGGGAAACGGGCGAGCCCGTGTGGCCGATCGAAGAGCGGCCGGTGCCGGAGGCGCTGATTCCGGGCGAGGCGCTCTCGCCGACCCAGCCCTTCCCGACTTGGCCGGCTCCGTACGAGATGCAGGGTCTCGTTCACGACGACCTGATCGACTTCACTCCCGAACTGCGGCAGGCGGCTATCGATGCTCTGGAGGACTATGTAATCGGCCCGATGTTCACGCCGCCGCTTCACCGGGACAACGACTTGGGCAAAGTGGCCTCCATGTGGTGCCCGGGAGATGTGGGGGGGACGAACATCGACGGAACCCCCGCGGTCGATCCCGAGACGGGCATTCTGTACGTGACATCGCAGAAGGGCTGCGGCTCCCGGATAATAATCCCCGGCGCCGAGCGGGACGCGAGAGAGGAGCGTCCCACGGGGGTCACGATCAGCAAGTACGCGATGGGAGGGTCGTCGGGCGTACAGCGCGTCCAGGGCATTCCGATCTTCAAGCCCCCGTACAGCAAGATCACCGCGATCGACATGAACACGGGGGATCACCTGTGGTGGGTTCCGGTCGGCGACACTCCGAGCAGCGTGCTCGAGCACGATGCGCTGGAGGGAATCGATGTCGGGAATACCGGGACCGGGCGGCAGGCGGCGCAGCTCGTCACGAAGACCCTGCTGATGTACACGGGGGAGGGAAGCGACGGGACTTCCTATCTGTATGCCGTCGACAAGGCGACGGGCGAGCGGCTTGGGCAGGTGGAGCTGCCGGCCATGCCTCGCTACGGGATAATGACGTACATGCACCTGGGGCGGCAGCATGTCGTCGTGCAGGCGCCGAATACGCTGATTGGATTGCGTTTGGCCAGCTGAACCGCAGTGTGACCGATATGGAAAGCCGCCTGTGAACGCGAAGCTGAGCGCTCCGGCCGCCCTTGCCGGATGGCTATCCGCTCTGGCGGTCCGGGGCTGGGCGCCTGCCGCTTTGGTCTGGCTGGCGGCTGCTGCAATGCTGGCCGCGGTCGCCGCGCCCGCTGGAGCGGCGGCCCAGACGATCAGCGGCACGCTCCGGGAGGCGATAACCGCGGCTCCTATCGGGGGCGGCTTCGTCAGCCTGCTCGACGACGAGGGCGAAGCCGTAAACGCGGACTTCACCGGGCCCGGCGGCACGTTCTCGCTGGTGGCGCCCAGCCCCGGCGAGTATCGCATCCGCGTGGAGCGGATCGGATTCGGCGACTGGACCAGCGAGCCCTACTCTCTCGCGGCCGGCCAGCAGCTCGCCCTGGTCGTGGATGTGTCGCCCGAGCCGGTCGAGCTCAGCGGTCTGCGCGTCGAGATCGCCAGTTCGTGCGTGGACGATCCGGCCCAGGCCCGCGAAGTCGCCACGGTGTGGGACGAGGCTCGCAAGGCTCTCAAAACGGCGGTCTGGGCCGAGCAGCGGGGCGAGCTCCGCTTCACGCTGGGGGAGTTCGAGCGCACTCTCGATCCTTCCAGCCTTGCCGTCACGGACGAGAAGCACGGAACTCGCCGCAACGTGCCGCTGCCGCCCTTCGAGAGCGCGCCGGTCGGGCAGCTCATGTCCTCTGGCTACGCCGAAGTCGGCGGCGACACTACCGTCTACTATGCGCCTGACGCCACCGTCCTGCTCTCGGACCAGTTTCGCGAGGCTCACTGTTTCGGTCTGCGCCGCGCGGACACGGATGGCGAGGCCATGCTCGGCATCACCTTCGATCCCCACGGCGCTCGCTCGCGCGTGGAGATCGAGGGGACTATCTGGATCGACCAGGCGAGCGCGGAGCTGCGCGAAGTCGAACTGGTGTACCGCAACGTTCCGCTCCCGCGCGGCGCGGACCGGGACCTGATCGGCGCCAATCTCGTGTTCGACAGGCTGCCATCCGGCCCCTTCTACGTGCGGGACTGGTGGATCCGCTTTCCGGTCTCGGGAATGGAAGCGCGTCTCGCATCATCTTCATCGTCCGACGCTCGGCCGGTACTCGTGGCGTACAGGCAGGTTGGCGGCTCGGTGACCGAGTCGTTTGTCAGAGGGGTGTCGTTCGGGGCCGGAGATGGCGTCTTGGCCGGTACCGTGTTCGACAGCGCGAGCGGCGGGCCCCTCGTGGGGGCCGACGTGATACTGCGGAGCTGGGACGACGCGGCGAACTTTCTCCCGCCCCCCGACGCGGCGCGGGCCCCCCTTGCCGTGGCCAGCGACGAGAGCGGCGCTTTCCGGGTGGACGGGCTGCCCGATGGGAGCTACGCCTTGCGCGTGAGCCACCCCAGGCTTGCCGCGGCCGGTGCCCGGGCGAACGAGATCCGGGTAGTGGTGGTTGGCGAGCGGAGCGCCCAGCTCGAACTCTGGACGCCATCGGCCGAGACGATATACGCGAGAGTATGCCGGGATGCGTCGCCCGCCGGGGAAAACGCGGGAGCGGCAATCGGATTCGCGCGGGACGCCGCCAGTGGCCGCCACCTGTCCGGAGTGGAGGTGGTCGCGGGGTGGGGGGAGAGCCCCGACGCCGGCACGTCCGGCGCCGTATCTGGGGAAGATGGCCGCTTCGCGGTCTGCGGTCTGCCGGTCGGCGAGACGATTCGCCTGCGGGTGGCGAGCTCCGCCGGCGAGACGGCCTTCGAGCAGTCGGGTCGCGTGGTCTGGCAGGACTTGCTGGTCGATGACAGATGAAGGTGGTAGTGGTCGGCGGCGGGGTGATCGGGCTATGCACGGCGTACTACCTGGGCCGGGGCGGCGCGAACGTCGTCGTGGTCGAGCGCGGGCGGCCCGGGGGCGGATGTTCGCTACGGAATGGCGGCTGGATCTGTCCCTCCCTGTTGCGTCCGCTACCCGCGCCCGGAGCGATTCTCGGGTCTCTGCGACGCATCTTTCGTCCGGATAGCCCTCTCTACATCAGGGCGGCCGCGCTGCCCCGGCTGCTCCGGTGGCTGTTGGCGTTCGGCCGCCACTGCAACGCCGCGAGCTACGCGGCGGGCATGTCCGCCCTCCTCTCGCTGGGGGGTTGCACGTCGAGGTTGTACCGTCGTCTCGCCGACGCCGGGGTCCGTTTCGAATACGGTCAGGGCGGCATGATCCTCGCCTTCTCGGACATGGATGAGCTTCGGAAGTCGGCGGACGAGATTGCCGGGCTGTCAGGATACGGGATCGAACCGGCCGAAGCGCTGGACCGCGAGGGGCTTGCCAGGGCCGAGCCCGACTTGCGGGGCGGATTGGCCGGCGGGCTGCTCCTGCGGAGCGTGTCGCACGTTCGCCCGGAATCTCTTTGCGCCGGGCTGGCCGAGAGCGTACGACTAAGCGGCGGTTCTATCCTCGGCGAGACGACGGTAGGCCGTTTCGCGAGCGACAAGCGGACGGGGACGGGCTACCGGGTCCGGGCGGCGCTCGCGCGGGCCACGCCCGGTCCGGATCGACGGGCGGCAGGTGATGCGGGCGCGAGCAGCTGGACGGAGGGGGAGAGCCGGGCCGGCGGCGAGGGCGGCAACGCGATACCGCAGGCGGAGCTGGCGCAGAGCGCCGGACATGGCGGCGGACGACCGGGCGCGGGGAGGGAGATCGAAGCGGATGCCTTCGTCATCGCGGCAGGAGCCGAGAGCGGAGCGCTCGCGGCGAAGTTGGGGTCGGCTCTCCCCGTCCAGGCGGTCAAGGGGTACAGCATCACGGTCGAGCGTCCGAATGCGAGCTTGTCTCAACCGGTCTATCTCGCTGGACCCAAGGTGGGCTTCACGCCGTTTCGCGGGGCTATGCGCACGCTCGGAACCCTGGAGTTTTCGGGTTTCGACGAGCGCCTGGACAGTCGGCGCATAGCGGTGCTGGAGCGCGCGGCGCAGCGGTACCTGCCGGGCGCTCTGCGCGGCCGGTCGCGGATCGACTGGGTTGGCTTGCGGCCCGTGATGCCGGACGGGCTTCCGGCGATCGGACGGCTGCCCGGCACGTCGAACGTCTATGTAGCCACCGGCCACCAGATGCTGGGCGTCACGCTTGCGCCGGCGACCGGCCGCGCCCTCGCGCGGCTGATGTTGGACGGTGGTCCGGATGCCCGCCTTGCGCCGTTCGACCCGGGCCGGTTTCACTAGGGCCGCCGTGAGCAAGCTACGCGATTTGTCCACGCACTTGCGCGCGCTCCGAACGATTGCCGCGGGGGTATCGAAGGGTCTTCCCGCCCTCGCGGCGATGCCCGATCCCCTCGGCCTCTTCAGTCGGTGGTTCGAAGACGCGGAGGCGTCGGGGCTGCCGCTTCCCGAATCGATGGCCCTCGCCACCGCCACTCCGGCGGGACGCCCTTCGGTTCGGATGGTTCTGCTGAAAGGATACGGCCCCGGCGGCTTTCGCTTCTTCACGAATTACGAAAGCAGCAAGGCGGCCGACCTCGACGCTAATCCGCGCGCCGCGCTCTGCTTTCATTGGGCGACGCTGGTGCGGCAGGTACGGGTCGAGGGCCGTGTGGAACGCCTTACCGCCGAGGAGTCTGCAGAGTACTTTGGCAGCCGTGCGAGGGGGAGCCAGATTGGAGCATGGGCTTCGCGCCAAAGCCGGCCTATCGACGGCCGCGCGGAACTTGAAGCGCAGGTAGCGCGGGCGGAGGCCCGTTTCCGGGGAAAAGAGGTGCCGCTGCCGGACTCCTGGGGCGGATATCTGCTCGTGCCGCGCTACATCGAGTTCTGGCAGGGCCGGTCGAACAGGCTGCACGACCGCATCGCGTACAGCGGCGGGGAGGACGCATGGGAGATAGCGAGGTTGCAGCCGTGACTCCGAGAGCTGGCGGTCGCGTGGCATGAAGTACTCTCTGGAGCAATTCCGCGGGGATCTCTTCGGCGGGGTCACTGCCGCGGTGGTTCTGCTGCCGATGTCGTTCGCTTTCGGCGTGGCGTCCGGCATGGGCGCCGCGGCGGGGATATACAGCGCGGTGGCGGTCGGCTTCTTTGCGGCCGTGTTTGGCGGCACCCGGCTGATGATCTCGGGACCGACGCCGCCGATGGCCGTAGCGATGGTGGTCATCCTTCAGAGTCATGCGTCGACTCTGGCGGAAGCCCTGACGATAGTGGCGCTTGCCGGCCTGCTCCAGATTCTGCTGGGAGCGTTGAGAGCCGGACGTTTCGTCGTCTACACGCCGTATGTCGTCATCTCGGGCTTCATGTGCGGCATCGGCTTCCTGATCATCTTGATACAGGCCGCCCCCTTCTTTGGATCTCCGCCCGGGGCCGAGGAAGGGATAGCGGGGGCGATCCGCGAGCTCGTCGAGGCGGCGCGCCATATCGAATGGGCCGCCTTCGCCATCGGCGCCGTCACGCTCGCTGCCGGGTTTCTCTGGCCCAGGCGGCTGGCCAGGGTGGTGCCGGGACATCTCGTGGCGCTGGTTTGCGGGACTCTCCTCGGCGTGCTCTGGCTGAACGATACGCCCGTCATCGGTCCGGTTCCGTCCGGCCTGCCGGCATTCGGCTTCGATCCTCCTTCCGCCGGCTTCGTGGCGCGCGCTATCCAGCCGTCCCTCATCCTCGCGCTCATCGGGTCCTTGGAAACCCTCCTCCACGCACTGGTGGCCGACTCGATGACCGGTGCGCAGCACAGACCGAACAAGGAGTTGACGGGGCAGGGAATCGGCAACATCGCCTCGGGCCTGTTCGGCGGAATTCCCGGAGGGGGCAACGTACTGGCAACCGTGGTCAATATCCGCTCCGGGGCCGCAACGCGGGTGGCCGGAGCGCTGTGCGCGCTCTTCCTGCTCGGGGTTTTGCTGGGACTCGGCCGGTACCTGGAGTCGGTCCCGCATGCGGTCCTGGCGGGGATGCTGGTCAAGGTCGGGTGGGACATCATCGACTGGCGCCTGCTTGCCCGCATCAGGCACCTGCGGCGCGAACACCTCATGGTCATGGGCTTGACTCTGGTTCTGACACTTACGGTGGACCTCATGGTGGCGGTTGCGATAGGCCTGATCGCCGGAGGCATGGTCCACGCCCGCCAGCTGGAGAGGCTGGAGCTCGACAGCGTGCTCTCGGTGCCGCTGCTGGACCGGGCATTCTTCGCCGAGGGCGAGGCCCCGGCCGAAATGCGCCGCTACGAGGCCCGGGTCGGTCTGGTGGCGCTCCGCGGGTCGTTCACGGTCGCCTCCTCCCACCGGATGGTACGGGTGATAGGACGCGACATCGTGGAGCACGAAGTCGTCATCTTCGACTTCACCAACGCCACGTATCTCGACGACAGTGCGGCGATGTTGATCGGACGTCTCCTTAAGGCGGCCGCGGCGGCCGAGACCGAAGTCGTAGCGATGGGCCTCTCGCGCGAGGTCGGGAAGACTCTTCGCGCCCTTGGCATCCTGGACTCCCTGCCGGATGACCAGATCGTCGAGACCCTCGATGAGGCGCGGGAGATGGCCGGTCGGCTCCTTGAGGACTAACCCCGTGGATACCGTCGCACCGCGCGCCATGCCGGCCGGGCTTCCGGGACACCGGCCTTGGGGCGTTCGACCCCGGCCGGTTTCGTTGGGGCCGGCGTTAGCACTAGCGGGAAGCCGCATGGCATGAACTACTCTCTGGACAAATTCCGCGGGGATGTCTTCGGCGGCGTCACCGCCGCGGTGGTCCTGCTGCCGATATCGTTCGCTTTCGGCGTGGCGTCCGGCATGGGCGCCGCGGCGGGGCTCTACAGCGCGGTGGCGGTCGGCTTCTTCGCGGCCGTGTTTGGCGGCACCCGGCTCATGATCTCGGGACCGACGGCGCCGATGACCGTAGGGATGGTGGTCATCATTCAGAGTCATGCGTCGACTCTGGCGGAAGCCCTGACGATAGTGGTGCTTGCCGGCCTGCTCCAGATTCTGCTGGGGGCGTTGAGAACCGGACGTTTCGTCGTCTACACGCCGTATGTCGTCATCTCGGGCTTCATGTCCGGCATCGGCTTCCTGATCATCTTGATACAGGCCGCCCCCTTCTTTGGAGCTCCGCCCGGGGCCGAGGAAGGAATAGCGGGGGCGATCCACGAGCTCGTCGAGGCGGCGCGCCATATCGAATGGGCCGCCTTCGCCCTCGCCGCCGTCACGCTCGCTGCCGGGTTTCTCTGGCCCCGGCGGCTGGCCAGGGTGGTGCCGGGCCACCTCGTGGCGCTGGTTTGCGGCACTCTCCTCGGCGTGCTCTGGCTGAACGATACGCCGGTCATCGGTCCGGTTCCGTCGGGCCTGCCGGCATTCAGCTTCGATCCTCCTTCCGCCGGCTTCGTGGCGGGCGCGCTGCAGCCAGCCCTCATCCTCGCGCTCCTCGGGTCGGTGGAGAGCCTCCTCGCCGCGCTGGTGGCCGACTCGATGGCCGGTACGCAGCACAAACCGAACAGGGAGTTGGTGGGGCAGGGAATGGGCAACATAGTGGCGGGTCTGTTCGGCGGCGTTCCCGGAGGGGGAACCGTGCTGGCAACCGTGGTCAATATCCGCTCGGGGGCCGCCACGCGGGTGGCCGGAGTGCTGTGCGCGCTCTTCCTGCTCGGAGTTCTGCTGGGACTCGGCCAGTTCCTGGAGCCGATCCCGCATGCGGTCCTGGCGGGGATACTGGTCAAGGTCGGGTGGGACATCATCGACTGGCGCCTGCTTGCCCGCATCAGGCACCTGCGGCGCGAACACCTCATGGTCATGGGCTTGACTCTGGTTCTGACCGTGACGGTGGACCTCATGACGGCGGTGGCGATAGGTCTGATCGCCGGAGGCATGGTCCACGCCCGCCAGCTGGAGAAGCTCGAACTCGACAGCGTGCTCTCGGTGCCGCTGCTGGACCGGGCATTCTTCGCCGAGGGCGAGTCCTCGGCCGAAATGCGCCGCTATGCGGCCCGGGTCGGCTTGGTGGCGCTCCGCGGGTCGTTCACGGTCGCGTCGTCCCACCGGATGGTACGGGTGATAGGACACGACATCGCGGAACATGAAGTCGTCATCTTCGACTTCACGAACGCCACGTATCTCGACGACAGCGCGGCGATGTTGATCGGACGTCTCCTTAAGGCGGCCGCGGCCGAGAAGACCGAAGTCATAGCGATGGGTCTCTCGAGCGGGGTCGGGAAGACGCTTCGCGCGCTTGGAATCCTGGACTCCCTGCCGGATGACCAGATCGTCGAGACCCTCGATGAGGCGCGGGAGATGGCCGGCCGGCTCCTCAAGGACTGACCCCGCGGCGCTGGCCGGGCTTCCGGGACACCCGTCTTGCGGCGTTCGACCCCGGCCGGTTTCATTAGGGCCACCGCTAACAAGCGCAGGAAGCCGCATGGCATGAAGTACTCTCTGGACAAATTCCGCGGGGATCTCTTCGGCGGCGTCACTGCCGCAATTGTGCTGCTGCCGATGTCGTTCGCTTTCGGCGTGGCGTCCGGCGTGGGTGCCGCGGCGGGGCTCTACAGCGCGGTGGCGGTCGGCTTCTTCGCGGCCGTGTTTGGCGGCACCCGGCTCATGATATCGGGACCGACGGCGCCGATGACGGTAGCGATGGTGGTCATCATTCAGAGTCATGCGTCGACTCTGGCGGAAGCCCTGACGATAGTGGCGCTTGCCGGCCTGCTCCAGATTCTGCTGGGAGCGTTGAAGACAGGACGTTTCGTCGTCTACACGCCGTATGTCGTCATCTCGGGCTTCATGTCCGGCATCGGCTTCCTCATCATTTTGATACAGGCCGCTCCCTTCGTCGGAGCTCCGCCCGGGGCGGAGGGAGGAATAGCGGGGGCGATCCACAAGCTCATCGAGGCGGCGCGCCATATCGACTGGGCCGCCCTCGCCCTCGCCGCGGTTACGCTCGCTATCGGGTTTCTCTGGCCCCGGCGGTGGACCAGGGTGGTGCCGGGACATCTCGTGGCGCTGGTTTGCGGGACTCTCCTCGCCGTGCTCTGGCTGAACGATACGCTCGTCATCGGTCCGGTTCCGTCCGGCCTGCCGGCATTCAGCTTCGATCCTCCTTCCGCCGGCTTCGTGGCGGGCGCGCTGCAGCCGTCCCTCATCCTCGCGCTCCTCGGATCTGTAGACAGCCTCATCACCTCGCTGGTGGCCGACTCGATGGCCGGTACGCAGCACAATCCGAACAGGGAGTTGGTGGGGCAGGGAATGGGCAACATAGTGGCGGGTCTGTTCGGCGGAATTCCCGGGGCTGGAGCCGTACTGGCAACCGTGGTCAATATCCGCTCCGGGGCCGCAACGCGGGTGGCCGGAGCGCTGTGCGCGCTCTTCCTGCTCGGAGTTCTGCTGGGATTCGGCCAGTTCCTGGAGCAGATCCCGCATGCGGTGTTGGCGGGGATACTGGTGAAGGTCGGGTGGGACATCATCGACTGGCGCCTGCTTGCCCGCATCAGGCACCTGCGGCGCGGGCACCTCATGGTCATGGGCTTGACTCTGATTCTGACCGTGACGGTGGACCTCATGACGGCGGTGGCGATAGGGCTGATCGCCGGAGGCATGGTCCACGCCCGCCAGCTGGAGAAGCTCGAACTCGACAGCGTGCTCTCGGTGCCGCTGCTGGACCGGGCATTCTTCGCCGAGGGCGAGTCCTCGGCCGAAATGCGCCGCTATACGGCCCGGGTCGGTCTGGTGGCGCTCCGCGGGTCGTTCACGGTCGCCTCCTCCCACCGGTTGGTACGGGTGATAGGGCACGACATCGTGGAGCACGAAGTCGTCATCTTCGACTTCACCAACGCCACGTATCTCGACGACAGCGCGGCGATGTTGATCGGACGTCTCCTGAAGGCGGCCGCGGCGGCCGATACCGAAGTCGTAGCGATGGGTCTCTCGCGCGGGGTCGGGAAGACTCTTCGCGCCCTTGGCATCCTGGACTCCCTGCCGGATGACCAGATCGTCGAGACCCTCGAGGAAGCGCGGGAGATGGCCGGCCGGCTCCTCGAGGACTGACCCCCCGGCTCTCCGGGTGCGAGCCGCGGCCGCGGCTCCAATGCCGGCAAGTGCGCATCGCCGGTCTCGTCCGGCATGCCCTGCAACGCCGTCGCGCCGCACCCTGTAGCTGCCGTCGCGCCGCGCCGCGTGCAGCGTTATTCTGAATAGCGTGGGGGATCTTCAGAGTGGCGCGCGCCCCAGTTGCGACACGGCGCTCCCATGCCGCCGGGCTGTGCGCATGTCGTTGCACGCCGCCGGAGAACGCAAGATGGGGAGCGGTTAGTGGGATTTGGGTCGGTCGAACCAGCTAGAGAGAGATGAGCATGGACGCAAGACGATATCGAGCGCTGTTGAGCGCTATCCCGGCGCTGTTGCTGATGGCCACCGCCGGCTGCTCATCGCGCGATCTCGATTCGCTTTCGCCGGCGCCATCCCCCAGCAACTCGGAAGTCTACATCGACGGCTTCGTCGCCGGACTCGAGTACCAGTCCTTCGGCGGATCCAAGCTGGATGCCCTCGAGATCGACGAGACCGGCGGACGGGGGGGATCGTCCAGCCTCAAGTTCACGGTGCCGGTCCCGGGCGACCGCTCGGGCAGCTTCGCCGGCGGCGTCTTCGTGGGAAATCCGCCCCGCAACCTCTCCGGCTACACGGCGCTCACCTTCTGGGCCCGCGGGCGCCAGGGCTTCACGATGAACACGGCCGGATTCGGCAACGACAACACGGGCGCCTCCATGTACACTGCCGAGGCTGCCGACGTGAGGATCGGCACTTCGTGGACGAAGGTCATCCTGCCGTTCCCGCTCGCCTCGAAGCTGACCGCCGAGCGGGGATTCTTTCACTTTGCGGAGGGAGCCGAGAACAATCAGGGCAACGAGTTCTGGATTGACGACCTTCAGTTCGAGGATGTCGGAACTATCGCGAATGTCCGGCCCGCGATCGCAAGCGCGACCATTACCGGCGAGGTGGGCGATGCCGCCTCGGTAATGGGAACGACGGTGACATTCGATGTGGCTGGGGAAGAACGCGTCATGAACGCGAGTTCGGCCTACTTCACCTTCGCTTCTTCGGATCCTGGCGTGGTCACTGTCGACCACACGGGCCGCATGACGTTCGTCGGGCTGGGCATGGCTACCGTGACCGCCTCCCTGGGATTGAGAGCCGCCTCGGGCGCCGTGACCGTGGATGTGGGCGTTTCCCCCGATGACTCGCCTGCCACGCCCACCGTGGACGCGGCCAACGTGATCTCCCTCTTCAGCGACGCCTACGCCGACCGGACGGTGGACACATGGTCCGCCGAATGGGACCAAGCGGATGTCGCGGATGTGCAAATCGGGGGAGACAACGCGAAGAAGTACACCAATCTGGTATTCGCGGGAGTCGAGTTCACTTCGGCCCCGGTCGATGCCTCGGACATGACCCACTTCCACATCGACATCTGGACCTCGGACCGGACCGCCGCTCCGGCTGCGTTCCAAGTTAAGCTGGTCGACTTCGGCGGCGGCGGCACGTTCGGCGGCGGAGACGACAGCGAGCACGAGCTGTCGCTAACGGCCGAGTCGGATCCGCCGCTCGCGACCGGCCAGTGGATCAGCTACGACATCCCGATAGCCGATTTTGCGGGGCTCGCCGGTCGCACCCACTTGGCCCAGATGATCTTTTCCGGCGATCCCAACACCGTCTACGTGGACAACGTGTACTTCTGGCGCGATGTGCCGTCGGCGCCGACCGCGCCCGAGGTTGCGGCGCCGGTGCCGACGCAGGCCGTCGGCGACGTGACGTCGCTCTTCAGCGACGCGTACGACGACGCGATGGTGGACACGTGGTCGGCGGATTGGGACCAGGCGGATGTGGAAGACGTCATGGTCGCCGGCGATGCGGTGAAGAAGTACACCAATCTGGTGTTCGCGGGCATCGAGTTCACCTCGGCCCCGGTCGATGCCTCGGACATGACCCACTTCGCGTTCGACCTCTGGACGCCGGACCCGACGGCGGACCCGGCTTCGGTACGGGTGAAACTGGTCGACTTCGGGGCCGACGGGGCATTTGCGGGCGGCGACGACACGGAACACGAGATGGCCTTGACGGCCGCCTCGAATCCGCCGCTGGCCACCGGCTCCTGGGTCAGCTACAACCTGCCCTTGGCCGACTTCACGGGATTGGCGGCCCGCGCCAGCTTGGCGCAGCTCATAATCTCCGCGGACCCCAATACGATCTTCGTGGACAACGTTCGCTTCTGGGGCGGCGGGGCGCCGACCGAGCCGGAGGAGGCCGCGCCAGTGCCCACGCGGGCCGCCGGCGACGTGACGTCGCTCTTCAGCGACGCGTACGACGACGCTACGGTGGACACGTGGTCGGCGGACTGGGACCAGGCGGATGTGGAAGACGTCATGGTGGCCGGGGATGCGGTGAAGAAGTACTCCAATCTGGCGTTCGCGGGCATAGAGTTCACTTCGGCCCCGATCGATGCCTCGGACATGACCCACTTCCACATCGACATATGGACGCCGGACCCGACCGCCGCTCCGGCTGTCTTCAAGGTGAAGCTGGTCGACTTCGGGGCGAACGGTTCGTTTCAAGGCGGAGATGACAGCGAGCACGAGATGTCGCTCACGGCCGAATCGGATCCGCCTCTGGCCACCGGCTCCTGGGTCAGCTACGATCTGCCCCTGGCCGACTTCACAGGATTGGCGGCCCGCGCCAGTCTGGCGCAGCTGATCATTTCCGGCGACCCAAACACGGTCTACGTAGACAATTTGTACTTCTGGCGCTAGACAACGGCGCCAGCTGCCAGACGCAGCCAACATCCAGCAAGGCAGTTGCTTCAGATTAGCGTGAAGAACTTAGTCCACTAGGTCCGAGCGAGCTCTCGAACTTGAATGATATAACAGGAGGCGCAATGTCACTCGTTAGGCCAAAGTGTCAAACTCTAGCATCCTCTAGCGTCACTAGCCGACTGGGATTCGCCAGAATAATCCCGGCGGCCCCCCGCGCACGCCGGATGTATCGCAGCCCACGCTGGCATCTCGCGATTCCTCTGACCGCCACTCTCGCGGTCACGCTCTCCTGCGGCGGCGACGCTGCCGCGCCCACGCCGCCACCTCCGCCTCCGCCTCCGCCGCCAGAACCGACCACGGTGTCGGTCACGCCCGCCGAAGTCGGGCTAATGGCCGGGGACTCCGTCCAGCTGGCGGCCGAGGTGCGCGACCAGAACGGAGCGGTCATGACTGGCGCCACGGTCGCATGGTCCAGCAGCGACGCGGCCGTCGCCACTGTCACATCCGGCGGCCTCGTGCGCGGCTCCAGCGCGGGTTCGGCCACGATCACCGCGACGGCAGGGCAAGCCTCCGGGACCGCGGCAGTCACCGTGTCGCCTCCGCCGCCAGAACCGACCACGGTGTCGGTCACGCCCGCCGAAGTCGGGCTAGCGGCGGGAGACTCCGTCCAGTTGGCAGCCGAGGTGCGCGACCAGAACGAAGAGGTCATGACCGATGCCACGGTCGCATGGTCCAGCAGCGACACGGCCGTCGCCACTGTCACATCCGGCGGCCTCGTGCGCGGCTCCAGCGCGGGTTCGGCCACGATCACCGCAACGGCAGGGCAAGCCTCCGGGACGGCGGCGGTCACCGTGTCGGCGGCGCCGGCCGGGCCGGAAGTAGCGGCGCCGGTGCCCACGCAGGCCGCCGATGATGTGACGTCGCTCTTCAGCGACGCGTACGACGACGCTACGGTGGACACGTGGTCGGCCGATTGGGACCAGGCGGATGTGGAAGATGTCATGGTCGCCGCGGATGCGGTGAAGAAGTACGCCAATCTGGTGTTCGCGGGCATCGAGTTCACTTCGGCCCCGGTCGATGCCTCGGACATGACCCACTTCCACATCGACATATGGACGCCGGACCCGACCGCCGCTCCGGCTGTCTTCAAGGTGAAGCTGGTCGACTTCGGGGCGAACGGTTCGTTTCAAGGCGGAGATGACAGCGAGCACGAGATGTCGCTCACGGCCGAATCGGATCCGCCGCTGGCCACGGGCTCCTGGGTCAGCTACGACCTAGCCCTGGCCGATTTCACGGGATTGGCGGCCCGCGCCAACTTGGCGCAGCTGATCATTTCCGGCGACCCCAACACGGTCTACGTAGACAATTTGTACTTCTGGCGCGGCGATGTGACGCCGGGGCCGACCGAGCCGGAGGTTGCGGCGCCAGTGCCGACGCAGGCCGCCGGCGACGTGACGTCGCTCTTCAGCGACGCGTACGACGACGCGACGGTGGACACGTGGTCGGCGGAGTGGGACCAGGCGGATGTGGAAGACGTCATGGTGGCCGGGGATGCGGTGAAGAAGTACTCCAATCTGGCGTTCGCGGGCATAGAGTTCACTTCGGCCCCGGTCGATGCCTCGGATATGACCCACTTCCACATCGACATATGGACGCCGGACCCGACCGCCGCTCCGGCTGTCTTCAAGGTGAAGCTGGTCGACTTCGGGGCGAACGGTTCGTTTCAAGGCGGAGATGACAGCGAGCACGAGCTGTCGCTCACGGCCGAATCGGATCCGCCGCTGGCCACGGGCTCCTGGGTCAGCTACGACCTGGCCCTGGCCGACTTCACGGGGCTGGCGGCCCGCGCCAACTTGGCGCAGCTGATCATTTCCGGCGATCCCAACACGGTCTACGTAGACAATTTGTACTTCTGGCGCGAGAGCGACGGCGACGGACAAGCCGGACCAAGCCTGTCGCTTGGTCCGGCCAGCCGGTAGTTCGCTCGAGGGTCCCCTTGCCAACCCAAGCGGCTTGACGCGAATGAGCAGCATCTCCGAGCCGAGCTGGAGATCGGTCGCGCTGGCGCTCCTGGCGGCGGTCGCGGCGGGATCCGCGGCGTGCGGGGGCGGGGAGACGGCGGCTCCGCCCGCCCAGCGCCGGGTGGTGTGGGAGGACAACTTCGACGGGCCGGCCGGGCAGCTGCCCGACGCCTCCCGCTGGACCTTCGATATCGGGACCGACTGGGGCAACGCCCAGCTGGAGTACGATACCGACCGGCCCGAGAACGCTTCGCTGGACGGAAACGGCAATCTCGCAATCACCGCTCGCAGAGAGTCGTTCAGCGGCAGCGGCTTCACATCGGCCCGGATCAAGACGCAGGGACTGTTCGAGCAGACAGGGGGGCGGTTCGAGGCGCGCATCGACCTCCCCTCGGGGCGAGGCGTTTGGCCGGCGTTCTGGCTGCTCGGCGGCGACATCGGCACGGTCGGCTGGCCCGAGTGCGGCGAGATCGATGTGATGGAGTTCCGAGGCCAGGAGCCCTCTACGATCCACGGCAGCTTGCACGGCCCGGGATATTCGGCCGGACAGGCGGTCACGGCTCGCTACACGCTGGCCAACGCGCGCTTCGACACGGGATTTCACACTTTCGCGGTGGAGTGGACCGACGACCTAATAGAGTGGTTCGTGGACGGCGAGCGTTATCAGGTGGTCCGGCGCTCCGACCTGCCGGGGCGCTGGGTTTTCGATCACCCCTTCTTCATAATTCTCAATGTGGCTGTCGGCGGCGCCTTCGTGGGTCCGCCGGGAGAGAATACGGCCTTTCCGCAAACGATGCTGGTCGATTGGGTGAGGGTGCACGGACCGAATTCGTAACTCGTCTCCTCGGGCGACGAGCAAGCCGCGAGGGCGCCGGTAGAACGCGGGAGCATGGCTGACGTGGCACGATGAGCAAGCACTACTCGACGGCCCCGGAAGACCGCATTTCCTTCCCTCACAAGGTCGCCTACGGCGTCGGCGGCTTCGTCAACAATCTCCTGGCGTCGGCCATCGGCGGCATGATGGTCATTCTGAACCTGGCCCTCGGGATAGACCCCAGAGTGGTCAGCCTCCTGGGCAGCCTTCCCAGATTGACGGACGCCATAACGGATCCCCTCATGGGTTTCATCTCCGACCGCACCAGCACGCGGTGGGGACGGAGGCGTCCGTATCTCTTCATCGGGGCGATCGCTTCCGGCGTCGTCTTCGCTCTTCTCTGGCAGCTGCCGGCCCCCGCCCAGTTCCGGCTGAAGCTGGTGGACTACGGCGCGGACGGGGTCTACAGCGGTAATGTCGCGGTCGATGACCGGGGCGTGCTGGAGCGCGCTAGCGACTGGGTGAGCGGGATCGTCAATCCGGCGCCGGTGAACCTGAACACGACGCCCATGGACGACGTCGAGCACGAAGTCGTGATCTCGCCCCCTCTACTGGTGACGGGCGCCTGGGTCTCGGTGGACTTGCCGCTCACGGACTTCCCCACGCTCGTGACGAGGGACCACCTGGCCCAGATCCTGATCTCGGGCGACCTGCGGAACGTCTATGTGGACAACATCTATCTGTACCGGAGCGACTCTGCCGCAGCGGGCGACTCGTCCGCCAGGGCGAGCGACTCGTCCGAGTCCGGCGGAGGCGGGCAGGAGAATGCGGGAGATCAGGAGGATGCCGAGGGATCGATGGCCCCCGCAGTGCCGGCTCCTCTGCCCGCGCAACCCGCCGACAGAGTCATCTCCTTCTACAGCGACGCGTACGAGAATGTGAATGTCGACTACTTCTCGACGGATTGGGACGAGGCGGAGGTGGAGGACGCGGAAGCCGGCGGAGATCCGGTCAAGCGCTACTCCGACCTGCGCTTCGCGGGCATAGACTTCGGCGAGCGGCCAATCGACGCCTCGGCGATGACTCACGTCCACATCGACATCTGGACGCCGGACCCCACTCCCGAGGGCGGTAGCCAGGCCTACTACGTGTGGTACTTCCTGATCGGGTCGATAGTCTTCTTCGTCGGATACACGATCTTCGCGACACCGTGGGTGGCGCTGGGGTACGAACTGACGCCCGACTACAACGAGCGCACGCGACTGATGGGCGTCCAGAACTTCGTCAGCAACATCGCCTTCGTGATAGCGCCATGGTTCCTGGCCATCATGACGAATCCCGCGTGGTTCAGGAACCAGATTCATGGGGCGAGGTGGCTGGCCATCGCCATCGGCGCGGTTACCATCATCCTGGGCGTTCTCCCGGCGATCTTCCTGCGGGAGCGCATGGCGCCGGCCACACAGGGTTCATCTTCGTCCAAATCCGGAGTGATGGATGACATCCGCGACTTCCTGGGGGGCCTGCTGACGACGGTCAAGTCGAAGCCGTTCCTCCTGCTCTGCCTGGCGACCTTCCTGATCTTCAACAGCTTCATCATGATCTCGTCGTTCCAGATCTTCGTGTTCATATACCACATCTACGGCGGCGACCAGGCGGACGGGGCTTGGCTGGCGGGCCTCGCGGGGACCGTGATGACCGTATGCGGCTTCCTCGTGATCATGCTGGTAACGTGGCTGGGGACGAAGATCGGGAAGCGCAAGGCGCTAGTCGTGTCGACGACGGTATCCATGGTGGGCTACGGCCTGAAGTGGTTCTGCTACACGCCGGAGAGTCCGATGATGGCCATTCTGCCGGCGCCCCTCCTCGCCTTCGGGTTGGGAGGCCTGTTCACGCTGATGGGGTCGATGGTGGCGGATGTCGTCGATGTGGACGAGTTGAGCACCGGCCAGCGCCGGGAGGGAATGTTCGGGTCGATCTACTGGTGGGTCGTGAAGTTGGGGTCGTCGGTGGCGATTTTCGCCGGGGGGTTCCTGCTGGTGGCCACGGGCTTCGATGTCGAGCTGGGTTCGGACCAGTCGGCCAGGACGCTCGTGATGCTTCGCGCCATGGACGCGTTCGTGCCGCTGACGGCTTCGGCCATCGCGATCCTGGCCATCTTGAAGTTCCCGATTACGGAAGAGAGCGCTCGCGAGGTGAGGACCGAGTTGGAGCGTCGGCGGGGAACGGGGGTTGCGGCTACGGCGTAGGCAGCAGCGGGCGCGGCTTACGGCCCAGGAAGCAGGGGGCGCGGCTTACGGCCCAGGAAGCAAGGGGTCGCGGCTTACGGCGTAGGTAGTAGCAGGGCCTCCTGGTCAGGGCTTTCCGGTTCCTGGTCGGGGCTTTCCTTCGCGGCGGCCGACAGGCCGTAGCCCACGGGGAACAGGGTGCCCTCCGGCGCTCCGTCGGCATTCTCGCCGGCCGGCCAAGCGTGGGTCAGCCTCCCCTGAAAGTCGCAGTCGCCGAAGAGCGTTTCGGCTACGCCCCGCCCCTCGGATCCGGGTAGCCAGGCAGCCACGAAGGCGGTCGATGCCTCTATCTCGTCGGCGACTACGAGTGGTCGGCCGGAGATGAGTGCCGCGACGACGGGGATGTTGCGGGCCGCCACTGCCCGAATCGTCTCGAGGTCTTCGGGGTGCAGCTCGGACAGCCTTAGCGTGCTGCCGTACGGCTCCATGATGCCGGGTCCGGGCAGCGGCGGCCCATCGTCCGCCCGGGGGTACGTCGTCAGGGCGGCGGCCGTCCGGCGAACCGGTTCCACGGACGGGGGCCGGATGTCGCCCATTCCCTCGGCGTACGGCTTCTCGCCGATCACCACGATCGCGGCGGCGAACGGAGGTTCATCTCCGCCGCTCGGCCCCGCCTCGTTCGCTTCGCCGATGAAGACGTGGTCGATGAAGCCGTCGCCGTCCGCGTCTGTCGCGCCGGCCGCCGCCCCGCCGGCCCGGAGCAGCCGGGCGTGCGGCGCCAACGCCCTAACGCCTTCCCAGATGGAGGCGCCTCCCTCGATCCGTTCATTCCCCCGAACGCCCTGCCACTCGATCGTGAAGCCGCCGCACTGGCTGCCCCGGTCATCCGCATTCCGGCCGGCCACCAGGATCCGGTCCGTCCGGTCCAGAGGCAGCAGGCCGCCTTCGTTCTTGAGCAGGACGAGCGACTTCCGCACCGCCTCGCGCGCCACATCGCGATGTTCTGCCGATCCGAAGCTCGCGTGGTTCGACCATACCCGAGCGGAGGGACGGGGCCGGTCGAAGAGGCCGTAGCTCTCCTTGACCATCAATATGCGGCGCACCGCGTCGTCCACCCGCTCGGCGCCGATCGCCCCGCGCTCCACCTGCCGCACGACTTCGCCGATGAACTTCTCCCACTCCTCCGGCACCATGAACATGTCGATCCCGGCGTTCACGCACTTGGCAACGGCTTCTCCGAAGTCGTCAGCCACCCCCATGATGCCGTTCCAATCGGAAACGACTATCCCGCCAAAGCCCAGTTCGCCCTTCAGCAGCTCGGTGACCAGCCGGTGGTGCGCGTGGCAGAGGGTGCCGTTCCAGCTGCTCAGCGACACCATGACCGTCAGCGTTCCCGCCCGGATCGCCTCCCGGTAGGGGAGCGCGTGCGCGCGCAGAAATTCCGCCTCGTCCGCGACAGTGTCGCCCTGGTCCACGCCGTCCGTGGTGCCGCCGTCCCCGGCCCAGTGCTTCGCGCACGCCAGAATCCCGTCCGGACCGATTTGCCCCCCCGATCCGACCTCCCCCTGCAACCCGCGAACCATCCGGGCCGCGTATGCGGCGACGACTTCCGGCGCTGCCGAAAAGCTCTCGTAGGTGCGTCCCCACCGGCAGTCTCGTGCCACGGCCAGCGTGGGAGCGAAGGTCCAGTCGAGCCCGGTGGCGAGGACTTCGCGGGCGGTCACGCGGGCGATGCGCTCCACGAGCGGGGGGTCGTTCGCGGCGCCCAAGCCGATGTTCTGCGGGAATATCGTAGCGCCGGCGACATTGTTGTGACCGTGAACGGCATCGACGGCGTAGAGAGCGGGGATGCCGGCCGATCCGTCCGGCCGCGCCTCCGTGGAGGCGGCCCAATACTCGTCGTTCATGTCCACCCAATCCGCGGGCGAGTTGTCGCCCGGGAGGGAACCGGCTCCGCTAAGGATGGACCCGACGCCGAATCTGCGCACCTCTTCCGGCGAAATGTGCAGCCGTTCGGCCTGCACCATCTGTGCCGCCTTCCGCGGGAGGCTCAGCTCTGACAGCAGGCCGGCCACCCGCGGAGATTCTGTCATGGACCGGGGTTCGGTCACATGGCGACGTGCAGGTAGGTGCGGATCTCCCACTCGCTCCCCTTCGGGCCGGATCGTCCTGGAAGACAGACCGGGAAGCCGTTCTCGTCGACGGACGGGGCGGGGCAGTAGCGCGGCGAGTAGGCGTCGAGCGACCGCCAAACGCCGCGGACCCCGATACGGGTATTCGGCATCTCGAACCAGTCGGGCAGACCCAGGGTGTACGACACGTCGCCCATGAGCTGGAGCGGGAATGTGTGGTTGAAGTCGCGGTGATAGTCGTACGGGCCCCAGTCGTTCACCTTCGCGAAAGCCTCGAACCTTATCGGGCCGCTCAGCAGCCGGAGATCGATGCCGTGCCGCCGGATGAGCCGGGCGTTGTCGCCGTTAGGCTCGCCCGTGCCCGTATAGACGTTCGCTATGAAGCCGCGCTGTGCCGAACGCTTCGATACCAGGCGAGCGCGGAGCTCCCAGACGTTCCGGGCCGGCGGCGCACCGGGGAAGGCGAAGATCGACCTGCCGTCGGCCAGTATTCCGATGCCGGCGTCCTGCGTCGTCGCGAAGCTCTTGTAGGTGAAGCCGACCGTGACCGCGAAGTTGGCGTCCTCGCGCACGTCGCTGTCCCAGGAGTGCATCCATGTCGCGGGGGTCGGGTCGTAGGTGAGCAGGAACTCGAGCGCCTTCGTCTCCCGGCTCCAGCCCCTGACGGCGAACGGGTCGTTGACGACGTTGCGCGGGCGCGCGGGCGCGGGGGCGTCCGCCGGAATCGGTCCGACCATCGGCTTCTGCCAGAGGAAGTTGGGGGCGACCTGCCAGCTTCCAGTGTTGAGGGCCAACCCCGTGAGCACGTTCCACTGGTTCCCCATCCCGCTGTCGCGCACCCACCAGCCCGTGAAGGTCTGCGTCTGCGTCGGTCCGCCCTCCGCGACCAGACCCATCGCGGCGCCTTGCATGTACCAGTTGAGCCGCCCGGTCGTCAGCGTGACCTTGGCTTTGGCGCCAAAGGCGTCCTTCGCCTCGATCTCGTCGCCAAGCACCTCGTAGCTGCCCGGTTCGCCCCTGACGATCTGGAACTCCTCGCCAACCTTGGTGGACCCGGACCAGATGCCGCCCAGCTCGATGATCGCGTTGCCTCTAGTGGCTTCCATGTGCACGGTCGCCTTGCGCGTCGGGGGCAGCGGTATCGCGAAGGAGCTCGCCACGGCGCCTTGCTGCGCCAAGTCTTCCTGGTACATGAACGTCGTCTGGAAGGGGCCGGTCTGCTTCCGCAGCTTGGCCAGCACCGCGGGGTTCGCTCCCCACCAGAGCTCCGGTCCGAAGGCCACCGAAAGTCCGCTGAGCTCGCGCTTGAAGTCCATCTCGAAGCCGACCGGCGCCACCCCGTTGTAAACGTCGATGTTCGGACCGTAGTTCGCCTCGCGGTACAGACCGAAGAAGTCGCCCTCGTAGCCCCAGTGATAGTGTCCGGTGCGGTAGAACCCGTTCAGCGAGAACCACTTGTCTTCCCACGTGAGATTCGCCTGGTACACCTTGATCCGGTCGATGCCGGAGAGGACGAACGGCTCGCCATCCGCCTCGATCCTCCGGGGTCGCCCGCGGTTCTCGTAGAAGATTTCATCGATCGGGTTGGAGGGAACCGCCCCGAGCACGTTCATCACGACATCGGCCTCGACCCCCCCGGCCGGCCTCACCTTCAACCCGCCGTAGAACGACTGCATCTGGTCGAATCCCGTGAACGATGGTCTCGGTCCAGCCTGCGCGGGCGGGTCGTCGGGAGTGCTGATCATCGATCCGCCGGTGTTGTACGTCTCGAACTCGGCGCGCAAGCCGCTCAGCTGAATCCTGTCCAGCAACGACGTTCCTAGAGCCGCCTTGTCTCCCCGTGCCTGAAGCATCGCCGACTCGGGCACGATCGACGAGAAGTGCTCGGCTATCGTCGCCATGGTTGTCCCTCGCCCGTAGGGATCGAGCTCGTACACATCGCGCAGCGCGTAGAACGCCGCCCTCGGGTACAGTTCGTAGAGGCCGTCGTTGTCCGTCGGCCCCTTGGCCACGATCCCCCACCACTCCTCGTTCATGTTGTTCTGGCCGGGAGTGTAGTCGTCCGGGTACGCAGTGTTGGCCCAGGAGGCGTTGGTGTCCTGAATGTCCAGCCGGTCCTCCTGCCCGAACTTCCACCAGCCATCCGTCCACTGGAAGGTCATCCCCCCTATCGAGTTCCCGGCGCCGCCCTTGCCGGCGGACTGCTCGTAGATCTCCTGCCACTGGGCCAGGAGATAGCGCGTCTGCATCAGCTGGTCTTCGCGCATGTACTTCGCGTTCCAGACATCGGAGCCGAACTCGGTGAACAGGATCGGCATCCCCAACTTCTCGTCCACCTCGTCGAAGAAGCCCTGGAAGCCTGCGCCCCTGTACACGTTCGAGCCGATGACGTCGAGGTTTCCCGCTTCCTCGGCGATGAGGTCGATGTATTGCAGATCGCCGTTGGCGTACGCCACGGGCCGGGTGTCGTCGATCGCCTTGATCGCCCGCACCGCGTCGCCGACCAGCGAATACAGGTACCGGGCGCGCCCGGCGTCGCGTTCGCCTTCGGGCATGTCCTCGGTTTCCGCGGAGCTCCAGAAGAGTCCGTAGTTGTTCTCGTTGCCGAGCAGCCACATGAGCACGCCGGGCGTGTTGGCGAACTCCCGCGCCATGTCCTCGACCTCGCTTAGGATCACTTGGCGGGACTGCGGGTCGGCATAGTTGGTGTTGGCCTCGAATACGCCGTTGACCGTGACGCCGTACCTGCCGAGCGGGTGATTGAGCACGGTGAAGATGCCGTAGCGCTCGTAGATGTGCTGTACCCAGCGCGGCGAGATGCCCGCGTACGCGCGAATCGCGTTGACCCCCATGGCCTTCGCGAGGCTCATTTCCCGGTCGAGCGCGGCCTCGATAAGCTCGTCCGGCTCGGTCCAGAAGTTGTAGTTGTAGGTGGTGCCTACGGGGAAGTAGTCCCAGTTGATGCCGAGGACCATGAAGTCGTCCCCATCTACCTGGAGGCGGATTCCCGAGTCGTCGGAGAGCAGCTCGATCTCCGGCAGGTCGGATGCCGAACCCGCTTGGTCCGCGCTGCCGGATTGGGCTGCGACAATGCAGGGGCTGCCAGCGGCCCAGGCGAGCGCGGCAACGGCGACGGCGGTACGCCGAAGATGCCCGCTCGAAAGCGCCGCAAACGGTCTATTGACCATGGCCAATCTCCCCTGGAAATAGTAATCCGTGACGATGAAGAAAATTGCTTGATTAGCAACTTACCGACCGGGGTGTTTGGCAACCAGACCTTCGAGATGCTATCGATATAGTGGCCTTGGCGGCAGGCGGGTGGCTCTGGTACGGCGGGCTCTGGCACGGCGGGCCCTGGCGGGGCATGGCGGCTCTGGCGGAATAGTGGCCTTGGCGGCATGGTGACCCTGGCGGCCGGGGCTTGGCGAGCCGACTGTCAACTGGGTCATGCGACGTGGCGGGAGATGCGGCGCTTTGACTGGACGGTGCGCCGCCGTGATCGCAAAGAGGCGTCACCGCGGTCGCAACATCCCCGGCCCCGTCTTCGAGAGGGCGAAGCGGGCGACCGTGATCGCAAAGAGGCGTCGCCGTGGTCGCAACTGGCAGTGCAACGATCTATTCGGGTCTCAGCCAATAGAGAGGATCGAAAGATGTCCGAGATTAATCGTCGTGGCTTCATCCACAAAGGTCTGAGCCTGGGGGCCGTTACGGCAGTCGCCGGGTCGCTGCCTGCGCGAGCGTCCGGGAGCGCGCTACTCGCGGCGCCTCGGCCCGCCGGGCGGGGTTCGACTCCGATGATGATCACGAGCCACACCAACGATACCGGCCGGCGGGCGGCCAGGGCCGCATGGCAGATACTCTCTGGCGGCGGGCTGGCGACGGATGCGGTCGAGCGCGGCGCGAACATCATCGAACTGGACCCGGACGAGACGAGCGTGGGGTGGGGCGGCCTGCCCAACGTGGAGGGGGTCGTGCAGCTCGATGCATCGATAATGGACGGGGCGACCTACAACGCGGGATCGGTTGCCGGCATCGAAGGCATACGCACGCCTTCGTCGGTGGCCCGGCTCGTCATGGAGCGCACCGATCACGTCATGCTCGTCGCTGGCCATGCTCAGCGCTTCGCCCTCGACTTCGGCTTCCAGCTCCAGGAGCTCATGACGCCGAAGTCCCGCGAGATATGGCTTCGGTGGCGCGAACAGCTTTCGGAGAGGGACGACTGGGGCCCGCCCGACCATCTGCGCGGGCCGCCCGGGAGCGCTAGCGGTGGCCGGGCGCAGGGAGGAGACGCGCGCCCGAGCCTGCACGAGGAAGACTATTCGAGTAGCGCGGCGGAAGAGTGGGCCAAGCTCCTGGACCTGCCCGGGCTCGACGGTCCGGACCGCGATTACGTGTTGGCGGACGCGCTGCTTCACCGCTACGGGACGACCAACGTGCTCGCCGTCGATGCGGAGGGGAACGTGTCGGGGATAACGACGACTAGCGGCTTGGCCTGGAAGGTGCCGGGAAGGGTGGGCGACTCGCCGATCATCGGGGCGGGGCTCTATGTGGACAACGACATCGGGGCGGCGGCGGTGACCGGGCGCGGCGAGGACGTGATAAAGTCGTGCGCCAGCTACTACATCGTGTCCCGGATGGGCGCGGGCCGGACTCCGCAGCAGGCGTGCGAGGACGCCGCGGGGATGATTCGGCACAAGTACCGGAATGTGAACCCCGGCTTCGTTCCGTCCGAGAAGTTCGTGGCTATCGACAAGGCTGGCGACTACGGCGCTGCGTGGATGCCGTTCCGTGACTCGCGGCCCCGCATCACGGTTGCCAACGAGGAAGGAATCCAGACCTACGAGGGCGCCAGCGTCGCAGGCTGACCGCCCGCGCCGTTTGGTGTCCGCGGCCGAACCCTCCCTCCGCCCGACGCCGCTGCCACGGCCGTCGCAGGCCGCCCGCCCGCGCCGCTTGACGCTTGGCCGTGGCAGGCGCAAGCTGCCGCCGCGTCTCCTCTGGTTGATCGTCGTGGCCGGCTGCGGAGCGGGAGAGCCGGATTCGTCGTCTGGAGGGGGCGGGGGCGAAAACCGTCCCGCGTCGGGTCTCGCCCAGTCCGTTCCCGCTCCGCTCCGTCCCGCCGGGGAACCGGGCGGCGGCGAGGAGGCTCCCGGCCTGCGTCTCGTCCTGGCATCGGGCGGCGAAGCGTCGGGGGGCGAATTGCCGGCAAGAGGCGGCCGGCTCCCCGGCGGGCTGCCAGAGGGTGGTCGCCGCCCGGTCGCCGCTGGGGAGCCGGTGCTCCTGGAGCTGGCCGCGATCAACGAGGGAGATGCGGCTATCGCCCTCGACTTCGCCAGCGGCCAACGCTACGACTTCGAGGTGTACGCGGAAGACGGAGCGTTGGCGTGGCACTGGGCCGAGGGCATCTTCTTCACGATGGAGCTGGGGAGGGAGACGCTGGAGCCTGGAGCCTTCCTCCGGTGGAGCGAGCGGATAGCGGAAGGGCTTCCCGAACCCGGCGTCTACCGCGTCCGCGCGACGCTTGCCTCTACCACCCCGCGTACGGTCGTCGACACTCTCGTAGTCGCCCCTGCGCCGCCTTCACGCGGAGGCGGCGGCTAGTACGGTCGTTGATGTTTTCGTGTTCGCGCTCGCCTCTTTGCGGCGGCGGCTAACAAGCCCCCGGGCCGCCTTCACGCGGAGGCGGCGACTAAGTGCGTCCCGTTCGACGCTGTCGGCGCCCTCGCGCCGCCCCTCACGTCGAGGCGGCGGCCAGCCGCCGGGTCAGCACCTGCACGGCCTCTCGGAGCTCGGCCAGCTCGGCGCGCAGCTCGTCGTGCCGTTCATAGGCATCCCTCCCCGGAGCTTGGTCGGCCCGGCTAGTCATGCCGGCCAGATAGTTGATCTGGCTCAAAAGCATCGGACGCGGATAGCTCCCGTCGGCGTCTCTTAGCCGGGCATCCAGCCGTGCCAACCGCCGGGCGGCTTCCTCGAGCATCTGATTCCGCTCGCCCCCGCCGGCCTCCTCCTGCTCCGCCTCGATCCGCTCGCGCAGCTGGCCGATCTCCCCGGCCACCGCTTGCGCTTCCGACCGAGTCTCCATCACCGCGATGTTGAAGCGATACTGCTCCTCCAGATCGGCGGCAGTGACGCCCTCGGCGGCGACGCGGGGGTCGATCCGGAGCGTGAGCCGCGTCTCCGCGATGTCGTCGCCACGGCTCAGGCGGACTGTGTACTCTCCGGGCGGCACGATCGGACCCCTGCGCTCCCCGACTGACGCGCGCAAGTCCCACCTCAGGCGGTGCGCCCCCGGAGCCGCCGAGACATCCTGCGTAGTCGTTCCGCCGGAGGCGAACCGCGCCATCGCCGCGGCGCTGCCGACCGGGCCTCCCGTCGCCACGCCGCTCGTGTACGACCGCAGAACTTCTCCCGCCGAATCCATAATGTCTATCCGCACCGCCTCGCCGGAGTAGCGGTCCTGCGAGATCCAGTAGTTGATGTCGGCCCCCGCCCGCCGGTACTGCGGCCGCGCCAAGTTGGAAGCCCACTCGTAGCCCGAGTTGCGAGGAGGCCGCATCCGGTACTGCTGTCGCAGATCGAACAGGTGCACCGGCCCGGCAGCCATTACGGAGCCGTCGCTCTCCATCTCGTGAAGCGGCGTAATGTCATCGAGCACCCAGAAGCCCCGGCCCATCGTCGAGAGGACGAGGTCGTGGCGGTAGACTTCGATGTCCGTGACCGGCGTCACCGGCAGATTGAACTGCAATGATTGCCACGAAGCTCCATCGTCGAACGAGATGAAGACCCCGTAGTCGGTGCCTGCATACAGCAATCCCTCGCGATCCGGATCTTCGCGGACTACGCGCACCGGGTAGTCGGACGGAATGCCGTTGTCGCCGCTGGTCAGCAGCTCCCATGTCTCCCCCGCGTCCTCGGTCCTGTACGCGTACGGCGCGAAGTCGCCCAGCAGGTACCGGTATCCGGCCACGTACACCTTGTCCGGGTCGTGACGCGAGATGTCGATCGAGTTGATTCGGCCCTCCGGCGGCATGCCGGTCGGAGTGACCTCGTTCCAGGCGCCGCCGCCATCGAAGGTCACGTGAACGGGACCGTCGTTCGCGCCCGCCCAGATCACGTTGGCGTCGTGTGGCGACGCCTCGATCACGTACAGGGTCGAGTAGTGTTCCTCCCCGGTCGCGTCGCGGGTGATCGGCCCGCCCGAGACCATTTGCCGGTCCGGGCGAAACGCCGTCAGATCGGGAGATATCCGGTCCCAGCTCCGTCCGCCGTCAGTGGTGCGGTGGACGTACTGCGAACCGTGGTAGACCGTATTCGGATCGTGCGGAGAAACCTCGATCGGCACCACTCGCTGGAATCTGTAGCGCAGATTCGCGGGATTGGTCCCGTACATGTTCGCCGCCCCGACATAGTACTGCTGCTCCTGTCCCGTCCTCTGGTTGTAGACGCCGAACCGTCCCTTGCAGTTGGTGTAGACGATGTCCGGATCGCCCGGCTTCGGTACGGCAGGTCCGGTTTCGCAGCCTCCCGGCGACCGCCAGTACGCGTCCGGCCCCCCCGGCGCGGAGAGCGACGGAAGGCTGCTCGGCACCGAGACGGTGTAGGCGTCATCCTGCTGGCCGGCGTAGAGCCAGTACGGGAACCGGTCGTCCACATCGACTTGGTATAGTTCGGCCGTCGGCTGATTGTTGACCGGCGACCATGTCTGGCCGCCATCGAGCGTGACCACGCCGCCGCCATCGCTCCCGTGCACCATGACCCTCGAGTCGTCGGGATTGATCCACAGATCGTGGTCGTCCCCGTGAACGTTGGGGATGGTCTGGAACGTCGCTCCGCCATCGGTCGACTTCCACGTCGCCAGATTCAGCACGAAGACGACATCGCCGTCGGAGGGGTCCGCTATGACGTTGGTGAAGTAGAATGGCCTGTGCATGAGTCGGTTGCTCGGGTCGTCGTTGACCAGCTCCCATGTCTCGCCGGCGTCATCCGAGCGGTAGAGCCCCTCGACAGGTTCGGGCGCCTCCACGAGAGCGTAGACCCGGTCGGGCATGTCCGCGGAAACCGAGAAGTCGACTTTGCCGACCAGACCATCCGGCAGCCCCGTGCTCATGCGGCGCCATGTGTCGCCGCCGTCGGCGCTCTTCCAGATGCCGTCCTCTTCGGATGATCCCGAGATGATCGACCACGGATGGCGCATTGCGCGCCACATCCCCGCATAAATGACATTCGGGTTGTCCGGGTGAAACTCGAGGTCCACCGCGCCCACCGAGTCCGACGTGAAGAGGACCTGTTCCCACTCGAGTCCCCCGTTCGCCGACCGATAGACGCCTCTCGTTTCGCTCTTCTTGAAGGGATTGCCTAGCACGGCGGCGTATACGAGGTCCGGATTCCCCGGGTGCGCCTTCACGGCCCCGATCTGTCCGCCGTCGCCCAGCCCGATGTGGGACCACGTCTCCCCCGCGTCCTCCGACTTGTATACCCCCTTTCCGATGATGATGTTGGAGCGTATGCCGTCGGAGCCGGTCCCCACGTAGATGATGTTCGGATCCGAGTCGGCCACCTCGATGTGCCCGATGGAGGGCGAGAGGAAGAAGCCGTCGGAGATGTTCTTCCAGCTCATTCCGTAGTTCGTGGTCTTCCAGACGCCGCCGCCGGTCGCTCCCTGGTAGAAGGTGTGCGGATGGGAGGGATGTCCTTCGACGGCCGTGACGCGCCCGCCCCTGGCCGGGCCCACGAAGCGATAAGCCATGCCGCCCAGGACGGCAGGGCCGGCGGTGGCTTGGACGCTCTGTGCCGCGAGCATCTCTGCACCGGCGGTCCGGGTCGGCGGATCGATCAGCGGCGCGGCGGCAACGACAATGCAGAGGACGACGACGGATCGAATTGTGCGCATCAGCTGGCTCTCCCTGTTTGCTGTCCCCGAGGGGTCATCTGGTTTCCTGGTCTTGCCGATCCGCCTGGCGCATGCCGCGCGCGTGGCGGAAGTCCTGCTCCGTCCCATTCCAATAACGGTCAATGCCTGCCCTGGCGATGGGGCGCAACTGCGCGCCGCCGCGCTGCGGGTCCGGGACCATTCCAATAACGCCAGCGTCTATTCTGGCGATGGGCCGCGTCGCTCGGCAGTCCTGGCGAGCGCTCTGCCCGCCAGCTCTCCCGTCGATACCCCTTCGCCGATTGCGACGACGCCGTTCACGATCACATAGTCCGCGCCCTCCGCGAGACCGTGCGGATCCTGATACGTGGCCATGTCGCGGAAGCGTTCGATGTCGACCACGACGACATCGGCGAACGCTCCCTCCGCAAGGATGCCGCGATCCTCGACGCCGTAGACTCTCGCCGGCAGGCCCGACATCGCGTGCACGGCTTGCTCCAGCGTCGTGACGCCCTCTTCCACCACGTACTTGCGGATGCGTCGCGGGAAGGCTCCGAAGCCGCGAGGGTGCGGGCGCCCTTCGCCCGGCAACCACAAAGATCCATCGGACGATGTCATCGTCCAGGGCTGGGACATGAAGCGCCGGATGTCGTCCTCGGCCATATTGAACGATGTCAGGCCGGTGCCGCCACCCCCGGCCCGAGCCTCCGCCAAGAGGTCGAGAGCGGTCTGCACGGCTTCCGTGCCCCGAGCAGCTGCCACTTCCGCGAGCGTCTGCCCCGCGTGCGGCCCGCCCGGCAACATGAGCCGGTCCGCGCCTCCCCGCCGGTCGAGGTTCTCTCGCATGTCCGCGACGAGCCGGCGTCGCTCTTCGGGGTGTTCGAGGCGCGCTTCCAGCCCGCCGTCGTCGCCGGCCAGCGCCCAGCGGGGGACGAGGGCGCCGACTATGCTGGTTCCCGAAGCGTCGTACGGATACTGGTCCGCGTAGACCTCTACGCCTTGAGCGCGGGCCGCCTCGATGCGGCTTGACACATCGCGGGACTGGCCCCACACCCGGGGGCCCAGCGCCTTGATGTGGGTCACCACGCCGGGGAGGCCCGCCTCGCGGGCGATCTCGATCACTTCGTCCACGGCCGCCAGCAGTCCGATCGTGTAGTCCGACTCGTCTCGAATGTGACTCTGGTACACGCCGCCGAACTCGGCGGCCACCTTCGCCAGTTCGATGACCTCGCCGGTGGGCGCGTACGCTCCGGGGGAGTAGTAGAGTCCGGATGAGAGACCGAAAGCGCCCGCTTCCATGCCGTCGCGCACCAGTTGCTTCATCCGGTCCATCTCTGCTGAGCCGGCCTCCCGGGCCTGCATGCCCAGGACCGCCCGGCGCACGCTGCCGTGGCCGACGAGGGCGGCCACATTGACTCCCGTGCCTGGCGAGAGCAGTCGCGACCGCTGCTCCAGGAGGTCTACCGTGCCTCCGCCGTCCGGGTTGGCGAAGATCGTCGTGATCCCCTGGGCGAGCAGGGGAATGGCCGCCCGGAGCTCGCTGCGGAGCAGGGCGGGCATGGCGTGGGAGTGCGTATCGATGAAGCCGGGAAGGACATGGCGTCCGCTCGCGTCGATAATGCGCCGGGCCGGCGCATCGCCCAGGTCGCCGATCGACGCTATCCGGTCGCCGACTATGGCGATGTCGCCTGGGCGGGCGGGGCCGCCGGTGCCGTCGACGATGGTGCCGCCGCGAATGAGCAGATCGTAGGTCTGCGCGGCGGCGGGCCGGGCCGGCGCAACGGCCCAGAGGACAGCGGCCGCGGCGGCTATGCCGCCCGGCAAGACTGCGGGTTAGGGAGCGGCGGCGGGCGTGGCGGCGCGCGCTAGCGGCCGCTACGACTGTGCGGCCAAGAGTTCGAACGTTTGAGCCGTGGCGGGCGTGGCGGTGCATGGTCATGTGCGGCATCTTGTAGTTGATTGAGAGACGAAAAGGGTTTTCCCCCCGGCCATTCGACCCGAAAATGTGACGATGCATGGTCGGCGGGCACAATAAGAGTCCCCTGGCGGGCCACGGCCCCGTACGGTACGGGAGGGGCCGCTTCCCGATCTTCCGGAGTTTCAATGGAGGCAGCAACTATGCGTTTCTACCGTCGTGCAGCGGCGCCGCGTCTCGCCGCCGCCAGTCTGGCAGCCGCCCTCGCCGTTCTTGAGCTCTCCGCGGTCCCATCGATCGAGGCGCAGCAATTCGAAGACGACCGGGGCGACATCACGTTCGCGCTGGCGGGCGATGCGATCATAACGCGGGCCATGTCGCCCTACCGGGAGCCGGAGTTCCTCGCCCTGCGGGAGATCATCCGAGGGGCGACGGCGGCGTTCGTGAACCTCGAGATACTCTTCCACGACTACGAGCCCGACGTCATTCCGGCGGCGGCGAGCGGCGGTACCTACATGCGCGCCGAGCCGGAGCTGGCGCGCGAGTTGACGTGGCTCGGCTTCGACATGGTCAGCTTCGCGAACAACCACACCATGGACTACGGGGCAGGGGGCGCCCGGCGCACCAAGGCGGCGGCCGAGGCAGCGGGGCTCGCCATAGCCGGTTTCGGCGAGAACCTCGCGGAGGCGCGGGCCCCGGCCTATGTGGACACGCCCGGCGGCCGGGTGGCGCTGATCTCCATCGCCTCGACATTCGATGACGCGATGCGCGCCGGGCACCAGCGACCCGACCTGCGCGGGCGCCCGGGATTGAGCCCGATTCGATACCAGCGCCAAGTGACTCTGGGAGCCGAGCAGATGGCCGGACTGCGCGACGCTCTCGCCCCGGTGCGCAGCCGGTTCGCCTCGGACTCGGTCCTCTCCTTCGGCGGCGTCCGCTTCAGAGAGGGTTCCGCCCCCGGCGTGACGACCGTGCCCCACGCGGGCGACTTGGCGGAGATCGCCGCGGTCGTGCGCGAGGCGCGGCGCCAGGCTAAGTGGGTCATCGTCACGAGCCACACGCACGAGGGCGGCAGCCGCCGCGACCTGCCGGCCGAATTCATCGTGGAGGCGGCGCGCGCGTTCGTCGACGCCGGGGCCGACATGTTCATCGGCCACGGTCCCCACATCCTCCGTCCCATCGAAATCTACCGTGGCAAGCCGATCTTCTACTCCCTGGCGAACTTCATCTTCCAGAACGAAACCGTGGAGCTGCAGCCGCACGACAACTACGCCGCCTACGGCCTGGGCCACGACGACCACCCCGGGCACTTCCAGGATGTGAGAATCGACGCCGCGGGAGATTCGTCGTTCCCGGCGGGGAAGGGGTTCTGGGAAAGCGTCGTCCCGGTCGTGGAGTTCGAGGACGGGAGTCTCAAGGAAGTGCGTCTGCACCCGATAACGCTGGGCTTTCAACTGCCGCGTCCGGTGCGGGGCCGACCGATGCTGGCGGATAGCGTCCTCGGGGAGGAGGTGCTTCAAGGCTTGGCGGAGCTCTCGGCCGAATACGGAACTACGGTTTCGATCGAGAACGGTGTCGGCGTGATTCGCCCCTAGAGATCGATCCGTCTCCGGACGATCCGAGTGCCTGACAAGAGATCTTCGGACCCGGCGAGCGTGAACGGGGTGCGGCTGAAGGAGCGCGACCGCGCATTGCTAGGGGGAGCCGAGGGCGAGGGCGCCCGCTTGGCAATGACGATTCTGGTGCGCATGGCCGGAGTGGCGGGGGCTCGGGAGCTGCTCGACATCACGGCGGCCCACGTGGACTCTTCGCTCTACCAGGGTGATGCGACGCTGGACTTTGCGGAGCGGCTCGCGGAGGGCGGAGCGAGGGTGCGGGTGCCGACCACGCTCAACGTCGCCGGAGTCGATGTCCACGGCTGGCGCGAGTGGGATGTGCCCGAATCGTGGGCCGAACCGGCACGGCGGCAGATGGAGGCTTACGAGGCCATGGGGTGCGAACCCACATGGACATGCGCGCCGTACCAGACCCAGCCGCGCCCGGGCTTGGGCGAGCAGGTGGCATGGGGCGAGTCGAGCGCGATCGTCTTCGCCAACTCCGTGCTAGGCGCGCGGACAGAGCGCTACCCCGACCTGCTGGACATCTGCTGCGCCATCGCCGGCCGGGCGCCGGCCACCGGGCTCCACCTTGCCGAGAACCGGAGAGGGCAGCTGCTGGCCGATCTGTCCGGCATCCCTGAAGCTCTCGCGGCCGACCCGTCGCTGTACCCGGTGCTGGGGCACTGGATCGGATTGCGAGCCGGTGGACGGATTCCCGTGCTGGACGGCTGCCCTGTCCATCCGGAGGAGGACGACCTCAAGGCGCTGGGCGCCGCCATGGCTTCGTCAGGCGCGGTCGCGCTGTTCCACTGGGTAGGAGTCACGCCGGAAGCCCCGGACCGGTCGGCCGCGTTTGGCGGACGCGAGCCAGAAGAGAGTCTCCGGGTGTCGCCCGCCAGTTTGCGGCAAGCGCGCGATGATCTGGGTTCGGGACTCTCGGAGGCCGATGGCCTGGACATGGTGGTGCTCGGCAGCCCTCACTTCTCCCTCACGGAGTTCAAGGCGTTGGCGGAGCTTGTGCGAGGGCGGCGATGTCGCGCCGGCGTCAGGTTCCTGGTGACCACCGGGCGGGCCGTGCGGTCGCTCGCCGCCGAGGCGGGATACCTCGGCGAAGTCGAGTCGTTCGGGGCCGAATTGACCGTGGACAGCTGCATCCTGACCACGCCGATGCTGCCCCCCGAGATCGGGCGCCTGATGACGAACTCCGCAAAGTACGCCTACTACACGCCGGGGCTGCTTGGCCGGGCGGTCGCCTTCGGAAGCCTGAGCGATTGCGTGGAGTCGTCGGTCGCGGGTCGCGTGACGAGAGACGACACGATCTGGCGATGAGCTGCGGCGGCCCAGTCTTCGAAGCCTGCCGGTCCGGCACGAGGTCCGGGTCGCGCGACGCGGCGTGGCGGTGACGGGCTGCCGCGCGGAGCTCGTGGGCCGCGCCGTGGTGCCCGGCGAGGCGGAAGGCGATGTGCTCTACACAGCCGACCCGCTCAGCTTCTGGGGCGGCTACGATGCTCGGACAGGGGAGATCATCGACCGCCGCCATCCGCTGGCGGGGAAGAGGGCCGCCGGGCGCATCATGGCTCTTCCGGCCGCGCGCGGGTCCAGCACCACGACGGCGGTGCTCCTGGAGGCGATCCGGCGCGGGACGGCCCCGGCGGCGCTGATCACGCGCGGAGTGGACAGCTTTCTGGCGCTGGCGTCGATAGTGACGGAGGAGCTATACGGCCCGGCGCCGCCGGTGATCGCTCTCGACCCCGGCGACTTCGAGTCGGTCGGCGCCTTCGTCCGCGCGCGGGTCGGCCCGGGAGGCCGCGTCAGGGCGCTCTGAAGCGGCCCGCTCGCCGCTCGACTTCCCCAGCTCGGACATCCCGCGCGCGCCCGACCCGCCCGGTCGCGTCCCTGTTAGCGCCGGTAGTCGAGCGGAGGCGGACGGTCTCCCAGGAGAGCGGCGTACTCGAAGTCGGCGCCCCGCCACTCGATAAGCTCTTCCCATGCCGCTTCAAGGACATCTGGCCGCTGGAACAGCTCTATCGCTGCCAGCGCCAGCGTCTTGGCGGCGACCATCATCCCCTTCGTCCCGATATCCATGCCCCCCGCCGCAACCGCCTGCCAGCTGTGCGCCGATGTGCCCGGGACCCATGTCGCCGCCGACATGCCCGCCGTCGGCACCACCCAGCTGACGTCCCCCACATCGGTCGATCCGCCTCCCGCGCCCTCTATCCCGAAGTCGACAATTTCCGTTTCCGAGCCGAGGGGCCGTCTCGGCCCGCCCTCGAAAGTGGCTTGTATCTTCCGGGCAAAGGCGCGCTCCGACTCCGAGTAGGCCACTCCGCCAACTTCGCGGAGCTTCTCATCCACGACCTCGGACAGAGCTACATTCGGCACCAAGTCGTACAGTCCGTGGATGACCTCGTACTCCATCCGGGTGCCCGTGCCCAGCGCGGCGCCTTCTCCGGCGCGCGCTACGCGCTCGAACAGCTCAAGCACGGTAGGGGCGCTGGGGTGCCGCACGTAGTAGTAGACTTCGGCAAAGTCCGGGACGACGTTTGGCGCGAAGCCGCCGTGCGTGATGACGTAATGGATGCGAGTCTCCTGCGGCACGTGCTCCCGCATGAGATTGACCATGTGGTTCATGGCCTCGACCCCGTCGAGCGCGCTGCGTCCCCGGTCGGGAGCGCCCGCCGCGTGCGCGGAGTAGCCGCTGAAGCGGAATTTCGCGGACTTGTTCGCCAGCGAACGGCCAGCCTGCGCACTGTTCCGGTCGCCCGGATGCCAGTGCAGAGCCGCGTCGACATCGCTGAACAAACCGGCCCGGACCATGTACACCTTTCCCGCGCCGCCTTCCTCCGCGGGCGTGCCGTATAGCCGGATGGTGCCGCTATTGCCGCTTTCTTCCAGCCACTCCTTGGTGGCGATTGCGGCAGCTACCGAGCCGGCCCCGAACAGGTGATGTCCGCAAGCGTGGCCGGCCCCGCCTTCGACGATCGGCATCCGCTCGGCCACGGCATCCTGAGAGATCCCCGGCAGGGCATCGTACTCGGCCAGTACGGCGATTACAGGCGTTCCCGAGCCGTAACTCGCCACGAACGCGGTCGGCATCCCGGCCACCCCCGATTCGATCGAGAAGCCGTTGGCAGCCAGCTGGCTCTTCAACAGCTCCGAACTCCGCTCCTCCTGGTATCCGACCTCGGCCCACTCCCATATCTGGCGCGCAACGTCGGCATACTCTTCCTGGCGTGCCTCGATGGCCGCGATCTGAGCTTCCTGCAATCCGGCGGCGCGAGCCGGAGCAGTCGCTTCGCCGCTTGCGAGGGCGGCCGCAATTCCGATAATAGAGAGCTGCATGATGCCGGAAGCGTCACGGCCGAAACCGCACTTCCTCGTCAAACACCCCGGAGATTTATTCATGACTTCTGGAGCTCCTTCTCTCGATGTGACTGTTGTTGACAGGAATGCGTAAAGGTGGTGCGGATGTTCTCGGAGGGCCAGTCCCCGGCTGCCTGCGCGCGGCGGTCGCGGGCGGCCTTCTCGCGGCGGCCTCCCGGCTCCGTCCGGCGCGCGTCCGGCTTTGGCGGGTTCTCCGGCCGGTCGCGAGCTGTCTTTACGCGGCGGCTTCCCGCTTCCATCCTGCGGGCGTCCGAATTTGCCGGTCGCTCCGGCCTGTCGTCGGCCCGGCGGTCGTCGTCGGCGGGGCTCTAGTCGCCAGCGCTGCATTAGGCCTCAGCCCGGCATTAGGGGCCAGCGCGGCGCTAGCTGCCAGCCCGGCGCTAGTCGCCAGCCCGGCATTGGGGGCCGGCGCGGCATTCCCCGCCGGCAATGTAGCCGCTCTCGCACCTTCTCGCGGCGGGGTGGCAACCGCACAAGATGCCCCGGAACAGGATGCCCGGGACCCGGCACAAGACACCCTGGACAGACACTGGTCGTACAACGCCGAGCTCAGCCTTCTCTTCACGTCCGGGAACACCTCGACGCGAACCTTCAGTGTCGGCGGAGGCGCCAGCGGAGAGTGGGAATCGTTTCAACTGTCGCTGACGGCCGGGGGCCTTAGAACAGAATCCAGGGCTTCCAGCAAGAGCGCCGTCGGCAGCCCGGATGACTTCGTGGTCGCCGAGGAGTCGGTTCAGCAGCCACGGGCCGAAAACTACTTTGTGAAGGCCGACTTCGAACGCCCCCTGCGCGGCTTCGGCTTCCTGACGGCTGGTACCGGATGGGAGAGAAACACATTTGCCGGCTTCGAGAGCCGCATTACAGCGGTGGCGGGGCTAGGAAACAGCTGGATCGAAACGGAGTCGACCGAATTCAAGACCGACGCGGGCGTCACTCTTACCATTCAAGAAGATGTCGTACCCGACCCCGCCGCTAGCAAGAACTTCGGCGGCCTGCGCTTGTCCACGGAAGTCCGGCAGCGGTTGGCCGCATCTTCCTCGTTCGGCAGCGCTTTGCTGCTGGATCTGAATCTGGCCGACAGGAGCGACCTTCGGGCCGATCTCGTGAACGCGCTGGTGGTGGACGTCAGCGAGCTCCTGGCAGTCAAGACGAGTGTCCGGTTCGTGTGGGACAATCAGCCTGCGCTGATCGAAGTGCCGCTCGAATGGCCCGCGGGCGCTCCGACCGGGGCGCAGGTCAGCGTTCCGCGGCGCAAGCTGGACTCGACTATCTCGGTAGCTCTCGTAGCCAACTTCTAGAGGCGGACATATGAAGATCGCACTCATCCAGCGGGCCGCCGGTCCCGAGCGGACCCGCAACATCGAGCGCGCGTTGGAGGCGATGGGGCGCGCGGCGGACGAGGGGGCGCAGCTGGTCGCGTTCGCGGAGCTCGCCGTCGACCGGTTCTTTCCGCAGCGGGCGGACGATCCGTCGGCCGCGCATGTGGCGGAGACGATACCGGGGCCCACTTCGGACAGAATCGCCGGACGCGCCGCCGAGCTGGGTCTCGTTACCGTCTTCAACCAGTACGAGCTCGGGCCCGGCGGGCAGTACTTCGACAGCACGCCGGTATTCGACTCCGACGGCTCGCTGCTCGGGGTCACCCGAATGATGCACATAACCGACTACGCTTGTTTCCACGAGAAGAGCTACTACGCAGAAGGCGACACGGACGCGCTGGTGTACGACAGCAAGGTCGGGCGGATAGGCGTCGCTATCTGTTACGACCGGCACTACCCGGAGTACATGCGGCGTCTGGGCGAAGGGGGAGCGGAGCTGGTCGTCATTCCGCAGGCCGGGTCGGTCGGCGAGTGGCCGGAGGGTCTGTACGAAGCCGAAGTGCGCGTGGCGGCCTTCCAGAACGGATACTTCGTCGCGCTGTGCAACCGGGTAGGGAAGGAGGAGCGGCTCGAATTCGCCGGCGAGTCGTTCGTCGCCGATCCCGAAGGCGTGGTCGTCGCGCGGGGAGCCAGCGGGGAGGAAGCGATCGTGTACGCCGACATCGACCTGTCCCGTTGCGCCGTCTCCACGGCACGCCGGCTCTTCTGGCGAGACCGGCGCCCCGACGTTTACGCTCGCTGGGCCGCGGCCCAGCCTTCGGCGGCGCCCCGGAGAGGCCGGTCGCTAACCGCTAGCTAACCGGTCGCTAACCGGATGGAAGCAGCCACTTCACAGCGCCCGCAAGATCTGCCGAGATGTGCACGGGGGCAACATCCTCCGGCAGGGCTTCCGCCTTCCGGTTCACCCAGAGTACCGGGATGCCGAGCTTGGCCGCCGGGACAACGTCATGAAAGAGGCTCTGAGCGACGTGCACCCAGGCGTCATGCGTCCGCGCCCAGGCGCGGCCCCGCTCGAAGTGCGACGCGGCGGGCTTGTAGCTCTTCAGATCTTGCGCGGTGGCGATCCGCCCGAAGGCGACGCCGAAGCGCTCCAGGGTTCCGGCCAGCAAGTCGTTGTCGATGTTCGAGAGGATACCGAGCGTGACTCCCGCGCCGTCCAGCTTCGAGAGGGCGGCATTCGTGTCGGGAAACGGCTGCCACGCCGGTACGCTGTCAGGCACCATGCAGCTCCGCCCCGGGGGCGCTCGCCACCCATTCGACTGTGCCACCAGCTCTGCAGTCTCGGCCAGGAGCTGCCTGTACGGCCGGTATTCGCTCGTCTTGAGACGGTTCTGTGCCGAGTGGAAGTCGTGCATCAGCACGGCATCCTCGGCGTCGTCGGCCTCCGGATACGCCTCTCGGAGCCCGGCCAGAATCCCCTCTTCCCAGTCGATCAGGGTGCCGTAGCAGTCGAACGTAAGCAGCGTTCCCTGTCCTGCGGAGCCCTTGAAGCCGCTCATGCCATTCCTTCCATTAGTCCCGCAGGTCGCGAGTGTTGCCACATGGTTCCGCGAATCGCGAAACGTTGCCGCAGGTTTCGAGTATTGCCAAAGCAGGCGCAAGATAGTGAGCGTAGTTCCAAGAAAGAACAAGACGGAGGGAGCGCTTTGAACGACAAGCCGGCGAAGCCGCCGCCAATCGAGATAACATTGGAAATCGATGCCCCGGTCACGCGGGTCTGGGCCGCTCTGACCGATCCGGGGGAGATAGCCGCATGGTTCGCGGACCGCGTGGATGGTCTGGAGCCGCAGGAGGGATCCGAAGGGTGTTTCGTGTGGGACGGCCACGGCCGGTACGCCGTCATCATCGAAGCGCTCGAGCCGGAGCGAAAGCTGGTGTGGCGCTGGGCTCGCAAGCCCGGTACGGCGCTAGAGGGCGCGTACAGCACCGTGGTCGAGTGGCGAATCTCGGCGACCCCCGATTCTGATCGCTCTGGCACTCGGTTGAGTTTGGTGGAGAGCGGCTTTCGCACAGCCAAGGACCGCGAGGAGAATGTAGCCGGCTGGGACCATGAATTGAGCGAGCTAGTCGAGCGCTTCGCTCGCTGAGCGCTTCTCCGCCATCCGTCGCCTAGACAATATCGAGGCTAGCTGCCCCTCCAAGTATTGTCTTCGCCGGTTCTGATAGCCGTCCTGCCAAGGCGCGCCGCTCCGCTACAGTGCGTAAGAGCGTTGTTATATGCGATAGGCCGTCGTTAAGACACGCTGCAGGATTTATACCGACTACAATGGTGCACGGTCTTTCCACCGAGCATCGGCCGCCAATGCTGCCGCGTGCTTTTGGCACACCTTCTTATCTAACGACACCGATGCGGGCAGAACTATATCCGCATGGTACGGGTTACCGGGCTGGGGCGACGGTTCAAGATCCCGTCCGTCCTGGGTGGCCACTTCTTGGGTCACGGTCACCCATCCGTAGAAAGTACGTTTACGGCCCTTATCGTAATGGACAGCAATAGCCGTCACTTTCGCCAACTCGTCATTGTTTAGTCTGTCGACAGATAACTTGCGTAGGTACCGGCCGGTATGTTTGCACTTGTGCATGAAAAGAGTGAGGCGGATTCTACCCTTTCTAACCCTGCTACTGTCGCGACTAGAAGAAACACGCCGACCCAATTCTTCATTATCCGTAAAAGTTGTCGGGTCGATCATAAAGAAGTGCTTGGTAGGACTTGTTCAGATGCTCTTGTCAGGGCTTCCTTAATGAAGGAATCCGGGATGACGGACGGGTCACCATACTCTCGACTGTCGGATTGCCCATCAATGTACGTGAGACATCTCGCACTTCCGTCATGATCGCTTACGATTACGACTTTAGTTCCGCGAGGGGTGTCAGCGTCGATTGCGATGTCGCCATCAGGCAAGGGATAAACGTCGTAGGATTGACTGGGAACCTGAAACATGGCCCTGAGGAGACTCTCCGCACGATCCAGTGCCTCTTTTTCCGGCAAGACGTCTCCATCCTCTTCTGCCACTCTCCTTAGTTTGTGAAGATCACGTAGAGCCTCCACCAATTCCGGCGGATCGTATAATCTCGTCTTGATATCCCGTAGAATCGACGACAATCCCGGGGGGTCGCGTGATATTGGGGGCGCGATTCCATGGTCGAATGTCACCCATCGGTATTGGCTCGATGGGAGGTATTTAGCAAATATTCCGATAACCTCGCGCTCGTCCCCACACTCTCCGTCAGATGTTCCAACTCCAGATACTCTTGACTTGGAAGTATTGAATCTCTGACGATTGCTGGTTTCGCCAGTCATGGTTGCCGGTGATGTCATTTATAGAGTCCTATCAAAGCTGTCCATAATAGTATGAGCGTTGCTCCACACGTCTTGCAACGAGTGCTTAATGACATGCCGCGATGGCAGTTTATTGTCGATGTTGTATAAGTGCAGGGCTACGAAAAGCTTGTTAGTGGTCGTATCGTCGAACCGAGGAGCGATGTAGATGGTCCAGAGATGTCCATCGCGGCGCGCATGTAACGTAATCGCTCCACTGCCCACGATTTTATACCCCATCTCTTGAAAGAGGTTAGAGGAAAAGACATGCGTAGCTATGAAATTAGATGCTGTCTGTCCTGTCGATAAATCGTAGACTGCTTCGCTATTGAAGCCAAAGGCTCTGGGTTGTTGAGCCTGAAGATCAGTCGTGTCAATAGCAAGTTGTGCTACGTCGCCAAGGCGCTCCAAATCGTTACTGGACGGGTAGTCTCTGGCGATGAAAGACATATCGTTGGTTAAGGTAAAGGTGATGCGATCCCGTTCTATGGCTAATGTCTGCGGAGGGCTGTCTGATGTAAGGTTGGATGCGATATCTGGACCACTTTCCAGCACCTCGGTATCTACGCTCCGTCGAAACGAGTCTCTCTCTGTCGGAGTGCTTAGCAGTCGAACCCCAGCCAGCGCTAGGTTGACCCTCAGCACATCTCCGAGTTTTATGCTCATGTCATATGTCTCTCAGTCATATGGTCCGACTCCAAAAGCACTTGCGGGCAGATTGCTGCTGAGCAGAACTGACCTGCTCGGTTGCCAGGACCTCGGCCAGTTCCTCAGCAAAACCGCAAGCCGCCAATGTGTCCAGCGTGTGGAGCGAGGGAGGCCACCGTCTTGGTCCAGCGCCTCGCACCGGGGCGCGTCGCAGTGCCCGGTCGCCCGGCCGGATGTTCCACACTAAATCTCTCGAGCCGCGCCGGGTCGCAGGCCGCAGGTTGTGGTGCGCAAGCGCCGTGCCGACCGCTCATGCGCAACAGCCCAGCCGATGTCCGATTTGATCCCCCCGATCAACGCCGTATCAATTCCGTTGTCCAGCGCTCGTCCCCAATCGCCTCGGGCCTACGTTGGGCCGTCGCGTTGGCTAGCCGTAATATATCCGGTCAAGTAGAGATGCCGCGCTTCGCCGCGTCGGTCATGGCGTCGACGAAGCGGTCGAGCTCCTCCAGCGTGGTGTAGGTCGACGGCGATACGCGCAGCCCGGTGAATTCCGCATGATTGATGGCTACCGTGAAGATGCGGTGCTCGTTCCACAACCAGTCGCGGAGGGGTCCCGTCTCGACACCCTCGATCCGCACATTGGCGATCCCGCAGGCGAGACCAGGTTGCAGGCTCGTGTTGAGCCGCACCCTCTCGAACTCCAGCAGCTGCTCGGCCCAGTAATTCCGCAGATAGACGAGCCTGGCCTCCTTCCGCGCGCCCCCGATCAGCTGGTGGAAGGTCAGCGCTTCGCCGATCGCCAGGAAGTTCGCCTCGGGGTGCGTGCCGATCTCCTCGAACTTGCGGATGTCGTCGTCGCGGCTCTCCGGCGCGGCCTGGAGCGGCCAGAAGTCTGGAATCTTCTCCTTCTTCACGTAGAGGAAGCCGGTGCCTACCGGCGCATGCAGCCACTTGTGAAGGCTGGCCGAATAGTTGTCGCAATTCAGATCGGCAAGCGTGAAATCGTGGTGCGCGAGGGAGTGCGCGCCATCGATGATGACGGGAATGCCACGCTTGCGAGCCATCTCGACCACCCCGCGGACCGGCATGATCTGTCCTGTCAGATTGATCATGTGGCACATGAGGATCAGCCGGGTCCGATCCGTGATCTGTTCTTCGAACAGGCGAACGACCTCTTCCGGGTCTTCGGCCGGGACGGGAATCTGGAACTCCTTCAAGACGATCCCGTGGCGGCGCTCGCGCTGCTTGAACGTGGTAACCATGCGACCGTAGTCCTGCGTCGTGGTTACGACTTCGTCTCCGCGCTGGAGGTCATATCCGTTCTGGAGAATCTGGAGGCTCTCGGAGGCGTTGCGCGTGATCGCGACCTCCTCCGGACTGACGTCCCACTGGCGGGCTAGCCGCGCGCGCACCCCTTCCCGCTGCGGCTCCAGTATCTGCCATCCATTGTACACCGGCAGCTGGTTGGCGAAGTCCAGATCGCGCTTCATCGCCTCGAGTACGTGGGCGGGGGTCGGGCTGACGCCCCCGTTGTTCAAGTTCACCAGAGACCTGTCCGTCGTGAACGCCCTCTGGATTTCGAACCAGAACTCCTCGTCGGCCGCAATCTCGCCCGGGCTGCCTGGGGTCGTCGAGAGCTCGCGCGCTGTCGCGATGGCCGTATTCCACTTCAACGGAGCGGCCGCCATGGCTCCGGCGGCCACGGTGGAACCGCCAAGGCGAGCCAGGAATTTTCTGCGCGTGGACATCGAGCCTCCTTCTTTCAACTGAATGTTCTGCTTATCGAAGCATTCGGGCGGTGCAGTCGGCGCTCGGGCAGCCTCCGTCTACGCTCGGGGCAGCCTCCGTCTACACTCGGGGCAGCGTCCGCCTACGCTCGGGCAGCGCTTTCTCCACCAGACAAATACGCGAACTTGGCCGGTGTCAGCAATAGGGGGAGTCCTCTCCGCCCAGAACGAGAATAGTGGAGAGTGTTTGGCGAAGCTGGCTTCCGAAAAGCGGAGACGTTCAGTCAGCTTGGCCCCTGAAAAGCGGAGGAGTGTTGCCCAAGCTCTCTCCGGGGCGGTCTCCCGAAAAGCGGAGAGTGTTGACCAAGCTATCTCCCGCAACGAAGATTCAAACGCAGATTCGAATCCGGACTGGCGCGGCAATAGGCCGCTGCGCGGACCCGTGTCGCGGCGCTGGCCCCCGGCCAAGCTGCACCGATCCCCAACGGAGGAAGATGGATGGCGACTAACCGAACCGCGCTTGCCCGCTTGGCGGCGGGCAGAACCTTCCCGGCCCTGTGCGTCGTGTCGCTCTTGGCTCTCGCCGGTGCGGCGGGACCGGCGGCGGCCCAGTACATGCCGGGCCAGACGCCCGCCCCTCCTCCCTTCTTCGCGCTGCAAAACGCGCGCATCGTGACCGGCGCCGGTTCCGTCATCGACAGCGGCACCGTCGTGATCGGGAATGGCCTCATCGAGGCCGTTGGCGTCGGCGTCGATGTCCCTGGCGACGCATGGATCATCGATGCGGCGGGCCTGACGGTCTATCCCGGGCTGTTCGACGCCCTCTCGTCGGTCGGAATGGGGACGCAAGGCGGCGGCGAGAACGGCGGCGGCGGGAACGTGCAGTTCTCGTTGCAGGGTGGCCAGCCCCGCTCGGTCGGCGCCGAAGACCGGCCGGCCACCAACTCGTGGATCAGCGCGGCGGACATGCTCGATCCGGAATCCGGCTCCATCGAGAGGTGGCGCGCGGGCGGCTTCACCAGCGCGATGGTCGCGCCCGACGACGGGATCGTCACGGGCCAGGGAGCCGTCGTGAGTCTGGCTGGCGACGCGAGAGAGATGGTGGTCAAGGCGCCGGCCGCGCTTCGCGTGACGATGAGCGGGGCGGGCGGCTTCCGCAGCTATCCCGGCTCCCTCATGGGGGTGATCGCGTACATACGACAGCTCTACATGGACGCGAACCATGCGAGCGCGTACGAAGAGCGGTACATGGCCGATCCGCGCGGCCGGCGCCGGCCCGCCTACGACAGAGCTCTGGGCCCCGTGCAAGCGGCAATCGCCGGCGGGTGGCCGACTCTGCTCCCCGCTGACGAGGCGAGAGAGATACGGCGGGCCATCAAGATCGCTCGGGACACCGGAATGCGGCTCGTTGTAGCCGGCGCGCAAGACGCGTATTCCATGGCGGACGAGATCGCCGCCGCCGGCGTGTCGGTTCTGGTGGACGTGGATTGGCCGGAGGAGAACCGTGACGCTGATCCCGACGCCGATGAACCGCTGTCGTCCCTCGAGCGCCGCGCATACGCCCCGACGACTCCCGCGAGGCTCGAGGAAGCCGGCGCGGATTGGGCCTTCTACTCCGGCTCCGTCAGCAGCCCGGGAGCCGTCATCGACAATGTCCGGACCGCCATCGAGAAGGGACTCTCCGAAGAGGCCGCCCTCGACGCGCTCACCAGCGCCCCGGCCCGCATCTACGGCCTCGATGCCGTGATGGGATCGGTCGAGCCTGGAAAGATCGCCAATCTCGTTGTCACCGACGGCCCGCTCTTCGACGAGGACACGAACGTCAAGATGGTCTTCGTGGACGGACGGAAGTTCGAGGAGATGGAGAGCGAGGAAGAGCGTCCGGCCGAAGCTCCATCCGTGAACATAAGCGGGACCTGGATTCTGTCGGTCAACAACGACTCGCAAGAGGCTATCGCCGAGCTCGAGGTGTCGGAGGACGGCGAAGTCACCGGCGAGATCAGGTCGGAGCAAGGCAATCTCGTGATTACGAGCGGCTGGATATCCGGCAACGAGTTCAACCTTACCGGCACGGTCGAGGCCGGACCGGGCGAAGAGTTCGAAATCACGATCAGCGGCACCGCCGAGGAGAATTCTCTCGAGGGCATCATGTCTTTCGGAGATTTTCAGGACATGGACTTTTCCGGCATCCGGCAGACGCCCCGGTGACATCTTCCCTCCCGAAGACTGACGAACGATGAACTTCAGGAATAGCGAAAGATGATCTTCGCGCATCTGCCACGGATCGGAAGAGTTGGGCGTGGAGGCCGCTCCCAAGGGCTGCCTTCTCTAACGCGCATCGAACGCGTATCGAAACGACGAGAGAGAGATCGAGAATGAAACAGAGAGCGCAACGGACCCGATCGTTGGCGCTGGCCGCCTGGACCGCGCTGCTCGGCATCGGAACGAGCGGAGCGAGCGAGGCCAGGGCCCAGGATCAACCGGTTCTGATTCGGGGCGCGACGATCCTGACCGCGGCAGATGCCGGGCGGATCGACGACGGCTCCATCCTGTTCGAGAACGGCCGCATAGTGGCCGTGGGTCCATCGGGCGAGGTGGACGCTCCGGGCGACGCCATGGTCATCGACGGCAGCGGCATGTTCATCACTCCGGGCATCGTCGACGCCCACTCTCACATCGCGGCTGACGCGATCAACGAGGGCTCGATATCCGTGTCCTCCATGGTGTCGATTCGAGATGTGATCGATCCCACCGACATCGCGATCTACCGCGAGGCCGCCGGCGGAACGACGACATCGCACGTCATGCACGGCAGCGCGAACCCCATCGGCGGCCAGAACGCCGTCATCAAGCACCGCTGGGGGGCGGACGCGCAGGGCCTGCTGTTCGACGGGGCGCCGCCGACCATCAAATTCGCGCTCGGCGAGAATCCGAAGCGGGCGGGCAGCCCGACCATTCCCGGACAGGAGAGCCGCTACCCCGCATCCCGCATGGGGGTGATGGATGTCATCCGGCAGGCGCTCATCGAGGCTAGCGAATACAAGGCCGAATGGGATGCCTACGAACGGAGGATGTCGAGGGGCGATCGAAGCGCGATTCCTCCCCGCCGCAGTCTGAAGCTGGACCCGCTAGTCGAGATCATGGAGGGCACGCGGTTCGTCCACGCCCACAGCTACAGGGCCGACGAGATCTTGCAGCTGATGAGAGTGGCCGAGGAGTTCGGATTCAGAATACACACCTTCCAGCATGTTCTGGAGGGTTACCGCGTGGCCGACGAGATGGCCGAGCACGGCGCGCACGCTTCCACCTTCTCGGACTGGTGGGCCTACAAGGTCGAAGCGTACGAAGCGATCCCCTACAACGCCGCGATAATGACCCGGCGCGGGATCGTCGTCTCCATTAACTCCGACAGCGGGGAAGAGGGGCGGCACCTCACCCAGGAGGCCGCCAAGACGATGAAGTGGGGAGGCTTGTCGGAGGAGGAGGCCCTCGCGCTCGTCACGATAAATCCGGCGATACAGCTGATGATAGAAGACCGCGTGGGGTCCCTGGAGCCGGGGAAGGACGCCGATGTCGTGCTGTGGGAGAACTATCCCCTTTCGTCCTATGCCAAGGTGCGCACGACCTATATTGACGGAGAAGTGGTCTTCGACATCGATGGAGACATGGCGATGCGCGCGGAGATAGAGGCCGAGAAGCAGCGTTTGCGCGAAGTGCTGGACATGTCCGAAGATGGTCCCGAAGCCGGTAGCGGCCGGCGCGGCGGTCCCGGTGGCCCCAACAGCGATACAGAGTCAGGAGGCGGACGATGAGGCGCGTATGCAGCGGTAGGACTCTGGCGGAGGCGGCCGACGGCGGAACTCCGGTGAAGGCGGTCGGCGGCGGAACTCCAATGAAGGCGTCCGGCGGCGCAGCGGCAGTCCTCGCCCTTTCGGCGATCTTCTTGGGGGGAGACGGTCTCGCGAGGGAAGTTGCCGCCCAGGAGATCGACACGTATGCGGTGCGAGGAGCCACGATCCACACGGTGGCCAACGGCGTGGTGGAGAACGGCACGATCGTCCTGCGTGGCGGCCGCATCATCGCGGTGGGACAGGATGTCGAAGTGCCGCCGGGAGCCGAGGTCATCGATGGGGAGGGCAAGCATGTCTACCCCGGCATGATCGACGCGTTCAGCCAACTCGGTCTCACCGAGATAGGGGCCGTGCCGGTCACTAGCGACATGAACGAGCTGGGGCGCTGGAATCCGCACCTCAACGCGTACACCGCGATCCACCCGGCCAGCGAGCACATCCCCGTCGCGCGGGCCAACGGAATCACTCACACGATGGCTGCGCCCGGGGGAGGAGGACGTCGCTTCGGGGGCGGAGGCTCCGGCATCCAGGGCCAGGCCACGCTTATCCATCTCGACGGATGGACCGTGGAAGAGATGGCGATCGAGAAGACCGCGGCAATGGTTATCTCTTGGCCGACTCTTCCGTCGGGCCGCCGGTTCGGAGGGGGACGTTTCAGCGCCGCAAAGAAGAATTTCGACGAGGCGGTGGCGGAGATGGACACTTGGTTCACCGCCGCACAGCACTACAGGCAGGCGGTGCAGTCGGCCTCCGACCGCCTGGAGAGGAACATCCAGCTGGAGCACCTCGCCCGCGTCCTCGATGGAGGGATGAAGGTCATCGTCCGGGCGAACGACCGGCGCGAGATAGAGTCGGCGGTCGAATTCGCGGAGAAGTGGAATCTCGATATCGTGATTGCGGGCGGCAACGGCGCCAGGGAGATTGCCGGCATGCTGGCGGAAAAGGAGATCCCGGTGATCTTGGGGCCGGTCCAGAGGATTCCGCAGGGCGAAGACACCGCTTACGACGATCCCAATACGCTGCCCGGCGCGCTGCACGAGGCGGGGGTGGAGATAGCCTTCGCGACCTTCAACTCGTCCGATTCGCGGACGCTGCCGTACGAGGCGGCCAACTCGGTCTCCTGGGGACTTCCAAAGGATGCCGCGCTGGAGGCCGTTACGCTCGGCCCGGCCAGGGTGCTGGGAATCGCGGACAGGCTGGGATCGATCGAGCCCGGCAAGGTCGGCAACTTGATCGTGACGGACGGCGACCCGCTCGAGATTACGACGGAGATAGAGTTCGTCTTCGTGAAGGGTATGTTGTCGGACACCGACAACAAGCACCGGCGGCTGTGGGAGAAGTACATGGGTCGGCCCATGAAGGCGAAGGCGGTCACGACCACGTAACCGGGCCCTGCCCGAGAACTTGGCGCGATGGCGTCTTCGGAGTCGGCATCGGGGGACGCTAGAGGACGGCGGGACTTCGGCTCTGTGGCGCCTCGGGAGTCGGCGTTGGAGGACGGTGGAGAACGGCAAGGAGTCGGCTCCATTGCGCCGACGGCGGAATCTGCGTCGGCGCCGATCGCAGGATCTGCGCCCGTGCCGCCGGTAGGATCTGCGCCCGCGCCGCCAACGGAATCCGCGCCTTCGCCGCCAACGGAATCTAGGCCCGTGCCGCCAAGCGGCGACTACGTTGCGGACGGGGTGCGCAAGCGCCTCGATCCCCGGCACATAGCGCTGAACCGGGTGGTGGGACGCATCACGACGGCCTGCCTGTCGCTCCCTGCCGCAGCCGGGTTGGTCATCCTATTGGTAGTCGGAGATGCCGGCGCCATTGGCGTGGCGGCAGCCGCGGGCGGCTGGACCGTTCTGACGGGAGCCCTCGCTTGGTGGCTGCACAAGTGGCCGGTCCTGCACCACCGCTACGCCTCGTACACGGTGAATCCCGAAGGCATAGATATCCGTCGTGGCGTGGTGTGGCGGAAGGTGATCAAGGTGCCACGCTCCCGGGTTCAGCACACGCAAGTCGCCCAGGGACCGTTGCAGCGGCGTTACGGATTGGGAACTCTGGAGATCTATACTGCCGGAACGAGCTATGCCAAGGTTTCGCTGGATGGCCTTGCGCACGAGACTGCGATCAGGATCCGCGACCACTTGCTGCCGCCGGAGGGCGACGACGCCGTGTAACGGCGGCGCGGGGCAAGACGATGCCGTCTGAACGCCGCCCCCATCTCGGCCAGCCCGAGGCCGATGCTGCCTCGACCCGGACTGTCTCGTCCGACCAGGGCGGCGCGATGCCGGCCGAGCGTCGGCTCCACCCGCTGTCGATAGGATTCTGGCTCGCGGGGCAGGTTCGTCAAGTGCTCTTCCCAATGCTCTTCGGAGTCGCCTCCCTCAGCTTTCTCGGCGGGGTCGGAATCGGCGTAACGATCCTGGTTTTCTCCATCTCTCTCGTTGCCACATCGGCGCTGCGCTACCTGACGTACAGATACCGTTTCGAGGACAGCGATCTCGTGATCCGGAGCGGCCTCTTCTTCCGGAGCGAGCGGACGATACCGTACTCGCGCGTGCAGAATCTGGATGCGGTGCAGAGCGTGTTCCACCGCGTTCTGGGCGTGGTGGACGTCAAGATCGAGACCGGCGGCGGCTCGGGGCCGGAAGCGAAGATGACCGTTCTGCCGACAAGCGCCATGGAAGAGCTCAGACACCGCATACGGGAGGGCCGCGGCGAGGCGATGGTTCGGGGCGCGGCGGCCGGCATGCCGGCCATGTCGCCGGGCGGTCTGGCCGGCCCTGGCTCGCTCGTGCCGCCCGCTGGACGAGAGGCCGGCCTGGAGAGCGATGCGCAGTCGACCGCGCCTGACGGCAGAGGGCGGGAGCCGGACGCTGCGCCCATCCCTGGCGAGCTGCCACAGTCCCCCAAGGGACGCGAGCTATTGCACCTGTCGCCGAAAGAGCTCGCGCTTCACGGGCTTATCCAGAACCGCGGGGTTCTGCTGCTGGCGGCCGCCACCGCCGGTCTCATGCAGCAATTGCACGATACCGGACTTGCGGCAGGGGTATTCCGGCGGATTGCGGGTGACGATTTCGTGGCGTGGTTGGGCAACTTGATTGATGGGTTGGGCGTCGGCGGATCCGGATTCACCGCCGCCTCCGCGCTCTCGATCGCAGGTTTGGTCCTGGGCCTTCTCATCGTTCTGATGGCCCTGTCGGTCATCTGGGCGCTGGTTCGCCTGCACGACTACCGCGTCGTCATCTTCGGCGAGCGCCTTCGCGCCACCTTCGGCCTGCTTACCCGGGTGGCCGCGACGATCCCGCTGCGCCGCATACAGACCCTGACGATCAGCGAAGCGCCGCTCCACCGCTGGGCGCGCTGTGCGGCGGTCGGCGTCCAGACAGCCGGGAACCGGCAGCTGGAGGCGAAGGAGCAACACCGGCAGTGGCTCGCTCCGATCATCAGGCGAGATCGTTTGCACAAGTTCCTGGGAGAAGTCATCCCGGAACTGGACACCCCTGTGGTGGCGTGGCGGGGCGTCTCTCCGCGCGCTTTTCGCCGGATACTGTTCGAGGGCAGCCTCGTCGCCACGGGCGTCGCGGTTCCCATCTACTTCCTGGCCGTCGGCTGGGGCGCTGCGGTCCACGCGGCGCTCATCGCCTGGGCCGTCCTGTACGCCAAGCGGAGCGTCCAGCACCTCGGGTGGGCCGTGCGAGACGATGGCGTGTGGTTCAAGAGCGGGTGGCTTTGGCGCAAGACGACGTTCGCCCGCTTCGCCAAGATACAGGTTGTGGCGATGAGCCAGTCGCCGTTCGACCGGTTGCGGGGGATGGCGCGAGTGAGGGCGTCCACGGCCGGCGGGAGCATCGCCTCGCACAAGGTCGACATCCCGTACATGCCCGTGGCGACGGCCCGCGAGGTCAGAGATGTCGTCGCGGCGCAAGCGGCGCAGACCGCGTTCCGCTGGTAGCGACGGGCGCTATTTCCGCTACCCGGAAGGAGCCTGCCTACTGCGCCGCACTGTCCGCGGCGCGCTGGCCGTCGGGCTGAGATCCGTCGGGCTGCGGTCCTATGCGTTGGCGTGGACACGCCTGCCCGGCGTGCCCCGAGCGCTGCCGACCATCGCGCGCGGCGATGAAGGCTATCCCGGCGCGGAGACCATGTCCGCCGTGCCCCCCGAGCGCTGCGGGTCCCCTAGCCCTGCACGGCGGCTACAGCGCGTCCAGGAACCTTTGCATCCGAATCCGCATGCGGCTGCTCGGCAGTTCGCCGCGCGCGGCGCCCATGTTGTCCGCGATGTGGTGAGGCTTCGTAGTGCCGGGGATCGCGACTGTGACGGCCGGGTGCGAGACGACGTACTTGAGAAAGAACTGCGCCCAGGAATCTGCGAAGCCGGCGGCCCACTCCGGCACCTCGATCCCCTCGACCGCCTGGAACAGCCGCCCGCGTCCGAAGGGCAGGTTTATCATGGTCGCTATGCCCATGTCTCCGCACATCGGAAGAATTCTCTCGGCTGCGGCCCGGGCGCCGAGCGAGTAGTTGATCTGAAGGAAGTCGATTTCCTCGCTGTGAATCGTCTCGACAACTTCGTCGTACTGGCGGTTGCTGGAGGTAGTGATCCCGATGTATCTGATGCGGCCACCCTCTCGCCACTCCCGCATTGTGGCCAGCTGCGTCGCCGTGCCGCGGAGGTTGTGGACCTGCATGAGATCGATTTGATCCGTACCCAGCTGGTCGAACGACCTTTCCATGCGCTGGGTGCCCTCGGCCTCCTCCTCGCGGTCGACTTTCGTGGCCCAGAAGACATGGTCCGTCCAGTCCATGGATCCGACGATGCGCCCGAGAACGTCTTCCGAGGTCCCGCGCCCGTAGCCGGCGGCAGTGTCGATGACGGTTCCGCCTTGCTCGACGAAGGTGGCCATCGTCTCGCGAAAGAGCGTTTGTTCAGCCTCGGGAGCGGCGGTGTTGTAGCTTCGCGTTCCGATGCCTATCACCGGAATGTGTTCGCCGCTCGACGGTATGGGCTTGGTTATGATGTCTTGCGTCCCCGGCGCGCGGCCAACGAGCGCGGAAGGCCCGACGGCGAGGGCGGCGCCGGCACCGGCGCCGAGCTTGAGAACTTCGCGGCGGCTGAGAATCACGAATGGACCTCCAGAGTTGCGCTGCCGCGGCATGCTGCACGCGGCGGCTCGTCATTCATCGCGCCCATGGGCGCTGCTGCATCCGCCACTCCGGACGCCTCGGGGCGAGGCGCCGGGGCCGGGGGCGCCAGCCGGGACGGAACTTGTATGTTAGCTAGGCGAGCAACAGCTCGCACCCGGAATTCGTTGAGTGGCGCCGGTGGCCTTCGCTGAAACGGGAGGCCGGCTGCGTTGCGCGTTCGCGGCGGCTGGCCTCGTCTTGCCGGTAGGGCTGGCGTTCGTCGGCGCTCGCCGCGCGGTCGCGGCGGCCCGCCTCGTCTTGTCCGGCCGGCGGCCCGCCAGCCGGCCGCGCGGCGGGGACTGAGCCGGCCGTTGCCTTCGCCGGTCTTCTTCCATGCGGGAGCGGGCAGGGCGGGATCCACCTGGCTGCAGAAGCGCGTCTTCCCGAAGCTCCAAGGCGTCCGGTACATCCGGCGTCGCCAATTCCGGCGGAGCCCGAAAATCATCGCGCGCGGCGGGAATAAGCCCTTCCTCGTGTCGCGCCAACTCGGCTACCTGGATTTTGGCCCCGCCGTAGAGTGGTTCTCGCGCGCCGTGCCGCATGCTCGCCCGATCCTCGTCGTAAGGCGGCACGACGACTGGTTGCGATCCGTGTATCTGCGGGAAATCAAGGAACTTCGCTACGTCCCGTTCGAGGAGTTCGTCGATCTGGAGAGAGACAGGGGAGTGCGTCCGCAGTCCGCGGCCCGCTTTCGGGACCGCATCCAACTGTTGGAAGATCGCTTCGAGCACCGGCCTCTGGTGCTCTTCTTCGACGATCTGACGGCCGATCCGGCGGGATTCGCAAAGATGATCGGAGAATATGCGGGTGCAGTCTGCGACCCCGGCGACATCTCGCTGGATCCTGTGAATCCCTCCTATAGCGACCGCCAGTACCGCTTCCTGCGGGAGGGCGGGCGGATCGGCCTAGCCGCCCGCCGCCGTTCGGAGCGGCCCGCATCCGTCGGCTCCCCCTTGTTCGCCAACTCCGCCGCCGGCTGGTTCGGCACGAGGTCGCGGCGGCTGGCGTGGCACGTCGGACTGGGACTAGGGCGGATCGTGCCGGAACGATTCCTTGGTCCGGAGGCGGTTGTCACCGCCGGACAGCTCGACGATGTGCGCAGATTCTACAAAGATGACTGGTCCGCATGCCTGCGGTACGCCCGAGCTACGGCGCGAGCCGCCGGGGGAGCCGTGCCCGCCCGTGGCGCGCGCGGCTAGCCGCAGAAGTCGAGAGCGGCCTCGGCGAGCACTTCGGCGAGACGAGCGCACGACTCGATGTCCACCCACTCCTCGTCGGCGTGGGCCCCCGCTCCGGACGGACCGAACACGACCGTATCCACGCCGGCGGCCTGCAGCAGCGCCGAATCCATCCAGGGATGCTCTCCCGTCACGGCGGCCTCCGCCGCGAGCACCTTCGCGGCGGCTCGCGCCACGGAGCTCGCTATGGGTGCGCCGGCGGATGTCTCGAACGGTTCGCGGTGGAGGAGCGTAGAGCGGACAGCGTCGAACGAGCTGTCCTCCCGCCGCAGGTCATCGAGAATTGCGGACACCTCGTCCTCGACCAGTTGGCGCGTCTCGGGGGGCACGGTGCGGCGTTCGAGCTTGAGTTCGCACCGCGCGGAGTATGTGCTGATTCCGGTACCGCCCTTCACCAGGGCCGCGTGCAGCGAAGGCGGCCCGAGGAGCGGGTGTCCCTGCCGCGACTGCAGCCGGGCGCCCAGAGCTTCCAATCGGCCGAGAACGCGGCCCATCATCAGATTCGCGTCGACGCCATCGCGGTACCGGCTTCCGTGCACGGCGCGTCCGCGAGTCGCGATCTCTATCCAGGTGAAGCCGCGGTGGGCGATGCACAGCTTCAGGGAGGTTGGCTCGGTGACCACCGCCGCATCGAACTTCAGTTCGCCCCTGTCTCGCCGCGCCAGGAGGTCCGCCGTGCCGATGCTCGCGTACTCCTCGTCGGCTACCGCCGCCACCAGAACGTCGCCCTTGAGCCGGGGAGCCTGCTCCGCGAGGAGTCTGCCCGCCTCGATGCAGGAGGCTAGCGCTCCCTTCATGTCGAAGGCTCCCCGTCCGTAGAGGCGGCCGCCGGCCACCCTCGGGACGAACGGGTTATTCATGCCCTCGACTCCGACGGTGTCGTAGTGGGCGTTGAGCATCAGCGAGGGGCCGCCGCCGGTTCCGGGAAGGCGGCCCACGACGCTGGGACGGCCCGGTTCGGCTTCGTGCGTAGCCACGGCGAGGCCCGCTATGGACATGTGGTGCGCAGTCACCCCGGCTATGGTCGTTTCGCCCGGAGCGCCTTCGCCGAAAGCGGGGTTTATCGAGTTCGTGGAGACGAGTTCGCCGAGAACCTCGGCCAAGCGGTTGGAATCGGCGCGCAGAGTCACTGCAGCGTTCGGGTGGCGGCCGCCACCCGTTGGGGTACTAGGGGTTCAGGCGACGGTTGATATCGCGGCGACCCGCCTTGACTCCCGCTGCGGTCCCGACGCCCGCCAAGACCGCCATGGGCCATGTGATGACCGGCAAGATCGCCAAAGGCAGCGCGACGGCGGCGACCGCCACCCCCGTGATCATGGGCGTCGAGCGCTTGTGAACGGCATCCACGAAGCGAAGACGGTTGCGAACGAACCGCCTGACCGACAGGTAGCTGGCCACGGTAGCCACACCGGCTAGAATGAACTGTAACTCGAACATGTATAATGCCTCCCGGAATGGTACTATACGCTAAGTCCAAGGGTGTTGTTTCGCTCGCCACCCTGCCTAGAATGGCGAGATTCGGCCATTGAGGCCAGCCATTCGGCTCGGGAGGACTGCTTGGCCGCGGTCGCGAGGCGGAGAACGCGCCCGTGATTCCTCGCGACACCCGGCGTTCCGCCGAACGTCCGGCTACGATTACCGACAATGGCACGGGACATCTGCCCGTAACAGTTGAACGAGGGGATGCGATGACCAACGACGAAATCCGGCTTGCATGGAACGGCGGCTTGGACTTCACGGCCCAGTGCGCCGACTTCGAAACGAGAATCGACGGCGATCTGCGCAAGGCTCCGAGTCCCGTCAACCTTCTCATCGAATCTGTCGCCGCCTGCGCCGCGATCGATGTGGTCCTGATTCTTCAGAAGGGACGCCAGAACATCGCCGGGCTCGCCGTGACGGCCCGCGCCACCCGGGCGGATACCGCGCCACGCTTCGTCAAGGGTCTGCACTTTGACTTCACCGTCTCCGGAACGGTGGACGCGGCGAAGGCGAGGAGAGCCGTCGGACTCTCCTTCGAGAAGTACTGTTCCGTCTATCATTCGCTGCGCGAAGATATCGAGCTCGAGTGGACAGTCGCGGTCGAGTCGGAGCCCGCCTCCTAGCGACTCCGTAGGCATAGGCCGTCCTCTCCCACGATCGCCCTCCTGTCGCGGTCGAGGCGGAGGCGCCAGGAGTCCGTCAGCTACCATCTCCTGGATGGCCCCCCGCGATCGCCCTCCTGTAACGGTCGAGGCGGAGGCTGTTCCCTAGTCCCTGGCGATTCCTGCCTGCAGATGCCGGCAAGTGGCCGAGGCGCGGCGGCGGGCAGGTTGGCGAGCCATGGATCGTTCGGAGGGGCGCTTGGTTGACGCAGGCGCATCCGAGGGAACGGCGGGCCCCTTTTGGCGAGCCAGGGCGACCCGTTCGTCACTTGAACGGTTGAGACACCTCCTCGGCCCATTCGTAGAAGTCGTCGCCACCGGGCGTCCACACGACTATGGCCCCGCAAGTCGACCCTGCGCGCATGAACTCCACCGGCGTTTCCAGGTCTCGTTTGTAGATTTCGACGGCTCCCAGATCTTCCTTGGGAAGGTCGTCGAACTGCGAGCCCGGCTGGTACATCCCATCCAGATAGAGCGCCGGCGGACAGCGGAGCGCTTCGCCCCTCCCCAGATACACTTCTGCCCGTCCGAACTGGATGCGGCGGACGGTGACGCCGGGTTCTCCGCGAAGAAGATCGCTCGGCAGCCGCGGGTTGCGATTGAGGATGTCGCGAGGCGTAAAGAAGGTGCCGAATCCCTTCTCCATCCGCTCCGCGAAGCCCGTCAGATTTCTCTCGCGTCTCGAACGGCGCAGTTCGACCACGAGTTCGGCGACGCGAACGGCGGTTTGACTTAGGAGGAGCGTCACCTGCGTAGTCTCGTTAGGAACCAGCTCGATCACGGTATGGCTTGGTTCGTACCCGATGAACCTGACTTGGACGGAGTCTATCCCCGCCGGGGTCTGCGGGATTCTGAAGTTGCCCTCGGCGTCGGTCAGCGCTCCGTATCCGGACCCGAGGAGAGAAACGAATGCGCCCTCGACGGGCCCGCCGGTGGATGCGTTGGCCACGTGGCCCACAAGCTCCGCCATCTCCCGGGCGTCTTCGGACTGCAAAGCGGCTAGCGAGCCGGTCGTTCCCGCCAGGAACGCCGAGCCCGCAAGGAGCACCAAGAACCACGCACTGCTCAGTCGGGGGCGAGAATGCTCTCTCTCCATCAATTCGACTCCCGTCTCCTCCGCAAGATCGTTCTTCAACTGCCATCCCGCCATCCTGCTACCCCGGATCGGCCTTCAAGTGCCTTTCCGTTCCGCACCCTTTCGGATTTCTTCGGCGCCGCCCTTTGGCGTTCGCCGGACTTCCGGCCCTGGCCCCCGTATGCGCCCGACGTCCGGTCACCACTGTTCCGGCGTCCGCCGACTCGCAGGCGGTCGCGCAGCAGCCTCCAGGGTCCGTCGGCCTGGAGCCAGTCGCAACCTCTCCGATGTTCGTGGCCTTGTTTGACAAGTTAATGTTCGACCGCATCTTTGCACATCATGAAACGCATCGCGAAAATGCTCGTATCGGTTCTGGTGTGTCTGCTGGCGGGTCTAGCCGGACTGGCCCTCGTGTTCCGCGACCTGCCGGTCGAGCCTGGGCGCGGCCTGATTGCGCTGGGCGGTCTCTTCTACATGGCGGTCGGTTTTCTCCTTGTCAAAGGACACGGGGGGAAGCGCCACATACTGCTGGGGATCGCGCCGGGCTGGGGCCTTGGGCTGTTGGGACTCGTCGGAGTTTGGGTGTCGGCGACCGATCCCCGATCCGGCGATTGGACGCTGGCGCTGCTCTTCCTGCTGGGCCCTGCGCTGGCCGGCCTCGCGGGAGCGCTAATTGCCCGAATGACAAGGAGAGCCGATTTCCTACAGGGTTGAGGCCCTCGAAGCTGCAACGTCTATCGAAAGCTGCCCGGAGAAGCCCGGGATAGCGGGATGCCCCCGGCGAGTCCGCGACATGACGCGCATCGGCGGGCGCCAGTCCTCCGGCCAGGATCGCTCGCGACGCGTTCGCGCATCCGCGCCGCTGCCGCTACCGCCGGGCTTGGGGCTGCTGCTGGCGGCCCTGTTCGCGATTATGCCACGTGCGGTCGGCGCGACCGTCGTGGAGCCGAGCCAGGATCCTCCCCGGCAAGCCGGCGCGGCCGCGACCCGTCCTGTCCCGCCCGATGCGTATGCCGATCCGGGAGCGGGCGAGCAGATAGAGCGGGGCCGGGCGGAGCGCAAGGCCAGGGCTGCCGGCTTGGCCAGCTTCGAAGCGACGTTTCGCGAACGGATATACACGGGCCTGAGCGGATCGTTTTTCCGTCGGGAGCGGGCACTGTTCCACCGCGAGCGGGCGGCCAGGGTGCGTTGGGCGGCCGAAGGCAGCAACATCGTCCGCTGGCTCGGCGTCCGAGCGGGAGTGCCGATCGCCGGGCTGGCCATCGAGTTCGAGGACAACCCGCGCAGCGACGACGCGTTCGACTTCGACTTCGACTTCCTCGACCCCGAAGGCGACCAGATCACCCTGGGCTCGGGCGAGGCCCTTCACCCGTTGGCGGATACCGCCGTCTACCACTACCGCTATCGCTCCGGCGACACGCTCAGGATTCGCCTGGCAGGCATAGAGAGAACCGTCACCCTGATAGAGGTGATCTTCGAGCCGCGGGAAGCCCGGTTCGACCGAATCGCCGGTTCGCTCTGGTTCGACGATGCCGAGGGTCTCGTCGCGCGGGCCGCCTATCGTCCCGCGATTACGTACGACATGGAGACCGAGAACCCGGAAGATGCCGCCGAAGTTCCGGGTTTTGTAAAGCCGATACGCGCCACCGTGGACTTCATCTCGGTCGACTTCGGACTGCAGCAGCTTCGGTGGTGGCTGCCCCACCGGGTGGCCTTCGATGCGACAGCCACCGCGGGGTCGATCGCGAGCATGCCCGTTCGTCTGGAGTGGACATTCGACGACTATGTCGTCAACCAGAGGCAGACGCTGGATCCGGGAGAAGACCTGCCGGAGGGCTGGACGCGGTGGGTCGAGAGCGCGGACGACACGATATCCGCTGCGGAAGGGGACCGGCTGGCGGGGGAAGACACGCCGGGAGCCGTGGCCACCGCCGACCGAGCGGGCCGCCGCCGGACCCGGGACGATCCCCTTGCCGCGGCGGGCGACTCGCTTCCTGGCGATTCGCGGCCGATAATCATGATCGTGCCGCCGGCGGACTCGCTTCTCGACAGCCCGGAGCTGCCGGAGCCGCTGTTCTCCGCGAGCGTGGATGCATTCGCGCCGGAGGAGCTGGGCAAGCTGCGGGAGCGCTTGGCAGCGCTCGACCTCCCCGGCGGCGGGCCGCTCGGTCGCCGATTGTCCATGGGGTTCGGGTTTGGCCGCATGCGGTACAATCGCGTGGAGGGACTGTCGCTCGCGCACGAGGTTGCGTGGCGCACCGGAGTCTCTTCGGACATCTTTGCGACGCCCCGGATTGGCGTGCCCGAGTTCGTGCCCGGCGCAGAGGCGGGCTGGCGGGTTCGCGCCCCGCGCGGCCAGTTTTCGGTCACCGCCTACCGCCGTCTCGCCGATGTCCAGGATTGGGGCCGGCCGCTGTCGTTCCTGGGTTCGTTCAACAGTCTGTTTCTCGGCGCGGATGAAGGGCTGTACTTCCGAGAGACCGGGATGGAGATCGCGTTCCGCCGTCAGAACGCGCGAACCAGCTTCGAGGCCTCGCTCTTTGCGGAGCGGCACGAAGATGCGCCTAAGCAGTTGAACGTCTCGCTGCCGGGTCTGATCGGGAGCAGAGAGTTTCCGGCCAACTTGGCGGCCGCCACGGGCAATGTCGCAGGCGTGTCGGGCCGGTTAAGGGCGTTCACCACCGTCGACCCCGGAAAGCCGGTGCTAAGCGGAGCTCTGTGGGGCGAGGCGGCGGGTGGCGACTTCGGCTATTATGGTCGCGTCGCGCTCTCGGCGAATCTCCAGATTCCAGCCGGCCGGTGGGCGGTTGCGCTCGAAGGGGGGACTGGAACCGTCATAGGCCCGGCGCCTGTACAGCGGCAATTCCACCTGGGCGGGGCGTATACGCTACGGGCCTTCGATCCCGGGTCGGCTTCCGGCGACGTGTTCTGGCTCGGCCGCGCGGAAGTTGGCCGCGGCTTCCGCGTCGGCGGTTCGCAGTACGATGTCGGCGGGGCCACCTATCGCGTAACGGCTTTCGGAGACGCCGCGTGGGCGGCCCCCCGGAACGCCGCCGATGGGGCGAGCGACTGGCGGGCGAGCGCCGGCGTCGGTTTCTCTTTCATGGATGGGCTGATACGGATCGATGTGGCGCGCGCCATCCGGGGAGGCAGCGGCATTTTGCTCCACATCTACGCCGACGGCTTGATGTAGCCGCTGGCGTCCCGCAGAAATAGAGCGATTGGAACGATGGCACGACAGCGAAGAGGCAAGACGAAGACGGGGCGCGGAAGCGCCGGTACGGTCGGCGTCCAGGACGCGAAGACTACTGGATCGACTGGATCGACCGGCAATGGAGGCCCGTCCTCGAAGGGCCGGTCTTCGAAGCGGAACCGCAAGAAAAACGCTCGTCCGCCGGCGGGCAGCCTCGCCTGGTTCATCAACTGGTTCTGGACGCTGGTCTTCGGCGCCGCCATCTACCTCGTCATCCGCACCTTCCTGCTGGCTACCTTCGTCATCACCTCGGGGTCGATGGAGGGCACCCTCCTGGTCGGCGACTTCCTGCTCGTGAACCGGGTGTCGCTCGGCTCCCCCGTTCCGGGCACCGGTCTCCGCATCCCGGGCTACTCGGAGCCGAAACACGGCGACATCATCGTCTTCCGGGCAGATCACGCTCCGGGACTCGACATAGTCAAGCGGACCGTCGGCATCCCGGGAGATACGCTGCGCATGGAGGAAGGGGTCCTGTACAGAAATGGCGAGAGGGTCGACGAGCCCTACGTCGTTCGAGACACGGGCGTTCCCGACGTGCCGGATGCCGCGATGTCCTGGCAGCGCGAGCACCTCGTGTCCGGGGCGGGCGCTCCCGGCTACAGACCGACTCGCAACAACTGGGGACCGCTCGTCATACCCCCCGAGCGCTACTTCATGTTGGGGGACAACCGCGAAAACAGTCTGGATTCCCGCTTCTGGGGCTTGGTGGAGCGCGACAACATGAGAGGGAAGCCGGTATGGATCTACTATTCGTACAACCGCGACTCGCGGAAGCCCATGCCGGCGTTCACTACGATGAGATTGGGAAGGATCGGACGGATTCCCGATCCTGAAGGCTGATACGGAAGGGCGATCCCGAAGGCTAGCGCCAATCCGATCCTGGAGACCAATACGGAAGGCTGGTTAAGGACGGGCCGGATTCCCGGCCCTGGCTGCGAAGGGTCGGCTGCGGGGCTAACGCTTCTTCAGCAGCTTCCTCAGGACTGCCAGCACGACCAGTAGCGCGATCTTCTTCATGCTTCTTCTCCCCTCCCTGGCCGGCCCTACGCCGGGGGTGGCGGTTTGCGAGTCGCAGGGTCCAATGGCGCGGCCCAGCCGCGCGCGGACGCGGCGCGATCTCGTTTTGCTCTACGCGGCGCTGCGGGCCATAGTTTCCGTCCGCTGGAGCAGGCGTTCGTTGGGCATCCACCGGAATATGCGGCGTCTTGACGCCATCTCCAAGGTCTTGCGAAACAGGCCTTGGAGAATGAATCTGGTATATCCCGGCGGGAAGTACACAATCCCCTGCATCCTCTGGAGATTCCATGGATAGCGACCGCGGCAACTGGAGTTCCAACATAGGGTTCGTGCTGGCGGCCACTGGCAGCGCCATCGGCCTTGGCAACCTCTGGAAGTTCCCATTCATAACGTGGGAGAACGACGGGGGCGCCTTCGTGCTGGTGTACCTGATCTGTATCCTGGCCGTCGGCCTCCCGATCATGATGGCCGAGCTGCTGATCGGACGAGGAACCCAGAAGAGCGCGGTCGGCGCCCTCAAGCAGGCCGTGGGGCCGGCGTGGGGTCTGGTTGGCGGATGGGGGGTGCTGTGCGGTTTCATCCTGCTCAGCTACTACTCGGTGATCGCCGGATGGTCGCTCTTCTACTTCTCCAAGTCCGTCGCCTGGACGGCGGGCGGCTTTCCGTCCGGCCTGGACGCTACCCAAATGTTTGGCGAACAGTCGAGCGACGCCGTTCTGCAGCTTGCTCTTGCCCTTGGCTTTAGCGTAGCGACAGTAGGAGTGGTCTACTTCGGGGTGAAGAAGGGCATAGAACGCATCGCGCGGCTCTTCCTGCCAATCCTGTTCGGGATACTCGTCCTCCTGCTCGTGAGCGCGCTGCGCATGGACGGAGCGTCCGAGGCGCTCTCCTTCATCTTCGCGCCCCGCTTCGGCGAGCTGACTTCGGCCTCCGTGCTGGAGGCGTTGGGGCACTCCTTCTTCACGCTCTCGCTGGGGATGGGAGCAATGATCACCTACGGCTCCTACATCGCGCGGGGCCAGTCCATCGTGAAAGCGTCCGGCATGATCGTCGCGCTTGACACGCTGATCGCGCTCGTCGCCACCGTGATCATGTTCTCCGTGATCTTCTCTGTGGCCGGGCTGAGCGAGAGCATCAGCGGCTCGACGGTCGGAATGCTCTTCATATCGCTGCCCGAGCTGTTCTATACCCAGGTGCCATTGGGGTCGGTACTGGGTCCGCTGTTCTACCTGCTCGTGGCTTTGGCGGCGCTGACGTCCACCATCTCCCTGCTGGAAGTCGTGACCAGCTTCCTGATAGACGAACGGCGCATAGCCCGGCACAAAGCGACTGTGATCGCCGGCGGGGCAGTCTTCGTTTTCACGATCTTCGCCGCCCTCTCGTTCTCGGATGCAGGCTTCATCTCCAGCATGAACATCTTCGGGGAAGGCAAGGATGGCTGGTTCGCGACGGCGGACCACTTCGTCTCCAACTGGATGCTGCCGACCGGCGGATTGGCTGTAACTCTGGCCGCGGGGTGGTTCATGACTAGAAGGGCCACCGAGAGCGAGTTGGTCGACGGGACGCAACCGGGGTGGTTCCGCTATGGAGCGTGGCGCTTCTTCATACGGTACGTGGCTCCGGTGGCGGTGGCCGCGATCATCATCTCCGTGATCGTCGGACGAGACTTCTCATGAGTAGGGGCGCGTCCCTCGAGTAGGCTCAAGTAGGCTCAGGGGCCCGGACGGCTGGCGGCTGTTCGGGCCCCCTTTGATATCTGCCAAGCGCAGGCGAGGCGCGGGCGGGTCAGGGCAGGCCGAACCGGCCGATCGAGAAATGCCGCAGATCGTGCTTCGGCGGCGAGTCTTCGAGAAGATCGGCCATCAGCGAGCCGAGCGCCGGAGCGAACTTGAATGCGTGGCCGGACCCTCCCGCGAAGACAACGATGTCCTCGTGGTCCGGATGGCGGTCGAGAATGAAGTCGTGGTCCGGGGTGTTCGTGTAGAGACAAACCGACGAATGGTTCAGCCTCCGGGTAGCTCCGGGCGCGTGACGTTCGAACAAGCTGCGCATCGCGAGCTTCTCGGAGGCGTGGACGACCCGGTCGACCCGGTCCACGTCCGTCCCGCGCCCGGCGTCCCAGTGCATCCCGGTCTTGATTCCGCCAGGCGTGGGCGGAAAGCCGTACCAGACTCGGCCGGGCTCGACTTCCCACACCCACGAGGGAAAATCGCCTTCGAAACCGCCCTCGGCTGGCTCGAACCAGTACTGCACGGTCCGGTCCACCGCCAGCGGTAGCGCGACGCCCGGCAGCAGAGCGGCGGTCCACGCGCCGGCGACGATCGCCAGACGCCGTGCACGGCACTCTCGCCTGTCGGTGCGGATCGCGACGCCGGTTGCAGCTGCCGACCACCCGAGCACTGGCTCGTCAAAGTGAAGGTCCGCTCCCGCGGCCGTCTCCAGCGTAGCCTCCAGACACTCTTCCAGCGAGAGGATGCCTCCTCGCGGTTCGTAGATCGAGAGAGTTCCCGGACTTGGTCTCAGCGGCGGAAAGCGCTCGGCAACTTCGCGGCGCCCGAGCGTCGCGTAGTCGGGGCTGGACCGGGCTGCGGTCTCCAGGCTCACCGCCATGGCGCGCCCGTCTTTCGGCCCCATGAGCAGCGCCCCGCTGGTGCGGAGAAGCTTCCTTCCCGACGAGCGTTCGAGCCGTTTCCAGCGCCGGTACGCGTCGCCGAGCAGAGGCATGTAGCGAGAACCTTGGTAGGCCGCTTCGCGTATCAGCCGGGTTTCGCTGTGCGCCGATCCGTACTCGTGAGGGGGGCGGTAGCGATCGAACCCCAGCACGGAATGTCCGCGGCGGACGAGCTCCGCGGCGGTAGCGCTCCCGATCGCGCCGAGCCCGACAACGGCGAAATCATGCATCGGACATCGTGCCCTCAAGTATCAGACGGTGTTCCTCCGTTCATCTCGTTCGCGACCCTGGGGAAGGTAACTGGCCGCCCCTCCACGAAGACCGAAACGCTGGCGGGGACGCCGTCCTCCGGATCTGCGAAGCGAAGCAGGATGCGCGAACCGCGTAGCAAGAAGTCGGTCCGCGACTGGGGCAGCAGCCGGAAGGCAGGTTCTCCCGTCCGTCCGGCTTTCAGGAAGCCGTCCTCGAATGTGACGGTCAGCGAGGAGTCGGGGGTGATTCTGTACTCGCCCGCAAGGAGCGCGAGGCGGTCCGGGTCGACGGTGACGACGGGTCGTTGGAGGGAAGGGTCAGGCTCTACGCCCAGCGCGGCGAGACGGGCTAGCAGTTGTGGCACGCCCGGCATGTAGGTGAGGGCGCTCTCGATTTGAGCGGCTGCCGAGGCCGAATCGCCGGCTTCTTCGTAGAGCTGGGAGAGCGCGAAGCGCACATTCCCGGCTTCCGGCGTCTCTTCCACGAAGGCGTCGAGCAGCTGGATGGCCGTCCCGGGGTCGGTATCGCGGAAGTGCCCGGCCATCATCAGAACTTGGCCGGGCGAGTAGTCGTACTCGTCAGGCCTGGTTCTCCGCCAGTTCGCGTATCTCGACATGGCCGCCTCCGCCCCAGCGGACTCCACGATCGGCAGCAGCCGTTCCGCGATCGACGCCTTCGGCTTCGGCGGGGCGAGGCCCCAGAGAATCTGCGTCAGGCCGTCGACGATCGGACCAAGGCCGGAGGATGTGTTGTCGAGGAGGACGATGAGCCGCCGGCGGTCCGGAAATACGCGGAGCATGGAGGAGAAGCCGAAGATGCCGCCCGAGTGCTCGACCACTTGCACGCTTTCTTCATCTCCGATCTGCCGGGTCCGGACGGCGACGCCGTACGCGTAGGAGTCGAGCGCAGGCGTGATCATTCGCTCGAGAGTGGCCGGGTCGTCGAAGGGCAGCGCGGCCTCGCCCCAGCCAAAGAGAGCGCCTCCCCACCGGGCGAGGTCTCCCACGGTCGAGTAGAGCATGCCGGCGGAGTAGGGGAGCGATGGATCGATCCATCGCGCGTCTTCGTAGCCCGTCAACGTGCGCGTGTATCCGGACGCGTGGAGCTCCTGCGCGGCCGTCGCGTGGTCGTACCCGGTATTGCCGAGCCCGGCCGGGGCCAGAACCCACCTGTGCAACGCCTCTTCGTAACTCGTCCCGGTCACCCGTTCGGCGATCCAGCCGAGCAGCACGTATCCCGAGTTCGAGTACTCGAAGTCGCTACCAGGCTCGAAAGCCAGATCTTCTTCCCAGGTGAGGGCTACGATCTCGCCGGGGGAGAGCGGCGTGCCGGTCTCGGACTCCATGAATCCGGGGATGTTCGTGTAGCTCGGCAGACCTGAAGTGTGCGTCAGCAGGTGGTGGATCGTGACAAGGTCCCCGTTCGGGCGAGGATACTCGTCGATGTAGCGACCGACGGGATCGCCGACCTGGAGGAGGCCCTCTTCTTCGAGCCTCAGTACGAGGGCGGCAGTGAACTGCTTGGTCACGGAGGCGATGCGGAAACGGGTGGACACGGAGTTGGCCAAGCTGTCCTGGAGGTCCGCTAGGCCGAAAGCGCCCTCGAACAGAAGTCGGCCGTCATCCACTATCAGAGCGGCGCCGTTGAAGCGTCTCGAGTCGTGAAAAGATTGCAGATACGCCTCCACCCGGCTTGCGCGCGACTGCGCGGAAACGCCGGCCGCCAGAACCATCCCCGCGACGAGCGAGAGCGCTATGCTTCTCTTGAAGATCCGCTGTGCCATCAAGTTGCTCCGTGCCAATAGTCCCGCCCGGTTGCTCCGCGCCAATAGTCCCGCCGCCGCGTGCGCGATGGTTCGTGTACGCGGGCGTTGCTGTGCGCATCTATTCTGCAAGGTATACATTCCTGTACGCCAACTTGCGCTTGCATGACCGTGAAGGAGGAGATGATAGCTTCGATACGGGCTGAAGTAGCGTCCCCGCGCACTACGCATCGCATCGCCAAAGTGTGCCGGCGCCCCCGGAGAGCGCGGTGACCGCGCCTCCCGCGGCAGTGGCCACTTTGTCTCGATCGTCGGCAGCTCCGTCATCGCATGCTTCCGCGGTCGCGTCCACGGCGGAGGATCGCCGCCGTCGGCGGGAGCGTATCCGCGAGCTCGAGGCGTCGTCCAGGGCGCTGGATCCTGGCGGCCGCGAGCGCGACATGCTCATGGAGCGTACCCATGCCTACGCGATGCGTTTCCTGGGCGGGCTTTCGGAGCGGCGCGTCTTCAACTGCGACAGGTCGCCAGTCTCGGCGATACGCGACATGGAGGTGCGCGATGAGCCGCGCCCCGTCGAGGAACTCCTCGACCTGATAGATGCGTCGGTGGTGGAGACCGGGCTGAAGCCGGCCCACGGAGGGCACTTGGGATACATACCCGGCGGGGGATTGTACGCAGCTGCGCTCGGCGACTACCTGGCCGCCGTGACCAACGAGTTCTCCGGCGTGAGATTCACGGGTCCGGGGGCGGCGGAGGTCGAGTGGGCCCTTCTGGCCTGGATGGCCAAGGTCGTCGGATATCCGGACACATTCTCGGGCAGCCTCGTCTCCGGCGGGTCCGTCGCCAATCTGGTCGGCGTGGTCACCGCCCGGGAGGCGGCGGGGCTGCATGCGCGGGACTATGAACGAGCGGTTGTCTACGCTTCCTCGCACGCGCACTACTCCCTGCATAAAGGACTCCGTGTCGCGGGTCTGGGCGAAACCGTGCTCCGCGAAGTGGAAGTGGACGGCGACTTGCGCATGCGTCCGGCTTCGCTCTCGGCGTCGATCGAGGAGGACAGGGCGGCGGGACTGACGCCGTGGCTCGTCGTCGCCTCCGCGGGCACGACCGACACGGGCGCCATCGACCCGTTGGCCCGGATCGCGGATGTGGCCGAGCGGGAGGGCGCTTGGCTGCATGTGGACGCCGCGTACGGAGGATTCTTCGCACTGCTCGATGAAGTGCGTCCGATGCTGGCGGGCATGGAGCGCGCGGACTCCATCGTCCTCGATCCTCACAAGGGGCTCTTCCTGCCGTACGGCACCGGCGCCGTCCTCGTGCGCGAGGGGGCGCTCCTTCGCGCCGCGTTCGGCGGCCACTCGCCCGTATTGCAGGATATCGTCGCCGCCGAACAGGAAGGATACTCGCCTGCCGCGACCTCGCCGGAGCTGAGCAAGCACTTCAGAGGCTTTCGGACTTGGCTGCCGCTTCTCCTGCACGGCGAAGCCCCTTTTCGGGCCTGCCTTGCCGAGAAGCTGGAACTCGCGCGGTACTTCAGGGGCGAGGTCGCGGCCCTCGGATTCGAGGTTGGCTGGGAGCCTCAACTGAGCGTCGTGGCGTTTCGGTGGCTCCCGGAGCAAGGCGATGCCAACGCCTTCAATAGCGCTTTGATGGACGAGGTGCACCGCGACGGACGAATCTTCCTCTCGTCGACCAGGATCGACGGCGCCTTCTTCCTCCGGATGGCGGCGCTGGTCTTCCGCACCCGCCTGGAGACGATCGACTTGGCGCTTGCCGTCCTCGCGGAGTGCGTCGAGAAGGTCGAAAGCGATCCCGGACCATGGCGCGGCTAGCCGTGCGCCCGGCCCACCTAGCAGCGGCCGTTCTTCTGGGAACGGCCGCTCTCCTCGGGGCGTGCGCCGCCGGGGAAGCGGATCGGGTGCTTGTGGCCGGTCCCGTCGAGTTCGAGCGCGCGGTGCCGAGCGGGGAGCCGAATCTGGCGCGCACGCGCGATGGCCGGGCGGCGCTGACCTGGATCGAGAGCGACGAGAACGGCGAGGGATCGGCGCTGCGAATTGCCATTCGCCAGGGGGATGCCTGGTCTGCCCCCCGGACGGTGCGCTCCTCGGACAGGCTCTTCGTCAACTGGGCCGACTTTCCATCTGCGGTGGAGATGGAGGACGGCACGCTCGCGGTGCACTGGTTGGAGAAGGTCGCCGACGCTCCTTACGCCTACCATGTGATGATGTCTCTGTCGGGGGACGGCGGCATCGAGTGGACGGAGCCGGCCAGAGTCCACGACGACACGACTCCGACGGAGCATGGCTTCGTCTCGATGGTGCCGTGGAACGGCGGCGCGGCGGTCGCGTGGCTGGACGGGCGCGCGATGGCGGAACCTTCCGTGCCGAAAGGGGCGGTCGGCGGCGCGGCGGCGGGTAGCGAAGATGGCGGAGACGACGAGTCCGGACCGGCTGCCGGCGCCATGTCGGTTCGCTTTCGGACTGTCGCCCCGGACGGGGAGTTGGGTCCGGAGGTGGTGCTGGACGACCGAACCTGCGAGTGCTGCCAGACCGCGATGGTCCGGTCCGGGGACGAACTCGTGGCGGCCTACCGGGACCGGAGCGCCTCCGAGGTGCGCGACATCTCCGTCGTGCGCGGGGCGGGCGAGCGGTGGAGCCGGCCTGCCAGTCTGTCCGATGACGGCTGGACGATCCCCGGTTGCCCGGTGAACGGCCCGCAGCTGAGCGCCGCTGGAGAGTCGGTCGCGGCGGCTTGGTACACCGGAGCCGGCGGAGAGCCCCAGGTGTATGCCGCGTTCTCGACCGATGGCGGCGCGTCGTTCGACTCGCGAATTCGGGTTGACGAGGGACTTCCGTTGGGCCGGGTGGACATCGAGTGGCTGGGAGATGGCTCGGCGGCGGTCGTCTGGCTCGAGGCTTCCGGCGAGACCCCGCGCGTACTCGCGCGCCGCGTCTTTCCGGACGGATTGGCGGGGGAGCCTGTGCTGATTTCGGAAACTTCGAGCGAACGCTCGAGCGGCTTCCCTCGCGCGGTGCGGATAGCCGGCGAAGTGCTAGTCGCATGGACGCGCGACGGCGACGACGGCGGCGTGCGAGTCCGAAGCTTGCGTCTTCCGGACCATTCCGCGGATCGGGGCCAGGAGATGTCCGGCGGCTGAGCGCGGTTGCGCGGCCATGGGCCGTCCCTGCGGCGCAATCCTGCGACGCAGGCCCTCCGCGGGAGCGCTTGCGCCTGCCACTGCATCCTGCTGGCCCGGGTGGCCCGCATGACTCGCGGCGCATGCCCTCCGCGGGGTCGCTCGCGCCCGCCCGGCGCGGGAGCGCTTGCGAGCGCCCGGCGCCTTTCGGGTGGCATCGGCTCCCCTGATCCTGTAGGATTGCGAATCCGTCTACCCGATGCGTGATTGACGCCGAGGCGAGTTGCCGCTACTTGAGGACAGCGAACACGTGCCGCGGGGGGCCGAGCCGGGGGAGCGGCCGGCCGGGCTGGTGCAGCGGCCAGCCGACGGAGCCGGGGAAGCAACCAGCCGCCTGACGGCCCTGCGACACGGGCCGTCCGGCGAGGAGAAGAGGTGAAGCCAACCGACGTCGGGCATCCCGACTACTATCACAAAGTCGTGGACTGCCAGTGGGCTTGCCCGGCCCACACCAATGTGCCGGGCTACATCCGGTTGATCGCGCAGGGCCGTTACGACGATGCCTACATGCTCAACTGGGAGTCGAACGTCTTCCCCGGCATTCTCGGAAGAACGTGCGACCGCCCGTGCGAGCCCGCCTGCCGTCGCGGCAGAGTGGAAGACAAGCCGGTGGCGATCTGCCGCCTCAAGCGCGTCGCCGCCGATCTCCGCAGCGACGACGTAACCTCTCGCTTCCCCTCCATCCCCAAGCGAAAGAACGGGAAGAGGATAGCCTGCGTCGGGGCGGGCCCCGCTTCGCTGACCGTGGCGCGGGACCTGATGCCGCTCGGCTACGACGTCACGATCTTCGAGAAGAACGACCGGCCCGGCGGCCTGATGTGGACGAACATCCCGCAGTTCCGTCTCCCGCCGGAAGTCCTCTGGGAAGAAATCGAGTACATCCTCGACATGGGCGTGACGCTGAAGTGCGGCGCTCCCGTCACCAGCATGAAGTGGCTCCTGGACCAGGGGTTCGACGCGGTCTTCGTCGGTTCGGGAGCGCCGCGCGGAAAAGAACTCGTCCTACCGGGCCGGTACGACAGCGACAAGATCCATATAGGCATCGACTGGCTGGAATCCGTCGCCTTCGGGCACACCGCTTCCATAGAAGAGAATGTCCTCGTAATAGGAGTTGGCAATACCGCCATGGACTGCTGCCGCACATCCAAGCGAGTCGGCGGCTCTGCTGTGAAAGTCATGGCCCGCAAGTCGAAACCGTACTTCAAAGCATCGCCTTGGGAGCTGGAAGACGCCCAGGAGGAGCGCATAGACATAGTGGAGAACCGCTCCCCGACGGAGTTCGTGGTGGAGGATGGCGTCCTGAAGGGGATGAACTTTGACGTCGTCGAGTGGAGCGAAGACACGACGGGACGCCTGCGGGCGCATAAGCTCCGGGATGAGTTCTTCCCGGCCGACGCCGTGATACTCGCCATCGGGCAGGAGGCGGCCTTCCCCTGGATCGAAGACGATGCGGGCATCGAATTCAACAAGTGGCGCGAAGCCGTCGTCGACAAGTCCACCTTCATGTCGACGCGGGACGGCGTCTTCTTCGGCGGCGACGCGGCCTGGGGACCGGAGAACATAATCTGGGCGGTCGAACACGGGCACCAGGCGGCCATATCCATGCACGCCTACTGCAACAAGCGCGACATTCTCCGCAGGCCGCCCGATCAGATGAATCTGGTGAGCGCGAAGATAGGTCTTCACGAGTGGAGCTACTCGAACGACTACGACTACTCGGACCGCAGAAAGATGCGTCATGTGCGTCTGGAAGAGCGCCTGGACAAGCTAGAGATCGAAGTCGAAGAGGGCTTCGACGTCGAGCAGACGCTCACCGAGGTCGAGCGGTGCCTGAACTGCGATATTCAGACCCACTTCACCGGCAGTCTATGCATCGAATGCGACGCATGCATCGACATATGTCCCCTCAACTGTCTGACAATCGCCGGCAACGGAGATGAAGCCGAGCTCCGAACAAGGCTGACTGTGCCGGCCGAAAATATGAGCCAGGACATATACGTTTCCGAAGATCTGCCCCAGACGGCTCGCGTAATGGTGAAAGATGAAGATCTTTGCATTCATTGCGGCCTATGCGCCGAGCGATGTCCGACCGCGGCATGGGACATGAGAACATTCGATCTGCTGAAGCCATATGCGGGGCAGGATTCCGGCCACCCCTACTCGGGGCTGGGCATCGAAGAGATGTCTCCGGGCGGCTTTCTAGCGGGGGATAGTTGACGCCGGGCCATCTTCCATAGAATCGGGCCGTAGAATGGCCACACGCGCGAACGACTTCGCATTGAAGATCGGGACTGTGAACGGTACCGGGTCGGCAAGTGCCAACGGACTTCTCATGCAGTCCATCTTTCGCATGGGCGTGCCCGTCTCGGGGAAGAATGTGTTCCCATCCAATATTCAGGGCCTGCCCACCTGGTACGAGATTCGCGTCAACGCCGCGGGGCATGTCGCCAGGACCCGGCGCTTCGATCTCGTCGTAGCCATGAATCCCGAGACCTACGCCCGCGACATCGGCGAGCTGGCTACCGGCGGTTGGCTGCTGTACGACTCGAGCTGGCCGCTGGCCAGGGAGCTGAAGCGGAGCGATGTGAACTTCGTCGGAGTGCCGTTCGCCGAGATGTGCGTAAAGCGCTTCAAGGGCGGGCGCAAGCGAATTCTGATGAAGAATATCGTCTGCACCGGGGTTGTGGCGGCGCTGCTGGGAATCGACTTCGAGATAATTCGCACCCTGCTGGAGGAGACGTTCGGAGAGAAGAAGCGCCACCTCCTCGAAGCCAACTTCACGGCGATAGATCTGGGCTTCGACTACGCGGCGCAGCGCTTCGACTGTCCTCTCCCGATCCGAATCGAAGCCATGGAGGCGAACCGCGACTCGGTGCTGATCGACGGAAACACGGCTGCAGCTCTCGGGTGCATCTACGCCGGGGCGACTGTCGCGGCCTGGTATCCCATCACGCCGTCCACTTCGCTGATCGAGGCTTTCACCGCCTACTGCCACCGGCTGCGTGTTGACGAGGCTTCCGGGAAGCTGAAGGTGGCCATCATTCAGGCCGAAGACGAACTCGCCTCTGCGGGAATGGTCGTCGGGGCCGGATGGGCGGGGGCCCGGGCCTTCACCTCCACGAGCGGGGCGGGGATCTCGCTCATGACCGAGTTCATCGGGCTGGCGTACTACGCGGAGGTTCCCTGCGTGTTCTTCGACATCGAACGGGTCGGACCCTCGACGGGCATGCCGACGCGCACCCAGCAGGGCGACATCCTCATGTGCGCCTACGCGTCGCACGGAGACACGAAGCACATCTGCCTCTACCCGAAGGATCCTGCGGAGTGCTTCGACTTCGCCGTAAGGGCCTTCGACTTGGCCGAACGCTTTCAGACTCCGGTGTTCGTGCTGTCCGACCTGGATATCGGGATGAACGACTGGGTGATCCCGCGCCTGCGGTGGGAAGACGGGTATCGTCCGGATCGCGGGAAGGTTCTGGATGCCGCGGCGCTGGAAGGGATGGACGCGTTCTACCGCTTCATGGATGTCGATGGCGACGGAATCCCCTACCGCACCCTCCCCGGCGTCCACCCGAAGGGCGCCTACTTCACCCGGGGATCGGGTCACGACAAGTACGGCAAGTACACGGAGGACGAGGAGGAGTACCAGGAGGTGCTCGACCGCATCGCCGTCAAGATAGACGGGGCGGCGGATGCGGTTCCGGCCCCCGAGATCAGGCTGCATCCGGATGCCGGCTACGGCTTGGTCACGATCGGCGGCTGCGACGGGGGCGTGCGCGAAGCCATAGAACGCTTCGCGGAGGAAGGGGTGCACTTTGACTACATGCGGATTCGCGGATTTCCCTTCTCGGAAGAAGTCGCGAAGTTCATAGAGGCGCGCGAGGTCAACATCGTGGTGGAGCAGAACCGGGATGCGCAGCTGTTGTCGCTGCTCGCCCTGGAGGCGGGGGTGGACAAGGGCAGGCTCGTTTCGGTTCGCCGGTACGGCGGCCTCCCCCTGAGCGCCTCCGGCGTTATGGACAGCGTGCGAGAGCTGCTCGGCCTTCCCGCGGGCGCTGCACCCGCCGGCATTGCGGAAGATTCCAAGGGGCCGGCGGAGGAGACGCCTAGCGGAGCGCCGGATTCGGTGGAGGTGGGCGCATGAGCCGCATGGCCAAGCCGCGCGTCTTTCGCCTCCCGGTTGGCGGCGGTTGGCGCCCGATTGGCCCGATTGGATCAAGACCATGACCCACATAGCCAAGCCGCGGGTCTTTCATCCCGGCCTCGAGAAGAACGAGATCGGTCTCACCCAGCGCGACTACGAAGGCGTCGTCTCCACCCTGTGCGCCGGGTGCGGCCACGACTCCGTCACCGGGGCCCTTGTGGAAGCCGCTTGGGAGCTCGCCCTTCCCACTCACAGGGTGGCGAAGATGAGCGGTATCGGCTGCTCCTCGAAGACGACGGCGTACTTCATGTCGCAGTCGCACGGCTTCAACTCGGTGCACGGGCGAATGCCATCGGTGGCGAGCGGCGCCAACGCCGCGAACAGAGATCTTGTCTATATCGGCGTTTCGGGAGACGGAGATTCGCTCTCGATCGGACTCGGACAGCTGTGCCACGCCATGAGGCGCAACCTCAACTTGCTGTATCTCATCGAGAACAACGGCGTATACGGTCTTACGAAGGGCCAGTTCTCCGCGTCGGCGGATGTGGGAGCCAAGTCGAAGAGAGGCGTCCCGAACGAACAGCCTCCGATCGATCCGGTGCTCCTGGCATTGTCTCTCGGCGCGACCTTCGCCGCGCGGGGATTCTCTGGCGACAGGAAGCAGCTCGTCCCGATAATCAAGGCGGGAATACGGCATCCGGGCCTGGCGCTGGTCGACGTGATATCGCCGTGCGTGACCTTCAACGACCATGTGGGTTCGACCAAGAGTTACGCTTATACGCGCGAGCGCTTCCGGACGGCGGTCGAAGCTGCGTTCCTGGAGCCGAAGGACTTCGTGCCGTCGGCGGACGAGATAACCGCCGAGCTGGAGCCGGGGGGCGTGCGGGATGTCCGGATGCACGACGGGAGCTTCGTGCGCTTCCGCCAGACGGGCGACGACTACGATCCCACGGATCGCGACGGCGTCTACTCGTATGTGCGCGAGCGGGTGGAAGCCGGCGAGGTGCCGACTGGTCTGCTGTTCATCGATCCGGAGTCCCGGGATCTGCACGAGGTTCTCGGCACGGTTGAGAGGCCGCTGGTCGACATTCCGTTCACCGAGCTGTGTCCCGGAGCGGAGGCGCTCGATTCGGTGATGGAGAGCTACCGGTGACCGGCGCAGGGAAGGGCGCGGGCAGCTTGGTCGCCGTCCATCCCGTGCTTCCGTCGCGGGATGTGGCGGCTGCGATAGGTTTCTATGCCGGGCGTCTCGGTTTTCGCCTCGTGAACGCCGATTCGACGAGCGAACCGAGCTATGCGGTGGTCAGGAGAGACGGTGTCGAGCTGCACATCCAGTGGCACGATCCGGAGGAGTGGGCGAGGGTCGAGCGCCCCATGTTGCGCTTCGTGGTCGACAACCTGCGCGATCTCTTCGAGGAGTATCTGGACCGGGGCGTGTTCCACGAACGGACCGCGCTGCGCAAGACGAGTTGGGGAACCGAAGAGTTCGCCTTCTTCGATCTGGACATGAACGGGCTGACCTTCTATCGAGGTCTCGCCGCCGCCGAGTTGGCCTAGGGCGGTAGCGCGTAGCTTCCGCCGCACGGCTCGGCGCCTCTCCGCCCGCCTGGAGGAAGTCGCTACACCGCCGAGCGACTCGGCGCATCCCCGCCCGCCTCGACGAATTTTGCTACACCGCCGAGCGAGCGGCAGTCGGCGTCCAGGCGGACTTCGATGCGGCGGCGAGGGAACTCGCTACACCGCCGGGGAAGCGGTAGGCGAAGACGGACGGGAGGCCGCTTCGGGTCGGGGGGTCAGTCGTCGTCTGGTTTGGCCAGAAGGTTTGCAGTCGCCGCGCCCGCTACGGCGCCCACGATGGGACCCCAGATGTAGGCGAACGAGAGCGATCCTACGCCCAGCGCGACAGCCGGGTTGAGGATGGCGTGCGACTGGGGCGCCGCCCACGATATCCCAACGAGCAGGCCCATGCCGATGACGGCGCCGCTCAGGTAGGACGGCACTCTCTGGATCACAACTCCGGCGACGGCGAAGCCGAGCATGGCCGATCCAAGCGCCTCGGCGACACCGGTTGCGCCGGCCGAATCTGCGGTCAGGGAGACACTCTCCGGGAAGTATGCTTTCCCGGCGGCGAGCGCCAAGCCGGCCCCGGCGAACTGGGCTACCAGGAATATCCCCGCTTCGCGAAGTCCGATCCGCTTGATCAGCAGCACGCCGATGGTGATGGCCGGATTGATGTAGCAGCCCGACACGGGACCCAGCACATAGACTAGAAGTCCCAGCGCCACAGCGACGACTACGGGAGTTGGCACGGGAAACCCGGAGCTGTGAAGCGAGATCACGGTGAATGTCAGGGCGAATGTGCCTGCCAGCTCAGCCAGGGTGGCTCGCATGTTCATGATGCCTCCATTGATGGATCGGTTAGCTTGGCTCTCTGGCGGCGGCGATCCGTGCCCGGGGAGAAGAAAGGTCCATGGCCCGGCGCCCCTCGCGTGGAGGCTCCTATGCTCCCCTCGCGTGGGCGGCCCGATGCCCCTTCGCGTGGAGGGAGAGTAGAAAATATACCATAACGACAGGTGCGAGACACCCGCGACCGTGCAAAGCGCGGGCGGCCCGGTCACCTGATTCTGCGAAAGGATGTGCAGTGGCTATTGATCCGCAATCGGGAGCGGGCTTTGGGGGCGGCAAGGTGGCGTGGACTGTCCCCGCCGGCTGGAAGCGCATCGACACGGTAGATCTCCACACAGAAGGCGAACCGCTTCGGGTCATTCTCGCCGGTTTTCCCGACTTGGAGGGAGATACCGTGCTCGAGAGGCGGCGCACCGCGCGGGAAGAGCACGACGCCCTGCGCCGGGCGCTGATGTGGGAGCCTCGCGGCCATCCGGACATGTATGGATGCCTCGTCATGCCGCCGGTTACCAGGGAAGCGGACTTCTCGGTGCTATTCCTTCACAACGAGGGCTATTCCACCATGTGCGGGCACGGGATCATCGGCGTTACTAAGCTCGCGGTGGAATCCGGCTGGGTAGGCGTCAAGGCGGGCGAACCGGTGGATAGCGCCGACGCGGCTAACGGTGGCGGGGCGGGAGGGGCGAGCGAGCGGGTGCGGGTCTCGATCGACACCCCTGCCGGACTGGTTCGCGCCACGGCGGGCGTGGCGGACGGACGAGTCGGCTCGGTGCGCTTCCTGAATGTGGCGTCGTTCGTCGCGGCGCTCGATCGTAGAGTGGAAGTCGAGGGATTGGGCACGGTGTCGTACGACTTGGCGTTCGGCGGAGCGTTCTACGCATACGTCGATGCGGAAGCGCTGGGACTGTCTCTCGCGCCGCCGAGCGCCGACGAGATCATCGCGGCGGGGAAGCGAATCAAGGATGCGGTGGCCGACTCGGACGCGGCGCTGCTCGCGCACCCGGAAGACGCTGATCTAGGCTTTCTGTACGGGACGGTCTTCACCGGTCCGGCGGAGCGCACGGGAAGACACTCTCGTCATGTCTGCGTCTTCGCCGATGGAGAACTCGACCGCAGCCCTACCGGAACCGCGGTCAGCGGGAGGCTGGCCATTCTGTATTGTCGCGGAGAAGTGGCGGTCGGCGAAGAGATTGTCATCGAGAGCATACTGGGGAGCCGCTTCACTGGCCGAATCGCGAATGCGACTTCGGTCGGCGGTCGGTCGGCGGTGGTGCCGGAGGTGGGCGGGCGAGCCTACGTCACCGGGCGGCACCAGTTCGTGCTTGATCCCGAAGATCCCTGGAGGGAGGGGTTCCTAGTTCGTTGACAGCGCGGCGGCGGGTCGTCGCAGTTGTAGGCCGTCCCCCGGAGCAGTCAGGGGTTGCGAGGCCGGGCGCTCCTCGTGGCGGTGCGTCGCGTCGAAGGCCGGGCCGGCGACCCGGCCGTTGCACCGCTTGGCCGCCGCGCTGTCGCGGAGCGGCCGACAGGCTGCCGCCCGGTGGGTTGGCGTAGTGCAGGCTGCCTCGCCCACGGCGACTGCGAAGCGGGTTGCCGTGCACCGGGCTGTCTGACCGCAGGCCGCGTTACGAATGGTTGCCATGTCTGCCGTGGGCTGGTGCCGGGTCGGCCCAGGGCGGGTCGCGTTATAGCCTGCGGCCATGATGCCGTCGGGCGTGAGACGGCGGGTCGGCGCACGGCTGACCGCTGGCGGTCGCCGGTCGGATTCGACCGCTGTATGCCGGTGCCCGTTGGTCGGCGTACGGCACCGCCGGGCCCGCTCCCTCGCTGGCGCCCTATTGCATCTTTCGCCCTGTCGCGGGCGGACGGATTCCCGGCACCTTGCACGGTCGCGGGCCGGCGCACCGCTGACCGTTGGCGGTCGCCAGTCGGATTCGGTCTCTGTATGCCGGTGCCCGTTGGCCGGTGTACGGCGCCGCCGGGCCCGCTCCCTCGCTGGCGTTCCACTACCTCTCGTGCCCTCTCCCGGGAAGGCGTGCCCCCGCTATCTAGACCGGTCGCGGGCCGGCGCACGGCCGACCGCTGGCGACCGCCGGTCGGGCTCGGTCTCTGTATCCCCGCGCCCGACGGTCGGCGCACGGCCCCGGTCGTCCGGCCATCGCCACCCGGGGCGACCCGGACCAGCTCTCCCGGCAGCCGCGGCTGACGCTCGACTGCCTCGCGGACTTTGTCGGGGGCGAGCGGATTCCCGGCATCCCCAGCGGTCGCGGGCCGACGCACGGCCGACCGTCCTCCCTGGCCCGTCCCGCCAAGCTTGGCGCCGTCGGCATCCGCGCCTGCCTGCCGACCATCGCGACCCGAGGCGACCCGTACCAGCTCTCCCGGCAGCCGCGGCCGACGTTCCACGAATGCGGTAGCGTCCCCAATTTCGCGTCCATCGCGCAGCACGGCCCGCCGCAATCCCGCCAACGTCTCTTCGGGATTCCGCCAAGTCTCGGGCCGTATCGTCCGCGTGTCCGTCAGAAGCAAGCCCCGTTCGACCGCACGGCCGCGGCGTGCAAAGTCCGCCCCGCTCAAAGCGTAGAAGTGTTGCCGCCGTCCGCCGAGCCGCCCGTGCGGCAGAAACGTCCAGTGCTCGTAGAGTCCCGCGTTCCCTCCGATGTATCCGTAAACGCCGAAGTGGAAGCCCCAGCGGTCTCCATACCGGTTCCGGTAGTGCCGCCAGTAGTAACCCGACGGTATCCAGCCGGCGTACTTCGGCCCCCAGTACCAGAAGACGTGCGCGGCGGCAAAGTGGCGGCCGGGGTGCCAGATCCACCCCCAGTTCGGATGATCATCCCAGTAGCCGTAGTGGTACGGGACCCATCCCCACGGCTCGAACGACACCCAGAAGAGGCCACTCGGCGTGTGCCGCCACCGGCCATGCCGGTACGGCGCCCAACCGCGTTTCACATGCGGCCGCCAAGCGTGGCCGCCGCTGACCTGTACCCACGATCCCTGTCCGCGCAACGAGGAAGCGGCGTAGCGAAGGCTGGGATCTACGTAGTCGACGTACTCGCCATCCGTGCTGCGCAGCCCAAGACCCCACGCTTCGAGCCGGTCAAGGCCGGGTGCGTCCGAGAAGTCGAGATTGTCGCCTCGCGGGCCCCTCGCCGACAGGCGCTCCCCCCGGCGGATCTCCGCTATCTGGGACTCGGTGAAAACCTCCACAGCCGACTCGCGCGCAATCACCTCGAGGTGGCGACCATCCGCGATTACGAGGAGCGAGCCCGCGGCCTGAGGACGAATGGTCGCGCCAACGGCGACGACACTAGGAAAGTCGATGTCCGGGAGGCCGGTGGACGCAACGAGCTGAACCGTGCCGCGCACAAGTTCGAGCACAGTTGCCGGATCGTCGGTATCGCCCGAGTTGGCTAAAGCCTGGAACGACAGCTCTGTCTGGCTCCCGACACGGACGACATTGCCATCCGCAAGGAGGATCTCCACCCGTGAACCATCCGAGACGAAGAGCCGGTCAAGGCCGAGCACCGGCTCGTTGGCTACGACCCGTACGCGCTCGCCCGTGTCCGACTGCACCAACGTGGCCGACCCTTCGATCGCGCGGACATAGCCGTAGCTCCCCTCGACGCCGCTCTGTGCGAGGGCCGCGTCGTAGTCCAGCGGAGTATCCGCCTGCTGCGCCGACATACCGGCGGCGAACTGGAAGGCGACACTCAATACTGCTCGCCGACCCGCTGCAGCCGCCCGTCGGCGCACCCATGCTCTCCCTCGCATGCCTGGCATTCGACCTCTCCCAAAGTCCGGGTAACTTCGTCAAAGGCACTCACATGAGAAGACGAATTGTCCGCTCCAGCCGTCACTCGGGTCAGCCGCCACGGGCCAGGATCGTCCGCTCCAGCAGTCGCTTCCCGATCAGCCGCTCCTGCCACGATGCCCGCGGTCGGACAACGTCGCGGCAGCCGCTTGTCTCCCGGCAAGAGAGGGCGGTGGCGTGTCTGTCTCGGGCGGAAGAACCGGTGGCGGAGCCGGTAGGCGGGTGGGCCGGGACCGGGCGTTCAGGGCAACTCTTCGACCCACTCGGCGACGAAGATGTTGGTGTTCCCATCGTGCGATCCGTTGCGATTCGATTGGAACACTAGGTGACGGCCATCGGGAGTGAAGACCGGGAAGCCGTCGAAGTCGGCGCTGAACGTGATCTGCTCCAGCCCCGTGCCATCCACGTTGATCAGAAAGAGATCGAAGTTCCGGCTCTCCGTGTCGTTCAGGTTGGAAGCGAAGATCACCTGCTCGCCGCCGGGGTGGAAGAAGGGGGCGAAGTTGGCGGCGCCGTTGTCCGTGAGACGCCGGCGGTTCGAACCGTCGGCGTCCATGATGTAGATGTCCATCACGCTGGGGCGAACCAGGTTCTCGGCCAGGAGAGCCTGGTAGTCGGCGACTTCTTCCGTAGTCGCGGGGTGGCGCGCCCGGAAGACGATCTTCGAACCGTCGGGGGAGTAGAAAGGTCCGCCATCGTACCCCAGTTCGTTAGTCAACTTGCGCACATCCGAACCGTCGACATTCATCGAATAGATGTCCAAGTCGCCGTCGCGGGTCGATGTGAAGACGATGCGCGATCCATCCGGCGCGACCGTCGCCTCCGCATCGTAGCCCGGACTCCCGAAGAGCAGCCGCGTGTCGGACCCATCGAGCTGCGCCGTGTAGATGTCGTAGTCGTGGAGCGCCCACACGTAGCCGCGGCTCATGTCGGGCTGGGGAGGACACTCTCGGCTGGCGGAGTGGGTCGAACTGTAGAGGATTCGGGAGCCGCCGGGCAGGAAGTACGCGCAGGTGGTGCGGCCAAGACCGGAAGAAACCAGCTGCATCTCGCCGCCTTGCATGCCGACGGTGAAGATCTGGTCGCATTCGTGCTCGCCCTCGTGCCGACGCTGGAAAACGAGCTGCTTGCCGTCCGGCGAGGGATAGGCTTCCGCGTTTTCTCCGGCGAATGTGAGTTGCCTGAGGCTGGCAAACCGCCTCTCGTCCGCAAGAGGCGCCACGGAGTCCCGTTGAGCAGCGACCCCGTCCGCCGCATTGCCGTCGTCGCTCGCGTCCCGACTCGTGCCGTTTTCGTAGCCGGCGATCGGAGCCTGACTCGTGGCGTGGCTCTCGTCGCCGTCGCTCGCGGCTTGGCTCGTGGCCCGACTTTCCTCGCTGGCGCTATCCCCGCACGCGGTGGCGGATAGGCCCAGCGCAAGAAGAGGGATAACCGCATATGTGGAAGCGGAACTCGTCCGCGCGAAGTTGTTGCAGGTCGCTTTCAATGAATCCTCGTCGTCTGTATTGCCGCCGCTTCATCGCTTGTCGCTTGTCGCACCGGACAAGAAGCTACCGGCTCCGCCCCGCAGCCGGTTTCACGCCGCCCAAGAATATACGTTTATTGACTAAGGTGGGGGCAAAGAAGCATACGCGCGTCGAGCGAGCATAGTTGAACGAGCAAAGCGGGTCGGCAAAGCGGACGAGGGAGGTTCGGGTGACACCAGCGGTAGAGCGCGAGCCTTCCATGCGCGAAGGACAGCTGGAGTCGTGGTCCCGCGAATTCGGCGCCGAGCTGGAGCGTCACGTTACGGCCATGCTGGGGAACGAGGACGAAGCCCGGGATGTGATTCAGGATCTGTGGTTGACCACGCTCCGGGCGCCTCCCGACTCCGGCGGGGGATCGAACGTCCGGGCGTGGATGTACCGGGTTGCGACGCGGCGCGCGCTGGATGCTCTCTCTAGCCGGCGGCGGAGGCGAGAGCTTCTTTCGGCCCGCGCCGGAGAGTTGATGCCCGCGGGTCCTGCAGCGCCGGACAAGCTTTTCACCCGGCTATCCGCTGCCGCCACGGAGCAGATACGTAGCCGAATCGCCGCACTGCCCAATAAGCAGAGGAGTGCGGTCTGGCTTCGCTGGATCGAAGGCAGGGACTACGAGACGATCGGCGAGCTGATCGGAGCCACTCCGTAATCGGCGCGAGCGAACGTCTACCAGGGGCTGAAGAAGCTGCGCCGCGAACTGGCCCATATCTGGCGAGAGGAGGTGATCCAGTGACAGGGTGCTGCGCTGAATACCGGGAGAAAGATGTTCTGGCTTGGGTGCTGGGGGATGCGGGTGGCGCCGCCGGACAGGAGTTGGCGGAGCACTTGGCATCGTGTCCGGCTTGCCGGGACCGTGCCGCCGAGTATTGCGAGCTCGACGCTTCGGCTGCGGCCTGCCGGGATGGTCCCGTTATCCGGTGGCGTTTCTTCGATTCGCCTTTGGGCCGCATGCGGATCGCCGCCAGTCGGAAGGGTCTCGTCGCGCTTTCCTGGTGGTCGGCGAGCGATGACGAATTCGTTCGGGGACTCCAACGGCGCTGGCCATCGCCGGTCGTATGCGATTGCGATGAACTAGGCGATGCCGAAGGCCAGCTTCTGGAGTATCTCGACTGCTGCCGCCGCAGCTTCGAACTCGCGGTCGATCTCAGCGGACTGACGGACTTTCAGCGACTTGTGCTCGATGCGACCGCGCAAATCGGCTTCGGAGAGACGGCCACGTACGCCGAGGTGGCTTGCGCGATCGGACGCCCCGGAGCGAGCCGGGCGGTTGGCAACGCTCTTGGCCGGAATCCGGTAGCGATCGTGGTGCCGTGCCACCGGGTCGTCAGGAGCGACCGGACGCTGGGAGGTTACGCGGGCGGCCTCCACTGCAAGGAGGCGCTGCTGGGGATCGAGCGCCGAACTCCCGCTTGACGGAGCGACGGACTTCCGACCGTGGCGGAGCGATGAACTAGCTCGACAAGCGAGGGATTCCAGCGTGGCGGAGCGCCAGACTGGACTCGGTCCGCGTGAGCCAAGCCGCTTCAGCCCGACCCATTCCCGATCTCGCCGACCTCCTCGACCAGGGCGACGAGCCGGCGCAAGCCGGGACCCTCGCGCTCTCCGACGCGTACCGCCACGACGCTGCGTCCCCGCTGAACCAGTGCGCCGAGGTCGCCCTTCGCCTGTCCGCGGATGAGTTGCCGGAAGCTGAAGTCGGAACCGGGAACGTGAAGATGCGCCGCGGCGTCGTCGAGAAGCTGCAGAAAGATGCAATTCCCGGGTCCTCCCTTGTGAATCTGGCCGGTCGAGTGGAGGTATCGAGGGCCGTGTCCGAGGGTGGTGGCCGCGCCCGCGACCCGCGACAGGGCGGTGCGCAACTCGTCGAGCAGTTCGTCGTCGGGGTCGCCCAGATAGGCCTGGATGGCTATGTAGCCGTCGGGGTCTACCTGGCTCAGGAAGTTGCGCAACCGCGCGCGAAGCTCGGCTATGTCGGGCGGCGCCGGATTGTGGAATGGCGCATGTCCGAAGGGCGCCGTCTCCCAGGCGAGATCGATCAGGTCGGCGGCGTTCGGGCCGGGGCTTGCGGAGGAGCTGTCCGCGGCGTCAGGGCCGGGGCTCGCGGAGGAACTGTCGGCAGAGGCGCCGTCGACGGCGCCTCTCCCGGTCGGCGAGGGGCCATCCTCCGCCTGGGAGTCGCGGGTCGCGGGCGCACCGCTGTCGTTCGCCGCGCCAGCGAGCCGCGTCGTTGCGGCCACCGCCTTCGAGGCGAGCCGCTTGGCAAGTTGAACATCGGGCTGGTCGAACGGATTGATGCCGAGCACGGACCCCGCCATGGCCACTGCCACTTCCCATACGAAGAACATCGCGCCCAGCTCCTCCGGCTCCTCGATCCGGATGCGCACGATGGGGTGGCCGGCTTCTTCCAGGGCGTCGAGCCTCTCCGGCGTATCGTCCTCGTCCCCCCACTGTCCGGCCTCCCGGGCCGATGCGCCGACTAGCACGAGACCCGCGAACACCCGGCTCTCTCCGTATGCGGATGGCGTCCGCGGAGCTTCGTTCGTCACTGGAACGATGCCCTTGCCGTCCTTCCCGGTGCTCTCGGCGATCAGCTGCTCGGCCCACTCCGGGAAGGCTTCCCACCCTGGGGCCGCCACGAAGGTCGGCTTGTCCCGGCCCGCCAGCGCGAGTTCGCCGAGCGCCGCCCCCAGGCGGAAGCCGGGGTTGTGATGGACGCCCTCTCGGCACGCCTCGGCGGCCGTGCTCGCTTCGTTCGCTAGAGCGGAGACATCGACCCCGGCTAGGCAGGCCGGGACAAGCCCGAACGGGCCCAGCGCGGAAAAGCGTCCCCCGACATCCGGAGATGCTTCGAAGACGGCCCTGAAGCCATGGGAGCGGGCCAGCTCTCCGAGAGGCGTGCCGGGATCCGTGATCGCGACGAAGTTCGCCCCCGGGTCGTCGACCACCTCGCTGGTCCGCGACCAGAAGTGACGGAAGAGGGAGAGCGTCTCGATGGTCGTGCCCGACTTGCTGGCCACCACGAAGAGCGTGTTGGCGGGCCGCAGCCACTCCAGGTTCCCGATCGCCCCGGGATGGGTAGTGTCGACCAAGGTCAATGGCAGGCCGTCGCCCGGCATCGTACGCGCGATGACGTCGGGCGCCAGGCTCGACCCGCCCATCCCCAGCAAGACCATATCGGTCATCCAGAATGGCAGCCCGGCCCTCAACTCGGCCGCCGCTTGCAGCACCGGTTCCGCCTCGTCAGGAAGGCCCAGCCACCCCAGCCGGTCCCCGAGCTCGGGCGCGCCGGGATCGTCCGACCATAGCGTCGGGTCGCGCCTCGACAGTCTCCGCACGGCATCCTCGGCCGCCCAGCCGGCCAAACGGGCCTCTACGGCCTCCTCGTATCGTCCCAGGGTCAGGTCGATTTCGATCACGGCTGCCTCTCCGCGCCCACGCTCCGTCGCCCGCCGCCCCTCGCGCAGCTTTCCAACGTCAGAACAGCCCCTCTACCCGCCCGTCCTTGGCGATGCGTATGCCCTCCGCGGCCGGCCGCCTCGGAAGCCCGGGCATCGTCATGACCGCTCCGGTCGCCGCGACCACAAAGCCCGCCCCCGCCGCGGGCCAAAGCTCCCGCACCGTAATCCGAAAGCCGGTCGGCCGGCCCAGCCGTCCGGGGTCGTCGCTCAAGCTTCCGGGCGTCTTGGCGACGCAAACGGGCGTTCCTCCAAGCCCGGCGGCCTCTAGCCGCTTGATCTGGCCCTCAGCCTGCTTCGTGAAGTCGACGCCGTCGGCTCCGTACACCTTGCGCGCTATCGCCTTGATCTTCTCGCGAATCGTCTCTTCGGAAGCGTACTTGGGCGCATACTTCCCGGCGCCCGCCTCCAGCGTCGCCAGCACGCGGTTCGCCAATCCGGTACAGCCCCGTCCCCCTCGCGCGTGTCCCTCCGAACGCGCCCACTCGACTCCCAGCGCGTCGCAGGCGCCTGCGACCACGTCTATTTCCTCCTCCGAATCCGTCGCGAAGACATTGATCGCCACCACCGGATCGATTCCGAATCCCCGGATGTTCGCCACATGCGCCTCGAGGTTGGCGATCCCTCCTTCCACCGCTTGGGGGGAAGGCTCCGAGAGCGAACTCCGCTCCGCGCCCCCGTGCATCTTCAGCGCTCGAATCGTCGCGACGAGCACCACTGCCTCCGGCTCCAGGCCGCCGGCCCGACATTTGATGTGGAAGAACTTCTCGCCCCCCAGATCCGATCCGAAGCCCGCCTCGGTCACGACCACATCTCCCAACGCCATCCCGGCGCGCGTGGCCATTATCGAGTTGCATCCGTGCGCGATGTTCGCGAACGGCCCCCCGTGGACGAAAGCCGGCGTTCCCTCCAGCGTCTGAACCAAGTTCGGACCGAGAGCGTCGCGGAGCAGCAGCGTCATCGCGCCGGTCACATTGAGGCTGCGCGCCCGCACCGGTTCTCCCTCGTAGCTGTAGCCGACGATGATGCTGCCCAGCCGCTCTTCCAGGTCTTCCATTCCGGAGGCGAGGCAGAAGATGGCCATCACTTCGGAAGCTGCGGTGATAACGTATCCATCTTCGCGGGGCACCCCGTTGATCCGTCCGCCGAGTCCGGCCACGATCCCCCGGAGAGCCCGGTCGTTCATGTCAACGGCCCTGCGCCAGGTAATCTGCCGCGGATCGATTCCCAGCTTGTTTCCCCACTGGAGATGGTTGTCCAGCGCCGCCGAGAGGAGCGCGTGGGCAGAGGTGATCGCGTGCAGGTCGCCGGTGAAGTGGAGGTTGATGTCGGCCATCGGGATGACCTGGGAATACCCTCCGCCAGCGCCCCCTCCCTTGATTCCGAATACGGGTCCCAGGCTCGGCTCGCGGACGCAGAGGACGGAGCGGGTCCCGACGGCGCGCAGCCCGTCCGCCAGACCGATTGCAACGGTCGTCTTGCCCTCGCCGGCCGGAGTCGGCGTGATGCCAGTGACCAGAACCAGCCGTCCCCGGCCCGGTTCGCGTTCGAAGATCGTCTCCGGGCGGACCTTGGCCTTGTCGTGGCCGTAAGGGACAAGATCCGTTGGCCGCAGTCCGAGCTCCGATCCTATCTCGTTGATGGGTTTTGGTTCAGCCGTCTCGGCTACCTGAATGTCCGTCAGCATCCATACCGTCCATGGTTCGGGTTATCTCTCAACTTTGTATCATCCCGCCGTCGCCCGTCTGCCGTTCCCAGGAGCTCGCGGGTTCTTCCGGCCCCGCAGGCAGAGACCTACCGCCAGCACGACCGCCGTCCCGACGACGTTATACCACAGCCAGGCTATCTCCGTCAGGCTGGAGACGGCCAGCACCGAAGCCATCGCGAAGATCAGTCCGAAGAAGGCTCCAGCCGCCGTGGCCCGCTTCACGAAGAAAGCGAGCAGAAAAACCCCGAGCAAAGAGCCGTAGAAGATCGATCCGACCTTGTTTATGGCTTCGACCAAAGATCCCAGTTGGCCGGCGTAGAGCGCGAACAGAACGGCGAAACCGCCCCAACCTAGCGTCGCCAGCCGCGAAACCAGAAGGTAATGACGGTCGTTCGCATTCGGTCTGAAGTGTCTCTTGTAGAAGTCGATGACGGTGGCGCTCGAGAGCGCGGTGAGTTCCGAGTCCAGCGATGACATGGCTGCCGCGAAGATGACTGCGATCAGAAGCCCCAGGATTCCGGCCGGTACGTATTCGACAAGATACGAAGGAAAGACATAGTTCACATCGTTCGATGCGGATCCCCGGACCTCCCTCACCAGCTCTTTGGATCTTTCCCGGACGCTGGCCACTTCGTCGCCGTATATGGCGATCCGGTCCCTTGCATCCGCTGGATCGGCGCCGCTGCGCTTGGCCTCCAGCAGATCCAGAGTCGCTGTCCGCCGCAGTTCGTGCGCCGCCGCGTGTTCCGCCTCCAAGACTGCGAAGTCCCCCGCGCGATCGCTCTCCCTTACCATAGCGGCTTCGGCGGCGTTGAAGATCACGGGGGGGCGTTCAAAGTGGTAGAAGACATAGAGCAGAACGCCGATTGCCAGGATGGCTATCTGCATCGGAACCTTGAAGAATGCGTTGAAGATCAACGACAGCCTGCTCTGCCTCAGCGAGCTGGCGGTGAGATAGCGCTGTACCTGGCTCTGATCGGTTCCGAAGTATCCGAGCGCGAGAAAGAGTCCGCCCACGAGTCCCGACCACAGGGTGTACCGGTTGGACGGATCCCACGAAAGGTCTATGCTCTTCCACATCTCGCGGATACCGCCTATGTGCGCCACATCCGCGACCCCGACGCCGGCTGGAAGCGTCGCGAAGAGGATGGCGACCGCGACCGCGATGCCCACGGTCATTACCGCCATCTGAACGACATCCGTCCAGATCACGGCGGTTATCCCTCCCGCGAAGGTGTAGGCGATGGTCACGGACCCCATGACGAGGATAGTTGCTCGCTCGTCCCACTCCATTATGACCGAGAGGACGATGGCCGGCGCATAGAGCACGATTCCGGCGGCCACTCCCCGCGACACGAGAAATAGCAGGCTGGCTAGCGAGCGAGTCTTGGCGTCGAAGCGCCGTTCCAGGAACTCGTAGGCCGTGAATATCTTCGATCTATGGAAGAAGGGCACGAACACGGCGCAAAGAATCACCATGGCTATGGGCTGGCCGAGGTAGAACTGGACGAACTCCATGCCTTCGTCGAAGGCGAGCCCGGTTGTGCCGATGTAGGTGATCGCGCTCGCCTGCGTCGCCATCACGGAGAGGCCGATCGCGCCCCAGCCGAGGCGGCGGTTGGCGAGGAAGAAGCCTTCGACTCCCTGGTTGTTCCGGCTCTGGTAGAACGCGAACGAGACTACGGCCGCGAAGTAGGCCGCAAAGACGAGCCAGTCGACTAGGCTCACTGCGCGCGCTCCATTACGCGGCGAGCATCCTGGCGCAGCGGCGGGTTAGCAGAGGGCCAAGCGGCCGGGCTCACTGCGCGCTTGTGTCGAGCAAGCGTGTGGCCAGATAGAGGATGATAACGAGCGCCGCGGTGTAGGCGACTACCGTAATGTAGAGGCCGCGCCAACTTCGAAAGGGGCCGATGCGTTCCTCTTCCTCGTTCCCCCCGTCCTTGCGCCCTTTTTCCTTCAAGTCGGCGCTGTCCGGTTCGTCTTCGCGCTTCGCCATCGGCTCAGCTCACCCGCTCGTGGCTCGCCGCCAGCTTCCTCCGCCGGCGGAGAGAAGATTGGCCCACAGGCGAAACGCGCCCGGCACGCCGGCCGGCAGCTGCCGAAAGAACGAGAGCGAGGTGTGGATGTACAGCCCCTGGCCGTAGGGGGCGGCCAGCAGGCTCCCGCGCTGCGGATCTTCTCCAGGGTCGGACATCTCCAGCAGGGCATGGTAGCGCTGGTCCCATTCGGCAGGGAAGTAGAGACCGCGCTCCTGAACCCACCCCTCGAAGTCCGCGCTGCCGATGCGGTTGGGCCAGGCGAACAGCGGTGCGGCTTCGTCCAGCATCTCGACCTCCGCGTCTTCCCGGGTGACTCGCGGGGCGGGCCGCGCAATCCGCATAGGATACGGGGCGTAGCTTCCCTGGTTGAATTCGTACCGGTTGTACTGAACGATAACCGTGCCTCCCCGCTTCACCCACTCCAGCAGCTCCGGGTTGGCGGCGACCAAGTCTCTGCGAACCTCGTAGGCCCGGACGCCGAGAACGATAGTATCGAAGCGGTCGAGCTGCCCGCGATCCCATCCGCCCGGCTCGATCGGCTCGACCTCCATCCCCAGCTGGCGGATCGCTTCCGGCCCGCCGTCTCCGGACCCCATCACGTAGCCGATGCGGCGTTGTGCCGCTTGCAGCGGGAAGCGGGCGATGCGGGTAGCCGGATCGGATATCGCCAGCCGGGGTTCGATGTGCGGATATTCGATGATGTCCGCACGGACCGCGGCCTCTCTGGGAGCGTCGTCCTTGCCCGTGCGAACATAGGGCCGCAGGACGAATTCTCCGTCGTTCGACGCCGGTTCGACTCTGAAGGTCGCGGTGCCGGCGGCTTCGCCGACGGAAAGGTGGAACGGTACCAGCTCCGGGGTCGAGCGCCACCCCGCCGGGAGCTCGAGTTCCACGGTCCCCGATATCGAGTCCGGTCCGAAGTTCACGAGCCGAAATGCGATCTCGCGGGGGTCGAAGTCGTCGGATGGCCATAGCGCCAGCTCCGCGGACGGCTCCACGGAAATGCGCGGAGCCACGACAAGGGGCCGCCAGTACTCGCCGGTCACTCCGTCTACCCCCCGGTACCGCGCTGGCTCTTCCACCTCCGCGGAGATCTGTTCGCCGCTGGCCGAGAGATGTACGGCTACGCGGCCTCGAAGGGGCGAGGCGCGAAAGGGCAGCGTCCAGGCGGCCGCGTCATCCGGCCACTCGTAGACGTCTCCGTGGCGTGGCCTTTCGGTGTAGTACGGAGAAGTGGGGCGGGCATCCTCCGGCAGGGTCACGGCGTAGCGCCAGAGCGCCAGTTGGCCGGGTTCGATCCTCGCGGTCGCGGAAGGGTCCGAAGCCGCTTCGTCCCGCCGGATGAAGCGCGCCGCCGCTCCCAGATCGTCCGGCTGGCGCTCGTCGCCGGGGCCGAGGCCCTTCACGATCCAGTCGGCGGGCGCTTCGATCGCGGGCGGGTCGAGTTGCACAGAGGCGTCCCTTCCGCTCCATACGCGCGCCTCGACCTCGACGGTCTGTCCCGGCACGACGATATCGTCGCGGACGCGCAGCTCGACCCGCACCCCGGCGGAGGCGAGGATGGCCCGGTCCAGCAGCTGCGCCCGCCGGCCGACTTCGCGCGCCAGTTCGCCGGGAGGTTCCTGGGCGACCATGGCGCGGAGGCGGCCCAGGCGTTGCCGGGCCTCGGCCAGATAGGGCAGGACGCTCTCGGGGCTCGTGACGACGAGCGCACCGGCGGCGCGGCGCACGGCATCGCGGTACAGCCGGATCTCCTCCTGCGCGCTCGCGCCGAGATCCATGGCGAGCCCGGCCAGCGTCGTATCGATGCCTGCCATAAGAGGGTCGGTGGCCGCGCCGCCGACGCGCGAATCCACAAGCGCCAGGCGAGCGGTCCGGGGGCCGGGCTGCTGGACGCTGCCGAAGTCCTGGGAGCGGTGCTGGCTCCGGCTGGCCATCGCCAGCTGGTGGTGAGTCACGCCGAGCAGGGGGTCGAGCGTCCCGGTCTCGACTTCGATCGAGACCGCTCCAGGCTCGAAGAGCGGCCGGCGGTACAGCTTGGAGGCGGCCCACGGATCCGCGCCGTGCTCCAGCTGTTCCGGGAAGCGCGCCGGATCGCCCGCCGCCTCGAACGCCTCTCGCGCCAGCAGCCCGGCAGCCTGGTGGTGCCCGTGGCCGTCGCGCTCATTGCCGCTCCACATCGTCAGCAGCACGTGCGGACGGAAGCGCCGGATGGTCCAAACGAGATCCGCCAGCACTACTTCCCGCGGCCACTTGGCGAACGTTTCCTCGGCTGACTTGGAGTACCCGAAGTCGAAGGCGCGTCCAAAGAACTGCTGCGCCCCGTCGATGCTCCGCGCCGCGAGGAGTTCGCCGGAGCGGATGACGCCCAGCCCCTCGCCGAGTTCGGTCCCTATGAGATTCTGCCCGCCCTCTCCGCGGGTGAAGGAAAAATACGCCACCTCGGCGCCCCATCCGCGGGCCAGCGTAGCCAAGAGCGCTGTGTCCTCGTCGTCCGGATGCGCGGCGACCATAAGCACTCGCTTTACGCCATCTATCTGTCTGAGGATCAGACCGGTTTCGACCGCGCCGGGCAGACGCGATCCCTGTGCCTGCACCGCGCGAGGGACAGGAAGGGAAGCCAGTGCCGCGAGCGCGATGCATATGACGGACCCCACGCGGATCATGCGCGCGTTCTCGACGCTTGGCATATGCTCGCCCCTGGCAGTCGTCGCATATGATCTTGCTCCCATGCGGAGCCCACGCCCTTTCTCGATGTTTGGCACATGCTCGCCCCTGGCAGTCGTCGCATATGATGGTGCTCCCATGCGGATCCCACGCCCGCTCTCGACGCCGGGCGTCCTGCGGGAAGCGGAGGCCCGGCCAGATTACGATCCGCCACAGCGGTCATCCCGTCACGGTCGTCGGAGGAATGTCTGCTCAACCTGTTACTGCGCCTTCCCGCCAGAAGTTCTCCTGCAAGTTTCTTCCTGCCGTATCATCGCGGATGCAACGCTTGGCGTGCCGCCGATGAACTTGGCGTGCTGCCGAAGAAGCTATCGGAACCGATCAATTTTTTGGACGACCAGTTCTTGTCGGCGCTCCAAGCGGCGCTTCCCAAGCGGCGATGACGCCATCGGGAACGGCAATATGCGAACCACTGGCTGGCGTGCGCACGATGATGACGCTTCACTCTTCCGGTTGCGCAAGCACCCGGCGTTCGTCATCGTTTATTGGTTTATTGACCCTCGCCAATTATGTTGTAACATACTGAATATAGCCTCGAGCCGTGAGCGGTCGGGTCGGCTGCCGGCGGGGGCTGCATGAATTCGGATTTGCAGTTTGTCACGGAGAGCATCTTCCAGAGAGAGGTTAGCATGAACGATGTAGACGACAAGGTAGCGAGTTACATAAGAGAGGAACTTGAGAAGAATCCGAAAGTCACCAACAAGGATCTAATGGAGGGGGCGACGAAGATTGATGAATCCTTGGGCGAACTCTCCCTCAAACAGTTTCACGCCAAGCATCGCATACCGGTGGTGCGGAACATGCGGCCATCTCATGAACGCGTGCTGGAATATGTTCAGAGACGACTCAAGAAAAACCCCGACGTTCCCAATAGCGAGCTGTTCGAGTGGGCCAAGAAGATTGATCCCGCCTTCAACAAACTGTCTCTGCTTCAGTTTCATGCGAAGTATCCCTTGCAGGTGAAGCGACGCCTTTCGGCCGCCAAGTCCGCCAAGGCCGCACCGGCCAAGACGCCAGCGAAAGCTGCCCCGGTTGCGAAGTCGCCAGAGCGCACCAAGAAAGCCGCTGCCAACGGGCGTCGCACCAGAAAAGCGGCCGCGCCGGCTCCCGCAAGCGGTAGCCCGGCTTCTCCAAGCGGCGATCCCGAGGCCATTCGCGCTGTCTTGATAGACTTTGCGCGGGCCTTGTCCAGAGCCGGTTCGCAGGCGGAGACAATCGACGTCATATCGAACGTGGACAATTTCGTCGCCAGGATAATGAAGAGCTAACGCGAAGCTGATCCGTCCGCTTCGGCTGTCACAGGAAGATCTTCTCGAACTGTTGTCTCGACATGGGGTTTGGCGCGGGCGTGCCAGACTCTTCATTGTCGGCGCGCTTTGCGTGTTGGCGGGACAATCTGCCGTGCCGCCCCAGGTGGCGGGACTGTCGGCCACGGGATTTCCGGCGTCCGGATTCCCAACCACGGTGCGGCCTCCGACTGCCGTTCAGCCTCCGACTGCGGTCCGTTATCGCACGGTAGTCGAACCCGCGACCTCCACGGTAGTCGAACCCGCGACCTCCGTCGAACCTCCAGCTGTCGTTCAGTTGAGACGCGACGGACTTCTGCAACATGCTGGCGCAGCGGCGCCGGGAGATGCGCTCATAGGGATAGGCGCCGCGCACACGACAGATGCCGCCTTTCCGCTGGGCGGGCTTGGAGGAGATCTTACATCGCTGCCGGCGCTCCATGGAATCCTTGCCATCGGACCGCGGATAGTGCTCGAAGTCAGAGGCGCCGCGCGGCAGGCATTGCGTATCAAGTCGCGCGGCCAATCCTCGGCGGTTCGGCTATATCCCGCCGTCCAGTCCGGCGGAACGACGACTGATGTGGGCGACTTCGAGGTGGCATTCACCTTTGCGCCGATTGGCCGGGCGGAGGGGTTCGCTGCCGGAGGGCATGTCGGACTGAAGCTGCCGAACTCCGACGAAAGGAAGGGGATCGGTTCCAATACCACGGATGTCACGCTCGCGGGGCTATTTTCCTGGGCCTCGCCTCGCTGGCGAACGACGGGCTGGTTCGGCGTCAGCATCCTCGAGTCCCCCGCCGATCTCTTCGAGCAAAACGATGTCTTCGCGTTCGCGGTCGAATCGCTCTGGCAGGTGAGCCGCAGCTGGAGCATCGCCGCAGGGACGCGCGGGCGAATCTCCACTAGGCGCATTTCGCCGGCCGGCGCGGGCGACCTGGGCGAGCTTCGCGCGACGGCGGTCTGGAGCCGGGGGAGCATCTCCGTCGACGCCGCCCTGGGCTACGGATACACGGAGATGAGCGGCGATTGGAGTCTGCGGGGCGGGGTTGCCTGGCTGCTTTCCGGCGGGCGATAACTTGGTCCGCCGGGCGGGTCCGGCCGCCGCCGACCAACTATTGTACGTTGGGACGCTTCCGTAAGTTGAGGATGCCTCGTTCGTCCGGGTCACGCTGTCCAGCACACGCGGCATGCCGCGTGGCAGCTGTCCTCGCGGATGTGCTTGTGCGTAGCCGGCGTCACGAGTTCAGCAATCCGACATCAGCAATCCAATATCACATCCCTTGCAATCTGGAGAGGCCATGAGCGACAAGCCGACGCTGTTTCGCTGGGACGAGTTGCCGTTGGAAGCCGTCACGCCAAAGCTGGACCGGCGGATGGTGACAGGAGAAAAAGCCATGATCGCGCAGGTGCTGCTCAAGGAGGGGGCGGTCGTCCCGATGCACTCCCACCACAACGAACAGTTCACCTATGTCGTGGACGGAGCGCTGCACTTCTGGCTGGGAGAGGACGGGAGCGAGGAGGTCGTCGTCCGCAGCGGCGAAGTCCTTCATATACCGGCTCACTGTCCGCACAGAGCGGTGGCGCTGGAGGACACCCTCGATGTCGATGTGTTCTGTCCGCCCCGCAAGGATTGGCTGGATGGGACGGACGACTACTTCCACGCCGAGAACGATCCCGAGGACGCCGCCGCCGGGGCCGCCGGCTGATGGATCTTGGCATAGCGGGCCGTGTCGCGTTGGTCGCCGCTTCCTCCAAGGGCTTGGGACGAGCGGTCGCCGAAGAGCTGGCTGCCGAGGGAGCCCATGTCGCAATGTGCGCCCGTGGAGAGGGATCTCTCGCGGAGGCCGTGGCCGCAGCGGACGAGCGCGGCCCGGGAGAGACGCTCGGCATACCGGCGGACTTGTCCGACCCGGCAAGCGTGGAGGAGCTGTGCTCCGCGGTTCGGCAGCGCTTCGGGAGGGTGGACATCCTCGTCAACAATGCGGGCGGGCCACCGGCAGGGAGCTTCGAAGACCATAGCCCCGAGGCGTGGCGGGCCGCTGTCCGGCTCAATCTCGAGAGCGCGCTGAGCCTTGTCCGAGCCGTGCTGCCGGCAATGAAGGAGCGGCGGTGGGGCCGGATCGTGAACATCACCTCCGTCGCCGTGAAGGAACCGGTGGATGGGTTGATCCTCTCCAACAGTGTCCGGGCCGCGGTGACAGGCTTCGCGAAGTCGCTCTCCAACGAGGTGGGGGCGTTCGGCGTCACCGTCAACAACGTGCTTCCGGGATTTACCCGCACGGACCGGCTGAAGGAGCTTGCAGGGGGAATCGCCGACAAGCGGAACATCTCCCGGGAAGAGGTGGAGGCGGAGTGGGAAGGCGCGATACCGACCGGGCGGCTGGGCGAGCCGGCCGAGTTCGCGGCTGTGGTGGCCTTCCTGGCGTCGGAACGCGCCAGCTACGTCAACGGCGTCTCGATCGCCGTGGACGGAGGCCGCACGAGGGCGCTCTACTGAATCTGCGCGCGGCTGATGAATCTGCGTCAGGCTACCGAGCCTGCGTCGGGCTGATCTGGTGACCCGAGCCGCTTGTTCCGGTCTTGAACCTCGCCCTCTCGGGTCTCTCGCGGTTGTCGCTGGAGGACGGATGCGGCATGGATGAGGAGCAGGCAAAGGCGGCGAACGAAAGTCGTCACGAGCCCGTCTCGGGGCGGGATGGCCCGGGGGCGTACCGCCCGGTTCCCCTTACGTCGTACGTCAAGCTTGATGAGGCTGAGATGATACGGCGGGCGAAGTTGTTCCGGAACGAGCTAAGACGGCGGCGGACCGTGCGCGACTACTCGACCGAACCGGTGCCGCAAGGAGTCATCGAGGCGTGCATCGAGGCTGCGGGGACGGCTCCGAACGGCGCGAACCGGCAGCCGTGGCACTTCGTGGTAGTGCGGGACCCGGCTGTCAAACGCCGGATCCGGGAGGCTGCGGAGAAGGAGGAAGAGGAATTCTATGAACGGCGGGCGCCCGCGGAGTGGCTTGAAGCGCTGCGAGAGCTGGGAACCGGCAAGGACAAGCCGTTTCTCGAAAGGGCGCCGGTGCTTGTCGCCATCTTCGCCGAGAAGTACGAAGTGCGGGACGGCCGGAAGCTCAAGAACTACTATGTCATGGAGTCTGCGGGCATCGCTACGGGCATGTTCATTGCTGCGCTGCACCGTGCGGGGCTCGCGACGTTGACGCACACGCCGAGTCCGATGGGGTTTCTGAACGAGATACTTGGCCGCCCGCTTGCGGAGCGTCCCTTTGTGCTGGTTGTCGCGGGTTATCCGGCCGAGGATGCGGTCGTCCCGGACATAACGAAGAAGTCGCTGGACGAGATAGCCTCTTTCTGCTGAGGCTCTGCCGAGGAGCGGGTTCCAGCGGCGGGCAATACGCTATAGAAGCTGGGAAGACGGCGGCGATGGTGGCTGCTAGAGAAAGGTAATGGCGGCGAGCGGACGGCGGCGAGGGCAGGCTGCTAGAGAAAGGTAGTGGCGGCGAGGGCAGGCTGCTAGAGAAAGGTAGTGGCGGCGAGCGGACGGCGGCGGTGCCGCCGAGGCAGGGAAGGCGGTGGCGATCAGGTGGGTTCCGGCAAGAAGATGACGACGACGCTGTACTTCGGGGACATGGTTCCGCCACGACCGGAGGCGAAAGCGCGGCGCCGGAACGTTCTCGTCGGCACGGCGACCGCCCTCGAGATCGACGTTCGGGAAATCGAGTACGATGTGACGCCCCCGGGAGCGGCCTGCGTGGCCACATTCTACAACGACAAGATCATAGGGCGCTGCGCCATCCCGCCGGAGAGCGTCCGACACTTTATCGAGATGGATCTCTTCAGCGATCCTGTCACTCTGGCGCTAAACGTCACAGAGGGAGGACCGGGGATCGAGGGCAGCCTGCTCGCTCTGGTTCGCCTGCCGTTGCGGAGCGTTCGCGAACCCGATGAACCCTGGCGGGCCAGCGTTCCTGGAGCCGGCTTCGACTCGGCTGCGGTGGAAGAGGACGCCGGTTCCCCGGAGCGGCAGCTAGCCGGGATCTTTCTAGGCGAGGTGGTTCGTTTCGAGAGCGACCGCCAGGCGCCGGGGTCGCTGCTTCGCGAGGCGGCCGACATGTTGGCCAGCTTGATCAATGGGCGGGTGGACGACATTGCCGAGCGACTGATCGAAGATCTGGCCGGTCCTCTGGGTGGCTAAGGCGACCGGGTGGCTTGGCGGTCATAGTGTCCGTGTCCGCGCCTTGGATGACTTGGCGGTTGGATGGCTAGGCGGTTGGATGGCTAGGCGGCGACCGGGTGGTTGAGGCCCAATCGATGGGAGCCCGTCGCCGCTGCGCCTGGGTGGGCCGGGAGCCCGGCATGATCGCGTACCACGATTCCGAGTGGGGAGCGCCGGTGCGAGACGACCGCCGCCACTTCGAATTCTTGCTGCTCGATTCGTTTCAGGCCGGTCTTTCCTGGGCCATAATCTTGCGCAAACGCGCGGCCTTTCGCGAAGCGTTCCGCGACTTCGATCCCGTTGCCGTATCCAACTTTACGGATGACGAGAGAAGTCGGCTGCTCCAGAACAAGGGCATCGTCCGCAACCGGCAGAAAATAGACGCGGCCATCGGCAACGCAGCCCGTTTTCTTGAAATTCAAGCCGAGTTCGGGACGTTCGACGCCTTCGTCTGGTCGTTCGTCGGCGGGAGCCAGCTCCGCAACCGATGGCGGAAGATGGACGAGGTGCCGACCTCGACGGAGGAGTCGGCGGCGATGTCCAAGGCGCTACGCGGGCGGGGGTTCAAGTTCGTGGGGCCGACGATCTGCTACGCCTACATGCAGGGCGCCGGGCTGGTGAACGACCACACGACCGACTGCTACCGTCACGAGGAGGTCAGTGCGCTGGCGCGTTAAGACAAAGGTCGGCGCCTGGACGGCACCGGCAGCGGGTTTGGCGGGGTAGCTTCGGCGCCTTGTCTCCCAGCGCGGCGAGAGTCAGGTCCGCGAGCACTTCCGCAAAGATGTCGTCGTCGTGCGGAACCGGGACTCGGCGGTACTCCAGGCCGAGAGCCGCGGCATGGTCAGCCAGGTCGACATCCAGCTCCATCAGCGTCTCCGACTGCTCGTGCATGAAGCTGATCGGATCGACCAGCACCTTGGACACTCCGGCGAGACTGTCCAGCGCCGTCTCGATCGAGGGCTGCGTCCACTCGATCTTTCGGTTAGAGTGATTCTGGTAGCCGAGCGTCCACTCGTCGATTCCGAGCTCGCGGGCCATGATGGCGACCCACTCCTCCGCGTACGTGGCGTAACGGCTGCCTTCTCGCAGGTACTGGAGCGGCGTGCCGTGAGCGGAGAAGACGACGCGGAGAGCCGGGTCCGCCAAGTCCCACTTCGCGTCGGCTGCGGCGCGCCGAATCGCCCTGCTTCGGAGCGGGGCATAGTCCGGGTGGCGCTGCCATCCCGTGATGCGCCGCACTGTCGGTCGCCAGTCCATGCGGGCCAGCGCGCGGTCCATCTCGTCCAGAGCGGCGACCGTCGTCGACGGTCCGCAGAGGGGGTATACCGGCAGGGCGACAATCGTGTCCGCGCCCGCTTCTCGGAGGCCGGTCACCGCATCCTCGATCGACGGGGCAGTGTACTGCATTCCCGCTACTACTGGCATGGGGCGCCCGCGCTGGCCGAGAACTCGGCCGAGCGCCGCCGCCTGTGCGATCGCCTGCGCGTTGAGCGGGGATCCGCCGATCTTCCGGTACGCCTCGGATAGGCCGGGGGCACGCCGCTCGGCCAGCTCCCGGCTCCGCGCCCGCGCCGCATCTGCGTCGCGCCTTGCTCCAGCAGCGCCGCCCGTGGTCGAGTCATCGCCTCCGCTCCGCGCCCGCGCCGCAGCCGCGTCGACCGACGGCGGAGTAGCTTCTCCAGGCTCGAGCCGGGCATTGACGAGAAAGATCCGCTCCAGGAACTTCGTGACCTCGGCGAGATCCGGCGAACTCGGCTCGCCAAAGTTGAGGAGGAGCGCTGCTGCCTTGGTGTCGGAACAAGTCATGGGGTGTGGGCCGGCTTTCCCGGTGGGCGGACAGTGGAAACGTTTCTCTCGGACAAACAGTATCGCGCCAGCCCCGGGACATCTACCTGGCGTTTCCGCCGGAGCCAGCTGCTCATTGCTGCCTGAGAACCGGTGTTCGCGCCGGATTCGGGGCGTCGTCCAGCTTCCGCCCGCTGAAGCCGCTCATTACCGTCTGAGAAGGTACAACCAGCGTCGAGAGAGCGGGACGGAGGAAGCGGAGCACTAACCGGAGCGCGGAACGAATGCAAGTAGCCAGGTGAAGAGCGTGCGGGTCGGCATCATAGGCGGGGGCATAACGGGGCTGGCGCTCACGCACGCTTTGGCGCGGCGCGGCATCGACTCGATCCTGTTCGAGATGTCCGAAAGGCTGGGGGGAGAGATCCGCACCGTCAGCCACGAGGGGCAGCCTGTCGAATTGGGTCCCCAGCGGATCAGGCTCACGGCCCCGCTCAAACGTCTTGTCTCCGAAGTCGGTCTGGACCGGGAGCTGCAACTGGCGAAGCCGGGGGCCCGGCTCTTCATTTGGGCGGATGGGCGGCTTCGACGCGTGCCGACCCGGCCAAGGGATCTCTTCAAGGGGGATCTCCTGTCACCGCTGGGGAAGTGTCGCGTGGCGCTCGAACCCCTCACGGGGGGGCTCAGGCCCGGCGAGTCGGCAGCTGGGTACTTTCGGCGAAAGGTCGGCAGGGAAGCGTATGAACGGCTGTTCGGGCCGCTCGTGAGCGCGACTTTCGGGGCAGACCCTGCGAAAGTGCTGGCTGGCCGGGCGCTGCCGATGATATTGGGTCCGCTGGGAGTCGAACGGAGCCTGCTACAGGCGGCCCGCCGCCGGGCGCCGGCGGAGACGGCGCCTGCCTGCACTTTTCGCGATGGCTTGGCCGCACTCCCTTCAGCCATAGCCGCGCAGCACGAAGGACGGCTGCGGTACCCGGCCAAGGTCGAGGAGATTCGCCGCTCCGGATCCCGCTTTGCGTTGAAGTATGACGGGAGCTGTTCTAGTAGCGAAATAGTCGACGAGGTGGTCATTACGACGCCCGCGCCTGCCGCAGGCCGCCTGCTACGAAGCGTCGCGCCCCGAGCCGCGGAAATCGTGGCCGGGCTTCGCTACAACCGGGTAGCGGTGGTGCCGCTGAAGGTCCGGAGCGCCTTCGAGGGATTCGGCTTCCAGGTCGCGCTGGGGGAGAGTCTGAGGATCCGCGGGGTGACATGGAACGCTTCGCTCTTCGATCGCGCAGGGATCTGCACCGCGTATCTAGGGGGCGGACTCGATCCGGCCGCGGCGGATTGGGAGCCGGAGCGGCTCGGGGCGGTGGCGGCAAGCGAGTACGAAGCGATCCACGGCGCTGCGGCGGAACCCATTGCCACCGCGAAGCCGAGCCTCCCGGCGTATGATGCTTCGTGGCGCGCTCTCGACGGGCTCGAAGTGCCGCAGGGTGTCACGCTCGCGGCGAGCTACCGTGGCCGTCTCGGCATCCCGGGCCGCGTTGCCGAAGCCGAAGCTGTGGCCCGCCGCTTGGCCGGGAGGGGGCAGCGGTAGTTGGCAAGGCTGTAGCGCCCAGCTAGCCGTCCGGAGGTCGGTAATAGGCTCGCTGGCGGCTCGGCACGCACGGATATGGCCGGGGAGTTCTTCCGCGGGCGCTTGCCCCGCCGATCGCATCCGCGACATAACTCAGCACTGGCGGCTCTGGCTGGGCGGGCTTTCCGAGTTGGCAGCTCGGCATGCGCGGCTTTGGCTGAAGCCGTCTTCCCCCAGCCCGCTCATGCCGCCGTAAGCAGCCGCACCTCGTTGACCACGGCCTTGATCACATCCGGATCGGAGTCCGGGTGCAGGCCGTGCCCCAAGTTGAAAATATGCCCCGGACGCCCCGCGGCCCGGCGAAGCACTTCGCCTGTCCCGGCGAGCGCCGCTTCCTTGCCGGCCAACATGTACGCAGGGTCGAGGTTGCCCTGAATAGCACGCTCGGGACCGATTCTCTCCCACGCCTCGTCCAGCGGAGTCTGAGACCCCACCCCGATCGCGTCGCCCCCGGCTTCCGCGAACGCAGCATGCGTCGCGCCGAAGTGGATCGTTGGAATCTTCCGGCGAGCCAAGCGTTCGAGCAGGGCGCGGGAGTAGGGAAGTACGCGCTCGCGATATGTCACGGGATCGAGCGTTCCGCACCACGAGTCGAACAGCTGGATGACCCCGGCGCCGGCCTCGTGCTGCGCGATGGCGAACTCGGCCTGGTGGTCGGCCCAGAAGCCGGCCAACCGGTCCCACACCTCGGGCGAACGAAGGATGAACGCCCGGAGCTGCGCAAGCCGGTGGTCGCGCGAACCCAGGGCCAGATACGAACAGAGCGTGAAGGGGGCGCCGACGAAGCCGATAACCGGGCGGTCGCCTTTCGAGGCGAGCAGACGGATCGCTTCCAGTACGAAGTCGAGGCGGTCGCGCGGCTCGAACGGCTCCAACCGGGCCACATCGCCCAACCCTCCCCACGGCGGCATTGGAACGGGTCCCACTCCGGGCCGTATCTCGACTTCGATTCCGGCGGCTTCGAACGGCGTGGACAGATCCATGAAAAGAACGAGACCGTCTACCTCGAAGTAGTCCAGCGGAAGGCGGGTCACCTGCGCTGCCACCTCGGGATTTCGCACGATGTCGAGGAAGCCGTGCTCGCGGCGCAGTTCGCGGTAGGCGGGCAGGCAGCGCCCGGCTTGCCGCATGAACCAGACCGGCGTTCGTTCGACGGGCTGCCGTCTCAGCGCGCGCAAGAGCAGGTCGTTCATCGTCGGTATCTTTCTTTGTCTGTCTTCAACATCTCAGCTTCCCCAACTATCCGTTGATCCGACGCCTCGCGGCATCCGAAGTGTGGCCTCACGCCTCCCTAGCCCCCAAGGCAACTGCCTTGCCTACCCGTTGATCCGATACCTCGCGGCATCCGAAGTGTGCGCAGCACAACCGTACACGCGGGTACGAAGTTCGGACCCGCGCAAAGCTATACGGGCACCGCCACGGTTGGAGCGCCCCGCCTGCGACCTGCCGTCAAGAAGCAGTAGCGGCGGCCCGGCGACATCGTGCTGGTACACCGAACCAAGCCCACCGCGAAGGAGATGTCGTGGTCGCCCTGACCGACACCAGAGATCACTTTATTCTCCTGGTTCGTCGGCGTACTGATTGTAGGAGAGCCCGCGAACATGGGGTTCCTTGTTGAGCTGCTCGCGCAGGCGCGCCAGATAATCCACATTCCAGCCTGTGGCGTTGGCAACAGCTTCATCCCAGAGGCGGCGCACTTCGCATTCGCCGTCGCGGAACTTCGGCACCGTCATATCCTTCGTCCGCTCGTAGCAGTCGGACAGGACTTGACAAGTCGGAGCGTCCTTGATGTTCGGAATGCGGATTTTGCCCGCTTCAGTGGTGCTGTAACTGGGAAACGCCAGTTTCTTGCTGGGTTGGCGCATGAGCTGTAGGCGGCCGGCCGTCGAATTGATAAAAACGGCCAATGCCTTGGCTTCCGTCGCCGACAACCCGACGACGGGCATCCATCCGTTGCCTACATATTTCTTGTCGTCTGCGGTTGCGGTGAGGCGCCCGGTGCGGGTGTCTTGCCCAGCCGTAATCAACAGGTGTCCGGCTTTGGCGAGGATCTTGGCCGCTTCCGGACCGGCTCCATCGCTGAGTTCTGCGGCCTCCTTCTCTCGCTTCTTGGCAATCCAATGTTCGTCGGGTTGGCTTTGGATCCGGGTTTGACCGTCGGTTCCCTTGGACTTCAATATCGGAAAGCTGCCCGGAGCATAGGCCTCCGCGCGTTCGTAAGAGCCGCGCAGCAACCTGCCCGTCTCCCACAGCGACAGGCCAGCTTCCTGTATGGTGCGCAGGTTAGTGTCGTTGGCGAATTGCGCGGCTGCTTCGGCCAGCTCCGGGGAGCGCCAAACTGCCGGCGTCCAGTCGCCCGCCTCAATTCGCGATGCAGGCCATTTGGACACTTCGCCCCATCCGTTCGAGATGGAGCCGCTGGGCGTAGCTTGTAGGCATTGGTGCAGTTCCGCGACTTCTTCTTCGTCCGCCGGTAGCCGGTCCAAGTTGATGAACCGGGTGTCTGGCTTAGGACCGTCGGGCCTTACAGCGACGATAATGCTCTCGTTGATGCTGGTGTGCTGGCTCAGGTTGGGGCTGCCCGGCTGGTGGCAGGTCACCACGGTATGGATATGATAGCGCCGTGCCAGCACTATCCTTTCATTTTGTCCCGACGGGTTCGTCAAAGCGATGGTGGGATGTATCATCGCAAGGGTGCCCTTTGACGCACTCAGGCATTTGTCCGCCAGGACTACGAATAGCGGTCCCAGCGCATTCCTGTCGACGAAGTTCGCCAGAGCCGGTTCATTGCTGACCAATACCTCTTCTAAGGAGTCCACACGGGACCGCAACGCCAGCTGTGTTCTGCGCGGGAACTTTTCGCCCATCTTCGCCCGGCTGGTGAACGGCGGATTCATGATGACGATGCGGGTGTCTTTGGCCGCGTCCACGGCATCTTCCAACTCGGCGTCGTCATGTTGATCCCAGACGACTCGAGAGTCGATTTTGTCGTCGGCCAGATTCATTTCGTTGTCCCTGCGGACAATGGCTTGCTGCCCCAGCAGTTCCGGGGTGCCGGCGGCTACCCGCGTCGGGTCATCGGCTTGCGGACCATAGGGCATCAGGTGCAGGCCCATCTGGCGGTAGCGGATTTCCTGATTGCCGGCGGTCAACTGCGACGCGGCTAGCTGGAGGGAAACGGGATTGATGTCCAGCCCTCTGATGGTCTCCTCGACGGCCAACTTTTGCAGTTTGGCGATTTGCGCTGCGTCGGCGCCTTGTTCCCGAGCCCGTCGTTTCATGTCGGCGAGGAGGGCGGCCAGCAGGGTTCCGCTGCCGCAGGCTAGGTCGACAGTCTTGTGTTGGCTCCAGGCTTCCGGTTCGGACCAGTCTACGTCTTCGCAGACATCCAGCGTGAGGCGGGCCGCGATGGATGCCGCCACCGGCCGGGTGAAGTAGGCCCCGTCGCTGGCTTGGTTGCCCATCACCCGGTTGAACAGTGGCCCAGCGTGATCGGCGCCCATATCTGCGTACGTTTCGGCGATGCGTTCCGCTTCTGCGGCGATGTGGCGCAGCGCGTGCTCCAGTCCAGCGAGCTTGCCGGTGTCCTCGATCGTTTCGATGACACTGACTGCGGGTTCTAGCACGGGACGGAAGTCGTGGCGCATGATCAGGTTCCATTCGCGGTGCACGCGCCGGACTGCGGCCACATCGTTCTTGACCTCTTTCATGTCGCTGACGCGGGGCAGCCACTTGCCGTTGGCTATGCGCTGGTGGAGCATGGCGGCGTTCATCATCAGCAGGGCCGCTATCGTGCAACCGTCAGCCTGGGCGTTGCGGCTCTTCGGCTTCAGGTTGTCCAGGCCAAAGTGGCAACCAAGGGCGGCGCCCAGCCCGTCGTTCCTTATCTGGTGCGCGGCTTCTATCACGCTGGATTCGAGGATATTGAGGTCTCGGGCCACTCGGTTGCTGGTGAGGCCGGATTTGGAGAGCAGGTTCATCTTGATGGCGTTGCCGTGTTCCTCGAGTCCGCTGAGCAACAGCATCTGCATGGCGGACCTTTCCGCTCGGTCCTCGCCGGTTGGGCGTTTCTTCCCACTGTGGGCGAGGCGTATTCCCTCGCCTTTGTTAATCATGTTTCGGGCCTTGGCCTTGGTTTTCGCTACATCCACTTTGCCACGAGTCCCGTCCGCCGTCGGCTTGGTTCTGACGACGGTGTCCATGCGCAGTTCGATGCTGCCGTCGTGATTCTTCTTGCCGGTGACGATTTGCGTGGGCTCTTCCGTTTGATACGTTAGCTGCGCCGTTTCTCTGACTTGCGGTGTCCCCTCCGCGATTTCGCCCGTGGAGGCGACTGGGCGAAACTCTTTACCGTGCAGTGTGCTAGTGCCCTCGAGCACTCGTTCCACGGCTACTTGCGCCGCACCGGGCGGACCTTCGTGCTTTCGGTACTGGATGCGCCTTTCCTCGCCGTGGGCGACGGCTACGACGGTTTGCTGAATCTCCGGCGGTTTCGGCAGGTAGAGATGCAGCAGGTCGGCCAGATTGTCCTCAATTCGCTGATCATGCGCGCGCAGTGCGAGCAGTATCTGTCCCAGCTCTTGCCATCCCTCTGACGTGTCGCTGGTGCTGAGCCACTGCTCCGGGTTGGCGTTGGGCGGAATCAGGATGGGGCAGATGATGTAGCCCATCTCTTTTCCCGGCGCTGTGCGCATGGCGCGGCCCACGGCTTGAATCACGTCGATGGGACTCTTGCGGGCTTCCAGGAATGCTACTGCGTTCAGCGAAGGCGAGTCGGTTCCCTCGCCGAAGATTCCCACGTTGATGACTCCGTGGGGTTTTGCTGCGCCGGCTTGGGCTAGCCGGAGCTTGGCGTTCTCCCGCGCCGTCACGTTGCTGGTCGCGTCCAGATGCTCCAGCGTGTACTGTGCGGCGGTTTGTCCCTCCCGATTGTCGCGCAGCCAGTCTTGCAGCCATTTTCTCACTGCCGCGGTCTGTAGGTCCTGCGCCATGTTCTTGGACTTGTCCACGGTGTTCATGAACGCGATGCAGGACTTGATGGGCACGTTGCCGTTTTCCCGATTCTGGGTAGCGCCGCCCATGGCCAGCGTGAATGCCAGCCCCCGCAGGTAGTCGGTGGTGGTGAGAGCGCGACGGCCCTTGCTCTTGGTGTTCGTCGCCAGCAGGTTGGCCTGCTTGAACGCTTCGGGGTCGTTGACGCCCAAGGCGATGATGCGGTAGTCGGAGAGCCAGCGGTTGTTGACGGCTTCGACGTAGCTCTTGCGGTACAGCTCCACGCCGAAGACGGTTTCGTCGTCCATGGAGCGGACAATCCAGTCGCTGGGCTTGTCTCGGTCAACCTTGCTGGTGTCGTAGACGCGGGGTGTGGCCGTCTGATAGACGCGGTAGATCGCCGGGAAGCGTTCGTTGTCGTGGCACAGCGTGAAGTCGCGGATGCGTTGTTCTTTTTTCGACGGCACGCCGTTCTTTGCGGTGCGCTTAGTGGTGCGCAGGCGGCGCAGTCCGGCAGTGCGGTGCGCTTCGTCGGCAATGAGTACGTTGACCGTCGCGCTGGCCTTCCTAAGGGCCTCGGCGATGCGGTGGCCGCTCTGGTAGGTGCCGAAAATCACGCTGACCCGGTTCGCGCTTTGCGCGCCGCGTATCCACTGGGCGATTTCTGCCGGATCGGTGGTGACTTTGCCCTTCACCTCGGACGCGCTGACGTTGCTGTTGTCCACGGTGGGGTCCCGCGTCGCGTTCCGGGCGCTCTCTTTCTTGGGGTCGTAGCCGGCGGTCTTGTCGGAGCATACGGCGAGAGCTCGTATTCCGTTGGCGTGCTGGAGGTATTCCCTTCTGATTTGCGCGACTAGCGCGATCGACGGGCAGAGAACTATAGAAAGTTCACCCGGCGGAGTGAGCTCCTCGACGATACGCAAGGAGATGCGAGTTTTGCCTGTGCCGCAGGGGAGAATGATTTTGCCACGGGCTTGGCCTGTGGGCAGGCTGCCGCTCTCCGATTGTGCGTGTTCGCGCAGGATGCGGACACTCTCGGCGATGGCTTCGTTCTGCATACAGGTTCTGGTTTGTCTGCGTTCTTCTCGTTTTTCTGGGGGGGGGGGGCGCAGTGCGGACATTCTTCGTGGGTGAATGACGCTTGCTGTTGCTGCAAGTCGCTGGCGATGTTGAGTACCTTGATGGTCTCTTCATGCATGGACAGAACACTCAGCGCATTGCTGCTCATGGGATTGTCTCCGTTGGTTACAATCCAGCGTTCTTCCCAGAATTTGCCGGCTGCGGCAAAGGCGAACTTGTCAATTTCACTTTTGTGGATGGGAGCGCCTCGGCCGTGTTCGTCTAGCCGCCGTGCCTTGCATTGGATGGCGATGTGCTCGCCGTCGGACCGCCTTATGGCTACCAGGTCGATTCCTATGTCCTGATCCGTGGTCCCAGGAAATTTCTGTTCCCGTTCGGGCCATGCGCCCCAGGGGTCGACACGGGATATGTCCCATTCCCTGATGTCCGGGCCAACAAGGGCGGTAACTTCTTCAAGCCATTTGCCGTCAGTGCGTTGAGAGCTCATCTCGGCTACGCGGTCGATTGCCTCTTTGACGCGATCGTCCGTATTAGCGTCTTCTCCGGTCATTCTGTCTCCATTTTCTTAGATTCTGTGTTCCCCCGCGGGAATTCTGTTTGCCCCGTTTGTCCACTTGGTGGTACGGATTGTCGAGTTCCTGTGCGGACTGCCGAACATCCTCCCGCGGATTGGCCGCATCATGTTCCCCTGAGAATGACCCGTCAAGCGTCCGATCGCGGCGGCCGCAGTCCGTGACTAGGTGTCGAGCCACGCGGCGGGTCAGGGTCGATTCGTTGAACTAACGGTTATCCGCAGAATGCGGCGTGGTCGAAATCAGGTCCGCCTGTGGCGACGCTCGAACCTTCCGGCTTGCCGACAGTCCCGAAGCGTTCGGCCAACGACTGGAGTCACCGCAAGCATTCGCCTGCGAGGTGGGAGTCGGCTTCGGCGAGCATTTCTGCCGTTCACCTCTCGCCAGGGTGCGAATACCGAGTTGGGGTTTCTAGCCAAGCTATACTGGCCCGAAGTGGAATGGATGAAGGTGGCAACCTACTATATCCTCTCTCAGGCGTTCCGATCCGTGGAGGACGGGCATGGCCCCTCTCGCCGATCGCGCCGTCAAACGCAAGTGGACCGGACAGATGCAAATGGTCCGGACGGACAAAGATGATGAGCAAACTTGCGACGGGTTGGAACGGCTACCAGGCGGCGATATTCCGCCATGCGGGCAGTGGCGGCGCAAGTGGATTTTGCAACGAACTATGCAGGCAGCGGCGGTGCAAGCGGATTTTGCAACGAAAGGAATATCCATGAAGGTGGTATCGAAGATGGTATCCCGGAAGAGAAGGGAAGCGTCTTGATGACGAGCGGCGGACACGCGCCGAAGGGGGTCGGCAGGGAGCTTCGGACCCTGCGAAGGCTACTCCGCGCGGCATGTCTCGGTTTAGCCGCATGTCTCGGCGTATTCGCAAGTCTCGCAATGTTCGCCCCGCTCGGCGCCTCTGCGCCTGCTCAAGAGTTCGATGTCATCCTGCGCGGCGGGCGGGTAATGGATGGAACCGGGAATCCTTGGTTTCGCGCGGATGTCGGGATTATAGGCGGCAGGATCGTGCGGCTGGGCGATCTGGGGAGCGCCTCGGCTAGCCGAGTGATCGAAGCTGAAGGCTACCACATCGTGCCCGGCTTCATCGATCTCCACTCGCACGCGGACCAGGGACTGGATGTTCCGGGAGGCAGCGGGAGCGAGGGATCGCGCCGCCGTGCCGCCCCGAATCTCGTGAGCCAGGGGATTACGACCGTGGTCGTGAACCAGGATGGCCGGTCTCCGTGGCCGATAGCGGACCAGCGGGCCCGTCTCGAAGCTCGGGGTCACGGCCCCAATGCGGCGCTCATGGTCGGCCACAACACGATTCGGGCGATGGTCCTGGGCGACGAATTCCGGCGCGCCGCGACGCCAGCCGAGGTGGTGCGGATGACCGAGCTGGTCGAGCAGGGCATGGCCGAGGGCGCCTACGGACTGAGTGCCGGTCTGGAGTACGTCCCGGGGATATGGAGCGAGACCTCCGAACTGTTTCCTCTGGTGGAAGCCGCGGGGCGAGGAGGAGGCGTCTACATCGTCCACGAGCGCAGCTCCGGCCTGACGCCCATGTGGTTCTGGCCCAGCCAGGACGAACCCGGCCCGCCGACGATGGTGCAGACGATTCTCGAAGACATAGAGGTTGCGGAAAGGACGGGCGTTACGACGGTCGCCACCCACATCAAGGCGCGGGGCGCCGACTTCTGGGGCGCGGGGCGCGTTCTGGCCGGTCTCATCGAACGCGCCCGCGCGCGCGGCGTCCCGATATGGGCCGACCAGTACCCCTACAACACGACTGGCACTGACGGGAACACGGTCCTGCTGCCGCGCTGGATATTCCCCGGCGGACGGACGGGTGGACAGCCGCCGCCCGGCCAGACGGGAACGGACTTCGCTTCGGCGCTGCGCGATGCGCTCGCCGACCCGAGCCGCAGCGAACTGCTTCGCCTGGACATCGCGCACGAGATCAGCCGCCGCGGCGGTGCCGAGAGCCTAGTCATCATGGAGCACCCGGACGACGATTTGGTCGGGAAGACGGTGGCGGAGTTGGCGAGCGAATGGGAGGCGTTTCCGGTCGAGGTGGCGATCCGCTTGCAACTGGAGGGCGACCGCGCCCGGCCGGGCGGCGCCCGCATCCGCGGCTTTTCTCTTTCGGAAATCGATGTCGCGGAGCTGTCTTCCTACCCCTGGCTGGTGACGGCCTCCGATGCCGGGATAGCGCTGCCGGGCGACGGACCTGTGCACGCCCGCTTCTACGGCACCTTTCCCCGGAAGATCAAGCGGTACGCGATGGAACAGGGCGTTCTTTCGGTGGAGAGCGCGGTGCGCTCGGCGACCAGCCTGCCTGCGCAGATACTGGGCCTGCGCGACCGGGGGATGATTCGCGAGGGGTTCGCGGCGGACATAGCCGTGCTCGATCTGGATTCGCTTCAGGACAACGCGACGTTCTTCGATCCGCACCAGTATTCCACGGGCGTGGATTACGTGATGGTGAACGGGTGTCTGGTAGTCGATGAGGGAGAGCTGACGGGTCGGCTCGCGGGGGTGGTCATCACTCCTGCGATGCAGAACGGTGGCGAGGCCGCGAAGATGGAGCCACGCTGCTGATGGCCCGGGCGGCGGGGGCTCTCTTCGCGCCGGGCCCGCGGCGCTGCGATGCCGAGGCCGAGGCGCAAGGTTCCTTCCGCGGTCGCCGTCGGCGCTGCCGACGCCGTGCAGCGCTGGCGTCGCTCGTCGCGCTCGCCATCTTCGGCTGTGGAGATGTGCGCGATGCCCCGGAGATGGATGCTGCCGGCTCCGAAGAAGTCGGCGTGCAGGGGGCTGCCGCGGGGGACGTTGCCCAGCTGTCGCCGAGCCAGACCGATGTGCCGTCCGGCGCGAAGCGAGCCCCCGAGGCGTCGTTCGCCACCCTGGACGGCGGCCAAGCCAGCTTGTCCGACCTGCGCGGAGATGTCGTGATCGCCAACCTGTGGGGCGTATGGTGCCTCCCGTGCCGCACCGAGCTCCCGGAACTCGCCGAGCTCGCCCGGCAGTTCGCTGGCGAACCGGTCACGATCGTCGGACTCGCGGTCGAGTCCGGAAGTCCGGAGGAAATCCGGGAATTCCTCGACAACTACGGCGTGAGCTATCCCATCTGGCTGATGGGAATGGAAGACGCGGTGTCCACCTTCGGCGCGGTAGGCTTCCCGCATACCGTCATCGTGGATCGAGATGGCTGGGTCCGGAGAGAGCTGCTGGGTCCCCAGACCGCCGAGTTTCTGGCCGCCGAAGTGGAGAAGCTCCTGCATTGAGAGCCTCGGGTCGCCTAGCGGCCATCTTTTCGCGTCCGGACAGCTCTCGCGTCTCGCCCAGTGAAACCCGGATCGTCGCGATCTGGCTGCTGGCCGGCTGCGCGCTCGTCGCAGCGATTGTCGTCGTGGGCGGCGTTACGAGGCTGACCGGTTCCGGCCTCTCCATAGTCGATTGGGAGCCACTGAGCGGAGTCGTGCCTCCGCTGAGCGCCGATAGCTGGGAGCGCGAGTTCGCCGCTTACCGCGAATATCCGGAGTACCAGCTCGTGAACCGAGGGATTACCCTCTCGGAGTTCAAGCGGATATTCTGGGTCGAGTACGCGCACAGGCTTCTGGGACGCCTGGCCGGACTGGCTTTCATCATCCCCTTCGGGGTGTTTCTCTGGAAGGGGTTCATCCCGCGTCGTCTGCTTCCGCGCCTCGCTGCGATATTCGTGCTCGGCGGCGCCCAAGGCTTTCTGGGGTGGTGGATGGTTCAGAGCGGGCTGGCCGACACGCCCCGGGTAAGCCAATACCGCCTCACCGCCCACTTGGCGCTGGCGGCGCTCACCTACGGATTGACCTTCTGGACGGCGCTGAGCGTCTTGCGTCCGGGGGAGGACGCCCGTAGCGGCGAGACCGCTGAAGCCCCCGGTCGGCTGCGTTGGAGAGTCGGCCGCTGGTCGGCCGCACTGACGGCGCTGGCGGCGCTCACCATCGTTTCCGGCGGCTTCGTCGCCGGTCTGCGCGCCGGGCTCGTCCACAACACCTTTCCCAAGATGGACGGCGCATGGATTCCCGCCGGCATGTTCGCGGCGGATCCGTGGTGGCGGAATCTGTTCGAGAACCTGACTACGGTGCAGTTCAATCACCGCGTGCTGGCGATGCTCCTCCTTGCCGGCGTTACGGTGATTTGCACCGTCATCGTACGGGCGGGGCCCGCGGCGGCGAGCATATGGGCGCGTGCCAGTATGGCGGCTGTCTGGACGCAGGCGCTTCTGGGGGTGGCCACTCTGCTGGCGTATGTGCCGGTCTCTCTTGCGGTCCTTCACCAAGTGAACGCGTTCGTACTGCTCACAGGGCTGCTGGGCTTGACGCACGAGCTGCGCCGAACGGCCTAGCGAGGGCACCACCCCGGCTCGCTGTAGTAGCGCAACCGAAACCAGACCGTCCTTTTGCGACCGGAGAGGCATGGCCGGGCCGACCTCTTGCGGTATCTGAGCGTGTTCGCTATCATTTGATACATGCTCTCTACTGTGTCCAAATCCGACTCTACCGCGATCGCCATCTCTGGCGACGCTGCTGCGCGCGTCAAGCACCTCCGAAGCAGCATGGGCCTGACCCAGGGCCAGTTAGCGAAGCGGCTTCTGGTGACGCGGCTCACGATCCACCGCTGGGAGTCCGGCCAGTCCAGCCCCAGGCCGTTGGCTCTGGAGCGCCTCCGCCAACTGGAGGAGGTCGCGGCGCAAGCCGCATCTTCCGCTTCCGAACATGCCGGGGCTCCGGGCGTTTCCGCGGAGTTCGACGCCACTGCTTTCGCTGCTGCCCCGCCCCTCGACTTCGCAGGGGACCCCGACGCCGTGTCGGCAGTGGCCGAGGCGCTGCGGCTGGCTCACGGGCACCAGTTCAACCCGAAGTTCGCCAGCGAGATTTCGCGGATCGACCCGTTGCCGCACCAGCGGATCGCGGTGTACGAGCACATGCTGCGGCAGGATCCGCTCCGCTTTCTGTTGGCCGATGACGCGGGGGCGGGGAAGACCATCATGACGGGGCTGGTCGTGCGCGACATGCTGTTGCGCGGGCGTATCCGGCGGGTGTTGATCGCTCCGCCGGCCGGGTTGGTGGGCAACTGGGAGCGCGAGCTGCGTACGCTGTTCCAGCTACCCTTCCAGATCGTGACCGGTGCGGATGTGCGAGCAGAAGCCGGTTCGGCGGCCCGCCAGTCCGGCAACCCGTTCCGGGGCGGCGCTGGCGACTTGGTGGTGGTCTCGATGGACACGCTGGCGGGCAAAGGCGTCTTCGGCGCTCTGTCGAGCCCCAACACCGAGCCCTACGACTTGGTCGTCTTTGACGAGGCGCACAAGCTGACGGCGTCCACCGACAACAATCGAACGCGCAAGACGCGCCGGTATAAGCTGGCGGAGGCACTTTCAGGGTGCCCGTCGCCGCACCCCCGGTACTCGGGCCTCGGATGGTCCGCTCGACACTTCCTGCTGCTGACTGCGACGCCCCACATGGGAAAGGATTCGCCCTACCATCACCTCTGGCGGCTGCTTGATCCCCATGTGTTCGCGACCGGCGAGGCGTTTCGGAGGGTCCCGCAGCACGAACGGGGTCGCCACTTCATCCGGCGCACCAAAGAGGAGATGCTGGACTTGGTCGGCAACCCTCTGTACCGGCCGCGTTCCTGCGATACCTTCAGCTACGAACTCACGCCCGGTCCCGACGGCGAGCAAGCCCTTTACGACGCAACCACGGACTACATCCGGCACATTTACGACCAAGCGGCGGGCGGCGGGGCGGCCCGCTTGGCGATGGGGGTATTCCAGCGGCGGCTGGCCAGCTCGTCTTGGGCTCTGTTGCGGTCGTTTCAGCGGCGCGCGGAGAAGCTGGCAGACACTGCCGAGGCTCTGCGCTCCGGCAAACTGACTCCGCTGGAATTGAGTCGCAGCCGCCGGTGCCTCGAACGACAGTATCCAAAGGACTATTTCGACGCCCACGGAGCCGACGAGGACACAGTGGAAGGCGGCTCGGCAGAAGCCCACGAGGAGTTCGAGACGGAGGTGCTGGGCGCAATCGTCTCCGCCGACATCGAGGATCTGGAGAGCGAGATTGCGGTCGTCGAGGAGCTGGCGGCGCGGGCCAAGGCCGTAGTCGACTCCGGCCGAGAATCCAAGTTCGACAAGTTGCGGGAAGTGCTGGAGGGTCCCAGTCACGCCGCCGAGAAGTGGCTGATCTTCACTGAGCACCGGGACACGATGGACTACCTCGTGCGCCGTCTGGAAGGGCTGGGCCACGCCGGACAGGTCGCGAACATTCACGGCGGCATGAACTGGCCGGAGCGCGAACGGCAAGTCGAGCGCTTCCGCGCCCCCGGCGGCGCACGCTACCTGGTTGCCACGGATGCCGCCGGAGAAGGCATCAATCTTCAGTTCTGCGCTTTCATGGCGAACTACGACATCCCGTGGAACCCGGCGCGGCTGGAGCAGCGCATGGGCCGCATCCATCGCTACGGGCAGAAGCGCGATGTGCGCATCGTCAACTTGGTGGCGGGCGGCACAAGAGAGGGACGTGTCCTGCAAGTGCTGCTCGAGAAGCTTGAAGCGGTGCGGCAAGAGCTGGATTCCGACAAGGTGTTCGACGTGATCGGGCGGCTCTTCGAGAACGCTTCGCTCAAGGACTACATGGCGGCGGCGGTGGCCAGCAGCGAGGGCGGACAGCAGGTAATCGCGCACATCGGCGACGCCCTGGACAGTGGCCGGGTCCGCAAGATCGCGGAGGACGACGAGCGCGCCTACGGTCCGCCGGGCGATATGGCCGCCCGCCTTGACAGCCTTCTGGGCGACATGGAGCGGGAGCGGTACTTGCTGCAGCTGCCCGCCTATGTCCGGCGCTTCGTGGAGAAGAGCGCCGCTCTGCTGGACTTGGAGATACAGGGAGACCTGGATGGGTGGTTCAGTCTTGTGCCCAGACGGCGGGGGGCGCTCGACCCCCTGCTCCCGGCGCTGGAGGGCTATCCGGTGGATATCCGAGCGCGGCTCTGCGTATGTCGCACGGCGGCAGAGGCCGAAGAATGCATATGGCTCCACCCTGGCGAGCCCGTCTTCGACGCACTCCGCGAGCATGTCGTGCGCACCTTCGCGACGGATGCCTCGCGCGGCGGCATCTTCATCGATCCGCAAGCCAAGGTGCCCTACCTGTCGCACTTGGCCGTTGCCTCGGTGCAGCTGGAGTCGACGGATGGACGACCTCGGGTTCTAGAACGCCGGTTGCTAGCGGTGCGACAAGAGGCGGACAGCCCGCCGGTCGAGAGCACGGTAGATCCATTGCTATTGCTGCAGAGTGCCGCGCACATCCCGCCGGGAGCGGTGCCGTTCGCGGCCAGAGGGATCGGAATGCGGGCGGATGCGGCGAACCACTTGGAACGGTTTGCCCGGGAGCGTCTTGCTGGAGACCGGCGAAGGACCCTCGAAGCGGACCTGCCCGAACGCCGCCGCCGGATGCGGGCCGGTTTCGACCTTCGCGCTGCCGAACTGGCGTCCCAGCGCGTCCAGCTCGTGGGCAAAGATGACGCCGATGACGAATTGACAGAGATCAAGCGGGCCCAGCGGGCGCTGAAGATGGAGAAAACGGAGGCGCTGGCCGCGCTGGAAGCCGCACCGGGCCAAGTCGTGGCGGGCGATGTCCGGTTTGTCGTCCACGCGTTGGCTGTACCCGCCACCAGCGACGCCGATGTGGAGGAGTACGACGAGCGCGTCGAAGAGATTGCCGTGCGGGTCGCCACCGCGTGGGAGACGGACCGGGGCGCGGTCGTGAAGGATGTGAGCAAGCCCGCCCTCGCCCGCACGGCGGGCCTCCCCAACTGGCCCGGCTTCGATCTGCTGGCCGAGCAGCCGAACGGGGGCGTGCGCCGCATAGAGGTCAAGGGTCGCGCCAACGAGGGTTCGGTCGAGGTCGCCCTCAATGAGTGGGCCCAGGCACTCCATCTGCGCGACAGCTACTGGCTGTACGTGGTGTGGAACTGCGCTACGCCCGACCCGCTCCTGATCCGGGTCCGCGATCCGTTCCCCAAGCTCTTCGCCCGCAAGCGCACTTCTACAACCTACACTATCTCCCCGAAGGCCCTGAGGGACGCGGCGGAGCAAACCTGAACCGAGCGAGAACGACGATGGGAGCCATTCATGTAGACGTGACGATCCGCAATCCAGCCGACCCTTCCCGGAACTGGCGCGGATCGTTCCTGGTGGACACTGGTGCCACCGACTCCGTTGTCCCCCGCCACCGCCTCGAAGCCATCGGGGTTACGCCCGGTGGGCAACGCACCTACGAACTCGCTAACGGACACTCCGTCCAGATGGATATCGCGGTTGCCCAGATCGAGTTCATGGGAGAGTTCGTCGGCGGAACCGTAGTTTTCGGCGAATCGGACACCGAGCCGCTGCTGGGCGTGACCGCGCTAGAGTCCATGGGCGTGGAGGTGGACCCGCGGAACCAGGAGTTGCGGAAGTTGTCGGCAGTGCGGCTCAAGAAAATGGACAGACCCAAACTACTAACCTTTTCGCAGGCGCACGGCTACGAACCTTTGCCGACAATGCTCAAACTTGCGGAGCTTCCCCCGAAGGCCCGAGTACGCATCGCGAATGTCTTCCGAAGTCATGTCGAGAACAGTATGAATTATCGTGGCGTCCCATATGTTGTCGATCCGATGGCGACAATCTCGAGAGATTTACACATGCATCATTATGTCCGCCCACTACAAGAGTGGAATGCGAATAAGAGCACGGTTGTACTCCAGTTTGAGATTGCATCAAAGCAACGGTTCAATCTATTTTTTGATGTGATACAATTCGTCCTGTGCCATCCCGAGTGCCCGCAAACCCTCATCCAAGATATGAAGAGAGCGTTTACTGACAGTAGACTGGCATATTTTATAGATGACAGTAGTCCCCCCACCATAATGCCCGCAGTTACTGCAGAAGAAGGGCAAGCTATTAAATCGTCGATGCGAAAACTCGCGAGCGCCCGTCTTGATGGAGCTGCTGCACATCTCCGCAAGTCGTCCGAGTGCATAAACCGTCGCGAGTGGGCGGACAGTGTGCGCGAAAGTATCCATGCCGTTGAGTCGGTGGCCTTACAGATTGACTCAAAGGCAACAAGACTCAAGGACGCGCTGCAATTATTGGAGAAGCGGGTTGAATTTCACCCGGCACTAGAGCAGGCCATACTCAAATTGTACGGCTATACATCGAACGAACAGGGAATCCGACACGCGTTATTGGATAGTGAGGAAGCACGTGTGGGTGTTGACGAAGCCGTATTCATGTTTGGCGCGTGCGCATCCTTTGCCAGCTACCTTTGGCGGAAGCACTCGGCAACATCATCGTGATCGTCCGTAACTTGGCTGACCGAAACGATCTCGGTGCGAGAGGCCATGTCCCTCCAGACAATCGCGGAGCACTACGTGTTCGCCACTCCGTACATGGAACATGTTTGCGACATCAGCGGGAATACGCTGCCGTGTGATTTCGCCGAATCCGTGTCGCGCCAGTGCTACGAAACGTTGCAGCGGCGTGTTCTGCCACAGAGCCCAGGGGTAGTGTACGTGGCCGACTGCCGCCGTCTGATTGAGGCAGCCAAGCGCACTTCTACAGCCTACACTATCTCTCCGAAGGCCCTGATGGACGCGGCGGAGTAGATCCGAAAGGAGGCTCACTCGTGACACAACTGCCGTCAGCCGCAATTCCCTTATTGAAGAATGCTCTTTCGCAGGTGTACTACTTCAAGGATGACCTGAAGGATTTCCTGATAGCCTGCCTAGGTGATCGACGGTTTGTCAGTTCATTTGACTGGGATCAGTACAAGAGACACACGGTTTCCGATATCGTCAACGCTCTCATGGAACGCAAGACAGTAACGGCACTGCTCAAGCTAGCTCAGGAAGTATCCGGGTTTACAGACTTCTCCCATCTGGCAGAGCATGGACAGGACCAAGCAGCGAGACAAGCCGTACGTAAACTCAGCACCGCGTTGCAACCCACCGGCGAAATCCGAGGGCAAGCTCCGCGTAACGAACGACTCCGCAAACTCGAAGAGGAACGTAAGCGACACCAGGGCTTTGACAAGAAACTGAGCGACATCAAGACTCGCTTTTTGGAGTTAACTAACGATTCGAAATCGCCGCAGCAGAGGGGCAAGGATCTGGAAGAGATCATGCACGACTTGTTCCGGCTCTTTGTTCTTGAACCCAGGCGACCATATCGTGGGCGCGGTGAACAGGTCGACGGAGCATTCCGTCTCGATGAAACCGAATACCTGTTTGAGGCAAAATGGCACCGAGGGTCGATCGGACCTAGATACGTTCGGGATTTTACACAGAAAGTGACTCAGAAATTAGATAATACGCTTGGTTTGTTTCTGTCGATCGAAGGATTCACCGGTAATGCCACCGAAGTTAGGGGCGACCGGCCCAAAGTTATATTGATGGACGGTCCAGACCTTATGGCCGTCCTTGAAGGGCTCATTGGTCTTGATGATCTGCTGAGGCGGAAGCGCCGACATGCTTCACAGGAAGGTGAAATATATATTCGCTATCAAGACATGGATCGCACCGAGTGATGATAGGAGTGGCCGCCAAGTCAACTGTGGCTGCGTCATCAGACGATCAAACAGAAAGGATATACTGGTGCCCGATCATCGGCGCGTGATCGAGGCGGTCTTTCCGGTCAGACAGGTGTCGCTCGACTCCGTTCACGAGAAGAACGTTCGGCACAGGCACATCTCTACGCTTCACATCTGGCCGGCGCGGAGACCGTTGGCAGCGAGCCGGGCGGCGTTGCTGACGACCTTGTTGCGGGATCCCGAAAAGCACCAGTCTCGGTACGAACTGCTTCGGCATATGGCCGGGGCAATCGTCGAGGTCACGAACGCTTACGGCGAACTGACGCGGGAGGAGACTCGAGATGGCATATTTCGCTGGGGTAGCGAGGGCCGTACGGAGTCGGGCGGCAAGGCACTCGGCCGCATCGAGACCTACCGTCGTGCAGTGCGAAGTGCCTTTGACGGTCGTGCCCCCAGGATACTTGATCCGTTTGCGGGGGGCGGCGCGATCCCGCTGGAAGCGATGCGGCTCGGTTGCGAGGCGGTGGCATCCGATCTCAATCCGGTGGCGTGGTTCATCTTGCGGTGCACGCTGCATTATCCCCGGATGGTTGCAGGACAGAAGCGACCGCTCCCTGCATTGGCACTTGGCGACCGGGGTTTTGCGGAGAAGTTTCTGAAAGGCCACGGGTTCAGGAGCCGCACAGCTCTCCGCGAGGGACTTGCCGCGCTGGGCCACGGCAAGTGCGAGTCGACGCAGTTGCTGCGCTCGACCGTGCCGGATATCTCGCCCCTCGGGTCGGCTAGCTTTGCATGGCACCTCCGAGCATGGGGCTGGCGCGTGCTTGCCGGGGCTCGTGGTCGGCTGGCCGCCCGTTACCCGACGTACGCGGACTTCGAGCCGGTTCGGCGGAGGGGCCGCCGCGCCGCCGCCCGACCGGAGAAGGACTACAAGCCGAGGCCGAGGCGGTTACTGGTGCCCAATGACGACGGCCAAGTCTCCACAGATGCTGTCAACGCCGAGTTCGGCTCCATGTACTTGGAGGACGAGGGCAATCCCCGTTGGATCGCCAAGCCAGCGGTCGCCTACCTGTGGGCGCGGACAACGCGGTGCGCGGCGTGCCGGTTGGAAGTCCCGCTGCTAAAGACCCGCTGGCTGTGCAAGAAGGACAAGAAGCGCATCCGGTTGACCATCACGTCCAGCGACGAAGGTATCGCGTACGGCATCGAGAGCAATGTCCCCGCGAATGCCGACACTGCCGCCCAGAAACGTGCGCGCGATAGGGAACTCGGCTCCGGAACGATGTCGCGGAGCGGAGTCACATGCCCGCGTTGCGGAGTGATAGCGACGATGTCCGATCTTCGGGTCGCTGGTCAGGCTGGACGACTTGGAGAGCACTTGACCGCTGTTGTCGTAAATGGCCAGCTCGGTAAGGAGTATCGACTGCCGACGGACCAGGAGGATCGTGCGGCCCGGGTCGGCACACACGTGCTGGAGTCTGTCTTCACCGACCTGCCGTTCGGCTTGCCGGAAGAACCCACACCGAAGGCGGGTGCAGGTGCCTCGCGCGCTTTCTCCGTCGATGGCTACGGTTTCGACACTTGGCGCAAGCTCTTCACCAACCGCCAATTGTTATCGCTGGGTACGCTGATCCAAGAGATCCGCCGCTGCTCCGCCGAGATGGCCGAGCATTACTCGCCTGAGTGGCGCGAGGCGCTAGCCGCTTTTCTGGCACTTACCGTAAGTCGCGTTGCCGACCGCGGCAGTGCGCTGGCGACCTGGACCAACGACCGCGAAGGAATCGGCCACACGTTCGCGCGCTTCGCCCTCCCAATGGTCTGGGACTTCGCCGAGTCGTGCCCGCTTGCCGAGACCACTGGCGGCTTCGGTCCGTCCGTCGAATGGATCGCCCGCGTCGCCGAGCATCTGGATGATGCCACGGCTGGCGCACCCGCCCCGCAGGTCCTCTTGCAGTCCGCCGCCGAGCCCCTTCCGGGGCCTTTCGACGTCATCTGCACCGATCCTCCTTATTATGACGCGATTCCGTACTCGGATTTGATGGACTTCTTCCACATCTGGCTCAGGCGGACGCTGCCCGGCCTCTCGCCCGAGACCGATGCGGCCTTCGCCCAGCCGCTGGGCCCCAAGTGGGACGCCGACGCGGGAGACGGCGAGCTCATAGACGACGCGGCCCGCTTCAATGGCGACCGCAACGCCTCTAAGCAGAACTACGAAGACGGGATGGCTCGAGCGTTCGCACGGTTCTACGACGCGCTTCGCGACGACGGGCGGCTAGTTATAGTCTTCGCCAACAAACAGCCGGACGCATGGGAGACGCTGGTTTCGGCCCTTATTCGCGCCGGGTTCGTGGTTGTCGGTTCCTGGCCCATCCAAACGGAAATGCAGAACCGCCAGCGGTCGCTCTCGTCGGCAGCTCTGTCGTCGTCGATCTGGCTGGTGTGCAGAAAGCGCAAGCGAACGGCCCGCCCTGGATGGGACGGCAGAGTGCTAAGAGAGATGAAGCAGAACATTACGACACGCCTGCGAGACTTCTGGGACGCGGGCATCCGGGGTCCCGACTTCGTTTGGGCGGCCACAGGTCCCGCCCTGGAAGCTTTCAGCAAACACCCTGTCGTCAAGAAGACCGACACGCCCAACCAGCTTCTGACGGTCGCCGACTTCCTGCGCCAAGTCCGTCGCATGGTCGTGGGCTTCGTGGTCAGTCGGTTGTTCGGCGAGGACGATGCCGCCGCGCAGGATCTCGATGACCCGACCACCTACTACCTTCTGCACCGTAGCACCTTCGGCTTGGTACCAGCACCGGCGGGCGCGTGCATTCTGTACGCCGTTTCCTGCAACCTCTCCGACACCGAACTGGCCGGTCGCCACGACATCCTTCTCCGCGGCGGAGGGCGCGGAGGCGCCCGAAACGTCGGCGTCAACGACAACTCTACCGTAGACAGTTCCCCGGCTAGCTCCGGCAGCCAAGTCCGCCTGAAACCGTGGAACCGCCGCCGCGCGAGGACCCTCGGCGAACCGTCGTCCACCGGCACGCCCCCGCCTCTCATTGACTGTGTGCACAAGCTCATGAAACTTTGGAAGACCGGCGAACAGTCGCGCGTTGACGCCTACCTGGACAGCCGCGGCCTGTGGCGCCACGACCTCTTCGCCAAGGTGGTGCAGGCCTTGATCGAGTTCGCCCAAGTCAACTCCGAAGAACGAGCGACACTCGAGTACATCCAAAACCACATCGCCGCCCGGAGCCGGATCCCCGGCGCGTACCAGTCCTCCCTGCCGTTGCCATGATAACTCGCATCCAAGCCCTCAACTACCGCGGCCTACGCTATGTGGATGTGGCCCTTGACCGCTTCCATGTTCTCGTAGGTGCCAACGCTAGCGGCAAGAGTACGCTTTTTGACGTGGTGTTGTTCGTCGGAGACTTCGTTCGGGACGGTCTGAAAGAGGCGATTGCCTTTCGAACCAAGAACTTTCAGGATCTCGTATGGAGCAGGCCCCGCGAAGAGCTGAACTTCGAATTGGCCTTGGAGTTCGAAATACCGGAAGATCTGCGCAACCAACTTCCCAAGGACAAGGGCTTCCATACGTATCGATACGAGATCGTAGTTCGGGAGCGAGATAATCGTCCGCATGTCCATTGCGAACGGGGAACACTGATCGCTGGCCAGCCGACGCAAGCTTCCTCTCGAACCTTGCCGAGGTTGTCGTTTCCAAGTCCTCTACAGCCGCCCAAGACGATCTTGACCAGAGATCAGCGTGATGATTCGCTAGTTGTGGTGGAGCGTGGCCTTGATCGGCTTATAATCGAAGCCGAAGATCAGACACCAGGAGAAATGCGTGGCCAAGCACCGGTTCGCGAGATGTTTGGCAGTGTGCTAATCGACCCTCTGGTATCGCATCTTAGATTTCTCGAGGAGTCTCGGTTTCCGGTATCCTTGCACGTGTATTCTCTGCTTGCTTCTGGCGTCAGGTCAGTGTTCTTGGACAGCGTTGAGATGCGCGAGCCCAGTACTGCGCGGTTCAGCGACGAATTCTTGTCGCGAAGCGGTGCCCAATTGCCGTGGGCGATCAAGCACTTACAGGAGAGTAGGCCGGACTTATATGATCAATGGCTGAAGCATGTTCAAACGATACTCCAAGAGTTGGATGGCATTCGAGTTGCCGAGCGACCAGAAGATCGGGCGCGCTTCTTGATGCTGAAGTACAGTACGGGGGTACAAGTTCCGTCCTGGATGGTATCCGACGGAACTCTGCGCTTCTTGGCGACGATGTTGGTTGCGTACCTAGCGGAGGATACAGACATCCTCCTACTTGAGGAACCTGAGAACGGCATACATCCGTTGGCTCTAGAAGCGATCTACGATGCACTGTCTTCCGCTTTCGGATCGCAGGTTCTGGTGACGACCCACGCGCCGACTTTTCTTTCCATGGCGGCGCCGGAAGATGTGCTGTGCTTTGCCAGGACTGACGACGATGCAACGGACATTGTGCGGGGCGACGGGCATCCGATGTTAGCGAACTGGCAGGAGTCGGCCGACACGGATGTATTGTTTGCTAGAATGATAATTGAATGACCGACTCAGTTAGCAAGAAAGATATTTTTGTGTTGGTCGCGGATGAACACATGCAACGTACTATGCAGTCGTTGTGTGGTCGCTACGGTGACCTGGGCACTTGTCGGTTTGCGTTTACGGTCGACAGACACTTGGGCAGGGATTCCGGATGTCGCGTTTATGCAATCGACCACCTTAAACCTATTTCGAATCGCTATTGCCGGTGCATTGTAATGTTCGACTACCATGGAAGTGGGACCTCGGAGAGCCGGAGGAATACCCAGGTACGTCTTGAAAAAGAGCTTGAAGATGACTGGAATGATCGGGTAAAGGTCATCGTGATTGAGCCGGAACTCGAGGCATGGGTTTGGGGAGATATGGCTGCGCTCTCTAAGTGTTTGGGATGGCCGGACGGCGGGCAACTTCGGGACTGGTTGAGCAAACGTAACTTGTGGTGCCAGGATCACGCGAAGCCGCGCGACCCGAAGCAAGCAATGAAGCAAGCGACTTGGCACGCGCCAACGCGTCGGTGGCACCGAATTTCTGGACGACTGTTTGGTGAACTTGCCAAAACGACGAATCTGAACAACTGCCAGGATCCCGCCTTCCAAGAGCTTCGGGCGACCCTCCAGTGCTGGTTTCCCCCGGAGAAAACTCAATGAAGCCCAAACCCTGGACCACCCTCGTCCGCCTCAAGGACGAGCTTCGCAGCGGCGAGCTCACCCTCGCCCAGTTCGCGGCCGACCTTCACGAGGTCACGCTGGCGCGGGGGAAGCGCCCCATTTACGAGGACCCGGCCAAGTTCTTCGATCTTACCTTCCCGACGCCCCCCCTCCGGGAGCTGGTCAAGGATGTCGCATTGCGCCTTTCGGGCAAGACCGACCGGGCGATCCGTCAGCTAGAACTCACCTACGGCGGTGGCAAGACCCACACGCTGATTACCCTCTACCACCTATTCCGCGATCCGGCGGCCCTGCCGGAGTCGCCCACGGTGACGGCGTTCCGGGAGCATGTCGGAGAGCAGTTGCCCCGGGCGTTTGTCGCCGCGTTGTGCTTCGACAAGATCGACGCCGAGAAGGGCATCGAGGATGTCCGCGCCCCGAACGGCGAGCGACGGACCCTCAAGCACCCGTGGAGCGTGCTGGCCTTTCAGCTGGGCGGTGCCGACGGACTCCGCGCGATCCACGCCGACGACAGTGACGAGGAACGCGAAACCCCGCCTGCCGAACCGCTCCTCACCAAGCTGCTGGAGATTCCCGGCCGCCAAGGGCTGGCTACACTTGTCCTAGTGGATGAAGTGCTGATGTACGCTCGCGAGAAAGCCGGGCTTGATCCGGTCTGGCGCGACCGCATTCGAGACTTCTTCCAATACCTGAACCAAGCCGTCGCGAAGGTCGACCGGGCGGCGATCGTCGCGTCGCTTCTCGCCACCGACCCGTCGAAGGAGCAAGGCGATCTGGGGGGAATGCTCAAGGCGGACTTGTTCGCCATCTTTCGGCGGCAGCGGGAGGAGGGCATCCAGCCGGTTCGTCGGCAGGATGTGGCGGAGGTGCTTAGACGACGTTTCTTCGAGGGCATGCCCGCCGACGATGCAAGGCGCAACCAAGCTATCGCGGTCGTTCGCGGCTTGGCCAAGCTCGACGAGACCATTGCACGGGACAAGGGCAGGGCCGAAGAGCGCTTCGTGCAGAGCTTCCCTTTCCACCCCGACATGACCGATGTCTTCTACAGCCGCTGGACCCAGTTGGACGACTTTCAGCGTACCCGCGGCATCCTCCGCACCCTGGCGACAGCGTTGCGAGAGGCCGAGAAGTGGGACCGGAGTCCCGTCGTGGGACCGTCGGCGTTGTTGGCTCCTCCCGGCGAGACGGATGTTTCGATGGCCTTGAGGGAGTTGACCAGCATCGCCGACTCCGCCACCGCAGGCAGGACTGCGGACTGGGGCAAGCTGCTCCAAGCCGAGTTCGACAAAGCCCGCCAAGTCCAGCGCGAACATCGGGACTTGGAACAGAACCGCGAGCCTGAGCAGGCTGTCGTATCCGTGTTTCTGCATTCGCCGCGTGGCGGCAAGGTCACGACGTTCGAGCTTCAGCGGCTGGCGGGAACCTCTGGACCGGATGCCATCGAGTTCGAGAAGGGACTTCGCCGATGGCGCGACATTTCGTGGTTCTTGGACGACGAGGATTCGGACGACGGCGACGGACAGAGCCTCCCGAAGGAGTGGCGGCTGGGCACTCGTCCGAACCTGCGCAACATGCACGACGAAGCGTGCGCGCGACGGGTCACCGACTCGGATGTGACGGAGCGTCTGCTGGCGACCGTTCGCAAGAGCAGGGCCAAGCTGGACGGAGGCGCATCGGCGGCGGGCGCGAAGTCGCACCTGCTCCCCGCTTCGCCGTCGGATGTGGCCGACGACGGAGATTTCCACTACGTGATCCTGGGTCCCGAGTCCGTGTCCGAATCCGGTCGCCCCAGCGCCCTAGCCAAGCGCTACATCGACGTGAAGTCCGACCGAGACCAGCCACGGGTCGCCCGCAACTCCATCGTCTTGGCGGTGCCTTCGCGCCACGGATTGGAAGCGGCCCGTATCCAAGTGCGTTCGCTGCTGGGCTGGGAGCACGTAGACGCCCAGCTTCGCAACAATAATGTGGATCCGCTACGCGCCGAACGGCTGCGCCGCCAGCTTCGCGAAGCGAACAACCGCGTCCCTGATGTTGTGCGCCAGGCCTACGGCGTGGTCGTGACAGTCAACGAAGACAACGACGTTCACGCCTTCAAGTTGCGGCCCAGCGCGGAATCGCTGTTCATGCAGATAAAGAACGACGAGCGATCGCGCATCAAGGAAACGGCGGTGGACGCGGAGGCGCTGCTGCCCGAGGGCCCCTACGATCTATGGCGGGAAGACGAGGAGGCCCGGTTCGTGAAGGACTTGGCGACGCCGTTCGCCCGCGACCCGCGCTTGCCCAAGCTCCTCAACACGAAGATTCTGCTGAGTACGGTTCTGCAGGGGGTCGAGCGAGGGTTGCTCGTGGCCCGGCTAGGACGCCCGGACGGAACTCGGCGCACTTGGTGGCGCCAGCCCGTGGACTTGGCGGCGGACGCGGATCCCGCGCTGGAGGTGGTTCTTCCCGATGCCGCCCAACTGGACAACCTGCATACGGCGCTGCTTGCCCCGGGGCAGCTTCCCGGCCTCTGGCCCGACGACGAACGCCTCCCCGTCCGCCGCATTCTCGCTTACTTCTCCGGCGACCATGTGGTTGAAGTGGCCCAGGAGGGGTACGATGAAGTGCTCGCCGTTCCCGCCTGTCCCGCCGAAGCGGTGCACGAAGCGGTCCGCGAAGGCGTGGAATCGGGCGAGTTCTGGCTGGTCAACGGCCCTAGCTCGTGCTGGAAGGACGAGATACCGCTCGGCGTGCTGGACGATGACGCGGTTCTCCGGCCGCCGCCTGCGCTCGTTCCCGTGCAAGAGCTGGCCGAGGAAGCCCTGCCTGGGGCGTGGGCGGACGGCGAAACCAACGGGGCAGCCATCGAGAGGGCCTTGTCCCACCAGCGCGGCGAGCCGATGCCCTGGGGTCTCGTGCGCGAGAGCATTTCGGCGGCGGTCAACAGCCGGTGGCTGGATGTGGTCAGCGGCGGCTCGGCCGGCGGATACGTAACGGCGGGCGCTTGGCGGCTGAAGCAGCCGGAGGCTCGGTCCAGACCGTCAGACACCTCGCGGGAGCTGTCCTCAGCGTCCACGACGGCCATGGATGTCGACCAACTGGTGGAGTTGGCCCACGCGGCCCCGAAGATGCTGGAGATCAGTGCTGGCCACGGCCTTCGCTTCCATGTGGGGGTTTCGCTGGACGAAGATTCCCCCAGCGATGTGCGCACGGCCGTGGACGGTCTGCTGAGGGAAGTTGCCGACGATCTCGCTAGCGGTCCCGAATCTCCTTAACTGTCCACTGAAACGGGTCAACTCCAGAGCGTAGATGCGGATCGTTCTTGCATCATCAAGACTGCGTTACACCGCTGACATCTCGGACCGTCTCCATTTCGCCATGGCAGAAGCCGTGGAATCGTCGCCGGTTCAAGACCCTCGACGAACCATCGTCGGTCGGCACGTCTGGCCTCTCGTTTGACGGCGTGCACAAGCTCATGAAACTTTGGAAGACTGGCGACCAGTCTCGCATTGACGCCTACCTGAACAACCGCGGCTTATTGGTGCCATGACCTCTTCGCCAAGGTGGTACAAGCCCTGATCGAGCGCGCCCCAGCCAACTCCGAGGAACGAGCGACACTCGGGTACAACCAAAACCATGTCGCCGCCCGGGGACTGATCTCCGGCGTGTGCCAGTCCTCTCTACCGTTGCCATGATAACTCGCATCCAAGCCCTCAACTACTGCGGTCTACACTATGTGGATGTGCCCCTTGACCGCTTCCATCTCCTCGTAGGTGCTAACGCTAGCGGCAAGAGCACCCTCCTTGACGTGGTGTCGTTCGTGGGCGACTTCGTTCGAAACGGGCTGGAAGAGGCAATTGATAGGCGCAGCACGAACTTTCAGGATCTCGTCTGGGGCAGGCCACGCGAAGAGCTGAGCTTCGAATTGGCTTTGGAGTTCGAGATACCGGAAGATCTGCGCAACCAACTTCCCAAGGACAAGGGCTTCCATACGTATCGCTACGAGATCGCAGTACGAGAGGTAGACTATCGTCAGCATGTCCATTGTGAACGGGGGACACTGATCGCTGATCAGTCAACGCCGACTTCCTCTCAAACCTTGCCGAGGTTGCCGTTTTCCAAGCCTCCACCTCCCCCCAATACGATCTTGACCGGAGATCAGCGTGACAATTCGCTAGTGGTGATTGAGCGTGGCCTTGACCGGCTTGTCATCGCAGCCGAAGATCCCACGAAACCGGGAAAGTTGGCTGGCCAAGCGCCAGTTCGCGAGATGTTTGGTAGTGTGGTAGTAGATCCGCTCGTTTCGCATCTTCGATTTCTTGATAAATCGCGGTTTCCGGTGTCCTCGTACGTGCATAAGTGGCTTTATGCCGGCATCAATCATGTGTTTCTTGACAGTCGATCGTTGGGTGATCCTAGTAGGGTGCGGATGCGCAGTGAATACTTGACTCCCAACGGCGCAGCGCTTCCCTGGGCTGTGAAGCATATGCAGGAAAAAGAGAAGGACACTTACGACAGTTGGTTAGAAGACATCAAGATTATCATTGAAGATCTGGATGAAATTCACGTTTTCGAGCGTGAGGAGGAACGCAACGCCTACCTGATTCTCAAGTACAATAACGGCGTCGAGCTTCCTTCGTGGAGGGTGTCCGACGGTACCCTGCGCCTTCTCGCCATAATGGCGGTGGCGTACCTGATTGACGAAGATGAAATCCTCCTGCTTGACGAGCCAGAGAACGGTATACATCCGCTCGCCCTGCAGTCCATTTTCGGTGCGACATCGTCTGCCTACGGCTCGCAGGTTATTGTCGCGACGCACTCCCCGGCGTTACTAGCCCTGGCATCTCCGGAGCAGGTACTTTGCCTTGCCAAGGATCGCGAAGGTGCTGTGGACATTATAAGAGGAGATCAACACCCCATAGTACGGGAGTGGAGGGGCACGGTGGACATGAATGTCCTCTTTGCTCAAGGGGTGCTTGGATGAGGTCGTCGGTGACCGCGCCGCAACTTATTGTACTGGTTGCCGACAGGTCCATGGAGCAAGCTGCGAAGGCGCTATTGTCCAGATCAGGCGTTATCGGCACAACTGATTTCTGCTTTAAGATTATAGTGCATCCGCGACACGATCCCGGGTGCCTGCGCGAGGCTGTCGAATATTTACGGCCGTTTTTGAGCAAGGACCGTTATTGTGTCGTGATGTTCGACCACAAAGATTGCGGGAGTAAGGAGCCGAGGCAAGAAATCCAAGCACAACTCGAAGAAGACCTTAGGCGCAATGGTTGGGACGACCGCGCCAAGGTAGTCGCAATTCAGCCCGAACTAGAGGCGTGGGTGTGGGGCGACCTTACGACCGCGTCCAGCAAGCTTGGATGGTTGAAGAAGCCGAAAGAGTTGCGTCAACTGCTGGAAGATGTGGGGCTGTGGCCCGAAGACAAATACAAGCCGCCCGATCCCAAGGAGGCGGTGGATGCGACTCTAGCGTACGTTCGGCGTGAGCGGAGGCGTGAGAAGGGGCTTAAGAAGAGGGATCTGCTACGCACGCCGAGGCTGTATCGGGCGATTGCAACATCCGCCAGGGTGGACAACTGCCGGGACCCCGCCTTCCAAGAGCTTCGCGGTACCCTCCAGCGCTGGTTCCCCCCGGAAGCCGCTTCATGAAGCCCAACCCTGGATCACGCTCGTCTGCCTCGCCGACGACACAGCCGCGGTTCTCTTCCACTGATTAAGGCGATGTCCTGCCCGCCAGCATTGAAGTAACTGTCAACGGCAAGCTGGCCGAAGTCCTGCGCACCAAGCACCCCCTTGGCGCTAAGGCATCGGTGCCGAACAGTCGGGCGTGTTGCGGGAGGCGGCCCGCCGACCCGACTTGGTGATTCGCCATTCCGGGGCGCAGAGGGTCATCGTCGAGACAGAATTTCCGCCGACACGGGGCGTGGAAGGCGACGCATGTTCGAACGCTTCCTGTCCCATGTGGAACGCCTGCTGGGAAGGGGCGCGGAAAGCTGGCAGGACGCTCTTGAAAGAGGTTGGTTTTGGTGTATCCCGACCGCAGTCGGCGTTAGCAACGCAAGGGAGCGCTGCGTAGTGCCCTCCGCCGTTCGGGCCAGGATCTTCGGGACAGGGTTGATAGCCCTCGATACGGTCATCGGTCCTGGTCCCAAGGATCCGGTTCGCAGTTGGGCCGGCGGAACCTGCGGCAACGTGCTTTCCATTCTCGCGTGGCTCGGGTGGGACGCCTATCCGATCGCGCGCCTCAACGGCGATGTGGCCTCCAAGCGGGTTCACACGGATATGGAGCGTTGGGGTGTCCACCTCGAGTGGGCCACCTGCGCTCCTACCGCGCACACCCCGATCATCGTTCAAAAAATCCGGCGCGGACGGGATGGTCGACCTAGACACGGGTTCTCCCGGTTGTGCCAAGTCTGCGGCGGATTACTGCCGCCCTTCAAGGCTATCACGGTCAATGTGGTGGAGCAGATCAAGCAGGAACTCGCCGATGTATCGGTGTTCTTTTTTGATCGTCTATCGCGGGCAACTCTCGCATTGGCCGCTGAGGCGTCCGCTCATGGCGCCTTGGTGGTGTTCGAGCCATCCGGAAAGGGGGCCGACAAGCTGATGGCGGAGGCGATCGCACTAGCGCATGTCGTCAAGTACGCCGACAATCGCCTTGCTGGCAGCCCCGGCGTCATGACAAACGGCTCCGCAGCGCTGCTTGAAGTGCAGACCCTCGGGGAGCGAGGGTTGAAGTATCGTCACCGGCTCGGCCGCGGCGTTTCCAAATGGATGCATCTCAGGGCCGTTCCCGCGCCGCGGGTCGCCGACACTTGCGGCTCCGGCGACTGGTGCACGGCCGGCATGATTGCCAAGGTCGCGGCCGGAGGGCAGAAGGGACTTCATCGCGCCGGTGCTCTCGGCGTCCGGGCAGCTCTTCGCCATGGTCAGGCGCTGGCAGCCTGGAACTGCGGTTTCGAGGGCGCTCGCGGGGGTATGTACTCCGTTTCCCGAGAAGCATTCGATGACCAGATCACGAGTCTACGCAAAGGTCGATTCAAGGGCATCGACGATGCTCGGGCAACGGACGTATTGACATCGGCTGTGACCTGTCCGGCCTGTCCGCCAACGCCAAGGCTCCACGAAGCTGTCTCCCATCCCTAAATATCACGCAGCGTTGAAATAGAAATCCGAGTTGTCAGAGCCGTTCTGTTTGGGCTCTTCAGGCAGATCATTCAGGTCACCGGGTACCGGTGGACGAAAAGCGTTGCTGCTGGAGGATTCACGAGAGGCCATCGCGGTGTCGGCCGGCTAGATGGCCTCGATCGCTTGTGCAGAGCGGGCGCGTACGCCGCGTAGCCCCAGCGCCTTGACTCGAGCACCGATGGGCTGACAGCGAACGTGCGGGACCAAGCTGCGACGCGAAACCGGGATCAAGAGGATATATCCGGGAAGGGGCGACGATACGCCGCTAGTCGCGACCATCGGGAAGCGTCTCTCGAAGCAACTCTTTCCGTCCGTCAGTCCTGTGCGCGCTCGAACTGGAACATGTCCCGGCATGCGGTCAACACCGCTTGCGTGTCGCCGCGCGCCCACAACTCCATCAAGGAGTCGCCATCAAGCTCTCGAATCGGCCTGCGCACAACCGCCGGGATGCGGTCGCGTTTGAGATAGTGCGTGAGCAGTTCGGTGGCGGCGGTGAGGTCCGCGACCGCCCGAGTACGTTCCGCGGGTGCGCCTTGCTTGAGCCACTTGCCGATCGCTTGGCGGCTCACGCCAAACAGCCGTGCCGCTTCGGCCTGACTCAGTTTCCATGTCGCGATCACTCGCGCAAAGGAGTGGCCCGCGCGTCGGCGATCTAGGCTCCGGGCGAAGGCGTCGAGCCACTCCGCATCGTCCCGATGCGCCGCATATATCTGCGCCGCCAATTCCTCTGGTTCAAGCCTCTGGATCAATGTAACTGCGCTCACGCCGGTTCAGGGTTCGAGGGCGAAAACCATATGTCAACCGCTACCGAACGTCAGCCCCAGATTCCGGGCCCGGCGTGCGGAGCGACCCCCTGCCAAGTGCCGGAGCCTCCAGTCTGTCTCTTCGGGTCGGAAGGGATCGCCAAGCCAGCGGTCGTTGGCCCGTACGAGTTCGCTGGAAACCATCTTGATGTCCTCCGGCTAGACGGCCTCGAGCAGCACGACGTGTCCTAGCCCGCCGGCAGCGCAGACCGAGACGATAGCGCGGGTTCCGGGCGGCTCGGTGGAGAGTTCGGTGGCCGCCTGGGAGAGTATGCGGGCGCCGGTCGCGCCAAAGGGATGCCCGAGGGCGATGCTTCCGCCGTTGGGGTTGATGCGCTCTGGCGGAATGGTACCACAGGCCGCAGGCGACGGCGACCTCGCCCCCAGCCACTCCTGATTCTCCAGAGCGGCCAGTGTACAGAGGACCTGCGCCGAGAAGGCTTCATGGATTTCCCACAGCTGGATGTCCTCCGGCGACAACCCGTGGCGAGCCAAAAGCCGGACGATCCCGAGGGCCGGGGCAATGAGCAATCCGTCGGAGCGAGGATTGATTGCCGTCTCGTCCCAATCGAGGAGCTTGACCCTGGGCAGTTCTTCGGGCAGCAGCGAAAGTTCCGCTTCCGAAGCTATCCAGCACGCTGCCGCCCCGTCCGTGAGGGGCGAGGAGTTGCCTGCCGTCAACGTCCCGGCCGCGGAGTCGAAGGCCGGCTTCAAGCGTGCGAGCTTGTCCAGCGATGTATGCGCTCGCGGCACTGTGTCCCCATCCACCGGGAATGTGCCGGGGCTGACGAGGAGCGGACGAAAGAAGCTCCCTCCGTCCCGCGTGGCCTGCTGGTGGCTACCGAGAGCGAAGCGATCCTGTTCCTCCCGTCCGACTCCCCACTCGCTGGCCATCTCCTCGGCGTGCTGGCCCATCGTCTTGCCGGTCGTCCGTTCCTCGACGGCAGGGATCAAGAGACGCAAATCTCTCGGACGGAGGCCGGCTAGCGTCTTCAGGGTCTGGCGCGGACCTCTCGCGCGGCTCATCCGGCCTATCGTCTGGCTCAGCCCCGGCGACAGGCCGATCCCGGCGTGGCTAGCCGACTCGGCGCCGCCGCAAAGCGCCAGCCGCGCCCGGCCCGCAACCACTTGGCCTGCGCCGTATGTGGCGGCCGCGATCGAGGTGGCGCAGGCCTGAACCACGGACAGGGCGGGCACCGACGGGTCGAGTCCCGCTTCGAACCAAGCTTCCCGGGCCCAGTTGCTTACCGACAGCGATGGGATAACCGATCCCCAGATGACGAGATCGATCTCGCCCGCGCGATCGCGGCCGAGTCCGAGGCCGCCGGCTACGGTCTGCTCGATTACGGGGGCCGAGAGCGCCAGGGGATCGAAGGAGGACAGCTCGCCGTCGATCTTCGCGAAGGGGCTGCGAAGGCCGGGAAGCAAGAACACCGGATTCTGGTTCATTGCGGCGAGATTCCCGATTTCATTTGCGGCGAGTCCTCCGATTTCGCTTGTGGCAAGTTTCCCGGCACCGGGCGGTGCAGCGATAGTTCAAGTGTCGGCCCTCGCGCAAGTTGCACATCCAAGTTGCACATCCTTCTCGTATTCGGTTGTACATTATCTTCGCAACCAGGGGATTACGAAATATGCGAAGTGAATGCGCAGCGATGACCAATATGCCAACCGAGGAATTCTGATGCGCAGCAACGAGAAATATGCCAACTGAGGAATTTCCGACGCGCAGCGACGAAGCCATTCCGATGCGCAGCGACGAGACAACCGGGGGAGAGGCGCGAGACGGCATGACCGTACGCGTGAGATTCGCTCCGAGCCCGACCGGCTTTCTGCATGTGGGAGGCGCCCGCACGGCTCTCTACAACTGGCTCTTTGCCCAGCGTAACGGAGGGGAGTTCATCCTCCGGGTGGAAGATACGGACCGGAGACGTTCGCGGCCCGAGCATACCCGGGCGATCCTCGACGGTCTCGCGTGGCTAGGAATGATTCCGGATGGCGACCCCGCGTTCCAACCGGTGTTCCAGGCGGATGGAGTCAGCCGTCACAGGGCCGACGCCCGCCGCCTTCTGGCCGCCGGAGCGGCCTATCGCTGCTTCTGCACGGCAGATGAGCTAAAGAAGGAGCGCGAAGAGACGGTTCGGCGGAGAATGGCGCGGAAAGTGGCAGCGCGCGATGGACAGCGGGAAGGCAGCCGACGCGATCCGTGCAGATTGCTGGACCCGGCCGAGTCGGCTGCCCGGGCCGAGGTGGGAGAGCCCTTCGCGTTGCGGGTGAAGGCGCCCGACGAGGCAATCGGATGGGACGACATGATTCACGGCCCGATGTCGTATCCCGCGGGATCCATCGGCGACTTCATCGTGCTGCGCTCGGATGGCACCCCAGTCTACAACCTTGCCGCGGTCTCGGATGACATCCACTCGATGATCTCGCATGTAATTCGGGGCGACGACCATCTCTCCAACACGCCGAAGCAGATACTCATCTACCGCGCGCTCGGGAAGCCGCTTCCGGACTTCGGACACGTGCCGATGATACGGGGGCCGGATGGCAAGCGTCTATCGAAGCGCCACGGCGCCATGTCGGTCACGGACTACCGGGATGATGGCTACCTGCCGGAGGGGATGATCAACTTCCTTGCGCTCCTCGGCTGGTCCCCGGGGGACGATCGCGAGGTGTTCGGCGTCGATGAGCTGGTCGAGGCGTTCTCGTTCAGGCGCGTGCTGAAGAAGAGCGCCGTCTTCGATCTGGACAAGTTCGGGTGGCTTAACGGACAGCACATCGCGAGGTCGCCCGCGGATTCCTTGGCTGGACCAGTCGTCGAAGCGTTGACCGGGATCGCCCGCCAATCGGGCCGCACTATCGCAGAAACTCACCCCGGTCTTGCCGAGAACTACGGTCTTGCCAGTAACCCCAGTCTCGCCGACGGCGCCGAGTCCGACGAACGCCGGCGGATGCAGCCTGCCGACGAGAGCGCGCAGGCTCTCGGTCTCGCAAAGAATGCCGGGTCCGCCGATACCGCCAAACGCCTTGCGGAGGTGATCGACCTCGTGAAGTGTCGCCCTCGCACTCTTCATGCGTTGGCGCGGCAGGTATCCCCGTTCTTCGCCAAGTCGATCGACTATGACGAGGATGCGGTCGCCCGCTTCTGGAAGAACGCCGGGGAGTGTGCCGGCCATATGCGGCATCTCGCGACGCGTCTTGCGGAGATTGTCAGCTGGGATACCGGTGTGCTGGAGCGCGAGATCAGAGGACTGGCGGCGGAGCTCGGGGTAGGCGCGGGGCGCATTATCAATCCCCTTCGGGTCGCTCTCATGGGACAGAGCGTCGCCCCGGGGATATTCGACATGCTCGCGACGATGGGGCGCGGCTTGGTTCTCGAACGTCTGGCGGATGCGGTCCGCTTCCTTGATGCCAGAGCCGCCCTGCCGGGTTCTTCCCTGCCGGATTCTTCGAACGGACCCAGGCGAGGGACGGCCGACTCTGGGCAAAGGGCAGCCGGTCTCGGACGCGGAGCGGCAACTTGAGCGGCGGCTCGCCGGCGCACGAGAGTTGGTTGCGCCGGGCGCTCGAAGTGGCGGCTCGGGCAGGCCGGCGCGGCGAAGTTCCCGTTGGCGCCGTCGTGGTGGACGCGGAAGGGAAGGTCGCTTCCGAAGCGCACAATCGGACGCGAGAGCTGTCCGACCCGACCGCCCACGCCGAGCTGCTGGCGCTGCGAGCCGCCGCGGCCAAGCTAGGCGACTGGCGCCTAGAGGGGCATACGCTCTACACGACGCTGGAGCCGTGCGCCATGTGCGCGGGTGCGGCGGTTCTGGCTCGCGTGTCCACGATAGTTTTTGCGGCAAGCGATCCGAAGGCGGGAATGTGCGGATCTCTCGGGAACATCGCGGCTGACCCCCGGCTCAATCACCAAGCGAGCGTGGTGTCCGGCCTGCTCGCCGGCGAATCGGTGCGCCTCCTTCAGGACTTCTTTCGCAGCCGCAGGTGAAGGCGGGCTAGCTTGCCGGCGCCCCCGCCGGAACCCGTCTCCCGAACAGGAACACCATCCCGACGATAGTCCCGGTCCCCAAAAGATGGGCCATCCATACCGGCAGCCCGTAGGAAGTTCCGGTATGCCCGATGAGCATCGCCACCACGGCTACCGCGAGCGCGTACGGCAGCTGCGTGCGCACATGATCCATGTGGTCGCAGGCACAGGCCATCGAGCTTAGTACCGTCGTGTCCGAGATGGGGGAGCAGTGGTCTCCGAAGATCGACCCCGCCAGAACCGAGCTTGCCGAACTCACCAACAGCAGTCCGCCCGTATCGGTTGCCAAATCGGCGGCTCCTCCCAGGGTGACGATTACCGGTATCACCACGGGCAGCAAGATGGTCATCGCGGTCCACGAGCTCCCGGTGCAGAAGCTGACGACCGCCGCCGTCAGGAAAGTCAGCAGGGGAACCATCTCGGGGGCGAGATTCCCTTCGAGCAACTGGGACAGATACTGGGCGGTGCCCAGCTGGCTCGTCACCTCGCCGAGCGACCACGCGAGCACCAGGATTACGAACCCCATGGTCATCGCCCGCACCCCGGACAGCCATCCGTCCAGCGCCTCCGCAAGCGACAGAATCCTCTGCGCCACGGCCATCCCGATCGCGACTATGCAACCCGCCAGCGAGCCCCAGAGGATCGCCTTGAAGGGATCGGCTTCGCCAAAGATGTCGGTAAGTCCGGCGTCCGATTCGGCCTTGCCCCTGCCGTCGAAGTACAGTCCGAGGAGCACGACAGCCACGACGGCCAGTATGGGAACGACCGCGTTGTACCACCGAAGCGGGACGCCTTCCTTCGCGTCGAGTCCGGTCTCTTCGGTATTGACCATGAGCTGCGATCCGGGCCGAAAGACGCCGCCGCCGCTGCGCGCCCGTCTCTCGGCTGCCAGCATCGGTCCGAAATCCCGCTGCGAGAAAACCAGCGCCGCCACCGTGAAGAGCGCGAAGAGCGGGTAGAAGAGGTAGGGAATGCCCTTCACGAAGATGTTGAAGGGACTCGTCTCTCTCAGCGTGCTCGCCAGTACTGGATCAGCGGCCTGTTCGGCGGCGATGCGCAGCCCTGTGCCTATCTGCGAAATTTCGAAGCCGACCCAGGTAGATACGAAGGCGACTGTAACGACCGGCGCGGCCGTGGAATCCACCAAGTAGGCGAGCTTTTCTCGCGAGACCTTCAGCTTGTCGGAGATCGGGCGGAAGGTGTTTCCGACGATGAGGGTGTTCGCGTAGTCGTCGAAGAAGATGCCGAGACCGGCAAAGAAGGTCGCGACCTGGGCTCGTCGCGGCGTCGTGGCGAACGGCCGCACGGCCTCGACGATGCCGCGGGTGCCTCCGGACCGGGATATGACCCCCACCATCGCGCTCAGTAGCGCGGAGAAGATGAGGATGGAAGCGTTGTCCGGGTTGGCCAGAGAAGGCACTACGAACGTGTCCACGGCACGGCCGAAGCCGGCTATGGGATTGGGCCACGCGATGAGCAGGCCGCCGAGCACGATGCCGAAGAACAGGGAGACGACGACTTGGCGGAATGCCAGCGCCATCGCGATGGCGATAATCGGCGGCAACAAGCTGATCCAGCCCGGAAAGAGCGGCGCGGAGATGTTCTCGCTTGCGACTACCTGGTTATCCGATAGCAGCTCGACGGTCAGAGGCATTCCGCCGGATTCCACGCGGAGGCCGTCCACCTTGATCTCGGACAGTGGCGGCAGAGGGCCCGCTCCAAGTTCGCCGCCATCCGCCGACCGGATTCGGTAGCTCGCGTTCTCGACCCCGCCGCACGCCGCCAGCGAGAATGCCACGCCGGACAAGATGGCGGTAGGCCCGCTTACGGCGAGTAGCGGCTCGCTCGACTCGCCGCCGTCGGCCGCCTGGCAGAGTTCGGTAAGGACGACAGCGGGCTCGTTTCCGAGGGCCGATCCCGGTTCGCCAACTCCCCCTGGGGCGGTCGATGACGTGTCCTGGGCGGCAGCAACCGTGTCCTGCGCCGCGGACATCTCCATCGCCTCCATCGTGCCGGCCAACTCATCCGCTTCTACCGCGTTCGATGGCGTGTCCTGCGCCACGGCCATCTTGATCGTGCCGGCCAACTCTACGTCTACGGCGGCCGATGGCGTGTCCTGCATGGCCGCAACCGTATCCTGCGCCAGAGCGGGCCAAGGGACGAGAGCGAACGAGACGAGCCAGAGAGCGACTTGGGACATCGCGAGCCGGGGGGCGGCCCAAGGCCGTTCTGCCCGGCCACCCCGCGACCGGGCGCTTCCAACGCTAGAAAGAAGTTGTGAAAGCATCGAAAGCAAGCTATGTGCGGCAGCAAGCGGAGTCCACACCATCCTGCGCCGTGCGCAAAGGGACGCGGCGCGCAAAGGGACGTTCCGGAAGGAGCCGGCCCGTCAACCGTTGATCGTGCCGGGGTACCGCCCTATACTTGACGCCCGACCGAGGCCGACCCAATCGGCCGCTGCCGTACCGATCGTCGGAAGGCCGGGACAACACTGGCACACAATGTCATCGACGAGGCCGCAGCCAATGCGCTGCTGGCCGATCTCGCCGCCCAGCTTCATCAGAATATTGGTGATGGCGCTCCCCTCGTCCTGGTAGGAATCCGCCGCCGCGGCGACTTCATCGCCGCCGCGATCGGCCGCCTTCTCAAAACCGGCGGGCGACAGGTCTCTGTCGGCTCGCTGGACATCACCCTCTACCGGGACGACTTCGCCCAGGTCGGTTTGCTTCCATCCGTCGGAACCACCGATATCCCCGGGCGAATCGACGGCGCCCACGTCGTGCTCGTTGACGATGTGCTGTACACGGGCCGGACGATGAGGGCCGCGATCAACCATCTGTTCGACATAGGCCGGCCCCGCTGGGTGGAAACGTGCGTCCTCGTGGACCGGGGCGGACGCCAGCTCCCGATTCAGCCGGACTACGCCGGACGCGTTCTCGAAGTCAGGCCGGACCACGATGTCGCGGTGCGCGTCCCCGGCATAGAGGACCGGTGGGGCGTGGACATCGTCGATGTCGGCTCGAAGGTGGATGTCGGCTCTCTGGGCAAGAGAATCCGGACTCTGCGCAGCGGAGATCTCGGACTTGGCAAGGATCTGATCGGACTGAAGCCGCTGACGGGAGCCCAGATCACGACCATTCTGGACACTGCCGAGCCATTCAGGCAGCTGATCGCGCGGGGTTCGAAGCTGTCGTTTCTCAAGGGACGAACGGTCGTCAATCTCTTCTTCGAACCGTCGACCCGCACGCGAACCAGCTTCGAGTTCGCCGAGAAGCGCCTATCGGCCGAGACCGTGAACATATCCTCGACGACTTCCGCGGTTCAGAAGGGAGAAAACCTCGTCGACACGGCCCGCAATCTGGAGGCGATGCGGAGCCACATCGTCGTCGTGCGCCATGGATCTTCCGGGGCCGCGGAATTCCTGGCCAACAGGATCCCTTCGCATGTCATCAACGCGGGCGACGGCGAGCACGAGCACCCGACACAGGGACTGCTGGACCTGCTCACGATCCGGGACCAGTTCGGCGACATCGCGGGCCGCCGCGTCTGCATCGTCGGCGACATCAGGCACTCGCGCGTCGCCCGCTCGCTGATCTGGGGCCTTCTGAAGTGCGGCGCGAGAGTCGCGGTGTGCGGCCCGCCCACGCTCATGCCCGCGGGCATTGCGGACATGGGCGTCGAACAGCTGTCCACGGTCGAGGAGGCGCTGGCCGTGTGCGATGTGCTCTATGTGCTCCGCTTGCAGCTCGAGCGCATGCAGGGGGGCTATGTGCCTTCGCTGCGCGAGTACAACCGGGTGTTCGGCGTCACTTCGGAGCGGATGAAGAAGGCCCGCCCCGATCTGATCGTTCTCCACCCCGGACCGATCAACCGGGGAGTCGAGATAGACTCGGATGTGGCTGACGGTCCGCGCTCGGTCATACTTCCCCAGGTGACGAACGGCGTGGCGGTGCGGATGGCCGTTCTTTGTCTGCTCGCGGGACAGGCGCCTGGCGTGGAAGACTTCGCCGGGGCTCCGGAGGAGCTAGGTCTCCCGGTGACCGCTTGAACGGCCGTGGCCCCGGCCCCGGCAGATCTCTCCTGATCGCGGGCGGCAGAGTGCTCGATCCATCGACCGGCGCCGACCGGGTGTCCGATGTCCTGATCGAGGATGGACGCATCGCCGCGGTGGCGAAGAACATCGCCGGCCCCGACGATGTCCGTCGCATCGACGCGAACGGTCTCGTCGTCGCCCCCGGCCTCATCGATGTGCACGTCCACTTTCGCCAGCCCGGCGCAGAACACAAGGAGACGATCCGCACCGGGGCGCAGTCCGCGGCGGCGGGCGGCTTCACCACCGTCTGGGCGATGCCCAATACGGACCCCCCGCTGGACGACCCCGCCGCGGTAGGCTTCGTGCGACAGGAGGCCCGCCGGTGGGCCCGAAGAGGGCAGGGAGGCGCCCGCGTAAGTCCGGTAGGGGCCGCGTCCGCAGGTCTCGCCGGAAAGCGGATGACGGAGATCGGCGGCCTTGTCGAAGCCGGCGCCGTAGCCGTGACCGACGACGGACATCCGATCTGGAACGCCGCGCTGATGCGCCGGCTCCTGGAGTACACCCAGGTATTCGGCATTCCGGTGCTCCAGCACGCCGAAGACATGGCGCTCTCGGCGGGCGGAGTCATGAACGAGGGCAGCTTGGCCACCCAGCTGGGACTCCGCGGCATCCCCAACGCATCGGAAGCCGTGGTGGTCGCTCGCGACATCCATCTAGCCGAACTGACGCGGGGACACCTGCACATCCAGCACGTCTCGACGCGGGAATCGGTAGACGCAATCAGACTGGCTAGAGACAGGGGCATCAAAGTGACCGCCGAAGTCACTCCGCACCATCTCGCGCTCACGGAAGAAGCGGTGCGCGCTCCCCCCAGTCCCGCTCCTCCGGGTCGTCGCGCTCCAGCGTCGGCGCTGGGGCCTCGCCGATCTTGCCACTACCGGACCGACGCCAAGATGAATCCGCCGCTGCGCTCCGAAGCCGACCGGGCCGCCGTCTACGAAGGCTTGGTGGACGGCACGCTGGACTTCGTCGCGACGGACCACGCCCCGCACCACTACGAGGAGAAGGAACGCCCGTTCGATGAAGCTCCGGCCGGGATCGTCGGGCTCGAGACCGCCCTCCCTGTCTGCATAGGGGAGCTCGTGAAGCGGGGACCTCTCTCGCTATACGACTTGGTCGAGCGGATGTCTACGGCGCCGGCCAGGGTGATGGGGATAGACGGCGGCACTCTCCGCGCCCGACGTCCGGCGGATGTCGTTGTGTTCGATCCGAAGGAAGAGTGGATCGCCAACGCGGAGCGCTTTCTGTCGAAGGGCAGAAACACTCCATTCGACGGACAGACGATGACTGGACGAGTCCGCTATACGATTGTAGGTGGCGAGATCCGCTTCGAATCCCGCGGATCGGAATAGCTAGCTCGATCTCGACTGGCCGGGATGGGGACCAGCTCGGAGATGACTAGCTCGAGATCAAGCGGATCGGGATGGGGACCAGCTCGGGATGACAGGCCCGAGCCGACCGGGACCGGGATGGACCAGCTCGGAGATGACTGGCCTAGGCCAAGCCCTCCACATGGCGGGCCGCTCTCGACTTTTGCCGTGCCGCGGTATTCATCTTGATGACTCCCCTCCGGGATGCGCGGTCGAGAATCCGATAGAGCTCGGCGAGGGCCGGCTGCGCCTCTTCCCGCGAGTCCGCCCCGAATAGCCGCTTCGTGCGCGTCCTGATCTCCGACCGCACTTTCCGGTTCCTCAGTCTCCGCACTAGAGACTGGCGCAGTCGCTTTTTCTGGCTTGGGTTGTTTGGCAAGTTGTGTCCTGCTCCTGTTGAGGCGCTCCGCGGCTGCATTGCCGCCGATAGTCGCGGCAGCATCGCCGATGGATATTTGCTATAGTTGGAAGATGGATATTTTCTATAGTCGAATCAAGATAGAGTGAATTCGCCATCGCTTCAAGTCGAAAGGCGCTGACCCTGGAACAGGCTTCGGAACAGGCTTCAAACGGGGTCGGCAGCCTCGCCAAGGCGCTGCCATTCGTTGTCGAACTCGATCGCTTCCACGGCCCGCTGGATTTGCTGCTGCACCTCATCCGGTCGCAGGATATCGACATCTTCGACATCCCGATATCTCGCATCACCCGTCAGTTCCACGACTCGATAGCCGGAAAGCTGGACCGGCTGGACCTCGACCGTGCCGGCGAGTTCCTGGAGTTGGCCGCGACCCTCGTCCGCATCAAAGCGCAGATGCTTCTTCCGGGCGCGGTCGATTCGGCCTGGCAAGACGATCCTCGCGCGGAACTCGTTCGCCGCTTGCTGGAGTACGAACTCTTCGGGGAAGTCGCGCGCTGGCTGGGCGCCGCGGAGCTGGAGCGGCGCCGGCATCTGGGGAAGGGATTTCTGCCCCCGGAGGAGATTCGCGAAGCCGGACCCGCGGATCTTGCCACGACGTGGGAAGACTTCATCGCAGTCTTGACGGCCATCCCCGATCCGGAGCCGATAGCGGAACATCTGGCTCCCGTGCGCGCGGTTACCGTCGAGGAAAAGGCCGAGGTCATTCAGCGCCTCCTGGGCCAGAAGCCGCGAGTGCCCTTCGACCAGCTTTTCTCCTCGGGACGCGACCGGCGCCATGTGGTGGCTGCGCTCCTGGCCTGTCTGGAGCTTGCGAAGCAGCACTTTCTTCGATTGGAACAGTTGAAGAGCTTCGGCGCGATATGGTTGCTGGCCGTCCTTGCCCCGGCGAGGGCCGCCGATGGTAGCCGCGCTCCGTGAAGCGCGAGACCGACTTCGCAGGTAGTCGCCCGGCGGGTCCGGGACATTCGGGTAGCGGATGACGCCTGACCAGATTGTCGAAGCCGCGCTGTTCGCGAGCCAGACTCCCCTCTCGGCCAAAGAGCTGGCCGGGGCGGACGATTCGCTCGATGTAAAGACGGTGCGGGCGGCGCTCGCGGAGCTTCGCAAGCAGTACGAGGAGCACGGGCGCGCCTTCCAGGTCTATCAACTTGGGGATGGATTCCAGATTCTTACTCGGCCGGAGTTTGCCCCGTATCTCGAGAGATTCGAATCGGTCCCCCGGCCGCCGACGCTCTCCAGGCCGGCGCTGGAGACCCTGGCGATAATTGCGTACCGCCAGCCGGTCGGGCGCATTGAAGTCGAGGAGATAAGGGGTGTCGCGTCCGCCTCCGTGTTGAGGACGCTGATGGAGTGGGATCTGGTCGCGGTGGTTGGCAGGGGGGAGGGACTGGGGAGGCCTCTGCTGTACGGCACCACGAAGCGCTTCCTGGATCACTTCGCCCTGCAGTCGCTGGACGACCTGCCCGTGTCGGATGAACTGTCCGTCTCCCTCGTTCAACCTGGCGGCGAGCTTGGGCGGACAGATGTCCCCGGTCAAGATGTCCCCGGTCAAGTGGATCGCGCCGCGGCGGCCGACGGCGAGGACAGTCCGCCGGCCGGCCCCGGAGCCTGATGCGCCTCCAAAAGTACCTGGCTCGCGCCGGAGTCGCCTCGCGCCGCAAGAGCGAAGAGCTTATCAGCAGCGGGCGAGTCGCAGTCGAAGGCAGCGTCGTTACGCGGCTCGGCACGAGGGTGAACCCTGCTACCGATCGTGTCGAGGTGGACGAGCGGCGGGTTTTCCTGCGGCCTGCCCAGTGGGCGGCGCTTCACAAGCCGCCCGGGTACGGATGTACGCGGAAGGACCCGCAGGGCCGGCCAACGGTGTACGACTTGCTGCCTGGCCGCATGCAGCACTTGCCTCATGCCGGGCGTCTCGACTTCATGAGCGAGGGGCTGCTGCTGCTGTCCAACGAAGGCGATCTGGTTCACCGCATCCTTCACCCGCGCGCCGGGGTGCGCCGCGTCTACGCCGTGCAGCTCGCCGGCCCCGTGCCGAAGAACCTCCCAAGCGTTCTTCTCGCGGGTGTGACGATCGAGGGCAGGCGCGCCCGCGTCGAGAGCGCAGGCTGGATCGAGGCGCCGACTTCCGGTGCGCCGCGTATCGAGATCGTGCTTGCCGAGGGGCGGAACCGCGAGGTGCGGCGGTTGCTGGCGAAATGCGGCGTCAAGATCAACCGGTTATGCAGGACGGCGTTCGGCCCGATCGAACTTGGCCGTCTAGCCCCTGGCCGCGTCCGCGATCTGTCAAGGTCCGAACGCTCGGCCCTCGAGCGCGTGGCCGCGCCATCCCCCACGCCGGCGCCGCGCCATCGACACGCATGACGTGCGAGGTGGAGAATCCGCGCCGAGCGGAAAATTTGTGTACAAGGACTATCGACCATGACCTTCGCACTGGCTATTGTCGCCACACTGACTCTGGCCGCATTGTCGACCCTGGCCGCCATACTGACGACCACGACCGCCACACCGGCCATCGCTGCCACGACGACCACGGCCGCTACACTGACGAGGGCCGCCACAACAACCATCGCTGCCACGCCGGCCATGGTCGCCACACCCCCTGACGAGCGCAGAGCATGAACCCAGAAGCCGCTACCGCCAGAGCAATCTCGGAAGAAGATCTCGAAGCCCGAACGGCCTCGATCCGGGAAGCGGGATTGTTCGCCAAGGAAGTCCGCCGCGAGTTGTCGAAGCGGATCGTCGGCCAGGACGAGCTCCTCGGCAGAATCCTCATGAGCCTCGTCACCGGAGGCCACATCCTCCTGGAAGGCGTGCCGGGGCTCGCCAAGACGCTCACGGTCAGCACGCTGGCCGAAACGATCGATGCCAGCTTCAAACGAATCCAATTCACGCCCGATCTGCTGCCCGCCGATGTCGTCGGAACGCTCGTCTGGGAAGAGAAGAGAGCCACCTTCACTGCCCGGCGCGGCCCCATCTTCGCGAACATCGTTCTCGCGGACGAGATAAACCGGGCGCCCGCCAAGGTGCAGTCTGCGCTGCTGGAAGCCATGCAGGAACGCCAAGTAACGATTGGAGAGGAGAGTCATCCTCTTCCTTCTCCCTTCCTGGTGATGGCAACGCAGAATCCGATCGAGCACGAGGGGACCTATCCGCTTCCCGAGGCGCAGGTGGACCGCTTCATGTTCAAGACGCGGGTCGGCTATCCGGGGCGCGAGGAGGAGCGGTCGATCATGCGACTGATGGCGGGGGAAGATCCGCCCCCCGTAGGGGCGGTGGCGGATACCGGGCCGATTCTGGCGGCGAGGGCCCTGCTTCCCGGCATCTACATCGACGAACGGCTGGAGGACTACATTCTGGCTCTCGTTTGGGCGACGCGGAAGCCGGCGGACCATGGCCTGCCGGAGTTGGAGGACTGGGTGGAATTCGGAGCCTCTCCCCGCGCGACGATCTACCTCGCGAGGGCCGCCCGCGCCTACGCGTTCCTCGAGGGCAGGGCATTCGTGGTGCCGGAGGATGTGAAGGCGATAGCGCGAGATGTCCTCCGCCACCGGATCGTTCTCACCTTCAGAGCCCAGGCGGAGCAGGTCGATGCCGATCGAATTCTCGACCGTCTCCTCGAGGCCGTCCCCGTGCCGTGAAGCTGTCGCGTCTATTCTGGCGTCCTCTCCGGGCGCCCGAACCCGATGCCGCTTCGAAGGAGGTGCGGCGGCTCGAAGCAAGAAGCCGGCTGTTCATGGACAATCCGGCGTTGGGACCGTACGAGTCGCTCTTTCGGGGGCACGGAATCGAGTTCTCGGAAGTGCGGGAATACCAGGCGGGGGACCCGTTCCAGGCGATCGACTGGAAGGTGACGGCCCGGATGCGCCGCACGTACGTCAAGCGCTTCGTGGAAGAGCGCGAGATGTCGGTCCTCCTCTTGGTGGACATTTCCGCGTCGAATCAATTCGGCACCCGGGGCACGCTGAAGTGCGACTTGGCGTCGGAGGTGGCGAGCGTGCTGGCTCTGGCGGCGGCAAGGGCCGGAGACCCCGTCGGCATGCTGCTCTTCAGCGACCGGATAGAACGCTATGCGCGCCCTGCCCGGGGCCGCGCCCGCAATCTCGGACTGCTCTACGAACTCGTTACGGCAAAACCCGAGGGGAGGGGGACCGATCTCGATCTGGCGCTGGTTACGGCGGCCCGCATGCTCACGGCGCGCTCGCTGGTCTTCGTGATCTCGGACTTCATTGGAGCGGCGGAGGGCAGTTCGGATATCGCTCGTTCGCTGCTCGCCCTGGCGGGTCGCCACGATGTGGTCGCTATCTCCATCGCGGATCCGGCGGAAGCTTCCATGCCTGCCTCGGGCTGGGTGGAGCTTGTCGATCCGGAGACCGGCAACGTGGTGGCGGCCAACCTTCGAGATCAGGCCGTGCGTGCGCGGCTGCTGGAGAGCGCTGCGGCACGAAGCCGCCATCTGCGGGGTCTTCTCCACCGGCACCATGTGGATCTCGTGGAGCTGCAAACGAATCGGCCCTTCGAAGCGCGGCTGGCGGCCTTCTTCGCCGCCAGGGGAAGGCGGAGGCGCCGGTGACCGCGCGAAAAGCGGTGCGCGGCGCTTTCGTGCTGGCCTCCTGGGCCGCGCTGATTCTCGCGGCCCAGTCGTCGCCCCTGTCAGGCCAAGCCGCGGTGGACCTGGACGCCACGGTGGATGCGGGGCTCGTCCGGGTCGGCGAGCCCTTCGTGGTTCGCCTGAGCGTGGCCCAGGATCGCGGCGGGGAGGTGCAGTTTCCGGCCACGTTGAATGTGCCCGACTTCGTCGAGCAGGTCGGTCCGGTGCAGATTCGCTCTCTGGCGGAAGGTCGCGACTGGGCGGCCGAGTATACCGTCGTAGCGTGGCGGGCGGACACGCTGGCCTTCCCGCCCAGCGAGATAGAGCTCGCGGGCGCGGGCGGAGTCGTGCGGGTCCTGCGGCCACCCGTCGTCGAGGTACGGAGCGTGCTGCCGCCGGAGACGGGCGAACTCGACCTGCGGGGGGCGCGGCCCCTGCTCCAGCTTCAGGGATTCCCGTGGGCGATTATCGCGCTGGTCGCAGCTGCCGGCTTGCTGGTCTGGTGGTGGGCCAGACGTAGGAACCGGGGCGTTGCGCCCGCCGCGGCCGTCGTTCATGGTCCGGGCGACATAGCCCTTCGCGATCTGGCCCGGCTCCGCGAAGCGTGGCTCGAGCGGCGATTGACGGGCGATCGCTTCTACGACCGGTACGAGGCCACGCTCAGACGCTACCTCCGCGCGACGCGAAGGTGGCCGCCTTCGAGAGAACTCCTCGGTCTCGGCGCGTCGAATTCCCGGCTCTTCTCCGCCCTCGGGCATTCGGTGCTCGCCCGCTTTGCCCGCCTGCGAACTCCAGACTCGGAACCGGTCGGAGACATCGCCGCCGGCGAGGAGTTCGTGCGTTCGGAGCAGGAGCCGGACCCGCCGCCCGGACAGACCGAGCAGGAAGATGCCGGGGAGCCGGGGGAGGCCGCGGACTCGCATTCGGCTCTGGCGGGCGAAGCTCCGGAGGCCGCCGCATGAATGGTTTCGACGTGGTCGGCTGGCCCCACACTGTCCGTTTGCTGGCGATCCAGGCCGCATGAGCGGCTTCGACATGGCCGGCTGGCCCTACCTTGTCCTTCTGCTGGCGATCCCGGCCGGGTGGTGGCTGATGCGAGCGGGGAGGATACGGCTCCCGTATCCGGACATCGGCGGCGTAGCCCATCGCGGCGGCGGAAGCCGGTTCTGGTGGATACTTCCTCCGCTACTTCGTTCCGCCGCTCTTGCGCTGGTCGTGATCACCCTCGCGAATCCGGTTCGCGTCTGGGAGCAGGTCGAATCGGAGCGAGAAGGGGTGGCCGTCGTCCTCGCCGTCGACATATCGAGTTCGATGCTGGCGGAGGATTTTCGTCCCGACAACCGGATCGAGGTGGCAAAGCGCGAGGTCATCCGCTTCGTGGAGGGGCGGGAGTCGGACTGGATAGGGCTCGTGGCCTTCGCGGGAGAAGCGGTCACGATGGTGCCCGGAACGCTTGATCACAATGTGGTGACGACCGCGGTCGAGCGTTTGGAGGCAGGCCAGCTTCGCGACGGCACGGCGATCGGAGTCGCGCTCGCGACCGCGGCGAACCGGCTGCGCGATCTCGATCCGGAATCGCGGATCGTCATTCTGCTTACCGACGGAGACAACAACAGCGGCAACATCTCTCCGGAAGAGGCGACGGCCGCCGCAGCCGCATTCGGGATACGCGTCTACACCATAGGCGTCGGCAGAGATGGGGTCGCTCCCGTCCCGGTGGCGCGGACCGCGTTCGGGTATCAGTACGCGAACATTCGCGTAAATGTGAATGACGAGCTGCTTGAGCGCATGGCGACCGAGACCGGCGGTCTCTACTTCCGGGCCACCGATCCGGAGGGGCTCACCCGCATCTACGAAAGGATAGACGAACTGGAGGCCACCCCCATCAAGGAGGTGAGGACCGAGCAGCGGGTGGGAATGCGGCGGGAACTCCTCCTGGCCGCGACCGGCTTGGTCATGCTGGAGCTGCTCGCTCTGGCCACCTTTGCACGGCGCGTCTGGGCCTAGTCGCAAACGTGAATCCCGTCTTCATGGCCCTCGTGCTCGCGGTGTTGGCGGCCGGACTGCGGCTGTGGGCGGTACGGCGGTCGGAGGCGGCCCGAGCCGGCCTCGCGGAGTCGTCGCTGCTCGACAGATACGTGCGTCGGCCGGTTCGAGCGATTCCCTTCATCCGGGCCGGACTCCTCGTCGCCGGAATCGCGGCCATGGTTCTTGTCTCGGGCTCCGGGGGCGCCGAGGTGCGGCGGCTCGACAGCACGGGCAGGGAGGTGATCCTCCTGCTGGACGCTTCGAATTCGATGCTGGCGCAAGACATGGAGCCCAGCCGGCTCCAGCTGCAACGCGATATGGCTGTCCGTCTAGCGACGCGTTTGGAAGCGCGCGTGGGCGTAGTCTACTTTGCAGGCCGCGGTTATGTGCTCTCGCCGCTGACGACGGATGCGAGGGCCATCGCCATGCTGGCCGAGGGCGTGCGGCCGGCCTCCGTGGGCCTCGGAGGTTCATCGCTGGCTTCGGGTCTCACGCAGGCGATCGACCTTCTCGCGGGCGGCGAAGACGATGCGCAGAAGGCGATCGTAGTCTTCTCGGACGGAGAAGAGACCAGCGGCGCTCCCTTCGGCGATGCGGTCGGCAGAGCGCGGAGCGCAGGGATCGTCGTACACGCCGTAGGGATCGGGACGGAGGCCGGCGGCCAGATTCCGCTCACGCGGGAGGCGTCTCTGGGCCCGGCGGCAACCGCTCGCCGCCGGGACTTCCCCGCGGTGCTCACGGACTCCGATGGCAATACGGTGATCACCAGATTGAACGAGGCGCCGCTCCGCCAGATGGCCGGCGAGACCGGCGGCCGCTACGTGCGGGCCTCTCAGGGGATGGCCCCGATCGAACGGCAGCTGGCGCTCGGTTCTCCAAATGCCGCCGGCGCCACCGACGATGTGGTTGTAGCCGCGCTCTTGCTGCTGGCTTTCGTCAGCCTCTGGGGCGACGGGTTCGCGCTGCCGAGGGGTTGACATGAAGCGGAAATGGCTGCGAGTCGCAAACGTGCGCGCGGCGTCGGCGGTTTCGCTGGCGGTCCCCGTCGTCCTCCTCGCCGGAATCGCCGGCGCCGGCCGGGCGGGTGGCGGCTCGCGGGCGGGCGGCTCCCCGGAGCGCATCGGCCTGCCGCAAGAGCAAGAGGCCGGGCCGCAGACTCCGGCCGAATCCGAGTCTGCGGCCAGATACCGGGAGCGCGCGGCCTCGTCGGGCCGGGCAATCGACTTCTACAACTACGGCACCGTCCTGCTGTCGGATGGCCATGTGGCGGACGCGCGCGCTCCGCTCCGGCAATCGACCGAGAGCGAACGGGAGAGGGTGCGGGAAAGCGCCTTCTACAACCTCGGCCTGAGCGCGGCGCTGGAGGGACAGCTCGCGCGAGATGACCAATCCGCGCGCCGGGATGCGCTGCTGGCCGCCCGCGAGGCCTTCCGCCAGCTTCTCCGCGCCCGCCCGGCGGACGATGATGCCCGGTGGAACCTCGAACTAGTCGAACGCTGGCTGGCCGAGGAGCGCGAGAGCGGAGGCGACGGCCAACAGAGCGGGGAGGGGGAGTCGCCGCAGGGTGGCGGTAGCGGGGCCGCGCCGTCGGCGTCGGCGGGAGAGGCCCGCATGATGTCCCCCGAGGAAGCGGCTGCTCTCCTGGATCTGGCGGGGGAGGCGGAAGCCTCGATACGCGATCGCGTGATGGGCCGAAACCGCTTCCAGGATCCAGTGGTCGAGAAGAACTGGTAGGCGGAGAGCTTTCGCCGCCGCCGCGCACGTTGAACGATAGCGACAAGCAGGGCGACGGAGTCGAGAAGAACTGGCAGGCGAAGCGCCTCGCCGCCGGCGCGCACGTTGAACGATAGCGACAAGCAGGGCGACGGAGTCGAGAAGAACTGGTAGGCGAAGCGCCCTCGCCGCCGGCGCGCACGTTGAACGATAGCGACAAGCAAGGCGACGGAGTCGAGAAGAGCTGGTAGGCGAAGCGCTTCGCCGCCGGTCCGGTCGCGGACTGTGGACTCTTTCCTGCCAACTGTAGACCGCGGGCTTATCTTCTGTAGATGAATTCGACATCGCCGCCGCCGGCGAAGCGCCTGACCCAGTATTCGCACGGAGCTGGCTGAGCGTGCAAACTTGGCCCGGAGGATCTGGGCCGCATTCTCGAACACGTTCCTCTGATTCCGGACGACCGGCTCCTGGTGGGCCTCGACGGTCCGGACGACGCCGCCGTCTATCTGCTCGACAGCGGGGAGGCGATAGTGGCGAGTCTCGACTTCTTCACGCCGCTCGTCGACGATCCGGCCGACTTCGGAGCGATCGCCGCCGCGAACGCCCTCAGCGACCTGTACGCGATGCGGGCCAAGCCCCTGTTCGCGCTGAATATCCTGGCCGTCCCGGCGGGAGTCCTGGACGACGAGACGGTGGGCGCGATTCTGCGTGGCGCCGGCGAGGTGTGCCGCGAGGCCGGGATCCCCATGGCGGGCGGCCACTCGGTCGATGATGCCGAGCCGAAGTTCGGATTGGTCGCGATCGGTCTCGGCGATCCCGGGCAGCTGTGGCGCAAGGGCGGCGCGCGACCCGGCGACGCCCTCCTGCTGGGCAAAGCGCTGGGCACCGGGGTAGTCGCCACCGGCCTGAAGCGAGGGGTGGCTTCCGCCGCCGAGGTGCGCGTGGCCGTGCGCTCCATGCGGCAGCTCAACCGCGACGCGGCGGCGGCGCTATCCGGTTTCGATGTGCATGCCGCGACCGACGTCACGGGCTTCGGCCTCCTCGGGCATCTGCTAGAGATGTGCCAGGCATCTCGCGTTAGCGCCCGCGTCCGGGCCTCCGCGCCGGCGCTGCTGCCCGGCGCGCTCCGCTTGGCACGCGACGGCTGCGTGCCCGGCGGCACCGAGCGGAACCGGGGGGCCGTTGCCCGGCATTTGCGTTGGAGCGACGAGAGGCTAGGGGAGGACCGCCGCAGCATCCTGCTGGATCCGCAGACTTCCGGCGGGCTGTTGGCGGCCATCCCGGAAGAGCAGGCGGCGGGTGCGGCGGGTGCGTTGAAGGCCGCCGGGTACGCGGCCGCGGTAGTCGGGGAGGTCGTGGAGGTCAGCGGCGAAGAGGTGCAGATAGAGGTTGTGCCATGAATAGCGTTGCAATGGCCGCATCGCTTGTTTTGGCTCGCATCCCCTGCTTTGGCTCCGCGCTCTTCGCAATGGCTCGCATCCCTCGCTCTGGTTCCACGCTCCTTTGCAATGGCCCCGCAGCGCTTGCCGGCTCCGCGTCCCTGCCCCCGCCCGGGACGCAGGGGATGTGGTCTAGCGATGGCCCGCGCCCCTGGCGCTGGATATGCGCCGCCGAAGAACCGATTGTAGAATGGATGCGACGAAAAGAAAGAACCTGTCCTTGGCTAGCAGGAAGTCTGTGGCCAGGGGTAGGCAACATTGGAGGAATCCAACACGATGATTGACGCGAAACGCCGTACGCTATTTTTCGTAGCCGCACTCGGGTTGCTCGCGGCCATGTCCACGTCCGCCTGCCTGCGCGTGGCCGCTCGCACATCGCCGGCACCATCTCTGTCGGCAGGGGGCGAAGGCCGAGGCGATGATGCCGATGACGACGACTCCCAGCCATACTCGGATGTGGTGACCGAAGAGGCGGTCACCGATTCGGGCATGGTTCACGTGCACCGAGTCGACGACAAGATCCTGTTCGAGATCCCCAACGACCTCTTCGGCCGCGAGATTCTTCTCGTCAGCCGAACGGCAGCGGTTCCGGACGGCATGGGCTACGGCGGCCAGAAGCTGAACACTCAGGTCCTTCGCTGGGAGAAGAACGGCAACAAGAAGGACGAACGCGTCTTCCTGCGGGTAGTCACCCACGCGAACGTGGCCGATGAAGAGCTCCCGGTGGCCCAAGCGGTGCGAAGCGCCAACTTCGAGACGATCCTTCGGGCGTTCGATGTCGAGACGCTCAACGACGACTCGACCGCCGTCGTCATCGATGTCACATCGTTGTTCGAATCCGATGTCCAGATGCTCGGTCTCCACCAACGCTTCCGCGAGCAGTACGGGCTCCGGTCGCTGGACTCGAACCGTACCTACACCGAGTGGGTCAAGAGCTTCCCTCGGAACGTGGAAGTGCGGCACGTGCTGACCTACAACGCCCAGTCGCCCCCGAGCAACGCGACCACCAACGCGGTGTCGGTGGCGATGAACCAGTCGATGATTCTCCTCCCTGACGAACCGATGCAGCCGCGCCTCTACGACGAGCGAGTCGGATTCTTCTCCGTTAGCCAAGTCGACTACGGTCGAAGCGACCAGAAGGTGGTCACCCGCAGGTACGTAACGAGGTGGCGGCTGGAACCGAGCGACACCGCCGCCTTCAGGCGAGGCGAGCTGGTCGATCCGGTAAAGCCAATCGTGTACTATCTGGATCCGGCGACCCCGGAGAAGTGGCGGCCCTATCTGATCCAGGGGATCGAGGACTGGCAGGAGGCGTTCGAGGAGGCGGGCTTCAGCAATGCGATCCAGGGCCGGATGCCCCCGTCTTTCGAGGAAGATCCCGAGTTCAGCCCCGAGGATGTGAGATACTCGGTGATTCGCTGGCTCCCCTCGCAGGTGCAGAACGCATCGGGCCCGCATGTGCACGACCCGCGCACAGGGGAGATTCTCGAGAGCGACATCCAGTGGTATCACAACGTCGCCAACCTGCTTCGCAACTGGTACCTGATTCAGACCGCCGCCGTGAACCCGGGGGCACGGCGCGCGCTCTTCGACGACGAGGTGATGGGCAGCCTGATCCGGTTCGTCTCCGCTCACGAGGTCGGGCACACGCTAGGACTCCAGCACAACATGAAGTCGAGCTCGGCCTTCTCCGTGGATTCGCTCCGCGCTCCGGGCTTCGTGTGCCGCATGGGCGTCGCGCCATCGATAATGGACTATGCCCGCTTCAACTATGTGGCGCAGCCCGAGGACGAGGGCGCGTGCGTCGACCCGAGGGTCGGGGTGTACGACCGCTACGCCATCAACTGGGGCTACCGGCCGATCATCGGAGAGGGGACGGACGAAGAGCGGACAACCCTGGACCGGTGGATACGGGAAGTCGAGGACGATCCGGTCTACTACTTCGGCAGCTCGACGCCGATCGACCCGAGCGCGCAGACGGAGGCGATAGGCGCCGACGCCGTCGAGGCCAGCGACCTGGGCATCAAGAACTTGCAACGCATCGTGCCGAATCTGATCGAGTGGAGCAGCTACGAGCGGGAGGGGGAGAGCTACGACGAGCTGGACGAGCTGTACGGCAATGCGATAAGCCAGTGGAACCGGTATATGGGCCATGTCGCGACCGTGGTCGGAGGCGTCGTGACCACCCGCAAGCGGGTCGGCCAGGACGGGCCGGTATACGAGTTCGTGGGAGAAGCGGACCAGCGAAGGGCGATGGACTTCTTCGCGCGGCACGCCTTCCAGCCCCCGCTGTGGATGGTGGACGAGGACATTCTGTCCCGGATCGAGAATCCGGCTACGGTGGACCGGATGCGCGGGATACAGGTGCGCGTCGTCAACCTCATCCTCGATCCCCGGAGGATGCAGCGGTTGATAGAGGGAGAGGCGCGAAACGGCGAAGATAGCTACGGCCTGGGCGATCTCTTCGACGATCTGCGCTCTTCGATCTGGGGAGAGCTCGAGACCGGGGAGTCGATCGGCGTGTACCGGCGGAATCTCCAGCGGGGCTACATCGAGCGGCTCGAGTATCTCATGACGACGGAACTTGCGCCGTTCTCGTTCGGTTTCGATGTGTCGGACTTCTTCACGGCGGTGGATGTGTCGCAATCCGACATTCGCGCTTTCGTGCGCGGCGACCTGATCGACCTCAAGGCCGCGTTGGAAAGGACTCTGAGGATGCGCCTGGACCGGACGACCGCTTTGCACCTGCGCGACGCGGTGGCGCGGATCGACGACATCCTCGACCCGGACTGAGCGGCTCGCAGGGGGCCGGACCGAGCGGGTCCGGCCCCTTGCCGCTAGAAGCGGAAGCGCACTCCGAGCTGCGCGCGGCGCGTATCGCCTAGACCCTCGCGGATCGTGCCATCGAAGTTGAAGAGCAGGCTCGTCTGCGCCGCATCCAGGTAGTTGTCCGCGCCGGTCAGGTTGAACACCTCGAAAACCGGTTCGAGCGTCCGGCCCCCGATGGCGAACTCCTTGGAGATGCGTATGTCCCAGGTGAAGAACGCGTTGTCGCGGCGCAGGGTGTTTCGCTGAAGAATTGATCCGTCCGCGCAAATGCGGTCGGCGGGCGCCGCTGCCCGTGTCCCGGCGGGAGGCGCGAACGGATTCCCGTCCGATGGCCCGCAGCTAGCCGACATGGGCGTCGGCGTCAGGTAGCGAACGACGTTGCCGGCGCGGATCCCCGGACCGAACTCGAACAGAAAATACCCGTTGAACTGGTGGCGGCGGTCCCGGACGGACCATCCGTATTCTGGCGCGAGATTGGCCGCGCTGGCGTGGAATGTGCTGAAGGGGTCGCGCTCGTTGTCGTCGTCGGACCGGTCGAAGGCCAGCGTATAGTTCGCCTCGAACGTCAGGACATCCCTCAGCACGCCTCTCCCGCGCAGTCCGGCCGTGATCGCCGTGTAGCGCGAACGGGCGCCGCTCTCGGTCACTGTGAGAGTGCCCACCGGGCTCGGCCCTGTCGAGAAGGGGCTACCGAGCGATGGGTCGTTCCGGTTCACGAAGCGGAAAAGATTGTCCGTGCGCGCGTGCTGCGCGGAGAGGCTTGCGGCGACGCCGCCGCCCAGGGCCCGGTCCGCCTCGGCGCGAAACGACCAGGTTCGCGGCAGCTGGAAGTCCCGGTCCGGCACCTGCAGGCTCGGCGGGAAGGGAGGCTCGCCAGAAGCGGGGGGAGCGAGCAGATCGCCGATCTCGGGCGGCGGCGGAATGGATGTCAACTCGCTGCCGGCCGTCAGGTTCCCTTGAAATGACCCATTGCTCGTGCGGTGCCCCGCGAGCACGAGGAGAGGGACGCGAGCGAAGTAGGACCCCGCATTCAGGCGCACGACCGTCTGGCCGCCCCCTCCCACATCCCATGCGAGCCCGAACCGCGGCTGAATATTGTTCAAGTCGTCGGGGATTATTCCATCCGAAGGGAAGGCGGGATCGTCTAGCCACGGAGCGTAGTAGGTGTCGGAGGGTTGTATGAACACGTTCGGATGCCAAGTCCCCTCCCAGCGCAGCCCGAGGTTGAGCGTCAAGTTGTTCACCGGGCGCCAGGAGTCCTGAATGAACAACCCCAGCTCGCTCGCCCCCAACTTCTGCTTGCCGAGCTCTTCCGGGCGCGTGTCGCCCAGCGGCACGCTCTGCAGATAGAGCAGCACCGGCCCCGTGATGGCCGTACCGGCCGGACAGCTCCCGGACATGCTGTCGGATCCGTCGGAGCATGTCACGTAGCTGTTGCCGTGCGTGACGAAGTTCATGAAGCCGTCGACCGATGCGAACTTGTAAAGTCCGTTCGCGAAGCCGATGAACTGCTGCTGCACGCTGGTGACATTGTATTCGGCGCCTACCTTGAAGAGGTGGTCTCCCGCCAGGAAAGAGACGTTGTTGGTGATCTGCACGCGGGTGTCGTATCCCAGATCGATCGGAAGGAAGAAGGGCAGTCCGATGCGAAAGCCGTCCGCGAAGTCCATCGCGATGTCGGGGAAGGGGCGCCCGCCGATCTTGTCGAAGGCCGGCAGCGGCGGCGGGGTGGCCCCCGGGATCAGGGGCCCTTCGTAGCTTCGCGGGCGATCTTCGCGCGCGAACTGCATGCGAAACTCGTTGGAAACGGTGTTGGACAGCTGCGACCTGAGGCTGACATTGACCGCATGCGAGAAGCTTTCCTCGATGCCGTTGGCGCTCAGCCCCCAAGAATCGACATCGAAGGTCCCGTTAATCTGCATCGACCGAGTGTAGTTGTACTTCAGCGACGCTTGGTGATTCTGGTTGAAGTGAACATCGACCTTGGCCGTCAGCGCCCGGTTGTCGTCCGTGCGGTCGATAGGCCCGAATTCGTTGTCGAACAGCCCGGGCCATCTCTCCTGGAGAAAACTCTCGAGCTTGGCGAGCTCCGACTGATTCGCCACCGAGCGCGTGGCCTGCTTGGTCTCGTTCGCCTCTTGCTGGTCGTAGGCGAGAAAGAAGAACGCCTTGTCTCGCACCAATGGGCCGCCGAGCGTGAACCCGAACTGGTTGCGGCCGAAGTCGGGCTTTCCGCCGCCCCGGCTCTGCGGCTGCGCCGAGGAAATCCCATCCCACTGCCCGAAGTAGTGCGCCGACCCCTCGAGTTCGTTCGTGCCCGACTTGGTGATGACATTCACGAAGCCGCCCGCGGAGCGACCGAACTCTGCGGAAGCGCCCTGGTTCACCACCACCATTTCCTGGATGGCATCCTGGTTGAACGTGAAGGCCGGGCGCTGTCCGCCGCGCTGCTCCCCGAAGAAGGGGTTGTTGAAGTCCGCGCCGTCCACCGAGACGTTGTTGAAGATTCCTCGTTGGCCGCTGATGTTGAGCACATCCCCGTCCGGTCCCTGGGAAATGGAGACGCCGGGCGTGAGCAGGGTGTAGTCGAGGTAGTTGCGACCATTGCTGGGAAGATTGTCCACGGCTTCTTCGGATATCCTCTGCGCGGACGAGACGTCCTCGGTGTCCACGAGCCGCTCCCGGTCGCTCGTGACGGTGAGCCCGGCCAGTTCGACAGGCCTGAACTCGAGCAGCAGGTCCAGCGTCTCGCCCACCCGAAGGACCAGCCCCTCCATGCGCAACTCGCCGAACTGGCCGGGCGCCGCGACGATGACATCGTAGCCTCCGAGCGGGAGGAGGGTGCGCACGAAGCTCCCGTTGGCGGTGGACTGGACAACCGTGACAAGGCCGGTTTCGCGGTGGTGCAGGGAAATGGATGCGCCGGCTACGGGAGCCCCCACCGGGTCGCGGACCAAGCCGCGGACAACGCCGGTCGTCGCCTGCGCCTGCGCCGCCGCCCCGGTCGCGCCGGTGAACATCAGCGCGGCATGCAGTGCCAGGAGGGGCGCGAAGCGAGCGACCAGCACGGGCGCCGGCCGTCCCGGCGCGACCGGCAGAATCCGGACGAGCGAGAACTTCCTGCCGGCGGACGCCGGCTCCTTGCCACCGAGCGAGGGATCCCTGCCGGCGGACGCGAGCTTCTCCGCAAGCGAAAACTTGCTCTCGGCGAGCGAGAGCTTCTCGCCGGCGGGCGGCAGCCACCCGCGGGTTGGCGATCGAGGAGCGAGACGGTTCGGAACGAAGGTCATAGCGGATAGTCCTCCGCGCGCAGGGCGCATGTTGCACGAGTGCGTGGACGGCGGCGCGCGCCGTCCACGGCGGATTGCGGCGATTCGAACGATTCGAAGTGGGCCCGGCAGGATTCGAACCTGCGACCTTGGGATTATGAGTCCCCTGCTCTAACCAGCTGAGCTACGGGCCCGCACAGCCGCGCCAATATGTGCGGCAGCCTGGTTGCCGCGTCAACGGGTCGGGACGGGCTGTCCCCTGGGGAAAGCGCCTTCAACCTTCAACCTTCAACCTTCAAGATGGCAATATCTGCCGAAATATGGACGCCCCGTCAACCGGCGGCGTCCTCTCGCGGCCATCCGGAGCGCCGGCGGGGCGCCAACGAGCGACGACGGGACATCGTGCCGGACCTGTCGCGAGAGGGAGCGGACAACTATACTATGGCTAGCTTAGGCATATCATATTCAAGAAGCTATGGCGGATGAGCCGTCCGACGTGGGCGGAGCGTCATTCGAGCTATGCCTGCATTTATCTGGTTGTCCCGCGCTAAGGAGGTACCCCGATGCGTATCCGTACACTGGCGCCGTTCGCGCTCGTCCTGACGATCGCCTGTGGCGGCGAAGCCGGCGAAGACGCCGAAATGACCGAAGAAGAGCAGTCGGCGACGGAGGCGATGCCCGAAGCGAGCGGCGAAGAGGCGATGGCCGAGCTCACGGACTACTGGGCGACCCACTACGACATGGGGCACCCCGGCATGGTGGCCGACAAATTCGCCGAGGATGCGATTATCTGGGACGGGCACGGATCGCGGTACTACGGCAGGGAGGCGATCGCAGGCGCCCTGGAATCGGCCATCGAAGCCGGCAGATCGGATATCGAGTTCCACCCTGACGAGACCCTCGTCTTTGGACATAGCGCCGTCGCGATCGGCCACTTCGTCGCAAGCGGCATGGCCGGCGATGAGGAGGTGATGAACTCCGGCTACTACATGTCGCTGGCCGAGCAGGTCGACGGCGTCTGGATGCTCAAGGGCTTCATCAGCAATCTGGACGCGCCGGACCAGCCCATGATGGAGGGGATGATGATGGAGTCGCCGACGGAGGGCGAGGGCGCCGAGTTGATCCAGGAGCACGGCGACTACGTGGTTGCGCACTACAACATGGGGCACGCTTCGATGGTGGCGGATCGCTATGCGGAAGATGCCGTAGTGATGCCGGCCGGAGCGCCATCGGTAAGCGGCCGGGCTGCGGTGCAGGAGTGGTTGCAGTCGATGATGGACGCGGGCGTCTCCTTCGACGGCATGACTGGCTGGGGCGCGCACGAGCTGGATGAAAGTCATGTCCTCGGCGCCGGCGACTACAGTGTCGAGAGTCCGGACGGCACGATGTCCGGCCACTTCGCCGGCCTCTACGTCCGGGGCGAAGACGGCTCCCTGCAAGCGCGCTGGCTGATCACGGGCTAGACTCGGCCTCGATCGGCGGTATCACCGGCTAGCCCGGCGCGTCTCCGGCTAGCCCCGGGGGCAGCCCCGGCTAAGATCCCGGGCGCGCCCAGTCGGGCGGCGCGCCGGCCTCTATCCCGAACATGATCGGCCCCAGGATGCGGAAGAGCGCCGTGATCGCCAGGGCGCCGATCAGGTTCAGCACGAGACCGGCGCGCGCCATTTCGGCGACCCTGACTCTGTGACTGCCGAACACGATCGCGTTGGGCGGGGTCGCCACCGGCATCATGAAGGCGCACGAGGCGGACATCGCGGCAGGGATCATCAGCAGCAACGGGTGCATGCCCGTTGAGACCGACACGGCGGCGAGAATCGGCAGCACCATCTCCGTCGTCGCCGTATTCGAAGTGAGTTCCGTGAGGAAGGTGATCGACAGGCAGATTATCAGGATGAGCGCGAAGGGCGGCACGCCCGCCAAGCCGCTGACACTATCGCCGATGTAGCTCGCGAGTCCCGTGGACTGGAAGCCGTGCGCAAGGGCGAATCCCCCGCCGAATAGCAGCACGATGTTCCACGGAAGCCTGAACACCACGCCCGGTCCCATCACCGTACGAGACCGCGCGCCCGGCGAACGGGCCGGGACCAGGAACAACAGGCTCGCCATGAAGATCGCGACAGTCCCGTCGTCGATCAGGTCGCCATGCGGCAGAAGCTCGGCCCATCCCGGAATGGTCAGCGCGCCGATCTTGATCTGAGCGCGAAAGACCCACAACAGAGCCGTCGCCGCGAACACCAGCAGGACCGCCTTCTCCTCGTAGGAGCTCTTGCCCAGCTTGCTCAGCTCGGAATCGACGACCCCTCGGTTCACCGTGACATCCCCGGGGGTCCTGAAGAAAAGCTGCGTGAGGAGCAGCCAGGCGCAAGACAGCATCACGACCGTGACCGGGAGCGCCATGACGAGCCAGGGCCCGAACGATATCGGGGGCGCATCGGGAAAGATGATCTGAAATATTCTCTCCAAGGAGAGATTGGGCGGCGTGCCGACCAGCGTCGCGAGACCGCCCAGGGAGCAGGCGTACGCGATCCCCAGCATGATCGAGACCGAAAATGGACGCGCGCGATCGGCCCCGAACTGCTCCTCCATCTTCAGAACCACGGCGAGCCCGATCGGAACCATCATGACCGCGGCGGCCGTGTTCGAAATCCACATCGAGAGGAAGGCGGCGGCTATCATGAATCCGAGCACGATGCGCGCCGCGCCTCCCCCGACTGTACGGATTACCCAGAGGGCGATCCGCCGGTGGACGTTCCACTTCTCCATCGTCCGGGCGATCATGAATCCGCCGAGGAAGAGGATGATCGTGCTGTTGAAGTAGATAGGGGCCGTCTCGCCGGTCGGCGCGATCCCTAGAATGGGGAAGAGAAACAGCGGAAGGAGCGCGGTCACGTACAGCGGAATCGCGTCGGTGATCCACCAGGTGGCCATGAGCAGCGCGACCGCCGCCATGCTCGTGGTTTCGGGGCGAGCGGGGTCGAGATCGAGTTGCAACATCACCAGGAAGAGGAGCGGGCCCGCCCACAGCCCGGCTAGCTGGCCTCGGCTTCGGCCCTCCGGTTTCCCGCTACCGCTCCCCGGCGCCTTCGCTGGCGAGTCGGCCGCGGCGACCGGTCCGGCTGCAGCCGCATCCGTTCCCCGCTCGACATGGTCGCGTGGCATCTGTTTTCTTCCCTTCTGGCCGCCAGACCATTAAGTTGCCGAAGTTAGCAGCCAGCGACGGATGTGGCCGCGGGCGCGCCGTGTACAGAAGCCGGCGACATCGATCTTCGGCTCGGTCGCGGGCGCGCGCCCTCCTTGTAACTCACGATAGTAAGTGATCACCGGATGTTTTCATCGGAAAGATGGCGACTGGTCTGGATCGCCGTCCTCGTGTTGTTGTGTGGCCTCGCCCTCCTCCCGGATACGGTCACGAACGAGGAGACGGGCGAGTCGACCCGGGTTTGGCCCCTCAAGCTCGGGCTCGATCTGCAGGGAGGAATGCACCTCGCGGTGGAGATCGAAGACCCGGCCGACACCCTGGGCGGCGCCAGTCTCAACGATGCCGTGGAGCGGACGCTCACGACAATTCGGAACCGCATAGACGAGTTCGGCGTTCAAGAGCCTACCGTTCAGAGAGCGGGCGACCGCATCGTGATCGAACTCCCGGGCGTGGACGATCCCGAGCAAGCCAAGAGGATCGCTACCGAGACCGCCTACATGGAGTTCAAGATAATCACCGACGGCCAGACCTTTGTCGACGCGCTCGACCGGATCGACAGGGCGATCGTCAACGAGGTGGGGATCGAGAACCTTCGTGTGACCCCGCTGGATATCACGCCCGAGGTGGACTTGGGCGACATCCTCGGCGCCTCGGCCGATTCGGCGGAAGATGGAGGAGAGTCGCCGGAAGACGGTCCTGACACGGGGGACCCGGGATCGGATGCCGCTCCGCCGGCGCCCGATGCGGCGCCGCCTGCGGCGGACAGCCCGGAGCAGGCGGAGGGGGCCGATTCGGTGGCGGCGGCGGACCCTGCGGCCGCGGAAGACGAGTCCGGCGCAACCAGGCCGCTCAGCGCGCTATTGGGACAGGGGCGTGTCCAGGGGGAGATGCTGGTCGCCCAGCAGGACCAGCCGACGGTCGCCGGGTGGTTGGCGCTGGAAGGCGTCGCGGACGCGGTTCCGAGAGAAATCGCGCTGCATTGGGGAGTCGAAGAGGTCGCGGCCGGGGGCAACACCTACATCCCCCTGTACATCCTCGATGCCGATCCGATGATAACCGGCGAGATGTTGCAGGATGCGGGGCCCGCCAACAGGGATCCGACCTTCAACCAACCGATAGTGCCATTCGAGACGACCCGGCGCGGCTCGCGCATCTTCGAACGGGAGACGGCGCGCAACATCGGCCAGAACATGGCGATCGTTCTCGACGACCGCGTGCAGAGCTACGCCGTGATACGCTCGATATTGAGCCGCCGGGCCCAGATCGAGCTGGCGCCCGGGGCTTCGCTGCAAGAGGCGCAGGACTTGGCGCTGGTGCTTCGGGCGGGCGCGCTGCCGATGCCGATCCGGGTCGTGGAAGAGCGCAACGTGAGCGCCTCGCTCGGCGAAGATTCGATCCGGCAGGGCCGTACCGCCTTCATCATCGGGATCGCCGGCGTGATACTCCTCATGATCTTCTACTACAGGTCGGCGGGCTTCATGGCGGTGTCCGCGCTGATGATATACGTGATTTTGCTGCTGGGCGGTCTCGCCGGCCTCGACGCCACGCTGACGCTTCCGGGAATAGCCGGACTGATCCTCTCGATCGGGATGGCCGTGGACGCGAACGTCCTCATCTTCGAACGCATTCGAGAGGAGCTGGCGGGCGGGAAGACGCCGCGCACGGCTGTCGAGGCCGGCTTCGGCAACGCCTTGTCGGCGATTATCGACGCGAACCTGACCACTCTGATCACCGGCATCATCCTGTTCCAGTTCGGGACGGGACCGGTGCGCGGCTTCGCCGTGACCCTCTGCATCGGGATCATAGCGTCGTTCTTCTCGGCGGTCTACGTGACGCGAACTCTATTCATGATCTACCTGAACCGCAGGGGCTCCAGGGAGTCCTTGAACATATGAAGGGGACGTAGTGCGGCCATGAGGCTATTCAAGAACGCCAGCTACAAATTTCTTTCCCTACGCCGGACCGCCTATGTCGTCTCCGGGGTGGCGATAGCCATCGGTCTTGGCTCGATGGCGCTTCGCGGCGGGCTTCGGGCGGGGGTCGAGTTCACCGGCGGCGTCTTGCTCGAGGTCAGCTTCAGCGAGGCGACCGATGTGGGACAGATTCGCGATGCGCTCGGCGCGGGCGGCACATCGGGCGTGCAGATCCAGCAACTGCGTTCGCCCGGGGGCGGCGCGGACAGCTTCCTGCTCCGGGTGCCGGCAGGCGCGGGGGAAGACGAAGACCAGAACCAAGCCAGGGACCAAGTCGCTGCCAGCCTGGGGACCGCCACGGCGCTTCCGGACTTCGAGATAGTGCGGAGCGATGCGTTGAGCGCCAAGGTGGGGGGCGAGTTTCAACGCCGGGCGATCATCGCCCTCCTGCTCTCCTTCGCGCTCACTCTGATCTACTTGGCCTTCCGCTTCGAATGGCGCTTCGGGGTCGCCGCGGTCATCGCCACCGTCCACGACATGGCGATCACGTTCGGCTTCATCTCCCTGCTCGACCTCGAGATAAGCTTGGCCACGGTCGCTGCCATCCTGACGATTATCGGCTACTCGCTCAACGACACCATCGTCGTGTTCGACAGGGTGCGGGAGAATATGAAGAAGAAGCGCAAGGAGTGGTACGAGCAGACGCTCGACCGGAGCTTGAACGAGACGCTGCCCCGCACCGTGCTGACGAGCGGAACGACTCTCGTCTCGCTTATCGCTCTGCTGGTCTTCGGGGGACCGGTGATCCGGCCTTTTGCCAGCGTGCTCATTATCGGCGTGCTCGTAGGAACGTACTCCTCGATTTTCGTGGCTTCTCCCGTCCTGCTCGAGATTCACGAGCGAGCGCGTCGGCGCGCCGGGAAGCCTGCTCACGCCTCCGGGTGAGCAGAGCCCGCTTCGAGCGGCTATTCCTCTCGGGCATGGCGCCGCCCGGAAAGTCCATGCGACCCTGGTGTTGTTCGATTCGCACCTGCATCTGACCTCCGGCCGCTTTTCGGACGACCGGGCGGAGGTGTTGGCGAGAGCCAGGGCGGCGGACGTGTCGGGCATGGTGACGATCGCCTCCGATCCCGAGGATGCGGCGGACGCCGTGGAGCTTGCGGCGCAAACCCCGGGCGTGTGGGCCACGGCGGGGCTGCACCCGCACGAGGCCGGCCGCACCTCCGCCGCGGTCATGGAAGAGATCGAACGGCTCTCCGGCGCGCCCGAAGTCGTCGCGATCGGGGAAACGGGTCTCGACTTTCACTACGACAACGCGCCTCGCGCGCTGCAAGTCGCGAACTTCGAGGCGCACCTGCGTCTGTCGTCGCGTCTGGAGCTGCCGATCGTCGTTCACTCCCGCTCGGCGGAAGCCGAAACCGCCGCTCTGGTCGCCGAGTACGGCGGCTCCGCCACTGGCGTGCTCCACTGCTTCTCGGGGGGAGACAAGCTGCTCGAGGCGGCCCTGGAGGCCGGGTGGCACATCTCGTTCTCGGGGCTCGTCACATTCGCCGATGAGGTGGCAGGGGCGGTTCGGGATATCCCGGCGGACCGGCTGCTCATCGAGACGGACGCGCCATACCTCGCCCCCGAGGGCAAGCGCGGACGGCGGAACGAGCCGGCTTTCCTCGCCTACACCTGTGCGCGGGTGGCGGCGCTGAGAGGGGTGTCGTTCGAGAGAGTGGCGACGACGACGGCCGCGAACGCGCGCGAGTTGTACGGACTGCGGGAGCCGGAGGGAGAGCCGTGCCCGGCGGAGTGAAGCGTGGCGGCGGGAGAGCCGGCGGGGACGGTCCGGCCACGGCCATCGACAGCGTGCAGATCCTTCCCGACCACGTCGCGAACCAGATCGCGGCGGGCGAGGTGGTGGCGGGGCCCGCCTCGGTCGTGAAGGAGCTGGTCGAGAACTCCGTCGACGCGGGAGCGCGGCTCGTGGAAGTCGCGCTGCGCAACGGCGGCAAGACCGAGGTCCGCGTGTCGGACGACGGGACCGGGATGAGCCGCGCGGATGCGGTGCTGGCGCTCGAACGCCACGCTACGAGCAAGATACGGAGCGCCGACGATCTCAGGAGGGTCAGCTCGTTCGGCTTTCGGGGAGAGGCTCTGCCCTCGATAGCCGCCGTAAGCCGCTTCGAGCTCCACACCGCCGCCGGACTCGGCGGTGGCGCTAGGGTGCGCGTGGATCACGGACGCATACGCGGCGTGGACGATGTGCCCCGGCGGCCCGGCACCACGGTGACCGTGCGGGCGCTATTTCACGACATGCCGGCGCGGGCGAAGTTCCTGCGGGCTTCTGCGGCCGAGACTCGGGCCGCCGGGGAAGCGCTCATCCTCATCGCGCTCGCGAATCCCAGGGTGGGCTTCCGTCTGAAGTCGAACGGACGCGTCTCGATGGATCTGAGTCCGCAAGAGGCATGGCTGGCCAGGATCGGCCAGCTGTGGGACGACCTGGGCGCCTCTCTCATCCCGATCGACGGCGCCGGGCCGGTCGACGGCGCCGGGGGACAAGCGCGAGTGGGCGGCTACGTGCAGAGGCCCGACGCCGCGCGCCCCAGGGGAGGTCGCCGCTACACCTTTGTCAACGGCCGTCCCTTTCGAGATCCGGCGCTTCTGAAGGTGGTGGACGAGGCTTTCCGCAGCACGGTCCCCGACAGGGTGCGGCCCAGCGTCTTTCTGCAAGTGGCGATCGATCCTGCGGCGGTCGATGTGAATGTCCACCCTGCCAAGGCCGAGGTGCGGTTCCGCGACCGCGACCAGGTAACGAAGGTCGTGATGGAAGCCGTGCGCAGCGCGTTGGCCCGGCTGGACTCGACGAAGCCCGCGGGCCGGCTTGGCGCGCGGACCGGAGGGGCGGGCGCAGCGGCGGGCGGCGAGCCGGATGCCGGCGGACGGAACGACCGACGCGGCACATCGGAGGCGGGTGGCCCCGCAGGCAGTCATGCCCGCGCCGGCCAGGCGGATGGCCGCCGCGCGCCGAGTCGCCGGACGGACGGACGGGCCGGACGCAAGATGCCCCAGCTCGCTCTCTTGACGCCGACCAAGTCCTCGGTCGGCGGCGGAGGCGAGGCGGACAAGGGCTGGCCGGCGGCGGACGAATCGGAGGCCATCGCCTTCCATGGACCCGAACTCTGGCGGCTGCACGATCGCTACATTTTGACCGCGACGCGCGAGGGCCTCCTCATCATAGACCAGCACGCGGCGCACGAACGCATCTTGTACGAGGAGATCATGGCCCGGTTCGAAGAGGGAAACGGGATCGGGCAAGCCCTCCTCTTCCCGGTCACGCTACGCTTGTCGCCGCCGGAAATGGCCGCCGTGGAGGAACTCTCCGGCGCGCTCGCGGCGGCCGGCTTCGACCTCGATCCCTTCGGGGAGCGGAGCTACATCATGCGGGCGGCGCCAGTCCCGCATGCGCGCTTCGACGCAGAGGCATGTCTGCGGGAAATGGTGCGCGAACTCGCGGAGGGGTCTCCTCTCGTGAACTCCGCCCGAGACCAGCACGACAAGGTCGCCAAGAGCATGGCTTGCAAGGGAGCGATCAAGGCCGGCGATCGTCTCTCCCAGGAGGAGACGCGCGAACTCTTCGACAAGCTGTTCGCGACGGAGCTGCCAGGGCACGATGTCCACGGCCGGCCGGCGATGGTGCGCCTGAGCATTGAAGAGTTGGACCGGCGTTTCGGCCGAAGCTGACGGCGCCCCGGCGCCCGTGACCGACCGAGCTGCGGTCGGCGGTCTCTCCGTGACGGCGTCGGCGCCGCCCGCGATCGTCGGGCCGACGGCCTCGGGCAAGACGGCGGTCGCGATCGAGCTCGCGCAGCTGCTCGGCGGCGAAGTCGTCTCGATGGATAGCCGCCAAGCCTACCGCGGTTTCGCGGTCGGCACCGCCGCGCCGTCCCGCAGCGAGCTGGCCGCCGCGCCCCACCACGGCGTCGGCTTCCTCGATCCGTGGGAGCGGTACGGTGCCGGTCGCTTCGCGCGCCGCGCCACCGAGTGGATTTCCGGCATCGAGCGGCGGGGAGCCGTGCCGATCCTCGCGGGCGGCGCCGGGCTCTTCCTGCGCTCTCTGACCCACCCGATCTTCAAGGAGCCGGCCCACGACCCGCGGCGGCGCGCGAAGCTCCGCGACTGGCTGGCCCGTACGGGGCGAGAGGAGCTCCGGGGGTGGGCGACCCGGCTGGACAGGCCGCTGGCCGCGGCGAAGGAGAGGCCCCTCGACCGGCAGCGCGCGGCCCGGACGACGGAGCTCGCGCTGCTGACGGGCCGTTCCCTAAGCTGGTGGATAGCGTTCGGCGAGCCGGAACGGCCCCCGCTCCGCACGGCTACCTACGTCCTGGAACTTCCCCCGGAGCTCCTGCGCCAGCGCATTCGATCCAGAGCCGAGCTGATGATCGACTCCGGCAGCTGGCCCCGCGAGGTCAGCCGCCTGCTGGCCCGGGGCCTCGAAGAATCGCCGGCCTTCAATGCGGTCGGATACGCGGATGTAGCGTCCTTCGTGCGCGAGGAAGCGAGCGCCCGCGAGACGATCGACCGGGTGGTCGCCGCCAGCTGGAGCTACGCGCGCCGCCAGAGGACATGGTTTCGCCACCAGCTGCCCGGGGACGCCGTCGCGCTGGACGCCGCCGCGCCGCCGAAGCAACTTGCGCACCGCATCGCGAGCGAGCATGAGCGCCGCCAGATACAGCTGACGGGGAGCCGGGACCCAGGATGAAGATAGGCATCACCTGCTACCCGACGTACGGAGGATCGGGGGCGGTCGCCACGGAACTCGGGCTCGAGCTCGCCCGGCGCGGCCACCACGTGCACTTCATCTCCTACGCCCAGCCTTTTCGCCTCACGAACTTCATCGACGGCGTCTACTTTCACGAAGTCGAGGTGAACCAGTATCCGCTCTTCGAGTACCCCCCTTACTCGCTCGCGCTTGCGGTGACCATGCACGAGGTCGCCCGGCGCGAGGAACTCGATCTGTTGCATGTGCACTACGCGATCCCTCACGCCACGGCGGGGTGGATCGCGCGGGACATGCTCAGGGCGGGCGGCGGCGACGTCAAGCTGGTGACGACTCTGCACGGCACCGACATCACCCTCGTCGGCCAGGATCCCTCCTACTGGTCGATCACTCGCTTCTCAATAGAGAAGTCGGACCGCCTCACGGCCGTATCGGGCTGGCTCCGGGACAGGACGCGGCGCGACTTCAACTGCAGCGGTTGCGACATCAGCGTTATCCCGAACTTCGTCGATCCAGGCATATACCGGCGCGAACGGTACTTCGGACAGCACCGGCTGGCGGAGCGCGGCGAGAAGGTGGTGATGCACATCTCCAACTTTCGTCCGGTGAAGCGCATCCCGGATCTGATCAGGATATTCGAGAAGATCCAGCGTAAAGTTCCGGCGCGCCTGATCCTCGTGGGAGACGGGCCCGAGCGGCAGAGGGCCGAGGATCTGGCTGGCAAGCTGGGCATCGCCGAGCGCGTGGTCCTGCTCGGCAAACTCGACTCGGTCGCCTCGCTGCTCGCGAACGCGGACCTGTTCCTCCTTCCCAGTGACCAGGAGGCTTTCGGGCTGGTCGCGCTCGAGGCCCAGGCGTCCGGGGTCCCCGTCGTGGGGTCGTCCGGGACCGGACTGGAAGAAGTGGTGGATGAAGGAGTGACGGGCCACCTGCACCCCGCGGGGTCGATCGACGAGATGTCGGCCTCCGCGATCTCGCTGCTCGCGGACGATGAACGTTGGGGGCGCTATTCCCGCGCGGCGCGGCGGCGTACGCTGGATCGCTTTACCACTCAGCGCATCGTGCCCGTTTACGAAGGACTCTACCGCGATGTGCTCGGCGCTTCCGCGGCTCCCGGGGTTTCGCCGGCGTGACCATGCTGGAGGCCGTCGTATTGGGAGTGGTTCAGGGGGTGACGGAATTCTTCCCCGTCTCTAGCTCCGGCCACCTTGTGCTCGGACAGGATCTCCTCGGTATCGAACTCCCGGGAGTCGCGTTCGAGGTGTCCGTGCACCTAGCGACGCTTTGCGCCGTCGGATGGGTGTACCGGACGCGGTTGGCCGAGCTTTGCCGGGGCGTGTCGAGGGGCGACCGGGAGTGTCGGTCGTTTGCCGGGCTGCTGGCGGTGGCCACGGTCCCCGCCGCCCTGGCCGGGCTGTGGCTCGATGGCGCACTGGCCAGTCTCTTCGAGAGCGCTCTCGCCGCGGCGGTTTTCTTGGTACTGACAGGGTTCGCGGTCTGGTCGGTGCGCTACTCGGCGCGGCGGGCCGGATCGGAGCGGCCAACCGTGTTCGGGGCGGTCGGCATCGGCGCGGCGCAGGCGGCGGCCATCCTTCCCGGCATCTCCCGCTCCGGCTTCACCGTGGCAGCGGCGACGGCGTTGGGGGTGGATGCGCGGCGGGCCGCGGATTTCTCCTTCCTTCTCTCCTTGCCCGCGATAGCCGGCGCCGCCGTCCTGCAGCTACGGGGAGCCGGAGAGGCGGCGGCCGCGATCGGAGCTTGGCCGCTCCTCGCCGGCTTCGTCGCGGCCGCGGCGTCTGGCGTGGTGGCGATTCGCTTCTTTCTGCAGATGGTCGGCCGGGGCGCCTTTCACCGCTTCGCCTACTACTGCTGGGTCGTCGGAGGCGTGTACATCATCGCGGCCTTGACATTGCCGCAAATCCGCGGCTGAGCCCGTGCGCCCGCCGGGACGAGCGCGCGTGGATAGCTGGGCCGGGCAACCGGTATCCGTCCTGCGCGACCTTTGGCAGAGGGAGTGCGTCCACACCTTCGGCAGCATCTCTTCGACCAACGATGCGGCGCGCGAGCTGGCTGACGCCGGCGTCCCGGCCGGGTCGATCGTGCTGTGCCGGGAACAGACGGCGGGGAGGGGCCGCGAGGGGCGCGCGTGGAGTTCCCCGGCAGGAGCCGGTCTCTATCTCAGCATGCTCTTTCGTCCGGGTCCCGGACGGCTGCGGCCGCTGGCGAGCGTGGTTGCGGGAGTCGATGTCGCCCGGGCGCTGAACCAGCGTTTCGCGGGCCTCGGCGCCGCGGTCAAGTGGCCCAACGACCTGATGATCGGCGACCGCAAGCTGGGCGGCATCCTCGTCGAGAGCGCCGCAGCGTCGGCCGGGGATACGTTTATCGTCGTGGGAATCGGGATCAACGTCCGCGCCGGACGTTTGCCGGCGGATGTGCCAGGCGCTGCCGCGCTGGAAGAGCATGACGAGTCCGCAACGCTGGTCGAGGCGGCAAAGGCGGTGGTCGAGGGGCTCGAACGTCGGCTTCCGAACCCTCCGGAGTTGCTCGATGCGGCTTCTCTCGGCGAGATTGACCGCTACGACTGCCTGCGCAACCGGCAGCTAGAGCACATTGTGCCAGGCAAGAAGCCTGTGCGCGGCGTGGCGGCCGGCATAGCTCCCGACGGAGCGCTGCTGCTGCGGCCCGCCGGCGGAGCGCTCCGCCGCGTCGTAACCGGTTCGATCGTGCTGCGCGGGTAGCGACCGAGCGGCGCCGGTCGGCAAGGGGCGTGCCTCCGTGCCGCCCTCTCCGCGGGCGCCGCATCGAGCCTGATCCAGGAAGGAGAATCTTCGGCGCCATGTTCGTTGCCGTGGATATCGGAAACACCGAGACCGTCATGGGGTGGTTCGAGGGAAGTCTCGATCCCGTTCAAGTCTGGCGAGTCGCCACCAACCGCCGCACCGGGGACGAGGTCGAACTCCAGCTACGCGGCTTGCTTGGCGCCGCCGGTCTCTCTTCGCCCCAGCGGATCGTCGTCGCGTCGGTCGTTCCCGCTCTCGGCCGCTCCTGGCAGTCGGCGGCCCGGAACCTTGGCGTACCGCTCCGCTTTCTGGACGGCGCATCTCCGGTACCTGTGCGGCTGCAGGTCGATCACCCGCTGGGCGTCGGCGCCGACCGCATCGCCAATACGCTTGCCGCCACCGAAGTGTATGCGAGAGACGCGATCGTGGTCGACCTGGGCACGGCGACGACATTCGACTGCATCACGGCGGACGGCGTCTTCCTGGGCGGCGCGATTGCCCCGGGTCCGACAACGGGAGCGGAGCAACTCACGAGAGCCGCGGCCCAGCTGCCCCAGGTGGAGATCGAGGAGCCTCGCCGCGTGATCGGCACGAATACGCTGGACTGTCTCCGCAGCGGCGCCTTCTACTCGGTCGTGGATGGCATAGACGGCATCGTCGGACGCCTAGCCGCGGAGTGGGGCAGGGCTCCTCTAGTGGTGGCGACCGGGGGACTGGCCGAGGTCGTCGCGCCGCACTGCCAAGCTGTCGACGAGATCAACCCGACCCTGACGATAGCCGGGGTGGCGGCTGCCGATCCGTATCTCTTCCCGGCGTGAAACGCATCTCTTTTCCGGCGCGAACCGGCGTGAAAGCGAGCCGGTGCGATGTGGATCGCAGCAAACCGGGACGCCGTGGCCAGCGGGTCCCGGATCGCGATCAACTCTCCTCGGACGACTTCTTGCAACACCCTCCGCAGCACACGTTCTTGAGCTTGTCGGCGCACTCCGGGCTGATCAGCCGCAGGATCAGATAGCCTACCCCCACGACTACCGCCACCTTGAGCACCATCGTCAACATGGGAATGAGGAACGAGAACAGAATGCTGCTCACTGCGAAGCCAACTACTCCAACCGCCAGCACGGCCATCAAGATGCGAACCATGGGAACTCCTCCTTTGTTTCGGCCCTCGTTCATTACGCAGTCGAGCTAGCCAAGTTTCACTTGACTTATGCCACGCCGCCACCTTACATTTAGCACTCGATCGTCATGAGCGCTAAAACAGCCGCGTTCGCGCACAGCGGTTTTTAGCGGTACTCCCGACCCTGCGCGTATTCTCGCGCAGCAGGCATTTGCCCCGAATCAACCAACCTATAGTTCAACAGGAGGAAGGCACGATGGCTACTGCCTCGAAATCGACGCTGAACATCTCGCCCATGGCCGACCGCATCGTGGTTGAACCGCTCGAAGAAACCGAGACGATGCGCGGTGGTCTCTACATTCCCGACACGGCGAAAGAGAAGCCGCAGCAGGGAATGGTCGTAGCCGTGGGTCCCGGACGGCTGAACGACGACGGCGACCGCGTTCCCATGGAGGTGAAGACTGGCGACCGCGTCCTTTACGGCAAGTACTCCGGCACGGAGGTGTCGCTGGATGGCACGGACTACCTGATCGTCAAGGAGGGGGACGTACTGGCGGTCCTCTAGCAGGTCCCCGGCGGCATAGCCGATCTCGCCCGCAGGCAGCTGCGCTAGTCGAGGACGAGGCCCGGACCGGCTGGCTGAAGGAAGCGGGGCTCCGGAAGCTGAAGGAAGGGGCCCCAAAGAGAAGGCGGCAGCTCCTGGTTCGGCGGGACAGCGATGGGCGGGGCGCTTTGGCGGACTCCTGCGGGAGGAGGCGCTTCGCTCGGGAAATCCTTCGGGATGCGAGATGCGATGCCGACGGACATTCGCTTGCAACTGCCGGCCGGACATTCGTTCCGCAACTATCGACGACATCCGACTTCAACATCCGACTCTAACTACAAACTACTCGAGCCTGACACGAAGCAGGACAACAAGGAGAAATCGCAATGGCAAAGGATCTGGAATTCGACACTGCCGCGCGGCAGCGCTTGAAGGCGGGCGTCGACAAGCTCGCTCGCGCCGTGAAGGTCACGCTCGGCCCCAAGGGCCGGAACGTGGTGCTTGAGAAGAAGTTCGGCAGTCCGACGATCACCAAGGACGGGGTGACTGTCGCCAAGGAAGTGGAGCTCGACGATCCGGTGGAGGATCTCGGCGCGAAGATGGTCAAGGAAGTCGCGACGAAGACTTCGGATGCGGCGGGCGACGGAACTACCACTGCCACCGTGCTCGCGCAGTCGATCTTCACGGAAGGCCTCAAGAGCGTTACGGCCGGGGCCAACCCCATGGCCGTCAAGCGTGGGATAGACCGGGCGGTCGAGGCGATCGTCGACAATCTAAGCGATATTTCGGTGCCGACCCCGGGCAGGAAAGAGATCGCCCAGGTAGCCGCCATCTCGGCGAACAGCGACCAGGAGATCGGCGATCTCATCGCGGATGCGATGGAGACGGTCGGGAAGGACGGAGTTATCACGGTCGAGGAGGCGAGGGGCTTGGAGACCGATCTGGAAACGGTCGATGGAATGCAGTTCGACCGCGGGTATCTCTCCCCCTACTTCGTCACGGATCCCGACAAGATGGAGGTCGCGCTCGAAGAGCCCTTCATTCTGATCCACGACAAGAAGGTCTCGGCCATGAAGGACCTGCTGCCGGTCCTGGAGCTGGTGGCGCAGGCAGGCAAGCCGCTGCTGATCGTGGCAGAAGATGTCGAGGGCGAGGCGCTGGCGACGCTCGTCGTCAACAAGTTGCGCGGGACGTTGAAGGTCGCCGGAGTGAAGGCGCCGGGCTTCGGGGACAGGCGGAAGCAGATGCTCGAGGACATCGCCATCCTCACGGGCGGCCAGGTCGTGTCCGAGGATCTCGGGTTCAAGCTGGAAGGCGCCACGCTCAGCGAGCTGGGGCAGGCTAAGCGAGTGGTCATCGACAAGGACAATACCACCATCGTCGATGGCGCCGGCGCCGCGGACAGGATCCAGGGGCGGATCGGCGAGATCAAGGTGGCGATCGAGAAGTCGACTTCGGATTACGATACGGAAAAGCTCCAGGAGCGGTTGGCCAAGCTGGCCGGGGGCGTGGCCGTGATTCATGTCGGCGCGGCGACCGAGACCGAGATGAAGGAAAAGAAGGCTCGAGTCGAGGACGCCCTGCACGCCACGCGCGCGGCCGTGGAGGAAGGCATCGTGCCGGGTGGAGGGGTGGCGCTGCTCCGATGCCAGGACGGCCTCGGCGGCGTCTCGGGCGCCGACGATGACGAGACGATCGGCATTCAGATCGTCCGTCGCGCGGTAGAGGAGCCGATTCGGACCATCGCCTCCAACGCGGGCGCCGAAGGCGCGATAATCGTGGAGAAGGTGCGCGAGGCCGCCGATAGCACGGGCTACAACGCGGCTACGGGAGAGTACGAAGATCTGGTGGCTGCCGGCGTCATCGACCCCACGAAGGTCACTCGGACCGCGCTGCAGAACGCGGCGTCCATAGCGGGTCTGTTGCTCACCACCGAGGCGGTCGTGGTCGAGCGCCCGGAGAAGGAGGAGCCTGCGCCGGCCGGCGGCGGCGGGATGCCGGGCGGCGGCATGGGAGGGATGTACTAGAAGTTCTCCCCCTCCCGGACGTCGATGCGTCCCTACCCGTGATGGAGTGCGCGAAGGCCAGGTCGAGACTTGGCCTTCGCGCATTTGGGGGGGTCGTCGCACTAGGCTTGGCGCCGCCGCTGCTGTCGTGCGCCACGACGCTGGGGCCGGACGGCGCGGAGTGTCCCGTGGTGGCGGCGCGGGGCGGCGCCCGCCCGGTGCTGTCGATGGAACCTGGGGACATCTGCACGCTGGGGGCGGAGTCCGCCGGTAGGGTGGACTTCGCGCCTGCCGGCGCAGCCGCGCAGTATCTGGCCGTAGTTCAGAGCGTTGGCCGAACGGCGTCGGCGAGGGCCGGCTTGCGTCTGGAGGTCCGAGGCCGGGACGCTCCGCCAGGGACGACTCCCGCGCTGGCCCGCGCCCCCCTCCCGCGACCGGATCCCCACCTGGAGGATGCCTCTCGGGCCGAACTCGAACTGCGGGCGAATATCCGCCGTGCGCTGGCAGGCGCGCGGCCGCTCCGCGCCCCCCGTAGAGACAGGCCGGAGCCGGGGGAAAGCCTCGCCGCGCGGCGGTCTGCCGGATTGCGACCGGCTACCGGCGACACGGTCACCTTCCATAACGTCGTCAACAACGACCTGACTCTGGATTGCACCGGGGTGCACGACATCACGGCGGTGGTCCGTGCGGCCGGCAGTCATGTCGCGATCGCCGAGGATGTCGTGGCCGCCGGAGCAGTGTCTGCGGAAGAGTACGCGCTTGCTGCCGAAACTCTGGATAGAGCCGTTCTGCCGGTGGTAACCGCATACCTTGGCGAGCCGGCCGACCTCGACGATAACGGAGTCGTGTGGGTGCTGTTCACGCCGGTCGTCAACCGGCTCACGCCCAGGGGCAGCGACACCCGGATTCTGGGCTTCTTCAGCCCGAGCGACCTCGCCGACTCGGAGAGTTGCGCCGCGTCGAATCGGGGCGAACTGCTCTACATAGTCGCGGCCGACCCCGCCGGCCGATTCTCGAAAGCGGTGCCGGAGGAGTTCGTGAACGGCCGGGCGCTGTCGGTCGTCGCCCACGAGCTGGCACACCTAGTCGCGGCCGAAGGACGCATAGCGCTGGGCGGCGGCACGTTCGCCGATCTGGAAGACGCATGGCTGAGCGAAGCGCTTGCCCACTCGGTGGAGACATCCGTCGGCATGTCGCTCGGAATGTTGCGGCCGGGGCAGGACTACGACTTCGCCGCGCTGGCGGGAGACCCCGCGGTCTTCGACGTCTACCACTTCGCCAACTTCAGGCGGACGGCGTTCCATCTGGCGAACCCGGGCGCGACGCCCGCTTTGGGAGATGACTCCGGCAACGACCCGGGCGGGATATCTTCGCTGGCCATGCGCGGATTCGGATGGCTCTTTCTGCGCTGGATCGCGGACCAGTACGCGCCGGCGAGCGGCGGACTGCTCGGCGGCCCCCGGGAAGAGGCGATCTTCCGGGAGTTGGCCGTGGGTGGCGACGAGCGCCGCCGTGGAGTGGACAACATCGAACGGGTCGCTGCCATGTCGGGGGCGCCGGCCCAGTGGGAGTCGCTCCTGGAGGCGTACGCCCTCGTGCCGCTGGCGGACGACCTGCCGGGGTGGACGGCAGCGTCCACTCAGCTGACGAGCTTCCAGCTACGAAACACCTTCGCGGCGCTGCACCGGGAGCAGGGCAGGGAGCCGTTCGACCGGGAGTATCCGCTCCTCCGCACTACCATAGAGTTGTCGGATACGACCCGGACCCGGGTCGAGTTCGATCTGAGGGCGGCCACGGGGAGGCACTTCGTATTCGAGAGCGCCGGGCCGCGCGCGTCCGTCCAGCTCGGGTTGAGAACGCAGTCGGGCGGAACCGTTCCTGCCGGGGCGAATGTCCGCCTCGTCGTCCACCGGATCCGGTAGCCGCCGCGCCGGAGTCCACGGGCCCGTCACGGACGGCGGCGCGCCGCTTGCCCATGCCCTCCGCCGTATCCCGTTATAGGTTGCCGAATCCAATGATTTTCGGAGCATTCGCTGCCGCATGCGCCGCTGCCGGACAGCCCCGGCCGGCGGGTCGGCGTATCGAAACGACAGCCCATCCCTTACGATGGGAGCGTGAGAAATGCATCGATGACAGCTCGAACCGCCGCGCGGGCATATCCTGAAGTAGCCGGCCCCAGGAGAGACTCGGGCCGCTACCGGTGGCCGTCTGCCGCCGCCGGGCTACTCTTCCTGGCGTGCGGCGGCGACGGAGGGCCGACGTCGCCGCCGCCTCCCCCTGCTCCTCCTCCTCCGCCGGTTGCCACGGCTCCGACGGTGGAGATGGCCGTGGGCGAGCTGATCCGGATGGCGTCCCCCGACTCGGTGCGGGCGTTTCGGCTGCCGGCGGCGGCAGCGGCCCGTAGCTACGAGCTCATCGTGCAAAGCGCGAGCGAGGTCCCCGGCCAAAGCTTCGACGGGCGAGTGAGGATCCGGGCCGAGCGGGCGTCCTCCGGCGATGCCCTGGATGGCGCGGCGGTCCAGCCCGGCAGGGCGTACCCTGGCGAGATTCCGGGCGCCGAGTCGCGACCGAGCGCCGCACTGGCCGGCCGAGCAGGCCCGATAGCGGGCCTCCCGGACCAGATGGACCGCGATCTGCAGAGGTGGGCCTCCTGGTTCGAGAGAGAGCATCTGCTGCGGCAGCGGGTATACGAGGAAGTGGCGAGGACCGGCGCTTCCGCGATAAGGCCGGCCCGCGGCGACGGGACTCGCGGCTACGCGGCGCAGCCGCCCCGGCTGGGCGACACCATCGCCTACACCGTCGGCGTCGCCACCGACCTGATCGCGCGGTGCGACAACCCCACGGTCGTCAGGGGCGAAGTCAAATACGCGGGCCGGCACTTCACGGTCGTCGAGGATCTTCAGCTGGGCATGCAGCCCGAAGACCAGCGCTTCAGCGCATCCGACTTCGCGGAGATTGGCCGGCAGCTCGACGATATCATCTACCCCGTCAGCATCGCCTACTTTGGAGAAAATGCCGATATTGACGACAACGAATCGGTAATAGCCCTCATAACGCCTGCCGTAAACGCGCTTACCCCCGCGGACGACAACACCAACACCTTGGTGGCCGGCTTCTTCCTGGCCCTCGATCTGATCCCGAAGCGCACCTGCCCGGCTTCGAACGAGGGGGAGATCTTCTATCTGGCGGGCCCCGACCCCGACCGCGAATTCGGTACCGAAGTCAGCCTCGAATTCGCGGACAATCTGGTGCGCACCACCGTGGCGCACGAGTTCGTCCACCTGCTCAACACGCAGCAGCGAGTGACGATCGGCGGCGGCGACATCCAGCGGGATCGGGAGCACGCTTGGCTGGACGAGGGATTGGCTCACTTGGCCGAAGAGATATCGGGCTTCCGAACCGCCGGCATCGGGACGCGTTCGAATCTGGACCTTGCCGCGGTCACCCAGAGCGATGCGGATCTTGTCACGTACAATCGTTTTCACCTGCTGAACCACAACCGGGTGGGCAGATTCCTTAGGGGCGGGTGCCCCCGCGGTTCTGACGGTCCGGCCGCTACGCTCGCTCTCGGCGACGATCGGGGTCGCGATCCCGGCGGTGTCGAGTCGCTCGCATTCCGGGGTTTCAGCTACGCGTTCGCGCGCTGGCTCGGGGATCACTTTGGAGAGTCCGGTAGCGGCGCCTTGCCGGGGAGCCGGGAGGAGGGGCTCTTTCTCGAATTGTCCTCGGGAGGGCCGACGCATGCCGCGGGGACTGCCAACATCGAACGAGCGGTCCGCACGGTAGCCGGAGCGGACATGCAGTGGGAGGAGCTGTTGTCGCTGTTCCTGGCTTCCGTGTTGGACAACTCTGCCGGTACCGGAGCTACAGATGAGCGCGCGCAGTGGAAGAGCTGGAATCTGGCTGCGCTATACGGCCAGCTGAGCGACTCCAACCTTGGAGACCGGTGTCCGTTCAACGAGGCTTATCCCCTGTCGCCGACCAACGTAACCCTGCACGTGGCAACGAACAGCGTGGTGGAGTTCACGATCAAGTCGTCGACGGGGCGGTATCTGTCGCTCGCGAGTTCCGGAGCGACTCCCGCTACGCTTGTCGAGATCACTGACCGTTCCGGGTCCGGGTTGCCATCGTCGGCGAGGACGCAGTTGACGCTGCTTCGGACGCGCTGAGATCTGCGCATGGCGCGCGGCCCATGAGGATGGATGGAGGCCAGGCTGACGAAGACGGAGAAACGGCGAAGCGCCGGATCGACACTGGATAGGAGACACTTGTAAATGGATAAGAGAGTCTATCGCCGCTCGGCGCGGCGCGGTCTTCTTGTTGTGTTGGCGTCCATCTTCATGGCGTGCGGCGGTGACGGAGGAACTGGGCCAACGACGCCACCTCCGCCACCTCCGCCTCCTCCCCCAGGACCGCCTCCGCCTCCGCCTCCGACGGGGCCGACCGTAGGGGCCAGCCTCGATCTCCGTCCTGGAGAGGCGCGAGTGCTCGCGGAGAGAGATGCGATCCGGGCGTTCGAGATAGTCGCGGGGTCGGATGCGCGGGAGTACCAGGTAATCGTGATGAGCGGGTCCGAAATATACGGGCGCCAGACCCCGCTTCGAACGCGAATATGGGCGTCCGGTAGCGGCGCGGACGCCGTTTCCGCCGTTCGGCCGACTCCCCCGGCGGTGCGGCCAGTCCGCCCCGGCCCGGATCCGGAGTGGATCGATGGCCCCCGGCCGGACCGCCGCCGCCACCTCGAATTCATGAAGCAGATACAGGAAGAGGTGCGGCGCATCGGCGCGAAGCCGGCCGTGGAGTTCGGCGCTGGCGACCGGGCAAGAATCGCGGCTGCCTCCAACGTGCCGAGGGTCGGCGATACTCTGACGCTGAACTCTCCGGTGCAGGGGACCGGCGTCAGCTGCCTTGCCAGGACGAACGTTCCGTCGACGGTGAGGGCGGTTGGCGAACACTTCGTGATTGTCGAGGACAACCGGGTCGAGGGGTACTTCACGCAAGCCGACTATGATGAACTCGATCGCGAACTCGATGCCTTTGTGGCGCCGGCCACCCTCGACTACTTCGGATCTCCAAGGGACCTCGATGGCAACGAACGCTCGATCGCGTTCTTCACATGGGAAGTGAACCGGATAACCCCGCCGGGGTCCTCCAGCTTCGTGATCGGCTTTCACTCTTCGACCGACCACTTCAGCAAGACGGGCGAGAACGCCTGTCCGGCCAGCAACGAGGCCGAGCTCATTTATCTGATTGCGCCGGACCCGGACGGACAGTCCGGGGGGACCTCGATATCGACTGAACGCGTCAAGAAGTTTTCGCGCGGTCTGGTGGCGCACGAGTTCCAGCATCTGATCAATGCGTCGCTGCGCCTGCATGGCCAGGCTGGGCAGGACACTATCAGCCTCGCGGACTTGTGGATAAACGAGGGACTGTCGCATGTGGCCGAGGAGATTGCGGGGTTCTACCGGCTTGGCGTCGGGGTGCGGCAGGACTACGGCTACACGGAGCTGGCCTCCAGCGCGGCGGGCGTCGAAATATTCGAAGACTTCCACGAGGGCAATCTCCGAAGTTCGGCTCAGTATCTCGAAGATCCGACGGGACTGAACTCTCTCGCCATTAGCAACGCCGACCTGAACTTTGCCACGCGCGGCTGGGGGTACCAGTTCCTGCGCTGGCTTGGCGACCAGTACGGACCGGAGGGGCCGGGCACGGTGGTGCTGGGTTCGAACGAGCCCGAGCTGTTTCGGGAAGTCGTCACGGGTGGCCCCGACTTCCTCTTCGGACCCCGAAACATCGAGCGGTCGATCAATGCGGTCGCCGGCGAGTCGCTCGAGTGGGCCGACATCCTTGCGAAGTACTTCGCGGCGCCGGCGGCCGATGGCGCGGATGTGGACGGGCTCGAATCTTCGGCCCAGTTTCGCACCTGGGATGTTCCGAGGTTATGGGACGAGCTCAGTTCGGCGGGCATCTCCAGGCTGAGCGGCGGCTATCCGCTCAGGAGAAGGCCGGTCGGGATGGGGGCCGGCGTCTCTTTGACGACTCCGTTCGATCTGGGCTCGTCCACGGCGCAATACTTCAGGCTGACCTCCGATGGCGCCCACCCGAGGATGATAGTGGAAACGACTGTAGCGTCCGGCGGCAACGTCCCCAACGGCGCAGGGGTCCGCATAGTGGTCGTCCGCACGAAGTGAGCCCGAAGCTGGGTTATAGCGGTTCGGGCCGGGTAGGGCGGGCCTGAGCGGCGTGGCGTGCCGGTTCGGGGCCCGCTTGCCCGCCGCCGCTCTCGCCGTGACGGCTATCGCTGCGCTGGCGTGCGCGCACGAGGCGAGGCGGCGCGGGGACATCGAGTGGGTGGGAGAGATAGGCCCGGAACAGCTGGAAGGGATCGTCCGGCTCACGGGCAGCCACCCTTTCCCCTTCGTGGTCGTCCAGGGGGATGACGGGCAGGCGAGAATCGTGACCGGCGCCCTCCGGCAGGACATACAGCGCCTCTCGGGCGCGCGAGTTCGCGTTACCGGACGGTTCGTCCAGGGCGCGCTGCCGGACACGACGCTGGAGGCGACCTCCTACGAAGTGATCTCGGTCGAGGGCGACAGGCCGCTGCTTGGCCGGATCGAGAGCGACTCCGCGGGCTTCTACTTGGCGAGGGGCGGCGAGGTGGCGAGTCGGCTGGGCTTCGTGCCGGAGTCGCTGGCCAGGCAGGTCGGCGCGATCGTCTGGGTGGTGCTGGACGACAGGGGCGGCGTCGGCAGCTACGGGATCGTCAGGGAGCCTGGCTGAAGCCGTCCCGCTCAGCCATGTAGCGGCCGACTCGTTACCTCGCTCGCTGCCCTCCGTTCGCCAGCTACCGTCGGCCGCCCCCCCCCCCCCGTGGATCGACAGGGGTCGGCTTGCCGGGCGTGGATGTCGCGAGACGGCTTACCGCCGGCCGCCCCTCCGTGGATCGACAGGGGTCGGCTTGCCGGACGTGGATGTCGCGAGACGGCTTACCGCCGGCCGCCCTCCGGCCAAGCAGCGGCCGCCTGGAAGTCGTGCAGCGCGCTGCCGACGGGAAGTTCGCCTGACCAGTCCCGGGCGATGCTGTGGATTCGTCCGGTGGCGCGATCGGTGAAGATGGCCATCCGGCGAGACGCGGCAATGTCCACGGAGGCGGAACCCTCGGGGCCCGACAGCGTGACGGCGGCCAGGGCGTCATCCCACTCCGTCCGGTAGGGAACCGCGAACACGAAGCCCTGTCCGCCGTGGTCGATCGCGTCGGGCGCGAAGGCCATGGAGAACAGCTCCCGCCCGCGGGCATTGAGGCCTGCAAGCCGGTAGCTTCCCGAAACTCGGGGAAGTTTGACGGGCGCTTCCCAAACGAATGGCGGTTCCAGGCGCAGTTCGCCGTTCCGGGCGCCGCCCCACAGCAGCAAAACGGGTTCTCTTGCCGATGTCGCGCCCGGGGGCGCAGGCAGGCTCCGCCTGTACTCGAACGCCTTGGCGAAGCTGTAGTCGCTGATCCAGTAGGGGCGACAGTACGACAGAAGGTCTACGTAGGCGGCCGGACTCAGCATCCGCGACGGGCGTCCGGGCTCTTCGAACTCGTATCCCCAGACCCCGGTCGAGCCGTCGGCATGGGGGAAATTCGGGTCGGCCGTGTTACCCACCCCGCCGCACGGCGCGTGGCCAAGATTCAGGTTGTGCCCGATCTCGTGGGCCATCGTCTGACCGAGCTCCGGGTGGACGGCGCCATTCGACTGGTTGGACACCGTGAGTCCTATATAACCCGGTTGCCAAGCGATCCCCAATAGATTCCAGAAGCTGCGCGCCCGGATGAAGCGTGGAACGGCGAGAAGGCCATGGTAGTACTCCCCGGTGCCCCCGGCCTCGATCACCCAGACCAGCGATAACTCGTCCAGGAGGCCGATGACGCCGGCGCTGCTGGTGTCGGCCCACGTGTAGTACGGTTCGCGGAGCGTCACGTTCAGGTCTTTCACTGGCAGCAGGGATCGAACGAACCGGAAACTCGGCCCGAGCTCGTCTCCGGCGGCAGCTTGCGCTGCGGACAACACGGCGCCGTTGGTAGCCGCGTTTGGTTCCCAGACGTACTGGATCGGAACCAGGGTCACCCTCAGGGGGCGCACTCCGCGCACATCGAGAGTGGCGCGTCCCTCCGTCGGCACCCGTCTCGTGCTGCCCGGCGTCAAGGAGATGGCGCTATCCGGGTCGATCTCCACCACCATCTCAACCCCGGGCGCAAGAACCGAACCCGGGACCAGAGCGTTGAAGCTGCGGTCCAGAGAGCCTTCCCGTACCGTTCCCGGAATGCGGTCCGGCGCATCGAGGGACACGGTGTGAAAGGCGGCTCCGTCGCGGAAGAAGGTGGCCCGGGCGGGAACGCGTAATGCGTTGGCGCTGTCGGCGGTCGCGAAGACTCGCAGGAGCGCTCGGCGTCCTGCCACCAGGGGCACGCTTCCCTCCAGACTCTGGGCCGCCTGAGTCAGATGGACCGCGGACACCGTCAGCAGGACGCTTTGCGGCTGGTCCAGAACAAGCGGATCGCCGACTACGAATTGGAAGCCCGCAAAGCACGGCACGCCTGAGCAGTCGGTGTCCGGCACGCCGGGCGCCTCCGCCACTTCGACTGCGAGCGTGCCGCCAGCCGCCTGTACGGTGGCGCTGGCTGTCTCTCCCGCTGGAATGCGGACGGATCCGGAGGATACAGCGCCTCGGATCGCGGCAAGCCTCACGTTCACGTCGAAGGGGGCTCCTGGGGCCAACGTGCCCCGAACTCGCGCCGGACCCGGCGCCTGCGGGGGAGCGTCGGTCCGCTCCAGCTCCAGCGGCATGGCGAAGGGGGCGCCCGGATTATAGTCCAGCCATAGCGACTCCAGCCCGTTCGCGCCTTGGAAGAATCCGTCGGGCAACGCCCGCAGTCGATTGTTGGCCAAGTTCAGCCTTAGGAGGCTGGGAAGCCCTCCGAACAAGCCGGGCGGCAGCGCTGCCAACTGATTGAAGTCGAGGTCTATGCTCTGGAGATCCGTCAAACCATCGAACACGCCGCCCGGCAAGGTAGCCAGTTCATTGTCGGACAATCCCAGGAAGACAAGCGCAGCAAGATCTTCCAGGATGCCGTCCGGCAGTTCCCTGATCCGGTTCCTTGTCAAGAACAGTTGCTCGAGCTTGGAGAGTCCGGCGAAAACATCGGCGGGCAAGGTGGCCAGGGGGTGGCCAATGATATCCAGCCTCTCGAGCTCCACAAGGCCCTGAAAATCTCCCGACCGCAGCGCGGCGATACCGCTTGCTGCGGGATCGATGCGAGGTCCGAACATTGTCAGAGCGTGTATGCCTGCCAAGTCCTGGGCGGTCACGCCGGCACAACTTTCTCTGGAGGTCGCGGCCGCCAGAGCGTCCCGGATCTGAGGCGTGCGGTCGCACACGCCTTGCCCGCCCCCGGCGGTCTTTCCCCCGCTGCCGACTTCCGCCGCGCGGGCGTCACGGGATCCCGACTCGGGCTCCATCGATCCCTCGCCTCCGGCGCCGGCGCAACCCGCCACGGCCCCCGCCAGGATGACGAAGCGGACCGCCACCGCCGCCGGTGGCCCTCGCGTGTCGGAGGCCCGGCTCGCTACGCCGGTTCGCGACGCTCCGGACAGCCTCACCGGGGCGGCTCCGGCAGGCCTGACCGGACCAGCGTCCGGCTCAGCGACCGCGCCTCGGGAGGAAGGTCGCCCTGCCAGTCGCGGGCGATCCCTCGGATCCGTCCCGTGGCCGGGTCGGAGAAGATTGCCAGCTTTCTGGAGGCCGACACGTCCACTTCCTTGGATCCTTCGCGGCCCGACAGGACGATCCGGTCCAGAGCGGTGGTCCAGGCTTGGTCATAGGGAATGGCGAACAGAAAGCTCCGTCCCCCATGGTCGATCTCGTCGGGAGAAAAAGCCAGAGAAAACAGCGCGCGTCCCGCCGCGTCGAGGCCCTCCAGCCTGTACGCCCCGGGAGATCGAGGAAGCTTGACCGGCGCTTCCCATACGAAGGCCGGCTCGACCCTTAGATGGCCGTCCCGAATGCCGCCCCACAGCAACAGGACCTCCCGAGATCCGCCCGCCGCATCTCCAAATCCGGCCGTGGCCGCTTGACCGTTCCCGGCGTCTTCGAGGTAGGTCATGGCACGGGTGAAGTTGTAGTCGCTGATCCAGTGAGGAGGGCAATAGGACATCATGTCGAAGGATGCCCGCGGGTCCAACAACCGACCGGCTCGCCGTCCGGGAACCCCGAAGTCGTAGCCCCACACTCCCGTGGATGCGTTGGCATAGGGGAAGCCCGGGTCGACATTGTCGGGTTCTCCGCAGGGGGCGTGTCGCAAGGTCATGTTGTGACCGATCTCGTGGGCGATCGTCTGCGACGCAAGATGGTTTGCCGCTCCGTTCTCCCAATGCGACATGGTAAGCGCGCTCCGTCCTCCGATGGTCGCCACTCCGATGAAGTTCCAGAAGCCCCCGGCCCGGACAGTGCGCGGCGATCCGAATATGCCGTGGTAGTATTGACCGCCGCCCGCTCCGTCGAGGTGGCGGAGCAGATCGATCTCTCCCAAGAGTCCGGGGCCGCCGGCCGTCGTAGTGTCGGCCCAGGTAAAGTAGGGTTCTCGAACCGTTACATTCGCCTGCGCGATCGGAAGCAGGGCCCGTGCGTAGCGCATCTCTTCGGCGCCGGCGGCGTCCAGCCCCCTCGCGTACTCCAGAACCCTCGCGTTGACGCCGGCGTTGACGCCCCACGCCCACTGGACCGGAACGATAGTCAGGTCGAAGGCGGGAGGTTGTCGCACATCCACGGACAACCTTCCCTGGGCCGGAAACCGCCTGGCGCTCCCCGGAGCCAACGGCAGGTCGCCGTCCGGGTCCAGCTCCACGACCATTTCCACTCCGGGCCGCAAGGCGTCGCCGGGGATCACGGCGTTGAAGGAGTTGCCCAAGCTTCCCTGGTCGACCCCGGCGGGAACGCCGGCCGGCGGCGGTTCGAGCGCGACGGTGCGGATCGCCGCTCCAGAGCGGTAGAAGGTGGCTCGCGCGGCGGGCCGGAAGGCGTTGGCGCTGTCGCTCGTCGCGAAGACTCGGAGGAGCGCGCGGCGGCCGGCCACGAGGGGTACGCGACCGTCCAAGTCCTGGACAGCTTGCGTCAGGTGCGCATGTTCCACATTCAGATTGGCGCTCTCGGGGTTAGCCAGAACCAGCGGTGGCCCGGCGCGGGTCTCGATGCCCGTGTAACAGGGCACGCCATAGCAGAAGGTCGCGGGCACGTCGGGCACGGTTGCCGCAATCGCGAGGGATGAGCCGGGGGAGTTGGTCGCCGTCACCGCCGTACTGGATGTGCGGCCGCCCTCGATGAGAACCGAGTCCGCCGAGAGCGCCCCTCCCGGCGCGGCCAGAGAGATCCGTATGGGGTACGGCGCTCCCAAGGGGAGTCTGGCCACGACTTCCGCCGGTCCCGGGGCGAGGGGGTTCTGGTTGTCGGTGCGCTCTAGCTCGACCGCCAGGGCGAAGGGACTCCCTGGGTTGGAGTCGAGCCAGAGCACATCCAGTTCTCCCGTGTTCTCGAAGATTCCGTCCGGCAGCGACTCCAGTCTGTTAGCGATGAGGTTCAGCTCCCGGAGGCTCGAAAATTCCGCGAACAGGTCCGCGGGCAACGCCGTCAGCTGATTCTGGACCAGGAACAGTTTTCTGATGTTGGGCGCGCCGCGGAAGGCGCCCGATGACACCTCGGCCAAGCCGTTCCCTTCCAGGTACAACTCCTCCAGCCGGGACAGACCGTCGAAAACGCCATCGGGCAGCGCCGGCATGGGATTGGATCCCAGCCTCAGGGTTGACAAGTTGGACAAGCCGCGGAATTGGCCCTCGGGCAGCGTCGACAGTTGGTTGGCCGGGAGCGACAGGTATTCGAGATTTTCTAGGTTCTCGAAGACCCCATCGGGGAGGCTGGAAAGGCGGTTGCGGCCCAGGAAGAGGTAGAGCAGATCTGACAGTTGGTCGAATATCCCGGCGGGCAACTCGGACAAAATGTTATGGCCCAAGTCCAAGGTGCCGAGCTCCGTCAAGCCGTCGAAGACCCCGGCGGGCAGTTCCGGCAAGAAGTTGTAGCTCAAGCTCAAATTGCGTAGCCTGGGCGTCCCCCGAAAAAGGTCGTCTGGCAATGCCGTCAGCGAATTGTATGCCAGCCCCAATAACGACAGCCCCGCGAGACCCATCAGGTCGGCGCTCTCCAATTTGTACAACACGGGCACGTTCGGGCCGGCGTCTTGCTGGCGGCCTCCGCCAACCACCAACTCTGTTAGCCCGGCGAGACCGGACGCGGTCACCTCGCTGCAATCCGCCCGGCTCATGGATGCTGCCAGCGCAGCTCCGACCACGGGATTGCGAAGGCACACGCTCTTGCCTGCCGATGTGGAGGACACTTCCACTTCGGACCCGTCAATGCCCGCCACCAAGGTGTGGCTGTCGGCATCCGTGCCCAGGACCCACCGCGTCGAAGCTTCCCCATCGGCGTCCGTGGCTGCCGCGGCAGGGTCCGCGGCGCCGCCGCCGGCCACCACTTCGAAGCTAACGCGGACTCCGGACATGGGCTGGTCGCTGTCATCGGCGACCCGCACGACCACGGGCTCCGCCAGTGTGTCTCCTTCGAAGCCCCGTTGGTCTCCGCCAGACTCCAGCGCGATGGACAACGTCGGCGGCGGAGGCGGCGGAGGTGGTGGAGGCGGCGGCGGAGGAGGAACCGTTGGCGGGGGCGGCGGAGTCGGCCCCGGCCCTGTGCCCCCCGAATCTCCGCAGGCTGCCATTCCGCCGCAGGCTGCCACCATTACTGCGGCGACCGCAGCTCGCCAACCCGCGTTACTCAGGCTCAACGCCCGTTTCTCCGGCTCATGCTTGGCATACTCCGGCTCATGCCCGTAGCCTTGGTTCGCGCTCGTATCCCCGGCTCATGCCCGTAGCCTCGGTTCGCGCTCGTATCCCGTATCCCCGGCTCCCGCCTGTAGCCTCGGTTCGCGCTCGTTTCCCGTGTCCCCGAGCTCGCGCTCGTAGCCGCGGTTCGTGCCCGGAACCCGGTTCGCGTCCGTCGCGCCTCATGGATCGGCACTTTCAATCTACCAGCTACCGGCAATCCGTTCCTTTCCATGTGACGCAGGCCAAGGGTAGCTACATCTGCCGCTGAATCTAGCGATCCATCGGTGACACCCACACCAACAATTCTGCGCCTGTCCCGGATCGCGACATCCCGGCGGCGGGCCAGCGGTCGTCAAGAGGGCGCCCACGCCACCAGTTCCACGCTACGCCCGATCCGCGACATCCTGGCGGCAGGTCGGCCGGTCCTTTAAGTTTATCACATTAGCCGCCGGTCTGATCCGAAGAGTCGTCTCCCGGTGAACGACCGCACGACAACGGCCGACCGCCAGCGAGCTTCCTCGAGTCAAGCGTCCATCCGACGGGTATGCCGGTGAACGTCCCCAGCCTTTCTATCGTACTCCCTGACGGTTCCAGCAGAGAGCTGCCACCCGGGTCCAGCGCCGCCGGCCTCGCAGCGTCAATTGGTCCGGGGCTTGCCGCGGCTGCCGTGGCCGCCCGCGTCAATGGCGAGCTGGCCGATCTCTCGGCGCCTCTGCCCGCCGACGCCAATGTGTCGATCGTCACCCGGAGCGACAGCGATCCCGGCGCCCTCTACGTCTTGCGCCACTCGGCGGCCCACGCGCTGGCGACGGCAGTGCGCCAGCTCCATCCCGACGCTGGTATCGGCTTCGGTCCTCCCATCGACAGCGGCTTCTACTACGACTTCGCCGTGCCGGCGCCCTTCACGCCCGGCGATGTCGAGGAAATAGAGAGGGCGATGGCCGAAGTCGTCGCATCGGACCAGGCGTTCGAACGCCGGGAAGTGGACCGCGACGAAGCTAGAGAGCTTTTCGCGGGCGACTCGCTGAAGCTCGAGCGGTTGGAAGAGATTCCCGAGGACGAGGCGATCACGGTCTACCGGAACGGGCCATTCCTCGATCTGTGCCGTGGTCCGCACGTGCCATCCACCGGAGAGATCAAGCACTTCAAGCTTCTTTCCAGCGCGGGCGCCTACTGGCGCGGCGACGAGAACCGGCAGATGCTCCAGCGGATTTACGGGACGGCCTACTACTCTCGCGCCGCGCTCGACGCCGATATCATCCGCCGGGAGGAGGCGAAGAAGCGCGACCACCGCAAGCTTGGGCGCGAGCTGGACCTCTTCTCGATTCAGGAAGACATAGGCCCGGGGCTCGTTTGCTGGCACCCGAAGGGGGCTAGGCTGCAGCTGGAACTCCGCCGGTGGATAGAGGACCTGCTTCTGGAGCGGGGCTACGAGTTCGTCTACACGCCGCACATCTCCGGCGAGTCGCTCTTCCGGCGCTCGGGGCACCTCCCGAACTACGCCGAGAACATGTACCCGGGGATGGAGGGAGACGCCGGCGAAGCCTTCCGCGTGAAGCCCATGAACTGTCCCGGACACGTCGCGATATACGCTTCGAAACCGCGTAGCTACCGCGATCTGCCGGTGCGGCTGGCCGAGATCGCGAATGTGTACCGGTACGAACGATCTGGCACGCTGCACGGACTCTTGCGGGTGCGCATGCTTACGATGGACGACGGGCATGTCTTCTGCACCCCCGGACAGATCGAAGACGAGATATTCCTCTGTCTCGAGCTGATCGAGACGGTGATGACCACGCTGGGGCTTCGGTACCGCTTCGACTTGGCGACCAGGCCCTCCGGCGACAAGCGGCTCGGCGGCGACGAAGTCTGGGATGTGGCCGAGACGGCGCTGCGCGAGGCGCTGGAGTGCGCCGGGCTGGAGTACGAGACCGACGAGGGAGGGGGCGCGTTCTACGGCCCGAAGGTCGATGTCAAGTACGAGGATGCGATCGGTCGCGAGTGGCAGGGCGCCACGATACAGTTGGACTTCAACCTGCCCGAGCGCTTTGGCCTCGAGTATGCCGGGGCGGACAACCAGGCGCACAGGCCGGTGATGATCCACCGGGCGATCTATGGGACGCTCGAACGATTCCTGGGGGTTCTGATAGAGCACTTCGCCGGCGCTTTTCCTCCCTGGCTAGCGCCGGTGCAGGTGCGCGTGCTGCCGGTGACCGATGGACAGGCGGAGACCGCCGCGGATATCCGGAGTCGTCTGGCCAAAGCCGGCTTCCGGGTGGAGCTGGACGCTCGCCCGGGCACTCTCGGGTACCGGGTCCGGGACGGCGAGATGGCGAAGATTCCCTATCTGCTCGTCGTGGGAGAGAGGGAAGCGAAGGCGGGCACGGTGGCGGTGCGCGCCCGCGGGGCCGGCCGGAAGCAGGAGGTCGTCTCCTTCGAGGAGTTTCTGGACCGGATCGGCGGCCGCGTGAAGACGAAGGCGCTCAAAGCCTAGTTTGCAGGTTTGCAGAGGCGCTTTCGCGCGACGCCTCGGACCATTCTCGGCGCGACTTCGGTTCGGTCCTCGGCATGACTTCGGTTCAATGGCGCGACTTGGCGGATCGCCGCCGTACGCCCTTGTCTCTGCGCGTACCCGTTTGACAGTTGGGCGGCCAAGCGGCACTTTGCCAACGTTTCGACAAAACATGCAAAGCGGAGGACCGGATCCTCCCACCCTTCGGCGCACGCCGTGCCGCTGCCGGGTCGCAGGTTCGCTCCCCGCGGGAATGCCGGGGGGCCTACCTTCGTGCCTGGGCTAGCCATGTGTGCCGGTCCAGGTTTTTTAGTCTGTGATGAAGAAGCCAGGTACATTGACCCGAAAGGGGGTACCATCAGGGTAATCCGCCGGATTGCCGCCCAACCGGAAAGCGAGGTGCAGTGAACGAAGAACCCCGAGTCAACGAGCGTATCAGAATCAGTCCTATCCGGCTCATAGACGAGACCGGAGAACAACTTGGAATTATGGCGACCGAGGAGGCCCAGACTCTGGCGGTTGACAGAGGCCTCGACTTGGTGGAGGTGGCGCCTTCGGCCCGGCCTCCCGTATGCCGTTTGATGGACTTCGGAAAGTACAAGTACGCGCAGGCGCGCAAAGCGAGGGAGGCGAAGAAGAAGCAGCACATCATCCACGTGAAGGAGGTGAAGTTCCGTCCGAAGATCGAGACGCACGATATCGACTTCAAGCTTCGGCACGCCCGCCGCTTCCTGGATGAAGGAAACAAGGTGAAGTTCACGCTCATGTTCCGGGGACGCGAAGCCATGCGCCCGGAGAGGGGCAGGCAGATACTGGAGCGCGTGAAGCGCGAGTTGCGAGATGTCGCGGTAGTGGAGGCGGACATCGCGCACGAAGCCAGAACTATGACGATGGTAATGGGTCCGCATCGGAGCTGAGCGGCGAAGACGCGGACCAATATTTCGCGAGGAGTTATCGACAGATGCCTAAGATGAAGACCAACCGGTCTGCCGCGAAGCGTTTTCGGAAAACCGGTACCGGCAAGTTCCGGCGGCAGAGGGCATTCCATAGCCACATCCTCACCAAGAAGAGCCCGAAGCGGAAGCGCCGGCTCAGGCAGCGGACGCTGGTCGCGGGCGCCGATGAACAGCGAGTAAGGCGACTGTTGGGAGGATAATCCGGTAGTCTCCCCGCCGCTCGGCGGCTAAGGGAGCTGGAAGACGCACTTGAGGAGAGCAGGGAGGCGGTCATGCCACGCGCCACGAGCAGCGTTGCACGCAACCGAAGAAAGAAGAAGATCATCAAGGAAGCGCGCGGCCAGTTTGGAGCGCGGTCCAAGCTCTATCGCACAGCCAAGAACTCCGTCGAACGCGGCTGGGCGTTCGCATATGTCGGCCGGCGCGGAAAGAAGCGGGAATTCCGGCGGCTGTGGATCGCGCGGATCAACGCCGCCGCGCGGCAGAACGGGATTTCCTACTCGCGCTTCGTCAGCGGGCTCAAGACGGCCGGAGTGGAGCTCAACCGAAAGGTGCTCGCCGATCTGGCCATCACGGATCCAGCGGCGTTCGCGAAGCTTGCCGAGGTAGCCAAGTCGCACGCCCCGTGACATCGGCTGGCAAGTCCCTGCTCGAACGCCTCGCGGAGATCGAGGCGGCGGGACTCGCCGGCCTGCGGGAGGCGGGGGACTCTCGCGCGCTCGAGGCAGTGCGGGTCGAATTCCTGGGGCGCAACGGATCGCTGGCCGGCGTAATGTCGCTGATCGGGTCGGTCGAGGCGCAAATGCGCCGGCAGGTCGGCCAACGCGCCAACGCTGCCAAGATGTCTCTGAGCGAGGCGTTCGAACAGCGGTCGCGGCAGCTGCGCGCCAGCCGCAGCCGTCCGGACAGCGGCGCTCTCGCCGATCTCACGATGCCCGCGCGCGAGCGGTGGATCGGCGGCGTGCACCCGGTGACCCGCGTGATAGACGAGATATGCGACATCTTTTCCGATCTGGGCTTCAGCCGGGCGCTGGGGCCGGAGATCGAGTCCACGTGGTACAACTTCACCGCGTTGAACATCCCGCTCGATCACCCCGCCGCCGACATGATGGACACGTTCTATCTGGCGGACGGCGTCGTTCTGCGCACCCATACGTCGCCCGTGCAGGCGCGGACGATGGAGGCGTACGCCCCGCCGGTTAGAGTCGTGGTTCCGGGGCTGGCGTACCGCCGCGATTCGTTCGATCCGTCCCACGCGCCGGCATTCGAACAGATCGAAGGTCTCGCGGTGGACGAGGGCGTGGACTTCGCCGAATTTCGGGCGGCTATCGAACACTTCGTGCGCTGTTTCTTCGGATCCGGAACGAAGAGCCGCTTTCGCCCATCGTACTATCCCTTCACGGAGCCTTCCGCGGAGGTCGACGTCTCCTGCACCGTCTGCGGCGGGGGCGGATGCTCGACCTGCGGCAGGACGGGGTGGATCACGATCATGGGAAGCGGAATGGTGAATCCGGCGGTGTTTCGCGCCGTGGGCTACGACGAGGAGCGCTACACGGGGTACGCCTTCGGCATGGGGCCCGCGAGGATCGCGATGGTGCGCCACGGAATTCCCGACATGCGTCTCCTTTACGAAGGCGAGATGGGCTTCCTGCAGCAGTTTGTATGAACATCTCCTTCAACTGGATCGAGGATCTGGCGGATCTGCCCGCCGAGCTGCTCGATCCGCCCGCTCTCGCCGAGCGCCTGACGATGACCGCCGCAGCGGTGCAGAAGATCGAGGCGGTGGGCGCGGAAGCCGGCGGCGTCCGGGTTGCGCGGGTTTTGGAAGCGATGCCGCATCCGAACGCCGACCGGCTCACCCTCTGCACGGTGGATCGCGGAGCGGGCCAGGTGGTGGAGGTGGTGTGCGGCGCGCCCGTCATCGAGACGGGAGGCGCATATCCGTACGTGGCGCCGGGCGAAGAGCTGCCGGGCGGCTTCCGGATCGAGAGCCGGAAGATCCGGGGCCGGCCGAGCCATGGGATGCTCTGCTCGGAGGCGGAGCTGCGGCTCGGGCGCGACAGCGGCGGTATCATGCGGCTCGCGGATGATCTTGTTCCGGGGACGCCGCTTGCCGAAGCGCTGGGCCTTCCGGACACGCGGTTCGCGCTCGACCTGAATCCGAATCGCGTCGATCTGGCGTGCCACTCGGGGGTCGCCAGGGAGGTGTCGAGCGGCGGGCGGCTCGATTGGCGCGACTTCGGGGGAGAGCGGTGGTCGCCGCGCTGGATGGACGGCGAGACGGAGGCGGACGGCGCCGGAGCGACGGTCCGCATCGAAGACCTGGAGCGTTGTCCCCGCTACATGGCGGCGGTCATACGCGGAGTGAAGGTGGGGCCGTCGCCCGCCTGGCTGGCCGGGCGGCTCCTGGCGGCGGGCGCCCGTCCCATCAGCAATGTGGTGGACGCGACGAACTACGTCCTCCTCGAGCTGAACCAGCCGCTGCACGCCTTCGATCTCGCCAAGGTGGAGGGTCGGGAGATCAGGGTTCGTGCGGCGCGCGGCGGAGAGATGCTGGTGACGCTCGACGGCGAGCGCCGCAAACTCTCGCCGGTGCAGACGGTCATAGCCGACCGCGAGCGGGCGGTGGCGCTGGCCGGAGTCATGGGCGGGCTGGACACCGAGGTCACGAACGAAACGACCGATCTGCTGATCGAGTGCGCGGCGTTCCACCCTGCCTGGGTGCGCAAGACGTCCGCTGGAGCCGGACTCGCCACGGATGCGTCGTACCGTTTCGAGCGGGGCATCGACGTCCATGCGCAGGAGAGGGCGTTGGTCAGGTGCGTCGAGTTGATCCTCGCCACGGCAGGCGGCGTGGCGGACGCCGTCGGCCTGCGGGTCGGGCCGCGTCCGCCGGAGCCGGAGCCGGTCGGCCTCAGGGTCGACCGCGTCAACCAGGTGCTCGGCTTCGGTCTGGACGCGGACACGATCGTGGCTGCGCTGGAGCCGGTCGGCTTCGAGCCTCTCGCCGAAGCCGACCGCGGTCCCGGACGGCTCCGGCTCGCCGTGCCGGGGTGGCGCCGCGATGTGGAGCGCGAGATCGATCTCGTCGAAGAGGTGGCGCGCCGGGTGGGGTACGATACGCCCGCCCGCCGTCGCGGCCACCGCTTCCGGCTCAGCGCCGTTCCCGAGGATCCGGCTGTGGCGCAGGCCGCCCGCGTCCGCAATCTGCTTGTCGCTTGCGGCTGCCTGGAGGCGCGCAGCTTGAGCTTCATGCCCGAGAACTTTCGGGGAAACCGCGCCGTGGTCGCGGTTCCCAATCCGCTCTCGGCGGAAGAAAGCTATCTGCGGTCGTCGATGGTCCCTGTACTGTTGAGGCGGCTCGAACACAACTTCTCGCGGGGAAACCGCGATGTGCGTCTCTTCGAGATCGGCACGGTGTTCGGGTGCGGCGGCGAGAATGCGGCGAGCGAGGCGTCGACAGGCGCCAGCTCGGACCGTCCGGCCGACGGTGGCGCGGATCGCCCGCCGGACGTCGGCGCGGACTACCCGGCGGTCGCGCGGCTCCGAAAGCGCGACATGGGTGCGGCGAACAGGATGTCGGCTCGCGTCGGCGCGGACCGCCCGGCGGACGCGCGGCTCCGAAGGCGCGACGAAGATGCGGCGAACAGGATGTCGGCCCGCGTCGGCGTCGGCCTCGATCGTTTCCAGGAGACCGTGCGCGTCGGGGTCGTGATCACGGGCGGGCGGCGGCCCGGCCACTGGTCCGAAGAGGGCGCGGACTTCGACATCTGGGACCTCAAGGCGATCGCGGATGACTTCGCGCGACGTCTGTGCGGCGGAGAGACGAAGCCATGGGTCGCCTCCACGCAGGCCGCCGTCTCGCCGGCTGCATCCCGGCAGGCCGCTCCCCTCGGAAGCGACTGGCTGGCGGACGGAGGCTTTCTGGCGGAGAAGGACGGCCAAGCGATAGGCGTCGCCGGGGCCGTCAAGACCGCATCGATCGACCTGCCGCCTTGGGCGGCCCCCGTCTTCGCGGCCGAGTTCAGTCTGGACGCGGTGGAACGCCGAGGCGCGCCGGTCTACGCCGAGCCGTCGAGCTTTCCATCGGTACGCCGCGACCTGTCCGTGACCCTGCCGGTGGAAGCGAAAGCGGCGGATGTGGAGAGCGCCCTGCGGGAAGCGGCGTCCGGCCTCCTGCGGAGCGTGAGGCTGTTCGATGTATATTCGAGCGAGGAAACGGGCGAGGGACGCCGTGCGCTGGGTTGGACCCTGCGTTTCTGCGCGCCCGACCGGACGCTCACCGTCGAGGAAGTCGAGTCGGAGATCTCGGCTCTCTCGGACGCCCTGGAGAGGCGATTCGATGCTAGAATCCGAGGATCCTGACCGCCTGCGCCGCGTCGGAGAAACGCTCGACCGCCTCGAGCAGGCGGTGGACCGCATCTGCGAGCAGACCAGGGATGTCCGGGAGCGGGCGTCCCGAGCGGAAGCGGAGCACCGTCGGCTCTTCGAAGCGGTGGAGAAGGCGGGCGGCGACACGGGGCCTGGCCTCGCAGGCGAGTTGACGACGATTGCGGCGGACAACGAGAGGCTGCGGGCTACCCTGTCCTTGGCCAAGGAGAAGGCCCGGCGCATCAGCGCCAGGTTGGCGGTCGTGGAAGACGACCAGCGATGAGCGCGGGGAAGAAGAAGACCATCCGCGTCCTGATCTTTGGCGAGCACTACAAGATCAGGACCGAGCGCGGCAGGGAATACACGGAGCTGTGCGCCAGCTTCGTTGACGAGGCGATCCAGCGCGCGCACATTGGCAGGCGTGTGTCCGACCCTCACCGCGCTGCGATCCTGGCGGCGCTCGAGATTACTGACGAACTCTTTCAGCTTCGTCGCGACTCCAAGGCGCTTGTCGGGGTGGTCGAGGCCCGGGTGACCGAGCTGACCAAGCGGCTGGAGGATCTGGCAGCCGAGAGCTAGAGTCGCCGGGTATCCGGCGGCCCGTTATCTCCCTCGCTTGACCCGGGCGACGAAGCGCTCGGGGCCGAGACTGGGCAGCGCTGATCCTAGTCTTGTGCCGCGGCGCCGTCGTCCGCGTGTAGCCATAGATGACCGAACGGGGTTTGGAAAATCGGTTTTGGCCGGTCCCGCGTCGGCGTTGATGCATGTCCCGGCGGACGAACTCCGCTGGTTTTCTTATAGATTGAGACCGGGAGTCTGACCCGTGCTGGAACCCGTCACGGTACTGATAGTTGCAGGCGCATTGGCTGTGGGGGCGGTCACCTGGATTCTCGTTGCACGGGGGAACCTGGCGACAGCGCGAAAGCGGATCGAGGGCGAGCTGGCCCGGCTTGCCTCGGAACAAGGTCGGCTTGCCTCGGAGCAAGGCCGGTTCGCCACGGAGCAAGCTCGGATCGCGGAAGAGCGGAGCCGGCTGGAGAGCGATCGGGACGGGCTCATCGACTCGGCTCGGCTGGACGCCGACAACGTGCGCCGGGCCGCCGAGCTCGAAGGCCGCGAGGCCGTTCAGCGACTGCGCGAGGAGTGGGCCGCCGAAGCCGACCGCCGACGAGTCGAAGTCGAACAGTTGGAGAGCCAGGCGGCGAGCCGAAACGAGGAAGCCGAAGAAAAGTTCCGGCGTCTTGGCGAACATCGGGCGCAGCTGGAGGAGGATGCCCTCCGCCTGGATGGCGAGCGCGCCGAACTGGCGGCCAGGGAGCGCGAGATAGCCGAGGCGCAGGCCAAGGTTGCCCGGCAGTTGGAAGAGATCGCCGGCCTCAGCCGGGAGGAAGCGCGTCGGGAACTGGTCTCCCAGATTCGCGACCAGGCGAAGGCGGATGCCGCCCAACACATCCGCGAGGCGCGCGAACGAGCGAGAAGCGAAGCCGAACGCGAAGCCCGAAAGATTATCTCGCAGGCGATCGAGAAGATTGCCGCCAACCACTCTTCCGAGGCGGCCGTCTCCGTGGTCTCTCTCCCCAGCAACGACATGAAGGGCCGGATCATCGGGCGCGAAGGCCGCAACATCCGGGCGTTCGAGGCCACTACCGGAGTCGATGTCGTCGTGGACGACACGCCGGGGGCGATAATCCTCTCCTGTTTCGATCCGGTGCGCCGGGAGGTGGCCCGGGTGGCCATGGATCGTCTGCTCGCGGACGGCCGCATCCACCCGGCCCGCATAGAAGAGGTCGCCGAGCGCGCCCAGCGCGAGGTCAAGCGCATCATGCGCACCGCGGCGGAGGAGGCGCTCTACGAAGTCGGCATTCACGACTTGCACCCGAAGCTCCGCAAAGTCCTCGGGGTGCTGCGTTTCCGGACCAGCTACGGGCAGAACCAGCTCGCGCATGCGGTGGAAGTCGCGTTCATCGGGGCCGCCATGGCGGCGGAACTCTCGCTAAATGTGGCGCTTGCGAAGCGCATGGGATTGCTGCACGACATCGGCAAGGGGCTCACCCACGAGAAGGAGGGGAGCCACGTCGAGCTGGGGTACGACCTCTGCAAGCAGTGCGGCGAGAAAGATCACGTGCTCAACGCCATCCGCGCTCACCACGGCGACGAACCGGCTCGCTATCCCGAGACCTTCCTGGTGACTGCGGCGGATGCGATATCCGGCGCGCGGCCCGGAGCGAGGCGCGAGTCGTTCGAACACTATGTGAAGCGGTTGGAGAAGTTGGAGGCGATAGCGAGCTCCTATCCGGGCGTGGAAAAGGTGTACGCAATTCGCGCCGGCAGGGAGATTCGCATCATGGTGATTCCCGGCCAGGTTTCAGACGAGGAGATGGAAGACTTGACGGAGAAGACAGCCCGGCGGATCGAGAACGAGTTGCAGTATCCGGGGCAGATAAAGGTTGTGGTCGTCCGCGAGTCGCGGGCGGTGGAGTTCGCCAAGTGAGCGCGAAGATCATCGACGGCAAGCGGATCGCCGCCCGCGTCCGCGCGGGAGTGGCCGAGAGGGCGGCCGCACTTTCGAAGGCAGGTATCCAGCCGGGTCTGGGCGTCGTGCTGGTGGGCGACGACCCGGCGTCGCAGGTCTATGTGGCGATGAAGACTCGCGCCTGCGAGGAAGCCGGCATCCTCCCGCAAGACATCGCGTTGCCCCCGAGCATAAGCCAGAACGAACTGCTTGCCGTCGTGGACAGGTTGAACGCGGATCCGGAGATTCACGGCATCCTTGTTCAGCTCCCGCTGCCGGGGGGGCTGGATGAGCGGCTGGTTACCGAGCGCATCGATCCCGACAAAGACGTGGACGGCTTTCATCCCGTGAATCTGGGGCGGATGTGCCAGGGTTCCGCGAGCGCATATCGGCCGGCGACGCCCGCGGGCGTCCAGGAACTGATCAAGCACACGGGGATGAACACTTCGGGCGCCAGAGTCGTCATCGTGGGCCGCTCTAACATAGTCGGCTTGCCGATGTCCCAGATCATGCTCCAGAAGGATCCCTGGGCCAACGCGACTGTCACGGTCGCGCACAGCCGTACGGCGGACCTTCGGGCGGTGACCCTCGAGGGGGAGATACTGATCGTGGCTGTCGGGCGCCCCGAGATGATCCGAGGCGACATGGTGCGCGAAGGAGCGGTCGTCATCGATGTGGGCGTGAACCGGGTATCGGATCCGTCGGCTCGCAAGGGATACCGCTTGGTGGGAGATGTGGCGTTCGACGAGGCGGCCGAGAGGGCCAGCTGGATTACGCCGGTTCCCGGGGGCGTCGGGCCGATGACCATAGCGATGCTTTTGCGAAACACCGTTACGGCGGCAGGGCGAATCGGGTATGGCGCGAGCGGAGTCGCGACCGGGTGAAACAGCGGGGCCGCGACCGGGTGAAACAACGGTCCGAAGGCGCCGGCGGGTCGCGCTTCGGCGATGGGCGTTCGCCAGAAACCGCGGTGACCGTGTCCGCCCTGAATTGGGCGGTGCGCAGGTCGTTGGAAGGACGATTCAGACGCGATCTGTGGATACGCGGAGAGGTGGCGAACTGGACCGTGTCGCCTGCCGGCCACCGCTACTTCTCGCTGCGCGACCAGAGGCAAGATGCAACCTTGCCGTGCGTCCTCTTCCAAAGCGATGCGTGGCGGCTGCCGATCGATCCGGAGAACGGGATGGAGGTGTTCGTCCGGGGACGCCCGACATTGTACGAGAAGCAGGGACGGTTCCAGCTGCGGGCCGGGTCGATCGAGACGGCCGGGGAGGGGTTGTGGCGGGTCGCCTTCGAGCGGTTGCGTCGGTGCCTCGCCGCGGAGGGGTTGCTGGACCCCGGGCGGAAGCGATCGCTGCCGCCGTTACCGCGCCGCATCGGCGTGGTCACCTCGAGAAAGGGGGCCGCGGTCCACGATGTGATCTCGGTGATTCGCCGTCGGGCGCCGTGGGTGGATATCGTCGTGCGGCACTGCCGTGTTCAAGGAGAGGGCGCGGCGCTGGAGGTGCGGAACGCTCTGGAGTACCTGGCCGGGTGGAGCGCGAGCTCCGGTCGGCCGCTGGACGCGATTATCCTCGGACGGGGCGGCGGATCGGCCGAAGACATGTGGTGTTTCAACGAAGAGGCGGCCGTCCGGGCGGTTGCGAAGAGCCCCGTACCGGTGATCTGCGCGACCGGCCACGAGACGGACGTGACGTTGTGCGAACTGGTGGCCGACGTGCGGGCGCCGACTCCGTCCGCCGCCGCCGAAGTCGCCGTGCCCGACATTCGCCGGGTGCGGAGCTCGCTCGATTCCGCCGGGTCGAACTTGGCTGTGCAGCTGCGCAAGCTTGTCCGGAGGGGACATGACCAGTCGTCGTCGGTCGCGGGCCGCTTGTCGGCGGCGGCGCGGCACGCTCTCAATGTCTCGAAGGTGCGGCTTGCCGGCGCCGAGCGTCGGCTGCCTGCCGGCGTCGGCCGCACGCTTGACAGATCGGAGGGCCGGGTGGCGGCGCTCGCCGGCGCCCTGACGGCGCTCAGTCCTCTCGAGGTTCTCGCGCGCGGCTACGCGGCCGCCACGGCGCTCGACGGGCGCCGGCTAAGGAGCATCCGCGACTTCGAGGCGGGGCAACGCTTCCGGCTAAGGGTATCGGACGGAAGAGTGGGAGCGACCGCCGACGCCGTGGAACCGCAAGGATGACGAATGTCGGCGCCGGCGAGCGCTTCTCGTTCGAGACCGCCCTTGCGGAAGTCGAGCGGATTGCCGGGCAGCTGGAGCAGGAGGACATCGGACTCGACGAGGCGATCGCGCTGTTCGAGCAAGGCGTGCACCGTCTGGGCGAGGCGCGGCGGTGGCTCGAGACGGCCCGCGGCAAAGTCGAAGAGCTGATCGCGGAGTCGCAGGAAGAGTCCTGGGAGAGATGACTGGCCGGCGAAGTCGTGGTCCGGTGGCCGGACCGATCCGCCGCCGCGCGGAAGAATAGCGACCGGGCGGGTCGAGTTGGACAAGGACCTCGCCGCCACCCGCCGCGCCGTCGACCGGGCGCTGGCGCTCTGGCTGGAGGAATCCCTGGCCGGATCCAGCGCGCTCGCGCCGCCGGTCCGCCATGCCGTCCTGGCGCCGGGCAAGCGGATTCGGCCGCTGCTTCTGCTCGCTGCGCGGGCTGCCGCGCTCGGCGATGGGATGAACCGCGATGGGCGAAGCGGCGACGGGCGAAGCGGCGATCCCGCCTCCGCGAACAGTCTTCCGGAAGGCCGGCGGGATGCCCTCTTCCGGCTAGCCTGCGGCCCGGAGCTGATCCACGCGTACTCGCTGATCCACGACGATCTTCCGTGCATGGACGACGACTCGGTACGCCGCGGTCGGCCAACGGTTCACGTTCAGTTCGGGGAACGCGCGGCGATCATCGCCGGAGCCGCGCTGATGCCGTTGGCGGTCCAGGCCGTCGGCGATGGCGCGGTCGGCCTCGGGCTGCCGGATGATGTGGCTGGCCGTCTCATCGCCACTCTCACGACGGCTTCGGGGGCGGCCGGCATGGTGGGGGGGCAGTGTCTCGACATCCAGGCCGAAGGATCGGGCGCCGACCTCGAGATGATCGAGCGAATTCACCTTGGGAAAACGGCGCAGCTGATAACGGCTTGCTGCACCATGGGCGGAATAGCCGCCCAGGCGGCGAACGAGACGGTGGACCGGCTGGCCCGGTTCGGGGTGGCGATCGGACGAGCGTTCCAGACCGTGGACGACATCCTCGACGTCACGGGTTCGAGCGACCGGATGGGCAAGGCGCAGGGGCGCGACGCGGCTCAGGGCAAGGTGACCATCGTGTCCGTGCTCGGCCTCGAAGGCGCCCGGGAGCGAGCGGCGCAACTTGGCCGAACCGCGTTGCGCGAGGTGGAGCTTCTCGAGGGAGCGGATATGCTGCGGGAGCTAGGGCGGCGGATCCTCAGCCGCGAGCGTTGATAGGATGAGCATGCGTCTTGCCATCTTCGGAAACCTCCAATATCCGAATCTCGCCGCTCTGCTGGAGCGGGTGGAGCTCCACGCGAAGCGGCTGGGAATATCGGTCGTCTTCGAACCCGTTTTGGCGGAGGCAGGCCGAGAAAGCGCGAGATTCGATGAGGCTGGCGGAGGCGACGTTACCATGGCGCTCACGCTCGGCGGCGACGGGACGCTGCTGCGCGCGGCGCGGATCGCGGGTCCGCTCGGGATTCCGGTTCTGGGATGCAATCTCGGGCGGCTGGGATTCCTCACATCGGTGCCGCCCGACGAGATAGAAACCGCGATGTCGGCGGTGGCGCGAGGCGATTTCCAACTCGAAAAACGGCTCGCGCTTCAAGTGGAGGTGCGGGCCGGCGATTCAAACCGGGCTGGAAGAGAGAGGTTCTATGCGGTCAACGATGTGGTCGTCCACAAGAGCGGATTCGCTCGTCTCATAGGCCTGCGGGTGTACGCGAACGAAGAGTTGGTCGGCAACTACAGCGCCGACGGCATCATTCTCGCCACGGGCACAGGCTCGACGGCCTACAGCCTCTCCGCCGGGGGCCCGATAGTCGAGCCGACGATTGACGGGATCGTCGCTACGCCTATTTCGCCGCATACGCTGGCGGTGCGGCCAGTAGTCTTCCGGGGCGACACGCGGATCTCGCTGGAGCTGTTGTCCGGCGACAGCGATCTCCAGCTGACGATAGACGGGCAGCGCGGCTGTCGGCTGTCGGTCGGATCCCGCGTGGAGGTCGAGCGTTCACCCCATCCCGTACAGCTGGTCATCCTCCCGGACTACTCCTTCTTCACGGTACTCAGGCGGAAGCTCCACTGGGGCGATATCCGGCACCATTATCCAGAGGACCATGGCGGCCGCGATGGAGGTTGAGCTTGCACGCCGGACTTGTCTGCCGGGCGCCTATCGTCCCCACGGCCTTGGCGGTCGCGATGGAGGCTGAGCTTGCACGACGGGCTTGTCAGCGGGGCGCCTACCGTCCCCAGGACCTTGGCGGTCGCGATGGAGGCTGATTCTGTCCCGCAGTCGAGAGTGCGGTTCGAGACATGCTGAGGGAGCTGCGCGTCTGGAACTTCGCCGTCGTGGAAGAGGCGACACTGGAGCTCGGGCCGGGCCTGACCGTCCTGAGCGGCGAGACCGGGGCGGGGAAGTCGGTCCTTATCGAGGCGCTGGCGCTCCTGGTGGGAGGACGCCCTTCGGCGGACGCGATACGGGCGGGAGCCGCGACAGCCGCCGTGGAGGGCCGCTTCGAAGCCGATGGGGCCGGGGCGGCGGCGTTTTGCGGAGAGGCCGGCTTCGATCTGGAGGACGGCTGGCTGATTCTGCGCCGCGAGTTGCGGCGGGCGGGCCGTAACCGCGCCTGGATCAACGGATCGCCTTCGACGACAGGGATGTTGCGGAATCTCGGCGCCCGGCTGATGGATCTCCACGGCCAGCACGAGCACCAGCGCCTGCTTGACCGGAAGAACCAGCTGCTCCTTCTCGACGCTCATGGACGGCACGAAGCGTTGGCGGCCCGCGTACGCAAGGCGTTCGCCGATGTCCGGGCGCTCTCTCTCCAGGTGAATGAAGCGCGCGCGCGGGAGCGGGAGGGAATCGAACGCGCGGACTATCTTCGCTTCAAGCGCGACGAGATAGCGGCCGCGGAGCTGGTGGCCGGAGAAGAGGACGCGCTGGCGGTGGAGGAGCGCCGGCTCGCGCACTCCGAAGAGTTGATCGCGTTGGCGAGCACCTTGTACCGCAGGCTGTACGACTCCGACGAGTCGGTCGTGGACCAGCTGGGGGATATGGGCGGGCAGCTGGCTCGCCTCGCCTCCATCGATCCGGAGGCGGCTCGCTTCGGCGAGCTCGGCGAGTCGGCGCTCCGCAACCTGGAAGAGGTTGGACGCGGCTTGGCCGGGTACCGCGATCTCATCGAGCATGATCCCCAGCGGCTCGACGAAATCCGTGCGAGGATGGATGTGCTCTCCCGGCTAAAGCGGAAGTACGGCGGCTCTGTGCAGGATGTGATTCGGACCGGGGAAGAGGCCCGCCGGGAGCTGGAGTCGATCGAAGGAGCGGGGGATGAGGTCGCTCGGCTGGAAGAGCTGCGCGGCGCGGCGGTCCGGAAGCTGGAACGACTCGCGAGCGATCTCTCGGTGCGGCGGCGCGCAGCCGCAGGAGCTCTCGCGGATGAGGTGACCGCGTCGTTGCCCGGGCTCGGCATGCCGGGCGGCCGCATGGAAGTGTCGCTGCCGGAGCTCGGCGAAATCGCCGCTCACGGGGCCGAAGGCGTGGATTTCCTGGTCTCTCTGAACCCCGGTTTCCCGCCAGCGCCGCTGCGCCGCATAGCTTCCGGAGGGGAGATGAGCAGGCTCATGCTGGCTATCGAAACCGCCCTCATCAAAGTCGACCCGCTCCCGGTTCTGGTGTTCGACGAGGTTGACGCGGGGGTCGGAGGCGAAGTGTCGCACCGCGTGGCCGCGCGCCTCGTCGGATTGTCGTCGGCGCACCAGGTGCTCGTGGTCACGCATCTGCCGCAGGTCGCCGCCCAGGCGGACATGCACTACTCGCTCGACAAGGTTGCCGACGAAGCCAGCGGCAAGGCCCGCACACGGGTTCGTCCGCTCACGAAGGAAGAACGGGTAGTCGAGGTGGCGCGGATGCTGGGCGGCAACCCGGATAGCGAGAAGTCGCGCGCGCATGCCGAGGAGCTGCTGTCTCACAGCCTAGCGGGTTGAGGCTGCCAGCCGCGACCGGCCAACCAACCACGAGCCCTGCGCCCGGCGAACTGGCCGCTGCCAACAAGTGGTCGCTGGCGGAGTCCTTCCGGATCGTAGTGCTGATCCGACCCAGAATGTGATATCTTGGCCGGATGCACTCGCTATTCGACTCGGTCCGCCCCCTCTACCGAGGCAGCTCCTGTCTGCCTGGTTTTGAGCGGAGATCTCCGAAGCTGCCCTGCTCAGGCGAGGCGCGCCTCTTGCTAGGCGCTTCTGTCTCCCCCTTCCCGGGTGCGGCAAGCTAGTGAACTGGCTGCCACGCTTCGGACGCGGACCGGCCCCCGCAGTTCATCGCGCCCCCGCGCTTCCGCGCAAGACGCGCCGGTCACCCAGAAAGGCGGTCGAGAAGGTGGCCGCATTCGTCATGACCACAGCCCTAGCCGCCTGCTCGGCAGATTACGGGGGGGCCGGCCGGTCGGACGGTCTGCTACTCATCGACGGCGGTACCGTCGTGACTATGGACGAAGCCGGCACCATCATCGAAGGTGGCGCCGTGCTAGTGGAAGGCGACCGCATAGCGCGACTCTTCGGCCCCGACGAGCCCCGCCCGGACGACGTTGAAGCACTCGATGCGACGGGACAACTCGTCATTCCCGGGCTGGTCAACACCCACGGCCACGCCGCCATGTCCTTGCTCCGGGGGCTGGCCGACGACATGCCGCTCATGACGTGGCTTGAAGAGCATATCTTCCCGGTCGAGGCGGAGTTGGTGGACCCCGACTTCGTCTACTGGGGAACGCTCCTGTCCTCTATCGAAATGCTCAGGAGCGGCACCACCACCTTCGCAGACATGTACTACTTCCGCGACGAAGCCGCGCAGGCGACCATCGACGCCGGGATACGAGCGGTCATGGGCCCCTCGGTGATAGGATTTCCGGCTCCCGATTTTCCAACGCCGGAAGCGTCGCTCGCGGAGGCTGCGGCATTCATGGAACGGTATCGGGACCACTCCCTCCTCGTGCCGGGCGTGTCGGCGCATGCGCTCTACACGACGCCGGTAGCCGCTGTGGAAGCTGCCCTCGGCTTGGCTATCGAATACGACGCGGTCTTTCAGATTCACGCCGCGGAGGATGCCAGCGAAGACTCCCTCTCTCGGGCGGAAACGGGCATGGGCGTGGTGGGGACGCTGGATTCGATCGGTGCGCTGCGCCCCGGCACCGTGCTGGCCCACTCCATTTACCTCTCGGCGGATGACATCGGGCGGATCGCAGCTTCGGGTGCAGGAATCGCCCACAATCCGGAGAGCAACATGAAGTTGGGCATCGCTGCGGCGGCCCCCGTACCCGCGGCGCTCGCTGCCGGTATCCCCGTGGGGCTGGGCACTGACGGCGCAGCCAGCAACAACGACCTCGACCTCTTCGAGGAGATGGACGCGGCGGCAAAGCTCCATAAATTCGTCTCGGGAGACCCATCCGTTCTTCCGGCGGAGAGCGTCTTTCGGATGGCGACGGCGGGCGGTGCCAGGGCTCTTGGCCTTGATGACCAAATCGGGTCGATCGAGCCTGGAAAGCTGGCCGACATCGTGCTCATCGACACGCAGCGGCCGGGTCTCACTCCGCTCTACCGCGTCTACTCCCACCTCGTGTACGCGGCGAGCGGAAGGGATGTATCGACGGTGCTCGTGAACGGGCGCGTGGTGGTGCGGGACGGCCGCGTTGTTACGGTGAACGAGGAGGAGGCGATGGAGCGCGCCGGGAGCTACGCCGCTCGCATCCAGGAGGTAGTCGAGGCCGTCGGCGGGAGTTGAGGTGGCGGATCCCGCCGTTGCGGTGCTGCGCTTTCTGAGAGGCTGGTTCCGGGGGCGTTCCCTCCACGGAGAGTGGGGCAGGCCCGGGGCCGACGGGCGGCCCACTCTGCCTGACCTCCCGAGGGTGCGCACGGAGCGGGCGGTGATCGGAGATGCTGCGGGCCAAGCTCGGATCACCGGGCGCTGGTATCTGCCCGCGACCGTGAAGCGTCCCCTTCCCGGTTGGCTTATCCTCCACGGCGTGGCGGTTCAGGGGACGGACCACCCGGCGCTGGCCCGGCTGGCTGCCGCGCTGGCTTCGGCCGGCACTGTCGTTCTGTTGCCGGAGATCCCGGCATGGAGCCAGTTGAAGCTGGATCCGCTTCCCGCGCGCCCGATCGTCGCACAGTCGTTGAAGGTTCTCTGTGCCGATCCCCGGGTGCTTTCCGGGGGAGCGATGTTGGCTGGCGTGTCCTTCGGGTGCCCGCAGGTTCTCTCGATGGGAGCGGAGTTCGCCGAGACGCGGCGGATCAGGGGCATCCTGGGCTTCGGTGGCTACAGCGATTTGCAAGCCGTAATCCGCTTCGGGCTCACTGGCGAGTACGAATGGCAGGGCCGGATGCGCCATATGCGGCCGGATCCGTACGGGCGCTGGGTCGCCGGGGCCAACTATCTGCACCGAATTCCGGGGTACGAGGGCGCGGAAGAGGCGTCGCTGGCGCTGCACGAACTGGCGGTGCACGCGGCTCGATGCGGCGTGGTGGCCTGGGACCCGGTCTACGACGCTCTGAAGAAGGAGCTGGCGGAGCCGCTCGCTCCCCCGAACCGAGCTCTATTCCGGCTCTTCGCCCCGCCGTCGGACCGCGATCCCGATCCTGGCCGAGTCGGCGAAATGGCGTCTCTCATCGTGGAGGCCGCTCGCGAAGCGCACCCGCTTCTGGAGTTGCCGGATTCGCTGACCGCCGCCGCGCTGCCTCCGGTTCACCTGATCCATGGCCGGGGCGATCCTCTCATCCCCTACACGGAGACTCTGGCGCTGGAACGCAAGTTGCGCGGGCCGAGTAGCGCAGGCAGCGCGGCGGCGGGCGGCCATGCCGGTCCGGCGGGGGCCAGACGCCGTGGCCCGGCCAGAATGTTCGGAACCGGGCGAAGGAATCAAGTTGGCCGAGAGCCGAGCGACCAGCGCCGGACGGCTCCTGGCGGCGGCGAAGTCACCGCGACCGTGACGAGCTTCTTCGCGCACGCCCGCGATTCGGACAGGATAGCGTCCAAGCCGGCCGAAGCGGCGCGAACATTCGGCACGCTGCGGAGCATCATGGCTCTGCAGAAACGTCCTCTCCCGCCAGCCCTGCGTACTCGCCCTCATGGAGCCAACTGAGGTTCCAGCGACCATCTAACGCATCCGGCACCCGGCCGACGGCGCGGGTCAGGCCCCGAATATCCCGAATACGTCGACCGGTGCGCGGAACCCTGCTTCGAATCTGAGCCAGGCCGGCGTCCGGCCGCCCGAGCCTGCGGTAGCCCGCCGCAGCGATGCGACGAAGCGCCAAGGATTGCGAACGGGAAGGATGTCCTGGTTTTCCTCGCCCGGAAGCCGCGCCTCGGAGAGATCGATCACGAAGCCGAACCCGATCTCGTGACGGCTCTGGGATCCCTGGATCGCCAGGACGGAGACATCCTCCACATCCGGATATTCCCCGGCGAGTTTGTAGGTGGGGTTCCCCAGCTCGAAGTAATCGTATTCGAATCCCAGGGAGAGGGCCGGGTTGATCTTCACAGCGGACCGGATCAGGAGTTTGAAGTAGTCTCCGAGGTCCCGGTCGACGAAAGCCTGAACCAATGAAGAGGCGTACGGCCGGTCGGGCGGCGCCACCCGCAGCACCGCGCGGTCGGGAAGCTGGATCCCGTAGCGTCCGACGGCCGTGATCTTCAGGCTCTTGCCGAGAGCCACATCCTGGTACAGCGAAATCTCCACATCGATCTGTCCGTCCGCCATCGGCAAGTCGGCAGAGTTAGCGGGATCGCCGAAGAGGGTCACATTGCGCGACCGGACCGGGATTCGGCCCAGCACGCCGGCGGCGGCCCGGTAGCGTATCGCAGGATAGCCATTCTCCGGCAGCCCCGGCGCGCGGCGCGTTATCTGGTCGATCAGCTTTACGCGGGAGAAAACTTCTATCTCGCCAACGTTCAGCGACAGCCTCGTGTTCTCCGGGAGGATGTCCGCAAGCGTCGTGTCGGCGAAGATTTCGTCGAAATCCGCCATTCCGGAGTTGCTGCGCAGAATCAGCTCGGGCAGCTCGAGGTCGAGCGCCTCGAATGCGCTGGCCAGCCCGGCAAGCCGCGCCAGCATCTGGCGGCCTGCGGCGCTCGGCGCAGTGGGGATCAAGGCGCTATTCCGCACCAGACGCGACAACGCGGCCAAGAACGCGTCGGTGTCGTCGCGAAGATCGATGGCGTCGGCAATCTGCGGACCGGGGATCTCCCCGCGGGCGATCCTGACGCGCAGCGTGTTGAGCGCGATCAGCGCATCGGGCAGGAAAACCGATACGTCACGCCTCCCTAGGCGGGTCACCGTCGCGGTCGTAGAGTCGAACGTGAATGCCGTAGTCATGTCCGTCAGCACGAAGGGTGCGCTGAAGCCGACGCTGGCCCGGTCGAGCACGCCGAACTCGAAGCCCAGAGCGACTTGCCGCACCTGCGCTCTCATCACCGAGAAATCCAGGCTGCCGAACGAGAAGTCGTCGTTCTTCAGCGGATCGAATCCGAGCGTCTCCGCGTCATCGTTCAGCGCGTCCACGAGGTGGTTCAGCGGAGGGAAGAGCCGCCGCGCGAGAGATCCGTCGTAGTGGCTGAAGAGCGGTTCGCGGTGTCCGTTGGCGACCGAGCCATCCACCGGATTGTAAGCGAACTGCTCCGACCAGTTGAACAGCGCCGGCTGAATCTCCAGCCACATCTCGCCGGCTTTGGGCATCAGCGCATCGCGAAACTGCGCCTTGCAGGGCAGCGAAGCCGACGGCATGGCCAAGAGGGCGAGGAGGAGCGCGAACGATGCGCGCCGAATGTGCGGAAGCATCGCGGAATTATAGCCCGTTACCGGGATAGGGGATAGCAGAAGCCGCTTCTGCCGCCGCGCCGCCACCGGCAAGTCGGTCTTCCGTGCAACGATCTACCTTACCCGTTCCGCTACATGATACTATTAGTAGATGATCTTCCTGCAAAAAGCTCTGTTGTCCGCCAACACGTTCTGTCGCCCGCGCATCTGTCGATGATCGAGAGACACCTGAGAAATCTCTGGGACCGGGCGCTGGCCAAGAAGTCCCACATGCCGCACTTCCTGACCAAGATTCGCCTGCAGGGCATCCGGGGGATCAAGGACCTGGAGGTGACGTTCGACTCTCCCGTCGCAGTGATAGCGGGAGGCAACGCGAGCGGAAAATCGACTGTCCTCTCCGCGGCCGCCTGCGCCTACCGCGTGCTTGGCGCGGGGCCTAGAGACTTTCTGCCGGTTACGATCTTTGCCGACTACCGCCCCAGGCAGGGGTCCTACAGGGACGAGAGGGGACCTGCTTCCATGGAGTTCGAGTACTCGACTCCCGGCGGCGGACGCGCCATGCGGTGGCGGCGCGCCAAGGGTTGGCGGCGCACGTTCTACGGCCGGCCGAATGTCTCGCAGCCGGAACGGCCCGTCTACATGCACGCCATGAGGAATCTTGGCGACCCATCCGAAGTGCGCGGACTCGTCACCGGAATGAAGCGCGGGCGCTATTCGACGCGGGAGCGGCCGTTGACGCTGTGGGAGATCGAGTTCGCCCAGAAGATGCTGCCGTTCCGGTACTCGGAAGTGGTCAATCTGTCGAGGGGCGGGCGCAACTTGCTATTTGCCCGGCAAGCGGACGGTCCGGCGTACTCGGAACTGCACATGGCGGCCGGCGAGCGGGCGATACTGCGCCTGTCTCAGGAAGTCGCGCATCTGCGCGAAGCGCTGGTTCTGATTGACGAGGTCGAAACCGGTTTGCATCCGTGGGTTCAGCAGCTTCTCATGCTGCAGCTGCAACAGCTCGCCCTTATGAACGACCTGCAATTCATCGTGACGACTCACAGCCCGGTCGTGCTGGAGTCCGTTCATCCCCTGGCGCGGGTCTTCCTGGAGAGAGATGCGAGCGGGAAGGTCGCGAAAGTCGTCCCGTACCAGGATGTCGTGCAGAATGCCCTCTACGGTCGGGCTAGCAACGCGCTCAGCTTGCTGTGCGAAGACGAGACGGCGGAGTCCATCCTGCAAGGCGTCTTCGACGTTCTGTTCCTTCGGCTCCGTATTCGAAGGGAGTCGGTGCGGATCGGGAGGAACACGGGAGCCTCGGAGTTTCCGGGCCATGCCGCGGCGTTCAGGAAGTTCGGCCAGATCGACAACTTCGTGTTCGTTCTGGACGGCGACCAGCGCGATAGGGGCGTCGAGGCCAAGATAGCGGAGAAGGCGGGGCGCAACGTGGCGGTGCTCTTCCTCCCCGGCGAGGCCTCGCCGGAGGAGTGGGTTTGGAATGCGATGAGGCGGAGGAGCGAGGCGGTAGCGGCTCAGCTGCACATGGATCCCGCCGAGCTGGAGGACCGGATGAGCCGGCTGGACGCCGTGTACGATCTAGCCTCCGACCCGCCGCCCGCCATAGCCAAGGTCAAGCTTCGGGAACTGGCTCACCCCGTCGGCTGGGAAGTGACGGATTTGTGCCAAATCGTAGCGCGAGTGGAGGCGCAGAGGAGGGAGGGGGACTGCCAGATACTGATGCGGGAGCTGGAACGGGTGCTGGACCGGTGGCGCGCGGAGTACGTGTGACCGGACCTGCCGCGCCGTAGCTCCCGGCTCCCTCGGGGGAACTCGGACCATGTTTTCCCCATCCCGCTCGCGGCGGTCGGTCTTCGAAGTTCTGCCGCACCATCTCTTGAAGAAGAAAACGGCACCTTGGGTGGCGGGCCTGGAGATGGTTGGCGGCGGATACCTCTACCGTTCCCTAACATGATAGTATTCGTAGATGATATTCCCGCATAACTTGATCATGTTGCTCAGCTAGCCCGCGTTTTGGCGAACGGGAAACTGCTGCGGCGGCTGATTCGCTCCGGTGCGGACGGCGACCTTGACGCCTTCCGGCATGTAGCGAAGAAGGTCATCGCCGACGAACGACAGAAGCAGCACCACTTCCTGGCCGACGACTTGGAGAGCATCTTGTACGGACGTCCTGCCAGACCCCGGTCGCCTGCGTTGCGCAGGCTGGCGGACGCCGTGCCCCACGACCACGAACGCGGCATACCGCTGCTTGCGGTGCAGGAGCCGGCCCGGGGCCTCGAAGATGTCGTTCTGTCGCCCACCAATCTGTCGTTGGTCAAGAGAATCGCTCGCGAGAACCACCGCGAAGACGTACTCAAGGCCCACGGCCTGCGCCCAAGCGACCGGATACTACTCTGCGGCCCGCCCGGTTGCGGCAAGACGCTCACGGCTGAAGTGATCGCTAGCGAGCTGGCCCGCCCGTTCGTTGTCGTGCGGACGGACAGCGTCGTGTCGTCCTTCCTCGGCGAGACCGCCGCGAATCTCCGCAGGGTGTTCGACTTTGTGTCCGCGCAGCCCACCGTCGCGCTGTTCGACGAGTTCGACGCGCTGGGAAAGGAGCGGGACGACGCCACCGAACACGGGGAGCTCCGCCGAGTCGTGAACGCCGTCCTCCAAATGTTCGACGCCTACGACGGACGCAGCGTGATCATCGCGGCCACCAACCACGAACGAATGCTGGACTCGGCGATCTGGCGGCGGTTTGAAGAAGTCCTGGTTCTGGCGCCTCCGACCCGTGCACAACTCCGCCGCTTGATGAAGATGAAGTTGCGAGGTGTACGACGTGAGTTCGGCATCGAGGCGATTGTAGAGTCGGACATCTTCGGCGGCGCAAGTCACGCGGACGTCGAGCGGGTGTTGCGCCGGGCGATGAAGCAGATGGTCTTGAGAGGAAACGGTTCGCGCCTGACAGCGGATCAAGTCGTGGCCGCGCATCGGTATGAAAAAGCGAGAAGCCGCCAAGCGACGCGATGATCGTGATAGCGCATGAATGAGTCCACCTATCCGCACTTGGATCGGCTTTGTGTCCGAGAGCGTGCAAGGGCGACCCGTTGACGTTGAGTACATCCGATATCGAGTGGCGATCCATCGACTAGGATTCTTGGCGGGCTATGACACGCCGCGTGGTCGTTCAAGAGACAGAGTGCCCGGCGTGATGCGTTTGCGATGAAGCCCGACGAGACGAAGCGCAGGATCGAGTTCGGCGACTTCCAGACGCCGACCCATCTCGCTAATGCTGTCTGCCGGGCGGTCGCCCGTCACGGGTTCCTGCCAGCTACGGTGGTCGAGCCCACATGCGGCCGGGGCAGTTTCCTGGTTGCCGCTACTAGCGCTTTTCCGGGTGCGGCGGTGCGCGGTTACGAGTGCAACCCCGCGTACGTCGATGCCGCCCGGCGGTGCGTCTCGGCGCACGGCCACGCGAACGTGGCACAGCGCGACTTCTTCCAGTGCGACTGGGACGCGGAACTCGAGGCGCTGTCGGCGCCGATGCTCGTCCTCGGCAATCCGCCCTGGGTGAGCAACGCCGCGGTCGGCTCGCTGGGAGGCTCCAACCTGCCCGCCAAGTCCAACGTGGACGGACTGCGCGGCATCGATGCGCTTACGGGCAGCGCGAACTTCGACATCTCCGAGTGGATGATTCGAGAGAATATCCGCTGGTTGCGGCGCCGAACCGGAGCCATCGCGGTGTTGTGCAAGACCAGCGTGGCGCGGAAGGTCCTCGCATACGCTTGGTCCTCGGGCCTGCCGATATCCAGGGCCGCCATATACGACATCGACTCGCAACGGGACTTCGGTGTGTCGGTGGACGCTTGCTTGCTGTATGCGGGCTTCGCGCCCGGCGGCCAAGCTCTTCGATGCGATGTCTACGACTCACTGGATGCGGTCGCGCCGCACTCCAGCTTCGGCATGCGGGACGGCGTGCTGGTGTCGGATCTGCAAGCGTACGAACGCCTCGCCAACCTCCGTTCGGCGGCCGTTTCTAGCCGGTGGCGTTCGGGACTGAAGCACGATTGTCGGCGCGTGTTCGAGTTTTTCTTCAGGGATGGCGAACTCACGAACGACTTCGGGGAGAAACCCGTCATCGAGCCGGAGGTGTTGTTCCCGCTCCTCAAGAGTTCGGATGTCGCCAAGTCCAGGGCGGCGCGGAAGTTCGTCCTCGTGCCGCACCGGACGATGGCCGAGTCGCCGCTTCGTCTGCGCGAGACCGCGCCGAACGCTTGGCGCTATCTCGTCTCGCACCGCGAAGCCGTCGAGCGGCGCGCAAGCTCGATCTACCGGAAGCGGCCGCCGTTCTCGATCTTCGGCGTCGGGCCGTACTCCTTCGCGCCCTGGAAGGTGGCGATCGCCGCGCTCTACAAGGAAATTCGCTTCGAGAAGATTGGCCCGGCGAACGGCCGGCCCGTGATGCTGGACGACACCTGCTACTTTCTTCCTTGCAAGTCCGAGGCGGAGTGCGACTTGTTGCACCGCATGGCCTCGTCCCGGCCCGCCATCGAGTTCTGGTCCTCGATGGCGTTTTGGGACGCCAAGCGCCCGGTCACCGCCAAGCTCCTCAACCGGCTCGATCTCGGCGAGTTGGCCAAGATGCTTTGCCGGCGCGGAGATGAACGGGCGGCGCCGCTATTGGCGAAGCAGTACGCGGCAACCGCTTGGAATGCCGACCAAGCGGAGCTCTTCGCCCCTCCCGGCCTCGTCCCGCCGTAGTTTTCCTTGAACGGCGTCGTCAAAGCCGATTCCGATACTGAATCCCGGGGAACTCGTCCCATGTCTTCCCGTCCAGCTCGCGGCCGCCGGCCTTCGGAGTCCTGCCGCCCCACTGCTTGAAGAAGAACGGCACTTCGGCGGCCCGGCACTGATCCCTGATGGTTCGGACCCAGCCAGGGTCCATCGGCCTCGCGCCAAGACCGCTCTCGCCCCCTGCAATGATCCAGTGAATGTGCCGGCGGTCGTCCAGGAACGGCGACAGGTCGAGAGGACCGATCAATGGCTCGCAGCTGAGGAAACGCACCTTGGCCGGGACGGCCTGGAGGTGGCGTACGCGGTAGGCCGCGGCTTGGTCTTCGACCGACGTGCCGATCCAGATGTGGGCGGGCAGCCCAGCAGGGAAGAGAATCGCCCGGTGCTTCAAGGCGAATCGGGCGGCGCGCGAGGGACGCTTGGTCAGAATCTGGTAGACGTGTCGCCTGACGCGCAGCATCACTTCGAAGCACTGGCGGGCAAAGGACTCCGGGACATCCTTATGGAACAGGTCCGACATGGAGTTCACGAAGACCCGGCGCGGGGCTCTCCACGATGCCGGCACACCGAGCCGCTCCGGCCAGACCCTCACGGCGAAGGGATTAAGTCGGTTGGCAGGCGTGTCGACCACGGGAAGGCGCGATCGGTAGGTGGTTGCCAGAAGCCGGTGCGCCAGCCGTTCGGCGTAGCAGTTGTCGCACCCGACGGAGACGCGAGTGCACCCGGTCGTAGGGTTCCAAGTGGCGTCGGTCCACTCGATGGCGCTGCGGTCGGGCATTTTGGAACTCCGCTGACGGGGAGGGTCGTTTAAGCGGATGAAGAATAGCATTTCGGTTTTTGTTCGGCAAGAAGTGCCGCGAGCGAGGTTGCCCGGGTTGCAAGGGCATGGAGCCTCGCGCCAGAGGACCCTAAAGTCATGTACGGAGACTTCACGGAAAACGCTCTGCCACGGGCTTACAAACGCTCTGCCGTGGGCTTACCGAGCGAATCTGTCCCAGTGCTTGGCGGAGTTGAGGGCCGAGGTAGCACGGACAATTTGGATGGGACGCGCCGGGATCGTGGTGGAACGATGGCGGAGGAGAGCGGTAGGGAAGGGGTGTGGACTTGGCGGGTTGTTGCACGGAGGCGGGAGGGGGTTGTCTCTGGCGGAGTGGAGCTGCTCTCTCCCTGGAGGGCGCGGACCAGAGCGGGAAGCGGAGCGGGACCCACCGTCAGAAATCCGCTCCAACCCGCTAACTCCTGTCCAGCCCGTGACGCACCTCCCCGGATCTCTTAGCTTCTCAGGACCGTTCACGGCGGTGCGCCGTCCGTCTCAAGGTGATCCCGTGCTATGCCGACACGATCTGTAGCCCGCAAGGGTGCCCGCCCCTTGGTACCGCCAGCCCTAGCTGCGACACCTTCTCCTGTCGCCAAAGAGCCAATCGGCACAGTCAAAGTGTTCGACTTCTTCGCCGGATGTGGCGGCGCAAGCTGCGGATTCAGAGAAGCGGGCATGGAGATCGCCTTCGCTCTCGACTGGGACAGCGATGCCGCGGATACGTATTCGGCCAACTTCCCTTCCACGATGCTGGTCCAGGACGACATCCGAAATGTATCTGCCGACGACATATATACGCTCGTTGACGACTGTCGCCCCGGGTTTGTCTTGTTCTGTGGATGTGCCCCATGCCAACCTTTTTCTCAACAAAACACCATTCACCCCGACGACGACGACAGAGTGCATCTCTTGTCGCACTTCACTGAGTTTGTTCAGAGGTGTCTGCCCGACGTGGTCTTCTTGGAAAACGTGCCCGGATTGCAGTCGTTCAGCGACCGGCTCGGGCCATTCGGCGATTTCGTCTGTGCTCTGGAGGCGGATGGCTATCATGTTGACCACCGCCCAATCCGGCTGATGAGGTACGGCATCCCGCAGACACGTCGCCGTCTTGTCCTTCTGGCTAGTCGGCATGGTCCTATTGAGCTTCCCGCGCGAACGAACGGTCCCGGGACTCCAAAGGAATGCTATGAGACCGTCAGGGAGTGGATTGGCGACCTTCCAAGGATAGAAGCCGGCGAACAGCACTCGAGCATGCCGAACCACCAAGCCGCCAGGCTTTCGCCGCGAAACCTGGAGCGTATCAGGTCTACGCCAGAAGGTGGGGGTCACGCATCGTGGCCGGAGCATTTAAAACTAGAATGTCATGCACGCACGTCCGGATACACTGATGTCTATGGACGAATGCACTGGGATCGCCCAGCTTCGGCCTTAACCACTCGTTGCATAAGCTATTCCAACGGCCGGTACGGGCACCCAGAGCAGGATCGGGCCATAAGCATCCGAGAGGCCGCATGCCTGCAAACCTTTCCACGGGACTTCGCATTCCGCGGAAGCTCGGTTGCGATGGCCCGTCAGATCGGCAATGCCGTGCCTGTCCGGCTAGCGTCCATAATGGGCAGGCATATCACTTCCCATCTGCGGCGTAATCTTCGCCAGGAGACTGATAAGTGACGACGTTCACGGCACGCGCGCGCACCGTTGACATGCTGGGTCGCCAGCAGATTGCCGGCATTCCAACTGCGATCAGCGAATTGTTCAAAAACGCCCACGACGCCTACGCCACTCGAGTGGAGATCGATTATTACGATTCCGACGAACTATTTGTTCTCCGCGATGACGGCATCGGAATGAGCAAGGAAGATTTTATCAAGTATTGGCTTACTATTGGAACCAGCAGCAAGATCCGACGAGAGCCGACTGGGGTTCGTCCTCCCGGCAGAGCGACGCGACCGATGTTGGGAGAGAAGGGGATCGGACGCTTGGCCATTGCTACGATTGGGCCTCAAGTGCTCATCTTGACACGCGCTTGGCGGCCAACCGGCGTTTCTGATCTGACTGCCGCTTTCGTGAACTGGAGTCTATTCGAATGTCCTGGTATCAACTTGCGGGACATATCGATCCCGATCCGTGAATTCGCCGACGGGTCGCTTCCGTCCACCGGCGATATCAACGAAATGGTTGCGGAATTCAAAGAGAACGGCAACCGCCATCGGTCACTTATTGATCCCGATCATTACGACCGACTAATCCGGGAGCTGGAGTGCTTTAATATTGATCCCCGTGAAATTGACGGATACGAACCCAGCCTGTCGCTACGTGACTCGAACTGCGGTACGCATTTTATCATCGTTCCCGCGTCACCATTGTTACGAGATGATATTGTCGGCGATGTCACGCCTAGTCGAGTAGCCGATAAGGCCTCTCCATTGAGACGCGCTTTGTTAGGTTTCACGAATACCATGACACCAGACCATCAGCGTCCGGTTGTCGAAACTGCCCTTAGACATCATACGACTCCGGAAAGCTTCGAAGATATCATTGGTGAAAGCGACTTTTTTACGGCGGAGGAATACAATAATGCAGATCACCAGTTCGAGGGTGCGTTCGACGAGTTCGGTCAGTTCGAGGGGACCATCAAGATCTACGGTGAAGAGATTGATCAACATCGTATTCCGTGGCGAAATCCGGAGGGAACTCCCACAAAATGCGGCCCCTTTGCGATCGCCTTCGCAGCAATCGAGCCCGAAGCGGGACGTTCGACGCTTCCGCCGCAGGATCATGCTATAATTAATCGCAAAACGAATAAGATTGGTGGCCTATACATTTATCGCGACGGTATCCGAATCCTTCCGTATGGGGTAACTGATTTTGACTGGCTGGATATTGAGTCGCGAAGAAGCAAAAGTGCAGCGTACTACTATTTTTCGCATCGCAAAATGTTTGGTGTGGTGGAGATCAATGCGGAGGATAACCCACAGCTTCTCGAAAAGGCGGGAAGAGAAGGCTTCCAGAAGAACATCGCTTATCGCCAGTTCAGGAACATACTTCAGTCGTTCTTGTTGGCGTTAGCGGCGGATTTCTTTCGCAAGGAGAGTTCGCATATTGAACTATATGAAGAACGAAAGAAAGAATTGGCGGAGCAACACCGTATCCGTAAACGGCGACAACGATACGTAAGCACTCGGCGTCAGGATTTCACGGAACAACTAAATCGCTTTTTTTTGCGAGTGGCCGAGGAAAAGCCACAGAACGAGCTAGTGACACTCGGGACGCTCGTTGAAGAGCGACTCAGGGTTGCAGCGGATATCGAGAATCCTGACGAAGCCGCGCGACAAATTCTTTTAATTGAGAAGATGGCCATCGCCAAATTTCGAAAAGTCAACGCCGAGTATACTGTCCCGCGACCCCGCATTCCTCTGAGCAACACGGCCCAGCGTGAGTGGAGACGTTATAGGTCAGCGGCCGACAACCTGTCGCTGACCGTGTTTCAGCCCGCCAGAGAACTGCTAGACGACTTGGTTCGAGAGGCTGCCTCGGCCGTGCCGGATATCGATGGTCGCAGACGAGCTGAAATGGGCATAGTGGACCTGGATGAGCAACTTCGTCGTCATACTGAAGGGCGACGACGGCACTTAAATGAGACCGCCAAAAGAATTGTCGCTGAGATTCGAATGTTGTCGCGAGATGCGGTGGCGGAACTGAAACAAGAGCTAGCTGGGTGCATTCAAACATTTTACCGTACGGATTTTGCTGGTCTCGGCGACGACGAGGTGATCGCATTACGAGTTGGAATTGAAGAAAGAATGGCGGAGGTTACGCAACACACAACAGACCGGCTTGAAGCGATCGTTGTACAGCTTGACGCACTTGCTATTACCGATGGCCCATCGATCGTTGATCAACTTGTGGCGGTTGAACAGCGTAATGCAACTCTCGAAGAGGAGCTGCAGATGGACCTCCAGCTAGTCCAGCTTGGAATGGCCGTAGAAATCATCAATCACGAATTCGGGGCGACGGTGCGATCGTTGCGCACGAATTTGCGAAGACTCAAAACTTGGGCTGCCGTCAATCGCGAGTTGCGAGGCCTGTACGAGAGCATTCGCAGCTGTTTTGATCATCTCGATGGATATCTCACGATGTTTACGCCGCTCCAACGTAGACTTTACAGGAGGGCGATAGATATTCGTGGATCTGATATCTTTGCGTTCCTGAGCGACCTGTTTCGCGAACGGCTAGCCCGTCATGGAATCGCTCTAACTCAAACAAGTAGTTTCGCCGCATCGGTCATACATGGTTTTCCCTCGTCGTTTTACCCGGTGTTCGTAAATCTCGTTGATAACGCAATCTACTGGGTGACCTGTCAAACTCCCGATGATCGGCGTGAACGGCGTATCAAACTCGATTCGACGGAGGGGAATCTGCTGGTGTCGGACGCCGGACCCGGCGTTGATGATCTCGAGCGAGATGACATATTTGAATTTGGCTTTTCTAGAAAACCGGGCGGACGGGGGATGGGTCTCCATATCGCGCGTGAGACGTTGCGGGGTGCTGGTTACGACTTGGTGCTAGGAGATCATTCGGTCGATGAAGGCGCAACATTCGTGATCGCTCCCAAGTCGAAGAGTGGGAAAGGAATCAAGTGAGCGACTTCGGGCAGCATCACCGCGGTATCGTTGAGCGGTTTCTTCGGACAGCGGCAGTTGTAGACGACAGGGCGTACACCGATATCAATCCCATAACAACCTCCATCGTGACGCCAAGCCGTAGTTCTCTTTCGGCCAGCGGAGATTATGAACCTGCGCCCCGAGACGTCCGCCGAGATCTTAATACCGAGGTGTTAGTCCGATCCTTCTCGACATACGGCATAGTGTGCGGTGTGGTTACGCCGGGGGTTCAGGGACCCGAGGATCGGAAAGAACGGCAGCACATTGTAGAAGTGGGCCGTTTCGCAGACATCGTTATTCTTGATTGGCATATGGCGGGCGACGAAATTCCCGGCCAAGTCGCTACGCGAATACTGCTTGACATTCTACGGGCGGACGATGATGGCCGACTTCGGCTAGTGACCGTCTACACGGGTGAAACGGATTTAATTAGCATAGTGCTTAGCATACTGCACGATATCAGGAAAGAGTTGAACAGAGAAGATTACGAGGTCCGCGCCAACTTCGCAAATCTTGTCGTGGAATGCAAAAGGTATTGCAGAATTGTCGTATATGCAAAGACGGGCACTGCCTTGCCGGCTCATCTCGAGGACAAGTCAGTTGGGGAAGAGGCGCTAGTTGAACAGGTATTGGGTGATTTTGCCGGTATGACGGAGGGACTCCTTCCATCTTTGGCTCTTACCTCACTGACTGCTGTTCGGGACAATACTCACAGGATACTGACAAATCTAGACGGAGCTCTGGATCCCGCTTTCCTGACCCATCGCGCGTGTTTGCCGGTGCCGTCGGACGCTGCAAATTTGGTGATAAGCCAAATCAGCGCGGAAATCGATGGGATCATAACGGATGCCGTGTCAAAGTACAAACCGGCGGATATCAACGCGATTCGGGCGTGGTTGGTGACAAAGCACGGGAACGATAAAACGTATTCTTTGCAGTTTGGCGATCAGAGCGAAGACCTATCCGTTGACGATGTGGTGGCTCTTCTGAAATGTGGAGTCGACAATATGTCTAGCGTTCTGTCTAACAAGCAAAGGAGGGACTTATTTGGCGTGCTGTCGGCCGTACTAGCAGATGCTGATCAACTGGAAGAGATGTCAGCGGAGATGATTGACAAGAGATTCGCTTGGCTGGTTGCGCACCGAGTAGTTGTCGGGGACTCACCGCGAATACTGCAGCTGGGGAGTATAGTGTGCAATCGCGGATCGGAACAGGGCGAGTTCCTTGTGTGCATTAGGCCGAAATGTGACTGTGTGCGGTTGACGGAACCTACAGCGTTTTTGTTTTTGCCGCTTGTAAAGACTGACAGAACTGGGGCCCCACAAATAGTGGTGCGTACTGGGAAGAGGGAGCGTGTTCGAATGCGGGTTCTGATGAGGCCGATATTGTACGATTTTGCTCCTACCGGAGATAGGGTGGAGTTCACGAAGAACGGCGATGGCGAGTACTCCGTGAACGATGAGATGGATTCAAAATTCGAGTGGTTGGGCGAGCTCAATGCGGATTATGCACAAGGGTTGGCCCATGGATTTGGGTCACAGCTATCGCGAGTAGGGGTTGACAATTCGGAGTGGTTGCGTAGGAAGGAAAGAGGGTAAAGGCAACGGAGTCATGGGGTAGCACCGAACATTAGCAACCTAACGGTTGTTCAGTGGTGTCGGCATGGACGTGATGTGCGGGAGGAACTGCCAAACGGCGATCGTACAACTACGCCTTCGTGGTCAGCTTGGCGGCGATCTTCCGGCGCTCATCGAGCATCGCGATGACCGTTGCTTCGTCGACACGGCCCGATCGAGAGTTGATGAGCGCATCCTTCAATGCCTCGTTCGCGGCGTGGGTAATGTCGGCATGGCTAAGGCCGACCGCCGATGACGCGAGGCGTCCCCATGCTAATGGCCTGACCGCAGTTCGAGCCAACCGATCTTTCAGCAACTTGGCGATTTGCGCCTTGTCGGGGAGATCGTAGTACAGCACATCGTCAAAACGCCGGAAGAGGGCGGGATCGAGGATCTCGAAATGATTGGTCGCCGCGACGACCATGCTATGCGAACGCTCCTGCTCGATCATCTGCAAGAAGCTGTTCAGGACGCGGCGAATTTCCCCAACATCGTTGGCGAGGCCGCGCTGCGACCCAATGGCGTCGAACTCGTCAAAGAAATATACGCCCCTGGTACGGCTCGTAGAATCGAAGACCTGCCGGAGCCGGGCCGCGGTCTCTCCCATGTACTTGGTGATGAGCGCGTCGAACCGAACCTGCAGGAGGGCGAGCCCCAGCTCTCCCGCCAGCACCAAGGCCGTCATGGTCTTTCCGGTGCCCGGCGGTCCGACCAGCAGAAGCTTGCTTCTAGGCGAGAGACCTAGTTCGACAATCCGGGCGGCGTGACGCTGCTCTCGAACCACTCGCGTGAGTTGCTGCGCCACGCCGTTGTCCAGGACCATGTCGCCGAGGCGACACTTCGGGTAGGAGGTCTCCAGCAATCCTGCGGATACTCCACGGGTGCGGCTCAGAGCCCTCGGTCCACCTGCAAGCGACCGCGTTTCGCGGCCGTTTTTGGCCTTGTCGACCAGAGCCCGCAGTTCCACGGCGAGCTTGCGGTGGCCGATTCTGGCTTCGTGCGCGGCAACCTGCAGGGCGACGGAGAAGAAACGCTCCTCATCGCCTTCCAAGTGCGATTTGAGCAGCGCCTTGATCTGCTCAGCGCTGGCCATGAGACGCCTTGCACGAGCGCACGGGCGGATTCATACCCGGATGACTTTCATGACTTCGTCGCCAAGGTGATTGATGACCTTGACGGCGACGAGGCCGGATGCGGGTCGGTCGAAAGGCCGGGAGATGTCGCTGCGCAGCGTTGCCCAGGCTTCGGGGTTGATCTCGGTCTTCAGGGTTCTCTTCAGGGCCTTGTAGGGGTCGTTGGTGCCAAGGAAGTAGGCGTGGCGGACGAAAAAGCTCTCTCTGTTATAATCCGTGTCGATGAACCAGCAGGCGATGCCTTTGGCATCGTCGCTACGGATTTCGCCAGTGTTGGGGTGGTAAACGTCAACCCCGTTTATCTTTATCCGAATACTGTCCGCGCCATCGCTGTCAGCCGTCGGCAGTGCTTCGATATCGGGTTCGCCGAAGATCACGAACAGGTTGCCCTTGCCCGTGTTCTTCAGAGTCTCAGCCATGTGGAGGTCCGCGTTCATCCGGGCCTTCAAGATCGGGATGGGGCCGATCTTGTCGAAATCGGAGGCGGGCGCGTCGTAGTTGAACGCACAGGCGATCATAAGGTCGAATCCCGCCTCCACGGTTTCGCGGGCGGCTGCCACGAGGTCTGGCCTGCTAACGGTGCCGAATTCGGGTCCGATGAAGATGCCGGCGCGCTTTTCCCGCCCGGAGTTTCCAGACGCCTCGACGTAGCGGCCCTCCGCGCAGACTAGGTCTCCGGGCCACGGTTTGAGCGATGAGAACGCGATGCGATCTTCTTTGTGAGCTTGCTGGACGCCGGCCGTGCGCAGGTTATCTAGTATCATCGTGGCGAAGTCCTGCCTCTCGCCGTACCCAAGTTGGGCGTCGGCCACATGGTCGATCAGTTCGTCGTCCTCGTCGACGCCTAGAGTGCGATGTGGGGATAAGCTGTCGACCGTGAAGGGTCCGGCGACGCGGACGGTGTGCTTGTCCTCGTATGGCTTGTCGAAGAGGTACTCGTACTCTGCGCTTGCGGCGATGGATGCGTTGATTGCGTTCTGTCGTTCAATGCGCTCCTTCCACCAGTCGGCGTGGGCTTGTGTCGCCTCCGCCGACCATTCTTCCTCGGGATGCCGTGGAATCTCCCATTCATCCCAATTGTTGCCCAAAGAACTGTTCAGTTTCAGGCGAAGAGGCTCCAAGATATCTTGAAACGATTCCCATATGACGTCGATTTCAACATTGCTGGTAATCGTCTTTAGGGTAATGTGCGGCGCTCGCCTGTAGACAAACCCCTGGCGGATATTCCGCCGGGTATTCGGTTGGGATTGCACCTTCCCAGACAACTCGGCCTCCTTGGGCTGGCCTTCCGGGCTATCTGCGAGCAAGTAGTAAGGATAGCGCGCACCCATCACGCGTCTGCGAGCCAAGGCAAGCGCAACGCGCGAGGTGTCAATAACGATCCAGCGTCGTCCCCACTGCTCGGCAACGTAAGCAGTGGTGCCGGACCCGCACGTGGGATCAAGAACAAGATCGCCGGGGTCGGTGGTCATCAGGACACACCGTTCCACAACCTTTGGTCGAGTTTCTACTACGTACTGCTGACCGACAGTAAAGCCACTCGTGTCGGTCCATACATCGCCAATCCGACGAATTGGGTAGTCGTCAATGTAGAGCATGTAACGAAGCTTGTTTCCCTGCGCTGAAATACGCCCTGAACGGGCGAGACGACTCATCCCATCTGGGTATCTAACTTTCCAATGACTACTTCTGTTTGGACGATAAATCCTACCGCAATAGTCGAACGGAGTGTCAGTCCCTGATGACCCCGAGCTCTCGAGTGACACGTATCGAAACACTCGACCATCGATCTTTGATGGCGGAAGAATACGTTCATGGTCCTCGATTACTCGATAAGAATACGGTTCGGTCTCTACGTTCTTGTAGAAACCGTCGTGTCGTTTCTCTCGGAATAGAGGTCTGAATTTGCACGATTCACGTCTCTTTGCGTACCACAACAACCTGTCGCCAGTCCTGCCGATAAACGTCGATGTCAGACTACCTGTCTTGGAAAAAAAGATCTCTCGGATGAAGTTCTCCCCTCCGAACACCTCGTCCATCAGCGCTCGCACCCGGTGGACATTCTCGTCCCCGATCTGGACGAACACCGACCCGCTCTCGGTAAGCAGGTCCCGCGCCACCGTAAGGCGGTCGCGCAGGTAGGTCAGGTACGAGTGAATCCCGTCCCTCCAAGTATCCCGGAACGCCTTCACCTGCTCGGGTTCCCGAGTTATGTGGTCGCGCTTCCCGTCTCTGACATCGCGACTGGTCGTCGACCACTGGAAGTTGGAGTTGAACTTGATCCCGTAGGGCGGGTCGACGTAGATGCACTGGACCTTGCCGCGCAGTCCCTCGCGCTCCGCCAGCGAAGCCATCACTTGCAGGCTGTCGCCCAGGATCATGCGATTCGACCAATTGGCGTCGTGCTGGTAGAATTCCGTGTGCGCTTCGGGAGAGGGCAGACCGTTGAAGTCGGCGAAGAGGTCGGGCTGGTCGTCGGTCTCGGTCGCCGCCCTCTTGCTCTGCCGCACCAAATCGTCGATCAGAACCTTAGGATGGACCTTCTCCTGAATAAAAAGGGGGGGGGGGTACGATCAGGTTCGACCAATCCTGGTTGTCCTTGCCGCGCCACACCAGTTGCGGGTCGAGGTCCCGGTTCCGGCGTTCGTATGCGACCTGGATAGGCGCCGCGTCGCTGGAGTCGAGGAACGGCTCGTACTCCTTGGTCGGGATGTTCAGCCGCGACGCCTCGTCGTGCGTCAGCGTCTCCACTTTCTTGCGGGGGCGGGGCTTTCTGGCCATTACGCGTTCCTTGTGGTCATGAGGGTGCCCTCGCTGCGGCAGTCGTGGGCGGCCGTGTCCTCCACCGCACGGGCAATCGCCGCGTCGAACTCTTCTTCCATCGCGAAGACATCGCGCAGCTCGACGAACGCCCAGCGACCGTAGTCGCCAAGCCGGTTCACGCCGGGCACCCAATAGGTTTCCATGGTGTTTTTCTTGTCCTTGGCATCCTCGCCCCGGTAGCCCTTGATCTCGACCACGATGTTCAGGAGGTCGTCACAGTCCGGCAAATCGTGGCCGTCCTGCCATTCGTCACCGCCGTCATAATCGCTGTCCCCGTCCCGCCTGCAATCCACGCGGAGGATGAAGTCCGGAACGTATATTCGGGACTTGGAACCGAAACGGTACGGCACCTCCAGCCCCAGGCCGTGGTTCTTGACGTAGGCGCGGACTCGGGGGTGCGCCTCTGCCACCCGGCAGAACTCGGCTTCCCACTCGCTGTCGTACACGACCCAGTTGACGTGACATCTGCGGGGGTCGGTCTTCCAGAGCGTCTTCCGGGAAGTGGCGAATTGTACGTTCGCAGTCGAACCCGCCGGGTTGTACGGGTCCAGCACCGCCTTGACTGGACGTTCCTCAATGTGCCGCCTGACGATTCCCTCGGTGATCCGCTCGCACGCCATGTCCGCGAGTTCCTGGTACATCAACTGCGCAGGATACGTGCCGCCCTTGCACTCCAAGTGGTGGTCCATCCATTCGCGGGCGATCCGCTTGAGCTGGCCGAACAGGTGCAGCTTCGGCGCTTCGCCGGCATCCCGCCACTTCCGTTCCACCAAGTGCTTGGTCAGGTGGTAGAGCACTGTGGATTCGCGCAACTCGCCTAGGTGCTCGAGGTCCAGGTCGATGCCTTCGCCGATGATGCCTTCGTTGTGCGTGATGCTGGGGCCGACAAGCTGCGGCGTCAGCACTAGCGTCGAGTCGTCGGTGAAGTTGGCAACGAGCCGCTCGTCCGGAAGCTCGACGCGGTAGCCTTCGACCCGCGGGAAGGCAATCTCGCAGCTGTCGCGATCAGGGATGATCGCCCGCACCTCCACCGTCTTCTTGGGTGGCCGGGGCTTGATGACTACCGGTTCCGCCGTGAAGTCGAAGGGGATGCCCAGGACATCGGCATACTCCACATCGAACAGCCCTTCGTCGTTGAGATCGTAAGACTGCCGCCGCAGCGCCCTGCCCACGACCTGCTCGCACAGCAGTTGGGTGCCGAAGGCGCGCACGCCCAGCACATGAGTCACGTTGTTCGCGTCCCAGCCCTCGGTAAGCATGGACACGGAGACGACGCAGCGGGTCTCGCCACCCAGCCGATCTTCTTTGCCCACGGTGTTCATGACTTCGCGAAGGATCTCCTGGTCCGACAGGTTCTCGGCTTTCCGCCGGTCGCCGGTTCGTTCGATGATCTCTCGGCGGAACCGCTCGATCTCGTCGGCGGCGACCTTCTTGAAGTTGCGGTCCAGAGCGTCGCCGGATTCCAGCTGGTGGCTGTCGATCAGCAAGGTCCGGGGACGGGCTAGCGGCGTCCCGTCCTGATGGAAGTTGCGGAAGCGCTTGAGCCGTCCGTTCTCGAAGCGCCGGGTGCCGTCCTGCGAAGCAGGTTGCCGGAAGCCGGAGATGTAGTCGTACACGAGCTTCGAAGTGGACGTGTTGTTGCACACCACGATGAAGCACGGAGGCACCTTCGTCCCGGCCTGCTCCCACAGCTCGAAGGTCTTGTCGTAGTGGCCGTACAACGCCTCCAGCGCGGTTTGCAGCTCGACGGGAAGCTTGAGAGGGTCCAGCCAGCCGCCGCCCGATTTGCCCCGGCCCTTCTTGGGCATCTTCTTGCGGATGTGCTCCCACAGGTTGCGGAACTTGGGCATGTCGCCGCCGGGGATGTTGTCGGCGACGGGCACCCGGGGCAGCTTCACGATTCCGCACTCGATGGCGTCCATGAGGGAGAAGTCGCTCATGGTCCACGGGAAGAGGGTGCCCTCGGCGTAGCCGGAGCCGCGGAGGAAGAACGGTGTCGCCGACAGGTCTATCACCCGGAGGATGCCGCTGCCATCGGACGCCACTCCGTTGGCTCCCGTCCCGGGCCTCCCGTTCGCCCCCGGCGTCACGCCGCCCAACGTACGCTGGACCGCCTCCAGCCCCGATATCCATACCCGCGCGGCTTCCACGTTTTTCTTGGCCTCTTTGCGGGCGTCGCCCGTCAGCCGCCCTTCCTCGCTCTCGCCGGCCAGACGTTCGCGGTAGCAGTGGTGCCCCTCGTCGTTGAACACCATGACGCGCTTCGACGCCATCAGCTCCGGCATGACGCGCTGGAGCATCTGCCCTTCGGTCTCCCTAGTCTGGAGGGCAGGCCCCCGGCCTTGGAGAAAGTCGCGCCCGCCCTTGGAGAGCTTCACCTTCTCCCGCCGCATGAACGCGTGGTAGTTGGTGATTACGATCTTCGCTTGGCGCACGTCGCCCAGCATGTCGGGGGGCACGATCTCGCGCTGCCGGTAGTAGCTGTCCGGATCGTTGGGCTGGAGCACTCGAAGCCGGTCGCGGATGGTGATCCCCGGAGTCACGACCAGAAAGCCCCGGGTGAACCGCTTGTTTCGGGGATGGCGCACGGCGTTGATCGTTTGCCAAGCGATCAGCATGGCCATGACGGTGGTCTTCCCCGCGCCTGTGGCCATCTTCACCGCAAGCCGCGAGAGCAGCGGGTTTGCCGAGCTGCTGGCGTTCTCCAGGTGCTTGAGCAGTTCTCGTCCGGCCTTGCTGCGTTGGGCCACTTCGGTGAACCAGATAACTGTCTCCGCCGCCTCGATTTGACAGAAGAAGGGGCGTATGCCCGCGAATCTGTGGGACCTCCAGTGCCGCAGAATCCGCTCGGTCTCGGGGGTCACGCGCCAATCGCGGGAGTCGGGGATCGCTCTCCAGCGGGCCACAAGGTCGCGCACGCGGTTGATCATTGAGGTCAGATCGTACTGCTGGTCGGCGGTCGACAGGCCGTGGCCTTCATCGATGACCAAGTCGGCTTGAGTGTCTCCGCCTCGCCGCTTGCGAGGCTTGGGAACTGGAGTGACGAAACTTGCGGGCCTGCGGTCGCTCACGACTCTGCCGGTCGGTTGGCCGGAGTTGTCCAACTGCCAGTGGCGGGCCGGGACATCGTAGGGCGAGTTGAGGACCGGCTGCTCGAAGAAGCGTTTATTCACTGTGCCGGGAGGGGTGGTGGGTCGAGTATCACCTTCAGTTGGCGAATGAACACCATCATAAGATAGGTCTCGACGAAGACGCTGCTATTCGAGTGGAGACGTGTACCGCCTTCCGGGTCCGGGTGGGGAGGAACGGAGAGTTCCCGGTGGTCAACACAATATCGACAATATCGCGGCCATTTGACTCAGCCTGCAAGGTCATTGTCTTTCTTGATCATAGTTTGATATCCGCTTAAGCGATGCAAGAATTGTCGGCGCTGCCCGCAGGCCAGGGGCGCCGGGTGGCTGACGCCGAATCCTGGCGGTTACCATAGTAGACTCCTGGGTCCGACGGAGGAGTCCGGAGGAGGGAGACACATGACGGAAGGAAGAAGATCCCGGCCCGGCGGACGATTCGTCGTCAAGGCCGTGCTTGCCACCCTCGTCGGGATGCTGGTCGGCGGCGCGTTCAATGCCGCCCTCGGCGAGCAGGGCGCGGACACGCCCGCGCTCGCGTTGGCGGGCGGAATGCTGGCGCTCGGTATCGCGGTCATGAGGCACGCTCGGCGGCGCGCAACGCGCAGAGCGCGCGACGACCGGCGACACGAGGCGCGAGAATAGCCGGACCCGTCGCCGGCAGCGAGCGCATCGCTGCCCTGGATGTGTTGAGAGGCACCGCGGTCCTCGGGATTCTCCTAGTCAACGTGCGGGGCTTCGCGATGGTGCCGGCGGCCTACTGGAACCCTACGGCCAACGACAGCCTGGGCGGCGCCGGGTTCTTGGTGTGGGCCGCCGTCCACCTCCTGGCGGACACCAAGTTCATCTCCATCTTCTCCGTTCTGTTCGGGGCGGGCATGGCCATGATGGCCGATCGCGCCGCGCAACGCGGCATTTCCGGCGCCAGCCTCCACTACCGGCGCCAGCTCTGGCTGCTCGCGTTCGGCCTGGCCCACGCCTACCTGATCTGGGCGGGCGACATTCTGGTCTCTTACGCCCTGTGCGGCTGTCTGCTCTACCCGCTACGCAACCTGCGGCCCCGGCGGGGAATCGTCCTGGGCGCGTGCGTCGTGGCCGTCGTCTTCCCCATCTGGTTGGGGATCGCGGCCCTGATTCCCGCCCTGTCCGGCGAGGAGTTGGCGGCCATGAAGGCGGACTGGGCTCCGCCGGCGGAGGTCATGGACGCCCAGATCGCGGCGTTTCGCGGCAGCTGGCTCGAGCAGATGCCCCTGCGCAGCATGGGCGCCCTGGAGTTCCAGACGACCGCCTTTATGGGTTACGCCCTCTGGCGCGCCGGGGGGCTCATGCTGGTGGGGATGGCCCTGTACCGGCTCGGGGTTCTGGCGGCATCCCGCTCCACCGCGTTCTACAAGCGGATGGCCGTGACGGGGCTGGCCGTCGGCCTGCCGGTGGTAGCCGCGGGCATGCTCTACAACATCCGGGCCGACTTCGCATGGGACCGGTCGATGTACCAAGGGGCCCTCTTCAACTACGCCGGATCGCTGGGGGTATTTCTGGGCTATGTGGGGTTGGTCATGCTGGCGGTGAAGGCGAAGCGGCTACCCGGAGTGCAGGCGCGGCTGGCGGCCACGGGGCGGATGGCCCTGACCAACTACATTGCCCAGAGCGTCTTGTGCACGCTGGTGTTCTACGGCCACGGGCTGGGACTCTTCGAGCGGGTCGGGGCCTTGGGACAGATGGGGATCGTCCTGGCCGTGTGGGCGGCGCAGCTGGCGTGGTCGCCTTGGTGGCTGCGGTGCTTCCGGTTCGGTCCACTGGAATGGCTGTGGCGAAGCCTGGTCTACATGAAACGCCAACCCATGAGGGCGGCGTAAGTGCGGGGACCGCGCGGCGGTCGTCCCCTTGTTGCCGCGTCTTTTCACAAGGTTGCTTCAGAGTCTTTTCACGGGGGCGAGGATTCATTAGGCTAGGCAACCCTTTTTGGCGCCGTGGCCGAGTGGTTAGGCAGGGGCCTGCAAAGCCCCCTACTCCGGTTCGAATCCGGGCGGCGCCTTGAATTTTCTATCCGGGAGACCGGCCGCTCCCGCCGGGAACCGGCGGCCAGGGGGGAGGCTTCGTTGGCGCTAAAGCTCAAGGCGGGTCACGCCCTTTGGCTGCTCCTCGTCTTCGTGCCCGTCACCATCGTCCTCGAATACTTCGTTCACGCTTCGCCAACGACCCTCTTCATAACGTCCGCCGCGGCGATCATTCCGCTGGCCGGACTCATGGGGAAGTCCACGGAGATGCTGTCCGAACATGTGGGCGTCGGCCTCGGAGGACTGCTCAACGCGACATTCGGCAACGCCGCCGAGCTGATCATCGCCATCTTCGCCATGCGGGCGGGCCTCTACGATCTCGTGAAGGCGTCGATCACCGGGTCGATCATCGGAAACATCCTCCTCATATTCGGAGTCAGCGCACTCCTCGGGGGCTTGAAGTTCAAGAGGCAGCACTTCAATCCGACTGCCGCGAATCTGGGGGCGACGCTTCTTCTGCTGAGCGCGGCGGGACTCATCATCCCATCGCTCTACCACTTCATGGCCGGGGGAAGCGGAGCGGACCCCGCCTCGGGCGCAACGGCCACAGGCGGCGCCGAACTTCCGCTGTCCGAAGCTGCGGGCGGCGGGTCGCTGAGCCTGGAGATCTCCATCCTGCTGATGGTCTGCTACATCCTCTCTCTCGTCTTCGCGCTCAAGACGCACCCCGGCCTGTACCAGGGCGCGCCTCGCCATCACGGCGCAGCTGGCCCACACGGCGGTCTCGTCGAGGACGAGTCTCCTGACGCCCGAGACGGCGGTCTCGGGGACACGGGCAGCGCACCGGGCCCGGGCCACGAATCCGGCGGCGGCGAACCGGTCTGGTCGAAAGCGAAGTCGCTCATGGTGCTGCTCGCATCGGCGGCGTTCGTCGGCTGGATGAGCGAGATTCTGGTCGGCGGGGCCGAGGATGCCGCGCACACTCTGGGAATGAACGAGGTCTTCGCGGGCGTGGTCGTGGTCGCCCTGGTCGGCAATGCGGCGGAGCACTCGACGGCGGTCCTGGTCGCCCTCAAGAACAAGATGGACCTGTCGCTTCAGATCGCGGTCGGGTCCTCGCTTCAAATCGCGCTCTTCATCGCTCCGCTGCTGGTTTTCCTGTCGTACGTCGTGGGTCCGGCTCCGATGAGCTTGGTCTTCTCGCCGCTCGAGGTCGTGGCCGTCGGCATCTCGGTGATCGTCGTGGCCCAGATCTCCAACGACGGGCAGACGCACTGGATGGAGGGGGTGCTCCTTCTGGGGGTCTACGCGCTGTTGGCGCTAGCCTTCTTCCACCTGCCGGCGTGAGGAGGTCGACAGGTGGCAAGTAGCCGGTGTCGGTAGGCCGGTGCGAGGAGGGCGGGCTTTCGTTTGCCGTCTCTCGGCTGTCGTTACAATATTGGTCCCAGAACGGCAGGATATGCCTGCTGAACGAACTGCCGAAGCTATCCCTGCGCTCACCTGAATGTGGCTGAGAGGATTTATATGACTACCCCCCCCCCCCCCCCCGTAAAATCCCTCATGGTTACGCTCGCTGGAGCGTAGCCCTTTCCCTATCGGCCGCACTCGCGGTCACCCTCTCCTGCGGACGTGACACCACCGCGCCCACCTCTCCTCCTCCACCGCAGCCAGCTCCGCAACCAACCACGGCGTCGGTCACGCCGGCCGAGATCCGGCAGGCGGCCGGCGATCCCGGCCGGGCAGCGCTGGTCGCGCTGTACAACGCGGCAGGCGGACCCGGCTGGACCAGCAAGACCAACTGGCTGACCGACGAGCCGCTGGGCGCGTGGCATGGCATCGGCGCCGACTCGCTGGGGCGGGTAGTGCGCATCGACTTGGCCGGTAACGGCTTGGCCGGCCGGCTTCCGACGGAGATGGGACAGCTAGCCGAGCTGCGGGAGCTGCGCATAGGCGGCAACCCGCAACTGGCAGGGCCGCTGCCGGTATCGTTGGCCTCGCTCTCGCTCGCGGAGCTGGATTACGCGGGCACCGGGCTGTGCTCGGCGGACACCCAGGCGTTCCGCGACTGGCTGGCCACGATCGCGTCCCACGAAGGCGCTGGAAGAGAGTGCGCGTACGCCGCCCGCGATGTGCTTGCCGCATTGTACCGGGCGACGGGCGGCGAAGGGTGGACGAACAGCGCCAACTGGCTATCGGATGAACCGCTGGGCGAGTGGCATGGGGTGACTACGGACGCCGGGGGCTCGGTTACGGGGCTGAACCTTTCCCGCAACGGCCTTGCAGGCGCGCTCCCGCTGGAGCTGGGATATCTGGCCGGCCTCGAACGTCTGGACCTTCGCGTCAACCGGCTGGAAGGAGCCATCCCCGCCGAACTCGGCAGTCTCGCCAACCTCACGCACCTGTATCTGCAAGTTAACCAGCTGTCCGGATCCATTCCCGCCGAACTGGGCGATCTCGCCAAACTCGGAACCCTGTACCTCAACCGTAACCGGCTGTCCGGAACGATCCCGTCCGAATTCGGCGACCTCGCCAGCCTCGCGGTCCTGCACCTGCGCGACAACCGGCTGACGGGGGCTTTGCCTGCTACGCTGCTGCGCATCGAGAAGCTGGGAACGCTGATCTTGGACGATAACGCGGGTCTATGCGTTCCGCGCACGCCCGCTTTCGTGGCGTGGCGGGCGAGGATGTCGAGAGCGATCGGAGACTACTGCCGTCTGGGCAACCGCGAAGCGCTCGCCGTGTTGTATCGGGCGACAGGCGGCGCGGGGTGGGCGAACAGCGCCAACTGGCTGACCGCCGCGCCGCTCGGACGGTGGCATGGGGTGACGACGGACACCGGCGGTTCGGTCATAAGGCTGGACCTCTCGAGCAATCGCCTTGCCGGCACGCTCCCGCCGGAGCTGGGCGACTTCGCCGACCTCACGCATCTGGAGCTCGACGTCAACCAGCTGTACGGACCCATCCCCTACGAACTCGGCAAACTAGCCAAACTCACGACCCTGGACCTCGGCCTCAACCAGCTGTCCGGACCCATTCCGCCCGAACTCGGCGACCTAGCCAACCTCGAAGAACTGTCGCTCCAGGAGAACCAGCTGGACGGACCCATCCCGGCGGCGCTGCTGAGCCTCGACAAGCTGGCGGCATTCGATTTCGGCGACAACGCGGGGCTGTGCGCCCCCGGCACAACCGCTTTCGTGCCGTGGCGGGCGAGCATATCGATTGTCGGCGGAGACTACTGCAACCAGGAGGACAGGGCTGCGCTCGAGGCGTTGTACCAGTCGGCGGGCGGCGACGGGTGGAACAATGCGGGCGGCTGGCTCGAAGGGCCGGCGCTGGGCGAGTGGCACGGCATCACCGCCGACTCCCTCGGCCGGGCAGTGCGCATCGCCCTACGAAGTAACGGCTTGGCGGGGACCATACCGCCCGAACTCGGCAACCTCGCCAACCTCGAATGGCTGGACCTCGGCTATAACCAGCTGACAGGAACCATACCGCCCGAACTTGGCAACCTCGCCAACCTCAAATGGCTGGGGCTCTTCGGTAGCCAACTGTCTGGCGCCATCCCTTCCGAACTCGGGAACCTCGGCAACCTCGACCGCCTGTACCTCAGCGATAATCAGCTGGAGGGGCCCATCCCTCCCGAACTCGGGAACCTCGCCAACCTCGCAGACTTGGTGCTCAGCAATAACCAGCTGTCCGGAACCATCCCGTCCGAACTCGGCGACCTCTCCAATCTCTGGCGCCTGTGGCTCCGCTCTAACCAGCTGTCTGGACCCATCCCGCCCGAACTCGGCGACCTCGCCAACCTCGGCCACCTGGGGCTCTACGGTAACGATCTGTCCGGCCCCATCCCCTCCGAGCTCGGCAACCTCGCCAACCTCGAACAGCTGTACCTCTACAATAACCAACTGTCTGGAACCATCCCCGCCGAACTCGGGAACCTCGCCAACCTTGAAGACCTGCAACTCCACGACAACCAGTTGACAGGAACTCTCCCCGAGACTCTGCTGCGCCTTGACAAGCTGGAAACATTCCACTTCGCCAACAACGCGGGGCTGCACGCTCCGAACACGCCTGCTTTCGCGGCGTGGCTGGCGAGCATACCGAACATCTCTGGAGACTACTACAACCAGCAGCAGGACAGGGCTGTGCTCGAGGCGTTGTACCAGTCGGCGGGCGGTTCCGGTTGGACGAACAACACCAACTGGCTGACCGACGCGCCGCTTGGACAGTGGCATGGCATCAGCACCGACCTCCTTGTTGGGCTGGTAGGTATCAATTTGGGCAATAACCAACTGTCCGGACCCATCCCTTCCGAACTGGGCAACCTCGCCAACCTCGAAAGGCTGGTGCTCCAACGCAATCAGCTGTCCGGACCCATTCCCCCCGAACTCGGCAATCTCGCCAACCTCGAAGAAGTGAACCTCTTCGGCAACCAGCTCACTGGACCCATTCCCCCCGAACTGGGCAACCTCGCCAACCTCAGACTGCTGTACGTCAGCACTAACCAGCTGACAGGAACCATACCGCCCGCACTCGGGAACCTCGCCAACCTCGGAAGTCTGAGCCTCGTCGGCAACCAGCTATCCGGAACCATACCATCCGAACTCGGCAATCTCGCCAATCTCCAAGGGCTGTACCTCACCGGCAACCAGCTATCCGGAACCATACCATCCGAACTCGGCAACCTCGCCAACCTCACGCAACTGTACGTCAGCACTAACCAACTGTCTGGAACCATACCGCCCGAACTGGGCAACCTCGCCAATCTCGAAGTCCTGTCCCTCGACAGTAACCAACTGTCTGGAACCATACCGGCCGAACTCGGCAACCTCGCCAATCTCGAAAGTCTGTTCCTCGACGACAACCAGCTGTCCGGAGCCATCCCATCGAACCTGGACAACCTCGCCAACCTCATAAGCGTGAGCTTCGGTGATAACCAGCTGACAGGACCCATACCCACCGAACTCGGCAATCTTGCTAACCTCGAATACCTGAACCTCGACGGTAATGATCTGTCTGGACCCATACCCACCGAACTCGGCAATCTTGCCAACCTGCGGTGGCTGTTCCTCAGCGCTAATAATCTGTCTGGACCCATCCCCACCGAACTCGGCAATCTCGCCAACCTCCTTAGACTGGGCCTCACCGGTAACGATCTGACCGGAACCATCCCCACCGAACTCGGCAACCTCGCCAACCTCACACACCTATACCTCAACGGTAACCAGCTGACAGGAACTCTCCCTGTGACGCTGCTCGGTCTTGTTAACTTGGAATACTTCCGCTTCCACGTTAACGCAGGGCTTTGCGCTCCGAACACGTCCGCCTTCACGACGTGGCTGGCGAGCCTAACGTTCACCTCCGGAGCCACTTGTCCGTAGGACCGGGCCTGCGCTTTGAGGCCGTCTTTCCAATATGGCTTGGTAGGGGATACGACACCGGCGGGCACGCATTTACGGGCGTGGAGGCGAGTCGGCGGCCTACTTGGCCCAGGTTGTGAAGTTGCCGGCCTGTCTGTTCCGGCTTGTCGCAGGCGAGTCGGCGCTGCTTCACGTCTTGTCTCGGCAGCCGGTGCCAGTGGCGAAGGTATGCCGCCGGCGCGGGGCCGCCGCGCTTTTCCTTCCAGCCCGGCCTCGAAGCGTTCGCCAGCCGCGGAATACCGCGTCCGGAAGAGTGGAGACGCCGAACGCTGGACCGCCGCCAACTTCCCGCTCGGCTGCTGCCGATACTGACGACTTGGTCCACCAGTTCCGAGTGGTCTCTCGAACCCTAAGCGACGTACAGGAGGCGCTATGCCGCTAGAAGGTCCGGAGCAAGCATTTTCTTGGGTCGTCAAGATAATCCAGTATATCGTCCAGCATATTGTCCATATGGTCGTCGAAAGTATCCGTCAGACCGCGGCCATGTACCGGACCATATACGGGATCATATACCGACTTATCGTCAAGATAGCCAAGCATATCATGGATTTCTTCGTCGGCCGGTATGTGGAGGTCATTATCTCATTTGTCGCAAGCACCTCGACCTGCACATTCGCCGATAAGGTCTTGGAGGATAAAGAGCCGTGCCCGGTGGAGCGGTGTGCGCTGGAGGCGTTGTACAAGTCGGCCGACGGCGATGATTGGGCGTACTCCACCAACTGGCTGACCAACTTGCCTCTCGGTCGCTGGCATGGGGTAACGACGGATACCAGCGGCTTGGTCGTAGGGCTGGATCTCTCCAACAATCGCCTTGACGGCAAGCTCCCGCCGGAGTTGGACGATCTCGCCAACCTCGCGTTTCTGTCGCTCGGCGGTAACGACCTGGACGGACCCATTCCCCCCCGAACTCGGCAACCTGGCCAAGCTGGAAGAGTTCAACGTAAGCGATAACCCGGAGATGGAGGGCACGCTCCCTGCCAGCCTGACCGGCCTTGACAAGTTGGCCGAGTTTCTCGCGGACGGCACCGCACTCTGCGCCCCCGCGGAACAAGCCTTTCTGAGGTGGCTTGACGGAATGCGAAAGTGGCGCGTTCGCCTTTGCGAGCGCGAAGGCGGGTCGGCGGCCTACCTGACCCAGGCCGTGCAGTCGCTGGAGTCCCCCGTTCCGCTGGTCGATGGCGAGCCGGCGCTGCTTCGCGTCTTCATTTCGGTGCCCGATGCCAGTGGCGAAGGCATGCCGGAGGTGCGGGCGCGTTTCTACCGGGGCGAGTTCGAAGTGTACGTTGCGGACATTGCAGCTTCGGGCGCACCTATTCCAACCAGTCTGAACGAGGGCGACCTCGAAGCGTCGGTCAACGCTTCGATACCGGCATCGGTGATCCAGCCGGGCTTGGAGATGGTGGTCGAGATCGACCCGGACAGCACGATGGACGCTTCCCTCGGCGTCGCTAGGCGTATCCCGGCCGAAGGGCGCGCCAGGGTATGGGTCCGAGAGGTGCCCGAGCTGGGATTCACGATCGTGCCGTTCCTCTGGCCGGGGGATCCGGACTCGGCGTCAGCGCGGCTCGTCTCCGGCCTGGCAGCGGACGATCGCGCGTTGCTAGAGCCGATAAACGCCTTGCTGCCGGTGGACGATATTGACCTGAAGGTCCATGAAGCGGTGGTGACAGAGAGCGACCGCGCCTCCGGCTTGCTCGCCGAGGTTGGCGTGATTCGGGTTCTGGAGGGGGCGGCTAGCGATCGCTATTACCAGGGGATCATGGCCGGAGCCATGACCGGCGCGGGAGCCGCCTATCGTCCTGGACGGACCAGCTTCTCGATACCGGATCCTCTGGCCATGGCGCACCAGCTCGGCCACAACTTCGGTTTGCGGGATGCGCCGTGCCAAGTGGACGATTCTGATACGAATTCGTCATCGGACGGCAAGATCGGCGCCTGGGGCTACGACATGCGTGGCGACTCGCTGGTCGCACCGCGCACATGCGGTCTGATGTCCGACAGCACGCCCCGGTGGATAAGCGAATACAGCTTCACGAAAGCGTTCGACTACCGCGTCCACGAGGAGGCCGCTCGCGGGGTAGGGTCCGTGGATGCCCGGCAAGAAAGGGTGCTGCTCCTGTGGGGCGGGGCTGGCGCAAACGGAAATCCGTTCCTCGAGCATGCCTTCGTCGTTGACGCGCCGCCCGTCCTCCCGGCTCTGCCAGAGGGCGAGTATGCAGTCGCCGGGCACGATGCCGGCGGCGGAGAGCTGTTCTCGTTCCGCTTCGGTATGTCGGCAGTGACGGACGCGGATGGGCGGTCCGCCTTCGTCTACGCACTGCCGGTCCAGCAGGAGTGGGCCGGTGCGCTGGCCAGCATCACCCTCTCGGGACCCGGCGGATCGTTCACGTTGGACGGGTCGGGCGACCGCGCGGCGGCGATCCTACGCGATCCAGAGACGGGCGAAGTCCGCGCCATCTTCCGCGACGCGCCGCCAAGCGTCGTGGACGCAGCAGACAGGGGCGATCCGCTCGGGTCGGAGGCCGCCGCCGAACTCTCCCTACCGGCGGGGCTCGAGGTGCTCGTCAGCCGGGGGATTCCGCGCGTGGAAGACAGGAGGCTCTGCGACAGCGATGCTAGCGATCACTCCGTCCGGGGGCGGCGACACCACGGCACCCACACCGCCCCGGCAACCAAGCACGGCGTTGGCCACGCACCCGAGCACGGCACCCGTCACGCCAGCCGGTGTCCGCCTAACCGCCGGTGACTCTGGCCAGTTGGCGGCGTCGGCGCGCTATCAACACGGACAGATCGTGACAGGTACCACGGTCGCATGGGCCAACGGCTAAATGTTGTGATGATTGCAGTCAACCAGCTCCAAGCAGACGCTCGAACGTAAGCGACGTACTGGAGGCGCTATGCCATCAAGCAGCCGAAGAGTCAAGAGCGACCATCTTCCTGGGTCGTCAAGATAATGCGGAGTGACGGCTGGCTCGAAGAGCCCGTTGGCTGGCGCCTGTCCCTCCCCTTGGCAATAGCGTTCGCGGTCACCCTCTCCTGCGGCGGCGACACCACCGCGCCCGCGCCGCCTCCGCCACCGCCAACCCGGCAGCCAGCCACGGTGTCGGTCACGCCGGCCCAGGTCCGGCTGACTGTCGGCGACTCCGCCCGGCTGGCAGCCGAAGTGCGCGACCAGAACGGGCAGGCCATGGCCAGCGCCACCGTCAGATGGACCAGCGGCAACGCCGCAGCCGCCAGCGTCACTTCCGCCGGACTAGTCCGGGGGATCAGCGCCGGTTCGGCCACCATCGCCGCAACGGCGGGGCAAGCCTCCGGAGCCGCCGAAATCACCGTGTCGCCAGCCGCGCCCCACCCCGACCGGGCAGCGCTGGTGGCGTTGTACCACGCGACGGGCGGGCCTGACTGGGATCAGAAGACCAACTGGTTGACCGACGAACCGCTCGGCCAGTGGCACGGGGTAACTACGGACAGCGCCGGCTCGGTGGCACGGCTGGCTCTCTCCGGCAACGGCCTTGCAGGCACGCTCCCGCCGGAACTGGGCGATCTCTCCAACCTTGGACGCCTGGACCTCGGCAATAACCAGCTGGCCGGACCCATCCCTCCCGAACTAGGCGCCCTCGCCAACCTCGCAAACCTGGACCTCAACGGTAACCGTCTGTCTGGAACCATCCCCTCCGAACTCGGCAACCTTGCCAACCTCAAAGTCCTGGAACTCGGCGATAACGAGCTGGCTGGACACATCCCCGCGACGCTGCTGCGCCTAGACAAGCTGGTGGCATTCAACTTTGGCGACTCGGGGCTGTGCGCTCCGGGCACAGCCGCTTTCGTGGCGTGGCTGTCGAGCATATCGACTGCCACGAGAGACTACTGCAGTCGGCAGGACAGGGCTGCGCTCGAGGCGTTGTACGGGTCGGCGGGCGGCGCCGACTGGGGCAGCTCGGACGGATGGCTCGCCGAAGGGCCCGTGCTGGACGATTGGCATGGCATCAGCGCCGACTCCATTGGCCGGGTAGCCGGCATCGATCTAGCCGGCAACGGCTTGGCCGGCCTGCTTCCGGCGGAGCTGGGCCAGCTGACCGAGCTACGGGAGTTGCGTATTGGCGACAACCCGCAGTTGACAGGGTCGCTGCCGCCATCGCTCGCCTCGCTCGCGCTGACGGAGCTGGACTACGCGGGTACCGCGCTGTGCTCGGTGGATACGCAGTCGTTCCGCGACTGGCTGGCCACGATCGCGTCCCACGAAGGCACAGGAAGAGAGTGCTCGTACGGACGCTATGTGCTCGAGGCGTTGTACCGGTCGGCAGGCGCCGCCGGGTGGGCGAACAGCGCCAACTGGCTGACGGACGAACCGGTCGGAGAGTGGCATGGGGTAACGACGGATTCCAGCGGTTCGGTCATAGGGCTGGATCTCTCCGGCAACGGCCTTGCCGGCACGCTCCCGCCGGAGCTGGGCGATCTCTCGAGCCTCGAACGCCTGGACGTCGGCAACAACCAGTTGTCCGGACCCATCCCTGCGGCGCTGCTGCGCCTGGACAAGCTGGAATTCTTCAACTTTGACGATAACGCGGGGCTGTGCGCGCCGGGCACAGCCGCTTTCGTGGCGTGGCTGACGGGTATGTCGACTACGGCCGGAGACTACTGCAACCGGCAAGACATGGTTGCGCTCGAGACGTTGTACCGATTCACGGGCGGCACGAATTGGGACAACTCCAGCGGCTGGCGCGACGGGCCCGCCCTGGGCGAATGGCACGGCATCGGTGCGGACTCCCTCGGCCGGACAGTGCGCATCGATTTGGACGATAACGGATTGGCCGGCCGTCTCCCTGCTGAACTGGGACGGCTAACGGAGCTTCGGGAGCTGCGCGTTGGCGACAACCCGCAGTTGACGGGGCCGCTTCCGCCATCGCTTACCTCTCTCTCGCTCACGGACTTGCGCTACGCAGGTACCGGGCTGTGCTCGATGAACACCCAGGCCTTCCGCATTTGGCTAGCCACGATCGCGTCCCACGAAGGCACGGGAAGAGAGTGCGCATACACCGAGCGCGATGCGCTTGAGATATTGTACTATGCGACAGGCGGTGATGATTGGACTAACAATACCAACTGGCTGACCGATGCGCCGGTCAGTAGTTGGCATGGGGTAGTAGGCACGGATCGCGGCGGCTCGGTTACCTGGCTGAATCTCTTAAGCAACGGCCTTACAGGCACGCTCCCGCCGGAGCTGGGCAACCTTCGCCGCCTCCGACGTCTGTCTATCTATGGTAACCGCGAGCTATCCGGCCCCATTCCTCCCGAATTGGGCAACCTTGGCAACCTCGAAGACCTTACCCTCTTCGATAACCAGCTGACCGGAACCATCCCTTCCGAACTAGGTAACCTAGCCAACCTCGAAAGTCTGAACCTCGGCTTGAACCAGCTGTCTGGACCCATTCCCCCCGAACTAGGTAACCTAGCCAACCTCCAACGCCTGCACCTCCACTGGAACCAGCTGTCCGGGCCCATTCCCCCCGAACTCTTCAACCTCGACCTCGTAGGCCTGTCTCTTGACATAAAGCCGGGCCCATTCCCCCCGAACTCTTCAACCTCACCAACCTGAAAGGGCTGGTCCTGCACTTCTATGGTAACCAGCTGGCCGGACCTATCCCGCCCGAACTGGGCAACTTGGCCAACCTCACACACCTGTGGATCCATGGTAACCGGCAGGCCGGATCTATTCCCCCAGAACTCTTCGACCTCGCCAACCTCTCGTTGCTTAGTCTCACCGATAGCTATCTGACCGGACCTATCCCGCCCGAACTGGGCAACCTAGCCAACCTCGAAGATCTGCACCTCAACAACACCCGCGTGACCGGACCCATCCCCCCCGAACTGGGCAACCTAGCCAACCTCACACACCTGTGGATCCATGGTAACCAGCTGACCGGAACCATTCCCCCCGAACTGGGCGACCTCGCCAACCTCCAAGGCCTGTACCTCCGCTGGAACCAGCTGTCCGGAACCATCCCTTCCGAACTCGGCGACCTCGCCAACCTCGAAGGGCTGGGGCTCGACTATAACCAGCTGACCGGAAGTCTCCCTGCGACACTGCTCGGTCTTGGCAATCTGACATGGTTCTCCTTCGGCAATAACGCAGGGCTGTGCGCTCCGAACACGGCTGCTTTCATGACTTGGCTGGCGAGCATAGAGAACACCAGTGGACCCACTTGCCCGTAGGACAGGGCCGAGCTTGAGGTCAGCTTTTCCGATGTGGCTGGACCGGAATACGAAACCGGCGGGTGCGCCGCTACTGCGGCTCGCTGCTCCCGGGTTCCTCCAGCCGCTCCAGCCGCGCGCGATCTCGATGGTGTCGGCGTGCGAGCAGCTTACCGTCCGCGACGGAGCGCCATCGACCAGCACCCTGCCCCCCGGCCGCAGATCCCGGCTCGCTCCCGACAAGGTGTACTTGTAGCAGTCCCGGTCCCGTCCCACATCGCGCTTTGCGGCACCCGCACCGTCGCGCCGATCTCCCCGAATTCTCCCTGGGTGCCGTCGCCCAGCTCCTCGAAGCCCTCGCCGATCTTGCCGAGGCCTATCACGACCCGCGCTTGCAGCGGCAAGTTCTCCGAATATAGCCTTACTTCGGTGCCGGGCGGTCCCATGCGCGGTTCCATGGACTGAATCTGCCGCAGGGAATCCGGCACGGCGGGGTTGCGGTGCGCCTGTGCGCTCCCCCAGCCCGAGTCCGAGCAGAGCCGTCCCTGTAGCAGCATGTCGTATGCTCGGGCTAGCTATCGGCAAGCCGTCGCCGTAACTGTTGCATGAGTGCTAATAGGTTACATTATGGTCCCACATTCTCTCGCTAATGTGGTGGCAGAATCGACGATGCCGGAGTGGCGGAACAGGCAGACGCGCCGGACTCAAAATCCGGTGGGAGCAATCCCTTGAGGGTTCGAATCCCTCCTCCGGCACTGGCACGGCCGGGTTTCCCGCACTCCCGAACCGAAGCAGATTGAGCGGATCGGGTCGGCGGGGCCCGGGGCCGGATGACCGTAGCTCGAGCACGGACCGGCCGCAGCTCGTGCCCGGACTGGCCGCGTAGCTCGTGCCCGGACGAGCGAGCGAGAACGCGCCCGGTGCCGCCAGAACCCTTGCGACCGAGCATCCAAGACTAAGCCAGGAGCCACGCCCACCATGTTGAAACACCGTCGTTTCCCCCTCCGTCCCGCGATCGCCAGCTCGCTGTTCCGCTGCGTGTACGTTCACCGTTCCCACCTCCGCCGGCTTTGCCTTAGCGTGCTCGGCCTCCGCCCGCGCCCCTCTACCGCTGTCGCCTCCGTAGCCGCGGCGATCTGCGTGGCCGCGGCCGCGATACCGGCGGACGTCTCGGGGCAGCAGGCTCTGGAAGACGAGAAGTTCATGTCTTCGATGGAGTGGCGTTCGATAGGGCCGGCCAACATGGCTGGCCGCGTCACGGATGTGGAAGGCGTGCCCGGCACCGGAACCTTCTTCATCGCGGGCGCGAGCAGCGGCATCTGGAAGAGCACCAACCACGGCACCACCTTCCGGCCTGTCTTCGACAACGAGCGGGTGGTGTCGATGGGAGACATGGCGATTGCGCCGTCCAACCCCGACATAGTCTGGGCGGGCACCGGGGAGGAAGATTCGCGCAACTCCATTTCCCCGGGCGGCGGCATCTACAAGTCCGTCGACGGCGGCCTGACGTGGGAGTTGAAGGGGCTGGAAGACACCCAGGCCATCGGGCGCATAGTCGTTCATCCGACGAAGTCCGACTGGGTCTACGTGGCCGCCCTGGGACACCCTTGGGGCGCGAACGAGGAGCGCGGCCTCTACCGGACCAAGGACGGCGGCGACACGTGGGAGCGCGTTCACTTCGTCTCGGAAGATGCCGGCTTCGTCGATGTGGACATGCACCCTCGGAATCCGGACGTGCTCTGGGCCACGAGCTGGGAGCGCGTTCGCGGGCCGTACTTCTTCAATAGCGGCGGGCCGGGAAGCGCGATCTGGAAGTCGGCGGATGGCGGCGACACATGGGAGAAGGTGTCGGGCGCCGGACTGCCGGAGACGATGCTGGGGCGGCTCGAGATCGCCTTCGCGCCCAGCTACCCGCGGATAATGTACGCGATGGTGGAGGCCGAGACGCCGGAGGAACCGGACGAGAACGGCGACCGGCACGGCTCGGGCCTGTACCGCTCGGAGGATGGCGGCGAGACATGGGAGTTCATGAACTCCAGCAACTCGCGTCCCTTCTACTACTCCGGAGTCTGGGTGTCGCCCGACGACCCCGACTTCATCTACTGGTCGTCGCTCTTCTTCTCGCGCGACGGGGGGCGCACGGTCGGCAATCCCGCCCAGGGAGTGCACGTGGACTTCCACGCGCTGTGGTGGGACTCCTCCAATCCGGACCACTTCATACTTGGCAACGACGGCGGAATCGCGATCACGTGGGACAGGGGCGGGAACTTCGAGTTCCCCAACCGGATGCCGATGGGCCAGTTCTACGCGGTCAGCTACAATATGGACACGCCGTACCGGGTATGCGGCGGGCTCCAGGACAACTACACGTGGTGCGGTCCGAGCCGTCGCGCGAGCGGTTCGATAGACAATCACATGTGGTTCTCGATCGGGGGCGGCGACGGCTTCTACGCCCCGCAGGACCCGACCGACCCCGACATCGTTTTCGGAGAGTCTCAGCAGGGGAGGATCTACTGGAGGAACCTTGGAACGGGCGAGCGGCACCAGCTGGAGCACCCCGACTGGCGCGAGCGCACAAAGGCCTTGCGGGATTCGATCGCGATTCTGGAAGGAGACGACCCCGGCAACCCTCCGGCCGAGCACGCGGCGCGGGTCGAAGAGATGCAAGCTCTTGTCAGAGAAGACTCTGCGCTATTCGACATGAGATTTAACTGGAACACTCCGCTGGTCCTCTCTCCGCACGACCCGCAGACGCTGTACATCGGAGCCAACCGGGTTCTGAAGTGGACGTACGAGAGCGACGAGATGGAGCCGATCTCGCCGGATCTCACCTACGCCGATCCCGAGAAGATCGAGGTGGCGTACAACACGACCGGGGGGATCACGCCGGACGTGACCGGGGCCGAGAACTTCGCGACGATCGTCTCGCTGGCCGAGTCGGCGCTCGAAGAGGGAGAGCTGTACGCGGGCACCGATGACGGCCGGGTCTGGCGCAGCCCGGGCGGGGCGGAGTGGATAGAGCTCACCGACCGCTTCGAGGGCGTGCCCGAGGGCACTTACGTGAGCCGCATCGAGCCGTCCAGCCACGATGCGGGGCGGTTCTACGTGGCCTTCGACAATCACCGGCGGGACGACTACGAGCCGTACATCTACGCGACCGACGACGGGGGCGAGACTTTCCGGTCCATTTCGTCGAATCTGCCGCGCGGGGGACCCGACTTCGTTCATGTCGTTCGGGAGGATCACGTCAATCCGGACCTGCTCTTCGCCGGGACCGATGTAGGAGCGTACGTGTCGGTGGACCGGGGCGGGTCGTGGACGCGGTTCATGAACGGGCTGCCGACGACTCCCGTGCACGACCTCAAGATACACCCGCGCGAAAACGAGATCATCGCGGGCACTCACGGCCGGTCGATCTTCGTGGCCGATATCTCCCCGCTGCAGCAGCTGAGCGGCGGTCGCCTCCCCGGCGAGGTGGTGGTCTTCGAACCGAAGGCTGCCGTTCAACACGGGGATGCGCCTGTGGGCGGCGAGTTCACAGCCCAGAGCTCGTTCCAGGCCGACGCCGGGAGCTATGGGGCCGAGATCGCCTACTTCATTCCGGAAAGCGTAGCCGAGGAGCTGGCCGAGGCTGCCGAAGCGGAGATGGCTGAAGAGATGGCGGCTGCCGAAGCGGAGATGGCCGAGGCGATGGAGGAGGAAGGGGCTGCCGAAGCGGAGATGGAGACGGTAGAGGTCGCTGAGCGCGCGGGGCGGGCCATGGGGCGGCGCGGGGGCGGAGCGGGGCGCGGCGGTGGCGCGGCGGAGCGGGGCGGCGAGGTCGAGATGCCTGCAAGCCGGGCCGGGATGGGCGCGCGCGCTAGTGCGGCGGCCACGGCATCGATCACGATCCTCGGACCGGCTGGCGACACCGTGCAGACGATGGACGGGCCTGCGTCGGCGGGCATCAACCGGATGAGGTGGAGATTCGACCGCCGCGCCGCCGCCTCCGAGTCGTCTCCGGCCGAACGGGCCGATAGCCTGCGCCGGGTACGGATGTACGAGGCGGTCGGCGATTCGCTGGTCGAGCACGAAGATGTCGACCGGGAGACCATGGACCGAATGCTCGAGATGGCTCTGGGAGGCGACCGCGAGGGCATCCAGCGGATCTTCGGTGGCGGCGGCGGGCGGGGCGGCGGCCCCGGGGGCGACCCGAGCGGTTGGCGCGAACGCCCGGCCGAGCGCTACCCCGTGCAGCCAGCCGGGGCCTCGTCAGGCGGGGGCCGCCGCGGAGCCGGCCGCGCCGCCGCCGCTGGCGGCCAAGGCCAATCGTCGATGCGCGAGCTCTTCCTGCAAATCAACGAAGCCGTCCGGGAGCGGGGCGGCGGCAACCAGTTCTTCCGCTTCTTTGGCGGGGGCGGCGGCGACGGCTGCGGCATGGCGGACCCTGGTACGTACACCGTCGTGATCGAGATCGGCGAGAAGAGCTACACGACGTCGCTGGAAGTGATTCGTCAGGACGGGTATGGCTTCTGGGACAACCCCGATACGCCCGAGAACTGTCCTAGTTGACAGGGTGTTGACACCGCAGCTTCAGTTTGAGCGCGTGTCGGCCGATGGCAGTTTGAGCGCGCCGGTCGACGGCAGCGTGGCCGCGCGTCTGGCGCTTTGCTCGGCAGAGCGCGGCAACCCGGTATGTCCGCAAGGAGGCTTGGGCAGATTGCAGGGCGTTTCGATTTCATGAAGCCACGGCACTGGACGACGCTGATCGTCCTGCTGATCGCGAGCGCAACGGTAGCGGGCATTTTTCTTCGGCTGCGGGCGGACCCCGAGCCGACGGAGCTCACTCTCGAGAATATCCTGGCGGGCGACATCCCCGACTCTCTGATCCAGGGGGTCCAGCGGACCGCGGCTGCAGAGCGCGCCCTGAGCATCTGGCTCCCGGTCGAAGGTGCAGCCGTGCGGCAGGACACCTTCGTGATCTGGGTCTCGGCGACCGGGCGAGCCGCTCCGCTTCGCAGGGCCGCCGTGCGTTCGGAGGTGTCGGGCCCCGTAATGGAGGTTCCCGTTCGCGAGGGAGGTTACGTTGCCGAGGGGCAGCTTCTGGCACGCGTCGATCCGGTTATCTACGAAATCAAGGTAAAGCGAGCCCAGGCGGCGCTTGACCGGGCCCAGGCCGACTTTGTCGACAGGGTGCTGTTCGACGACCAGCTGCCCGACTCGATCAGGGTGGCGAGAGCCGCGCAGGCGCGCATACGAGTCGGCCTCACCGGGCAGGAGGCGTCGCTTGCGGAGGCCGAATACGAGCTGGCGAAGACCGAGGTCGTCGCTCCCTTCGCCGGACGGGTAGCGAACCTGACCATGCACCCCGGCGCTCGCATCAACGTGGGAGATTCGATCGCGACCATCGTCGATCTCGCCGAAATCGAGATCGATGCGGAGGTCCTTCACTCGGAGATCCCGGCTATCGAGGTCGGCCGCGCCGCGACCGCCATCTTCCCGGCGCTGCCGGGCCAGCTCTTCTCCGGGAGGGTGGTCAGCGTCAACCCGCTGATAAGTCCGGAGACGCAGACGGCGCGGGTAACGGTTCGGCTGTCGAATCCCGAGGCGCGGATCATCCCGGGGATGCCGGGCAGCGTCCGTATCGCGGGCCGCCAGCTGGCCGGGCGCACCTTCATACCGAAGACGGCGGTCGTCGAACGGAGGGGACGGCAGGTCGTATTCACTTTCGAACCCAGCGAGCCTGGCGCCGCCACTGGCCGGTCGCAGTGGAAGTATGTCACGCCGGGTCTCGAGAACGAGGACTACGTCGAAGTCGTTCCGGGCGACGAGAACAACACCTTCATGCCGGAGCGCGGGGAAATAGTGCTCGTAGTGGGACACGCCACGCTCACGCACGACGCCCCCGTGCGGATCATGAACTACGACGACCTGAAGGCGGGGGCGGCGGAGCAGGGTCCAGACGGACTGCAGTGACGCGCCGGATCGTGAGCTTCATCCCAGTGCGCGCGCCACTGCGGGCGGCCGCGGCCGCAACGGCGTTGGCTGCGGCGCTGCACTCCGGGTCGGCGCCGGCCTCGCTCACGGCCCAGTCGGCCCTCCCGGATACGCTGAACATAGCCGAAGCCATTCGGATCGCCGTTAACCGGAGTCCGGCGCTGGGGTCAGCCCGGGCCGAAGCCGGCGCGGCCGGCGCCGACCGCCTCGCCGCCTGGGGCGCATTGCTCCCGACCGCAGCCGCATCTCTCAATTTGAGCAGATCATCCTTCACGCGCTCCACCTTCGTTGGCGAGGAGGGACTGTCGAAGACTCTCGAGGAGCCTCTGTCATCCGCTTCGCAAAGCGGCAACCAGAGGCTGGGGCTGAGCTGGACTCTTTTCGACGCCGGGCGGTGGGCGGAGGTGCGTCGAATGTCCGCCGCCATGCGAGCAGTTCAGAGACGGTACGACGACCGGGAGCGCGGGGTGGTCGTGACTGTTCGGCGTCAATTTCTGGACGCGCTCCGCAGGCAGCGACTGCTCGCGCTGACGCAAGGCCAGATCGCCGACCGGGAGTTGGAGCTCGACATAGCCCGCCGGCGATACGAGATCGCGGCTGTCGAGCGTACCGATGTCCTTGCGGCGGAGTCCAATCTATTGAATGCCCAGATTACGCTCATCTCGGAGCAGAATCTGTTGAAAACCGGGCTGCGCCAGCTCGTCGTCTCGATGGGACTCTCTCCCGAGACAGCGGAGGGTCTGGCGCTGGCCGACAGCGAGGCGATGCCGCCGGACCGCGCTCCGGACATCGAGGCGCTCGCCAGAGTCGCTCTGGCCTCGGATCCCGAACTTGCCGCGCTGGAGGCCGACCGAGCGGCGGCATCGGCTTCCCTTTGGGGCGCGCGGCTGCGGTACCTGCCCACGATCTCCATGTCCTTGGGCTGGGGCCGGTCGCAAACCTTTGGTCCCGATGAGTCCTTCTGGCAGTTCGGCCTTGGCGACACGGGTGGAAGTTTCTCTATCTCGGCGTCCTGGAACATCTTCGACGGCTTCGCGCGGGAGCAACGGAATGCGCGAGCCGCTGCGGCCAGTAGGAGCGCCGAGGAAGAGCTGAGACGTCGGCGCATCGAGCTCGACGGCGATGTGCGCCGCTTTGGAGCGGAGATCGAACAGCTGGCGCAAGTCCTGGCTCTGTTGGAGCGAGCGCTCGAGATCTCCCGGGAGCGGCTCGGCATGCAGCAAGAGCGCTACCGCCTCGGAACGGGGACCTTTACCGAACTGCAGCAGGCCATCAGCGCGGCGCAGAGCGCCGAGACTTCGCTCATTCAGCGCCGGTACGACTACCTGATAGCCTGGTCCAATCTAGCGGAGTATACAGAGGGCAGTCCCTGAAGTTGGCGCTGCCCGATCTGTCGCTACGGCGTCCGGTGGCCACGGCGATGCTCTACATAGGAATCGGCGTGCTCGGGGTGGTGTCCTTTCTCCGCCTGCCCATCGATCTGCTCCCCGATGTGGCGTTTCCGACGCTCTCGGTCTGGACGACGTATTCGGATGCCGGACCGGCCGAAGTCGAACGCTGGATCACCGAACCCATCGAGCAGGCGCTCTACTCGGTTCCAGGAACTCGGGAGATCACCTCGAGATCGCGGGAGGGACAGTCGCTTGTCCGTCTCCAGTTCGCATGGGGATCGGACATGGAGTTCGCGGCGCTCAACGTGCGCGAGCGGCTGGACCAGCTGGCCAGCCAGCTGCCGTCGAGCGCCGGCCGTCCGACGATACTGAGGTCGGACCCGACCAGCGATCCCATAATGAGCCTCGCCGTGGCCGGAGCCGGTCTGCGCGAGCTGAGCGATCTCGCGGAAGCGATCTTCAAACGGCGGCTCGAGCAACTCGACGGCGTGTCGCTCGCGGGGGTGACCGGCGCTCCCGACCGCGAGCTGCGAGTGATCGTCGACCCGGGCTTCTTGAATGTCCACAAGGTTACGCTCGCGGGGATCTCGTCCGCGCTCGACCAGGCGAACTACAATGCTCCGGGCGGGACGATCCGGCGTGGCCGCTTCGAGTACAGCTTGCGCACTCTGGGCCAGTTCCAGGACGTGGAGGAACTGCTTGATGTCGTGATCTCGCGACAGGCGAGCGCCGCGGATCGTCCGATCGTTCTGCGCGATGTCGCGACGGTCGCCGACACGATCGCCGATCTCGAGACGATAATCCGCCATAACGGGGCGGCGGCGATCGGCGTGCAGGTCTTCAAGGAGGCCGGCTCCAACACGGTCCGCGTGGCAGACCGAGTTCTGGCGACGCTGGACGAACTGCGGGAGGAGTTTCCGGAAGTATCGATCGAGGTTGCGTCCAGCCAGGCGTCGTTCATTCGAAACGCGATCTCGAATGTGGTGTCGGCGCTCCTGGCCGGCGGATTGCTCGCATTTCTCGTTCTCTTCCTCTTCTTGCGCGACCCCAGGTATCCGTTCGCCATCGGCCTGGCAATTCCCCTCTCGGTCATCGCCGCGTTCGCCCTCTGCTACGCGTTCGACGTGAGCTTGAACATCATGTCGCTCGGAGGGCTGGCGCTGGGGGTAGGCCTCCTCGTGGACAACTCCATAGTGGTGCTGGAGAATATCTTCCGGCACCGCGAGCGAGCCTCGAGTGGCGCCATAGAGTCGGAGGCGGTCGGGGTCGCGATGCCTGGGGCGCCCGAGACCGATGAGCCGGCGGCGGCCGGCGCCCGGGGGGCGGTGGCGGCCGGCCCCGAGAAGTCCGCATCCGGCGTCCGGGAAGCGCCGCTGGTCGGTCCCGAGCAATCCGCGTCGGCCGGCGCGCGGGAGGTGACGGCCGCCATAACGGCTTCCACGCTCACCACGATCGCGGTCTTCGTGCCGGTGCTCTACGTGGAGGGCGTCGCCGGAGCGCTCTTCGGCGACCTCTCGCTCGCCGTGACGTTCTCCCTGCTGGCGTCGCTCCTTGTCGCGCTGACGCTGCTGCCGGTGCTTGCGGCCAAGGTGGCGCGGGGCCGCGCCGCCGGACCGGGCGGGCGGTTGCCGACGGGGAGACCTTCCGTCCCCTCGCGGGCCGATTCGTCCGGGATCGGTCCGGCGGAACCCGGCCGGGCGGAGGGCGGACGTCTGCGCCGCTCCGCCAGCGCGGTTCGCGGCGGCCTTGTCGCGGCCGCTGCGATGGCGGGCAGGCCGGTCGCCTATCTGGGGCGCTCGCTCCGGCTCACCGGCGCGGACATCGCCCGCGCGGCCGGCAAGCTCTTCGCCTTCCTCTTCACTCCATTCCTGCGGGCTTTCGACCGCGGTTTCCTCGGCTTCGCCGCCCGCTACGAGCGCGCGCTCGAGTGGGCGCTCGCCCACCGCCCGGCCATACTTGGGATGGCCGCAGTCGCCCTGGCGGGAGCGGTTCTGATCGCGAGCGCCCTCCCGCGGCAGCTAATGCCGCGAGTGGACGAGGGACAGTTCTGGGTCGAGGTGAACCTTCCCCACGGAACCCCGCTTCGCGTAACGGACGAGACTGTCGCGGAGCTGGAGGAGATGCTTCTGGAGATGGACGGCGTCGCGGGCGTCTTCACCCGGGTCGGGCGGAGCCGGGGTCGCGAACTTGCGGCACGAATCCTGAGCGGCCTCAACAGCGCGGCGCTGGATGTGCAGCTGGCGGGAACCGGACGGCCAACGATCGAGGCGGTCGATGAGCTTCGCGACCGGATAGCGGAGAGCGGCCTCGATCCCTCGTCGATCTCGATCGAAACCGGGCGCGCGACCTCCCTCGGGCGGGTGCTTGCCATGGGAGAAGCCGACATGGCGGTCAAGGTGCAAGGCGGCGAGCTGGACGAGATCGTCCCGGTGGCGGAGGCGGTCGCGGCGAGGATCGGGGATCTGAGCGTCCTCGAAGATGTGCGTCTCGACCTTGAGCGCGCGCAGCCCGAGCTGGTGATAGAGATCGACCGCGAGGCGGCGGCGCGGCACATGTTGAGCGTGACATCCGTGGCGGATGCGATCGAGGGGTACCTGAGGGGCGCAGGCACGACCAACAAGTATTCCGTGTTTGCCGACAAAGTCGACATCCGGGTCGCGATTCCGGAGGCGCAGGCTCGGGATATCGAGAGCGTGCTGTCCCTGCGGCTCGCCGACATTCCGATCGAGGAGCTGGTCACGGTGCGGCAGGGCTTCGGCCCGGTCGAGATCCGGCGAGAGGCGCAGAATCGCACCGTTCAGGTGCTGGCGGAAGTGCGGGGCGGGTTGCGCTCGGCAGTCGGCCAGGTCGAAGCCGCCATCGCGGACATCTCCCGTCCCATCCTCACGACCATAAGCGTCGGCGGGGAAAACGAAGAGATGCAGTCGAGCTTTCGTTCGCTCCTGTTCGCCTTCGGCCTCGCGTTCACCCTCGTCTTCCTCATCATGGCCGCGCAGTTCGAATCGATAGTTCAGCCGCTCGTGATCCTGGTCGCCGTGCCGCTGGCGGGGATCGGCGCCTTGGCCGGGCTCTGGATCGCCGGCGACGGCTTGAACGCCATGAGCGGAATCGGACTGGTAATTCTGACCGGCATCGTCATCAACGATGCGATCGTGAAGGTGGACTTCATCAACCAGAGGAGGAAGGCGGGTCTGTCCAAGCGCGACGCGATCGTCGAGGCCGGGCGCCTGCGGCTGCGGCCCATCGTCATGACCACCGTCACCACCGTGTTCGGCCTCCTGCCGCTGGCGGCCGGCCTCGGAGCTGGAGCCGACTTGCGCGCGCCCCTGGCTGTCGCCGTGATCGGCGGGCTCCTGTCCGCCACCTTCCTTACGCTGATCGTCGTCCCGGTCGTCTACTCGTTGATGGTCGATCCGTCGGTCTCGGTCCGCGCCGGAAGGGACTCCGGCGGCGCCGGGACCGATCCCGCCGGGCCAGGCGCGCGCTCTCCTGGCGAACCCGGCGGAGGAACGCGCGGCCCCGCCACGCCGAGCATGGCGCGCGAGCGGGCCGTCCGGTGATCGACCTCGCGATCCGCCGGCCGGTAGCCACTTCCGCAGTCTACATCGCGCTATTCGCGCTCGGCGTCTACAGCTTCCGGCTCATCCCCGTGGAAGCTCTCCCTGATCTCGAGTACCCGCGGCTCAACGTCTACGCAACTTGGGCGGGAGCTTCTCCCGAGGCGACCGAGGCATTCGTGACGGCGCCGCTCGAGGCCGTCATCCGGCAGGTCGGCGGCGTCGAGCGCATCGTGTCGGAGTCTCGGGCGGATCGAAGGGGGACGGGCTCGTCGGCCGTCATCCAGGTCGAGTTCGAGCGAGATGCGCGGATGGAATTCGCCCGGCTGGAGATGAGCGAGCGGATCAACTCGGTCCGAGACGATCTGCCGGAGGGCGTTGCCATCGATATTCCGCAGTACCTGCCGCCCGACTTGGTTCTGGAAGCCCAGGATCTCCTCGTGTACGGGCTGACCGGCCCCTACACGTCGGCCCGGTTGACCGAGATTGCCGAGCGGGAGATAGCGGTTGCCCTTCGAGGCGTCTCCGGCGTTTCGGATGTCGGCGTGCGAGGAGGGGATGAGCGCGAACTTCTGGTCGAACTCGATCGCGGGCGGTTGGAGGCGCTGGGGATTCTGCCCCAGGGCATCGCCCGGCGGATCAGCGAGCTGTCGGAGCCGCGGTCGCCCGGCTCGGTCGAGCTCGACGGCACGCAGTACGCGATCGCGGTGCGCACGCGAGCGCTAACTGTTCCGGACATCGAGCAGATGGTCGTCCTGGCGCGGCCCGGCGGCCCGGTCCGCGTCCGGGATCTCGGCCAGGTTCGAGACCAGGTCGCCGACCCCCGCGGACTGTGGCGGATCAATGGCCAGCCGGCCATCTCGCTGTCCATCGCTCGCCAGAGCGGCACGAACGTGATCAGCGTGTCCGATCGCGTGAAGGCCGAGCTGGAAAGGCTGGTCGCCGTTCTCCCCCCGGGCGTCCAGCTCAGGTTGGAACGGGACGAGAGCAGAAACATCCGCGAGCAGCTGGGCAAGCTCCGGTTGCGAGCGATGGCCGCGGCCATCGCTATCTTCATCGTTCTCATCCTCTTCCTGCGCTCTCTAGGGGCCGTGCTCGTGGTCTTCGCGACGATCGGCTTCAGCGTGTTGTTCGCGGTCAACTTCCTCTACTTCGCGGGCTTCACTCTCAACTTGCTCACGCTGGCCGGGCTGGCGTGGGGCTTCGGCCTAGTGGTGGACAACGGCATTGTCGTGCTGGAGAATGTCGAGCGCCACCGCCGGCGAGGCAGTCCTCCCGGCCAAGCGGCAAGCCGCGGGGCGCGCCAGGTCGTAGTGCCGGTAATCGCCTCCACCTTGACGACCGCGGCGGTCCTTCTCCCCTTCCTCTTCCTGCGCGGCGATCTGCGGATACAGTACCTGCCGCTCTCCTACGCGGTCGGTTTCTCCATAGTGGCCAGCTTGTTCGTCGCGTTCACCTTCGTCCCGGCGCTGGCCGCGCGAGTGGCGGCGAGGCCGGGCGGGCGGCGGGTCGAGCCGGACTCCGGAGCCGGCCACGGGCGACACGCGGCCGGGACATCGCCCCGCGGCCAGTCCGCAGCGGAATCCGCGGCCCTGCCCAGCGATCCAGGACGGCAGCCCGCCTACATTCGAGGATACCGGGCCCTGCTGGGGTTCGGCCTCGGACACCCTTTCCTGGTCGCGCTAGTTTGTCTGGCCAGCCTGGGCGGGAGTTGGCGCCTCTTCGACACGCATGTGTCCAAGGGGACGCGATGGGGCGGCTTCTTTCTGGGCGATCGCACCAGGATCGCGATCAACATCGACTTTCCACGCGGCGCGGGACTCGACCGAACGGATGAACTGGCGCGCGCGTTCGAATCGCAGCTTGCGGCGTTCGAGGAGATTGAGCGTTACGAGAGCCTCGTCTACGCCAACCAGGCGCAGATCACCGCCTACTTTCCCGACGAGTTCGACCGGACATCGATCCCCGAAATGGTTCAGGATCAGATCGTGGCGCATGCCACCCGGTTCTCGGGCGTCGACATCGATGTGTTCGGATCCGGCCCCGGGTTCTTCAGTAACAACGTATCCCAGACGCCCACCTATTCGGCGCAGATACTGGGATACAACTATCTGACAGTACGGGAGATCGCGGAAGATATGGCGGCCCGTCTGGAGCGCTTCACGCGGGTTCGCGATGTGAATCCGAACGTAAGCTCCTCGTGGCAGACGAGAGACCGCGAGTTCGAGTACTATGTCGAACCGGATCGCGCCAAGCTCGCCTCCTCCTCGCTCACCGTGTTCGACCTGCTTCGATACGTCTCTTCGAATGTGCAGGGTACCCAGGACAGGGGACGAGCGAGAGTCGGCGGAGAGGAGATTCCGTTTACCGCGAAGGTGGCCGGCTACCGAGACTTCGACTTCTTCGACCTGACCGATCTCAAGGTGCCGGTGACGACGGGGGAGGAAGTCAGTCTCGCGAGCGTGGCGAATATCGGGCAGCGCGAAGTCCTGGCGGCCATCAGGCGCGAAGACCAGCAGTACGAACGCACGGTCGCCTGGGAGTTCCGCGGACCTGCCAAGATGGGCGATCTGGTCCGAGACGCGGTCGTGGATGCCATGGATCTTCCGCCAGGATACAAAGTCGAAGTCCGGGACCAGGGCCGGTGGACGGAAGACGAAGCCGTGCAGCTGTGGCTCGCGCTCGCGGCGGCGATCCTGCTTATCTATCTGGTGACCGCCGGACTGTTCGAGTCGCTCGCGGCTCCCTTCGTGGTGCTCTTTTCGTTGCCGTTCGCGCTGACGGGCGTCTTCCTGATCTTCTTCTACGCCGATGCTTCGTTCACGGCCACGGCATTCATCGGGACCATAATGATGGGGGGCATAGTCGTGAACAACGCGATCCTCGTGGTATACCACATCGGGCAGCTGAGGAAGGAGTTGCCCACTCGGGAGGCGATATTGCAAGGAACGTTGCAGAGGGTCCGCCCGATCCTCATGACCACCGTCACCACGATCTTCGGACTGCTGCCGCTGGTGCTGTTCGCCGAGTCGCAGGACCAGTACGTCTGGAACGCGCTGGGGCTCGCCACGATCGGGGGCCTGATATCGAGCACGCTCTTCGTGCTTGTAGCGATTCCGGTGGCCTACCGGTATATTGTGGCTCGGGGCGCATGAAGCTGTTCTTGCTGTTTCCGGCGGCGCCAGATGGCGCGGGCCGGTGTCCTGGCCTTGGTCGCCCGGCGGGATCCCGCCACTCGCCGCCGGCCTGATCTTGTCCGGCCGTGCCGGTAGACCGGCTTTTTTCTCCTGGCCAAACAGCAGCTGAACACGGTGTCGCGAAAGGCGCCTGGGGTTGTCGCGGTCGCCTTGTTTCGCAACCGACCGAGACTTCGCAACCCGCTCGAATACGAAGACTGGTCCGCACTAGGTGGGAGGCAAGGATGAAGGCCGACATGAAGTTGCTACGCTGGGGATTCGCGCTATTGCTCTGCGCCGGGTGCGCGGGCGGGGAAGAGGTGGACGAAAACATGTACAGGGCCGAGTTCGAGACATCGAAGGGGACGTTCGTGATCGAGGTCCGCCGGGACTGGGCTCCCCTCGGGGCGGAGCGCTTCTACAACTTGGTTCAGGATGGATTCTTCGACGACAATCGTTTCTTCCGGGTGCTGGACGGCTTTGTGGCGCAGTGGGGGATCAACGGCGATCCTCAGCTGCAGAGCTCGTGGGCGGAGGCGGCCATTCTGGACGAACCGGTGGTCATGGGCAACACCCGGGGGCGAGTGACATTCGCCCACGGGGGGCCGAACACGCGCACGACGCAGATGTTCATCAACTACGGCGACAACTCCCGGCTGGATGAAATGGGCTTTCCGGCGATCGGCGAGGTAGTCGAGGGGATGGAGGTAGTGGACGCGCTGTACTCGGCGTATGGCGATGGCCCGCCCACCGGCACGGGACCGGAACAAGGATCCATCCAGGCGGAAGGCAATGCGTATCTGGACGCGAACTATCCAGAGCTGGATCGCATCGTGCGCGCGTCGATAACTGCCGGCGGCTAGCCTCCTGGCGACCGCCGGGGCGAAGCGTTGCCGTGCGGGAGCTTCGCTCGGCGCAGTTCTAGCTGGAGCGCGGAGGCCCTGCGCGCGGATTCTCCTTTCCGTCGCCGTATCGACCGCATCCGCTTCGATCGTCGGCGCTGCCGGCTTGGCCGCCGGTCCCCTCCATCCGCGCGGTCTCGGCGGGAGCGGCAGCTTGGGGACGCACCCGGTCGGGGACGCCGGCGCGCTCCGCGCTCCTCTCTATCCGCGGGGCGCGGTAGTCCATCCGCTGGGCGCGGTAGCCCAGGAAGGCCCCGGCGACCGGCCACGGGCCAGAGATGCCGGCATCACTATCGGGAGGCTAGATCCGGGGCCTCTCAACGCGATCACCGATGTCCCCGGCGTGCGAGTCGGCCACAGCACCGTTTGGGAGGGCGATTCGATCCGGACGGGCGTCACGGCCATCCTGCCCCATGGAGGGAACGTGTTCGCGAAGCGCGTGCGCGCGGCGATCGCGGTCGGCAACGGCTTCGGCAAGCTGGCTGGGTCGAGCCAGGTCAACGAGCTGGGCGAGCTGGAGACGCCGGTGCTTCTCACGGGAACGCTCAGCGTCTTCCGCGCCGCTGACGCCCTGCTGGACACGCTCCTCGCCATACCTGCCAATCGCGAGGCGCGATCGATGAATCCGGTCGTCGGCGAGACGAACGACGGCTATCTGAGCGACATCCGGGCGCGTCCGATCCGCGGAGAGCATGTGCGGGCGGCTCTGAGAGAAGCGTCGGACGGGCCGGTGCCGGAGGGCGCCGTCGGGGCGGGGACCGGTACCATCGCGTTTGGCTGGAAGGGAGGCATCGGCACCTCGTCCAGGCGGATCGAAGTGGGCGGCCGGGCGGTCAACGTCGGGGTCCTCGTGCAGTCCAACTTCGGCGGATCGCTGCGGGTCGACGGGGTGCGGGTCGGCGAGAAGCTGGCCGCCGCCGGGCTGCGCGGCATGCGGCGCGGCGGCGACGGCTCGGTCATGATCGTCATCGCGACCGATCTTCCCCTGGCGCACCGGGAGCTCGAACGGGTTGCCAACCGATCGTTCCTGGGCATCGCTCGTACCGGCTCCTACATGTCGCACGGCTCGGGAGACTACGCCATAGCGTTCTCGACGAGCGACATGGCCCCGGTCCGCGGCGGCCAGCTCTCGCGGGTGTTCGAGGCGGTCGCGGAGGCGACGGAGGAGGCGGTGATCAACTCCCTCTTCAGGGCGACATCGGTGACCGGCCACGGGGGACGTTCCGTCGAGGCGCTGCCTCTGGAGCCTGTGCTCTCGCTGCTCCGCGAGGCGGGAGCGCTGGAAACGCCCCCGGGCGGATAACGCTTGATACCCGCGTCCTCCCAGCCGCGGCTGCCGCTGGAGAGTCTGATTCTCGACGAGGCGCCAGGCGCCGAAGCGGCGCCCCTCGATGTCCTCTTCGTGGGCGGAGGTCCCGCCGGATTGGCCGGCGCGATCCGTCTCGCTCAACTGGTCCGGCGCGACGAGGCTTGCGGGGGAGCGCTCGCCGGAGTCGAGATCGGCGTGCTCGAGAAGTCGTCCAGCCTCGGCGAGCACTGCCTGTCGGGCGCGGTCGTCAACCCGGAGGCCTTCCGAACCCTCTTTCCCGAGCTCTCCGACGCGGAGCTGCCGTTCCGCGGATCGGTTTCGCGCGAGCGCGTCTTCTTCCTGACGGAGCGGGGGAAGTTCCGCCTGCCGATGCCCCCGACGATGCGAAACGGCGGGAATCGCGTCGCATCGATCTGCGAGATCGTTCGCTGGCTGGGCGCCAGGGCCGAGGAGCTGGGCGTCAACGTGTTCACCGGCTTTCCAGCGGCGGCGCTCCTCGTGGATGGCGGGCGGGTGCTCGGCGCGCGGACGACGCCCGCGGGGCTGAACCGGGACGGCGACCAGGGAACCGGCTACATGCCGGGCATGGATCTGTCCGCCCGGGTGACTGTTCTCGCGGAGGGAGCGCGGGGTCCGCTCAGCCAGGCGTGGCTGGAGTGGCAGGGCGTAGGCTCGGCCAATCCGCCCATCTTCGCGCTTGGAATCAAGGAGCTCTGGGAAGTGCCGCAGCGCGCCGGCGGCGTGGTGCACACCCTGGGTTGGCCCCTCCCGAGAGATGCGTTCGGCGGCAGCTTCATCTATCCCATGGGCGACGATCTCGTGGCGGCGGGCCTCGTGGTCGGCCTCGATGCGCCGTACGCAGATCTCGATGTTCACGCCCTGTTCCAGAAGTTCAAGCGACATCCCCTGCCGCGCGGGATGCTCTCCGGCGGCGAGCTGGCGGAGTGGGGCGCGAAGACGATCCCCGAGGGGGGCTACCACGCCATCCCGGACAGGCTCAGCGGCGATGGGATCCTGCTTGCGGGCGACGCGGCCGGGCTGGTCGATGTAGCCACTCTCAAGGGCATTCATTACGCCATGCGGTCCGGCATCCAGGCGGCGGAGACGATTGCCGCCGCCCTGGCCGACGACGATGTCTCGGGGACGCGGCTGTCGTCCTACGATACCGCGCTCCGGGGAGGACTCCAGTCGGATCCCCTGTACCGCAACCGCAACCAGAGGGCGGCATTCAAGTCGGGACTGCTGCCGGGCGCGATCAAGGCGGGATTCATGCAGATGACCGGCGGACGTTTTCCCGGAAAGCGCATCTCCACGAAGAGCGACGCGGCTGTCGCGCGCGCGAAGAGGTTCGACTCCGCGGTCGCGTACGACGGGAAGAGATCTTTCTCCAAGGCTGACGCCGTCTTTCGCTCCGGCAACGTGACGCGGGACGACATTCCATCGCACCTGTTGACCGGAGAGCATGTGCCTGCCGGAGCCGGAGAGATGTATGCGCACCTCTGCCCGGCGGGGGTATACGAGTGGGACGGCGAGCGGCTGACGGTGAATGCGCCGAACTGCATAGACTGCCGGGCGACCGATGTTCTGGGGCCGCGCTGGACCCCGCGCGAGGGTGGTAGCGGCCCCGTCTACAAGAGGATGTAGCGCTTACGGCCGTGCCAGCAGCGAGAACGCCGCCGCGGCCTGCTCGTAACCGGTGCGCATCAGGAAAGCCGAGTTCTTTCCGTAGCTCTTGGCCCCGAGGATGAAGAAGCCTGGTTCGGGAGTCCGCAGCGTCTCGGGCCCGAAGTCTCGCCCTGCCAGGCAGCAGTCGGCCGGCGTGCCGCCGCCGGCCTCGATTAGCGCGGCGGCCGTGCCCATGGGCCCCATCGAGGCGTAGCAGGCGTGCACCTGGAGCTGTCGGTACAAGCCGTCGTCCGGCTCGTAGCCGACGTTCGCCACGATGCGGTCGAAGCGGGCGCGCCGCCGCCCGGCCCCGGCGATGTTCAAGCCGACTTCGAAGCCCCCGCTACCGGACTTCTCGACGCTGGCCAGCTGGGCGGCGCGCAGCCAGCTGCAACCCGGGGGCGGGGCGGCCGCGACGGCGTTGGCCTCTTCGGACAGCCGGGCCCGCTCCGGCAGCCGGTCGCCCTCTATTACCGGCAGCGGAGTGGCCGCTTGGCCGCGGCTCGCCCAGGCGAAGGTCGTCCCGGCGGCGGTCCGGGCGAGCTCCGCCAGAGCGATCGCCGTCGCGGCCGCCGAATGTCCGCTCCCGAGAAGCAATGTGCGTTTCCCGGCGTACCGGTCCCGATGTTGGCCGAGCGGGTCCGGCAGGCGGTACTCGATCTCCCTCCGAACGGCCCGCTCGCCCAGCGCCGGCGCGCCGCCCGGCCCGGCCCAATTCGGTTGTCCGTACGTTCCCGAACAGTCGAAGACGGCGCGGGCGAAGATCTCCGTTTCCAGGGGAGCTCCCTCCGCCGCCGGCTTCTCGTTGCAGAGCAGCCGAAAGGGCTGGCCGGCCCGGGCGGGCGATCCGGCCGCCTCGCCCTTCAGGAGGCCGGCGCGGGCGATGTCTCGCACGCGCACCCCTTCCCGGATGTCCACGCGGCTCCGAAGTCTTGCGGCGAGCGGCAGCAGATAGCTTTCCCGAAAGTCGTCGCCGGTCATGATGCCGGAGGGTTCGGGCAGCGGGAATCCGTCGTCGGCGAGCAGCCGGGCGCCCGCCGGACCCGCGTTCAGTCCGAACGGAGAGAAGAGCCTCGCCGATCCCCATGCGCCGACATGTTCCGCCACGCGGCCGGCGTCGACCACCACGGCTTCGATCTCTTGTCGCGAAGCCAGCGCCGCGGCTTCCAGGCCGACGGGTCCCGCTCCGATGACGACAAGATCCGCTACCGGCACGCGCCGCTACTCATCCGAAGCTCATTCGAATGACCTCGTGGCCGGCGAATGCGACGTACGCGCCCCCTTCCTCATCCCATAGTCGCGCATCCATCGTCGCGCCCTTGGCATTCATTCCTCTACTTGCGGCGGTTCTGCAATATCGTGTCTATTCACAGGAAGTTTGTTCCCGCCCAGATGAGCGAACAATTTGTTCCCGCCCAGATGAGCGAACAAGAAGACTTCCGGAAACCGTTGCCGCATCTGATCATCCACCTTCCTCCGAAGCAAGTTGCCCCCCGCGCCGCCGGCGAGTGATCGCTTGAAGAAGGCGCGCGCCAACGGGCTGCCCCCGAAGGGCGACGCCGGACCCGTAACCCGTTTCTTCTCTCCGGTCACGCGGTGGCTATTCATCAACCTGCTGGGTTTCCCGGGGTCCCTCGTACTCTGCGGCATGCTGAACCGCGTGCGGATCTACGGCCGATCGAGAATCCCGGCCACCCGCAACACCCTCCTCCTGGCCAACCACCAGTCCATGATCGATTCGTTTCCGATCGGCTACGCCGCGTTCTTCCCCCGCAACACTGTCCGGACCTATCTGACTCCCTGGAACCCGGCCGCGGCGGAAAACTTCTTCGGAAACCGCTTTTTGGCCTGGGTGTTCTATCAGTTCAAGTGTATCCCGGTTGCCCGGGGCCGGAGAGACCTGAAGGCCCTCAACCGGTCCGTTCGTGCCCTTCGCACCGGCACGATGGTTCTCTTTCCCGAAGGTACTCGCACCCGCGATGGTTCGGTCGGCAGGGGACGTCCCGGCCCCGGCATGGTCATACTTCAAACCCGTCCGTGCGTGATCCCGGTCACGATCGATGGCATGAACAGCATCCTGCCAATTGGAGCGCGCATTCCAAGAGTGGGGAAGCGGCTCTCGATATACTTCGGCAAGCCGATCGACTACGATGACCTGGCGGCGCAGGGAATATCGCGGGAGACGGCCCAGAAGATCGTCGATCGCGCGATGGAACGAGTGTCGCGCCAGCGTCGCGTCATCGCTCGGGTGAGACCGGTCCGCCGAGGCTAGGCCGCCGAAAGCTCGGCGTCGCCACTCTGCGACCATCGAAACGAGATCCTCGGGCGCGAGACGGCGAGGCTCGGTTGGCGGGTTGGGTCCGCGTCGCCGGCTCCGGGTTCTCGGACCGTCGCCCGAGGCGGGCGCAGGGGCGATAGTGGCGGGGCGCTGGTCCGGGTCGCCGGCTCCAGGTTCTCGGACCGTCGCCCAGGGCGGGCGCAGGGGCGATAGTGGCGGGGCGCTGGTCCGCGTCGCCGGCTCCGGCGCTCCCGGACCTCCGCCGCACTGGACATCGACGGCATCGTTCCTCATTTTCCATGCCATGAGCATTACGGTCTACTACATCTTCGTGACGCTGATGCTGGCGGTCCTCATAGCGTTTTGCGGTGGCGGATTCGCCTACGCCTGCCGACTCCGGGAGCTGGACAGAGTCGACGGCAGGGACGACGCCGGCGGGAGCGGGGACGGCTCGACTCCGAACTGAGTCGCTGCGGATTGTCGGGCGACAGAGTCTCAGCCGCAGGGCGCGGGGCGAGGGCGGCCGGGCAGGCGCGCTCCGGACGGGCGCGATGGCCGTTTCCGGCGCGCGCAAACGGAGCAGACACGAAATGCCGATCGAAATTGTCGCGTCCGCGTGAACGTGGCTGGTAGCCCGCCTGCGTGGCGCGGGACGCCACCGGATTTGCGCACCGTGGCCCAGATTCCTTTGTCCGGCGGCTTGACCGCGCGCGCCGGGGCCGGACCGTTGGTTTGCGTTCCCCAATGCGCACGCTTCCCAGAGGTGTAATATGACAAAAACCTTCGAGGACGATAAGGGTCGCCGGTGGAAGGCGTGGCTTGCGTCGCGCGAGGTATACTGGCCCGACCCGGACGAAGAGAAGCCGCAAGAGGACAGCGAAGCGGTAGTGTTCGTCTGCTTCTCCGACCCGGACCAGACACAGCGGCGGGCGCGGCTGCCCAGAGGTTCGTTCGAAGGACTGGACCCGGATGAGCTGAAGAAGCACTTCGAGCAGGCGGAAGTCGACCCGGCGCTCCCCTGAAGCGTCGGTCCAGGTTAGCGTACGAACACGTGTACTCAGTGCAAGATCGAAAGGCTAGGTGACAGAATGACGGCTGCCGGCAAGGGGTTGGAAGGCGTCGTAGCCTCGCAGACTTCTCTCAGCTTCATCGACGGACTCGAGGGCGTCCTCGTCTATAGGGGCTACAACATCCACGAGCTTGCTCCGCGCGCTTCGTTTCTCGAGAGCGTGTTCCTCCTCTGGACCGGGAGGCTGCCCACCGGACCGGAGCTCGAGAGCTTCGAGGCCCGTCTCGCCGAAGAGCGTTCTCTCGATCCCCGAACCCTGGAAGGCTTGAGGAGCTTGCCACGCGACACGGTGCCGATGTCGGCGTTGCGCACCGGGGTTTCGCTCGAGGGCCTGTACGATCCGGACGCCGAGGACAACTCTCCCGAAGCCAACCGGCGAAAAGCGGAGCGGCTGGTGGCGCGCGCTCCGACTCTGGTAGCGGCCATTCACCGCAACAGGCAGGGGCTCGAACCGCTGCCCCCGGATCCGTCGCTCTCTCTCGCGTCGGACTTCCTGCGGATGGCGAACGGCGAACCGGGAACGAGCGAGGCGGCCAGCGCTCTGGACCGCACGCTTCTCCTGTACCTGGACCACGGCTTCAATGCATCCACCTTCGCTTGCCGCGTTATCGCCGCGACTCTCGGCGACATCCATTCGGCGGTGACGGGCGGTGTCGGGGCCCTGAAGGGAGCGCTGCACGGTGGCGCGAACGCCAAGGCGATGGAGACGCTGCTCGAGATCGGAGGCGTGGAGAATGTCGACGCTTGGCTGGAGCGGGCGTTTGCCGAGAAGCGGCGGATCATGGGATTCGGGCACCGGGTCTACAAGACCGAGGATCCGCGCGCGACTCACCTTCGCGAAATGTCCAAGACGCTGACGAGGCAGGCGGGATTGGGAGAGTTCTACTCGATGTCGCGCGAGCTCGAAGAGCAGATGATGACGCGCAAGGGAATTAACCCGAATGTGGACTTCTACTGCGCCACGGTGTACTACGCCCTCGGGATTCCGATCGATCTGTATACTCCGCTCTTCGCGATGGGGCGCATGGGGGGGTGGACGGCGCATGTGATGGAGCAGCACGCCGACAACCGGCTCATCCGGCCCAGGGCCGAGTACGTGGGAGAGAAGGACATGCGCTGGACGGCGATAGAAGATCGCTGATTCTGTCCGCGCGGTTGGCTCGCGGCTTGCGCGAGTTGAAGCGGGCTCCTTACCTGGCCCGCTTCTTTTATTTGTATGGATCCCTGCATTTGTATGGATTCCTGGAGCGGGCCACCTTCTGGCGCACGACTGGTTCCGGAGGTGTCGGCAGGGTCGGGGATCGCTAGGCCGGTGCTAGGTCCACGACAGGTGGCTGAAGCAGCACGGGGAGCTGGCGTGCGGCAGCGTAGGGGATCGCCGGGCCGGCGCTAGTCGCCATGACAGGCAGGCGATGCGCCTGATCGAGTTGGCAGCCAAGCGCATTCGGACGCCCTGGAGTCGAACTGGACAAGGGAGCGAAAGGAAGTGAAAGCAGTGGAGACAAGAAGTGGCCCGCCCGCCCGTGGAGAGGTCGAGGCGTTCGTCATCGCATGGTTCGACGATGCGGAACCGTCCGGAGAGTCTTGGGAGGCGGCCGCCAACGAGTGGTTGGAACGCGGCTCGGCAAAGGGCGAAGGGTCGGCGTGGGTTCGGCTCGGATCGGCAGAGGGCCCGGACATCTTCGTAGTACGGCTCGAGAGCGGCTCGAGACCGCGGGCGGAGTCGTGTCGGCAAGCCGCTGGAACCGGGGTCCGCGCCGTCCGCGAGCGGGGACTGAAGTCGGTCGGGTTCCGCGTCCCGGAGGGAGCGGGCGAAGATGTCTGGCAGGCCTCCGCGGAGGGTTTCCTGCTGGGCGACTGGCGCTACGACGGTTTGCGCAGCGGAGAGGGATCGAGTCCGGCGCCGGAGACGCGCGTCCTGTACGCGGCCGGCGGGCCTGCCGCTGGAGCGCGCCAGGCGGTGGAGCGCGGACGCATCCTCGCCGAAGCCCAGAACAAGGTGCGCGAGATCGTGACGTTGCCCGGCAATCTCGTTACGCCTTCCCGCTTGGCGAGCGAGGCCAGAGACATGGGCGCGGAGCACGGCTTCAGGACGGAAGTCTGGAGCGCCGAACGCCTCGAAGAAGAAGGGTTCGGAGCTCTGCTGGCTGTCGCGCAGGGGTCTGCGGAGCCTCCTTGCTTCATCGAGATGGAGCACGAGGGCGACGGGGGCGACCCTTATGTCGTAGTGGGGAAGGGCGTGACCTTCGACTCTGGAGGGATATCTCTCAAGCCGTCCCTCCACATGGAGGACATGAAGCACGACATGGCGGGCGCCGCGGCCGTGCTTGGCATAATGGCCACCGCCGCGCGGCTCGGAATCGCGCAGCGCGTCATCGGTCTGGTTCCGGCGACCGAGAATCTTCCTTCGGGAACGGCGGTCAAGCCGGGCGATGTCGTTCGCGGCTTGTCCGGGAAGTCGATCGAGGTGATCAACACCGACGCCGAGGGCCGCCTGATCCTCTCGGATGCGCTGACGTACGCCCAGAGGCTCTCCCCGAAGGCGATCATCGACATGGCGACGCTTACGGGCGCGTGCGTGGTCGCGCTCGGGCACTACGCCGCGGGGCTGCTCTCGCCCTCCGCGGAGCTGGCCGGCGACTTGGCGGCGGCGGGGAAGGTCACCGGCGAGCGGGCGTGGCCGCTCCCCATGTGGAAGAGGTACCGGTCTCTGCTGAACTCGGACATCGCGGATATCAAGAACATCGGGGACCGGTCGGCGGGCACGATCACGGCGGCCTGGTTCTTGCGCGACTTCGTTTCCGAAGATGTCTCGTGGGCGCACCTCGACATCGCCGGCACCGCATGGGCGAAGGAGGCCCGGGGATGGCAGCCGAAGGGCGCGACCGGCTTCGGCGTCCGTCTCGTGCACGAATGGCTGCGGGGTCGCGGCCAAGAGTGAGGCGGCGTCCATAGCCGTCTCGCCGGACGGCGCCGTGATTGGCGACGCCTGCAGCAATCTGCGACTTGGCCCAGCCGCGAGAATCGCTCCCCCTACGCTCGGCGCCATGGGGTCGGTGGTCGCGCCCACGGTTGCCGAGGACGGGGCCGGGACTCCCAGGGACGGTGGCAAGGCTAGGACGGCGGCCGGCCGGTCGCTGCGTGTCGCGCGCGGCAGCGGCGGCCACCGCGAAGGTATCAAGATACGGACGGCGGCCGGCCGGTCGCCGGCAACGCTTTGCGTGGCGCTGGCGCTAGCTGGCGGGTTGGCGGCTCCGGCGGCGGGCCAGGATCCTCCCCCGCCGGACACGACGGAGGTTGTCGCCGATTCCGTGGCGGCGCTCCCGGACTCGCTGGGAGAGGTGTTCAGCGACACCCTCCCCCCTCCTCCCCCTCCCAGGACGCAGCAATTTCCGGCTCGCCTGACGGAGCTGCGAGGCGCCAGCAACGAAGTGTTCGAATGCGACCGGGAGTGCGTCCACGCGTCGCCCGCCTTCTCGCTGCTCGAACTGCTTATCGACAAGGTCCCGGGTCTGACGCCGGTCCGCGGCGACTTCTTTGCGGGGCCGCACTATGCGCTGGACGGGGTCTTGGGTCCCGGCTTCGTGGATCTCTACGTCGATGGACGGCTTGTTTCCTCGTTGGAGGGTCCGACGGCAGACCTGCGCAGGCTGTCTCTCAACTACATAGACCGGGTGCGGGTGTACCGCGGGGCAGGCGGGATGGCGATCGACGTGGAGCTCATCCGCCATGACGCGAGCAGCGCCTACTCGAGAATCGGAGGGTCCACCGGCTATCCGAGGGTGGAGATTCTGGACGGAGTCTTCGCCAACGGCCTGGGGAGATCGTTCAACGTCGAGGGATCCTTCGAGCTCCACGACATCAACGACCGCCAAGTCAACGACAACCGCTTCGCGGCACGAGGACGACTTTCGTGGATACCGGGTTCGAAAGACTTCGGAGTTCAGTTCGGGTACAGGACGGAGAACATTCGCCGAGATGGGGTCGACACGCTGGATGCGAACCGGAGGGAGCTGATTCTTCGCAGCCGCGCGAAGATCGGCGAACAGGCTCAGCTCGAAGCCTACGGGTACATGACGAACTTCCGAAGGAACATCGAGAACCTCCCGGACTCGGTTCCGAGGCCGGAGCACGGAGCCAACGGTTTGGGGGTCCGCTTCTCCGGTCGTCCCGGGCGGGGGGCGGTATCGCTGGACATCCTCCTCTCCGGGGGAGCGGCCTATCCTTCGCGCAGGGCGGAGGCGACGGCTTGGCAGCCGGTCGGACCGGTGGCGGTCGAGGCAGGCGCCGAGCTGGCAGGGTGGAAGGACTTCAACACCGCTTCGTACCGCGGGGGGCTGGCATACTTGGACACGCTCCTCTTCTTTCCGATCGCGGTGCGGACGTTCGGCGCGAAGGGGATGCGCGGCATCGGTTTCCCCTCGATGGCGGCCGCCGCCGACATGTCCGATGGCGGCGATGACGGCGAGATGGCGCCCGTGCCGGCGGCGGCCGACAGCATCGGCTTCCACGGTCTAGGGGCCTCGGCGACCTTGGGGGCAGGGCCGTTCACTCTGTCGGGGCGCTACTCCAAGCAGTGGCTGTCCCGTACGTCCGGCTTCGGCGCCGGATTCGACCGGCTGGTCGCCGCCAGCACGGACGAAGTCGACTTCAAGTCGTGGGAAGCCCGCCTGGACGGACCGCTGTTGCCCTTCGGGCTGCTGTTGAAGGGAGTTGCGCCGCTCCGCCTCAACGCCTACTGGCGCGAGTTCGAGTCGGTAGGCCCGTTGCCGCTCTTCATCCCGGAGCGCCAGCTGCGCGCCGAAGTGTACTTCCACGACACCGCCTTCAATGGCAACCTCGAGCTCTGGCTCTCGGTGCGTCTGCAACGCCGCGAGGCACGCATGGCGCCCGCGCCCGGATCCCGTGATCTCGTAACGCTCGAGACCGATAGTTGGCTGGGAGGGCACTTCATGTTCAAAATTGGGGACTTTCGCTTCTTCTGGCGATTGGACAACCTGAAGCAGGCGGATATCGGCGACTTCCCGGAAGCGCTCTTCCCGATTCAGATCAATGTGTTCGGGTTGCGGTGGGAGTTCTTCAACTGAGCGGCGGGGCTGGCCGTTGAGCGAGAGATCCTGCTTTCCCGTCGTCTTGTCGGGAACTTCGGGCGCGGGCAAGACGACCATCTGCGAGCGGTTGCTGGCTGGCCCGCACGGGAAGTCGTTCCTCTTCTCGGTTTCCATGACCACTCGTCCGGCGCGCGCGGGCGAGAGAGATGGCTTCGACTATCGATTCGCGGAGCCGTCGTTCTTCGAGGCGCTGGTCGAGCGCGGCGAGATGCTGGAGTACGCCACCGTGCACGGCGAGCTCTACGGAACGCCACGCCGCAACTGGGATGAAGCCCGGGCCTCTCGACGGCATCTCCTGCTGGACATCGATGTGGAGGGTGCCCGGCAGATGCGAGAGGCTGTCGCGGAGACCGTGTCCATCTTCATCGTGCCCCCGACGGCCAAGCAAATTGTGGACCGGCTCCGCGGGCGGGGGAGCGAGACTCGGAGGGAGCTCAGGCGGAGGCTGTCGGGAGCGCGGTCCGAGCTGGAGTCCGTAGGCGAATTCGACTATCTGGTCGTGAACGACTCCCTGGAAGATGCCACGGAGGCGGTATTGTCGGTCATCCTCGGATCCGCCGCCGCCACCGGGCGAATCTCGGCGGGCGCCGCGGCCCGTACGGCGAGCGGCCCGGAACCGGGAGATCGAGGCGGATCGCCGGAGAAGGGCGTCTCGGATAGGGAAGGGCCGGCGACTTGCGGCATCCATGCCCTGGAGGCGGATGGTCCGGCCTATGCCGGGCGGATCATTCGGGAGCTGGAAGAGTTGAAGTCTACGTGGTAGTATCAGGGGAAATATGTCGCGATCATTGACCAAGCATGTTGCGATCGCTGACGTTGACGACGGCAGCGGCAAACTAAGGGGTAACTGCGATGAAGGTATTCACGCCGGAGAGCTTCGCGAAGGCGGCCAAGAACAAGTATCTGGGAGTGCTGGTCGCGGCCAAGTACGCGCGGCAGCTGAACGAGCTCCCGCTACAACGCTCGCCGTACGGCGCGGAGAAGCTGACCACGATCGCCGCGGATGCGCTGACATCCGAAGAGAGCAAGATGCAGTACCGGGTTCGGACCCGTCCGGGCCGGTAGACTCGGGAATACGTGCGACCATTCGCCGGTCGTCGTGTCCTGCTGGTGGTGTCCGGAGGGATAGCCGCCTATAAGAGCGCGTTCTTGTCGCGCCGGCTGGTCGAGGCCGGCAGCAGCGTCGATGTAGTCATGACGGAGTCGGCCGGCCGGTTTATCGGGCGGACGACATTCGAGGGCATTACGGGCCGGCCAGTGCACGCATCGGTGTGGGACCGGCCCATGGCGCATCTGGATCTAGGTGGCGAAGCCGATGTCGTCGTCGTGGCCCCCGCGAGCGCCAACCTGATATCGAAGCTGGCTTCGGGCGGGGCGGACGACTTGGCGGCGACCTCGATCTTGGCGGCTACCGGGCCGGTGGTCGTCTGTCCAGCGATGAACACCCGGATGTGGGAGCACCCGGCGACGCAGGCGAATGTCGGCCGGTTGGCCGGCTACGGCTACGCGATCGCCGGGCCGGCCGACGGCCCCCTCGCCGAGGGTGGAAGCGGGCCGGGCAGGATGGCCGAGCCGGCGGAGATCTTTTCGGTCCTCGGCCGGACGCTCGAAAGCGGCAGCCTCCGGGGCCGCAAGGTGGTGGTGACCGCCGGCCCGACCCGTGCCGCGCTGGATCCGGTTCGCTTCATCTCGAACAGGTCGTCGGGCCGGATGGGCTTCGCTCTCGCCGAGTCGGCGTGGCGCCGGGGGGCGGACGTGACGTTGATCAGCGGACCTTGTTCCGAGCCGCGGCCGGCCGGCCCTCGCATCGTGGAGGTCGAAACTTCGCGGGAAATGCTCGCCGCGCTGGAGAGCGCGTTGACAGATGCCGGCATCCTCGTCATGGCGGCAGCCGTGAACGACTTCGAAGTGGACGATGTGGCCGAATCGAAGATCAAGAAGAACGATGACGGGATTCGCCTCTCGCTCGAGGCCGGACCCGACCTCCTTCGGGAGACGAAGAAGCTGCGAGCCGAGAATGGGGTTTTTACATTGGGCTTCGCGCTCGAGACAGAAGATCTGCTGGCGAGAGGGCGGGCGAAGCTCGCCCGGAAGGGCATGCAGCTCGTAGCTGTAAATTCTGCGGTCGAAGATGGCGCGGGATTCGAATCGGAGACGAACCGCATAACGCTGATCAGTGGCGATGGAGTGGAGGAGGAGTTGCCGTTGGCAACCAAGACGGCTCTGGCGGAACAGCTGCTCGACAAGATCGAAGCGGCGTTGGAGGCGTGACTGCGGCATCGCGGGTCGATGGCGACGGCGGCGCAGCGGCGAACTCGGCGGCATCGAGCGAGGCGACCCGGCTTGCGCGGAGCTATCTGGAACAGGAGCTCGCCGGCGAAGAGAACGTTCTCCTGCTGGGGGACGCGACACGAGAAGAGGTGTTGCGGCGGCTCAACGAAGCGAGGGAGAGACGGAGCGGCGGGGGGATGTCCGGGGCGCCGCCGCCGTCGGCCAGAAGCGCCAAGGCGGTTCCGAGCCGCGCTGCATCCTACAGGGCCACGGGCAAAGACGTGGCCGGAGCTAGGGGCAAAGACGTGGCCGGAGCCACGGGCAAAGACATAGCCGCAGCTACGGACGAGGACATAGCCGCCGCGCAAGACCTTGAGGCTCTGGCGGCGCTGGTGCGCGGCTGTACCCGCTGCATGCTGCACAGGAATCGCAAGAACCCGGTGTTCGGCGAGGGCGCCCCGGAGGCCCGGCTCGTGTGCGTGGGGGAGGCGCCCGGAGCCCGCGAAGACGAGACGGGACGGCCGTTCGTGGGACGGGCGGGCCGCCTGCTCGATCGCCTTCTCGCATCAGTCGGCCTGCAACGGTCCTCCGTGTACATCTGCAACGTCCTCAAGTCGCGCCCGCCCGGAAACCGGGATCCGCTACCCGGGGAAGTTGCGGCCTGTTCGCCGTACCTCGCCCGGCAGCTCTCCATCATTCAGCCGGAGATCGTGGTCGCCTTCGGCGCCTTTGCCGCCCGCTTCCTGCTCGGCGGAATCAAGTCCCCTTTGGGTCGGCTGCGGGGAAGGGTTCACCGGTATGACGGACACCCCGTAATCGTCACGTATCATCCGGCCGCGCTCCTCCGGAACCCCAGCTGGACGCGATTGGTTTGGGAGGACCTGCAGATGGCCCGGCGCATGCTCGCCGAGAACGAGGCCGCAGCGGACGCCGATGGCTGACCCGGCTCTGACCCTCGCGAGGGATGCTGCCCAAAGCCGGCGGACGCCCTGGTCCGAGGAGGCCGAGCTCTCCGTCCTGGGCGCCATGCTCATTTCCGGGGACGCGGTTCCCGTGGTGTTCGAACTGCTTGACGAAACGGCCTTTTTCCGCGAAGGGCACCGCCGGATCTTCCGGGCCATGGCGCGGCTCTACGACCGTGGCGCCGTCATCGACGCCACGACGCTCTCCGACGAACTGGAAAGCGCAGGCGAATTGGAAGCCGTTGGGGGACTGCTATATCTGGGGAAGCTGGTGGACGCCGTTCCCGGTCCCCTGCACGTCAGGTACCACTGCGAGATTCTCCGCGAGAAGGCTATCCTCCGCAGCCTCATTACAAGCGCCACGGAGATCATCGAAGAGGTCTACGTAACGCCGGCCGGCGAGGTGGACGAGACGCTGGACAGAGCGGAGCAGAAGATCTTCGAGATCGCGCATGCGGATGCGCGCGGCAGCTTTGTCCGTATCAAAGAGCTCATGCGCCCGGCGATGGATCGCATCGAGAAGCTGATCGGCACCAAGGGAGCGATCACCGGCGTCGCTTCGGGATTCCCCGACCTGGACAAGTTGACGTCGGGCTTTCAGGCGGCCGACTTGGTCGTGCTGGCCGGTCGGCCCTCGATGGGGAAGACCGCTCTAGCCCTGAACATCGCGCAGCACGCAGCCATGGTGGACGGAATTCCGGTTGCCATCTTCTCGCTCGAGATGTCGCGAGACTTGCTTGTCTTGAGGATGTTGTGCGCCGAGTCGAAGGTCGACTCCAGCCGAGTGAGGACAGGGCGGATCTCGGACGATGACTACGCCCGGCTTGCGAGGGGGGCCGGGCTTCTCAACGGCGCGCCCATCTGGATAGACGACACTCCGGGCCTGACGCCCCTCGAACTCCGCGCCAAGGTTCGCAGACTTATCGCGGAGCAATCCATCGGCTTGGTGGTGCTCGACTACCTTCAGCTGATGTCGTCAGGAGGGAGAGGAGCTGAGAACCGGCAGCAGGAGATAAGCGCTATCTCTCGCTCTCTCAAGGGGATAGCCAGAGAGGTGGGAGTGTCGATGATGGCGATCTCGCAGCTCTCGCGCGCTCCGGACAAGCGTGACGACAGCCGTCCGCGCCTGTCGGATCTTCGCGACTCCGGGGCCATCGAGCAGGACGCCGATGTCGTGCTCTTCATCTACCGCCCGGAGATGTACAAGACGCCCGAAGAGATCGAGAAAAAGGGGATCGAGGGCAAGGCCGAGCTCATTATCGGCAAGCAGAGGAATGGTCCGACGGGCCGGATCGACCTCCGGTTCCACAAGGCTTTCACGGCGTTCGAATCGTTGAGCGACAGGCAGGAGCCGCCGGAGTCCTGGTAGTGGTGGGGGCGATCGTGGTCGCTGCGGGCAGCGGCAGGCGGTTCGGCGGCAGCAAGCCTAAGCAGTTCGTGGAGCTGGGCGGTCTGCCGCTGGTGGGTTGGTCGGTGCGCGCGCTTGCGGACCACCCGGCCGTCGATCGAGTCGTGGTGGCCTTGCCGGGCGAGATGCGGGATGGTTCGCGCGGCGTCCCGGCGGGCGAGCGCGGGGACGGGGTCGAAGGAGTCTCGGTGGCTGCGTCGGCTAGGCGGACCGGTCGCGACGCGGTTGGCGCTTCGGCCCCGGTTGGCGCTTCGCCGGTAGTGGCCCGGACGGAGAGGACGCCCGGCTGGCTGCCAGAGGGAGCGGTGACGGTCGCGGGGGGCAAGACGCGGGCCGGCTCGGTCCAGGCCGGGCTGGCGGCGCTGACCGATATGGGCGGGGTCGAGACTGTCCTTGTGCACGACGGGGCGCGGCCTTTCTTGTCGCCGGACCTCGTTTCGAGAGTGGTCGAAGCGGCCCGCGGCGGTCCCGCCATCCCGGCGGTTGGAGTCGCGGACACCGTGAAGCGCGTCGACGGTCGCGGGTTTGTGGTGGAGACGCTCGCCCGAGAGCGTCTGCGCTGCGTGCAGACTCCGCAGGGGTTCCCGATCGATGTGTTGGTGGAGGCGCATGCGGCGCTAGCCGAGGCCGGCGGGCCGGGCGGTGGCGGTCGCCTCCGCCCCGGAGGCCAGGAGGGAGCGGGCGGGCGTGGGGAAGAGGCTTTGGAGGAGCAGGACGGCTTGGCCGGCGTCACCGACGACGCAGTGCTTTGCGAACGGCTCGGAATAGATGTCGCCACGATCGAAGGGGATCCGGCGAACCTGAAGATCACGACGCCTAGCGACATCGCGTTCGCCGAGTGGCTGATTGATACCGGGTTTGTCCCGGGACGCAGCTTTGCAGGTCGGCGGTCTTGCAGTTGACCGGCACGGGTGCGGTTAGCTGCTCGCCTGTCCGTCCGGCTGCCGTCCGGTCGTAGCTCCGTTACGGTTGGTCGGCGCGAGTTCAGGTAGCTTGGGCCTGCCCGCCGCGTCGCGGCTCGGGCGCGCGGCTTGTGCGAGCATGTGCGAGCAGCTTGGCTGGCGCGAGCGTGGCGGCTGCTGGCCAGTGCCGCCCCGCGCCACGGCCGGGTTGCAGTTGGTCGGCGCGAGCGCAAGTGGCTTCTCGTCCGCCCGCGCCGCGACTCGATCGCAGCGGTTGGTGCGGCCTCCATCCGCGAGTGGGGTAGTCGATACGAAGTCGAGGTAGCTTGTTGACAGTGGAGTGGTACGAATGGGAAGGCGTCGAAGCCGGCTCTCGGGCCGAGCCGGGCGCGCACATAGTTCCGGGAGGTGGCGCGCCGCTGGCGGCGGGCCGTGAAGCGATCCGTCGAGCGGCGGAGCTACTGGACGAAGGCGGGATCATAGTGCATCCGACCTCGACGGTATACGGAGTGGGCGGGCGTCCACAGCCCGAGATCGACGAGGCGATATGCGCGGTCAAAGGGCGTCCGCGGACTCCGCTCATCCGGCTTGCGGCGACCCCGGCCTCGCTCGCCGAGGCGGTGCCGGGCATTCGCTGGACCGGAGCCGGGCGCCGGCTCGCCGAGGCGTTCTGGCCAGGGCCGTTGACCCTGGTCGTGGACGATGGGAGCGGCGCCGGGGTCGCCGTTCGCATAGACGCCCACCCGGTCGTGCAGAGCCTGCTCGAACTAGCGGGCGGGGCGATGACCTCAACCAGCCTCAACCTCTCCGGACAGCCGCCAGCGCGGACCGGCCGCGACGCCGGGACCGCGCTGGCGCGCCTAACGTTCGGGTGCCGGGCGGGGTGGCTGCACGCGGGAGATCTGCCGGATTCGCCGCCGTCGACCGTGGTCAGGCCAAGTCGCGATGGGGTCGAGTTGATACGCGAGGGCGCGATCTCGTCCGATGAAGTCGAGAGCGTCGCCGGTCCGCTCCGGCGAACATGAACCTCCTCTTCGTCTGCACCGGGAACACCTGCCGCAGCCCTCTCGCCGAAGCGATCGGCAGAGCGGAGGCCGCGCGGCGCGGTTTGTCCGCCGTTGTCTGCGATTCGGCCGGCACGTGGGCCGGCCACGGATTTCCGGCTTCCGGAGGCTCTGTTGCGGTAGCCGCCGCGAACGGGCTCGATCTCGCCTTGCACGCTTCGCAACCGCTGTCGGCCGAAAGGTTGGAGTGGGCGGATCTGGTCATCGGCATGGAAGCGGCGCACACGGAGGCTGCCGTGCGCCAAGCCCCCGATACGCCGGCGCGCACCGTCACGGACTTTCTTCCTCCGAATCACTCCCGGCACGGGTCCGGAGTGCCCGATCCGTACGGCGGGGACAGCGAGAGATACGAAGAGACCTTCGAGTTGCTCGAGTTCGCCGTGCGCGGCTTCTTCGACACGCTGTTCGAAGAAGAGAAGGAGCGCATCGAAGCGTAGTGACTCTTCGCTTCGCCCTGCTGGGGAATCCCGTCGGCCATTCGATTTCGCCTCGGATTCACCGAGCGGCCTTCGCCGCGCTGGAGCTGGACGCCGAGTACTTCGCCAAGCGGGTCTCGGCCGGCGCGGTGGCGCGATCCATGAGAGATCCCCGCCTGACCGGAGGGAATGTCACGCTGCCGCACAAGATTCTGGCGGCGAAGCTGCTGGACCGGCCGGAACCCGCGGTAGGGGCGACCGGAGCGTGCAACTGCTGGTGGCGCCTGGAAGATGGCGCTCTGGCTGGCGACAATACCGATGTCGGGGGACTCCGCTTCGCGCTTGGGCAGCTGGGATTCGAAGCCCGGGGGGCGCGCGTGCTCCTGCTGGGGGCCGGCGGCGCGGCACGGGCCGCCCTCTACGTGCTATTGGAGGGGGAGGCGGATTCGGTCGAGATTCTCAACAGGTCTGCGGACCGGGCGCGAGCGCTGCGAGCCAAGGTGGGCGCGAGAGTCGTCCGCGTGCTGGAGGGGCTGGACGGGGTGGACGGAGGGTACGATCTGGTGCTGAATGCGACGAGCGTCGGCCTCTCCCCGCAGGACCTGCTCCCGCTGCCCCTGAGCGCCGGCCGGTTTGGCTGCGCATTCGACATGGTCTATGCGCCGGGGGGAACGCGCTGGTCGGCGCGCGCCAGATCGCTCGGCATCCCGGCTAGGGATGGCATCGACATGCTGGTTGGCCAGGCGGCCGAGTCGCTCGCGCGTTGGCTCCCTGGGCGCAAGCCGCCGCTCCGGGCGATGCGAGCGGCGGCTCGCGAGGCGCTGCGCGGGGAAGGACGGCGCGCGGCGGGCCGCGACTCCGGCGCCGCGCGGCAATGAGCCGTTCGCCGCAGGATGGCATTGCCCGCGGGCAAGCTGGCCGGTCGCGGCGGAAGACGGGAGTGGCGGCCCGCCGCCGGACCGGCCGGTACCGGCCGGCCGCGCCGCTTCGCCGCCTGGGCTCGTGGGCGGGCGCGCTGTTCGATGCGCTGGTGCCGGTGGCGTGCACCGGGTGCCGCCGCGGCGTCGACCGGGACGGCGCTCCGCTCTGCCCGGTCTGCCGGTCGCGGCTGCCCCGCCTGCCGCGCCCCCGCTGCGCGCGGTGCGCTCAGCCTCTGGGCAATCTCGGGGCCGCGGCAGGCGAGATAGTGCGCTGCGGCACCTGCGAATGGTGGCCGGATGTGCTGGTTGCCGCCGATGTCCCGTTCGCGTTCAGCGGGTTGGCCGCCCAGACGGTGAGAGCGCTCAAGTACGAGCGCTGGAGGGCGCTTGCGCCCTACATGGCCTCTTGCATGGCAGAGGCGGTGGAGGTAGTTCGGCGCCGTCTGGGCGGCCCGGAGACTACCTGGCTCGTTCCCGTGCCGCTCGGCCGCGCCCGACTGAGAGAGCGCGGGTTCAACCAGGCGGAGGAGCTGGCGCGCGCCCTCGCGGCCCGGAATCTCGGGCAGGTGCGGCCCGTGCTCGAACGCCGCAAAGGGGGCGTCCGGCAGGCCCGGGCCAGCGGCGCGCAGCGCCGCGAGAACGTGGCCGGTCTCTTCCGCTTCCGTCCGCCGCCGGAAGAAGACCGGTCGTCCGGCGAGGGGCCCGCGTCCTCCCGTGAAGAGCGTCGCGAACCACTTCCGGGAGACTCCGGCTACGCACATCGGGGAGGGGACTCCACGGCGATCATCGTCGACGATGTCCTTACGACGGGATCGACGGCGGCGGCCTGCGCCCAAGCGCTGGGCGAGGCTGGATTTTCGCGGGTGGGGGTCGTTAGCTTTGCGCGTACGCTGCGTCCTCTGGATCCCGGCTAGCGCCGCCCGCCGCCCGCCTTTCAGCGCCGGGTGGCCGGGAATCGTCGCGAGGACGGCATGCGCCACGCAGGCGCCGGCTGGGCCGCCGCTCCTGCCATGGATCCGGCTCCTGGCCGCACAACAACTATCTCACGCGAGGCATTTGCCATGAGTAGACGAGTCGCCATCAACGGCTTTGGCCGAATTGGCCGCAACATCCTGCGCGCGGCGCTTCAGAATCCGCGCGCGGGCATCGAATTCGTGGCCATAAACGACTTGACCGATGCGGCCACCCTGGCCCACCTGTTCAAGTACGACTCCGTGCACGGGCGCTTTCCGGGCGACGTCGGTATCGAGGGCGACGAACTGGTGGCTGGCGACAGCCGCGTCCGGGTCCTGTCCGAGCGCGATCCCCCGAACCTTCCGTGGGCGGAGCTCGGCGTCGATGTAGTGATAGAGTCCACGGGAATATTCCGAAAGCGTCCGGACGCCGCCAAACACCTTCGGGCGGGCGCCAGGAAAGTCATAATCAGCGCGCCCGCCGTCGAGCCGGACATTACCGTCGTGCTGGGCATCAACGGCGGCGACTACGACGATGGCGCGCACGACGTTATCTCGAACGCCAGCTGCACCACGAACTGCATCGGCCCGGTCGTCAAGGTTCTGCTCGACGAATTCGGCTTCCAGCACGGACTGATGACCACCGTTCACGCCTATACGAACGGCCAGCAGCTGCTCGATCTCCAGCACAAAGACCTGCGTCGCGCCCGCGCCGCCGCGCTCTCGATCATTCCCACCACGACCGGGGCCGCAAAGGCCGTCGGCCTGGTTCTGCCGCAGGTGCGCGGAAAGTTGGACGGCATGGCCATGCGCGTCCCGACTCCGGACGTGTCGATAGTGGATCTGGTCGCCACCGTGACCGGGACAACCTCCGCCGAAGAGTTGAACGAAGCTTTCCGCTCGGCCGCGAACGGGTCGCTGAAGGGGATTATGGAGTATTCGGATGAACCCCTCGTGTCCGTCGACTACACCGGGAATCCTGCGAGCGCGGTCATCGATGCCGAGTCGACTTCCGTCATGGCCGGCTCGCTCGTGAAGGTCGTGGCCTGGTACGACAACGAATGGGGCTATTCGAACCGCTGCGTGGAGCTGGCGCAGTTCGTGGCGGAGCGGCTGCCCGCCTAAACCGTCCTTTTCGACGCTGCATTCGAGTGATTCCGACGCTTTCCGGCCTCCCCGCGGGCTTGGCGGGGAAGCGGGCCCTCGTGCGAGTGGACTACAACGTCCCGCTCAGGGGCGCAGAGGTGGCGGACGCGACTCGCATAGAGGCATCGCTCCCCACGCTGAAGTGGCTCTTGGAGCGGGGTGCGCGGCCCGTTCTCCTGTCCCACCTCGGCCGTCCGGGAGGATGTCCGGATCCCGCCTTCTCGCTTCGGCCGGCGAAGCCGGTTCTAGCTGGTCTTCTTGGCGTGGAAGTCCTCTTTGCGTCGCCGTGCGATGGATCGGAGGCGGTCGCGGCGAGCCGCCGGATGAGGGATGGCCAGCTCCTTCTTCTCGAGAACACGCGCTTTCTTCCAGGGGAACAGACGAATGACGACGCTCTTGCGGCCCGGCTGGCCCGGCTGGGCGACTTCTTCGTAAACGACGCCTTCGGCACCCTCCACCGCAGCCATGCATCTACGGTGGGGGTGGCCGGCAAGCTCCGGCCCGCCGCGGCGGGCTTGCTAGTCGAGAGAGAGCTGGAAGCGCTATCCGCGCTCGGCGACCCTCCGCGTCCCTTCGTGGTCGGTATCGGCGGAGCCAAGATAAGCGGCAAGATCGACCTCTTGGATGCGGTGATCGAGCGAGCGGACAGCATCCTCATCGGGGGCGCCATGGCCAACACCTTCCTGCGAGCGCAGGGGACAGCGACGGGTGCGTCGCTGGTCGAGACCGACGCCCTTGGCTTGGCTCGCTCGATCACCGCGGCAGCCGGGAGACGAATGCGCCTGCCGACGGATGTCACGGCGACGCGCCGCATGGACGACCGCGATGCGCCTACGGAGGATCTGCCGGCAGACGCGATTGGCCCCGGGATGGCGGTTGGGGACATAGGCCCTGCCACCCGGCGTCGCTACGCCGAAGAGGTGGCGGAATGCGGGTCCTTCTTCTGGAACGGTCCGATGGGAGTGTTCGAGGACGCTCGCTTCACGGCCGGGACATTCGCGCTCGCGGAGGCCGCGGCCAAAGCCGCGGGCGCCGGGGCGCTCGCGGTGATCGGGGGCGGCGACTCGGCCGCTGCCGTGCGCCGTGCCGGGGTGGCGGACGAAGTCTCGCACGTTTGCACGGGGGGTGGCGCGGCGCTCGAGTACCTCGCCAGCGGCTCGCTGTGCGGGCTAAGCGCTCTGGACGCGTCGGCCGGCGCGCTCGCGGGGAGCTGAAGCTGGAACTCGCATGCGATGCCGGGTATGATGCGCCCTTGGACGCGTCGGCCGGCTTGTACGCAGTAGGCTGAAGCTGGAACCGGCACGCGATGCCGGGTATGATGCGCACCAGGATGCCGGCCGACTCGGCCGACAGCTTGTCCGACAGAGAGTTGATCCACGGCGCCGCAGTGCGCTGGAGTACACGCACACCCTGAGGGAATAAGGAGTGACTGGCGTGATGAACGTGCGCACCCCGGTGTTCGCCGCGAACTGGAAGATGTACAAAGGGCCGGCGGAGGCGGAGCGGTTCGCGCGGGACTTCGCGTCCCGGCACGCTCCGCGGGACGACGCCACCGTAGTGGTGTTCCCGCCGGCGATCAGCATTCCCGCGTTCGCCGCCGCGACTGCCGGACGTCCGGACTTGCAGTTCGGCGTTCAGGATGTGCACGCGGAAGCCGAGGGAGCGCATACGGGCGCCATATCGGCGGACATGGCCCGCTCGGCGGGAGCGGCGTGGGGTTTGGCGGGCCACTCCGAGCGGCGGCGCGAGTTCGGCGACTCGGATGCGCAGATTGCGGCGAAGGTCCAGCGGCTCCTGGCGGCCGGCTTGCGTCCGGTCCTGTGTATCGGGGAGACGCTGGAGGAGCGGGAAGCGGGGCGGCTCGGCCCGGTACTAGAGAAACAGATTCGCGAGGCGCTCTCGCCCCTGGACCGCGACGGCCGGGCCCGGCTGGCGTATGCGTATGAACCGGTGTGGGCCATCGGAACGGGGCGCACGGCGAGCCCGGACGATGCCGGCGAGGCGCACGCCCTGGTTCGCCGCTACATTTCCGCGGTTACAGGGGAGGACAGGGATGTCGTCGTCCTGTACGGCGGCAGCGCCAAGCCGGGCAACATCGAGGAGTTGCTCGCGACGCCCGGAGTCGATGGCGTGCTGGTTGGAGGGGCGAGTCTCGATCCGGCCAGCTGGGCCGCCATCTGCGCGGCCGCCCGTTGAGCCGGCGAGTCGTTTCTCGGGAGCGTAACAGGCGGAGGGCAAGCGCCGACGGCGGGAGAGCGCCGCTGATGCCGCGCCTGCGAACACCGAGTGGATGACGGTAGAGCGATTCCTTCGAAATAGTTGCGGTGGCGAAAGCCGCCGACTGTTCCACAAGCGCCGTCCGGCATAGCTTGGCGGCAGTACTCTCAACCAGGCAAACAGGCGATGGTCAACTTTCTTGTCATAGTGATTTCCCTGATCGCGGTCATTCTCTGCGTGATCATCTTGATGCAGGCGGCGAAGGGCGGCGGGCTGGCTGCGTCGTTCGGCGGAGCCTCCTCATCCACCGACTCGTTCATGGGCGGTCGGCAGGCGGCCACCGCGTTGACCAAGATGACATGGTACGGCGGCGGGGGATTCATCTTCATCGCGCTGGTGCTTTCCGTGCTGTCGTCGGGCCCGGGCTCGGCTCCCGAGTCTATCCTGGGACAGGGAATGCCTGGCCAAGGGACAATTCCTGAAACGCCGCCATCGTTGCTGGAGTCGGTCCTCGGCGGCGGAGACAGCGCGGCGGTCGGCGCGGATGCCGAAGGAGAGTCTGACGCTGCGTCTTCCGAGGCTGTCCCTTCCACTGGAGAGGATTCTGGCATGGATCCCGAAGGCGAGGGGGAAGGGAACGGCGAGAACGAGAATTCCGGGAGCGGGAACCCGAATTCCGGGAGCGGGAACCCCGGCGAATAGCTACCCGCTAGTAGTTAGCAGCTAGCAACCCCGTGGCGGAGGCGGGTCGGGCCGGAAGATTTCGCGCGGCGGTCCCTCCTCGAAGTCGGCATCCCTGGTCTGTCCGGCGAGCCACGACTCGAATCCCGAAGGAGCGAGTCCCTTTATTCCGCGTCTCTCTCTCGCCGTCTTGGTAGCTAGCCAGTGCGCGTAGGCGTTCTTCATGTCGTCAGCATGCCCTTTGGTCCAGCGCCATTCGACTTGGTGGCGAGCGGCTACCCGGCAGAGCTCTCGCCAGAGCTCCAGATTTTCGATGGGGCCGCCCTTCCGCCGCCACCCGCGACGGGCCCACGCGTGCACCCACTTCTTCATCCCCGTGATCAGGTACCGGCTGTCACTAGTGAAGACGAGAGGGAACCCGGGCCGGATCTCGCCCAGTGCGGCGATGCCGGACACCAGCGCCATCCGGTTGTTCGTGGTGTCCGGGTCGAAGACCGCGAAGTCGCGCCGCCGCCAGCCTCGAGGCGCCGTGAAGTGTTCGATCATCCCCGCCGCGCCGCCGGGGTTCTTCCGCTCCTTGAACTGGTTGCCGAGGCACGACTCGTCGGCGAAGATGCGGACCAGCCGCGAGTCGGCGTCGTCGCTTCCGCCTGCCTTCGAGTTAGCCGTCAATCGTCACCTCTCGTTCCGATCTCGGTTAGTCGCCTGAAGCGCGGACCGACCGCGAATCGGCGTCGTCGCTTCCATTCGTCCTTCGAGTGGCCTGCGACCATCCAAGTTGGCCTGCGACCATCCAAGTTGGCTCGCGACCATCCAAGTTGGCCCGCGACCGTCCAAGTTGGCGTGCAACCATCCAAGTTGGCGTGCGACCATCCAAGTTGGCGTGCGACCATCCAAGTTGGCCCGCGACCGTCCAAGTTGGCCTGCGACCATCCAAGTTGGCCCGCAACCATCCAAGTTGGCCCGCGACCGTCCCCGCTCATGCCGGCATCGGTCAATCGCTTGGGGCGACATTAGATGCGTCCGATGATCTTTGTGCAAGGAGCCAACCGGCGCTCGCCCCGGACCCGGCTCGGCGCTGCGGGGGTCCGCACCGCGTGAATCGCGTACAGGACCGGCCCGGCTACCTGCTGCTGGAAGATGGCCGGCGCTTTGCCGGGGCGTACTCGGGTCCCGCCGCTCCGGCTGCGGGGGAGGCCGTCTTCACGACGGTTATGACGGGATACCAGGAGGTGCTCACCGATCCCTCCTTCGCCGGGCAGATAGTGGTCATGACCGCCCCGATGCAGGGGGTTTACGGGGTCCGGGACATGGATGCCCAGTCGCGGAAGCCCCAGGTGGCGGGTTTCATCGCGCGCCACATCTCGGGCCGCACGAGCGCCGGGCCGATGGACGGGAATCTTCCGGGATACCTCGCCTCTCACGGAGTTCCTACGCTGGTCGGCGTGGATACACGGGCCATAGCGCGGCATATCCGCGGAGAAGGCGCCATGCGAGCGGCGCTGGCGCACGACGGGATCGATCCGGCGCAAGCGCGCGAACGGTTGGTCGAAGAGCCGGAGATGTCGGGCCGGGACTTGGCGACGACAGTATCGACAAAGGTGGAGTACGAGCTCGATCCGCCGCCGGGCACCGAGGTTCGCGGCTTGGTGCTGTGCATCGACTACGGCCTGAAGAGACGCAGCCTCGACCTGTTTCTGCGCGAAGGGTTCAGAGTGCGCGTCGTCCCCTGCGCTACCGATACGGATACGCTCCTCTCCGCCGGGCCGGACGGCGTCTTCGTCTCCAGCGGCCCCGGGGACCCCGAGGCGGTAGCGGGCGCAGCGCCGAAGCTGCGCGCTCTGAGCGATGCTTTCCCGCTGTTCGGGATTTGCCTAGGACACCAGCTGATTGCCCGCGCTTTCGGCGCGGCGAACTTCAAGCTGCCGTACGGGCACCGTGGCGGTAACCATCCGGTGTTGAACGTGGCTACGGGCGCCGTCGAGATAACATCTCAGAACCATGGATTCGCGGTGGTGGAGGAGGATGGACGCATCCGAGGGTGTCCGGAGCTGGAAATCACCCACCGCAATCTCAACGACGGGACGATCGAAGGATTCGCCCACCGGGACCGGCCGGTGTTCGCGGTGCAGTACCACCCCGAATCGGCGCCGGGTCCGCACGACAGCAGGTATCTGTTCGCTCGCTTCGTGGAGCGGATGGCGGCAAGCTAGCAGGTCGTCGGGCGGCTTCCGGCGGTGTCGCGCGCCCCGGCCGTTGCGGGCGGTTCGCCCCGGCCGGCGCCGCGCGCGCAGTAGGCGCATTGAACGACGGCGTAGCGTCATCTAACTTGCGTGGTGCGCGCGATAGGTTGTCCGCGGCGCGTACGTTGGGCGGCGTATCCGGGATCCCCGCGGAATGTCCGGGGACTCGCCGAGTCCTCCCGTGGCCGGCAAGCTGAAGGAGCGTAGGCAGAGGTGGCTAACAGCAATCGTAACGTGGTTATTGTGCTCTTCGCGATATTCGGCCTCTTCGCTGTCGGTGCGGCTATTGCGATACTGTCGTCATCCGGCGGAATCTCCCTTCCGTCCTCCGGCGGCCGGGTGGCCGTAATACCGCTGAGGGGGGTCATTGCCGATGAGCGCGGCTTCACGGGGACGCTGGACGAGTTCCGTGGAGACGGAAGCGTGCGCGGCTTCGTCATCGAGATAGAATCGCCCGGTGGCACGGTGGGCGCTTCGCAGGCGGTTTTCTCCGCGATACGCTCTCTGCGCGATGAAGACGAGCGACCCGTCCTGGCTTGGATGGGCGATGTCGGCGCGTCGGGTGGGTACTATGCCGCGGTTGGGGCCGACAGCATCTACGCGCTTCCGGGCACGATTACGGGATCTATCGGCGTCATCATGGAGTTTCCGAACGCCGAAGAGCTCTTTCGGAAGGCGGGCGTGGAATGGGAAGTGATCACGAGCGGCCCCCACAAGGACATGGGCAGCTTCTCGCGTGAACTCGCCCCCTCGGAACGGCGCATCCTGCAAGAGCTGGTCGAGGATGTGCATGAACAGTTCGTCGAGGTCGTGGCGGAGAACCGGGGGATGGACTGGCAAAGCGCGATGGAGCTGGCCGACGGTCGCATCTACTCGGGGCGGCAGGCTCGGGAGCTAGGGCTGGTGGACGGCCTCATGACGTTGGATGAGACTATCGCCCAGGCCGGCCGGATGGCAGGTCTGGGATCTAACCCCGCGGTGGTCCGGCCCCGCCCGCCCTCCCGCGGCGTTCTCGATTTCCTCGACTTCGTGGGAGGCCTGCTCTCCGGCGAAGCGACCGGGGCGCTCGGCAGGCTGTCTCCGATTGGACCGGGGTCGCCGAGGATCCTGTATGAATGGAGGTAGCCTCGCATGAGTGGAGGTAGCCTCGGCCCGCGGGAGTCCGGCGGGATGCCGCCGCACTCGCCGGGAGGGGTGGCGGGCGCGGCCTCCCGCCATGTGCCGGCGCGTGCTGCCGCAATCTCGGGTCGGCGCCGCCTTCGGCCAGGACGCCGCCGCGACGCGATGGCGAGCAAGAGAGTGGAGGGCCTGTGACGAAGGCAGATGGAGGATCGGTTACGAAGGCGGAGCTGGTGGAACAGGTCCACGAGGCGATCGGCCCGGGCGTGTCCAGGCGGGACTGCAGCGCCATCGTCAACGCATTCTTGAACGCGGTCAAGCGGGCGATCGTGGACGGCAACCGGATCGAGATTCGCCGCTTCGGCACATTCCAGGTTCGGGCGCGGCGGGCACGGGTGGCGCGCAATCCGCGCACGGGCGAAGCGGTAATGGTGGCGCCGAGGAGCGTGCCTGTGTTCAAGCCATCCACGATCCTTCGGGACGATGTGGCCCGGCGCCAAGCCCGCCGCGACGAGGGGCTCTCCGACGTGCCCGCCGCGCCCGACTCGTCCGCGGGTCGGCTCTCCGAGACTCCCTCGCCGCCCGGCGACCTGCCGCTCAGGCGCCGCTTCGGGCGCTGGAGGTAGCCGCGCGCCACTTCGGGCTGCTGGAGGTAGCCGCGCGCCGCTTCGGGCGCTGGAGATAGCCGCGCGCCGCTTCGGGCGCTGGAGGTAGCCGCGCGCCTCCCGTTCCCGTCAGGCGAAGAAAGTCGAGAGACGATCCAGTCCCTCTTCGAGCGTTTCTCTCTCGACCGCAAAATTGAACCGCAGGTAGCCGGGCGAACCGAACGGCTCTCCCGGCACGCACGCGACTGCCACTTCCGCCAGGAGCCGGTCTGCAACTTCCAGAGAAGAGGCGCTCGAGTCGGTTAGCCGCGCATAGAAGTACAACGATCCATCCGGCGGCGGAACGTGAACGCCGCGAATCTTCTCGAAGCGTTCCAAGCCGAGAGCGCGCAACTCCGTCAGCTGCGAGACTAGATCGGCGACGAAGGCCTCGCGCGGGTCGCTTTCGCGAAGAGCGGTGGCCGCAGCGCATTGAGACGGCACTACCGCCCCGGAAGTCGTCTGTCCCTGCAGCTCCGACATCTTCTTGATCAGGGCGGGCGGCCCCACGGCGAATCCAATGCGAAATCCCGGCATGCAGAACGCCTTGGACATGCCATCGAAGAGTACGGTGCGCTCGCCGCGCTCTCGGATGTCGAACACCGACGGCGCGGGGCTTCCGTAGGAGAGCCGCCGGTATATCTCGTCGGAAAGCACCCAGATGCCATGCTTCTCCGCCCACGCCATGATATCCTGCAACAGCGCGTGGGGGATCACGGCCCCCGTGGGATTGCCGGGGCTGTTGAGCACCAGCCCCTTCGTGCGTTCCGTGCGGGACGCCTCCAGGCTCTCCACGGAGGGCGCGAATCCGTTATCCCAGCCGGTTTCGACGACGACCGGCGCCGCTCCCGACAGATCGACTGCAGCCGGGTAGGTTGGCCAGCAGGGGATCGGAAGGAGGACTTCGTCTCCGGCCCCGAAGAGGGTGAAGCAGCAGTTGAAGAACGCCTGTTTGACGCCTGCCCCGACGATGACGGAAGACGGGTCCGCCTGTCCGTCTGCGGTAGTTTCGGACAGGTAGCGCGCAACCGCCTCGCGCAGCTCCGGGAGGCCCGGAGCCGGCGGGTATCCAGTCCGGCCCTGTTCCACCGCCTCTATGGCGGCGCGAGCCGCGAAACCGGGGCATGCGTACTGCGGCTCGCCCGCCGAGAGATCTACGACCGGCGTGCCTGCCGCCTTCAGCTTCCGGGCGCGGTCGGCCAGAACCAGCGTGGCCGAGGGGACGAGCCCCTCCACATTGGAGGAAAAGTCGATGTCTGAGGTCATCCGATGCCTAGTGGTAATAGCCGTCGCCGGCCTCGATGCGTTAAAGTGCGGGGGCGGTACCCGGTCAGTCCCCGTGCGTGCGGGGCGCAAGCAAGATCTCCCGTCAAGCAACGACTCGGCGGCGTATCTTCTTCTTGAATAGTAATATGCGGAGTCTGGATTGACGACAGAAACCACGACAGCGCGGTCGCCGGGCGCAGTGCTTGCGACGGCCAGGGATTTCTTCCTGGGGCAGGATCGCATGGCGGATGCCTGGATCGAAACGGAGAGCGAGAGTCACATCACGTTCTGCACCTTTCGCGGCCGTCTGTCCGTGGCGGCCATGGCGGACCCTGAGACTCCGGCGAAAACGCGCATCCGGGTCACGACGCTTCGCGAGGAGGGGATGGTCCCGCGGCTGATAGCGCATATTGGCATCGGGGCGCGGAAGTAAGACGGCATCGGAGCGGGGAAGGAAGACGGCATCGGAGCGGGGAAGGAAGACGCTTGACGACATCGGCATCGCGGCGGAGAAGGATGACGCTTGACGGATTGGATGGGGACATCTCGATCCGAACCCTCCTGTTCGGGGTGTACGCCGAGCGGGCGGCGCTCCGGGAGTGTTCTGCCAGAGTCGCGGCGGGCAGCACGGTGAGCGACTTGGTGGAAGAGCTTCGGCGCGCGGAAGGGTGGAGCTGGCTGCCGCGGCGCGTAGTGGTCGCCGTGAATCAGAGTTACGCCGAGGGCGGCACGCGGCTCTCCGATGGGGACGAGGTCGCCCTGATCCCTCCGGTGGCGGGGGGATGACCGTGGCGCGCGAAGTGGACGCAAGCCGGATTCGGGCGTGGATCACCCCGGACAGCTTGGAGAACTTCGCTCCGTTGGCGGCGTGCGGCTCCGAGGCGGACGGCGCGGCGCTCGTCTTCGAGGGGCGGGTGCGGGCCACGAACGAGGGGCGGGAGGTATCCAGCCTCGCTTACGAAGCGTATGCGGAGATGGCGGAACAAGAGTTGGAAGCGATTTGCGGCGAAGCTCTGGATCGATTCGCCGTGTCCTCGGCCTTCGCGGCGCACCGCGTCGGCGAGCTCGGGTTGAAGGAGGTTAGCGTCGTCGTCAAGGTGGCAGCCCCGCACCGGGAGCCTTGCTATGCCGCGTCGCGCTGGATAATCGAGGCCCTGAAGAGTCGTCTGCCCGTGTGGAAACACGAGCGTTACGCGGACGGCTCCTCGGTCTGGGTGGGCGCGCCCGCGGCCGCGAGCGGGGCGGGGCCGTGAAGGACCAGTTCGGCCGGAGTATCCGATACCTGCGCATCTCGGTCACCGACCGGTGCAACCTCAGATGTACGTACTGCATGCCCGAGGGCGGGCTGGACTGGATTCCGAAGCCCGAGATGCTCTCCTACGAGGAGATCGCCATGATCGTCCGCCAGATGGCGGACATGGGGCTGGAGAGGGTTCGGATCACGGGCGGGGAGCCTCTGGTGCGGAAGGATCTTCCCGACCTTGTCCGGATGATCGCGGCCGTGCCCGGGATCGACGACATTTCTCTTTCCACCAACGCCATCCTGCTGCCGCGCTTCGCGGAACGGCTGAGGGAAGCGGGGGTGGCTCGGGTGAACATCAGCCTGGATACGCTCGACCGGGAGAACTTCGAGGTTATCGCCCGGCGTCCGGCCCGGCGCTTCGACGAGACGCTCGCCGGTATCCGGGCGGCCGAGGATGCGGGCTTTTCCCCGATCAAGATCAACTGCGTTCTCATGCGCGGGCTCAACGATGCCGAGGTGTCCGACTTCGCGGAGGCGACGCGCGAGCGGCCATGGCACGTGCGCTTCATAGAGTTGATGCCCGTAGGAGAGAATCTCCACCTCGCGGATAGATTCATGCCGGCCGGCGAAGTGCTGGACCGGATTCGCGCGATCGATGACCTCGTTCCGGATCCCGGCCCCCGCGGGAACGGCCCTGCCGTCTACTATCGCTTCCCGGGCGGCGCGGGAACGGTGGGCGTGATCACGCCGCTTTCGCACAACTACTGCGAGCGGTGCAACCGCATGCGGCTGACCGCCGACGGCAAGCTCCGGACCTGCCTGTTCGGCACGCACGAGGTGGATTTGAAGGCGCCGTTGCGCGAGACGGGTTCCATTCGGCTGGCGGTGGAGCAAGCTCTGGCCGGCAAACCGAAGCGTCACTACCTGGAGCTGGGCTCGACCTCCGGGAGCGGCGGCTTGGCCGCGCTGAGCCAGGTTGGTGGCTGACTTCGGCGTCCGGGCCTGCCGCGACGCCGGTCTTGCACGCGCGCCCATCCGGTTGAGCTAGGTCGGTGGCTGACTTCGGCGTCGGGGCCCGCCGCGGCGCCGGTCTTGCGCGTGCGCCCATCCGGCTGAGCCGGGTCTGTGGCTGACTTCGGCGTTGGGGAGCCGGGGACGGCGGGGGCGAGGCTTTCGCCGTGGCGGTAAAGAGCGACAAGTGGATTCGGCGCATGGCGGCCGACCACGGCATGATCGAGCCCTTTGCCGGCGGCCAGGTCGCCGATGGCGCTATTTCGTTCGGAGTCAGCAGCTACGGGTACGATATGCGGGTAGCCGACGACTTCCGGATTTTCCACAACGCGCTCTTCCCCGTAGTCGATCCGAAGGGTTTCGACGAACGCTCTTTCGTGGAATTCCAGGGCGATGTCTGCATAATTCCCCCTAACTCTTTCGTCCTCGGGCGTTCGGTCGAGTATTTCAGGATTCCTCGCAGCATCCTTGCTATCTGTGTCGGCAAGAGCACCTATGCGCGCTGCGGCCTGATCGTCAACGTCACCCCCTTCGAACCGGAGTGGGAGGGACATGTTACGCTCGAGATATCGAACACGACGCCGCTTCCGGCCCGGGTCTACGCGAACGAAGGAATTGCGCAAGTTCTGTTTCTGGAGTCGGACGAGGTGTGCGAGGTCAGCTACGCGGACAGGTTGGGCAAGTATCAGGGACAGACCGGAGTCACTCCGCCGAAGCTGTGATGCGAGCGAGTTGCCGCCCCGATTCCTGTTCCGCTCCGGCTCGGCGAGCTATTTGCCCGACTCGGCAAGCCCCATGCCGTCGAGGCCCCATCTAGTCGCCTGTCGGCGCGCTCGCCGCTTGTAGCGCTCCGGCCGCGACGATATCTTCGCAGCGTGGGAAAGTGAAGAAATTCACAAGTTCGCACGAGAGGAGCAAAGCCCCCCTTGCTTGACCCATATCTCGGCATTCTTGTCCTCGGTCTCTTCGGCGTTCTGAACGCCGCCGGGATGATGGCCGTCTCTCACTTGGTCGGATCCCGACGGCCCAATCCGGTCAAGGCGAGTCCCTACGAGTCGGGCATCCCCCCTCTCGGCACCACCCGCGAACGCTTCTCCGTCAACTTCTACATAGTGGCGATGCTCTTCATCGTCCTCGACATCGAAACGCTCTTTATCATCCCCTGGGCCGTGATTTTCAGGGAGGTCGGGATGGGCGGGTTCGTGGAAATCACGGTCTTCCTGCTAGTTCTGGGTACCGGACTGGTGTATGCGTGGAAACGGGGGGCGCTGGAGTGGGACTGATGGGCGCTGGGCCGCAACTAGTGCGCGCTGGAGCGGGACTGGCGGGACATGAAGCGGGATCGCCGGGCGCTGGACGGGGAGGCCGAAGAGGATGAAGCGACTCGACACCGTGCCCGCCGACGCGACCGCCGCCGGCCGCGCGGAGCGAATCGGCGCAGGAGGACAGCTCGACACGGGCACGCCTCGCAGCTGGATGACGACGAAGCTCGACTACGTCATCAACTGGGCGCGCCGGAACTCGCTGTGGCCGATGCCGTTCGGCACGGCATGCTGCGCCATCGAGATGATGGCTTCGGCCGCCTCCAAGTACGACATCGGACGGTTCGGGATGGAGCGGATGTCGTTCAGTCCCAGGCAGGCCGATCTGATGATCGTCGCCGGCCGGGTGACCTACAAGCTCGCTCCCGTCCTCCGCCGGGTGTGGGATCAGATGCCCCAGCCCAAGTGGTGCGTGTCGATGGGGGCGTGCGCGAGTTCGGGCGGCATGTTCGACAACTACACGATAGTGCAAGGGATCGATACGGTGATTCCGGTCGATGTCTATGTGCCGGGCTGCCCGCCGCGCCCCGAGGGGTTGATCTACGGGCTCCTGATGATTCAGGAAAAGATAAAGGGCGAGTCGCTGGCGCGGCCCGGTCCGCGGGACGAAGAGCCCGAGGCCGCCGGCAAGCCGAATCTGCCGCCGGAGACCATCGAATTGGTCGCACAGCCGTTCGGCAACTCCACCAACCAGAACCGCGCGAGCGGATTCGTGCCGACCTCGGCGCTTGCCCGGCCCAGAGACAGGCGCGAGCGCCGTCTCGAGCACCTCGATTGACGGCGGGGCGTCCCACGGAGTGACGATGACGCCAGACGCGGTACGGACGCCGGCGATGGTGCGCGGAGCGCCGGCCGGCGATGATCCCGCGACCCACCCCTCCGTGCGGGCGCTGAAGGACCGCTTCGGCGCGAGCGTCCTCCGCATCGAGTCCGATGCGGTGGGCTATCCCGTCGTCTGGATGCCTCCGGATCTCAATGCGGACATGCTCCGCTTCCTGCGGGAGACCCCGGGCCAGACATACGACCTGCTGGCGGACATCATGGGGGCGCACACGGGCATCGGCGCGCCGGTCCAGCTCTGGTACCAGCTCTGGTCGATGGCCGAGGGACGCCAGCTCCGAGTGGCTTGCGAGGTTCCCATTTCCAACCTCGAGGTGGAGAGCGTGTCGGACCAGTGGCACGCGGCCAACTGGCTGGAGCGAGAGGTCTGGGACATGTTCGGGGTCGTTTTTCGGGGTCACCCGGACCTGCGCCGCATCCTGATGCCGGAGAACTACGAGGAGGGATTCCCTCTCCGCAAGGAGTTCCCCCTGCGGGGCCGGTTCAGCCGCTCCGAGCAAGTGCGCCGGGCTCTGTCGCGGGACCTCCTGGACATCTACGCCGCCGAACAGCTCGAGATGGCGGGCTACGCCATCTCCGGCGATGACGGCGCGGTGGAAGCCCCGGACAACGGCGGGGGAGCGCCGATACTCGAGGTCGAGACCGGCGAGAGACTCGACGATGCGCTCGAAGGCGAACCCCTCATGATAAACATGGGTCCGCAGCATCCGGCGACTCACGGGGTCCTCAGGCTCGTGCTCCAGCTTGACGGGGAGCGAGTCGTCCGGGCCATGCCTCACATCGGCTACCTCCACACGGGATTCGAGAAGACGTGCGAGTTCCGCGAATGGAACCAGTGCGTGCCGTACACGGACCGCATGGACTACCTCGCGCCCATGCTCTACAACATCGGCTACGCGGGGGCCGTGGAGGCGCTGCTCGGGGTCGGGATAACGGAGCGGTGCAGGGTCCTTCGAGTCGTTCTGGGCGAGTTGAACCGCATTCTCGGACATTTGCTCTGGCTGGGGACGACCGCGATCGACATAGGCGCCTTCTCCGTCTTCCTGTACACGTTCCAGGAGCGCGAGCGCATTTACAACTTGCACGAGGCGTACACGGGCGGGAGGATCACCACCTCCGTCACCAGGGTCGGCGGCATGATGGCGGACCTGCCGACGGGGTGGACGACGGCCGCCCGAGACTTCGCGGCGACATTCCCGGCTACGATCGACCAGGTCGAACGGCTTCTCTCGGCGAACGCCATCTGGCAGGGCCGGACGGTGGACATCGGCGTGCTCGACGCGGAGACGGCGATCAGCTACGGCGTCACGGGACCTTCGCTGCGGGCGAGCGGGGTGGCGTACGATGTGCGCAAGGCGCGTCCCTATCTCGGGTACGACGAGTACGACTTCGATGTGCCCGTGGGATCGGCCGGGGACGTGTACGACCGGTACCTGGTGCGGATGGAGGAGATGCGGCAGAGCGTCCGGATCATCGAGCAGGCGCTCGACCGGCTGCCCGCCGGATCCGTCAACATAGACGACTACCGCATATCGCTCCCGCCGAAGTCGGAGGCGATGGGATCGATAGACGCGATGATATCGCACTTCAAGCTCGTCATGGAAGGGGTGCGGGTTCCGGCCGGCGAGACGTGGTACTCGATCGAGAGCTCGAAGGGAGAGCTGGGCTTCGGCATCATCTCCGACGGCGGCGCCAAGCCGGTGCGCTGCCGCTTTCGGGGCCCCTCGTTCATCAACATCGCGGCGCTCCCCGAGCTCGTGAAGGGGGAGCTGGTGGCCGATGTGGTGGCGATCAACGCTTCGCTGGATGTGGTGTTGGGAGAGATCGACCGGTGAGCCGGAGCATTCACCCCGCGGTCGCCGGGGCGCAGCCCTTCCAGCTGGCTGTCCGCGAGAGGCCGGACGGACCGCTTCTCCAGACCGGCGAGGGCAAGGAGCGGCTGGAGATGGTCCTGTCGCGCTACCCGTCGCCGCGGGCGGCGCTGCTGCCGATGCTCGGATACGTGCAGTCGCGGAAGGGCTGGATCGAACCGTCCGACATGAACGAGGTGGCGGAGGCGCTGGGGCTGGCGCCGGCCTTCGTCCATTCGGTCGCGACATTCTACACGATGTACAACAAGCGTCCCGTCGGGCGTCACTTCATCCAGGTCTGCACGAATATTTCGTGTCATCTGAACGGAGCGGGCGAGGTCCTGGCGCGTTTCCTGGAGGAGACGGAAACGCGCCAGGGCGAGGTGTCCGCCACGGGGGAATTCACCGTGATCGAGGCGGAGTGCCTGGGAGCGTGCGGTTTTGCCACCGTGGTACAGGTCAACGACAGGTATCTGGAGTGCGTCACGGCGGAGAAGGTGCCGGAGATATTGAAGGAGCTGCGAGACTCCGCTCGCTCGGGCGCCGCCGCAAGCGACGAGGCCCGGCGGGGATCGGGCGAGAGGTCGCCGTGAGCTACCCGCACCGTAGCGACCTCGAGACCTCGACGCGGCTCTCGCGGTACCAGGGCCGGCCGGAGGCGCGCGCGCTGGATGGGTGGGAGCGCCTCGGAGGCTACGAAGCGTTGCGCAAGGCGTGCGGCATGTCCCCCGGGGAGATAACCGACGTGGTCAAGGCCTCCGGGCTCCGCGGACGCGGAGGGGCGGGCTTCCCGACGGGTCTGAAGTGGAGCTTCATGCCGGAGGGCGGCGACAAGCCCCACTACCTGTGCTGCAATGCCGACGAATCCGAGCCGGGCGCCTTCAAGGACCGCGAGGTGATCCGGTGGACGCCGCACCTGCTGCTGGAGGGATGCCTGATAGCGGCGCGGGCGATCCGGGCGGAGCACGTCTACATCTATGTGCGGGGCGAGTTCTTCGAAGAGACCAAGGTTCTCAACCGGGCGGTCGTCGAGGCTTACGAACGCGGGTACATCGGCCCGAACGTCGCGGGGACGGACTGGTCGTGCGATGTGACGGTGCACCTTGGCGCCGGGGCCTACATCGCCGGCGAAGAGACGGGTCTCATGAACTCGCTGTCGGGCAACCGGGCCGAGCCATGGGCCAAACCGCCCTTTCCGGCGCAGTCGGGGGTCTTCGGCATGCCGACCACCGTGAACAATGTCGAGACGCTGGCGACCGTGCCCGGGCTCATCGCGCACGGAGCGGAGTGGTACCGGCAGTGGGGGAGCGACAAGTCTCCGGGGACCAAGCTGTGGAGCTGTTCGGGACACTTGGCGCGGCCGGGGAACTACGAGTTCGAGCTCGGCGTTCCCTTGCGAGACATCATTTTCGGCGCCTGCGGGGGGACGCATTCGGGCAAGGCGGTGAAGGCGGTGATCCCCGGCGGATCGTCCACGGCATTTCTCGCCGGAGACGAGCTGGACTGCGCCACGACCTACGAGGGGTTGCAGGAGGCGGGAAGCTCTCTGGGAACCGCGTCGCCGATCGTCATGGACGCCAGCACGGACATCGTCGCGGCCATGCGGCGCATCGCTCAGTTCTACGCGCACGAATCGTGCGGGCAGTGCGTGCAGTGCCGCGAGGGCACCTCCTGGGTCGTGCGGATTCTTCAGCGGATCGAGGCGGGCGACGGCGCCCCTCGCGACATCGACACCCTGTACGACCTCTGCGAACAGATGACCGGGCGGACGATCTGCGTGCTTGCCGACAGCGTCGTGTTTCCGCTTCGCTCGGCGCTCGACAAGTTCCGGGCCGACTTCGAAGCCCGGATGAAGCAGCGGCTCTTCGCGCCCGCGGCCGCGGCCGGCGGGTCGGCGCGCCTTGCGACGGCCGGCGTCTAGGCGATGGCCGATAACGCGATGAACGGGTCGGCGATCGAGCTGACGATCGACGGCGCCCGGGTGAAGGTCCCGCCGGGCACGCGCGTGATCGACGCGGCGGAGCGAGCGGGCATCGTAGTGCCGCGATACTGCTATCATCCGGGCATCCCGAGCCGGCCGGCGCAGTGCAGGGTCTGCCTGGTGGAAGTCGAAGGCCGCCCCAAGCTCGAGCCCTCCTGCACGCTGCCGGCGGCCGACGGGATGGTGGTCCGAACCGCGAGCGACGTCGTGAGCGAGGCGCGGCGGTCCGTCATCGAGTTCCTGCTCGTGAACCACCCGCTCGACTGTCCGATCTGCGACGCGGCGGGGCAGTGCATGCTCCAGGACTACGCCTACTCGACGAACCAGCTCGAGAGCAGGGTGAACGAACCCAAGCTGGTCATGGGCCGCGACCGCATCGCCGACGATATCCTGTACTTCGCGGATCGCTGCATAATATGCACCTGCTGCGTGCGCTTCATGAGCGATGTCGCCGAAGACAATGTGCTGATCGTCGCCAAGCGCGGGAGCAAGGCGTACATCGACACCTTCCCCGGCCGGAAGCTCGACAACCCGTTCCAGGGGAATATCGTCGATGCGTGCCCGGTCGGCGCCCTCGTTCACGAGGACTTCCTGTTCAAGGCGCGCGCCTGGGACATGGATGCCGCGGCCAGCGTCTGCCCCGGCTGTTCGACGGGCTGCAACGTGATGATCGAAACCAAGGAGAACCAGATCGTGCGGCTCAAGCCGCGGTACAACGGCGCGGTCAACTCCTACTGGATGTGCGATCACGGCCGCAGGTGCCTCGTCATGACGAATCGCGGGGTGCGCGCCGAGACCCCCCTGATCAGAGACGACGATGGCGAACTGCGCCCGGCCGGTTGGGCGGAGGCGCTCGAATGGACGAGGGGGAAGATCGAACAAGCCGGGTCGCCGGGCGGAGAAGCGATCGTGTCGCCCGGCGCGTCGAACGAGAGCCTCTTCTTTCTGAGGCTCCTGCTCGATCGCCTCGGCATAGAGAGCGCCGGCTTCAGCGTGCCGCAGGGGGAGACCGCGTCTCTTCCCGGCGTCCCGACCCTGAAGCTGCGCGCCGACCGGGCGCCGAACGTGGCTGGGGCCGAGATGTTCGGCGGCGAGCGAGCCGATGGCGAGCTCGCCGCGGCCACGGGACGGCCGCGGGACGGCGGCGCGCTCGTCGTGCTGGACGACCAGCTGGACGGCGCCGGCGACTCCTTCGGCGAGGGCGAGGGTCTCTTCCTCTACTTCGGCGCCCGGCTCCCCTCCGCCGCGCGCCACGCGGACGCAGTTCTCCCGGTCGCGACCTTCGCCGAGATGGACGGCACCTTCACGAACGCCGACGGGCGCGTGCAGCGCTTCCATCAGGCGCTCGCGCCGCCGGGGATCGCGCGCCCGGCGTGGATGGTCCTCAGCCGCCTCTTGGCATCGGGCCGGAACGGGCGCGCGATTTCCGACATCCGCGAGGCGTTCGCCCGGATGGCGGAGTCGACGCCGGCGTTCGCCGGCCTCACGTGGGACGGGATCGGTCTGAAGGGCGCGAGCGTCGCGGATTCGCGCGCGGCGGCGCCGGAGGCTCCGGCCGGGACGGCCGGATGAGCCCGGTCTCCGGAGACGCCTTCGCTGTCGCCACGCTGGCCAAGGCCATCGTCTTCTTCACGGTTCTCATGCTCGCCGTCATGCTGGCGACGATCTTCGAACGCAAGGTGGCCGGCTTCATTCAGGACCGGAGCGGTCCCAACCGGGTCGGCCCGTGGGGATTGCTCCAGGTTATCGCCGACGGCCTGAAGAATCTGATCAAGGAAGAAACGATGCCGGCGCAGGCCATCAAGCCCTTCTTCCTCCTCGCGCCGATGCTGGCGATCTTGCCCGCGACGATCCTCTTCGCCGTCATCCCCTTCGGCTCGCCGCTGCCGACGCAGTGGGGGCTGGTCGAGATGATCGTGGCCGACGTGCCCATCGGCGTCCTCTACGTGCTCGCCATCGGCTCGATCGGCGTCTACGGGGTGGCGATGGGCGGCTGGGCCTCGGGCTCCAAGTACTCGCTGCTCGGAGGTCTGCGCGGCTCGGCGCAGATGATCAGCTACGAGGTCGCGCTCGCGCTCAGCTTCGTGCCGCTCATCCTCCTCAGCGGCGATGTCCGGGCTCCCGAGATCGTCTCGATGCAGCAAGGCTTCGCCGCCGGGCCCGCCACGTACTCGACCTGGTTCATCTTTCCGCTCCTCGTCGGCCTCTTCTTCTTCTTCGTCTCCGGCCTGGCCGAAACCAACCGCCTGCCCTTCGATCTTCCGGAAGCGGAGGCGGAGCTCATCACCGGGTATCACACGGAGTACTCGGCGATGAAGTTCTCAATGTTCATGATCGGGGAGTTCGCGCACGTCATAACGGTCGGGGCTCTCGTGACCGTCTTCTTCCTGGGAGGGTGGGACATCCCCTTCTGGCAAGGAGACAACATCCGCGTCCTCTCGGACGGGATGGTGATCGGCGATCCCGCGTGGTGGAAGACGCTGCTTACGCTCGCGGCGTTCTCGATCAAGACTGCGCTGGTCGTCCTGGTGTTCGTGTGGATCAGGTGGACTCTGCCGCGATTCCGTTACGATCAGCTCATGGATCTTGGCTGGAAGTTCATGCTGGAGGCGGTGACGGTCTATATCCTCATCATCGCATTCGTGATTCTCGGGATAGAGGCCGTAGGCATTCCCCGCGGAGGGTGGTATGCGTTCGTGCTCTTCCTGGTGAATCTGGTTCTGGCTTCGGCGCTCCTTTTCGCGCTGGACCGGGGGACGCTCATTAGCGGAGCTTCCAAGCGCCGCGGCTCATCTGGCTTGAAAGCGGGAGGGGAGTAGACATGCCGGGAGAAGTCAAGGTAGTGGAAAGGCCCCGTTCGGAGGGTTCGTACATCAAGGCTGCGGCCAAGGGGATGTCGATCACGCTGAAGCACCTCCTGCATCCCCACAAGAAGACGCAGCAGTACCCGGACGAGAAGTGGGAGCTGGCCCCCCGGACGCGAGGCACCCACCGGATGGCCGTGCACGAGGATGGGCGGGCCAAGTGCGTCGCGTGCGGCCTGTGTCCGACGGTGTGCCCCGTGAACTGCATCAAGCTGGTGCCGGCGGAAGACGAGAACGGCGAGCGCTACGCGGCGATCTACGAGATAGACGAGTTCCGCTGCATCTTCTGCGGCTACTGCCAGGAAGTGTGCCCGGTCGAGGCCATTCACCTCGGCGTTCACTACGAGAACGCGGAGTACTCCCGCGAGCGGTGGGTCTACGACCTGGAACGTCTCACGGAGCAGGAGCACGACGTCACGGCGCTCTGGGATCCCTCGGATCCTGCGTCTCAATGATCTACGACTTCCTCTTCCAGACATTCGCGGCGAGCGCCATTCTGGGGGCGATCATCATGGTCACCCGCCGAAATCCGGTGACGGCGGTGATCTTTCTGGTCGGGGTCTTCTTCGCGGCGTCGGGGATGTTCCTCATGCTGGACGCGCACTACATCGCGGCGATCAACGTGATCCTGTACGGGGGAGCCATCATGGTCCTCTTCCTCTTCGTGATCATGCTTCTCAACCTCGGCCACGCCGAATGGAGCGACCTGCGGGGGCCGCTCGGAGGCTTGGTCGGGGGTTCCATCGCGATAGCCTTTCTGGGCACCCTCACGCGGCTCTTCGGAGCTACCGGCGGGAGGCCCGCGGTGGAGGCGGCCGGCGAAGCGCTCCGGGCCGCGGCGGCAGAGCAGGGAGTGGTGGGCGTCGTGGCTAGACCGCTCTTCCAGGAGTACACGATCGTGCTCCAGGTCACTGGCATCCTGCTGCTCGCGTCCATCGTCGGCACGATCCTTCTCGCCGGGAAAGAGCGAGCGTGAGCGCGGGCGCGAGCGAAGCCGGCGCGTTGGCCGGTCTCGGCATCCACGGGCTGATCGCCCTCTTCACGAGCGCGATCCTCTTCTCGATCGGCGTTATCGGCGTGCTGATCCGGCGGAACGCGATCATCGTCTTCATGTGCGTCGAGCTGATGCTCACCGCGGCGAACATCGCGCTCGTGGTCTTCTCCAGGCTGCACGGCATGGAGGGGCAGATACTCGTGTTCTTCGTGATGGCCGTCGCCGCTGCCGAGGCGGCCGTGGGCCTGGCGATCATCATCGCCGTCTTCCGCCACTACGAAGTCGTCGATCTGGACCGCTTCCGGCTGCTCAGATGGTGATGGCCGGGGCCGGAATCCAGGAGGGGGCGGCAACGATCCGCCGATTCCGACCGCGGACGACGCTCGGATGGCGATGACCGGGGCCGGAATCCAGGAGGGGGCGGTAACGATCCGCCGATTCCGACCGCAGACGACGCTCGGATGGCGATGACCGGGGCCGGAATCCGGAAGGGGGCGGCAACGATCCGCCGATTCCGACCGCAGACGACGCTCGGATGGCGATGACCGGAGCCGGAATCCAGGAGGGGGCGGCGGCCACGGGGGCGTTCCACCCGTTCCTCCCCGCGCTGATCCTGCTCCTGCCCCTCTTGGGGGCCATCGTGAACGGGGCGGGGGCCTTTCTCTGGCGCGGCAACAAGTCGGTGCCGTCGCTCGTCGGTCCGGCGGCTCTCGTCGGCTCGTTCGCGGTCGTGCTTCTCAACTTCATCGGCATGGCGGGCGCGGACATGCACGGGGCGGAAGTCGTCCGCCTCTGGAGCTGGATCGAGTCGGGGGATCTCCGGGTGGGAGCCGATCTGCACTTCGACCAGCTCTCGATGCTGATGTGCATGATCGTGACCGGCGTAGGCAGCCTGATCCACATCTACTCGGTGGGCTACATGCGCGACGACCCGGGCTACTCGCGCTACTTCTCCTATCTGAACCTGTTCGTCTTCTTCATGCTCCTCCTCGTGCTCGGGGCCAACCTGCCGCTGATGTTCGTCGGTTGGGAGGGGGTGGGTCTCTGTTCCTACCTTCTAATCGGCTTCTGGTACGAGCGCCGGGAGTTCGCGAACGCCGGCAAGAAGGCGTTCATCATGAACCGGATCGGCGACGCGGGCTTCCTGGTCGCCATCTTCCTCGTCTTCGTGACCTTCGGGACGCTCGACTTCGTGCCGATCCTCGAGGCGGCTCCCGACGAACTGAAGTACGGGGGGGCTCTGGCGACGGGCATCACGCTCCTGTTCTTCCTGGGGTGCACCGGGAAGTCGGCCCAGATTCCGCTCTACACCTGGCTGCCGGATGCCATGGCGGGCCCGACTCCGGTCTCGGCGCTCATTCACGCGGCCACGATGGTCACCGCGGGCGTGTACCTGATCGCGCGCACGAGCGTGCTCTTCGCGCTGGCGCCGGTCTCCCAGGTCGTCGTGGCGGCGGTCGGGGCGGGAACGGCGCTCTTCGCGGCGTCGATCGCGCTCCAGCAGCACGACATCAAGAAGGTCTTGGCCTACTCGACGATCTCGCAGCTCGGCTACATGTTTCTCGCCGTGGGGGTCGGGGCGTTCACGGCGGGGGTGTTTCACCTGATGACGCACGCCTTCTTCAAGGGACTCCTCTTCCTGGGCGCCGGGGCGGTCATTCATTCGGTCCATCACGCGCTGGAGCGCCGGGGCGGCGGCCACGGAGAGGAGGGCGGCGGCGAGGCGACTGCCGATGGGGAAGCTGCCGCAGACCCCAACGACATGCGGATCTACGGCGGCTTGCGAGCCTTCATGCCGAAGACTTGGGCCTTCATGTGGATCGCCACTCTGGCTATCGCGGGAGTCCCCCCGCTGGCCGGCTTCTTCTCGAAGGACGAGATCATCTGGTACGCGGGCGCGTACGGGCAGACCGTGCTCTGGTGCGTCGCGCTGGCCGCCGCCGTGCTGACCGCGATCTACATGACGCGCCTGATGGTGATGACCTTCCACGGCGAGAACCGGACCTTCGGCCGAGGCGGAGCGGGCGGCGCGGCCCGCCGCCTCCTGCACGAGGCGCCCGCCGTAATGTGGGTGCCGCTGGCCGTGCTGGCCGTCCTCTCGGCGACTGGAGGGTGGCTCAATATCCCGGATGCGCTCCCGCTGCTTCCGGGGGTCGACTGGCTGCACCACTGGCTCGAGCCCGTCTTCGAACCGGCGGCCGCCCTGGCGGAAGCGCAGGGGATCGCGGCGGCCCACCATGCGCCGGCCGGGGGCGGCGAGGGGCTGTGGGCCGTGATATCGGGCGTCGTCGCGACCGGGGCGGTGATCCTTACCGCGCGGGCGTTGCTCCGGAAGAGAGCGCCCGCCAGAGGCGAGGCGCCGCCCACGGCCGGCCTGGCCCGCGTCCTGCGCCACGGCTGGTTCGTCGATGAGTTCTACGACCGCGCGATCGTCAGGCCTTCTCTCGCTCTCTGGCGCGGCTGCTGGAAGATAGCGGACGCCGCGCTGATAGACGGTCTCGTGAATGGCGCCGGACGCGGGCTCGCCCTGCTCGGGTGGGCCGGAGCGCAGCTGCAGAGCGGACGGGTGACGACCTATCTCGTCGTCTTCATGCTCGGCGCCTTGCTCGTCCTGGGCGTGCTGTCATGACGTCGCTGTACGACGGCCACTGGATCCTGACGGCTCTGCTGGGCCTTCCGCTCCTCGGCGCGGCGGCGTGTCTGATGGTCCCGGAGCGACGCGCGAAGGTGGTCGCTCTCGCCACGACCGCCTTCCTGTTCGTCCTCTCGCTGCCGCTCTTCTGGACCTTCGACCAGGCGGAGCCCGGCTTCCAGAATCTCGTTTCGGCACCGTGGATCGAAGCGTGGGGGATTTCGTATGCCGTGGGCGTGGACGGGATATCGATCCTCATGGTTCTGCTCACGACCTTCATCATGCCGTTCGCGGTGGCCGGGTCGTTCGCCCACGTGCGCCAGCGAGAGCGGGCCTTCTACGCCATGCTCCTCTTCCTGATGACCGGGATGATCGGCGTCTTCGTGGCTCTCGATCTCTTCCTCTTCTACGTCTTCTGGGAGATCATGCTGATTCCGATGTACTTCCTCATCGGGGTTTGGGGCGGCAAGCGGCGCATCTACTCGGCTGTCAAGTTCTTCCTCTATACGGCGGCCGGTTCGCTGCTGATGCTGGTCGCGATAGTGACGCTGGCGCGGCTTGCCCAGGAGGGCGGCGGAGGAGGGTGGAGCTTCGCCTACGAGGACATGCTGTCGCTGAATCTCGGGTACCGCATGCAGCTGTGGCTCTTCGCGGGCTTCGCGATCGCGTTCGCGATCAAGGTTCCCCTCTTCCCATTCCACACATGGTTGCCGGATGCGCACGTCGAGGCGCCGACGGCCGGATCGGTGATCCTGGCCGGGGTGCTCCTGAAGATGGGGGCGTACGGCTTCCTGCGCTTCGGCCTTCCGCTCTTCCCGGCAGCGGCGACGGACCCGGCCGTGGTGAACGCGATGTTGGCGCTCGGCCTCGCCGGCATTCTGTATGCCGCCTGGGTCGCGGCCGTTCAGCCGGATGCCAAGAAGTTGATCGCGTACACCTCCGTCGCCCACCTCGGCTTCGTCGTCCTGGGCGTGTTCGGGCTCACCAGCCAGGGGATCGAAGGGGGCATTCTCCAGATGGTGAACCACGGGATATCCACCGGTGCGCTCTTCCTGCTCGTGGGGATGCTCTACGAGCGCCGGGGAACGCGCCGGATCGAGGACTTCGGCGGGATAGCCAAGGTGATGCCCCTCTTCGCGTTCGCGCTGGTGGTGGTCGCGCTTTCTTCGATCGGATTGCCCGGCACCAACGGCTTCGTGGGCGAATTCCTGATCCTTCTCGGCACATTCCGCAGCCACCCGTGGATCGCCGCCATAGCGACGACGGGAGTCATATTCGCCGCCTGCTACATGTTGCCCATGGTGCAGCGGATTCTCTTCAACTCGCTGGCGCGGGAAGAGAATCGCGCGCTCGCCGACATCGACCTCCGGGAGCGGCTGATCCTGGCGCCGCTGCTCGCGCTCATCATCCTGGTCGGCGTCTGGCCGAATCCATTTCTGAACCGGACGCGCGCTTCGACCGAGGCGCTCATACAGCATGTGCAGGAGGGCGCGGCGAGCGGGCCCGCGGCAACCGCGGCAGGGGCCGCCACCGCGGGCTTCGCCATTGCGCCGTCATGGGAAGCTGCCGGTCGAACCGGGCCTGAGGCGGCGGGGAGCGGCCAGTCGGCGGCAACCGCGGCAGGGGCGGCCGCCCCAAGCTTTGCCGGCGCGCCGTCGTCGGAAGCCGCCGCCGGGCGAACCGGGTCTCCCGATGGGGGAGGCGCGAGGTGAGATTCCTGGACTTCTCGAGCTCCGGCAGCTACTGGATCGCGCTCCTTCCGGAAGTGATCCTTTCGCTGGCGGCGATCGTCATACTGATGCGCGCGGCATTTGCGCGCGGGGCCGGCGGCGATGGTGGAAGCGGCGCGGGGGGAGCGGATGATGCCGCTACCCCATCGAGAGGCGGAGGTTCGGGCGCGACTGTCGCAGGGGCGGCCGGCGTAGCGCCCGAATACCGGAGGATGTCGGCCGACTGCCTGGTGGCGCTCTACTCGATCGCGGGCGCGCTTGTCGCGAGCCTGTGGCTGAGCGATGCGACCGGCCCTCCCGATGCCATGATCGCGCTCGACGGCTTCAGAGTCGCCTCGAACGTAATCCTGCTTGGCGGGGGCCTCCTCATCGTCGCCCTGTCGCAGGACTATCTGCGCCGGGAGCGTTTCCGCGCGCCGGAGTTCCACGCACTGACTCTTCTGGCGCTTGCGGGGATGCTGGTTCTCGTGTCCGCCCGCGATCTGATTCTCCTGTTCGTGGGTCTGGAGCTCATGTCGATCTCCGTATACGTGCTGACGGGCTTCGCGCGCAGGAATCCCCGGTCGTCGGAAGCGAGTCTCAAGTACTTCATCGTCGGGGCCTTTGCCAGCGCCTTCATCGTCTACGGAATCGCCCTCCTGTACGGCGCCGCCGGCACCACGCGCCTTGGCGCGGCGGCTTCGCGCATCGCGGACATGCCGCCGGGGGGCGACTTCCTCCTCATCGCCGGGGTGGGCCTGCTCCTGATCGGCTTCGGGTTCAAGATCGCCGCCGTCCCCTTCCACATGTGGGCTCCCGACGCTTACGAGGGGGCGCCTACGCCCGTCACTTCGCTGATGGCCGCCGGCGTGAAGGCCGCCGCGTTCATCGCTCTCCTTCGCGTCCTTACAGTCGATCTGGGCGCCGTCTCGGGGATGTGGGGAGAAGCCGTGTGGTGGATGGCGATGTTGACGATGATAGCGCCCAACATCATCGCGCTGTCGCAGCGGAGCGTGAAGAGGATGCTGGCGTACTCGTCGGTGGCGCACGCCGGGTACCTGCTGGTCGGCGTCGTCGCATCGTCGGCTCTGGGCCGGGCCGGATCGCTCTTCTACCTGGCGGCCTATACGGTAGCGACGGCCGGCAGCTTCGCGATCGTGTTCCACGTGGCGGGAAGGGGAGACCGCAACGAGCTCGCGGACGACTACCGCGGGCTTGGCTGGAGGCGTCCGGCGGTCGGAGCCGCCCTCGTGGTCTTTCTGCTCTCGTTGGCGGGGTTCCCCCCCACCGCGGGTTTCGTCGGGAAGCTCTACCTGCTGCGCGCCGCCGTGGACGAGGGCCAGACGTCGCTGGCGATAACGCTGGTCGCGAGCAGCCTCGTCGCGTACTACTACTACCTGCGTGTCGTGTGGAAGATGTACTTCGACGCTCCGAAGGCGGATATGCCTGTGCCGGCGCGGGCGACGCCCGGCTTCAGCTTCGTCACCGGGATATGCGTCGCGCTGGTGCTGCTGGCGGGTCTCTTCCCCGGACGAATCATCGACAGAGCGCGCAGCGCCGTCGTCGGTCCCGGAGCCGAGGCAGCCGTCCAGGCGTCACCCTCGCTGCCGCCGCCGGAGCAGTCGCCGGCGATCGAACGGTGACGCCGGCTGTCCCGCTTCCGCGGCGTCATCCTCGCCCCTGCGGCCGGCGCGGTCGTCGTCGATGGACGTCGACGCTTGCGGTCGCGCCTGCGCCGCCATCTTTGCCGCTGCCGTCCGAGCAAGTCGTCGTCCGGCCATCTACGTGACTGAGCGCTCTCTTGGAAATTGATCCTGGCATCTTTCGCGAATACGACATCCGCGGCATAGTCGGCGACGCTCTCACCGAAGAGGCCGCCGAGCTGGTGGGCCGCGCGATCGGGACCGAGCTTGCGGGCCGCGACGCCCCCCTCTGCGTGGTCGGGCAGGACAACCGCCCATCTTCGCCGGACCTGGCGGCGGCGATGTGCCGCGGGCTCCGCGCCGCCGGTACCGATGTGGCGACGCTGGGGACCGTGCCGACCCCGGCGCTCTACTTCGCCGGCATCCGCTTCGACGCGGACGCGGCGGTCCAGATCACGGGATCGCACAATCCGCCCGAGTACAACGGAATCAAGATCGTGCGGGATGGCAGGCCCCTCTATGGCGATGCGATTCGAGCGCTCGCTACCAGGATTGCGAAGGAGAGCTTCGCGACGGGTTCGGGTTCGGCCCGGGAAGAGGAGATCCTCGACGCGTACGTCGACGAGATTGCTGCGCGGGCGCGGGTAGAGGGCCACGTCAGGATCGTGCTCGACTGCGGAAACGGCGTGGGAAGCGTGGTGGCCGCGAGGGCGCTGACCGCGGCCGGCATCGATGTGGATTGCATCTACTGCGAGTCGGATGGCACCTTCCCGAATCACCACCCGGATCCGACGATCGACGAGAACGTTCGGGATCTTGTCGCGAGGGTGCGGGAGACGGGAGCTGCGGCCGGGGCCGGACTCGACGGCGATGCCGACCGGCTGGGAGCCGTGACCGAAGAGGGAGAGATCATACGGGGCGACCGCCTCCTCCTTCTATTCGCCCGAGAAGTGATGGCCGAGAATCCGGGCGCCGAAGTCGTCTTCGATGTGAAGTGCTCGCAAGCGCTGCCCGAGGTGATCGAGGCGGACGGCGGCGTGCCGGTGATGTGGAAGACGGGCCACTCCCTGATCAAGGAGCGAATGTCTGCCACGGGAGCTCTCATTGCAGGTGAGATGAGTGGCCATATCTGCTTTAGCGACAAGTTCTTCGGTACTGACGACGCCATCTATGCAGCTGCTCGATTGGCGGGTATGGTAGTGCGTTCGGGCCGGCCGCTTTCGGAGCTTGCGGCGGAGATTCCGCTGTACCCCTCGACGCCGGAAATCAGGCTGGATTGCTCCGACGAGCGGAAGTTCGGCGTAGTGGCCGAGGCGACGAGGCACTACCGGGAACGGCATGAAGTCATCGACATCGACGGAGCGAGGGTGGTCTTCGACGGCGGCTGGCTACTGATTCGCGCGAGCAATACTCAGCCGATCGTCGTCGTCCGGGCCGAAGCGGACAGCGATGAACGCCTGCAGGAGATTATCGGCCACGGGCGGGATTTTCTCGCGGGGCATGGCGTGACGCTCCCGCCGGTGTGAACGCTCGCTCGAGAAAGTCGATAAGGCGGTTGGAAGGAAAGCGGTCGAGAGGAAAGCGGTTGGAAGCGGACCGATTGGAGGGCGAACAGCCGAGATGAACATTCATGAATACCAGGCGAGGCGGATATTCGCCGAGCACGGCATCCCGGTGCCGGACGCCGAGCTTGCGGCGACGCCCGCCGAAGCCGAGCGAGCGGCCATCCGCTTCGGCGGTCCGGTCGTGGTCAAGGCGCAGGTCCACGCCGGCGGCCGGGGCAAGGCGGGCGGCGTGAAGCTCGCGGCGACACCCGCCGAGACCCGCGAAGTGGCCGGCGCGGTCATCGGAATGGAGATCAAGGGCATCGAGGTCCGCAAGGTCCTGGTCGCTCCGGCGGAGGAGATCGAATCCGAAGCGTATGTCGGAATCGTCATGGACCGGGAGAGCCAGGCCGACACCGTCATGGTCTCGGCGGGTGGCGGCGTCGACATCGAGGAGCTCGCCGCGACGAACCCGGAAGCGATCCGCAAGGCGAGGATCGATCCGCGGTACGGCATGCTGGCTCACCAGGCGGCGCTTCTCGCGTATCACCTCTTCGAAGATGCCAAGCAGGCCCGGCAGGGCGCCGCGATCCTCGAATCTCTCTACGCGGCGTACCGGGCGGCCGGGGCGACGCTGGCCGAGATCAATCCCCTGATCGTGACCTCCGCGGGCGAGGTCAAGGCTATCGATGCCAAGATGAACATCGACGACAATGCGCTCTTCCGGCTGCCCGGCATCGAAGCCATGCGGGATACCGAGGCGGAGACCCCCGGGGAGAGGAAGGCGCGCGAAGCCGGGCTCTCCTATATCCAGCTCGACGGCGCCATCGGGTGCTGCGTGAACGGAGCGGGCTTGGCCATGGCCACGATGGACCTGGTGAAACACTACGGCGGCGAGCCGGCCAACTTTCTCGACATCGGCGGCTCGTCCAATCCGGACAAGGTGGCCGCGGCTCTGGAGATCATAACGGAGTACCGCGGCGTAAAGTCGATCCTCTTCAACATATTCGGCGGCATAACGCGCTGCGACGACGTCGCGGCTGGAATCGTGGAGGCGATGGGACGAATCGAGTTGGCGGCGCCGGTCACCATTCGTCTCACCGGGACGAACGAGGAGGAGGGAGTGGCGATACTCGCCGGACACGGAATCGAAGCCATGCGGGACATGGACAGCGCGGTGGAGCGCGCCGTCCAGCTGGGCGGCTAGCCATGGGAATCTTCATAGGAGAAGAGACGAGGCTGGTAGTCCAGGGGATCACGGGCCGCGATGGGTCGTTCCACGCGCGTCAGATGCGGGAGTACGGGACGCAGGTCGTCGCCGGCGTGACGCCGGGGAAGGGCGGGTTGGCGTTCGACGGGGCGGTGCCGGTCTTCGACACCGTCGAGGAGGCGGTCTCCGAAACCTGCGCGAATACCAGCGTCATCTACGTGCCGGCCCGATTTGCGGCGGGCGCCGTGCTCGAGGCGGCGGATGCCGGCATATCCCTGATCGTATGCATCACGGAGGGAATTCCGGTCGGCGACATGCTGCGCGCGTTGCCGTACGTGCGCGAGAAGGGGGCGCGGCTGGTCGGGCCGAACTGCCCTGGAATTATCGTCCCGGGGCGTTGCAAAGTGGGCATCTTGCCGGGCCGGATCGTGCGGGAGGGGTCGGTGGGCGTCGTCAGCCGCTCCGGCACGCTGACTTACGAGGTCATCTCGCGGCTCACCGAGGCCGGGATTGGACAGTCCGCTTGTATCGGCATAGGCGGCGATCCTCTCCTCGGGACCGGATTCTCGGACTGCCTCGCCGCCTTCGAGGAGGATGACGATACGGAGGCGGTCGTCCTGATAGGCGAAATCGGGGGTACCGACGAGCAAGTCGCCGCCCGCTTCGTGTCGAGCCGGATGAAGAAGCCCGTCGTCGGCTTCATCGCGGGCCAGACAGCTCCGCCGGGACGGCGCATGGGGCATGCGGGCGCCATCATCTCGGGATCGGAGGGGACGGCGGCGGAGAAAATCCGCGCGTTCGAGCGGCACGGCATTGCGGTGGCGCGGAGACCGGTCGATGTCGCGAGTCTGGTGCGGGACCGGCTGTAGGCGAGGATGGAGCGAGCCTCGCGGGCGAACCGCCATTACAACGGAATGGAAGGAGCGATAGCGTGAACGATCCCGGGGCGAGGGGTACGACGCTGGCGATAATAAAGCCGGACGCAGTGGCCGCGGGGAACGCGGGCAGAGTGCTCGCCGCAGTCGAGGCTGCCGGTTTTTCCATGCGTGGATCGAGGGTGGTCACGCTGAGCCGGGAACAGGCCGAGGCCTTCTACGCCGTTCACCGCGAGCGTCCCTTCTTCGGCAGCTTGGTGGAGTTCATGACCTCCGGTCCGTGCATGCCGCTGGCGCTCGCGCACGAGCGGGCCGTGCCGCATCTGCGCGAGACGATCGGAGCCACGGACCCGGGCGAAGCCGCTCCGGGCACTGTCCGGGCGCTGTACGCGCAGAGCAAGGAGAGGAACGCCATCCATGCGTCGGACTCGGAGGAGAATGCGCGGAGGGAGATCGCCTTCTTCTTTGCCGAGTCGGACTTGGCTTGACGCGGAGCGACATGCGCCGTCCGCGCACCCGGACTGCGCCGTCCGCGCAGGCCCCGGACCGCCGAGCGCCGGCCAGCCGCCACCCGCCGCGATGGCGTTCCGACGCTCGCCCGCCGGATGTGCTCCCGCCATGGCCGAGATTGCGCTTCGACGCTCGCCCGCCGGATGTGCCCGCGCCATGGCCGAGGTTGACATCGCGGAGGAAATTGTGCTAGTTGCACCGTTGCATCCTGTCTACGACAGGTCAGAGTTGTCTTGCGAGCTATCTTGCATGACCGAGTTACTCCAGGGAGTCAAGTGACGATATGGCCGTTCCCAAGAGGCGCACGTCAAAGCAGCGCAAGCGAAAGCGGCGTACGCACTACAAAGCGAGCGACACGGCAAGCCAGGCGTGTCCGAGGTGCGGAGATTCCAAGCGGCCGCACCGGGTTTGCCCTACATGCGGCTACTATGCGGACGCCGAGGTCGTACAGACGGAAGATTTCTGAAGGAGCGCCTGCGGGGCGCTTCTGGCGCGTTCGCGCCTCTCGGTCGGATGCGCGACTCCCGCCGCTCCACCGGTTGACTCGTCGATCCCCTGGCCGCAAAGCGCATGGTCCGCGTAGCTCTTGATCTCGTGGGCGGCGAGTCGGCGCCCGGCAATGTCCTCGAAGCGGCGCGCATGGCTCTGGAATCGTGGCCGGACGACATCGCGCTGCTCATGATAGGTCCCCGCGAACTCGTAGCCCGGGAGCGAGACCGATTCCCCTCCGATCGCGTATCGTGGATTGCGGCCGAGGAGCGCATCGGCCAGCGCGATCCGCCGGCGAGGGCCGTCCGCCGCAAGCCGGACAGCACGATAGTCCGCGGTCTCCAGGCGCACCGCGACGGCGGAGCCGATGCGTTCGTGTCGGCGGGACCCACCGGAGCGACGATGGTCGCCTCGGTCCTGATGCTCGGCAAGCTCCCGGGCATCGACCGTCCGCCCGCCGGAGCCTTCTTTCCGACCGAGACCGGTTCTACGCTCGTGCTGGATGTGGGGGCGAATGTCCAGGTGACGCCCCGGCAGCTGCACCAGTTCGCCCACCTCGGCATGATCTTCCTCAAGCACATGCGCGCCATTGACCGGCCGCGCGTCGGGCTCCTGAACATGGGCATGGAAGGGGAGAGGGGAGGAGACGACTTGGCCGAAGCGCACCGGCTGCTTGCAGGCGATCCTGCAGTGGAGTTCACAGGCAACGTGGAAGGGCACCAGATAGTCAGGGGAGCGTGCGACATCCTCGTGTGCGGCGGTTTCGTCGGCAATGTCCTCCTGAAGTTCTACGAGTCGATAGCCGGGTTCGTCTTCCGGGTCTTTCGGAATGGAGGAGTGGGAGAGGGGGTGAATCTCGAGCGCGTGCTGCGTTTCCTCGACTACGCCGAGTATGGCGGCGCCCCTCTGCTGGGAGTCGATGGAGTGACGGTCATCTGCCACCGGGCTTCGTCCGCGCGGGCCGTGGCCAACGGGATTCGCACCGCGGCCGACTGCGCTGCGTCGGGCTTCGCGGCCGGCATCAGGCAAGACGCGAGAGGTCTGCCGTACGCGGGGGCATCTTGAGCGGCACGGCGCTCCTCTTCCCCGGACAGGGCTCCCAGTACGTCGGCATGGGCAGCGATCTGGCGGAGGATGACGCGTCCACCAGGGAGCTCTTCGAGCTGGCCGACGACCTGCTGAGCGCTCCGCTGAGCCGTATCTGCCGAGAAGGTCCGGAGGAGCGGCTGCGGGCGACCGAGAATGCGCAGCCGGCGATCATGCTGCACTCCTATGCGGTGTGGCGTCTCGTGGAGGACAGCGTCTCTCCGGTAGGGGCCGGGGCCGGACATTCGCTCGGGGAGTTCAGCGCGCATCTGGCGTCCGGCACTTTCGAGTTCGAAGATGCTCTTGCCCTGGTTCGGATCCGCGGCAAGTTGATGGCGGCGGCCGGATCCGGCCGGCCCGGCGCGATGGCGGCGATCCTCGGCTTGGATGCGGATGCGGTCGGCGAAGCGTGCGAGCGAGCCAGTCGGCCGCCGCGTCGCGTCGTCGTACCGGCGAATCTGAACGCTCCCCGCCAGGTCGTGATCAGCGGCGATGCCGAAGCGGTTGCCGCGGCCGGCCGGCTGGCGTCCGAAGCCGGCGCGCGGCGGGTCGTTCCGCTCAACGTCAGCGGAGCGTTTCATTCGCCGCTGATGGAGCCGGCGTCGAATGGATTGGCGGAGGCGCTGGATGACACGCGGATGACCGACCCGTCCTTTCCCGTGATCTCGAATGCGGAAGCGGATATCGTGACTAGCGCAGTCGCCGCGCGCCGCACCCTCGCGAAGCAGCTGGTGTCCCCGGTGCGGTGGGCCGAAAGCATGACGCGCATCGGCGAAAGCGGGGCTACCCGCATACTGGAGATAGGGCCGGGAAGCGTTCTGTCGGGACTGGCCAGGCGGATAGACCGCACCTTGCGAGTCACGCCGGTTGGAAGCTCCGCTTCGGTGAATGCGCTCCTGGGATCCTCCGCCTGAATGGGGCCGGATTCGCAGGGGATGCCGGGAGGTGCCGCGAGGGATAATCTGCCAGGGCGCGACAGGGCGTCCCGGCCCGGCTTGGAGGAGGCCGCATGAAGGAACTGGCTGGCGAGATCGCGGTAGTCACGGGAGCGACTCGCGGCATCGGTCGCGCTATCGCCGCGGAGTTGGCGGGGGCGGGCTGCGCCGTGGCCGCCGTCGGAACGGATGCCGACCGTACGGAGGCTGCCGCGGCCGCGCTCCCCGGTTCCGGCAACCGCGGGTTCGCCTGCGATGTGTCGGATCCGGACGAGTGCCGGGAACTGATCGCCGCCGTTTCGAGACAGCTGGGCGACGCGACCATCCTGGTGAACAATGCCGGGATCGCGCGCGACAATATCATCTTGCGCATGAAGGACGATGACTGGCACTCCGTTCTCGACACGAATCTGTCGGGAGCCTTTTATCTGACGCGCGCCGCCGTGCGCAGCATGATGAGACGGCGAACGGGGAAAATTGTTAACATCTCGAGTGTCGTAGGCTTGACGGGCAACAGGGGGCAGTCCAACTATGCTGCGTCGAAAGCTGCCCTGATTTCGTTGACCAGGAGCGTAGCGCAGGAGTTGGCGAGCCGGGGCGTTCGGGCCAATGCCGTTGCGCCGGGCTTCATCGAAACCGATATGACCTCCACTCTGCCAGACGGCGCTCGACAGAGCATGCTGGCGAGAATTCCCCTCGGACGGTTCGGGTCTCCGGAAGATGTGGCCAAGGTCGTTCGTTTTCTCGTGGGTCCGGGAGCATCGTATGTCACCGGGCAGGTAATCGTAGTGGATGGCGGTATGACGTCGCCCCCCTGAACAGACAGAGGAGAGTACACAATGTCGGACGCGGATCGTGAGATGCGAGTGCGTGAAATCATCTCCCAAGAGCTCGGTGTCGAGATCGAGAGGGTTGTCGATGAGGCCAGCTTCGTCGATGACCTCGAAGCGGACTCGCTCGACACAGCCGAACTCGTGATGGCCTTCGAGTACGAGTTTGAAATCGAGATCCCTGATGAGGATTTCGAGAACATGCTCACTGTCGGGCAGGCTATCGAATACCTCGCGCAGCACGACGAGTAGGGCCGGGTTTCTTTCGATGGAAAGGCGCGTCGTCATCACCGGGCTGGGGCTGGTCACTCCGGTCGGGAACAGTGTCGCTTCCAGCTGGGATGCGCTTGTCGGCGGCGTGAGCGGCGCCGGCCCCATCACCCTGTTCGACGCCTCCGACCAGTCGGTTCGCTTCGCGTGCGAGGTAAAGGGCTTCGATCCGGAGCGACATATGGATCGAAAGGACGCGCGCCGCGCGGACCGCTTTCTCCACTTCGCGATGGCCGCGGGCGCCCAGGCGATGGAGCAGGCGGGATACGCCGACGGCGTTCCCGGTCTTCCCCCCGAGAGGGTGGGCGTGCTCGTTGGCGTCGGCCTCGGGGGTCTGGCGTTGATGGAAGCGCAGTACACGCGGCTGCTGAAGGGCGGTCCGCGGCGAGTGTCCCCCTTCTTCGTTCCCATGTTCATTCCGGACATGTCGGCCGGTCTCCTGTCCATGCGCTACGGCGCACAGGGGCCGAACTACGCCGTGGTCTCGGCGTGCGCGTCCAGCGGGCACTCGATCGGGCTCGCTTTCCGCTCGATCCGGAGCGGTGAAACCGATGTGATGCTCACCGGCGGAACGGAGTCCACCATCACGCCGCTGGCGGTCGCCGGCTTTGCGAACATGCGCGCCCTGTCCACCCGCAACGACGATCCGTCGGCCGCCTCGCGTCCCTTCGACGCGCACCGCGACGGCTTCGTCATAGGAGAGGGGGCGGGAATGATGGTCCTCGAGGAGTTGGCGCATGCCAAGGCCAGAGGCGCCGAAATCCTGGGCGAGGTGGCGGGATTCGGGCAGAGCGCGGATGCGCACCACATGACGGCGCCGGCGCCGGACGGGTCTGGAGCGCGGCTGGCCATGGAGCTGGCGCTCGCGGACGCCGGAATGCCATCGGACGGTGTCGGCTACGTGAACGCTCACGGCACTTCTACGCCGGTCAACGATGCTACGGAAACCCAGGCCGTGAAGAATGTGATGGGCGACCACGCCCGCACCATAGTCATCGGATCGACGAAGTCGATGACCGGGCATGCGCTCGGGGCGGCAGGAGCGATCGAGGCGGCGGTCTCCGCCTTGGTGTGCAAGAACGGAGTCATCCCGCCGACTATCAACTTCGAGGAGGCAGATCCGGATTGCGATCTGGAGTATGCCCACGGCGGAACGATCGAACGGCCGGTCGCGGCGGCGCTGTCCAACTCCTTCGGTTTTGGAGGCCACAACGCCTGCCTCGTGCTCCGGCGCTGGGACGGGGTCTAATGCGGTGGGGGGATTGTCGATGAATTCGGTACTGGTGATGATGGGATCGGAGTCGGACATGCCGACGATGGAAAAGGGCATCGCGGTGTTGCGCGAACACGAAGTTGCCGTGCAGGTGGAAGTCTGCTCGGCCCACCGGCAACCGGAGCGGACGGCGGCGCTGGCGTCGGGGGCCGAGGAGGCCGGTCATTCGGTGGTGATCTGCGGGGCGGGTTTGTCGGCGGCGTTGCCGGGAGTGGTGGCGGCTCACACGCGGCTCCCCGTAATAGGCGTTCCCGTATCCGCCGGCACGCTGGGCGGTCTGGATGCGCTGCTGTCGTGCGCCCAGATGCCACCCGGCGTTCCGGTTGCCGCGGTCGGGATCGACAACTCCCGCAATGCAGCCCACCTTGCTCTCCGCATCCTCGGCGCAACCAGCCGGGGCTGAAGGGCGGCCGGATGTGTCTTCCGGGCACTCCCGGCGCGTCGGCATCGGGTACGACTCGCACCGATTCGGGGACGCCCCGCCACTGGTTCTGGGCGGTGTCGTCATCCCGGAAGCGCCGGCCCTGAGAGCGCACTCCGACGGGGACGCCGTATCGCACGCGGTCACGGACGCGCTTCTCGGGGCCGCGGCCCTCGGCGACATCGGCGCGCTCTATCCGGATACCGATCCGGCGTACCGCGGCGCCGACTCCGTCCGGCTGCTGCAGGACGCCGTGCGGAGGCTGGGCGATCGCGGCTTCCGAGTGGAGAACGTCGACATCACCGTAATCGCCGAGCGGCCGCGGCTCGGTCCGCACGTCGATTCGATGCGCGCGCGGCTGGCCTCGGCGCTTCGCGTGCACCTTTCGCGCGTCTCGGTGAAGGGGAAGACGAACGAGGGCATGGGGTTCATAGGCCGGGGCGAGGGCGTAGCCGTGTTCGCGGTCGCGATGGTGGCCGCCGGCGAAGCGGAGGAGGCGGACCGGGTGGCTCCCAGTGCCTGACATCCAGGAGTTCCAGCCGGTCCTCGACTTCCTGCTCGGGCTGCCGGGCGTGGCCGTCTACTCTCTGATCGCCGCCTGTTCGACTCTCGACAACATCTTCCCGATAGTTCCCTCGGACACCTTCGTGATAGCAGGCGCCGTTCTTGCGGACAGGGGAGTGCGGGATCCGGCGGCCATTTTCGCCACGGCATGGGTCGCGAACACGGCGGGCGCGCTGTTCGTGTACGGCCTCGCCCGCCGACAGGGGCGGTCGGTGTTCGAAGAGCGGCGGTGGGGACGTCGTCTTCTGCGGCCGCAGCAGCTCCGGAGCATCTCGCGCTTCTACCGGCGCCATGGGCCGTGGGCGATCTTCTTTTTCAGATGCATCCCGGTGCTGCGAATGGTCGTGCCGGCCTTCGCCGGCTTCGTCGAGCTCGGGGCCGTTCGCGCATTAGTCCCGATCATCGCGGCTTCGTTCGTCTGGAACGCGCTAATGGTCTGGGCGGGGATATTCTTCTCTCGCAATGTGAACCGGCTGCTCGAGGTTGTCGGCCAAGCCAACGCCGGACTGCTAGCGGTAGCGGTTGTCGTGGCTGGACTGATAGCCATCTGGTGGTTCCGGAGCCGCCGGGAAGAGGAGGCGGGGGCGGCGCCAAGTGATTCGGGAGGGTAGCCGGGAGTGACCGGTGGCAGTCCGGCCGTCGCGCGAGACTTCTACCTCGGGGTGTTTCGCGACTACCTGAGCTTCGAACGCGGACTCGCCCCGCGCACCGTCTACAGCTACCTGTCCGCGGCCAGACGGCTAGCGGAGTTCGCCGTCGGCGCCGGCGCGCTTGCGCCCGGCAGCGTCACGCTCGACCTGCTTCGAGATCACGTAGCCAAGCTGTCCGAGGAGGGGAAGGCGCGATCGACCGTTGCCAAGCGCATCTACTCGCTGCGGAGCTACTTCCACTTCCTGGTCGCGGAGGGCGTCGTAGACTCGGATCCGAGCGAACGGTTGAAAGCTCCTCGCGTCCGCCGCCCGCTGCCCGGCATCCTCTCGGTTCGCGAGATCGAATCGATCCTGGCTGCGGTCCCCCTTGACGACCGAGCCGCCAAGCGCGACAGGAGCATCATCGAACTCCTGTACGGGTGCGGTCTCAGAGCGTCCGAACTGTGCGAGCTCACGCTCCGCGACATGGATCTGGAAGAGGGGTTGGTGCTCGTGCTCGGGAAGGGAGGCAAGCGAAGGCTGGTGCCCGTCGGCGCCGCGGCTCGCGCCGCGGCATCGCGCTACGTTCGGGAATCGAGGCCGGACCTCGACCGGGGGCGCTCCGAAGGACGGGTCTTTCTCAATCAGCGCGGCCGGCCGCTGAGTCGCATGGGGCTATGGAAGATCCTCCGACGGCATGTGGAACGCGCCGGGATAGCGAAGCGGGTAACGCCGCACACCCTTCGCCACACCTTCGCTACGCACCTGCTGGAGGGCGGGGCCGACCTGGCCTCCGTTCAGGAGATGCTGGGCCATGCCGACATTTCGACCACCGAGATATACACCCACGTCGATCGCTCGCACCTGCGGCAGGTCCACCGCAGCCATCACCCGCGCGGCTGACCGGCCTTGTCGCACCGGGAATTCAACTGCCGCCGCCCGCCGGTCCGCGGATGCGCGAACGCGCTCGCGCTCCTGGCCGTGGCGCTTGCGGCCACGCTGCCTTCGAGCGCCCTCGCGCAGGAAGTGCGCTTCGCGGGCGAGCCCCGTACGGAAGCGCAGCGGATACTGAAGACGTTCCTGGAAACGCGGAGCTTCGAGGTATGGCCCCGCGACACGGTGCTGGCGCGGGGCGACACTGTGTACGGACCGGTTCTCGCGCTCGAAGGCAGCGTGCGGATCGGCGGGCGGATCGAGGGAGACATCTATGTGGTCGATGGCGACCTCTTCCTCCGTCCCGGCAGCGCAGTCGGCGGCGTGGTAGTGCTGGGCGGCGGCTTCTACGACTCGCGGTTGGCGGAAGTGGGCGGCCCGGTCACGTACCGGCCGAACGAGGCGCTGCGAGTCCGGCCCGCCGACGCCGGCTTCGAGGTCTTCTCCGAGACCGAGCCGGAACCGCCGTTCGAGCTCGCCGGGCTGTACGGAGTCCGGCTTCCAGCCTACGAACGCGTCTCCGGCCTCACGCTGCGAGCCGGGGCGCTGGGGCGTTTGGCCGAGGCGTCCGGCCGGCCCGAACTCTCGGCGGGCCTTTCGTTTCTGCCGGCCCGGAAGGAGTTCGACTTCGCGCTAAGGAACAGCTGGCATATAGGAGACCGTCTGGAGCTCGATCTGTTTCTGACCCAGGCCGTGGCCAGCAACGAGGAGTGGATCACGCCGGAGTTCAACAACTCCATGTCGGTTATCATGGCGGGCAGAGACCGGCGCAACTACTACCAGAGCGAACGATTCGGGATCGGGATCGAGTGGCGGTCTCCGCCGCCGCCCGTCTGGCGCGATATGCAGGGTTGGAGTCTCGGATTGTCGGCCGGGCGAGAGAAGGCCGCCTCGCTGGCCGCCCGCGGCGTCACGGTCGTCTTTGGAGAGATCTCGCCCGGCTCGTCGCCCGAAGATCTGAATCCTCCGGTCGACGACGGCACGCTGTGGTTCGTCCGCGCCGGCTTCGTATGGTCGGCGGAGAGCCGCCGCGGCCATATGGGTATCGGGGCGGGACTCGAGGCAGGCTTCGAGGACGACATCGCCGGCAACGCCGGAGACGCCCGCTTCGACTTTCTGCTTGCCGAGGCCCGGCTTTCGGCTAGGCGCGTGACGCCGTGGGGGCACCGGGTCGGCTTCTTCCTGATCGCGCGCCGGGATCTGGCCGGACAGCTACCCCGGCAGCGCTACTCGGCCGTTGGAGGCTACGGCACGATCCCGACCTTGCCGCTGCGGGAGCTGTACGGTCGCCGGCTCCTCTTCGCGGACGCCGAGTACGCCGTGCCGATCATCGGCACGGCCCGGCTGGGCGGGTTGGATATCTTCGTCCGGGGCAGCGTCGGGGGGGCCGATCAATTCGCCTTCAATCCGCATGCGTCCGTCGCGGCTGGCGTGGCTCTCCGGCTCCTCGACTTCCAGATCAACTTCGGCGTGGTGAAGGGCGCTACGGCTTCGGAAGAAGAGTCCGGCGTCGGCCTTCTATTCGAGGTCAGCCGGCCCAGACCTGTCCGGCCGACGCAGATGAAACGCGGCTGACGACCTGCTTGCCCCGTTCTTCGCGCTATCCGGACGCCGTTCTTGGCGCTAATCCGGACGAGGGCCGGGCCCCGGCGACACCGCCTGTCCCGGCTGACACCGCGCGTCCCGGCGCTATTACACCGGTTGCTCGGGGAGCGGGCGGGGACTTCGCGGCCCCTCGATACCGCGCATCCCGGCACTTTGGCGCCGGCTGGATTCGGGGAGCGGGCGGGGACTTCGCGGCCCCTCGATACCGCGCGTCCCGACGCTTTGACACCGGCCGGGACCTACCCTAGATTCTGATGATGCAACGCCCTCTTCTCTTCAAGAGATAAGCCCGTTGTCGGGCGTGATCTGTGTTCTGCCCGCCCGCCTCTCTAGCGCCCGTATCTCAAGAAAGCCTCTCCTGCGGCTTGGCGACCGCACCTTGCTCGAATGGTGCTGGCGCGCCGCGACGTCCGTGCCGGTCTTCGAACGGGTGGTGGTCGCGACCGCCGACAGCGAGATCGAGGCGTGTGCTAGCAGCTTCGGCGCGGAGGTCGTCTCGACGCGCGGCGATCATCGTACCGGCACCGACCGGGTGGACGAAGCAGCCTCCCTTCTCGGCGCGGGCGAGGACGATGTGGTGGTGAACTTTCAGGCGGACGAGCCCTTCGTCGACGAAAGAGCTGTCGCGCGAACCGTGCGAGCCGTGCAGGAGATCGCGACGGTCGCGGCGCCGATCAGGGATGAGGCGGAGTGGAGATCTTCCTCGGTCGTCAAGGTGGTCGTGGCCTCCGGCGGACGCGCCCTCTACTTCAGCCGGAGCCCGGTTCCGATGTCTCGCGACGGTCCCGGCCGTGCCGGAAAGGACGCGCGGCTGCGCCACGTAGGCATCTACGCCTGCCGGAGACGCGCGCTGAGGCGGTGGGCTTCTCTGCCCGAATCGGCCCTCGAGCGCATCGAGCGGCTGGAGCAGCTCAGGGCCCTCGAGGCAGGGATGAAAATTCATGTGGAGGTAGGGCGGTGGACCGAGCCCGGCGTCGACGTTCCCGCCGACATCGCCCGCGCCGAGCGGCTACTGTCCGGGAAGACGCAGGATGAATCTTGAAAGGACTCCGAAGATGACGACCGATGCCAGCTTGCCGACGAAGTACATCTTCATAACGGGCGGGGTCGTTTCTTCTCTAGGGAAGGGTATCACGGCAGCGTCGGTGGGACGGCTGCTGGTCGAACGCGGTCTCCGAGTCACGATTCAGAAGTTCGATCCATACCTGAACGTGGATCCGGGCACGATGTCCCCGTTCCAGCACGGCGAGGTGTACGTAACAGACGACGGCGCCGAGACCGATCTCGATCTTGGGCACTACGAGCGCTTCATCGATGAATCGCTGTCCCAGGCGAACAACATCACGACCGGCCGGGTGTACCAGGACATCATCACCAAGGAGCGGCGCGGCGACTTCCTGGGCGCCACCGTTCAGGTCATCCCCCACGTAACGGACGAAATCAAGACCGCGATACGACGGCTGGCCCCCAATCACGATGTCGTCATCACGGAAATCGGGGGTACGGTAGGAGACATCGAGTCTCTCCCGTTCCTCGAAGCGATCCGCCAGTTCCGGCAAGATGTCGGGCGGGCGAACTCCCTCTTCATCCACCTCACGCTCATCCCCCACATAGCGGCGTCCGGCGAACTCAAGACCAAGCCGACCCAACACTCGGTTCGCGAGCTGCTGGGGATCGGAATTCAGCCGGATGTGCTCGTGTGCCGGACCGAACACCGATTGGATGATGCGATAAAGAAGAAGATCGCCCGCTTCTGCAACGTCGCGGTGGACCATGTGATCGAATCCTCCGATGTGGAGACGATCTACGAGTTGCCGCTCACGTACCGCGCCCAGCTGATGGACAACCGCATCTGCGAGCAGCTTCGGCTCCCTGCCAGGCGGCCCAATCTCGACTCGTGGAAGGCGATGGTCGAGCGGATCAAGAATCCGGGCGATGGCGTGGTGCGGATATCCGTGGTGGGGAAGTACACGGAGCTGGTCGATTCGTACAAGTCCATTGCGGAAGCGCTGGTTCACGGGGGCGCCAAGAACGATGTCAAGGTGGAGATCAACTGGTGCTCTTCCGAGGGAGTCGAGGAGCGGGGCGCCTCCCTCGTGCGCGGGTGTCACGGCGTTCTGGTCCCCGGCGGCTTCGGTGTGCGGGGCGTCGAGGGAATGCTGGACACGGTCAGGTACAGCCGAGAGCACGGGACCCCGTACTTCGGCATCTGCCTGGGATTGCAGTGCGCGATAATCGAGTTCGCTCGAAATGTCTGCGGCTTGGCCGCGAACTCCTTCGAGTTCGACAAGGAGATCGCCGATCCGGTGATCTCGCTGCTCGACTCTCAGCGCCAAGTGACGGAGCGCGGAGGCACGATGCGGCTCGGGGCCTATCCCTGCCGCCTCGTGAAGGGCTCGGTGGCGCACAAGCTGTATGGGGCCGACGAGGTTTTCGAGCGGCACCGCCACCGCTACGAGGTGAATGTGCAGTACAGGGAGAAGCTCATGGCAGGCGGAATGACGTTCAGCGGAACATCGCCCGACGGCCAGCTTGTCGAGATCCTGGAACTTCCCGATCACCCCTTCTTCATTGCGACGCAGTTCCACGGCGAGTTGAAGTCCAGGCCCCACGATCCGCATCCCCTCTTTGCGGCGTTCGTCGGCGCTGCGGTCGCCCGGCGGAACAGCTTGCGAGCAGGACCATCGGGGAAGGCCGGACATTCGCCGGAGAAGGAAGGCGTCTCGCCCGGAAACGCGGATGCGAGCGATGGTCGGCGGGACTTTCGGGCCGTATCCCCGGCGGAGAAAGTTGTCGCGCGGTGACCCTCTTCTCGGGGCGTGCGCGCGCGCGCGTAGAGGAGCCGCGGCGGGACCGGGAGGAAGGGATTGGAACGTCTCTCTTCTTGATCGCCGGCCCGTGCGTTCTCGAGGATGACGGAGTCAACCTGCGGATCGCCGGCCACTTGGCGGAGGTGGGTTCCCGGCTGGACATTCCCGTCGTGTTCAAGGCTTCGTTCGACAAAGCTAACCGGAGCTCGGCTTCTTCCGTTCGCGGTCCTGGGCTCGACGAGGGACTCCGGGCGCTGGAGAGAGTGCGCGAGTGGTCCGGTCTTCCCGTCACCACCGACATTCATCTTCCGGGGCAGGCCGCGCCCGCCGCGAGCGTCGTCGACGCGCTTCAGATTCCCGCGTTTCTCTGTCGCCAGACCGACCTTCTCCATGCGGCGGGAGAGACATGCAAGCCGGTCAACGTGAAGAAGGGGCAGTGGATGGCGCCGGAGGACATAAGTGGCGCGACGGAGAAGTTGCGGGCGGCGGGGGCGGAGGAGGTGGCGGTCACCGAGCGGGGAACCGCATTCGGTTACGGGCGTTGGACGGTTGACATGAGAAGCTTCGCGCTCATGCGCGCGGCCACGGGTTGCCCTACCATCTTCGACGCTTCCCACGCCGTGCAGCTGCCCGGCGGGGAGGGGGAGGCGAGCGGGGGCGAGCCCGGGCACATCGGGCGGTTGGCGGCGGCGGCCGTGGCTGCGGGAGCGGATGGTCTGTTCGTCGAGGTGCATCCGGATCCGGCGGCGGCGCCCTCCGACGGGTCGAACATGCTTCGATTGGACGAAGTCGAAGCCGTGCTGGAGAGGGCCGCGCGGGTGCGCGAGGCCGTGACGGCTCGGCCGACCGGTTGCGGGCGCGAGTTGGCATGCGTGTGACTGCGCCCGATATCGATCCCGGCTTGGCCAGTTCGATCCGGCTGGTATCGCTCGATGTGGATGGAGTGCTCACGGACGGTTCGATCTGGTTCGGTGCGAGCGCGGGTAGCCCGCCGTTCGAATTGCGCCGCTTCCACGCTCTGGACGGATTGGCGATCCGGATGCTGCAAGAGGCGGGGCTCTTGGTTGCCTGGGTCAGCGGCAAGCGGTCCTCCGCGGTTCGCCAGCGCGCCACGGAGCTGGGGGTCGCGGAGCTGTCGCTGGGCCAACGCAGGGGAAAGCTGGCGGCGGTGCGGGGTATGCTTGCCACGCGCGGGTGGACTTTCGGCCAAGCTGCGCATCTGGGCGACGATCTGCCCGATCTCGCGCTTCTGAAGCGGGTCGGCCTGCCGGCGGCGGTTGCGAATGCGGTGCCGGAGGTGCGGGCGGGGGCGGCCTGGACCAGTACGGTTCAAGGTGGAGAAGGGGCGGTCCGGGAGTTCGCCGAGGCGCTTCTCAGGGCGCGCGGAGAGTGGGACGTACTAGCGGAGAGCTTTGCGAATCAGGATCATGCGTTGCGACAGGTATCGCCGGTTGCGCCGTGAAAAGAGTCCACGGCGAGCGGGGTGGTGGCTACGACGGCTCGCCGTTGCGACAGGTATCGCCGGTTGAGCTGTGAACGAGGAGAAATTCGTCATGGCGGCGACTCGGTGGTCGGCGTGAAGGCCGGCGCCAAGGGGCGTGCGTTGCGCATGCTCCTGTTTCCGGCGTTGCTGGGCGCCGCCGCCGCCGGATGCGGCTCCGGAGGCACGCTGCCGGCCGCCGAGCGGCTCTTCTCGGAAGATGTCGATCTAGTGATCTACGGAATGCGGACGAATGTCACTCGGGAAGGGATTAGGCGCGCGGTGGTGGAGGGAGACACGGCCGAGTTTCACGAAGGAAACGAGATTCACATTCGTCCGATGAGGGTCGTCTTCTACGATGGCATGGGCCGCCAGACCACGGAGGTCACATCCGTGTATGGCGTGTTCGACGAAGTGGCGGGCGATCTGGACGCGACAGGGTCGGTGGTAGCCGTGGACCTGGTACTGGACCAGCGGCTGGAAACCGAGCATCTGAGATACGCGTACGCGGATGACCGCCTGTATGGCGACATGTCGTTTCGGCTGCTGCGCAATGCGGAAGGCATGGTCATCGAGGGCTCGTCATTCGAATCGGATCCGGCGCTCGACTCGGTGATCGTCTTCGATCCGTCGGGGCAGACGGGGCGTCTCGTTTCCAGCCCGGACGTGCCGGCGGCGGGAGACGATACTGCATCGGCGTCTCCGGACAGCGCGTCAGCGCCGGGAGACTCTCTGCAGGGCGCGCCCGGCGATACCACGGCGACGCCTGACGCCGAGTCGGCGGCGGGAGATTCTGCATCGGCGCCGCCGGACACTGCATCGGTATCGCCGGACACCGCCTCGGCGCTGCCGAACACCGCATCGGCGCCGCCGGACACCGTATCCGCGCCGCCGGACACTGCATCGGCTTCGCCGGACACCGCCTCGGCGCCGCCGGACACCGCCTCCGCGCCGCCGGATCCATGACAGCCGGTTTCTCGAGAGTTTGTCTAGTATCGGCCGCAATCTCGTGCTTCTGCTACCCCCTCCTCGCGCAAGACGCAGACTCGGGCCGCCCGTCGGGGGCGATAGTCGGCAACTGTGCGTTGACCTGGGAGCCAGTCGACTCGAACACGCAGAGCTTCACCCACCGCGATACAGTTGGTGCGCACGTGACGCATCTAAGCGGGCGATATCTTTGGAGTTGCGGCTCGGCGACGATGGTTGCCGATAGCGCCATCAAGTGGGATGGCCCCGGCATGGTCGAGCTGTACGGAAACGTCCTCTATCGAGATAGCGTCCGCACTCTCAGGTCCGAGTTTCTCGTCTATCACCAGCTAAGGGACCTCGTTGTCGCAGAACGGTTCGTGAACTTGGAGCGTGCGTCCGACGGGTCTTTTCTCAGAGGTCCGCGTGTCGAGTTTCTGCGAGCCGTATCGGGCATCAACGCGGTCACGAGCGCCACTGGCCGCCCGATCGTGACATTCCGTGCCGAGAACGATGAAGGAGGAGCCGGATCCTTCGAGATCCGGGCCGATAGCGTCGTCTTCGCCAGCGAGGACGAAGCTAGGTTCTTCGGTAACGCGATTATCGAGCAGAGCGGGCTTACGGCGAATGCCGACAGCGCGTATCTGATGCGGCAGGGCAACTCGGGGGTCCTCTGGGGAAGCCCGCGGATCGAGACCGAGGGGATGAGCGTCGAGGGCGATACCGTGCGGTTCGGCTCCGAGAGCGGGGAGTTGCGGCAAGTATCGGCCATCGGGCGCGGTCACGCAGTTGGCGAACGGTTCGAGGTGTCGGCCGACCGGATCGATGTCGCCATGCTTGAACGAGAGGCGAAGTCGGTTGTGGCTTACGGCAGCGGAATCGGCGAGGCGCAATCGGGCGAATCCCTTCTCTATGGAGATTCGCTACACTTTGTCCTCTCTCAGGGGCGGATAGACACGATATACTCTGTGGGCGAGGCGGTAGCGATCCTTGGGGACAGCGCCGCAGCTGCAGCCGACTCGTTGGGTGGTCAGGGAGAAGAGATGGCGTCATCCGTTGGAGCCGGTGGCTTGCCGGGAGTCGGTGGAGCCGGGGACGAGGGCGACCTGCCGGCAGGCGCCAGTGACGGCGCACCGGGTGTCGAAGGCTTGAATGGCGGCGAGGATTCGACGGATGAACAGGAAAGCACGCCTCCGGAGCTTGGCATAGACGGCCCCGACAGCTGGGTCCGGGCGGACACGCTGGTCGCTATCTTCGAACGCCCGGGACATCTCTCGACTCCAGATTCTGCGGGAGCCCCTGCTGCTGCGGGAGCTCGGGAACCGGTATCCGCCGGTGAAGCGACGCCGGCCGACTCCCTGGCAGAACCGGGGGCGGATCCTGTGATGTCGCGCCTTCTCCTGATGGGATACGCGTCGGCTCTGTACCGGATCGTGCGAGATTCGACCGCTTCCGCACGGCCCTCGCGCAACTATCTGATAGGGGATCGCATTCAGATCGACTTCGTTGACGGAGAGCCGCGCACGGTCACGGGCGAGAATGCGGTCGGCATCTATCTTGAGCCTCAGCCCGTGCAGGCGGCGGAGGACTCGCTCGGAGCGTCGGCGGACTCCCTGGACGGCGCGGCCCGGGATTCGCTGGACGCCGCGCCGGGGGACACGGCGATTGCCACGCCGCCGGACACGGCGGCTGCCGCGCCACCCGACACGGCGACTGCTACGCGACCGGACACGGCGGCTGCCGCGCCACCCGACACGGCGACTGCTACGCGACCGGACACGGCGACCGCCACGCCGCCGGACACGGCGACTGCCACGCCACCGGACACTACGACCACAACGCCACGCTCGGTGGACGCTTCGTTGTCAGGTGCGAATAACGATCCCCTGGATCAGGCGCTTGCGATGCGCCTCGGCTCGGAGGGCTCGATGACGTTCCAACGCTGTCCCGTCTCGCCGGGCGTGGCGTGGCGCACCGGCGCACCCACCCCTCTCGCGTACCGGAGCCGCCGCTACGACGCGCCGGTGTCGCCGGGCAGGCTGGAGAAGTTGTGTGCACGCCGGAGCCCAAGCGTGAGAAGCATCGGGTGAGCGGCAGCTCTTCCCGAAGCCCTGGCGACTCCGGGCGGGACCGTCCTGGTTCCGGCGATAACCTTGCGGAAAGGGCCGGGCCTGCCGCCGAGCTTGGCAACGGCTCCGGCGACATGCCGCCAAGCGCCGCCAACGATCCGCGGCGCGGCGCGTCGGCTAGCGGGAACGGCAGCCTGTTGCGCGCGGAAGGACTCGTTCGGTCGTTCAAGAAGCGGCGCGTCGTCGACGATGTGGCGGTCGAAGTGCGCCAAGGGGAGATCGTGGGGTTGCTGGGGCCGAACGGGGCGGGGAAGACAACGACGTTCTACATGCTGGTGGGCCTGCTCAAGGCGGATGCCGGGAGCGTGTACATCGACAGCCAGAACATTACCCGTTGGCCGATGTACCGGCGGGCGCGCGCCGGACTCGGATACCTCCCGCAGGAGGCGTCCGTGTTCCAGAAGCTCACCGTGGAACAGAACATCATGGCGATTCTGGAAACGCTCAAGATCTCGCGGCAAGAGCGGCGCGACCGGCTGGAGCAGTTGCTCGGCGAACTGTCGCTCGAACCGCTGCGGCGGAGCAAAGCGTACTCGCTATCCGGCGGGGAACGCCGCCGGCTCGAAATCACCCGCGCGCTGGCGATGCGTCCGAAATTCCTCCTTCTGGACGAACCCTTCACGGGCATAGACCCCATAGCGATCGACGAAATACAGCGAATCGTGCAGGAATTGACCGACAAGGGGTTGGGGATCCTGATAACCGACCACAATGTTCGCGAAACGCTGACAATCACGGATCGCGCGTATTTGCTCTTCGGGGGCATGATCCTTGTGGAAGGCCCCGCGGACGACCTTGTCAACGACCGTGTGGCTCGGTCGCTATACTTGGGGGAGGACTTCAGACTGTAGTCGGCAAGATGTCCGTTCGCGTCCCGACACTGCGCGCCGAGGGGGCTGCGGACGTCGGAGCGCGGACCGCCGCGGCGTCGGCGCCCGGCCGATATTCCGCCTGCCGGGTCACGCCGGCCATGCGCGTATCCGTGGCATTGTCGCCGCTACAACAGTGGAATTCCCAGGGCGCTAGACAGCTGGAGGCTGGGGAAGGAGAGGGGATGACGCCGAGAGAGGTTGGCACGCAGCGGCACGGCATGGCCGCCGATCTCGGTATGCGCCAGGAGATCCGAGCCAATCCGCGCTTGTACCAGGCGATGGATATCCTCTATATGCCGCTCGCAAGCTTGGAGCGGCGAATGAAGCAGGAGAAAAACGACAATCCCTTCCTCGAGATTGTCGAGCCGGACGAAGACGCCTTCGCAGGAGAGGAACGGGAGGCGGCGGACGCCGGCGGCGACGCGGATGATCCGGGCGACGATATCGAACAGGAAGACGCCCTATACTACGACGTGGATCCGGACGGCGAGAGACAGTGGGAGACTCGTGGCGGTACCGATGGTCCCACGCGGGAAGTGGTCGCGAGGCCGACCCTGCGAGAGGCTCTCGAGCGCCAGTTTCGACTGGAGAAGCTCGACGCTCGACAGACTCTGATTGGCGAACAGATACTCGACAGCATCGACAGTAGCGGTTTCCTGTCACGCCCTTTGGCGGACATTGGCGCCGCGGCCGGCGAAGTTATCCAGAATGAGGATGTCGAGGCCCGGCCCGTAAGTCCGGAGGAAGTGGCGGAAGCGCTCGCCGTAGTTCAGAGTTTCGATCCTAACGGCGTTGCCGCGCGGGATTTGCGCGACACCTTCTTGATTCAACTGCGCAACAAGGGAGAGCGGCAGTCGCTGGCGTACGAAATTGTCCGCGACCATTGGGAAGCTGTGATAGAAGGGCGCTGGGGCGAACTGGAGCGCGAGTGCGATGTAGCTCGCGAAGCCATTGTCTCCGCCCGCGACGCGGTCGACAAGCTGGACCGCCGGCCGGGCCTGAAGTATGCGAGCGAGTTCGGCGCGTATGTCGTGCCGGATATGGAAGTGAGGAAGCTGAACGGAGGTTATCGGATCATGCATAACGATTCGATGCTTCCGCGCCTGACGCTGTCGCGGCGCTATATGGATATGCTTGGCGACGGAAAGTTCGAAGGGGAGGACAGGAAGTTCGTACAACGGAATCTTGACAAGGCGAATTGGATTATCAAAGCCGTGGAACAGCGTCGCCAGACTATGCTCGACGTCATGAGTTTCATTGTCAAGAGCCAGAGAAGCTATTTCGAGAAGGGTATCGAGCATTTGCAGCCGCTGACGTTGGGCGATGTGGCCAAGCGTCTTGGCGTGCACCAGTCTACCGTGTCGCGCGCGACAAACGGGAAATATGTACAGACGCCGGCGGGCGATGTCGTTCCGCTGAAGCTTTTTTTTTCGGGCGGTTACGCGAAAGATGACGGCTCTCTGGTGTCTGCGCGGTCGGTAAAGGCGTGGATCAAAGAGCTGATAGACAGCGAAGATCCGGCGTCGCCGGTCAGCGACCTGGCGATTGCGCAGCTACTGGAGAAGAAGGGCGTCAGAATAGCGCGCCGCACGGTTGCCAAGTATCGTGGGCAGCTCATGATTCCGTCGTCGCGGATGCGGAAGGCGATATGACGAGCGGCGCCCCTCGCGTGTCGATCATCGTGCCCGCGTACGACGAAGCCGACAATATGCCCGAGCTGTTCGCCGAGCTGGCCGAGACATTCTCCAAGCACGACTTCTCGGCGGAAGTCGTCGTCGTCGATGACGGATCGGCGGATGGCACGGCGCTGGCTGCGGAAAGCGCGGCATCGAATGCCGGCCTGGAAGATGTCGTGGTGCTGCAGCACCGAAGAAACCTCGGCAAGACGGAGGCGGTGCTGACGGCGTCGGACGAGGCGCGCGGGGAGCACCTGGTTCTATTCGATGCGGACCTGCAACACGATACGGACGAGATACCGCGCTTCGCCGCGATGTTGGATGACGGTTACGATGTGGCCGTCGGTCGCAAGGTGGGGCGCTACCAGAAACAGTTCGTCTCGTCGATCTACAACTGGTTCGCCCGCGCGATCTTTCGAGTCCCGGTTCGGGATCTGAACGCGATGAAGGCGTTTCGGGCGGATGTGCTGAAGGGACTCTCTCTTCGGCACGACTGGCACCGGTACTTAGTCGTGCTCGCGCACGCGGAGGGATACCGGATAGGGGAGCTGGACATCGCCTTGCGTCCGAGACGCCATGGAAAGCCGAAGTTCTCGGGCAGCGGCAGGATCGTGGTCGGCACCTTCGACTTGCTGGCGGTGTGGTTCCAACTGGTGGCCGGGCGGAAACCGCTCCTCTTCTTCGGCGCCACCGGCCTCGGGCTTGTCGCATCCGGCATAGCGACGGGGTTGGTGGCCGTGGTGCTCCGTCTGGCGTTCGGCCTCGGTTTCCGTCCCTTGCTGACACTCGTCGTGCTCCTGGTGGTCGCCGGACTGCTCCTCTTCATGCTGGGCTTGGTCGCGGAGCTGATAGCCCAGCTTCGAGACGAGGTCGAGATCCTCAAACGGGACCGGTGTGACCGCGGGTGAGAGTGGTTCATGTCGTCACCGCATTTCCGCGCCACGAGGGAGATGTCATCACGCCATGGTTGGTGCGGTTGCTGCTCGGACTCCGCGACGCCGGCGTCGATGCGGCGGTCCTGGCGCCGGCGTACCGGGGTGGCGGAGCGACCGAGTGGCGCGGCATCCCGGTGCGGAGGTTCCGCTACGCGCCGTCGTTTCTCGAGACGTTGACCCACGACCAGACCGTGCCTGACAGGTTGCGCTCCCGCCCCTGGGCGGCCGGACTTCTCCCGGCGTACATGGCGGGAGGGAGCGTTGCGTCGGTTCGCATGGGCGTAGCGGAACCTCCCGATGTGGTGCATGTCCACTGGCCCGTGCCGCACGCATGGTTCGGCGGCATCGCGCGGGCGGTCACGGACGGTTCCGCGGCGCTGGTCTCCACCTTCTACTCGGTGGAGATTCGCTGGATAGAGCGCCGGCTGCCGTGGGCGCTGCCCCTCCTTCGCTGGTCGGTCGAAGCATCGGATGCGGTGACCGCCATCTCGTCCTCGACCGCTGCCGCCCTCGGGCGGTACACCGGTCGCGATGTGCCGGTAATCCCCTTTAGCGCCTCGCTGTCGGCGACTCGAAGCGGTGCGGGGGCGGCGGTCGCCGCCGGCGCCGGACGGCTGCGAATACTCTTCGTGGGCCGTCTCGTCGAGCGCAAGGGCGTACCGGCGCTGATCCGGGCGTTGGCTCTGGTTCGAGAACGGCTGGATGCCACGCTGGAGATCATCGGTGATGGGGAGTCGGCCGCGCAGCTGCGCTCCGAAGCCGAGCGGGCCGGGGTCGCTGCCGCGGTCGCCTTCCGGGGCCAAGTGGATGAGCGAGCGCTTCAGGAAGCGTACGAGAGGGCGGAGCTTCTCGTCCTTCCGGCCGTGGTCGACAGCAAGGGGGACACGGAGGGCCTTGGAGTCGTTCTCCTCGAAGCGCTCGAGTTCGGGCTGCCGGTGGTGGCGTCCGAGGTCGGCGGCATTCCCGACATCATCCGTCACCGCGAGACGGGACTACTGGTTCCGCCGGGAGAACCAGCTTCGCTTGCGGAGGCGATCCTCGAGGTGGCTGCCGATCCAGGCGCGGCGCGAGAGCGAGCCCGCCGAGGCCGGCGAGAGGTCCGCGAGCGCTTCGGGATGCAGGGCATAGTGGATCGCCTCATGGAGTGCTACCGGGACGCCATGGCCGCGCGACGCGGAGAAACGAGATGCGCCGTCCCGTGAATCCCGCGCTCGTTCCCCATTCCCCTGCGGCGCCGCCTTGGCTCCGCGCTCCCCGCGAACGCCGCCGGTCTCGTCCGGCGACCTTCGCTCGCGCCGTGGCAGCGGGGCTTGTGCGCGGGTCTCGCAAACGGCCTCTAGGGCGCGGTCATCCATGACTTTCGCTCGCGCCGCGGCGGGGCTGGCGCTGCTGCACATCCTGCTCGGGCTACTCGTCTTCGAGCCGGTGCTGAACCGCGGCGGCGACAACGCCCTGTATCTGATTCTCGGCGATGCGTTACGGAGCGGGGATGGATACCGCGACCTTCACCTGCCCGGGACGCCGCTCCACACCAAGTATCCTCCGCTGCTGCCGCTCCTCCTGGCAGGAGTCGGCTGGGCGGGCGTCGGCGCGGCGAAGATCGCGATGCTTCTCCTCTCGGGGACGCTCGTATGGACCGCCGCTCTCATGGCCCGTACCGTCGCGGGAGACCGGACGGCCCTGCTCTTGGCCGGCGCGTTGGCGGCGAATCCGACTCTTCTGGAGTACGGACACTACATTCTGAGCGAGGTGCCGTTCACCCTTCTCGTCGTAGCCGCGCTGTGGCTGGCGAACCGCGAGACGCCCCGGAGCGCCGGGCTGGCGATGTTCGCGGCCGCCGGGGCGTTCGCCACTCGCTCGGCCGGCTTGGCCATCCTTCTCGCGCTACCGGCGGCCTGGCTGCTTCAGCGCCGTTTCCGCAGGGCGGCCGTATCCGGCGCGGTTGCGGCCGCCACGCTCGGGGGTTGGACCATCTACCAGCGGTCGGCCGGTAGCGGCGGGACAAGCTACTTGGAGCAGCTGCTGAGCGTCGATCCGTACGCGGCATCGGCCGGCACGGTGAACCTAGCCGGACTCGCTGGCCGCGCCGCCGAGAACTTCTGGGCTTACGCCAGCCGTGTCATGCCGCACACGGTGTTCGGTATCGAAGGCGAGGCGGCTGGCGGCGTAGCGGTCGTAGCAGGGCTGGCATTTGCGGCGGCCGCGGTGGTCGGGTGGACGATACGGACCCGTGCTCGCGCCGGCGCGCCCGAGGTGTTCGCCGTGCTCTACGCATCGCTGATCGCCGTCTGGCCGCCCGTGTGGACAGACCGCCGCTTTCTGCTTCCGATGCTGCCCGTGCTCCTCCTGTTCGCATTGACCGCCGCCGGAAAGCTGCCGTCGTCGTATGGCCGGTGGCTGAAGCCGGGAGTCGCGGCGTCGATCGCGTTATTCGGAGTTGCGTGGGTGATGAGCACGGCCCCCGGCCGCCTGGATTGCGTCGGCGCGTACCGGGACGGCCGCCCCTGCGAAGCGGCCAACTTTGCCAGCTTCTATTCGGCTGCGCGCTGGGCCCGCGACAACACGTCACCCGATGCGATCATTGCAAACAGGAAGCCAGGATTTTTCTACTGGTATGGACGCCGGCGGGGAGATGTGTATCCGTACTCCAGCGACCCGGTGGCGGTCATGCGCGGCTTGGAGGGGATGGGCGCGGACTACGTGGTGGTCGACAGAGTCAGCCTCACCACGGACAGGTACCTGATCCCGGCGATGCGGGCCCATCCGAACCGTTTTCGACTCGTCTACGAAGGAGGCAATCCTCCAAGCGGGATATTCCGTCTTCTCCCGTCTCCGGCAAGCGCGCCGGCGGGCGATTCGTGATGGGCGGGCCGACTAGCCGAGATGCGGGCATCCGGCTGGCGTACAGTCCGCCGGACGCGCTTCGGCATCCGGATGGCGTACAATCCGCCGGACACGCTTCGACATCCGGAGGCGCCCGTCCGCTCGGCCACGGTCGCCAAGTGAACGCGGGCTGAAGTTGAACGCTCGAGGCCGCGACGGCCGAGACTTCACGCTTTGGTGGTTCCTGGGCGGCGCGGCGGTGGTTTGCACGCTGTTCTACCGGGATTTCATATTCCATCCGGAACGCCTGATCTTCGGCTCGGACATGCTCTTCGAGGGGATTTCGCTGCGGCGCTTCTACACGGACGAAATCCTGGCGGGCCGCGGCGTGCCCATGTGGGTGCCGCACGTATATGGCGGGATGCCATTCGTGGGGTTGCTGCCCGGGCCGATCTTCTACCCGACCACGCTCCTGTACCTGCTGATGCCGTTGCACCGCGCCATCGGCTGGACATTCGTCATGCACACCTTCCTGGGCGGCGCGTTCGGCTACTTTCTGGCGCGCTCGTTTCGGTTGCGGCCATCTTCGGCGGTCGTGTGCGGCGGCGCGTTCATGCTCACCGGCTACGTCACCTCCCACCTCTGGGGAGGACAGGACGGACGCATGTTCGGCATGGTTCTGATCCCGCTCGCGCTCGGCTGCCTGAACCGCGGGCTCGAGAGCGGGAAAGCCCGGTGGTTCTGCGGAGTGGCCTTCGCGATCGCCGCGCAGACATTCACTCCTCACACCCAGGTGATGTACTTCTCGTCTCTAGCGTTGGCTCTCCTGTTTCTCTTCCACATCGTTTTCCGAATTCCGCGAGACAGGGGACGAGCGACGCGGGACAGGGAACGAACTCCGCGGGACAGGGGACGAACTCCGCGGGGAGACGAACAGGCTGGAGGCCGCGATCGGAGCGGACGGGGAGATCGAGCGTCCCCGGGCGACCGGAGAAGAGCTGCGCTGAAGCCGTATCTGAAGCCTGTCGCCGGCTTCGGTCTGGCGGTTGCCGGCGCCGTAGCGCTGAGCGGCCCCCAGCTCTTCCCGACGCTCGCGTTGCTTGGGAGCGTAACGAGGGTCAGCGGGGGCGCCGGGTACGAATTTGCCGCCTCCTTCGCGCTGCCCCCGCAAGAGCTGACGGCGTTCTTCCTCCCCGACCTCGTGAGTTCGCTCCCCGGCTCGTATTGGGGATCGAATCCTCTCAAGCTGCACACCGAGTATCTCGGCTCGGTGCCGATCGCCCTGGCGATCGTGGGCGTAGCGGCTGGATTCGGACGAGGCGCTCCGCTGTCGCAGCGCCGCGTAATCCGGTTTCTGGCGGCGGCCAGCGTGCTGGGCGTCCTCTTCGCCATGGGGGACAAGACGCCGGTCCACCGTATCGCGTACTACACGCTGCCGCTGATGGACAGCTTGCGGGCGCCTGCCATGATGATAGGGCCGGTGACCGTGTTCGTCTCGCTCCTGGCGGCGTATGGCTGGGAGGCGGCGCTGCGGTCCAGATCGGGGGAGGACATTCGGATCTCCTGGCCGGCGCTCGGTCTCCTTGGGGGGCCGCTTCTTCTGCTTGGCGCGGCTGCCGCGGTCAATCCGCAGGGCCTGCTGAACTTTGCGGTGGCGTCGTGGTACCCCGAGGGTTGGCCGCGCCGGCCCGACCCCGCTCTCGCATCTGCGCTGCGCGCGAACGGTCTGTTGCTGCTGGCGGGTTTCGCCGTCTCGTGGATCGCGTGCTGGACGGTCGCGCGGCGGAGGATCGGATCGTGGGCGGTCGCGGCGGTGGTAGTCGTCGGCGTCGCGGATCTCTGGCGCGTCGATGAGCGCTATCTGGTCGTGGCCGACGCGTCTCCCCAACTCGCGCCGGACGGGATAATGACGACGCTCGCCGAAGTGGCTGGTCCGGGGGAGCGGGTGTGGGCTCCGAATTTGGCCGGCGCCCCTCGCAACTACCGGCCCAACGAGTTGACGTATCACGGTGTTTCCTCGGCGGCGGGGCTGCAGAAGTTCCTGCTTGATCCGTACGCGCGGCTGATCGGAGGATCCCCCGAGGAGGGCCTGATTCGTTATCCCGAGGCTCGCGAACTGTTGAATGTGCGCTACGTAATAATGCCCGGGCGGCAGGAGGGCGTGGAGTCGGTGGCGGAAGCGTCCGGCAGGAACCTGTACGCGTTCCCGCCGGGCGCCGGGTACGCCTACTTTCCGGCTGGCATCACGGAGGCGCCGGACAGCTCGGCGGCGCTGGCCGAAGTTCGCCGGAACGGCGACTTCCCGGCCATGTCCATAGTCGAAGAGAGGCCGGGCTTCGCTCCGCCGGAGGCGGGGCGGGGAAGCGCGGCGGTGGTGCGGTACGAGCCGGACTTCATCGAGCTGGATGTCGTGGCGGAGAAGGCCGGGCTGCTCGTGGTCAGCGAGCTGCACGACCCCGGCTGGCGAGCGTTCGTGGATGGAGACGAGCGGGATGTGTGGCGCGCCAATGCGGCGCTTCGCGGCGTCGTCGTCCCGGAGGGACGGCACCGGCTCGTCTTCGAGTACCGGAGCCGGTCCTTCGCGTTAGGCGTGTGGACGTGCTTTGCCGCCCTCGGCCTAGCCGGCGCGGGATTGGCGCGATCGTGTCTCAGGTCGCGGCGCGGCAGCTGACGATGTGCGCGAGCAGCCGCGAGACCACAAGCCGCCGTTCCGGTGTCGCGGCGCCGCGCGCTGCCACCTTGGCCGCGGCGGCGTTCCTGCTCGCCGCGCTAGTCGCCGTCGGACTGGCCCTGTCGGGCAGCTGGGGCGAATGGCCGGCCATCCAGGCGGCAGCCGGGCACGGCTGGCGAATCAGGCCGCTGTATTTGGCGACAGCCCTGGTCTGCGCCGCGACCGCCCTGCTTTGCAGCGGCGCCGTCTGGGGCGCTCTCTTTCGCGCCGGGGGCGGCGAGATGGACAGGCGCGAAGCGGTTGCCGCGTGGATCGGCTCGAATCTGGGGCGCTACCTGCCCGGCAAGGTATGGCAAGTTGCGGGCTTGGTCGGGTACGTCCGCTCGCGCGGCGGGCCGGGAGCGGCCGCGCTTTCCGCGCTCCTCGTCAGCCAGGCGTCGCTGCTGTCCGTCGCCGCGGCGGCGAGCCTAGCGACTCTGGGCGCCGCGGCGTTCGCCGGCATGGGGCCATGGGCGGCCGTGCTCGGGGTTCTGGGAGTCGCCGCGGCGTTCGCGCCCCCCGTGTTGCGCGCCGCGGTTCGCCTGGGCGCGCGGCTGCTGCGCGAACCTGCCGGCTCCGCCGCCATTTCCGCATCCTACGGCTTGAGAACATCGGGCCGGACGGCCGCCGCGAGCCTGCTGGTCTGGTGCCTGCACGGCCTCGGGTTCTGGTTCTTGATCAAGGGGCTCGTGGCCGAGATCCCCGTCGGCCCGTCCGAGGCGGCGGGCGTGTACGCGGCGGCCTACCTGGCAGGCTACCTCGCCTTGATAGCGCCCGGCGGCATTGTCGTGCGGGAGGGAGCGATCGTAACCCTCCTGGGTCTGGTTGCTTCGGTGCCGCCCGGTCCGGCGGCGGCGTTGGCGCTCGCCGCCCGCATCTGGTCCACGTGCGCCGAGGTTGCGGCGTTCGGAGCCGCGGCGGCCGTGGCGGGGCTAGCCGCGCGGCGGCCCGGGGGATGCCCCGGGGCCGTGGTCGATCGGTAGCTCCATGAATGCCATGAAGGCCGGCGCGCCGAACGGTCTCGAGGCCGGGAAGGCCGACGCGCCACGCGATCCGAAGAGCGGGAAGTCGGACGGCGAGCGCGCCCTGGTCATACTGCCTACCTACAACGAGGCGCAGGCTATCAGGGAGACCATCGCGGCGGTGTTGGCGCAGGGCGACCGCTTCTCCGTTCTGGTCGTGGATGATGCATCGCCGGACGGGACGGGCCAAGCGGCCGACGAGATCGCAGCCGCCGACTCCCGGGTTCACGTCTTGCACAGGGAGGGGAAGCTAGGGCTCGGTTCGGCGTATCTGGATGGGTTTCGCTGGGCGCTCCAGCGCGACTTCGGCCGGATCTTCGAGATGGACGCGGACGGATCGCACGACCCTCGCTATCTGCCCAAGCTGCTCGCGGCCGCCGAAGAGCTGGACCTGGTTATCGGTTCTCGCTACGTGCGGGGCGTCAACGTGATCGACTGGCCCATGTCGCGTCTCCTCCTGAGCTACTACGCGAACAAGTACGCCCGGCTGGCCACGGGGCTGCGGCTAGCCGATGCCACGAGCGGCTTCAGGTGCTTCAGGCGCCGCGTGCTCGAGGCGCTGGACCTCGGCGCGGTCGGATCGACCGGATACACCTTCCAGATCGAAGTGGCCTTTCTAGCGTGGAAGAAGGGGTTCCGCGTCGGTGAGATTCCGATAGTCTTCACCGGACGGTACCTGGGCGAGAGCAAGATGTCGGGCCGGATCATCTTCGAGGCGGTCTGGAGAGTGTGGGCTCTTCGGGTACGCTCCATAGCCGGGAGATTGTGAGATGTTTCACAAGACGATGCCGTATGTGCAGTCGAAGCATGTTCCGGTCCAGCCGGCGATCGACTACGAACGCCATCCCGCGTTCAGAGACCGTGCCCGGTGGAGAAACGATGTCCACCGCGTAGTCTTCGGGAACATCACGCGTGCAGGCCGTCTGTTCGACGTAATTCTCATCTTTGTCATCCTGGCCAGTGTCGGGGTGGTGATGCTGGAGAGCGTGGATCGCTTCGCCTCGCGTTCGCGGGGGGTTCTCTGGGCGCTCGAATGGGTGTTCAGCGCGACGTTCACCATCGAGTACGCGTTTCGGCTGGCTAGCGCACAGAGGGCCGGGCGTTACGCTCGATCGTTCTTCGGGATCGTCGACCTGATGGCTATCCTGCCGACCTACATCGGATTGGTGGTGCCGGGCGGCCAGGCGTTAGCCGTCATCCGCGTACTGCGGGTGCTGCGCGTGTTCCGGGTTCTCAAGCTGGCGCAGTTCGTCGGCGGGGAAGTGCTCCTCCTTCGCGCCTTCCGGTCCAGCATGCACAAGATTGCCGTCTTCCTCATCGCGGTCGTCGTGGTCGTCGCGGTGGTGGGCGCGGCGATGTACGTGATAGAGGGACCCGGCTCGGGCTTCACCAGCATCCCGGTGGGCGTATACTGGGCTATCGTGACGGTCACGACGGTCGGCTACGGAGACGTGACTCCCGTCACGGTCGCGGGGCGGGCGCTGGCCTCTCTCCTGATGATTCTGGGATATGGCGTGATCGCGGTGCCGACCGGCATAGTGACCGCCCAGATCGCCGGGGACCGCCGGATTCTGGCGCGCGCTACGAGGCGTGGCGGCCTCCGGGACTCGGGTGGCAGCCTCCGGGGCGCGGGCGGCGTCCGGCCCGCAGTGCGCGAGCCGCCCGGCTTCGGCGACAGAGACGAACGGGCGTGCCCGAAGTGTCCCGCGGTCGGCCACCATCCCGACGCGCAGTACTGCCAGTATTGCGGCGAGGCGCTTGGCCAGTAAGGTGCGGCGCGCCGCCATCATCGCGTTGTCCATGGCTCTCGTGGCGGCGGAGGCGACGGCGGGCCAGTCCGGGGCATCCGACTCTTCTCGCGCCGTACCGATGCCGCTCCACCGGATCACCGGAGAGGTCAACCTGGACGGCGTCGTGGACGAGGCGCTTTGGGAAGAAGTCGAACCGCTTCCGCTGATCATGTGGGCGCCGACGTACGGAGATGATCTCACCGAACGCACGGAGATCCGAATCGCGTACAATGACCGCTATCTCTACGTTGCCGGACGCCTCTACGACTCCGATCCTGACGGGATCCGCTCGAACACCTTCTACCGGGACCAGTTCAGCGGAGACGATCTTCTGTCGATCGAGATCGACAGCTACAACGACTACGAAACCGCGCTCTGGTTCGTAACCACCCCGGCAGGCGTTCGCCAGGACCGCACGATGTCCAACGACGGGGAGTTCTCCGGCGGCTCCTTTCCGATGAACGCCGACTGGAACGCTCACTGGGATGTGGCTACGACCCGGGACGATAGCGGGTGGTTCGCCGAGTTCAGGATCCCGTTCTCGACGCTGAAATTCCAGGCCGACCAGGACGAGGTGACGATGGGGATCATCGTCTACCGCTTTATCGCCCGGAAGAACGAGCGCCAACTCTTTCCCGCCATTTCGCGAGAGTGGGGCGGGTTCGGATTCGGCAAGCCGTCCCAGGCTCAGCGCGTCACGCTGCGCGGCGTGCGGCCATCGAAGCCTGTGTACGTGACGCCGTATCTGCTGGGCGGCCTTCAGCGCGCCCCCGTACTCCGCGAACCGCAGGATGTCGCCGCCTTCTGGGAATTCGAGCAGGACCCCACCACCGAGCCGGGGCTGGACATCAAGTACTCGCCCTCATCGAGTCTGGCCATCGACCTGACGGCCAACACGGACTTCGCCCAGGTGGAGGCTGACAACCAGCAGGTCAATCTGACGAGATTCTCCCTCTTCTTCCCGGAGAAGCGGCAGTTCTTCCAGGAAAGAGCCTCGACATTCGAATTCGGCACAGGCGGATTCACGGACCGGCTCTTCTTCAGCCGCCGGATCGGACTCGACCGGGGCGAAATCGTCAGGATCTACGGTGGAGCGAGATTCGTCGGCAGGGCAGGGGGGCTGGACTACGGACTGCTCAATATGCAGACTGCGCCGACCCCCCGGCGCTCCGGCGAGAACATGGGCGTTCTGCGCTTGAAGCAGCAGGTGATGAACCCGTACTCGTTCGTCGGGGGCATGGTCACCAGCCGCATCGGATCCAATGATGAGAACAATCTCGCCTACGGTCTCGATGCGCAGCTCCGGCTGTTCGGCGACGAATACCTGACGGTCACCTGGGCGCAGACGTTCGACGAGGCGGTGGAAGAGGGAAGCGCTCTGGACGCCGGCCTCGTACGCGCCTCCTGGCAACGGCGAACCGACAGGGGGTTCTACTACGATCTGTTCTACCGGCGGGTCGGACCGGATTATCTGCCGCGTCTCGGATTCCAGCTCCGCAAGGACTTCTCGCAATACGGCGCCTGGCTTGGCTACAGCTGGTTTCAGGGGGCGGAGGCCTCGCTCAACAGCGTGACGCTATCCGCGTTCGGCCAGAGTATCCACCGCAATGTCGACCATACGCCGGAGTCCCGCTCCATCCAGCCGGAGTTGAGCCTCGACTTCAAGTCCGGCGCCAACATCGCCGTATCGTCCGAGACGATCTTCGAGGACATTCGCAGCCCGTTCCCCGTCGCCGGCCTCACGATAGAGCCGGGCGAATACTGGTATAGCCAGGCAACTGTGCGGTGGATGCTGCCGCGGGCCGCGCTGTTCAGGGGCATGGCAAGCGGGACGGCGGGCGGCTTCTACAATGGTCGTCGGCTCGCGTTCAGCGCCGAACCCCGATGGAACATGTCTCGCCACCTTGAAGTGGGAGTCGGCTACGAGGTGAACCGGATCGAGTTTTCCGGCAGCCAGGAAGAGACGACGATTCAGATTGCCCGGCTCCGGCTGGACTTCGCTCTCAACAAACACGTTTCGCTGAGCACTTTTGGCCAATACAATAATGTAGACGACCGGACAAGCATCAATGCGCGCTTTCGCTACCACTTCCGCGAGGGGACCGATCTCTGGATCGTGTACAACGAGGGATTCAACTTCGAGCGCGGTACCGCCGCGGGCCCCATGCTTCCTTTCTCGGCGGGGCGTAGCTTGATGGTCAAGTACTCTCACACCTTTGTCTGGTAGGCCGGGCGCCGCTTGGCGCTGAGCTTGCCATCCGCCACCGGGCGCTTTGGGGAGACGCTCTCTCCCCGGCGGACGCTCCTTCTCCGGCGTGCGTTCCCCGGGCTCGCGCTCCCTCTTCGACGGTCGATCCCTTTCCGGCGGCTGCTCTGTCTCCTGTGGACGATCCTCGCGCGCGCGTTCACGCTTGGACGGGATCCGCGCGCCATCCGCCAAGCCGGCTCCGCGTTGCGGCATCTGCCGCTCGCGGTGGCAGCCGTCCTGTCAGCTCAACCGCTGGGCGCCCAGGATGGCGGACGCGACAAGCCCCCGGTAGCGCTAGCCCGGATCGCGGGGGAGGAGATCCTGCTGGATGGCGTTGTGGAAGAACCGGCGTGGGATGCCATCGAACCGCTGCCCCTGGTCATGTATTCGCCTACCTATGACGGCGCACTGACCGAGAGGAGCGAAATACGCGTCGCATACAGCGAATCCCACCTCTACATATCGGGCCGGCTATTCGACTCCGACGTCAGCGGAATCAGAGCGAACACCTTCTCTCGCGACGGTTTCAGCGGCGACGACCAGTTTGCCATCGTTCTCGACAGCTACAACGATCACGAGACCGCCGTGGCCTTCGTGGTAAATCCCAACGGAGCCCGCTCGGATCGAAGCGTGTGGAGCGACGCCGAGTTCACTGCGGGAACGAGGCCCTTCAACAGCGACTGGAACGCTCATTGGAGCGCGGCGACCCGGCGCACCGAGGAAGGGTGGTCGGCGGAGATGCGAATTCCGTTTTCGTCGCTGGGGTTTCAGGACAGCGACGGGGAAGTCACGATGGGTCTCATCGTCTACCGCTCCATCTCCCGCAAGAACGAGCGCCAAGTGTATCCCGCCATCTCGCCCGAATACGGATTCTTCGGATTCGGCAAACCCTCGCTGGCGCAACGAGTTACGATGCGGGGCGTGAGCCGTGGGACACCTCTCTACGTGACCCCGTACATTCTGGGAGGAGTTACGCGCACTCCGGCGCTCCTGGAGCCGCCCGATGTGGATGACGCCTATTGGGGCGCGACGGACGGACGGACCACGGAGCCTGGACTCGACATCAAATTCTCTCCGTCCTCCAGCTTCTCCATGGACATTACGGCAAATACGGACTTTGCCCAGGTGGAGGCCGACGACCAGCAAATCAACCTTACCCGCTTTCCCCTCTTCTTTCCCGAAAAACGCCAGTTCTTCCAGGAGCGGTCGGCAACCTTCGACTTCGCGACGGGGGGCGTTACGGACCGTGTTTTCTTCAGCCGCCGGATAGGGCTCGCCGACGGCGACATTGTACGCATATACGGGGGACTGCGGATGGTCGGGCGGCTAGAAGGGCTCGACTACGGCTTCCTCAGCATGCAGACCGCGGCCAGCGCCGGGCGGCCTAGCGAGAACATGGGCGTTGTGCGCCTCAAGCAGCAGATAATCAATCCGCAGTCGTCGATCGGAGCGATCGTCACGACCAGGCTGGGGGTTCGCGGCGAGCAAAACATCGCCTACGGAGCGGATACCGAAGTTCGGCTGTTCGGAGACGAGTACCTGACGGTGAAGTGGGCCCAGACAATCGACGAAGAAATCGAGGCAAGCGATCCGCTCGACGCAGGACTGATCTTCGCCCAGTTCGAGAGGCGCAAGCAGGAAGGATTCGCGTACAGCGCGCAGTACCGCAGGGTAGGGGACTCCTACCGCCCGCGGCTCGGCTTCCAAAGGCGGGATGACTTCACCTATTACGGAGGTTCGGCCGGGTACTCCTGGTTCCTGGGCGCGAACTCGCAGCTGCGAACCGTGTGGCTCCAGGCGAGCACCGAGCACTACTACCGAAACTCCGATATGACTCCGGAGTCTCGCGTCGTGAACCCCCGGCTCACGGTGCAACTGAAGGCGGGGGGCTTCTTGACGGTGGGAGCTCGGTCCAGCTTCGAGAGCATTCGCAGCAGCTTCGAAGTGGCCGATTTCACGGTCTCTCCGGGCGACTACTGGTTTCACGAGGCGGAGGCGTCCTGGAGCTTGGCGCGGGGCGGTGCGCTCAGGGGAGAAGTCGGGGCCTCCGCGGGGAGCTTCTATTTCGGCAGGCGGGTGAATCTTCGGTTGAGTCCCGCCTTCAACCTCTCCAAGCATTTGGAGATCAGCCCCGGCTACGAGACGAATCGTTTCGAACTCGACGGTGGAGCGGGTCTTACGGCGCACTTGGCCCGGCTGCGGCTGGACTTCGCCCTCGACACCCGCCTCGGATTGAGCACGCTGGTCCAGTACAACTCGATCTTGGACAGGGCTACGGTAAACGCGCGTCTGCGTTACCACTTCCGGGAGGGAACGGACCTCTGGCTCGTTTACAACGAGGGATACAACACGGACCGCGATCTAGGCGCGCCGACTCCGCTTCCCGTGTCGGCTGGCCGCGCTCTGATGATCAAGTACACCCACACCCTCGCGTTCTAGCTCTCCAGGATCCGTTCTAGCTCTCCAGGATAGTCGCCCTGTAGCAACTCCATCCCGGAACACGCCGGGTGGCCATCTCTAGACGGCCTTAAGCGATCGCGGGTGCGCTACGTGGAGCCGGAGAAGATCGGAGCGAACGCGGTTATGGGGTGCGAAGAGAAGACCTAGCCAAGGCCCCGGCGGGGTGGCCGATCCCCGGTGCGGTCGGCCGTGGTTCGACTGTCGGCTCCGGTTCGGAGGGGAATGTCAATGTCGCGGGTTTTCGGAAGCTAGTTTACAGAATATGCGTTATGCGCCATTCCTTGCAAGCTTGGCGGCTCCAGCTTTCCGCTTCCTACATGTCTCCGAGCCTGCCGCCTATCTCGCCGGCCCGCAGCCTGTAGACGCTGGCCTCGACGGGATCATCGGCTGCCTCTGCCTCTTCGGCGATAGCTGCGTATAGCGATACGGCTTCTTCCAGTCGGCCAAGAGAGGCGAGAATCCGCGCCGCCGACGCTTGCGCCTCGCGCTGCTGGAATGGAAACCGGGCCCCTTCCGCCAGAGTCTGGTACGTGGCGAGGGCCAATTCGGCATCGCCCGATGCCTCCTGGGCAGTCGCGATCAGCGTCCGCGCCGCGAAACCGAGTGGCTCGTCGGGAGCGGCGGTAACCTGTCGCGCCACCTGCTCGGCGTCCACCGTCCGATCGGCATCCATATAGGCGTGGGCCAGCAGGATACGGCCTTCGTTCGCGAACTCGCCCCCGAAGCGCTCGACGTAATCTTCGAGCTCCTGAATCATCGCTTCGGGACTGGTCGCCCCGAGCCTGATGCTTGCCAGCTCCATTCCGGCAACTTCGCGGGTCGAGGTTCGGTAGTTTACATAATACACCGTTCCCATGATGATCATGGCCAGAGCGGCGATTCCCACTACGACCGATGTCGGGTTCCGCTTGACCAAGGTGGCCAAGCGGAAGCCGGTCCGAACGAAGGCGTCGGCCTGTCCGCCAGCGTCGGGCTGCTCTGTGCTCCTCTGCTTTCGCGCCATTTCTCGCCCTGTCCCCCCAACGTCTCCTTTTGTCTTTTGCAGAAAATTCCTGCTCGATCGAACAGGAAGCTATCCCATGGTGGCAGGCCTGCGCTAATCGGCCGGCGCGCTCCCGCGGCTGTGTCCCTCCCCGCTGCCCGCGTGTTGTTACCGGCGCCCAGTTGCGCGGGTCCCCCGGATGCGGTCGAGGCGGCTGCGCCCTTCCCCGCCTCGGTTCAGGAGTTGCTGGAGTTGCCCCGGTTCCGTGGCGCAGAGCCAGTCTGGCTTGGCGGTCGATCCGGTCCGCTCTTGGCGGCGCGGCGACCGGCTACGAGTACATTCCGTGCCGCGACGCCGGCTTGCGGGCGGCTCGGTCTAGCGCGAGCACGAGGGCCGCTCCCAGGAGGGCGAGACCTGCGCCCGGCCAGACATCGGCGAAACTTTCGGGCCAACTGTTCCTCGAGAGCCACTCTACCCGGCCATCGGAGTGCGTGTACAGCTCCCGTATCCTCTCTTTCCACGGCCAGAGGGCGTTTAGCGATCCAACCAGGAAGCCGGCGAGAACGCTTAGCGTGGACGCGCGGCGCCGGTCAAGCAGCCATTTGAGTGCCCGGCTGAAGCTCAGCAGCCCGAGCGCCGCTCCACTGGCCAGGGCCGCGAGTCGAACCGGATCGAATCCCTTGACCGCGCTAATTGCAGGAGCGTACGCCCCCAGGATCAGCAAGATGAAACTCCCCGAGATGCCTGGCAGAATCATGGCGCATGCCGCGACCGCCGCGCACGCCGCAAGAAAGAGCGGCGCGTCCGACTGCAGGAGCGGAGGGAGAGATGTGATGCCGAATGCGGCCGCGGCTCCGGCGATACCGAGCGCCAGCAGCGCGCCGGCCGACGGCGAGCGGCCGTCCGTCTGCCTGCCCGGCGCCGCGCGACTTTCGCCTGAGCTTCGCACGTGGCTCCCTACGAGGGGTGCCGATGCGGCCACCAGCCCGAAGAAGAAGGCCCACAGCATGGCCGGGTGGTGTTCGAGCAGCCAGTGGAGCAGCCGTGCGAACGCGGCGACGCTGGTCAGGATTCCGGCGAGCAGGACTGCAAGGAATGTCGCGTTGGCCCTCTGCCAAACGCCACGGACGCCGGCCTCGCGGAAGGCGCCGGGCAGGCCTCGCCCAAGGCTCCCGATAGTTGCCACCAGCTCGTCGTAAATGCCGACGATGAAGGCTACGGTTCCGCCCGATACGCCAGGCACCAAGTCCGCCAGCCCCATGGCGATCCCCTTCGCGTAGAGGACAAACCAGTTTCGCCGACCTCCCGCGCCGTCCTGCCCCGCCGCCGATCGGGAGCCGGCTGGGCTAGCGTTCAGCATAGCGGGTCTCGCCGGCCTCTCGCGCCGTCCTGCCCCGCTCCCGTCCGACGACGCCCGCCGCTCTGCTCCCCTGCTGCCACGGCTCCGGAACGCCCGGCTCCTCCGGACACTAAAGCAGACATCGCGGACATCACGTTTCCGGCAGCCAAGACCGCATCGTTCCGAGCCGGTCTCGGTGGGTCATGTCCAGCCGCAGAGGCGTGACCGACACGAATCCGGCTGTCACAGCCCGGTAGTCGGCGTCGTTCTCCTTCCGCCAACGTCGCTTTCCTCCTCCGATCCAGAAGTAGCGCTGTCCGTGCGGGTCCGCGCCCTGGTGCACGGAGTCCTCGTAAACGCCTCGCCCGAGCGATGTTATCTCGATGCCGCCTATCTCGTTCGCGGGACGGGATGGGAGGTTGACGTTGAGCAGAGCATCCTTCGGAAGATCGGTTCGCGCCAGGCACGCCTCGATCAGACGGCCGATCACGCCATCGTACGTGTGAAGGTGCGAGTGATCTCTGCCCGTCGACGAAAAGGCCATCGATGGAATTCCCTGGATTGCTCCCTCCATGGCGGCCGCGACCGTCCCCGAATAGAGCACATCCAGTCCGATATTTTCTCCGAGATTGACTCCGGACAGCACCATGCGCGGCGGTGCCTCGAGAATCTTGTCGAGGGCGAGGAGCACGCAGTCCGCCGGGGTTCCATCGACGGCGAAGCGCTGGCTGCCGCTACTCCGCACCCGCAGGGGACGATGCAGCGTCAGTGCGTGGCTGCATGTGCTCTGCTGCCGGTCGGGGACCACGGTCCACCGGTCGCCCAGCCTTTCGGCCACGCATTCGAGGACCTCCAGGCCCGCGGAGTGCACGCCATCGTCGTTCGTGCATAGAAGAACCGGTTTGGTCGCGGAGGTCGCGGAGGTCGCGGGCGCCTCTCCCTCGCGCGCGACTGGCCCTGTCAATCCACCCCGCCGCTGTCGAGTATCGACACTAGGTCGTCGGCATCCCGTCGCAGGTCGGCAAGCGTTTCCCTGTCCCACGCCACGCTCGCGGCCTGCGTGATCTCCCCGCTCTCGCGCAGCTCCGCGAGTCTCCGCTTCGCTCCTTCGATGGTGTAGCGATCGGTGTGGAGGAGTTGGCGAAGCAGCTGAAGAAGCTTGATGTCCTTCGGGCGGTAGATCCGGTTCCCCGCCTTGCCCTTGCTGGGCCGCAAGACCGTGAACTGGCTTTCCCAATACCGGAGAATGTGCGGTTTCAACCCGACAATCTCGCACGCTTCTCCGATGGAGTAGTATTCCCTCTTGGCTATTCGCTCCGGCACCCTGTTTTCCTCCCCCTCCCGTTTCTAGCCGTGGCACACGGGTTCGGCCTTGCAACTCCTGCGCCGCTACCGCGCGCCGGCGCCTACGCTACGCCGGTTCCTGAGAGCTAGCTTCAGCCCCAGCGGCTCTGGCCTTCACCCGCCACCCTGACGAGTGAACCAATGACTTCAGTTGCTTCAGCCACCGGAGAGCCTGCTTCAGTCCCACAGTTGCTTCACCCACCGGAGAGCCTGCTTCAGCCCCACCGCTCGGGCTTCGGCTCACGGGCCATCAGGTTCGCAAGTTCCTTGCGCGGCGAATGCCCGTCGTACACGATCCTGTAGACGCTCTCCGTGATCGGCATCTCGACGCCCAGGCTGCGGCTCAATTCGTAAGCCGCCCGGGTCGTCCACACTCCCTCGACAACCTGTCCCGTGTGTGCGAGCGCCTCGAACTTGGAGCGTCCGGAGCCCATCGCCATGCCGAAGGATCGGTTGCGACTCAGAGGTCCGGTACATGTGAGAACAAGATCGCCAAGTCCCGCGAGCCCGCCCAGCGTCGTCTCTGCCGCGCCCAACCTGACCGCGAGACGTACAACTTCCGCCAGCCCTCGGTTGATCAACGCCGCCCGCGCATTCGATCCCAACTCGAGCCCGTCCGAAATGCCCGCCGCCACGGCAATCACGTTCTTGAGCGCGCCGCCGAGCTCCACTCCAATCATGTCGTGTTGCGTATACACGCGGAAGTAGCCGTTTCGGAATGCCGCCTGAACCGCCAAGGCGCGCTCTTCGGCGTGGCCGGCGACCACGACCGCCGTCGGTAGCTGGCGTATCAACTCGTCCGCGAAGCTCGGACCGGACAGGACAACGGTGCGATGTCCCACATTCTCTCCCAGCGTATCGCCAACGACTTCGGACATCCGGCGGTGCGTCGCCAAGTCGATCCCCTTCGAAGTCGAAACCAGCAACTGCCTCCGTCCGATGTACGGCGCGGCCAGCTCGGCGACCTCCCGGACCGCGCGCGAAGGGCATGCGAGGACGATCAGGTCCGTGTCGTCGAGCGCCTCTCCGATATCCGAAGTTACGAAGCGCGGCTGGGCGAGTTCGAGGCCGGGCAGATAACGCTCGTTCGTGTTTTCGCTCCGCAGCTCTTCGACGTGCGCTTCGTTGCGGGCCCACAGCCGGACATCATGGCCGTTGCGTACCAGCACATCCGCCAGTGCGGTGCCCCAGCTGCCGGCTCCCAGCACGGCTACAGCCAACTTGCTCATCTCCCGTCCTCGCCGGGTTGGGGCGCTTCTCGTCGCGGTGTGCCGGGTTGGGCCGCTCTGCCACGCCGGGACCCCTCGCGAGGCTGGGACTCTTTGGCGGGCCGGACCGCTTCTTGGCCCTGGGCGCCGGGCCGGCGAGCTTCTTCGCCACGTTCGACGTCGTCGCTCGGCGCGACCCGTCTCCGCCAGTCGACTTGAAACTCCTCCCGCCGTACGAGTCGAACGATGTTCGGGCGGTGCGTCCACCACACCGTTATGGCGATCAGGAGGGCGTATGACACCACGGCGCGCGGTGCGGCGGCGCTGCGCGCCAGGATGGGAACCAGGCTGGCCGCCAGCAGCGAGGCGAGAGAGGCCGTCCGCGTAAGGAACAGCGTCCCGAGCCAGGTGAAGAAAGCGATCGTCACGGCCACGGGCGCCAGTGCGGTCATCGTTCCCGCTGCGGTAGCGACCCCCTTGCCACCGCTGAACTTGGTGTAGACAGGCCAGATGTGCCCGGCCGTCGCCGCGATACCGTAAACGACCGCCCACCCCCCCGTCCGTCCGTCCCAGAGCGGGAAGAACCAGACGGGAAGAAAGCCCTTGAGGAGATCTACGACCAGCACGCCGCCAGCTGGAAAAAAGCCGAGAATGCGGTAGACGTTGGTGGATCCCAAGTTGCCGCTGCCCTCCCGCCGAAGGTCGCGTCCGTACATGCGGCCCACGAGGTAGCTGGTCGGAAAAGATCCCACGAGATAGGCGGATAGCGCGAACAACGGTGCTGTCACCGGTTCTCCGAACGCTTCTTCAGCTTGATTCTGATCGGGGAGCCTTCGAATCCCCAGGCTTCTCGAAAGCCTGCGGCGATGTATCTCAGGTAGTTCTCCTTGAGGTCGCGGGGCTGGTTCGACCATAACGCGAAGAGCGGCGGAGACGAGGCCACCTGGCTGCCGTAGAACAGGCGTACATCGCCACGCCCGCCCTGGGGCGGCTGGTGTCGCGCGACCAGCTTGCGAAGCACGCGGTTCACCTCCGCGGTGGGAATGCGCTGCGCGCGCGCCTCCCGCGCGGCTATGGCGAGGTCGATCACCTTCCGCACTCGCTGGCCCGTCTTGGCGGAGCACGTGATGGATGGCACCCAGACAAGATAGTGCGCCCGCGCTCGCAGTTCGCGTTCGAAGCTGGCCAGCGCCGACGGTCCCCTGTCCGTGGCCAGATCCCACTTGTTTGCAACGAAGACGAGACCCTTCCCGGCGTCAAGCGCCTGCTGGCCGATGCGAAAGTCCTGATTCGCGACTCCGGCTTGCGCATCCACGAGGAGGAGGCATACATCGGCGCGCGAAATCGCCGATACGGCGCGCAGCCGCGCGAAGAATTCGACGTCATCCGCGACTCGGGGCCGTCTCCGCAATCCCGCGGTGTCTATCAGGCGGATGCGGCGGCCTTCCTCCACATGGAACGTCGTGTCGACCGCGTCGCGAGTCGTCCCTGCCTCTTTGTCGACGATGACTCGCTCACGGCCGAGCAGGCGGTTGACGAAGCTGGATTTCCCGACGTTGGGCCGGCCCACCACCGCGATGGCAATCTCCTCGTCGCTTTCGAGCGCTGCGGGCGCTGTACCGCTCGCGGACCCGGCTGGCGCCGCCAGGGCGTCGGTCTCCTCCGGCACCGGCACGCTCTCGGCCTCCTCACGCACCGGCTCTATCCCGGCTTCCTCGTGCGGAGGCAGGTCCTCGATCCCCTCCGGCGCCGGCACGCTCTCGGCCTCCTCGCGCGCCGGCGCTATCCCGGCTTCCTCGTGCGGAGGCAGGTCCTCGATTCGTTCACGCGTCGGCACGGCGGGTAGCGCGTCGACTATCCGGTCGAGCAGGTCGCCCGACCCCTTGCCGCTCAGCGCCGACAGAGGCGTCGGCTCTCCCAGGCCGAGTTCGTAGAAGTCGAGGTGCGCCACCGCTTCCCCGAGTTCGTCAAGCTTGTTCACGGCAAGGACGACGGGACGGCCCGAGTGATGAAGCAGCTCCGCGACATAGCTGTCGACCGGATGGACTCCGTCGCGGCCGTCGGCCACGAGCACGATAACGTCGGCGTGGCCGACCGCCACGTCGGCTTGGCGGCGCACCGCCCGGTCCAGGCGTTCATCTTGCCGCTCCTCTATACCGCCGGTATCGACCAGAAGAAAGCGCCGTCCGGCCCATTCGGCCTCCGCCCAGTGGCGGTCCCGCGTCACGCCAGGGCGTTCGGCGACGATCGCGGCCCGGCGGCCGAGGATGCGATTGAAGAGGGTCGACTTTCCGACGTTCGTACGGCCTACTATGGCGACTGTGTGGCGCATGCGGTGCGATGTTCGCTCTAGCTGACGACGAATGAAGCGACTACATCCGAGACAGGATGTCGGCGAAGTCGAGAGACGGCTCCACCCGGGATCCCCCGAATTGGGACCGGAGCCCGGCTAGGCTCACGCCATCCAGGAAGAGTTCGTCATCGTTCAGCGCGTGGCTGGAAAAGAGCGCCACATCGAAGTCTCCCGCTTCCCGCAGCGCGCGGGCATGGTCCTTGCCGGAGAGCAAGCCCGCCGTTGTCACCGTAGTGCCGTAGAGCGTGTTCTCGGTAGCCAGCACAGAGATGTTCGCCCCGGTGTGCCAAGAGATCTTCTCGGCCAGCCGCGAGAGGCTGGGCGCCATTGATGTCCCGGTAACGGCGGCAACCTTGCGGCCTTCGATACGACCCATTTCACCTAACCGGTCCTCTACCCTGCCGGAGAGCGCCGAGATCGCCCCTACCCCGTTGCTCTCCAGGTCCAACCCGCCGAAATACTCGACTCCCGGCGGTTCCAGCGCCGCCTGAAGGAAGAGCTCGTCCGACCCGTAGCACCAGCCGGTTCCCCGCTCCGCCATGGCCCGTTCGCGGATCTGGCCGACGACCGCCAGCGCTTCCCGGCATTCGGATGGAGCGAGCAGACGGCCCCCCTGCCCCATGTTGTACGAAGTAAGGCCCACAGGAACGACCGAAAGCGACAATACGTTCTCGCCGCGTCCGTATAGGTCGTCTACCGTCCGCTGAAGGTGGCTGCCGTCGTTGACCCCGGGGCAGAGGACGACTTGGGCGTGCACCTCTATGCCGCCGTCGCGAAGCCGGTCCAAATCCGCGCCGATGTTGGCGCTGCGGGGGTTCTTCAGCATCGTCAGCCGGACCTCCGGCTCGGTGGCGTGCACGCTCACATACAGAGGAGAGAGCCGCTGCTCGAATATCCGGTCCCAGTCGGCGGGCCTGAGATTGGTTAGCGTGATGTAATGGCCGTGCAGGAATGAGAGCCGGTAGTCATCGTCCTTGACGTAGAGCGGCGCCCGGAGCTTCCCGCTCTTCGGATTCCCCTTCACGAAGCAAAACGAGCACGCGTTGGTACAGCGGCGGATCTTGTCCGGTTCCGGCACCAATCCGAGTGGTTCGCCGGCCGGTTTCTCTATCTCGAGGAAGACTTGCCGGCCCGACGGCTCCTCCGCCAGCACATGCAGCGACGCCGATGCCTGGTGGAAGACGAGGTCCAGGCCGTCACGGATCGGGCATCCGTTGATTTCGAGCAGGACCAAGCCGGCGGAAAGCGCGAGATCTTCGGCGATCGAGTCCCGCTCTATGCTAGCGATTCGAATCATCGCAACATCGTTCGGACCGCTCTGAACAGCTTCTCTCCAATGGTGGTGCCGCCACTTCCCCCACGAGGGGAGCGGGTTTCGTTAGTGGCGGCTTTCATTAGCGGGTTCCTCATGGCGGACAGGCGCGACCAAGGCGGGCCGACGGTTCGAATGGCGGACAGGCACGACGAAGGCGGGCCGACGGGCCACGTACGGTAGTGTCAGGCCGACTCGCTGATTGGTACCGCCCCGCGGATCAGGGCAGCTGGACGGTCAACGCCTCGCGTCGGAGCCGCTGGGCTATCCCCGCGCACCGAGAATCCGAGAGGATGGCTTCCCCGCGCACCGGCGAAGCAAGGCTTCCCTGCGCACCGGCGGCGAGGCCATCTATCCTCCGGAGGCCTTCTGATAGCGGAAGCCGGCCAGGGGCACATCCGACTGAACCGTGAGAACAAAGTTGCCAGCGTCGGCAGTCGTCATCAGTGTCTCCGTCAACACGACCTCGCCCCATATGTCCAGGAACTCGAACGGGATTGCGAGATCGCCTTCGGCGCTGGCCGCCGTGAACGAACCCCTGACGATGTATTGGCCATTCTGGTCCGCAGCCATCTGCACGCCGGCGAACACGAGTTCGCGCTGTTCGCCCTGCTCGAAGGCTTCCATCGCACCGTCGTTGTCGCCCGCCAGAGCAAGCGCGCGCGCCAGCAGCTGGGTGGCAAGCGCATCGTAGGGATACCATGTGACTAATGTGTCGGCCAGAGCGGTTACCTCGTCTGGCCGCCCTGCCTGCATGGTTGCGTTGGCAAAGTTCTCCATCGCCTCCTTGTTGTACGGATTCCCTTCCCTCGACTTGCCAAAAGCCGTTGCAGCGGCGTCGAAGCTCCCGGAGTTGAACAGCCCGACGCCAACTTGGAGCCACTGTTGATAGGCAAGGTCGTCAAGCTCGAGCACTGCCGTGTATATCGCCTGCGCTTCGTCGGCCCGGCCCATACCGGCCAACAGGCCGGCGTACTGAATTCGCACCACCACATTGTCAGGGTTGGACGCGAGGTAGGAGTCAAGCGTCTCGGCAGCTTCCTCCCCCTGGCCAGCCGCCAACAGCAAGTTGCCCAGTCTGCCTACCACGTCTCCGAGCTCCCCAGGATCCGCACCAGAAATGTCGGCTGCCAGAGCTTCCCGGTAGGTGGCGATCGCTCCCTCGGCGTCGCCTGTTTGCTCCTGCAAGGTCCCAGCGACGGAGTAGGTGCGGACATCCGGCTGGAACCGGTTTGCAAGCATGAATGCTTCGAGCGCCGCTGCTGTCTCGCCGGCCCCGTACTCCGCGACACCCTTGTTGTAGAGCCGCACCCAAGCGTTGTGGCGCTGATTTCGCCCGTGCTCCGCGCATGCCTCCGTTGTTGCCAGCGCATCGAAGCGATCCAGCAAGTCCATCCCTTCTTCGTAGTTCTCGAGCGAGACATGGAGCTGGGTACCCAGCAAGAAGACGACCATGTTGTCGCCGTCGATCTCGCTCTGGAGCGCTAGCAGAGCGGCGGTATATGCGGTTGTACTGTCCTCCTTGGTCGCCAGCTCGAGACCCTGCATCAATTCGGAAGCCGTACTCGCAGCTGGGCTGGCTTCGAACTCGCATTCTTCAGTTTCTTGGGCGGAGAGTGCCAACGGAAGCGCCATCAAGCCTGCGGCGGCGGTCCGCACACCTTTAAGTGCCGTGGTGAACATTGCTTCGCACCTCGTTCGAGGGATTCCAGTAGGCCGACCAGCAGGGGGCGGTTCCGGGAAAACGCAATCTACAAGATAGCCTAACGGGCGTGGCCACGCACCCGCCGCGCTGAAATCGCGAGTGATTCCGGTTTCCCGCCCGGAGCTACCGGAGGTGCCGGATACGAGCGAACTTGTCTCCATCGACATGTTCCCCGCTGCCGCAGACCCAACTGACGGTTACGGGCGGACATCCCTCAAGTACGGTAAGCGCACGCCATGAGTGCGCCACTCGGCAAGCAGCGGCGCGAGATTCTGGCTTGGTCCGAGGCCCACTCGGTCCAGGCGCCTTCAATCGCGTCCTATCCAGGAATGTCCTCCAGCCGCCGGTACAGCGGGGTGCAGTCCCCCTTGCCTCAATGAGGCCCCGGCGAATTCGCCGGGGATAGCACCTAGTAAGCACCACGGCGCACCACGCGCCAATAACGCTTCAATGAGGCCCCGGCGAATTCGCCGGGGATAGGATCATCGTCGGCACGGACAACCCGCAGCCGTCGCTCCCGCTTCAATGAGGCCCCGGCGAATTCGCCGGGGATAGAACGCATCGCGGCCCTGGATGTCGGTCCAGATGTTCTGCTTCAATGAGGCCCCGGCGAATTCGCCGGGGATAGCAAGCCCGACGTCGCCATCTTCGCAGACACTGGGTGGGCTTCAATGAGGCCCCGGCGAATTCGCCGGGGATAGCCGCGCTGGCCGCGCTCCAGCTGGCCGGGGGCCGCGCTCGCTTCAATGAGGCCCCGGCGAATTCGCCGGGGATAGCTCGCTGAGCGCCCCGTCGGCGAATCCGGCGCCCTCGGCTTCAATGAGGCCCCGGCGAATTCGCCGGGGATAGGTCATGGGCGAACATTGTGAAGTGGAGAACGAGGACCTGCTTCAATGAGGCCCCGGCGAATTCGCCGGGGATAGTTCGATGACCGCCCCAGCTTGGGCAAGCGGCGGTAGGGCTTCAATGAGGCCCCGGCGAATTCGCCGGGGATAGGACGGTTGCTTTTACGAAAGCAATCCAGGAAGCAATTTCGCTTCAATGAGGCCCCGGCGAATTCGCCGGGGATAGCCTATCTGCGTAAGGCGCGTCCCGGCCTCGTATCCGTGCTTCAATGAGGCCCCGGCGAATTCGCCGGGGATAGTTCGCACCCCAAAGAGAATAGCCCGTGCCTGTGCGATTGGCGTGCTTCAATGAGGCCCCGGCGAATTCGCCGGGGATAGCGAGAGTCAGCTTCGGTTCCGTCATCGTCGTCTCCTTGGCTTCAATGAGGCCCCGGCGAATTCGCCGGGGATAGATGACCTTCACGGCGGTGTTCGGTCCGGAGTGGTGGACGCTTCAATGAGGCCCCGGCGAATTCGCCGGGGATAGCCCGTACCCTCGCCCTCGCCAGCCAGCCGACAGCCGCCAGCTTCAATGAGGCCCCGGCGAATTCGCCGGGGATAGCTGGCAGCACCTAGAGTATCCAAGAAAGAGGGTGGGAAGCTTCAATGAGGCCCCGGCGAATTCGCCGGGGATAGACCGCCGAGCCACGTACCCTGGCTCGCCGAACCCCTCGCTTCAATGAGGCCCCGGCGAATTCGCCGGGGATAGCGCGTCAATCGACGCGGTCACCCCGCTACACGGAGAAAGCTTCAATGAGGCCCCGGCGAATTCGCCGGGGATAGTGCTCATAGACATACTCCGGCTCCCAGCCAGTGTCCGCGCTTCAATGAGGCCCCGGCGAATTCGCCGGGGATAGTGTCCACGCCCGCCGCCACCTCGAAGCCGGCCCGCCGGCTTCAATGAGGCCCCGGCGAATTCGCCGGGGATAGGCTGTCCTGCGGCAGCGCCGCGATGGCCCGCGCGGCGGCCGCGCTTCAATGAGGCCCCGGCGAATTCGCCGGGGATAGCGCGGCAGACTCGGCGGCGGCCTGGGCCGAGCGCGCCGCTTCAATGAGGCCCCGGCGAATTCGCCGGGGATAGGGGCCTTCGGGCTGCCGGGCGGCCTGAGCCCGGCGGTGCTTCAATGAGGCCCCGGCGAATTCGCCGGGGATAGTTGTTCGGGTCCACGTCCATGCCCATGAATCCATTCGCGCTTCAATGAGGCCCCGGCGAATTCGCCGGGGATAGGGGCAAGCGATACGGCTGCCCGCCCCGCTCACCATCGAGCTTCAATGAGGCCCCGGCGAATTCGCCGGGGATAGAATCCAAATGGACGAAAGAACTGCGAGAGTGGTACGAGCTTCAATGAGGCCCCGGCGAATTCGCCGGGGATAGCTCGACGCCGCGCACAACATATTCGCCGGTGTCCGCGTGCTTCAATGAGGCCCCGGCGAATTCGCCGGGGATAGCTTCGTCACGGAGCGGCGCACCACGGGATGCGATGCCGCTTCAATGAGGCCCCGGCGAATTCGCCGGGGATAGCGTACCGAATCAGCGCGTCCATGCTGATAGACGCTATCGCTTCAATGAGGCCCCGGCGAATTCGCCGGGGATAGCGCAGCACCGAATACATCGCGCGCCGTATAGCCCGAGACCGCTTCAATGAGGCCCCGGCGAATTCGCCGGGGATAGCGTGGATACCGCCGGACGAACTGATCGAGGCTCGCGGCGCTTCAATGAGGCCCCGGCGAATTCGCCGGGGATAGCGGTCGGCTTCGGTTGCTGCACCCGGGCCGAGCGCGGCGCTTCAATGAGGCCCCGGCGAATTCGCCGGGGATAGTCCATCGCCGGACGGCGGATCGACGAGGATTGCTACGCTTCAATGAGGCCCCGGCGAATTCGCCGGGGATAGCACACACGAGGGAGGTTATATTAGAGCGCATGGATACGCTTCAATGAGGCCCCGGCGAATTCGCCGGGGATAGGACGGTGATCGGCGACGCGCGGACGATCCGCGTCGTGCTTCAATGAGGCCCCGGCGAATTCGCCGGGGATAGCACCCGCCGTCCTCCGGGTCCTCCGGCGGCGGCGGGCGGCTTCAATGAGGCCCCGGCGAATTCGCCGGGGATAGCTGCCCACCTAATCCCATTAAAGATATTGGGGGGAGAGCTTCAATGAGGCCCCGGCGAATTCGCCGGGGATAGACATTCTGTAAACCGGCAAACAGGGTAACGCCTCTCGCTTCAATGAGGCCCCGGCGAATTCGCCGGGGATAGCCTGCCCACCTAATCCCATTAAAGATATTGGGGGACGGAGCTTCAATGAGGCCCCGGCGAATTCGCCGGGGATAGATGATCATCACGTTGCGGGCGGTGGCCTCGCGCCGGTTGCTTCAATGAGGCCCCGGCGAATTCGCCGGGGATAGGCGAGCGCGTCCAGCACCGGATCGTCGGCCCTCACCTGGCTTCAATGAGGCCCCGGCGAATTCGCCGGGGATAGTTTATACGGGATTTACCGTCTCGCTGGCGGTTTCCGCTGCTTCAATGAGGCCCCGGCGAATTCGCCGGGGATAGTACGCGATGGCCACCCTCACCGGCCATCACACGCGGTGGCTTCAATGAGGCCCCGGCGAATTCGCCGGGGATAGCACCTCGACCGGCGCGGACCCCGCCATCAGCTCGACCGGGCTTCAATGAGGCCCCGGCGAATTCGCCGGGGATAGCGGGCCGCCGGATGCAGCGACGCGAAGTCGATCACGCCGCTTCAATGAGGCCCCGGCGAATTCGCCGGGGATAGGTATCGAGCGCAGCGTCCGGGTCTTCTCGGCGGATCTCGCTTCAATGAGGCCCCGGCGAATTCGCCGGGGATAGACTCGGCGTCCTTCGGCGAGACATCGCGTTGGATGTCGCTTCAATGAGGCCCCGGCGAATTCGCCGGGGATAGGCCGGGTCGCTCGGCAGTCTTCCTCGGTCCGCGCCCGTGCTTCAATGAGGCCCCGGCGAATTCGCCGGGGATAGATCCGGAAGCCGCGCCGCCGCGCTCGGAAGCCGTACCGCTTCAATGAGGCCCCGGCGAATTCGCCGGGGATAGCACCGCCGAGCAGCTCGAAGCTCGATCGACCGGTCCGGGCTTCAATGAGGCCCCGGCGAATTCGCCGGGGATAGCACGGCTTGCCCCGGTCGCTTGCCGGACCGGTCGATGCTTCAATGAGGCCCCGGCGAATTCGCCGGGGATAGCGGCGAGCTGACGGGCGGCGATAACCTGGTCGAGCTGGCTTCAATGAGGCCCCGGCGAATTCGCCGGGGATAGTGGCGGTGGCGGCGGAGTTGCTTCGCGATCTTTGGGAGCTTCAATGAGGCCCCGGCGAATTCGCCGGGGATAGACCTGGCCTTGCTGGACGCTGCCGGGGTTGGCTGGCGGCTTCAATGAGGCCCCGGCGAATTCGCCGGGGATAGACGCCGTGGGCAGCGACAGGCGATAGGGTGCTGCCGGAGCTTCAATGAGGCCCCGGCGAATTCGCCGGGGATAGGGACGAAGTGTTGGAAGCGACCGGGGAAAGGTTGTAAGCTTCAATGAGGCCCCGGCGAATTCGCCGGGGATAGGCGGATGTCAACGACGTTCAATTGATTCTACCTATCCTGCTTCAATGAGGCCCCGGCGAATTCGCCGGGGATAGGATTACGCCCGAGTTGGAAATCCAGGCTGTGCATCCGCTTCAATGAGGCCCCGGCGAATTCGCCGGGGATAGCACCGCGACCGTCAAGTCGCATATCATCCGGAGCGATGCTTCAATGAGGCCCCGGCGAATTCGCCGGGGATAGTTCCGAGCGCCCGGGCGGCATTCGAGAGACTCCATCTGCTTCAATGAGGCCCCGGCGAATTCGCCGGGGATAGTGGCTCGCGCACGACATGGACTCGCCCGACGGATACGGGCTTCAATGAGGCCCCGGCGAATTCGCCGGGGATAGGCGTACACCGGCTCGCCGTTCTCATCGACCAAGCAGTCGCTTCAATGAGGCCCCGGCGAATTCGCCGGGGATAGTGGATATCCAGCGGCCATTCTTGCGCGTCCCGGACCGGCTTCAATGAGGCCCCGGCGAATTCGCCGGGGATAGTAGATGTAACCGCAAAGTTAGCGCATGAACGTTTGTGGCTTCAATGAGGCCCCGGCGAATTCGCCGGGGATAGGCATGATAACCTGTGCGAAGGTACGCGACACGAGATAGCTTCAATGAGGCCCCGGCGAATTCGCCGGGGATAGCCTTCCGCAAGCTCCCTACATAGCCATCGATGTTCGCCCGCTTCAATGAGGCCCCGGCGAATTCGCCGGGGATAGGTTAGCTTGCCCGAGGAAGACGCACAGGAGTAGAGCAGGCTTCAATGAGGCCCCGGCGAATTCGCCGGGGATAGAGTACTCAATATCATAGCAAGAGACCTACCTTGCTATGCTTCAATGAGGCCCCGGCGAATTCGCCGGGGATAGCGATGGAGTGAAGAACTTCTGGTGTCGGGATGTTGTTGCTTCAATGAGGCCCCGGCGAATTCGCCGGGGATAGAGGCATGGATGTTAGCATCGACGACTGCTCTTGCGAAGCTTCAATGAGGCCCCGGCGAATTCGCCGGGGATAGGGCCTGGCCGATGGACGGCGAGATCGATTTCGGCGGACGCTTCAATGAGGCCCCGGCGAATTCGCCGGGGATAGGCGGAAGGACGAGGCGATGAAGGTTATGACAGGTAGCGCGCTTCAATGAGGCCCCGGCGAATTCGCCGGGGATAGGTTCACCAGCCCCACTATCTTGGCCGTCTCGTCATCGTTGCTTCAATGAGGCCCCGGCGAATTCGCCGGGGATAGAGCCTGGCAAGGACCATCCCATCGGAAACAGCCGCCCAGCTTCAATGAGGCCCCGGCGAATTCGCCGGGGATAGCGGTTCGCCGGGGACCTGCTCGCCGCGCAGAATCTCGCTTCAATGAGGCCCCGGCGAATTCGCCGGGGATAGTGCGCCACTTTGTTTTCGTTTGTGCTTGAATAGTGCACGCTTCAATGAGGCCCCGGCGAATTCGCCGGGGATAGGGGTGGCTGACAACACCACGGGCGTTGCGGGGCTTACCGGCTTCAATGAGGCCCCGGCGAATTCGCCGGGGATAGCTCGCCCATCTGCCGGATGGATGCCATAGCGGTTCGCGCTTCAATGAGGCCCCGGCGAATTCGCCGGGGATAGATCCGTTTGCCGTAGCCCGTCGTCACCGATGCGGTCGCTTCAATGAGGCCCCGGCGAATTCGCCGGGGATAGCGGCGCAGAAAAACTTCATGAGATTAAAAAGCTAGTCGCTTCAATGAGGCCCCGGCGAATTCGCCGGGGATAGAACAGCATGGATGCTGCAAGCGCAAGAACTCGAAGAGCTTCAATGAGGCCCCGGCGAATTCGCCGGGGATAGGGAGTCTATGCGGCTCTTCGGCCACCGGGTCGTGCTGCTTCAATGAGGCCCCGGCGAATTCGCCGGGGATAGGACGACGACGCGCTCAACCGGCTGATCCCGGCAACCGTCGGCTTCAATGAGGCCCCGGCGAATTCGCCGGGGATAGCTAGTCGCCCGTCTCCGGCGGCTCTTCGACCGTCGCCCGCTTCAATGAGGCCCCGGCGAATTCGCCGGGGATAGGCGGTCGCAGCGGCAGCTGCTGCGGGACGCCGCTGACTCGCTTCAATGAGGCCCCGGCGAATTCGCCGGGGATAGCTCGCACAAGTGGGGCGCAATTCGCCGGGGAGCGGTCGCTTCAATGAGGCCCCGGCGAATTCGCCGGGGATAGGGCGCCCGGTACGCACTTGGAGCGCCGCGGGCGCTACGCTTCAATGAGGCCCCGGCGAATTCGCCGGGGATAGACTCACGGCGCGCCGGGGTTGTCCGGCGCCGCCGATGCTTCAATGAGGCCCCGGCGAATTCGCCGGGGATAGCCACATGGTCGCATCCCGTTACGGTGCCGATCCTTACGGACCAGAGCCGCCAACGGTTGACGAAACCACGCGGTAATGCTGGAGATTAGCACTCTACACACCAAATTGTCAATCAGCTATCTCGTTGGGCTGCAACGAGACCGGACATCTCCGAGGGCTGCCGGACACTCTCGTGGCGTCAAAGCGGTCGCGGGCCCTCTCGGCGGACAAATTCCAGCACGAAGTTACACGATAACCGGTTGTCGGCCGGGAATGACGATTGGTCTCCCGAGGCTCTCGATGAGAGTTTCGGCCTTGTCGATCGGACCGAGGTCGAAAATCAGGATATGGTCGCTCACCATCTCGATCAAGTCGTACAACTGCGCCGCCAGCTCCACTTTGCGCTTCCTCGTCAACCGGCACTGAAACACCGATAACTGCAACCAATATCCATATCCCTTGAGCATGCCGAACACCTTAGCCCATCTCTTCGGATCGCTGATGTCATACGTGACAATATACAGCCGCTCTTGAGCCATGGCACTCGACGGGAGTTATAAGTGGCGGAGGCGAGCTGGAAACATCGCACCAACATTGAGCTACGCGAGGCTGACGGCGAGACGGGAGTTATAAGCGGCGGAAGGGAGCTGGAAACTCCCAAACCGCGCAATAGCAACTATCAATGGCACCTAGTATTTCGAGGGGTCTTCTAGGGATGGTTATCTAGTCAGGTAGTGAGGATAAGGGTCTATCTCGCCCTGAAGGTGTCGGCCGAGCAATCTTGCCTGCACCTCGATCAGGCGTCTCATCGACACCCGGTATCCGAACAGCGGGTGCGTAGTTTCCTGTTCCATCCGCCGCTCGAATGCCCGGAGCAGCGCTTTTCGTCCGCCCGGTTTCAGGGAACAGGCGGGTCCGTTGAATACGAAGTCGGTCGTCTGCACTTCGCGATTATTGATAACCTGAAGCACGCACGAGTCGGCCACGATCGAGCGAAACGGCTCCATCATGTCAAGCGCGAGCGCGGGCCTTCCGTGCCGCATCCGGTGATACAGGCCCAGATACGGATCCAGCCCGACAGCGGAGACAATAGTCGTAAACGCTCGCGTGAGCAGAGCGTATGCAAAGGAAAGCAGAGCGTTTACGGGGTCGGTTGGCGGGCGCCGGTTACGCGTCGTAAAGGAGAATTCCGCACCTATCGCCTCTTGGCTGCTGTCGGCAGCGAGCATCCGGCTGAAATGCCGAAAGTATATCGCGGCAGCTTCGCCTTCGAAGCCCAATAGCTCCTCCGCATACTTGGAGTGCGACGCCTTCTGGACAAGGCTCATGAGACGAGCCAGCGCAGCTTTCTTGTCGTCGGTTTCCCCATTTCGCCAATTGCGCCGCAGCATCGTGCGGGAGTTCCGTATCTTGGCCGCGACAAGCGACCTGGCAAATTGCAGGCTCCGATCAGTATCGAACGCCGTCCGGTACTGAGCCTCCCGTATGCCGACATTGCCGCTCCCCGTGCCTATCGTATGACCCAGGAACCATCCGCCGGTGGAAAACCACGAGACTGGTATTTCCGCTCTCATCAGGGCATGCAACGCCGGCGTAGTCACCGACACCGGGCCGAAGAGAGATACTTGAGAAACATGGATCAACGGCACTTCCACGACATCGTCTTCCGTCTCGACTCTCAGTGTTCCGCCCCGCTTTCTGAGTCTCGCTCCCGGCACCTGTATATGAAGCGGCAATGCAGGGTCGTCGGCAGGGTTCAGAGGCCGGACCGGCAAGCTCTTGCGAAAGAGATTCGTCTCGTCAGGCAGGCAGATCCCGGCCAGCGAGCAGCGCGGGCATTTGGGGCTGTTCTCGAGAGGGGGCGGCCGCCTTCGGGCCGAAGCCGCTGCGCGCAGGCCAGTGATCGCATTGAGCGTTCTCGTGCGCAGCTGGTCGTCGAACACGACGCGCACTCTCTCTCGCGACGCGGCGTACCACAAGAAGCCGTGATCGACCGTGTACCCGTTGTCCTCGAGGATCAGCGCCTGCGTGCACAGCTGGACGCGCTCAGGTTCATAGGCCGCGGCAGGGATATGCGGGCGTTTCCCCTTCTTGAAGTCGATGGGGGTGGCGGTGCCTCCCGCCGTCTCCACGACATCCATCTTCGCAATCACGCCGAGCCGTTCCGATGACAGGAGCACGGATTGGGCTCGCGCCGCCTGGGAATCCATCTCGTCCGGCTGCGGAAGCTGGCCGACGCTCTTGTCGACCGCGGCGTGGACACGCTTGCCCTGGGCCGTATCGCTAGTGTCCGCCCACTCTCCCTCTACCCACTCCAGGTAGGCCAAGCGCGGGCAGTACACCCATTCATTGACCATTCGGGCGGGAACCAGCGGAGTCTTTAGTTTATCCAAGCCTTCGCTCCTTTGTCGGAACCGGCGACCCGGTTCCTATCTCCCTTCGGCGGCTCCGGACACCACCGGCGGCTCCGGACACCACGGAATGTCAGGCAGCCTCGGGCACGACTTCTTGCGATGGGCGCCTCGCATCGTCCGCGAGGACCGCCCCGACCGGAGCGTCAGGCAGCCTGGGACACGGGCTTATCGCTTCTTTCGACGCGGATCATCACGATGTCTCCATCGCTGTACTGCTGGTGGCGAATGGAGGACGCGATGTGTCGCAGGAGCCGCAGCGAAAACTCGTGTTCCGGCGGGGACTCGAAGTGCGGCTCCCCTACCAGCGCGATGCGGTCTTCGATGTTTCCGTCGCCGACCGCCGACAGGAACTCGATCTCCCCCGCGTTTCCGTCGGCCTTGGCTATCAGAACGAGGCGGCGCGGATCGTCATCATCGCTGGTCTCGACCCGCTTGAGGAGCATCAGCAATGTCTCCTCGGCAGCCAGCTGCATGCGTCCGGCCATCTCGGAACCCCACTTCCTGCGGTTGGCGAAGTCGGCGAGGAAAGAGTTTATCTTCGGCAGGGCTTCCAGCTTCAGAACCGTTCGGAGCTTCTTGCTGCGAGGCCTCGTCAGCTCCATGAATCCGGTCAGAACGAGGACTACGAGTCCGCCGGCCGCCATCCCGTTCCCGAGTATGCTTCCCCACGCTTCGCTCAGGTAATCCGGGAATATCGACCCGTTCTGGAAACCCGCTCCCGCCCAGAAGGATACTCCCACGATCGCGGCTTTGCGATAGTCCGCTCCATCCCGAGCGACGATTTGCATCCCGACGACGAATAGGATCGCCATCAAGATAAAGATATAGGCGGCGCTCACCGGGTTGGGGATGGCGAGGAAGAAAGCTGCGACCTTCGGAAAAAACGCGAACGTGAAGAAGAAGATTCCAATGAAGATGCCGATCCTGCGGGCGGCTACGCCGGTAATTCCCGTGAGCGAGGCGCTGGAGGAGTAGGTGGCGGGCGGCACCGCGGAAAGGACTCCCGCTATCAGGCTGGCCACGCCGTAAGCCCTGACGGCGCCCTGCACGGCCCGGTAGTCGGTCGCCCGTGACTGCCGCCATGAGACCCGCTGGATGGCTACGGAGGCAACCACGGTCTCTATTGCGACGACTAGGCATACGAAGGTGAAAGCCGGGAGGAGGGACCAGAAGGCGGGACCGGTTTCGAAGCCGAAGCCGGGCCACGACGCAGCCGGCAAGCCGATCCAGGAAGCCGAAGCCACGCGGTCGAAGTCGTAGAGTCCGTAGAAGCCTCCGACGACGCAGCCCGCGAAGACTCCGATGACGGGAGCCCAGAGACGCAGAGGGGCCGATCCGCGCAAGATGACGATGGCCGTGGCGACGACGGTTGCCAGCGCGCTGAATGGCGAGGCCATGCGGGGCGCGTCGGCGGGAGCGTCCGCCAGCAGATCGAAGCTGATGGGCATGATGGCGACGGAGATCAGCATGATCACTGTTCCGGAGACGGTCGGAGTAATGATCCGCCGAAGCATCGAAAGATGTGCCGCAAACAGGAACAGGAAGAGCGACGACACGATGATGAGGGACGTGAGCAACGCCGCCCCGCCCTCGGCGAGAGCCGCGACGCACACCGCGATGGAGGCATCGGCAGTGCCCATCATGAGGATGTATCCTGCTCCGACCCGGCCGATCTTGACGGCCTGGACAACGGTAGCGATACCGCTGATCAGGAGGGCCGCGAACGCCACCCAGACGACATGCGACTCGCTCAGGTTCGCCGCACGGACGATGACCGCCGGAGTGACGACGATGATCGCAATTGTCAGGATGACGAATTGCAGAGCCAAACCGATCGTCAGGCCGGCGGGCGGGGCCTCGTCAGGTTCGTAGCGTACTTGCGAAGCGCTACTGGAAGACGCTGGCATCGCTCATGACCTTTCGCCGGGGTCGTGATGCAGGAGAAGCTGCCGCCTTGATTAAGCTAGTAGCACATATGCCGACAGGCTACAAGGTTGGCGGCGTCGGAGAGCGCTACGGGTCTCGCCGTCCCGAAGCTCGCCTTGCAGCGCCGAACGCAGCTACGTCTTCTTCGGCGTTCCCGGCTCGATAGGCCAAGGCGGCCTCGGGACTGCGCCGTTTGCTCCCCTCCACGCGGATTGCCACGATGTCTCCATCGTTGTATTGCTGGTGGCGAACGGATGATGCGATGTGTCGCAAGAGCCGCAGCGAGATCTCGTGTTCTGGCGGCGATTCGAGGGTTTGCTCCCCTAGCAGCGCCATGCGGTCTTCGAGGTTTCCGTCTCCGGCCGCCGACTTGAACTCGATCTCCGCCGCATCTCCGTCGGCCTTGGCGATTAGAAGGAGGCGGCGCGGCTCGCCCTCATCGGTTGTCTGGCCCCGCTCGACGAGCGTCAGCAACGTTTCCTCGGCGACCAGCTGCATGCGTCCGGCCATCTCGGAACCCCACTTCCTGCGGTTGGCGAAGTCGGCGAGGAAGGAGTTTATCTTCGGCAGGGCTTCCACATTCAAAGCCGCTTGGATCCTCTGGCTACGGGATCTCGTCAGCTCCATGAATCCGGTCAGAACGATGGCGATGAGGCCGCCGGCCACCAACCCGTTCCCGAGCAGCTCTCCCCACCATTCGCCCAGGTAGCCGGGGAATATCGACCCGCTCTGGAAACCCGCTCCGACCCAGAAGGACACTCCCACGATCGTGGCTTTGCGGTAGTCCATCCCATCCTTGACAACGATCTTCATCCCGACGGCAAAAAGGATCGCCATCAAGATAAAGACGTAGACGGCGCTCACCGGGTTGGGAATGGCTAGGAAGAAGGCTGCGATCTTCGGAAAGGAGGAGAGCGCGATGAAGAAGATTCCGATAAAGATGCCGATCCTGCGAGCGGCTACGCCGGTAACTTCTGTAACCGCGGCACTGCTGGAGTATGCGGTGTTCGGCACCGTCGCAAGGATCCCGGCTAGCACGTTGGCAAACCCGTAAGCCTCGACGGCGCCCTGTACGGCACGGTAGTCGGTCGCTCGCCGCTGCCGCCACGAGACATGCTGTATGGCTACCGAGGCGCCCACCGTCTCGATTGCGACGACCAGGGAAACGAAGACGAAAGCCGGGAGGAGGGACCAGAAGGCGGGGCCGAAGTCGAAGCCGAAGCCGGGCCACGACGCTGTCGGCAAGCCGATCCAGGAAGCCGAGGCCACGCGGTCGAAGTCGTAGATCCCGTAGAAGCTTCCGACGACGCAGCCCGTGAAGATGCCGATGACGGGAGACCAGAGGCGCAGCGCGTCCGATCCCCGCAAGATGATGATCAGCGTGGCTGCGACGGTTGCTAGAGCGCTGTATGGCGAGGCCATGCGCGGCACGTCTGCGGGAACGTCCGTCAGCAGGTCGAAGGCGACTGGCGTCATGGAGACCGAGATCAGCATGATCACCGTTCCGGCGACGGTCGGAGTAATGATCCGCCGAAGCATCGAAAGGCGTGTCGCGAACAGGATCTGGAAGAGCGACGAACCGATGATGAGAGACGCAAGCAACTCCGTCCCGCCCTCGGCGAGAGCTGTGGCGCACACCGCAATGAAGGTGCCGGAAGCGCCCATCATGAGGATGTATCCCGCTCCGACGCGGCGGACCCTGATGGCTTGCACGGCGGTAGCGATACCGCTGACCAGGAGGGCCGCAAAGGCAGTCCATACGGCATACGACTCGGTCATGTTCGCCGCCCGGACGACGATCGCCGGAGTGATCACGATGCTCGTAATTGCCAGCATGACGAATTGCAGAGCCAACCCAAGCGTCAGCTCGGCGGGCGGGGCCCCGTCGGCCTCGTAGCGTACGCGCGAAGCGCTACTCGAGGACGCCGGCATCGCTCATGACGCTTCGTCGGCGCGTGACGCGCGAGAAGCCGCCGCGTCGATCAAGCCGGTAACGGATATTCTGGCAGGGCTACCAGGCTAGGGGTGTCGACGAAGTTCAGGCAGCTGTCGGCACGGGCTTGGCGCTTCCCTCCACGCGGATCATCACTATGTCTGCGTCGTTGTATTGCTGGTGGCGAATGGAGGATGCGATGTGTCGCAAGAGCCGCAGCGAAATCTCGTGTTCTGGCGGTGATTCGAATGGTTGCTCCCCTAGCAGCGCCATGCGGTCTTCGATGTTTCCGTCCCCCGCCGCCGACAGGAACTCGATCTCCGCCGCGTTTCCATCGGCCTTGACGATCAGAAGAAGGCGGCGCGGCTTGCCCTCATCGGTTGTCTCGGCCCGCTCGACGAGCGTCAGCAACGTCTCCTCGACGACCAGATGCATGCGTCCGACCATCTCGGAACCCCACTTCCTGCGTTTGGCGAAGTCGGCGAGGAAGGAGTTTATCTTCGGCAGGGCTTCCACCTTCAAAGCCGTTTGGAGCCTCTTGCTGCGGGACCTCGTCAGCTCCATGAATCCGGTCAGAACGATGGCCATCAGGCCGCCGGCCACCATCCCGTTCCCAAGCAGCCCTCCCCACCATTCGCCCAGGTAGTCGGGGAATATCGACTGGTTATGGAAGCCCGATCCTACCCAGAAGGATACTCCCACGATCGTGGCTTTGCGGTAGTCCAGCCCATCCTTGACAACGATCTTCATCCCGAAGGCGAAAAGGATCGCCAGCACGATAAAGAAGTAGACGGCGCTCACCGGGTTGGGAATGGCGAGGAAGAAGGCTGCGATCTTCGGAAAGAAGGAGAGCGTGACCAAGAGGATTCCGATAAAGACGCCGATCCTGCGGGCGGCTACGCCGGTAACTTCCGTGACCGCGACGCTGTTGGAGTAGGCGGTGATCGGCATCGTCGAAAGGAGCCCGGATAGCATGTTGGCAAACCCGTAAGCTCTGACGGCGCCCTGCACGGCCCGGTAGTCGGTTGGTCGCTGCTGCCGCCACGAGACCTGCTGGATGGCTGTCGAGGCGCCCACGGTCTCTATTGCAACGACCAGGGAAACGAAGACGAAAGCCGGGAGGAGGGACCAGAAGGCGGGGCCGAAGGCGGAGCCGAAGTCGAAGTCGAGGCCGGGCCACGACGCTGTCGGCAAGCCGATCCAGGAAGCCGAGACCACGCGGTCGATGTCGTAGAGTCCGTAAACGCTGCCGACGACGCAGCCCGCGAAGATTCCGATGACGGGAGACCAGAGGCGCAGGGCGTCCGATCCCCGCAAGATGATGATCAGCGTGGCTGCGACGGTTGCCAGAGCGCTGTATGGCGAGGCCATGCGCGGCGCGTCGGCGGGAACGTCCGTCAGCAGGTCGAAGCCGACGGGCATGATGGCGACCGAGATCAGCATGATCACCGTTCCGGCGACGGCCGGAGTAAAGATTCGCCGAAGCATCGAAAGGCGTGTCGCCAACAGGATTTGGAAGAGCGACGAACCGATGATGAGGGACGCAAGCAACTCCGTCCCGCCTCGGGCGAGAGCCGTGACGCACACCGCGATGAAAGCGCCGGAAGTGCCCATCATCAGGATGTATCCCGCTCCGACGCGGCCCATCCTGATGGCTTGCACGGCAGTAGCGATACCGCTGACCAGGAGGGCCGCGAAGGCTGTCCATACGGCATATGACTCGTTCATGTTCGCCGCCCGGACGACGACCGCCGGAGTGATCACGATGCCCGTAATTGCCAATATGACGAATTGCAGAGCCAAGCCGATCGTCAGGCCGGCGGGCGGGGACCCGTCGGCCTCGTATAGTACGTGCGAAGCGCGACTGGAAGACTCTGGCAACATCACCCTTTCGTTGGGGGGGGGGGGGCGACGCGCGAGAAGCCGCCGCGTCGATGAACCCAGGTAGCCGATACGCCGGCAGAGCTACCAAGCTAGGGGCGCCAACGAAGTCAGGCAGCCTTCGACCCGGGCTTGGCGCTCCCCTCCACGCGGATCATCACGATGTCCGCATCGTCGTACTGCTGGTGGCGAACGGAGGACGCGATGTGCCGCAAGAGCCGCAGCGAAATATCGTGTTCCGGCGAGGATTCGAGGTGTTGCTCCCCGAGCAGCGCCATGCGGTCCTCGATGTTTCCGCCCCCGGCCGTTGAAAGGAACTCGATCTCGGCCGCATCTCCATCGGCCTTGGCGATCAGAAGGAGACGGCGCGGCTTGCCCTCATCGGCTGTCTCGGCCCGCTCGACAAGCGTCAGCAACGTCTCCTCGGCGACCAAGTGTATGCGTCCTGCCATCTCGGAACCCCACTTCCTGCGGTTGGCGAAGTCGGTGAGGAAGGAGTTTATCTTCGGCAGGGCTTCCACCTTCAAATCCGTTTGGAGCCTCTTGCTGCGGGGTCTCGTCAACTCCATGAATCCGGTCAGAAGGAGAACCATGAGGCCGCCGGCCGCCATCCCGTTCCCGAGCAGCCCTCCCCACCAATCGCCCAGGTAGCCGGGGAATATCAATCCGTTCTGGAAACCCGCTCCGACCCAGAAGGATATTCCCACGATCGTGGCTTTGCGATAGTCCACTCCATCCTGAACGACGATCTTCACGCCGAGGGCGAAGAGGATCGCCATCAAGATGAAGACGTAGGCGGCGCTCACCGGGTTGGGAATAGCGAGGAAGAAGGCTGCGATCTTCGGAAAGAGGGAGAGCGTGACGAAGAAGATTCCGATAAAGATGCCGATCCTGCGGGCGGCTACGCCGGTAACTTCCGTAACCGCGACGCTCGTGGAGTAAGTGGTGTTCGGCACTGTCGAGAGGATCCCCGATAGCAGGTTGCCCAGGCCGTCGGCATTGACGGCGCCCTGCACGGCCCGGTAGTCGGTCGCCCGCGGATGCCGCCACGAAGCCTGCTGGATGGCTACCGAGTCGCCCACGGTCTCTATTGCGCCGACCATGGAAACGAAGATGAAGGCCGGGAGGAGGGACCAGAAGGCGGGGCCGAATTCGAAGCCGAAGCCGGGCCACGATGCGGCCGGCAAGCCGATCCAGTCGGCCGAGACCACGCGGTCGAAGTCGTAGAGTCCGTAGGCGCTTCCGACGGCGCAGCCCGCGAAGATGCCGATGACGGGAGCCCAGATGCGCAGGGCGCCCGATCCCCGCAAGATGATGATCATCGTGACTACGACAGTTGCCAGAGCGCTGTACGGCGAGGCCATGCGCGGCGCGTCGGCGGGAACGTCCGCCAGCAAGTCGAAGCCGATCGGCATGATGGCGACGGAGATCAGCATGATCACTGTTCCGGCGACCGTCGGAGTGATGATCCGTCGAAGCATCGATAGCCGGGCCGCCAACAGGAACTGGAAGAGCGACGAAGCGATGATGAGGGTCGCGAGCAGCTCCGGTCCACCCTGGACGAGAGCTGTTACGCACACGGCGATGAAGGCGCCGGAAGTGCCCATCATGAGGATGTATCCCGATCCGACGCGGCCGATCCTGACGGCTTGTATGACGGTAGTGATACCGCCGATCAGGAGGGCCGCGAAGGCTGCCCAGTCGACGTACGACTCGCTCAGATTCGCCGCCCGGACGACGATCGCCGGAGTGATCACGATGCCTGCGATCGCCAGCATGACGAATTGCAGAGCCAAGCCGATCGTCAGGCCGGCGGGCGGGATATCGTCGGGCTCGTAGCGTACGTGCGAAGTGCTTCCGGAAGACGCTGGCATCGCTCAGGACCTTTCGCCAGGGACGTGACGCGGGAGAAAGCTGCCGCCTAGACAAGCTATTGGCACATATGCTAGTAGGCTACCACGTTAGCGGTGTTGAAGAGCGCTACGGTTTCGCCATCCCGAAGCTCTCCGGACCGCCGAAGTTCGATCGCGCCGGCCAGCGTGGCTCCGCCTTCTATGGACGCGCTGATCCCGGCGGCGCCGAGTCGGAGCGCGGCTTCCTTCATCGCGTTGTCGGATACGGCTACCGCGCCGCCTCCCGACCTGCGGAGCGCGGCGAGGATCAGGAAGTCGCCGAGCGCTCCGGGCACACGCAAGCCCCATGCTTCCGTCGAGGCGTTCCGCCAGGGCCCCGCGGTCGCTTCTCCCGCTTCGAAGGCGCGCACGATCGGCGCGCAACCGCTCCCCTGCACTGCGTATAGCCGGGTGTGGCCGCTGGCCAAGCCGACTTCGCGGAGCTCCCGGAGGGCCTTCTCGCTCCCGATCAGACCGGTGCCGCCGCCCGTGGGATACACGATCGCATCCGGCGCGCGCCATCCGAGAGCTTCGACGATTTCTATCATCATCGTCTTCTTGCCCTCGATCCGGTAGGGCTCCTTGAGGGTGGAGATGTTGAATGCGCCAGTGGCAGCCGCATACTCGGCGGAAAGCCGGCCGCACTCGTCGATCAACCCTCGTACCGTCGTGATATCGGCTCCATAGTGCGCGCAACGCCGGACGACGCCCTCCGGGGTGTCCTCCGGAATGAATAGTTTGGCGCGCTTCCCGGCACGGGCGGCGTAGGCCGCCAGCGCGGCTCCGGCGTTGCCGGCGCTCGGGATGACGAAGCTCTCCGCGCCTTCGTGCACGGCGCGAGTGACCGCCGCGCACAGCCCGCGGTCCTTGAAGCTCCCGGTGGGGTTCTGGCCCTCGTCCTTGACGAGAACCGTCAACGCTTCGAGCTCGCCGCCGAGGTGCAGTCGAAGAAGCGGAGTGCTCCCTTCCCCGAGCGTCACCGGCTCTTCGCCCTCCAGGAGCGGCATGATCTCCCGGTAGCGCCACATGTCGGGGTCCGGCCGGTTGGCCCATCTCCTTCGAAGCATGTCGCCGTTCGTCCCGGCTGTGTCGTAATGGACCAGCACGGGTTTCTGGCAGTCCGGGCAGACAGTCGCGAGCCGCCGGGCCACCCGTCGGCCGCAAGCGCTGCATTCGAGGCGCCATTTCACTGGTGTCTATCCTCCGGTTATGGGTAAGAGTCGATTCATGCCGGTACTGGCCGGTTGGCCGCTGGCCCGGTCACCGCACCGGACGGTCGTCGCCCAGCCACCCGCCGCCCAGCCACCCACGGCCCCGGCCATCCCCTCCCCGGCTTACTCGATCGCCGACGCAAGCCGCCTGAGAGTGCGCTCTCGCCCAAGCGCATATGCTATGTCTCCTAGCTTCGGACCGTCGTGCCGACCAGTCAGCGCCGCCCGGACGGGCGCGAAGAACGCGCGCCCAGCAAGGCCGGCCCGGCGTCTTGCATTTCGTAGCGACCGGGCCAGCGGCCCCGGACGCCACTCGGACTCGTCCCACGCGACCATGACGGCGCCGATCGCGACAGCTGCGCTAGGCGGCGACAGCGCCTCGCGGATCTCCGGCGCGCGCAGGCAAGGGTCGCGAAAGAGTGGCGCTACCTCCGATGCCACCTCCGACAAGAGGCGCGTCCGCTCCGCGAACACCTCGGCGGCGCGGATCAGGTCGGCCGCGCCGACATCCGGAACGGAGCCAACTCTCTCCGCCCAGCGACGAGCCAAATCCTCGGCCGGCTCGTGGCGCAGGTGCCGCCCCGACAGCCACGTCATCTTTCGCTCGTCCACCTGCGCGTCGGCCGCCCCCAGCCGGTCGAGATCGATGCGCTCGACGAGTTCATCCCTCGTCATGAATTCCTCGCCGTCCTCCGCCGACCATGAGAGCAGAGACAGGTAGTTGACGACCGCTTCGGGGTGGAATCCGAGATCGCGGTAGGCCAGGAGGGGCTTGGCGCCGCGGCGCTTGGAAAGCTTTCCTCCGCCGGGAGCCAAGATGGTCGGGATGTGGACGAACTCGGGTGGCGCCACGCCGAACGCCCGGTACAGGAGCGCTTGTTTGGCCGTATTGGAAAGGTGGCCGATGCCGCGGATCACATGGCTGATCTTCATCGCGATGTCATCCGTCGTCGCGGCGAAGTTATAGGTGGGGCGGCCGTCGCTCCGCAGCAGGACGATATCACCGAGGTCGTCGCCATCTATCGTTACGGCGCCCTTCAGCCTGTCTCGAAATGTCACTGGACCGGACTCGACAAGAAGGCGAACGGCCGCGCGTTCGCCGCCGGTCTCCCGGCGGCGAACGGCAGCGTCGGAGATGCCGCGGCAGCGCCGGTCGCGGCCGGCAGCTTCGCCGGCGCCGATCGCCGCCGCCCGGCGGGCTTCCACTTCTTCCGGCGAGCAGAAGCACTTGAAAGCTCGCCCGGTCTCCAGTAGCCGCCCGGCCCGCTCCGCATAAGCCGCATCGCGTTCCGACTGCCGGTACGGCCCGAGCGGACCGCCTTCCCTGGGACCCTCGTCGGGGACCATGCCTAACCAGGAGAGCGCTTCGTAGATCATCTCCTCGCCCCCGTCCACCGCGCGCCCCAAATCGGTGTCCTCGATGCGCAGGACGAACGCGCCCTTCAGGCGCCGGGCGAATAGCCAGTTGAGAATGGCGGTCCGCGCATTCCCCAGGTGGAGCGCGCCCGTAGGGCTTGGAGCGAAGCGGGTGCGGATGGGTGCGCTCGCTCCGTTCACGGCCCGTGCCTGCCCATCTCGTCAGCCGTCGCTATACCCCCGCCACCGTCAACAGCAATACGATCTCCGGCGGGCTCGCCGCCACGATCCTCCGCGCCCCGGTCGCCACGATCCTCGGTGCCCCGGCTACCACGATCCCCGGCGCCCCGATCGCGTCGATCCTCCGCGCCCCGGTCGCCACGATCCCCGGCGCCCCGGCCGCCACGATCCTCTGCTCCTCGGCTACCAAGATCGCCCGCCGCCACGACGGCAGCGACCGTATTGGCAGTCGCCAGCCCGATCCCGGGCGTTTGCGCGAGCTGTTCGACCGTGGCCCTCCGAATGAGATCCAGACTGCCGAAGCGCTTCAGCAGCGCCTGCTCCCTCGTCGGCCCTATCCCCGGGACTTCGCCGAGCTGCGACCGCAACGTCCGCCGCCGCCGGAGAGTGCGGTTGTACTTGAGCGCGAAGCCGTGCGCCTCGTCTCGCGCCCGCTGCATCCAGTGCAGCCCCGGATCCGTGCGCGGGAGTCGCAGCGCCGCGGAGCTGTCCGCCTGGAACACCTCTTCCCGCCGCTTGGCGAGGGCCACGGCCGGAAGGTCCGACACGCCGGCGGCATCCATCGCCTGCCGCGCCGCCGAGAGCTGTCCCCTGCCTCCATCGATCAACACGAGGTCCGGCAAAGAACGCCCTTCGCCGACCCGCCGGTCGAAGTAGCGGGAGACGATCTCCTGCATCATCGCATAGTCGTCCGGTCGCCCGTCATCCGTCTCGCGGATTCTGAATTTCCGGTACTCTTTCTTGTCGGGCCGTCCGTCGCGCAGCCACGCGCAGCTCCCGACCGACTCGCGCCCGGCCAGCGTGGATACGTCAAAGCAGGCGATGCTCCGCGGCGGCGTGCCGAGCCCCAGCGCCTCCGCCAGCCGCACTGCCGCCATCGGAGGGCCCCCTCCGGTCCCGCTCCATTCGGCTCCGCCTTTCCATTGGATGCGGTCCTGGGCGAGAATGTGGGCCGCGTTCCGGCTTGCCGTCCGGATCTGGTCCCGCTTCAATCCGCGTACCGCCACACGAATCCGGAACCGTCGCTTCCTCGATCCAGCCAAGTGCTCTTCGACCAGCTCCTGCCCGGGAAACTCTCCCGGAACAATGAGTTCGGACGCGGCCTCTTCGACTTGGCGCACATAGAACCCGTTGACGAGAGCTCCCAGCACCGAGTCATCCGTCTCATCGCCCACATTGGCCAAGTAATGAACGCGCCGTCCCACGAGCCGCCCTTCCCGCACCCGGAGAACGATGCCGCAGACGCTCTCCCCATCCCGGGCGAAGCCGATTACGTCGTGGCTTCCTCCCTTCGGATCGACCATGTGCTGCCGGCGCACGAATGCGTCCAGCCCCTGCAGAACATCCCGCATTTCCGCGGCCAACTCGTACTCCATCGCTTCGGCGGCCTCCCCCATCCGCTCCTCCACCGACCGTCTGAGCGCGTCCGTCCTCCCGCCGAGGATCTCCAGAATCTCGTCGATCATCGTCCGGTATGCGGCTTCGGATTGCAAGTCGGCGCAGGGAGCCTTGCACCGTCCGATGTGGTAGTCGAGACAGGGGCGCGGGGGCAGCTCCCCCGGCATGCGGTAGTGGCACGACCGGATAGGGTACATCTGCCTTATGGTGCGCAGGGCGCGCCGCATCGCCGTCACATCCGTGAAGGGACCGAAGTAGCGGGATCCGTCCTCGGCAAACCGCCGCGTGACGATAACGCGCGGAAATGGCTCCGCCACCGTGACCTTTATGTATGGATAGCTCTTGTCATCCCGTAGCAGGATATTGAAGCGCGGCTTCAGCTCCCGGATGAGATTCCACTCGAGGAGGAGGGCCTCCGCCTCGGATCGAACCGGAAATGTCTCCACGCTCTCGATTTCTGTGGCCAAGCGATGGAGCTTCGGCGACCGGTGCGCTTCGGCGCCGAAGTAGGAACGAACCCTTGAGCGGAGGGACTTCGCCTTCCCGATGTAGAGTGCGTCGCCGACGGCGTTTCGGAACACGTACACGCCGGGTGTCCGCGGAAGAGTCTTCGACTGGCTTCGCACGGTTTCCTGGCCGGTTGCGCGGCGTGGCGACGATCTTGCGGAAGCCGGTGCCGTCGTTGTGTCCGCCGGCGCTCTCGTTCCGGAACCGGGCGTCATCGTATCGGGACCCGCTGCCACCGTTCGGAACCGGGCGATCTTCTTCGGTTCGGCGCTCTTCTAGCCACGGCTCGCCGGAGTCGCGTTCAACTTGGATGGCAGGCCGACCACGGCAATGTAGCAGACGCCACCTGCCGCTGCAGCTACCGCGAGAAGCAGGATGCGTCCGCCAAGCCCGCCGGGCACGATGCCCTCCAGCCAGAGACGGAGCGGCAATGCGACCGCACCAGCGAGGAATGCGCCCAGCGCCATGCGCGCCAGGGCCACCCGCAGAGGAGGCAGCCATCCCCCGGCGCCCCGGCGCCCTATCCCCCGAGCCAGAAGCCCGAAGTTGCTCCACGCGCCGAACGAGCTGCCCAATGCCAAGCCGGCGGCCGCGCGAGTCCCGAAGCCGGCGCTATCGAGCCAGAGGCTGGATGTTCCGCCCACCGCAACGCCCGCTGCCAAACCGAGCGCTGCGTACTTCACCGGCGTACGCGTATCCTGAAGCGCGAAAAAGGCGCCCGAGAACAGCTTGTTCAGGCTTGTCGGCACCACTCCCACCGCGTAGGCGATGACAATCCATTGAACGACACGAACATCTTCAGATTCGAAGGCCCCCCGCTGGTAGATGATTCCGGCGGCGAGATCTCCGCACAGAACGAGAGCCGCCACTGACGGAAAGACGTAATAGGCGATCCGGCGCGTGCCGGCCGACAGGTGGGCAGGCAGCAGCCGAACGCTCTTCTCCCGAGACATCTCCGGCAGCGCCGCGGCCGCGACAGCCACGCCGAAGAGAGCCAGCGGAAGTTGCACGAGGCGCTGCGCAAAGTAGAGACCTGCCAGCGTCCCCGTAGCGAGGAAGCTGCCGATGAACACATCCACCAAGCTGGAAATCTGAAAAATGCCCTGTCCGGCCGCCACTGGCGCAATATTGCGCGCTACCCGGCCCGTGGGTTCGAACCCGCGATCTATTCGGAGGCGCAAGGCGCCTAAGTGACGGCGCACCGCAGGGAGTTGCACGGCGATCTGCAAGACGCTGCCGGCAAGCGTAGACCACGCGAGCACTACGATCAGGGGTTCCCACCCGAACCGGGCTCCGGCCAGCAGCCCGCAGATCTGGGCAAGATTCCAGAGAATGGGAGCCGCGAAGGGCAGGAAGAAGTTGCGGTGAGCGTTGAGGACGCCGAGGCACCATCCGCCCGCGATCATCACGCCCGACATCGGGAAGAGGATGCGAACCAAACGCGTGGTCAGCGCGCTCGCCTCGGGGTCGAGTCCCGGGGAGAGGAGGTTCACCAGCCACGGGGCCGCCGCGATTGCCGCCGCGACCACGAATCCCGACAGCGCCATCAGGCGGCCGAGCGTTCCCTGGGCCAGCCGGCGGGCCGAAGCCAGATCGCCGTCGGCCAGGAAGGAGGAGAGTACCGGCACGAAGGCGGCCGACAACGCCCCTTCGCTCAACAGGTTGCGAAAGACGTTCGGTATCTTGATCGCCACGACATAAACATTCATGGCCGATCCCAAACCGAACGCTCCCGCGATGACGATATCGCGCAGAAGCCCGGAAATCCGGCTGAGGAGGATTCCCGCTCCGGCTAGCGTCGCAAATCTGCCCTGTGCCGCTGTCGGTTTCTCCGCCAGAGGGTCAGCGCTCCCGGCGGCCCCTCGAGCGAACCGAATCCGGCGCGGGGAGGGCTTCCGGCGGTTGTTGGCCTTCCACCAGCGCGCGTACGAACGCCGCTTCCTCCCGAAGCCCCTCGACGGACTGCGTCAGGTACTGCACATCCTGCTCCAGCTGCTCCAGACGAGCGGCGTCGGGGTTCTTGGCCGAGGAGTCGCGGCCGGCGATCCGCCGCGCAAGGGCGTCGGACAGCGGCGAGTCGAGCACGATCGCCAGCACCGGGATCATGACGATCATGCCGAGGATGAGGATGAACGGAACAATCATCGCTGATTCGCCGCCAACGGCGCGTGGCGTATCGTTACGAGCATCTGACGGCCTTTTTCTTCGCCGAGGTTCCTCTACTACCCCTCGCCAAGCGAACCTCCTTCCGGAAGGACACGCCACAATAGGGAAGCCACTACCCGAAGGTACCCGCAAGCAGCGAAAGTTATCCATCTGATGCAACCCTCGCTACGGACGGGCGGTCTGCCTGGCCGACAAGGAAGTTGCATGTAGTCGGGCCCGAAGAGGCGCGGCATCATTCGCCGGCAGCACGCGTTTCGTTACCGGCCAACGATGAAGCGATCCATCGCTCGGTTTCCCGGGCCAGCCAGGCGATCAACTCGGGACCGTACCGGCACAGGTACGCAAACGGAGACAACACGCGTTCTTGCGGGCGGCGCAGGGGGAAGAGGCTGGTAGCGGCCCGCTCCAGACGCGTGATCCGGGTGTCCATCTGCTGCCGGACGGCCCGTCCCACTTGCCGGGAGAGGTCGTCGGTCGCCCGCGTCACCCCCCGCCGGGCCCTTCCGACGGCTCCTTCAAGTCCGGGCAGACTCTCGGCCATCGCAGATTCCACGTTGTCCAACTCGCTCTCCATGTATTGCCGCAGCGAGCGCAGCGCCTCGGCGACGCCCTCCGGGCGACCCTCTCGGGTCAGTCGCGCCAGGACTTTCTCCGTCCCGTTTGCCAAGTCGTCCGGCGCTATCCCCTCGCGGTCGAGGACCCTCCGAATCCTTTGCTCCACCAGGGTCCAGGCGGCCCGAGGGTGGGCAAGCGGCATCGAACACGCCGAGAAATCGAACAGCGGTTCGAGCTGGCTCCAATAGCCGATCTCTCCCGGGCCCAACACGGTGGCCGCGACAGGCAGGAGATATGACTCGACTATCGGCCTGGAGGCGACGTTGGGCGAGAATCGCTCCGGGCTGCTCTCCAACGCTTCCAGCCACGCCTCCACCGGCCTTGGCTGGCCATCCGGACCGGCAACCAGTTCGTTGCTGTCCTGGCCGGCCAACGGTTGGTCGCTGTCCTGGCCAGCTGACGGTTGGTCGCTGTCCCGGTCGGCAGTCGAAGAGTTCCCCGCTCGCCTCACCCGGTGGCGTCCGGCCCCCGAATCGTAGAAGAGCGGAATCGCTTCGCCCGCATCGGGGATGGGTGGCCTGAAACCCGCTTCGGCTATCCTGGCGGCCCCTGCGACAACGGCTGCCGACGCCTCGGCCGACTCCGCGATTGTCCGCCGGTGGAGGGGTGCCGCCGCTCGCTTGACTTCCGGGTTGGCAGAGTCGAGCCAAGCGTATCCGCGGTCCCCCAGCACCCCGTGCAACAGCCGCGCGAATGCCTCGGACAGGGCCCTGCCATTCGCGTAGGAATCTCGAATCAGCTTGTCGTAGCTGGCGGTGAACTCCGATCGATCCAGCAGACCCGCCGCCCTGTCGACCGCTTCCGCCATGGCGCTGTCGACCCGAGCCGAACCGACCGCTTGGCGCTCGGCCCCCTCTGGCACGGGCAGAGCCACCTTCTGCAATTGGCCTGTCCGGTCGAGTAGCGTCGTGCCGCCAACTTCCACCCAGTCGTGATCGTCCGAGGCGATCCAGAAGAGCGGGACGACCGGGATTCCGGCTTCCCGTTCGAGGTGACCAGCCAGGGAAATCGCCGTCAGAATCTTGTAGACGACGAAGAGGGGGCCGAGCAGGAAAACGGGTTGGTGGCCGGTCGAGACGAAGTAGCCGTCGCCTCCGAGCACCGCTTCGAGCCGGCCGCGCACAGCTGGCCCGGACGTGCCGAAGGCGGATGCCGGGAGAGCGGCCCCCCTGGCCGGCCCGCGAGCCCTGCCGGAGAGCATTTCGGCGCACGAGGCCGACTTGGCGTCCAGGGCATGCACGAGCGCGGGCAGCAGGCCGCCGCCGCTCCGTAAAGCCGTGTCGGCGAGCGAACCCGGATCGGCCAGCTGCCGGGGACGGATCTCTATACGCGCTTGGGCCCCAACCCTCTCGGTCATCTAGCGTGGCCTGGCGACCGCATCGACAACCTGCGAACTAGTGCCCCATGTCGACACTCGCCACTTCCCTTCCCCGGACCGGCGAGACGCCGCCGAACGTGATCGCCCACTCGGTCGTTCACCGATCCTGCTGCGGAGTCAACCGAAGCGCCGGACCCGCGGGTTACCGGAGATTGTTGGCAATACGAGAGTTGCAGCAGTAGCGATCAAGCGGCGTCCCGCGCGCTACTGGAGGCTGGACCGGGACCATACAACTTCTGGCGGCCCGAAAGTTCCGTAGCCGCCCTGGGATGATCGCCGGATCGCGGACTTGAGCAGCCAAGTTATCCCCCAAGATGAGAACCACTTCGCATTGTCCGGAGATCCGCTGTCGTCTTTGTCACGGGTGTGGGCGTGAGAGATCAGCGATCTTACCGTGTTCAGCGAACTTGGCGAGGCCCAAAGCGGCCAGGCATATTTGCCCGACTTCCAAGTTCCGGTGCAGCCCAGCGTCATCGTTCTTCCGTTCCGTCCCGCAAATACTGGGTGCAGACTGAGACCCAGGAGTCCCAGAGCTTCAGGACCGGGATTCGTCAGCTTCTTGTCCTTGGCGGGATTGCCCGCCATCAACGAGTACACCCGGTCGTCGGTGACATCCCACATCATCGACGGCAGTTTGCTGCCGTAGCTCCAGGGCCCTTGCATTCCGACCAGCAAATCTTTCCGGGACACGTCGCCCAATATCTTGCGAGCCATCTTCAGGAACGACTGGTTGCCCGCAGTGAAATACAGATCAGTAGGTTTGGAGACGCCCTGCCTGTCCAGACTGCCCTCCGCCACGAGAGCGGCGGCAAGGGCTCCAGGTCCCTCGCAGTCGCGGAACTGGCGCACGTACTGTCTCAAGTCCTCGGGCGCCAGCTTGAGTACAGCGCCCTTCTTCATCGGCGAGCCATCGGGCTGCACGGGATTCATTGCCGGGCTGGTTCTCCATTCGGCAAAGACTTCAAGCGCCCTGTCGACAATTCGATCCACCGTGAATGCGGTGTCTACGACGGCGTGCGGCGTGATGTCGTCGCTCCACCACAGCCGAGGCTGTACGGCTTCGCCCGCGAAAGCGACCTGCACGCCTAGCGAGGCAAGGAAGCCAAGGGGGTTCGTGCCATCGAGACCGGCGAGATGAGTCCCTGCGTGTGTCGTCACCGTCTCGGTCTCTCGGCGTTCTGCTGATCTTCCGCGGCGCTCTGCCGAAAGTCGGCGAGTCGCAGTATCGTCTCGATCCAAGCCAATCCGTAGTATCCGTACCGCCGGACCAACCTCCAGAACCTGTCCGACATCTCCTGCGCCAACGAGCTATCGGCAAAGTTGGAGTTGACCTGCAAGATGCGGCCTTCAAAGTCGTATTCTAGTCTCTGCGGCTCCTTGTCCTCCTCAATAGGGGGCAAGGGTCGCGCATGTCCGTGATGAGTGGCAATCAGGTGCAGGACGAGATCTTTATCGTGGGCAGACTCGAGCACGGTGGAGTGCGACTCCAGCAACGCCAGACTGGCGATTTCATGTCTAGTGCCCCGTGGATACCTGCTGCCGCCGGGCCGGTATCGACCTGGCGTATATCGACGTGTTTGTCGCGTGCCACGTACGCTTTTTGCCAGCGGCTCGGACAGCAGCTCCAAGGCGATGGGGTCGCCACCAACGAGCTTATCTTGAAAGCGCCTGTCGACCTTGCCGATGTCGTGAAGCCGACCCGCCAAGCGCAGGTCGCTTACTATCTTGGGCGGCAAGCCGAGCCGTTTGGCGAAACATCCGGCTCCGTCCGAGACACCGTCCAGATGGGACCGTAAAGTTGCGGCGGTTCCGATCATTGACTGGGACTCGTCCGATCCATCGAAAAGGGTTTCATCGATGCGAGGAGGAGCTTCGCGGTGAGGAGGAGATCCGTAAGATGTCTGCTGCCGCTGCAAGAGCACGTAGTACGGCTTGGTCTCCGGGTTGTCGGCGCCAAGGCCGACCGTGGCGATGACGGGGTTGGTCCCGATCTTGTTGACGAGACCGGCAAATCCCGGAGGGTAGGCTTCGGAGTCGCTGCGATCGGTCAAGCCTGCCCTGATCCTCTCCAGCCACGTATAGATCCGCTCGGATGCGGGCTCATCGGCTTCGACTTCTTCGCCAGGTGTGGGCGGCAGTAGTGACTCCAGGCGCTTATCAAGACGTAGAGTCGCCCTGCGACCATAGACTAGCTGCGCGTAGTCTCCGAGGTCGTCAACCGGTTCATCCGAAGACGGATCCCATGTCCTGCCTCCTATGCCTCCGTCGTCTGGGTCCACAATGATGATGTCGCCAGGACGTATCGCCGCGACAGGAATCCGCTCTCCTTTCTTGAGACGCCTCTCCCAACGGAAGCAGTGGACATCATCAAAGCGGCTGCCGCTTGGCGGACCACTCTCTTCCGCCTCTCCCGTCGCGACATCGACGATATCCACTTCTTGCCCCTCGCGTCCCTCTGCAAGCCACGACTTTGCAGCGCCGATGGGAACCTGCAGGAACTCGACCTGCCGGGGCGGCACGAGGCGAAGCGTCTCGGCGGAGCGATCGTGGCGCCATACGATCGAGACATCAGGGCTGGCCCTCTGCTCCATGCCGTGGAGAAACCACTCCAGCAGAGGTTGAGCGACGGGTTCGGGACTAGTCTGCACCCAAGCGTCCATATGAGTTCGCATTACCAAGGGAGCAGAAGCCGTGGGGGCCTTCGCTTCCTCTGGAAACTCCGCGAGCGACCGGGAGCCGATGTCGATGCGGCCATCCTTGGCGCGGCCTTTGAGTTCTTTCCAGGTGACCTTGGCCGATTCGCCGTACACAGGGTCCGGTTTCTTTGCTGACACCACGCTCTTCGGGCCAATGATCCACGCCCGCGCGGGCTGGCGCATTCTATGGTAGTACCGCCCCCGGCGATCCAGACGGCCAAACCGTTGCTGGAGGCTGTCGATTGCTGCGCACTCGGTAATCATCGCATCGAAGTTGAAGTCGGCCCCCACCTCGATAGCCTGGGTTGCGACGATTACGGTTATTTCCCCCGGCTTTGCATCGGTGTCCGGGCCAAGCGTGGGGTCGACATGCTTCAGCACATCTTCCAGCGCATCGATCTTGTCGAGAGACCGCATCCTTCCCGTCAGCAGGTATGCCGAGTAGCCCTCCTCCTTGAGCGCCTGATACGTCTCTCTAGCGACCCGCACGCGGTTTACGACCACACCGACGCTGGATACCCCCTCGAAGCCCGAGACATCCCGGCTGCGTCCCTTGGTCCGCGTCATGGACTTGACCAACCTCACCACTCGTTTCGGGATCGCGTTGTGGTTCGGCACCGAGACCAGTTCCGCTTCCTTGCGCGCCGAGACCCGGCGACGCAACTCCTCGCAATCCTCCAGGTCGGACTTGGGGTCCAGCTGGAATCGCGGCGCGGTTGGATTGTTCGGCGTAGCGGACATCTCCACTATCGTGAAACGCCTTGGAAGCATGTCGGGTTCGAACATGTGGACTTGGCTAAGCGTTTCTGCAAACGGAGTGCTCAAGTGCACCTCGTCGAGAATGACCAAACAATCGTTGCCGGCCAAGCCGGCGTAGATCGGGCGCATCGTCCGGGTGACGCCATAACCTCGAAACAGAAGACGAGAGCCAAACTGGTCCACTGTAGAGACTAGGACCCACGGTTGGCTCGGCTCGCGAGACCAATGGTTGTCCATCGGGATGCCGCCCCTGAGGGCCGCGACGCCGAGCGGCTCGTCGGCATCGCTCAACTTCTGGAGCTCTTCGCGAACTTGGTTCAGGGTGTCGGTGCCGCCTTCCTTGATCCGCTGCCGAATGCGATGTGCCCGCTCGCAGACTTGGTCGACCACTATGCGGCGGTCGATGACGAAGACGATGCGGCGAGGGAAGATGTCTGGCCGGATGGCAAGTGCGAACACCGCTATGTCCACAACGGCTGTTTTCCCCGTGCCGGTCGGCAAGTCGATCACCTCCGGCCACTTCCCTGCGGTCAAGACCTGCGTGGCAAGCCTTTGTTGCCAGGGAAACGGCTCGACGCCGTGGATGTCGCGGAAGAAGGTGCCAAAGTCGTCGGCCGTAAGGGGGCGTTCGCTCATCGGCGCGGCGTGCGTCCATCCATTGGACACATCAGGCCAAGTCCGACGAACCGGCCCGTACCTAGCATCAGCGGTCCCTGGACGGGCCGGTCGAATGTGATGGAGGCGTGAACGAGCTGGCGCCTTAGCCGGTTGTTGTCTCCGTGCGTCTGGTAGAACGGCGGAAATCGTGTTGCCGTTATGGTGCCCGTGACAAGCCCTTCCAGGGCAACTTCCGACTTCGTTGGATCGGGTAGCCCGACGTGTCTAACGGCCGCGACTACTGCCGCCCGTGCGGCCCGCCATGCCTTGACCCGGCTGTCGTGCGTCCCGCCGCTGAGCCGCCCAGGATGTTTGGGAAGCGCTATGGGCGTCACTGATGTCCACGTTCTGGAGCGGCCGCTCCAGGAGGAGGGACGAAGAGAAACCAGTGCGGATCTTTCCCTCTGCCGCTTCATCCTGATCTCGCCCCCGCGGCCGAAGGTCAACTTGAAGTCTCTCGAACCGGCTGCGCCTTCCCATCTGCCGATTGCCCTGTACAAAGCGCGGCGCGAGTCCACATCGGTTCCGGCCGGCACCGCGACGGCTACCCCGAGCAGCCGTCCGTTTGCGTGCGGATAACCCGCAAAGGGCAGGGGCAGAAAGGCGACATGCGGCTCCGTCGTCGGAGCGCGATCCGGTCTGTGGCCGGTGAGCCCCTCGGGGATGGGGTCCTCGGCGTGGCTCAATACGGCGGCCCGCATCTTGGTTGCGACCTCGACGGCTCGCGTCGCCGGGAACGCCCGGCAGTCGTGCGCGAACTCGAATACGATCCACTCTCCGGCCGTATTCGCCGCTTGGAACGTAGAGGAGTCTTGCTCGACACTTGCTTGGTCGCCGTAACGCACGGTCGCGTGTGGCAGAGAGCGGGGAGAGATGCCCCGGTGCTGGGCAAAGCGGCGTTCCAGTTCCGCTAGCTGGCCTGCACGAACGGCGCGCAGGCTGGACTCCCCGCACTGCGGTATCCAGTTGGCACAGGGCGGCTCCAACGTCAGTCGGCTGGATATCAGGGAAGACGAGTGCCCCAACCTGGCGAGTCTGCCGAGAAGGCCATCCAGAACATCTTTCATAGCATCGGGAAGCGGCTCGTTCCAAATGTAAGTAACCCGCGGCGGCGGGCGGAGGGTCACGGACGGGAAGAACCGTTCCTGCTTACTTCGTCCATCTGGAAACAGCTCGGCGGCTGTCTTGGGAGGAGTGGTTCCAACAGTCGTTACTTGAGTCTCGAGGTCGCGATGTCCAGCCAGCTTGTTCTGGAGCGAGCGAGCCTTCCTCGTCACTTCGCCGTCGGATGAGACCAGTTCGTCGTGCAGCCGGCTCTTCGCACCGCGGATGAGCTTCGCTCTTTTCTCCTGAAGGCTTCTGCTGATAATCGCGGTATCGTTCACTGGCACGAAGTGGGACACGACCTTGCGGGGGGCGGCTTCGCGATTGGCGTCGATACCCGGAGGGGCCAGCGCCGCCAGCCACTCCAGCGCCTCGCGTTCCGGTTGGCTGGGCTCGTCCGCATCCGCCCAGGTCGCGACAAGGGCCGAGAACAGGCGAGCGGGATGCGGCGGCCACTCGTGCATTCGCCTGTCGTTGTAGCAGGTCGCCACATATCGACCGGTCAGGAAGTTGACTTCGATTCCGAAGCTGGACACGACCGGCAGAGCCTAGCTCGTGGGCTGTTCTGTGGCGGCGACCTTTCGACTGCGGCCGATAAGTTCGATGAGTTTGGGGGCGGGGACCAAGCGGATCTCTTCCGTCTCCCATCCGATGCCGCTTTCGTCCGCGTGCGCGGCTGCCTCCGACAAGATCAGGGCCGCCGATTCTCTGTCCACTTCGATCTCTTTACCTGGGGAACCATCCCGGCCCAGCAGCTCCAGGCGCGGTGTATGCGCCGGAAGCAGAAGACAGCGGGAACGCAAGTCGAAGTCCATCTCGTACTGGTAGGCTATGGCGACAACGCCGAGAGCCGCTACGGCCGTTCGCGCCGCTGTTTCAGCCTCTCGGTCGTGTCCCCGGAACCTGAGCCTACGAAGCGCAGCGAACGAAATCAGCGTCGTCTGCAGCGCGCTGGAGACTGTCACGCCGCCCGCGAGGTCGTCGATCGATGGCGCGATATTGCCATGGTTGATCTTCGATGGCTGGCCTGCTTCGCCGCTATCGCTTCCCCGAGAAGCGGGAACCGGGTTTCCCTTCTTGTTGGTTTCCGCTTTCTTGGGATCATCTGTCCAGACTTCGGCGGGGTCTTTGCTATTGAATACGCGGTCCTCCGGGGCCACCTTCTCGATCTGCAACGGGTCGATTCGGCTTCCCACCTTCCTCCCGGCTTCTGCGTCGAAGCCCACAATCTCCGATACGTAGGAGCGCTGGAACTTCGATCCCAGTCCGCCCTTCGGACCCGTGGAATCCCACTGGCCGAACAGCAGCGAAGTTGGCGAGTAGCGGAACAGGGCGGTGGCGTTGCGCGGAGTGGCATCCGTGATCGCCAGTCCGATATCGGACAGGCGAAACAGTGTGTCGTCAAGCAGGCTGTCCCGGAAGATAGCGTCCGCAAGCCGGTGCGGAGCATCCAGCACCGTCAGCTTCTCGTAATCGGTGACATCGCCGTGGCCGCTGAAGTCCACATAGGGAACCGGAAAAGCCAGCTCGCCATATTCCCAACCTTCAAGCAGAGCCAGTTCCGCGCGATTCGCCTGCGAGGCGACCGAATCCAGGAGTACGGTGATGGAGACTTTGTCCGCCGAGTTGCCGACACAACGCTTCTCCACCGCGTACTTGTGTTCCGCTCTATCGGCGACCGCGTAGGATGGAGGGAAGACCTTGTCCCCTTTGCCGCCGGCGGGTTCGAGCTCGAGCCGGGATCGCAAGGCTACGGCACCGCCCGCTACGGCGTCGCGAAGCTCCTGAAACGTGAATTTTTCCATTTCTGACTCGGTTCTCCTACCAGTTGGGAACGAAGGGTTCTATACGGTGGTAGCTGTAAAAGGGTCAGTGTCACCGAACTTGTCAATGAAGGCCGGGTCCGGCCCCGGACAGGGCCATGTGCTCTCCTCCAGCCTCAGCCTGTGCGGAACAGGGTGGCGGGGCAGCCGACTGGATCAGCCTTGGTCAAGGGCATCCATTCGGTGCGCTGAGCATGGGTGCCAACCCGTTGTCACAGGGCGCGGCCAAACAGCAACAGGCGGGACGAACGTGTCTCGTCGAAGGGCGCTCCGTCGTAGCCGCCGAACACGTCTTCGGTCTCCAGGCCGTGGTCGTGCAGCAGAGCCGCCAGCTCTTCGCGCGAATAGAGACGGACCCGTTCGTGATACTCCTCCACTGTTTCTCTCGTCCGGTCCCTTACCTCGATGCGCTTGAACACCTGGTCTCGCTCCACCCACCTGCTCTGCCGCACTGTTGCCCCGCTTATCTCGCTCACCGATTCGGGATCAAGTTGGCGGACGACGTTCTCGACGTTCATGTAGTCGATCAGGAAGGGCGCTCCGCTCCGAAGCACCCGGCTCGCTTCCCGGACCACTTGGATATCCTCCTCGGGCGAAGAGAAGTAGCCGAACGATGTGAAGAAGTTGACTAGTCCGCCGAAGCTGGCATCGCCGAACGGAAGTCTGCGCATGTCGCCCCGCACGAGCCTGCCGGCGGCCGCTGGCCGCTCGCGGGCTGTCCGGAGGAGAGGGGCGGAGAGGTCGATTCCGACGGTGCGCACGCCGGCGGCGCGGAAGCTCGCGATGTGTCTCCCCGCTCCGCACGCCAGATCCAGCACTAGCGCGTCTTCGGCGAGGCGCGCTCGGTCGCGGTACAGCGCGACCGCCATCGCCGCCTCTTCCTCGTCGCGGTGGGGGTAGAGCTTCAGGTACGTCTCCCCGAACCACTCCTTGAACCATTCGGCGGGCGCTTTACGCCGCGCCGCCGGCGTGCGCGAGCCGCCCGTTCCCGGGTCTCCGGAACTGCCGGTCATCGCTTCGTGCCAGCCTTCCATGGTTTATTCACTCGAATCACCGTTCATCTCGATCCGCGAACCGCGCTATTCAGCCCAACCGTGACCGTCCGCTCCGGGCGCCCCGAGGGGCTCGCTAATCTCGATCCGCGAACAGCGCTGGTCAGCGCAACCGCGATCGTCCGCTCCGGGCGCTCCGAGGGTCCCGCTAATCTCGGTCCGCGAACCGCGCTGGTCATCGCAACCGCGATCGTCCGCTCCGGGCGCCCCGAGGGGCTCGCTAATCTCGATCCGCGAACCGCGCCATCATCGCGCCTTATGGTACGATTCGCCGCGCAGGATCGTCGCGGCGCGGTAGAGCTGCTCCGTGAGGACTAGACGGGCGACTTCGTGCGGGAGAGTCATGGCCGACAGAGCAAGTCTGACCCGGGCGCTTCCCACGAGCCGCTCGGCGAGGCCGTGCGCGCCCCCTATCGCAAAGGCGGCGCCGGGCCGTCCGTACCTGAGCATGTCGCCCAGGTAGCCCGCTAGCCGCTCGGTCGGCCAGCTCTCGCCCCTGCGCGTCAACGCGACAAGCTCGAGGTCGCCGGGCAGCGCTCGCTCCAGCGCCGCACACTCTCGCTTGCGAGCTTCTGCCGCGCGCGCATCCGGCAGTCCGGCCGGTGCGACGCTGACGGACTTGAAGCTAAGGTAGTGTCCAAGCCGGGTCTCGTAATCCTCGGTAGCCCTGCGGAGCGCCGCTAGCTGGGTGCGTCCGGATGTCCTGGCCCTGCTAACCGAGGCTACGACGATCTTCGTCAAATGTTACCCCGCGCATGCCCGCGGGCGGGCGGCGCCAGGGTTGTCCCCATCCCGTCCCGGCCGCGGACGGACGCGAGGGGGGCGGGCGCCGCGGCAGCGAGAATCAGCTCTCTGACCTGTGCCCGGCCCTCCCGCCATCTGATCCGCTCCGGGAGAACCCAGACCGGCAACGGTTCCCCGGCCGGCGACTGCTTCGAGTTCGCCTTGATCAGGGGTTCGATGCGGGACAAATCCTTGTGCGTGACCAGCGCTCCGCCCTGCCCCGCTCTCTCGGCCAGCTCCGCGCACTCCGCCGCGGTCGGCGCGCCGTGGTCCGGAAGCGCCAGTACGCCCCGAAGCGAAGGACACAGCTGCCGGGCGCGCGAATAGAAGAGGTTCGGTTTCATGATGCCCGTCACGGCGAGGCCCGGGGCCGGGGGACCGTGCCAAGCCCGCGCGGGGCCGTTGCCCGGCTCTGGCGATCTCGCCTCGAAGTGCAGCGTAGCTACCGGTACGGAGACTCCCAGCCGGCCGAGATGTTTTCGGAGTTCGCCGTCGAAGCTCGCGACTTCTTCGCTCCAGGGCTCTCGTCCCGTGAAGATGATTGCATCGGCTCGTCCCGCCGCCCACGCCCAGCGTTCGCGAAATGGACCAGCCGGAAGCCGGGCGCCGTTCGTGCGGCGAAGGGCGTCCCGGTCCAGGAGCAGCAGATCGAGGTCGCGGTGCAAGCGGCGGTGCTGAAAGCCGTCGTCGAGGACAACGACCGTGCGCCCGGCCCTGGCCGCGCGGCGGGCGAGGCGCAGGCGGTTCGCGTGGCCGAGGACGAGCGCCTGCGGGACTTGGCGGGCCAGCATGTCCAATTCGTCCGCATAGCCGGGGGTGATTATCGCGGGCATGTGGCCCTCGTCCGCCAGCAGCTGGGCTATGTGAGCCGCCAGCGGCGTCTTGCCGCTCCCTCCGGCCGTGGCGCCTCCGACCGAAATGACGGGCAGCCCGGCCTTGTGGGCAGGGAGCGCGCCGTAGTCGTAGAGCCGGTGACGACCGTCGTGGGCCAGCCCGTAAGCGCGGGCCATCGACCGGAGCGGCGTCGACGGCCTCGCCCGCCGCCACTGGGCCCGTATCCGGCGTTCGATCGCGCGCGAGGCCGCCGACGCGCCGCTCCGGCGCTGCTGGCGGGCCAGCTGTTCGCACCGGCCTGTTTCTCGGGCGAGCGCCGACTGCAGTTGATCGTGCAAAGAAGTCGCTGCGGCACGCCCGCTGCGTGGCGGCGGCGAGCCGGCGTTTGCCAGAGATACGAAGACGGTCGCCCCCGGCGCGGGGATGAGGAAGCGGTCCCAGCTAGGCAGCCGCCATCCGGCCGACGACGCCACGCCGATCACGCTGGCGCGGCTCCCGGCGCGCGCCGCGAGCCGCGCCGCGCCCGCCTTGAGCGAACGGCGCGGTCCGCGCGGCCCGTCTCCGGTAAGGATCACTCCGCCTCCGCCCGCCAGCGCGCGGGCAAGCTCTCGAAAGCCCCGGTCGCCGCCGCGCCCGCTCGAACCGCGGGCCGCCCGGTATCCCAATCCGGCCAGCACGCGCGCAACGACTTCGCCATCGCGGTCGCGGCTCGCGAGCGTGACGCCGCCCTGGCCGGCGAAGAGCCACGCCAGCGGGAGCAGGTGCTCGTGCCAGCATGCATAGAGTTCGTTGCGGCCAAGACGCGGACGGAAGGGCACGCCCGGGTTGTCCGGACTTCGGAAGCGCCAAGTGCGAGCCAAGAGGAGGGCGATTCGGAGAAGACCGACGGCGACGCCGACCGGTATGCGCCGCGCACTGAGAATCGGCGGTCCGGCGGCAGCCGCAGGCCTGCCCACGCCGTTCAAGAGAGGAGGTCGGCGGCGTGGGCCGCGACTCGTCGCGCACAGCCCGGCGTTCCCAACTGCCCGGTCACTTCCGCGAGCGAACGCGTCATGTCCAGCCGGGCTGGCGACGCCCGGTCCAGCAGCGGATCGAGCGCATCGACCACAGCTTCCGGGGTCAGCGCATCCTGGAGCAGCTCCGGGACGACCCGCTTCCCTGCCACCAGGTTGACGAGAACGATCGATGGCACATTGACGAGGCGGCGTCCGACGGCCCACTCCAGCCGCGTCGCCCGGTAGCCGACAACCATCGGCACTCCTGCAATGGCTAGTTCAAGGGTTATGGTCCCGGACTTCGTGATCGCCGCGCGCGCTTCCCCCGTAATCGCTTCCGGGGTCGCAACCGGGAACGGAGAGTCCGCGTACAGCGAAGCGGGCAGGTGGGCCGGCCGGCCCACGCGAAAGTCGAGCCCCGGGCGACGCTGTCCGGCCAGTCGGGCCGCTTCCACGAAGACCGGCAGCATCAGCCTCACCTCCTGGGCCCGCGACCCCGGGAAGAGGCCGATCGTGTTGCCGCTGGCGCCAAGCCCGTTCGCGCTTCGTTCAACTGCGGCCTCCCTCCTATGCTCTTCGAGCAACGGATGTCCGACGAATTCGACGCGCACTCCGTACTCTTCGAGCAACTCCGCCTCGAACGGGAGCACGGTCAAGACCCTGTCGCAGTACTTGGCCAGCTTTCGCGCGCGGGTTTCCCGCCATGCCCACACCTGCGGAGCGATGAAGTAGAGTACCCTGCACCCGCTCCGCCGCGCCGAACGCGCCAAGCGAAGATTCAGCTCCGGATAATCGACCGGCAGAAACAGGTCGACGCTCCCTGCGCCGAACAGACGCTCTATGCGTCTCCGCAGCCGGAGGAGAAAGGGAAGCCTGCGGACGACCTCGCTCCCGCCCATGACCGCCAGTTCCTCGAGTCCCGCCAGCCGTGAGACCCCTTCCGCCTCCATCCTGCGCCCCCCGATCCCGAGAAGGCGAGCATCGGGCAGGCGCTCTCGGATCTCCCGCGCCACCGCGGCCCCGTGCTTGTCTCCCGACGCTTCGCCTGCCGAGATGAAGACCGTCGGTCCCGCGCCGGATGGCCTTCTGGCGCTGGAAGGATTTCTCGCGCCCGCCGGTTCTCTCGCACCGGAAGGCCTGCCCGCGCCGGAGAAGGCTCCGGCACCGGCAGGATTTCTCGCGCCCGCCGGTTCTCTCGCACCAGAAGGCCTGCCCGCGCCGAAGGACGGCTTCAGGACACCCGGCCGAGATAGCTGATCAGAATGAACACGAGTACGAGCAGGAATAGCAGGACGAACGTGTGCGGCCCACGCTTCACGCCGCTCCCGAGCTGCTTGCGTTCTTCACGAATCTTGAGCAACGACATCGACAAACTCCTCGATCTTCCGGTTGATATCGATCGCGATCCTTAGCGCATCCCGGCCTGCCCGCCCCGAGACCAGCCGGTTAGGCCGGCCATCTATCGCGGCGGCGAAAGCGGCGATCTCCAGCCCCAGCGGTTCATCCGCGCCTCCCTGCAGCGGCACTCGCTCGACCCAGGCGTCGATCGTGTCGACACTGCCGCCGACCCGCCGCCTGTAGTGGTGTCCGGTTCCCCCTGCAAGGTCCAAGCTGAAGTACCCTGATCTCTGGAACAACCTAAGCTGCCGCAGCGCTTTGAATGCCACCCGGCTGGCCGTGATCGTAGCGACGGTCCCGTCCTCGAAAGAGAGACGCGCGTTGGCCATGTCGATCGAGGAGGATATGGCGGACGCTCCCGCTGCCTGGACATCCGCCACTGGCGCATCCACCAGCGACAGCACTAGGTCGATGTCGTGAATCATGAGATCGAGGACCACGGTGACGTCGGCGCCACGGGGCTGGAACGGGGCCATGCGCACGGATTCGATGAAGCGGGGACGGTCCATGTACGGCTCGGCGGCGATCAGCACGCCATTGAAACGCTCGACATGCCCTACTCCGAGGACCACCCCCTGCGCCTTCGCGCGCCGAACGAGGTCATCCGCTTCTTCCAGGCTGGACGCAAGCGGCTTCTCCACCAGTACGTGGCACCCGGCCGCGATCGCCGCGGCCGCCTCCTCGTGGTGGGCTTGCGCCGGCACCGCCACGACAACGGCGGCCACCTGATCGTACAAGTCGGCCGCGGTGTCGAACCGTTCCGCCGAGAAGCGGTCCGCAACTTCGGCGGCTCGCTCCTCCGAGCGGTCGTACACTCCGGCGAATTCGAACGCCGGGTCGCAAGCCAGAAGCCGCGCGTGCAAGCTGCCAAGCCGCCCGGTCCCGACCACGCCCGCGCTGATCCGCCGGCTCACGCCATCTCGTGCCGTGCGGCAAGGCGGCTGGGCAAGCCGGGCAACTCCTCTTCCTTTTCGAGACCGGCGAACCGTCTCGGAGTGATTCCTCGGCTCGACTCCCGGATGAAGGCCACCAAGTCGCGGACTTCGTCGGTGTCGTAGTCGCTGCGCCGGCGCTCCAGGCTGATGCTCAGGGGCTGTCCGGATCCGAAGATCTCTCTGTACGCGCTCTGGAGGGCGCGAATGGAGTTCTGCCCGAAGCCGCGACGTTCGAGCCCTATGCGGTTGATGCCGTAGGTGTATGTGGGACTGCCCCCTACGAGCGTGTACGGCGCGACGTCTCTGTCGATTCGCGCGGCTCCGCCGACCATCGCGTGGCGCCCGATGCGGGTGAACTGGTGGATCGGGGTCATTCCGCCCACGATCGCCCAGTCGCCTATCTCCACATGGCCTCCCATCGTCACTGCGTTAGTCAGAACCACATGGTCTCCGAGTCTGCAGTCGTGAGCGACATGCACGTAGGCCATGAGAAGGCAGTCGGCTCCGACCACCGTGGATCCCGTTGCAGCCGTTCCCCGGTTCAGGGTCGCGAATTCTCGCACGACGGAACGGGGTCCGACCGACAGCAGCGTCCGCTCCCCGCCATACTTCAGGTCCTGGGGATCGGAGCCCAGAACGGCCCCTTTCGAGATCCGGACATCCTCGGCGATGCACGTGTCGCGTTCGATAAACGCATGCGGTCCGACTATCGCCCGCGCCCCCACTTCGACCCTGGGACCGATAACGGCGTACGGGCCGATGGCCGCGCTGGGGTGGATTGCCGCCGATTCATCGATGACCGCCGTGGCGTGCCTGCCAGGGGCCGTGGCGTGCCTCCCGGGAGCCGAGGCCGTTGTCAACGGTCCACGATATGGCCCAGCATCGTCACCTCCGCAACCATCTTGCCGTCTACCCGGGCGACGCCCTTCAGCCTCCCCCGGTTTGCCTTCCGCTGGATGATCTCCAGCTCGAACTCCAGTTGGTCTCCGGGCACGACCGGCCGTCTGAACTTCGCTTTATCGACGGAAAGCAGGTGGATGACCTTCTCCGCGGGGTTTTCCAGCTCCGACATCAATAGCAGGCTGCCGCACTGTCCCAGGGCTTCCAGGATGAGCACGCCGGGCATGATGGGGTGGCCCGGGTAGTGTCCCGCGAAGAATGGCTCGTTCGCGCTGACGTTCTTCAGGCCGGTTATTCGCCTCCCCGCTTCTAACTCGGTCACGCGGTCTAGGAGCAGCATCGGATAGCGATGCGGAAGAATCTTCATGATATCGTTTACGTCCATTATTGCTCCCGGTTCTGTGTCGAGTTCGGCCGCGAGACGGCGGGCAAGCCGCACGTTGCCCCGGTGGCCGGGCTGCTCGGCGATCACATGACATTGCAGCCGCGCTCCCACCAGGGCGAGATCGCCGATCAAATCTAGCACTTTGTGGCGCACGAACTCGTCTGGGTAACGAAGCTCCTGGCCGCCCTCGAGGCCGCGCTCCGAAAGTACGATAGTGTTCTCGAGCGACGCCCCGAGCGCAAACCCCTCGGCGCGAAGCTCGTCCCGCCAAGCGGCCAGTCCGAAGGTCCTGGCGGGGGCGATGTCGCGCTGGAACAGCTCCGGCTCCATCGCGGCGCTCACGAACTGTTCCGCGATCAGCGGATGGTCGAAGGAGATGGACCCCGACACCCGGTACGACTGCGACGGCAACACCGAGTAGCGGGAGGAGCCGACGGCGAGGTGGATCGGGCGGTCGATTCGGAGCCGCCGAGCCCTGGTCGCTTGCTCGGCCAACCCGGCTTCCCGAAGCGCGCGGCACCACGGCTCCGCGCTGCCGTCGAGCGCGGGCACCTCGGGCCCGGCGATTTCGATGAGCAAGTTGTCCACCCGGAGCGCGTGCGCCGCAGCCAGCAGGTGCTCGGCGGTACGCACCTCGCCGCCGTCCCCCCCGCGCAGCGACGTTTCCCAGCGAACCCCGCCGACCGCCGCGGGCGTGGCCGGGATATGCGGAGAGCCGGGAAGATCGATCCGCCGGAAGCGGATGCCGCTGTGTTCCGGAGCCGCTCGAAGAGTCAGAACCGACTCCTCGCCCGTGTGAAGGCCGCGCCCGCGAACCTCGACCGGGCGGGCGACAGTTCGCTGGTTCGCCATCAAGAGTCCCGACCGGCGTCATCGCCGGCGGCGTTCCCGGCGACACCCCCGGCGGCGTTCCCGCGGCCGCCGACCCCCAGGCGTCGCTCGATCCGCGCGATGCGGCGCGCGAGCCCCGGCAGCCGCCGCGTCAGCGCGGCGGACTTCATCCACGACGAATGAGGCCGCGCGGGCGTGCCGCCGTAGGCCGCGCCGGCCGCCACATTTCCGATCACCCCCGATTGGCCGGCGATTCTCGCTCCGGGGCCGATGGAGACATGCCCGGCTGCGCCCGACTGGCCTCCCATCTGCACGGCGGCGCCGATCTCCACGCTGCCGGCGATGCCGACGTGCGCCGCTATGAAGCAGTCGTCCCCGACACGCACGTTGTGCGCGATGTGCACGAGGTTGTCGATCTTCGTCCGGTCGCCGATCACGGTGTCGTCCAGCGTGCCCCGGTCTATCGTGCAGTTGGCCCCGATCTCCACATCGTTCCCGATCGAACAACCGCCGATCTGCGGAATCTTGCGCGCCCCCCCGTCCCCCATCGCGTAGCCGAAGCCGTCCGTTCCGAGGCGGACGCCGGGCTGGATGCGCACCCGGTCGCCTATCTTCGTGCCGCCAAGAATCGAGACGGCGTGGCCAATCGCGCACCGCTCGCCGACGCGCACCCCCGCCGCGATCGAAGTCGCCGCCCCGATGCGCGTGCCCGCGCCGATCACGCTCCCTTCTCCGATGACGACGCCCGCATCCACCGATACCCCGTGCCCGAGGCGCGCTCCCCTGCCGATCTCGGCCGTGTGGTGAATGCCTGCCGGGCGTTCGCGGCGGGGGTGGAAGAGCCGCACGACCGTTGCGAAAGCGAGTTCCGGGTCGTCGACTTCCAGGAGATCGAATCCGGCGCCGGGGGGCGCCTCGAATCCCGTCGGAGCCAGCACGGCTCCGGCTCTGGTGGCGTCCACCGCCGCCCGCTTCGCGCGACGTGCGACGAAGGCGAGGTGGTCGGGTCCGGCCGATGCCAGCGAAGCGACGCCGCCGAGTATCCGGCCCGGGTCACCCGATAGTTCGCCCCCGACACGGCGGGCAAGATCGGAGAGCGTGAATGTAGGCACTCCTGACTGCACCCTCCTGCTCCAGGCGGATATCGTCCATTGCGCCGCCAACCTTCCGGCGAAGCCGTCCGCTAATCTTCCGGCTAAGCCGGGAGACCGCGTCCGGGAAGACTCTCCGGTCGCGGCCCGGCACGCTCCTGCATGCCAGAGGGCAAGCGTGATACCGGAGGGCAAGCGCGCGGCCGATGAAGACCGCGGGAAGCTTTCTGTTCGCGCGGCCCGGCAGCGCTTCTAGCCGCTCGAACTTCCAGCCGCGAGAACGCTCGGGTCGACTCCGAGGCGCTCGAGAACCGCCCCGGTGATGTCGAGCGAGACATCGGCCGCGATCACCCCGGACTCGGCGATATCGAACACGATCGAGTAGCTCTGTTCCTCCCGAATCTCCTGTATCACGTCGGTGATCCGTTGCAGGATCGGCGACAGAAGATCCGTCCGCCGTCTGTCGGATTCCGCCTCGAGCTCCTGCTGTCTCGCCTGCGCCTCCTGCTGTTTATCGACGATCTCCTGCTCCTTCCGGGCCCGGCCGGCCTGATCCATCAGCCTTTCCTGCTGCCGGTAGGCTGTCACGAGGGAGTCTATTTCGGTCGCCCGAGCCATAAGCTCCGTTTCGAACTCCTCGAGGACGCCCTGAAACTGCGCCTGCGCCGAGTCGGCCCCGGGCGCGAGGGGCAGTATCACCTGCGTATTGACGAATACGAGCGGCGTCCCCGGGGCAGGAAGGGTGGCCGACGGCCCGGGAGGCGATTCCTGTGCCGCGAGATGACCGCTCCAGGCCACGCTCAAGGCCGCTGCTGCCACGGTCCCGGCCGCCCATCCGGCCACCCGGCTGGCCACTCTTCGCACCCGGCTTGTTCCCTTCGCCTCGACCCCTGTGCTCACTCCCGCCCTCGCTCTCGCTCTGGTAGTTTCCGTTCCCGCCTCAGAATACTCGTCCAAATTTGAAGTGCAACTGCCAGCCGGGATCCGGCCGCCCAAGCACGTCCCGCCGGTCGAAGCCGTAGGCGTAGTCCAGCCCCAGCGGGCCGAACGGAGTGACCAGGCTTGCACCCATGCCGGCCCCGACCAGCAAGTCCGTCGGGTTTAGCTGCGCAGCGTTTTGCCAGACGTTGCCCGCGTCCAGAAAGACGCTTGTGAAGATGCTGTTCGTCAGCTTGATCCCAAAAGTGGCTCCGGTACGGAAGAACGACTCGCCCACCCGGTCCAGATCGCTGAAGGGCGCCTCGTTGGGGATGTGTCCCGATGGAGTGATCGTCGCTTCATCGTATCCCCGCAGCTGGATGCCCGCCTGCGTGCCCCCAACATAGTACCGTTCCGTGAAGAATGGGTTCTGCCCGAGAATTATGCCCGCCTGAAAGCTGAGGCCGAATGTGAGTTCGATGGGCGAACCGGTGCTCCCCGGTCCTCCTCCGATCTGTCCCACCGGCACGAACCAGTCGCTCGTGAGGTCGAGTTTCTGATAGTTCCCGTCGCCGCCCAGCATTCCGCCGGTTTGCCTGATGGAGAACTGGTTCCTGGCTCCGCGCGTAGGGAACACGGGATTGTTCCTGTTGTCCTGGACCAGCCGCACGGTGACCGCGGAACGCGTTCCGGTGAAGAGCGAGAAGCGTCGGCCGACGACATTGGCGGTATCGAGCCCGCGCACCCGGTCCGCGAAGAGAGAGTAGCCGACGAAGAGTCTAGTGGCGCGGAGCCCCAGTATCGGAATGCCGAACTCGGTGAGCCCGCCGGTCTGGCGCCGGTCGCCGAGGCTGAACCCGGTAAACTGATCCCGCGAGCTCCGAAGCGTGATCGATCCCGAGTACCGGCTCCCCAGGAGTTCGGGGTCCGAGTAGCTGAGGTCGAGGTCCTGCTGCCGCCGGCCGAATATCCACCGGAAGCTCCCCGTCTTGGCCAACCCGAAGAGGTTGGGCTGCGAGTAGCCGATGAAACCCGCCAGCCCCGTGAAGCCGGAGGCCGTTATCCCGAACTGCAGCGTCCCCGTCTGCTTTTCCTGGACGCGGAGGGTGATGTCGATGTCGCCGTCGGCGCGCCTGCTGATGTTGATTGCCTCGTCAGGCGGGAGGGGCTCGAAGAAGTTGAGTCCCTGGATCGCCTGGAACGAAGAGATAAGACGTTCTTGCGAGTACACATCGCCGGGAAATATGAAGAGCCGGTTCCGAATCACGCGGTCATGCGTGGATGTGTTGCCCTCGATCGAGATCTCGCGGATGTAGCTGGGCTCTCCCTCGAGAATGCTTAGGCGCGCCGCCACTCGCGGCCGTTCGCCCGCGGCCACTTCCACCCTCCGCACATCCGGCACGATGGAGGCCCCCAGATAGCCGAGGTTGCGGTAAATGTCCCCGAGATTCTGGGGCGCCGCGTAGAACGCCGTGAAGTTGAACGGAGGATGCTCCTCGCCATCTCGCGGCCTTTCCTGGTCGCGCCGGACCACTGGCTCTATGATGGCCAGAGGGAGAGCGCGGTTGCCGCTGATCCGAAGATCTTCCAGCAGGTATTGCTCGCCCTCGCTCACCCGGATCTCGATTCGGCCCTTCCCGGTAGTCCTGTCCGAGATGATGGTGTCGCCCAGAACCTGGAAGTCCCGGTAGCCATGGGATGCGTAGAACTCGGGCAGACGTATCGTAAGATCCCTGCGGAACTCGTCCTTCTTCAACTCCCCGGAATCGAACCAGAAGAAGCCCTCTTCATCGGTCGCCATGGCCTTCCGAAGCTCTCCGTCGGTGAAGGCTTCGTTTCCCTCGATAACGATCTCCGTAACTCCCAGCCGCGGGCCTTCATCGACATCGAAGACCACCAGAAAGTCCGAGGGAAAGGCGGGATCGGGCCGGATCAGCGTGTCCACGGCCGCCGCGGGAAAGCCTTCGTTCGACAGCAGGTCGAGCAGCGTGGAACGGGTACGGGCGATGCGGTGCGGATCGAGCGGACTGTTGCGCGCCAGGCCGACCGTGTCGCGGATGAGGCTCTCGCTGACCCGCTCCAGCCCCTTGAAGGCGTACTGGGTTATGTAGGGCCGCTCCACGACGCGAATGTAGAAGATGCCCTGCGCGGGATCGGTGGACTCGGCTATGCCGATCTCGATGTCGGAGAAATCGCCGGACGAGAACAGGCGCCGGATCGCGCCCTGGATCTGGGGCTGGCGAACGATGTTGCCCTTGCGCAGGCCGCTGGCCGAAATGATGTCGGCCGTCCTGTGGCGGCTATTCCCCAGTACGATGACGGAGTCTACCCTGACCGAGAATTCGTCGAGGTTCGCCGCTTGCTGGCCGGCGGCGGCTTCGGCCCCGGCAACCGCGAACATCAACCCGGCCAGGACCACGACGCATGCGGCGCATGCGGGTGGCGGCCGGCGCCTCATGCCGCCTGGCAGTATCTCATGCCGCCCCGGCGCGTTTCACGTCACCTGGGAGGGCTCGGGCGTACCGAAGACGAGCGCCTTGCCGTCCTCTCCCACATCTACGGAGATCTGCTGCCCAGGCTCGAAGGCGGACATGAGAATCAGCTCCGAGAGAGCGTCTTCGACGAAGCGCTGAATAGTCCGCTGGAGCGGCCGCGCACCGAACTTCTCGTCGAATCCGTTATCGACGAGGAATCTGATGGCCTCTTCGCTAAGCTCGATCTCCATCCCCTCCGCCAGGAGGCGGGCCTTCAACTCGCGAAGCTGGATGTGAACGATCTCGCCCAGCTGCTCTTTGGTGAGCGGATGGAAGACTATGGTGTCTTCGACGCGATTCAGGAACTCCGGCGGGAACGCGCGTTCTATCTCGTCCGAGACTCTTTCCTTCATCCGCTCGTAGTTCAGGCCGCTCCCGTGTCCGGTGAAGCCGACCCTCGGGGACGAGCCGATGTCCCGGCTCCCGACATTGGATGTCATGATGACGACGGTGTTCCTGAAGTCGATCACCCGTCCGTAGTTGTCGGTGAGGCGGCCTTCGTCGAGCACCTGCAGGAGGATGTTCAGGACATCCGGGTGCGCCTTCTCGATCTCGTCGAGCAGGATCACGCTATATGGCCGGCGCCGGACCGCCTTCGTCAAGGCGCCGGAATCCTGGTAGCCGACGTACCCCGGCGGAGCGCCGATCAGGCGGCTTACCGAATACCTCTCCATGTACTCGGACATGTCCACCCTCACGAGGGCGCTCTCTTCGGCGAACAGGAAGCGAGCCAGCGAGCGCGCCAACTCCGTCTTGCCGACGCCGGTCGGACCGCAGAAGATGAAGCTCCCGATCGGTCTGCGCGCGTCCTTGAGGCCTGCGCGCCCGCGGCGGATCGCGCGGCTCACGGCCTCGATGGCCTCGTTCTGGCCGACGATGCTCTCGTGCAGCTCCTCTTCCATGCGAAGCAGGCGCTCCGCCTCGGCTTCCTTGAGGCGCGACACGGGTATGCCCGTCCAGCGGCCGACGATGAAGGCGATTTCGATCTCGCCCACGACCGGGCGGTACTCGGCGCGGGCGCCTTCCCACTCGTCTCGCCGCCGCTTCGCCTCCTCCTGGACCTCTTTCTCCTCGTCGCGCAGCTTGGCGGCGCGCTCGTAATCCTGCTCGACGATCGCCTCTTCCTTGACTGCGGCCAGCTCGGCGAGCTTCTCCTGCAGCTCCCGCACTTCCGGCGGCGGCTCCCTCGCTTCCAGGGGCGGTTCCTGGCAAGTCATTCTCGCCCGCGCGCCAGCCTCGTCTATCACGTCGATCGCCTTGTCCGGAAGACAGCGGTCCGTGATGTAACGCTCGGTAAGGTGGGCGGCCGCCACCAGCGATTCGTCCGGGATGTCCACATTGTGGTGGTCTTCGTAGTTCTTCCGCAGGCCGCGAAGGATCTCGACGGTCTCCTCGACTGTGGGCGGCTCGACGATCACCGACTGGAAGCGCCGTTCGAGCGCCCCGTCCTTCTCGATGTACTTGCGATACTCGTTGAGCGTGGATGCGCCTACGCACTGAAGCTCCCCGCGGGCCAGCGCGGGCTTGAGCATGTTCGAGGCGTCCATCGCTCCCTCCGCCGCGCCGGCTCCGACCAGCGTGTGAAGCTCGTCGATGAAGAGGATGATTCCGGGGTCCTGGGACGCTTCTTTCACGATAGCCTTGAGCCGCTCCTCGAACTGCCCCCGGTACTTGGTTCCCGCTATGACGGAGGCCAGGTCCAGGGCCAGCACGCGGTGCTTCTTCAGGCTCTCCGGAACTTTGCCGGCGGCGATGGCCTGGGCGAGTCCTTCGACGATCGCGGTCTTCCCCACTCCCGGCTCCCCTATGAGAACCGGATTGTTCTTCTTGCGCCGAGAGAGGATCTCCATCGTCCGCTCTATTTCGGCGATCCGCCCGATGATGGGATCGAGTTCGCCCCGTCCCGCAAGCGCCGTGATGTCCCGGCAGAAGTGATCGAGCGCCGGAGTCTTGGATCCGCTGTCCCCCTTGCCGCGCCGCGAAGCGGAGCCCGGACTGGTATCCGACGGTCCGGAGGCGGATGGATTGGAGCCCAGAAGCCTGTGGGTCTCCGCGCGCGCATCTTCCAGGCCGATGCCGACCTTCTTCAGAGTCCTGGCCGCCCGGCCCCTGTCCTGCCGCAGCAGGCCCAGCAGGAGGTGTTCCGTGCCCAGATAGCTGTGTTTGAAGGTCTTGGCCTCCATCATCGCGTACTCGAGGGTCTTCTTGGCCTGTCCGGTATAGGTGAACTCCGCGGCCGACGAACTGTTCGTTCCTTCGCCGACTTCCGCTTCCACCATCCTCTTCAGCGCTTCGAGAATTTCGGCGGGGCCAGGATCCCCCGGGCCTGCATGGCCAATCCGCCTGTGGATGTCGTCGGAGTCGTCGCCGGACTTGACCAAGTTGACGATGACGGTGACGGCGACGCCCTCCCCCTCCCGGATCAGTCCCAGGAGGATGTGCTCGGTCCCTACGTATTCGTGCTTGAGCCGGCTCGCCTCCTTGCGCGCGAGCGCGAGCACCTTACGAACGCGTTCCGTGAAGTTGTAGTTCATCCAGGCCTCCTGGCGTCTTTCAGGGTTGCCCGAACGTAGCGCGCCCGGAACGAACTTGCATCCGTTTCGTTCAGGCGGCGTCCGGCGGCACGCGAGAGGTGCGCCGTTTGTGCGTGGATCATCACTCGGCTGAGAGTTTCTACTCCGGGGGATTCCAGAAGTTTCAGCGACGCGCCGAGGCGCACGCCCGAGAGGAGGTTCATGAACTCCTCGTACTGCAATCTGCGCGCGTGACGGAGGATCCCGTACGCTCTCCACACTTTGTCTTCGAGGACGCCGGGCGCCTCCAGCAGGAGAGCCGCTCTGGCTTGTTGCTCGTATCCGATAATGTTCTTGACGAACCGTTCGATCTGGTCTATCAGCGCCTCTTCGGACTTGCCGAGAGTGGTCTCGTTGGAAAGCTGAAAGAAGTTCCCCACGATCTTGGACCCCTCCCCGTACAGCCCGCGGTAGGTCATGCCGAGCTGTTTGACTCCCTGCAACACCTTCGCGATCTGTCTGGTGACGACCAAGGCGGGAAGGTGAATGAAGACGGAGGCCCGCAGTCCCGTCCCGGCATTGGTCGGACACCGCGTGAGAAAGCCCAGGTCGGGGTGGTATGCGTAGGGGATGCGCGAGCCTATCTCCTCGTCCAGCTGGTCGACGTCGCACCACGCGGCTTCGAGCTGGAGTCCTCCGCGAAGCGATTGCAGCCGCAGGTGGTCTTCTTCGTTGACCATGAGGCCGGTAGTGCGATCTCGGGCGAGCAGCAGGCCGGCGCCGCGCTGCGGGCTGCTTCTGCGCAAGCCGATGAGCTCCGTGCTCACGAGATGTCTCTCCACGAGGAGCGCCCGGTCGGAGTGGTCAAGCCGCTGAATCTCCCACAGGTCGCCCTCGCCCAGGGTGGAAAGGTCCTCGGCCGCCTCGCGAACTCTGCGGAGAATGACTTCGCGGTCGTTGTCCGAAGCCCGCGCCGCGAATCGGTAGCTTTCGATGTTTCGGGCCAGCCGCACGCGGCTCGAGACCACGATGTCGCTCGCCGGGCCCGGCTCGTCGATCCAGCTCAGCCCCTGGTCCGTGATCGGAGGACACCACGCGACCTCGTTGCTCACTGGGCTTGCGCCTCTCTGAGAGCGCTGATCTGGTCCCGCAGATCTGCGGCCGACTCGAAGTCCTCCACCTCGACCGCCCTCTCCAGCCGGCGAGCGAGAAAGTCGAGCCGGACCTGCCTGGGATCGCCGCTGGTCCTGGCGCCGACGTACTTCTTGCCTTCGTGCCGGTCCGACCCATGCAGGCGTTTCAGCAGCGGCCGGAGCTGCTTGGCGAAGCATTCGTAGCACTCCGGGCACCCGAGTTGGCCCGACTCGCGAAAGTCTCCGGCGCCGGTGCCGCAGTGCGCGCATGCCTCATCCTCGCTAGGCTGGGGTTCTCCGAGCGAGCTGAGAAGCGCCAGCAGGCCGGCAGCGGGGTGGGGCGCGGTCCCCGAAGCGATCCCCTTCAATGGGGCGCACTTGTCGCAGAGGTTGACCGTCTGCGCTTCGCCGTTATCGACCCGGGTGACCGGGATGGACGCCTCGTGCTCGCCACAGTTCTCGCACTTCATGTCCGCGCCGCGTTTCCGCGCCGGGCTGGTCGCCGCCCGGCGAGCCGTCCCTCCCGCGGCCAGGCCAACAAGGGGAGGCGGGGGGGCATCGCGCCGCCCCGTCCGCCCGGCGAGCCGCCCCGTCCTGTCCGAGACGCGAACGGAAGGGCGCGGGACGCGACGGGAGCGGCGAAGCCTGTCATGCCGCCACCAGCTCCCCGCTCTCGAGACGCAGCGCGCGCGCCGTCCGCGCCGCCAGCTCGCGGCTGTGCGTCACCACGACCAGCGCGGCGCGGTGCCTGCCCAGCATCTCGAACAGCAAATCGTGCAGCCGCCCGGTAGCCTTGCTGTCCAGGTTGCCGGACGGCTCGTCCGCGAGCACCAGCGGCGGTTCGTTGGCGAGCGCCCTCGCCACCGCGACGCGCTGCTGCTCGCCACCCGACAGGCGGCGCGGACGGTGCCCCGTCCTCTCCGCCAGCCCCACCTGTTCCAGCAAAGAAGAAGCTCGCTCGAACGCCTCATCGCGGGGCGTCCCCGCAACGAGCTGAGGCAGCATCACATTCTCCAGCGCCGTAAAGTCGCGCAGCAGGTAGTGGAACTGAAATACGAACCCGACGAAACGATTTCTCAACTCGGCCAACCGCCTGTCCGGAAGACCGGAAAGCTCTTCCCCCGCCAGACGCACATGTCCTCCGGTCGGGCGGTCCAGCGCTCCGAGCAAGTGCAACAAGGTAGACTTCCCGGAGCCGCTCGGGCCCGTGATCGCCACCGAGTCTCCCAGGTCAACGGACAAATCAACACCTCGCAATACCGGAATGACGCTACCGTCCGACATCCCGAAGGACCGGACGAGCCCGCGCGCCTCGACGGCGGGCGCCGCGCCGCTCACTCGTGCCTGATCGCATCTACCGGGGTCAGGGCAGCCGCCTTTCGAGCCGGGTAGATGGTGGCAAGATACGAAATAAGCACCGATCCCAGCAGGATCAGCGTCACATCCACCGGCGCCAGCGATATCGGAAGCCGATCGATAAAGTATACGTCGCTGGGCAACGAAATAAACTGGTAGCGGCTCAGCGCCCAAGCGAGAAGAAATCCCGCCGCCCCGCCGATGCACGTCCCGATTACACCGATGAACAACCCCATGTTCGTGAAAACGTTTCGAACCCCGTGGTCGGTTACGCCGATAGCGCGCAATATGCCGATTTCGCGCGTGCGATCCGCCACGATCATCACGAGAGTCGAGACGATATTGAACGATGCGACCAAAATGATGAGGACCAGAACCACCGCCATGCCGAACTTCTCCAGCCGTAGAGCGGAAAAGAGGCTGCGGTTGGCCTCTTGCCATCCCTGGACCCGGTACGGCCAGCCGAGCGCCTCTTCCATCCGGGCGGCTATGCCCGCCGCCTCCCACGGGTCGTGGACGCGGAACTCGATACCGGTGACGGCCTCTCCCAGACCGAGCAGATCTTGCGCTTCGTCGATCGCGACCAGCACGACTTCGTCGTCGTACTGGTAGAGCCCCGTCTGAAATATGCCCGTGACCTCGAACTGCTTCAGAGCAGGCGAAAAGCCGCCCGTCGAGGAGAGCGGCGCGTTCTGGAGAGATGCGGCCGTGACGAGCTTGCCGGTGTACAGCCCGAGTCGCTCCGCCACTCCCCTGCCGGCGACCATGCCCGGCTTCCGGTCTTCCGCCGCCGGGGCGGGGGCCTCGCCGATCACGAGGTGCTCGAGCAAACCGGATATCGCCAGTCCGGCCGTGTCCTCCGAGATGCCGCGCAGCACGACGGCGTCGTTGTAGGCGTCGCCGGCCGTGAGCACGACTTTCGTGAAGACGAAGGGCGCCGCCAGCGCCACGCCGTCCGCCGCTCTGGCGAAGTCCAGGATGCCGCGCCACTCCTCCATCCGGAACTGGCTCTCGAGCTGCATCACGTTCGCGTGCGGGCCGCCGCTGAGAATCCGGTCTCGCAAGCTCTCTTGAAGGCCGTTCAGGACTCCGATGACGACGATGAGCGCCATCACCCCCACGGCGACGCCGCCGACGGCGAGGCTCGTCAGGAACGCGACCAGACGCCGCGGCCCTCTCTCGATCATCTCCCGCCGCTTCGAAGCCGGAGACCGCAGGAATCGTCCGACCGCGAAGAGCGCCTCCGGCAGCGACATTCTCTGTCCCGTCCCTCGCAGGTACCGGCGCGCTATGAAACGTTCGAAACGGTTGCGCTCGCGGCGCGAGTTCACTGCGGCCTCTCCTCGGGCCTGACCGCCGGAAACAGCACGACATCGCGAATCGACTCCTTGCCGGTCAACAGCATGACCAGCCGGTCGACTCCCATCCCAAAGCCCCCCGTCGGCGGCAGCCCGTACTCGAGCGCCCGCACATAGTCTTCGTCGATTTCCATCGCCTCGTCGTCGCCCGCCTCCTTCAGCCGGCGCTGGGCGGCAAAGCGCTGCCACTGGTCGACCGGGTCGTTCAGCTCGCTGAACGCGTTTATCAGCTCGAACCCGCACGCCACGACCTCGAAGCGCTCGGCCAGCGCCGGCTGGCCCCGCTTCGGCTTGGCCAACGGACTCATCTCGACCGGGTGGTCGCAGACGATCACCGGATCGGAGATCTTGGCCTCGACCAGATCCGAGAAGAGGGCTTCCAGCAGCTGGAGGCGGGACAGCTCCGCGGCATCTTCCCGGCCATGCTCGAAAGCGCAGTCGCGCAGCTCGCCGGACGAGGCGGACAGACAGTCGAGTCCCGTCGCTTCCCGAAACGACTCGTCCCACCGGACGCGCTTCCACGGGGCGGCCAGATCTATCTGCCTGCCGCCGTGCTCGAACTTGGTCGTGCCCATCACCTCGCGGGCGACATCGCTCACCAGAGTCTCCGCCAGCCGCATCACGTCCTCGTAGTCCGCGAACGCGTAGTACAGCTCGAGCATCGTGAACTCCGGGTTGTGCGTGCGGTCGATTCCCTCGTTCCGGAAGTCGTGTCCGATCTCGTAGACCCGGTCGAGGTTCCCCACGATGAGCCGCTTCAGGTAGAGCTCGTCGGCGACGCGCAGATACATCTTCTGGTCGAGGCGGTGGTGGTAGGTGGAGAACGGCCGAGCCAGCGCGCCCCCATAGAGGGGCTGCAGAACCGGAGTCTCGACCTCCAGGAAGTCCCGGTCGTCGAGCCATTTGCGCAGCGCGGTCGTGATGCGGCTGCGAGTGCGGAAGACCTCTCGGACTCCGGGGTTCACGGCCAAGTCGGCGTATCTCTGCCGGTAGCGGGCCGCTCGGTCGCTGAAGCCGCCGTAGGCTATCCGCCGCCCATCGTCCGTGAACTCCTCCTTGCCGAGCGGGAGGGGGCGCAGCGTCTTGGCCAGAAGTGCTAGCGAGCCGGCCCTCACGGTGACCTCCCCCCTGCGTGTCCGGAAGACGGTCCCCTCGACGCCGATCCAGTCGCCGAGATCGAGCAGCTTGGCCAGCGAGGCGCCCTTCTCGCCGAGGAGGTTTCGCTTGAGGTGAATCTGGATGCGCCCATCGTGATCGCCGAGGTGGGCGAAGGCGCTGCCGCCGAGATCTCTGTAGGAGAGGATGCGCCCGGCCACGCTCACCCCCGGCAACTCCGGTTCCGCTCCACGCCGGTCCTTCTCGCCGCCCTCCCCGCCACCCTTCTCGCCCCCCTCGCCGGCGCCTTCCCCGCTGCCCTTCTCGACTTCCTCGAACGCCTCGACGGCGTCCTTCAGCGTGTGGGAGCGGTCGAAGGAGTAGGCGTACGGTTCGACGCCCGCGTCGCGGAGAAGCTCCAGCTTCGAGAAGCGGTCCCGCACCGGCTTCGGGCGGTCGGGCGACGAATACCAGCACGGGACGCATGTTCCGCCCCGCAGCCGGATGGCGTCGCGGCCGCACTCCGGGCACTTCACCGGGGCGTCCCGCCCGTCGCTCGGCGGCGGCGTCTACCGGGAGCCATGATCCCTGCCGGCAAGAAGAGCTTGCGCACGCCCCTCGCTAATGCTCCTTCTTCCCCGCTTCTTGAAGAAAGGCCTCGATGAAGCGGTCGATCTCTCCGTCGAGCACCGCATCCACGTTCCCGGCCTCCACCTTCGTTCGGTGGTCCTTCACCATCTTGTACGGCTGCAAGACGTAGGAGCGGATCTGCCGTCCCCACTCGATCTTCGTCTTCGCCCCCTCCAGCGCGGCCCGCTCGGCCTCGCGCTCCTCGGCGGCCCGCTGGTACAGCGCCGATTGAAGCATCTTCATCGCCTTCGACTTGTTCTTGTGCTGGCTTCGCTCTTGCTGGCACGAAACGACGATGCCCGTGGGCTTGTGCGTGATCCGCACCGCCGAGTCGGTCTTGTTCACATGCTGTCCGCCGGCGCCCGATGCCCGGAACGTGTCGATTCTCAACTCTTCCTCGTTGATCGAGACGTGGATGTCCTCGTCGACGACCGGGTAGACGAACACCGACGCGAAGGAAGTGTGCCGGCGCCCTTGCGAATCGAAGGGGGAGATGCGCACGAGGCGGTGGACGCCGCGCTCGGCCGACAGGTACCCGTACGCGAACTGGCCGCCGACCTCGAGAGTGGCCGACTTGATTCCGGCCTCTTCGCCGGCGAGCACATCCATGACTTCGACGTCGTAGTCGTGCTGCTCGGCCCAGCGGGTGTACATTCGCACCAGCATCTCCGCCCAGTCCTGCGACTCCGTGCCGCCGGCGCCGGGGTGGACGGTCAGCAGAGCGCTCCGGTGCGCGTCGGCGCCGCTAAGCATGTTTCGCAGCTCGAGGCCGGCGGCCTCCTTCTCCAGGCGCGCCAACTCCCCCTCGAATTCGGCGTCCAGCTCCGGGTCGCTGTCTCCTTCGAGCAAGTCCACGATCTCGACCAGATCATCGGCCTTCGACGAGCACGTCTCCCACGGCCTGGTCCAGCTCTTTAGACGGTTCGCGTCGCGGATAACCGCCCTCGCCCCTTCCTGGTCCTTCCAGAAGCCGGGGGCGGCCATCCGCTTCTCGAGCTCCTGTATCCGCGTCAGCTTCCGGAATATCTCAAAGATACCCCCGTAGCTCGTCCAGCCGGCCCCGGAGCGCCTCGGCCCGCTCCCTGTGTCTCGCGACTTCCGTCATCTTCGTTCCATCTTCCTGGTCCGCGGACCTCTTGGCCCGCAGACTTCCGGGCTCTATCTCTTCAGAACGGCTCCGCTTCGTCGATCAGCATGATCGGGATACCGTCTTCGACCGCATACCGCAACTTGCAGCTCCCGCAGAGGAGGGCCTCTTCGTCCGAACGCAGCACATGTTCGAGCTCGCCCTTGCACTTCGGACAGGCGAGAATCTCGAGCAGCTTGTCATCGAGCGGCATCGCAGCTCCCGGGGCGGCATGACCACAACTTCCGGAGGGGCGTCAAGGCTGCCGGTTGGGCAATCTGAACCCGAGCAGCTTAAGGAAGCGCCTTTTCTTGTGCCAGCTTTGCAACACCTTCACTCGGAGATCCAGATACGCTCTCCGGCCCAGGAACGCTTCGATCTTGGCGCGGCCGCGCACGCCGATCTCCCGGATCGTTCTCCCGCCCGAACCGATCACGATTCCCTTCTGCGACTCCCGCTGAACGTAGAGAACCGCCCGAATGTAGACTGGCTTTCCGTCTCCGCGCTCCTTGAACTCCTCTATCCGCACCGCCACGGCGTGCGGGACCTCGGCGGAGAGCAGTTCGAAACACGCTTCGCGGATCCGCTCGGCCGCGAAGTCCCGCACGGGCGCCGAAGATAGCTCATCCACCGGATACAGCGGAGGAGACTCGGGAAGTTGCGAGATGACCGACGCCCGCAGCCCATCGATCCCGCTGCCCTTGACGGCGCTGGCCATGCGGACGGCCGCCCACTTCCCGCAGGCGTCCAGCCTGCCGGCCAGCTCCCGCCCCCTCCGCGCCGAAACCAGGTCGACCTTGTTGAGGCAGAGGATTCGCGGCACCGCGGACGGGAAGGCGAACGACTCGGCCCACTCGATGCTTCGGCGGGATGCCGCATCGACCACGGCCACCGCGACATCCGCGTCCTCCAGAGCCGATAGAGCATCCTCGCGCATGGAGCGGTGAAGGGCGAAACGGGGCCGTAGCAGACCCGGAGTGTCTATGAACACGGCTTGGCCGTCCGGCCCGGAGCATATCCCGAGGAGCTTGCGCTGCGTGGTCTGCGCCTTGGGGCTGACGATGCTCAGCCGTTCGCCCACGCACGCGTTCAGAAGGGTGGACTTCCCGACGTTCGGCAGCCCGAGGAGGGTGGCGAAACCGGATCTGAAGGTGGCGAGGCCAACTTCGGATGTGCCGCCGGATGTGCCGGATGCGTTCGACGCCGGTTTGGCGCGAAGATCGTCCAGCGACTCCGGCATCGACTCCGACGGGTTAGGAGCGTCTTCTAACATGCTGCGTGAGATATTGTAGTGTAACCCATTGTCCTATAAAGATATGAGGAGTGGAGACAATAGTGCCACCAAGCGCTGCAAACACGCGCGTCGGCCAGGATGAACATGGCGCCGCGCGACCGGGATTGCAGGCCGGATGAACATGGCGCCGCGCGACCGGGATTGCAGGCCGGATGAACATGGCGCCGCGCGACCGGGATTGCAGGCCGGATGAACATGGCGCCGCGGGCGATATGAACATGACGCTGCGGGACTGAACATGGCGCCGCGCGACCGGGACCGCAGGCCGGATGAACGCGGGCGCGCAGGACCGGGACGGCCGACGCGACGAACATGGCTCAACGGGCATGATTCACGGGACCGGGATGGTCGGCGAGATGAACGTGACGCACGGAACCGGGACCGGAATGGCCAGCGAGATGACAAGAGGATGAGTGACTTGATGGGAGGTTCCAAGCGAGCCTTCCCACGGCTTCCCGAATCGGAGCCGGAGCTCCATGAGACAGGTTGCGCATGTCGAAGACTTCTCCCTAGAAAGGAGGTGATCCAGCCGCAGGTTCCCCTACAGCTACCTTGTTACGACTTAGCGCCAGTCACTGAACTTACCTTAGACGGCTCCCTCCCGAAGGTTAGGCCACCGGCTTTGGGCACTCCCAGCTTCCATCGCTTGACGGGCGGTGTGTACAAGGCCCGGGAACGTATTCACCGTAGTATGGCTGACCTACGATTACTAGCGATTCCGGCTTCATGGAGTCGAGTTGCAGACTCCAATCCGAACTTGGACCGGCTTTTTGGGATTCGCTCCACCTCACGGTATCGCAGCTCTTTGTGCCGGCCATTGTAGCACGTGTGTCGCCCTGGACATAAGGGCCATGAAGACTTGACGTCATCCTCACCTTCCTCCGGTTTATCACCGGCAGTCCCCGTAGAGTCCCCGGCATTATCCGCTGGCAACTACGGGCGAGGGTTGCGCTCGTTGCGGGACTTAACCCAACATCTCACGACACGAGCTGACGACAGCCATGCAGCACCTGTGACGGCTCCCCGAAGGGTCCCCTCTTGTTTCCAAGCGAGTACCACCGACATGTCAAGCCCAGGTAAGGTTCTTCGCGTTGCTTCGAATTAAACCACATGCTCCACCGCTTGTGCGGGCCCCCGTCAATTCCTTTGAGTTTCAGCCTTGCGACCGTAATCCCCAGGCGGGGCACTTAATGCGTTAGCTACGGTGCCGAAAGGACCAAGCCTACCGACACCTAGTGCCCATCGTTTACAGCGTGGACTACCAGGGTATCTAATCCTGTTTGCTACCCACGCTTTCGCGCTTCAGCGTCAGAAAAGGCCCAGCGAGCCGCCTTCGCCGCAGATGTTCCTCCCGATATCTACGCATTCCACCGCTACACCGGGAATTCCGCTCGCCTCTACCTCTCTCTAGCCAAGCAGTATCAGGTGCAGTGCACGGAGTTGAGCCCCGGCATTTCACACCTGACTTACAAGGCCGCCTACGCCCCCTTTACGCCCAGTAATTCCGAACAACGCTCGCTCCCTCCGTATTACCGCGGCTGCTGGCACGGAGTTAGCCGGAGCTTCCTCTGGCGGTACCGTCAAGCTTGCCGGGTATTGACCGACAAGTAGTTCGTCCCGCCTGACAGGGGTTTACAACCCTGAGGCCTTCCTCCCCCACGCGGCGTCGCTGCGTCAGGCTTTCGCCCATTGCGCAATATTCCCCACTGCTGCCTCCCGTAGGAGTCTGGGCCGTGTCTCAGTCCCAATGTGGCTGATCACGCTCTCACGTCAGCTACCCGTCATAGCCTTGGTAGGCCGTTACCCCACCAACAAGCTGATAGGCCGCGAGCTCATCCAAAGGCGCTAGCATAGAAGAGGCCAGCTTTCACGCCGGGCATCCAATCCCGGCGCTGTACGCGGTATTAGTCCAGGTTTCCCTGGGTTATCCCCCACCCTCGGGTAGATCGCTCACGTATTACTCACCCGTTCGCCGCTTTCCCGATTCCCGAAGGAACCGTTCTCGCACGACTTGCATGTGTTAGGCACGCCGCCAGCGTTCGTTCTGAGCCAGGATCAAACTCTCCATAGAGAATTCGGTTGAGGCGCTTCAGGCGCGAAGCCGTCCGCTCCTCTATACCTGGTCGAACGCGAGGTCCTCGCTATGGCCGGATGACCAAACGAGGGTTAGTGCGTCCGGAAATAGTCACTTTGATTTCCCATCGGACCACGAGAAGTGTTGCTCGCGGCCCTCAATCGGGCCCACAAGTCACTCACACCTTCTTGTCAAACAGCTACCGCGAACGAGTCGAACGCCGCTAGTGCGGTCGCGTACATCCACGGGAATCGTAAGTTTATGAATAATGCGACCGGCTGTCAACCTCTGTATCAAGATCGGAGGCCGTGACCGGAGCAGGTCGAACGTCCGCGTTGCTTGGCGCGCAACCTGTCGGCGCCGCCCTGCCTCCCAGCCGGGCTGCCGATCCGGCTGGCCGCCGCTCCGCCCCGCCGATCCAGTCGGCGGCCACTCTAGCTGACCGGGAAAACCGCTGTTCCATCCGACTAGGGAAACCGCAGCTCCAGCCGACCGGGGGAAAAGGGTGAGCGACGGGATTCGAACCCGCGGCCTCCAGGGCCACAACCTGGCGCTCTGACCGTCTGAGCTACGCCCACCATGTTCGCGTTGCTTGCTGCTCGCCCCGATCCGGCACATTCCGGTCGGTCCATTACCGCTCTGGACTCGCAAGACCGCACCAACCCGCACAAAGTAACGTGCGAAGTGGCTTGGCGGCAGACCTCTCGGCAGCGAGCTCCCTCGCCTGCCAACGAAGAGCGGGTAGCCAATCATCCTCGCTGCCGGCCACATGACGGGCCGGGAGCCAGAGCTGCCTCGCGCGTGATCGACCGGATCGCCCGGGGCGAAGTCGCCACGACGAAACATCCATACCCGGCGCTTTGCCGATGCGCTCGGGCGCGAAGGTGCGGAAAGCACGCCAATACCATAACCTCATCCGTACCATCGCGACCTACTTGCGGGGCAGTGGCTGACGGTGCGCCGCGCGAGGAACAATCCAGTGTCCGGGAACGTAAAGACCGAATGACTGAACCGCCTAACGATATGCCGCATCCCTATCGCAAGGCTTTCCCAACCGTGATCGGGCGGGGGCAGGACGGCAACCCAGTCTGGGGGGCTGCCGTCGAAGGTCTGGAGCGCCCCGAGCCGGGGACCGCCCTGCTAGTCACTGCGGACGATGGAAGCTCCTGGATTTCCTCCGTGACGGAAACGCTCCAGAAGAGGACTTTCGGGGGGACCGACCTCCGTTGGATCTGCGCGACCACCCCCCGGCAACAGTCGGACCGCCTCCGAGCGCCGCCTCCGAGCGCCGCCGATGGGGAGCCTCGAATCAACATCAACCTCTATAATCCACCTCCCGAGCCGCAGCCGTCACAGCCGCCGGTCGAACTGCACAAGAAATGGGCCGCATTCGGTTTGTGGTGCATTTGCTTGACTGGATTTTGCGGTATTCACCGGCTGTATCTCGGGCGGTACTTCACCGGAATCTTGTGGCTGTGCACGCTGGGACTCTTGGGGGTGGGCCAGCTGTGCGATCTCGTCCGCATGAAGACGCTTGTCAGGAAGAGCAACGAGAGCTTGCTGCGAGACAGCATGGTTTACGCTCAACTTTCTGGAGCTGCGGGAAGTCGTGCGCGTGCGCTTCCAAGGGAGAAGCGGGGCGAAACGAACGAACAGATCTTGCTGAAGGCCGCTCAGGCGAACGGCGGGTCGTTGACCATCGCGCAGGGCGTCATGGCATCGGGGCTCACCTTCGAGCAGGTGGAAAAGTCGTTGCGCGAGATGGTCGCCAAGGGCTACGTGGATGTTGACAACGAGCCTGGCAGCGGGGTCGTGATTTACCGCTTCGCCGGACTTGGCTGACCTTCGCCGCGACTTCGGAAGAAGCCCTCTGTCCGGTGGTCCTTTTCGGGGAGTTTGTCTACTGGTCCGGGTTCCGGGGCGTCCGGTTCCGCTCCCCGACTCCTGGCCTCGACTCTCCGAGCTTCTGGCTTCTGTTCACGGGATCCAGGCTTCGCTCGTCGGATCCCGGTTTCGACTTTCCGGGCCGAGTATCCAGCTTACGCGGCATCCGCTCCCGGCTCGTGAAGCCGGACAGCTGACCTCCGGACCGTAAGGATGCCTACCGACCGAACCGCGCCGCCCGGTCATATCCCTCCGCCTAGTCAAGCCCCTTCGCCTAGCCAAACTCCTCCGCCTAGCCAAACTCCTCCACTTGGCCAAACTCCTCCGCCTAGCCAAACTCCTCCCGCCTCGCTTGACGGATGGTACGTCCTCCACCAGTCGCTAAGGGTGGATTGGACGTCGCTCAAGTGCGCCGCGAACGGCGGGGCGCAGAGGGCGTTGGAAAGCCTGGACGCGCTGGCGGACCGATGGACAAAGTTGCCGACGGGCTGGTCCGGGATTTATCGGGTGGCGGGCGGTGGAATAGACTTCCTCGTCATCCACTTCCGGGAGACGCTCGACCAGCTCATCGAGACGGGGCGCCGGCTACAGCTATCTCCATGGGGAGAGTTCGCCACCGTTCAGGACGAGTATCTGTCCGTAGTCGAGCTGGGCTTGTACGGATTGACGAAGAGAGTTGCCGAGAGGGTCGATCCCCGCGACCATGAAGCGTGGAGTCGCGAGCTTCGCTCCGAGCTTGCGGCCGAGGGGAAGAAGGACTTCGTCCGGCGGCGTCTCGAGCCGGTTCAGCCTGGCGACATGCCGTATGTCTGCTACTACCCGATGGACAAGCGGCGAGAGTCGGGGCAGAACTGGTACGCGCTCACGCTTGAGGAGCGGGCGGCGCTGATGGTTGCGCACGGGGAGGTGGGCCGTCGGTACGCCGGCAGGATCGTGCAAGTCATCAGCGGGTCGATGGGTCTGGACGACTGGGAGTGGGCGGTGACTCTATGGGCCGCGGACCCGCTCGACTTCAAGGCGATAATAACCGAGATGCGCTACGATGCCGTGAGCGCCCGGTACGCCGAATTCGGTCCGTTCCTGGTTGGAAAGCGCTTACCTCCAGGGGGCGCTGCCGACCTGCTCGCCGGAGGGGAGCGGTGAGCGTGGCGCCAGCTGGCGCATTGGGACGGAGCTGCGGCAACGCGCTCCAGGCTCGGAGGCATGAAGGGGCGAGCCGCGCGATGGCAAGGGCGGGATGGGGCTAGGTCTCTTGGGCGGCAGCGACCGAATTGGCAGCCGAACGGACATCCGTGGCGGGCGCGGGGGCGAGTGCCATGCCGTCGAGCTGTCCCCGGAGCTGACGATCGATGAACTGGTCGCCGTCGCGCGCCATGGCGCGCCCGTCGCGGCGCTCGGCGGGACCGCCCGCGAACGGGTGGAGGCTAGCCGGGCGACGGTGGTGGCAGCGCTCGCGGAGCCCAATGCGCGCATATACGGGATCACGACGGGCTACGGATCGCTGGCCGGAACGACGGTCAAACCGGAAGACGCGGCCACGCTGTCCTGGAATCTGGTACTGAAGTGCGCGGCCGGCGTGGGGCCGCCGCTGGCGGACGAGTGGGTTCGGGCCATGCTGCTGGTTCGAGCCAACTCGCTTGCGCGCGGAGCGTCCGGCGTGCGTCCCGTCATCATCGACACCCTCGTCGAAATGCTCAACCGGCATGTTACGCCGGTGGTTCCGTCGAAGGGTTCGCTGGGAGCCAGCGGCGACTTGGCGCCGCTGGCGCACCTGGCGGCCGTGGCCGCGAAGGCCCCTGCGGGATACGAAGGCGGGGATTCGTCGAAGAGCTTCAGTGGCGAAGCGTGGTTCGCGGGCCGCAGGAGCGACGGAGCCACGGCGATGGCCAGGGCCGGTATCCCGCGGCCATCCGTCACCGCAAAGGAGGGCCTCGCATTCACTAACGGAACCGCGATGATGGTGGCGGGCGCCGCACTGCAACTCTACGATGCGCGCCGCCTCCTGCGGCACGCCGAATTGGCGGCCGCGCTCTCTCTCGAAGGGTTGCTCGCCCGTTCGGCCGCGCTGGACCCCGCCCTGCACGAGGCGAACAACCAGCCGGGGCAGGTAGGAACCGCGGCGCGGCTGCGAGCGCTGACGGCGGGGAGCGAGCTGATCGACTCGGACCCCGACCGCGTTCAGGATGCGTACAGCCTCCGCTGCACGCCTCAGGTGATCGGTCCCGTCCACGATATGGCGGACTTCCTATGGGGACGGGTGGAGGCATCGCTCAGCGGCGTTTCGGACAACCCGCTGGTTTTTCCTTCAACAGCGGGCGCCGCGGGCGCGGTCGTCTCCGGGGGGAACTTTCACGGGGCGGGGCCGGCGCTGTGGCTGGATACGCTGGGCATCGCGATGACGGATGTCTGCAGCCTGTCGGACCGCCGGGTGTTCCGCATGCTGACGCCGGAGCTCTCCGCCGGGCTGCCCGCCATGCTGGTAGCCGAGCCGGGACTCAACGGGGGGCTGATGTCGGTTCAGTACACGGGGGCCGCTCTCGTGTCGGACAACAAGACGCTTGCTCACCCGGACTCCGTGGATTCCATACCGACGAGCGCAAACCAGGAAGACCATGTGAGCATGGGGGCGAACGCGGCCCGGCATACGCGGGAGATAGTGGACAACGCTCGCACGGTGATCGCTATCGAACTGCTGAGCGCCGCGCAGGCCGTCTATCTGCGCCCGAACGGTCCGGAGAGGCTTGGAGCGGGTACGCGCGCCGTCTACGATGCCGTTCGCGCGCGAGTCGCGCCGGTCGATGCCGACCGCTCGCTGTCGGCGGATATCGAAGCGGTGGAAGCGGCCATGGACGACCGCTCGATAGACGGGGCGGCGGCCGCGGCGCTCGGCGACCTTCGGGGTTGACGTGCTGCTCTGCGAGCCCAACATCAGCGAGGGCCGGGACGCGAGGCGCATGGAGCGCTTCGCCGCGGCCGCCGCGGGCGTCAGCGGTGTGGAACTCCTCCACCGCTCGTCGGATGCGGACCACAACCGGATGGTTCTTTCCTTTTGCGGTCCCGCCGAGGCCGTGGTCGAGGCCGCCCGGGCGCTCGCGGCAGCGGTGTACGGCGAGGTCGATCTTACCTGTCACAGAGGAGCGCACCCCCGAATCGGAGCGCTCGATGTGGTGCCATTCGTGCCGGGATATGGCGCTCCGGAATCCGAGGCGCTAAAGGCGTGCAAGTCGTTCGGCGCGGCGGCGGCCGACATGGGCGTTCCCGTCCTCTACTACGGGCGCGCGGCATCTTCGCCGCTGCGCTCTTCCCTGCCTCGCATCCGCTCCGGGCAGTTCGAAGGGTTGGCGGCGAAGCTGGCGTTGCCGGAGTGGAGGCCGGACGAAGGGCCGCCGGCGCCCCACCCCACCGCAGGGGCGACCGCTGCGGGCGTGCGGCGCCCGATCGTGCGCTTCAACGCGAATCTGGACGCGAGAGACCCGGCGCCGGCCCGGCGGATTGCAGCGGCCATTCGGGAGTCGGGGGGCGGGCTTCCCCATGTACAGGCGCTCGGGCTGGAACTCGAACGCCGGGGCGCCACGCAAGTCTCGATGAATCTTCTCCGTTACTCCGTGACGCCGCTCTCGACCGTCGTCGAGAGCCTGTCCGCCCTGGTTCGGGCCGAAGGGGTCGCCATTACCGGCTCGGAGCTGATCGGGCCGGCGCCGGCCGATGCCTTGCGGGGCGTGGACTTGGCGTCGCTGAACGCGATCATCGAACCGGGCCAGATTCTTGAACCGTCGTTCGCGGGCGGGAGCGCGAATGCGGCCTGAACGCGACAGCTGCATCCATGTGCATCCGTGCGAGGGGCAAATCCGCTCCTGCTTGCTACTGGAGAGAAAGGCTGGGCGTGCCGTTGAGGTCGGTTAGAGTGGTCCGGGCGAGGGGCGAAACCGCTCCGCTTGCCGCAGAGCAGAAAGGCTGGGAAGGCCGTTGAGACCGGCGAAATCGGTTCGAGCGCCGAGGGGATCGGCGCTCTCGTGCAAGGGATGGCACCAGGAAGCGGCTCTCCGGATGCTGATGAACAATCTGGATCCGGATGTGGCGGAGCGCCCGTCCGAACTCATCGTCTACGGCGGCGGCGGGAAGGCGGCGCGCGACTGGAGCGCCTACGCCAAGATCGTCGAGACGCTGCGGCGTCTGGAGGATGACGAGACGCTCCTGGTTCAGAGCGGCAAGCCCGTTGGCGTATTCCGCACGCACGAAGAGGCCCCCTCCGTCCTCATCGCGAACGCTCACTTGGTTCCGCGCTGGGGGACTCAGGACGAATTCCGGCGGCTCGAAGCTCTGGGACTCACGATGTACGGACAGATGACGGCAGGATCGTGGATCTACATCGGAACCCAGGGGATTCTTCAGGGGACTTACGAGACCTTTGCCGAGCTGGCGCGCCGGCACTTCGGCGGCACTCTTAGGGGGCGCATGGTCGTGAGCGCGGGGCTTGGCGGGATGGGAGGCGCGCAGCCGCTGGCCGCGACGATGAACGGCGGCGCGTTCCTCGGAGTCGAGGTTAGGGAGGACCGCATTCGCAGGCGGCTCGATACGGGGTACTGCGACCTCATGGCGACGGATCTCGGAGAAGCCTTGGATCTCGTGTCGGCCGCCGCGCAGCGGGGCGAGGCGACCTCCGTGGCTCTGCTTGGGAACATCTCGGATGTTCTGCCAGAGATCGTCGCCCGCGGCGTCGTCCCGGATGTAGTCACGGACCAGACTTCGGCGCACGATCTGGCGATCGGGTACATCCCCTCGGGTCTCTCGGTTCGGGAGGCCGAGGCCATGAGCGCCTCCGATCCGGATCGCTACCGGGAGCGAGCGCTGGACTCGATGGAGGAGCACGTTTCGGCGATGCTCGCGCTCGACGCCGCGGGCGCGGTCGTCTTCGACTACGGCAACAATCTGCGGGGGCAGGTCGCGGATCACCGTGGCATGCGCGAAGCCTTCGACATACCGGGCTTCGTTCCGGCCTTCATCCGGCCTCTCTTCTGCCGGGGAGCCGGCCCGTTCCGGTGGGTCGCGCTCTCGGGCGACCCAGGGGACATCGCGGCTACGGACGAGGCCGTCCTCGAGACTTTCCCGCACAAGGAGCCGCTGACGCGGTGGATTCGGCAGGCGCGGGAGCGAGTGCGCTTTCAGGGCTTGCCGGCGCGCATATGCTGGCTGGAATACGGCGAGCGGGCCGAGTTGGGCGACCGCTTCAACTGGCTGGTCCGGAGCGGGCGCGTGCAGGCGCCGATCGTGATCGGACGCGACCACCTCGACACAGGTTCGGTCGCGTCGCCGAACCGCGAGACGGAGGGAATGCGAGACGGTTCGGACGCGATCGCCGACTGGCCGCTTCTCAACGCCATGCTCAATACGGCGTGCGGCGCGAGCTGGGTTTCCATTCACAACGGGGGCGGCGTCGGCATAGGCTACTCGACCCACGCGGGGATGGTCTGCGTCGCCGACGGCACGAGAGCGGGCGCGCGGCGGCTCGAACGAGTGCTGACGGCCGATCCGGGCACGGGCGTGATGCGCCACGCCGACGCCGGCTATCCCGACGCGATCGAGACCGCGCGCGAACGCGGCCTCGACCTGCCGATGCTCGGGGCGGAGTCCGATCGGCCGTCGCGGGCGCGGTAACGGGCGCGCCGCCACGCCGGCGCTAGCCTCCGGCTCCTGCACGGCCGCAAGGCGCCGGCGTGCTCAGGCCCTGCGCGCCGTCGGCGCTGGCGTTGGCGCGCCCAGCTTCTGCCCGCCCGCGCGGCGTCGGCGTGGCGGCGCAAGCCCGGGCCGCCCTCCTGCGGCCGCCGCGCCGCCGCGACCGCATGGAGCCGGGTAGATGCCTCGCCTCGAAAACATCTCCTGTCTGGCTACATGCCGCAGCCCCAGCGGGCAGGGCGACATCGGCATCGTCCACGATGCCGCGCTGGTCTGGAGGGATGGCGTAGTCGCATGGGCCGGGCCAGCCGCCGAACTCCCGGTGGCCTACAAAGACGATCCCGCCTGGGACGCGGGGAGTCGTCTCGTAGTCCCGGGACTCGTAGACGCCCACACCCACCTCGGCTTCGGCGGTTGGCGCGCCGACGAGTTCGCCAGCCGCATCGCCGGGCGCAGCTACCTGGACATCGCGGCGGGCGGTGGCGGGATCGCGTCCACCGTGCGGGCGACGCGAGCGCTCGGCGAGGAGGCGCTCTTCGCGCGGGCGGAACGCTTTCTTGCCGAGATCGTCTCGCTCGGCGTCACGACGGTAGAAGCCAAGAGCGGCTACGGGCTCGACTTGGAGACGGAGCTCCGCCTTCTTCGCGTATACCGCCGCCTGAACGAGTCAGGCCCCGCGAGGATCGTGCCGACCTGCCTCGCCGCGCACGCGATCCCGCCGGAGTGGCGGGATGACCGGAACGGCTATGTCGCGCTGGTCGTAAACGAGATACTGCCCGCGGTAGCCGAACGAGGGTTGGCCGACTTCTGCGATGTCTTCGTCGAGTCGTCGGCTTTCTCGCCGGAGGAGGCGAGGCAGATCTGCGCGAAGGGGCGCGATCTGGGCCTTGTGCCGAAGCTTCATGCCGACCAGCTGACCGAGGGCGGCGTCGCCGAGTTGGCGGCGTCGCTCGGCGCGATCTCGGCCGACCATCTCGAGCGAATATCTCCGGCCGGCATACATGCGCTGGCTATGGCCGGCGTGGTTGCCGTCACGCTGCCCATCGCCACTCTGTACCTGGGCTGTCCGCCGCCGCCCGCCAGAGCTCTCATAGAGGCGGGCGCCGCGGTTGCGGTCGCGACCGACTTCAATCCCGGATCGGCCCCGTCCTACCACCTCCCGTTCGCGATGACGCTCGCTTGCACGAGGCAGGGCATGTCGCCCGCCGAAGCGCTCAAGGGCGCGACGCGCATTGCGGCCCGCGCCATCGGAAGAGAAGGCGAGGTCGGATCGATCGAAGCTGGAGCCGCGGCGGACTTCGCCGTAATCGATGCTCGGGATGTGGAGCACTGGTTCTACCATCTGCGACCCAACGCGTGCGTCGCCACGATAGTCGGCGGGAGCGTCCGGCACGGGCGCCTCGCCGGAGCGTAGCCGCTACCCGCTTCGCCTTGCGGCGGAACCGCCTGACTAGCCGCCTTCCAGGGATCGTTCCCACCCTTCTACGGAGATCTTCGACTTCTCCCAGTCGCCATCGCTGCCACGGGTCAGCAGCAGCATTTCGGCAGCCGCGTCAAGCAGGTCCACCGCTATGAGAGAGCCATGGTAACGCTCCTGAATCGTCTGTACGGGGGTGTGCGCCACGACATGAACACTGACGTCGAAGTGGGCGAGCACTTTCTCCAGGTGCGAGTCCAACGTATCTGCCAGAACTAAGTCCCGGTACCAGAACACGCTTTGCGGCGAGAAGAAGAAGTCGTACCGGTGGCGCAACTCGCGGGTGGTCAGATCCGTATCTTCGACGAACTTCTGCAGCAAGCCCGGATTGTGCCAGTTGCGGAACGGCGGCTCCGCCATGAACGCCTGAAGCGAATCCTGGTAGTCCGCCAGGGAGTAGTTCCGGTACTCCGGGCTTACGCCCCCGTGGGCGAGCAGCAGGTCTCCGAGCCGCACGAGCCCCGGCTTGCTCGCCAGCCATCTGCCGAGGATCGACACGGTCGGGTCGAAAAGTTCGGCGTACGGCATGCGGTACACCCTCCCGATGGTGGCTTCCCTCTGCGAGACGTAGCGAAGGTCGCCCGACATCACCATCACTTCGTGATTGCCCAGAAGAGTGAGGACGCGGCCACCCGCGGACCGAGCTTGCCGTTCGAGCCCGTACAGGAACCAAAGCAGCCGCGTTACGTACTCCCCCCTGTCGACTATGTCTCCCAGCATTACCACTACAGCCGCGCCTCCCACCCACTTCCCGCTGTCGCCGTCGACAAGGCCGGCCCGCTCCAGCAGCGTCACGACGCGGTGGTACTCGCCATGGGCATCTCCGAATATGAAGACGGAATCCGGGGGAACCAGATCGGTCTCCGGCGGCAGAGGCGTCATCCAGATCTCTGTGCGATGCAGCTCTTCCGCGCCGACGGCTCCGTATTCTATCGCGACTAAGTCCCCAGCCGCCTCCAGCCGCGCGGCGTGAACGGTCCCTGCCGAGGTAGTCCGCTCGTCGACGACCTCGCCCCCGACACGCGCGCGCACCACGCCGGACACGGAGTCGTTGGTGATCCAGCGGACATCCAGTCCTCCCGGGGCCAAGCCGGCGTAGAGCGCGTACTCGCCCTCGAAGTTCCACGGTTCTTGCGGACCCGAAGCTGCGCTCCCCCCGGTCGCCCGCGCTCCCTGTCCGCCCGCCGCCGGTCCGCGTTCTTGTGCCACCGCCCCTCGCTCCGGTTTTTGCCCGATGCCGCCTCCCGGCCATGCCAGACACGCAACGGCGACTCCGGCCCCGGCCGCCGTTGCAGACCAGCCGTTCCAGCGCCCGGTTCCGAACGACGGCCACTGCGCGCCAGAGCGCCGCGCCGCTCGTCCGCCGGACGGCTTCACGGTATCAACTCGTACCGGCCTTCGTCCACCCACTCGACGAGCCGGCGAATCCTGCGGTGGATCGATTCTATCTCCGACTTCGTCAATCCGAGCTGAATCCGCTGGTCGTCCCGGCGGATGCCGCGGCCGGGGTTCATGTTGGCGGTCGGCTTCACGCCTTGGAAGTTCCCGTCGTCCCGGATCTCCATCTGCACGATGACTCCCAGCAGTTCGTGCAGGTCATCGAGCGTGACTTCGCGCAGCTTTTCGATCGCATCGGCCGGGTATCGGTCCAGTCGCAGTTCGCGCCATTCGATGCCGCGATTGCTCTCCTCGCTCGAGAACGACACGCCGTTGTCCACACTGAAAATGCGCGGGAAATCGGCGTGCCCCGACATGACGAAGTTGCCTGCATTCGAGTCGGAGTGGCGGATGATGTACGTCAGCAGATTGAAGTTCCCGAGGAGCCGCTCGTATACCTCGTCTTCCTCGATTCTGTCGCGCACCAGCAGTTCATCCGGCACATCGACGTTGAACAGCCAGTACTGGAGCTCTACCAGAGTCATCTGCCAGTCGGAAAAGGTCGGCTCCGCCGGTAGAGTTCCACTTCCGGGCACCATGTCGAGCGCCGCCTGAACGACATAGAGCGGGAATGCTCGTATCACGGTCGGGGGAACGACCAACTCGGCCTCGTCCAGGAAGAGACTCTGCACCACGTAGGCCGCCATCTCGTATCGCGGTCGATAGTTGAACTCGTCTCCGCCCTCCACAGCGGGGGCGTACTTGATCTGCAACACATGGTCTCCGGACTGGACAGTCGCGCGAAAGGTGCGTTCGCCCGGAAGACCTCGAGACGGCTCGATGCCGATGACCGTTAGCTCGCCCTCCCTCAGAATCATGTCGATTTCGCCGATCGGGAGGAGGAAGTTCGCATCTTGCGCCGCCGAAAGGAGAGGGGATGGGGCGGCGCTAACGGCGGGCGCCACGACAGGAAACGCCAGCAAGGCGAGCATCGCTCTCGCGAGCGCCGGGGTCGGCACGGTACGCCTCCTCCGGTCGCTTCGGCTGCCGCTCGAGGCGAGCATCGCTCTCGCGAACGCCCTGGCGGGGGACGCTGCCGGCCTACCGCACATCATTCGGCGCTCTTCGCATGCAGTTGCTCTTCGTACAATTGATCTCTCCCGATGCAGGTGATCTCGACGTCTGGCCGACATCCGACTCCGCCCGGCGCCACGGCAGCCCCGATCCGCTCTCGTCGGATCCAAGCGCCGTACGGTACGGTTCCTTCGCTGCGCCGCTACAGAGGAAGGCTTACGGTAAAGGTGGAGCCGCGGCCCAATTCGCTCTCGACCGAGATATCGCCCTTGTGATGGTCGATGATCTGCCGGGAGATCGCCAGACCCAGGCCCATGCCGACCCGGCCGCCCTTCGTCGTGAAACCCGGTTCGAAAATCCTGGCAAGAAGATCGGCGCGTATTCCCTTCCCCGTATCGGCGATTCTGATGCGCGCAGAATCTCCTTCCCTGCGCGTCGCTAAAGTCAGCGAGCCGCCGCGCGGCATCGACTGGGCCGCGTTGTGCACCAGGTTCACGAACACCTGGTTGATGCTTAGCGGGTGACAGACGACCGGCGGCATATCCCCATAGTCTCTGGTCACGCCGACGCCCTGGAGCGGCGACGATAGAAGCGCCAGGGTCCCGTCCAGCTCCTCGTGGAGATCCACGGCTCGTATCTCGGCCGGGTTGGGCTTGCCGAAGTTCCGCAGGTTCCGGACAAGACCGACCATGCGTTCGACCGCAACGCCGTTGGTGCGAAGCACCGTCCTCATTGCGCGAACGACCCGGCGAACCTCGACGAGTTCGTCGGGGGTCACCACTTCGTCCGCGAGAATGTCCCGCAACTTGAGAAGGGCGCGCTTGATTATGTCGTGGTTGGCGTGGATTGCGCCCAGCGGGGTGTTCAGCTCGTGCGCGATGCCTGCGACGAGCGCGCCTAGCGTTGCGTTCTCCTCCGCCGCGCTCTCCGTCGTCCTCTCTGCGCCGCCGGCTTGTCGCCGCCCCGCCGCCGAAGAGTGCGCCGCTTCGCCGCGCGGCTCCTCGAGACGCTCGGGCCTGTCCCTCTTCCGGCTCTCGGTCACAGGAAGGTGCGCTCCCATCTCTCCTTGAGCTCTTTGAGACCCTCCAGCTCGTCGTGCACTTCCTCCAACTCTTTGAGTTTCTCGCCCAATTCGTGGAAGAGCCGGCTGCGCTCCACGGCGTTGCGGATCGCAAGAGCCAGGGAGGCCGAGTTCCACGGCTTTTCGATGTACTGGTAGAGGCCCGCCTTGTTGATCCCGTCGATCGCGTTCTGCTTGTCGGCATAGCCGGTAAGCAGGATCCTCGTAGCCTGCGGCTGTCTCTCCCGAGCTCTCGTCAGAAAGTCCACCCCGTTCATCTCGGGCATCATCAGGTCGGCCAGTATCGTGTGGATGGTCTCTTCGCCCAGGGATTCGAGCGCGGCGACGGGCGAAGTGTAGGGTAGCACCCGGTGCCCCGTCTCCAGCTCCAGGAAGCCCTGTATCGTGTCGACCACCAGCGCGTCGTCGTCGACGATCATCACGGTGCCGTTGGGCGTAGTCATTTCTTCTCCGGATCGGCATAGCTGCAATGATGGCGGCCGGCGTTCATCATGCGGGCGCCAGCTCGCGAACGCGGCGCGCAAAGCCGCGAAGCACCGCAAGGCTCAGCACCGGATGATCGATGATGAGATCCCTGAAGTCTTCGCGGGCAATTTGAAGGACCTGCGTCGCCTCGGCTGCACGCGCCTGGACCACGCTCGCCTGCTCATCGATGAGAGCCCAGGTTCCGAACGCTTCTCCAGCCTCCCGCCGTATAACGCGGTTCCCGACGCCGTGCAACTCCACTGCGCCCCTGACCACCACGTAGAGAGCGTCGGTAGGCTCTCCCCTGTCGATGAAGATGGTGCCCTCCCTTGCCTCGGTAGTGCGGGCGATGGAGGCCAGCAGCGCCAACTCGCTACTCTTGACGCTGGAAAGAAGATCCACCTTCTGGAGCAGGAACACTTTCTCTATGAGTTCCATCTCGTCTCCCTTAATGGGCTTGGCGCTTTCCTCCCCCGCCGCGCCGCCCGCTAACTGTAGAAGATGTCCGAAAGTGCGTTCCAGCGCTGGATCCGCGGAGCGGAAGACGTCCGCTTCCCGCCTGATCAACGCGGGATCGTACTCGAACGCAGTCCAGAGCGCACATCTCGCGATCCAGCTGTCCTCGTCGTCCCACAGCTCCCTGAGCACGTTTTCGACTCGTATTTCGGCATCCTCCTCCGTCGCGGCGGTAGCGGACTCGGCGCCGGGCGCCAAGGCCGGCTGGAGCCTCCGGTAGACTTGGCGTCCCACCGTGCGCTCGATCCACTCCACCGCGTTAGCCCGCAGCCGCTCGTTGGAACTCGCTAGCGCGAGGTGGCTCCGGTACATCTGTTGAGCCGGATATATCAGCCCGAGCCACCTGAAGATGCTCGCGCTGCGATCGCGCTGGGCTTCCTCCAGTGCGCGGAGCAAGAGGGTCTTGTGGATGCCCGGTTGGCGGATGCCTTGCGTGTCCGGAGCCGTTCCCCGCCCGGTCGGGGAGGTGGATCGCTCCCGCCGGGCGACTCGCGTGAAGGGTGCGGCTCGGACACATGGCGATGCGCGTTTGTAACGTGCCAGCGTCCGGACTTCGCGGTCGGCCGCCTCGAGCACGCGGTCCGCGGGGAACGAGAGGTGACCGTGCGCCGCGCGGAGGCGATGGAGTGCGAGCAGAGCCTGGTCGTCGAGGGCCTGCTCCGTCTCGGGCAGGAGGTACGACGTAATGAGAGCGTCAATGGATCGGCGGCTCGCTATATCGCCGAGGATGCTGGCCACGCCGCGTCGCACCCAAAGACTCGATTCGGAGTCGGCAAGAGCCCTCAGCAGGAGGTCGGCGATATCTTCGCCCCTCTCCGCAAGGCTCGTGCGCGCCGCGCCACGTGTGCCGGGTTCCGCGAGCGCCGCGATAGCGGCCTGCACCATGCTCTCTTGAGGCAGCTTGGCGGCGCTCTCCACGGCGGCCGACGCCACGGCGTCGTCCTGGTGGTTCAGGAGAGTCTCCGTGACTTCCACGGCCAAGGGGTGGTTGGGAACCAGAGCCGCGGCCCTGGCCAGCGCCAGCTCGTCTCGCGTATCCATGTGCCCGTTCCGGCGCCTCCGGTACAACTTGTCGAACTCTGGCGTGACGATGCTCTCGGCTTCCCCGGAGCTGAAGTCGACCGCGAGGCAGGCGAGCGCAGCCGAGCTTGTTTCCACCGACCCCGAACTGATCAGCTCGGCGAGAAGGGGACCGGCCGGCTCGGCCCGGAGGGCGAGCACTCTGACCGCCGCCAAGCGAACCTGCGGACTCTCGTCGCTCAGCTGCGCTCGCACCCTTGGCTCGTCCGCGAACGAAGGCGCGCCGCGCAGGGCGTCGAGCGCCCCGGCCCGGATGTTATCGTCATCGTGCTCGAGAAGCTCGTTCAGTTCGCCCGAGAGGGCCTCGATATCCGCGGCAGCGGCGTCGTTCAACAGATCCAGGGCGAAGACCACCTTCAGCGGCTCGCGATCCCGCAGCGCCTCGCGAGCCAAGCGGGTCGCGCCGGTCCCCGTCATGGAGACGAAGCTGCCTCGCAAGCTGGCGAAGCGGCCCGCGAACGACTGCGCAAGACTCTTCACGTACTCGTTGCGAACCTTCAGGAACGCCACGAACAGCACGATGGCGAAGCCCAGCCCGACGGCGCCCACTATGACCATGCGGTTCGTGACCGAGAGCAAAGCGAGCAAGGCGATCAGACCGCCGGAGAGAGTCTTCCCGAGACCCTTCTCTATCGAGATGTCGATGTACGACTTGGCTTTGAGCTTTAGCTCGTCGGGGACGGGGATGTAGAGAATCTCCCGCCCGGCGCGCTCGGCCGAGTAGCGGAACATCTTCTCGACCGACCGCGAAGCTACGGCCACCCAGAGCATGGCCGCGGAGAGCCACGCGGATGCGGCCAGGGCGCCGGCAGCGATAATGATGGCGACGGGAAAGACCATTACCGCCACCGCCACGCCCATTCGCTGCAGGACGGGCCAGAGCGCGAAGAGCACTATCATTGGCAGCCATTGGGTTAGCGCGTCGACCAATCCCTGGAAGCCCGCTATCGAACTCACATCTGTGTAGACTTCGCGAGTCAGAGTGTTGTACTGGTAGTCGATGAACTGCTTGACCATGACCGTCAGCAAGACCGTCAAGCCGATCAGGCGGATGTGGGAGTTCGCCGCAAGCCCCCGCAACTCGGCCAACACCCGTAGCCGGGAGGCGATTCTGGCTAGGCGCGGCTCTGCCGGCCGCCGCAGCTCGCTGCTCTCCAGCTCGCCGCCATCCGTGCCCGCGCGTGCCGCCACTTCTCGGCTCCAGACAACCCGGATCCCCACGCCGAAGGCCACGAGAGCGGCGGCGGCGACAAACAGCATGTTCTCGGAGCCCATGCCGTCCGGCGCCACGACATGCGTCAAGGCGCCAAGCGTCGCGCCCGCGGAGCTCGAGGCGATGACCAGAGGGTAGGCCCGTTTGGCATCGCGGGCGTTGTAGAATATCTGCGTCGCCATGTAGAACTCGGCTATCAGCGAGGCCGCGAGCACATCGTACCAACCGTAGAAGACCAGTCCGAACCACGCCGCTTCCGGCTGGTAGATGAGCCTGAAGACGACAAGGCTGGCCGCAAAGAAGACCGCGGTCGCCGGGATCAGCCTGCGCCACGAAATGCGGTCCGAGAGGCGGTTGTAGATGGGGGCGATGACGATCACTACGGCGCTGACGAAGTAGACTTGGTAGAAGTCGCCCTCCGGCAGTCCCGATAGCGCGAACGCGCTTCGCAGCGGTCGCAGAATCCCGATGACGAATAGAACCAGGGCCCCGAGCCCCATGACCGGGAGCAGTCTGCGGAGGCCGCGCCAGCGGTTGGTCATGGAGAGAGTGGACTCAAGAGGGCCGGCGAAGCATCTTCAGGAGAATCTCCATCCGCTGGAGATCTCGGGGCGTGGCGCAGTCCGGTAGCGCACCTGCTTTGGGAGCAGGGGGTCGCCGGTTCAAATCCGGCCGCCCCGACTTTCTCGGTTCTCTCCGTTCGCCGGTCGCCCATTCCATCATGGTATCGCCGGTGCGCGGCATGGGGCATCAGCCGCCGCTGCCTTCCGGGTCGGTTCCCGGTCCGCCACAGTCACTGCCGGTCAATGGGTTCTTCTCCGAAATCTCTGGCGGCGGGGCGGCGCTCTCCGGCAACGGAGCGGCGATAACCGGTGGCGGGGCGGCGCTCATCGGCGGCGGGTCCCGGCGAACTCCACGAGCATGCATTCCTCGATCCACTCTCTGGCCCGGCGGAGCGCTGCGCTGCGGTGGCTGGTCGCGTCCTTCACGGAGGCGGGCAGTTCGGCGTACGTGTCCCGGAAGCCGTCCGGCACGAATAGCGGATCGTAGCCGAAGCCTCCATCGCCGCGCGGTTGCGGCGCGATCCGCCCTTGCACGGCGCCCTCGAACACATGGCGCTCGGTCTCGGTAACGACCGCGACCGCACAGCGGTACTGCGCCCTGGGCCTCCCGGCCCCGCCGCGCAGCCGCTCGAGCAGCCACCGGTTGTTGGCTTCGTCCCGGCCCCACCGCTCGGCCCACTCCGTCGGCGCGAAGCGCCTGCTGCGCACGCCGGGGCCGCCTGCGAGCTTCTCCACGCACAGGCCGGAGTCGTCGGACAAGGCCGGGATGCCCGACCGGGCGTGAAAGTGCTTTGCCTTGGAGACCGCGTTAAGCGCGAATGTGTCGAATGGCTCGAGATCCGCTTCCTCCTTCTTCTCCGGCAAGCCGAGGTCGGATGGCCCGAGCAAGGCGAGCGGGAGGTCGGCGAAGATGCGGCGGATCTCCGCAAGCTTGTGAACGCTGCGCGTCGCGATCAGTAGCGGCGGGTGGCGACTCGCCCCTGTCACGCTACCCGGAGGACCGTGCGTCGGGCGGTCCTCCGGCCTCCGCGCCGCCCAGCTCTTCTAGAGCCCTTTCGGCCTCCTGCTCGCGCTGCCGCCTCCGCGCCAGAAAGATCCCGCCGCCTATCACCGCAAGGAGCAGATACGGCGTGGACGCCATAATGATGAACATCAGGACGTAGCCGGTCTGTTCGTCCGGAGTGTGCTGCATCTGGAGTGGCGCGGCGGCGTGCAGGGCGTCAAGCACTGCGGTCAGCCGCAAATTGGCCGCCGCGCGCCTTGTCGGGCACGAGAGGCTGCCGTCGCCCGCCGCGCCGGGCCGCGAGCGCCAAGTCGGCCAGGCCGCCTCATGCCTTGTCGGGCACGAGAGGCTGCCGTCGCCCGCCGCGCCGGGCCGCGAGTGCCAAGTCGGCCAGGCCGCCTCATGCCTTGTCCAGCACGAGAGCGCCCATGAGCAGCGGCAGATAGAGGATAGAGGCCCGGAAGAGCTGCCGGGCCCGCGCGGTCGAAGGGGTAAGCGCGAAGCGGGCCGCCGCCCAGATGAAAGCGACGCCCAACCCGAACGCGGTCACGAAGTAGACAGCCCCCGTCAACCCCAGAATCGTCGGCAGCAAGCTCGCCGGCAAAAGGGCGAAGGCGTACAGGATCGTCTGCCGCCGGGTCTGAACGCCGTCCCGGTCGCCGACGGAGAGCATGCGCAGCCCGCCCGCCCGGTAGTCGTCTCTCAGCAGCCAGGCCAGCGCGAGGAAGTGCGGCAGCTGCCAGAAGAAGAGGATGCCGAAGAGCGCCAAGCCTCCCGGACCGAGCTGTCCCGTGGCGGCGGTCCAACCGCCGGCGATCGGCAACGCGCCCGGAATCGCCCCGATCACGGTGGACAGAGAGTGATGCCGCTTGAGCGGCGTGTACACGAAGTCGTAGATGACGAACGTCGACGCGGCGAGCAGCCCCGTGAGCAGGTTGACCTGCACGGCCAGATAGGCGATGCCGGCGCAGGCGAGCACGCTCGAGTAGAGGGCCGCGGGCCCGGCGGCGATCCGGCCGGAGGGGAGCGGGCGCGACCGCGTCCGGCTCATGAGCGCGTCCACATCGCGTTCGAGCACCTGGTTCATCGCGCTCGTGCCGGCGGCTATGAGCGCGATGCCGATCATGGCGTGCGAGAAAAGCGCGAGATCGAATTCCGGCGCGCCGAGGATGAAGCCGGCTGCCGCGCTGACCAGCACCAGTGCCGTAATGCGCGGCTTCGCGAGATCGAAGTAGTCGCGCAGCACCGGTCCGCTACGGTCGCGCCCGCGCGCCGCCAGAGGAAGAGACATGGTGGACGGCCGTTCTACGGAAGCTGGATCACCCTGTTTCTGGCCCGATCCGGGCGGGCGAGCCACGCTATGGCTGGGAGCGCGAACCATTCTCCGGGCATTCCGCAGCGTCGCCTTGCGGGTTTCCACGACGGCCGTCCGCGCTCAAGCGGATACTCGGCTCTCCTCCGTCACTCAGTACTCCATCAAGATAACGATGATCATGATGGCGACGGCCGGCAGCGGCGCCAGCGCCACCAGCTTGAGCCGCCGGGGTTCGAACTTCAGGTGCATGTAGTAGAGGGCGACCAGGAGCGCCTTCCATCCGGCCATGATGAGCAGCGACGCCACGATGACCCACTTGGCGATCGGGAGCCCCGCAGCCCATACTTCCAGTCCCGTCAGGATGGCGAGGTAGAGCCAGATGAGCATGTACTTCGGGTGTTCGTGCCCGTCGTGGTCCGCGGCCCCCGCCGAACGACTATCGCCTTGGTTCATTCTCTGCCCCGCTCCGTAAACTGTTCCGCCAGCGCCCGCATAGATCGGCTCGCGCTGCTCCAGGAAACGCCGGATCGGCTGCGGCCACGCCGGAATCGGGCCGCATGGATCGGAAAGTCGCCCCGGATTCGGATATTCGATATGCCATCGCCCTAGATCAGATACACGATGGTGAAGAGGATTATCCAGACGAGATCGACGAAGTGCCAGTACAGGCCGAGCACTTCGATTCCTCGAGTGTTGTCCTTGCCCCAATGCCCCTTGAACGCCCTGATGGAAGCCCATGCGAGGCAGATGACGCCCAGCAGCACATGGAAGCCGTGAAAGCCCGTCATGGTGAAGAAAGTCGCGCCGTAGAGACCGGCCGACGGCGTGAAGCCGTGGCTTCCCTGCCACTCTTTGTGCAGGATCAGCTCCGTGTACTCGTAAACCTGCACCCCGAGGAAGGCGGCGCCTAGCAAGGTCGTCAGGAGCAGGTACAACTTTATCTTCCCCTGATTTCCCGCCTGCGCATGGGCGAACGCCTTGACCATCGTGACGGAGCTGCAGATCAACAGGAACGTGTTGAACGCCGTGATATTGATGGCGAGCACCGCGCCCGGCTCCGCCCATGTATCCGAGGCGCCGTAGCGAAGCACGACATAGGAGCCGATCAGCCCCGCGAAGAACATCACCTCCGAGCACAAAAACACCCACATTCCAACCTTCTGGGTGTAGACATCGATCCCCCGCTCCGGGAGCCGGCCCGCGGTCGTGGCTTGCGCCATCTTGGTCTGCTCTCTCCTGCTCTAGAGTCTGTTGTCGTCCAGTTGGTCGATGGCGCCGCTACATGCCGGCCGTCCCGACCCCCGTTCTATCTCCCCGGTCGCTCCATCTCCCCGGCGGATCGCGCACTGCCTTCCACCTTCCCGGCCTTCCACCTTCTAGTGGCTTCCGGCCGCCGGGGTGACGATATCGGGTCTCTCGTTCTGCGCCAGCCAATCCTTGTCCGGCAGGGATGGGTGGCTGTATTCGTGCGGCCCGTGATACACGACCGGAATTTCCTCCCAGTTGCCGTGCTTCGGCGGCGACGGCGTCTGCCACTCCAGCGTAGTCGCCTGCCACGGATTCGCGCCCGCCTTCTTGCCGTGCTTCAAGCTCCGGAAGAAGTTGAAAGCGAAGAGGAAGCCCGAGGCGAAGAGCACGAACGCGGACACCGATATCAGCGCGTTGGTGTCCTGGATGTTCGCGAGGTGCTCGTACTCCGTCGGGTCGTAGATGCGCCGCATCATCCCCACCATCCCGATGCCGTGCATGGGGAAGAAGACGAGATTGAAGAAGACCAGGGTGATCCAGAAGTGAATCTTGCCCAGCCTCTCGTTCATGAGCCGGCCGAACATCTTCGGATACCAGAAGTATATCCCCGCGAAGAGGGCGAAGAGACTGCCGCCGAAGAGCACGTAATGGATGTGGGCGACGATGAAGTAGGTGTCGTGGATGTAGATGTCTACCGGCGTGGAAGCCATGAAGATGCCGGACAGTCCCCCAATCACGAACATGGCGACGAAGCCGATGGCGAAGAGCATCGGCGTGTGGAAGTGCAGATTCCCGCGCCACATCGTGCCCATCCAGTTGAACGTCTTGATTGCCGAGGGGACGGCGATGAACAGAGTGGAAATCGTGAAGGCGAGCCCCAGGCCGGGATCCATTCCGCTCTGGAACATGTGGTGTCCCCAGACGATGAAGCCGAGGAAGGCGATCGATATCAACGCCCACACCATCGCGGTGTAGCCGAAGACGGGCTTCCGCGACCCTACCGACAGAATCTCGGATGTGATGCCCATCGCCGGGAGGATCAGGATATAGACCTCGGGGTGCCCGAAGAACCAGAACAGGTGCTGCCAGAGCAGCGGTTGTCCGCCCCCATCCGGCAGGAAGAAGGATGTCCCCAGGGTCTGGTCGAAAACCAGCATGATGCCGGCCGCCGACAGAACCGGCATGGCGAGCAACCCGAGTATCGCCGTGATGAAGAGCGACCACACGGTGAGCGGCATGCGCATCCACGTCATTCCGGGCGCCCGCAGATTGATCACCGTGGTTATGTAGTTCACCGAGCCGAGGATCGACGACAGTCCGACCAGGACTACCGCCAGAAGCCACATGACTTGGCCAAGCGCGACTCCCGATAGATCCGGGCGGGCGCTGAGCGGGGCGTATAGCGTCCAGCCCGCTCCCGCCGCGCCGCCTACCACGAAGAAGCTGCACAGCGTGAGAATGCCGGCCGGCACCATGACCCAGAAGGAGAGCATGTTGAGCCGGGGGAACGCCATGTCGTGGGTTCCCAGCTGCAGCGGAATGAGGTAGTTGGCCCAGACCCCGACGAGCATCGGCATGATGGCGAGGAAGACCATCACCGAGCCGTGCATCGTCAGGAGAGAGTTGAAGAACTCGGGAAGTATGTAGCCGCCCGCCACCATGCTCTCGGGCAGGATGCCTCCCAGAGGGAGCTGCTCGGCCGGCCATGCGATCTGGTACCGCATCAACATCGCCAGCAATCCCCCTACGAGGAGGAAGAACAAGGTATAGATGAGGAACTGCACGGCGATGATCTTGTGATCGGTCGAGAAAACGTACTTGCGCAAGAACGACTGCTCGTGCGTCTCGTGCAGAATCGCCTGTCCGGTAGCCTCCGCTACGATAGTCGCCATGTCACGTCCTCACTGTGCGGCGGCTGATGCCTGGCTGGCCAGCCAAGCGTCGAAGCCCGCCGCGGTATGCACGGTTACAGGCGCGTGCATCCGGTAATGGCCCAACCCGCAGAGCTCGGCGCACGCTATCTGGAAGTTCCCAATCGCTTCCCACTCCCCCTCCATCCGGACACTTGGCGAGCTCTTGTAGTCGAACCAGATGGCGATGGTCTTCCCGGGCAGCGCATCTTGCTTCACCCGGAGTTGGGGGATGAAGAAAGAGTGGATCACGTCCTCCGACTCGAGCAGGACCGTCACCATCTCGTCGGCCGGGAAGTGGAACTGGTTGCGGACGACGAAGTCATCTTCGGTGCCGAGCGTTCGGTCGGTCCCGGGATAGGTGACGTTCCATTCGAACTGCTTGCCGACGACCTTGAACTCCAGGCCGCCTTGGGGCCGGTTCGACTCCGATCTGAGATCCTGCCAGACGACCCCGGAGTAGCCCCCGAGAATCGCGATGATCACCGCGGGTATGACCGTCCACACTATCTCCAGCCGGTTCGACCCGTGCGTGTAGTGCGCCGACCTTCCCTCGCGCCGGCGATACTTGAGGCAGAACCAGATGATGCCTCCCTCGACCAACAGGAACCCGATCCCGGTGAGGACGAGGATGATGTAGAACAGCTGGTCGATCACCTCGCCTTGCGTCGAGAAGTTTTCAGGTAACGCCCAGTCCACTTAGCTATGCTCCTTCCAAACGGCCAAGACGGCGGTTTTACTGCTGCGGCTGCGCGCGGTCGATCCGGATGCGGCTCGTGCCGTGCGCGAGCACCAGCGCCTCTGCCGCCGGGACGGCTTGCCCCATCGCGTCCGCGCCGTACTCGAATCCCGCATCGGACGAGGCCCCGGCGGTGACGGTCACGCTCGACATCATGGTGCCGTACTCCTCGTGCCAGGCCGTCAGCGTGTACTCGCCTGCCGGCACGTTGGCGATGCTGTAGCTGCCATCCATCCCGGAGACGGCGAAGTACGGGTGATCCACCACGCCGACGTAGGCTTGCATCCAGCCATGCACATCGCAGCGGATGGGCACCATCACCTCGGCGACCTGGAAGCGCTGGGTGCTCGTGATCCCGGCGCGGGGCTGGCTGATGTTGAAGCCCCGGTTCTCCTCGGGAGTGGCGTTGATATTGTGGAGGAGGTCATCGCTGTTGGAGATTTCGATGTCCTGGCCGCTCTGGACTCCGAGGACATGAGGCATGTAGCGGCAGTTCAACTGGTCGAGAGTCGCGGCTCCCATCGCTGCCGGAGCTTCGGAGACGCCCTCGCTCAGATACAGGAAGACGTTGGCGAGTCCGCCGCCCTCCGAGACCAGCGCATTTTGGCTCATCGGGCCACCCTCGCCGTACCCGGCCTCGCACTCCGCCTCGGCGGACATGTCGACCGCCGACATCATCGGCGCCGCGCCCGTGAAGGCGACCATGCCGGAGATCGTTCCGACCATCGCGGGGTCTACGGCCGCCGCAGCTTCCTGCTGTTCATCCATGCTCTCTTCTTCAGAACCCGCGTCGGAACCGCCACAAGCGGCGGTCGCCGACAGAGCCACGATGGCCGCAGGCGTCTGCCAGAAACGTGATCGCATGACTTCCTCCCTCTATTAGGTTTCTTGAAGCTGTCGCCAGCCGGAGAAGACTTCGTCTTCCCTCTACTTTGATCTTCTGTCCTGAGCCCGGCGAACCAGAACCAGACCGAAAGCTCCCGTCAATAGTGCCGCGAGAAGCGGGGCTACCACTACCGTGCTGGAGGCCGGGGGTTCGAGCAGCACATAATACCAGCTGCTCACGGCGCTCCGCTTCCCGGTCTCCGCGCTGGATCCATCCCATGCCTGAAACGCCAGGGGCGTCGGAATCCCCTCGGCGAAGTCCAGGCCATCGCCGTCAGTCCGAAGTTGACGCCTAAGATACAACGTCCACTGCCCTTCTGCCCACTCCGCGCCACCGGTCACCGGGTCGTCCGCGAACGCCTCGATAGACTCCAATCCTCTGCCCCGGCCGGCGGAGACGCCATCCACCGCGCTCCAGCTCCAGAGATAGACGGGGTTCCGGGAGTCGCCCATCAAGAAGTAGGGCTTCTCGGTGCCCTCGGGCGGGTCGAACGGGAACTGGAGGAGGAGCGCATCGGGCGGCCGGAAGAGCGGCGATCCGGCGCTATCTACCGGGATATCCTCGGCCCCGTCCATGTCCAGCGCGGCCGTCATCTTGTTCTGCCACTCGTCCCACCTCGGATCAGGACTCTCGGAAGGGTCGCTCCACCTGATCCGCAGAGCCATGTCGCTACCGTCGTGAAGGCCCTGAACCCATACGCCGTCCACGGTCGGCGCGAAGTTGCGCGGCGACTGGATTATCTGTCCCGAGAGCGGGAAGTAGAACGTCTCGACGCCCGCCCAAGCCTCCTCGGATCCGTCGGCCGGCAGGGCTCCCTCCGCCCGCGCCACTCGGGCGACGTCTCGCAGCGTCGGCATCTCCCGCGGCCCGAGCGAGGCGAGGTAGTGGGCCAGCTGCCACACTTCGTCCGGGGACACCACCCCGGAGTTCATCGCGTCGATCGCCGCCGGCATCGGGGTGCCGTCCAGGCCCGTCAGGATTCGGCGGTGCAGCTGCTCGACCGAGCTGCCGCCGTTGAAGAACCACGCCTCGGTCAGGTCGGCCGCGCGCACCGGCAGCCCTCTCCAGTCCTCGAGCGTAGGCGCCGAGGTACCATCGCCGCGCGCAGCCTCGCCATGGCACTCCTGGCACTGCAGCGCGATGTACGCCTGCGCTCCCGCTGCGAGCGCAGCTGCACCGCCACCGGGGTCCGAGCCGAAGTCCATCGCTTCGGGCGGAGGACCGGCGCCGAAGAAGCGGGAGAAGCTCTTCAGGTAGTCGATGATGCTGTCGATCTGGCCATCGTCGAGGTTTGGCCAGCCCGGCATCGTCGTTCCGGGCAGCCCGTTCTCGATAGCGGCCCTGATGTCCTCGTCCGTGGGGAGCTCGCCGCTGCCGGTGGTGCGGATCTGGTACCGGGCCTGCGTGAAGTCGCGGGGACGCGGCAGCATGGACTCGGCCGCCGAGCCATCCCCTTCCCCGGTCGCGCCGTGACATTCGGCGCACCAGGCGTCGTACAGAGCCTTGCCCTCTCCCTCTTCCTGCAGCGCAGCCGCGGCTGCCGGCGCGACACCGAAGATCGCGGCAGGCCCGGCGGCGGCGGTGGCCGGCGCGACACCGAAGAGCGTGGCAAGCCCGGCGGCGCTGGTGGCCGGCGCTACGCCAACGAACGCGGCAGGCCCGGCAGCGGCGGTGGCCGGCACGCCGCCGAAGAGCATGGCGAACGCGACCGCAACCAGCGGGAAGCGTCCGGTCTTCATCAGTGCTCCTCCCCTTCCTCTTCCCATGTGCGCGGCGTGAAGCCTGTCTGGTCGTAGAGGTAGAGGATCACGGCCCAAATTTCGTTCTCTTCCAGGAGCTGCTCCCAGGCAGGCATCGCCGAGTCCCAGGGAGTCCCCTCCCGCGGCAATCCCGGTCCCCCCTTGGCGATGCGCCAGAAGACGTAGCTCTCGGTCAGCTGCGGGAGCGCTCCGGAGCTGGTGAAGTCGGCCGGCACCGGATTGAAGGCGTGCGCGAAGTGTCCCTGGCCATCGAGCAGGTCGCCGTGGCACGGGACGCAGTTGCGGACGTACACTGCCCGCCCGGCGTCCAGATGCTCCTCGAGCGATCCCTCGCCGTGCAGCGGGTTCTCCAGACCGGCAAGCTCCATCGGCACGCCTCGGAAGGTGATCTCGGTCGGAGGGGCGGGGTGGATCGAGCGCAGCGTCGCGGGGGCGCCGTAGCCGGGCTTGACCTGCTGGTAGGCGAGCCACCCCGCCAGCGCGGGTATCGCCACCATGAGCGCTCCCCGGAGCACGCGCTGGTTTCGGTCCACCATCCCCGTGCGAACCGGCTCGCGGAAGCGCCGCCAGCGCTCCTCGTCCGCGCTCATGTAGAGAAGGACGCCGACCAGCACGATCAGCATGTACTCGAGGATCACGGAATTCGGCACCGGGGCGCTCGCCACCCCGACCAGGGGCAGCACGTATCCGATGCCGAAGTCGAGCGCCAGGTAGGCGCCGACGACGACTATTCCGCCCTGCCAGAAGGGGTGGCCGAGCAGACGCCTCATCTGGTGGCGCTCCTTCCAGCTCCCGTCGCGGCCGCGCCAAGCGAGTCGGCGCCCGGAGGGGCCTCTTCGGCAGCTCCAGGAGCGGACGCCCCGCTCCCTACCGACCCCGTCGCCAGGAACTCCACGATCGCATCCATCTCCGCCGGGGAGATCATTTGCCCGAACGTCGGCGGCATGGTTCCGGCGAAGGTCGAATACTCCTCGTTGATCGTGGCGTTCGGATCCACGATGCCCTCCCGAATGAAGTCGGGGTCCGCCCCGAGCAAGTCCTCGAACGGGGGTCCCGTCTGTCCCCCCACTCCGCCGATCGCGTGACAGGCCAGGCAACCGTAGGAGGTGATCGCGGCCAGAGCGTCGACCTGGCTTGGATCCGTCGGTACCTCGGGCGGCGGCGCGGCCGCCGCGGCGTCATCGGCGGCCAGAGCTGCGGAGAAGTCATCCGCAGTGACAGTGATCTCCCCGCCTTGCGACTCGAGATAGGCCACCAGCGTCCACAGCTCGGCCTGGGACATCGTGCGGCTCTGGTCGAGCATTATTGGCTGATAGCCTTCCACGATATAGGCCAGCGGATCGACCAGCGACGCCCACAGATAGTCCTTGCAACTCTGACCCTCGACCCGCGTCGCGCAGGTGGAACCGGCCACGCCGACAAGATCGGGGGCGCGGGTGCCGAGTCCGTGGCACGCCGTGCAGCCGCCCGCCCCGCTGTAGACCTGCTCGCCGATCGCCGCGAACTCCTCCGGGGTCATGTCCGCGCTCAGCACGATCTCCTCGGGAACCGCCGACTGGACCTGGGGGATCACGTTCGCTACGAAGGTGAAGATGGCCACCGTGCCCACGACCGTCAGCAGTATCTTGAAGTTGGTCATCTACGACCGCCCTCCGGACATCTCGGACGCTCCGTCCGTCCCGCCGGTCTCGCTTCGCCGCTCCGCCCGTCTCACTTCGCCGCATCCTCGTAGACCGACTTCTCCGCCAGGCTGCCCAGCCAGAATATCAGCCCGACCAAGCCGAAGAAGATGAGCACGCAAATGCTGATGATCGTGGCCGCCGGGCCGAGGGCCGGCGTGAACGCCTGCTCGCTGGTGTCCCGAATCACCTCGTAGACGTGCCAGTGCTGCCGGATCCCGCTTCGGGCGAAGCCCATCAACCCCATGAGCCAAGTAAAGGTCACGGCCAGAATCAGCAGGGCGTACTGCGACCGCTCGGGCATCTTCCCCCACCGGATCTCTCCGCGCGACTTCGCGCCACGCAGCATCGCGATATCGATCGCGATCACGAAGAGGATCGTCGCCAGCACGGCGGCGACCTGGTAGACCGAGAAGCCGATCCGCACGATCGCGGTCACGAAGTATCCGTAGACGCCGTAGAAGGTGACCACGATAGCCGCGACCACGAAGGCGGCGCCCTGCAGCATCGTTCCGGTGCGGGCCCAGGAAACGACGGGATCCTTGTTGGCGCGCCGGTACATCAGGAACGAGAGGAAGGTCGTCAGGATCATGAGGTTGACGGCCGTATTCTTGGCGCTCATGACGCCGAACACCTGAAGGAACGGGTGCCGGATGCCTCCCATGGCCGCGATCTCGTCGCGATCCGCGATCATCGTGTTCGGCGTGGCCCAGACTATGACGCCCAGCACAAGCAGCAGCAGCATCCACTTGATGTACCGCTGGAAGCGTTCCGCGCCCGGGATCCGCGCCATTCCGATCCACAGATAGTAGTTCCCGGCCAGGAAGAGTATTCCTATGAGGAAGGCCTGGATTATCCAGAGCCAGCTCATGAAACCGCCCATCATCGTGATCCCCATCTGCTGGCTGAACTCGTAGATCTCGCGTCCGAGCCAGTATCCGGCGAAGGGAAGCACGATGAGCGCCCCGATCGCGATCAGGTTGCCCGTATACCCCATCCAGTCGTAGTGCGCCCGCTCTTCGTCGCTCTTGCTCGTCAGGAAGCGGAACGCCGCGTAGGCGCCGACGATAGCGCCGCCGAAGACCACATTGGCCAGGAGCCGGTGGATGTTGATGGGCATCCAGGTGGCGTTGTTGAGCGCGCTCCAGAGCTGAATCGTCTGAGGGGCCGTGTCGGCCGTCACATCGGACGGAGGACTCATCATGTAGGTCAGCCACCCGTTGGCGATGAACATGACGAGCGTGCCCCATATGTTGAGGAGTATCCCCAGGCACCAATGGACCTTCTTGGCCGCGCCCTTCTTCCAAGCGTCCCACCCGTAGTAGTAGAGGTAGAGCGTGAATGACTCGAGGAAGAAGAGCCCCGCGTAGAGCCACATCGATGGGGCGAAGATCGCCGTCAGATGTCCCCAGAAGCGCGGGTACAGCGTCGAGAGGAAGAAGACGAGGATAGCGCCCCAGATGGCGGTCGCGCTGTACGCGACGAGCAGGAGACGCGTGAACTCCTTCGCCAGCTTGTCGTACTTCTTGTCGCCGCCGAACATTCCGATCGCCTCGATGACGATGGCGAACATCGGCACGCCGAGCACGAAGGCCGCGAAGAGCAAGTGGAGCTGGGCCGCGATCCAGACGGCTCCCCGCCGGTCGAGGCCGAAGAGGCCGAAGTCGCCGTAGTCGGGGCCGGGCAGCTGAGCGAGGAGCGGCTGCGCGACGGCCAGCGCGACCACGGCGGCGATGATGGCCCTGGCCGCGATGCGGCGTGCGCTCCCGGCGTCGGCATGCACAGTTTGCCGGGGGGCTGGCGCACCGCATCGCTGGTCCGGCTCCGGTGCCGACAGGGATCGCCCGAGGGGGCCGCCGCCGGCCGGCGCGGGAGCCGAGCGGGGTGTCCGGTTCAATGCATCTCCTCCCGCCGCCCCGGTCCGTTACGCCGCCAGGGGGACGTTAGCCTAGCCGCTTCCTCGCTCCGCTCCTCGCTCGGCTCCCGCTCGACGGACGCCTGTCCCTTCGCCACCGGTCGGCCGGCGGCGTCCACCGCGGCGCGCTTTCGGCCGCGGCGCGCGAAGAAGGGGAGGCGCTTCGAGAAGTCGACGGGCATCGCGCGCCTGACATCGGCCATCGTGTCGAGGGTGACCTCGGTTTGCCCGCGCTCCCGGGCGAATTGCTCCACCCGGCGCGCGACGACGCCCCGAACGAAGCTGGGGATGGCTTCCAGTCGCGCGCCGGCCTCTTCGCTCCAAGGAAGCGCTACCTCGGCGGCCGATCCGTACGTTGCCGCGCGCGGCGGCCTGACGGCGGCGGCGACGCCGGGCGCCGGCTCGTAGCCGCACGACAGGTCGGGGCCCAGCAGATCGCCATCCGCCGCGTACGCGCGCGCCCGGCAGCCGCCGCACAACTGCCGGTACTCGCAGCGGCCGCACTTGCCGCCCAGGTCGCCGTCGCGCAGCAGCTTGAAGACCTTGGCATCGCGCCAAATCTTGCCGAAGGAGTCGGTGGCGAGGTCGCCGGCCACCTCCGGCAGGTACGGGCACGGCGTCACCCGCCCCCCCGGAGTTATCCGGCAGTACTGCACGCCGCACGGACAGCGCGTGCGGTAGTTGAGCAACGGCGATTCCGGGTCCCGCTCGTAGACGTGCCGCATCAGCTGCGGCTGGCACTTCGAGCGGATCATGAGCCGGCCCCGGTATTCGCGCTGGAGTTCCGCCAAGCGGGCAACGATCTCCTCGTTCTCGGCCGGGAGCAGGCCGCGCATCGTCTCGCCCCGGCCCGTCTCGACCAGGAAGTAGACGTTCAGGCAGACGGCTCCGGCGGCGTCCGCCCAAGCCGCCATCTCGTCAAGTTCATCGCGGTTGCCGCGCGTCACGGTGAACTGGACGAGAAAGTCGAGTTCGCGGGCCGACAGCCGCTCGACCGCCTGGAGCACCGACTCCAGCGCCCCGTCGCCGTGCCGGAAGCGGTCGTGGTAGCGGGGGTCGAGCGAATCGATGCTGACCGCCACGCCTTGCACCCCGGCCTCTTGCAGCGAACCGATCCGTTCCTCGGTCAGCCCCGTCCCGTTCGTTCCTACCGTGACAGTCGCGCCCCGCTTCGCGGCGTACGCCGCTATTTCTTCCAGGTCGGAGCGAACGAGCGGTTCGCCCCCGCTGAAGATCAGGAGCGGCGACGGGTTGACGTCGAGAATTTGGTCGATTATCCGGTAGCAGGCCGCGGTGTCGAGCTCCTCCTCCGCGGAGCGCCACGCGCCGGCCGAGATGTAGCAGTGGGAGCACGCCAAGTTGCAGCGCCGCGTGAGATTCCAGGCGACGACGTGGGGAACCGCGTCCTCGACGGGACGACCACGGTACATCTCCTCGAATGCGCCTTCCACTCCCGGCGCAGAGGCCGGCGCGTCGAGTACTTGAGGCCCGGCGGCCCCCGATGTCGTCAAGCCGCCCGTCACCTCTCGTCTTGCCCCGCTTCCGCCGCGTCATCGCCGGCTACAGGCTCCGGTCCGTCACGTGGCGGCCCGGAGTCGCCATCCGCCTCCTTGTTCGCGAACTTCTCCACCGCCGCGCGCGCCTCTTCGGGCGAAACCATCTTGAAGTCCACGGGGCATGCATCCGCCTGCTGCTCGATGTCCCGAATCGGACAGCGCGTCACTCCCGAGGCCTTGGCCTCCTCGATGAAACGCTTCATCTCGCTGCTCATCCCGTCTACGCCCGCGGCTTCGGCCTTGGCCTGCTTAGCCTTCAACTCGTTGAACATCACGAGCATGGTGTCCAGGTCGAACTCGTCCGCCGCGATCATCGCGTCTTTGTTCTCGTCCATCACCGCCGTAGTCACCCGCCACAGCCCGCTGTTCCGCGCGAAGCGCTCGACGGTGTTGCGGGCCAGCGGACGCGCCATGAGCGGCACCCTGCCCAACCTGCCGAACGCCTCATGGGTCCATACGACGGGGTCGCCGACGTTGCGGTCGCGGGCGAGTTCGTTGTCAGTGACGGGACACTTCGCGATGACTGGCGGCGGCGAATCGAAGCGGTCGGAGTCGCTGGTGTCGACGACCGTGCGCTTCATCGCTTCGGCGGCCTTGACCTCCGCCAGCGCGAGCTCCTCCGCATCTCCGATGCCCATGACGAGCTGCATGTGGGTCGGGAGGAGCTTCTTGATCGCCTCGTCCAATCTTTCGTTCGTCACGACCGGGAGCTGGGCCCTGCTCTGGATCGCATCTCCGCTCGAATCGGCCGAATCGCCATGCGAACTGGCCGCGTCGCCGTCCGAGCCGGCCGGCTTGCCATCCGATCCGGCCGAGTCCCCCCCGGCCCCGTTGGAAGTTGTCCCGTTCAGCCGGGTCCGGTACGCCTTCTCGTCGCTCGGGTCGGGAACGAAGGCCGCCGCGTACCGGCTGCCCGGTCCGTAGTGTTCCAGGACGAACTCTTCCACCGCCTTGCGCGCGATTCCGAGCGCGAAGGGCGGCACGCGCAGTATTCTGACCTCGGCCTCCGGCGCCCACTCCAGCCCCGCCTCGCCATCCTCCTCGATCCAGGGGATCTCTTCCGGCCGCACGTTCTCGGTCCCCACCATCAGCACGTTCGTGTCCGCGAGAGCCACTACGTTGTCGGCCTGCGATCCCAGATCCGTGTCCTCGATCCGGTGCGATCCGTGGCGGCCCATGACGATCAGCGACGGGTCTATCTCCTCGGCCCACTTGAGCAGGACATCGAACGGTTTGCCGATGAGCACCTGCGTCTCGATCTCGACTTCGGGGTACTCGCTCGCCATCGCCGCCGCCCGCTTGATGTTGGCTTTGCACAGGCGCAGCAGCCCCTTGTCGATGATGTTGTTGTGGAGCTCTTCCTGCTCCTCGAATTTGAAGATCTTCGAGGCCTGGACAGAGAGGACATCTTTGATGTTGTGGAAGACGACATGGTGGTACTGCACGTCGAACGCGCTCGCGATGTAGAGCTTGGCGCCATATTCGCGCGCCATTTCGAGAGCTGTGCGGAGTCCCTTGTATCCGTAGGCCGATCCGTCCACCCCGACCAGCCACTTCCCCCCCTCGAGGGGACGGTCGTTCCTGACGACCAGGACATCCTTGTCGATCTTGCGCAGAACGCGGGCTACCACGCCCCCCAGGCGGCTCCGCTCCTGGCGCCCGAGACCGTGCGCTCCGATGGCCACCAGGTCGTAGCTGCGTCCGGAAGTGCCGGAGAGCTTGTCCTCCTGCTCTTCGTCCTCCGCGACCAGGCGGCCGTTCTCGCCGAGCTGGATGTCGGAGCGCTGCTTGTCGCTGCCGTCGTAGTTGTGAGCGATGTTCGGGTCGAAGCCGATGAGGCTGGGAAGACGGCCGCCCCCGCTATTCGCTTCGTTGATGATCTCTTCGTAGTTGATGCCCTCGAGAAGCTGCCGCGTGACGCTGACGCCCGCTTCGGCGCCGCGGCGGTGGAGCTGGTCGAGGAAGCTGTCGGAGATGAGCTGCAGCCCCTTCTCGATCAACTTGTCGTGGATCTTTCGTTGGCGGCGAATCTCGGCCGGTTCCTGGAACTGGGCGGGAAGCCCGATCTCCAGCTGGCGAAAGCGGATGTCGTGGAGTCGAGCCGCGTAGACGTGGGAACCCGTCAGTCGGCCCTCTGATCGAGCGCAGATCTCTATCGCCCGGTCCACTGCCCAATCCGACTCCAGCGAATTGTCGACCGGGACAAATACCTCTCGGTACATGGCACTCCCGTGAATGATACCACCGTCCCTGGTTGTTCCGGCTGATGCATGCGCCGGATGCCAGTAGGATCCTGCCCCAGTAGGGTCCTGCCGCCTCATCCGGCTCGTCCGGATGGACGGCGCCGGATGAACGACGGGGAGGTGAACATCCGCCCCCGCTTTTGGGCTACGAAGTTGCGGCTGTGCAAGTGGAATGTCAAACGAGGCGGCTGCCGCTATTCCCGGTCAGCGGGGCGGCCACCGAAGCCGGCGGCTCCAGACGGCTGACAAGCGGGCGGCCAGGACGGTGAAAGCTGCCACGAAGAGGAGGCTGGCAGGCCACATGATCCACTCGACCGGCGCCGCGGAGGCGGCGGCCCGAAGAGCGGTCCGGAGGGGAGCGTAAGGGTTCCAGACGGCCAGCGTTTGGGACCACCCCGGGGCGGGAGGCCGAAAGAAGCCGGCGAAGTGGAGCAGTAACAGGGATAGCGCCGACGAAACGAGCGCGGCCTCGGCCAGGGAGCGCACCCAGGCGGCCACCAGGGGCCCGATGAGGTTGGCGAACCAGAGAGTGACGACGGCCGAGAGGAAGACGGGGATTGCGGCGCCCGGCTCGCCCCGCGACCAGAGCAGGAAGAGGAGCGAGGGCGAGATTTGGACCATGTCGAGCGTGGCCTCGGCCAGGGTTCGCTCCAGCAGCCACCGAGCGGGGGCGCAACCTGCCCGGAACACCTCGTCGAGCCACCCGTCGCGCGCGTCCCGGATCGCGGGGATCGCCGAGCCGAAAGCGCCGAAAAAGACTATGAAGACGCCGAACACCACGGCGCGGTGCGGCGCGGCCGCTTGGCTGGTCGCCACGGGCGCGAGGAGCAGAAGGGGCACCAATACGTTCCAGACGAAGAGGCGCCGCCGGCGGAGCGCCGACCTCCAGACGAGGCGGAAGACGATCAAGTCGCGTTGCTCCAGCGGTTTCGGCCTGCGGACGGATGCGCGGAGGATCGCCGCGGCGTCACGGCGCGGCGCGGGCTGGGCGGCTCGTCGCCTCTCGAACCGCGGCCGGATGAGACGGCTCGTCGCGGCATTGCGGTACGGGGCGGGCTGGGCGGCTCGTCGCCTCTCGTGTAGCTGCCGGATGCGACGGCTCGCCGCCGGCCCGGCCGGTCCGGGCGGTGCGCGCGCGCGTGGATCAGCTCTCCGATTTCTCCTCCAGCCGTCGGCCCGTCAGCGTGTGGAACACGTCGCCCAGGGTCGGCTCGCGCACATCCACCGACGCTATGTCCCCGCCGCGCTCCATGACCCAAGCCAGCGCGGAGGGGAGCATGTGCCGCACATCCTCGACTTCGAGGATCACGGAACGGTCGCCCCACTCGGCCGAGCGAACCCCGTCCGGCGTGGAGCCGAACGTGTCGCGGCCCGGGTCGCGCGCTTCGGCGAGTCGAATATCGAGGCGGGGCCGAACGCCGATCATCGCGAGGAGGCTGGCGGGAGCGCCCTCCGCGGCGCACTGGCCATCCACGATGAAGCAGACGCGGTCGCACTGCTCCGCCACGAAGACCGGGTCGTGCGCGGAGAGGAGCGCCGTTCGGCCCCGCTCCCCGTGTTCCTGCAACGCCGTGGCGACGATCGCGCGTCCGGCCGGGTCCAGCCCTGCCAGCGGTTCGTCGAGCAGCAGGAGGGGCGCCCCGGCCGCGAACGCCACGGCGAGTGCGAGGCGCCGCCGCATCCCGGACGAGTAGGCCCCGGCGGGTCTGTCGGCGTCGTCGGCCAAGCCGAAGCGCTCCAGCCATGCGGCCGTCGCCGCGGCCGCATCGCGCGCCGGGATGCCCCGCAGCTCGAGCAAGGCCGCGGCGTTCTCCCGGCCGGTCAGCCACGGGCGAAACACGAGCTGGTCGGGGACGAGCCATCTGTCCCTCCGCAGATCCACATCTGGAGACCAAGCGATGCCGGGGACATCGTCGCCTGCGGCCAGCAGCCGGAGGAGGGTCGACTTGCCCGAGCCGTTGGGCCCGAGGAGTCCGAGGCGCTCGCCGGCGCGGACCTGGAGCGAGAGGCCCCGGAGGGCGGTGTCGCCGCCAGCGTATGCGAACCGAAGCCCTGCGGCAGCGACAATCCGGCCATCATCCGCTACTGGTGGCGACACCGCCGCGCCGCCTGCCGAGGAGCGGTTCACGGGATTATCTGGTCCCCGTCCTCGTAGACGGTGATCGCATCCACCGGACAGGCGGCGCAGGCCTCCAGGAAGACGCTCCTGGCGGTGTCCTCCGGGGTCACGAAGACCGCCACGGCTTCATCATCCAACTCGAACGCCGCGGGCGCCTCCGTCACGCAGTCGCCAAAGCCGACGCAGAGATCGCGGTCGATGACCGCGCGCACGCCGTGCACTTGGCGCTCGGTCTTGGCGTTTCCTCCGGTCTCCTCGCTCACTACGCGCTCCTCGCTTGCCGCACCCGCTAGCACACAACCACCGTTCCGCTACCGCCGCCAACCGCACCTTCCGCTACCGCCGCCGCACCTTCCGCTACCGCCCGCCGCCGCACCTTCCGCTACCGCCCGCCGCCGCACCTTCCGCTACCGCCCGCCGCCGAACCTTCCGCTACCACCGCTGCCATCGGAATATGCTCCACTCCCTCTCGCCGGCTCGCTAATGCCAGCGGGGGCATCCTGCTCCGATCCGCCCTTCTCTACATGTCCTCGAGTCCGAGATCCGAGCGCGCCCGGTCCATGACCACGGGCGTAATCTCTCGGATGCCGCGTTCCCGCGCGTACTCGGTGTAGATCTTCTTCACCATGCCGCGCACGAAGGAGGGCACGCGGCCCAGGCGCTCGACCGCGTCGATGTCCCAGCGGACGGTCGCCGGCCGATCGGGAGGCGCCTCCTCGAACGCTTCTTCGCGCCCTTCCTCCATGCCGGTCCGGATGACTTCGAAGTTCGCGGCGGGCACCGTCCGGCCGCCTACCTTGACCCCCAGCGAACTGACCAGCTGGGTCTCCATGGGATTCGTGAGCATCGCCATCGTTCGGCTGCACGCCGGACAGCGGAAGACGGCAGCCAGAGTGCCATCTCCAGGGACATCCCTGTCCTCGAAGACCATCTGCCTGTCGCATTCGACGCATAGAAATTTCACGATGCCATCCGTGTCACGCCCGGCTCGCGCCGCGCCGCGGGCGTCCTCGAACGCGGACAGAACTCACTGCTCCAACGTCCCAAGTCCGCCGTTTCCAGGGCAGGGTCGCCCCTCGGGGCATCCGCAAATGCGGACAGAGATAGACGCCGCTCCAACTCTTGCGCGGCGGCTGGACTCCGCCGGTCTCCCGCAATGTTGATGGAGGGACTTCAAACGAGTTCTCATGTTCGAGGAAGACGGGCCAACTTGTCCGCCACCTTCAGGAGAGCTTCCGCAACCGGTCCGGGCCGGTCCAGCCAGCCGTCGAGAGTTCCTTCGCTTGCCGCCGACCCGAGACCGGGGTCGAAGGGCAGCCGTGCCAGGAGCGGAACGTCGAAGCCGGACGCCAAGTCGTCGCCGGCGCTACCCGCGAACGGGCTGCTCGCCGCGCCGCACTCCTCGCACAGCGCGCCCGACATGTTCTCGATCACGCCAATGACGGGCAGCCCGCGCGACTTCGCCAAATCTATCGAGCGCCCGACGGCATCGCCGGAGACCGAGGATGGGATCGTCACCGCTACCGCCCCGGTCAAGTCCGGCACGAGTCCGTGGAGCTCGGCAAGGCGCTGCGTGCCGGGCGGCAGATCGACCAGCAGGATGTCCAACTCCCCCCACTCGACATCCGACAGGAACTCGCGCAGAGCGCCTCGCTCCTGGATGCCCCGCCAAGCGAAGCCGGCGTCCGTCGCATCCTTCCACCGTACCGCCCGGCCCGGTTCGACCAGTAGCGCCATGGACATGAGGCGGACTCCGGAACCGGACACGGCCGGGCCGATGCCCCCGGAGCTTTCCGCCAGGCTTCCCGGTTCGATGCCCAGGAGTCTGGCGGCGCTAGGCCCTCCGAGATCCGCATCCAGCAGGCCGACCCGGCGGCCCCGCTTCGCGAGCGAAGTAGCCAGCAAGGCCGTGACAATGCTCTTCCCCACCCCGCCCTTGCCGCTCATTACGGCGGTCACTCCTCCGATGGACGCGAGCCGTCCCGAAACGCGGTCGGCTTGAGCCGCGATCTGGCTCGGGAGATCCGAGTCGAGCTCGGCTAGCTCGTGATAGGTGCGGATTCTCGTCATTCGGGGGCTTCCGCTACTGGTCTCGTGGCCAGACCGATCTCGCCCGGCGCGCCGCTCCGGGTTCTCGGTCCCATCGCCGCCGCCGGGTCACCGGCACATCTCCGGTCGATCTCGCCTGCGCGCCGCTTCGGGATCTCCGCGGGGCAAGCAGTATCCGTTTCGCCGGGCATCGGCAAGCTCGTTATGTTTCGGCAACGGTCGGTCTCGGCAAGACGCCAACGGGCAGTCTCGGCAAGATGCCAACGGTCGGTCTCGGCAAGATGCCAACGGTCGGTCTCGGCAAGATGCCGGGGAGCGCCGGGCCGCGGCGCGGCCTCGCGGCTATCTTCTGGCGCAAGCTCATCCGGACAGGTCAACATCGCTATGTCGATCATCGTTTTCCATAGATTTCTAATCTCGACGGCCACGGTCTTCTGCGCCGTATTCGCTGTGTGGGAGTTGCGGATCTTCTATGTCGACGGCGGGGTCGCGCCGCTTGCGATCGGAGTCATGTTCATCCTGGCCGCCACCGCTCTCGCCTACTATCTGATCAATCTGCAGCGCTTCCTCGAGAGCAAGCCCCGGCGTCCGGCCGGGCGTTCTCCCGACCGGAAGGCCGGGCCGGAGGTCCGGGGCCGTCAGCAGGGAGAGAGCTACAGCGGTCCGGAGTGGCTGAACGACCACCCCGCCGAGCAATGAAAAGTAATCGCTGGTCGGCGAACGCACCGGCTCGGGCCGACGGCGCGGCGCGGGGGGCCGAAACTGGTGGAGCGCGCCCGTTGATAGCCAAGTGTCGATAGCCAAGAGACGCCGGTCCAAGGGACAGCGGCCGGCCGGCCTCCTCATCGGCGGCGGCATCTTCGCCCTCGCGATCGGTTTCGTCGTCGCATCGTCCTTCAGGCGCGAAGTGCCCCCCAGCTTCGCGGTGGCGCACTTCGAGGGGCAGCCTGCGGACGGGCGCTTCGTGACGGACACGGTCACCATCGATGCGCGGGACGGCCAGCGGTGGACTTACTTCGACTTCGATCAGGGGAGCGTCACGGAGGCCCCGGGCGCCGGCTGGGATCTTGCGGTGAGCCGGTATCACGTGGTCGTGAACGGGGGGCCGGGCTACGCCGGGGCTGGCGGAGCCATCGCCAGCACGGCGGCTTGGGACGCCGTGATCGAAGCGCCGGCCAGCGGCTACACCACGACCGTGGGGGCGCTGGATGACGGAGCGGCGACGCCTGCGCTGGAGCGTTGGTACCAATACGGGTTCTTCTCGCATGTCCTCCAGCCGAAGGACGAAACCTACATCATCCGGACTGCCGAGGGCGGCTACGCCAAGCTTCGGATGCTCAGCTACTACTGTTCGCAGACGACGTCGGGATGCCTGACCTTCCTCTACGGGTTTCAAGGCGACGGGAGCCGCCGTCTGACCGAGTGAAGCGGAGTTGGCCGACGCGCTGTGGCGTGCACCCGACGGACTTGGCCGACGCGCGGCCACCGGATTTGCCCAATCTCTCGACAAACTCCGACAGGTCTCGCCGAGCGAGGCGGAAGTGGGCTGACGCGCCGTGGCGTGCAGCCGACGGACTTGGCGGCGCTCACCGGTCAAGGCGACGCGCCCGCTCGATCAGACGCGCCGCGCCCGCTTCCAGCATGCGTCTTGCCAGGCGCCGGCCCACCGCCGCCGCTTCGGCGGAGTCGCCCGACTCCGATCCGCAGACGGCGGCGCCGCCCTCCACATCGTACACCGCTGCCCTGAGACGGACTTCTCCCGTCTTCCAGACCGCCCGCGCGGCGACCGGAGTTCTGCACCCTCCCTCCAGGAGAGCGAGAAGCGCCCTTTCGGCCGTTACCTCCGCGCGTGCAGCAGGATCGCAGATTATGCGAGCGTTCGCGGCGGCGGCACCGCCCGTCCGGCACTGCACGGCGAGCGCGCCTTGCCCTGGCGCGGGCAACCAGTAGTCATCTTCCAGCAGGGCCGTCCCCGCGGGCCAAACGCCGAGCCGCCTCAGCCCGGCGGCCGCCAGCACCAGCGCTTCGAACCGGCCTGCGTTCAGCTTCTCTAGCCGGGTCCCGACATTCCCTCGAACCGGTTGCGGATCGAGGTCTTCGCGGCACGCGCGGAGTTGAGCGGATCGGCGGAGCGACGAGGTCCCGACCCTCGCTTCCGGAGGCAGTCGTTGCAAGACGGCCAGGCCGTCCGTGGCGGACTCCCTCCCCGCCGCGAGCAAGTCATCTCGGAGCACGAGCACATCGCGGGGGTCCTCTCTCGCCGGGATCGCCGACAGCTCGACGCCATCTGGCGTGATCGCCGGCAGGTCCTTGAGAGAGTGAACCGCCATGTCGATGCTCCCTGCCAGGACCGCGCTCTGGATGTCTTCGGTGAAGAGCCCCTTGACCCCGGCTGCGGGCGACGAGGAGTGGGTCGGCTGGCCGCCGGCGCTCGCCTCGGCCGCGGGCGACAAAGGGTTGGCCGGCCGGGGGGCGGGGCCCGTCCCCGCCGCAAGCGACAAAGGGTTGGCCGGCCGGCTGCCGGCGTCCGCCCCGGCTGCGTCATCGACATTGCGCCCGGCGTCGCCGCCATCGCTCTGGTCCCCCGCGGATGCGATGAAGCGGTACTCGATCGCCATATCCGGACGGAGCGCCGAAAGACGCCTCCCCACCCACTCGGCCTGCGCCCGGGAGAGCGGTGACCGGCGGGCGCCGATAACCCAGCGGGCCGCCCGGCCCACGGCTACCTCGCGGAGTAGTAGAGGACGAGGAAGACCACGAGCAGCAGCGTGACCCACATCACGGAAGTGCCGGTCGGCACGGTCCGCTCGAGAAGCCCGCCGGGTCCGGTATGCCGGCGCCCGCCGGCCGCCACCGCGGCCACCGCCGCCCTGCCGCCGGCCACCGCCCTGCCCCGCACCGCCCTGACAACGTGCGCCGCCCCGCGGACCAGCGCCGCGCCGGGGCGCCGGTACAGCCAGTCGGCGTCGAGATTCGCCGAAGGCAGTTCAGGCGGATAGAGGCCCGTCCGTTTGAGCCATGTGAAGGCCAGCGCGGAGAAGAACAGCACCTGGAGCTGGCTGATCACGTGCGCGGAGGTGAAGGGCTCGTAATCCACCGGATTCGGCAGGTGCCGGTAAAGAAAAGCCTCCGGGAACACACCGTTGAAGATGCAGAGCAGCGCCGCGACCGTCATGGCCATGAGCATCGTCGACGGAGCCTCCTTGACGCGGATGCCCGAGTCGTGCGCAAAGAAGGCGAAGAAGGGGATCTTGATGCCGGCGTGGTGGAACACTCCCGCCGAAGCGAAGAGGAGGAAGAGCCACACGACATCGTGTCCCTCCTCGAGTGCCGCCGACATCACCATCGACTTGCTCACGAAGCCGCTGAATAACGGAAAAGCCGAGATGGATGCCGCCCCGATCATGCACAGCAGCGCCGTCTTCGGCATGCTCTTGTAGAGTCCTCCCAGCTCGCTGCCGTTGATCTTGCCCGTCCGGTAGAGCACTGCCCCCATGGACATGAAGAGCAGTCCCTTGAAGAGAACGTCGTTGAAGGCGTGCGCCACCGCCCCGTTCACGGCCAACTCGGTCCCGATGCCTATCCCGCACACCATGAAGCCGATCTGGTTGATCATGCTGTAGCCGAGCACCCGGCGCAGATCGTTCTCTATCACCGCGTAGAAGATCGGGAAGGAGGTCATCGCCGCCCCGACATACACCAGGAGTTCGGTCTCCTGGTAGCCGCGAGCGAGAGCGTATACCGCGACCTTCGTCGTGAAGGAGCTCAGGAAAACCGTGCCGCTGAAAGTCGCCTCCGGGTATGCGTCGGTAAGCCAGGTGTGGAAGAAGGGGAACGCCGCCTTTATCCCGAAGGCGAGGAGGATCAAGTTCGTCCCGGGAGAGCCGACGCCGAGGTGGTCGAACGCGATCGATCCGGTCGCCTGCACATGGGCGATAATCCCGGCCAGAAGGATCACGCCCGACCCCACATGGACTATCAGGTAGCGGATCCCCGCCCGGTAGGAGCGCTCCGTGCCGCGCGTCCAGACCAAGAAGGCGGAGCTGACCGCTAGAATCTCCCAGAAGACGAAGAGAGTGATTAGATCTCCGGCCGCGACCGCCCCGACCGCGCCCCCGGCGTATACGAGCGCCGCAATGTCCTCGGCGAGGCTCTTGGCCCGGCGGGCGAACAAAAGGCCGATGAACGCCGCTATGTGGAAGAGCCACCCGAAGAGCTTGCTCAGTCCGTCCACCCGCACGAGGGTCAGCTCGTAGGACAAGAACGACACCCGTCCGAACTCCCCCTCGCCGACCAGCAGCAGGCAAGCCAACCCGGCGATGGGCAGGAGCAACACGAAGGCCGATCGCGCCCTGCCCTTGAACAGCGGCACGAGGAACGCGCCGAGGATCATCACGGCTGCGGGCGGGAGGCTACCGATCATAGTAGTCCTCGTCCCGCATCAGGAACTTCCGCATCTCCTTGGCCGCGAGCACGAGAAGGACGCAGGCGACGAATCCGTACGCCGCGTAGAAGCCGGGCAAGCCTTCCCAGCTGCGCTCGCGGTGGCGCAGCTCGGGCCAGTCCAGCCAGCCCTGCACCAGATTCACGAGATCGAGCGCGAAGACCGCCCCGCACGCGAGGAGCAGGTATAAAATGACGCGGCGCACATTCCTGGGGTTGTCGAAGACGTGTCTGCGCCCGGAGGAGGGCGCATCCGCTTCCGGCCTCTCCGCTCCGGATGCGGCCTCTTCGGCGCGCCCGGCGGAGCTCCGTGCGGCGTCGCGCCCGTCCGAAATACGGTCTTCAGGAGCCATGGTCTATATTCCTGCCAGCCGAGCTGCAGCGGCCTCGGGGCGGTCCAAGCCGCCGCCGGCGCGCTCGTTCGCGACCGCGAACATCACTCTCCTCCAAGCTGCGAAGCCTCTGCACCGACCGATGGCTCCCCGCCGGGAGGCGCGGCCCCGGCGTCAAGCGAGGGGTCTCCGCCGAGATGCCCGGTCTCTATGCCAAGTGCCGGGCCCGCACCAGGCTCCGCGGCCCCGGCGCCCGGCGGCGGCTCGGCGCCGAGAGGCGCGGCCTCCATCCCGATCTGCGCGGAACTTCCTCCCAGCTCCGCGATCGCTCCGCCGAGGGGCAAGAGCAGCCGGTATACATCGTCCGCCATGAAGAAGAGGACGATGCAACCCGCCGCCGTGAAGGAGAGCGCGGCCAGGCAGAACGCCGGCGCTTCCTTGAAGGCCAACGGCGACCCGCCGGGAGGCTTCGAGAAGAAGGCGCGAATCGGAAGCGGGATCAGGTAGGCCACGTTGAGCAGCGAACTGGCCATGAGCACGCCGACGAAGATGATCTGGCCCGTGTCCATGGCGCCCAGCGTCAGGTACCACTTGCTCCAGCTGCCGCCGAGGGGCGGCAGTCCGATCACGCTGAGAGAGCCGATCAGGAATGCGGTCATGGTTACCGGCATCGCCCGGCCCAGGCCCCGCATATCGCTGACTTCCGTCTTGTGCGCCGCAACATAGATCGCGCCGGCGCAGAAGAAGAGCGTGATCTTGCCGAAGGCGTGCAGCAGGATGTGCATTCCCCCGCCGATAATGCCCCAGCTGCTCGCCAGCGCCGCCCCGAGGACGATGTACGAGAGCTGGCTGACCGTGGAGTACGCCAGCCGCCGTTTCAAGTTGTCCTGCGCCATCGCGACGATCGAAGCGGCGATGATCGTGAAGCCGGCCAGGTAGGCGAGCCAAGCGCTGATGTCCGTCCCGGCGAGCAGATCGAGACCGAAGATGTAGATGGCCACCTTCATGATCGTGAATACGCCGGCCTTGACGACCGCGACCGCGTGCAGCAGCGCGCTGACCGGCGTCGGGGCCACCATCGCGGCGGGCAGCCACCGGTGGAAGGGCATGAGCGCGGCTTTCCCGGTCCCGAACGCGTACAGCCCCAGCAGGATGGTCAGCGTCGTCTCTCCCGCGCGCCCGGCCAGGATTCCCCCCTCGCGAAAGTCGAGAGTGCCCGCCAGCGTCCATGTCCACGCCACCGCCAGCAGCAACAGCCCGACCGAGGTCGCCAGCAGGATCGACAGATAGGTGCGCGCTCCCCGCATCGCCTTCCCGGAGCCGTGGTGCGAGACCAGCGGATAGGTCGAGAGCGTCAGGATCTCGTAGAAGAGGAAGAGGGTGAGCATGTTCCCCGCGAGGGCGACCCCCATCGCCCCGAAGATCGAGAGCGCGAAGAAGATGTAGAAGCGCGTCTGGCGTTTCTCGCCGTGACCGCGCATGTAGCCGATGGAGTAGAGCGACGTGACGACCCACAGCCCGGAAGCGACCAGGGCGAAGAGCATCCCGAGCGGCTCGAGCGCGAGCTTCAGAGGCAGGTTGGGGAATAGCTCGACCAGGTGGTCTTCGGGCCGGCCCCCGGCCATGACGCCCGGGAGGAGGGAGGCGACGAAGCCGAACAGCCCGACGCCGGCGAGGAGAGTGGCGGCCTCCCTGAGATTCGGCCAGCGCCCGAGCGCCGCGACCAGCAGCGCCCCGGCGAGCGGAATTGCGAGCGCCAGGTGCAGCGGGGCCGTCTCGCTCACTGAAATCCCGCCAGTACCGCGGTGGCGGCTCGCATCGCTATGCCCGCCGAGTGTTCGGTGTGAAGCCCGAAATACACCGTCGCAATGGCCAGGACCCATGTGGGAATCAGCATCGAGAGCGGCGCCTCGCGAGCCTCCCTGGCTCGGGCGCCGGGCTCGCGAAAGAACGCTCTCTCGACTACCCGCCAGACGTAGACCGCGGCCAGCATCGAGCTACCCAGCACCGCCACCGCGGCCCATATCCAATTCTGCTCCAGCGCCGCCTGGACCAGGTACCACTTGCTGATGAAGCCCGCCGTGGCCGGTATCCCGATGAGACCCAGTCCTCCCACCACCCACGCGGCCATCGTCCACGGCATGACGCGCCCGATTCCGGCCATCTCTTCGATATCGACGGAGCGCAGCCGTAGCATGATGCACCCCATCGCCATGAAGAGCCCGCCCTTGATCAGGGCGTGGTTGAAGAGGTGGACGATGCCGCCGGCAAGCCCGGTCGCGGTGGCGAAGCTTATCCCCAGCGCCACGTAGCCGATCTGGGCCACCGACGAGTACGCGAGCATTCGCTTGATGTTGGTCTGGTAGATCGCCACGGCGGATGCGGCGAAGATGCCGAGCAGCGCCAGCGGCATCAGCGCCTGCCCGAGCCCCAGCCGCTCGAAGGCGAATTCCGCGCCGAAGACGCTGAACATGAAGCGCAACAGGATGTACGCGGACACCTTCGTCGCGGTCGCGGCCATGAAGGCGGTGACGACCGAAGGCGCGTACGCATAGGCGTTGGGCAGCCAGACATGGAGCGGGAAGAGCGCGATCTTCAGGCCGATGCCGACCGTGAGGAAGGCCATGGCGACAAGCGCCGTTCGGACTTCGCCGCCGGCGGCCAGCCGCGCGGCCATGTCCGCCATGTTGAGCGTCCCCGTCATCTGGTACATGAGGCCTATGCCCACGAGGATGAAGGTCGCCCCGATGGTCCCCATCACGAGGTACTGGAATGCCGCCGGGAGCGCCGGCCGGCGCCCGCCCATGGCGATCAGCGCATACGAGGAAAGCGCCGATATCTCGAGGAAGACGAAGACGTTGAAAAGGTCGCCCGTGATGGCGATGCCGAGCAGTCCGGTCAGGCTCAGCAGATAGAGCGTGCAGAAGAGATAGTGCTTGCCGGCCGGCACCTCGTCGGCGAGGCTGCGCGGAGCGTACGTCAGCACGAGCGCGGCGATGCCCGAAACGAAGAGCGCCACGAAGGCGCCGAGGGCATCCACCCGGTACTCGATGCCCCACGGCGCCGCCCACCCTCCGAGTTCGTAGATGATGACGCCGTTCTCCAGCACGGAGCCGAGCAGAGCGACCGAGGCAGCGAACGTGACCCAGCAGACCGCGATCGCGAAAGACATGACGGCTGCGCGACGCTTCAGGATGATGCACAGCGGCGCCGCGATGAGCGGAACGACCACTTGCAGAGCCGGCAGCTGCGCCTGGATCACGGCTTGTCTCCGCCCGCCTCGATCTCGTCCTCTTCTATCGTCTCGTAGGCCTCCCTGATCCGCACCACGAGGGCCAGCGCGACAGCCGTGGTCGCGACGCCGACGACTATCGCGGTCAGGATGAGCACGCTGGGAAGAGGGTTGGAGTAGACTTCGAAGCCTTCCTTGACGATCGGCGCGGTTCCGCCCGACACCTTCCCGATCGTGAGATACATCAGGAATACCGACGTCTGGAAGATGTTGAGTCCGATCACCTTCTTGATGAGGTTGCCGCGGGCTATGACGATGTAGAATCCAGTCATCATCAGGAAGATCACGACCCAGTAGTTGTACAGGCCCAGGATGGAGTCCGTCATGCGCGCCCGCGCCCGGCGAAAGCCGAATAGATCGCGATCATGACCGCGGCCACCGTCATGCCCACTCCAAGCTCCACGACCAGTATGCCGAGGTGCTGCCCGTGGGACGGGTTGTGTTCGTTCAAGACGCCGTACTCGAGGAAGTTCCCGCCCATGAGCATCGTCGCGACTCCGGTTCCCGCGAAGACGAGGACCCCCGTAGCGAAGACCAGTTCGACCATTCGGGCGGGGGCTACGCGCCGGACCGAGTCCAAGCTGAAGACAAGGCCGTACAGGACGAAGCCGGCGGCGAAGATCACGCCCGCCTGGAATCCGCCGCCCGGCCCGTAGTCGCCGTGAAACTGCACGTACAGGGCGAAGAGCAGCACGTACGGCAGCAGCAGCTTGCTAACGACGCGGAGGATCGTGTTGTCCTTCACGTTACGCCTCTTGCGGTCTCGTCCGCCTCTCCGCGCGCCTCTCCGCGGCTCTGCCTCTCCGCGGCGGGATCCCCCGGATCGCCGGGAACATCGGACGTTTCTTCTTCGGAGGAATTCTCCGAGGCTCCGGCTCCGGCTCCGTTGCGCCACCGCTTCCGGCTGCCGCGCAGCAGGATCAGCACGCTGATGCCGGCCGTGAAGATCACGACCGTCTCCCCGAGCGTGTCGTAGCCCCGGTAGCTGGCCAGCACCGCAGTGACCACGTTCGGAATGTGGATGTCCTCTTCGGTGCGCTCCACATACGAGGGATGGGGGTAGCTGTTGGCCGGAGAGTCGGCGCTGCCGAAGCGGGGCATGTCGAAGGTGCCGTATGCCAGGGCCGCGCCGGTGATGCCGACGAGGAGGAGCGGCGCCAGCGGCGAACGCGTGGGTCGCTTCGCCTTCCGGGTGGTGAGCGACAGCGCCGCCAGCATCAGAATGGAAGATATCCCCGCGCCGACGGCCGCCTCCGTGAAGGCGACATCGGGAGCATCCAGCAGAAGCATCCAGGACGCCCCCAGGAAGCTGTAGATGCCCATCAGCATGACGGCCGCGAACAGTCCGCGCATCCGCACCACGGCGACCGCGGTGCAACAGAGAAGCGTCAGGAGCAGGGCCGTGACCAGCTCGACTTCCAATGAAAGCTCCATCAGCGCGCCGGCGACGAGTCGTCCGCCTCGTCCAGACGCGGGCGGAGGCCGGTCTCCAGAGCCGCGTTGGCGAGGGCGTGGGTGGAAGTCGGACTGGTGATCAACAGGAAGGCCAGGATCGCCACGAGCTTCGCCCCGGCGATCCAGTCGGGCGAGCGGAGGAGAAGGCCCGCGAGGATGAGCCCCGCCCCGAGCGTGTCGTTGATCCCCGCGCTGTGGATGCGGCAGTAGAAGTCGGGTAGCCGCAAGAGTCCGATCCCTCCGGCGATGCCGAATGCCGCGCCGGCGAGCAAGAGCGCGGCGCTCGCGACTTCAAGCATCGGCCTTTCCTCCCGGGCGGCGCATCACGCCTTCCTCTCGGGGTCCGCGCTGGCGAAGTTCCCGTACTTCGAGAATCTGAGAACCGCGATCACGCCAATGAAGTTCATAAGGGTGTAGACGAGTCCGAGGTCCAGGAAGCCGGGCCTGCCGGTGAGGAATCCGATCACGGCGATAAGGAGCACCGTCTTCGTTCCGAACATGTTCAGCGCCAGAATGCGGTCGAAGACCGTCGGTCCGCGGGCCGCGCGCACCAGGGCGAGGCTCATCGTGACGAGCACCGCCGCCAGGACGCCCGCGAGGATCACCGCCGTCCTTCCAGGTTGCGGGTCACGCGCCGGTCCATCTTTCCGGCAAGCAGTTCGTCGGCGCTCTCGGCCGTCAGGGCGTGAACGGCGATCGTGTCGCCTTCGGTATCGACGGTCACCGTGCCCGGGGTGAGGGTGATCGAATTGGCGTAGATCACCCGCCCGAGGTCGGTCCGCTGTCCCGCTCTCACTCGAACCACCCGAGGGCTGATCGGGAGAGAGGGCTTCAGGACCCGCAAGGCGACATCGACGCTCGCCTTGGCGATCTCGAAGGCGAGCCAGGGCAGGTAGAGCGGCAGGCCGAGCGGGAGACGCAGCGGCGCTCCCTCGTCATCGAGGATTCGCATCTTCCGCCCTACGGCCACGACCAGCGCCAGAGACACGGCGCCGAGGGAGAGGATGAGCGGGGTGTAGTGCCCCGACCAGAGGAGCCAAACGACTGCGAGAACGAACGCCATGGCGACGGTGCGCTTCATGTCAGGAGCGGCCCGCTCGCTCTACCACTGCGACTGGGCTCCGTCCACTATCTGCTGCACCAGGTTCTCGAGCGCTACAACCAGAGCTTCCTCCTCCGTTTGGGCGCCCGGCTCGTATTCGCCCGTGCCGGTCAGACTCTCGTTGCTCCAGATTATCTCGTTCTGCACCACATCCAGTATCTCGACCGAAACCCCGACGGTCACCCGGCGCTGGAACACGTCCGCGCCCACTCCATCGATTGCGTCGAAGTTGACCGCATCATCGGAGTAGTTGCGGATTCGCGCGGTGATTATGGCGTCCGCTTCCGGCTCCGAGGCCAGCCGAAGTCCCATGCGCTGGCGGGCTGCTTCGAGGAGCTCTTCTGCCAGCGACTCCGCGATGCCGAACTGCGTGCTCTCATTCTCCACGGGGGCCACGAAGACGGTTCTCAGATGGCCCGGCAGGCCGCCCCCGCCCGAAAAGCCGTAGCAGCCCGCCAGCGCCGCCCCCGCCGCCACCAAGACGCCGAGGCCGGCTCGGCAAGACATAGATTCGCTCATGGTAAGGTTCAACCGTCGTGGATGTGCTCAACAGCTCCCATCGAACCCCCTGCCGGGCTACTTCATCCCGGAATCTGGCCTCCCTCGGCCAGGCGGCGGAGTCCGCTTCCCACTCGATCTCGACCCAGCGTTCCCGGCGGCCGTCCCGCCGCTGCTCGACCCGGACGAGGCGGTCGCCGGAAAAAATATAGTAGTGTGTTGCGCTTCCTGCTCCCGCGAACTCCAGCGTCCGAAGAGATTCGCTCTCGTAGCTGGCCGCCGGAGCCCCGCTCCCAGGCCGGAAGATGCCGGCCATCGCGTACAGAAAGACAACCGGCGGCAGTTCGACTTCGGTGAGGTCGCCGCTCGTCCCGAGCTCTCCGTCCACCAGCGTGGCTTGAAGACTGCCCTCCCCGGTCGCAAACAGATCCAGCCTGAATCTGTCGGGCGGGTTCACGCGGGCCGCGCCCTCCCCGCGAAAGTTGCCGTCCTCCCCTGCGTACTCCCATTCGAATACCAGGCGGACCGGGGTCTCCGCGCCGGTCTCCGCTCGAAGCCGCTGCGCGATCTCGGCTCCGCCGGGGATGGTTCGACCCTCGAAAGCGCTGGCGCAGGCGGTGGCCATCGTGCAAGCGGCGGCCCAGCAGACGGTTGTCGCAACGGCGCCGACCCGCCGTGCAAGGGCGCCGGCCGTACGCCCGGCGGAGTCTGCAATCCGCGTAAAGGAGCCTACCATCCGGTCGAACATTCTTGCGCGACCGAGCCGCCCATCCGGTCGAGCGTTCTCGCGCGGCCAAGCCTCGCGAGAATGAGGAGGCGGACTTGACGAGGAGCATCGTCTACGCAGAACTTCCTCGGCACTTTCGGCTGTCATGCGGGCTGTTACGTACGCCATCCCACCGTCACCGCTATCACTCCCGAGCCTGCCTGCCATGTCAGAGCGCACAGTCATCGTGTCCGACATTCACTGCGGGGCCATCCCCGCCGAGAACGAACGCGCGTTCCTGTCCTTCCTGGCGGAAGTGCCCGAGTTGGGCGACGAACTCATCATAAACGGCGACCTGTTCCACTTCTGGTTCGAGTACGGCGAAGTGATCCCGCGCGGCCATACCGCTCTCTTCGCAAGGCTTCGGGCGCTCGTCGACGCGGGAGTGCCGGTCTCTTTCATCGGCGGGAACCACGATGCATGGGGCGGGAGCTTTCTTCGGGATGAAATCGGCCTCGAGGTTCTCGAGGGGCCGCTCACGCGCACCGTAGGCGACCGCAGAGCCTACATCGCGCACGGCGACGGCTTGGTGGAGGGGCGGGCCTACATGTTGCTCCGAACACTGTCGCGCAGCCAGTTGAACAAGCAAATCTATCGATGGATCCATCCCGATCTGGCTATACCGCTCACTCGCCAATTCGCGAGGATACGAGAGTCGGCGGCGCCCCGCCCCGGGGCCTTCGCGGCCTCCATGGCGTCTCGCGCGCACAAGGCGCTGGCACGACATGCCGACATCGATCTCGTGGTCTTCGGTCACATCCATACGCCCGAGCTGTCGATGTTCGCGCCTGGCAAGTTCTACCTCAACACGGGCAACTGGGTGTGCAACATGAGCTTCGCCGTCGTCACGCCGGATGAAATCCGGCTGGAGTGCTATCCTGTCCGGTCACGGCGGTAACGGCTCCCCTTCTCTTCCATTCGCGCGTGTCTTCGCGCGCCCGGCTGCCAACGCTGGCGCAGGGTGGCCGACCCAGCTTGGCGGAGAGGGTGTCCTGCATGTTTCTTCGCGGGATGGCGTCACGGCAGATCCACGCTCAGAGTTACCGCTAGGCCGACCGAGCCGTCGGGAGGCGGCCCGACCCTGGGCTCGAAGTCCCAGAACTGCGTAGACACCCACGCATCGAGACCGCTCAGGAACGCGATGAATCCGGCCAGCACTATCCAGTTCTCGCGTTGGCCCGAACGCGCCGATATGCGCTCCTCGTTCGGGGGCATCTCCTCCCTCGCCGCGGCGAGGCGCGCGTCCGACTTCAGAACCATGAAGATAAAGGCCGACTCTACCGCGAAGTAGAAGGCTCCCCGTGCCGCCCGTCCGACCTCCAACTGCCCCCATCCGGGTATTATCAACGATCGGCCGAAGGCCCCGAGCGGCGATATCGGAGGCTGAGGAACCGCCACGGTGTCGGCCGAGGCGGTCGCTGCCGCCGAGTCGGCCGGCAGCGCGAGCGAGTCGGGAGGAGGCGGATCCTGGGCGGCCAGAGGCGCGCAAAGAGCTGGAACCGGGACGGGGACGGCCGCGGCCACGAGAAGGACGAAGCTAGCGGCGGCGCACCGGGCTGCGGCGTACCGAGCTGCGGCGTACCGAACGGCTGTCCGACGAGCCGCATCACGCCCGAGGAACACGCCGGCAGGCGCGCGTCCGCGAGCCAGCGGTCTCCGCTCCGAAGTCGTGGCCGGACCCGGGAACACGATGGAAAAATGGCGGGAACGTGTGGGAATCGAACCCACCCGGGACGCGCGAACGCCCCGCAACGGTTTTGAAGACCGCAGGCGACACCAGTCGCCATCCGCTCCCGTTATTGTTTGCGCCTTTCTACCAGCGGCATAAGGGATCATACCGGTGGCGCGGAGAACCGTGCCTGCGGCGCAGAGGACCTTGCCGGCGGCATAGAGGACTTGTCGGCGGCACCGAGGAAACCTTGTCGGCGACGCGTACCGCGGCACACGCAGAGGACCAAGCGCGATCGCTCAGCCTCTCTGGTGCGCGATCACTTCGATCTCGACCAGGGCTCCCAATGGCAACCCCCCCGCTTGTACCGTGGACCTTGCGGGATGCGGCGGATCGAAGTGCCGCCGGTAGACCTCGTTGACCGCGGCGAAATCGGCCATGTCGGCCAGGTATATCGTCGTCTTGACGACTTCGGCGGTGGACACGCCCGCTTCCAGCAACACGACCTTCAGATTGGCCAGCGCCCTTTCGGCTTGCGCGGCGACCCCGCCCTCGACGATCTCTCCGGTCGTCGGCTCGAGTCCTATCTGCCCGGCGGAAAAGAATAAGTCGCCCCCCCAGAAACCCTGCGAATACGGCCCCACCGCGGCGGGGGCGTGATTGGTATGGACCGGTCCGGTCGGCATCGGGTACAGCTCCTCTTCATGGTTGCCTGAGATGGCCGCGAATTCGTTCAAGCGGCTTTCATAGCCCCTGCCCGCCGGCGTATCTTGACTGGGCAAGCGCGAATCTCGTACTACGCAGGCGCGTATCTCGTTTTCTCGAGCCAAAGTATATCCAATCAGGGGAGAGCGCTAAGTAGTTGCCCGGAGAGTCCAGCAACAACCGCCGGTCTGCCGCCAAGGTAGTCGCCGGCGCGATCTCCAACGTGGCGGAAACGGTCTACGCCTACTTCGCGTTCGCGTGCCGCGTCGTGCCGGCTTGTTTTACCCGGCCGTTCTACCGCTCCGACTGCATTCAGCAGATGGACACGATCGGCGTAGGTTCGATCCTGATCGTCCTTCTTACCGGACTCTTCACGGGGATGGTTCTCGCGTTGCAGTCGGCGGTGGAGATGGAGCGGTTCGGGGCCACCGTCTACATCGGACGACTCGTTGCCGCCAGCACGATCCGCGAACTGGGGCCGGTGATCACCGGACTCATGGTCACTGGCCGCGCGGGAGCGGGCATGGCTGCCGCGCTCGGCGCGATGAGGGTCACGGAACAGTCGGCCGCGCTTCGGACGATGGGCGTGGATCCCGTCCGAAAGCTGGTCGTGCCGCGCCTGTTGGCCGCGATGCTGATGCTTCCGATCCTCACGATCATCGCCGACTTGGTAGCGATCTTCGGCGGCCTCGTGATCGCGATGACCAAGCTGGACCTGACGGCTCGCATGTACATGTCTTCGGTTTACGACACGATGGCGGAAACCGGCTTCATATTCCGAGTTTTCCCGATCGACCTCGTGCAGGGTCTTGCGAAACCCTTCGTCTTCGGCGGCTTGATGGCGTTCACGAGCTGCTTCTACGGACTACGCACCCGCGGCGGCACGGAGGGTGTCGGACGGGCTACCACGAATGCCGTGGTGACGACATCCGTGCTGATCTTGGCGTCGGACTACTTCATCACCCAGATCCTCATCATCGTATTCGCGCTGTGACCAGTCATCCGGTTTCCTCGGGGCCAATCTCGGGGCCAATGGTGGAGTTGCGGGATGTGTGGCTTTCCTTCGGCGGCCCCGCCGTGCTGCGCGGGATCGATCTCAGCGTCGCCCCGAAGGAAATTCTCTGCATTCTGGGGGGGTCCGGGGTCGGGAAATCGACTATTCTGCGTCTCATCCTTCGCCTTCTCTTCCCGGACCGGGGGAGGGTTCTGATCAGGGGAGAGGACATCACCTCGGTCTCCCGGCGCGTCGTGCTGCGAGTGCGCGAGCAGATGGGGATGGTCTTCCAGGGATCGGCGCTCTTCGATTCCATGGATGTGTTCGGCAACGTGTCGTTCCCGCTCTACGAACACACCGATCTGGGAGACGACGAGATACGCGCGCGGGTCGCTGAGGTGCTTTCCTTCGTCGATCTCCCCTCCGAGAAGGTCCTCCCGCTGCTTCCCTCCCAGCTCTCGGGCGGCATGCGCAAGCGAGTGGCGATCGCCCGGGCCATCGTTCACGAACCGGCGATTCTTCTCTTCGACGAGCCCACCAGCGGCCTGGATCCGATCACCACCAGAACGATCGACGATCTGATATTGAAGCTGAAGCGAGACTTGGGGGTATGCGCCATTGTGGTGACGCACGATGTGCGTTCTACCCTCAGGATCGCGACCGAGAGCGTGCTGCTGTGGCAAGGCAAAGTAATCTTTAGCGGAACGCCCGGCGCCATGCGCGCTTCGCGCGACAAGTATGTCAGAGAGTTCTTGAGCTATCTGGGCGAGCCGGGAGAGCCTCTTCCCCCGGAAGGAGGCGTTTGAGCTTAGCATGCGACGATCCAATCCAGTTACCTGGGACAAGGTGCGCGTGGTCCTGGTCGTTCTGGCGGGGGCTGTGCTGCTCGCTGCGGGCATTTTCTTCGTCGGGCGGGCCGGGAACATCTTCGGCGAGCGGTACAGGCTGGTCACGCTGATGGAGTCGGCTTCCGGACTCCAGGGAGGGGCCCCGGTTCAGGTGGCCGGACAGAATGTGGGCCAAGTCGAGCGGGTCGAGTTCATCGAACCGGCCGTTCGTGCCGCTTCCGACGATGCCGTGGCGGTCTGGCTGGAGGTCGACGTGCGGGTGATGGAGCAGATTCGGCGCGGATCGCGCGCCCGGGTGCGGACTCAGGGATTGCTGGGCAACCGGCTCATCGACATAGAGCCGGGCTCTCCGGATTCGGCCGCGCTCGCTCCCGGCGACACCCTGGGCGCGGCGCCGGCGCTAAGCTACGAAGAGCTGCTGGGCCAGGCGGCAGACGCGGTCCAGAGCCTCACCCATCTGTCGGACGATCTGAGCGATGCTCTGGCCCGCGTCTCGTCCGGCGAGGGATCCCTGGGCCGCCTGCTGGTGGACTCGACGCTGTACGACGGGCTGGTCGCGCTGAACGAACAGCTCGATGCCGTGCTGGGGCCGATAGCGGCCGGCGAGGGAACCATCGGCCAGCTGATTCGCGACAGGGACGTCTACGACGATCTGGCGTCGGCCGCCTCCAGGCTCGACTCCGTCACGGCCGCGATGGCGGCGGGGGAAAGCACGATCGGCCGCCTTCTCGCCTCGGATTCGCTATATGTGACGCTGGCTTCCTCCGCGGGCAGAGCGGACTCCCTGCTGGCTCTCATCGAGGGAGGAGAAGGAACGGTCGGCCGTCTGGTGAGCGAGGATCGCCTGTACGAAGAGTTGTTGACGATCGTGGTGGATCTGAACGCCTTTCTGGAGGAAGTGCGGACGAATCCGGGCAAGTTCATCCCGCCGATCAAAATCTTCTAGGCTCTTCCAGGGCGGGAAACATCTTCCAGGACCCAGCTCGGACATCCCGAAGACCCTCTCTCCCAGAAGCGGCTAGGGCCGCGGCTCCTCCCGGCCGACTTCGTGCAGCGTCTCGAAGGCCACGATCTCGAGCTCCCGCGCTCCGAATGGCAGGCGCACTTCTACGAAGTCGCCCTTCTTCTTGCCGAGCAACGCCTTGCCGATCGGCGACTCCAGCGAGATGTCGTTGTTCTCGATGTCGACGTTGTCCCCCAGCGTGATGTTGAAGGATTCGACCGTCTGATCGCCAAGATCCCGGACGGTGACCCTCGACCCGAAGCCGACCCGGTCGACCGGTACATGCTCGATGTCGATATCGCTCAGCTGAGACATGCGGCGCGCGATCTCCCCCAGCCTGGCCTGTACGAAGCCCTGGCGCTCGAGGGCGGCCTTGTGCTCGGAGTTCTCGCGCAAGTCCCCCTGCGCAAGCGCTTTCTCGATTTCTCGCGGAAGGATGACGGTAAGCTCGTGGTGCAGCTTCTCCGCCTCGTCTCCCAACTTTTGCTGAAGTTCTTCGATCACGGTCTATCCGTCTCCAGACTCGCGCTGCCGAGCCTGCGGCCGATGCGAGAATCGGGGCCGTCGCGGGAGTCGTGGGATGAGTGTCGTAGGGTGAGCAATGTCACGAGGATGAACGATGTCGCGAATAGCGATGGAGGCGGCGGGAATCGAACCCGCGTCCGCTAGATCATCAACTCCGGCGTCTACGTGCATAGTTCGCGGTTCAGTCTCGTCCTGCGAGGGCTCACGAACAAACCATCGAAGGACCAGCCGCGGATTGACCGAAGCCAATGTCTCGTCACCCTCGCTCGCGGCGCGCTTCGGTGACCAGCCCGATTTATCGACGCCCACAGAGGTTCCTCGGGCCCAGCCCCTCTGCAGGCGGACTACGTTTGATTACGCAGCCAGAGCCAAGTCGTTGTTGGCACTTGAAACATTTCCCGGTGTTTAACGAGGCCCCGAGCACCTCGGCACGCTTCCGTAGCTTCCGTATCGAGCGTCGAAGCCGTTTCGCCCCCTTCAAGTGTCGCCTGAGTGTTTACATGAATCACTCAAGTAGATACATGAATCACTCAAGTAGGTACATGATCGCCCAGGATGGTGTTCCACGCAAGTTCGTTCGGTTCGCCGGTTTGGTATTGACTCGTTTGGTATTAGGTTTATCGGCACACTGTTTCCGCCGAGCCGCGACATCGTTCGTTCACCTCTGAAGAAGACGACTCTTCCCGTGCAACTTCGCGACTTCTTTTCCCTGCGGTCCATCCAGCTGGACATGGTAGCGAAGACAAAGGACGAGGCTCTGAGGGAGCTGGTGGGATACTTGAACATCGACCGGAGGTCTCGGGAAATCTTGTTCAAGATGCTGAAACGGCGGGAAAAGCTGGGATCGACGGGAGTCGGACGCGGGATCGCGATTCCGCATTGCCGCTCGCTCGTGATCAAGAGGTTGCGAGTGGCGTTCGGACGGAAGCCGGAGGGCCTCGACTTCGATGCCATAGACGGTCAGCCGGTCCACTACATCTTTCTTATCGTCGCGCCCCCGATCGAGGTGTCCAATCAGTATCTGCCCGTGCTCGGGAAAATCGCGCAGTTCAGCAAAGGCAGCGGAGCGCCCAGTGCGCTGGCGGAAGTCGAAACCGCCTCCGAATTCATGGACCTGCTCGGCGCCGGAGGGAGCTAGACCACCGCATGCACCGACAACTCGGACTTCTGCTTGAAATTCAAGACTTGAAAATGCAGCGGAACGGTCTCGCCGACGGTTCGCTGGCGGATCTCGAGTCTGGCGTCTTCGACATCGAGATCGCGGATGCGATAAAGTCGCTGGAAGAGAAGGTGGAGCAGCTGGAGGGGCGTCTCGACCGGAGGATCGTGGCGCGTTACCGGCGTATCGCCCGAACGGCGTCGCGAGTGGTGGTGCCGGTGATCAACGGCATCTGTTACGGCTGTTTCGTGGCAGTCGCGAGAGCCAGCGCGGTGGAGGCGGACCGGAACAGCCGCGTCGAGACTTGCGAACAGTGCGGCTGCTTTCTGTACCACGTCGACTAGGTCGTCCGCTCCGGCCGGCATCGCCTGGCCGGCCGACGCAGCGCGCGGCCAGCTCCTACGCCAGGACTCTCCCCTCCCGAGTGCGCCGCGTCAGGCCCGGCCGGCGCAGTAGCGAGGCCGGCTCCTACGCCAGGACTCTCTCCCCCCGAGCGCCGCGTCACGTCCTCCGGCGCAGTAACGAGGCCGGCTCTTACGCCAAGACTCTCCCCTCCCGAGTGCGTTGCGTCACGCCCTCGCGATCCAGATGCTCCAGAAGCGGAATCAGGTACTTGCGGGAGAGTCCGAACGCCTCCTTGAAGCGCGCCGGAGTCCCCACCGCCCCGTCCGCGAGCAGGAGGCGCGCTTTCGACTCGAACGCTTCCAGCGCAACGACCGAAATGTGCAGCTCCGGCGTCACCGCCTTCGTGGTTCCCTCCTCGCTCAACAGCTGAAGCAGGTCGTTGAGCACCGGGCGCGGCAGATCGAGCATGGCGGCCAAGTTGGATACGAAGGGAGCTTCGAGCCCGGCGCCGGCTATCGTGGCCTCAAGGAGAAGTCGTGCCTCCTCCTCCTCCGCCGTGAGGCGCGGGCGGTGGTGTGGAAGCGCGAGACTCGGACCCTTCTCCGCCAACCGGTCCTCGGCGAGAAGCCGCGTGATCGCGGCCTCGGCCAGCTTGCTGTCGCAGCTACTCCCGACCGCCGACCGCACGGCCCCCAACGAGACTCCGCTGGCCCGGCGGTCGGCCGCGTGCAGCCGGGCCAATTCCGACTCGACGGTCCCCATGGCCTCGTTCAGGGCTTCTTGCGCGAACCAACGCGCGCCGAGCCTCGCGCACCCGGCTTTCGCGGCTGCCGCCTCGATCTCTCCTGCGGGCCGACCCAGCCGCACGGGGGCATCCTCGATTGCAAAGCCGCGCATGCCCGCCAGCTCCACGGCGGCGGTGACGGCTTCGACCGCAGCGCCGCCGAGCACGCGGTCCCATGTCTCCGTTCGCGTCGCCCACGCCGTCGGCGGATCGATCTCGGCGACGCGGATGCCGCCGATCGTGGCGACCGGCGAGTAGAAGCGCAGGATCGCCCTGTCCCGCGCCCGCGCCAGCAGCGGGGTCTCGAGAACGAGGACCGTCCAGGCATCGGCGCCGGGGGAAATCGGCGCCCTGCCGGCCGTTTGCAGCCTTGCCATGACTTCGCGTGTGCCGTGGTAGACGCGCAACCGCTGCCCGTGGCGGAGGGGCGCGTCTCGATACCCCAGGCTTCGCAGCCGAACGCCAAGACGGTCGCTCGGCCGCCACGACGGCTCTTTCGCGAGCACGCTGCCCCGCTTCACAGCGACCGGAGCAGTTCCGGCCAGCGCCACGGCGCAGCGCCGCCCGGCGCCGACGCTCTCGCGCGGGGCGTTGTGGACCTCCAGTCCCCGAACCCTGGCCGACGCGCCGCCGGGGAAGACAAGAACGCGCTCGCCGGCGCTCACGGATCCGCTCCACACTGTCCCCGTGACGACCGTGCCGGTGCCGCGGATCGAGAACGACCGGTCCACGGGGAGTCTGAAGATGTCATCCCGGCTCCCCGGCTCGATGCCGGCGAGCGTCTCCCGAAGAGCCTCGCGCAGGGCCTCTAGCCCTTCGCCCGTGGTGGCGGACACCGGCACGATCGGCCAGGAAGCGGTGCCGGGATCCTCATCCAGAAGATCGCGCGTCGTTTCCTGCGCGAGCTCGAGCCAGTCGGCATCGGCGCGGTCGCGTTTCGTAAGCGCCACGACGCCCCGGCGGACGCCGAGCAGCCGGGCTATGGCAAGGTGTTCCCTTGTCTGCGGCATTGGCCCTTCGTCCGCTGCCACCACCAGCAGCAGCGCGTTTATTCCAGTCGCGCCCGCCAGCATGTTCTTGAGGAAGTCTTCGTGACCCGGCACGTCGATGATGCCGGTCTCGAGGCCGGCGCCGAGTCGCAGCGGCGCGAACCCTAGATCGATGGTGAGTCCGCGCCTGCGCTCCTCCGGCCAACGGTCCGTCTCGGTACCCGTGAGCGCGTGAACGAGCGCGGTCTTGCCGTGGTCCACATGGCCCGCCGTTCCGACGACGATACCGCGCTTGCCGCTCACGCTAGCAACCGATTCCCGGGGCAAGGCAGGCCCGGCTCAGCCGAGTCGGGCCAGAAAGCGGAGAGACTTCAGCCGGGTCCCCTCGGCGAGATGGTGCTGGATGAACTCGGCGAGCCACCGGCCGTGCCTGCCGGCCCCCGCTGGTCTCGCACGGGTCGTCGCTACGGGGCGGGCGCCGCCATGCTTGCGATCCCCGCTCCCCGCCAGGGCCTGGAGTTCGGCGACTTCGCCCGCTTCCAATCCGGGTCCGCCAGGGCCGCACGCGAGGCAGCGGAGTCCCCCGGCCGGAAAGTCGAAGGTGGCCGGCCCGTCGGTCAACGGCCGGTGGCACCCGACGCATCCGGAGAGCTCCGGGCGGAACCCCAGCGCACCGACCAACCGCCACAGATGCCCTAGCGCACCGACGATGTCGTCCGTTCCCACTCTCTCGTGCAGCGCATCCAGGCCGTGCGCCAGCTCGGCGTAGAGCTCGCGGTCTTTCTGTTCCGGGGCCAGCCGCATGACGACTTCGCACAGCACCGAGGCGATGGTGAACAACTCGACCGACTTGTCCAGGCCGCGACGGCTCCGGACGAGTTCGAAGTTCGAGAGGGTGTGAAGATCGCGCCCGGGCTTCGCGTAGAACGTCGCGTCGCCCTCTATGAACGGTTCGAGCAAACCCCCGAAGCGGCTCTTGGCACGGAGCGCCCCGCGGGCCAATGCCGAGCACGGCCCGGATTCGTACGTCATGAGGCGCAGAATCTTGCTGGTCTCGCTGTAGCGGTACGTCTGGAGAATGACCGCGCGCGTCGTCACGAGGCTCACTTGGCAGCGCCGTGCCGCGCTGGCGCGTCAGCGCAGCAGAATGTCGGTCGCGCCTGCGCCTATGGACGCTTCATGCATGTATTCGCCCTCTGGGTTCAGGAGGACCAGCCGCCCCTGGCCCGCGGCCTCGTATGTCGCGCAGAGCATCTGGCCGTCCAGGAAAGCCGTGACCACCCGGCAGCTCAGATCCGATCCATCTCGGTCGGCCGGTTGAATCGGATTCTGGGGTCCCCTCGCAAACTCCCTGGTCGTCAGGTTGAAGGACACCACGTCCGTATCGGTAGTCCCCGCCCCCTTGGTTCTCACTATGTAGGCGAGTCCGTTCTTCCCGGGCTCCAACGACAAGCCGTTTCCGCCGAGCTGGTTCACTTGCGCCAAGCCACGGGCCCTCACGTTGATCTCGGACAACGTTCCATCGCCCATCGGGAGGGAAGTGACGGAATCCGCGCTGCCGCCAGCGAGCAACACGAGCTGATCGCCCAGCAGCAGGGCTTCGGTCGTGGACAGGGCGCCATCCTCGGCTACGACATCCGCCGACAGGTCGACGATGTCGAACGGACGCCCAGTGAGGAATTCGAACATTGCCACCCGGGGCGGGCCCCGCGAACTGCCGGTCGCAACGTCGAAGTTGCTGTCGATCACGACTACGAGCTGAAACGGGGGTATAAAGATCGACAGGGCGCGCTCCACGTGAACGCCCACGGCCTCCATGAGGAGTCTCGCCTGAGCGCCGCCGGGCAGGGCCAGGTAGATGGTGTTGGTGGAGCGAGCGGGGACCAGAGCGGCCACCGTGTTGTTGTTGTCCACGATAACGGTGGCCCTCCCGGGATTTGTCCTGGCGCCATCGGGAAAGGGGACGACGCGCTGGTCATCTTCCGAAAATGAACCGAAGACGACTTTGCTTCCCGTCGGGCCGTCCGCCGTCGTGACCCACAGATCGCTGATGAAATCGAGCGATTCGCCGATTCTGTCGCCGGCGCCGCCCGTGCGTATCGGCTTGTCCTGTCCGAATCGGACCAATTCTCCATCTATCCGATTGAACTGGTGCAATGTCCCCGCGGCCGAGCTGAGGACGGCGATGCCGGATCGTTGCGGGCCAGGGCCGGGCCCGGGTCCGGGACCGGTGCCGTCCGTTGAGTTACAGCCGGCTACCGCGGCGACCACGATCCACGTGCAACACCATTCTGTCCTCCGCATTCTCTTCTCCTCTATTCCGGTATGTACGGCGATCAACGCTCTCGGTGTCCTCGCCATCGAAGCTACACCTCGTCCAGTGTCAATGCTCCCCCGGCGAACGGAACCCGGTCTGTCGTCCGCGAGACCCGCGACCGGCGCTTCCATGACCGACATGTCGTTCCAGGCGACGCGCACGGTCTCGCTTGGCGAATTCGCGAGACGCGCGCGACCGGCGCTTCCGTGACCGGCGGCTACGGCGAAGTCCCGTTGGACGGGCGCAAGGCCACCGGCAGCACGGAATATCCGAGTTCGCCCATGGATCGAACCCGAATGTCGCACCCGTAGACGCCTGCCAGCTCGGGGGAACCGAGGACTGTCCCCGGAGCGCCTGTAGCGACTACCCGCCCCTTGGACAGAAGGATCAGTTGGTCTGCATACCGGCTGGCGAGCTGCATGTCGTGCGTGATGCAGACGACGGTCAGCGACTCTTTCCTTACCCATCCGCGCAGCGCCTCGAACACCCAGAGCGCGTGCCGGAAGTCGAGGTGGACTGTGGGCTCGTCGAGAATGAGGATACGGGGCTCCTGGGCGAGCGCGCGCGCTAGCTTGGCTCGCTGGCGCTCGCCGCCCGAGAGATCCGACAGCAGCCGCGACTCCCAGCTCTCCATCTCCATCTGCGCCAGCGCCCGTCCGACGGCATCCCGGTCGTTGCGGCTCAGCGGCGCCCACGCGCTGACGTAGGGGTTCCGGCCGAGTTCGACGTAAGCTCCGACGGAGAGTCGGAGCGCCGCCGGGGGAGCATCCTGCGACACGACGGCAACCTGTCGCGCGATTCGACCGGGTTTCCACTTCGAGAGCGCCTGGTTCATAAGCCGAACGCTTCCCTCGACGGGAAGCAGAGTTCCACCCAGCAGGCGCACGAGCGTGCTCTTCCCCGCCCCGTTCGGTCCGATGACGGCGCTGAACGATGCGGTCGGGATGTCTAGCGTCACCTCCTGAAGGGCGTCGTCGCCGGCTCCCGGGTATCGAAAGGTCACTGCCTCGACCTGGTAGGCGGATCCGGATGCCGCCTCAGCCATGGCTTCGCCTCAGCAAGATCAGGAAGAAGGGCACCCCGATGATAGCGGTAACCACCCCTACCGGGAGCTCCAGCGGTCGCGCCGCCGTGCGCGCCGCCATGTCGGCTAGAACGAGGGCCGCTCCGCCCCCGAGCGCGCTCAACGGCAGGAGCGCGCGGTGGTCGTTGCCCCAGATCATTCGCACGGCGTGCGGCGCCACCAAGCCCACGAAGCCGATGACGCCAGAGACGGCGACCGCCCCTGCGGCCAGCAGGGAGGCGATCAGATATGCTCCGCGTTTGGTTATCTCCACCCGTGCGCCCAGGTAGGTTGCCGCTTCCTCGCCCAGCGCCAGCGCATTCAAGCGCCTCGAGAACGCGAACGCGGCGCCGCCGCCGACAACGAGCATGACCGCCAGCGTGGCGGTGGACTCCCACCCGGCTCGCTCCAGGCTGCCCATCATCCAGAAGATCGCCGAGCGCATGGCGTCAGCTTCGGCCAGCGAGAGCAAGAGTATCACGCAGGCGCCGAAGAAGGCCGAAGCGACGACCCCGGCCAGTATGAGCACGTGAGTGTCGAGTCGTCCGGCTCCGAGCGCTATCCGGTAAACGACCGCCATGGCCACGAGAGAACCGGCGAACGCGAAGCCGATGGTCCCCATGCCGCCCAGCGCGCCCCTTAGCAGCGTGAGCGACAGAACCGCTCCTAGCGCGGCGGCCGACGAGACCCCGAGCAGGTAAGGCTCCGCGAGCGGGTTGCGCAGCAGCGCCTGAAAGAGCGCGCCGGAGATTGCCAGGGCGGCGCCGGTGAGCGCCGCCGCGACGACCCGGGGCAGGCGAAGCGAGACGGCTATCGTTCGCGCGGCAGGGTCGACGTCGCCGCCGGTGAGCGCGCGCCAGACATCGCCGGGAGACAGCGAGGCCGCCCCCAGCAACAGGCCGGCCACGATAGCTGCCGCGAGGACGATCAGTAGCGCGGCGGCGCCCCGCCCGGGCCGACGAATCCCCCGTAGCGCGGATCCGAGCTTCTCCTTCAACTCCGGCACGCCTGCCGCTCCACTGGCGCGCCATCCGGCTGCAACTGGAGATCCGCATGGAGCGTCCTGGCGATTGCCAATGCCGCATCGGCGACCCGCGGGCCGAGGCGGCTGACGAGGTTCCCGTCCACCCCGGAGACTCGGCCGGCCGACACTGCGGGGACCTGCTCCCATCCGTGACGTTTCTCCAGATCGGAAGGGTCGGCGAGTTCCGTCGGCCGCCGGGATTCCAGGACCAGCTCGGGGTCTCGCTCGATGATCGCTTCGAGGCTCACTCGGGGCGAAGCCGCCGCGAAATCGCCGAAGACATTCGTCCCGCCCGCGACTGTTAGCAGCGAGTCGATGAAACTCCCGCGCCCGATGGTTATCGGAGGATCGGGCCAAGCGTTGAAGTAGACACGTATCCGCCGCCGGTCGCCAGTGGCCGCCGCGACGTTGGCGAGTCCCTCCGAGACATGCTCCGCCAACGCCGATGCGGCATCCGGGCAGCCTATCTCTTCGCCCAGCGTGACGGTGTTGCGGCGCAGATCTTCGAGCGTGTCGTGCCGGAGCGCCAGAACGGGCACTCCGAGCGTGCGCAGCCGGTCCCGGCTCGCTCGGTTCTCCTCCCCGTCGTACAGGATGACGAGGTCGGGCTTCCTGGCGAGCACGGCTTCCAGGGATGGACGCACTCCGTCGCCGACATTCGGTATCTCGCTCGCGGCCGGCGGGTGGACGCCCCACTGAGTGCGGCCCACCAGCCGGTCATCCGCGCCGAGCGCGAAGAGTATCTCCGTAACTGCCGGGATGAGCGAAACGATCCGCCGCGGTCCCGGCTGCCGCGACCGCGGCCTAGATTCGCCCGCGTCCGCTCGCTGTGCCGACACATCCCCGTCCGGCTTCGCGCCGTCAATCTCAATTCCTGCATTGGCGCAGCCGGCGACGGTCGCGCAAGCGGCCAGGAATACGGCGATAGCTTCGACTTTGGCGCGAGCTGTCATTCCCCGCTTCGACTCCCGGATGTGGCGGGATGAGGAATGGTCACGCCGCGGCGCTGCGCCGGCCCCGCTCTTCCCGCGAAGAGTTCTTGAAGGGGCATGGAGGAACACGTCGTCTGGCTCGAGGCTCTCGCCCGCTACCGAATCTGTTCGCCAGCGACGCCAGATCGAGCCGAGTCCTTGGCTACCGGATCGTCGCGGAAGCGCAGACTTGGCTCGAAAGCGGAGCCGTTGGGGGCGGTAACGCTTTCAGCCTCTCACAGTGGCGGGGCCGCGCCGGACTCTCACCGGCTTCCGTTTGCCCGTCCCATGTCTCTGAAAGAATTGGCGCAAGATATGTGGAACCGAATGGGGCGCAACCACGCGGGCGGCCCGGCGGCCCGGCGCTCCCCGTGTCCGAGTCGGCCGACTGCCTCGCTACGAGGACGATGCGCTCCGCATGACGATGGGCCCGCCTGCACCACCGACTTGAAGGCACCGCCGGCCACCACTAGGACGGTGCGCTTCCGAATGACGATGGACCCGCCTGCGTCACCGACTTGAAGGGCGCCGCCGGCCGCTACGAGGACGAGGGGTCGAACCGCCCGAAGTCCTCCGGGTCCAGGCCTTCCAGATATTCTCGCAGCGACTTCTTCCCGGGTAGTTCGGGGCCGCCTTCCGGGGCCGGGGAGTCCGCGTCTTCTCCATCGGCTCCATCGGCGACGGACACCGCGTCAACTCCGGAGCGCGCCAGCAGACTCTCCTCCGCAAAGATCGGCGCCTTGGCTCTCAGAGCTGCTGCAATGCCGTCGCTGGGCCGCGAGTCGATGGAGATAAACTCGTCTCCGCGGTTCACGATCAGGGAGGCGTAGTAGGTATTCTTGACGACTTTGGTGATGTTCACTCGGACCAGAGCGCACCCCAGCCCGCGCACGATCGCGTTCAGGAGATCGTGAGTGAGAGGACGCGGCACTTCTATGTTCGCGAGCTCCAGAGCGATCGCCGAGGCCTCGGCCGGTCCTATCCAGATGGGGAGTATGCGGCCGCCGTCCCGCTCTTCCAGAATGACTACGGGCAGGCCGGAGTTCTTGTCCACGCCGAGGCTGTTTACGCCGACCTCTTTCATGCCGTCGTCAGCTTTCGTGCCGTCTTTCATGCCGTCGTCAGCTATCGTGCCGTCGTCAGCCACCGGACGCCTCGCCATGCGAGCCGTTCCGAGTCGCCGCTCCTGCCGCCGCCCGGAACTCTTCCGCCAGATCCGCGGATTCCCACTGGAACGCGCCGGCTCCCGGCTCCCGGCCAAAGTGCCCGTAGGCGGCCGTGCGCCGGTAGATCGGATTCTTGAGACCCAGCCGCCCGATGATCCGGCCTGGCGTGAGGTCCACCGTGTCGGACACCAGACGGATCAGTTCGCTGTCTTCCATGCGCCCCGTGCCGAACGTGTCCACAAAGACGCTCACCGGATCTTTCTCGCCTATGGCGTAGGCCAGCTGGACTTCGGCGCGCCCGGCGAGGCCGGCGGCAACTAGGTTCTTGGCCACCCACCGCGCGGCATACGCGCCCGACCGGTCCACCTTGGAAGGGTCCTTCCCCGAGAACGCGCCGCCGCCATGCCTCCCCGCTCCGCCGTACGTGTCGACTATTATCTTGCGGCCAGTCAAGCCGACGTCGGCCATCGGCCCGCCTTCCGTGAACTTGCCGGCACAGTTGATCAGATGCCGGGTGCGCTCCGGGTCGTAGAGACTTGCCGGAAGGACCGGCGCGATCACCTTTCGCACGACCGTGTCCTCGATCTCCTGGCGGCCTACGTCCGGGGCGTGCTGCGCCGCGATCACGACGGTCTTTACCCGGACGGGCCTCATCTCTCCGTCATAGACGATCGAGACCTGGGCCTTTCCATCCGGCCGCAGCCACCGGACTTCTCCCGACTTGCGCAGCTCCGCGAGTCGCTCGACGAGCGCGTGCGCAAACATGATTGGCAACGGCATCAGCGCTTGCGCCATGCCTGGCCGGTCCGTTCCCAGACATCTCGATTCGTCGGTCGCATATCCGAACATCATGCCCTGGTCGCCGGCGCCGCCTTCGTCGACGCCCCGCGCGATCTCGCCACTCTGGGGATTGATCAGCGACAGCACTCCGCACCGCTCCCCGTCTATGCCGTACGAGGCATCCGTGTAGCCGGCGCCGCCAAGCACATCCCTCACGATGGCGGGGATGTCGATCGCGGCCTTGGAAGAGATCTCGCCCGCGACGATGACGAGGTGCTGCGTCACCATCGTCTCGCAGGCGACGCGGCCGTCCGGGTCCTCCGTCAGGACCGCATCCAGGACCGCATCGGATATCTGGTCGGCAATCTTGTCGGGGTGCCCCTCGGTTACGGACTCCGAGGAGAACGTCATGGTATCTGTCGACACGTATCTATCTCCAGTAAATGGCGTCGGTAGCAAATGCCGTGGGTAAGCAGCGATGCCGTCGGTAAATGCCGTCTCTACCGCGCAAGAGCGAGGGCGGCGTCCGACGGAATGGTTTCTTCAAGATATGCTCGCAAGCGCCGCCGGGTGCGAGAAATTCGGGCGGGCGACTCCAAGCCGCCACAGATCCGGGACAGTTCGTTCGCGGAAAACAGCTGGACTGCTTCGCGGGCTTCGGGGATGAGAGCCGGCGCCAGACTGAAGTCACGATAGCCGATTCCCAGCAACAGCGCGAGGCCGACCGGGTCCGCCGCCATGTCTCCGCACACGCCGATGTCCAGGCCGGCCTCGCGCGCCGCCGCGAACACTCTCCGGTAGCTGCGCAGCAGGGCCGGATGCAGCGGGTCCGCGACGTGTTGAACGCGCGCGTTCCCCCTGTCCACCGCCAGGGTGTACTGCACGAGGTCGTTGGTGCCGAGGCTGACGAAGTCGATGTGCCGGGCGACGATATCCAGAGTGTCGGCGATGGCGGGCGTCTCCACCATGATCCCCAGCAGCACATGCCGCGCGACGCCTGTATCGTTGATCGCTTCGGCTACTATCTCCTTCGTCCGCAGTATCTCCGATTCGGAGGTGACGAAGGGGATGAGAAGCCGCAATGGCTCTTCGCGACTGCCGCTCCCTCCGCCGCTCCCTCCGGCTGCTCCCCCGCTCTCACCGGCTTTTCCCCCGCTGCCGCCCGCCTCCCCGCTGCCTCGGGGGACAGCTGCGCGGACGGCGGCGCGAATCTGGTTCAGGAACAGATCCGGCATGTCGAGGCAGATGCGGATGGCTCTCCACCCGAGATAGGGATTGTCTTCGGGGGACATGTTCAGGAAGAGGGGGCGTTTGTCGCCGCCGATGTCGAATGTCCGGAGCGTCACCGGCTGGCCAGGGAAGCCCGCGAAAGCCTCTCTGTAAGCTTGGTACTGCTCCTCCTCGGTGGGGATCGTGCGCTGCCCGATGAACAGAAACTCGGATCTCAACAAGCCTATCCCTTCCGCTCCCGCGCGGCGGGCCGAGGCGACATCGCCCGGGTGGTCGATGTTGGCCCTGAAGCGCACCCGTACCCCGTCGGCCGTGAACGGAGGCGCCGCTCCGCCGTACGACGGGTCTTCGCGGCGGGAAGAGAGACGGCCGCGGGATGAAAGAGGACGGCGGGCCGAGTTGTCATGCGCCGCCACTTCCGCGCCTTCCGGATTCAGGACTACCCGGCCGGTGCTGCCGTCGAGAAGCGCCGTGCAGCCGTCCACGATCTTCGCCAGCCCGGCGATGCCGGCGCCGACCACGGCCGGGATGCCGAGCGACCGCGCGAGGAGGGCGCTGTGCGAGGTGCGGGAGCCCGCCGCTGTCACGATGCCCAGAACGACTTCGGGATCGAAGCGGACCACGATACTGGGCGTCAGGTCCTCGATCGCGATCAGCGCCTCCTCGCGCGGGAGGGCCAGCTGAACTTGTTCCGCCCCGTCCAGCTCGGCGATCACCCGCCACCGAATGTCGCGAAGATCCGCGATTCGGTCCAATACCATAGCGTGTCTGGCGTCCAACATTGCCGCCTGCAGCTCGGCGAGCCGCCAATCGAATGCCCGCTCCGCCGAGAGAAGGTTCTCGCGGATATGGCGAACCGTGCCGACCACGATCTCGGGGTCCGAGAGCAGCATGATCTGGGGCTCGAATATGCTTGCCGCGACTTCGCCGAGCGCGCTCGCCGAGCTGGCGCGCGTCTCCCGGATATGCTCCGCGGCCCGTCGGCAGGCCTCCTCGAAGCGCGCAACTTCCCGCTCGACTTCGGACGCGCCGATCGACCGGTGCACCGGCCGCCAGACAGGCATCTGGAGCCGCCGCACCGTGCCGCATGCGTGTCCGGGCGACGCCCCGATCCCGCGTATGACGATGCTCATTCGCCGCGATCCCGATAGAAGGTCGGCCCGTTCATGTCGGCGACGCCCCGGCCCTGCGCGCGACGAGGCTCATGGAAGCCGCTCGTGCAGCATCGCGAGCGCTAATCCGCCAACGGAGGGTTCGCGAGCGCATCTCGGTCGAAGCCGGCCAGCACCAGGCTGGCGAGCGAGTCGGCCGCGGCCCGCGCACCGGGACCCGATGCCCGTATGCGGACGGTCGAACCCGCCTCCGCCGCGAGCATCATGACTCCCATTATGCTCTTTCCGTTCACCTCGAGATCTCCCTTGGCGATCCATATCTCCGCCTCGAACGTGCCGGCGAGTTTGACGAACTCGGCCGCCGGACGCGCGTGGAGTCCCAGGCGGTTCCGGATGCGAACCGACCTCTCATGATTAACGGTCATGGCGGCTGCCTGCTGTCGTCTGTCATAGTAGCCCAGGCGGGATGCGCATTCCTGCGGGCACTAACTGTCTGTCTTGCTCGCGGGCAAATATCCGTGCAAGCCCCGGCCCGGCACACGCCGCTCGCGGCGCGACGCGTGTCGCAAATTCCGCCGCGGCGGCCTGTCGGCGCCTCGGGCGCGACTCCTCTACAGGAGCCACGCGCCCCACGCCGCAAAGAGAGCCGCAACCGCTATCCCCGATGAGCGAGGCGGGAGAAGATAACAGCCCAGAGCGGCCCCTAACGCCCCCGCCACTACCCATGGCGACAACGAGTCGTCCGCGATTCGTCCCGCTAGCAGCATGCTGGACGCCCCGATGAGGACATGGTTGGTCGGCACGAGCGCCTTCCCGGCCCGCTTTAGAAGGGAACGACGGAGCGCCGACGCCACCTCCCTTCCCGCCTGCCAACCGGTTCGCAGTCCCCAGAGGCGGAGAGCGATGTGCCCCAAGTTGTAAACGAATACAAAGGCGACAGCAACAGCTACGGGAGAAGTCCCGCAAAGGAAAGCCAGCGTGGCGCCAAAAGCGCAGAAGGGACGCCATCCTGTCCAGACAGCTTCATCTCCCAGCGCGCCCAACGGCGCCTGAATCGCCGATCGGAGGCGTGTTACCGTGCCCGGGTCGCCCCCGGCGAATTCCATCCGCGCAAGCGCCCCTATCGCCACCGGAGCCAGGTACGGGTGCGCGTTGAAGGGGCGCGAATGCCGGTGCAGCGCGGCCTGGAGGGCCGGCGGATCGTCCGCGTAGATCCGAACCAGGAGCGGCGACAAGGCGTGTGCCAATCCGGGGCCGAGCAACGAGCCGCATGTCCACGACCCCTGGATGGAGAAGCTGCGCAGCAAGGCGCGCGCAAAGTCTCTTCGGCGCGGCTTCACGCCAGTACGCGCAGCAGCAACAGGCCCAGCAGCCCCCCCGCCAGGAGGAGATGCCAACTCTCGCGCCGCGTCCCCAGGCCGCGCGTGACGCTCCCGCCCACGCCGGCCAGGCTGATCGCGGCGATGGCCGGGGCCCACGCGGGGCCGAGCGCGTCCGGGCCGGCGGCCGAGAAAAGGCGAACGAAGAGCGCGGACGGCACCAGCAGGGCTCCGACGACAAGGCCCCCGCGCACGCCGTCGAGCGCGATGGCCAGCCGGTGGCGCCGCGCTAGCTTGGCCGGCCCCCACCCGGCTCCGTCCGGTGCTGCCAGGAACCGCGCGGTCGCCGCGCGATACAGCGACACCGAGTACGTACCGACCCAGGCGATGGCCCAGCCCGCCGCCACGGCGGCGGGCAGAGCGGCAGCCGTGGGCAGCCCCGCCGCCGCACCGGCGCCGTCGGCGGCCAGTCCGCAGGCAGCCCCCGCCGTCAGCGCCGCCGGACCGGTTTCCGGGCGCCGTGCCGCTCCCGAGCAGGAGTGCCGGGACAACAGGAGCTCCAGGCACGCGCCCGACAGGAATCCGTCGACGGGACTGCCAAAGAGCGCCCCGCCGATCGTGCCGGCCACAATGGGCCGCGACCACATGGCCTGCGGCCACGAGACCGCGTCCACGGCCACGCCGGCCCCGGCGGCGCACGCCAGGAGCCATGCGCCGACCGACAGTTGCTCCATGCTTGTCTACCTCGCCTTGAAGGCGCTCAGCGGCACCGCCGGGGCCAGCGGCAGATCGCGGGCGCATACGACGCCGCCGTACCGCTCGATAGCGGCCAGATCCTCGACTTCCGCAGGCGACAGGTACAGGTAGTCGAGGATCTTCCGGCGTCCCGGCGCGTCGTGCACGCCCCCCACATTGATGCTGCGTCCCTCCAGGCACCCGCTCTTGGCGAGAGCGAGCATGGTCGCCGTGTCTCGGACAAGCAGCGCGCCGCTCCCCGCGCGGGAATCCAGTTCGGCAAAACGCCGCGCGGCCTCGGCGACTGTCAGGAAGTCGGCCGAAACATCGTCTCCCAGCGCAGCGGTCCAGAGCTCCTGCTCCCAGCTGCTGGACGCCAACCTGTCGTCGACCACGAAATAGTAGCGAATGCCGCTGTGATTGCCCCACCCGATCAGGACTTGTCCGTGTATCAGGCGCTCGTCGATGCGAATCAGCTTGAATGGCACGGTGGCCGCAGCTGCCGTCTCAGCCGGGCGTAGTCGAGAAGCCGCTCGCCGGCGCCGCGCCGCCGTTCGTCGGCGCATCGCCGCCCACCGCATCGCCGCCGCCGCTCGCCGCATCGCCGCCCCCCTCCGCCGAACGGTCCGGGGGCGCAGGAGCGTGCGGATGCCAGTGCATCTGGCTCGCCCGGCCCTTCCGGAGCACGCGATCGACAAGATCCGCCAGAGGCATGCGCCTGTGGAAGACGAAGTCGACAAGCATCGGCAGGTTCACCCCGGTTATGCACACCGCCCGCGACGTCTGCCGGGCGTACGCTAGGCCGGCCAGGCTACAGCTTCCTCCGGCGAGGTCGACGAACAGGATCGCCGCGGGGGCGCTTGGCGACTTTGTTCCCCCGGACAGACTGCGGATCGTCTCATCGATGACCGACTCGAGGGCCTCCGGCGTCAACCCCTCGTTGCTGACTGGCCGCAGCGCGCCGGTCACGCCGCTAATGCTCTCGGCCGCGGACACCAGCGCGTACGCGAGTTCGCCGTGCGCCACGACGATGCCCCTCACGGGCTCACTCATTGCCGGACTCGAGGCAATCGCCTTCGCGCCGGGCTTGGGCGACGGAGGTATCGCCCCTCACGGGCTCACTCATTGCCGGACTCGAGGCAATCGCCTTCGCGCCGGGCTTGAGCGACGGAGGTATCGCCCCTCACGGGCTCACTCATTGTCGGACTCGAGGTAATCGCGCACCGGGCGCATCCGCTCCAGCAGATCGCGCTCGAAGTTCGCCGCGGTATCTTCCCCCGAATATCTGAGCAGGTGGCTCATGGCGACGACTTCGGCGATGACCGTGATATTCTTGCCGGGATTCAGAGGGATGACGACTTTCGGCAGATCCACCCCCAGGATGTCGCACTGCTTCGGATCGAGGCCCGTGCGGTCGGCCTCGTCGCTCTCTCCCCACCTCTCCAACTCCACCACAACCTCGATTCGCTTCTGCTCGCGCACTGCCCTGATGCCGAACATCGCCCTGACGTCGACGATGCCGGCGCCGCGAATTTCCATGTGGTGGCGCTGGTGCTCGTGGGCGCGGCCAATCAGCACGTTGCCCTGCCGGCAGTGCGCGATGACCAGATCGTCGGCGACTAGGCGGTGCCCTCGTTCGACCAGGTCCAGCGCGCATTCGCTCTTCCCTATGCCCGATGGTCCGGTGAACAGGAGGCCGATTCCGTAGACATCGACCAGCGAACCGTGGAGCGAGGTGCGCGGCGCGAACTCCTCCTCGAGGTACCGCTGCAGCGACCGGTAGAAGTCGCCTGTCTTGAGGGGGGTTCCGATCAATGCTACGCCCGCCTCTTCCGCCGCGCCCAACAGCTCCCGCGGGGGATCCTGGCCCTTCGTGACTATGGCGCAGGGCACGCCCGCCCCCAGCACGAAGTTCAAGGCTGCCGCGCACTTCGATCTGTCGAGGCTGTCGAGGTACGCGATCTCGGTCTGTCCGAATATCTGGATGCGCTTCGACACGAAGCGCTCCGTGTACCCGGCCAGCGCCAACCCCGGCGATGATAGATCGGGCACGGCGATCTCCCGCGAGAGGCCGCTCTCGCCGGCCAATACGGAGAGGGAGAAGCTTTTCTCCTTCCTGCGCAGCAGCGAAGCGACCGTCAGAGTCACCGGGGAGGGTCGCTCTCCCGGGCGCGAGAATGGTTGCCGGGTTCCAACTGATGGTTGCCGGGCGCCAACTGGCCGTCCAAGCGTTCGTCAGGCGGTGGCGGAGCGACGCCGGTGACGTTTCGGCCAGCGTTGGCCGCGGCGCCGGCGCATCTGGTTGCCGATCTTTGTGGTAAGCTTGTCGAGCGCCGTGCGCGGATCCGGTCCGGTGGCCTCGCCATGAAGGGCCCGCCCCCGGTCGATGCTGATCACCACCGTGGCCCGCACCTCGTTTCGTTGGCCGGTAAACACGAACTCCGCCTTGGAAGCCCTCGGTTCGAAGCGTCGAAGGCGCTTTACGCGAATGTCTATGGCGTTGCGGATAGACGAAATGTCTGTGTTGCGCGCGCCGACTATGACTTGCATAAGACTAGGTGACCTCCTCTGAGGCTCTCGGGAGATGCCCCGGAACTTGCCTCATCGCTCTGGTTCGCGCATCTGCTTGCGGGCCAGCGGCTATCATCCGCGATTGGCGCTTGCGATCAACGTTTCGTAAAGGTGCGCCTCAGTCTCATCCGCCGCTCGTTCCCACGAGAAGCGTGCAGCGTGCTTGATCCCGCCCCGTCCCAGCCGTTCCCGCTCCGCCGGATTCTCCAGCAGAACGCGGAGCTGCCGCGTCCAGCTCGCGGCGTCGCCATGCCGGGCGAGCAACCCCGACCGCCCCGCGGCGACAGATTCCCGCAACCCCGGCGAATCGCTGGCCACGACCGGCGTTCCGCATGCGGCCGCTTCTATGGCGACAAGCCCCCAACCCTCCTTCGGGGAGGGGTAGACGACCACCCACGCCCTGCGTAGCCACGCGACCTTCTCCTGGTCGGAAATCGGACCCAGGAACCTCACGCCGTCTCCCGCTCCGCTCTCGGCCGCCGTCGCCTCCAGGCGCCGCGCGTGGTCTCCGCGTCCGGCGATCGCCAGCCGAAGCCGGGGAATCTCCGCTCTCAGCCGCGCGAAGGCGTCGAAGAGCGTCTCGATGCCCTTGTACCGCTGAAGACGCCCCACGTAGAGGAGGGTGGGATCGCGATCCCTGGCGTCCGCCGCGCCGGGACAGTGGAGATCGCGGTCGATCCCCGGATGGATAACCGCGATGTTGCCATCCGGCACGCCGCGCCCCGACAAATCGCGCTTGGTGCTTTCGGAGATGGCTTGAAAGCGGCAGCGCTTGTATACCCGCGGGACCAGTCGTTCCGCCGCCCAGACGGTTCCGGCGAGGTGAGGCGGAAGTTCCTTGAACGCCGTGGTTCCGAAGAGGTGCGGCACGAGGACGACCACCGGCTTTCGCGTCCAGCTGGGCGTGTACAGTGGAAATTTGTTTATGTCCTCCACGATCAGATCGGCGTGGACGCTCCGCAGGGCTCGGCGCGCGGCGCGTCGCGCCCGGAGAGCGTAGCTGTACCGTCCTCCTACCCGGGTAACCGCGATTCCTTCCACATCCGCCGATGGCCGGGCCCCAGGCCACCCGCTGACGACCGCCCGCACCCTGTGTCCTCTGGCCGCCAAGCGGCCGAAGATCTCGTGAAGGTGGATTTCGGCGCCGCCGGATCGAGGATTCTCTCGATCCTGCCAGTTGAGGAGGAGGATGCTCAGAGGCGCCCGGTGTCCGGCGGCGCCGGCCCTCTTCCTCTCGGCTATGTTCTCGCCGGCGGCAAGATGGCCGGCGGGCTTCCGTGCATCCGGGGCTTGCAGCGGCTGCGCGCCGCTTGGCACGGCGGCGGTCACGCGCCTCCGGCCCCGCCGGCGGGGCGTTCCTTGTGGACGGCGTCCATCACCCCGTTCACGAAGCTCCGGCTGTCGTCGGCGCCGTACAGCTTGGCCAGCTTGAGCGCTTCGTGAATCGCCACCTTGGGCGGCACCTCGTCTATCCACCGGAGCTCCGCGATGCCGATCCGAAGGATGTTGCGGTCGATGGCGTTGAGCCGGTCCAGGCGCCAGTTGGTGGCGTGCCGCTCGATGATGGAGTCTATCTCGCGGAGGTGTCGGCTCACTTCTTCGAACAGCCGCTCGACGTGCGGACGGTATCGGCGGGACATGTTTCGGTGCTCGAGGAGCTGCTGCAGCTTCTCGGCGGGCGTGCCGCTGCCGCAGATCTCCCAGCCGTAGAGGAGGTTCAGCGCCCAACTGCGCGCTCGCGAGCGGACGTGAGCGCGGCGCGCTGTCGCCAAGGGCTTGCCTACTCCCGATCCCGGCGTGTCCGCGCGGACAAGTCGCTCAGCGCAGCTATCATCGCGAGCGCGGCTTCCGCGGCCTGGATGCCGGCGTGGCCGGCGTCGCCGCCTGCCCGCTCCATCGCCTGCCGCATGTCGTCGGGCGTCAGAACCCCCATTCCGACCGGCACGCCGGTGTCGTACTGGACGCGCGCCAGCCCGTCCGCCGCAGTCCGGCTCACATGGTCGAAGTGCGCGGTCTGGCCGCGAATCACGCACCCCAGAGCGACGATCGCGTCGTACCCTGCCTCGGCGGCTTGGCGCGCGGCGACAGGCAGCTCCCACGCCCCCGGGACGTACACGACATCGAGCTTCTCTTCTTCGACGCCGGATTCGAGGAGCGTCCGGCGGGCGCCTTCGAGCAGCCGTTCGACCACCAGGAAGTTGAATCGGCTGGCTACGATGCAAATCCTCGGGCCAACGCCCGGAGGCTCGCGCCGAGCCGCCGCGACCGAGCCCGGCTTCCGCGTCACGAAGCCTCGAAGAGGTGTCCCATCTTGTCTCGCTTCACCTTGAGGTAGGGCCGGAGGACATCGCCATCGCCATCGAGCTCCAAGGGAACGCGGTCCGCTATCGTCAAGCCGAAGCCTTCGAGCCCGGACAGCTTCTTCGGATTATTGGTCATGATTCTAATCGAGTGCAGGCCCAGATCGAGCAGGATCTGCGCACCGATCCCGTAGTTGCGCAGGTCCGGGGGGAAGCCCAGCACCTGGTTGGCCTCGACGGTGTCATGTCCTCTGTCCTGGAGTTCGTAGGCGCGCAGCTTGTTCAGCAACCCGATCCCCCGTCCCTCCTGGTCGAGGTAGACGACGACTCCGTGCCGCTCTTCGACGACTTTCTTCATCGCGGTCGCCAGCTGGCCGCCGCAGTCGCAGCGGTGCGAGTGGAAGACATCGCCGGTCAGGCACTTCGAGTGGACTCTTACCAAGACGTTCTCCCGCTTGGCGACATCTCCCCGAACGAGAGCGACATGCTCGCGGTCATCGACCATGTTCCTGTAGCCGATTATGCGGAAGTCTCCCCAGGGAGTGGGCAGATCGGCCTCCGCGACCCGTTCGACGAGGCTCTCCGTTCGCAGCCGGTGCGATATGATGTTCGCGACGGTGATGAACGGGATGTCGTGCTCCGCCGAGAAAGTCACGAGATCTCCGCGGCGGGCCATGGTTCCGTCCTCTTTCAAAATCTCGCAGATCACGCCCGCGTGCGTCCGGCCAGCCAGGCGCGCCAAGTCTACCGAAGCTTCGGTCTGGCCCACGCGCTGCAATACGCCCCCAGGCTTGGCTCGCAGCGGAAATATGTGCCCGGGACGCCTGAGGTCGCCGGGAGTCGTATCCGGATTCACGGCAACTTTGATCGTGGATGCCCGGTCCTGCGCCGAGATCCCGGTCGTCACGCCGAAGCTCCTGCGGGCATCGATCGAGACCGTGAACGCGGCGTCGTTGGGATCGGTGAACTTCCCGGTGGTCATGAGCGGCAGATCCAGTTGGTCGGCAAGCTCTTCGGTGATTGTCAGGCAGATCAATCCTCGCGCATGGGTGCACATGAAGTTGATCGTCTTGGCCGTCACCATGTCCGCCGCGCAGACTAGGTCGCCTTCGTTCTCGCGGTCTTCGTCGTCCGCCACGATCACCATCCCGCCCTCCCGGATGCGGGCGATGGCTTCTTCGACTGTGTTCCCCGACCCGCCAGCGGCGAGAGCCCCCCGGTCGGCGTTGACGGCGTCGTCTCCAGCGTTGTTTCCAGGCATTTCAGTCACCGCCCATGCTCGTTGTCGCTGTCCCGCGGATCACTCTCTCGACTAACGCTGCCGCGAAAATAGTCGCTTGGTGTCCGGCCTCTGTTTTCCGCATACGGTTGAAGGGCGCGAAGTACGTACTTGCCGATCACGTCGGCTTCCACGTTGACGCGGGCACCCGGAGATAGCCGCCCGAGAGTGGTATGTTTCCATGTATACGGGACGATTGCGAATCTCGCGACGCCCCCGGCCAGCCGGTTCACAGTCAGACTGACTCCGTCTATCGCCAACGACCCTCGAGCAACCGAAGCCTCTTCCACTCCGGTGGGGAGAAGCACCTCCAGTATCCCCGAGTCTCCCTGCCACGCCGCGGTCCTGACTTCTCCGACTCCGTCGACGTGTCCCTGCACGAAGTGGCCGCCCAACTCATCGTTCGCTCGCAGCGCCGGCTCCAAATTAACAGGGTGGCCCGCTCGCCACCCTCCGATCGTCGTTCGGGCCACCGTGGCCTCCACGACATCGCTTTCGAATGCGCCGTCCCGGAGGCCGGCGACCGTGATGCACACGCCTGACAGAGCCACCGAGCCGCCTGGCGCCAGCTGGCCGAGCAGTCCGGCGCTCGTGGCTACGGCCATTCGCAACCCCGCTTCGCTCGGCTCGCTTGCCGTGATCTCGCCGATCGCGCGTATGATGCCCGTGAACATGCCAGACGGACCGTCTACCCTCAGAGCCGGCGAAGAACTTCTTCGAGGCGCTTGTGCTCGAAGACTATGCGTGTATCCTGCCCCAGAGCTTCACGCGCGGTCGCGCGCCACTCTCCGAGCTCCGAGGGACCGAGCCCGGGGAAGGCGCTCACCCCTTCTTCGCCAAAGAACACGGAGGCGAGGAACGCGTCGATTCTCTGGATACGGCCGCTACGCAGAGCCGCAGCCGCGATCCGTCCCCCGCCTTCGACCAACACGGACAACACCCCGCGAATAGCCAGCTGGTTCCATATCTCGCCGATGCTCAGGGCGTGTTCTCCCTCGGTCGGCACGCCGATCACTTCGACGCCAGCATCGCGCAGTCGTTCGGCCCTATCCTGCGCCGTCGCGCCCTCGCTGGCAAAGACCCACACAGGCGCTTGGTCCACGGTTCGAACGAGCTGGCTGCGCGGGTCGATCTCGAGGGATGTGTCCAGCACGACCCTGACCGGGGGAACCCGCGGGAGCATGTCTCCCCGCGCAGTCAGGAGAGGGTCGTCGATCGTGGCCGTTCTTCGTCCGATCAGGATCGCATCGTGGCAGGCGCGCATATGGTGCACCGCTTCCAGCGCCCGCTGTCCCGTAACCGGCGTCCGGACACTCTCGGCTCCGAGCTTCGCGTCGAGCGAGAGCGCCAGCTTCAGAGTCGCGAAGGGCATCCACTGCGTGTGAAACCAGAAGAAGGGAGCGTTCAGCCTCTTGGCCGACATGCTGCCGACCCCGATCTCCACGTCGATCCCGGCCCGGCGGAGCTCTTCGGCTCCGCGACGCGCTTCGGGATTCGGGTCCCTGCACGCTATGACCACCCGGCGGACTCCGGATTGTATGATTGCCGCGGTGCACGGGGGAGTGTGGCCAGCATGGCGGCACGGTTCCAAGCTGACGTAGAGAGTGGCTCCCGCTACGTCCGGTCCCGCGTCGCGGAGCGCGGCGACTTCCGCGTGTTCGCCGCCGTACTCGGCGTGCCAGCCCTTGCCGAGCACCCGGTCTCCGCGCGCGACGACGGCTCCCACGAGGGGGTTCGGCGACACTCGGGACATGCCCCGCCGGGCCAGTTCGACCGCCTCCCGCATATGCCGCAGATCTTCGGTGCGGCTGGGCGGCGCCCCCGCGATCGGATCGTACTCTCTCACGGCGCCGCCGCTGCGGTTGGAGCATGTCCGGGGTAGAGCGACGGGGCGCGCGGCGCGCGGCTGGAAGCCCGGTCGGACTCGTCCCGCGACATGATCATATTCCCCGCAGCCGGACCTTGCCCGTGCCGGCGACGACTTCGCCGCAGAGGAAGGCGTCGCACCCTGCGCCGCGCGCCTCCTCCACTACCGTGGCGGCATCCGCGGCCTGCGTCGCCGCGATCATCCCTATGCCCATGTTGAATGTTGCAAATAGCTCTTCCCGGCTAGCGCCGCTTTTCCTCTCGATCACGCGAAACTCGTGCGGTCGAGGCCACGAATCCGTGTTCACCACGGCATCTAGCCTGGTACCGAGGACGCGATCCAGGTTGCCTGGAATGCCGCCGCCGGTTATGTGCGCCAGCGCCTTGACGCGCTCGTGCCGCAGGCTCTTTTCGAGGACTGGAAGATAGCTCCGGTGGGTGCGCAGCAGCACCTCCGACACGGATTCGCCCGCGCCGGGGAAGGGATCGTCGGCGGACAGGCCGAGACGGTCGAAGAAAAGGGCGCGCACGAAGCTGTACCCGTTGGTATGGATGCCGTTCGAGGCAAGTCCGACGAGCCGGTCGCCCGCCGCTATCTCCCTCCGCGCCAGCTTGGGGTAGGCGACTTCCCCGACCACGAACCCGGCCAAGTCGTACTCGCCGTCCGCGTAGAAGTCCGGCATTTCGGCGGTCTCGCCGCCCAGCAGGGCGCAGCCGTTGTCGCGGCAGGCGTCCGCGACGCCGCCGACCACGGCGACGACCGTCCCCGGGTCGAGCCTTCCGCAGGCGATGTAGTCGAGGAAGACGAGGGGACGCGCCCCCTCCGCCAGGATGTCGTTGACGCAGTGGTTCACGAGATCGGCGCCGACGGTGTCGTGGCGCGACGCCATGAAAGCGATCTTCAGCTTGGTGCCTACGCCGTCGGCGCTAGCCACCAGCTCCCGCCCCGGGGTTGGCCGAAAGCTCCCTCCGAACGACCCGAAGCTCGATGTCACCGCGCTTGTCTTCGTCCGGTCGACCAGCTCCGAGAGCATGGACTTAGTCCGGCGGGCCGCTTCGCGGTCCACGCCCGCCGCACGGTAGGTGAGCCCGTCGCTCACGACGCCAACCTGCGCTCGGGTGCGAGCCCATGGTTCACGGCGCCGACCCTCGATCGGGCGCAAGCGCGTAGTTCACGGCGCCGATCCTCGCTCGGGCGCAAGCCCGCTGCCGGATTGCGCGGGAGACGCTGCCCCGGCTTCCGCCGTTCTCGCCATCCGTTCCTCGACTTCATCCAAGGTCAGCTTCTCCAGCCTCGCCACGCCGAATTCCTCGCAGGCGAACGAACCTAGCGCGCAGCCGTAGGCGGTGGCCCGCCGCAACGCCATTGCCGAATCCGATCCGCACCGGGCCAGGTACCCCAACATGCCGCCCGCGAAGGCGTCCCCGGCCCCGGTCGGGTCGACGACCTTGCGCGGAGCGTATCCGGGAACGACGGCGACATCTTCGCCGGAGAAGAGGACGGCCCCGAGTTCGCCACGCTTGATCACGACATGCCGCGGGCCCAGTCGCTGTATCCACCGGCCGGCGCCGGTCAGGTCATCGTTGCCCGAAAGGTGCGCGGCCTCTTCGTCGTTGAGCAGCATTGCATCCACCTTCGCGATGACTGCCTCGAGCTCCTGCGGCGTCCTGTCTATCCAGTAGTTCATGGTGTCGCACGCGACGAGCAGAGGCTTGTCGATCTGGCCGAGCACATCGAGTTGCAACTCGGGGTGGATGTTGGCCAGGAAGACCCGCGGCGCACTTCCGAACGCCTCCGGAATCGACGGCTGGAAGCCGGCGAACACGCCGAGTTCCGTAAAGGTGGTCTCTCGCGTCTTCATGTCGTCGTGGTACGATCCGCCCCAGCGGAAACTCTCGCCCCGCTCCCTCGCCAAGCCGGAGAGATCGGTTCCTCGCCGCTGCAGGAAGCCGAGTTCGCCGACCGGGTAGTCGCTTCCGACGACTCCGACCAGCTGGACCGGCGCGAAGATCGAGGCTGCGGCGCTGAAGTGGACCGCGGCGCCGCCGACGACGCCATTCACGCTCCCGGCGGGGGTGGAAATGTCATCGAGGGCGACGCTCCCTACGACGAGGATCGGATCGGCCGACGCGGCCGGAAGCGAATCAGAAGCCACAGGCGACATGCGGGACGGCCGGGAATGCCGTGCCGACCGCGGGCGCCGGGAAAGCGGCGCAGGAACGAGAGCGGGCGACATGCGGGACGGCCAGGAATGTCGTGCCGACCGCGGGCGCCGGGAAAGCGGCGCAGAGACGAGAGCAGTCGGCGCGCGGAGAGGCCAGGACGGTCATGCCGGATCCCGAGAGAGGGTCTGCGGCGCCGAGAGACCCAGAGCGGCCAACCCGTTTCGCAAAGTTATCTGCACGGCCCGCGCAAGCTTGATCCGGCCTTCGCGATTCGGCCCTTCCGCCAATATCCTCTTCTCCGGATCGAGATTCCCCTGGTGGTACCACGCATTTACCAGCCCCGCGGTCTTTTCCAGATAGGCGCATACGCTGTGGGGTTCCCTGCTCGCTGCCGCTCCGGCGATGACCTCCGGGAGCTGGAGAATCGCAAGCGCCACCTCCCTCTCGGCGGCCGTGGCGAGCGCCTTCATGCCATCTAGGCGGGTCGCGGTGTCCTCCGGGCGGGCCACGATGTCCTCCGGGCGGGCCGCGGTGTCTTCCGGGCGGGCCACGATGTCCTCCGGGTCGATCCCGGCCCTCCTGAAAACGCTGCACATCCGGGCGTGGCCGTACTGAACCTTGTAGACGGGATTAGCCTCCGAGGTGTCGAGAGCCAGATCGAGGTCGAAGTTGAGGTGGACATCGGCCCTCCGCATCAGGAAGAAGTAGCGGGCCACATCCGCGCCCGTCTCCCCGACTAGCTCTCGGAGAGTGACGAAGCGCCCGGCGCGCTTGCTCATGCGCGCCTCTTTGCCCGCCCTGGTGATCGTGACCAGCTGCATCAGCAGCACCTCGAGCAGCTTCGGCAGCCCCAGCCCCTCGAGTGCCGCCTGCATGCGTTGCTCGTGTCCGTGGTGGTCGGCTCCCCACACGTCGATGGCTATGTCGAAGCCGCGCCGCGCCTTGTCGAGGTGGTAGGCAAGATCCGGCAAGAAGTAGGTGTACGACCCGTCGCTCTTGACCAGGACCCTGTCCTTCTCGTCGCCGAACTCGGTCGTTCTCAGCCACTTCGCTCCGCCCTTGTCGTACGTCAGAGAGCGCTCGGCCAGGCGCTCCAGGAGGCGGTCCACCGCGCCGGTTTCGTATAGCGAGCGCTCCGAGTAGAAGCGGTCCATCTCGACTCCGAATGCCCGCAGGTCATCCTCCTGCGCCTCTTGGAGGATGCGCACCGCCTCGCGCCGGAAGCGCGCCCGCCGCTCTTCCGGGGATAGCTCTTCCATGACGGCCGCACCCGCGGCATCCCGGATTTGAGCAGCGAGATCGCGCACATAGTCGCCGTGGTATCCGCCTTCGGGAACCGTTCCCGGGCGTCCCGCCAGCTCCTCGTAACGGGCGTCGACCGAGTCGGCGAGAAGCTCTATCTGACGCCCGGCGTCGTTGACGTAGAAGTCTCGGGTCACTTCGTGGCCCGCCCAGGCGAGGAGGGACGCCACGGCGTCTCCCAACGCGGCGCCCCTGCCGTGGGCCACATGCAGAGGGCCGGTCGGGTTCGCGGAGACGAATTCGACGTTGATGCGGCGGCGGGGGTCGGCGATGCTCCGTCCCCACCGCGGGCCGTCTTCCAGGATGCCGGCGACGGCGCGCCAGATAGACTCGTCCGACAGCCTGAAGTTCAGGAAGCCGGGGCCGGCGACTTCGACGGACCCCACCCCCGCCGCCGCGACATCGATGAGATCGCGGACCCTTCCGGCCAGAGACCGGGGAGGCTCGCCAAGTTGCCGGGCCAGGACGAGCGCCGCGTTGGAGGCCCAGTCGCCTTGGCTGGAGTCGCGGGGCCGTTCGAGATCCGGTTCGAAGCCGGGCGGGGCGCCGGCTCTCCTCAGCGCCGAGGCAAGCTCCCCGAAAATCCGCGCGGGGATTTCACCGCCGCAGCCGTTCAAGTACTCGTCTCCTTGCGGCTTCCGCCCGCCTTCACGTCGCCCTTGCCGCTCTTCTCGCCGCCAGCAGCCTTCTCGCTGCCGCCCGCCTTCTCGGTCCCGCTGTCCTTCTGCTCTCCTCCGCGCGCATCGCCCCCAGCGCCTTCGCGCTTGGGATCGGCTTTGCGGTAGTCGGTCGCGTAGAAGCCCGACCCCTTGAAGAGGATGCCGGCCCCGGCGGAGATGAGCCGCTCGACCCGGCGCTCGCCACAGGAGGGGCAGGTGCGAACCGGGGAGTCCGATATTCGCTGGAATCTCTCGAAGGCGTGGCTGCAAGCTCGGCAAAGGTACTCGTAAGTCGGCATTTCAACCCCTGGAACGCGCTTCGATTTCGTGTAGCGGTTTCGGAGACTTCAAGTTGGCCGGTACTCTCCCCAGACATCCCGGAGTGCGTGGCTGATCTCGCCCAGGGTTACCCGCTGCTTGACAGCGTCTATCAGAACGGGGAGAAGGTTAGCGTCTCCAGCCGCAGTTCGCCGAATTCGCTCCAATGCGGTCCGTACCGTCGTGGCGTCGCGGCTCGCCTTCAACCGAGCCAGCCGGCGCCGCTGCCGGTCCGCAAGCTCGGCGAAGTCCGGACCGGCCTGCGCATTGTCCGCGGGCGACTCGCTTGCCGAATCCTCCGCCGGTTCGCCGCCGGAGGCCGCCCCTGGCTCGCCTCCCACGGCCGCTTCCTCTTCCGCGGCAACTTCCGCCGGTTCGCGCTCCCGGCACACATTGACCCCGACGATCTCCACCTCGCCCCGCTCGACCGCCTGCTGGTACCGGTACGCGGTCCGCTGGATCTCGTCGCGCATGTAGCCTATCGCCTCGACGGGGCCTCCCATCTCTTCGATGCGATCGATATAGCCGAGGGCGGACGCCTCCAGCTCATCGGTCAGGGCCTCCACGAAGTGGGACCCGCCCAGCGGGTCGGCGGTGTCCGCGACGCCGGTCTCGGCCGCCATGAGCTGCTGGGTTCGGAGAGCCAGGCGCGCCGCTTCGGGGCTGGGCAGCCCCAACGCCTCGTCGAAGCTGTTCGCATGCAGCGACTGGGCCCCGCCCAGCACGGCCGAGAGCACTTGCACGGCGACCCGCACCACATTGTTGACAGGCTGCTGCGCCGTCAGCGACGAACCTGCCGTCTGGGCATGAAAGCGCAGCCGGCAGCTGGCGTCGGCAGCCCCGAAGCGATCCCGCATGAGACGCGCCCACAGGCGCCGCGCCGCACGGAACTTCGCGACTTCTTCGAAGAATACCCGATCGGCCGAGAAGAAGAAGCTCAGCCCTTTGGCGAAGCGGTCCACATCCACTCCGCGCCCGACTCCGCCCCGCACGTATTCGAGGCCGTTGGCCAGCGTGAACGCTATCTCCTGCGCGGCCGTCGCCCCGGCCTCGCGGACATGGTAGCCGCTGATGGAAACCGATCTCCACCGCGGCATCTCTTCGGCGCAATAGGCGATGACATCCGTCGCGTACCGGAGACTGGGCTTGGCCGGATAGATGTAGGTGCCTCGCGCGACAAACTCCTTGAGGACATCGTTCTGCACGGTTCCGCGCAACTTCGAGCGATCCACGCCCTTCTCTTCCGCGGCTGCCGCGTACATCGCCAGCACCACGGGCGCAGTCGCGTTGATCGTCATCGCTGTCGAAATCCTGTCCAGCCGAATGCCCTCGAACAGGCGGTGCATGTCTTCGATCGTGTCGATCGCCACGCCCACCCGGCCGACCTCTCCGCGCGCGGCCGGATCGTCCGAGTCGTATCCCATCTGGGTGGGAAGGTCGAAGGCGACGGAGAGCCCCGTCTGGCCATGTTCCAGCAAGTAGCGAAAGCGCTCGTTCGCCTCGGCGGCGGTTCCGAACCCGGCATATTGGCGCATGGTCCAGAGCCGTCCGCGGTACATCGTCGGATAGACGCCGCGCGTGAAGGGGAATTCGCCCGGATAGGAGAAATCGGCCCCGGCGCCGGCGTCGTATACGGATCCGACCTCGATGCCGCTCGAAGTCTCGAATCTGTCCCGGCGCTCGCCATGCGCGGCGACATACGGATCGAGAGTCTCGCGCCGCCAGCGCTCCCGATCGCTCATCGCGCTTCCTCGGCCCCGGATGCCTCGGGCCGGAGCGCGATGAGGATTTCGTCGCGCTCCACGACATCGCCGGGGCCTACTTTGATGCCGTCCACGGTCCCGGAGCCGCTCGCGCGGATCTCGTTCTCCATCTTCATGGCTTCGATCACGACCAGTCCATCGCCGGCCCCGACGCGCTGCCCCTCCTTCGCCAGAACGCGGACCACGAGCCCCGGCATCGGCGCGCGAACTTCATGCTGTCCACCCTCGCCCGCCCGGCTCCCGGCCCGCTGCCGGACCGACCGGGCGCGCGCCTCTTCGATCGAGACGTCGAAGTTCCGGCCGAGCACATTGAGCTGCCACCCCGCTTCCAGAGGCCGGACGAAGACGCGGTAGCTCCGTCCGTCCACCGCGATCCGGACCTCGTCATCCGAGAACCAGACCGCATCCACCTCATGGTCCACGCCATTCAATCTGACCCCTGCGCCGGTTTTCTCGGCTTCGTAATGCTGTCCTCCCGCTTCGGCGTGGTACTTCATCGCCAGACGCCGCCTGCCGTCACCCACGCCGGCAGCCCGGGACCGGCGCGCTGGAAGTCCCCTCGGCGCCGCGTCCCGGCCCCTCTATCCGGCCGGCGCGCCCGGGCGGCGAGAAGCACGGCCGCGCTGACCGCCACCTCGGGCAACTCGCCGGCCGCGCGCTTCAGCAGCTCCGGGTGGTCATCCACGTACCGAATGGAGATGTCGTTGGCCCGGTAGTCTTCCTCTTCCATGACCGCCAGGTGAAACGGGATCGTCGTCTCCGGTCCGACGATGACCAGCGATTCCAGCGCGCCTCGCATGCGGCGCACGGCCGACGACCGGTCCGGCGCGTGCACGATCAGCTTGCCGAGGAGCGAGTCGTAGTGCAGCCCGACATCGAAGCCGGGCCGGATGCCTCCATCCCAGCGTATGCCGGGACCGGACGGGATCTCGAGATGATGTATCGGTCCGGCCGACGGAAGGAAGCCGGACACCGGATCCTCCGCGTTTATGCGGCACTCTATGGCGTGACCGCGCGGCTGCGGAGGGTCGCGACCGTCCAGCAGCGGCCGCCCTGCCGCGATGCGCAGCTGCTCGCGGACCAGATCGACGCCGGTGACGCATTCGGTGACGGGGTGCTCCACCTGAAGCCTCGTATTCATCTCCAGGAAGAAGAACTCCCCTCCTTCCACCATGAACTCCACCGTGCCGGCGCCGGAGTAGCCGACCGCCTCGGCGGCGCGTACCGCTATCTCTCCCATGCTCCGCCGAAGATCGTCGTCGATCGCGGCGGCCGGCGCCTCCTCGATCAGCTTCTGGTGCCTCCTCTGAATCGAGCAGTCGCGCTCCCCCAGGTGAACGGTCCGCTCGCCGTCCGACAGCAGCTGGATCTCGATGTGCCGCGGGTCGTGGAGGAAGCGTTCGACGAACACCCGCTCGTCGCCGAAGGCCGTGCGCGCCTCCTTGGCGGCCCGCTCGAAGAGAGCCTCCAGCTCGCTCCGGTTCTCGGCGACATGCATGCCCTTGCCCCCGCCGCCCGCAACCGCCTTGAGCATTACCGGGTAGCCGATGCGGGCGGCGCCTTCCGCGGCCTCCGAGACGGAGGAGACGGCCCCGGTACCGGGGATGACCGGCACTCCGGCCGCGATCATGGCCGCCCGAGCCTTCGTCTTGTCGCCCATGGTCTCGATAGCGCCGGCGGGCGGGCCGATGAAGACCAAGCCGGCTTCCTCGACGGCTCGGGCGAAGTCGGCGTTCTCGGCCAGGAAGCCGTATCCGGGGTGAACGGCGTCCGCGCCCGTCCGCTTCGCGGCGGCGATCAACTTCTCCACCGACAGATAGCTCTCCGCGGAAGGCGCCGCCCCAATTCTCGCGGCTGCGTCCGCCAGCATGACGTGCGGAGCCAGAGCGTCCGCGTCGGAGTGGACGGCCACGGTCTGCAGCCCCTCCTCGCGGCAGCCCCGGACAAGACGCACGGCGATCTCGCCGCGGTTCGCTATCAGGACTCTGCGAAGACGTCTCGCTTCGTGGAGGGTCACAGAGGGATGTTGCCGTGCTTCTTCGGCGGATTGCGGTCTCGTTTAAGGGCCATCGCTTCGAGTCCCGATATGAGGCGCCACCTAGTTTCCCGGGGGTCTATCACATCATCGACGAAGCCGCGCGCGGCAGCCAGATAGGGGTGGGCGAACCGATCGCGGTACTCCTCTTCGAGCTCGGCCGCCTTGGCCTCCGGGTCGCCGGCCTCCGCGATCTCCCGCCGGTACAGCACTTCTACGGCGCCCTTCGGTCCCATCACCGCGATCTCCGCCGTGGGCCAAGCCAGATTGAGATCGCCCCTGATGTGCTTGGAGGACATTACATCGTAGGCGCCCCCGTACGCCTTCCGGACAATGACGGTCAGCTTGGGCACCGTCGCCTCGCAGTAGGCATAGAGCAGCTTGGCGCCGTGGCGGATGACGCCGCCGTGTTCCTGCCTCACTCCGGGAAGGAATCCAGGCACATCCTCGAAGGTGACGAGCGGGATGTTGAAGGCGTCGCAGAAGCGGACGAAGCGCCCCGCCTTGACGCTCGCGTCGATGTCCAGGACGCCCGCGAGCACGGCCGGCTGGTTGGCGACGATCCCCGCCGAATGTCCCCCGAGCCGCGCGAATCCCACCAGGATGTTCTGCGCGAAGTCGGCGTGGACCTCGAGGAATTCCCCGTCGTCCGCCACGGCGGCGACGATCTCTCTCATGTCGTACGGACGCCTGGGGTCGGCGGGGACGATGTCGAGGAGGCGGTCTTCCGCCCGCTCCGCCGGGTCGGCGGTAGGCCGGCGGGGGGGACTCTCCTGGTTGTTGGACGGCAAGTAGCCGAGCAGCCGGCGCATCAGCTGGAGGGATTCCGTCTCGTCGGCGGAACGGAAGTGCGCGACTCCGGACCGGCTGGCGTGAACCCGCGCGCCCCCGAGTTCCTCGAACGTCACCTCTTCGTGCGTCACCGTCTTTACGACGTTGGGGCCGGTGACGAACATCTGGCTCACTCCGTCCACCATGAAGACGAAGTCCGTGATCGCCGGGGAGTAGACGGCGCCTCCCGCGCACGGTCCGAGAATGGCGCTCAACTGCGGCACCACCCCCGACGCCAGCGTGTTGCGGAGGAAGATGTCGGCGTAGCCTCCGAGAGAGGCGACACCCTCCTGGATTCTCGCTCCCCCCGAGTCGTTGATTCCTATCAAGGGGGCGCCGTTCCGCGTCGCGAGATCCATGACCTTGACGATCTTGCCCGCGTGCGCTTCCGAGAGCGACCCGCCGAACACCGTGAAATCCTGGCTGAACACGTAGACGGTACGGCCGTCGATTCGGCCGTAGCCGGTGACGACGCCGTCGCCCGGGACCCGCCGCTCATCGAGGCCGAAGTCGTGGCACCGGTGCTCGACGAAACGGTCGAGTTCGACGAAGCTCCCCGGGTCCAGCAGCAGGCCGAGGCGCTCGTGAGCGGTCAGCTTGCCACGTTCGTGCTGCTTGGCCAGCCGCGCCGGATCGGTATTCGGACCGGCGCGCTCCGAGCGGGCCGCCAGGCCGGCCAGCTTCTCGCGCATGCTCACCGGGGCAGCGTATCCCGGGGCGCCAGAGGGGACGGCGCCTCGCGCACTTCGGCGAGCCAGCGGCGCAGCTCGGCGCGGTCGGCCTCGACCGGCATGCCATCCACCAGCATCCGGATCCGCGTCTCTCGGTGCACTACCGAGCGCCCGGCGTCGGGCCTGTACACGCCGGTCACTCCGCGCACCACGGGTCCGGTCTCCAGGTAGCGGGCCAACGCCGCCGGAAGCGGGATCTGCGCTCCTTCGAGCGCGGCCAGGACCAGGGCGGCGGCATCGTGTGCCAGAGCCGGCATTATATTGTTGCGCAACGACTTGCGATACTTCCTTTCATAGTCGACGACAAACTGCTGCCAAGTCGTGTCCGGCGTCACCCGGTCCATCGCGAGGCCGACGACTCTGTGGTCCGTGGCAAAGTCGTCCAAGCGGCCCAGAACGGCCGGATCGGCCCAGGTTTCGCTTCCGATCACGATCACGTCGTAGAGTCCGTAGTAGAAGAGCTGGGGCGCCACCGACAGCACTCCGGACACCGAGGTGGACGGGGCGAACACGACGTCGGGGCCGGCGGCGGAGAGCGCTTCGATGGAAGTTTGCAGACTCGTCAGCGCAGGGTCGTACCGCTCGTGTCCGACTATCTGGCCGCCCATCTCCTCGACGGTGCGGGCGAAGGCGCCGCCGGCCGTGCCGCCTCCTGCTCCCGCCGGCTCCATGATGGCCACCCTCCGCAGCCCGAGCTCGTCGACGGTCCAACGAGCCAGGTCCGTCGCCATGCCCGAGTCGCGCGCCGCCGCATCGTACATCGTGTAGGCGGCACGGCCGGGGACGAGTATCTCCGTCGCCGTCGGGCTGATGATTGGAAGATCGCTGTCGCTCCGGGCCTGGACCGCCATCGCGAACGACTCCGACCCGAAGGGGCCGATGATGGCCAGAACGTCCTCGCGCTCGAGCGCCCGCACCAGCCGGGCCGCGTTGGCGGGGTCGGATCTGTCGTCGCGCGCGTCCAGCTCGATGTCGAAGCCGTTCGGGTGCGCATCGCGGTACCGGTCGATCGCGATGAGGATGCCCTCGTGCAGGAGCGTGCCGATGGTGGACAGCCTGCCGCTAAGGGGAAGGATCGCGCCGATCCTGAGCTGCGCGCCCGCGAATTCCCTGTCGCCCGCCGCGATGATCTCTGCCCCGGTTCGCGTAGCGGGAGCCGGGCGGCCCTCGATCGACTCGGTCGAGAGGGACGCGGCCAGATGACGAAAGCCGTCCGGCCCGCCCGCGCGCGCGCCGCAGCCCCAATCCGCCGCGAGGAGCAGCGCGACGACGGCGAGATGCAACCCCCGAAAGCGCCACCTCCGCTGCCGCGCCGCGCCCACGGCGTCAGCCCCCATCATACGAATACCGTGACTCCGGCGAACGATCGCGACCCCGGCTCGCGTTCGGACAGCCCGGCCAGGACGACACCCAAGACGCCCTCCGCCTTCGACCGCCGCGCGTCCCCCGGCTTGCGTCCCGGCAGCCCCGCCAGGACGACACCCTTACTCCTCGTCTTCGCCGACGGAGCCGTCCTCCTTGTCATCCGCTGCGCCATCTGCGACTTCGGAGGCACTCTCCGCATCATCCGCTGCGCCATCTGCGACTTCGGAGGCACTCTCCGCATCATCCGCTGCGTCGTCGCCAGACGTGTCGCCGGGCGTGGTCCCCATGCCCGAAATCTCTCCGGGGACGGGCAGCTGCTCGCCCTCGCCGGTGGCGGCGCTCTCCGGCTTCGGCTCGGCCGTCCCCTCCTCGTACTCCACCTCGGCGGGATCGTAAGGGATCTCCGAAGCGCCCACGACCGCGAGAACGATGCGGCGGTTGACCGGGTCGGTCTCGAGAATCCGCAGAGTCAGCTTCTGGCCTTGGCTGAAGCGTTCGCCGGGCTCCGAGATATGCTCCTTGACGCCGAGCTGAGAGATCGGCACGAAACCAGTCACGTCATCGCCCAAATCCACCAGAACGCCCTTGGCTAGCAGGTGCGTGATAGCGCCTTCGACCTCGCGCCCTGGCGTGTATTCCTGGGCAAGCTCGTACCACGGATCGTCCTGAACCTGTTTCAGGCCGAGCGATATCCGCTTCTGCCCGGGGTCGATCGACAGCACCGTCACCTCGACTTTCTCGCCCCGGCGCAACACCTCGGTCGGGTGCTGGATGCGGCGGGTCCAGCTCATGTCCGAGATATGGACCAAGCCGTCGATCCCCTCCTGGACTTCCACGAAAGCGCCGAAGGACGTGAGATTCCGGACCACTCCCTTGATCTTGGTGCCCGGCGGGTACTGCGCGGGGAGCGCCAGCCACGGATCTTCCTCGATCTGCTTCATCCCGAGCGATATCTTCTGCGCCTTCTCGTCCACCCGCAGGACGACGCACTCCACCTTGTCGTTGATGCCGACGAGCTGGGAGGGATGGCGCACGTTTCTCGTCCACGACATCTCCGAAATGTGGACCAGCCCCTCGATTCCGTGTTCCAGCTCTATGAAGGCTCCGTAGTTCGTGATCGACACCACCCGGCCCAGCACCCGGGTGCCGGCGGAATACTTCTCGGCCGCATTCTTCCAGGGATACTCCTGAAGCTGTTTGAGGCCGAGGGAGATGCGCTCGCGGTCCCAATCGATGTCGAGGATCTTGACTTCGAGAGTCTGTCCTATGTCGCAGACTTCGGAAGGACGCCCGATACGCCCCCACGACATGTCGGTGATGTGGAGGAGTCCGTCCATGCCGCCCAGGTCGATGAAGGCCCCGAAATCGGTGATGTTCTTCACGATTCCGGCACGAACGTCGCCGACCGAGAGCTCCTTCTTGAGCTCCTCGCGCTTGCCGGCCCTTTCCTCTTCCAGGAGGACGCGGCGGCTGATGACGATATTGCGGCGGCGCTTATTGAGTTTGAGGATCTTGAAGTCGTCCTCTTCGCCGATGAGGTCGTCCACGTTCGGAACGCGCCTGAGCGCTATCTGCGATCCAGGGAGGAACGCATCCACGCCCATCAGGTCGACGGTGACGCCACCCTTGATCTGCCGCTTTATGCGGCCCCGCACCGGACGGTTGTTATCGAAAGCGTCCTTGATCTTCTCCCAGACCCGCAGAAAGTCCGCCTTCTTCTTGGACAGCACCACCACGCCATTCTCGTCCTCGAGGCTCTCCAGCAGGACATCCACCGAATCGCCCGGGCGAACGTCGTCAGGGTCCTGGAACTCGTCGAGAGGCACGGCGCCCTCCGACTTGAAGCCCACATCGAGAATGACATCCGTCTCGGTCTTCCCGATCACCTGCGCGGTTACGATCTCCCCTTCCGCGATCTGGCTGAGCGTGTCCTCGTACATCGAGAGGAGCTTGGCGTATTCTTCGTCCCCGTGGCGGAATTCGGCCCGGGGGTCGGCGTCGAGGTCCAGGTCGATGGGGCTCGGTTCGAAGGAGTTCGTGTCCCGAGAGTTCGCGCTCGCGCCGGCGCCTTCCGGCTCGTCTACCGCAGCCGTTTCGTTCCGGTGGGCGCTATCGGTCTCTGCGGGGCCTGCCTCGACTGCTGCGGCGTCGGCCGCGACTGCGGCGCCTGTCTCGGAGGGGGTATCGCTGCTGGCGGCGTTTCCGCCGTCGGGACGAGGTTCTGGGTGGTCAGCCATGAAGAGTGATCGTTCCGTGTGTGTGTTGTGGGTTTGTCGGCAGACTTCTACAAGGTAAGCGGGATCGTGAAACGGCCGTCATCGAGAGAGCCGACCGGTCCGCGGATCTTTGGACAACGTAGACCGGAGCCGCAAGGCGCGTCAATGCTCGGGGCGGGCGGGTCGGCCGTGCGGGCGCAAGGCCGGGACAACCGAGCCCGATCCGGCCCGTTGCGCGCCTCAATCTCCGGATTGCCGCTGTACGGCCAGCGCCACGATCGCGTCGACGACCTCCGACGGTCGCATCGCCGTGGTGTCGATGACTACGGCGTCGTCCGCCCGCTTCAGCGGCGACAGATCTCTGGAGCTATCGGTCCGGTCGCGCTCCTCTAGTCGCTTCGCTTCCTCCGCGATCCCGCGAGGCGTCGGAAGCGTGCCGTGTTCCAGGAGCCGCCTGCGGGCGCGTTCCTTCGAATCCGCAACCAGGAATACCTTGAGGCCGGCATCCGGGAAGACCGTAGTGGCGATGTCGCGTCCGTCGCAGACCGTTCCGCGGCCGACGGCGGTTGTGCGCAGAATCCGCAGCACGACATCGCGGACGGCGGGTAGCTTGGCGATGGCCGACGCCCGCGCCGTCACCTCGGGCGACTGAAGTTCCGCGCCTGGGAGCGCGCCATCGACGCGGGGAACCAGACTGCCCCTCTCGGTGGCCAGATCGAATGGCGTGGCGCGAAGCGCTTCGCCGAGAAGCTTCGGATCGTCTCCGATCCCCTTTCTCAGCGCCCACCAGGCGACTGCCCGGTAGAGAAGGCCGGAGTTCACGTGCGCGAAGCCGAGCCGGCCGGCAACCTCTTGCGCCGCGCTGCTCTTGCCCGACGCGGCGGGGCCATCGATGGCTACGACTTGCCCGGCCCGCTTCGTCCTACGTCCCACTATCCCCGCCTCCCGACGGTCTTGCAAACGGCTCCAGCGCGCGCCAGAAGCCGGGGAAGGATATGGCTGCGCATTGCCGGTCGTCGATCGCCAGATCGGCTCCGCCCGCTACATCCAGGACCCCGAAAGCCATCGCGATCCGGTGGTCGCCCCGCGTCTCGACGGCGCCCCGGAGCGGTTCCCGGCGCCCCGTGATCATCAGGCCCGAGGCATGTTCGCGGACATCCACCCCCAGGGCGTCGAGGGTGCGCGCAAGCGCCGCCAGCCGGTCGCTCTCCTTCACCCTCAGCTCGGCCGCGTCCCTGATCTCGGAGCGGCCATGGGCTCGGGCCGCGAGGACCGCCAATATCGGAATCTCGTCGATGACGCCCGGAATGGCCGACCCGCCCACCGAGAACGCCCGCAGCTCGTTTCCCGGCCTGACGGTCCAGCTTTCGACCGGCTCGCCCCCGCTGTTCGCCGACGGCTCCCGTTCGATGGCCGCTCCCATCTCTTCGAGCACGGCGAGAAATCCGGTGCGTCCCGGGTTGGCCGAGACAGCGTCGATCCTGGCGGCCTTGCCCGCGAGCAGCGCCGCCCCCATCAGGAACGCCGCGGAGGATGGATCGCCCGGCACGGTCATCCGGAGTCCCTTCAACCGCCCATCCCAACCGGACGGATCGAAGGAGATGTCACGAGTTCCGGACGGGGAGGTTCGCCCGCTTTCGAATGCGACCGGCGCTCCCATCGCCGCCAGCATGCGTTCGGTGTGATCCCGGGAGCGGACCGGCTCGCTCACGCCGACGCGCACCCTGGCGAGAGCGCCGGCCAGCAGGATCGCCGACTTGACCTGCGCGCTCGCTATCCGGGGGCGGTGGCGGAGGGGCCTTAGCGCGCCCGTCGCCCGTCGCTCGATTCGTAGCGGCAGCCGTCCGTGCTCGTCCAGGTACTCGATGGTTCCGCCCATCGCCTGCAGCGGATAGACCACGCGGCGCATGGGACGGCCCCGCAGCGACTCGTCCCCGTCCAGCGTCGCGCCCGCCTTCGCGCCCACGAGAATCCCGGCCAGCAGCCGAGCCGTGGTACCGCTGTTCCCGCAATCGAGACGCTGCGGGGCGCGAGCGGCCAATCCCCCGCCGGCGCATCGGATCGCGAGAGCGCCATCCTGCTCTTCGCAGTCGATATCCGCGCCCAGCCGCCGCATGACCTGGATGCTCGTTCGAACATCGCGCCCGGTGGAAAGCCCGCCGATCGCCGAGCCGGAGCTCGCCATGGGGGCGAGGAGCGCGGCGCGGTGCGAGATCGACTTGTCGCCCGGTACCCGCACCCGGATCAAGTCGTCTCGTCCTCTTCGTCCGAATCGCTCCGGTCGTCGAACGGCACCTCCGCCGACCAACCGTCCCGCGCAATGTCGGTGCGCGGAAATATCGCCCGCGCCTCTCTCAGCAGGATGCCGGGCTGCTGGGCGTAACGCGCGCTGATGTGCGTGAGGACGAGCCGCCGCACCCCGGCTTCGAGCGCAACCTGAGCCGCCTGGGCCGCGGTGGAGTGGCCCGTCTCTCTCGCGCGGCGGCTGTCGGCCGCCGCGAATGTGGCTTCGTGGACGAGCAAGTCGGCTCCGCGGGCCGCCTCGATCGTCTCCGGGGCCGGCCGGGTATCGCCCGTGTAGACGACTTTGCGGCCCGGCCGAGGCGGCCCGGCGAGGCCGGCCGGGTCCACTCGCCGGCCGTCCGGGAGCTCGACGGCCTCGCCGCGGTGCAGCCGCCCGAACAGAGGTCCGGGCGGAACGCCCAGCTCCCGCGCCCGCTCCACATCGAAGCGGCCGAGCCGTTCGTCCTCGACCAGGGCGAAACCGACCGATGTCCGCGTGTGGCTCGTTCGGAACGCCAACACGCGATACCCGTCGCCAGCCACCGCTGTTTCGCCGGGGCTCGTTTCCCGGATATCCACCTCGTACGCAAGCCGGTCGGCGCCCAACTCGCAAATTGCGCGGAGCATGTCCGCCGACCGGGGCGGCCCCCAGAGCCTGAGCGGATCGGCGCGCTCTTGAAGGTTCAGCGTTCTAAGGAGTCCCGGCAGCCCCAGGTAGTGGTCGGCGTGCAAGTGGGTGATCAGTATCCCCTCCGGCGCAAAGCCGACCCGGTACCTCATCATCTGCCGCTGCGTCCCCTCGCCGCAGTCCAGGAGGAACAGCTGTCCCTCCCGGGCCAGAGCCAGCGACGAGACATTTCTCGACACCGTGGGCCGCGCGGACGCGGTCCCGAGGAAGGTCAGGCGGATGATCGCCCGCTTCCCTCTTCGGACGCCGCAATCGCGGAGGCAAGAGCGGCATCGGTCGTCGCCTCCAGACCGAGATCGCGCAACACGATGCCGGGCCGCTCCGAGGAAACGCAGTACAGGCGGACGCCCGTCCCGCTGGCCGCGCGCCGGCCCTTGGCCCACACCGGTCCGAAGCTCTGCGCGAGCCAGACATCTCCGCGATCGTCGACTACGCGCCGTTCGGTGGCCGTCAAGCCCTTTCCCGCGGCCCAAATCTCCTCGAACAGCGAAGAAGCGAGCGACGGGACGCCATGATCCGGGCTCAGAATCGCGCGCCGGTCTCCGGGTTCGAGGTCTTCCCTCACGAAGTAGCCCAGCCCGAGTCCGGAAGCCCCCCGCCGGGCGTCGTAGAGGATCCATCTCCTCCCTTCGACCGCGTGGACCACGCGCGGCCTGCGCTTCGCCCGCTCTTCCCGGAAGTCGCCGCGCCCGTTCGTTCTACCTGTCATCGCCGTGTCGCCCCTCTCCTGCCCCGCCGTACACTCCAAGAGCCACGGTCTCGGCCCTGGGGAGCGCCGCTTCCCGGCTCGCAAGCGCCGCCCGCTCCGCCTCTTCGATCTCCAGCTCCACCTCGCGCTCGATGGATTCGAGCAGCGCGCGATTCCGGCTCCGCAGGCCGCCCTCGCCCTCGGCCTTCAGGTCGACTCCCATCAGATGCTCTTCGTACATGCCGATGGGGTCGCGCCGGCCCCAGAAGCCAAACAGCTCCTCCTCGAAGGTAGCCCGCGCTTCTCTAAGGTCGTGGGTGGCGTGCCCGCCCATCCTGAAGGTGGCCGCCTCTATCATCCGGGGGCCGCTACCCGACCGGCAACGATCCGCGGCGACTCGCACCGCGGCGTACATGTCGAGAACATGATTGCCGTCCGCCCGCTCGGAGGGAATCCCGTACGCGCCGCCCCACTCCGAGAAGTCCGGCTGGACATGGTGCTGGTCGAGCCGGGTGCCCAGCGCCACCTGGTTGTTCTGGATGACGAAGACGATCGGCAGCTCGAGGGCCGCGGCGAAGGAAAACGCTTCGTGCGCCTCGCCGTGTTTCGTCGCCCCGTCCCCTACCCAGGTCAGCGCGACGCGGGGTTCCTTGCGTAGACGAAACGAGAGGGCTATGCCGGTCATTACCGTGGAGAGCGCGGCGACCATGCTGATCGGCGGACAAACGCCCCGGCCGAGATCTCCCAGGTGCAGGTCTCGCCCGCCGAGGGGCGAATCGCCGGTGGCGAGGTAAGTGCGAAACAGATCGGCCATGGGCACCCCCATCTCGAGATTCGCGCCCTGGTTGCGAATCATCGGCCCGACGATGTCCCCGTCGCCGCCCCGGCGGTCCAATGCGTGCACGGCGCCCACCGTCACGGCTTCTTCCCCGGTGCCCAGCCACGCCTTCGATATGATCCCCTGCTTGACCCATCTGGCCAGCGCGATGTCGCTGAGCCGAAAGCGAAGCAGGCCCCGGTACAGCATGAGGAGCGCTTCCGGAGAGAGGTCGGCAATCTCTCTCTCGCGCTCCGCGTTCGCCGCGATCCGCGTCTCGTAGGACTCCTGGAGCGCGCGGTCCGGATTCCACGAGACGTATTCCGGGGGATCGTAGGCGGGGTATCGACGCATCTCGAACCACTCCTCGCGTAGGATGCATAATCGTACGACTGCACGGTAAGATACACTAACTTCGGGTTGCCCGATGGGGCCGCGGGGTTCTAACGGATGGGGCCGCGGGGTTCTAGCCGGCCGGACGGAGTCCGCTCGCCGGCTCTCGCGGCCGAAAGGCGGGCCGCTCCGCGACTCGGGGCGGTCGGCAACGGGCGGTCGGTCGTTTCCGGGACCGGGCAGGTCGGCAACGGGCAGCCCGCCGGTCGGCCCATTCGCGGCTCGGGCAGGCTGACGGCGGGGTCCCTTCGCGACTCGGGCAGGCCCGCGGCATGGCGCGACGATTCGATAGAGAAAGGAACACGACGATGGGACCATGGTGCGCATGAGGCTCGGCCGGCGCCGCCGGATCGCTTGGCTGTCGCGATCCCGGGTCGCCTGGCTATCGCGATCCGTGCGGAGCGCCCTGCTGGCGTGCGGCTGCCTCCTGGCGGCGGCGCCATCGGGCGGCATCGCCTGGCAAAGCGCGAGGCCCGCTCCGGCGGTCGGCGCGACGAACGCGCAATCAGCGCACTGCCGCCTCCCGGGCTGCGAGGCGCGGCGCGTGGCCGCCACCGCGACGGCCAACTCCTCCGGGCTGCGCCAACCGGCGGAACCCCCGACGATCTCCCGCCTGCGATACGGCGGCGGGGGCGACTGGTACGCGAATCCATCGAGCCTCGGCAACCTTCTCGAGCAGATACGGCTTCGGACCGGCATCGCGGTGGCGGCCCGGCCCGCCGAAGTAGGAGCGGCCGATCCCGATCTGGCCGATCATCCCTATCTGTACGCCACCGGCCACGGCAACATGTCGTTCACGGACCTGGAGATCGAACGGCTGCGCGCCCACCTCCGCGAGGGCGGCTTCCTGCACGTGGACGACAACTACGGACTGGACGAGTCGTTCCGCCGCGAGGTAGCCCGGCTCTTCCCCGGCATCCCGTTGGCGGAGGTGCCGCTGGACCACCCCATCTACGGCATCCTATACGACTTTCCGGACGGACTGCCCAAGATCCACGAACACGATGGACAGCCTGCCCAGGGCTTCGGGATATTCTTGGGCGGACGGCTCGCGCTCTTCTACAGCTACGAGTCGGATCTAGGAGATGGCTGGGAAGATGAAGGCGTCCACGGGGACGCTCCCGAGACGAGGGAGGAAGCGATCAAGATGGGCGTGAACCTCTTTCTCTACGCTCTGTCAGCGACGGCGGGGCAATGACTGCGCCAGCGAGAGGCTAGACTGGGTTGGAGCTGGAAGCGGCAGCCTGAAGAGAGGCCGGATGCGGCCTAGCGGGCTATGGCTTCCGGCAAGCGGGCGCGACTTCCGGCAAACATGGATCGGAGCAGCGGAAGCCCCGGGATCAGGTCCCGTCGGCGCTCGCGCTGTCGTCGGCGCCCGTTTCCACGCCGCCGCCACTCCCGGGCTTGCGCAATAACCGGGAGCGAACGCGCAGCGTAGCGGCGCCCACCACGGCCGTAACCGGAATCCACGCAGCGGGCGGCAAACTCCACGGGCCTAACTGAACCGACCACCCGGAACCAGCCGTCTGCATCGGTATGAGGAGCCATTCTATCGCCATGAACTGTCTCCCAGTTCGAAGTTTTCGCTTACTGCAAACGCAAACATAAACCTTCCGTCCATCGCCGCGCCATACCGGCGCGAGGGATCGCTACCGCGGCGGCGCACTCCGTCGCCAAGGAGCCGCTTACCGCGCGTCATACCGGCACGAGGAGGCCGTTACAGCCGCGCGTCCTCCCGCGCCTGTGCTTCCCCGGGCCGGAGAACGAGCGATAGCCCCGCTCATCATCGAGCGTGCGGCACATCTCCCAGGGGCGTCACGCGGCCGCCATACAGCTCTCCCACCCACTCGCCGTATCCATTGAACGGCAGAGTGGGCACCCGCTCGCCCGTGCCCACGATCTCCTCCTCGGTCTGGGGCCAGCGCGGGTGCGGCACGCCCGGATCCACGTTGGAGTAGAAGCCGTACTCGGACGCCTGCGACTCATTCCAGAATGTGGGGGGCTGCCGGTCCGTCACCTCGAGGCTGACGATGCTCTTGGGACTCTTGTAGCCGTACTTCCACGGCAGGTGAATTCTGACCGGCGCGCCGTTCTGCTTCTGCAACGGGTGGCCGTACATGCCGGTAACGACAAACGCCAGATCGTTCATCGCCTCGTCCATGCGCAGGCCTTCCGCGTACGGCCACGGGTACCAGTCCATCGACTTCTGCCCGAACGCCTGCTCGGGCCGGTCGAAGGTGGTGAACGCGACATGGCTGGCTCTGTTCCGAGGTTGGACATGTTCGATAAGCCGGGCTAGCGGGAACCCGATCCAGGGAACCACGACCGACCAACGCTCGACGCACCGGTGCCTGTAGATTCGCTCCTCCAGCGGGAAGAGTCTCTCCAGATCGACGAGATCGTAGACGCCGGGGTTGTCGACGAGGCCCGACACTTCTATCGCCCACGGACGAGCTTCGAAGGACCGCACGTTCTGCCAAACGCCGTCCTTGTCCGTGCCGAATTCGTAGAAGTTGTTGTAAGTGGCGACTACCTCTTCGGACGAAACGGACTTGTGCCGGTCGCCCGGCGTAAAGCGCGGATCGTTGACGGCATCCGGGTACAGCGAGGCGGTCGGCGTATCGGGGATGTTGTCGAGCGGCCCATGCTCCTGAGATTCGGCCGCGCCGCGGGCGGGCTTGCACGCTGCCGCGAGGGCGGCGACCATGCCGCTTCCGGCGATCACTCCCCCTCCGAGGCGGGTTACGAACTTTCGGCGGTCGAGGTATGCCGACTCCGGCGTAGCCTCGCTCTCCTTCAGCCGCCAACCCGGGGGAATATGGATGTTTGCCATGCGCTCCGCCTTCTCCTAAAGCCCGTTTGAGTATGAATCTGAGGGACCCGGACCGCAAGCGGAACTGGGCGCCGCCGCACGGCGCGGCAGCCGACGCTCCGCCAGCCGATGCCCCGCCAGCCGATGCCCCGCTAGCCGATGTTCCTCCAGCCGACGCTCCTCCATCCGATGCCCCGCTAGCCGATGTTCCGGCAGTTGATACTCCGTCGGCACGGTCAGTGGCGGAACAGGCGCCGCCCGGTGAAGACCATCGCCATTCCGTGCTCGTCCGCGGCCCGAACGACTTCTCCGTCTCGCTTCGATCCCCCCGGCTGAACGATGGCGGCGACGCCAGCCTCCGCAGCCGCTTCGACTCCGTCCGGGAAGGGGAAGAAGGCGTCCGAAGACAGAGCTGCCCCGGAGACCTCGTGCCCCTGCGCACGGGCCTTCTCGATCGCGAGGCGGACCGAGTCCACCCGGCTCATCTGCCCTGCCCCGATGCCTATCGAGGCGCCGCCGCGCGCGAGCAGGATCGCATTGGACTTGACGCTTTGAACGGCAGACCAGGCGAAGGCCAAGTCGTCCCACTCCTCGTCTCGTGGCGCACGGGCCGTCGGCACGGTAGCGACAGCGCGGATGGCCTCGCGCGCGGCCGACGGCGCGGATTGCAGCAGCACCCCGCCCCGCACCCCCCGAAACTCCACGGAATCCCGGAGGTGTCCGCCCCTCTCCAGGGCGTTGCCGCTCTGCGGGCGCAATATCCGAATGTTCTTCTTCTCGCGCAGGATCGAGAGCGCGTCGTCGTCGTAATCGGGCGCGATGATGCATTCCACGAAGGTCCGCGCGATGGCTCTCGCCGCATCCTCCGAGAGAGGCTCGGTGAAGTTGACCACCGACCCGAAGGCGGACACCGGATCGCAGCCGAACGCCTTCTCGTAAGCCTCTATCGAAGAAGAACCGACGGCGATGCCGGCAACCGTCGCATGCTTGATTATCGCGCACGCGGCCCGGTCTCCGGTCGAGAAGGGCGCCAGCGCCGTGATTGCGCCGTCCAGGTCGAGGATATTGTTGAACGACAGCTCCTTGCCGTGCAGCTGTTCGAGCGCCGGTATCCCCCACGGGGGGCGCTCCGTGTTCCGGAAGAAGGCCGCTTTCTGGTCGGGGTTCTCGCCGTAGCGCAGCTCCTGCACCAGCTCCAGCGACAGCGTCGGCGGCGTGGATCCCGCCAACGGCCGCTGCGCCGCGTCGGCTCGATCAAGCTCTATCGCCGACCGGGCCGGCGAGACGTGATCCGACGGGTCCGGCGAAAGGCGATCCGGCTGGGCGGGCGAAAGGCGATCCGAGTGGTCCGGCGAGAGGTGACTCGAGTGGGTCGGCGAGAGGTGATTCGCGATTGCCAAGTCGTACTCGGCCGTATGGCGGTAGACCTTGGCGGCCAACTCCCGCCTGACTTCCTCGCCCTGCTCCGCGTTCTGTTCCTCACTCTGTTCCTCGCCCTGGTTCGCGCTCTGCTCCGCGCCCTGGTTCGCGCGCTGCCGATTGCCATCAAGAGCGGCGAGAACGAGGTCGTAGTCGGCCGGATCGCATACCGGCCACACGAAGGGGTAGTTCTTGGCCGCCGCCCGGAGCAGGGCCGGACCGCCTATGTCGATCTGTTCCAGAGCCTCGGCCATCGGAACATCCTGCGCCACCGTCTCCCGAAACGGGTACAGATTCACGGCCACCAGGTCGATGGCTTCGATAGCAAGATCGGCAAGCTGTCTCATGTCGTTCGGCTCGTGGCGTCGCGCCAGGACTCCCCCGTGCACGACCGGGTGCATCGTCTTGACGCGGCCTCCGAGGATTTCCGGATAACCCGTCGCATCGCTGATGCTTCCGGCATCGAGTCCGGCTTCGAGCAGGAACTGCCGAGTTCCTCCAGTAGAGATGATCGTCCACCCTCGCTCAATCAGCCCCGCGCAGAGACGCGCGATTCCGGTTTTGTCGAACACGCTTGCCAGGGCTACCGGCATTGGCTCACTCCTGCCATCCAGTGAATGCATCGATTCCGAACCACTCGCGCGACCAATGGGCGCGGCGATCGGGGCCCATCCGCACGGCTCCCTCCGCCAGAGCCTGGACCCCTGCCGGGAGCAGCCGGTGTTCGACCGCGAGGACTCTCTCTGCAACCGCGCTCGGAGTGTCATTGGCGAATACGGGTACGGGCCACTGGCAGATCACTGCCCCTTCGTCGTACGCCTCGTCGACGAAGTGGACTGTCGCGCCGGTGATCCGAACGCCAGAGTCGATGACCGCCCGGTGCACGCGGCCGCCGTACATCCCCTTGCCGCCGAAAGCCGGAAGCAGCGCAGGGTGGATGTTGACGATGCGGCCCCAATAGGCGCCCACGACGCGTTCGGGAACGAGCTTCATGTAGCCGGCCAGAACGACGATCTCCGTTCGCCACTGCGCCAGAGTCTCGAGAAGAAAATCAGCTTCTGCCGTCGAGTCGGATTCGCCGTGTGCGCGGCGCGCTTCCGCGCCGTCCGCCGGTGGTGCTCCATTCGGCTGGTGCACGATCCCGCGCGTCTCGCCCTCTCGGCTCGCCCCTCGGCCACCTGCCTGTGGCGTTCCATTCGGCCCCGTGGGGATAACGGCCGCTGCCACGTCGGCGCGACGGGCTCGCTCCAGCACGCCCGCATCCTCGCGGCTGGCTATGACCCCAACTATGCGTCCGATGGCTTCGGCAGCGGCCGATGTTTCCGGAGCGGCGGATGCTTCAGTTGCAGCAGGCGCACCATGCGCGGCGGGCGCTTCGGAAGCATCCGATGCCTCGCTCGCGTTGAAGTGGTCGACGAGCGCCTGAAAGTTGCTCCCCCCTCCCGAGGCGAGCGCCGCGATCCGCGCCGGTTCAGCCACAGGCGCCCGGAGCCATGCGGGCGAGCGCCCGCTGCACTACGGATGCGGCCAGATTCTCCTGGCCGGCCGGAATCGCGCGCAGATCCACCACGAACCGGTCCCGCTCCACGCGGCCGATGAGCGGCGGTTCGTCTGCGCGGCACTCCGCCGCGAGCCGGTTCGGGGAAGCTCCGGTTACGACCCAGCCGGCCGAATCGATAACGAAGCCCGGGAAAGCGCCGCCCCCGGTCATGGCCTCCGTGCGGGCCACTTCCACCTTCGCCGGGCTCTCGCGAGGCGGTTCGAACACGGAGGCGAGGGCGCGAGCCCCGACTGATTCCGCCGACTCGCGCAACATGCGGAGCGCCGGAACCCGGCGGGCGGCAAGATCCGGATCGCGATAGAGCATCAGCGTCGCCTCGAGCGCGGCCAGCGTCACCTTGTCGACCCGAAATGTCCTCAAAAGAGGGTTATGCCGAAGACGGGCAACCAGTTCCGCCTCGCCGGCTATGAGGCCGGCCTGGGGGCCGCCGAGCAGCTTGTCTCCGCTCCAGGTCACGAGCCCCGCGCCTGCACCGAGAGAACTCTTCGCCGAGGACCCCTGGGGAAAGCCGGGCAACAGACTTGGATCCAGGAGCCCGGAACCGATGTCGTGCGCCAGCGTTACGCCGCTCCGCCGGGCCAGAGAGCCTAGCTCCTCTATCGCGGGACGGGTCACGAAGCCTTCGATACGGTAGTTGGAGGGGTGGACGCGGAGGATAAGGCCGGTGTCGCTTCCGATTGCCTTCTCGTAGTCGGACAGGTGCGTGCGATTCGTCGTGCCGACCTCTCGCAGTTGGCCCCCGCTTCGCGCCACGATATCGGGTATCCGAAATGAACCGCCGATTTCTACCAGCTCCCCGCGGGAGACGAGCACTTCTCGGCCGCGCGCAAACTCGTTGACCACGAGCGCCACGGCGGAGGCGTTGTTGTTTGTCGCGAGCGCGGCCCCGGCGCCGGTCAACTCGGATACGAGGCCGGCGCAGTGATCGTATCGCGAGCCGCGCTGGCCGGTGTCCAGCGAAAGCTCGACATTTCCATACGCGGAAGCCGCGGCCTGCGCCTCCCGCGCCTCGTTGGCGAGGGGTGCGCGTCCGAGGTTCGTGTGGAGCACGATCCCCGTCCCGTTGAGCGCGGGACGCAGCGATGGTCGGCTACGCGCGGCGAGGTCTCGCTCCGCCGACCGAACCAAGCTGTCGGCTAGCGGGTCGCCGCCCGGGTCGGCGGCGGCTCGAGCCTGATCGAGCGCCCGGCGCAGCGATTCCTTCACTGTCTCGCGGCCATAGCGGCCGATCCACCGAACCACATCCGGCCGCTTGAGCAGAGCGTCCATCGACGGGAGCCGCCGCCGGTCCATCATTTCGGCAACTCCCAGGTCGGCGCACCGGGCTCGCGGAAGGGCGTACTCCGAGGGGGCGGCACGATGTCGACGGGCGCGCGGCGATCCAGAGGAGCGCGGAGGCCGACGGATAGTCCGCGAACGGCGCCGGAGACAGCGTCGGCTCCATCTTGTCGCGGAGCCGTTGCGCCGGAGGCCGCTATGACGGCCCCGCCCGTGGCCGCGGTGTCTGGCGGCGCGCCCGCGGTGTCCGGCGGCGCGCCCGTGGTGTCCGGCGGCGCGCCCGTGGTGTCGGGCGGCGCGCCCGTGGTGTCGGGCGACGCCCCTGTGGTGTCTGGCGGCGCGCCCGTGGTGTCTGGCGGCGCGCCCGTGGTGTCTGGCGGCGCGCCCGTGGTGTCCGGCGGCGCGCCCGTGGTGTCCGGCGGTGCGCCCGCGGTGTCTGGCGGCGCGCCCGCGGTGTCGGGTGGCGCGCCCGTTGTGTCGGCTGCCGCGCCCGTGGTGTCTTGCGCGGCGATCGCTCCACTGTCCGCGGCCACGCCGGTCGAGTCGCCGACCGCGGTCGAGTCAGGCGCCTCGGGCGGCGCCGATAGCACGAACACCGTGTCGCCGCCTCCGGCCAACTGGCGGATGTTGACGGCTCTCGCGACCGATACGACGTACTGGCCGGGCGCCACCGGAGCCGCCAACTTGGCAGTCAGATACTGAGCCGGCAGGGGCGGGCGCACAACTTCCGCCTCGGCGCTGTCGGGCGACGCCGCGACACTGTCGGGCGTAGCAGCCGCGCCCTCCGCCCCTTCGCCTGCGGCTGCGCTGTCGGGCGCTGCCGCTTCACCTGCTCCTGCCACTGCACTGTCCGGCGTCGCCGCCGCCCCCTCTGCCCCCTCCGCCACACCTTCGCCTGCTGCGGTACTGTCAGCCGCTGCCGCCGCACCTTCGCCTTCGCCTGCTGCGGTACTGTCAGCCGCTGCCGCCGCACCTTCGCCTTCGCCTGCTGCGGTACTGTCAGCCGCTGCCGCCGCACTGTCTGCCTCTGCCGCCGCGCCGCCCCCCACTTCCAGCCTACCCTCGGCCACCGCCTGAGCGACTGCCTGCGCCCTACCCACCTCGACCCAGGCGACTTCGACAGGCCCTCCAAGAGAGTCTCGTATCACGATGCCGACCGGTTCCGGCTGGGGGTTGACCAGGTAGTCGTCGAACGCCAGCTCTACGGTCACGCTGTCAATGCCCTCGGCCAGTCCCAACCTGGGCGGCGTCGTATCCGGCGGCACGATGACGAACGCAAGTTCTTGAAGGGTGTCGCCCGACGCAGCTACCTCGACGCTGTCGTGAGTCTCGACCCGGCGATCAGGAACCAAGTTTCCGTTGGCGTCCACGAACGCGAATGCCTCGTATTCGCCATCGGGAAGCCCCCGGGCAACGAACCGTCCCGTGCTGTCCGTGACGGCGCCGAAGGGAACCGAGTCCGGTCCCGCCCAGAAAATCACGCGGGCGCCCTCCAGCGGCATCTGCGTAATCATGTCGGTCACCGATCCGGCGACTGGCGGCTCGGCGATCTCCGCGCCCGTCGAAAAACAAAACTCCGCATCGCCCTCCATGCGGTTGCGGAGAAGGTCGGCGATACTCCTGGTCGGGATCTTGTAGCAGTAAACCGTGCTATCCCTCCAGCCATTCACCGGGCGGAGACTGAGATTCGAGAATCCCATCTTGACGTCGTACACTTCCATCGGGGATGCAAACAGCTGGCGCCCGATCTCGTTCGGTATTCGCACCGGCTCGTCGAACCTCAGCTGCAGCCGTCCGCCGAAGCCGACTGCCACGGAGTCGGGCGCGGGCTTGATCTCCCTTATGGAGGGAGGCAGCTCGTCCGGGCGGGTGCCGGGCGGAGGCATCTCTCTGGCGCAACCAAGCAAGACATGACCGCCGGCGGCCAGCAGAAGCCATGGCCGCAATCGGCGCGCGGCGCACGCGCGACCTCGCGTCAAGGATGCCCCCGCCATCCGTACGTCAAGCCGATGGGTCCACAAGCCGATGGGTCCAATCGCTGGATCTCTCCCAAGAGGAGCGACGCCACCCAGGCCGCACGGCGCTGGTTCCTCTACGCCGATGGGTCCAGCCACTGGAGCTTCTCCCCGAGGCGCGCTCGCTGCTCCTTCAACGACGACAGCTTGCTCCGCTCGCGCTCGACAACCTCCGCCGGAGCGTTCTCGATGAATCCGGCGTTGTCCAGCTTGGCTCCGCTCCGCGAGAGCAGGCCATCCACCCGTTCCAGCTCCGCGAAGAGTCGTGCACGCTCCTTGTCGACATCTATCAACCCTTCCAGTGGAATGAAGAGTTCGCCACCGGTCCGGAGCACCGCGTGGGCCCCGGCCGGCCCTCCGCCCGTCCGGACATCTCCGGGACGACTGTCTCCGTCGAGACCCTCTACCGAGGAAAGACCCGCCAGCTTGGCGGCGCTGTCGGCTTCTTCCGCCAGCGCCATCCGGAGTGCGCACGATGGATCGCGGAGCTGGACAGCTATCCGGGCGCCCTGGGGCAGCCGGCACTCGGCGCGGAGAGCGCGGACCGCGCCGACGAACTCTTGCAGCGCTCCGATCGCCCCCTCCGCCTCCCGGTCGATCCACTCGTCCGGGTAATCCGGCCACGGTCCCGTGACGAGCGATCTTCCGGACAGCGCATCCGGCAGCCGCCCGGCGATCTCCTCCGTCACGAAGGGCATGATCGGATGGAGGATCGAGAGCCAGCCCCGCATCGCTAGCGTCAACGTGCGCCCGGCATCCCGCGCATCGTCCCCTTCGCCATACAGCCGCCGCTTGGACAGTTCGAGGTACCAGTCGCAGAAGTCGCCCCACACGAAGTTGTGGCCGCTCTCGGCAACTTCGTGCAGCCTGAACGCCTCGTACGCCGAGTCCGCATCGCGCGCGAAGCGAGCCAGCCTGCTCCTGATCCAGCGGTCCGCCAGTGCCGCGCGCGGCGGGTCGTTCTCCGACACGTCGCCTCGCGCATGCGGCAGGGCGAAGCGCGCCGCGTTCCACATCTTGTTCGCGAAGTTGCGTCCCGGCGAGAAAGCCGCTTCGAGATTCTCGTGGTCCAACCGGATATCGGTCCCAAGGGGAGAGCCTCGAATTAACGTGAAGCGCATGGCGTCAGCGCCATATTTGCCAACGACTTCCAGAGGATCAATCCCGTTTCCGAGAGATTTGGACATCCGCCGTCCCCTGCCATCCCGGACAGTCCCGTTGAGGAGCACATCCGTGAACGGAAGTTCGCCCGCGAACTCTTGGCCGGCCATGATCATGCGAGCCACCCAGAAGAAGAGTATCTCGGGTGCCGTGACCAGCGTGTCGGTCGGGTAGAAGGCGGCCAAGTCTTCCGTCTGCTCGGGCCAGCCGAGGGTGGACAGCGGCCACAGCCACGAGCTGAACCACGTGTCCAGGACATCTTCATCTTGCTGAAGAGCGCCTCCGCAGGCCGGGCATTCGTCCGGGTCGTCGACGGCGACGGTCACCTCGCCGCAGTCCGGAGCGGCGCAGTACCAGACCGGAATCCGGTGTCCCCACCACAGCTGTCGGCTGATGCACCAGTCGCGGATGTTCTCCATCCAGCTCTGGTAGACCCGCCCGTAGCGCTCCGGGTGGAAGCGGAGCTCGGACTTCTCGTACGCCGCCACGCCCGGTCGGGCCAACGGCTTCATGCGGACGAACCACTGGAGGCTCGCGCGGGGCTCGACGACCGTGTCGCACCGGTAGCAGTGGCCTACCGAGTGCATGTGCTCCTTCGCATCCACCAGGAATCCGCCCGCCTCGAGATCCGCCACGATCCGCGCTCGCGCCTCGAAGCGGTCGAGCCCCCGGTACGCCAGCGGCACGGCGTCGTTCATCCTGGCCGCGTCCGTCATGACATCGAGCACGGCGAGGCCGTGCCGCCGGCCGATCTCGAAGTCGTTCGGGTCGTGGGCCGGCGTCACCTTGACCACCCCCGAACCGAAGTCGGGATCCACGAGGGAGTCGGCCACCACCGGGATGCGGCGCCCGGCCAGCGGCAGCTCCGCCTCGCGGCCCACGAGGCTTCGGTAGCGGTCGTCCTCCGGGTGCACGGCCAGACCCGTGTCGCCCAGCATCGTCTCCGGCCGCGTCGTCACGACCTCCACCTCTTCCCCGTCGGTCACATCTCCCCCGCCGACCACATCTCCCCCGCCGATCACATCTCTCCCGTCGGCCACATCTCCCCCGCCGACGAGCGGATATCTGATGCGGTAGAGCTTGCCGCCGGAGTCCCGGTGCTCGGATTCCTCGTTGGAGAGCGCGGTCTGGCAGCGGGGACACCAGTTGATGATATATCGGCCCCGGTAGACGAGATCCTTCTCGTGGAGTCGCACGAAGACCTCTCGGACCGCCTTCGACAGACCTTCGTCCAGAGTGAAGCGGGTGCGCTCCCAGTCGCACGAGCAGCCTATCTGCCGCAGCTGCCCGATGATCCGGTCGCCGTACTCGCCGACCCACTTCCAGACCCGCTCCACGAAGGCTTCCCGGCCCAGGTCGAAGCGCGTCAGGCCCTCCGCTCTGAGTTGGCGCTCGACGACGTTCTGCGTCGCGATGCCGGCGTGGTCCGTTCCCGGCACCCATAGAACATCGAAGCCCTGCATGCGGCGGCGCCTCACGAGAACGTCCTGAATCGTGTTGTTCAGCCCGTGCCCCATATGGAGCGCTGCCGTTACATTGGGCGGCGGAATGACGATGACGTAGGGGCGCTTCGCGGCAGCGGCGGGAACATGGAAGAAACCGGCGTCGACCCACCGCTCGTAGAGCGCTCCTTCGAGCGCGGCGGGGTCGTAGCGGGAAGAAAGCTCGCTGGATTTGCGAGAGTCGGCCAAGGGGACTCCTCGTAGGGTTGTCGAAGTTGCGGCGCTGTGGACGGAGGCGGGGCAGGCGGCTGACGGCCGACAGAAGGCTCCCCCCGGCCAGCAGGCGTCTCCGCCGGGCCGAGGTCGGCTCCCCGGGCTCCGGAACGTCGTAGTCTAAGGCAGGAACATCCAGTTAGGAAGTTGACGGCCTCGACATTCGCCGCGAGGCGGCCGGCGCCAAAGATGCGCATCACGCGCTCAACCAGGGAGATCCTGATGAACATACGCTGTTCGCTATCGCCGCTTCGAAGCGCGCATCCTCGCAGGCGGCCGCTCGGGCGGCCACTCGGGCGGCCACTCGGGCGGGCCCTATTCAGAGGGAGGAACCTCTCCGCCGCGAAGGCGCTGCCTGCTTCCCGCTTCGCAACGCTCCTCTGCGTGGCGTCGGCCATCGGGCTATCGACCTTCGTAGCGCCTCTGCGGGCGCAGACATTCGCCTCCGAAGACCCGGTCATCCGGGCCATGTGGGAAGAGGGCATGGGCGGACGGAGCGAAGTCCACGATCTCGCCCAGGCGCTCATGGATTCGATAGGTCCGCGGCTAATGGGCACGCCAGCGTACGGACGATCCGCCGACTGGCTCATCTCCAACTACGAGCGGTGGGGCATAGAAGCCGAGAAGCAAGAGTACGGAAGCTGGACGGGCTGGGTGCGCGGCATCACCCACATCGACCTCCTGGAACCGCGCGTGCGCACCCTCGAAGGGATGATCCTGGCCTGGAGTCCCGGCACCGACGGGCCGGTCGAGGGCGAGGTCGTGGCGATGCCGTCCTTCTCCGATCCCGGCGAGGTGGAGGCGTGGCTTCCGGCGGTCCGCGGAAAGTTCGTCGCCATCTCCTTCGCGGAGCCCACCTGCCGCGAAGACCAGTCGTGGCAAGACCATGCCACCGAGGAATCGTTCCAACGGATGGACGAGTCTCGGAGCGCCGCGCGCGACGAGTGGCGGAGCGGCTATGTCAACTTCATGCGAGCTCGGGGGCCGGAGCTTCTGGAGTCGGCCGGAGCGCTGGGCGTTCTTGCCGGAAATTGGTCGCGAGGATGGGGGGTCGACAAGATTTTCTCTTCGGCGACGCGGCAGATCCCGTCGGTCCACCTCTCGTGCGAAGACTACTCCCTGGTCCACCGCCTGGCCTCGCGCGGGCAAGGCCCCCGGGTCCGCCTGGAAGCCGAGGCCGAATTCCTGGGAGATGTGCCCGCCTTCAATGTCGTGGCGACCATTCCCGGAACGGAGCTGCCCGACGAGTACGTCCTCCTGAGCGCTCACCTGGACTCGTGGGACGGGGCTTCCGGGGCCACCGACAACGGGACCGGGACCATCATGATGCACGAGGCGATGCGCATCCTGCGGAAGACGTATCCGAATCCGCGTCGCACAATTGTAGTCGGGCACTGGGGTGGCGAAGAGCAGGGGCTGATAGGCTCCACGGCCTACGCCGCCGACAATCCCGAAGTCGTGGACGGCCTGCAAGCCGCCTTCAACCAGGACAACGGCACTTGGCGGATCGACTACATCCGCATGCAAGGCTTCCTGGGCGCGGCCAAGCACTTCGCCCGCTGGTTCGAGAAGATTCCTCCCGAGATCACGGGACATATCGAGCTGGACATTCCCGGCGTGCCGGAGCGAGGCGGCTCGGACCACATGTCGTTCATCTGCAAGCCCGCTCCCGGCTTCCGGCTGCAGTCCAACTATCCGGACTACCGGCAGTACACTTGGCACACCAACCGCGACACGTTCGACAAGATCGTCTTCGACGACCTGCGGAACAACGCGACGCTGGCGGCGATGCTGGCCTACGCGGCCTCCGAGGATCCGGAGCGGGTCAGGGTGACTCCCCGCGAAATGGCGGGCGGATGGCCGGAGTGCCGGCCGCCCCGCAGGAGCGCAGGGGGCTGAAGAAGTTTCGGAACGCGGGGTTGAAGGCTCCGGAGCGCACGGGGTTGAAGAAGGTTCGGAACGCGGGGTTGACGAAGGCTCCGGAGCGCGCGGGGTTGACGAAGGGCCGGGAGCACGAGGCTCACTCGTCCGGCGCCACATCTCCTTCGTCAAGAGCCAACCGCAGCTTCCGGCGGAATCTTCCCTCGTTGTAACGACGCTCATCTTCGGGATCGGAGATGTCCAGATCGGGAATGCGGACTGGGCGGCCTGCGCCATCGACCGCCACGAAGGTCAGGAGACAGTCGTTGGTATGCCTCTTGTCGCCCGACAGCAGGCCCTCCGCCTCGACGCGGACGCCGATCTCCATGGAGGTGCGGCCGGCGAAGTTCACGCGCGCGGTGCACGTTACCAGTTCGCCGGCGTAGATCGGCTCCTTGAAGTCCACCCGGTCTATGGCGACCGTGACGCACGGCTTGCCGGAGTGGCGCATGGCGCAGGCCGCCGCCGCCCGGTCGACCATGGCCATGAGTTCCCCTCCGAAGAGGCTTCCCACATTGTTGACTTGGTGCGGCATCATGAGTTCGGCGATCACGGCGACCGAGGCCGACGGCTTCCTGGGGCCGGGACCGGGGCTAGCCACCGTCGCCGCCAACTTCGCGGGGCCGCCAAGCCGCCATGCCGTCCTCCCTCTGTCGCGCCATCTTTCTCACCAGCGTGCCATCTTCCTCACCAGCGCGCCATCTTCCTCACCAGCGCGCCATCTTCCTCACCAGCGTGCCATCTTCCCCACCAGCGTGAACAAGTCGTTCCCCTTTTCAGCCAGTCGAACTAGTCAGTCGAAAACATAACGAAGGAGGTATTCGCGTGGAGTGGAAAGAGCGGTTCGAGCAGCTCAAGCGAAGGATAGAGCAGGAACGAGACGAGATAGTCGTGAAAGCTCACCTGGCCAAGATGGATGCCCGCGATGTCCTGCCGGAGGAGATCGAGGCCAAGTGGGAAGCCTTCAAGACCGGGGTGGCGGAGGTGCGAGCCAGCGAGGCTACCGAGGAAGTCCTCGCGAAGGCGGACAGGCTGGCCACGGATCTGCGCGAGGGCTACCGAAAGATACAGGACACCATCAGAAAGAGATTGTCCGCCGAGATGCAGGCCGGCGCGAAAGACGGCGGTCGCGATGGATCGCGGGCGGGCAGCCCTGATCCCGGAACGCCTCCCGGAACCCCCGGAGACGCGGCGGAGGATGCGTCCGGCTCCTACACGATGGGATACGGAGACGAATTCCAGCGGGTTCTGGAGCGGCGGAGCGCGAAGAGCCACGCGGCGAATCTGCTTCCCCTGCTTCGGCCGGGAATGAAGCTGCTCGACTTCGGGTGCGGACCCGGAACGATTTCGATGGGCCTAGCAAAGGCGATCGAGCCGGGAGAGCTGCACGGGGTGGACATGGAGGCGTCGCAGATAGAAATGGCCAAGGCGGCAGCGGCGGCCGGCGGACACTCCAACGCGACGTTCCACACCGGAGACGTCACTTCCCTTCCCTTCGAGGACGACACCTTCGATGTGGCGCACTGCAACGCCGTGCTGATGCACCTGCCCGGCACCGCGGCGGCCTTGAGCGAAGTCAAGCGCGTGCTGAAGCCGGGCGGACTCCTCTCCGTGCAGGAGCTAATCACCGCCTCTTCGTTCCTGGAGCCGAGCTTCTCGATGCTCGACGGGGCATGGCAGGTCTTCTCGAAGCTGCTCGCGGCCAACGGGGGGCACCCCCAGATGGGCAAGGAAGCCAAGGGCGTCTTGCACGAGGCGGGATTCGCCGAAGTCACGGCCGACGCCTTCTTCGAGACATTCGATTCGGATGGCGACCGCGCATTCTTCCACAACTTCATCAGCGACTGGTTCTTCTCTCCGCGCGTCGTGGAGCCAGCGCTGCAACATGGCTTTCTCACCAAGGAGTATCTCGACGAGTTGCGGAGCGGGCTGGAGAGGTGGCGGGATCACCCTGGGGCGTTCGGCACCTTCGCCTGGGGCAGCGCGACGGGACGAAAGCCGGTCCCTCAGGTATAGCGGTAGGGGCGCCCCGCCTGCTCCATTGCCGCGCTGTAGTCCCGGAGAATGCTCACGACGCGCGCATTGCGAGGACTCTCGGCCGCGATCTCGTCCCAGAAAACGCGCGCCTCCGACTCGACCTGCGCCCACTCGTCATCGGGTATCGAAGTCAGCTCGAGCTTCGTCCCGGATACGCGCAGCTGCGCCTCGCCTCCCCAGTACCAGTGCTGGCGGTAGTAGTGCGAGCTGTCCATGCAGAGCCGGAACAGCTCCTTCAGATGCTCCGGCAGCGCGTCCCACTTCGCGGAGTTGGCGAAGTACGAGCCGCACCACGCGCCCGAGATGTTGTTGGTGAGGAAGTAGTTGGTCACATCGGCCCAACCCACCGTGTAGTCCTCGGTGATGCCGGACCAGGCGATGCCATCCAGCTCGCCGCGCTGCACCGCCGCGGTGATATCGCCGACCGGAAGGGTCGCCGGGACTACTCCGAAGCGCGACAGGAAGCGGCCCGCGGTGGGAAATGTGGAGATCCGCAAGCCATCGAGGTCGGCGACGCTGCGGATCGGTTCGACCGTGTTGAAGTGGCACGGGTCCCAGGCGCCCGCGCCGAGCCAAGTGACTCCCTCGACCTCTCCGTAGGCCTCCTCCCATATGTCGGCGAGACCCCACTGGTGGAATAGCACCGGCACATCCAAGCTGTAGCGGCATGCGAACGGGAAGTAGCCGCCGAACACCGATATGTCGACTGGAGCGGCGATTGAGTCGTCGTCCGACTGAACCGCGTCCACGGTCCCGTCCTGCAGAGCGGCAAAGAGATCGCCGGTAGGCACCAGTTCGTCCGAGTAGTAGAGCTCGATCTCCATCTCGCCGTTCGCCACCTCGTTGAACGAGTCGATCGAGGGCTTGATCACATGTTCCGCCAGCTCGGGGCCCGCGTAGGTTTGAAGCCGCCACGTGATCTTGCTCCCCGACCTCCCTGGCCGGGCGCAAGCCGCCGCGGAGCCGGTGATCGCCGCCACTCCGGCAACGCCCGCTCCGGTCTTCCTAAGGAATTTGCGTCGTGAAGTCATTCAGCTACCGTCTCTTTCGTTTCTTCGGTTGCCGGGCAGTGCGACGCGCGGCTGCTTCCCCCGCGTTCCACGGATGCCCGCTGCATTCGACGCAAGGTGCCTGTCGCGCTCGGCAGGATCCCGCCACGCTCCACGGTGCCCGCCATGCTCCACGGGCCGCCCGCCACGCTCCACAGGTGCCGCCCGCCACGCTCGATAGGTGCCGCCCGCCACGCCTCCATGGGCGTCCGCCATGCTCCACGGTGCCCGCTGTGTTCCGAAGCGCACCCCCGCGGATAGATTGACCAAAGATAACGTAGCACTTCGGCAAAGCATACGGCGCGATACCGAGTGTGACCGCATCGCAATTCGGCGCACTGTAGTCGGGAGCGCCATATTTGGGGGCGTCGTAATCGGGGACGCCGTGCACGAGGTGTCCCTAGCAGGGCGCGACTGCGTTCGGCGGCCACCCGCCGCGAGCAAGGAGTGATTCGAGATGCGTTCCAAGCGGTTCCGGTTATGGCTCGCGCTGTCTCTCGTGATCGTATTGGCGGCCGCGGCAACGTCGATGCGGGAGGAATCCGGGGCTGCCGTTCCGGACTCCAGGGATCTCGCAATGGCGCCTCGGGACCTTGCCGAGGCCTTGGCGGTCCCAGTCCGGGGCTCCGAAGCTTCCGCCCGAGACACCGAGGCTTCCGTCCGGGACACCGAAGCTTCCGTCCAGGGTTCGGCTGCTCCCGATCAAGACTCCAAGGCTTCCGCTCAGGGCTCCGCGGATGCCGGCCAGAACTCCGAAGCTGCTCCCGCTCGGGGTTCGGAGGCTCCCGGCCAAGGTTCGGAGTCTTCCGGCCAGGGCTCCGAGGCTCCCCCTCAGATCTCCGAGTCGCCTGTCCAATCCCCCGCGTCTCCCGTCCGGGACACCTTGCCCCCCGTCCGGATCACATTCCTCGATGTGGGCCAGGCGGACGCGGTTCTCATCCAGACGCCGGAAGGGAGAACCGCATTGGTCGACGCAGGCAGGAGATCTCCGGTAGGCCAGCTTCGGAGACTGGGCGTCACGACAATCGATCTCCTCGTGGCTACGCATGCGCACGCCGACCACATTGGAGGAATGGCCGCGGTCATTGAGGAAATTCCCGTGCGCAACTTCATGGATAACGCAAAACCGCACACGACGAGGACGTACGAGCGGCTCATGAGTCTGCTCGAGCGGTATTCGAATATCGTCTACCTCCGGGCCGTGCCAAGAAGGATCAACCTTGGTCGTACAACCATAGATGTCCTGCCCATGTCCCCCGATCGCTCCTTGGACCAGAACAACCGTTCCGTAGCGCTGGTCGTCCGCCACGGGAACTTCTCGGCTTTCCTCAGCGGGGACTCCGAGATCGAGCAGCTGAACTACCTGGCCGCCCGCTCCGCGGTACCCCGCATCACTCTTATGAAGGCTCCGCACCACGGGTCCAGAGACGCTTTTTCGGACGCTTTCGTGAGCCTCGCCCGTCCCCAGGTCGTGGTAATCTCCGTCGGAAGGAACAACCGCTACGGACACCCCTCGCCGGAGGTGGTGCGCAAGTACTCGTCCGCTGTCGGGAGGGTCTACCGGACAGACCGGGACGGCGCCGTCACGGTGCTGGGCTTCAGCGACGGAAGTCATGAGGTGCGGGTCGGCGCGGCGGCGTATGGAGCATGGGAAGACGGGGCGAGCGGGGGCGCGGAACGAGGCGGAGGCGCGGGAGGAGCAGGAGGAGAAGGACGGCCACGGGCGAGCGGGGGATCCTTGCCGGACACAGGGAGCGCCGAGGGCGACGGGGCCGGGTTGGCGGCTCGATGAGCAGGCGGCCGCCATCCGGCGACAGTCCATCCGCGCAGGATGATGGGAGCGGATGCGGGCGGCCGGAGCGAGCGACCTACGTAGTGGATCGCATCGAGAACCGCTTCGTCGTGCTGATCCCAGACGATGAACGGTTCGAAGATGAGTCGGTGCCTGCGAGCGTGCTGCCGAAAGGAATATCGGAGGGGGCTGTTCTAATGGTTCCGTCGAGAGGCGACGGCACACTCGTCTGGGAAGAGGCGGAGCTGGACGAGGAAGCGCGTCTGCGGCGCTTGAGGGAGGCCCAGCAGCGGCTCGACCGTTTGGCGAAGCGAGATCCGGGCGGAGACATAACTCTCTGAAGCGGTCATAGCCGGAGCGGAGGGTCCCGGACCCGCAGAGTGTCGCCGCCGCGGCGGCGAATCTCCTCGTCGCTGCGCTGGCGCATCCGTTCTCTCGCCTCCTCCGTCGCTCTCTCTATGTCGGCGCGCAAGTCTTGCAATCGGATTGCGGTCAGATCGCGGAGCGCCTGCTCGAACGCGCGTCTCTGGGGGCCGGACGGGGCGAAGCCGATAGGAATCGGAATCGTGATGTCGCCCAGATGGATGCCTCGCGGAGAGATGCCCCACCGCTTTCCATCCCTCTCGAAAGTCCAGTCGAGCGCCCGCTGCTGCATGTCTTCGTCCAGGCGAAGGCTGTCGAGCCAGTCCCGCAGGATCGCCCGAACGGCGCTGTCCGCCCGCGCGAAGCGTTCCAGCCGCGCCCCTACGAGCCTCGGCGACCGGGGATCGAACCAGATGCGGGCATCGCTGTACCGCAGCGTCAGGCGGGAGGCGTTGCTCCGGCCTGCTTCCTCCTCGCCTTCGACTCCCTCCGGTTGGCCGGGGAAAACCACCACGGGAACTCCCTGCAGCTCCTCGTCTTCGGCGGCTTCATCTCCAACGCCCGGTGCCTCCGGCTCATCCTCACGCTCGGGGGCCGGCGCCTCTCTCTCGTCCTCCTCTTCCTCTTCCTCCGGGGGGAGCGGGGGCGGCCGCGGGTCCTCTGGACTCTCTTCCGGCTCCACGACTTCGACGTCCACGATGACCAGCTCGTTGGGGGCCGGAACTATCTCGACCGCGGGCAGAGCGTACGGCGCCACATCGACCTGCACTCTCGACGCGACGACCGCGATCACGAGGTGGAGCCCGACGGATACGGCAAGTCCCAGCCAGCGCGCGCGCCGGTATGCCCTCTCCCGCTTGCGGCGCAAGGCGGCCCTCCCGCCAGCCGCGCCGCCGGGAGCAGCCTTCATGTGATGCGCTTCTTCTTCTTCGCGGCCGGGAAGAGGACGTTGTTGAGGATCAGCCGGTAGCCCGCCGAGTGCCGGTGCAGGTCGAGGTCGGTCTGCGGATCCCCGATCAGGTGCCGCGGGTCTTCGGGGTCGTGCCCTCCCAGATAGGTGAAGGTTCCCTCCCCGAAGCTTCCGTGCAGATACTTGACGCGTCCCGCCTCGGCTTCCTGCGCCAGCACCGTTACGCCGGCTTGCAGGCGATCCGACCGGAAAGTCGTCGTCAAACCGTAGAAATCGGGCAGGACGCGCTGGTGGTTTTGCGTCAACATCGCCGGAACCGGGTCGAACTTCGCGCTGAAGTCGAAGAGAGTGAAGCTGCCCAGGCTGGAACGCCACGGCGTATTGACCTGGTGTCCATCGATGTCGCTGAACGCGCTGAGCGTGGGGTCCGTCACGAGGATTCCATCGCGGAAGGCCAGAGCCTCGTCCCAGCGCAGCTTCTGGCTTGCCGCCGCGTCGGGGGGCGATCCGTCGGCGAAGGAGGCGGCGATGTCCGTGCTGCCCGCCGCTAGCGCGAGTTCCAGCGTTTCGGTCGCCGTGCACATGGCGAAGAGGAACCCGCCCTCCGCCACGTATCTGCGCAGCCTTGCCGCCACGGCCTTCTTGAGGGCCGGCACGTTGTCGTATCCCAGTTCGCGGGCGGCCGATTCGTTGCGGGCGACTTCCTCCTGCAGCCAGGGCGAAGAAGCGTAGGTCAGGTAGAACTTCGAGTACTGCCCGGTGAAGTCCTCGTGGTGGAGGTGCAGCCAGTCGTAGGTCTCCACCGCATCCGACAGGACTTCCCTGTCCCATATCTGCTCGTACGGGATGCCGGCGTACTCCAGCGCCAGGGTGACGGCATCATCCCACGGCGAGCTGTTCGGCGGAGTGTAGACGGCGATGACCGGAGCCTTCTCCAGCGGCACGCTCTCCATGTTTCGGGTCTCGATCTCTTCGCGGAGCCTAGCCATTGCCGCGGCATCGACCGGTTCGACGGTGACGCCGGCCAGGGCCGCCCTTCTGCGATTCGCCGGGCTGTCGGATACGAGGAAGGAGCCGTCCCGGTAGTTGAGCAGCCACTCGGCCGACTGTCCCTCGGAGAGGACGCCGTAGGCGAAGCCGTAGGCCTTGAGGTGGTTCTCCTGGCTGCGGTCCATCGGAACGAGGAGCTGCATGCCGGAGAGGCCGGCGGGGACAGCGGCGGAGAAGAGCAGGACGACGCCGAGCGCGGCGGTGGCGTAGCGCCGGCGAGGGGGCGCAGGTTCGCGTCGGCGGAGAACCGGGGCGGCGAGGCCGCCGGGCCGATTGCCGCGCGATGTCTCGCGCGCGCGGTGTTCGCGCTTGGCCGACGACGGCAGCGGGATGCGTCCCAGAGCCGGAACCATCGAGACCGGGAACGGCATCGTCAGCGCCGGGTGTCCCCGTCGAGCTCCGCCAGCATCCTTCGGGCGACGGGCGCGAGCGCGCTCTGCGGATAGCCGACGATCAGGCGTTCCAGCCAAGCGGCGGCCTCGCCGCGGGGCGCGGAGCGCGCGAGCGCGAGGAGCGCGGCCGGGGCTTCCGGGCTGCCATGATGTTGCACGACGATCTTCTGGCGGATCGCGGCGGCCACTTCGGGCCGCTCGGAAGCGGCTGCCGCGTCCGCCAGAAAGGCGAGCACGACGGATCGCCCCACGGAAGGGCGTCTGTCGAGTTCGACGAGGGCGGCCGCCGGGTCGAAGGACGCCGGAGAGACCAGCATTCCGAACGCGGCGGCCCCGGCGATCCGCACCTCGGCGGTGTCGGCCGACTGGACTACGACCAGCAGGGCTAGGCGGCGCTCCAGCTCCGCCTCTTCGACGTCCGCCTCCCGGACGCTCCGGCTCGCCCGGGCTTCGGCCGAATCGCGCCGGCCGGCGTAGAAGGACAGGCGGGCCGCCGCGGCGTCCAGCGGCCCGCCCGCGGCAATCGGCAACCGGCTCCGGGCGTCATCCAGCACCGCCTCGGCGGCGGCGAGATCGCCCTCCCGCGCGTGCCCTAGCGCCACTTCCCCCCACATGACGGCCCCGGCCGACGCCGAGTCGGGGTATTGCTCCGCATACCGGGCCAGCAGCTCCGTCGCTTCATCCAGCGATCTGGAGCCGGCCGCTGCCAGGCTGAAGAGGCTGCGAGAGGCGCGCTGGTGCGGCCCGCTACCCGGTTCGCTCGTTCGGGCGGTCTCCTCGTAGAGCCGCTGCGCCGATTCGGTGTCGCCGGCCGCCAGCGACTGCTCGGCGGCCAACGATTGCCAACGCACCCGATCCGCCGGACGCAAGCTGAGCCGGGCGAGAAGCCCTGCGGCCCAGGCGACTTCGCCCGGCAGAGCCGCATCCTCGGCCTCTCTAGCGTACTCGCGCAGGAAGCGCACGGCCTCGGTCGCGCCTTGAGCTGCTTGGTCTCGCGTTGGCGCTAGGCCGACGTCCGGCGCCGGAGCAAGCTGGCGGGCTATGTCGGCGGCGCCTACTCGGAGGGCCACGATCGCCCCGGCGGCCGAAGCGGACTCATCGCCTTCCAAGTGGTCCGCGATCTCTTCCAAGACCGCGCTCCGGCCGGTCTCCAACGCCAGCAGATCCCCTTCGACTCTATCCAGCGCGGGCGGATCCAGCGCAAGGAGCGCGGCCCAGACAGCTGCGAGACGTCCGCGGTCGGCAGCCGCAATGGATTCCCCGGCGGGGGGCGGGAGGGCGCCTTCCGGCGCAGCTTGCCGCCCGCCGGCTTCCGCAAGCAGGAGGTCGGCCAAGGACACGAGGATTTCTTCCGTGGGTTCGGCCGCATCGTCAAGGGTTCGCACCGCGCCTGCCGAGTCGCCCGCGGCAATCTGCGCCGTGGCGCGAGCGAGCCGCGGTTCCGGCGTGTCTGGCGAAGCCGCAAGCCACCTGTCCGTCACCGCCAGGGCCGAGTCGACCATGCCCGTCTCGACGAGAGAGCGAGCCCACCAACTCCACGAAACGGCTTCGGCGCCAACCGCGGCCACTACCGCCGCCTCGACGTAGGGCAGCAGCCCGGCGGCGTCGCCCGCCTCGAACAATATCTCGCCTAGCAGCGCCAGCGAGGCGGGCGAGGCGGGCGCCGCCTCCAGCTGTTCACGCAGCGCATCGGCCGCCTCGTCGCTGCGCCCGCCTGCGCGCAGCCGTTCGGCCCGTGCCACCACCCGATCTTCCGATGCGGCGGAGCTCTGGGATGCCAAACCACTGAGCGCGGCCGATCCAAGGGCGGCGGGCCGCCCCGCGATGGCGACGAACTCTAGATCGGCTGCGGGCCGTGTCGCGATGGCACCGACGGTTGTCGGCCATCCCAGGCACAATATGGCGAACAACGCTGCGCCTTCCCGCAGGCCTGGCGCACCTCGGCTAACGCGGGTCATGCCAGCTCCTGATCTCGTCGCCCGCCGCCGCCCGCGATGGCAACCGACGCGAGATCGAGAGGCCCCCCAAGAAGGCGGCGGACCAGATCGGATGCGGACCGCCCCGCGATGGCAGCGGACGCTAGCACGGTAGAGGGCCGTGTCGCGATGGCGGCGACGGTTGTCGGCCATCCCAGACACAATATGGCGAACAACGCTGCGCCTGCCCGCAGGCCGGGCGCACCTCGGCTAAGGCGAATCATGCCAGCTCCTGATCTCGCTGGCCGCCGCCGCTCGCGATGACAACCGACGCGAGATCAAGAGGCCCCCCAAGAGGCGGCGGACCAGATCGGCAGCGGACCGGTCCGCGATGGCAGCGGACACTAGCACGGTAGAGGGCCGTGCCTACGATGGCAGCAACGGTTGTCGGCCATCCCAGGCATAAAGTGGCGGACAACGCTGCGCCTGCCCGCAGGCCGGGCGCAACTCGGCTAAGGCGAATCATGCCAGCTCCTGATCTCGCTGGCCGCCGCCCCCCGCGATGGCAACTGACGCGAGATTGAGAGGCCCCCCAAGAAGGCGGCGGACCAGATCGGCAGCGGGCCGGTCCGCGATGGCAGCGGACGCTAGCACGGTAGAGGGCCGTGCCACGATGGCAGCGACGGTTGTCGGCCATCCCAGGCATAAAGTGGCGGACAACGCCGCGCCTGCCCGCACGCCGAGCACGCCTTGGTCAAGGTGGAGCATGTTCAGCCCGGATCCCGCCGGGCGCCGCCCCCCGCGAGCGCTTCCCGGTTCAGCCGCTCGAAGTATTCGATGATCAACGCCCGGTAGACCAGCGGCAGATCCCGGATCGCCAGCTCGTCCGGGAGCGGGAAGCGGAGTCCGCGCAGCAAGTCCGGGTCGATCGGGGGCGGAGCCCGCGGCGGCGCAGTCGCCGACTCCGACTCCCTCTGATTCGGATCCAGGTCGTCATCTTCAAGAGACCGTCCGGCGTCGAGCATGCGCCGAAAGAGCATGCGCTGCCGTTCGACAGTCTCCGCCGTCGGCGGCTGCAGTTCGAGATTGCGGGCAAGATCGGCCGCCTCCTCGGCAAGCTCTTCCGGACGGCCCAGGAGATCGCCTTCCGGGTCCTCGATCTCCCCCAGCTCGTCGGCTATCTCCTGCTGGCGGCGCATAACCTCCTCTTGCTGCTCTCTTCCCGAAGGAGTCGGACCGGGCATCAGCAAGGTGGCCGTCTCCTGCATGACGGCCTGCTGCTGCTGGGCGAGCTGGTTCATCTGCTCGACCGATTCCTGTCTGGCGGCCGACTGCTGCTGTGCGGCGCGGGCCGTCTGTTCGTTGGCCAGGAGGTAGCTCGCCAGCTCGTTCAGCGCGCCCCTGATCGACTCGGTCTCCGCCCGAGACGGCAGGCGGCGACCTCCGTCCCGGGCCAGGCGCTCCAGCAGGCGGTCCATCTCTCCGGCCGCCCGGCCCGCGGCCTCCGCCGTCGGCTGGTCCAGCATCGCGGCTTCGTTCTCGGACTCCGACAGCTGGGTCAGCAAGTTCTCCAGTCCCTGGCGCACTGCGCGCTGCCGCGCCCGCCAGGAGTCGGGGGCGATCGGCTCCTCGCCGCGCGCGGCGCCGGACAGCCGTCCCTCTTCGGCCGCCAGAGACATCGCCTCGCTGCGCGCGCGGGCCAGCGACTCGGCCGCCGCTTCCCCCTGCTGCGTCATCTGCTGCTGTATCGATCCCATCGCGCTACCGGCTTCTTCGAGCGCGTCCGAGGCCCGCTCCGCGGCCTGTCGCTCCGCTTCGCCCGTTTCCTGCGCACCGCCGGCTGCGCTCTCGCTCGCCATCTGCTGGGCCGAGGCCATTTCGCCGAGCGCCTCCGCCGCGTGATCCCGCCCGGCCTGCGCCGAGTCCGCGGCCTCGGCCATCCCGGCCGCCTCGAGCCGCTCCTCCAACTCCGAGATGCGCTCCGCCAGCTCTTCGGCTTGCTGGGCCAACGCCTCTTGCTCGCTCAGGAAGTCGGCGGCACTCTCCTCCGCAGCCACGTCGCGCTGGTTGCGCGCAAGTTCCTCCGCCTGCGTCTCCGCCGCCTTTATCCCCTGTTCGAGCGCGGCCTGGTCCAGCATGCCCAGGGTCTGCTCTACCGCTTCGCGCAGATCTTCGTACTGTTCGGCAAGTCGTTCGAGAGCATCGCGAACCGCCGCCGGATCCAACTCCCGCAACGCCTCCGCCAGCTCCTCCACCCCTCCCAAGCCGCTCTCCGCAAGCTCCTCGTACCGTTCGGCGAGACGCCGGAGCTGCTCTTCGAGCGCCGGATCCGCGAAGGGAGAAGCGCCCAGTTCGTCCAGGGCCTCCTCCATGGATTCCGCCAAGTCGTCCAGCTCTTCCTGCGAACGTTCCGCTTCGTCGAGAACTCCTCTCGCTTCCTCCGTGGATTCGAACCTCACCTCCTCGCTGTCGTCGCCCTCCGCGTTCGTGCGGCGCGCCGCATCGGCTGCCAGCTCGGCCAGCTCTTCGGCAGCCTCCTCCAAATCGCGCGCGGCATCCGAGAGATCTTCGGTCTGGTCCGCCCGCTGCTGCCGGATCTCCGAGAACGTAGGCACCCTGAGCAAGAATATCTCCGACAGAACGGCGCCCCTCGATAGCATGCCGTCGAAGGCTTCGAACCGGTAGAAGAGGGTGTCTCCGGGCAGGAACGACTCGGCGCTTCGGTCGAGCACATGGCGGAACACGGCGCGCGGGGCACCCATGGGCTCGGGCGCGAGCACTTCCCGCACCTCCCCGAGATTCCCGCCCATTCCGGAACGCCAGCTGCGCACATACGCGCGGCGCAAGCCGTGGTCGTCCTCCATGCTGGCGATGAGCGGCATCACGCGGCTCTGCCCCAGGATGGTATCCGGCGACGGGAACAGCAGGCGGATCTCCGGTTCGCGGTCTTGAACGACCGAGATTTGTATGGGTTCCGGAAGGATCGGATCGCCCGTAGTCCCCTCGGCGTCCATCTCCCACTGCCAGCTGCCCGGCCGCCGCGGAGTCCAGGAGACCGCGAAGCTGCGCCCGTCCAGATCGAGCGCGACCTCACTCGTTTGCGGGCCGCCTGCGCCGCCACCGTCAGCCTCCCCTTCCGGCGGATGCCACGACAGCGCTCCACGGCTCATCGGGAGGTTGGTTTCTCCGCTCAGCCGCACTGTCGTCCCTTCCGGCACGACAAGCGGGGGAATGCGCCCGCGAAACAGTTCGTCTTCGCGGCCCAGATAGGTGGCGTACTCGACAGTCAGCTGGACATCCTGCACCAGCAGCGGTTCCAGGGGACGCACCAGCAGGGTGTCGCTCGGGCGTTCGCCGGCATCTTCGACCCAAATCTGCGTAGGCGATTCCACGGGAGCCGTGCGGCCTGCGGCCGAGCCGTCCGCGGCGACTGCCAGGCTCTGCCGCATCGGCGGACGGCCAGCCGCCCGCCACGCCAGCATCACGCTGGCGCGCCCTGGGGCCGAGATGGCGACGGGCGCCGGTTCGCCTCTGGGCACACCGGCCGGCGCATCCAGGCCGATCGGCAGGAGCGGCGCCGGAAAGGCCGTTCGCCAGGGCGCGCCCATGGCGGCGGCGGCCGACGCCATCGGCTGGGGCCGCGCGAAGGCGGCCACCGCGACCAGGACCACGGCGGCCGCCGCCGCCAGGCCCGAGCGGAGCGACCGCCGCTTCCACCCCGGCCCCGTCACCGGAAGCAGCCGGCGGGCACCCGCTCGGGCCAGCGCCTCCGAGACGCGCCTACAGTGCAGCCGGGCCAGCCCGCCGCCTCGGCTGCCCGCCGAATCCCCCAGCTCCAGGGCGGCGCGCACGTCTCCCTCTCCGAGTCCCGCTCCGGCGTCCGCCTCCTCGGCCACTTCATCCGGGCGGATCGCTTGCCACGCCGCGCGGCCCAGCCACGCCAGGGCGCACACGCCGGCGAGGAGGACGACTACCAAGAGGAGCGGCACCACCGAACCGCGCCCCTCCCGTGCCGAAGCGGGCAGCAGCGAGAGGAGCAGGACCAACGCCCCGCCGAGGACCAGAACGAGGCAGGCCGCCGTCGCTCCCGCCCGCAGGCGCGCCGCCGAGCAGGCGGCCGCCAAGCGCTCGAATCCCCTTCCCTCGGTCATGTGCCGAACCCGCTCCCTAACCGGTCGGCTGCCTCAGTGCGCGACACTACTTGCATTCCTCCTCTGGCCAGGGCCAACCGTACGCCAGTCGTCACGGAAGAGGCGGTCGGCGGCGTACGCATTGCCATAGGTTCGGGGCTCGTTCGCCGGACACCTCGCCTTCAGCCGCAAGGCCAATGCGGCGAGGACATCGATGTCGGCTTCGAGGCCCGTTCGCCGGACACCCCCGCCCTTGGCTTCGAGGCTCATTCGCCGGACGCGCTGCCTTCGGCTTCGAGACTCATCCTGTAGGCCTCGTTGCGGCTCACCCCGAACTCCGCCGTCAGCCGCGCCGCGACCTCCCGCCGCGACAAACCGCTGCACGACAAACTCCTCGCTCTCTCAGTGATGACCCCCAAAGCCGGGCGCGCGTTGTCCGCATCCGCTCCGGCCATGACGATCGTCACTTCCCCTCTACACGGCTTGGATGCGAAAGATGCCGCCAAAGCCGCAACCGGCCCATCGGTCACCTCTTCGTGGAGCTTCGTCATCTCGCGGCAAACGACGGCATGCCGCGCCCCGAGACCGGCCTCCGACAGTTCGTCGAGCAGCCGGGCGATCCGCCCCGGCGCCTCGAAGAATACGGCCGTTTCCGTGCAGACGCGCAGTTCCCCGATCCACGCCTCCCGCGCACCTCTCTTCCGAGGCGGAAAGCCGAGAAAGCGGAAGCGGTCGGCCGGCAAGCCCGAGACCGAGATCGCCGCTACAACCGCGGAAGGGCCAGGGACCGGACAGACAACGTATCCCGCCCCCCGAATCGAAGAGACGACTCGCACGCCCGGGTCCGAAACGGTAGGCGTGCCCGCGTCCGAGACGATCGCTACCGACTGTCCCTGCCCGAGAAGACCGAGCACCTCTTCGGTGCGCGATCGTTCGTTGTGCTGGTGAAGCGACCGGACCCTCGTTGCGGTGTCCAACCGCGACAGGAGCTTCCGGGTGCGGCGCGTGTCCTCGGCGTAGCAGACTTCCACTTCGCCAAGAACTTGGGCGGCACGGCTGGTGATATCGCCAAGATTGCCTATCGGAGTCGCGACTACGTACGCCGTCCCCGTCACGACTGCCGTCCCCGCGTGGCCGAGACGCGGCGATGCGTCAGGAGTGCTTGTCGATTATCCCCGCGAGGAATTGTTTCGACTGCGCTCCAACCACGGTCTCCACGACTTCGCCACCCTTGAAGAAGAGGATCATCGGGATGGACCGCACATTGAAGCGAAAGGCCGTTTCCTGGTTGGCATCGACATCGAGCTTTCCGATCTTGACTCGGCCGGCGTACTCGCCCGCCAGTTCGTCGACGACCGGCCCGACCAGCCGGCACGGCCCGCACCATTCGGCCCAGAAATCAACCACGGACAGGCCTTCGGTCCCCTCTATCTCCTCCGCGAAGTTATCGTCGGTAATCTGCACCGCTCCGCCTTCTGCGACTTCACTCATGCCAGACACTCCTTGTTGGTAACGTTTTTGAGACAACCTGAATCGCGTAACCGCGCGACACCTGAATCCCGCACCGCGCCGGGCGGGTTTTCCATTGCAAGAACGCTCCCGCTCCGAACGCTCCCGGCACGGTCGGCCCCACACCCTTCATCATCCTCTATTATACAACTATCATCAACAGCTATCATATGCCCGCCGACCTTCAACGAAGGACACATGGCCACGTGAAAAATACGACAAAACCGGCGAACCGGGCGTAATCAAGTTGGGCATAATCGACCATGTGGGAATCGCGGTCAACTCGCTTCCGGAAGCTGCGAAGGTCTGGGCCGCTCTCCTTGGCGAAGACCCGACGGGAGAGGAAGTCGTCCCGTCCGAGGGTGTCGCCGTCACCTTCTTTGGAGAGGGTCCGGGCCGCGTCGAGCTGATAGCTCCGGTGCACGACGGTTCCCCTGTCGCGCGCTTTCTCGAACGCCGCGGCCCCGGGATTCACCACGTCTGCATCCGCGTCGCCGATCTGGAGAGCGCGCTGGACCGTGCCGAGGCCAACGGGGCCGAGACGATCCCTCCGCGAATACGGCAGGGATCGGGGGGCGCCCGCATCGCCTTCGTTCACCCTCGTTCGCTGGGCGGGGTTCTTCTGGAGCTGCGGGAGGACCCGGACGCGCCGTGAACTCGGAACAGGGCCGGCCGCGCAGCGATTCACGGAGCGAGTCCCAGTTGCGCGGCGAATCTGGAAACACGGCGAATCCAGGACGCGGAAAGCGCGGCGAACCCGGAAACGCCACGGATTCCGCAACTGAGCCCGAAGGCGCGGCGAACGCCGTGGCGCAGCCGTCGGCAAGAGAGTTCTCCGTCATCGTGCCGGCGTTGAACGAGGAAGCTCAGCTCGAGGAAACTCTGCTGGCCGCCCGGGCCGCCCTCGGACCAGATGTCGAAGTGATCGTGGTCGACGGGTGCAGCCAGGACAGGACGAAGGAGATCGCGGCGAAGCACGGTACGGTGATAGCTGCCAAGCGTTGCCGCGGCGCGCAGCTTCAGGCCGGTGCGCGGGCCGCCACGGGCGGGATACTGGTCTTCCTCCACGCCGACACCCGGCTGCCGCCGGGAAGCGCCGACGCCATTAGGTCAGCCGTGGCGGCCGGCGCAGGCGCGGGCTGCTTTCGATTCGCTCTGCACCCGACCCCCCGAGCGATCCATTACCGGGTGCTGGAGAAATCCGTGAACTGGCGCACCCGCTTCTTCAAGACGGCGACGGGCGACCAGGCCATCTTCGCCGCCCGCGCCGCCTACGACGCTTGCGGAGGCTTCCCGGCCTTCCCGGTACTGGAAGATGTCGCGTTCGTTCAAGCGGTAAGTGCCGTCACCCGCTTTCAGCTTCTCTCTCTCGCGGCGCGCACTTCCAGCCGGCGGTGGGACAGAGGGTTCGCGCGCACGGTGTTCACTCATCTGACGCTCCGGGCGGCATTCGCCTTGGGCGCCGATCCGCACCGCCTGAACCGCTACTACTACGGGAAGAAGTCCGTGGACGCTTCCGCTAACCGGTCAGTCCGCGCTCGGTTGCGCATTGCACGTAAAGCCAGGCAGGAAGAAGTCCGTGGACGACTCGGCTAGCCAGTCAGTCCGCGCTCGGTTGCGCATGGCACGTAAGGCCAGATAGGAAGAAGTCCGTGGACGACTCGGCTAGCCAGTCAGGGAATCCATCACGATCCGCTCCACGAACCAGCGCCCCCGGCTAGACACCGCGACGAACGGCACGCTTACCGAGCCTGCCCGGCTTCCCTCCAAGTCGGCGATGAGACGGGTCTCGTGGGAAGTTGCCGACCCCGGAAACACCCGCAGGCCGTACGAGCCGTGCTTGAGCAGGGCCGCCAGAACGAACATCCGCTGCTCGGTTTCGGCTCTTCCCCAGCGCCGCTCCGCCGGACCATCCTCCGTTCCGAAGAGGCGGGCCATCGACCCGAAGTCGCCCAGCTTGGCGGCGTCGAGAAAGCCGCTTACCGCCGCTTCGGCGGTCGGTGCGCCGTATGCCGGCGCCTCGTTCGCTGCCCCGCCCGCTTCCGGCGTCCCCGCCGCCCCCGTTTCTTCTAGCCCTGCCATCCCCGCCTTGCCCGCCGTCCGAGCCTCCGGGCCAGCAACTTCTCCCTGGACAATCCGGCCAGCTCCGGCCAGCGTCTCCGTTCCGGTTCCGCTTCCTGCTCGTCCCGCGCATCCGCCGAGCACGGCTGCCGCGAGGAGGAGCGCCTTTCCGGTCATGCGACGCCCGCGAGGTGGACTAGCAAACCGTCGGCGGAAACTTTCTTCGAGACGGTCGCGAGCGGCAGCCCCCTGCGGCGGGAGGAGCGCCTTGCCGGTCATGTCACTGCCCCTGCGCCTCGTCCACGGCAGAGGGACGGTCCCCGGAACCGCTAGCGGCTTACGGACCGTCGGCACGATTTTCAGGCCGCTCCGTCCCGGTATCGCCCGCAGACGCCTCCACCGGGACAAACACCAAGCCGTCTTCGCCCTCCGGTGCGGCGTCGGCCCGGAGCGATGCTCCATCCTTGAACCGTCCTTCGAGGAAAGCCATCGCCAACGGATTGGCAACCAGCCGCTGAATCGCCCGTTTGAGCGGACGCGCCCCGAAAGCGGGGTCGTATCCCGCATCCGCAATCCGCCTGCGAGCGGCGGCCGTAAAGTCGATATGGACGCCGCGATCGGCCAGCAACGAGGCCACGCGCCGCAGCTGCAGAGTGACGATCTCCGCCAGCTCCTCCCGGCCGAGGGGCCGGAAAACCAGCATCTCGTCGACCCGGTTAAGAAACTCCGGCTTGAACCGTTCCCGAAGCGCCAGCTCGACCGCCGCCTCGGTCGCTTCCCACGGCGCTCCCGCTTCGGAGTTTGCGTGAATCGTCGTGCTCCCGATGTTGCTCGTCATGATCAGGACGGAGTTCCGGAAGTCCACCTTTCTCCCCTGCCCGTCCGTGAGCCGCCCGTCATCCAGGACCTGAAGCAGGACGTTGAACACTTCGGGGTGCGCCTTCTCGATCTCGTCGAATAGGACCACCGTATAGGGCCGCCGCCGCACCGCTTCCGTTAGCTGGCCGCCCTCGTCGTATCCCACGTAGCCCGGCGGAGCGCCGATGAGCCGCGAAACGGCGTGCCGCTCCATGTACTCGGACATGTCGATGCGCACAGTGGCCGACTCGTCGTCGAACAGGAACTCGGCCAACGCGCGGGCAGTCTCCGTCTTCCCCACTCCCGTCGGCCCGAGGAACATGAAGCTTCCGATGGGACGTCCGGGGTCCTGCAGGCCTGCGCGACTGCGGCGAATCGCGTTCGAGACAGCGGCGATCGCGTGCGACTGGTTCACTACCCTGCGGTGGAGATGGTCCTCCAGGGTGGCGAGGCGACGCTGCTCGTCCTCGAGCATGCGGGCGACCGGGATGCCCGTCCAGCTGGCCACCACTTCGGCGATGTCGTCGGCTCCTACCTCTTCCGTGAGAAAGGACCCTTCCGCCTGGATCTCGCGCAGCTTCTCTTCCGCCGTCTCCATTTCGGAGCGCATGCGCGGAAGTTCGCCGTGGATTATCTCCGCCGCCCGCTGGTGGTCCACCTCCCGCCTTGCCTGGGCCGCCTCCACGCCCAGCTCCTCGATCCGCTGCTTCGCGTTGCGGACATCCTCGATCGCCTCCTTCTCGCGTATCCAGCTCGCCTTCAGGCCCGACAGAGACTCCTTCGACGCGGCCAGTTCGGCCTCGACTTCGCGGAGCCGCTCCCCGCTCCGCGCGTCCGTTTCGTCCTTGAGCGCTTCCCGCTCGATCTCCAGCTGGGTTACGCGCCGGTCCAGCTCGTCTATCTCGACCGGCATCGAGTCGATCTCGATGCGGAGCCGGGACGCTGCCTCGTCAACCAGATCGATCGCCTTGTCGGGGAGAAACCGGTCTCCGATGTACCGGGTCGAGAGCCGCACCGCGCTGACCAGCGCAGGGTCGCTGATCCGCACGCCGTGGTGAACTTCGTACCGCTCCTTCAGCCCGCGGAGGATGGCCACGGTCTCGTCCTCGCCGGGCTCGCCGACCACCACCGGCTGGAACCGCCTCTCCAGCGCGGGGTCCTTCTCGATGCGAAGGCGGTATTCGTCCAGCGTCGTCGCGCCGATCATTCGCAGCTGGCCTCTCGCGAGGGCCGGCTTGAGCATGTTCCCCGCGTCGACCGCGCCCTCGGCGGCCCCCGCTCCCACGACAGTATGCAGTTCGTCCAGGAAGACTATGTACCGGCCGCCGGATTCCGTGACTTCTTTGAGCGCGCCCTTCAGCCGTTCCTCGAAGTCGCCGCGGTACTTGGCGCCCGCCAGCATCGACGAGATGTCCAGCTGCACGAGCTGCTTGTTGCTCAGCGACGTGGGGACATCGCCGGCGACTATGCGCTGCGCGAGCCCCTCCGCTATCGCGGTCTTGCCGACGCCCGGCTCGCCTATCAGCACGGGGTTGTTCTTCGTGCGCCTCGACAGAACCTGCATGACGCGGCGGATCTCCCCATCCCGGCCGATGACGGGATCTAGCTTGCCGGCCCGCGCCTGGTCCGTGAGGTCGACGCCGTACCGCTGGAGCGCCTGGTACTTGCCCTCCGCATCCTGGTCAGTGACCCGGTGGGGTCCGCGTACCTCGTCTACCGCCCGCCTCGCCTCGGCCGGGGTCGCGCCCGCTTGCCGCAACAGCCGCCCCGCCGCCGACGAATCGTCCCCGGCCAGGGCCAGCAGCAGGTGTTCCGTCGAGATGAACGAGTCGCCCATCTTGCCGGATAGCGCGTCCGCCTCTTTCAGGACCCTCTCGACCGCGCCACTGGCGGCCGGCGAGGCCCCCGTCTGCTTCGGCAGCCGCTCCAGCGCCACCTTCAGACGGCCCTCCAGAGAGGGAACATCGACGCCCGCCATCTGCACCACGGGGACGATGACTCCTCCTTCCTGGGCCAGCAGCGCGGCGAGAAGGTGCAAATCCTCTACCGCCGGGTTGCCGGCGCGGCGCGCCGCCTGTGCCGCGTCGTTCAACGCCTCGCGCGCCTTCAGCGTCAGTCTCTCTACCTGAATCATCTCTCTTCTGCGCTCTCTTGCCCTCTGCTTCGATTATACGTGCCGTATCATCGGGGTATCATCGCCCGCTCTTGGCTCGTGCCGTCATGTCTGCGATTGGGCCAGTCCGGAACCTCGCATATGCAATCCGCGCCCGTGTCCGACAATGCAATTCGCGTGCCGAAAAGCGTGGGGGCGGGCGGCCAACGCTTGACCCCGGCCATAGCGATGGCTAGCCTCACAGAGACTTGATCTGGTCTCAGGAGGCGATGGCCAACCACCGGGGGCCAGGCGCACGGGAAGTTGACGCTCACACCCCAACCGAGCAGGTCCATCATGGCAGATCAACGCCCCGGCGCCTCCGGGACGGACGGCTTCCGCCCCTACATACCGGCTTCGGCGTCGCTGCCCGAGATCACGGTCAAGGCGATCGTGCTCGGCATCGTCCTGTCGGCGGTGCTGGCGGGCGCGAACGCTTACCTGGGCCTGAAGGTCGGACTCACCGTGTCCGCCTCCATACCGGCCGCGGTCATCTCCATGGCCATCCTGAAGATGTTCCGCGACTCCAACATCCTCGAGAACAATATCGTTCAGACGGCGGCTTCCGCCGGCGAATCGCTTGCGGCGGGCGTCATATTCACGCTGCCCGCGCTGGTGCTGCTGGGGCACTGGTCGGGCTTCCCGTTCTGGCCCACGATGGGGATCGCGGCGTGCGGCGGCATCCTTGGCGTCCTCTTCACCATCCCCTTGCGGCGGGCTCTCATCATCGAGGCCGACCTCCGCTTTCCGGAGGGTGTCGCGACCGCGGAGGTGTTGAAGGCGGGCGCGTCGGGGGGCTCCGGCGCAAAGATCATCGCCATCGGCGGAGTGGCCGCGGCGCTGCTGAAGCTGTCGCAGAGCGGGCTGCAGGTCGTGCAGGGCGCTCTGCAAGGCGCGGTAACGATGGGGCGTTCCGTCATCGGCTTCGGGACCGATCTCTCCCCCGCACTGATCGGCGTGGGGTACATCGTCGGCCCCACGGTCGGCACCCTGCTTCTGGCGGGCGGGCTGATCTCGTGGTTCGTCGGAATCCCGCTCTATCTGGCCGTGGCGGACCCTGCCGTCGTGGACGGAATCGTGGGCGAGTCCACGGGCTACGAAGCGGCGAGCGCGATATGGAGCAGCAAGATCCGCTTCATGGGGGTAGGGGCCATGGTGGTGGGAGGCGTATGGGCCCTCATCTCCCTGATGGGATCGGTTAGAGATGGCGTGCGCTCGTCGGTGCAGGCGCTGCGCGCCTCCAGAGCTGGAGGGCAGGCCCAGGTTCCGCGCACCGAGCAGGACATGCCGGTCAATATGGTCGCTACCGGAACGGTGGCACTCGCCATTCCCATCTTCGTCGTGTTCATGCTCGTCGTGGACCGCGACGCGCTCGGGATAACGACGGGCCTCTATCTCGGCACGCTGGCGCTAGGAGCGGTGTTCGCGCTGGTGGCGGGTTTTCTCTTCGCCTCGGTCGCCGGCTACATGGCGGGGCTTGTCGGCTCGTCGAACAATCCGATTTCGGGCGTGACGATCGCGACCATCCTGACCATTTCCCTGATACTGTACTTCCTCTTCGGATCGCAGATCGACTTCGTGATTTCGGGGACGCAGGCGCTCGCCGCGGCCGCGACCGCGATACTCGTGGGCGGCGTCGTCGCCTGCGCGGCGGCCATCGCCGGAGACAACATGCAGGATCTGAAAGCCGGGCGGATCGTGGGTGCCACGCCGCGCCGCCAGCAGATCATGCAGCTGATAGGCGTTGGCGCGTCCGCGTTGGCCATCGCCCCGATCCTCGGGCTTCTCTTCGAGGCGTACGGGCTCGGCGGCGCCTTCCCCCGCGAGGGGATGGATCCGGGATCGGCGCTTGACGCCCCGCAAGCCACTCTCATGGCTTCGGTGGCCGAAGGCGTCTTCTCCCGCAATCTGCCGTGGGATTTGATATGGATCGGAGCCGGAATCGCTGCGGCCGTGATTATCCTGGACAGGACGCTCGCGGCTCGGGGCTCGAATGTGAGGGTTCCCGTCCTTGCCGTGGCCGTGGGGATATATCTGCCGATCGAGCTCGAAGTCCCGATCTTCGCCGGGGGCATAGTCGCTTGGCTGGTGGCCCGCGCAATACGGCGGGGCGGCGGAGGCGGGGCGGATGTGAAAGCGGCGAGCCAGCGCGGTCTGCTCTTTGCGTCGGGGTTGATTACGGGCGAGGCCCTCGTGGGCATCTTGCTGGCGATCCCCTTCGCGGCTAGCCAGAGCACCAATGTGCTCGCTATCGCGCCAGACAACTTCGAGCCGGTGGCCAGATGGATCGGTGCCGTGGCCGGAGCGGGCTTCCTGTGGTGGATATACCGAGTTTCGGTCCGCGCTCGCCGCTAGTCCGCGCGGCGCAAACCGGCAGTTTCGGCACAAGCTTGGAGCGTAATCCATCGTTCGCGCGCTCGTGGCTGGCCCGTGCCGCGCAAACCGGCATAGCCGGGCTCCTCGGCGCCGCCATGCTCGCGTCGGCTGCGTGCGGCGGGGGGACGGCGGCCACCCTCGACGACGAAACCTACATCCAGGTCATGGCCAAGCTGACGCACATCCGCTCCGCCTACGAGGACACGGCCCGCTCCGCCTTGGCTCGCGCCGCCGTGCTGGAGGAGTTCGGCGTCTCGGGCGCTCAGCTGCTCGACTTCGCTCGTGAACATGGCAGCGACCCCTGGCGCATGGAGGAGCTGTGGATCGTGATCCACGAAGAGGTCCGCCGGCTCGACAGCGCGTCGCTGGGAGATCCGCCGGGAGGCCAGGCGCCCGGCGGAGAGGCTGGCCGGTGACGCACCGCGCCGGCAAGCTGGCCGGGCTGCTTGCGGTCTCCGGGCGTGTCGCGCGGAGGGCGGCGCTGCATGCGGGACGCGCCGGCATCCTGGGCCGGGCGACATTCGGCGCGCTGGTGCATGTGCGCAGCTACGCCTCCGAGAGCCTAGTGCACGCGAAGCGGATCGGGATCGACGGCCTGCCCCTCGTGCTCCTGGTGGGGGCGCTGGCGGGGGCGGTCATGGCCCAGCAGACGATGTATCAGATGTCGACAGGGCTGCCGCGGGAGCTCGTCGCGGGCGGAGTCGTCGCGGGAATGCTCACCGAGCTGGGTCCCGTCCTGACGGCGATCGTGCTGGCCGGGCGCGTCGGGGCGGGCATCGGAGCCGAACTGGGGACCATGAAGGTGACCAACCAGATCGATGCGCTCCTCACGCTGGGACGCGACCCCGTCCTGGAGCTGGTCGTGCCGCGCGTCGTGGCCGGCACGCTGATCCTGGCGCCGCTGGTCGTGATGGCCGATGCCATGGGCATTGTGAGCGGCTACGTGATGTCGGTCACGATCCTCGGCATGAGCTCGGCGGAGTACGTACGCGGGGCGCAGGGCTACTACCACCATGGAGCGCTCATCTTCTCGCTCGTCAAAGCCGTGGCGTTCGGCTTCACGGTCACTTTCACGGCGGCTTACGTGGGGCTGCGGGCGCGCGGCGGCGCTTCGGGGGTCGGGCGGACGGCCACCAGGGCGGTCGTGGCGATCATCGTCCTTATAATGGTGCTGGACGTCGTGTTGGGCCCGCTGTACAAAGCTCTCACATGACCGGGATAACCGCGCTGCGCAGGCGTCCTCCGGCTTGGGCGTCCTCCGCCGGCCACCCCCTGCCCGTCGCATGATCGAAGTGTCCGGCCTGTGCAAGAGCCTTGGAGGCCGACTGGTCCTCTCGGGCATCGACCTGCGAGTGACCAAGGGCGAGACGCTCGCTATCATGGGGCCTTCGGGGGCGGGCAAGAGCGTCTTGCTGAAGCATATCGTGGGACTGCTCGACCCGGACGAAGGAGACGTTGTAGTCGACGGCATCTCGGTGCCGGGGGCGGACCAGGAGGAGATAGCGACCGTTCGCCGCAACACCGCCTACGTGTTCCAGAACTCGGCGCTCTTCGACTCCATGACCGTACGCGGCAATCTCCTGATGGGGCTTCCTCCGAACTACTGCAAAGATCGTCGCGAAGAGTGTCGTCGGCTGGCGGAAGAAGCGTTGGCCCAGGTGAACCTTGGCCCCGAGACGCTCGAACTGTCGCCGTCCGAACTTTCGGGCGGAATGCAGCGGCGGGTGGCGATCGCACGCGCAATCATCGGTGGACGACGATACATTCTGTACGATGAACCGACGACGGGGCTCGACCCTATCAACGCCAAGCGGATCAACGAGTTGATCGCCAGCGTGACCGCGAAGATCGGGGCCACGTGCATCGTCGTCACGCACGATGTCGTGTCCGCATTCTTCCTGGCCGACCGGATAGCTCTCCTCTCGGACGGCGTCTTGCGAGGCGAAGGGACGCCGGAGCAGCTGAGGACGACGAAGAATCCCGCGGTGCGGCACTTTCTCGACGCGGCGCCCGTTGCGGTGGCGCAGGCATGAGACGCGCCGCGCTTCGGGCGAACCCTGTGGAGTTCCGGTGAGAGATCCCGGCCTGCGCGACAGGGGCGCGGAGATCCAAGTCGGAATCTTCGTGATTATCGCGGCGGTCGCCTTAGTGGGCGGCGTCTTCTGGATTTCCAGCTCTCCGCTTCGGGGACCGTCGATGAGAATCGTCGGCGTCACGGAGGATGCGGGCCAGATCACAGCCGATTCGAAAGTCCTTCTGCGCGGCGTGGAAGTCGGGACCGTGGAAGATGTCGGAGTGAACGGCCAAACCGCCGTAGTGACGATGACGCTGTACGCCGGCGGACTCGCGGACGACACCCGCGGGTTCATCAAGCCGGTCGGCTTCCTCGGCCAGCAACTCGTCGAACTTGTCCCCGGAGTCGCCGCGACGGCGCTCGCTCCGGGAGACACGATCGTTCTCGGCCGGACACCGGACATCATGACGGTAGCGGCGGGACTTGGCGACGAGGCGGGCGTCGTGCTGGAGAATCTCCAGTCCGTCATCAGCGAGCGCCTCGCCGGGGACATCGCCGAAGGAGCCGAGGCATTCGCTCTCGCCATGCAGGAGGCGCAGGAGCTCCTCGCTGCCGAGCGGGAGACGGTCGCGAGCATGATAGCCAACATCGACAGCGCGGCGGGCCACCTCTCGCGGCTGGCGGGATCCGGGGAAACCGACCGCATCATCGCGCGTCTGGACAGCCTTTCGGCGCGCTTGGCGGGAGCGGGCGAGAACTTCGCCGAGACGGCCGCTTCAATGGCCACGATCACCCGGCGGTTGGAAGCGGGAGAAGGGACGCTCGGAAAGTTGATGACGGAGGACGAGCTGCACGATGTCCTGACGGAGACATTGAACAGCTTTCAGGCCGCGAGCGAAGAGGCCACGCTCCTTCTGCGGGATATCCGGGAGCGTCCGGATCGCTATCTGCAAGATGTAAGGGTGTCGGTGTTCTAGCGGCGTGTGCCGTGGCATGTAGCGGCGCCCCGCGCTGCTTGGCATTCCTTCCGTATAGTCTCCGGGTACGCGAATTGGCTAGCTTGCAGACAGCTTCGAATCGTCCGTAAGACGTAGCGACGGGATCATGGAGCCCGTCGTGTCCCTGTCCAACGCGAAGGGAGTGCGATCGTGCCTCGCTCTGCCGCGCCCGTCCGTACCGACACTCGACAAGAGAACCGAGGACCTACCGGGACCGTCGGCATCGACATCGCTCGTCCGGCGGAGAGCATCCGCTTGGCTTCGCTCTCTGACCGTGTAGCCACCGATGTCGACGAACGCTCAATGATCGGTAACGCGTCTTCCCTAGCGACATCCACGAGCCAGCATGGCTACAAAGATGTGCCTTCTCCACTGCCTCCCGAACCTGGAGCGGTGTTGTCGGACGGCCCAGGACTGGTCGCCTTGCAGGAGTGGGAAGGCTACGTGATAGAGATTGGGCAAGACGACTTCGTGGCGCGGCTGTTGGATATCACTGCGGCGGCAAAGCGCGAGGAGGAAGAGGCGACGATACCCCTTGCCGAGCTTTCCGACGAAGACAGGGCCAAAATTCGTCTGGGCAGCGTCTTTCGTTGGGTGATCGGATATCATCGCACCGTGGCCGGGACCAAGAGCAGGGTTTCTCGGATCGTTTTTCGGAACTTGCCCGTCCTGATCCAGGCGGAGTGGGACGAGGCGTTGGAATGGGCCGCTGAGCTACGGAAGTCGTTCGGATTGTGACGGATGCGCCGATTCCGCCGTCCGAGGGGCGCGTGTCACGGGAAGGCGGCTTGCCCGCCAAGATTCTGGACCCGAAAGGAAACGGAGACGCGACCTTTGGCAAGTTGCCGGTTCCGGAGCCCGATCCCGCGCAAATCCACCTCGGGTTGCCAGGCCGGCGACCTCTCTCCGCCGGAGTAGCCCACCTCGCGGGAAGATGGCCTGGATCGGAAGCGATTGAGGAAAGCATGTCCGAGCTTGGCCGCTATTAACGATTTGGGCCGTTTTGTTTAATAACGGGATTCGTTATTCAACGAACTCTTAATAACGGAGACGGCGGGCCGATGGACAGCGGCGAGACACGAGATGTTCAAGCTAGAATGAAACCGCTGCATCTTCCAAGTTTGTACATAGCTGGATTTCGAGGGATCAAGGAGGCCAGTGTTCCCCGCCTTGGCCGGGTTACATTGCTGACCGGCAAGAACTCCTCGGGGAAAACGACCGTGCTGGAGGCAGTTGAAACCTTCGCGGCGCGAGGGCGGGCGGACGTTCTGTCTCGGTTGTTGAGTAGACGAGACGAGCTCTCGATCTTCACAGACGAAGATGGTGACAAAATATCAGGCGCCGACCCGGCAGCCCTGTTCTATGGTCGAAAAGTTTCTTCGAATTCTGGAATCGCGATCGGGCCGGACGTTGGTGCGGGAGAGCGACTGAGCATCAGTGGCTTGCCTTCCATCAGCGTCGTGCCTCCCGATGAATTCCCGATCACCAGCCAGATGTCGCCGCATGACGCATCGGACTTCTTGGTGTTACAGGCTACGTATGGCGGCGGCAACAGGAGACTGCCTTGGTTGATTGCCCGGGAAAATGGCGGCGTTGATCCCTATGCAAGCCGACAGTATTCGCGGCCGGTCATCCGACACGATGACTTGCCGGCGGCGCTGAAGTGCCATTTTCTTGGACCCGGCCCGATTGCAACTGAGCCACTGTCTAGATGGTGGGACCAGATCGTGCTTACTCCTGACGAAGATCGTGTCGTGCAAGCACTAGAGTTGGTGGTAGGAGATGCGATTCGAGGTGTGGCACTGGTCGGCCGAGAGCTTCTCGGGTCCGGATCGATGCGCCCGAGATTCGTAGTAAAGCATAGGGACGATCGTGATCCAGTCCCTCTGAAGAGCCTGGGCGAGGGAGCTGTACGCCTTCTGGGCACGTCCATGTCGCTGGCTACCTGCAAGAACGGTTTCCTTCTTATCGACGAAGCGGAGAACGGGCTCCATCACAGGGTGTTTTACGATTATTGGCGCATGGTGCTGCGGGCCGCAGAAGAAAACAACGTGCAGGTTCTCGCTACGACGCACAGCTTTTCGTGCGTGAGAGGATTCGCCAGAGCGGCATCTGAGTCGGAGAGCGATAACGTCTTGGTTCGCATTGAGCGAGAGCGCGGCGAAACCAGGGTTGTCAGCTATTCCGAGGATGGGCTACGTGTTGCCGCTGAACAGGGCATCGAAGTCAGGTAGGGCCCGATGATCTCGCTGGGCGATTCACATCCCAAGTTTTCGGTATAAGTCCGCGGTTGGCAAGTTCCTGCAGGTGGCGCGATAAACGGCCAGGACCAAGTGCGTGGAGAACTCCGCCGGGGCCGCCGGGAGCTGTGGTCGCCGGGCAGTACTCTGTTCCAGCCGCCCGCTGGCTTCGTGCCTGACGACCGCGACCGGCCGGTCGGCACGACGCTCCAGGGCATCCAGAACGGCTGACGCAAGCGACGCCTCCGCGCTTCCCAGATTGGTCGAGTAGAAAGCAAAAAGAGACAGAACATTTCCGGGGTGAGGTCAAGAAAATACTGATGAAAGAAGAGTCGCCGCCCGGGACATTTTCAGATCTCTGGCGTGATGTGGACGACGCGATTGAATATCTAGAAGACTGGTTGCAGGCAGGGGCTTCCGAGAAGTGCGGCGTTGAGTTCTGGAGAAAACACGCTGCGCAGACGGCGGTGCTTACGACGACGGAGCGAATCTGCCTGTGGGGGAGGGCTCGGCCTGTGAAGTACATGGGATCGAAGCGGGTGATGTTCGAGAATGGGTTAGGAGACATCCTAGCTGAGGAGGCGAATGAAGCTTCCCGCGTAGTCGATCTATTCTGCGGGAGCACTGCCGTATCCTGGTTCGCGGCGACGCAGTTGGGCAAGCCGGTGCTGTCCAGCGACCTGCAGGAGTTCGCTACCGCTCTCGCCGGTGCCGTCGTCAAGAGAACAGTCCCCGGGGCGGCTGCGGAGCGGTGAGGTGTGGGACGATATCCGCCATTCGATGAGCGGCCGAATTCGTCTTACAGCAAGAAAGGCACGTCATCCCGGGCCATATCGAACCTTCTTGAGACCCTGGCGGACCGGGGGTGCAGGGTAGTCCTGACTTTTCCATCAGGCGAATGCAGCAACGGACTGTCGGGCGACGGTATCGAGAGGGTCGCGCAGGAGTACTTCCCTGTCGTCCGTCGCAGATCGTCCGTCAATTCGACCTTCAGCACGCTCGGGGGCAACAGCGTCAACCGGGATGCCCGGAAGAGCATCGATGAAGTGGTATTTGTCCTCAAGCACGGGTGACTGCGTTGCCGACAAGTCGCCGTCCGTCGGCTCAACCGACTATTCTTATTAACGATTTGGGCGATTTTGTTTAATAGCGGAATTCGTTATTTAACGGACGCTTAGTAACGGAAGCGATGGAGCGATGGATCGGACAGAGACGGGCCGCTACGAGCTATCTCGTGTGGGAGGGGAACAAATCAGCGCCTTCATTCCAGTTCCGCTGCCTCCGGATCCGCCGCTGGTGCTCGACGGAAAGCTCCTGCAGCTGTTGGAGTTGGCGACGCTCGCCTTGGGTCGGCTGGACAGCGTTTCGGTCCTGTTGCCAGACGAGGAGATATTCATCTACTCCTACGTCCGTAAGGAGGCTGTGCTCTCCTCTAGGATCGAGGGGACCCAATCGTCGCTGTCCGATCTTCTCCTGTTCGAACTAGACGAGGTTCCTGGGGTTCCTCGCGACGATGTCGAGGAGGTGGCTAGGCATGTCTCCGCCATGGATCATGGGCTAGAGCGCCTGCGGAACGACTTTCCACTGTCGAACCGGCTGATCCGCGAAGTACACGAAGTGCTGCTGTCGAAGGGCCGTGGCAGCCGGTCCGAGCCCGGTGAGTTCCGCCGGTCTCAAAACTGGATCGGAGGAATCCGGCCCAGCAACGCCGTTTTCGTGCCACCACCCAATACTGCCGTACCCGACTGTATGGGGGCGCTGGAGCACTTCCTTCACGACGAGAGCGACGGACTGCCGGTCTTAGTTCGCGCCGGTCTGGCCCATGTCCAGTTCGAGACCATCCACCCCTTCCTGGACGGCAACGGGCGGGTCGGGCGGTTGCTGGTGACGCTTCTGCTGTGCAATGCGGGCGTGCTGCGCCAGCCCCTTCTGTACCTGAGCCTGTACCTGAAACAGAACCGCGACGAGTACTACCGGCTCCTCGACTATGTAAGGCGAACCGGCGATTGGGAGACATGGTTGGAGTTCTTTCTGGAGGGGGTGCGGCTCACTGCGGAGGGTGCCGTGTCCACGGCCAACCGGCTTAGGCGGATGTTCGAGCGCGACCGCAGGAAGGTTCAAGAGGGTCAGCGAACTGCATCCGTATTGAAGGTGTACGAAGCTCTGAAGGCTCGTCTGGTGGTGTCGTTGTCAGGGGCGAGCTCGATTACGGGCCTAGCTTTCCCGACGGTGTCGAGGACGATGGATCTGCTTGTGGACTACGGCGTTGCCCGGGAAGTCACGGGCAGATCGCGGAACCGGCTCTTTGTCTACGATGAATACCTTGCGGTACTGAACGAGGGAACCGAAACACGATGACGGATCGCCGCCAGCAAAATGCAAAATGCGGAACTGCCGACTAGTAAGACGAACCGGCGCGTAGCCCTTGCCCGGCACGCCCCTAGCAGAGGACCAGTTTCAAACTCCCTTCCCCGTCCGCTCGGTCAACAATATCGTTGTCAACGATATTGTTGAACCACAATCGTCCCGACCGTCCGCCGCCTATTCTCCGGCGAGGCTCAATATCTGACGCGCCTTATTTCGATCTAGATAGGGGTGGGCGAATTGGTTACGGTAGCTGCGAAGGCAGCCATAGCAGCTCGAGTCGCAGCCGCAGTTCCCCCCTACCCGCTCCTTAGCGTTACCGAGCACCTCGCTGAAAATATGCTTGTGCTCCAGTTGTGCTACGAGTCCGGCACCGCCAGGGACGTTGTCGTAGAGTACAATCGCGAATGCGCCTGGCTTGTCACCGCGAGCAATTGTTACGTTCAAGTCTGTATCCGGGACGTCTAACGTTTTCGCTGCGCCGAGCAACGTGCCGTAGGCGACGGAGTAGGCGTCCCACTCCTGGCCGCGCAAATGCGGAAACTGCAAACGCACCACATCGGTGACTAGTTCGTGACCGAGCGAAAACTGTCCCAAGGTCCCTGTCCTGCATTCCGAACCCCAAGGTGTCTCGTGCTCTACCTTCAGTTTAGTCATATGGGCGCCGCACCTCGAACAAATATAGAATCCTTGTCTTTCTCTGCCCTCGCAGAGAATGACTAGGGTTCCCGGCACGGCCTTGGTCACTCCCACACTGCGGATAATTTTGGTTTCCGGTGCAACACCCCTTTCGAAGCCGCCAAAAAACGGCCTTGTCGTATATAGGCGCCGCGCACGGCCACGCGGCTCCTTGGCTTTTTTGAGCAGTGACGTTATGAAACCGAACTTCGGGATGAGATATTTCCGCGCACCGGCCGGTGCAGTCGGATCGCCTTCTATCCATTGCTCAAAGCTGCGGGCACCGTCGTACTTGTAGGACCGGACATCCCATGCCTTGCCGACCGCCTTCTTCACGGCGTAGGATTCCCATTCCTTCTTGTTGGCCACCACTTTGCTGCCTGCCGCGTACTCGGCAATGGCCTGAGACAAATCCCGCTGGAGTATGACGCCAGTCGACCTGCCGCGTTCGGGCGGGGTGTGCAGTTCGACGACATCCACCGGAAATCCGTACTTCGGGATGATCGCCTTGCGCGACAGGAAGTCCAAGGTTCTTTCTGTCTCGATCGTTTCCATACGAAGTTGCAACTGACTAACCGTACCTATCCAACGTTTCGGTTTTTCTTTCTCTATGCGTCGTTTTGTTCCTTTCATTAACAGATAATCTCCGCATATCTCTGCTTCAGCATCGGCAAGGCGGCTGTCCGGTCCCGCAATTCTGCCAATCCAGGTGCCATTTTCGAAACCCATCTTGTCTTGCATGTCCACGGGAACAATTCCCAGGAGTGAGTGCTTCAACTCGTTATTGCCCTCGCAATACCCCCTCAAGTTTACCGCCGCGCGGGATTTCGACCATTCTAAAACAAAGCTTTCGACATTCTTGAAGCGCTCCTTGTTTTCACGAAAGAACGCAGACAAAGCCACGGCTACCATATGCCGCAAGATGATCTTCTCGTTCGTCATCCGCAGGCGCGGCGGACGCACTTTGCCGCTAACCACGCGATCCTTCGGATCTTCGTAGTGATAGAGATCGTGCGGGTTGCGGCGGCAGTAGGTCACCGCCAAGCCAGGAGTGTCCCGCCGCCCGGCCCGTCCCACGCGCTGGGTATAGTTGAACGGTTCCGGCGGCACGTTGCGAAGGAATACAACTTCCAGGTCGCCCAGGTCGACGCCGACCTCGAATGTGGTCGAGGAGCTGAGAAGATGGATGTCGCCACTCTTGAACTTGTCCTGCCTATCGCGTGCAGTGTCGCTATCGATCTGGGCGGTATGTTCTTCCGCGCTCAGCTCGGAGGGCAAGTCGGTGTTCTCATAGAGGATTCGGTAATGGTTCGTCTCGAGGCGCATCTGATCGGCGGGCACTAGGTGTCCGGGACAACGATTCCGGGGACATATTTCACTAATGTTGTGATTGCTCAAGGTTGCGCAGGTATTGCATTCCCAAACATCGCCGGGCCCGGCGAGCGCGATTCGCAGCCATCGCGGGTTAAGGCGAAACGTCCCGTTATTCTTGCCGGGCGTTAGGATCGGTTCATCCGCGTCGTCCAACAATGCACGCCATAAATGCTGCATGAGCGTCACTGAGGCGGACCGCTTCTCGCTGTCTGACACTTGGCTGTCCGCGAGGAGCCTACGAAGGAAATGGCTCACGACTGCAGATGCCGGGTGACCCCATTGGCTTACGTGCCATTGCCTGCCCGGCCGCCCAAGGCAGTAGGCCTGTTGCGGCCAAGATGACACATCCGACCAGACCGGCGTGCTAGCGCCATCCGGCAAATTCAAGGCGCGGCGGGGCCGCATTTCGTCTAGAAGGTACGCGGTCACGCGACGCGCCTTATCATCCGTGAAGTTCCACGGCGGTCGTTGCATGGTTTCCGGCAAATGCAAACTTCTGGGAAGTCCGACAAACCATCTGACCAAGCCAACTCCGCTCAACGAGAGTCTCTTCTCCTCCGTAAGTGCCTCGCGGAGAATTGACGTAAGCACCTGCCGACTTCTGTGCTCCTTGGTATCCGCTCCTTTAAACAGTCCAGCCTGTTCCCACTGTCTTAGCAACCGGCTTCTGAGATCGTCGATGGACAAACCTTCGGCATCGACTTCTCCCGCTTTGATCGCCCGCAGTATGAGGTTGCGGTCACGAAGTTTCTCGTATGAGCTCTGAGCGTACCAAGCGAAGAACGCTGCCTCCTGGCGGCTGTCGGCAAACGCCAACACTTTGCGACTGTCTTCCGGCAGCAGTTCGTGCAGGGCGGTGGCGATGACCGTGTTGGGACCATCCGAACCGTGCACGATCTCCTGCACCGGATCCCCGATGCCGCCGCGCTGATAGCCACAGTTCTCGCACTCCGCCAACTGGTCGGGACGGTCCTTGCGAGGTTTGCACAGTTCAACGCGAACCGCCGCTTCAGAGTCACAACCGCAGTCCGGGATGGATCTCGAAAGCGTACCGCAGCGCCTGCACAAGCAGCTCGTCCCATCCTGCCTAGGCAAGTAGTAGTCGACGCCGAAGTCAGACTGGCTCGGGTCGCGAACGGCTTCCTTCAGCTTATCGCCCCGCTTCCGGCCAACGTAATAGTGCTGGCCGCACTCCCTGCACAGGGCGATTTCCAATGGCTCCGCAGTGAACCCTTCACCGGTCTCGCTCTTGCGGTTGAGCACAACTTCATCCGCACTATCTCTGTGAACAAGGAACGCTCCTTCCAGTGCCCGGACAAAGGCGTGGTAGCGGCGCGGCGGTCCGTCCGTTGTTCGCAATTTGCCGAAAATGCTGCCGGGCGCCGCAAAAGGCTCTCCGAAGAGTTCCTTCGCAAACTCGGCAATCTTCTGCTTGTCTTCCTCGCCTTCACTGGAAGAGATGGTCGCGCTGGTGGCGATGCAGCGAAACGGACCCTTCCGGCCGCCATCGCGTAGCCGCTGCTTGAGCCGACGGACCAGCATGCCCATCTCCATGCCCTTGGCCCCCCGGTACTGATGGGCTTCGTCAAGCACGATGAATTGCCAATGCGCACCCCGGCCACGATCGAACAGAGGACTGTCGTCAGGGCGGATAAGCAGGTACTCCAGCATCGAGTAGTTGGTCAGTAAGATGTGGGGAGGTTCATGCCGCATTTCGTCGCGGAAGACCAGCTCCCCGGCCAAGCGTTCATCTGCGCGTGCGGCACCGTTACGCGAACTGTCTCGGGTGTTGTAGGGCGTCCGTCCGATATACTGTCCGAACGTCGGCTCGAACCCCGATTCCTCCTGGCGCAGCCGCTCGCAGATTTCGCCAAGACGCTCGCGCTGGTCGTTGGCGAGCGCGTTCATTGGGTACAGGATCATGGCGCGCACACCCGAATCCTTCAGTTCACCCGCAAGGTGTTGGCGGTACAACTCGAACAGGATCGGATAGAGAAAGCTCTCGGTCTTACCGCTGGCGGTACCGGTAGCGACGACGACATTCTGATTGTCCATATGCGTGGCGCGGACAGCGCGTTCCTGGTGCACGTATAGGTCACGGTCGATCAGCGCTGGCAGAAGATCCTCGTACTTGTCCGGGAAACACTCCTGTGCCAGTGCTCCAGCACCTATTCCGGTTTTGAACTCCTGAGCCAATTCGCCATAAGGGCCTTTCAGCAGACTCTCTCCGTTGCGCAGGGCAGCCCGAAAGGATGCTCGCAGTGCTTTGTCTCTAAAGAAGAACGAAGTTCTCAGATAGTTCTCGTAGCGTTTGCGCACCTTCTCCGGCCACCGCCGTATGTTGATTGAATCAGGCATCGTATAATCTCGATAGGGTCTCTACATTCACCAAGTGGATAGTCTGCCGACGTCTGTCGATCGGTACCGACCGACAGATCGCGCCGCCGACCGTCCCGCCTGCCGCCCCAAGCTCGCCGTAGCTGAAGCCCCTGCCGCGTCTCCATCCGCCGCCTGGGGTCTTGACACGAGCACACGGTTTCTCGTCGGACGAAACAGAGTATCCGACGGTCACAGTGACGTCAGCGGCGATCCAGATGAGGGTCAGTTTCTCTCCATTGCATTCCATATTGAACGGAGCATCTTCATTCAGATGTTCGCGAATCTGTGTGTAGTCTTCAAATTCACTCAGTAGTATCCGGCCGTCATTCTTTCCCCAAAGCGTCAATTCCTTGTCAAGTTGACGGTCGAATCCGAAGCGTGCGGACTTGATTCGCTGCGGCAACCTCAGCCGAATGACCGCACCGTCAAAGGCGTGTTCGCGAAATTCCTGCCGTGTCATTACAAGCGGCTTATCGCGCCACTTGCAGTCGGCAATCTCGTCAAGTTCCATCCGCCACCAGGCCCGCGGCAGATCCAATACGACATCTACACTGCCCGTGTCGGACTCGATCGTACACGAAACGCGGTCTCCTCGCGTACTCGTTCCGAGGATGGGACGCGGTTCAACGACAATGGTATCGCCCCTCGTACTCGTCTCTTTGGTCGGCGTCACACTACGAATTGTTCCGCCGGTTCCCCCATCAACGCCAATGAGCCGAACTTCGGTTGGAGGATGGCCAGTCGGCGGCGGCAGGAGCAGCGTGTTCTCGGCGTATGGATGGCCATTCACACGAATTTCCTCGATATCGCGCAGATATCGAAACTGACCGCTGTCCACCAATTCCACGTTGTTGTCATAAACGCGGACGAAGAACCGTCCTTGGCGATCCTTAAGAACATCGGATATTTCGCGCTCTTCGGGCCGAAAACTGCTGCCCTTCCAACCATTCTTCGCTTCCTCGCCGACGCAGGCCCAGCTAATGCCCCCCTGTGGTGTCAGAGTTGGAGTTTTGCCGACAAACAGATTCCCATCTCCAGAATCATCGAAAACGCTCTCACCTTTCAGTTGCAGAACGGATTGTGTCAACACGATTTTCGATTGATCCCGAAATCTGTCAATATCTTTATCTCCATCGCTAAAGAAGTAGTGCGCCAGGAAGTGTTCGTCTGTACACAGTTGCGGCTCCACACGAGTAACGCCAGTGCGTTTCCATGTCTCTGGCGCGATAACGATGTAGTGCCCTTTGGCAATACCTTTCACTCTTCGTCCATCACCCTCCCAGTACTTCCGCATTTTGAAGATCAACGGTGCTTTATCATCGCACAATGACAGTTTGCTTGTCGTTTTATCTTCGTAAACTACCGTCAGGCGGCCGCCGAGCAACGGAAGGCGACACTCGCCGTTCCTCAGTTTCAACTCCGTGTCGTCTGCATAGGTGATTTTCTTTATCCTACATTCGTCTTCCGCAGACAGGACGACCTCCCATCGCCGCGATTCGAAGAGTTGTCGGCAAACCAACTCTGGCCGTGATCCGGGTTTCGATTGTGGCGTGCTTGCGTCCTTCGGGGTATTTCCATTCCGCCTTCCTCCAATTCTCCTTGGCTGCTTATCGCCATCCTTGGCAACTACCAGCTTATCACCGTACGCGTCTTCGAATGCATCGCCATTGGAGAGCTGTTGCTCCTCTTCCTCATCCGTGCCCGCGTCGTCCCCGGTCGAGTCACCGGATTCTTCGCCAAGCTTGGGGGGCATCTGTCCAGAGCCTTCACCGGGAACTTCGGGCCCATCATCGTCTGCGCCTCCAGATGCATCGCCATTGGAGAGCTGTCGCTCCTCTTCTTCATCCGTGCCCGCGTCGTCCCCGGTCGAGTCACCGGATTCTTCGCCAAGCTTGGGAGGCATCTGTCCAGAGCCTTCACCGGGAACTTCGGGCCGATCATCGTACGCGCCTCCAGATGCATCGCCATTGGAGAACTGTCGCTCCTCTTCTTCATCCGTGCCCGCGTCGTCCCCGGTCGAGTCACCGGATTCTTCGCCAAATCTGGGAGGCATCTGTCCAGAGCCTTCACCGGGAACTTCGGGCCGATCATCGTACGTGCCTCCAGATGCATCGCCATTGGAGAGCTGTCGCTCCTCTTCTTCATCCGTGCCCGCGTCGTCCCCGGTCGAGTCACCGGATTCTTCGCCAAGCTTGGGAGGCATCTGTCCAGAGCCTTCACCGGGAACTTCGGGCTGATCATCGTCTGCGGCCTCGGCACTATTTGGCTCGGTTGACCCGCATGTGCCGGATGCATCGCCGGGGACGCTACTGCTGCCAGGCAGCAATTTATCCAGCGATTGCACCCATCCTCGGATCAATTCAACAAGTTTTTTCAGATGCTTCTTCACGGCGCTCCTAGTGTAGATTTCATTCCGATTCCGGTGCACTAGCACACGGCCGATGCTCAACAGATGCTGGCCTTGACCGAACTAGATTGTTGGCAGGCAAAGCTCGGATTGGCTCGAGACGTTTCTGGTCAATAGAAGTCGCGGTAGAACCACGCCCTGTAGTCCCAAATATGCCTTGCCAGCCGTCCGCCGTCTCCCTCGGATTCACACTCTTGACGACGGTATCTGTTCCGTAGTGTGTGTAGCGAAGACGTTGACGAAGTCAACATCGAATCAGTGGGTGCATTCTCCCGCGTTGCGATACAGCTTCAAATGCCCTCAACGACTTCATACTATGGCACGAAGCTTATGCACTAAGTCCGTCTCTGCAACCGCAATACAATCGTAACCAGTTGTGCATGCGTCGACTCTCCAGTGTGCTTCGTAGGTCCTGTTATCCGCGACGAGCGGGTACGACAGGTGCGAAGAAGACCGACGGCGATGCGTCAACCGGGAGGTGCGGCAAGGAGCGTCAGTCCGGGAGGCGCACCAGCAGGCCTCGGTCGATCAGTTCCTGGAAGCGGTGCGAGACGGCTTGGGCCAGGGCGTGGTCGCGGACGAGGAGACCAAGCTCAATGTTTCTGTCTAGCGCGGCTTCAGTGAGATTGGCGGAGGTGACGAAGACGGCTTGGTCGTCGGCGACCACGGCCTTGGCATGGAGAACTCCGCCTGGGCCGCCGGGATCGAGCGACCGAGGATCGTAGTATACCGCCGGAAGGGCTGGGCCGGGCCACTCCGCGCCCCAGAAGCGGTCGGCGAAGCGACGCACTAGGCTGTCGGGCGCGGTCTTGTCGCGGTGGTCTCGCTGTATGTTGAGGAGAAGACGGACGCGCAGGCCGGGACGCTCCTCCATGCGGCGGGCCAATACGGCGAAGGCGCGGGGGCCGTCGAAGAAGGCGTATGTGCTGGCCCAGAGCGACCGCTCGGCGGATCCCAGCAGTTCCTCGTATACGCGGCGGGTGTCCCGTGTATGCAGCCCCGGCACCTCGGGACCCGACCACACCAGGTCGGGGAACGGATTGCGGGACGAGACCCGGACCACCGTGCGGATCCACGCCGCGGCAACCGGACCCTCGATGCCCATGTCGGCCAGCTCGCGGAGCGCCGACTGAACGTCCTCTGCAACGCCGTCGCTCGGTCCCGCTACGGAACGAATTGCGACCAGCGGCGAGGATGCGGATAACAAGCCGGTTTCGAGGGCTGCCTCCAGCCGGCGACGCAGGTGGGTAGGAAGGGTCGCGAGCGCTGGCAGCGCGGAGCGCCCCGGCCCGGCGTCGGTCACGCGGTACTGAAGAACGCCACGTCCGGCTGCTGGCCCAGCACGGGCACGACCAGGGCGCGATCGAGGTAGTCGTTGCGCATCTCGCAAGAGGTCTCCGCTACCAGTGCGCAGCCATGGCAGGCTGCCCCTTGAAGATGCCGTCCCTCCATGTCCCGGCCCCCGGGAACGTGCTGAGCGCAGATGGGATCGTTGGAGCACAGACCGCCCGTATCCAGCGCGTTGCGAAGGTGCTCCTCCAGTTGGCGCGCCTGTTGCACGAGCCCGCCCAGCGTCCCCTCGGCATCGGGGCTACCGGTGAACAGCAGAATGCCGAAACCGCTTTCCTCCGCATAGATCCGTTCTCGGATCGAACTGGCCGGGTAGCCGCAGCGCATCGCGAGGGATTGAATCAGCAGGTGCGACAAGGTATGAAGCAGGATGTACGGGCCGCCCGGGAAAGCGCGATTGAGTTTGCGCCCGGCCTGCCAAGCTTCGTGACCCTTGGCCAAGCGCTCCAAGCGGTGCTTGACGGCATCTCTCTCCAGCCAAGTCGTCACCGCTTCGGCGTCCAGCTCCAGGAACATGCCCTCGCCCCGGTTCTCGACCGCCGGGAACCATGACGGCAGGCGAGCCAAGTCGGCGCGCTGCACATCGGTCTCGTATTCGCCGTGGATGTCGGGCGTCACGGCTTCAAACCGGGTGAAACCGATCAGCGCCAGCACCTCCCGGAGGCGGTGCAACTGAACGACCGATGCGATCCCGTCGCACCTTCGCGAGTGGCGCCACAGGTGCTCGGGCAAGCGGCGGGCGTAGAAGTTACGGTCGGGCAGAACATCGTCGCCGAACCCTTCCGGCACACTCAGAATCGCGTCGAGTTCGACTTGCTTCACGGGACGCTCGACCGCGACCCCCGACTTCATCTCGCGTATCACTTCGAGCACCGCTTCATCGGGGAATGGTTCCAGCAGTTTGGCTATCTTGGGCTTCTTCTTCATGAATGCGAGGTTCGCCCCGCTCTCGACGATCTGCAGATCATCCCACAGCTGCTCTACGACTTGGCGTAGAGGCGTGCCCGAGTCCGGCAGCGACAGCACGCTGACGACCTGCGAGAAGTACGCGTTGGTGGCGGTGCGGATGAGGAGCCGGGCCGGCTGGTCGCACCCCTCCTTCGCGTTCTTGCCCAGCCACGGACGCGCACCGGTGCAGGTGCCGAGAGACTTCAGCGACAGGTCGGCCGCTTCGTAGAGACGTCGCCGCTTGCCGCAGTCGCAGCGCACTACGAGACCGGACAGGTCGCCGACTGTCCCTCCTTCATCCAGCCAAAGCTGCCGCGGGCGGCCCTGAAGACATGGGCCATCACGCTCGTGCACGAACCACCGCCAGTTCAAATCGTCTATGTGACCACGGGGACAGGCGCGCACGAAGCGGGTGGGAACGACCGAGCAACCGTCGAACCGCAGATTATCGTCGAGCTGCTTGCGATGGACAATTCGGCGGGAGCTTTCGGCAGACTCTCCCGCGTCACGCCCTCGCTTACCTGACTTCGCCGACTTCCGGCGCGTGTCCTCCCGCACGACGAACCATTCCGGGAAACGCCACGCCTGTATGCCCGGCCCCGGCCTGCGGAAGTCGCTCTCGGCAGCGGGCGGGGCGTACAGCTTCGCCGGGCGAACTCCTGTCATGCTCCGGAGCTTTCCCTCCAAACGAGGCTCGACAATCTCCTCGAGGCTGCCCTCGGGCCATCCATCCAACCCTCCCATGATCGCCGAGTGGCGGGGAAGGTCGATAAGAGCACCGGGGCCCCAGGTGGTGATCACTTGCCCTCGACGCAGTTGCCCGTGCGCCTTGGTACCGGACCTCGCCGTCATGCGCGGCCTCGCGGAGCCGACCTCCGCGGAGCCGGCTTGCCCAGTTCGCGCAAGTACACGTTGACATCTGGTTCCACATCTCGAAGGGATCGGTTGGCCCGGAACTTCCGGTGGTGCTCGGATTCAAAGTCGGTGTCCAGCATTTCACGGAGAAGCGGACTGAGTGGACGTTCCTCGTACTTGTCGTACTGCACAACCGCGCCGACGCTACGGTAGTCGTCCACGACGGTCACCCAGGAATCAAGCAGATCGCCTACCCGGCTACGGACGCTCCGCAGCAGTTCGCGTAGCTCTTCTTCGTCAACGATCGGTTGGGCTCTCACCCGCTCTTCGAATGTCGCCAGCAGTCGGCACTCCAGTTCGGCGCGTACGCCGGCAACCCGGCCAGCCCCCCTCGGCGGCGTCAGCACCCGGTGGGAATGACGCGACAAGCCCACCAGCGCCCCGGCCAGCCCCCTGTCCAGCGATCGGGCGGAAAACGGCGTGACGCTCGTGACTTCGACGGAGCGATAGAACGTCTCGTGATAATTGCGGAAGCGTTCGTAGTGCGAGCGGTCCCGCGGCTTGTGAATGTTGAGGAGCGTGACGACGAGTCCCGGCCGTTCATGATCTCGCCCGACCCGGCTAGTCGCCTGGATGTACTCTGCGGAGGTCTTCGGCTGGCCGAGCACGACCATGAGACCCAACCGCGAAATGTCCAATCCCACGGAGATCATGTTGGTGGCGATAGCGCAGTCGACGGAGGCCAAGCCGGGAGAATCAGTGTGAAAGCTGCAGCCCAGCCGGTGCCGGGCTCTGGCCACCTCGCCCGTGGGAACCCGCGATGTCAGCTCCATCACTTCCCGAAATCTTCTGCGGCTCCAGAAAAGTCCCTGCCCTTCTCCGACCCGGCGGCGTTCGCCGATGCGCTTGAGGGTGTTCTGGACCTCTTCCTCCAGGATGCGGCGCGCCCCGCCCAGCTCCCGAAGGCTGTTGAAGTAGCCGAGGAGCGTCATGTAGGGGTCGGCGGGGTTCGATCGAGCGCGGTTGGCGCCGGATTCCATGTACGCCTTTTGCGCCGCTCCCATGAGAGCCAGCGCCACCCGTCGCATGACGACCTTCGGGTTCCGGCCCTGGGCGGCGATTCCCAGGTAGCGCCGGGCCGGCCGTTCTGCGGCTGGAATCGTGTGGGCAAAGAACGAGTCGCGGCGGTCCGGCCCCGGCGGCGGGAACACTTGGGTCATGGATCGGCCGAACAGCGCCTGTATCTGGTCTTCGGCTTGGCGCACGGTGGCCGTGGAGGCAACGATCTTGGGGACGCTACGGGTGGCCGGGATCCCGGAGACGCCGGGACCGCGTCGGGCACCCAGGCCGTTGGCGTCGGGTGCGGTCGCGCACAGGGCTTCGATGGCCGTTTCGTACAGGCCCGCCATAGTGCCCAAGGGTCCCGAGATCAGGTGCAGTTCGTCCTGGATGATCAGGTCCGGGGGCGGCATTGGCGCTGGCAGGCGGGTGCCAAAGGCAGGGTCGGCGGGGCCGTAGAAGCCGGAAGAGTCCGCCCGGTCGGCGCCGCCCAGGAGCACGCCGCACTGACCGTTCCAAGGAAGCGCCGCGAACTTGTCCACCGTCGCGATCAGAAATGCCGGCAGACGGCGGTACAGCGGCTCGTCCACGGCGACGATAGGCAGAGGCTGGTCGCCGTTGAAGTCGCAGTCGATGTCGGTGCAGCAGATGCGCAGGTCCCGTGGCTGGTCATCGTTGGGCTGGAGCGTAAAGGACTCCGGCTCGAAATCGTTCCTGCACCATGGACAGCGCTCCAGGGGGATCGGCACCGGATTGCCGGCGGGATTGCTCTTGAAACGAATCGTCTTGGCACGGGCCGAGTCCGATCGGTTGTCGCCCTTGCGGCCCATGGCGTTGGGCGTCGCCGCCTTGCCCACCCAAAGACCGATCTCGAAGGGCCAGCCGCCGTAGCGCTCCGGCTTCGATCTCCGCTCCAGCTCCAGCGCGCAAACCAGTCCCGCTGCGCGATCGAGCTGGTCGAAGGTGAGAAGGCGCAACGTGTAGCGCATGATCACGCAGACGCCTGCGCCTCCGTGACCGCCGGACGGCTCGCCGTTACGCAGACGTCGCAGGACCATCGCGATGGCCGCCAATCCCAAATACGCCTCCGTCTTTCCTCCGCCGGTGGGAAAGAACAACAGATCGACGGTCTTGCGTTCCGGGTCGGTCGGGTCGGCCAAACCCGCCAAGTTCAGCAGGATGAAGGCAAGCTGGAAGCTTCGCCAATGCGGCGCGGCAGCGCTGTCGCCGTCGTTGTCGGCGATGTCGAGGCGGCGGCGCAGAGTGGCGGCGACGGCCCGGTTGGCAACCCGGAAGGCGTCAAGGACGTCGGCGTCGTCGGTCAGGACTTGGATGCCGCGCTCAATTCGACCGGCGGCAAACTCGGCTAGATGCAACAGCTGCTCGGCCGTCTCTCGACGGATATCCGCGAGCGAACGGCCTTCCGCGACCGCCGGGAAAGCGGCCCGCCTGTCGGCGATCCAGGCGCGATACTCCTCGACGATGGGCTGAAGAGCAGCCCGGGCGGCGTTGCCATCCGGCAGTTCGCCCAAGATTTCCATTCCCAGCTCCGCCTGGGGCAGGTCGACCGTCTCGGTTACTTCAACCTCCGCGCTGGGAATCCATGTCGTCCGCAAGCGGCGGCAATATCCCTCGTCGTCGGCCTCCCATTCGCCGGAGACGCCGTGGCCGGTCGCATAGGCCGGTGTATCGGCGTAGTGAAGGTCGGCGACCTGTTCGTCCCACCCGATGGCACTGCGGCCCCTCGGATCCGGACGGGCGACGAACGGCCGGTCGCACTCGACGACGATCTCGGGCTGAAAGATGTAGGCGGCATCTCGATCCCGGTCATCCTTGAGGAAGAGTCGGCGCTGATTGACCAGGAAGACCGACACCGCCCGCGTCCCTTCGGGAATGCCCCCTTGAAGGGCCGCGGCGCTGAGGGATCGTTCGACGACATGGAGCCGGAGGCCGCCGGACTCGGGGATGTCATAGTTCCGAGGAGTGCCGGAACGCGGTGCGCTTCCCTTCCCTGTCCCGGGCAGTTGTACGGCGACGGTCTCTTCGCGCGGCAACCGCTGCCAGACCTTCTGCGGCTTCTTCGCCTTCCCTGCCGAACCGGGCTTAGCCCCATCCTCCGGCATTTTCCTGCGCTCGTAGTCGCCCCACGAGACGGTCACAGTCAGAGCGTCCGCTTCCGCGGCGACCAGGAAGCTCAAGCCCATGGAGGACGGGAAGAAGCCCTTCTTGGCCGCCTTCCGGTCTTCGCTGGACTCCTCGGGAAGCCCCGGGGACGCCGGAGTTTCGTCCAGATCGTCGTCCTCGTCCGGGTCCGCGGCATGTTCGGGAGGCGTGCCCGAAGGGATCAGGAAGCCTGTCAGGTACCATACCGACGGGCGCGACTGCTGCTGCAGCATCTCGTCCGCCAGTTCGTGGCCGGGCGGAGGGCCGACTAGGTCGAGCCGCAGGGTCTCGGTCAGGCGGTCCCGGACTTCGGGGGATGTCGTCGCGCTCAAGCTGCCTGTGCCTTCATGAACCTTTCGAATTTCGGCCTGCGGTCGTCGTCATCCAGCAAAATCGTACCCATTTTCATCAGGGATCGTATGCGTTGGATGCACGCCAGCCGACAGCTGTCCGTTGCTTGGTCCGTCCGGCCATCCGCAACCATGGGAAGGTTCGTATCCACCACCACCCCTCCCCTCTTCGTCATTACTTCCCCTGCGTCGTAGCGTAGCCTCGTTGATCGCCGCCAGCTCCGAGAACCTGTCGCCAAAGAGGAAGGGAGGCCAATTCCTAATCTCACCCAGTTCGTCGAGTTCCAGGTCGGAAAGCCAAGCGGCGCCGTCCGCGACGCCGGTAAAGAACAGCTTGACGTCGTCGGTCGTCGCCTCCCTCTCCGCGACGCGGCGTTGAAGTCGTCTCAGAAGATGTTCGCTGTGGCTCTCGACGATGACCTGTATGTCTCGAGACCGGGCCGCGGCAAGGATGACATCGGCAAGCCCCCCTTGTACCGATGGGTGAAGACGAATCTCCGGTTGCTCCATCAGTACGATCGAGCCCTTGGGAACGTAGTACAGGAGCACGAGCGCCGGCAGCACCTGCGACACGCCGAAGCCGACATCCGGCAGCGTCGCCTCGACACTTGACCTATCCTTCGTGACCCTGGCCCTGTACAGATTGGCGGCCGACGCGATCTCGTCGATGCTGAACTTGCTTGCCAGATCAAGGCGGTCCAGCCAGTACTGGATCATCTCCTGGAACGGCTTGAGGCGCTTGCGTGGCGCCAGGTTTCGCTTCTCGCCCTTTCTCGTCGCCGACAGTATGGCATCCACTGCTCGCTCGCCACGAGTTCCGGTGTCGTGCGGGCTGGTGCCTGACCAGAAGTACTCGCGCCGGGGAGGCTCGCGAAGCGGGCCGAGGTAGTAGATGCTGTCCATCAACTTCTCGTACTCGGTCTCGAGAATGCCCAGGAAGCCCGTGTTCTGGTAGAAGGTCTTGGCTTGATCCGGGAACAAGTGCGTTTTGACCGGGCCGGGAAGACTCCATGGTCGTTCGCGCGTGCGAAGAAACGGGTAGTCGGCTCCGTCTTGGTCGGCCCCGCTCAGAGCGTACTTGCCTCGTGCATCTCTCGCGAGGCGAAAGACGGCATCGCCAATCAGGTACGACAACTCGTCTGTCCGCAGATTGGCTCCGTGCTTGCGTACGCAGCAAGTTGTGCCGAGCAGACTTGTCTCATGCAGTGTCTTGGTACGCTTTTGTGACGGATCGGGTAGCTTCAATATCTTGGGAAGTGTCCATTCAAGTGTCCATCCGATGGCTAATGACTCGTCGTTGCGGTGCACGACGTCTCGAAATCCGCCTAGCTGCACAAGATTGCTTCGACCTCGGCCGCCGAAGTGCAGCGCCAAACCGTGGTCCGCGGCATCCTTGGTCTGCTTGAGCATCAGGAGAGACTGAAGGAGGCTGCTCTTCCCGGAGCTGTTCGTTCCGAAGAGGCCCGTCACTCTGCCGAAGGGCACTTCCACTTCTCTCCACGCCTTGAAGTTCGACAAGGAGATGTTCTTCAGCATAGTTCGCTCCTCGGCTATGTCGAGAAGGACGGTGGGGTCGGGCGTAGCTCCGCTCTCGCGCGTTCGGCGTTCAGTTCGAGAAGCCGGGCCAACACTTCGTCGCGGATATCGTTCTGCCAACGGTAGCGGTAGGGCTTCTTCTTTCGGCCCCACTCCTCTTCGTCAATCTCGTAGTCGAGGAGGAATTCGCAATCGGTCGGGATGTCGGTCCACCCGTAGGCGTTCAGAACGGCCTTGTCCATGACTGCGTGCAAGTCTCGGAGCCGGGCGATATCGGGACAGTGCTCGTTGGGGTCGTGAAAGCGGTTGTAGGTCTTGGTGAGGCCCTCGTCGTTGCGGACCATCAGGGCTGCGCGAAACTCGTAGTACTGCTTTCCGGCGGCTTCGAGGTCCGGGCGGGTGTTCCACTTCTCTGCGAATGGGAATGTCTGGAATACATCCGACGGTGTGTAGCGGAGGTCGTCCTTCATAGACGATCCGAAGAACCGCGCCCAGATCTCGTGAACACGGCACTGCAGGCCGCAGAAGGCTGCGTAGGTATCTAAGGGGAAGACAATCAACGTTACGGCATAGACCTGTCCCCTTGGCAAGAATGCAAACGTTGCATGCTGGCCAACCAGCGAAACCCCCAACACGCGGTCAAGCTCGGCGACTGCGGAATACAGTCCCCGCCGTTTCTCAGCGTAATGCCACCATCGTTCTCGATACGCTCTTCTGTTCTGGATATCTCGATGAGGTTTCACCCGTTCCTCGACAATCGCTAGCAGTTCCGGCCAATCTTCTGCCACCGGTTCCGGGTAGTCGAGCGGCACGACGGGGTGTCGTCGCAGTTCCCATCTTCGCTCCTCGTCGGCCTCCGCCCACGATTCCCCGAGATCTTCCCGACGTAACGGATAGTCATGGAAATTGATAACGTAGCGATGGTGAGCATGGGTCGGGCTGGTGTTCACTTCTTCGCCCCCGATGTAGGGGTAGACTGCCGACCGGTTGACGGAATTCTCAGCGATCAGCCTTTGCATCTCGGCGAGCGGCGAGGCGACACCCTTCTTGTCCGTGTCGTCGAATGTGAACCCCATGCCGTGGACAGTGCTTCCGACGAAGCTTTTGCCCGCGTTAGCCGTCAACCGCACCGGGTCTTCGTTGCCGCCACGGTGGAAGAGGAAGGCGGTGATCTTCCCGGCCGGGTTGTCGTCCAGGATCCGGTCACCCGAATAGGTGTCCTTCCCCACATACACCACGCTTACCACCACGGCGGCCAGACCCGGCCACTTCACCCGTGTCGTGGCTCGGTAGATCTGGCCGCCGTGTTCGCATATCCAGCACAACCCTGTGGAGCGGGTGTCGCCTTGGCCGATGCTGTTGGTGGCGATCAGGCCGAAGGTGCCGTCCGAGCGCAATAGGTTGTAGGAGCGGCGGAAGAAGTGAGCTACTAGGTCGGCGTTGCCGTGGCTCTCTTGGTGAAGCTCTTTGAGCCAGAGGGGATAATGAGCGACGTTGGCTGCGGCCACCGAATTCTTGCCCGCGAACGGCGGGTTCCCCACGATCGCGTCGAATCCCGGGTTCTTCCGCTCGAACACCTCCGGAAACTCAATCTCCCAATGAAACGGTGCGAGGGGCGGTTCGGCATGCCGCAGCTCCTCGAGCACGGGACCGTAATCATGCCACTGTCCTTTGACCACGTCATCGGCGAACACGCTCCGCACCTCTTCCCGCTCACTTGGCTTGGCACCCTCGAAGAACGCGGCGATCACCAAGTCCCCCAGCAGTTTGATCTCGCGGGCGTGGGACTTAGCCTCGTCCCACATGTCCGACAGCACCCAGTCGAGCACGGAGTCGCCCGAGTGCCGAATGCGACGACGCAGCTTGGCAGCCTCTTCCAAGCGATCCTTGGCCTTGTCCGCCTCGAAGCCGAGCTGTAAAGCGGGAGCATTCTTGTTCCAGTGGAACGAGCCGATCTGCCGCCTGGTCAGGCCTACCAGCGAGTCTCCATGGCGCAGGGCGTGATCCAGGAACGTAAGTGGGTGGTCCTTGGCCAGCGTTACCAGCCACAAGGACAGTTTGGCCAAGTCCACGGCAACAGGGTTGCGATCCACGCCGTAAAGGCACCGACGAGCGATTTCGCGGCGCGCGAAGACCAGCTCGTCCTCTCCCGCAAAATCTGGGGGGGGGGGGGGGGGGGGGTCAGCGTCGGGCCTGTGCCACGACTTCACCAGAGCCGTGCCCAGTTGGCGGCAGGCTTCGACCAGGAACGCGCCCGAGCCCATGGCCGGGTCGCACACCTTCAAGTCGAGAATCTGTTCCGGCTTCAGCACCCCGCCCTCCCCGGACCGCAAACGGTCCAGCACCGGCTTCAGCGTGTTGCGAACGATGGGTGCCGTCAGTTCCCGAGGCGTGTAGTGGGAACCAGAGCGGCGGCGCTCTTCGCTGGGCTGGAGGATCATCGCTCCGGCGGGAACGAGATCCGGCGTGGCGTTCTTGTCGACGACGGAATCCAGAGCGGCGTGGAGGGCGTCCAGAGTGTCGGCGGCACGGACGGCCTTGACAGTCTTGTCAGTTATCTTGCGGTCGGTTCGGTCGCGAATCCACTTTGCCCGCTTGCGGGCCGGTTCGACTAGAAGTGCTTCTATGTCGATGGTAGCGGGGGCTCCGTGCTTCTTCGCCGCCTTGATCGCGATGGATGACCCTTCGGCCTTCTCCAGCCGGAACCCCATCATCGTCTCGTAGACGGAGCCGATGTGTTCCACGTCCAGGGCACGGTACGAGATGCGCTCGCCATCCAGGACCAGCAGCTTCTCCAGCACCCGGTGGATCGCGCCGTCGGAAACGAGGGGCGGCTCGATCCGCTCGTGCTTCTGCCGCCCGCCCGCGAGTTGCTGAGTGCGCCCCTCCAAGAAGCGATAGCGATCGGGGTCGAAGAGTGCGCCGTGGCGAGGCGGCAACTCCATGTCGCCCGACCGTGCGCCATCGTGCACCATGCGGAACACTGCGAGAAGCTGCGCATAGGCACCGTAGCGCTGGTCCATCGTGTCGGGATTGAGCGCCGCATCTTCTGTCAGGCGCTTGTGCAGCCCGGCCAGCGAGTATGCGCCGAGGAAGGTGTCGTCTTGGGGCAGCATGTCGCGCTCTTCCGCGTACAGCAGGAAGATGAGGCGAAGCAAGAGGGCGAGAAGGCCTCGGTAGACTTCGTCGGGGTCGTCTTCCTTTTTACCAGTCCGGGACTTGAGGAAGCGGCCAAGCAGTTGCCCGTCCGGCGAGGCATCGTGTGCAGCCTGGAAGCCCCGCAGCAGCTCGTAGAGGGCGTGCAGTACCTGCTCCGACAGTCGCTCGCTGACCTCGTTCTGGTACTTGCGGCTTTCCTCCAACAGCCCCTTGAGGCGCTTCTCGCGGGGACCGGTCAGCAGCCTGGACTCTTTCAGCAGTAGCCGCATGGCAGTGCAAATGGGGCGGCCGGCCGACCGGCTCATATCGGCTACGCCGAAGTCCATCCAGCCAGAGCTTTCGCCCTTCGGCGCCGATACGAGGCGGAGGGTCGTGCCGTTGCACAGGAGCCCGGCGGTCGTGCCGGTCTGGCGTAGCAGCCGCTCCATGCGGCCGTGGTGGGAAAGGTCGGGGCCGTCCTTTGTTGGCTGGGCCCAATCCAGGTCTTCGCCCCGCTTACACTCTTGCACCAGGAGCTGCCATTGGGATTCGCCGACTCCGGTGCGAACCGCGAAGGTCGGACCAAGACTTCGCCCGAGCCTGCTAGCGGGGCTCCAGGTTTCGGCGGTATGGGGGGCATCGTCGGCGCCGGCATAGCCTCTCGGCGAGAAGCTCCATCCCAAAACCTGCACTGCAAAGGCCCGGAAGTCCGGGATGTACCTTTCCACGTTACCGGACGCGCTGTTTCGCCGTTCGGCCGTGCACTCGCCAAGCAGCCGCTGTCCCTCTTTGTCGCGGCGTTCGAGAATGGCTCCCGACCTGACCAGTGCCGGTGCCGATACCACCAGTCCGGTGGGCCGGACGAAGCCGAGCCACTCCAAGTGAGCTGCGATCTGTGGATTCGGCTTGGCCATGGGCGGAACCTAGTCCGCGGCAGTGCCTCCGGCTATGCCGATGCGAGTACCGGACGGCTCATCCAGACTCCAGACCATATATCAGGAATTCTGGATCGAAGGTCATGACCAGTCCGTCAGTTGGTGTCGAGCCACAGGTACACTACTCCGACGGGTTCCACCCGCCGGGCCCTAACTTCATAAAACTTGCGAACCCAATCAGGCTCGGCCTTCAAAGGTCAAGGGCGAGCTGCTACTTACTCTATTCGTGTCTGGCTAGCTCCGCCGACATGCTGCTGGCAGGAGTTATTTGAGCGACTGAGCACGGATCCCCCTCTACCGTTCTCCGAGAAGGTCGACAGAAAGATGTTCTTCAGCATGGTTCGCTCCTCGGCTATGCCGAGAAGGACGGTTGGGTCTTGCCCATCTCCGCTCTCGCACGTTCGGCGTGCAGCTTGAGAAGCCGAGTCAACACTTTGTCGCGGATGTCGTTCGGCCAGCGGTAGCGGTAGGGCTTCTTCTTTCGGCCCCATTCCTCTTCGTCAATCTCGTAGTCGAGGAGGAATTCGCAATCGGTCGGGATGTCGGTCCACCCGTACGCGTTCAGAACGGCCTTGTCCATGACTGCGTGCAAGTCTCGGAGCCGGGCGATATCGGGACAGTGCTCGTTGGGGTCGTGAAAGCGGTTGTAGGTCTTGGTGAGGCCCTCGTCGTTGCGGACCATCAGGGCTGCGCGGAATTCGTAGTATTCCTTTCCAGCAGCTTCAAGGGCTGGGTGAGTCTCCCAGTTCTTGGAAAACGGAAAGGTTTCGAAGATGTCCGACGGCGTGTAGCGGAGATCGTCCTTCAGAGATGAGCCGAAGAAGCGCGCCCAGATCTCGTGTACGCGGGACTGTAACGTGCAGAACGCGGCGTGGGACTCAAAGGGGAAAACAGCCAGAGAGTGTGCAAAAACCATTCCCGCGGGCAGGAAAGCAAAGGCGTGGTGGGGAGTTGCACCGCAGTTGACCGCCAACACACGGTCAAGATACGCGATGGCGGAATGCAGTTCCCGCCGTCCCCGAGCGTAACGCCACCAGTACTCCTGCTGCGGCTTCACCCGCTCTTTGACGATCCCCAGCAGCTCTGGCCAGTCCGCCGACACCGGTCCCGGGTAGTCTTCCGGCACGACCGATTCGCGCCTCAACTCCAGACGGCGCCTCCCGTCGGCGTGCTTCCACAGCTCGCCGATGTCATCCCTCTTCAACGGGTAGTCCCGGAAGTTGATCGCGTACCGATGATGAGCATGTGTAGGACTCTGGTTTACTTCCTTCCCGCCGACGTACGGGAATATCGCCTCTTGGTTGCCGGGATTATCTGCGATCAGCCGCCGCATCTCGGCGAGCGGTGAGGCAACTCCCTTATTGCCCATGTCGTCAAACGTGAAGCCCATGCCGCGCAGGATACTGCCTTGAAAGCTCTGGCTTGCGTTCCCCTTCAGCTTCGCCGGAATGTCGTTGCCTCCTCGGTGGAAGAGAAATGCTGTGATCTTGCCGACCGCGTGGCCGTCCAGCAATCTCAGTCCCGAAAACTGGCCCTTCGTCACGTTAATAACGCTTACCACCACCGCCGCGAGGCCCGGCCACTTCACACGCGTCCTTGCTCGATAGATCTGGCCACCGTGCTCGCATATCCAGCGCAATCCAGTGAAGCGGGTGTCGCCCTGGCTGATGGTGTTGGTGGCGATCAAGCCGAAGGTGCCGTCCGAGCGCAATAGGTCGAAGGAACGGCGGAAGAAGTGAGCCACAAGATCCGCGTTGCCGTGGCTCTCTTGGTGAAGCTCGTTGAGCCAGAGGAGATAATGAGGGACGTTGGCTGAGGCCACCGAATTCTTGCCCGCGAACGGCGGGTTCCCCACGATCGCGTCGAATCCCGGATTTTCCCGCTCGAACACTTCCGGGAACTCAATCTCCCAATGAAACGGTGCGAGGGGCGGTTCGCCATTCCGCAGCTCCTCCAACCAACTGCCGTATTCGCGCACCCGTCCTTGCGTGATGGCATTCGCAAAGCCGACCCGTGCCGTCTCCCGCTTCTTTTGGCTTGGACTCTTGAAGAACGCGGCGACCACCAAATCCCCCAGCCGCTTTGCGTCATCCGTATGATACTTTACTTCGTCCCACCTGTCCCACAGCGTACTGTCGGGCTCGGAGCCGCCCTCAACCCGGATGCGATTACGCTGCTCGGCGGCTTTGGCCAAGTGCTCCCCGGCCTTCATTGCCTCGAAGCCGGGTTGGAAGTTGGGTGCAGCACCCTTCCAGTGGAACGCCTTGATCTGGTCGAGCGACAGGCCTACCAGCGAATCTCCATGGCGCAGGGCGTGGTCCAGGAACGTCAGGGGATGGTCTTTCGCAAGCGTTACCAGCCACAAGGACAGCTTGGCCAAATCCACGGCAATCGGGTTGCGGTCCGCGCCGTACAGGCACCGTCTAGCGACTTCGCGGCGCGCGAAGATTAGCTCGTCATCTCCCGCCAAGTCGGCCGGAACGGCGTCGTGGACATGCCACGATTCCACCAGATCTTCGCCCAGTTGGCGGCAGGCTTCAACCAGGAACGCGGCCGAACCCATGGCCGGGTCGCACACCTTCAAGTCGAGGATCTGTCTCGGCGTCGGCGTCCCGTCCGCGTCGGCCCGCAACCGGTCCAGCACCGGCTCGAGGGTGTGGCGAACGATGGGCTCCGTCAGCTCTCTGGGCGTGTAGTGGGAACCGGAGCGGCGGCGTTCTTCACTGGGCTGGAGGATCATGGCTCCCGCTAGAACGAGGTCCGGCGTGGCGTTCTTGTCGACGACGGAGTCGAGCGCGGCGTGGAGGGCGTCCAGAGTATCTGCGGAACGGACTGCCTTGATCGTCTTGGCCGTTATTCTGCGGTCCGTTCGGCCGCGAATCCACTTTGCCCGGTTGTCGGGTGCTTGGGCCAGTAGTGCTTCCAGGTCGATGGTAGCCGGGGCACCGTGCTTCTTCGCCGCCTTGACCGCGATGGATGACCCTTCGGCAGTCTCCAGCCGGAACCCCATCATGGTCTCGTAGACGGAACCGATGTGTTCCACATCCAGGGCGCGGTACGAGATACGTTCGCCGTCCAGGATCAACAGCTTCTCCAACACCCGGTGGATCGCGCCGTCGGAAATGCGGGGCGGCTCGATCCGCTCGTGGATCTGCCGCCCGCCGGCGGTCCGCTCCGTGCGCCCCTCCAGGAATCGATAGCGGTCGGGATAGAAGAGGGCTCCGTGACGGGGCGGCAACTTCATGGTGCCAGACCGGGCACCATCGTGCACCATGCGGAACACGGCGAGAAGTTGCGCATAGGCGCCGTAGCGCTGGTCCATCGTGTCAGGATTGAGCGCCATGTCTTCTGTGAGGCGCTTGTGCAGTCCGGCCAGCGAGTAGGCGCCGAGGAAAGTGTCGTCCTGGGGAAGCATGTCCCGCTCTTCCGCATACAAGAGGAAGATAAGGCGAAGCAAGAGGGTGAGGAGGCCCCGGTAGACTTCGTCGGGGTCGTCTTCGTTCTTACGCGTACGGGACTTGAGGAAGCGGCCAAGCAGTGCCTTGTCCGGCGAGGCATCGTGTGCGGCCTGGAAGCCCCGCAGTAGCTCGTAGAGGGCGTGCAGGACTTGCTCCGACAGTCGCTCGCTCACCTCGTTCTGGTACTTGCGGCTTTCCTCCAGCAGTCCCTTGAGGCGCTTCTCGCGGGGACCGGTGAGCAGTCTGGTCTGCTTCAACAGCAGGCGCATAGCGGCGCAGATGGGGCGGCCGGCTGTCCGGCTCATATCGGCCACGCTGAAGTCCACCCAACCGGAGCTTTCGCCCTTCGGGGCCGACACGAGGCGGAGGGTCGTGCCGTTGCACAGAAGCCCGGCGGTCGTGCCGGTCTGGCGTAGCAACCGTTCCATCCGGCTGTGGCGGGACAGTTCGGGACCGCCCTTTGTTGGCTGGACCCGATCCAGGTCTTGGCCCCGCTTGCACTCTTGCACGAGGAGCTGCCATTGGGATTCGCCGACTCCGGTCCGCACCGCGTAGGTGGGGCTCAGGACTTCACCCGACGCCCCGGCCACGGGGACTTCGAGTTCCTGCGGCACGGGGGCGTCGTCGGTGCCGACATAACCTTTCGGCGCGAAGTTCCACCCCAGAACTTTCGACGCGAAGGCTTGGAAGTCCGGGATGTATCTTTCGACGTTACCGGACACACGGCTTCGCCGTTCGGCCGTGCACTCGTCAAGCAGCCGCTGTCCCTCTTTGTCGCGGCGTTCGAGAATGGCTCCCGACCTGACCAGCGCCGGTGCCGATACCACCAGTCCGGTGGGCCGGACGAAGCCGAGCCACTCGAGGTGAGCGGCGATCTGGGGATTCGGCTTGGCCATGAGCGGAACCTAGTCCGCGGCAGCGCCTCCGGCTATGCCGATAAGGACGGTTGGGTTCGGCCCAACTCCGCTCTCGCGCGTTCGGCGTTCAGCTCGAGAAGCTTGGCCAATACTTCGTCGCGGATGTCGTTCGGCCAGCGGTAGCGGTAGGGCTTCTTCTTTCGGCCCCACTCCTCTTCGTCGATCTCGTAGTCGAGGAGGAATTCGCACTCGGTGGGGATGTCGGACCAACCGTATGCATTCAGAACGGCGCGGTCCATGGCGGCGTGCAAATCTCGGAGCCGGGCGATGTCCGGGCAGTACTCGTTCGGGTCGTGAAAGCGGTTGTAGGTCTTGGTGAGGCCCTCGCCGTTGCGGACCATCAGGGCAGCCCGGAAATCGTAGTATTCCCTACCGACGGCTTCAAGGTCGGGGTGGGTGTCCCACTTCTTGGGAAACGGAAAGGTCTCAAAGACATCCGATGGCGTGTAGCAGAGGTCGTCCTTCAAAGACGAGCCGAAGAAGCGAGCCCAGACCTCGTGGACGCGGGCCTGGAGAACGCAGAATGCCGCGTAGGTGTTCAACGGGAAGACGATCAACCTAATCGCATAGACCATTCCCCTTGGCAAGAACGCAAACGTCGCATGCTGGCCAACCTGGGAAATCACCAGTACCTTATTGAGCTTGGCTATGGCAGCGTAGAGTTGTCCAGCAAGCGATCCGTACTGCCACCAATACATGGCTCTCTTACGGCCGATGGGGTTCTTGGTCAGGCGGTCGCGCCTCGGCTTTACTCGTTCCCGGACAATCTCTAATAGCTCTGGCCAGTCCGCTGCCACCGGTCCCGGATAGTCGGCCGGCACGATGGGCCGTCGCCGCAGTTTCCGCCTCCGTTCCTCGTCGGTCTCTACCCACGAAATCCCAATATCTTCCCGGCGCAATGGATAGTCGTGGAAGTTGATCACGTACCGATGATGGGCATGGATGGGGCTCGAGTTCACTTCCGACCCACCGATGTAGGGGAAGACCACTTGCTGGTTGCTGGGATTCGCCGCTATTAGCCGCCGCATTTCGGCCAGCGGTGTAGCAATGCCCTTCTTGTCAGTGTCGTCGAACGTGAAGCCCATGCCCGAGCACATGCTTCCGCAGAAGCTCTTGCCCGCGTTAGCCCTCAACCGTGCCGGGTCACCGTGGCCGCCGCGGTGGAAGAGAAACGCCGTGATCTTCCCGGCCGGGTTGCCGTCCAGGATCCGCTCGCCCGAATACCGATCCTTCGCCACTTGCACTCGACTTACCACCACGGCGGCTAGGCCCGGCCACTTCAGGCGCCTCCTTGCCCGGTAGATCTGGCCACCGTGCTTGCATATCCAGCGCAAGCCCGTGGATCGGGTGTCGCCCTGACTGATGGTGTTGGTGGCGATCAAGCCGAACGTGCCGTCCGAGCGCACGAGTTCGAAGGAGCGGCGGAAGAAGTGAGCCACAAGATCGGCGTTGCCGTGGCTTTCTTCGTGAAGCTCCTTGAGCCAGAGGGGATAATGAGCGGCGTTGGCCGCAGCCACCGAATTCTTGCCCGCGAACGGCGGGTTCCCCACGATCGCGTCGAATCCCGGATTCTCTCGGTCGAACACCTCCAGAAACTCAATCTCCCAATGAAATGGTGCGAGTGGCGGTTCGCCATTCCGCATCTCCTCCAGCCAAGGACCGTAATCGCGCCACTGTCCTTTGAGCACGTCATCGGCGAACACGCTCCGCTCCTCTTCCCGCTCTTTTGGCTTGGAACTCTTGAAGAACGCGGCGACCACCAAATCCCCCAGCCGCTTTACGTCGTCTGTATAAGAATTCACCTCGTCCAACATGTCCGACAGCACCCAGTCCGTCACGGAATCGTCCGAGTGCCGGATGCGACGACGCAGTTCGGCAGCCTTTTCCAAGCGATCCTTGACATTGTCCGCCTCGAAGCCGAGCTGTAAAGCGGGGGCATTCTTGTTCCAGTGGAACGAGCCGATCTGCCGCTGGGTCAGGCCTACCAACGAGTCTCCATGGTGCAGCACGTGATCCAGGAACGTAAGGGGGCGATCTTTGGCCAGCGTTACGAGCCACAAAGACAGCTTGGCCAAGTCCACGGCAACGGGGTTGCGATCCACGCCGTACAGGCATCGACGAGCGATTTTGCGGCGCGCGAAGACCAGTTCGTCTTCTCCCGCCAAATCGGGGGGGGGGGGGGGGGTATGTGTGTCGGAGGTGCGCCACGACGTCACCAGAACCACGGCAAGTTGGCGGCAGGCTTCGACCAGGAACGCGCCCGAGCCCATGGCCGGGTCGCATACCTTCAAGTCGAGTATCTGTCTCGGCGTTAGCTTCCCGCCCGCACTGGCCCGCAAGCGGTCCAGCACCGGCTCGAGCGTGTTGCGAACGATGGGCTCCGTCAATTCCCTGGGCGTGTAATGGGAACCCGAGCGTCGGCGCTCTTCGCTGGGCTGGAGGACCATCGCTCCGGCGGGAACGAGGTCCGGCGTGGCGTTCTTGTCGACGACGGAGTCGAGGGCGGCGTGGACGGCGTCCAGAGTGGCAGCGGCACGGACGGCCTTGACAGTCTTGTCCGTTATTTTGCGGTCGGTTCGGTCGCGAATCCACTTTGCCCGCTTGGCGGGAGCTTCGACTAGGAGCGCTTCCAGGTCGATCGTCGCGGGGGCGCCGTGCTTCTTCGCCGCCTTGATCGCGATGGATGATCCTTCGGCCGTCTCCAGCCGGAACCCCATCATTGTCTCGTAGACGGAGCCGATGTGTTCCACATCCAGGGCCCGGTACGAGATGCGCTCGCCATCCAGGACCAGCAGCTTCTCCAACACCCGGTGTATCGCGCCGTCGGAAACGAGGGGCGGCTCGATCCGCTCGTGGATCTGCCGCCCGCCTGCGGTCCGCTCCGTGCGCCCCTCCAGGAATCGATAGCGGTCAGGATCGAAGAGTGCGCCGTGGTGCGCTGCCAACTCCATGTCGCCCGACCGTGCACCATCGTGCACCATGCGGAACACGGCAAGAAGCTGCGCATAGGCGCCGTAGCGCTGGTCCATCGTGTCGGGATTGAGCGCAGCCTCTTCTGTCAGGCGCTTGTGCAGCCCGGCCAGAGAGTAGGCGCCGAGGAAGGTGTCGTCCTGCGGCAGCATGTCGCGCTCTTCCGTATACAGCAGGAAGATGAGACGAAGCAATAGTGCGAGGAGGCCCCGGTAGACTTCGTCGCGGTCGTCTTCCTTTTTACCGGTCTGGGACTTGAGGAAGCGGCCAAGCAGTTGCCCGCCCGGCGAGGCCTCGTGTGCGGCCTGGAAGCCCCGCAGTAGCTCGTAGAGGGCGTGCAGGACTTGCTCAGACAGTCGCTCGCTCACCTCGTTCTGGTACTTGCGGCTTTCCTCCAGCAGTCCATTGAGGCGCTTCTCGCGGGGACCGGTCAGCAGTCTGGACTCTTTCAGCAGCAGCCGCATGGCGGTGCAGATGGGGCGGCCGGCTGTCCGGCTCATATCGGCCGTGCTGAAGTCCATCCAGCCAGAGCTTTCGCCCTTCGGTGCCGATACGAGGCGGAGCGTCGTGCCGTTGCACAGGAGGCCGGCGGGCGTGCTGGTCTGGCGTAGCAGCCGCTCCATGCGGCTATGGAGGGAAAGGTCGGGGCCGCCCTTTGTTGGCTGGACCCGATCCAGGTCTTCGTTCCGCTTGCATTCTTGCACGAGGAGCTGCCACTCGGATTCGCCGACTCCGGTTCGCACTGCGAACTTAGGACGCAAGACTTCGCCCGAGTCGGCCAGCTGGATTTCGAGTTCGGGCGGCACAGGAACATCGTCGGTGCCGACATAGCCTTTCGGCGAGAAGCTCCATCCCAGAACTTTCGCTGCAAAGGCCCGGAAGTCCGGGATGTACCTTTCCACGCTACCGGACGCGCTGTTTCGCCGTTCGGCCGTGCACTCGTCAAGCAGCCGCTGTCCCTCTATGTCGCGGCGTTCGAGAATGGCCCCCGCCTTGACCAGCGCGGGCGCCGATACAACTAGCCCGGTGGGCCGGACGAAGCCGAGCCACTCCAGGTGAGCGGCAATCTGCGGATTCGGCTTGGCCATGGGCGGAACCTAGTCCGCGGCTACGCCGGTGCGAACATCGGGACGGCTAATCCGGACTCCAGATGATATGTCAGGAATCCTGGATCGAAGGTCATGACCGACCCGTCAGTTGGTGTCGGGCCACAGGTACACCACTCCGACGGGTTCCACGCGCCGGGCCCTGACTTCGTAGAAGTCGCGGATCCGGTCAGGTTCGGCCTTCAAATCATGGTCGAAATGCTTCAGGCGCTCGCGCCAGTGGCGTATATCCGCCTCCAGTTGCCTGGACTCCTCCGAGGAGAGGTCAAGGGCGAGCTGCTTACTCTCCTCGTGCTTGGCAAGCTCTGCCGCCACCCGTTTGCACTGGCTCTCGAGAGTTTCGCCGAGCACTTTCTTTTCTGCCTCGCCGCGTTCGGCGAGGCGTCGCTCGGCACGGTCGGCAAGCTCGTCCGCGCGCTTTTCCAGCTGCGGCTTCAGGTCGGCGATGTCGCGGCGGACGGAAGTGATCAATCTGCGGTGGACGATCTCGCTGGGACCGCGACCCCCGTCGCCGACCCTGCCCAGCGATGCGTCGAGCAAGTCCAGCGTTTGCGTCTCCGCCTCTCGGCCTCGAGCAAACGCTCTCAGGGGTGCGTTGCGACGATTCGGACTCACCCAACGGGCTGCGACGGGCACGAGAACTTCATGGAGGCGTTCCGCCCGGGTGCCGTATAGGCACAGGCGTCCCAGCAGAACTACGCGGGGAATAGAGTCGCGCGTCTGGGCCAGGCACGCCCGCGACAGGTCATGGTGCACGAAGCCCTGGGCACGGAAACGGGCCAGTAGGCGTTGCGCGACCCGCTGTTCCAGGTGCAAGTGGACCGTGTCCTCGGTGAGCACACCGGCATCCTCGAACACGACAGGACGGATCGGCGCATCGCGCCGCCATTCCGCGAGCTTCTGGTCCATCTTCCTCGGCACCCGAAGCGAGTCCAGAGTGGATATCCAGCTGCGGTCGGTCGCGGCCCGGCGTTCCAGGGGCGGGAAGGTCCATACCCGTCCGCCTTCGTCGTCAGTTCCCTCCTCGAGCGGTGGAGCGTGCATCATCTCCAGTGCGCTGGACAAGGCTTCGCGGAAGGGTTTCGCCTCGAAGCGCACCCACTTCCGGGATCGTTCGAGGATGTTCCGGCAGCGTTCGATCTGCTCGGACAGTTTGTCCTGCCGGTCGCGGACTTCCTCGAGCTCCTCGGCAGCGGCGTTCTTCCGCGCGTCGTTCAGATTGGCGGCCTGTATTTCGGCTCTCAGCCTCTCGGCTTCCTCGTGGCGTATGCCCTTGCGCAGGCGGCGCTCCACCTGGTCGTCGATGACATTGGACAGGCTCCCCAGCTCGCGCTTGATGGTCTCGGTCTTCCGGACCAGCACTTCCAGCACTCGGTCCTCGACCCGCTGGGGCAGCACGAAGTAGTAGCAGTTGACTTCGGGCGCGGGCTGCAGCTTGCGGTCGATTCGCCCGTTGCGCTGCTCGATGCGACCGGGATTCCACGGCAGGTCGAAATGAAACAGGTCGGTGCAGTGAGCCTGGAAGTTGAGCCCCTCCCGGGCCGCGTCGGTGGCAATCAAGATACGCAGCGGATCGTCCTGCGGGCGGGTGTTGAAACGCCGCTGCACTTCTTTGCGCCTCGGCCCTCTGGTGAGTCCGTCGATGACTTCGATTCGCTCCTCGGCCAGGTGCGTGTCCTGGACGGCTTGTTCCAGTATCTCCCGCAGGTAGCGTTTGGTGCCTTCCCTGTTCTCGGTGAAGATGATGACGCGGCGATGGTTCCATTTGGGGGCGGACTGTGCCATTTGGCCGGGTGCCCCGCGATGTCCGAATGGTGGCAGCTCCTGGCACAGGTTATCGCGAATCCAGTCGATCAGGCGCAGGGTCTTGGCATCCGGATAATAGCGGGCCGCCTCGGCGATCTTCTCCATCTCGTCAAGAAGTCGCTGCTCGTTCGCCCACTGGGCCGCCGCGGGACTGATGTTGGATCTGGCGGTCGGTCCGGCGGTCGCAGCGGTCTCCGCAGCCAGGGTTATCGCTTCGATCTGCGAGGCCTCTTCAGCTTCGGCGTCCTTTGCTTTCAGGGAGGCACGATCGTCGTCAGCATCGGGAGGCGTGACGAAATCGTCGGCATCGGGCGGAAGGTCCGCCTGGTGGCTGGCACCCGGTGCCGCCTCGGAGTCGCCCGGTCCCCCGGTTTCCGCTCTTTCCGCCCCCTTCTCCGTCTGCGCCTTCGCCCAATGCCGCTTCACCGTCGCCCGGTGCACCTTGAGGCTCCGCGCAAACGCTTCGATGGACGACAACAGCCGCTGCTGCAGGCCGACTACCAGCAATCCCGCCGCCGCCCGAGCCTTGCTGGACACATCCGCGTGACGGGCTTCCCGCGCCGTCCGGTACTCGTCCAGCAGGCGCGACAGCGCGATATCCGGTGCGTCCGGGTGCAATCCGTCGATCACGATCCGCACGACGTTGCGCTTCGGAAAGCCGCCCTGCACTTGACGGATATCCTCTTTGAGCCGGCGCACCATCACTTCGTCCAGGACGCGCTTTCCCCGGACTTTGACGCCACGGGTGAAGCGGTAGGGGTCCAGCAGCTCGAGCAGCGTGGAGAAGCTGTTGGAGTGGCCGTTGTGAGGGGTCGCGGACAGGAAGAGGCGGTGTTCGAACCGGCTGCCCAAGTCGCGGATCGCCCGCGTGAACTTGGTCTCGATTCCGTAGCGTCCGCCCGACGAGGGCGCCGCGTGATGGGCTTCGTCCAGGATTAGCAGGCTGCCTGGCGACATCTGGCCGAGCCATTCTCGCATGGGATCGGCGTACGCCGGATCGGCCAGAAGCCGTTGCGACACGAGAAAGCGGCTGTGCGTGCGCCACGGGTTGACGCCGAAGCCTCGTTCCCGGCGCATGTCCGAAACATACTTCCGGTCGAGAATCTCGAAGACGAGACCGAAGCGGTTCTCGAGCTCGCCCTTCCACTGCTCTAGCACCGACGGAGGCGCGGCGACCACGATGGTTCGCACCTTCTTGCGCAGGAGCAGCTCTCGCGCGATCAGCCCCGCCTCGATGGTCTTGCCCAATCCGGTGTCGTCGGCGATGAACAGGTTGACTCGCGGCAACCGCAGCGCTTTGCGGAGGGGCTCCATCTGATAGGCGTCGAGCGTTATCCCGGCCCGGAACGGCGCCTGGATCAGCCCGGGATCGGTGGCGGTAACGCAGTTCCAGCGCAGTGTGTGGAAGAACGCGGCGAAGCGGCGGGGATCGTCGAACCCTCGCCGGCCCACGACGCTCCAGCCCTCGTCGCTGAAGATGCGCCGGTCGGGCTCGTAGTCCCAGAAGACTCTGAGGGTCTGGCCCTGGGCGTCATCGTCGGCGCACGCTATCCCGACTACCGGCGAACCGCCGGATTCTGGAAGATCGACCGATTCGACCAGCCACCGCCGGGAGCGGACTTGCACCAAGTCGCCGGGCTTGGGAGGCCCTTCAGGCAGGTATTGCGCTTCGGAGGGGGTTCCCATGGGTATGCCGAGCACCGTTCTAGAGAGCGTTCTTGCGGACGACGACGCAAGGTAAAGCTGCGAGCGACACCCTGCTATTGCCCCGGAGCCGCAGCCGGTGCTGGACGAGGGGCACCGGCCGCTCTCGCTGATGCCGAGCGGTCGCCTTACCTCAGGCCATGTCTAGTACTCCGAACTGACCCGCCAACAGGGTCAGAGTTCGGTCGTAGACCTTAGGTGTCGGAAGCTGCGAATAGCCCTAGGCCGAAGTGGCTGCCGAAGCCGATGGCCAGCGGACCTTCATGGGGAACTGGAAACACGATGTCGAGCAAGGCCCCGGCCGCGTCCCGCTGCACCTCGCGGCCGCGGGAGCGGAAGCGGTGGTAGTGAATGTTGCGCCGCTCGGTCCCGCCGACTGTAATCGACTCCAGCACTTCTACTTCGACGCCGGTTGCATCCATCCCGCGGCGTCGTAGCAGGCGTCGCACTTCCCCAGCGTACCCGGAAGATTTCAGATATCCGGCGGACAGGAAGGGCGTCACGCTGCACCAGCGGCGAGACGTGGCAAAGATGCGCGCACCGTCGGCAAAATCGGCCGGCTTCCCGAAGCCTTCCAGCGCAAGTCTCCATTCCTTCGCGCTCCCATGTTCCTCCCCCGCTTCTTCAAGTCGCTGCTTCCGAGGTAGCCAAAGACGCGTGATGCCATCGAGCTCAGTGCGGATGTCGTCGGACATCCCGCTGGCAACGAACACCGACACGTGGTCTATCCACCCGTCTCCGTCCGCGTCTTCCGGCAGCCAGAACGCATGCGAATGCGACGGATCCTTGAGCGGTTTGCGGTCGGTGCCAAGGCCGGATACTTCCCAGGGTACCCTAGGCACACGGGCGTCCCAAGTCTCGTCTTTACGCAGGAACTGCGCGCGTGCGGCTAGGCGCATTAGTTCGCCAATCTTGACGGCATCCTCGATGCGGGGACGGGGCCGTCCAACCAGCAGGAAGCGCGCGACCGTCGGGTCGCGCCTTCGCCTCGACGGACGATACCGAGCAAGACGACCGGACGTCACGCTAGGCGCGGCTTTCGACGCACGGGTGTAGACAACCTCGCGGGCCGCAGGCGGGCGGCTCCATCCGCGGTCCTTGTAGTCGGCAGTGTCCAGTGCGAGCGCATCGACAAGACGTTCGGGTAGCGTATGCGCTCGGCTGCTCCTGCTAGTCAATTCCCTGTCGAGCTTGGCATTGACCGCGCGCTTCTTGAGCGTTGGCTTGGTCGCCGAGATCTGACATTTCAGGTCGTCAATTATTCGTTGCCGTTCCGTCGAATAGGCGTTCGGGCTGAGCGGCGCGATCAGCCGTACGGGATCGCCTGGCATACTCGCACCGGAGCGCTGGCAGTTCGGCTTACCGTCCCATGCGTCAAGCGCCTCGCATTCCGTCCAGCTCTCCGCGCGACCGAGGTAGCCGACGCCTTCGGCAAGATCTTTGGCGAGCGAGAACAGCTTCGGCTCCAGCGTAACCCCTCGCCAGCAGGCGACCAGTGTCGCATCGGCGGGCAGTCGAAGGAAGGCGTCGAACACGAGCGTCGTCTTCTCTCGCCCGCTGCCAATCACTCCGATAGGCATGTAGTGCCGCGTATGCGCGTGGATCGCGCCCTCCGGAAGGCGGTACTTCGGCAACGTTTCCGCAAGTTTGTCGATCAGCCTCGCGAGATCTTCCTCGGACCACCGGACGTGGTCGCCCTTGCGCCAATAGGTCGCGATGAGCATGCGCAGCAGCCGCCAGGGTTCCGGCGGCCAAGCCACATCGGCTTCGTTGACGTTGCGTCCCCACGGCGTCGCGTGGTAACGGCCGACGGGAAAACGGAATGAGAGAGCGAACACCCTTCTGCTACTCGTACTTGACGGTGATCACGCGATCGTCGCCGAAGAGACCCTTCGATCCGACCGCCTCGATGAGATCGGGCAGCTCGGCTTCGATGGTCTCGATGTCGGGCAGCTCGAAGTTGTCCGGCCGCGTCACCCTGACTTCGACTACGTCAAGATCGCAAGCGGTCCGCAGCCGCAGACTCTCGGCGAGGAACTTTCGGATCTTGAACAGGGCGAGCACGATCAGCAGTCGCTCGACCTCGCGTCCAAGACCGAATGCGCGTATCTGCCGAAGATCCAGATTGAAGAAGGCGGTGATCTTCTCGGCCACCCATTCGTCGCGAGCGAACGGCACGTTGCCGAAGCCTTTCGCCGTATCGCCTGAAGGATCCACGCTGTCGTTCTTCACGCCCCCGCTGGCGGCGACCCTGGCGTTCTCGGCTTCGACGAAGGCCGAGAGCGACCGTGGAAGACGCAGGCGGCCACCGGCAAGTTGCTTTTTCGCGAGGAAGACGCCGTGGAGCAACGCATTGGTATCGAACTCCAGAAGGACCCTGGCCAGTTCGCGGCGGTCAACGCGCCCGACCTCCATGTTCGCGAGGCGGTTCTTCAGCATGTCGAAGACCGTCTTGTCCTTCCCCTCCAGGATGTACGGAGAGTTGATGCGGTGGGCCTCCAGAACCGAGTTCGTACGCTTTCCTCCCTTCGCGATCACCACCTTCACGACAGGGAGCCCCTGGAGCGGGCCGACCCAGTCGTCGGCCGGCTCGTCCCAGCAAACCTCTTCAAGACGGTTCGCCATGGACTGCGCGCTTTCGACCAGCACGGTCCTTCCGTTTCCGTCCGGCGACTCGTATACGGCATGACCAAGATTTGGAAATCCGGTAGGCTGGAATCGTGATCCTTGCACCGGCTCAAGGCTAGCCTCGAGCAGAAGGCGCGGTGCATCATCGAGTGCGGCGAGATCGACAGGCATCTGTCATTCCTCCGTAGTCTGGGTATCGTTTTCAGGCAAGGTGCCCGGAAAGGCACGCTTTAGTAAGGCTTTCAGCCCCATATTGCTGATCGGGACAAGAAGAGCGGCAGCGAGGCGGTCGGCGGCGACGCCGGCGCCGAGGTGACCGGAACTCGCGCCGACACCTCCGGAGCGGGAGCGCGCGGGGTCGAATGGAGACACCAGGCCGGATGCACTGGCGCGGGACAGCGCGGTGCGCACGGCTGCATCGGCCGCACGACCGTCGCGACTGTTGCCGCCTGCGCGCAGACGCGCGACGAGTCCTGGCGGAACGGGCAGCTTAGCCTCTCCATGTAGAGCTCCGGCCCCATGGAGGTCGGCGTTCGGCGTAAAGACAGGCTTGAGTGCCGCGTAGGCGAACGGAATGGCCGAGTAGTTACCGTGCTCACCGTTTGTTGACTTTGAGCGAAACCACGCTGGTCGCGCCCAGACGAGGCCGGCAAGCAACGCGGCGCACCGGGCGTCGTCAAAGTCGCCGGAGAGAAACTTCGCAACGTCTGCGAGTCTAGCGAACGAGGCGGAGGACAGTGGCTTGTCTTTCAGTCCCCGGATGGATGCCTCCACCAGTCGGCGTTCCAGCACGGCGATCAAGTTCGACACGAGGCCGCCGGCTCCCCAGACCATGGTTGGCGGAAGACCGCCGTCTGCCCATGCGCGCCGCTTGCTCAAGCGCTCTCGATACAGCCCATTGCTCAAGCGTTTTCGATACAAGAAGCTCTTCTCATCGATCGGGGCGAGATGGGCGGCCATCGGTGGCGCGACCTTTGACCGGTGCTCCATGTCGCTTACGGTCGTCTCGGGAAGCGGGGCGGCGTCGGACGCCGACGGTGCCTCGCCGACAATGTCCAGCGCGGGCTCGGAGGTCGCATCTCCGGCAGACTCTAGTTTGGGCAATCCTATCCCGGCTAGCGCAGCGGCGACCCGAAACTCCGCGCTGTAGTCGTCAGCCTGTTTGATCCAGGTCCGGGACAGGATCGGGGGCGGCGTGCCGACATCCTGCCGGCCATCCGGGCTGACGGCGAGCCATCCAACGACGCCTCCAAGCGCCGCTAGCGCCCTCTCGGTCTCGACGGAAGACGCATCCGGCGCCATAAGCCCGAACAGCGCATCCTCAAGGCGCTTGACCGCTTGGCGGGCTTGGCCGCTTGACTCTGCATCCTTCCGGCCGGCCCAACGCACTTTGTCAAGCCAATCGCGGACGTCGAGATCGGCGATCAGGCTAGCTCCACGCGACGCCGCTGCCGGGCGACGGCCTAGCGGAGCCGCAAGATAGGACCTCCCCGCTCGCATCAGGAACCCGAAGCGTTCGAACTCGTGAAAGCCTCGGCTGACGCCCAGGCTTGCTACTGCCCGGGCGAAATCGAGGCCGTCTTTGGCCGACCGGCTGTTCAGCACGGCACGACCCTCTCCCAGCAGGGAGTCGACTTCGGAGTAACGTGTCGGACGTATCCACAACGGGGCCCAAAACTCGGCTCGCGCGTCGTTTTCGTCCGAAGCTTCGACGCCACCCCAACCCGCGCCAACCGTTCGCACGGTGAACGGAAAGCTGGCTCCGGACCGGGTCGTGCTACCGCTTCCAGCAGCCCGCTGGTGGCGGCGGGTGGCGGTGCCCGCAAACGCGGCGGACCCCTCCAGCATCAGAACGAAGTCCCACGGATTCGACTCGCTGCCTGACTTGTAACCCGTTGTCGCGTTCGGGCCGCCAGCCGCACCGGGCGCGAATTGGCCGACCGCATCGTCGCGCAATCCGCCGACCGACGTTGCGAACAAGGCGCCCTCCAGGAGTCCCGCCGCCTCGGGCGACGGCTTGCCGGTGGATGCATCGAAGAGGCCCAATGGCTTCTTCCGCGAGACCATGCGGCGAGCGAAGTTGTTCGTGAAGTCCAGTCGGCCGTCGTTTCCGCCCGTTCCCAGGAGTTCCGGATACGCGATACTACTTCCGGAAAGCGCAAGCACGGCGTCGATCCACGGGAGAGCCTCGTCCGAGAGAGTGGCTCTGAGCAGAGCCACTAGCTTGGTCTTGGCATCTCCGTCTGGCCGCTTGGCCAAGGCCAGATAGGCCACCGCTTGAGAAGCCTTTCGTACTGCCGATGAATAGTGGGAGAAGCGCTTGGCGACATCGCTTTCGAGAAGCGGGTCGAATCCATCCCGGTTGTCTTTCGGGTAGAAGCCGCTGCCGCCATTCCACGGCGCGATGATCGTACTCGGCGCATAGTCGTCGAGAAAGAAGCGCAGGAGTTCCTCGCGGCTCAGCGTCGTCCGCAGGTGGAAGCGCTCGTCCTCCCACCATCCGCGGGCTTGAGCGTCGGCCGCTTTTCCGGACACGTGGTTGGCGGGTGACGAGATCAGACGCAACACGCCGAGCGCCTTCAGGTAGGACGCGAGCGGCGTCGGGGCGCACCCGTCCAGCGTCAGCGGTTCACCGCGCATCGTAGCTGCCGTCTTCTTCCTTTTTGGATGCGCGCCAGTCCGCGACACGCAACAGCGTCTCCAGCCAAGCGAGACGGAACGGACCGAACCGGTCCAGCAGGTCGCGCGTACGCTCGGTCCAGCTCTCGTGCGTGATCTCGTCCCAGCCTAGCTCCATGATTGACAGGCGCAGTTCGCCGCCCTCCCAGCGCTCGTTGTCGCCTTCCAGCTCGAACGCAGGCAGTTCGTCGCCTTCCCAAATGCCGCGGGCGAAGCGCGCCCCGGCCCGGTCGTTCTCCTTCGGCGGCGCCGACTCGCGAGGCAGAGCGCGAAGGTTCATCCGCACTTTGCCGTGATGGGCGGCGATGAGGTAGGAGATCAAATCGGCCTCCCGCGACCAGTTCTCGTGATCGAGAAATGCCAGCGCCGACGCGAGCTCGTGGCGGAAGTAGGCCCGTTTGTGTCGTAGACTGGATTTAACGGTCTTCGCAAGCAACGGGCCTGGATGGGGCCGATCCCCGAGGCCGCGGCGCATGGTGTCCTGGAAGACATCGTGAGCTTTGCCAAGATCGTGCCAACGCGCGGCACGATCCACGACAGCCCGTACGGCGGGGTCCACATCGAGCGCATCGCAAAGCGCTTCAGCTTCTTCCGCAACGTGCCGGAGGTGATCGATGAGCGGAACCGCCACATCGATTGCGCTCAGCCGATCCTCGTCGTGTCCGTCCGTCTCGCTCGGCGCAAGGGCATCCGAACCGTCTGGCGCTTCCGTCGAGTCTGCCGCGTCGACGACCGGGACGGGCTTGTTCTTTGGATTGCCCGTGAATCCGGCGGTCTCCAGATAGCCGCCGACGGACCGGTCCGCTAGCAGCACCAGTCCCGGCCATGGTTGGTCCGGGATCCGGAATGGAGTCCAGCCCGCCGGCGTCTGGATTCTGCCCGCGGGGCGCGACTCCGCCTCGCCCGGAGGTTTCCGGTTCCCGGCGCGCCGACCGCGCCGCCACTGCGGGTCGCGCTGGAATACGCTGCCCCGCCCCTTGCCGGGCTTGAGCTTATTGAGCCACTCGCGAGCGACGCCGATCGACACCGCGCACAATTCCTCTCGTCGAGGACGCGGCGGATCGTCAGTCGCTACCGTAAGATCTCGCCAGAAGACGCGGATGTCCGTGTCGTCGGCGTCCCGCACGTAGGCCGACACGTCGACGTCAAAGCCGGTCAGGTCCGGATCGGTGTCGAACAAGTCGTCAATGTCCTTGCGCCGAATGACCCGGTGCGCCTGCTCGATGTCGTCCGCCGCAGGGAGGTGCGCAGGCGCCACATCCGCCAACTCAGCAAGATGTTCGCGAGCCGACCGCAACTCGTCGGCAACGTATGGCTTGGCAAGGTTCTCCGCGTCCTTCTCCGATGCCGTGCCGTCGTCCGCAGCTCCGAGCAAGTCGATCCAGTGCACATCCGCCCCGTCAGAAAGTTCGGCGTACCGGTTTGTACGGCCGAACCGTTGAATCATCGACGACCAGGGCGCGATCTCGGTGAACAGAACGGCTGCGGAAATGTCGACGCCAGCTTCGATAGCCTGCGTGGCGACGACGATCCGGCCATGGCGATTCGTGTCCGCGGTGGCCTTTTCCATCTCCCGCCGCCTGTCCGCGGGGCGGAAGCGCGAATGAACCAGGGCCAGCGTTGGTGCCGACTCCGCCCGCTTCTTGATCTCGTTACGGAGTGCGTCGTGGAGCGCCTGCGCCCGGTCCACCCGATTGACTATGGCAAGCGTCATCAGTCCGGGGCGGTGATTGTCGAGGACTTCGCTCGCGAACTGACGGATGTAGCTTGAGACGTCCTTCTTCTTCGAAGATGTCGGGGCCACTTGCGAACGATGCAGTCTCTTTGTGGCTCGCGCCAAGCGTTCGAGTCTGCCACCCTCCCCCACGGGGTCCACCTTGACGACCGACGTCGAGGTCGGAGCATCATGGTCTACCGTGCCGAGCCACCCGGGTTTGAGCGTCGCGGATATCCAGAGACTGCGGGAGGGCATGCCCGGCGGGTCGCCGTTTTGCGCCACGCGATCAGCTTCGGCTTGGCGAAACGCTTCAAGCTGCGCGGATGTCGCACGACCCGCGCCCATGAGCTGCACTTCGTCGAATACCCACTGGGCATCCTCGTGGAGCAGCGCAAACCCCATCGGCCATAGCGCCCGGGACGAGGCGTAGCCACGCATCAGCGCGCGGCTCAGCAGCATGTCCTGCGTACCCACGAGCACCGCAGGCCGCTCCGGCTCTTCGAGCCACTTGTTGGCGTCCACGCCACCCATTAAAACGTGGACATCCTCGGGTCTTGGCAGCCGGTTCGCCTCGTCGAGCGGGGCGAGCTTGCTGAACCACTCCCTGGCTCCCTCCGCCGTCTGCTCGACCAGCGTCCGCATCGGGAGACACCAGACGAGTCGGCGCGGCGTGACATCTGGGCATCGTAGCCGGTGCGCGGCCCAGCCGAGCGTCACGGCAGCCGTCTTGCCGGATCCGGTCGGCGCAACCAAGACGCTCGGCCACTCGTCTCTCGCTAGCGCGACTTGCCAATCATCGGCGCGTACGCCGGGTCCCAACGCCCGTCGGTAGATATCCAAGATGTCCACGTGGTGCAAACTTCCGGCTGTGATCAACGCAGTATCATCCACGGGATGTAGTGTGAGCCGCGACCGGTGGGCCATTCTGCCCCGCCGGCCACTCGCTGGCTTCCTTCATGGCAGACAGGCTTGCAGCATGACCATGATAGCGGGAAAGCGACAGCTAACCTAACGCATCCCATCGACGGTTCGCCAGACTAGGAATTAGGCCAAACCCGGAACCTGCGCACACCCGCCGACCACGCATCCGGTAGCCGTCAGCTGTCAGATCCGTCGGCCTCAACTCGTTCCCCCATATTGTTTCCAAAGCGGCCATACGGCACGGTTGGATACACATCCCACGGTACGTCTTACGAAGCAGACGCAGTCCTCACTGCGCCGGATGCGTAGTTCCGTCGCGGTGGCCCTCATCAAAACCGGATACTTAAGTCCGTCGCCGATGGTCCCGCATAGGGATCGAACCCCGGAGGGGAACATTCGAACATCGGGAGGGTAGGGGTCTCCCGCTAGCCGAAGTAGGAAACTGGGGAGCGGGCTTCATTTTCGCGACATTCATCATCAAATTTCAAGGGGAGCATAACAATGCACAAAGTATTTATTTCTTATCATCATGCAAACGACCAACAGTATAAGGACCAGTTGGTTGCCTTGGGCACGGAGTGTAAAATATTCATTGACAAATCTGTCGATACGGGAGATATTTCCGACATACTTCCGGCTGACCGGATTCGCGAAATCATCAGAGACAAATACCTGCGAGATTCCACCGTCACGATCGTTCTAGTCGGCAAGGAAACTCGACACAGAGAACACATCGCATGGGAGATCTATTCCAGTATGTATAACGGAGCGGTCAACAAACAATCCGGAATACTGGTCATCACACTCCCTACCGCGCACTGTACTGTCTTTGCTTCGCATGGCCGAGAGGAATTTGATCTGTATGGACAATCTCAACAACCTCAAGTACCGGTTTTCAATAGCCGGGCAGAGTGCAAGCCGTATTGTTACTATATGCCGGAGGGTATCGTTGATAACTTAGCCAATCCACGGGCAATGATATCCGTGGCTTCATGGGATAGCATCGAACTCAATCCATGGCTCCTCCGCGGCTTAGTTGAGTTGACATTTCGTGATCGAGTAAAATGCAAATATATCTCGCGTTCGCCAAACAAGATAGAAAACCTCATGGTCAAACGGCGATAGATCTCATCCGGGCCACGTCCCCAACTAGGCACTGTGGGTAGCGACGGGTGCCATTATGCAATCCCGTTGCCGGACCACTACAATCCGGTTGGGAGATCGAAGAAGCTGTGGGTAGCACCGAAGCGAGCGGCCGTTCGTTCGGCTAGCGCGCGTGCGCCGAAAGTTTCGGTGGCGTAATGGCCCGCGTAGATGACGTTGATCCCCAGTTCCATCGCTTCATGGTAGCTGTGGTGGGTACCTTCCCCGGTCAGGAAGGTATCCGCCCCGGCAGCCACCGCTGAGCCGATCAGCGAGGCGGCGCTCCCGGTGGCCAACGCCAGCTTGGATACCCGCTCCGGGCCGCCCGGTATAACCAGCGCCTTTTGGCCGCAGACCTTCGACACGCGGTCGGCTAGGCCATCTCGGGACACGGCGACCGTTCCCATGACGCCGATTCCGTCGTTACCCATGGCCGATCCGAAGGGGACGGCTTCCTTAAGGCCGATCCGGCGACCCAGAAGAACGTTGTTCCCTGCCTCGGGGTGCATATCCAGCGGAAGGTGAGACGAATAGAGCGCCATGCCGCTCTCCACGAGGCGGCGCACCCGTTCGTATGCCGGACCCGTTAGAGGAGCCGGTCCGCCCCAGAAGAGGCCGTGGTGAACCAGCAGCATGTCGCAGTCGGCTTCGATCGCGCGGTCGATAGACGCCAAGCACGCGTCGGTAGCGGCGCCGATGTGCCGCACCTCCCGGTGCCCTTCCAACTGCAATCCGTTCAGCGCGCCCGGATAGTCTTCGATCTCGCCTACTCGCAGAAAGTCGTCCAGCCACGCTGCGACATCCCGGCACCCTGCTCCGCCGCTCACTCCCACTCCGCCACTTCTGCGTCCCTGTCTCGGCTCTTGCTCCGGTTCAGAAATACGGTGCTCCTCCCTGATCCCATGCCCCAATCTACTCCCACTCTATTGTAGCGGGCGGCTTGGACGAGATGTCGTAGCAGATGCGGTTCACTCCCTCCACCTCGTTGATCAGTCTGTTGGAGATATTCGCCAGCGCATCGTGAGGAAAGCGGAACCAGTCGGCGGTCATTCCGTCGAGCGACGTGACGGCACGGAGAGCAACCACGTTCTCGTAGGTGCGGGCGTCGCCCATGACCCCGACCGAGCGGACCGGAAGCAGTACCGCGAATGCCTGCCAAATGTCGTCGTACAATCCGGCCGCGCGAATTCCCTCGAGATATATCGCATCAACTTCCCGCAGCTTCTCCACTCTCTCCGGGGTAACTTCGCCGAGGATTCGGATGGCCAATCCAGGGCCCGGAAAGGGGTGACGACCAAGGATGTCGTCCGGCAAGCCCAGCTCGCCGCCGATCAGACGCACTTCGTCCTTGAATAGTTCTCGCAGGGGCTCGACGAGCTGAAACGGATGGTCCGGCCGCAGTCCGCCCACGTTGTGGTGCGACTTGATCGTGACCGACGGCCCCCGGACCGAGACCGACTCGATCACATCCGGATAGAGAGTGCCTTGAACCAGGAGATCGGCATCTCCGCAACGCCGGGCCGCATCTTCGAACACATCGATGAAGGTGTGGCCTATGCGGATGCGCTTTTCCTCCGGATCTTCGACTCCGGCAAGCCGTTCGAGGAAGAGTTCGCCCGCATCGACGACCTCCAGCCTAGCGCCCATACGGTGGTTGAACGCAGCTTCCACCGAGCGCCGTTCGCCTTTCCGCAGCAATCCAGTGTCGACCAGTATGCACGTCAGCTGGTCTCCGACCGCCCGGTGCACGAGGGCCGCCGCCACGGAGCTGTCCACGCCTCCGGAGAGTCCGCAAATGACGGGGCGGTCCCCGATCTTCTCCCTGATGGCGGCTACTTGGCGGCTGACGATGCTCGCGGGATTCCAGCTCTTGTCGCAGCTAGCGACCGCAAACAGGAAGTTGCGCAGGATGTCGGTTCCCCGCTTCGTGTGAACGACTTCCGGGTGAAACTGCAGGCCCCAGATGTCCCGTTCCCTGGAGCGGATCGCCGCTACGGAGCTCCCGGACGTTCCTACTACTTCGAACCCGCGAGGGAGCGAAGAAAGCGCATCTCCGTGACTCATCCAGACCTGCGTTGATTCGCCGGGCGAAAATCCTTGAAAGACTCCGCCGGGCGACTCTACCCGTAGCTCGGCTCGTCCGTACTCTCGCCGTGTGGCGGCTTCCACTTCCCCGCCGGCCAGCTGAGCGACCAGCTGCATCCCGTAGCAGATTCCCAGGATGGGCACCCCGGTGCGCAATATCTCGGGGCTAGCGCCGGGAACGCCTTCATCGTACACGCTGGAAGGTCCCCCCGAGAGTATGATGGCATCCGGGCCGTACCGTCGGACCCACTCTAAGTCTTGTCCGGGGGGGTGGATTTCACAGTAGACTCCTTCCGCCCGAATTCTACGCGCGATGAGCTGCGTGTACTGCGATCCGAAGTCGATGATCAGCACTCCGCCCGTTTTTTCGGCTGGAGATATCATCCGGGAACTGTCAGCGACTCGACCGTTACCTCCGCTTCTTCTCTCGACCGCATGTCGCGAACCCGCACGACTCCCCGGCTGGCCTCGTCCGGTCCGATGACCAGAGCCCGCGCCGCGCGGGCTTGGTTAGCCGCCTTGAACTGACGCCCGACCCCCCGTACGGAGAGGTCGTACAGGACATGGCGGCCTTGGTCGCGTAGCATTCGGGCCAAGTTGAGGGCGGCCTCTCTCTCCGCGGACGAAACGCAGATGATGTAGTCGTCGACGCGGCGGGCGAAGCGTGGCGCCAGACCCCTTTCGGCGATCAACCTAGCCAGCACGACATCGCCCATGCCGAAGCCGAGCGCCGGGAGATTGACGCCCCCCAGCGACTGGAGGAGGTTGTCGTAGCGCCCGCCGCCGCAGATTGCGCGCAGCTCCCCCTTGCGGTCCCATATTTCGAAGACGGTCCCCGTGTAGTACGCCAAGCCGCGGACGAGGGAAGCGTCAAAGCGGATGAAGTCGGCGAAGCCCGCCGCTCGAAGGTACGAGAGGACAGTCTCCAGCCGCTCCGCTGCCGCGGCAACCGCATAGCTCCCGGTATACGCGCCCGGCAGTTCGCCAAGGGGCAGCTGCAAGCTGTCCAGAAGACGAGCCGCACTGTCCTGGTTCACGCCCGCCCAGGCCAGCTCGGCGTGGACACGACTGGCTCCACGCTTCTCCAGGCGGTCGAGCGCGCCAAAGACGGTCAGGTGGTCTTCGCCATGGATCCGAAGAGCGTCCAGCATCGCGCTCGCCAAGCGGCGGTCCGAGATACGCACGACGATGTCGGCCGCTTCTAGCCCGACTTCTCGCAGTGCGTCAATACCAGCAGCGATGATCTCCGCATCCGCTAGGGGATCGATCTCGCCGACGATGTCCATGTTGAGCTGAAAGTGCTCCCGAAGCCGCCCCCGCTGGGGCTTCTCGTAGCGAAACAACTGAGGGATGGAGAACCAGCGAACCGGCTTGGGCAGCCTATTGGCCTGGCTGGCCACCATGCGTGCAAAGGTTGGCGTCATCTCGGGCCGCAGCGCTACGGCACGCCCCCCTTTGTCCTCGAAGTGGTAGAGCTGGCCCACGATTTCGTCGCCGGACTTCCGCGTGAACAGTTCGAGTGGCTCCAGCGGGGGCCCATCGTACTCGACGAAGCCGTAGCGGGCCGCCACCCGCCGCCAAGCCGAGAAGATGTGTCTCTGGAGCGCGAACCTGCCGGGCAGAAAATCTCGAAAGCCTGGAAGTTTGCGTATTCTAGCGCGGCTCACAGGACAGCTGACCTACTGGGCCACGATCGGTTGCGCATCATCGCTTTCGCCTTGGCAGGCGCCGCCGGTTCGATTCCGCGCTGCGAGCAGCGGTCTTCCGGCGGCTCAGGATTCAGAAGGATGCTGCGACGCATTACGCGACCGAATGTGTCGGGCGAGTCGTTGCCTAATCCATGTCTCGTCCACCGGCTCGCCCTCCATCTTCAGCGAGTTGGCGACATGTTGGGGAATCAACTCTTGGTGCCGACGTCGGCGCTCCGCATCCGGCAGGCGACGCCAACGTTCGACGGCTTCCGCCCATGGTCTGTCCGGCATCGCGCGCAGAGCACCTGCCGAAACCACAGAGAGCCTGCTCCTTGCGTCAGCATTTCAGCTTCTAACAGAAGCGGCGCACCGTCAGTTGGCGTTGACGAAGTTGTCGTACGCCTGCTTGACGTCGGTGGCGATCTCGTGGGCCGTGCGTCCCTCGATCTGGTGACGCTCCAGCATGAAGCGCAGCTCGCCATTCGAAAGGAGAGCTATCGCGGGAGAAGACGGCCTGTAGCCTACGAAGTACTCGCGCACCCTGGCGGTGGCCTCGATGTCCTGCCCGGCGAAGACCGTAACCACACGGTCGGGTTGAACCGGGTGGCCCATCGCCATGGCCACGGCCGGGCGCGCGTTGCGGGCCGCGCACCCGCATACCGAGTTCACGACCACGACAGTCTCGCCGCTGGCGCCGAGCGCATCGTCCACATCTCCGGCGGTTCGAAGTTCGCGCACCCCAATACGGCTTAGCTCATCTCTCATCGGTTGCACTAACCTGGGATCGTACGGCATTCTCGCCCTCTTTCATTCGATTGGTGAATTTTCGTCCGATTGGTGGAAATGGTTGGCAGCGCCAACTCCCAGCGCGGCCCGCGCCTCGCCCACGGTGTACGCCGATCCGGTGACCAGCACCGTCCCGCTTTCTCCGGCGATTTCCCGGCCCAGCGCCACAGCGTCGCCAACATTGGGGGACACTTTAACATCCGAACCCTGCATAAGTGAAATCCACCGCCCCGCTTCCTTTGGATTCCAACGCCTTTCGCGGCCAGCGGAGGATGGGACCGTAAGGACCAGGGCGTCGCTCGCGCGGGCCAAACTGGCGAGCATCGGCTTCCACTCCTTGTCTTCCAGCACGCCCGCCACGGTTACCAGTGGCCGGACAAGTCCAACCTGGGCGAGGGTCTCGCAAAGCGCTTCTATCGCCGAGACGTTGTGTGCGATGTCGAAGATCCAGCCGCCGCGCCCGATCCCGTCACCTGATCCAGAGTTCGAGCCACGAGCCCGCTCGCCGTGCCACATCTCGAAGCGTCCCGGAACCCGCGTCCCCGAAACCCCCCGCCGAACAACGGCTTCGTCCAGCTCGTATCCTGCCAGATCCAGCATCATCAGGGCGAGTGCCGCATTGTCCGCCTGGTGCGCGCCGGGCAACTTCGTCGCGAGATCTACAACCCCGGGCCGAAACGGAGAGGCGTAGCTAAACGCAGTCCCTTCCCCGCCAACTCGAATGCCGGCGATCTCGGCGTCCCTCCCGAGCAGAGCCATCGGAGCTCCCGCCTTGCGAGCCCCCGCGGCGATCACTTGCAACGCTTCGGAATCCATGCGACCGACAGCCACAGGAACATCCCGCTTGAGTATGCCGGCCTTTTCCGCCGCGATCGCGCTCAGCGAGGCGCCGAGCACAGCCGTGTGATCCAGGCCGACCGTCGTAATCGCCGTGCCGACCGGTTGCACCGCGGTCGTCGCGTCGAGGCGGCCGCCTAGCCCCGCCTCCAGAACGGCCACATCGACGAGACACTCGGCGAAACAGGCCAGAGCCAGCGCCGTCGTCGCCTCGAAGTACGTGCAGGCGGCGGTGGCGCGGCACGCGAGGACACGCGAGGCGACTCGCTGAATCAGAGCTTCATCGATCCATCGGCCGTCAACGAGAAATCGCTCGCGAATGTCGGTCAGATGCGGCGACGTGAAGAGACCCGTCCGGTAGCCGCCTTCGCGCAAGACGCTTGCCGCAAAACCGGCGGTCGAACCCTTCCCGTTCGTCCCGGCGATGTGAAGTATCTGGAACGATCGGTCCGGCCAACCGAGCTCCGCTAGCAGCGCCCCGACTCTCTCCAGACCCCAATGCACCCCCGTGACGGGCCGCTCGCGGAGGAGGTCGTGGAGGGCGTCTTCCCGGCTATTCAGGCCATCCCCAGCGTGGTCCGGCCGGCGGCCATTGCGTCAGAGCCGATCCAGGGGCCTGTGCCGTCCGTGTCGTGGCTAACTGGAGCCAGTCAGCACATGTGGTCCAGGAGCGTAGAGATAGCATCCCGAAGCTGCGGGCGGGCGACGATATGGTCGATCATCCCATGCTCCTCCAGGAACTCCGCCGTCTGGAACCCCTCGGGGAGATCCTGCCGGATAGTCTCCTTGATGACGCGCGGTCCGGCGAAGCCGATCAGCGCGCCCGGTTCGGCCAGGATCACATCGCCGAGCATCGCGTACGATGCCGTGACGCCGCCGGTGGTCGGATTGGTCAGAACGCTGATGTACGGGATGCCCGCGCTCGCGAGCTGCGACAGCGCCGCCGCAGTCTTGGCCATCTGCATGAGCGACAGAATCCCCTCCTGCATCCGCGCGCCGCCGGAAGCGGAGATGATCACCATCGGGCTCCGCTTCGAGAGCGCCCTGTCGGCGAGCCGGCGTATCTTCTCGCCCACCACTGATCCCATGGAACCCCCGACGAAGCGAAAGTTCATGGTTCCCAGCTGCACTTCCCTGCCCTTGATGCAGCCGCACCCCGTTCGTATCGCGTCCTGGTCTCCGCCGCGCGACTCCGCCTCCGCAATGCGCTGGGGATACGGCTTCAGATCCACGAAGCCGAGGGGATCCGCCGATCGAAGCTCCCCGTCGTAGAGCGTCTCGAGCCCGGAGTCGAGAAGCAGCGTCTCGTAGAACTCCGATGCCACCCGAAAGTGATGGCTGCAGTTCGGGCAGACGTGGAGATTCGCGTCGAGCCGTGCGCTGTAGACGATCTCGCCGCAGCTCTCGCACTTCTCCCATATCTCGCCGGGCATGTCGCGCCTCTGAGAGACCAGCTTGCGCTTAGGCTTGCTGAACCAGGACACCTTGCCTCCGATAGTGTGTCAATTTTCCTGGGACGATCGCTTCGGCCCCTTCGGTCATCGCTCCTGCGCTTTCACTAATCGCTTCTGCGAGTCCGGTGATCGCTCCAACGCCCCGGTCATCCCGTCGGCGCTTTCGGGCAATCGCTCCGCACCTTCAGTCATCTCTTCGGCGCTTCCTGGCGACCGCTCCGGCGCCTTCGGGTCATCTCCCCTTCGGGTCCCAGCGCCTCAACGTTCGTAAACCACCCGCTGCACCATCCCGATGAAAATGCAGGACACCAGCAGGAAGCTCCCGCCATAGCTGACGAGCGGCAAGGGCAGCCCTGTCAGCGGGACCAGACCGATGGTCATGCCGATGTTGATCGCCATGTGCGCCAGCAGCACGGCAAAGACGCAGAAGACGATCAAACTGCCGTAGTCGTCGCCCGCCTCGATCGCGACTCGGAGCAACCGCCAGAACAACGCTCCAAAGAGGACCAGGAAGACCAGTACGCCGACGAAGCCGAGCTCTTCTCCCACGACGGAGAATATGAAGTCGGTGTGTTGCGCCGGCACGAACCCCAGCCGTTTCTGGGGACCCTGCGCGAACCCCGCCCCGAGCAAACCTCCCGACCCTATCGCCACCTTCGACTGGATCAGCTGCCACGACCCGCCGAGGGGATCGGCGCTGGGCTCGACAAAGACCAGCAGCCTGTTCTGCTGATACTCGGCGAGCGAATCCCAGAGCCGCGGCCCGATGACGCCGGCCGCGAAGTTGGCCAGGACCACTCCCGCCGACTCGATCATGTAGCCGCGGTCGAAGTACAGAACCGCGACGACGAGAATGAACCAGATTCCCCACAGGACCCAGTTGAAGCCGAGCAAGAGACTGAGGACGGGCGTAACGAGCAGCAATATCCGGCGCGCCGGAACGCCGGCCCAGAACAGGGCCGCGATCAGCATGGCCCCGAAGATGATGGTCGACCCCAGATCGGGTTGCAGCATGACCAGAGCCAGGGGGATGAACACGATCGCCACCGGCCTCCAGAGCTTCGACAGCCGCGTGTAGCGGTCCTTTCCGTCCGTCAACTCGCGCGCCAGCATCAGAATCGTGCCTAGCTTGGCGACTTCGGAAGGCTGCAGACGGGCTACGCGAAGATCGAGCCAGCTCCCGTTCGGTCCGACGCCGACTGCCAGCGCCAGGCCCAGGAGCAGCAGCGACCCTCCGTAGACCCACGGCGCCAGCCACTTGATGATGCGGAGGGGGACTTGGGACGCTCCCGCCAGGGCGACAAGGGCGACTGCCAGCCAGATGAGTTGCCGAAGCCAGATTCCTCTGGTGGAGGACGGCACGTCCAACTGGCCCGCGGAGTAGATCATCGCGATTCCCAGGCCCGCCAAGAGCGCCGCGAGCATGAGGAGAACGGGATCTCCGATAACCCGGTTGCGGCGGGTCAGTATCACGGTGTCCCGGCGGTCGTCGCTACGGGCGCGTGCACGGGGCGGCCGTCCTTGGCCGGACTCGGGGCGAGCATCACGGTGTCCCGGCGGTCGTCGCTACGGGCGCGTGCGCGGGGCGGCCGTCCTTGGCCGGACTCGGGGCGAGCATCACGGTGTCCCGGCGGTCGTCGCCACAAGCGGGGGACGCGCGCCCGGCGTGGCTTCCGGCGGCATGGCGATCGATTCCAGGTACCGGCGGACGACGTTGGAAGCCAGGGGCACGGCCAACGACTCTTCTCCGTCGGGGTGCCCGTGCTCCACCACCGCCGCAACCACGATTCGCGGATCGTACGCGGGCGCGAAGCCGACGAACCACGAGTGCGGTTCGCCGTGCGGGTTCTGAGCGGTTCCCGTCTTGCCCGCCAGAGTCCAGCGCGCGAGATGATGCCCGTAAGCGGTGCCGCCCCGCTCGTTGACCACGCGGACCAGCGCATCCACTAGGCGGGTCCGCTGGGCATCCGGCAGACCCAGCGCCCAGCCGGCCCGCCGCTGAGCGAGCGCTTCGTCCCGCACCAAGTGCGGTCGAACGGGCGACTCGCCAGTGGCCAGCGCGGCATAGAACTGAGCCATCGCCAGGAGGCTCTGCTGGTTCTCCGCCTGTCCGATAGAGAGTTGCCATTCCACCGACTCCGACCAATTCCCGGGACCGTACCTCCGGTCGTACCACTCTCGGGAGTCGGGATAGAAGCCGCCGGTCTCGCCGGGCAGATCGATCCCTGACAGTTCGCGGAATCCGAAGTCGTTCACACCGCCCAGGAGACGGTCGAGCCCTATGCGCTGCCCGGCCTGGTAGAACCAGACGTTGCACGAGCCCTTGATTGCGCCGGACAGGTCGAGCGGGCCATGCCCGGCTCCGCTCCAACAACGAAAGAAGCGGTTGCCGTATGCGAGTCCTCCCCGGCAGGCGTTCTGCTGGTAGTCGTCCAGCGCGAAAACGCCGGCGTTCAAGCCGACGGCGGAGATCACGAGCTTCCACGAAGAGCCGGGAGGGTAGGATGCCATCGACACTCGATCCAGCATCGGTTTGCCGGGGTCATCTCGAAGCGAGGCCCACGTATCCGACGGAATGCCGCCGACAAAGTCGTTGGGGTCGAATGTGGGGTGGCTGTAGAGGAGGAGAACCTCGCCCGTGGCCGGATCGATGCCCACGACGCCCCCCTTCATGTCCGCTGGAAAGATCGAATCCGCGAAGGCCTGCAGGTCGGCGTCGATGCCGAGGTGGAGATCGGCGCCGGGCTCCACGGGGTCTTCCAGTCCGCTCTCGAGGCTCCGGACGATGGAGCCGAGCGCGTTCACCTCGACGTACCGGACCCCTTCTTTCCCGGCTAGCCTCGACTCGTAGTAGGCTTCCAGTCCCGTCTTGCCCACCGTCTGGCCGGGCCGGTACCCGGCGTACTCGGGGCGAGCCAGCTCTTCGGGGCTGATCTCTCCCACGTAGCCGGTGATGTGCGCCACGGACCGAGGAGCGTGATACAGCCGGCGGGGCCGCTGGTTGACTGTCACGCGCCGGAACTGCGGACGCCTCTCCTCTATGAACGCGGCCTCGGCGAAACGGGCGTGCTTTCGCACGACGAGAGCCTCGCCGGGGTTCGCCCGGTTGGCGGCCAATAGCTGGTCGCGCTGCGCGGAGGAGAGATTCAGGTGGCCCGCTAGACGGTCTATGCGGGCGGCGATCGAGTCGTAGGGACCGGGAAGCAGCGTGATATCGTAGCTTGGAATGTTCTCGGCGATTGCGCGCCCGTTTCGATCATGGATGACGCCGCGCGGCGGCGGCGCCCTCATGACACGCATGTGGTTGGTTCTGGCTTGAACGATGTACTGGTCGACGCCGAATATCTGGAATCGCGCGAAACCTGCCGCAAAGACCGCCAGGACCGTGGCTAGCGCGCCATAGGCCCAGCGTCCGCGCCGCCGCCGCTCCGCAAAGTTCGGACCGCTGTTCTTGACGGACCGGCTCGGGATCGGAGGCCGGTCGCGACGCTCGAGATTCACGGCGCCACCGCATTCGCGGCGCCTACCGCGTTCACGGCATCACCGCGTTCATGGCGCCAACCGCGTTCACGACGCCACCGCCAATGCGAAACGCCTGCCCAGCCAGGAAGCGAGCGTCGTCAACGCGGCCGACAGCGGGGCTTCCACGAAGAGCGCGGCGCTATGCAGGCCCTGGCCCACGAACAGCAACCGGACGAGCAGAATGAGCCAACTTCCAAGAAAGACGAAACCGACCAGCACGCGGTCCGAGTCCGAGTAGATCAGTTGGCGGAGCAGGCCGCCCACCAGCCCGGCGATGGCGAAGAGCAGCATCATCGGACCGGCCGGCTCGAGCGACATCGACGCTTCCAGCAGACCCACCGTGCAGCCCAGGAGGGCAGCTTGGTCCCACCGGAGCGTGAGCGAGCCGACCAGCAACCCGGCGACCAGCAGATCGGGCGCGCCGGGCCACCCGCTCAGGACGGGATGCAGGGTAAAGTGCAGTAGCGGCAGCGGCGCGATCATCAGCCATTTGGTGCGCGCTCTCATCGAGGGGCGAGACCGTGCCGTCTACCCGGCCGGATCGTCGCTCGCGGGTGCGGCCGACGGCACCCACACCAGCACGCCGCCGACCTCGCCCGGACGCACCGCGGGCTCGACCAGGTAGCGCTTCATCCACGCCGCCTCGCCCGCCCAGGGTTCGCGCACCCGCCCAACCGGGATGCCGCGCGGATAGATGCCGGTGACGCCCGAAGTCACGAGCGCGGTTCCATCGGGAATATCCGCCCGAAAGGGGGCGCCCTCCAGGAGCAGGACCGCTTGGCCTGCCTGCGGATAGATTGGCCGCGCGATCCCCGATACGGACCCATCTTCGGTTACGACGCTGACCCGAAAGTCGATATGACTCCAGAACTCGCCTCGGGCCACATCGCCATAAAGCGCCCTGGCTACCCCCACCAACCCCGTTCCCGTGAAGACGCCCGACGGATAGCTGCCGCCGTCCAGACCCGGTCCGGCCAATTCGAATACGGTCGGGTCCCCGATCCTGGGGCGACCCGGCTGGAGCGCGGCGACCACCGTCGATCCCGTCCGAGTCGTGATCCCGGCTACGGAAGACAGGTCGCGCACTTCTCGAACGAGGGAGCGGTAGTGGGTGACGAGCTTGGCCAGGGAGTCGCGCTCGGCCGCCAGAACCCTGTTGCGGGCGGCGACCCGGCCCCGCTCCGCGGCGAAGCTGTGGAGCGAAGTGAAGGGGTACAGGACTGTAGTCCGGATAGCGGCCTGAAGCTGGCTCTGCCGGGTGGACGACAGCGCTGCCACCACGCCGCAAGCGGCCAATACCGCGACCGCCGCAACCACCTGCAGCCATCCGGGACGCTGAGGCCGTACTCGAGAATAGCTCACGGACGCGCGCGAGAAGGGCCCGCCGGTCTCGCGCTACTTCGTAAGCACGGCCCGGTACCGCCCGAGCTCGTCCAGGATCTTGCCGCATCCCCGGACCACGCATGTGAGCGGGTCGTCATCGACATGTATCTTTAGCCCAGTATCCTTGGAGACCGCGACATCCAGACCGCGCAAGAGCGCTCCGCCCCCGGTCATTATGATGCCTCTCTCCACTATGTCCGAAGCGAGCTCCGGCGGAGTTACCTCGAGCGCCCGCCTGACAGCGGCGACTATCTGTTGAATCGGGTCTTGAAGGCACTCGCATATCTCCGACGACTTTATCTCGACTTCGACCGGCACCCCATTGATCAGGTCCCGGCCTCGCACCAGCATCGTCTTTTCTTTCTCGTCTTCCGGAGAGTGCGCCATGCCCAACTGCACCTTGATCGCTTCGGCAGTCGGATCGCCTATCAAGAGACTGTGCGCCTTCCTGATGTGGGCCACGATCGCGGCATCCATTTCATCGCCGCCGATGCGTATCGATGTGTCGGCCACGGATCCCGAGAGGGCGATGACGGCAATCTCGCTAGTGCCGCCGCCTATGTCGATGATCATGTTGCCCGACGCCGTCTCTACCGGGAGTCCCATGCCAATGGCCGCGGCCATCGGCTCCGCCACCATGTAGACTTCCTTGGCGCCCGCGGCGTGCGCGCTCGACCTGACCGCTCGACGCTCGAGTTCGGTTATCCCCGACGGGACGCCGACCAGAACGAGCGGCCTTATCTTCAAGAACTTCTTGGTCATCACCTGCGTCAGGAAGTGCCGGATCATCAGCTCGGTAATGTCGACATCGGCTATGACCCCGTCCTTGACCGGCCGGATCGCCGCTATTCCGCTGGGGGTGCGCCCGAGCATCCGCTTCGCGTCGAGACCTATCCCCACGGTTCGGCCGCTCTGCGTTTCCAGGGCGACGACGGAGGGTTCGTTGAGCACGATACCCTCTCCATCCACGGATACGAGCGTATTGGCCGTTCCCAGATCCACCCCGATCTTGCTGATCGGCAACAAGCTTCCCGCCCGGAACCAACTACGCATCTACAAGTTACGCATCTAAGAGTGGGGCCTCCCTGAAGCGAGTTCGCTCGACAGGCAAAATGTAAGAGAGCGCTTGACGAGAGGCCAATCCGCCACGGCAGACCGCCGATCCGCTGCGGCAGACCGCCGATTCGCTACGGCGGGCGGCCAATCCGCTACGGCAAGCCGCCGATCCGCTACGGCAGACCGCCGATCCGCTACGGCAGGCGGCCAATCCGCTACAGCAGCTGGCCGAGAGGCTGGTACTCCAACTCGAACGCCTCCGCGACGGCTCGGCAGGTCAGAGCGCCGCTCATGACATTGACGCCGCGCCCCAGACACGGGTCCGCGCGGCAAGCGTCCACCCAGCCCTGATTCGCCAGACTGAGCACGTACGGGAGAGTGGCGTTCGTCAGCGCCAACGTCGAAGTATGCGGCACCGCGCTCGGGATATTGGACACGCAGTAGTGGATGACTCCATCCACGGCATATACGGGGTTGTCGTGCGTAGTGGGCCGCGCCGACTCGACGCACCCTCCCTGGTCTATCGCCACGTCGACGATGACCGAACCGTCTTTCATGAACCGAAGGTCATCGCGCAGCACCAGCTTCGGCGCCTTCGCGCCGGTCACCAGAACGGCTCCTACGACCATGTCGGCGCGCTCTATCTGCTGCAGAACCGAGTAGCGGTTCGAGTGGAGCGTCCTGACGTTCGCGGGCATGACCTCGGACAGATACCGCAGTCGCGGAAGGTCCACATCTAGTATCGTGACCCGCGCGCCAAGGCCTGCCGCGACCGTCGCGGCGTTGGCTCCCACCACCCCGCCTCCCAGGATCGCCACGTGGGCGGGCAGCACGCCCGGCACCGCGCCCAAGAGCGTCCCACGGCCCCCGGAAGGCTGCTCCAGGTAGTTGGCGCCCTTCTGGACCGCCACCCGGCCCGCCACCTCGGACATGGGCGTGAGGAGGGGAAGTTCGCCGCTGGCCAGCTCGACCGTCTCGTAGGCGATGGCGACGCATCCGCTCTCGAGCATCCTCTGGGTGAGCAGGCTATCCGCCGCGAAGTGGAAGTAGCAGAAAACGACCTGCCCATCCCGAATGCGATGGTACTCGGCCTCTATGGGCTCCTTGACCTTCACGATGAGATCGGCGCTGTGCCATATTTCTTCCGCCGAATCGACTACCTTCGCCCCCGCATCGGCAAAGGCGCGATCCGAGACGCCGCTCCGGACGCCGGCCCGCCGCTCCACCAGGACGGTGTGTCCGGCGGCAGCAAGCGCCGCCACGCCCGCCGGCACGAGCGCTACGCGGTTCTCGCCCGCCTTCAACTCCCGAGGCACGCCGACTTTCATCGCTCTGCCCGAGCCGAGGGGAGCATGCCTGGGAGCCGCGCCGTCAAAGCGTCAGCGCGCCGGTTAGCGCGGCTGGTGGGCCAGGGCTGCGCGCCGCGAAAGCTTGAGGCGGCCACGCTCATCGACGGCGAGCAGCTTGACGCTCACCTGGTCGCCCGGCTTCACCACATCCTCCGTCTTGTTAGTGCGCCCCTCTTCCAGCTCCGAGATGTGACACAGACCCTCGACGCCGGGGATTATCTCGACGAAGGCTCCGAAGTCGGTCGTGTTCTTGACGACGCCCCGGTAGACCCGTCCGACCTCCGGCTCGGCGGCGATACCCTCCACCATCTCCCGCGCGCTATCCGCCGCTGCGCCCGAGGCCGCCGCGATCGTCACCACGCCGCTGTCATCGATGTTGACGTCGGCGCCCGTCTCTTCCTGGATCATCCGGATCGTCTTCCCCTTCGGTCCGATGACTTCGCCGATTTTCTGGGGGTTGACCTGGACGGTCACGATCCGGGGAGCGTAAGGCGACATCTCGCTTCGAGCGGCAGGCAGAGCATCGTTCATCGCGGCCAGAACGCCAAGCCTGGCTTCGCGGGCGCGCTCCAGCGCCTCGCGCATGATCGCGACCGACAGGCCGGAGATCTTGATGTCCATCTGCACCGCGGTTATTCCCGCTTCGGTGCCGGCAATCTTGAAGTCCATGTCGCCGAGGGCATCTTCGACGCCGAGAATGTCCGTCAGCACCCTGACCTGCTCGCCCTCCTTGATGAGCCCCATGGCGATCCCGGCGCACGGCGCGCGCATCGGCACTCCTGCGTCCATGAGCGAGAGGGATCCTCCGCAGACCGAGGCCATCGAGCTCGAACCGTTGGATTCGAGGATGTCGGAGACGACTCGAATCGTGTAGGGGAAGTCCTCGTACGCCGGGAGCAGAGCCTGGAGCGCGCGTTCGGCGAGCATCCCGTGACCCGTCTCGCGGCGGCTAGTCCCCCGGAACATCCGCACCTCGCCGGTCGAGAAGCCGGGGAAGTTGTAGTGAAGCATGAACGACTTGGACGTCTCCTCCGTGATGTCCACGGAGTCGATTCGCTGCTCGTCGCGAACGCTCCCCAGCGTCGTCGTGGCAAGCGCCTGCGTCTGTCCGCGCGTGAAGAGAGCGGAGCCATGGGTTCGCGGCAGCAGGCCGACCTCGCAGGCGATCCCGCGGATGTCGTTGACTCCGCGGCCATCGATTCGCTCGCCGCGCTCGACGATGCGCGCGCGCATGACCTTCTTCTGCAACGCTTTGAGGGCGGTCTTGACGTCGGAGCCGCACTCCCCGTGCTCCGGCTCGAGGCTGTCGGCCAGCTCCCTGGCGAGCGCGGCGAGCGCCCTCGCGCGCTCTTCCTTGTCCGCCACCTGCAGCGCTTCGTCCACCCGGTCGCGGGCGCGCTCGGCGACTTTTGCCGTGATCTCCTGGTTCGGCCCGACCGGCTCGTAGTCGAACTTCTCGGCGGCGCCGGCCAGCTCCACCAAGTCGCGCTGGATCTGGATCAGCTCGCGGACCGCCTCCTGGCCCACTTCCAGCGCCTCCAGGAAGTCCTCTTCGGGCACTTCGAGGCAGGCGCCTTCGACCATCACGATGGACTCTTCGGATCCGACGACCACGAGTTCGAGGTCGCAGCGGTCGAGGTCCTGGAAGGTCGGGTTTATCAACCACTCTCCCGCAGCCCGGGCCACCCGCACTCCGGCAACCGGCCCGTCCCACGGTATGGGGGAGAGGAGCAGGCTCGCCGAAGCCCCCAACAGCCCGATCACGTCGCCGTCGTTCTCCTGGTCGGCGGATATCACGAAGCAGACGACTTGCGTGTCGTTGCGGTAGTCGCCGGGGAACAGCGGGCGCAGCGGACGGTCTATCTGTCTCGCCGACACGGTTTCCTTGTCGCCGGGGCGCGTCTCTCTCTTGATGAAGCCGCCCGGAAACTTGCCGGCGGCGTAGGTCTTCTCCCGGTACTCGACCGTAAGGGGGAAGAAGGGGAGGTGGGTGGGCTTGCGGTCGGCGGTCGCCGTTACGAGGAGAGCCGTGTCTCCGTACTGCACATACACTGCCCCGTCCGCCTGGCGGGCCATCTTGCCCGTCTCCAGGATCAGGGTCCGTCCGTGAAACTCCGTCTCGATTCTGTGACTCATTAGTCCTCTGTTTCTCTCTTCTGTCGCCGGGCCCGCATGGCTCCGGCTCGTTCATCATCCGTCCGATGGTTTCTCGTCATCGAATCGTCATCCAAAATGGTTTTATCGTTATCTATTCGGTTTGTCGCTATCTATTCGGGTCGGCTGCTCGATCTAGCGGGTTGGCGGCTCGCTTCCGTCTCTTCCCTGTGCCCTGCTCGTGTCCGGCGGGGCGGGAGGGTCTTGCCGGGCCGGACTGCTACCGACGGTCCGAGGCGTCGAGAGCGGAGCGGGTGGCTAGAGGAAGCCGAGCGTCCTCGTCGCGCTTGTCGTCGAGTTGCGGGGCGGGCGAACGACGGGTTGCCGCGCTAGCGGTTGGAAGCGGAGACGTATCGCGCCCGGATGGGGAGCCTGCTGTCGGCCGAAGAGGTCGATGGCCACTGGAAGAGGCGGCAGTCGTCCGCGGCGTACGCCGGCGCCTCAACGGCGCAGCCCGAGCTCTCCAATGACAGATCGGTAAAGGTCGACATCGGCCCGCCGCAGATAGTTGAGCAACCGGCGGCGGCGGCCGACCATCTTGAGCAACCCCCGGCGGCTGTGGTGATCCTTGGGGTGACTCCGAAAGTGTTCAGTCAGCTCCTGAATGCGAGCCGTGAGGAGGGCCACCTGCACCTGGGCCGAACCCTGGTCGTTCTCTCGTCGCGAGAACTTCCGTATGACTTCTTGCTTCTTGCTCTTGTCCAATTTTCTCTATCCAGTAACCGCTTGACCAGCTTGGCCAGCATTCGATTCGTAGCGACGACGCATGCATAATAGCACTCTATAATAGAATCTGCTCTTGCTCCTGTAAAGAAAGCGCTTTCGCGAAGACGAGACCGGGTAGCGACTCTCTTGCGGGGTTCGGATAACCGAGGCCTCGCTGACCGTTGCCGACCACGCCTCGCTGACCGTTTGCCGACCGCACCCTCGCCAACCGGCGCTGGCCACGCCTCGCCCGATCCTTGTCGGCCCCGCCTCGCCGACCATCGACGGCCAAATCTCACCAACCGGCGCTGGAGCGGGAGAAGAAGTCGCGGCCGGCCTTCGCATCTCGCCGCATCTGCTCGATCAGATCCTCGTTTGTGGCAAACGGAAGGATCTCCCGTAGCCGGTGGAGGAATTCGACTACGACGCGTTCGCCGTAGATGTCCCGGTCGAAGTCGAACAGAAAGAGCTCGATGGTCGGCGGAGAGCCGGCGAAGGCCGGCCGCGGACCCAGGTGAAGCAGTCCCTCCCGCAGCTCCGTGCCGATGCTGGCTCGCACCGCGTATATGCCCTCGGCCGGCAGCAGCTTGTCCGGCGGCGGGGCCGTCAGGTTGGCGGTGGGAAAGCCGAGCGTGCGTCCGCGCCCCATTCCGTGCACCACCGTGCCTCGCAGCGAGTACGGCCTGCCCAGTACGCCTGCCGCGCCCTCCATGTTCCCCTCGGCGACCGCTTGACGGATCCGGGAGGAGGATGCGGCCGAACCGGCGGCCTCGATGCCGTGGACGACGGAAACGTCGAAGCCGTGCTGCCGGCCGAGCCGCTCGAGGTCGCCGACATCGCCGGCGCGCCCGCGTCCGAAGCCGTGGTCGTAGCCGATCACGACCTCCGCCACGCGGAGCCGGCGGACCAGCATCTCCTGCACGAACTTCTCTGGCGAGTACCGCGACAGCGCGAGCGTGAAAGCGATGAAGACGACGTAGTCGAGATCGAATTGAGCCAGGATCTCCTTTTTTTCGTTCGCCGTCGTGAGCAGCGGCGGCGCTTCCCCCGGGCGGACCACCGTAAGGGGGTGCTTGTCGAAGGTGAGGAGCAGAGAGTGGTTGGCTCGCTCCTTCGCGCGTCTTCCGACCTCGCGCAGTATCGCCTGGTGGCCGAGGTGGACTCCGTCGAATGTCCCGACAGTGACGACCGTGCCCTTGACGCGCTCCGGGAGCGCACCGCGGATGGTCATGCGGAGAACACCTTCTCGGGGAACAGGCGTTCCCCCCGGAGGGCCGCTATGGCGACCAGCTCTCCTTCATGGAGGAGCGCTACCGGCAGCTCCCGCTCTTCCCCTCCGGGCAAGGCGCAGTCGTATTCCGGAGGGAGGACGCGCCCGCGCTCCACCGGCCGGCCGTGGCGGATCTCCGCCTCTTCCCCGGCCGCGAGCTCTCGGCTGCGCAGCCATGGCAGGGCGGCGCGGCCGGTGCGCCACGCGCCGAGCCGGTGGGCCCGCGCCCCGGCGGTTTTCTCCGGCGCGACCGGCCATCGCTCCGCGGGACCGCTCGGTGGACCGGGGACGCCGGCTCGCGCTTCGGCGGCTTCCTCCGGCGCAAGCGCTTCCTCCACCAGGAACGGCCCCACCGCCACCCGGCGAAGCTCCGTCAGGTGCGCTCCGCAGCCGAGAGCCCGCCCCACGTCGCGAGCGATGGCGCGAATGTACGTGCCGGTCGAAACGCGAGCCGTGAAGGCGACGCGCGGAAGGTCGAAGCCCGTGACCGCTATCTCGTGGATGACCACCTTCCGGGCTTCCAGCTCCGGTCGCCTACCCTCGCGGGCCATGTCGTAGGCACGCTCTCCAGCCACGCGCTTGGCCGAGTAGGCAGGCGGGAGCTGCGACCGCTCCCCCCGTTGCGCGGCGATAGCGGCCTCGACCGCCGCCGGCTCGCAGTCGCGCCAGTCGGCTTCGAAGAGCGCAGGGCCAGTCAGGTCGTCCGTGGCGGTCTCGCGTCCCAGCTCCGCCGTGGCGTCGTACGACTTCGGAAGCGCGTGGAACAGCTCCGCGAGGCGCGTATACCTTCCGGCGAGCGCTAGCAGCAGGCCGGTCGCGAAAGGATCGAGAGTCCCGGTGTGTCCCACCTTGCCGCTGCGGAGCGCCCCCCGAAGGCCCCGCACCACGTCGTGCGAAGTGGCGCCGGCCGGCTTGTCCACCAGGAGCAGGCCGCCGCCCGCCGCGGGTCGCCGGCCCATCACGTCCGGCTCGCGCCGCCGTCGCTGATCTCCCGAAGACGGGCTTCGATCCGGTCCGCGTGCTCTATCGTCTCGTCCGCCAAGAAGCGGAATTCCGGTATCTTGCGCAGATGCAGCGTCCTGCCGAGCTCGCGGCGGATGAAGCCGCTCGCGCGCTCCAGCCCTTCTATCCCCTGCTCCACGTCGCCGACGGAACGCACGTACACGGTGGCGAAGGAGAGGTCGCGGGACGCTCTTACATCCGTCACCGTCATCCCATCGAGCCGTGGATCTCTCAGTCGTTCCAGGAGAAGCTTGGTGATCTCCTGCCGAAACAGCCTGCCGAGCCGTTCGCTCCGGTGACCGTGGCTCATAGGAGTTCCACTTCCGACTCCACGACTTGCGCACGGGGGTCCGACTGCATGAAGGAATCCACCCTGCCGAGGACCGATTCGGCTTGGCGGCGGTCGCCGGACACGACACATGCCGTGACCTCGGCGGACGACGTGCTGTCCAGGTGGCCCGTTTCAGCTGCCGAGACGCGGAACTTGCGGATCGCCCGTTCGAGCAGGCGGCGAATCACGCTGCGCTTCATCTTCAACGAACGACAGCCCGGGAGACGAAAGACCCACCGCCGCACTCCTATGACAGGCACAGCGCGCCCTCCCCGCAGAGACCGTCATTGGCCGCAGAGACCGCCATGGATCAGCCGACCGCCACCTCCGGCAGCGTGCGCGCGACCTCCATGACCTCGTAGCACTCTATGACGTCGCCAATCTTGATGTCGTTATAGTTCTCGATCAGGATGCCGCACTCGTACCCTTCCCTGACCTCGCCGACATCGTCCTTGAAACGCTTCAGGCTCTCGATGCGGCCCGTGTAGATCGGCACCTGGTCGCGCAGCAGCCGAATGGGGCGGTTGCGACGGATCCTGCCCGATTGCACGTAGCATCCGCCAACCGTGCCGACTCTGGGCACCCGGAACCGTTCGCGGATCTCCGCCATGCCCAGACTGACCTCCCGCTCCTCCGGCGCCAGCAGGCCCTCCAGCACCAGCCTGATCTCCTCCCGCGCCTCGTAGATCACGTCGTACACGCGTATCTCGACCGATTCCCTCTCCGCGGTGGCCTTGGCCCCCGCGTCCGGACGCACATGGAAGCCGACTATGACCGCTTGAGACGCTTTGGCCAGGTCGACATCCGACTTGTTGATGCCGCCGATGCCGCTGAATACGACCTGCACCGAGACTTCGTCGTTGGAGAGCCCTTCGAGGGCATCGGCAACCGCCTGCGACGAGCCGTATGTGTCGGCCTTGATCAAGACGTTCAGAGTCGCGCCCTCGCCGGCTTGAACGGCCTTGAACAGGTTCTCCAGCTGGCCGGGCGCCTTCAACTTCCGGCGAATCTCCTTCTCCCGCTCGATCTGGCGCCGTCGCTGCACGATCTCGCGCACCTTCCCGGGAGGTCCGACCCACACTCCGTCGCCAGCGCCCGGAACGCCCTCGAGGCCCACGACGCGCACGGGAATGCCCGGCCCCGCGGAGAGGACCGGACGGCCTCTCTCGTCCATCAGCCTGCGGACTCTCCCCTTGTGCAGCCCGCATACGAAATGGCTGCCGACGCGGAGCGTGCCGCTCGTCACCAGAACCGTCGCGAGGGCGCCCATCCCCTTGTCCAGCTGGGCTTCCACGACCGTTCCCTGAGCGTCTTTGTCCGGGTTCGCCGCCAGCTCGAGCAGTTCGGCCTGGAGGAGCACTTTCTCGAGCAGATCGTCGATACCCTCGCCCGTCTTCGCGGAGACATCCGCGCTCAACACATCGCCGCCGAACTCTTCCACCACGACTTCGTGCGCCAGCAGCTTCTGCTTCACGCCGATCGGATCGGCGCCCGGCAGGTCTATCTTGTTGACCGCCACGACCATGGGCACGGACGCCGCCTTGGCGTGGCCGATCGCCTCTACGGTCTGGGGCATGACCGAGTCGTCCGCGGCCACGACGAGAATCACGATGTCGGTGACCTCCGCGCCCCTGGCGCGCATGGCGGAGAACGCTTCGTGCCCCGGAGTGTCGAGGAAGGTGACGGTCCGTCCGTCTTTCCCCTCCACATGGTACGCTCCGATGTGCTGAGTGATGCCTCCGGCCTCGCCCGCGATCACGTTGGCGCTGCGGATAGTGTCGAGCAGCGATGTCTTGCCGTGGTCGACATGTCCCATGACGGTGACGACCGGCGGACGCGGTTCGAGATCGGCAACGTCTTCCGGTTCGCCTTCGCCCGCGGGAGCCAAGTCCGGTTCGGCGACCTGGATCGCCTTGAACCCCAGCTCCACGCAAATGAGTTCGATCAGATCGAAATCGAGGCGCTGGTTGATGGTCACGGACCGGTTGAGGTTGGCAAAGGCGGAAGTGATGATCGCTCCCGGCGTGGTACCGGTGAGACCCGCCAGCTCCGACACGGTCAGAAATTCGTCGACCTCGATCGTCGTCTTCTTCTGTTGTTCCTGCTGCTCGCGCTCCTCCTGCTCGGCCTTGCGGCGCGCCAGCTGCTCCTCGCGCCGCTTCCTCGCCGCCGTCCCGCCGCCGGCGCCGGCCTTCTTCTTGAGTCTCCGGCGGTGGCGGCCATGCCTGTCTCCTCCCCGGGGTCCCCTCTTGCGACCGGGCGGACGGGACGACCTGCTCCGGGCGGAGGCCCCGTCGGTGATGCTCACCTCGCCGCCGGGGCCGGCCGAAGCTGCCGGGCGCGCCTTCTTTATTGCCGGATCCGCCTTCTCCGTTCCGGCAGCCGGGCGCGCCGACGCGAGGCGCCGCCGGACCGGTGCCGCACTCTTCTTGCGCTGCGCCGCCTTCTCCGTCTCCGTAGCGGACTCGGGAGTCTGCGTCTCGGTCGCCGCGGCGGCAGCCTTGGCGGCAGCTTCGGCTGGCGCAGCGCTCTCGCCGGCCTCCGCCGGAGAGACCGGCGCCGCAACCTCCGGCGCCTCCGCTATCGCTTCGTCCGCGGATTCGACGACGATGGCGTCCACGCCACCGGGAGCGGCGCCGGCGGCTTCGGCCTCCTGCGGCTGAACGACCTCGGCTTCCCGCGTCTGGGCGGTTTCCTGCGTCTCGGCCGCGGTCTCCGGCGCGGCGGCGCCGCCGACCGTCGCCTCTTCGGGCTGGGCCGCAGCCTCTTCCACCGATTCGCCGGACACGATCTCTTCGACGGCCGGTTCGGCACGCACCGGCTCGGGCCGAACCCGGCGCCGGCGCCGGCGCGAGCCGGAGGCCACCGCTCCGATCGGAGCTTCCCGTCCGAGCCGTAGGCGCTCTAGCCGCGCGTGCAGGCGAGCCACGCTAGTGGCGTCCACCGCGGACATGTGGCTCCGGACCGGAACGTCCATCTCGCGAATCATCTGGAGGACGCGGCCGGCTTCCAGCCCCAGCTCCTCCGCGATTTCTATTACCCGCTTCTTCGTCAAACGGCGCGCCTTCCTTCGTATCCCCTTATCGGCTATCTCGCACAGCTTCCGGCTCCGCCCGGACTTCGGATCGATCGGTCTTGCCGAGCGAACCGCCGGAGGCCCGGGACAAGTCATGCCACTCGTCCAGCACCCGCCGGGCCAGCCGCCGATCGGTAACGGCTGCCACCGCCACGTCCGGCCTCCCCAGCGCCCTTCCTAGCGCTTCGCGGCCGGGAACCGTGATGCGCGGCGCGCGGAGGGCCTCGGCCCCCAGACGCGCCCACAGATTATTCGATGCATCTCCGGCGACGAAGAGCAGCGCGACCTGCCCTCGCCCGGCGGCGCTCCCGACCGCTCTGGTTCCCAGCGCGACCCTGCCGGCGCGCCTGGCGATGCCGAGCAGGCCGAGCGCCCTCTTGCCGCCCGGCGTCATGCGCTCCGCCGCCGGCGGACCGGCCACGGGCGCCGCGCTGTCGCCATTCGGAGCATGTCCGGCGGCGCGAACCAGCTTGTCCGTCACCCGCGCGCGGCGGCGGGCCGCCTCATTGCACCTGCGCGGCGCCATCCCGCTCCGCATCCCCGCTAGGCTGCGCTTCGTCGACCACCGTCAGTTCATCGATCAGATCTTCGAGCAGATCCGCCTCTTCGGGCCCGATCCCCGGCACTTGCAGGAAGTCGCTCCGGTCCATGTCCAGCACGCTATAGAAGGTGCTGATGCCCGCCGCTTCCAGCGCCGTCAAGGTGGCCGGCGCGATGCCGTCGAGCGCCGAGAGCTGGAAGTCCGCCATCTCGTGATCGGAGTCGTCCGCGAACAGGCCGCGCTGTCCGCCGATCTCGCGCCAGTCGCGGCTGGAGTAGAGGTCGATCTGCCACCCTGTCAGCTGAGACGCCAGACGGACGTTCTGTCCATTCCGGCCGATCGCCACCGACAGCTGGTCGTCGTCGACTATCGCGGTGATGACATGCCGGTCCTGGTCGCAGATCACCCGGGCCACCCGCGCCGGCGCGAGAGCGCAACGGGCGAACATCTCGGGATCCGGATGCCATGGCACGATGTCGATGCGCTCGCCCCCCAGCTCGGAGACTACTGCCTGCACCCTGGAGCCGTGGACCCCCACGCAGGCACCCACCGGATCGACCGCGGTCTCGCGGGAGGCGACCGCGATCTTCGTGCGGCCGCCCGCCTCTCGAACGATCTCCTTGATTTCCAGAATCCCCTGGCCGATCTCCGGCACCTCCAGCGCGAAGAGCGACGCCACGAACTGAGGGTCCGCGCGGGACAGAATCAGCCTCGGTCCCCGCGATGTCTCCTCGAGAAGCTTCAGCACGGCCCGAATGGGATCCCCCTGCCGAAAGCGCTCGCGCGGATTCTGTTCGCGCCACGGGATGATGGCCTCCGCTTCGTGAGATGCGTTCAACATCACGACGAGCTTGCCCCGCTCGCTCGTCTGTATCTCGCCCGAAACCAGCTCGCCGACCCGATCGCTGAATTCCTGCCGAATGCGTTCGCGTTCATCCTCGCGAATACGTTGAAGGATGGCCTGCTTCGCGGCCGTCACCGCCCCGCGTCCGAACTTCTGGTAGTCGACCGGGATCTCCATGAGATCGCCGACCTGGTAGTCCGGGTCATCCCAACGCGCCTGTTCGAGCAGCACTTCGCGCGCCGGGTCTTCCACCTCTTCCACAACCTCCTTGAGAACGACGATACCAAGCCGGCCTCTGGTTAAATCCAACTCGATCTCGGCTTCGACATCGCCACCGAATTGACGCGCCAGCGCCGCACGAATTCCTCCCCGGATGAGCTCCTGTAAATCGCTATCGGATAACGACTTGTTAGCTGTCATTATACGTAGTGCTTCAACGATCTGAAGCCGATCGCTCATCTTGCGCCCTCTCCTTCGCCCCGGCGTTCCATTCCGTTGCGGCCGCACCGTGCCCGCACGGCGGATCCGGCCACCGATCCGCGTGTTCCGGATACGTTCATGGCAAAAAAAAGTGAGGCACTACTTCAGTCCCTCACTTCGAATACAGCCGCCCCGCTTGAAAACGCCATATCCGGGGCGTATGTCAAACTGCGCCGTAGATTACAACATCATGGAAAAAGCTACTTTGCCAAGTGGGCTGCCGCAACCCGGCGGTGCAGCTTCCCGGCGCGGCAGCGCACCAGATTCCATGGGCCGGGCGCGCCATCGTTCGGGGAGCGGAGGCCGCTGCCGAGAAGTCGTTGCCGCGGCAGATGACGAAGCTCCGGGGCCGGTCGCTAGCCGACTCGTTCGATAGCTGCTCCCAGAGCCGACAACCGCTCGTGGATCCTTTCGTATCCCCGCTCGATCTGGGCGATATTGTACACGCGGCTCGTACCCTTGGCCGCGAGCGCCGCGATCAGCATCGCCATGCCGGCGCGGATGTCCGGGCTGTCCAGCGTGGCGCCCCGCAGCGGAGAAGGCCCCGTGACTACGGCCCGGTGCGGATCGCAGAGGACGATCCGGGCGCCCATCGCGACCACCTTGTCCACGAAGAACAGACGAGACTCGAACATCTTCTCGTGAATCAGCACCGTACCGCGGCACTGCGTCGCCGTCACGAGGGCGATGCTGATCAGGTCCGCCGGGAAGGCCGGCCATGGCCCGTCATCCACCTTGGGAATCTGGCCGCCGAGATCCGGCTGTATCTCGATCTCGTCGTGGCCGCGGACCACCAGTTCGTCGCCGCTCCACTCGAAGGGGATGCCGAGCCGCTGGAAACCCACTCGCAGCGGATCGAAGCCCGCTCTGTCGACGCCGGCGATGCGCAGCTCCGAGCCGGTTGCCGCGGCCAGTCCGATCACGCTTCCGATCTCGATGTGGTCGGGGCCGATCCGGAACGTGCCGCCTCCCAGCGACTCCACCCCGTCGATCAGCAGGGATGGCGTGCCGATTCCTCCGATTCGGGCGCCGAGCGTCACAAGAAAACGGCAAAGATCCTCGACATGGGGCTCCGTGGCCGCATTGCGGAGCTCTGTCCGTCCCTTCGCCGTCACGGCCGCCAGGATGGCGTTCTCGGTTCCGGTGACGGAGGGCTCGTCGAGGAAGATCGAAGCCCCCTCGAGTCCTCGCGTTCGCAGGAGGTAGCTGTCCCCTACATCGATAGTCGCCCCGAGGGCCCGCAGCGCCAGCACGTGGGTGTCCAGGCGGCGGCGGCCTATGAAGTCTCCGCCGGGCTGCGGCAGCCGAAACGCCCCGAGGCGGGCCAGCATCGGGCCGGCCAGCAGAACGGAGCCGCGGATCAGGCGGGCGAGTTCGGGATCGAGCGCGGCGGCGGGACCGACGTTGGCGGCGTCCAGTTCGAGCACGCCCTTGTCCTTCCATCCTCCGCGCACGCCGAGGCTGCGGAGCAGGGAGAGCAGGGTCTCCACATCGTCTATCTCGGGAACGTTCTCCAGCCTGACCGGATCGCTGGCCAGGAGCGTGGCCGCGATGATCGGGAGCGCGGCGTTCTTGTTGCCGGACGGCGTGAATACGCCGCGAAGCTTGCGTCCGCCTTCTATGCGAAAATGCATGGCTTATCCTCTAAATGTCCCGGTAGATACCCCTAAATGTCCCGGCAGATATCCCGGCAAGCCGGGACGGGGCGTTGAACGCGCATCGACGCTATCCCATATTCTGCCGTACCGCATACTGTCCATTCGAATCCTCCCCCCGCTACCTCCTGAGGAAGAGAGCCCGCGTGACCACATACGAGACCATGATCGTGACGGCGTTGGCGGTTCTGCTCGTGTTCGCGGCGGGGATATTCGCAAGCCTGCTATACGCGATCCGCGTCTTGCGCCAGACGATGGAACCGCTTGATCGAGTCTCCGGCACGGTCGAGAGCTTCAGCGACAGGATGGAGCCGGTTCTCCGCAATATCGGGCGCACCAGCGAACAGGTCCACCAGATCAGCACGCGCCTGAAGGGCGATGCAGCGCGGGCGAGCCAGACCCTAGAGCACGCCGCGGAATCGACCGAGCGGATGATCGGCCTCGTCGAGGAGCGGGTGACCGACGTCGTGGCTCTGGCGACGGTCGCCCAGGAGGAGGCGGAGGAAGCCTTCCTCGCGACGGCATCGCTCGTCAGGAGCCTCAGGCGCGGCGGAGACAAGGTGGCGGCGGTCAAGAGCGTGGCCCGCACGCTCGGAAATATGGGGCGCGACGACTAGCCGGCGCGATACGGTCGCTCCCGGCCGGACTAGGCGGACCAGTCGGACAAGAGGGGCGACGCCCCGGTCGATCCCACGCCGGCTCAAGCAGCTCGGTCGGGCAGGCGGCGCGACCTAGTCGCTACCCGCCGGATCAAGCAGCTCGGTCGGGCAGGCGGCGCGATCGGAGCGCTCCCCCGCCCCGGGCCAGAAAGATCAGCCGGCAGGATCGCGTAAATCCAACCTGAGATTCGCGTAGGCCAAGGCCAGCGTCCTGCGGCCAAAGTCCGTGAAGTCCACCTCGGCTTTGGCGTCCCGTCCGCGGCCTGACAGACGCAGTACCGTACCCGTGCCGAATACCGAGTGCATAACCCGCGATCCTGGCTCGAGGACCGGGCGCAGCTGAGAGTCTTCGCGGTCGTAGATGAGCTCCGGCCGCTCCCTTCGCGAGCGAGGCCCTGAGCTAGACCGGCTAGGTCGGCGGCTAGGCCGGCTAGACCGGCGGAAGTTCCGTCTCCGCAACCCGTCGCTGCTCGACCACCGTACATGTTCGGCGGGCAGTTCTCCGATGAAACGAGATGGCGGCGCGGTTTTTCTCGAACCGAACCGCCACCGGTTGTGCGCATGAGTCAGGCTCAACCTGTCCATCGCTCGCGTAACCCCTACGTAGAACAGCCGCCGCTCCTCTTCGAGGTCGACTTCTTCCGAGACCTTCCGCATCAACTCGCTCCACCACTTCGCCGCATCGCCTTCCGCCATGACGGCTTCTCTTGACGGAATTTCCGACTTGCCAGCGCTCCAGAGCGGAAAGAGTCCATCTTCGAGCCCGACCAGAAAGACGACCGGAAACTCGAGACCTTTCGCGGCGTGAAGAGTGATCAGATTCACCGCGTTGCCGTCGAAATCGGCCTCGTCGACCGAGGTGAGCAGGGACAACTTCTCCAGCAGGAGCTCCAGCGCCGAAGCTCCTTCGGGATGGTCTCCGGAGGCGACGTCGTCGGACACGGCGTCGTCGAACGCTTCCGCGGTGGCGAAGAGCTCCATCAAGTTCCGTATCCGGTCTTCCCCGTCCTCTTCTTTATCGAGAGCTCTCTCTATCCCGAACTTGTCTACGCACCGCCTCATCGCCTCCTCGGCCGTCAGCGCCGGCAGCGCCTGGCGCAACTCTTCCAGCCCTTCCACAAAGGTGCGCAGACCGCGCAGCCTCTTGATCCCGGCCCAGTACTCCCTGCACGCTCGCACGGCGGCCACCGCCACCGGTTCGCCCCAGAGGGCGGCCAGCTGATCCAGCTTGTCGACGGTACGCGCGCCGACGCCGCGTGTCGGCCACCTGACCGCGCGCCGGAAAGCCACGGCATCGGATGGGTTCACCAGCAGGCGAAGATACGCCAGGACATCCTTGATCTCGCGCCGGCTGTAGAAGGGAACTCCCCCGACAATCCGGTACGGGATAGACGCCCGTAGAAACGACTCCTCGAACGGACGCGACTGCGCGTTGGTCCGGTACATCACGGCGAAGTCGCTGAACCGGCGTTCGCCGCGAGCCGCGCGAATCTGCGACAACACCCACCGCGCCTCGTTTCGTTCGTCGTCGCAGAGCACGACCTGCACGGGATCGCCCGCCCCCCGGTCGGTCCAGAGCCGTTTGGGCTTTCGGCCCCGGTTGTTGGCGATTACCGCGTTGCCGACCTCCAGAATCGAACCGGCGGAGCGGTAGTTCTGCTCCAGCTTCACCACGCGGGTGCCGGAGAAGTGCTCTTCGAAGTCCAGGATGTTGGCAATGTCGGCGCCGCGCCAGCCATACACGGCCTGATCGTCATCGCCGACCGCGCAAACATTCCGGTGGGTGGCGGCCAACGCCTTGATCATGCGGAACTGGGCTTTGTTCGTGTCCTGGTACTCGTCGACCAGAACATGCTCGAAGCGGTCCGCGTAATGCTCGCCTACCCCGTCTTCTCCTTCGAGCAACTCGACGGCTCTGATCAACAGGTCGTCGAAGTCGAATGCGTTGCTTGTCCGAAGCTCGTCCTGATACCGCCGGTAGACTTCGGCGACCACCGTGTGGTAGAAGCTCCCGGCTTCTTCCGCTCGCTCCATGTACTCGCCGGGCCTGACCAGCGCGTTCTTCGCGTCGGATATTCGCTTGCGTATGCCCTTGGGCGACCACGCCTTCGGATCGTAGTCGGCGGCGGTCATGGCCCGCCTGACCGTCCGCTGCGCGTCGTCCTCGTCGTAGATCGTGAAGGAACGCGTCCAGGGGCCGATCAGGTCGGCTTCGATGCGCAGCAACCGGGCCGCGATCGAGTGGAACGTTCCGATCCACAGTCCGTGCGACGGACGGTCGATGAGCCGTTCGATCCGCTCGCGCATTTCGCCCGCGGCCTTGTTCGTGAAGGTCACGGCCATAAGGCGGCTGGCGGGCAGACCCTCGCTGATCAGGCGGGCCGCCCTTACGGTGAGCACGCGCGTCTTTCCCGAGCCCGCTCCGGCGAGAATGAGCAGCGGTCCCCCGCCGTGGTCCACGGCCTCCCGCTGGCGCGGATTCAGGGAAATTCCTCTCACCATGTCCAGCATCTCATATCCTGCGCCTCGGCAGGCGCCTCTACTGTCTCCAGCACCTTGGCCAGAACCTCCCTTGTCCCCTGCGCCTCGGCAGGCGCCTCGCCGATCTCCAGCGCCTCAGCCGCTGCCTCTCCTGGCAGGCTCCCGTGGCAACTCGATCCGGAAGCTGGCCCCATGCGTCGTGTCTTCGAGCTGGATGACCCCTTCGTGCACATCTTCGATGATGCGGCGGGTGAGCGAGAGGCCTGCGCCCCAGCCGCGTTCCTTGGTGGTAAAACCGATCTCGAAGATCTTGCGCCGCAGCGCCGCCGGAATGCCGGGGCCGCTGTCGCTGACCCGATATACCGACCGCCCCGCGTTCGGACCCAGATGGGTGATGGAGATTCGGCCTCTGCCCGGCGCTATCGCATCCACCGCATTCTTGATGAGGTTCTCGAACGCCCATTCGAGCAGCGTCACGTTGCCCAGCACTCTTGGCGACTCCGCCGGGATGTCCACATCGATCCCGATCTGCCCGGACCGGGCCAGCGTCGGAAGCCGCGCTTCGAAGTAGCGCTTGAGATGCTCGACGGTGTCGCGAACCGACACAAGTTCGAGAGTCGGCTGGTGACCGATGAGTTCGAAGCGGCGAGACACCTTGCGCAGCCGCTCCACATCCGCCGACATCTCGTCGATCAGATCGAATTCGCCCAGCTTCGCCGGCTCAGTCCTCGGACTCTGACTAGTCTCGAGGGTCTCCAACCAGCCCGAAAGCGAGCTCAAGGGAGTTCCCATCTGGTGGGCCGACTCGCGCGCCATCGCCGACCAGATTCGCTCCCGTTCGCTCCGGAAGGAGGTGAAGATGATCCATGCGCCGCCTCCCACGATCATCAGCAGCGAGGCTGCCTGAAGCCAGGGCATCCACTTCAGGCGGCCGAGGAACTCCGGGTCGCCGAAGTGAACCTGAACTCCCGGGGCCTCGAAGTGCGGACGCACTCTGTCGAGTTCGCGAGCGAAGTCGCGTAACGCCCGGGGGTCCGGGGATCCATCTGGCGCGCGGGGGAAGTCGTCCGGCAGGTGCGAGGAGCTGGTGGGGTTGCCGTTCGCGTCCGTGATCACGACGGGGATCTGGAGGCGTCCGACGTGCGCCAGGACTTCGGCCGAAGCCCTGTTCCAGAACTCGTTGACCTCTTCCACCGTCAAATTTCCGTCGGTAGCAGCGATGCTGATCGCCCGGAGACGGGCGAAAACCTCTGCATCCAGGCGGCGCTCCTCCGCCTGTTGGCGCGAGAAGGTGACCAGCGAGATGAGGACTCCGGCGAAGAGTATGGCGATCACGAAGGCGGCGCTCCGACGGCTCAGCATCCGCCCAACTCCACGGCGCCGCCCGCGGGCACGGTCACGCGATCACCAGGGCGCCGCCTGGAGCGGCGTGCAAGACAGGCGGGGACGGAAGGTCGGGACGGAGAGCGCGCACCAAGCGCGGGGGTCTGCCGGCGCGCGGCTCGGGATCAGCGGCAGGGGACTAGCCGCTCGAACCCCAAATAAGGGTGCAGGACCTCCGGCATCGCGATGCCCTCGCCGGGGCGGAAGCCTGTCTCGAGCAAGACCACTATCAGGCGGGCGAGCGCCAGCGCGGAACCGTTCAGCGTGTGCAGGAAGGCCGGGCGCGCCCCCGGCTCGGGCCGGAAGCGGATGTTGGACCGGCGCGCCTGAAAATCGGTATACGACGAGCAGCTCGACACCTCCAGCCACGCCCCGACTCCCGGCGCCCAAATCTCGAGATCGTAGGTGATCGCGTTCGCGAAGCCGAGATCTCCCAGCGGCAGCAGAATGCGGCGGTACGGGATCTCGAGCAGCTCGAGCGCTCGTTCGGCGTGGCGGGTCAGAAGTTCCAGCTCTTCCCCCGATTCTTCGGGACGGCAATACCGCACGAGTTCGACCTTGTCGAACTGGTGAACCCTCAGCAACCCCCGCGTGTCCCGTCCGGCCGCCCCAGCTTCCCGCCGGAAACAGGGGGTGTGAGCGACATAGGCGAGCGGCAGATCGTTGCCGGCCAGCATTTCGTCACGATGCAGATTGGTTAGCGGAACCTCGCCGGTCGGCACGAGGAATAGATCGTCCGGATCGGTTCGATAGACATCATCTTCGAACTTCGGTATGTGGCCCGTGCCCGTCATGGACGCGCGCGAAGCGACGAAGGGAGGCGCCACCTCCAGATACCCGTGCTCCTTGACGTGAAGATCCAACATGAAGTTGATGAGCGCGCGGCTCAGGCGGGCCCCGCCGCCGACGAGCAGGGGGAAGCCCGTGCCGGCGATCTTGGACCCGCGGCCCATGTCCAACGCCGGAACGAGGCTGCCCGGCAGATCGCCGTTCCCCGGGCCGGCCGGGCGCCCGTGAGTCTCTCCCAGCTCCCAGTGAGGCGGTATGTCGCTGCCGGCGCGCGGAGTTCCCCACTCCGCGATCGTGGGACCTTCGCCCGGCTCCCCCGGGGGCACCCTGGGATCCGGGATGTTCGGGATGTGCAGCAAGTCGTCGCGAATCTCCTCCTCCGTGCGCGACAGAGCCGCATCCTTGCGACTGATCGCGTCGGCGACGGCATGCATGTCCCGGATAAGAGCCGATGCATCCTCTCCCCGCCTCTTCGCCTCGCCAATCGCCTTCGATCCGGCGTTGCGCCGAGCTCGGAGATCTTCGACTTCGCGTATCTGGCGGCGGCGGCGCTCGTCCGCCTCGAGGACCTTGTCCACCAGCAGTTCGGCTCGATGATCGCCGCGTGCCCGCATGGCGGCGCGCGCCTTGTCCGGGTCGGCGCGTAGCGCCCGCAATCCGAGCAAGGTCAGGCGCTGCGGGGCGGCGCCCCGGTCGAAGTGTGCCCGGTATCCGGACGAGGCGCGCTTCGCTGGGCAGAGCGCCGCGGAGATCGGCGCCCTCGGGCGAACAGCCCCCACATGGGAGCGGGCAGCGCCCAACCCCGGGCGGACGGCGCCCGCGTCGGGGCGGGCAGCGCTGGCGGGGTCACAACGAGCCGCGCTGGCCGGCCTCTAACACCGTGTCCCCGCAGTTCGGGTTTATCAGGTAGCTGAAGGTGATGGTTCCCGCGGCCATGTCTACGCGGATGATCTCGATTTTCGCGTATTGATTGCACACGACGACCCTCGTTCGGTCCACCCGGCTGCGGGCGATCAGCACATCTCCCGCTTGGACCGGCACCGGCTGCGCGACCGTGTATCCCGTTTCCGGGGCTTCGAGAATGGCTCCGAACGATTCCGAGCTTGCCTGCAACCCGGCATCGGTGACGGTGTCCGTCGCCGCCGAGAAAGGGGCCAGCTCTGGCGTTCCGTCGCTGATCTGGAAGAGAAAATCCCAGTTCAAGGTCTGGTCTATCCGGGCGGATCTCCCTCCTACGATGTCGAAGGCGGGCGGGTCTTCCAGGCGGCTAGTCGCGTAGTCGTACAGCGTCACTTCGCTGGGCGTGGTCGGCACGTTTCTCAGAAAGGCCGCATAAGGGTCGTCGCAAGCGAGAACCGCGATAGCGGCGACGACCGCCGACAGCAGCGACGCGATCCGGGCCCGCGCGGCGGCGGCTATGGGTAGCGACGCGATCCGGGCCCGCGCGCCGGCCACTCCGGGCAGCGACGCGATTCGCGTGTCGGCGACTCTGGTTCGTGTGCTCTCGATCATGACGCAATAGTGGGGTTCGAGTGCTTGCGAAGCAAGAAAAGTATGAAGGCCCATGTGTGTCGGCGCCTAGCGCGGCGAGGACGGAATGCAAGGTCGCGTTGGCGATGGGGACAGGGAAGGCCTGGGTTTGTCGTCGCTTGGCGCGGCGGGCCTCCCTCTTGTAGCTTGACGCCGTCGTCACGAGCCGGCGGCAAGGGTCGTCACGAGCCAGCGGCAACGGTCGTCACGAGCCAGCGGCAAGGCCCCATCTTCTGGGGCGACGAAACTGTGCGGAGGGTGGAACGAAGTCCAATGCCGGCACACCTCAACGCGTACTGCGTAATCTTGGCCGGGGGAGCCGGGCGGCGTCTGTGGCCGGCCTCCACCCCCAGCCGTCCGAAGCAGCTCCTGCCGTTCGCCAGCTCCCGGCCTCTGATTGACGCCGCGCTTTCTCGGGCGGTCGAGATCGCGGGACCGGAGCGAGTCCGCGTTGTCGCGCCTGCGCCGGTAATAGAGCTGATGCGGCCGAGCCTGGACGCCGCCGGCGCCAGCGCGCTCGTCGAACCGGTGGCGCGCGGGACTGGTCCGGCGCTCATCTGGGCGGCGAGCGAGATCGAACGGGCCGACCCAGGCGCGGTGATGATCTCGATGCACGCCGATCACCGGATCAAGCCGCTGGCGGCGTTGCGGCAGACCCTCGAAGTTGCCGTCGAGCGCGCGCTGGAGGGGTACCTGTGCTGCGTGGGGGTGCGGCCGAACAGGCCCGAGACGAACTTCGGCTACATCGAGACGGGCCGGGAGCTGGCGCCCGGCGCCTTCGAGGCTGAGCGCTTCGTCGAGAAGCCGGACCAGCTATATGCCGAGGAGTACGTGGAGTCCGGGCGATTCCTGTGGAACACGGGGATATTCGCCTGGACGGCCGAGTGCTTTCTGCAGGCGGCCCGCATACACGCGCGGGAGGTGAGAGCCGGGTTGCCCGCCCTGGACAGGGGTGACGCGAAGGGCTTCTTCGAGGCTGCCGGCCAAGTGGCGGTAGACGTGTGCGTTCTGGAACGCACCGGCAGGGTCGCGGCGGCCGAGGCCACCTTCGACTGGGACGACATGGGGTCATGGGATGCGCTCGTTCGCTCGCGCGAGGCGGACGAGGACGGGAACATCGCATCCGGGAGCGTCCGACTGCTGGATGCTTCCGACAACGTCGTGTGGACCGAGAACAGGCGCGCGACGGTGATCGGAGTACGCGGCCTGCTTATCGCCGAGGCGAATGGCGAGTTGCTCGTGATGCGCCGGAGCGAGGCCGGAGATATTCAGACCATGGTACGCGAGTTGGAGTCGGAAGAGCGGCCGGGAGAGCAGCCGGAAGAGCGGCCGGAAGATCTCTCCGGGTAACGACTCTTCCCGCGCAGTTCGAATCTCGCGCCGTTCGAATCCAGGCTGGGCAGTTTCGACCAGCGGAGGGAAGGAAGCCGCCGCCATGGAGGCAGCCGTTTGACGCAGCTCGTCATGTTCGACGACTCTACGGCTGACGGCTGGGCTCCCATGTCTCTTACCCGCCCGTGCGGGGAACTCGTCTTCGGACGATGGACGCTGCGAGAGCGAGTCGAGCGGGTCGCCGGGTCGCGTGCCGGGTCCCATGTCGCGCGGGCTTGGTTGCGCCGGTACGCGGAAGCTGGAGCTCCCCCCTGCCTCGGCCCCGAGGAAGCGCCTGCCGGCCGCGCATTCTGGAACTCGCGCGCCGTTCCCGCGCTGGATGCCCGGTGGGACGACGGCCCCGCCAACCTCTGGGTCGACGGGAAGCTCGCCGGTCTGATGATGCCCGTGGACGCGCGCCCCCCGCCCCCGGAGTGGTTTGCCGACCCGCGCCCTCTACCGCGTCTTCCCGACCGTCGGCTTGCCGGCGTCTGGCTGAAGAACAGCTGGGATCTGGTCTCCGGCGGCCCCGCGCAACTGGCCGCGGATCTAGCGGCGACGACCGCCAGTTGCCGGGGGCCGGCCAACAATGTGCCGGATGGGTGCTGGAAGCTTGGCGATGCTCCGGTTCTGCTCGGCGAGGGGGCGCGCGTCGAACCCGGAGCGCTCTTCGACACCCGCGAGGGGCCGATAGAGCTGGCCCCGCGCGTCGAGGTGCTAACCGGCACGAGGCTGGCCGGCCCCCTCTATGCGGGACCGGGATCGAAGCTCCTCGGCGGCGCCGTATCCGGCGTTTCGGCGGGACCCTTCTCGTACCTGCGGGGCGAAGTCAGAGACGTGACGACGCTCGGCTATTCCAACAAGTCGCACGACGGGTTTCTGGGGAATTCCTACCTCGGACGCTGGGTCAACCTCGGCGCGATGACGACCGCCAGCAACCTCAAGAACAGCTACGGGACGGTACGCGTCGGCCCCCCCGGCAAGACGGTCGATACCGGCCTGCTGAAGTTCGGATGTCTCATCGGAGACTTCGTCAAGACCGGCATAGGATTGCATCTCGACACGGGAACGGTGATCGGCGCCGGCAGCAATCTCTTCGGCGCCACCATGCCGCCCAAGTGGATACCGCCCTTCTCGTGGGGGCGGGGGGATGATCTGGCGGTGCACAGGCGAGACGCTTTTGTCTCCACCGCGTGCAAGGTCGCCGCGCGGCGAGGCTCGGAGGCCGGGGAGCGATTCCGCGGCTGGTTGACCGATGTCTGGGAAGCGGCCCGGGCGTGAGATTTTCGGTCGCATCGCTGGGCAGCGGAAGCCAGGGCAACTCCTTCCTCGTCGAAGGCGATGACGTGAAAGTGCTGGTCGACGCCGGCTTCTCGGGGGCGCAGCTGGCCCGCCGCCTCGGCGCCCTGGGGGTCGAACCGGAGGCGATCGACCTGGTCGTGGTCACGCACGAACACCGAGACCACACGGCGGGCATGGGAATCGGGGCGCGCCGGTGGGGTTGGCCTCTCGCGATGAACTCGCCGACGCGGCTGGCGTGCCGGGAGCTGCTGCGTGGAGAGGAGATGTGCACGAACTTCCCCGCGAGGGGACTCGAAATCGGCTGCCTGGCAATTGAAGGCGTTCCCACATCTCACGATGCCGCCAAACCCATGGCTGTCACGATATTGCACCGGCCGACCGGCCTTCGGGCAGGGATAGCGACGGATCTGGGGCGGGTGACCACGCCCGTTCGATGCGCGCTCCGGGAGGTTGCCTTCCTAGTCCTCGAAGCGAATCACGACGAGCGGTGGCTCCGCAACTCCGCTTACCCGTGGAGCGTCATCCAGCGCATCGGCGGCAGCCGGGGACACCTTTCCAACCGCCAAGCGGCGGCCTTCGCGAGCGAGTTGGCGGGCGGCAAGCTCGGGGGCATCCTCCTCGCCCACCTCAGCCGCGAATGCAACCGTCGCGATCTGGCCCGCGCGAGCGTCGCCGATGGACTGGCGCGGTCACGGTATCGAGGGGTGCTGGAGGTGGCTCGGCAAGACAGGCCGAGCGCCCGGTTCGACGTCGCGGAGCTGGTCCGGACCCGTGGCGGTTCCTCGCTTTCCCTCGCCATCTGAGACGGCAAGGGCGTCCCGCGCCATCCGAGGGGCGCAAGCTTCCCCTCCCCATCCTGAAGCGCGAGATCGGGAGGCGGCCTCGAATCCGGGGCGTGGCACGCGCCAGCTCGCGGGGGGACATGCACGGGGGGACATACCGGAAGGTCGCTCTACCGGAAGATCACCCGCAGCAGATCGTTCCCCAGCACCCAGATCATCAGACTGCCCACCAATACCAGCCCCACCGTCGTGAAGCGGTGGCGCTGCACGACGCTCAGCGGCCGGCCACGGACCTTTTCGATCAACAGGAAGAGGAGGTGTCCCCCGTCCAGGACCGGGATCGGCAACAGGTTGATGACCGCGAGGTTGATGCTGATGATCGCCATGAACTGGAGAAGTTGCCAGAAGCCGGTACGCGCGGCCCGTCCGGCAATTTCGCCGATGAGAATCGGGCCGCCGACTTCGCGCGCCGAACTTCTGCCGGTCGCCACCTCGCCGAGGAAGTTGACGATGGTGCGGCTCCAGTAGACCATCTCTCCCCAGCCGCGCCCCAACGCCGCCATCGGTCCCATGCGTCCGCCGAAGGCGCCAATTTGTACCCCTATCCGGCCAACCGTCCGATACTCGCCGGTGATCTCCTGGAATTCGACCGCGCTCCTCGGGGTCGTAGTGAAGGCGAGCCGCTGTCCCTCGCGGTCGACCTCGACGCGGACCGGTTCGCCGGGCCGGCGCTCGATCCGCATCGTCACCTGGGCAGGGTCGGTTACGGAGGCTCCGTCCACGCCGGTGATGAGATCGCCCGCAAGCAGGCCTGCCGCCTCGGCGGGCGACCCCGCGGAGACCGCGTTGATACGAGGCTCGTAGACGCCCCGCCCGAGCGCGATCGCCGCAAACAAGAGGACCGCGAAGAGCCAGTTCATGGCCACGCCGGCGGATATCACCATGACGCGAGCCCAGAGCGGCTTCGAGTCGAAGTGGCGCGGGGAGGAACCGGGTTCCATGGCGGCAGATGAGGATGAGTCGTCCGGTCCCCCTTCGAGCGCCTCGGCCTTCTCGTCGATGGCCATCCCGGCCATCTTCACGTATCCGCCGAGAGGGATCCACGACAGCACGTACTCGGTCTCGCCACGCTTGAAGCCCACCATCTTGGGACCGAAACCGATCGAGAAACGCGGCACCTCGATCCCGACGCTCTTCGCCGCCCAGAAGTGGCCCAGCTCGTGCACAGTGATGAGCACGAGCAGAACCAGCACCGTAACCGCTATCGTTAGTATCACCCCTCAGCTCTCCCCTGCTCTTTCAACCGCGTGATTCCAGGCAGTCGCCACTGCGCGGCCCGCCGTCCCGGCCCCGGTTCTCTTGCCCCGCCCGGTTCCCCCGCCCGGCCCGCTGTCCCTTCCGGCGCCACTCTTCGCAGCTCAATGAGCGCTCGAACGCTCGTGGGCCGCTTCGCGCGCCCGGCGGTCCACCCGCCACACATCATCGACCGATTCTACCGCGCGCGGCGAGAATAGCTCCAGCGCGCCGAGTACGACGCGGGCAACATCCGTGAATCCTATCCGCCCCGCAATGAACTCGCCGACCGCCACTTCATTGGCCGCATTGAACGCCACGGGAAGTTCTCCGCCTGCCTCCCCCGCTGCGACCCCCGCTTTGAAGAGCGGAAACATGTCCTCTCTTACCGGCTCGAAGTCGAGCGGCCCGTCCCGCAACGGATCGAAGCCGGGTTGGGAGCGGCGATCGTCCAGCCTGTCGGGATAGCCGAGCGCCCAGAGAATGGGGATCTCCATCGACGGCCTGCCGAGCTGGGCGAGCGACGACCCGTCCCGAAACTCGACGACCGAGTGAATGATCGAAGTGGGATGCACCACCACGTTCAACCGCCCGTACGGAACTCCGAAAAGCGTATGGGCCTCGATGACTTCGAGCGCCTTGTTGGCCAGCGTAGCCGAGTCTACCGTGATCTTGTCTCCCATGTCCCATGTCGGGTGGCCCAGCGCGTCGGCGGGGCGGGCGGCCGCGATCCTCTCGGCCGGCCATGTGCGGAAGGGTCCCCCCGAAGCCGTCAGCGTGATGCGCGCGATTTCCCGGACCGGCCGCCCGCCGAGGCATTGGTGGATCGCGGAGTGCTCGCTGTCGACCGGGATCAGTTCGCCGCCGCCCCGGCTCAGCGCTCGCAGCAGCAAGCCGCCACCGGCCACGAGCGACTCCTTGTTCGCCAGAGCCAGGCGCTTGCCCGCCTCGAGCGCCGACAGGGCGGGCCCGAGCCCGGCGACCCCGGCCAGCCCGTTGATCACTATGTCGGCGCTCGGCGAGGCGGCGGCCTCGTCCAGCGCGGCCCGGCCGCACTGCCACTCGCCCGTCCACCGCGGCTCGAAGTCGGCCGGCGGCGGCGCAGCAGTGACGACGAGGTCGGGTTGCCACTCCATCGCCAAGCCGTCGAGAGCGTTCCAGCTGCTGTTCGCGGTCAGGATGGTCACCCGAAAGCGGTCCCGGTGGCGGCGGATCACGCGCAGGGCCGAAGCGCCAACCGACCCCGTAGCGCCGAACACGGCAACGCGCTGCACCGGCGGCATCGGCTTGCTCAGCCGAAGAAGGCGAGAAAGAGGAACGCCGCCGGCAACGCCCACAGCAGGGAGTCGATCCGGTCCAGCATTCCCCCATGGCCAGGCAGCAGGTTGGACGAATCCTTCCGTCCGCACTCGCGCTTGAGAGCCGACTCGACAAGGTCTCCCACGATCGCGAACGCCCCGACCGCCAGCCCGAAGCCAAGCGTCGCCGGCATCCCGAACGCCCACGTTTCCTGCGGAAGCAGACGCGAATAGAGCGCCGCCGCCGCGATGGACGCCAGGAGCGCGCAAACGCCCCCCGCGATCGTCTTGCCCGGACTGATCCGCGGCGCCAGTCGGCGCTTGCCGAAAGCCCGTCCGCCGAAGTACGCCGCAGTGTCCGCAATCCACACGATCGCCACCGGAAAGAAGAAGAGGAGAGTTGCCGAAGTCCGGTCCGGGCCTGCCGGGCCGCCCGGCGCGATAACGGCCCACCCCTCGCGAAGCGGTATCGCGAAGCTCAGCAACCCGGCGGTGTAGAGAACTCCGAAGACGGCGAGCGCGGCGCTCCGCACCGGATTCGCTTCGATGTCTCTGGTTGCCACCGCGACAGCCGGCAAAGCCAGCGCGAGAACCGCCGCGTAGATGGCGACTCCTTCGGACCGGCTCGCCAAGGCGACGGCCGGCATGAGGAAGGCGGATACGATCCCCGCCGCCGAGAGCGCCCGGCCGCCCCGCTCGCCCGACATCCGGGCAAACTCCCAGAACGCCGCCGCCGCGACAACGCCGATGCCGGCGGCGAAGAGATATCCCCCGACGTAGGCCACCAAGACGCAGAGAGGAATTCCGACTGCCGCAACCGCGAGACGTTTCCGCAGATTCCCGCTCATGGCGCGAAGGCCCGGATCACGTCTTCACCAGACCGAACCTCCGGTCGCGACCGCGCGCGCGGACCTGATGCCGCATAGCCGCACCCGCGCATGGTCACGTTTTCACCAGACCGAACCTCCGGTCGCGACGGCTATAGTCGATGAGCGCTTTGAACAGATCCTCGCGCGTGAAGTCGGGCCACAACACGTCGGTGACGAATATCTCGGCATAGGCGAGCTGCCAGAGAAGGAAGTTGGAGATGCGCTGCTCGCCGGAAGTGCGAATGAGCAGGTCGGGGTCCGGCCACTCTCTGGTGCGAAGCGCATCCGCGAAGCGCTTCTCGTCGATCTCCTCGGGGAAGAGTTCGCCCTCCGCGCACCGCTTGGCCAGCGCGCGGGCCGCCCGCACTATCTCGTCGCGCGATCCGTAGCTTATCGCGACATGGACCTCCAGCGAGTCGCCGAGCGCAGTGGCGTTCTCGACATCTTGGACGGCGCGCAGCGCGGACTTCGAGAGACGAGACAGATCTCCGAACACCGTCAGGCGGACTCCGTTTTCCGCCAGCTTCTTCTTCTCGAGCGCGACATATTCCTCCATAAGAGTCATCAGCGCCCGCACCTCGTTGGCGGGCCGGGCCCAGTTCGCATCCGAGAACGCGTAGAGCGTGAGGTGACGGACGCCTGCCTGCGCCACGCCTTCCACTGCCTCCCGCACCGCGTTCATGCCCGCGCGATGTCCCTCCCAACGAGGAAGACCGCGTCTTACCGCCCAGCGGCCATTTCCGTCCATGATGACGGCGACGTGAGTCGGGACTTCCCCCTGCCGAACGACTTCGAGGAGATCCGGAGGCGATCCTGGAGGCGATTCCCGTGGACTGCGCATTTTCCTTTTCATGATGGCGCTCGCGTTCGATCGACGGATACGCCGGGGGGCGCCGCAGCTTCCCGCGCCAAGCGCCGCATACGGGGCGCCCCGCCCATAAAGGAGTACGCCTCGTAGCCCGCGCGCTGCATCGTCTCGGCGAGGTAGGCGGTGCGAATCCCTTCGGCGCAACAGAGCACATACGTCTCCGCAGGATCGAGGTTGCTGAAGTCGCTCTCCAGTTCGGCCAGGTTCCGGTGCGCCGCGCCCGGCCAGTGCCACGCCTCGAACGCCGCCCGGGAGCGCGTGTCGATGATGACCGCACCCTCGGGGACGCCGCTCATGTACAGCGCCGCTCCGGCCATCGACTCGACTCGGCAGCTCCGAACGTCGTGGACGACCGCTCCGGCGATGGCCGCCTGCAGCTCCACGAGACCGACGGCAGCCTCCTGCGCTTCCGCGGACTCAGGCGACGAGGCCGTGACAGGCTTGTTCTCCACCAAGTTGCAGTACTCCCGCACCCTGGCCGAGAGGTCGTAGGTGCCGACTTCGCGAGCCCGTTCCACTATCTCCTCCTTGTGGAAGCCGACGAGCGGCCGGATCACGGGGAGCGAGGATGCATTGTCTATCGCCCTGAGGTTGCGGAGCGTCTGCGACGAGACCTGCCCGATCGACTCGCCCGTGATGACCGCATCCGATCCGGACGCCTCTCCGATATCGGCCGCCGCGCGATACATCATCCTCTTGAGAATCACTTGCAGGTACGCCGGTTTCGCCCTTTCCCGCATCGCCTCGACCACTTGGCGGAAGTCGAGCACGTGCAGCCGGGGACGGGTCCCGTAGCTCCAGCGGTCCGCCAGCGCCTTCGCCACCTCGAACACCATGCGTTCGTATGCGGCGCCACCGAGGTTGCAGAAGACGTAATCGAGTCCGATGCCGCGCCGAAGCGCCATCCACGCCGCCACCGCCGAGTCGAAGCCGCCGGAGATAAGCGCCACCGCATTGCCCTGTACGCCAAGCGGGAGCCCCGAAGCTCCGGGAAAGCTGTCTTCGTAGAAGAAAGCCTGTCGGTCGCGGACCTCCACGAAGACCGTTACGTCGGGCGCGCTCAGATCGACCGTGGCGCCCGGGTTCAACGCCGCTCCCAACCGCTGGTTTACGTCTACCGATGAGAAGGCGTGGGATCCGGACCGCCGCGCCCGGACCGCGTAACTCCGGCCTTGCACCGCCTCCCGAAACAGCGCCGTGCCGGTCTCTACTATGGTTGCCAGTTCGGCTTCGCACCTCCCGGCCAGGACGGAGCAGCTGGAGACGCCGAAGGTGCGCGCCAGGGGGCCGAGGAAGCTCCGGTCGGCCGACTCGATGTAGAAGCGGCTCCAGGCGGGCCGGATGGTCGCCCTCACTCCGTGCGAGGCGAAGGCGTCGCGCATATTGGCGGCCAGCCTGTTCTGGAACCGCGATCTGGTACGCCGCGACTTGGTGGAGAGTTCGCCGGAGAAGCGCACGAGCGCCCGCACGCGCGCCGCCTGAGCGCGTTCGGCGCCGGACGAGTTTTTGCTGTCCGGGGACTTTCGAGCAGACCGGCTGCCGTCGCGTGCGGCGTGCGTGCGCCGCGCCAACCGCTCAGGGGAAGACCGCTCCGGAGGAGCGCCGGTACGTGACTCGCTTGATGGGTCGCGATCCGTCATGACGACAATCTACCCTCTCGGATTGCCGAAACGGAAACGACAGGGGCGCCCGGCGCGATCCGGGCGCGGGGGGCGAGAACCGATGGCAGGGGCGGGATTTGAACCCGCGACCCAGGGCTTATGAGTCCCTTGCTCTACCAGGCTGAGCTACCCTGCCGCACCGCGCCTGCGCGCTATCCTAAGCTCTGCGCGCCCGGAGTCAACCCCGGCTGGTCGTCGCCGACTGCACGCGGCCGCCGGCATCCGGCGGCATGGAAAGGCGATCAGCGGGGGCGCTGCGCCCCATCGGCGGGCGTGGCGCCAGGCGCGGGCGCTCCCGCGCCGTTCAGGTCGACGAATCGAACCAGCAGCTCGCCGGGCCGAACGAATCCGTACCGCTGGCGAGCCACCCGCTCGATGGCCCACGGAGAGGCCACGAGGCTGTCGCCCCACACCCGGAGCGAGTCGAGTTCGGCACGGAGCTCTTCCACCTCGGCTGCCTGGTCCGCCACTCTCGCCCGCATCTGTCGCAGCTCCATCATCGTGTATCCCCCGCCGAACAGCCCGTAGTACCCGGCTGCAAGCAGGGCGGCAACCGTCACCAGACGACTCAGCCTGCGGCTAGCCCTCTCCGCCATCAGTCACGCTCCCCTCGTCAATCCGCGCCCCGATACGCCGCCTGTCCCGGACAGCGGGGTCAATCCGCGCCATGATACGCCGCCGACCCCGGACAGCGGGGTCAATCCGCGCCATGATACGCCGCCTGTCCCAGACAGCGGGATCAATCCGCACCCTGATACGCCGCCGGCCCCGGATAGCTGGCGGCTGCCCCCAGCTCCTCCTCGATGCGCAGAAGCTGGTTGTACTTGGCAACCCGCTCCGACCGGCAGCCGCTCCCCGTCTTTATCTGGCCGGCGCCTGCCGCCACGGCCAAGTCGGAGATGAAGGTGTCTTCCGTCTCTCCCGACCTGTGCGAGATCACCACGCCGAAGCCCGCCTGCTGCGCCATCCGAATCGCAGACATCGTTTCGGTCACAGTTCCGATCTGGTTCAGCTTGATGAGAATCGCGTTCGCGATGCCAGACGAGATTCCCCGAGATAGCCGCTCGACATTCGTGACGAAGAGATCGTCGCCGACGAGCTGCACCCGGTCGCCCAGACGCTCGGACATCTGCGCCCACCCGTCCCAGTCGTCTTCGGCGAGGCCGTCTTCGATCGAGACGATCGGATACGCGTCCAGCCACGATTCGTAGAGATCCACGAGATCTTCCCCTCGGAGGTCTCCGGCTTCTCCCGCGCTCGCGAGCCGGTACGCCCCCTCCTCCGCGTCATGGAACTCCGACGCGGCACAGTCCAGGCAGAGGGCCACTTCCCCGCCCGGCTCGTACCCCGCCTTCTCGATCGCGCCGACGAGGAGATCGAGCGCCTCGCGGTTGGACCCGAGGTTGGGCGCGAAGCCTCCCTCGTCGCCCACGGCCGTGCTGTGCCCCGCGGCGGACAGATCCCGCCTGAGGGAGTGGAATATCTCGATGCCCCAGCGCAGCGCCTCGGAGAAGCTTCGGGCCCCGAGCGGAGCAACCATGAATTCCTGGATGTCCACCGTGTTGTTGGCGTGGGCACCACCGTTGAGGATGTTCATCATCGGCACCGGCAGGATGTGCGCGCCACCGTACCCCGCGCCACCGGACCACATATGTCGGAATAGCGGCTTCCCGGCCGACGCGGCCGCGGCGCGGCTGGCGGCCAGCGAGACGGCGAGAATCGCGTTGGCGCCCAGATTCGACTTGTTGGGGGTGCCGTCAAGGGCGATGAGGGCGGCATCCAGTCCGCCCTGGTCGTTCGCATCCAGTCCGCGGACCGCTTCCGCGATCGCGCCATTCACATGCGAGACCGCGCGGAGGACGCCCTTGCCGTCGTACCGCTGCGAGTCGTCATCCCTCAGCTCGGCGGCTTCGTGTTCGCCGGTCGAGGCCCCGCTCGGCACCGAAGCCCGCCCAGCGGCTCCGCCGGACAACCGCACTTCCGCTTCGACGGTCGGGTTGCCGCGGGAATCCAGCACTTCGCGCCCCGACACCGACACGATCCGCATCAGCTGGACACCCGGCACGAGATCTTCTGCGCCGACGGCAAATGCCATCCGGCAAGTCGCCCATGGGCGCGCATCAGACTGGATGTCCGGCACGTGGACGCCCGGCACGAGCTCTTCCGCGGCTGCATGTAGTTCACGAGGCTTGCCCCCCAACCATCCCGGCGATCCTTGCAGACGATCGCGTCCACCACCCTCCGGCTCGAAGAAGATAGCGCAACAAGCTGCTTCGAGCAGCTACTTCAGCGACCGGCGCGCCTCCCTGCCCTCTCGCAACATCGATTCGATGGCCCCTCGCACATCGCGCATCAGCTCGTTCCGGTCCGCCGCCACCATGCCGTCGAGGTCGATGGGCGGCGCCAAGCTAACCTCGACGTTTCTGGGCCGAATCCGCTTGGCGCCCGGCGGAAACACGTGATGTCCGCCATCCACCGCCGCGGGGACCAGCGGTGCGCCGAGTTCGATGGCCAGCCCGAAAGCCCCCCGCTTGAAGCGGCCCGGCTCGCCGTCCGGGGAACGAGTTCCCTCGGGGAAGAGGACGAGCGAGAGGGCGTCGCTCCGCATTCGCCCTGCCGCCTGCCGGATGGACGCGCGCGCTCTCTTCGCGTTTCTCCGGTCGATGAAGACATGCCCCGCCGACTTCATCCCTCCCGCGAGCACGGGGATACGGGACAACTCACCCTTGGCGATGAAGCGGATCGATGCCGGCAAGGAGTCCAGCATGGCCCAGATATCGAAGTACGACTGGTGGTTGGAGACGATTATTCGGGCGCCTGGCGGGCCGAGGTTCTCGATGCCGCGCACGGTCACCTTCACGCCGGCGGCCAGCAGAATCGTGCGCGCCCAGTTCCGGTTGACCCAGTCGAAGGCGGCGGGACCGAGGGACAGCCAGCCGCACGCCAACGACAGCGAAGAGAAGATCAGCGTCGACAGCACGAGCGCGGGATAGAACAGAATCGTTCTGATCAACTATCCGCCTCGACGCCGCTCGCGTTCTTCATGGCCCGGATTCGCGCGCCGGATTCGCGCCGAAAACGAGAACCGGATTCGCGCACCGGATCGGTGCGGGGCACGGAGGCCCCGCGCGCCCAAGCTTCCTGGTTGCCAAGCGGGTCGCGTGCGGCGCCACGCGCCGCACTGCTCGCGAAGTGGTCGAAGCCGCCGACTTCCGGCTCCGCGACGCCCGACAGCACCACGCCCTCTCCCTCCGCCACTCTCCCGATGCGGGTCAGGCCGAGGCCGAAGGCCGCGCGGAAGTCTTTGACGGCGCCGCTCAGAGAGCCGGTCTCCACCGCGATGAGGATCTCGTAGTCCTCTCCGCCGGCGAGGACGAGGCTCGCCCTGGGCGGCATCTCGCAGAAACCGGCTAGCGAGGCCGGAGCCGGGACCGAAGACGCATCGATCTCTAGCCCCACTCCGGAAGCCGCCGCGAGGTGCCGGGCGTCGCGGAGCAAGCCGTCGGAGATGTCGATGGCGGCGCGCAATCCGGCCCGCTCCATTAGCCAGAGCGCCTCAGCGATGCGCGGGGCGGGACGCTCGAACGCCGCGCGGCACGCCGCATCCGGCTCCTCGGACCGCTCGAACGCCCGCAACGCCGCCGCTGCCGCGCCGAGCTCGCCCGTGACCCACAGTTCGTCGCCGGGCCGCGCGCCGCGGCGCGTTGCGGGCGACGCTGCATGCCCAAGCACGGTGATGCCGCAGAAGACGGGGCCCGGAGACGCCACCAAGTCGCCGCCCAGTATCGGAGACCCCGTCCGCCCGGCTACCTGGCCGATGCCGCGCCCGAGGCCCGTCAGGGCGTCGATGCCAAGCTCGGGCGGAATCGCCAGGGAGATCACGAGACCAGCCGGGGCGGCGGCCATCGCGGCCAAGTCGCTCAGCGCGGCGGCGGCGGCTCGGTAGCCAATCGTCTCCCACGTCATCCACTCCCGCCGAAAGTGGATTCCCTCCACGCTCGAGTCGCTGCTCGCGACGACGTAATCGCCCGCCGGCTGCCGCAGCGCCGCCGCATCGTCGCCGGGCGGGAGCGCGACTTCCATGGGGGAGTCCGGAGCCGCGCCCGGCTCGCCGGCGCTATTCCGCGCTTCCGCCAGAAACGCCGCGATACAATCCGTCTCGGCGCCCTCCGCGAGACCGAGCGAGCGAAAGTCCATCAGCGAGCCGCCGCCCGGTTCCAAGTCAATGGGCCGCCCCGCCTGGAGCCATCCCCGTCCACGAGCCGCCCGAGAGCGCCGGGAGGGCCAGCAGCACGCCGGGCCACGCTCCCGGCTCGGAAGCCATCACGGCATCGCGGGCCTGCGGAAGGAGAGACGGCACATCGGCCGCCGACCCTCCCACATCGTGCACTCCCTCGTGCACCGCGACCGCGGTCACCGCTAGCGCCGCCGTCGCCGCGTCCGCCGGGCCGAGCCCCGCCGCCATGTAGGCCCCGCAGACGCCAGTAAGCACATCTCCCATGCCCCCGCTCGCGAAGCCCGCCTCGGCCATCGTGGTCGCTCGGAGTTCGCCATCCGGGGCCGCGACCCAAGTCGGCACGCCCTTGAGCACGACCGTCGCCCCGTACTCGCTCGCCAAGCGGCGGGCATTTGCCGCCGGAGCGCTCCCTTCCGCGTCAGCCGGCCGACCGAGCAGTCGGGCCATCTCGCCGGGATGAGGGGTCAGCAAGACTTGACGCTCCGGCCCGAAGCGGATCCCGCCGGGCACATCATCGCCCGAAGCTTCGCCGAGGACAGCAGCGCTCGAAGCGGCGGCGGCGGCCGCGCTCCAAGCTTCGTCATCGGTGGCAGCGACCGAAGCAGCGCCGGCGGCGGCATCGGCTGAAACACCGGCGGCGGCGCCATCGACCGAAGCAGCGCCGACGGCGGCACCGGCACCATCCACAGCCCCAGAAAGTTCCGCGAGGACATTCAGTCCGTCCGCATCCACGACGAGCGGAGCATCCGCGCCCAAGAAACGCCGCACCAATCCGGTCCGCCGAGGATCCCTCCCCAATCCCGGGCCGAGCGCCAGCGCATCCGCCCACCGCAGCGCCGCATCCACCGCTTCGGAATCGTCCCACCCCACGAATATGGCCTCGGGCACCGCAGTCTGAAGAATCTCGCGGTTATCCGGATCGCTCACCACGCGGACCACGCCGGCTCCTGCTCGAATGGCCGCGCGGGCCGCCAGTATCGCCGCGCCCGCCATGCCCGACTCCCCGCCCGCGATAACTAGGTAGCCCGCATCTCCCTTGTGTCCCGCGGCAGACCGCCCGCCAAGCAGGCTGGCGGCCCAGGATGCCGTTACGGCGCGAGCCATTTCTCCGGGGGACGGCGGCGGAAAACCGATCTCCACGCATACCAAGTCCCCCGCGAACTCCCGCGCGGGGAAGGCCAGCAATCCGATCTTCGGCCAGCCGAAGGTCACCGTCAGACCGGCGCGGACCGCCGCGCCCGGCACACGACCCGTACTGAAGTCAACTCCGCTAGGTCCGTCGGCCGCAACGACATGGAGCGCCCCGGAATTGACCCGCTCGATTATCTCCGCCTGTCGGCGGCGGGGCGCCGTGACCAACCCCGTGCCAAGGATGCCGTCCACCGCCACATCGGAGATCGCGACTTCGCTCTCCACGGCATCGGGCGGCTTCAGGACAAAATCCCACCCAGCCAGGACATCGGGCGACGGAGGACGGCTGCCGCACTGGACGAAGCCCACGTCCCGGCCCCACGCGGCGAGCGTCCGCCCAGCCACCAGAGCATCGGCCCCATTGTGGCCGCTGCCCGCGAGTACCAGCACGCGCCCAGACGGATGCCGCTCTTGCAGATGGCAGGCCAGCGAGCGCCCCGCGTTCTCGATAAGGGCTCTTTCCGGAATCGCTCCGGAGTCGATGGCGGCACGATCGATCGCGGCCATCTCGCCTGCCGCCGGAAGCCATACTTCCGGCGCGGCCAAGCGCCACCACTCCGAACGTTCTAGCGAGGGAGGGGACAACGCGGAAGAGGAGTGGCGAACGCCCGGCGCGAGAAGACTTCCCGCCGCGAGATGACTACTTGTAGGACTGCGGAATGCGATCCCCGATGCTTATCTCGCCGTTGTCGATGCGGAGATGGAACCCGCAGTCGGGCAGGGAGCAAACCCATGCCTTGTACTGGATAGGCGCTCCGTCGCGGCCATAATCAGAGAGCGGCAGCAATACCCCTTTTTCGCACCTCAAGCACTTCGTGAAGCGTCCCGTGTCCGCCATGCAATCACCCCCTCCCCCCTACGCGCTCCAGGGATAGCTGTCTTTGAAGGCTTCCTCGAAGGTGAAGAGGCCCTCGAAATCCTCCTGTGAGTCCTCCGGCTGCTTTATCAGAACTCCGCAATCGACTAGCGCAAAGACGATCTCGCCGATGTCGGACGTGTCATGCAGGCCCCAGTGCTCGAGAACGGTTCGCGCCAACGGTCCGTACCGTTCCAGAGCGAGTTGGCGCACCGCGGCGGCGACTTCTGCGCCACTGACGTGACGCGGCTCGCCCAGGCTGGACATCCGGTGGCGAAGCGCACAAAGCAGGAACAGATACGCCTTCTCTTCGTACTTCCGGTTCCGCTTCCTGATATCCGCCAAGGAGCCCGGTGTGTTCACGCCGCCGAAAACCCCCTTGTCTCGGTCAAATCGCGCGCCGCGACCACGCAACGCTCGTCCGCGGCTGTCCGAAAAATCCCCGCCCAAAGTTACTCCAACCAAGGAGTTGCCGTCAAGCCGGGACCGACCGGCCCGCCCTGGACGCCCCTACTGGGGACAGTGCTATGCTAGGGGCAAATCCGAGACTGCCAGCGGGGACAGCGCTATGGCAGGCGGAACTTGCAGGCGAGGTTGGTCAAGCAGGGGGACGAAGCTATTGCTGTTGGCCGTGGCGGTCGCGGTGGGAGCGTGTTCGGAGCTGATGTTGGCGCCGCCGCGAGAGTCGTCCGTCCCGCTGCCGGAATCCCGGTGCGGTTCGGGGAAGGTTTGGAGGACGGCGGAGCCATCGGGCGACAGGACCTTGTCCGCGGAGTTGTGGGATATAGAGGATCTGCTCGGCGAAGTGGACGACCCGTCGGAGGACGACGACTGCACGGACGACCAGAAGGAGATTGCCAAGGAGTACGACAAGGATTCGAATTGGATCGCTTCAGATTGGCCATGCGATATTTGAGCACAAGCTTACTCCCAGAATCGGCCAGTTACCATTACCTTGGCCACATTCACATCGACTAGGCAGGTAAGCGGATGAGGGCTACTAGGACTGTGGTAGTGGTTTGCGTCGCGTGGCTGGCCCTGGCGGTGCCGGCGGAGGGCCAAGAGCCCCCGATTATGACGGAGCAGGAGGCGGTGCAGGCGCTATCTAGCAGCGACTGGAGAGCGCATGACAGGGCGTTGTCCTTCGCGTGGAGGCTAGGAAGCGAGGCTGGGGCGGAGCTGCGGGTCGCGCTGGTCAAGGCAGCGATGGAGGAAGTGCGGGGAGAAATCAAGCGCGGTAATGCCGAGTCGCACTACGAGGCCGTGTTCTTCTACGGAGATGTGCTGGCCGCGCTCCGGGAGCCTCGGGCGGTTCCCTTTTTCCTGGAGATCATAGGGGGTAGTTCCGGGGCGACGAATGCGCTAGCGGATATAGGTTCGGCCGCGCTTCCCAGCGTGTTGAGTATCGTTACGGATTCCAGCAATCCGTATTATGCAGTAGGCGGCGCCCTGACTGCCTTGAGGTTCATGGTGGAAGACGGGTGGCCGGGCCCGGAGGAGCTGGCGGCCATTCGGGAGGCGGCGCGTGACTGCCTGACCGGCAAGCAGGACTATTGGACGATAAGGCAAGCCTTGTTTCTTGCTGTCGCACTCGGTGATCCGGAGCTGCTCGCGATCGTGGCCACCTTGGCGAGCGACCGGTCCGCCGTGGAGGCTCTCATCGGGGGTGACGATGATAGTAATCGCGAGCGGTCCATTGAGAACATCCAGAAGGACGCACGCGGTCTGCTGTCGGGCACGCTGGTTCCCTTCCCCGAGCGGAGGCCGTGGTCAGAGGGAGGACGACTCTCGCGCCTCGGATCTAGTTTCCAGAAGAGGGTGACTCTCCGCCAGGAAGCGCCTCGGTGACGCCAGGAGGGGCGTCTCGGCGACCTACGTCAACTCCCCGCGCCGAAGGGCAGACTATCGTCGCGGGCCGCTAGCTCCGAATACAGCGGGAAGTCGTTGCACATCGCCTCGACGCCGGCCCTGACCGTCGCGAGCACGGCTTCGTCTCCATCCGAACGCAGCGCGCGATCGACAAGACCGGCTATCCGCCACATCTCGGGCTCCCCCATCGAGCGAGTCGATACCGCCGCCGTTCCGATGCGGATTCCGGAAGTCACGAATGGAGAGCGGGTGTCGAACGGCACCGTGTTCTTGTTGACGGTGACGCCGGCGCGCCCGAGCAGCTCTTCCGCCCGTTTGCCGGTCAGGTCTATGCTGCGCAGATCCACGAGCACGATGTGCGTGTCGGTCCCGCCCGAGACGATGTCGCAGCCGCGTTCGGCCAGCGCCGCCGCCAGTGCCCTCGCGTTGCGAACGACGCGCTCGGAGTAGTCCCGGAAGCTCGGCTGCAGGGCCTCGCGCAACGCCACCGCCTTCGCCGCGATCACATGCATCAGCGGGCCGCCCTGCAACCCTGGAAACACCGCTTTGTCGATGGCGGCCGCATACTCCTCCCGGCAAAGCACTAGGCCTCCGCGCGGACCCCTGAGCGTCTTGTGAGTCGTGCTCGTCACTACATCGGCGTGCGGAATCGGCGAGGGATGGTGGCCGGTGGCCACGAGGCCGGCGATGTGGGCCATGTCGACCAGCAGCCGCGCGCCGCACTCCTTCGCGATCTCCGCGAAGCGCTCAAAGTCGATTATCCGGGGATACGCGCTCGCCCCCGCGATGATGACCTGCGGCCGCACTTCCAGCGCCGTCTTCCTGAGCGCATCGTAGTCGATCAGGCGATCCGACTCGCTTACGCCGTACGACACGACGTCGTACCAGATTCCGGAGAAGTTGACCCGCGATCCGTGCGTGAGATGTCCTCCGTGCGACAGCTCCATTCCCATGATCGTCGCGCCAGGGTCGGCGAGCGTGTGGAGCGCCGCCATGTTCGCGCCGGAGCCGCTGTGCGTCTGGACGTTCGCATGGTCCGCGCCAAACAGCTCCCTGGCCCGAGAGCAGGCCAGCTCCTCGACGACATCGACGCAGTCGCAGCCGCCGTAGTACCGGCGCCCCGGATATCCTTCCGCGTACTTGTTGGTCATCACGCTGCCGGTCGCCTCGAGAACGGCTCGCGACACGAAGTTCTCGCTCGCGATCAGCTCCAGTCCGCCCCGCTGCCGGTCGATCTCGCGGGCGATAGCCTCGCTGACATCCGGATCGCTCTCCTCCAAAGACGGAGGATTCAGTGCGTCTGGCACCGCTCGTAGAGCCGATGGTTCCGCCGCCGGCAATGTCACTTTAATTCTCCTCTTTCCCGGTATAGCTGCCGCGCAATCAAGCTCCGATGAATTTCGTTGGCACCTTCGTATATCTCCGTGACCTTGGCATCTCTGAACAGGCGCTCCACGGGATACTCCCGCGAATAGCCGTAGCCGCCAAGCGCCTGGACGGCCTCCCGGCTGTTCCGCACCGCCGTGGCGCTCGCGAAGAGCTTGGCCACGCTTGACAGCCTGCGGGCTCGCGGATCGCCCGTGGCGTGAGCCGTGGCGGCCCGTTCCAGCAGCCCGCGGGCGGCCTCGAGCCGCGTCACCATGTCGCCCAGCTTGAATTCCATCCCTTGGAACTCGCGGATGGGCCGTCCGAACTGCTCTCGCGTGCCCGCATATTCAAATGCCTCGTCCACCGCCGCGGACGCAATCCCCAGCGCCACGGCGGCTATGCCCAGCCGGCCGCCATCCAGCCCGGCCAGCGCGTAGGAAAAGCCGCGTCCCGCCTCTCCCACCAAGTGCTCCGGGCCAAGGCGCACGCCTCTGAAGGAGAGCGAGACGGTCTCGGAGCCCCGCTGCCCCATCTTGCGCTCCTTCTTGCCCACCGACAGGCCATCTACGCCGCCGGGGACGATAAACGCGCCGATCCCCCGCGGTCCCTTGCGGTCCTCCGGCGTGTCGGTGCGAGCGAATGTTAGAACGAGGTCGGCGGAGGCGCCGTTCGTCACCCACATCTTCTCGCCATCGAGCACCCAGTCGTCGCCGTCGCGCACGGCCTGGGTGCGGAGCGCGGCGGCGTCGGTTCCGGCACCCGCTTCCGAGAGCGAGAACGCGCCGAGAACCTCTCCGCTGGCCATTCGGGGCAGCCAGTGCGCTCTCTGCTCCTCGCTGCCGCGATCCGCCAGGATCCGGACCGCGAGCGAGTTGTGCACGCTCACCGACACGGCCACGCCGGCATCTCCCCAGGCGAGTTCTTCCAGCACGTAGATATAGGTGAGCATGTCGAGACCCAGGCCGTCGTACCGCTCGGGCACCCGCATGGACAGAAAGCCCAGCTCCCCGAGCTCGCGGTGAATGTCGGCGTCGAACGCTTCCTCGTTCCGGTCGCGCTCTTCCGCCGTCGGACGAAGGCGTTCGCGGGCGAATTCTCGAGCGAGGCCGAGCATCTCGCGCGCCTCGGGCGTAAGCTCGATCGCGGTATGGAAAGGGCCGGTGGCTGTCATCTCAGGATATGCAGGATGCGGTCATCTCGGGTGCGGCGTCACGTTCCGGAGTCGTAGTCGAAGAAGCCTCTGCCAGTCTTGCGGCCGAGCCTGCCTGCGGCAACATGCTTCGCGAGCAGCGGGCAGGGACGGTACTTCGAGTCGCCCAGGTCGGCATGGAGCACGCGCATGATCGCGAGGCACGTGTCGAGGCCGATCAGGTCGGCCAGGGCGAGCGGTCCCATGGGGTGGTTCATTCCCAATCTCATGACCGAGTCGATCGACGACGCGTCCGCCACCCCCTCCATGAGACAGTAGACCGCCTCGTTGATCATCGGTATCAAGATCCGGTTGGAAACGAAGCCCGGAGAGTCGTTGGCGACTACTGCGGTCTTCGAAAGCCTCTTGCAAAGATCCACCGTGAGGTCGATCGTGGCGCGAGAGGTCTCGAGTCCCGGCACTACTTCGACGAGCTTCATAACGGGGACGGGATTCATGAAGTGCATCCCGATAACGCGCTCCGGGAAGTCGGCGCGCGACGCTATCTCCGTGATGGAAATCGAGCTCGTGTTGGAGGCGAGCAGGGTCCCGGGCGCGACTATCCGGGACAGCCGCTCGAAGAGTTCGAACTTGACGGCCCTGTTCTCGCTGGCGGCCTCCACCACTACCTCCGCCGACTCCAGCGCGCCGGAGTCGCGCCCGGCGGCGATCCGGTTCGATGCCCGCGCGGCTTCGTCCTCGGATATCAGCGCCTTCCGGATTTGGCGGCGCAAGTTCTCTTCGATCGCCGCGCGGGCTTCGCGGAGCGCCCCGGCGTCGATGTCGACGAGGCGGACATCGACGCCGGCGAGCGCGAATACGTGGGCGATGCCGCGCCCCATCGCGCCGGCGCCGACTACGCCCGCCCGCGCGATATCGGATGCCCGAGTCATGGCAGCGGCGGGGTGTCGGGCGGGCGGGGGCCCGACTCCCGCGCCGTGGAGCGCCGTCGGCCCCTTGTCGGCGATCCGGGCGGCTCAGCGGGCCGCGACAGGCCCGGCAGCCGGCCCGCGTGCCACACCGCGGCTGTCCCGGCAACCGTCGCGAGGCTGACCAGCAACCCTCCCTCGGGTCCGAAGTCGCCTCCGGTCAGGAGCGCCGGGGCCGACGGCGCAAAGTCAAGTCCCCGGGTCCCCATATCGAGCCCGCTCACCGAGAAACCAGGAGCGGCCATCATCCAGTTCCACCCGGCGTGCAGAGCGGCGACGAACCAGAGACTCCCCGTCCGCCAGTAGGCCACGCCGAGAAGGACCCCCGCAAGAATCAGGTTCGTCACCGCCAGCCATGTTATCCCGGGATTGGCGATGTGAAGGAGTCCGAAGGCGGTCGATGTGGCGACGACGGCCGCGACGGGTCCGAAGCGCGACCGGAGAAGCTGGAACGGGTACCCGCGGCAAAGCAGCTCCTCGCCGAAGGCGGCGGGCGCGATGAATAGCGGCAGCGACGCTTGCGTAAAGGAATACTCCGATGCCTGGGAAGCCGCGGACTCGGAATTCGCGGCCACGACCCAGCCCAGCGCCGCAAACGCCAGGAGAACCGTCCCGATAGCCACGATGCCGGCCAGCAGCCCCCAGGCCGCCTCGGCCGCGGCCGCCCTTCCCCAGCGCAGGCCGACCGACGAGACCGGGCGCTTTTCCATGCCGGCGGCCAGCGCCCACGTGGCGAAGAGCGCAGACGCGAGCAACAGCCACGAGGCCACTCCGGCCGGAGGCGGCGCACCGGCGCCATCGCCGAACAAGACCGCGGACGCGAAGCTCAATGCAAATCCGGAAGACAGGAACAGGGCGACGAACGCCGCCAGCTTCCAACCCCACGCCCACTGCACCGGCGGCGAGTTCAGACGCGCTCCACGCTGAGAGCGACCGCGTTTCCTCCGCCCAGGCAGAGCGTGGCCAGGCCCAGCTCCACATCGCGGTCCCGCATCGCGTACAGCAGAGTAGTGAGGATCTTGGCGCCGGTGGCGCCGATGGGGTGTCCGAGCGCGATGGCGCCTCCCCGCACATTCACCCGGCCGAGGTCCAGCTTCAACTCGCGCGCATCCGCCAGCGCCTGGACCGCGAACGCTTCGTTCATCTCGACCAAGCCGTAATCTCCGGCTCTGGCGCCGTCCAGCTTCATCAGCTTCGATACCGCCGCCACAGGCGCGAAGAAGAGGTCGCGGGGCGGCGCTCCCGCCGCCGTGTAGGCGCGGATGCGTCCGAGAACCGGGATGCCGTTCGCTTCGGCGTACGCCTCCGAGGTCACGAGCGTGGCGGCGGCCCCGTCGTTCAGCCCAGGGGCGTTGCCCGCCGTCACGGTCAACTCGGCCACATCGGCGGGAGCGTCCGCCCCGAAAGCGGGCCGAAGCCGCCCCAGCGCTTCGAGCGAGGTGCCCCGGCGCGGCGGTTCGTCCACCGCGACCGTCACCGTTCCCCTCCGCGACTCGATGCGCACCGGCTCGACTTCGGCCTCGAACTCCCCGGCGTCTATCGCGCGCACGGCCCGCCGGTGGCTCCGGAGCGCGAAGCTGTCCTGCTCCTCGCGGCCAATTCCGGCCTTCGATGCCGTGTACTCGGCGTGTCCCCCCATGTGACAACTTCCGAACGAACACCAGAGGCCGTCGTGGATGAGACCGTCGACCAGCTCCCGGCCCCCGAACTTCACGCCTTCTCGGTACCCTCGCACGAGATAGGGCGCGCGCGACATCGACTCCATGCCGCCCGCCACCACCACACGCGCGTCTCCCGCCTTCACGGCCTGGGCCCCCAGCATCACAGCTTTCAACCCCGAACCGCAGACCTTGTTGACGGTAAGCGCTGGAATCTCGTCGGGAAGACCCGCCCCGATCGCCGCCTGCCGGGCCGGCGCCTGGCCGGTCCCGGCCTGGACGACGTTACCCATGATCACTTCATCGATATCTTCCGCGTCGACGCCGGCGCGCCCGACCGCGGCAGCGATTGCCAGCCCGCCCAGCTCCGGCGCCGTCAGCGACGACAATCCGCCCAGGAAGCGGCCCGTCGGGAGCCGCGCGGCAGATGCGATGACGGGAGTTCGGTCTCTATCTCTCATCCGCTTCCGTTTACAACTTTCTGCCTCTTCGACTCCGACTGCCCGCCCGCCGCTCCAGGGCGAACAAGCTCTTCGCTTTCGTCCGGCGCTTTCTGGCTCTTCGCCTGCGACCGCGTAGTCCCCGCCAGGGCTTTGGAGAGGGCCTGCCAAGTCGCCCAGCCGCGCCGTTCCGCCGCGGCGAGCAGCCGGACCAGAATCTGAGCCGTAGCCAGAGCATCGCCCTGCGCCCGGTGCCGGCCCGGAATCTCCACGCCGTAGTATTCGGCAACCGAATCCAGCCCGCACCGATCCAGTCCGAGGATCTTGCGCGCCAAACGTACCGTGCACAGCCGCCGGCCCGACGGCAGGTGAATCCCCTCCCGGCTCATCTCCGCGCTGAGGAAATCCCAGTCGTACTCGGCGCTATGCGCCACGAAGACGCGCCCGCTCAAGCGCTCGCCAATCTCTCCGCAGACTTCGGCGAAGGACGGCGATCCACGCAGAAGGTATCTGCTGATGCCGGTCAAGCGAGTGATCCACGGCGGGATCGGGATGCCCGGATCGACCAAAGTAGAGTAGCAATCTCCAATCTCGTTGCGGTCCACGGCAACGATTCCGATCTCGAGGATGCGGCTCCCCAGGGCGGGATTGCCGCCCGTGGTCTCGACATCGACCACGGCGAACGACATCTCGCCAAGACGAAGGGCTCGGGGACCGGCCGGCGGCGCATCCCCGCGGGCCAGCCTCCACACCCCTCCCTGCTCGCGAACTACGCCGGGCATTCCATCCAGGAGGCTGGCGACGAGACTGTCGGCCAAGCCGTCCGCGCACCCCTCGCCGCCCCGCAGCGCGAATATTTCGGACGCCAGGTCGACCGTTCCGCACGGCCCCTCTTGCAGCCGGGCCATGGCTCTTCGCACGAGGTGGCTGTCGCTGTGGTACGCGCCGCCGGGCCACCGGCTCGCTCCTATCACTCGACCTCCGCCCGGCGCACGGGCAGCGTCATGCAACGCGGTCCCCCGCCACCCCGCACCAGCTCCGTGCCCCGGAAAGCGATCGCGGCGCGCTCTCCCGCCGGGGGCAGTTCGCCTTCTTCGAGAAAGTCGGACGCGGAGAGCACCTTGAATCCCCCGTCCCGCTCCAGAGCCGCCAGCGTTTCCTCGTTTCGGTCATAGGCCAGGACATGACCAGGGCCGACGGCAAGCATGTTGCACGCCGAAGCCCACTGTTCGCGCTCCGCCGACACAGAATTTCTGCCGCAATATACCGGTTCGACTGGGTAGCCGACGTCACGCAGCACATCGAAAAGATCGTCCCGCTCCACCGCTCCTTCGCGCCCGCGCGTCAGGTGCAGCACCGGACGACTGGCCGAACCCGCGAAGAAGGGCTGGTATGCGCAGCAGATTCCGCTGTCCAGCATGGTCAGCACCATATCCAGATGGATCGCCGAGCGCCGGGACGGCATTGCCACCAGGACCACATCCCTGAGGGGAGTTTCTTCGAAGAGCGCCGTCGTCAGCGCGCTGATCCCCAGCACGGACGTCCGTTCGCTGAGCCCCGCCAGCATGAGGTCTTCCCTCAGTATGTGAACGTCGCCTCCCTCGATGCTGGTGTGCGCCTGCCGCTCCGGCGGGCCGTCGTATAGCAGTCCCTCGTTCCGGAGCAGCGGGTGGTACCTGAACAGGGCGCGCATGATCAGCTCTTCGGTCCAGCGCGCCGAGTGCTTCATCGCGGCGATCATCACGCGCTCGCCCACCACGCATGCAGCGTCCCGGGTGAACAAGAGGTTGGGAAGCGGAGGCAGCAGGTCCCGGACATCGTCGAACAGCGGCGACGCGGAGGAAGCCGCCGCGTGCCTGCCTTCGATGAAGAGCCGGGCCAACTGGGCCGCGCTTCGTCCCTCCGCCAGCCGGCGCACGCCCTCGCCCGCCGATGACAGGAGACACTCTCGCCCCTCCTCCGTGTCCAACACGTCCGCGAGCAGGTCCGAGACTAGCGATACTTTGCAGAACTTCTTCAGAACTCTCTCGAACACTTCGTGCTCGGCGCGAGATTCCTGCAGATCCAGCAGATCCGTGAACAGGTAGTCGCGGCGGTTGCGGGGAGTGACCGCCGACAGCTCGGGCCCCGGGCGATGGCAGATCACCCGCTCCAAGGCGCCGACCTCGCTGGCAACGCGAATGCTCACGCCGGCATGGCCCCCTGGAGTGGGTTGATTTGGAACGATGAAACGCGACGAACCGCCTGTTCGAAAGCGGCGGAGGTTCCCATGATGGCCCCCCGAGGTGCGTTGGTTTGGAACGATGAAACGCGACGAACTGCCTGTTCGGAAGCGGCGCCGGAGGTTCCCAGGCTTGTGATAGTGGTCACTAGGTCAAGATAGTCTGATCTCTTCCTTCTCTCAATGTGCCGCCGGGTGGAACCTAGTGCCGCCTAGCCGTAGACTTTGACGCCGGGCCGTAGACTTTGACGCCTGACCGTAGACTTTGACGCCCTCGAAGCGCGCTGTCCCTTCCCGATCGTGTGTCGGCTACTGGCTCCCGCTCCGCGCTCGCTGTCGCAGCCTTGTCGCAAGTTCGACGAATGCCTCTGGAGAGAGCGCATCGGGACGGGTCGATGGGTCGATGGACATCTCCGCGAGAAACGTCGCCGCATTTCCCTCGAAACGAAGCTCCGGCGCCGTGCGGAGAATCTTCTGAAGCTGCTTGCGGCGGCGGTTGAAGCAGGCGCGCGTCACGGCTCTGAGCTCTCGCTGGCCGATGGCGGGGGAGTCCGAACGACGATCCAGGCGAACAACGGCCGAATCGACGGCCGGAACGGGCCGGAACGACTCGCGACTCACGCGAAACAGAACCTCCGGGACAGAGAGCGCCCGGACCCCGACCGAGAGCGCGCCATACTGCTTCGTGCCCGGGGGAGCGGCGATACGCTTCGCGACCTCCAGTTGAACCATGACGATCGTCCGGACGGGCGGGGGCGCGAGGCCCAGAAAGGCGAACAGGAGAGGGGACGTGATGTTGTAGGGGGTGTTGGACACTACCCGGAGGGGAGCGCCGGAGAGCCGAAAGCGGGAGAGGTCGGTGTCGAGAGCATCCGCCTCGTGGACTTCGACATCTGGCCTGTGTCCCCAGCGTTCCGCCAGAGCCCGGGCGAGTTCACGGTCCTTTTCGACTAGAACGAGCTTGCCGCAGCTGCCGAGGATGTGCTTGGTCAGCTCGCCGTGTCCCGGTCCCACTTCGAGAACGATGTCTTCCGGCTGCGCGCGGACTTCGGCGGCGATCTTGCGTTGGATGTTCTGGTCGACGAGGAAGTTCTGGCCCAGAGAGCGCTTGGCCGGCCGCCAGCGACCCGCTTTGCCTTCTGGCGGGCTCCTCACGCCTCGCGCGGCCGCTGCGCCACCTTCGTCATAGCGGCGCCCCGGATGCGACGCTGGCACAGGGCGCGGTTGCTGTCTCGCCCGGCGCCCGCCGCGCCACCCTGGGCACCGGGACCGCTTCCTGGAGCACGGTGGCGTCTACCGCCGCCTACGGGACGCATGCAGCGACCGCCGTGCGGTCGTCCAGTCTCATTTCGCCGTCGCTGTCGCCGAAGAGCGCCGCGACCAGATCATCCGGGTGCAAGTTGCCCGCTTCGATCAACTTGCCGACGCCCGAAGAAGGCGAAGAGACGGGATCGCTCAGTTCGGCGAGCCCATCGGTGAAGGCCAGCAACGTCTCTCCGCCGCACGCGACCTTCTTCTGCTGGTAACGCGTCACCTGGGCGATCCCGACGGGAGGATCGAGCGCCACGAGACGGCGCGCTTCTCCCGGCCTCAGGCAGTAGGCATACGGGTGACCTGCATTGGCGTAAGCGACTTCTCCGGCTCCCGGGTCCATGACGCCGTAGAAGAGAGTCATGTACATCTCGGTCGACTCCAGCGCCGCCCGCAGCTGGCCCTGCATCGCGTCGAGGGCGGCGGCAGGCTCGGCTTCCACGCCGGTCGCCACCGCCACCGCGCTCAGGGTGCGCGCCATGATCAGCGCGGCCGACGGGCCGTGCGAACTGACGTCGCCCAGCATGACGCCGAGCCGTCCGCCCGGCAGTCTGGCCAGGTAGTAGAAGTCGCCGCCTAGCGACAGCGCAGGGTCGCAGCGGGCGGCAACACGCGCCAAGTCGCGAAAGTCGTCCGGCGGCGGCAGCAGCCGCAGCTGCAGGTCTCGCGCCACTTCCAGCTCGGCGAGCACCCGCACCCTGCGCAGCCTCCGTTTCGTCCGCCTCTCGCGGGCGAATTCGCCCTCCGCGACCGCCGAGAGCCAGCCGGACAGCAGCGCCGCGGGATCTTCGAGCGGCCGATCTTCCCAACTTGGCCGCAACCTGGATGGCCAAGCCTCGCTGCCGCCCGGAGCCGCCCGCCGCTGCGCTCCCGCCTGTTCATCTCCGCTGACGGCATCTCGCAGGTCCGTGCCAGCGGCGGGCTGCTCGTCTGCTCCCCCCGCGTCATCGCTCACCAGCCGAAGAGAGTCCCCGCCGCCCAGGGGCCATGTCTCCACCGCGCGGCCCTCTGCAGCCGCACGACCTGCTGCCCACGCACCGTGCGCTGCCCCCGTGCCGCCCGTTGCCGCCGCGCCACCCGCCTCTGCAGCGCCCGCACCCGCCGCGCCGCCCGCCGCCGCGGTGCCACCTGCTGCCTCCGTGCCGCCCGCGCTGTCCAGCTGTCGAAGAGAACCCGCGAACCGTCTTCCGAGAGCCGGTCGAGCCGAAACTTCAGACCTGTCACCTCGGCGAAACGGCTAAGCAGCGGCTCGACCATTCCCAGCGGGTCGATCACTCGCCGAAAAACCAGAGTGACCTCGTTGCCGACATCGTTAAACTTCACCTGGTCGGACAGCTGCCGGAGCAGGAAGAGACCCCTGCCCCGCGTCCGGTCCACTACGTCATCCGCGACCGGGTCGGGAACGGATTCCGGGTCGAATCCCTCGCCTTCGTCCGCCACGCTGACCTGCATGCCGCCATCCCGCTGCGCGGCCGCGGTGACCCGCACCACCGCGCCGGCGCGCCCGCCGCTGCCGTAGAGGATGGCGTTCGCGACGGCTTCGCCGAGGGCGACCCGGAGCCGGAACGCCGTTCCCGCATCAAGGTCCGCAAGGTGCCGGCACGCGACGACCACGCGGTCCACCACCGGCTGCTGGTATCGAACGCGGGATGGGAACGCCACGCGAATCCGTCCCGTGTCGTCGACATCCATGTTCAACTCCGGCGGTTCGGTCGCGGATGTGTGCCTGCGCCACACCAGCCCCAGCTCGTCCGCGTTGAGAGGGTAGAACAGATAGTCGTTCCAGTCCTCGGCGAGCGCCGACTCGAGGCGGTCGATCCACGTTCCTTCGATGAGCGCCACGAGGGCGGGCGCTGGGCCGAACATCTGGCGCAGGTACGTCATCGTGGCGCGAGGCTCCGCGATATCGACCAGGATAAGATCCGACTCGCGCACCGTCATCCGGCGTCCGAAGAGGCGCCGCACCCGGGGCTTCGGATCCATGCGAGCGGCCGCTTCCTCCACCGCCTGCACGATGTCCGGGCGCGTGGCAAGCACGAGGATGCGCGGCGGATGGGGCGACATCATGGCTTGCCGGCCCCGCTTTCGCCCGGCTGCCGCCGCGATGCGCCGTGGGGTATCGCCGTCAGGCCTCGCAGGCGGCCAGCGCGGCTTCGCGCGATTCGGCGATCGAGAAGAGCGAATCCAGCTTCGTCAATCGGAAGAGCGTCTGCAGGTCCTCGTTCAACGCCGACAGCGCAAGACTTCCGTTCGCCTCGCCGATGCGCTTGGAGATGCTGATCAACACGCCCAGACCCGACGAGTCGATGTAGTCCGCCTGGGCGAAGTCGACTACGAAGTTCGTGTCTCCGTTCGCGATACGCGCCATGACGCGCTCCTTGAACTCTCCCCGGTTGTTGATGGTGAGCTGCCCATCCACGACTACAACCGTTACGGAGCCGATCCGTTCCATTGATAGCGCCATCCCTCTTCACCCCCCTTTTTAACCCGGCGTCACCCTGGTGTAGACGGCCTCGATGTCCCGCCGGCGGACATGAGCGCCGTAATGCAGGCAACGTCCACAATATCTTCGGCCGACGCGCCGCGGGACAGGTCGTTGAGCGGACTGCGCAGCCCTAGAAGTACGGGACCTAGCGCACGAGCGCCGGCAAGCCTTTCCACCAGCTTGTACGCGATGTTCGCGGCGTCCAGATTCGGGAAGACGAGCACGTTGGCGCGCCCGGCAGCCGGGGACCCCGGCGCCTTCTTCCGGCCGATTTCGGGCACGAGGGCGGCATCGGGCTGAAGTTCGCCGTCGGCCGCGATGCCGGGATTGGAGCGGCGGAACAGATCGAGCCCCTGTCGCATCCGCTCTACCGAAGGCCCGGCTGCCGAACCGCATGTCGAGTACGAAAGGAAAGCTACCACCGGCTCGTCTCCCACGATGGCGCGCCGCGCCGCGCACGCCGCCGAAGCGCCCTCGGCCAACTGCGCGGGGGTCGGCTCGGGAACGACCGCCGCGTCGGTAAACGCCAGTATCCGCCGGTCCGGCGATGGCATGACCATATGCATCATCGCGGATACGGTCTCCGTGCCCTCGGCCGTGCCCAGAATCTGAAGCCCCGCCCTGATCACGTCGGCGGTGGAGTGCGCGGCGCCCGCCACGACGCCGTCCACCTCGCCGGCCGCCAGCATCTCGACGGCGGTAGCGAGTCGACCCCCTTCCCGGCCGGGGATCTCGACCGGGCAGACCCACCCTTCGGCACGCAACCGACGGATCGCGCTGGCCGAGCGCGCTTCGGCGGCTTCCGGAAAGCCGATTCGCCGCTCGAGCGCGCCCGCCCGGCTGCGCAGCGTTTCGACAAATGCCGGAGCGAGTCCCGAGGGAGCGCCAAGCGCGCCTAGTTCGGACATCACTCCCCCCCGGAGTCCCGGAACGCCTTCAACATCCGCTCTTTCACCACGGGACTCACGAATGGCGTGACATCGCCGCCCAGGTGTCCGACTTCGCGCACCAGCGACGCGCTCAAGAAGGTGTGGTTGGTGTCGGGCGCCATGAACAGCACCTCCACCTCGGGCCAGAGCGAGCGGTTCATCAGCGCCATCTGGAACTCGTACTCGAAGTCGCTCACGGCGCGCAGGCCCCTGACGATGATCCGCGCCTGCCGCGACTTGGCGAAGTCTACGAGCAGCCCGCCGAAGGAAGCCGCCTCGACTCTCGGCTCATCCTCGAACACCTTGGCGATGAGGCCGACGCGGTCTTCGATCGAGAGGAGGCCCCGTTTGGTTTGCGTCGCTCGCTCCGCCACCGCGATCACGAGCCGGTCGACGAGTCGCAGACTCCTGCGCACTATGTCCTCGTGCCCAACTGTCAGCGGATCGAACGACCCGGGGTACACGGCGGTTACTTCGTGCATTCCGCTTTCGTTGCTGCTTCCCAGCGCGCTTTCTCCTTCCCGGCAGTTGGCGGCCCGCTGCGGCCTACGGCTGCGCCTGGCCGATGGTCCGCGGCCTACAGCTGCGCCTGGCGGGCGGGCCGTTGCTCGTAGTTGCCCTCGGCCGCCGGGTTGCGACCCCGCAACCGCCCGTTCCGGCCCAGATGCCTGCTCGCCCGCGGGGCCTCGCTCCCGGCCACGGCTCTCGGGGCGCCGAAACCTGCTGATCCGGCAGCCGCCGTACGCTCTGCTCCAGTCGGCCGACCCGGCCAGCCCGTCCCCGTCACGGTGTTCCAGCCACAGCTGCCCGGCGAAGGGCGCGAGCCGGTACTGCTCCAGGAGCGCGCCGCCAGCCGGTCCGTACGGAGGATCCGCGAGAACGATGTCGAGCGGCGCGGCCAAGCAGCGTAGCCAGGCGAAGGCATCCCCGCGCACCACCGTCGCGCGACTCCGCAGGCCCAGCGCCGCGACATTTTCCTCCAGCAGAGCCGCGGTCCGCCCGTGCGACTCCAGAAAGTGCACCTCCGCCGCGCCGCGAGACAACGCTTCTATGCCCAGAGACCCCGACCCGGCAAAGAGATCGGCCATCCGGGCCCCCGCGATGTCGCCGCCCATCGCCGAGAACCATGCCTCTCGCGCCCGAAGCGATGTCGGCCGGGTACGCTTTCCGGGCGGAGTCCTGATGTAGCAGCCGCCGACTTCTCCCGCGACGATGCGCAGCCGCGATCCCCTCTTCATCCGATCTGCCGGGTGCAGGGCCCTACGGCCATCCGCGCCTTGCGCGCACGCCTCTTGGCGACATGGCGCGCCTAGCGGACGCGCGAGTGCAGCGCGGCCCCGCCGCCGTCCCCCGCTTGCACACGCATCTTGTCGACATCGCGCGCACGCCGGACGCGAGTGCAGCAGGGCCCCGCCGCGGTCCCCCGCCTGCACATGCATCTTGTCAACATCGCACGCACGCCGGACGCGCGAGTGCAGCAGTGCCCCGCCGCCGTCCCCGATCCAAGCACGCCGCTCCGCGACTTCAGAAGTCCGCGCTGGCCGGGCTGGCCGCGCAAGGCCGCCGACTACGCAAAGCCGCTGTCCGCGGTGCCCGCTGCCGTCATCCCGTCCGGGAAGATCTCGCTACGCGCGCCGCGCCGCGACCGCCTCGCCGCTCATGCGTTCCCGGAGGTTCGGGACCAGGACAGTCCCGCACGCTTCGCAGGTGGCAAGCTGGTCCCGCGTCACGATCTTGGCGAGCAGCAGCCGGGGGATAGCGGTGAAGCAGCTCAGGCATTCCCCGTCTGCCCCGAGCTCGGTCAGGGCCGGCCGCTGGCCGCCCGCGCCCCGCGCCGCCTCGTACATCTGCAAGGCGGCGCCGCCGAGCCGCGCGGCCTGGCTCTTCCGGTTGGAGCCGCACGCTTCGAGTTTGCTCTCCAGATCCAGCCGCATCTCTTCCACCTCGGCGCCGCGCGAATCGCGCGTTTCGGATGCCGCGTTCCGCGCCGCGTCCACGACGGCCAGCGTGGCGCGGGCCGTCTCCACCTCCTGCATGGCATCCAGCTGCCGGTCTTCCGCCTTGCGCAGATTCTTCCTCGCCGCGTTGAGCTCGCTACGAGCCGCGAAGTGCTGCTGCATGTTCGCGACCGCAGCCGACCGCTTTTCCAGCCGTTTCAGCGTAACCAGCGCCGACTCGGCCAACCTGTCGAATTCGCGCACGCTGGCTTCGGCCTTCTTCAGCTCCGCCGCCACCCGCTCGTGCCGCGCCTCCAGCTCCCCGACCTTCTCCCGGAGAGACGCTACCTCCGCCGCGCCGCCATGCAGCCGGCTCTCTATGCTCCGGATCTCCAGATCGATCTCCTGAAGACCCACCAAGTCGTCTATGGTACGCCTTGCTTCCATGCTCCCTCCGGTTCGAGTCACCTTGGATGTCCTGACGAGACAGGCTCCGGTCCTTCCGTCGCGGCGGGCCTTCGCGCGCCCAGCCCCGGGATGAGTACGGCCGCCTGCCCCAGCCCTCGGAGCTCCTCGGCAATGTCCACCTTCTCCAGAAACAATCGTTTTTGCTGATCGCTCTCCGCAAGCTCCATCTCGCGGTCGATTTCGACCAACCGCCCCCGCAGCTCGCGCGTGAGAAACTCTGTCGAAACCGCATCGAACGCTCGGTCCGGGTCGGGAATCTTCTCTTCGCTCTCCAGCAACTCTTCCGCTCTTTCCCTGGCCGCCGAGGCCGCCTCGGACCAATCGTGGGAATCCAATCCACTATCGGCCGACTGCGCAAGCGCCTCGAAGACTTCGCGCAGCGCCGGATCCGAAATGTGCCGCGGGGCAAGCCCGAGACGCAGCGCCCGCCGGACGAGCGACATGTCGCGCAGAAGCAGGGTCAGGAAGGTAGACTCCCGCCTCGCTTCTTCCCCTCCGCCCGGCGCTCTGGTATCGGCTCCGCTCCCCGCCGCCGCCATCCCGCTCCGGCGACGCGGAGAAGGCGCCGCACCGCCCCGCGCAATCTCGTGAACTAACGTGTCCCGGCGAGTATTGGTGGATTCGGAAGCCCTGTCGATGTAGATGTCGCGAAGAGCCGGGTCCGACACCGCCCGGAGCGTGCTCAGAAGTCCGTCGACCGCCCTCCTCCGGCCTTCGATCCGGTCCAGATATCCCTCGCGCTGCAGAATCTGCAACTTTCTCTCCAGGATATCGACCGCGTCGTCCATGAGACGCAACAACGCCTCCGAACCATCGGCGCGAAGCAGCGAGTCCGGATCCTGCCCCGGCGGCAGCGTCACGACCATCGGGTGGACTCCAGCGGCAAGAAGAGTGTCGCCAGTGCGGAATGTCGCCCGGAGACCGGCGGTGTCGCTGTCGTAGAGCAAGTACGCCCGCGTGGTGTAGCGACCGAGCCTGCGAGCCTGCTCGATCGTGAACGAGGTGCCCAGCCCCGCGACCGCGAAGTCGAGTCCCGCCCGGTGCATCGTTATCACATCCGTATAGCCCTCCGCGATCGCGACGCGTTCGCCGCGCCGGATCGAGTGGCGGGCCCAGTTCAATCCGTAGAGCTCTTCCCCTTTCTTGAAAACCGGGGATTCGGGAGAGTTTATGTACTTGGGAACGTCGGACTCGGAGCCGAGATCCCTGCCCCCGAAGCCGACGGGCCGGTCGCGCAGATCCTGAATGGTGAACATCAACCGCCCCCGGAAGCGATCGTAGACTCTCTTCGTCTTCTCGCTCCTGGCCAGCACTCCCGCTTGGAGAAGCAGCGATTCTTCGAAGCCGTGATCGAGGGCCGCGGAGCGTAGCGCGTCCCATGAATCGTCGGCGTAACCCACTCCGAACTTCAACGCGTCCTCGAGCGACATCTCGAGCTCTTGCAGATAGGCGAGCGCCGATCCGCCCGTCGGCTCCTGCAAACGTTTCTGGAACCATTCGGAGGCGAAGCCGAGAACGCCTCTCAAGGGCTTGTACGGGTCGTCGCGCTCCGATCTCCGTTCCGGCACCTCCACCCCGACGCGCGCCCCGAGATGCCTAGCCGCTTCCAGGAAGTCGAAGCCTAGGTGCTTCATCAGGAAGGTGAAGATGTCGCCCCCTTCGCCGCACACGAAGCACTTGAAGAGCCCCCGGTCGGGGTCGATGGCGAAGTTGGGGCCGTCCCCTTTGTGCAGCGGGCAGGGGCCCCGGTAGCTCTTGCCCGACCGGCGCAACGCGACATGCTCGCCTATGATCTCGAGGATGTCCGCCCGCTTGCGAATCTCCTCGATGATGTGGTCACTCACTACGGCTCATCCTTGGGGAGCTGGGGATGCCAAAGCGACATCCGCCCGCCTGCGAATCTCCTCGATGATGCGGTCGATCACTACGGTTCATCCTCCGGGAGCTGGGGATGCCAAAGCGACATCCGCCCGCCTGCGAATCTCCTCGATGATATGGTCGCTCACTACGGTTCATCCTCCGGGAGCTGGGATGCCAAGCGACATCCGCCCGCCTGCGAATCTCCTCGATGATGCGGTCGCCCACCGCAGCTCATCCCGGGAATATGGAGATGCAAGTCATCCGGGGGGCCAGCCCATGCGGCGGCGGCCCAGCACATGGAAGTGAAGATGCGGCACCGACTGTCCCCCGTCGCCGCCGATGTTCGTCACGACGCGATACCCCTTCTCCAATCCTTCGGCGCGAGCCACTTCCGCGCACGCGAGGAGAAGACGTCCGCCGACTTCGCCGCTCGACAGATCGTCCAGGCTGGAGATATGCTCGCGAGGAATTACCAGCAGGTGCACGGGAGCCTGGGGGTCGAGGTCGCGGAACGCCAGCCACTCCTCGCTCTCGGCGACTATCGAGGCGGGGATTGTCTTCGCCGAGATGCCGCAGAACACGCACTCCATCATTTCTCCATCTGTCTCGGGCGATTCTCCATCCGTCTCCAGCGATTCTTCATTCGTCTCGGGCGATTCTTCATCCGTCTCCAGCGATTCTTCATCCGTCTCGGGCGATGGGTCCGGCGACAGGCCCCCCTGGCATGCCGACACGCGACCGCCACACTTTGTCTTCTAGCTTGCGAGCGAGCGCCACCCGTATATTCTCCATTAGGCAGGCGCTGCCAGCGGCTCCGCCGCGCAAGCCACGGACTGGCCGGCCCACACCCATACCTATACTCGCCCTGGGGGTGATGACGACACCTGCACAACGATCTCCGTTGGATATCGTCGCACCCAACCAACCCAGCGCCATCGCCACTACCGGGCAGCCGGTGGAAAATCAGTGCATCGACACGATACGCACGCTCGCCATGGACGCCGTGCAGAGGGCGGGCTCCGGACACCCGGGCACGGCCATGGCCCTGGCTCCCGTCGCGTACGCGCTCTGGATGCGGCACATGAAGTACAGTCCGCGCCACCCCTCGTGGTTCGACAGAGACCGCTTCGTGCTGTCGGCCGGGCACGCGGCCATCCTCCAGTACGCCGTGCTGCACCTTGCCGGCTTCGATATCCCGCTGGACGAGATCCGCCGTTTTCGCCAGGCGGGCAGCATTACGGCGGGCCACCCCGAACACTCGCTGGCGCCGGGAGTCGAGACAACCACCGGTCCCCTGGGCCAGGGCGCCGCCAACTCCGTGGGCATGGCGATGGCGGAGGCGCATCTGGCCGCCGTCTTCAACCGTCCGGGCCACCGCATCGTGGACCACCACACGTATGTCGTGTGCAGCGACGGCGACCTGATGGAGGGAATATCGTACGAAGCCGCCTCGATCGCCGGCCACCTGGGCCTCGGCAAGTTGATCTGGCTCTACGATGACAACCGGATCACGATCGACGGCGATACGGACCTGGCCTTTTCGGAAGATGTGCGCGGGCGGTTCGAATCGCTTGGCTGGCATGTGCGGAGCGTGCCGGACGCGAACGACCTGCCGGCGCTGGACGCGGCGCTGGAGCGGGCCCGGAGCGTAACCGGGCGCCCCTCGATCATCATCGTGAGATCGCACATCGGCTTCGGTTCTCCCAACAAGCAGGACACGGCCGACGCGCATGGGGCCCCGCTGGGAGAGGAGGAGGTTCGCCTCACCAAGCGGGCGTACGGGTGGCCGGAGGACGAACGCTTCCTGGTTCCCGGAACGGTGCGCGACCATATGCGGCAGACTGTCCGCGGCGAGGCTCTGGTCGCGGCGTGGGAGGACCGTCTAGCGCGTTACCGGTCCGAGTATCCGGAACTTGCCGCGGAGCTGGAGAGGCGCGTCCGGTCGAAACTCCCGGACGGGTGGGATGACGACCTGCCCGCCTTCTCGGCCGCTGACGACCCGATCGCGACCCGAGCCGCCTCGGGCCGGGCCTTGGCTGCTCTGGCCCCGAGACTCCCCGAACTCGCCGGAGGGAGCGCCGATCTGTCCGGTTCCAACAACACTCTCATCGATTCTCCGAACTTCTCGAAGGAGAATCCGGAGGGCCGGAATCTGCGGTGGGGGATTCGCGAGCACGCAATGGCATCCGCTGCCAACGGACTCATGCTGCACGGAGGGGTGAGGCCGTACGTGGCGACCTTCTTCACGTTCACCGACTATGCGCGGCCGGCGCTGCGGCTAGCCGCCCTGATGAAGCTTTCCAACATCTACGTCATGACGCACGATTCGATCGGCCTCGGGTCGGACGGCCCGACTCACCAGCCTGTCGAGCACTTGGCGTCGTTTCGCGCGATGCCCGGCGTGGCGGTTCTCCGTCCCGCGGACGCGGAAGAGACGGTGGAGGCGTGGCGGGTCGCCGTGGAGTGGAGCGAGGGGCCGGTCATTCTCGTTTTGACGCGGCAGAAGGTTCCTTGCCTCGAGAGAGAGGCGGGCGCCGCCCGCTTCGGAGTCCGGCGCGGTGCCTACGTCCTGAGGAGAGAGCGGCAGGGCGGTCCCCCTCGAATCGTCTTGCTCGCCAGCGGATCCGAGGTTCAGCTGGCCGTCGAGGCGGCAGAAGTTCTCGAAGCGGGCGGCGTGGCGGCGCGCGTCGTCTCTTTCCCGAGCTGGGAGCTCTTCCGGGCGCAGCAGCCCGAGTACCAGGCTTCGGTTCTCCCGCGCGGCGTACCGCGCGTGGCGGTGGAGGCCGGCTCCACGATGGGGTGGACGGAGTGGGTGGGACGCCGGAGCCGCGTGATAGGCATCGACCGTTTCGGACAGTCGGCCCCCGCCGCAGACAACTTCCTCGAGTACGGCTTCACCGCCGAAGCCATCGTGAAGCTGGCTCGGGAGACGCTACGGGAGACGGGACCCGCATGAATCCGGTCCTGGAGACGCTTTGGGAGACGAAACGCGCGTGAAGCTGGCGATCGGAGCCGACCACGCAGGCGTGAGCTACAAGGGCACCCTCGCGGCCGAACTCCGGGAGGATGGACACGACATCCTGGATGTCGGTACCCACGGAGCCGACCCCGCCGACTATCCCGACTTCGCCAACATGGTGGCGGAGCTTGTCGCAGGCGGAGAAGTCGATCGAGGCATACTGGTCTGCGGATCGGCGGTGGGCGTGTGCATAGCCGCTAACAAGGTGCCGGGCGTCAGAGCGGGAGTTTGCCACGACACGTACTCGGCCCGCCAGGCGGTCGAGCACGACGACATGAACGTTCTCTGCCTCGGCGAGCGAGTCATCGGCATCGCCTTGGCCCGCGTGATCGCCGCCGCCTTCCTGGGGGCGGAGTTCTCGGACGAAGGACGCCACCGCCGCCGCCTTGGAAAAGTTCTGGACATAGAAGCCCGGCACTGCTCGGCGCCGGAACCGATGCCGCAGGCGAGAAGCGCGCAGCAGGAGACAGTGCCGCGAGCGAGAGGCGCGCAGCAGGATGACCGCAACCTGGGAGGACCGGAGAAAGCATGACTGCACTACACCGTCTTTGGGAGCACGGCCAGAGTTGCTGGATCGACAACTTGACGCGCGGGATGCTAGCCAGCGGCGAGCTGGAGCGCCGCGTATCCACCGGGGGCGTGAGAGGCGTAACCTCGAATCCGGCAATCTTTCACAAGGCGATTACGGAGGGCGACGACTACCGGAACGACATCGCCCGGTTCGCGGAGGAGGGCCTCTCTCCGAGCAAAGCGTACGAGCGGCTAGCGATCGCGGATGTGAAGGCTGCATGCGATGTGCTGCGCGGCGTCTGGGAGGAGTCGGAGGGAGTGGACGGATACGTGTCGCTGGAGGTCGATCCGGGCCTCGCGCACGACGCCGACGCGACTTTCGAGGATGCCTGCCGCCTGCATTCGGCGGTGGACCGCGAGAATGTCCTTATCAAGATCCCGGGCACCGAGGCGGGCTTGCGAGCCATTCGCCAAGTGCTCTTCGAGGGCGTGAGCGTCAACGTCACCCTTCTCTTCTCGCTAGAAGCTTACGATGCCGCGGCGGAAGCCTATGTGGAGGCCTTGGAGCAGCGGAGGGAAGCGGGCCTCCCCGTGGATGGCATCACATCGGTGGCGAGCTTCTTCTTGAGTCGCATCGACACTCTGGTCGACCGGCGGATCGCGGAGCTGGCGAATAGCGCCAGGACCGCGGACGGCGCCGGGGCTGCGGAAAGCGCGGCGAGCGCGGACAAGATCGCGTCGCTTTGCGGCCAAGCCGCCGTCGCCAAGGCGAAGCTGGCATATCGATCCTTCACCGAGCGGCTCGGCACGGAGCGCTGGGATCGGCTGGCGAAGCGCGGCGCCCGCCCCCAGCGGATACTGTGGGCGAGCACGAGCGCCAAGAACCCCGCCTACTCCGACGTGAAGTACGTCGAACCGCTGATCGGCGACCTGACCATCAACACTATGCCCCAGAAGACGATCGCCGCATTCAGCGAGCACGGGCGGGTGGCTTCGACCTTGGCGCAGGGGGTCGACCAGTCGCACTCGGCGATCAAGCGTCTTTCCGCGGCCGGCATAGATTTCGAAGAGATCGCCCGGCAGCTCCTCGCCGAGGGCATCGAGAAGTTCGTCGCTCCCTTCGCCCGCTTGATGGACAGCCTGGAGACGGAGCTTGCGGCGGGACGGAGGGAGGTCGCCGCGGTAGCGGTGTAGATAGGGATACGCTCGTCCAAGCCCTAGCGACTTTTGTCGACCGGATGCACGGAGACCGCAGCGAGAGCGGTTCAGGTTACGCGATACGTTAGGCGGTAAACGCCGCCTTCACCCTTTCCCAGAAGGACGGATCCTCGCCGTGCCCCGGCTCTGGAGGATCATCCTCGACGCTCCGTAGCGATTCCAGTATCTCGCGCTGCTCGGAACTGAGCTTCTCCGGCGTCCAGGTATGAACGCGCACCAACTGGTCTCCGCGCCCCGCGCCGCGCAGGCGAGGCATGCCCTGTCCTCGCAACCTGAGCACCTGTCCGGCCTGTATTCCAGCCGGAACCGTGACACGCGCCTGCCCTAGGATCGTCGGAACATCCATCTCGGTGCCGAGAGCCGCCTGAGTAAAGGTGACCGGAAGATCGAGGATCAGATCGTCGTCTTCCCTCGTGAAGCGGTCGTGCGGCAGCACTACGACCTCAATGATGAGGTCGCCGGGCGGACCGCCTCGGGGTCCCGCATTGCCCCGGTTTCGCAGCTTTAGATACTCGTCGGACGAGATTCCGGCCGGGATGTCGATATCGATCGCGCGACTGTTGCGAACGCGCCCGGTCAGGTGGCACCTGGAACACGCTTTCTCGACACGTTTGCCTTCGCCCCGGCAGTCGGGACAAGGCCTGACCGAGACGAACTGCCCGAGCATCGAACGCTGCACCGTACGCACCTCGCCGACGCCGTCGCAGCGCCCGCAATCCAGAACTTCGCTGCCCGGCTCGGCGCCCGTGCCGTCACAAACCTCGCAGGGCTCCATGACGGCGATTCGGGCCGTGTGCCGGACACCCTCCGCCGCATCTTCCAGCGAGATCGAAACAGATGTCTTCAGATCCGACCCGCGCCGCGCCTGATTCGGCGAGCGCCCGCCCGCGAACAGATCTCCGAGGCCGCCGCTCCCCCCGAACTGCCGCATGAAGACTTCCATTGCATCGGTTAGGTTCCCGAAGCCGGAGAACGGCGCTTGGCCTCCCCCGCCCCGGCGCAGGCCGGCCTCGCCATACCGGTCGTAGACTTCGCGCCTCTCTGGATCCCTCAGCGCCTCCCACGCCTCGGTCACCTCCTTGAAGCGCTCTTCGGCGCCAGGCTCCGAGTTGCGGTCCGGGTGGTACCGCATGGCCAGACGGCGGTAAGCCTTCTTCAGCCCTTCCGCGCCAACGTCCCGCGAAACGCCCAAAATATCGTAGTAGTCTTTGCTCATGCCCTCCGCTTCGCTTTACGCCGATCCCCCAACGCACTTCGTGGAGGCTGACCGGCAGGCCACAGCAATCCCTCCTCGTTCCCCGATTGCATTTTTACGGGGTAAGGCGGGTAATTAGACCGGAAGTCCAGTTGACGATCGACACGACCTTCTCGTACGGCATCCGGGTCGGTCCGATCACGCCCACGGTCCCCTGCAACGACCCGGCGGAGTAGTTGGCGGTGACGATCGTCAGCTCCTCCAGCTCGGCACGGTTGTTCTCGGCTCCTATCGTCACCTGCGGCCCCTCCGAAATGGTGGCGCGGTCGCCGAGCACGGATTCGAGAAGCTCTCTACGCTCGACCAAGAGTATGAGTTCCCGCAGCCGCTTGCTCGTCGTGAACTCGGGCTGTTCGGCCAGCGACGCGGCGCTGCCGAGGTGAATCGCGCGCTCCTTCCGGGCCCAGTCGAATATCTCCGGCCCGCTGTGGACGAAGATGTTCACCAGCTCGCGGGCGCCCCGGTCGGCGAAGTGAAGATCGCCGAGCCGTTCGCGCATGGTCGCCTGAATATCGGATATGCGGCTGCCCGCCATACGCACGTTCAACGCCCGAGAGACGACGGCCAGAGTCGAGCGCGACACCTTGGCCGTGACGTCAACGTAGACCGTTCGCACCACTCCGGATTCGACCGTGAGTACGAGAAGGACCTTCTCTTCCGAGACCGGCACTAGCTCCAGGCGCTCGAGCGAGGCCGTGGCGAGCATTGGGCCGACGGCAAGGCCGAGTTCGCCGGTGAGGAGGCTCAGCACGCGGGCCGACTTTCTCAGAAGGGCTTCTACGCCGGCGACCTCGACGTCTTCGAACTCTTGCTTGATCTTTGCCCTGTCTCGCACGGGGACGCTGCCCCACCGCATCAGCGCGTCGACGTAGTAGCGGTACGCGGAGTCGGTGGGCAACCTCCCGCCGGAAGGGTGGCGGCGCATCAGCAGGCCGTTCGCTTCGAGACCCGCCATCGTGTTGCGAATGGTCGCGGGCGACACGCCGAGGTGGTACTCCTCCGCGATCGTAGTGGAGCCGACCGGCGCCGCAGTGCGGACGAAAGAGTCTATCACCGCGGCGAGAACCGTGCGGTCGCGATCTGTCAGGACAGGGAGATTCATCGTCTTCAAAATCTAAACTACGCTAAAGTCTAACGTACGCTGGCGGCCGCAATCTCGGCGGCCAGCGCATCCAGCCGCAGCCAGCCCTCGGCGGTCGCTATCCAGCGGCCGTCCACCTTCTCGATCCATCCCGATTCGGTCCACATAGGCAGCTGTTCGCTCGACTCCGGGATCTTGGCAAACTCTTCATCCAATCCGCGGTTGGTGCGGAGACCCAGCCATATGCGCTCTATGCGTTCCTCCTCGGGACCGGTCCGCTCCCATTCGGCGACGGGGCCGGTAAGCTCCCGCTCCGCGGCGGGGCTGGTTCGCTCCCGCTCCGCAACTGGGCCGGGGCCCGCGAGGATGGCCCGTTCGTACTTGTTCCACTCAGAGAAGTTCCAGCTGCGAACGGGCGGGAGGAAGCTGTGCGCCGACGGACCGAGCGCAAGATACGGCGACCGGTTCCAGTATGACCAGCTATGCCGGCACTGGCGGCCCGGACGGGCGAAGTTGGACACCTCGTAGTGACAGTAGCCCGCCCCGCGCAGCCTTGCGGAGAGGAGGCGGTACTCGGAGGCGTAGGACTCTTCGCTGGGAGGCGGGATGTCTCCGACGCCGATCCGCTGCGCAAGTGTCGTGGACGGCTCGACGGAGAGGCCGTAGAGACTCGCGTGGGAGAGGCCGAGATCGACGACTTCTTGCGCTTCCGCCGCTATGTCGCGAGCGACTGCTCCCGGAAGTCCGAAGATGATGTCCACGCTAACGGAGTCGAAGCCGGCGGCCTCGGCATCCGCAATGGCGGCCAGCGCGCGAGACCGGTCGTGCAGTCGCCCGAGCCATCTCAGGACGTCGTCGCTCAGAGATTGGATGCCCAGGCTGACACGGTTCACGCCAGCCCGTCTCCAGCGTTCGGCAAGCCGGGCATCGAACGACTCGGGGTTGGCTTCGGCGGAGAATTCGGTATGCCGGGGGTCGATGTCGAACCAGGCGCCGATTCGGCGAGCCAGCTCATCCATGCCATCAAGCCCCATGAGCGAGGGGGTGCCCCCGCCGACGAGGATCGTGTCGAGAAGGGCGCCCGGCTCCCATCCGGCGGCCTCGAACCACCAAGCCAACTCGCGCTCGACGGCAAGAAGCCAGTCGGCAACCGGGGGCGCTGCGGTCGGCTTGATCGAGTAGTCGCAGTAGTGGCAGTGGCGGGCGCAGAAGGGAAAGTGCAGGTAGAGGGAGGTCGGCGGCCGGGAGGAGGACACCTCGTCCCAGGGCAGCGGAGGCCGCTTAGGCGATGGTTCTGCCGATGCCGGGGTGATTTTCAGGGCCGCGGCACGATCGCGTACAGTCCTCCCGGCCGTCGCTCGACCCAACCGGCCAGTTCGAGGTGGCCGAGCCCGCGCAGAACGCGGGAAACCGGCATTGCCAGTTCGATCGCCACTTCATCGGGCGAGCGTGCCCTCTTCGACAGCAGCTGCAAGATAAGCTGCTCGCGCGAGCGAGCGTGCCCTTCCTCCGTTTCCGCCTGCCGCTCATCTGGCGAGCGAGCCGCCTCCGCCGCAGCCGCTGTCGCCGGGCCGGCCGATGTGGTCGCCGGGGCGGGCCGCGCCGGAGCTGGCGCCGCGAAGTCGTGCAGCCAACCGACGGCATCGAAAACATCCTTGATCCCCGTGACCAGACCGGCCCCCTGCTGTAGCAATCGAAGGCACCCCGCAGCGCATGCGTCTCCGGCGCGGCCCGGTACCGCCATCACTTCCCGTCCGAGATCGAGCGCGTGATCCGCCGTATTCAGAGCGCCGCTCTTCTTGCCGGCCTCGACGACCACCACGCCGCGCGACAGTGCCGCTATGAGCCGGTTGCGCCGTGGAAATGCCGAGCGCACGGGAGGCTTGGAGGGTTCGAATTCGGTCAGGAGCAGCCCTTGGCTCTCCATCCGGCGGTACAGCTCTCTGTTGTCGGCCGGGTAGTAGTGATCGAGGCCGGCTCCCAGCACGCCAACCGAGCGCCCGCCGCCGTCGAGCGCGCCGGAGTGGGCGGCGGCGTCTATCCCCCGCGCCATCCCGCTGACGACCGTCCAGCCCCAGCGCGCGGCTTCCCGGGCCATGGAGTACGCGGTCCTCAGGCCGTACGAAGAAGATGCGCGGGTGCCTACGATCGCGATTGTTCGCTTCTCGTCGGGGACAGCGCGGCCACGCAGGAAGAGCAGTAGCGGCGGATCGCCGAGGTCGCGGAGTCCCTGCGGGTATTCTGGTTCGGTGCATGCGGCGACGCGAACGTTCTTTCCCCGCATGTTCTTGAAAAGCGCATGGGCGCTCTCGATGGCGGATGGCCCGGTCGCTTTGCGCGTCGCGGTCGTCGGTCCGCGCCGACTCCGGCATAGCGCGCGCAGTTCGGCCCGCGGGACCGTCCGCACGGCTCGCAGTGCCGCCGTGCCGCTGCCGTAGTGACCGATGAGACGTTTGAGGGCGCGCAGGCTCATGCCCGGAGCCCGCGAAAGCGCCCTGAGAGCTGCCAGCTCGCGACCGCGCTTGCCAGAAGGAGCCCCATAGTCGGCTGGCCGCTCCGCGACCCCGGCCGGAGCTTCGTTGCGCCGCCGCTCGGTATCGGGCAGATACGACGGTTCAAGCCGCCGATCCCCAATCTCGGCAGGGACTTCGTAGCGACTGCTTGGCCAGCCGGTGCGCCGGTCCGGCAGCCGGCACGCTCGCTCGACGGCTACGGCGTCCATGTCCAGTCGCTACGGAAGGGATCGGAGGGGGTCCGGCCCTCTTCAGCATCCTTCTCAGCCTTCACTCGCCCCCACATGCCCTCCGCGACCTCGCTCAGGCCGGTTCCGGTCACCGCGGAAATTACGAATTGCCCCCAGCTCTCGGGCGCTTCTATCGCAAGCGGGCCTTCGCCGTCGTCCGAGAATTCGGGGTTCGCCAAGTCGCACTTCGTCCGCACCACGCAATGAGACACTCCGGCCAGCGCCGCGTTGTGCGCCCGCAACTCCGCGCGAAGCTCGTCGTACACCGTCTGGGGATCGTCTTCGTCCACGGGCACGAGAAGGGCGAGAGTTCTCGTGCGCTCGATGTGCCGGAGAAAGCGGGTGCCCAGACCCTTGCCCTCGTGGGCTCCTTCTATGATGCCCGGAATATCCGCGATCACGTACGAGCGGCTGCCGGAGAGGCCCACTACGCCGAGGTTGGGGACAAGGGTGGTAAACGGATAGTCGGCGATCTTCGGACGAGCGGCCGTCACGCGGGCCAGCAGCGTCGACTTCCCCGCGTTGGGCCGGCCTATCAACCCCACATCGGCGATGAGCTTGAGCTCCAGCTCGATATGCCGCTTCTCGCCCCACTTCCCCTCTTCCCATTCGCGCGGGGCTCTGTGCGTGGACGAGGCGAAGCTGGCATTGCCCCGTCCGCCCCTTCCCCCTCGTGCGACAACTAGTTCGTCCCCTTCGGCGAGCAGTTCTCCCAAGCGCTCTCCGCTCTCGGCATCGCGTACGAGCGTGCCGGGGGGCACCGGCAGCCGCAGGTCTTCTCCCGCTGCGCCATTTCGGTTGCCTCCCTCGCCATGTGCGGCGCGGCCGGCCTTGTAGTGTTGCCGGTAGGAGTAGTCGAGCAGCGTATCGAGCTTCCGGTCGGCCACCAGCACGACATTGCCGCCGTCGCCTCCCCTGCCGCCGGAGGGACCGCCGCGCGGCACTCCTCTCTCGCGCCGAAAGGCGAGCGCTCCCGCTCCGCCGGCGCCGGCCATCACATGTATGTGCGCGACATCTACGAACACGGCTTTTCTCCGCTATTCCGCTGGCGGCTTCGGGGACGGCCCCGGCTGCCCGGCCCGGTCATCGCTCCGACTGGCGGCCCGACCCTGGCGACTCGACCATGCCACTCCCCCCTGCGGCGTGACGCGCGCCGACTCGCGGCCCGAGTCCGGCCGCCAACCAGCGCCATGGCTGACCGTCACGGGCGAGCGAGCCTGTCCTCGACGCCCTGCCAAGCCATCCGGGCCCGCGCTGCATCCGCGCGCCTTCCGGCGGCGGAAGCAGTCTCGGCGCCAATCTCCAGCGCCCCGCGAACTTCTTGCGCGTTCGCCCCCACATTCAGCGCCCCGCGCAGATGCGCCAGAAGCTGCCTGTGGTGTCCGGCCGCCGCGAGCAGCGCCACGATGCACACCTCCCGAACCGTTACCGGCAGACCGGGACGGGACAGCGTCTTGCCATAGCCGTCCTCGACCATCCACCGGTCCAGATCGGGGTGGAGCTGCCGCACGTTCCGGCGCAGCCGCTCGTAGGATCCGCCGTAGACTGTCCGGCAGAGCTCTTCGCCTGACTCGCGGTGCGCGGTCGTTTCGGCCGCCCGCGCCAGATCATTGCTCGCCTCGCCGTCCGCGGTCGGTCCAGCTGGCGACGCCAGATCATTGCTCGCCTTGCCGGCCGCTATCGGCGCGGCCACTCCCGCCGAACCAGCGCCCGGCATCTCGTTCGCCGCCATGCTTCGCCATTCGCCAAAGGCGTTCAGCACAACCGGGAAGCCCACGAATAGGTGCGCTTGCAGCAGCACCTCTTCGATCTCCGTTCTGCTCGCGCTCCGAGCGGCAGCCTTCAGCGCCTCGCGCCACGCCGCGGCGCCCGGCACAGCCAGGGCAGCCGACAGCCGAGCAAGCGCCTCGGTGGCGGCGTTCAAGGCGCCGCCTCAGACCGACCGCGCGTGGCTCCGGCGGCTCCGGCCGAGATCGCGCTGCTCCCCGGCCCTCTCGACGACGGCGATGACGGCCACTTCTTCGCCACGCGTATTCTCGATTCGCGGGCGGGCGAACGCTTCCAGCTGGTCCGTCTCCAGCGGGGCCAGCATCGACTGAGCCGATAGCACATGCACGACAGCCGGACCGATCGCCCGCCGACTACCATCCAGCGCCTTGAACGCCGCGCCCCACCCATCTCCCGCGACACAGAAAATCCCTTCCGCTCCTGCCTTGGCGATCAGCCGGCCCGACGTGACGCGCATTATGTTCGACGACAGCGCCGCCGGACCTGCCACCAACGTCGGGTGTTCCGTCATCGCGGTAACAACTGCCCGCACCGCCAGATCGGCCGACGCCATGAACTTCGCGTAGGCTATCGCCATCGCTTCGAGCGAAAGGGCGGGCGTCGGAAGCCCGCACCCGTCAACGCCCCACCGAAGGATGCCCCCGTCGTCCACCCACTCCGCGAGTTCATCCAGGATCATCCGCTGAAGCGGGTGGCCGGGTTCGTGGTAGCCATTCAACGGCCAGCCGCAGGCCGCCGACAGCGCCAGCATCGCGGCGTGCTGCCCCGAACAGTTGTTGTGGATCCCCGCCGGGAGCCTGCCCATGCTGTCCAGCCGCAGAGCCGCGTCATCCCCCAGGGGACGGTGAGGCCCGCAGGCGAGCGCGCCCTCCGGCAGCTCCACAGCCTCCAGGACGGACCTGACCACTTCGGTGTGCTGCGGCTCGCCATAGTGGGAAGCGCACGCGAGGGCCAGCGCCTCCGGCCCAAGGCCAAGCCGTTCGAGCACCCCCGACCTGGCGATCGGCAGCGCTTGAAAAGGCTTCATCGAGGAGTGCCAGTACGTAACGGTCCCCGCATCGCCAAAGCTCGGCGGCGGCCTGTCGTCCAAGAACCGGACGGCAGCCACCACCCGGTGCACCGACTCGCAGGCGCCCGCCCGCGTCAGCGCGACTTCGATCTCGCTCACGAAACCGGTCCCTGCGGCCCGCCAGCCGACTTCCCCCGAAGCTCGGCCCAAGCTGCCGCCGTCGCCGATCCTTCTATCAGGTCCTTCTCCATCCGAGCCAAGTCCTCCGGCCAGTCGACATCGTACCAAGAAGGCAGCTCGGCGCACGCGATGCCAATGTCTCCGGCGCGCGACCGCACCCACTCGAGCAGGTTAGGTTCCGACCAAGGAGCCCCCTCGAAAACGCCGCGCGCCACGCCCCACGCCGAACGGCGCACTCCGATCGCGTAGTAGCCTCCATCGCTAGCCGGCCCGATCACCAGCTCTACGGACTCCAATAGCTGGAAAGCGGTGCGAAGATAGGCGGCAGGCAGGGTCGGGTGGTCGCTGCCGACGGCGACTGCGTATTCGACGCCATCGCCGAACGCTGAAGCGAAGGCCGTTCTGAGCCGGGCTCCGAGCGACCCTTCCGGTTGCACCCGAACCATGGCCTCCGGATACCGGCCCTTCAGCTCTCCGATGAGTCCCGGACTTCCATCCGCCACCCACAACTCCCCCGCTACGCCGTCCGGAGCCAACGCCATGGCGTCGTCCAGGAATGCCGTGTAGAGCACGGAGATGCCGCGGTCGCCGAGCGCCGGACGAAGACGCGTCTTGGCGGATCCCAGTCCCGGATGACGCCCGAATACCAGCAGCCGCCGGGCGGCTACCGAGTCGTGACCTCTATCATTCCGCCACGGGCGTCAGGTTGCGACCTGAATTCGGGTGGTACCATGCTGTTGTAATAAAGGCGAATCGCGATTATGTCGGCGGCGGGTATCCGCCGAAGAGTGATAATGGCATCGTCGAGATTGTAGCTGCCATTCACGACAAGCAGCGGAGTGGGGTACTCGTGAGCTCTCGGGATGTAGGCTCTGTCCCCGTACCCCCTAATAGCCGCGTCATCGCCGCCTTTGAAGCCGATCCGGTTCTCGAAGATGATCAGCTCCCGATGATTCGTCAGGGCTTCGTAGGCCGAGGCATGCCCCGCCTGCCGAATTTCGTCTCCCGTGACGAGGAGGCGGATGTAACTGCCTACCCGCGTGTTTGCCGCGCACGCCGCCGCCACCAGTACGACAGCGGTCATCGCAGTGATCCCGGCGGATATCCGCAAACGCTCCATCATCGCTGTCCCCTTTACAATGGGTTGGCCGTGTCCACGATATCTTGCCGGCGCAAGGGCCAAGCTACCGGCCCGAGGCGCCGCCCTCCTCGCCCGCCCGCCGAGCGCGTTCCTCCGCTTCCGTCGAGGTGACCGCAAGGAGGGCTTCCGGCGAACCGGCTTCCCTGAGAAGATCGAGCGCTACGCTCACCTGCGCGTCGCGCACGGCCCGGCTCCTGAGCTGGGGCACTTCCCCAAACTCGACCCCGGCCAGTTCATCGGCTATGAGCCAGTTGACGTAGTTGGTCGACCGGTCATAGAGCTCCCGCTCCACCTCGGCGCCCGCTTCGACCAGGGCGGACCAGACTTCATCGCGCATCTGCCGCGTAACCGCGAAGCCCTCCTCGAGATCATGATCCCGCCCGTAATCGACGGCCCAGCGGAACACCACGTTGCGCGGGATGGCCCCCGAACGCGTCGCAACGCGCCGCAGCTCCTGCTCGTCCGTAGTGATCGTGTCGCGATAGACGACCAAGTCCGGGGTGATTCCTCCGCCCCCGTAGACGACTCGCCCCCCGTTCGTCCTGAACTCCTCGCGTTCCTCCGGTTCCGCGCCGACACCGGCAGGCGCTTCGCGCGAGACCGGTTCTCCGGAAACCGAGACGGCGCTCGCCGCAAAGTTGCGAAGCAGGCTCTCGCGGTCGAACTCCTTCGTGATAAGACGCCCCGCGGGCGTGTACCAGTGGGCCACCGTCAGCTTCATCCGGTGATTTCCGGACAGCATCTCGAGCTGCTGCACCGATCCCTTCCCGAAGGTCGTCGTCCCAACGATCACCGCGCGGTCATGGTCTTGCAGGGCGCCCGCCACGATCTCCGAGGCGCTGGCGCTGATGCCGTCCACGAGCACCACCAGAGGAAGCCCCTCGAAGCTGTCTCCGGCAGACGTCGTGAAGGTCTGGTTCTGGTCCGCGAGACGGGACCGTGTCTCCACGACCTCCAAGTCGCGGTCGAGGAAGAGATCCGTGACATCGATCCCCTCCTCCAGAAGGCCGCCCGGGTTGCCGCGCAGATCGAGTATCAGGCGGCGAGCCCCCTCGGCGACCAGGTCGTCCAGCGTCTCGACGAGCTCCTCCCTCGCCTGCAGGCTGAAGCCGCTCAGCTTCGCGTAGCCGATCTCGTTCTCGATCATGAAGCCTTGCGCCCGGCGCACCTGGATGACGTCGCGCACGATGCGGACCGCAAGCGGCAGATCGACGCCCGGACGGGCGATGGTGATGTTGACCGGCACGCCCCGCCCGCCGCGCAGAACATCGACCGCCTTCTCCGCCGACCAGCCCTCGGCCGACTCTCCTTCGACTTCGATTATTCTGTCGCCGACCTCGATCCCCTCCGCGAGGGCCGGGGACTTCGGCAGCACCTGAACGATCGTTATCCAGCCGTCCAGAATGTCGATTCTGACGCCCAGCCCTCCGTAGTTGCCGGTGGTCGTCAGCCGGAGCTGGCTGTCGTCCCTCGGTTCCAGCAGGACGGTGTAGGGGTCGCCGAGATTCTGGATCATCCCGTCGATCGCCATCCGGTACAGCTCTTCCGAAGAGACTTCATCCACAAAGCGGTCCGACAGCAGATCGTGGACTTCCTCGAGGAGCATGCGGTTCTCATCGACTCCGCCGCCGGCTCCCCCGTTCTGGTTGATGAGCCAACCACCTGTCGTCAGGGTGATCACACCGACTATCAACCCTGTCGTCAATGATCGCTCCGTCTTCATGCACCCTCCATTCCGCAGATCCGGGTTGGCGACGGCGCGCCATGCCCGCGGCACGCCCGCACGCCATGCACCCGCCGGGAAGTTCTGGTCAAAACCGGAGGTCCTCCGGTTCGGCCGCCAGTCCGGCGGCCACCGCCGATCGTTCGGTCCGGGACTTCTTCGTCACCGCATTGTCACCGCTAATCATAGTGGCAGCCTGCCGGAGCGATCAAGCTTCTCCGGGGATTGCCGCTACCACGTCTACACTATAACGCCGTGGCTGTTGCTTGGCCCGTTCCGCCGTTTCTCGTTCCGCTTGGCATGCGCTCTCACCCGGGAGACCATGCCCCCCCACCGAGCTGACTGCGCACACGCCATCCTTGGCAACCGGCGCGCTTGGCGGCTAGCCCCTGGCCAGAGTGCCGTACCCCGCACGGCTGGCGCAGGATCGCGTACCCGCCGAATGCAGCTGTGACGCTACCCAGCAGATTGCGATGATCCGTGGATGATCCAGCCGGATACCTGGATAACTGGTCGAACGATTCAGCATTCTTGCGCGACCGCACGATCCTTGCCCGACTACGCGATCGTGCAGGTATCGCGTGTGATCCGGTTGGATTAAGCCTGTGTTGGCTCTTGCGGTTGCCCCGCGCAGCACCGAGCTCTCTGGTCATCGAGACCGGCGGCAGCACCCCGATAACTAGGCTACTCTCAATACGATGTGTTACATTTACCTACTATAATCTGAGGATGGCATGATCCCGCACGACAGCGATCGTATCGCCTCCATGACAATACCGCTGTACGTGGCGCTCGACTGCGCTACGCCAACGCCTAGTCTGTACCATATTAGAAATCCTTTCGCTAGATTGCTCGCCATGAACCGCGATTCTGCTTCGCAGTCCCGCCGAAGCCGTTGGTAAAGGCAACGGAGAAGTGAGGAGGCTCTGATGCACACAGAAATTGACTTGTCGGGCCGGTTGGCTCGGCCGCCCAACATGGCGGCCCACTTCGGAACCCCGGGGCCGGCTCAGTCCGGCCGGATGTACGCAGCACGTGGAACGGGGGATACATGAGCAACGTCCCAATCTTTTTCTCTCAGGGTGCGCGGTGGGTCAGAGCCGATTTCCATCTGCATACGAAGGCCGACAGAGAGTTCGGCTACGACGGCGACGACAGGGATTTTGTCAAGGAGTATGTCGCCGCTCTCGTTTCGGCCGATATTCGAGTCGGCGTTGTCGCGAATCACAACAAGTTTCGCTATCACGAATTCAAAGCTCTGCGCAAACGTGCCCGGAAGGAGGACATTCTCCTTCTGCCTGGCGTCGAACTGTCCGTTCAAGACGGGGCGAACGGCATTCACACTATCGTAGTATTCAATGGCGACGAGTGGCTTGCGAACGATACGGAATACATCAACTCGTTCTTGGGCGTCGTTTTTGAAGGCACGACATCCACCCAATACGAAAGCTCCAACAAGCGCACCTCGACGAATCTGTTGGAGACAATAAGAAAACTCGAAGGGAACGAAAAGGATTTCTTCCTCGTGTTCGCGCATGTGGAGGCACCCAATGGATTATGGCATGAACTCAAGGGTGGGCGACTTGAAGCCCTTGGCGAAAATGATCTGTTCCGTCGGCGAACCTTGGGATTCCAAAAGGTCAGGACGCACGACCGGGGTAAGTGTTGCAGAGTGCAAGTTCAACAGTGGCTGGGTGACGCCTACCCGGCCGAAGTCGAGGGATCTGATCCCAAGGCGGTCGACCAAATCGGTAGAGGTGAGAAGTCTTGGCTGAAGATCGGCGATTACAGCTTCAATGCAGTAAAGTACGCTTTGTTGGATCATAAACACCGGCTGGCGCGGGAGCTTCCGCAACACGATCATTCCCATATCCAGAGCGTCTCTTTCGAAGGAGGACTGCTTGACGGACAGACGATCCAGTTATCGCCGGAATTGAACACTCTGATCGGCATACGGGGCAGTGGGAAGTCAGCGATAGTAGAGACGATTCGCTATGCCCTCGACATTCCCATCGGTGAGAGATCGGTAGATGGTACCTACAAGTCGGACCTCGTTAGGTACGTACTGGGCAGCGGTGGTATAGTAACTGTTCATGCCAGAAACAGAGAAGGTAAACAGTACGAGGTTCGCCGCATCAACGGAGAATCTCCCGAAGTATACATCGACGGTTCTATTCAGCCGGGAGTGTCCATCTCCGATACAGTACTCTTTCGCCCAGTATACTTCGGTCAACAGGATTTGTCGGCTGTGGGTAAGGATTTCGAGACGGAACTGGTCGAGAAATTAATGGCGCGAGATTTGGCGGCAATTCGCTCCGAAATCAGGGATCAGCACGACAGGGTGACAGCTGGAGTTGAACGCCTTCGCAAAATCGCTGACACCCAAACTCGCGGGCTTGAACTGGAGAGCAAGAGACAAGAGTTGGAACACAGATTGGCTTTCTATCGAAAGCATGGTATAGAAGAAAAGTTGGATAAACAGATTGGATTTGACGCCGACCAGCGAAAATGTCGTCGGATAGCATCTCTCGTCACCTCGTTACTTCATGATCTTGACAACTTGGTGCAGCAGTACGAGGACGACGTTAACAGTCATCCAGCATATGTGTCCAAGTATAATCGGGCATTTTTCCGTGAATACTTTGTAATTTACGATAGCTTGCAGCAATCGTTTGGGCACATCAAGACGGCGCTACGGTCGGGTGGCGTTATCGCGTTCGAGTTGCAGGCTAAAGCAGAAGAATTCAACAAACTTCAGGCTGGTTTGCGCGAAGAGTTTGCAAGAATGAGCAGGGAGCTTCATGCGGAACTCAAGACAGCAGATGTCGGGGAGGAAGTTACGCCCGACGGGTATCGGCAACTACACCGCGAGCTAGCAGAGATTGTAGAGACACTCAGGATATTGAAGGAGGAAGCGGACTCCCGAACGCAGTTGCAGGACCGGCTGCTAAGTGATCTTGCAGTGCTAGAGAGGCTTTACCGAGACGAATTCCGTAAGATCCGAAACCGGCTGACAGAGATAAATGAAACCAGCACCGTGTTCAAGATCAAATCTGAATTTGCACAAGACAAGGAAGCGATGGTGCAATACATGCAGGATATTTTTCGTGGCAGCGGACTTTGGGGCACGACTCACAGGAAAGTGGCAGAGAAGTTCGACAGCTTCGCCGAGATGTATAGGGACACCGACAAGATGCGAGCTGTCGCCGGTGATTCGTTCGAGCTATTCAGTTCGTTTTTTGCGAAGAATCTGAAAGACCTGTTGGCATGGCAGGTCCCGAACCTGTTCACGGTGGAATACCGGGGAAGAGAGCTGAAGCGACATTCGCTGGGTCAAAGGGCATCGGCGCTAATGTTGTTTATATTGAATCAACGTAACAGTGATGTCGTCCTCATCGATCAGCCAGAGGATGACCTGGACAATCAAACTATCTGCGAGGATGTTGTGGGCTTGGTTCGACAGCTAAAAGAGCGAAATATGGGAACGCAGTTTGTTCTGGCGACGCACAACGCGAACTTCCCGGTGCTTGGGGACGCCGAGCAGGTCGTGTCATGTTTGTTTGTAGACGATATGATCAGACCGACCACCGGCGGCATCGATCGAAGGGAAATTCAACGGAATGTCGTCGACATCATGGAGGGTGGAGACGAGGCTTTCAGACAGAGGCAGAGGAGGTATGACATATGGACCTCGAAAGACTCATAGCGATTGTTAGTGCCGGCGAGGACAGCCAACATCAATTCAAGAGCGACATCAGGAACGAAACGTCTTTGGGCCAGGAGATGATTGCGTTCAGTAACTCTGGAGGAGGCATGATTCTGATCGGCGTGCGGGACGACGGCAGGTTCTCGGATCTCGATCGTGACGATATGGGCCGCCTGAACCAACTCGTGTCAAATGCCGCTTCTCAACAGGTGCGGCCACCGATCAACCCGAAGACCGATATCACGCCAACGCAGCGCGGGCTGGTGATGCGAGTTAGCGTGTTCGACGGCATTGGCAAGCCTTACATGGACAGGAACGGAGTGATTTGGGTGAAGAGCGGGGCGGACAAGCGAAGGGCGACGTCGCGGGAGGAAATTCAGCGAATGTTCCAGCGGTCTGGATTGATTCACGGCGACGAAGTGCCGGTAGCAGGACTTACGGTCGCCGACCTGGATAGAGAATACTTCGCGAAATTCATCGAGAGCAACTACGGGAAGAGCATAAGTGAGTACGAGGTGCCTCTACCGAAGCTATTGGAGAGCATGAGTCTGATGAGGGACGGACTATTCAATGTTGCTGGTGCATTGCTGTTCACGAAGACACCCGAATTTCGACTTCCTGTCTACAACGTCAAAGCCATGGCGTTTCCGGGACGTGAGATCGACGTTGCCGCGTATGACGATAGCCAGGACATTAACGGCAAGTTCGAGAAAATATACAGGGATACGATAGCCTTTCTGCAGAGAAACGTCCGGCGTGTGCAGGATCGTCGCAGCGTCAACTCCGAAGGCGTGCCGCAAGTGCCGAGAGTAGTATTCGAGGAGCTCGTGATGAATGCGTTGGTTCATCGAGACTACTTCGTACCGACCTCGACAATAGTGGTAGTCTTTGCGGACAGAATTGAAATAACAAGTCCTGGACACCTACCGAACAATCTTACGATAGACAATATAAAGATGGGTAGGTCGGCAATTCGCAACCCCGTCTTGGCGTCGCATGCCTTCAAGATACTACCCTACCGGGGACTCGGCACCGGAATCGTTCGGGTGTTGAAATTGTATCCACACATCGACTTCAGGGACGACGTTCAGCGTAATCGGTTTGTCGTCACGATATGGCTGGATCGGACGTGAAGTCCGGCAGGCAGACATCCTTCGGCAATTTCTTGATCGGTATCCTACGACCGCCCGGTACGCCATTCCGCTGAAGGCTCTTTCCGGGGAGTGGGAGTACCTCGTCACATTTCCCAGAAACTAAGTGGTCGGCTTCCGGCCCGCAGCGGTTCAGGTACTCCACCGTCTGCCCACCCCTGCGGCGACAGTTCGCTACCCGGCCCCGATGCTTGTCCAATATATTGCGGACATGACGACAACCGAAATCGTAAACGCCGGTCAACAGTGGAACGGTGAGCCGGGACACGGGCCCCCGCTACATCCGCGACCGCCTGAGCCGCGGTGGCCTGTGGTGCGGCTCCGAGTCCGCCCTGCCGCCGCTGAGCCGGTGCCACGCTCTGTGCGGCTATTACCGGACGAGGGGCGGCACCGAGATCGACCTTGTGCTCGACTTGGGCGGCGGCGAGCTGTGGGCGATCGAAGTCAGCCTGAGCTCGGCACCGTCGGTGTCTCGCGGCTTCTACACGGCGTGCGAGGACCTGCGTCCGGCCCGGAAGTTCGTCGTGCATCCCGGCGAAGAGAGCTTCCCGCTGCGGCACGGCGTCGAGGCGGTAACTCTGAAAGAAATCATGAATCGGCTGGGGTAGGGAGCGTCATCCGCCGGGCGCGGATCAATACTGATGCGCTCACCCCATTTTTTTCGCCCGAGCCGCACGCCGGATGGCCATGATCTCGCTATAGTCTTCGATGAACACGCCTGCCGGCCAGGAGTCCAGCTCGCCTTGGTCGTTGACTTTTATCTTCTGCAGGCTGGAGCCGCTACCCGGTTCAGGGCGAATCCAGTAAATGACGACATCGTCAGCGGGCAGACGCCCTTCCGCAACCCAGCGTCTGGCGCGCAGCAGCACCATCTCGGAGTGGGTTTCCACGATTAGAGGCCTAGCCGGGCCGGAGAGGTTGTCGAGCAACAGTTCGGCGACACCGGCGTGGGCCGCCGGGTGCAGCTCGGCTTCGGGCTGTTCGATGATGTCGACGCCGGGACCGGCCGCCTTAGCCGTCATCGCCATGACCACTACCGGGAGAGCCTGTGACAGCCCACGACCGGACCGCGAGAGCGATACGCTGGAGGCGTGGACCGGGGATTCGACTACAAGTTCAAAGAAGCGACCCTGAGCTACGATATCAATTGCCGTCCCCAAGGTTTCGCGATACCACTTCCGCACCGATTCTCGCAGATCGTCGTTCGTCGCCAGTGCCATCGGGGTGTTCCCGCCGTGCGGACCAAGGAATGACGGCGCGTCTCCTGGCGCAGTGAACGGTGTTGGGTCGATGCTGCGCGGGCACTGCAGATACCGAACACCCGAAGCCCAGCGTTGGAGCGCGTCTATTCGTGTCTCGGTCCAGTCCGCAAGATCGTTCAATTGCGACGGGATCAGCCCTCGCCAGCTGAGCCGCCGACTCTGCGGGGCAGAATCGCTAACGGTGACAGCATAGCCGGATCCAACGTCAAGATATTGTCTCTCCAACCGGATCTCGCTACCGCCGCTCGCGAAACGCCACTTCAGAATCTGGCGCATAGGATGCCGGGTGGGCGTCACAACATCCTGTACCGTAGCGGACAAGCATAACTCGCCCCCGTCATCCATCAGGGTAGCAGACAGGCTCATTCTGCCATGCACGCTGCGGCCGTAGACCAAGTCGGCGAACGTCTCGCCGTGCTTGATTCCGCCGGAGTTGAGAGGGAGCGGCTCCTGCATATCCTTGTCTTCAGGGGCCAAGCCGCCCGCCAACAACTGGATGGCCCGCGCAAGCGCCGTCTTACCCGAGTTGTTGGGGCCTACCAGGATGGTCAGGGGGGCTAGCTCCAACTCTGTCGGCTGCGCATAGCCCTTGTACCCCTCGATCTTGAGCGTCCGGAGTTCCATGAATGATCCTTAAGCAGTATCCGCCAGCACCGGGCAACGGTCGGCAAGTCGGCGATCCCCTTCCTCCATGACATCTGCGCGGACCGCTGGAGCGCCACGGGGTGTAAGGTGCCGAGTCTGGAAACCCGGCGCGACACCTTCTTCGGGTTGAGCGTGGGCTAGGCGATGGTGGGCCAACGGTGGTCGTCAATACCTGGGATCGGATTTCCGTCGAGCGGTGGATCTCACCACTGCACATGAACTAGTTCACCTGCTGCTGCACCCAGACAATAACCGGACCAAAGTATCTGAGGTGTCAACGGCCTCCGAGCGAGCGGCAGATTCGTTCGCCAGTCGTTTTCTGATGTCGGAGGAGGCCTTCGGGAAGCGTGGGATCAAACAGGAGGGCATCCGTTGCTGCTGCGAGTACTCAAGGTAAGGCAGATGTTCCGAGTCAGCTACAAGATCATATTCCACCGGATGGTAAAATCAGGACGAAGAACGGGCAAAGTCCGGGATGAATTCCAGAGTCAGCACCACAGGTACTTCGGGAGCGCACTGAAGAAAGGTTGAAGAGCCGGAAGCTGTGACGAAGAGCGAGTTCGCATGGTACTGGGGTCGCTCGGGGGAGCCGGACCGCCTATTCCGGGACGACTTCGTGGAAGACCGCCTGTCACAGCTCATGCGCATAGCGGTGGAGGAGGGGCGCGTATCGTTCGGGCGCGGTGCCGAGATTCTTGGATCTCAGCTTGGAGCAGATGCGACAGCGCATTCGCGACTGGAATGTATACTGAACCAAGCCGCCCACGCCTTCTTGCTGGCCGGCGCGAACGTTTGCTACGAGACCAAACGAACCCAGATGCCTTGGCGGCCAGAGTACGCAATTAGCCAGCCTTAATCGGCTAACAAACAGGAGGAACTGAAGATGCCGTCCTACGAACACGGGCAACTCGTCAAGAAAATTGCACAGCTAGACACTGTGCCAAGCGACGATCAAGAGCGTGCGCACTGGATCAAGGCCGACGCGCACCTTGACCTGCTACGCGACGATCAGGCCGAGGAGATCATAGTCTACGCCAAAACCGCCATTCCCGGCTCTACCTTTATCCACACGGTGGTCGTTCCCGAGAGCGATCTTCGCTCAGGCGACATCGACGGTCTGTTCCATTGGTCCGGCAGCCCGTTTACGTCTTCTCGCGCGAGCTATTGTTGGGGGATGGGTTGTGACGAAGTACGGATCGACAGGTCCACTCCATCGTTCGGCGCCAAGTCGCTCCAGAACTGTCGCCAGCTCCTATTCGGCCGACATAGCTGGTTCGCCACACCACAGATACCAGATCGTCAGCAGGCCTACTTTGAGATATCTCAGGAGTATGCCCATGTCACCGAGATACACCCTGTGCCGGAAGGTAACGACTACTGCCGCATCGACGAGCTTGGAGGTCGGGAATATGTCGTCTCGCTAACTGTGAAGGACACACAAATCGGGATTTCTCTGGTCACCTTCAAGCGGGACCGGCTCGAACAGTATCTTGCGGCCACTTCCTCGCACCTTGTCCAGATGTTCAAATTCTTCCTTTGGGATCGGCAAGATTCTATCCACTCCATCAAACGGCCGGATACGCCAGAAGACGTTATTCGAACGCCGGAACTGTGCTTCACTCAGTGGGTTGACGGAACGAAAGCAGGCTTCACAAGGGGCTTCCACATCCTTTCCACTGCCAGATCAAAGAAGGAACTGTTTGCTGTCATCAAGGGTGACCTGGATCCCGAGCGCGACGGGCGTTACGTCGATTTCATCGCCTCGGATTGGCGCAACAAGCGGGTCATCAATATCTCGACAGATCCGGGCGCGACGACCAACTACTTCGCGACTGAGGGCAACTCGCTCCCGTTCGAAATGTCGCCCGCATTCTTTCGACCGGAAGTGCTGCAGAAATACAAGGCTGACACGGACAAGTACACCATAGCTGATCGCCAAATCCGGTGTCGCGGCGCGTGGGAACTGCGCAGTTTCGATGTTAACGAGGCGGGGCAAGTGGCCGCGTATATCTGTTACCTTCGGGACCTCCCCTATAGAGAACAGCTGTATTGGAAAAGTTGCAACGAGCGGCCCAAAGAAGGCATCTCAGAACGAGCCTTGCGCACCGACTTTGAAGGAGAATTCGTTGAACCGGACGATCCCCTGCTCCAGATCAAGAAGATTATGGATGGCTGGCGTGGCGGTGTAGCTTGGTGGTCGCCGCGCGATGCGGCGGCGGCGATGCGGGTCGTTACTCCACGCACGGATAGCCGAGACGAATGGAGTCGCGAATTTGCCAACCTCGCAAAGCTCGTGATCGAGGGGTTTGAAGTAGAGTTCGTTCGTGAGCATCTGGACGATTCGAGCAACAACCAGCGGAGTCTCGAGCTGATAGAGCAAGCACTAGCGCGCCACGCCGGAAAGGAACGAGTGGAGCGACTTGAGGGGCTGCGGGAGGTGCAGGCTATTCGCTCCTACGTATTTGCGCATTCCATGTGTGAGCTTGGACGGCAGTTAGCGCTGGATGCCCTCCAGCAACATCAGACCTACACGGCCCACTTTGAGCATGTGTGTCGAAAGGTTCTCGGCGAGCTTGAGCAGATTCAACAATGCTTCGGGGGCCCCTAACGGAACGGAAAAGCACCACGGTTCATGGTAGAGGTGGATGTGCAGACTTGGCCGCACCCGCAGTCAGGGTCTGCACGGCACTAAGCATGTCAATATCCCGTGCCGCAAGGCTGTAGAGGCTGCAAGACCGGTGTCATATATTTCGCCGTCCCAACTTGGCGGTGTCGGCATCGGGATCTGTCTCCTTCGAGCCAGATATCCGCTCGAACAAGGGTGGCCAGACACCATTGCTGTATGTCGTCCGGTGCGATAGGGCTGAGACAGCCTCGGTAGCGATCGGAACCACTACACCCTCACCTTCCCTTGCAAACTCCCATCCAGCAGACCACGCCCACATCATCCTTGGTCACCGGCGGGCGTTCGGGCAGCGAGTCAACGACGCGCAGGCCGAACGCGCGCACGACATCCACGATGCGCCGGGCGGCATCGTTCCGTGTGATCTCCTCCCGCTCCACCTCGCGCTTGATCTCGCCCAGCGCACGGCGGACCGGCTGGTTGCGGCCCACGCGCAGCGTCTCGTAGGCCGTCTCGCCGCCCGGAGGCTCGGTCACTGACGGGTCGGCCAGCAGGGCTAGCGCCCAACTCTGGACATCGCCTACGGAGCGGGACTCGGCACTGTCTCTGGCCGCATCGTTGTACTCGTCCACGATCGAGGCGACCGCTGTGCTCCACGCATCCTCCACATCGATCTCCGGCTCGTCCACGCCCGGCGCTCCGCCCGGCGCGATGCGCCGCAGAATCGCCGCCGGCTCGGAAAGCACGCCTTCCGCGTCCACGTACCGCCAGTACCGGTCGCCCCGCACCCGGCAAGCGAAGAACACGCCCGGCGCACCCGACGACGGCACCCCCGGACCCTGGCGGAACGCCGCCCCGACACCCCAGGGCAAGGACCGCAGCTCCTCTCCCCTGCCCTCCTCCAGCTCGCGCCGCAGTTCGGCCCGGAGCGCTTCGCTGCTGGGACCGCCTGAACCGGCAGCTCCCGCCTCGCCCACGCCGGCGTCGGCCTCGTCCAGCAGGGTCGCGTCTCCGTCCGCCAGCCGCGCCGCGTAGGCCTGCGTCTCGTCCTCGGCGTCATCCACGACCTGCACCTCCATGCCGAAGGGCTTCGCGGCCACGATCTTCCGGCGGATCGCGCGTTCCAGCTTAAGGATCACCTCCAGATCGCCCGGTTCCGGCAGCATCGTGGTCAAGCGAACATCGGCGTGCGGACTCTTGAGACGGATCACCCGCCCGTAACGCTGAACCATCCGCTGCGGATTCCAGGGCAAGTCGTAGCTGGCCACGGCCGCCGCCTGCTGGAGGTTCTGCCCTTCCGACAACACATCGTTGCTCAGCAGCAGGTCCACTTCTCCCTCTGGGGGATCGTAGCCCGGCCGCACCACGGTGTCGGGGCAGAAGCGCGACAGCATTTCCGTGCGCTGGTCGGGAGTCGTGTCGCCGCCGATCACGGTGATTCGGCTGCGGCCCGCGATACAATCGGGCAAGTGCCGGTCCAGGTACCGCACGGTGTCGGCAAAGGTGGTGAACACGGCCACCTTCTTGTCGGGCGACTCCTCCAAGATGCGGCGGAGCAACGCCAGCTTGGGATCCTCGGCGGGACTCAGCTTGGCCAAACGCACGCGGATCTCCTCCAGGAGTTCGGCATCGCTCCGCACATCGTCGCGGAACGACGGGTCGTACTGGCTCGCGGGTTCCCGGTCCGAACCCTCTTCTAGCTCGTCGGCCAGCCACTGGGCCAACGCGGACTCGTCAAGCTCGCCGCTCGCCTTGCGCAGCGCGTCGGGGCTCGGAACCCAGCCCTTGTCCCAGGTCGCCAGAAACGCCCGGTGCGCCTTGAGCATCCGCTCGACAGTCAGCAGGCAGGCGTGCCAGCAAGACTCCAGACGCTTGAGAATGCCCGAACGCAGCAGGGCGCTCAGCGTGGACTCGCGAGCCTCCAAGCCTCGGGAGCGGTGATACCGGCTGGGGCAGTAGCGGGCCATCTGCAGGGCGTCGATGCGAGTCGCAATGTAGTCCGCCAGTCCTGGGTAGGCGTCGTCCAGGTCGTAGCGCTCGGTCGTCAAGTGCGGCTCTGGAAAGGCGACCGGGGTGCCGTCGGGAAAGACTGCATCGGGGTACTCGTTCACTATGAAGTTCCGGTCGCGGCGCACGCTCACCATGTCCGCCAGCTCGAACAGGACATCCGGATTCAGGTTCTCGGCGTTGCGCTGGTTGGCCCCCGCACGAAGGAAGAGGTTGCCGAGGGACGCGATTCCGTCCCCCTCGAAGGCGCGATCGTGGCGGGCGAAGGCCATGACCAAGTGATACAGATCCCAGAGACCGTTGTTGATCGGGGTCGCGGTTAGGAGAACCAAGTCCTTGGGCTCGCCCCCGAGCAATCTGGACAGGGCGGCATACCATGTGGTGCCGGGGTTCCGCAGAGCGTGGGCCTCGTCAAAGACCACCAGCCGGTAGGCGTCCTTGTCGTTGGAGAGGGATTCTTTCCCGTGGTTCGCCCCCGGACCGGCCAGTTGAGGGTCGGCTGCGAACTCCTGGTAGCTGACCACTTGGGCCGAGAGCCGGGTCTGGTGGAGCCGGTCCTGCCACTGCTCCCGCAGCTGCGCCGGAACCACGATGAGCGCATGCTGGCCGCGCCGTACCGCGTACTCCTCCACGAAGGCCAGGCCGATCTCGGTCTTGCCCGTGCCCACGCCGTCGGCGAACACCACCCCGCGACGGCGGCGCACGATGGCCAAGGCCCGGCGAAATCCGTCTTCCTGGAAGGGCGCAAGCTCAAGCGCGGTACGGCGTGGCGACCGATCGTCCTCGTCCGAATCGTCGCCCAGCAGCTCCAGCAGCGCGCGCAAGTAGATCGTCCGCGGATCAAGAAGCCCCGGTTCGGGAAAGAGCAACTCCCGAAGCTGGTCCTTAAAGTTGGCGGCTTCGTCCCACAGCCCATCGAACCATGCCACGGCCCGCTTGGCCACCGGCGGGTCGTAGTGCACCAAGCCCAGCTCCAGATTCGACCGCATGCCCGCGGCGGTCAGGTTGGCCGATGTGACCAGAGCGGCGCGGGCGTCGGCCGCATCGCCGAAGAGGTACGCCTTGCCGTGAAGGAACCGGTGCACGTAGCGGCGAACCGACACGTCTGGCCGGTCCAGCCATTCCTCTACGGCGAGGAGACGCTTCAGCGCCCGGCTCGGCGGGAAGCGGGACAAATCCCTCTCCTTCCGGAGCGCCAGCAGCGTCCGCTCGAAGAGGGTGGCGGGCACCTCGTCGCCGATCCCGCGCGGCATGGCACCCAAGAGCAGGCGAGTCTCGCGGCCGCGACCTTCCGCGACCGTCGCCAAGTGCCTGAGGCCGCCTAGGTTGATGTAGCCCGTGGCTACCGACAGCCCGTGCCGGTCGTCAAAGTCCCGCGCCAAGTACGTCAAGCCTGCCGCGTGGTGCGTAGGCTCGGCCAGGTTGTCGAGGAGGGACGGACGTTCGGTCGCGGTCATGGGCCGACTCGGCCGAAGCGGCGCCGAGCACCGATATCGTGGACGACGCAAAGCGGACGGCGAAACGGACGCGCGCTCGTCACATTCCCCAGACTTCTATTTCGCTTCCGTTCTCCGCCACGCAACTCTCGTGGAACACCTTGTCCCGCCAGTCGCGATCCTCTTGCCGGTCGAACACGACTAGATGGCCGGCTTCCGCCCCGCACCGGTCCATGTACGCCGCCGTCTGCTGGGTTTGTTTCCATACGGCCTCGATTGCGCCTTCGGTGAAAGGCTGCCCCGTATCGTCGGTGTGCTGTTCCAGCAGCGTCCGCACCTCGCCGGGGGAGAAATCGCCCAGGCGCAACGACTCGGTCTTGATGTTGAACGCGCTTCCGCCCGCGACCATGGTGTTGGCGGAGCTGGAATGGATGCGGTAGTCGCGAACGTCGCGCACCCCGCACAGCACCACGCTCTGCGGAAAGCCGCCGGGCCGCAGATCGTAGCCGGCGCGCAGCTGGCGCAGCACCGCGAGGAGAGAGTCGCCCACCAGCGCGTCGATCTCGTCGATCAGCACCACCAGCGGCTTGGGATCGTCGCGGGACCAGCGGGTGAACGCGTCGCGCAGGGCGCTCTGCGGACCGGCCTTGGCCAGCACGGCAGGCCATGCTTCGTCCAGGTACTCGTCGCCCAACGTGTCGTACGCTCGGCGAGCCAGCTCGTTCAGAACCGTGCGCACGGCGGCCTCGACGTCTTCCCGCGCGGCCTGCCCGCCTTCCACGTTCACGTAGACGCAACGGTAGTCGCCTTCGGAGTTCAACAGATCCTGGAGCGCCAGCAGAGCGGAGGTCTTGCCGGTCTGCCGGGGCGCTCGGAGAACGAAGTACTGCTTGTCGGCGATCAGCTCGCGGATTTCGGCGAGGTTCATCCGGTCCAGTGGCGGGATGAGGTAGTGGTCTTCCGCTGACACCGGCCCGGACCTGTTGAATTTGCGCATCACAATTCCTCAGACTGCGATCTTTGCACGCTCCGACCCACGCGGCGAGCGCGGAGAACACAGACGAACGAGGAAGGATACGGAAGGTGCAGCCCGGAAGTCCAGCGCTCCGTATCTGAAGGCGGCGGCGACCTTGCGTAAGCCCCAGAAAATGGAAAGAGCCGACGGAAGTGGTTACAGTGTGTCGGAATCCCCCGCGGCGTAGCCCGGCAATGCCGAGTGTCAGCCTTGAGTCTACCGTCCATGGGGGCCGTGTAGCCGGATGACCGAACCCAGCAGTCGGAGAATAGATGCCGGACTTTCCCACAATTAAGGCCCTCGATATCAGCCGCTGGGCCGACAACAGCCAAGCCCGCGATCTCTTGGCCGTCCTCTTGCGCCGCCTGATTCACTCGACTGGACGCGATCTGCGCCAAGTGGACTTTCCCGGTTACGACAACGCCCAGCGTTCTGGCTGGGACGGCCGACTAGAGGCGGGCACGGCAACGCCGTGGATCCCGGAAGGCAAGTCGCGATGGGAGTTCGGGACCGGCAAGGATCCGAAGAAAAAGGCAAACGACGACTATAAGAAACGCTTGAAGCAGATCCCGGATGCTGAACGGTCGGAGTGCACTTTCGTGTTTGTCACGCCGCGTAGCTGGAAGGAGAAGAACAAGAAACAGTGGGTTCGTGACAAGGAGGCGCACGACGGATGGAAGGCAGTCAGAGCGTTTGACGCGAGCGACCTGGAACAGTGGCTAGAGACCACCGTCGCGCCGCGGATCTGGCTCGCCGACAAGCTGGGCATTCCGACCGAGGGCCTGCAGACGCCCGACAACTTCTGGAATCGGTGGTCCCAGGCCAGCGAACCGCGGATGACCGCCGCGATATTCGCATCGTCAATAGACGCCCACGTGAACAAGTTCAAGAAATGGCTGGACCGGAAGCCCAGTAAGCCGTTCAAGATTGCCGCCGATTCCAGAGAGGAAGGCGTCGCGTTCGCGGCATGCTTGCTGCGGCACGAAAAAGTGTCCGACCGTATCCAGAACCAAGCCATAGTCTGCAAATCCACCGACGCCCTGAAGCGCTTCGCACAGCTGGCCTCTCTCAATCCCGATAACGTCCAAGATGATACCCGGACAACTCCGTTTATTCCGATCGTGTACGACGAGGAGACCGAACGCGAGATCGCAGCCCTGTACCGGCAACATCACTGCATCGTAGTGCGGCCCCGCAATGCGGTCGGTCGAGAACCGGACATCGCCGTCAAACTTCTCAGCTACGCGTCGTTTGAGCAGGCTCTGGCCGACATGGGCATCGAACGGGAGCGCGTTGACAGACTGGCGAACGAGTCCGGCAAATCGCCGACCGTGCTACGGCGGCAGCTGTCGCCGATCGACGCTATCAAGACACCGTCGTGGGCCGGAGACGGGGAAGTCGCACGGAGCCTAGTTCCGATGACCCTCGTCGGCACTTGGGACTCCGGACGGGAGGCGGATCGCGAGGTCGTCAAGGCGATTGCCGCATGCGATTACGAAGAGGTTGAGCGACAGATATCCGATCTGCGCCAACGTGACGATTGCCCCATATGGTGCGTCGGCCAGCATCGCGGAGTCGTATCCAAGATCGATGCGCTGTTTGCGATTGGCCCGTGGATAACGAAGAAGGACATCGTTGATTTCGTGGACTTCGCCGAGTACGTCCTGTCGGAATCCGACCCTGCGCTGGAACTGCCGGAAGATACCCGATGGGCCGCCGACATTTACGGTAAAGTTCGTCAACACTCTGGCGCATTGCGGGACGGCGTCTGCGAGACCCTGGTACTGCTGTCGGTCCACGGAAACACTTGGTTCCGGAACCGCCTCGGTATCTACGCGGATCAGCTTGTTGCCGACCTCGTCGAGCGTCTCCTTACACCCCTAACGAGGGACAATCTGCGTTCGCATGACCGCGAACTTCCGAGGTACGCAGAAGCAGCTCCGTGCAAGTTTCTCGCACTACTCGAAAAGGACCTTGGACAACCAACGCCGGCTTTGACAGACCTCCTGAAACCGGTTGGCTGCACTTTGTTCGAACGTTCTTATCGAACCGGGATACTGTGGGCGCTGGAGCGTATCGCCTGGAATCCGGAGACGTTCATGCGTGTCGCGAAAATCCTCGCCCGACTTTCGCAGACGGAAATTGAGGACAATTTGGCGAATAAGCCGATCAATAGTCTCTCCGCCATCTTCCGCTCATGGCTGCCTCAGACAGCGGCACCGCTGAACGATAGAATCAAGACGCTTCAGAGGATATGTCGCTGCTTTCCCGACGTTGGTTGGCGAATTTGCATTCAGCAGTTCGAAGCCGGTCCCCAAACCGGCGACTACAGTAACCGTCCGCGTTGGCGAGACGATGCCGCTGGCGCGGGTCGCGGGGTCAGTAGGAAGGAACGGGACAAGTTTGTCCGCGAGGCGCTTGACCTCGCTCTCTCTTGGAAGCACGACGAGGTTACACTTCGCGATTTGATCACGCGTTTCGGGGGCCTGCGGGAACAGGATCAGGCGTCGGTATGGAATCTCATCGAAGTTTGGTCGAAGAACCAAGCTGACGAGAAGGCTAAAGCAAAGCTGGGCGAACACATACGTGGGACACTCCTGGCCCACGGTGGGCGTCGCCGCTACCTGAAGGGGAATGACACGGACAGGGCGCGTGAAGCCTGTGCGATGCTCGCCCCGAACGATTCGCCCGCACGCCACCAGTGGCTCTTCGCCAATGCTTGGGTTGATCCTTCCGCCGACGGAGCCGCTGATGATCGCCCGGATCCAGCGAAGCGCCGGGAAGAGCAACTTCATGAACTTCGCACGGAGGCAATGGCGGAGATCTGGTCGGCATGTGGACTTGACGGCGTTCTTGCCTTCCTAGAACACTGCGATGCCTGGATAGTCGGCCAGTACACCGAGTCCTGCGCGGCCGATCAACGAGCGGCAGCCGATGTGCTCCGCGCTTGTCTGTCAATCGAGTCTTCCGAGAAACTGGACGACTTCATCGGTGGCTTTCTCCACTCGCTTGACGAGGCACAGCGTCCCACCCTCATCTCGATGGTTGCCGCGGGCGAGACCAGCGAACAACGAATCCGCCTCTTCACTTGCGCACCGTTTCGTGCCGAAACGTGGCGCCTGCTCGACGAACAGGAGCCGCAGGTGATAGCCGGGTACTGGCAAACCGTCCGTCCGGCACAGCGGTTCTGCCTTACCGATTCCGAGACAACCGAGGTCGTTGATCGCCTCCTGGAAGCGAAACGCCCGCGGGCAGCCTTCCGTGCGCTCCTGTGCGAGTGGGACAAGGTTGAAACGTCACGTCTGCAACGTCTCCTGAAGGCTCTCGTCAAGGTAGCATCGACACCCCCAGCCATTACAGGGCCGCTTGCCTACCAACTCTGCGAAGCGATGGATTCTCTTGGCCGTCGCCCAGGAATCACCGTTGATGACATGGTGGAACTGGAGTTCGCGTACATAAGAGTGCTTGATCTCGGTGATCGCGGCATTCCCAACATCGAACGACGGATTGCCGAGTCCCCGATGTTGTTCGTGCAGGTTCTTTCTCTCGTTTTCAAACGCAGGGACGACGGACAGGACCAGCCCGACTGGCAGGTTCAAGGCTCTTCCGAACATCGTGCTTCGTTGAGCAGAGCGGCGTATCAAGTGCTTCATAAGGCCGCACGCATACCTGGCACCACCGACGACGGAAAGGTGGACTTCCACGCTCTAAGTCAATGGGTCACCGAAGCTCGGCGCTTGTGCAAGAGATATGGCCGTGCCGTTATCGGTGATCAGCAGATCGGCCAGCTACTATCCGGAGCACCTTCCGAGGAAGACGGATCGTGGCCTTGCCGACCGGTGTGCGATGTCATGGAGGCGATTGCCTCGACAGACATCGCCACCGGCTTCGTTATCGGAGTGCATAACGCCCGTGGTGCCCATATGCACGACTTGGACGACGGCGGCAAACAGGAAAGAGCACTGGCGGCGCAGTATCGAGCATGGGCAAGTCAGTTAGCGGACGACCATCCGTATTGCAGCGATGCTCTAGAAAGCATAGCCGAGGGCTATGATCGCGAGGCCGAATGGCACGACGAGAGATTGGACTTGGATACCCGCCTGGGGCAGTGAGGGCCACGGGGATTGCTAAGAGGCAGCCCCTTCATCCCTTAGCCAAGTTCCGCTAGGCGCTGGGACAGACTCGTCCGGTAGGCCGGGGGCACGGCGTTCTTGGTAAAGTCGTCGTACATGACCCCAAGATCGTCCCGCGACAGCTCCCAGGCCCGGGCCACCCGGGCGTCGATCTCCAGACGGAGTGCCGTGCGCTCGTGGTCGGCTAGCGGACCGCACTCCACTCCGGTCTCCCGAGCGAAGTCCGCGAAGCGGTCATCTTCGGCCGACAGGCGGGCTGCGGCGCGGCCGATCCGATCGTAGTCGTCATCGCTCAAGCTCGGGACGTATAGCCCCTCCAACAGGAAGAAGTTGACGTGGATCTCGACGAACCGACGAGCCTGCCAGTCGAATGGCAAGCTATTCATGACGCCCAGACACGCGGCGCGGGCGAGAGCGTCCCCCTTAGGAAACGACAAGTAGGGGGCTGTATTTGTCAGAAAGACGCCTTTCGGGACCAAGCATGCGATTACAGTGCGGGGGTCTGTCCCGCGGGCAACGTCATGGAATGCAACCCGGGCCTGATCCAGGCCGTCAAGGACCGCTCGTTTACGATCGGCCACGGTCGTACTCTGTGCCAGGAGAGACCGCAATCCAGGTCGCGGCTTTCTCACCTTTTTGAGCAGTTCGCCGCTCGCGGGACATGGCCGTGCCTCGCTTCCATGCGGATCGTATTGGCGAAAACTTGCACCCTTCCAAAGACTGGCGTCGCCACCGCTCCGCCAGAGTTTCCTGTCGTTGGTCTCGTCCAGTTCTCTTACCGGAAAGCAGGACCACCGTCCGCCCGAGCCGTGGGGAAACCGGTCGCCGGTTCGAATTCGGACAAGGAGATCCGCCTCCTTTTGCGAGCGAAGGAGTGGAGTCTCGAGTCCTGGACCTAGTGCGAACAACGATGGACGCACGCCGCTCCCTTCCGATTGTCGCAGCCACTCCTGGCGCGACGAGGCAGTCCCCGCGATCTCGAATCGGTGCGTGGCGGCGGGGCGGGTGTTGTCGGCCACGACCAGCGCGATCGAATAGCGGGGCGACGTGTCGAATATCCAGCGCCTATCGTTGACAAGAAAATCGATGCGGCGAGTCGTCGACTCGGCATATAGCCAGCGCCTGAAGCGGAGCGCACTCTTGGCGTTGAAAGCCGTTCTAGGAAGCACGACACCAATAGATCCCGCTTTTCGCAGAAGGACCGGGTAGCGCTGGCAAAAGTATTTGTACAGATCCGGGTCGCTACCCGTCGAAATGTAGTCTCCCGCCGCCAGCGCGCGTCTGTACAACTCCGCCTGCCGCTTCAGGTCCTCCAGATCCTCGCTCAGACGCGGGCGCTCCCGCAACAGCCCCTCTTGATCCAGAAGTCGCGCTCCTTTTCTCCCAGGGCGTTGATTCCCGGACGGTACAGGCCGTAGAACGACAGCTCCTCTACAGTTACCTCTTCCCAGGGCGGATTCCCTACTACCACATCGAACCCGGGCAGCGGCCGCGAGAATACCTGGGGGAACGCCAGCGGCCAGTGCAGGAACTGGTGGCGTTTCGCCAGCTCCCTTGCGCAACGCACTAGCTCGCTCCTGTGCTCGCCCGAGATCACTGCCGCGCTGTTGTTGGACATGTCCTCCCGGGCGCCGACCAGTCCGAACTGCTCCGCCGTCCACAGGTCGAACAGTCGCTCGAGTCCGGCCGTAGCGGCCCAAGCCTCCTTGTCGGCGGCCTTGCTGGCGGCCACCTCCTCGGGCGTACGGTCGTTGATCTCCGCTAGCTTGCCTACGGCGGCCGTCGCGTGCTCCAGCGCGTCGCGCAGCGGCCCCTCGAACAGCGGCGCCTCGTCCAGGAGCGGTTTCGGGTTCCCCACGCCTACCAGGGCATCGCCCACCACCACGTTGCGCCCCAGGTACGCCAGCGACAGCCCCGGAACGAACGACGCCAGCCAAAGGGACAGCGTGGCCACCTCGGCCCCCATGCGGCTCTTGTCGACTCCGAAGACGCAGTGCTTCACGATCAGGCGACGAAGGAGAGCCGCATCCTCGCACTCCACCCCGGAGGATGCGCGGCTCCGCAGCCGATCCAGAGCCTTCGAAAGCGGCGGCAGGGGGTGCTCCGCCAGGAAGCGGACCGTCATCTCCGCAAGGGTCTCGGCCACCTGCACCAGGAAGTGGGCGCTGCCGCACGCCGGGTCCACGACCGCAAAGGACAGCAGCTGCTTGGTCGCTTCCTCTGGATCGGTGCTGGCCGTCTCCGCCACATCCGCCAAGTGCCGCTCGAACCGCGGTTCCACGGCCTGCCGCACCAAGTGGCGAACGATCTCCACCGGAGTGTAGTAGACGCCTCCGGCCTTGCGGCCCCCGCTGTGGGTCTGCCAGAGCAGTCCGCCCGGCCGAATTTCGGCTTCTTCGGCCGATGAAGCTCCCACGTAGCGGTCCTTCCCGGCATCGTAGCGCAGCGCCCGGGTAGCCAGCGAGAGCTTGAGACCCAGGAGCGACTCGTAGGTGTGCCCGATGTGGGCAATCTCCAGGGTGGAGAAGTCCACGCCGCGGTCCTCGGGAGCGTCGTGGCCGACGGCCGCCAGCACCCGAGCGAACTCAGGGTCGCGAAGCTCCATGCTCTCCAGAAGGGCGGCACCCTCGAAGTCGCGGGCGGCGAAGAGCTCGCCGTTGTACGCCGGCACATCCCACGCCGGGTTGCCGGAGCGCATGGCCTTGACCAGTCGCACGAACCCGTCCCAAAGCGATGACGACGCCGTGCTCATCCGGTCCATGGTCTCATTCGCCTCTTCCACGAGGGCGGAGAGCGACGCCTTCCTGTACGCCTCGTTGCCCATTGGCAGGTGCCCGGCGCTCTCGCCAAACAGAATGAACACGATCCGAAACAGCAGCGTGAGCGCGGCCCGCTGCATCTCTCCGCGCCGGGCGTCATCCGCCAAGTCCAGGCCGCGCTCATTGGCCCAACGCTCCATCCCGGCGGCGAGGGCCGGCAGCGCCTTATGCCGGATGGTGCGATCCAGGCGAACGCTAAGCTTGATCCCGAAGCTGCGCGCATCTTCCTCCAGTTCCACGAACCCGCCCTCGGCAAGCGACGGAGGCGCCAGCAGGGCGAGGAATGGACGCCTTTCCTCGGCAAGCAAGCCGTGGTCCAGTTCCAGCCAGTGTCCGGTGCCGTAGCCCGGGTCCGTGTCGAACAAGCGGAAACGGCACTCGTGGACGAGGATGCCGTACCGTGCGCCCCGCTTCTTGCAGTCGGAGGCCAATAACCCCTCCGGCGGACGGCCGTCCCGGTCCAGGCGGGCGAATTCTTGGGGTGTTCTCTTGGGGTGGACCACCGCTACCGGCTTGGTGCCGTGAACGGCTAGGTATCCTCGTCTGGGCAAGCGCTCCAGACCGTATCCCAGAGCCGCAAGCATCTGACGCCATGTTCCGCTGCGCGGAAGGCCCGCAACGGCCTGCTGCGCCTTGTGCCAGCGTGCCGGATTACTCTTGAACCGGTACTCCAGCGTGTGCCGGGTGAGGAGACCGTTCACGGTCAATCCGTCGCCGGCGACCCGGCTCAAGTCCGCCGCCAGCTGCCGAATGGCGCGGAGGCCAGAGAGCGAGGCGAGACTCTTCAGAGACACGGCCAACTGGCCCGCATCCACCGACCGGACCGGTCCCCTGTGTGTGGCGGGACCCAGGACCCGCAGACGACCGGGCCGGGCCGGGTCGTCGGCCACGAGCAGGAACGGCGCCGCAGAGTTTCCCACGCGCTTGCGCCAAGCCGCCCGCATTGCGCGCTCGGTCGAGTGGGGCGAGGCTGCGACCTCTATCCCGCCTACGACAGCGGCGGGCTCCCCCGATGAGCGGGCCACAGCCCGCGCAATGCCTTCCCGCACCAGCGAGCCGATCATGTCGGAGGCTGTCATCGCACTGCCTCAGCGCTTCGGGTTACGGCAGTACCACACGCCGCCGGGCTCGAGCGAATCGCGCCGCGCCACTGGAAGTGGAATTCCAAGTGACTCCTCAAACGGGACATCCTGAGAAAAACCGTAGTTTGGTTCGCCTGGGCAAGCGACTCAACCGCATCTCCTATCGCTGCAATGGCCCGCGCATGAGCTTCCCCGCCCGCCGAGGACCTCGGCCCTGTGGTGTTGGCGCTACTCGCAATCGCGATCACGCGCATATCCGCACACTTGATCCGCCAGCATACGTCGTTCCTCCACGCACCACATCGATCGCCTTCTCTACCGACCAATCCTCGGATTGCTCTCCTTCAATTTCGACTATTCCATCGCCGATCTCAAGCCCTTCGTCTCGGAGTTGCCACGGAAGGGCGGTCTTCTAGGACACTGCCCAAGCCAGAGTGCACAGGGGACGGAGTCAAGGAGCCGTCATCAGCCCGTCGCCGCATCGAACATCTCGGGGAACCATTCACTTAGCCCCCGGAGAATATTCCCTTCCACCTCCTCCGGGTCGGCAGTGCCGTCGATCACCGCGATGCGATCGTCGACCGACCTCTACCGGAAAAATAGAGTCGTGGCACGTAAGGTTTCGCCAAAATGTAAATATCATTGCTACAACACTAGTCGATATGATAAGTTAGTAGAACCAAACAAAAAGGAGACACTCATGGCTTCGAGTTGCATCGGTAGCAACGTCGCTAGGCTAAGAAGGGACCGGGAGTTCACCCAGGCGAAGCTCGCGCAGAGGGCTGGGGTGTCGCGGGTTACGGTCGGCAAGATTGAGCGCGGAGAGGTGGTACCACATGCGGGGACGCTGGACATGTTGGCGAAGGTGCTCGGGGTTTCTGTTGGCGAACTCGTCACCCCTGTTCGGCATCTGGCGAGCGTGCGCTTCCGGGCCCGGAAGCGCGTCCACGCCCGCGAGCATATCCTGGCCCAAGTTGCCATGTGGCTCGACGCCTACTGCACCCTGGAGGAATATCTCGACACCCGCAGACAGTTCGAGATTCAACTCGAGGATAAGGATCGCCGTAACGCTCCTGCTGCTGCTCAGGCTGCACGCCGTGCGGTTGGACTTGGTAGTGGCGAGCCCGTCCAGGACATCTGCGGTCTGCTGGAGCGGTACGGAGTGAAGGTGCTGAGCCTGGAAACCAAGCGCGACTCTTTCTTCGGGCTGAGCGTAGGCGAGGCGGACGGCGGACCGGCGGTAGTGGTCAATACCTGGGACCGGATTTCCGTCGAGCGATGGATCTTCACGGCTGCGCACGAACTAGGCCACCTGTTGCTGCATTCGGACGAGTACCCCGAAATTTCCGAGGAGTCGGATGACGCCGAGCGAGAAGCAGATTCTTTCGCCAGTCATTTTCTGATGCCGGAGGAGGCCTTCGGGAAAGCGTGGAAACAGACGGAGGGGCTTTCGTTGCTGCCGCGCATCCTCAAGGTAAAGCGGATGTTCCGGGTGAGCTACAAGACTGTGCTCTACCGGCTGGTGGAATCGGGACGGAGACCGAAGAACGTCTGGGCGGTGTTCCAGATACAGTACCGCAGGTACTTCGGGAGCACCCTGAAGAGCGCTGAGGATCCCGCAGCTCTGACGGAGAGCGAGTTCGCATGGAACTGGGGCTGCCCGGGAGAGCCGGACCGGCTCTCCCGACACGACTTCGTGGAAGATCGCCTGTCTTGGCTCGTGCGAAGAGCAGTTGAGGAGAGGTGTATCTCTCTCGGGCGGAGTGCAGAGATCCTGGGTCTCAGTCTTGACCAGATGCGACAGCGAGCGCGTGACTGGAGTATCGCTTGAAGCAATCCGCGCAAACCGTTTTGTTGGTCGACGCGAACGTTCTCATCGACTACCGCAACTCCGAGATTGAGATTCTTAAGCTGGTTGGGCAGCATGTCGGTCGCGTAGTCGTCCCTGTGCGCGTGCTTGAAGAGGTGCGCGGCCTCTCGCCTGCCGACTGCGAGCGTCTGTCGATGGTCGTAGTAGAGACGGACACCGGCCGCCTGCTCCGGGCCGGTGTCGTCGATTCGAGCGTGTCGTTCAACGACAGTCTCTGCTTTTTGACATGCCGCGAGGAAGGGTGGACCTGCGTAACAAACGACAAAGCACTTCAGCGGCTATGCCAGAGTCATGCTGTCAATACCCGATTTGGACTCGGGCTTCTCCTCGACTTGGTTGCCGTAGGCGCGATCACGCGGCAGCGGGCGATGACGACGGCACGCAAGATTCATGCATCGAATCCACTGCACATCAACGAGCGGGTGATCGCCCGATTCATGGACAAGCTTAGTCGAATCGGAACCGATCATATCCAAAGAGTTGGAGCGTAGAAGCGCTACTCAACGCACATTCTAAGGGTCAAGTCAGCGCAGCCCGGCCCGGCAAGGGCGGCCGGAATCAGGCCAATGCGGTGTCGAGCACGTCAACGTCTTGAGCTGTGAGGCCGTAGAGGGTGCAGACGATGTCATCGATACGCCGTTCCAACTCGGCGGTGTCGGCAGCAGGATCGTTCTCCTTCGTGTTCGATATCTGCCCGGCAAGGGCAGCCAGGGTCTGTCTCGTTTTCGAGTCGGCCTTGGCAATAGGGGTATGCACCATCCCGCTCGTGTAAAATCTCAGGTCGCCTCCATCGAACGGATCATCAAGGCACTGAAGCGCGAGCCGAAAGTAGAAGCCCAGCGGCTTCGAGTTCAAAATGGCAAGCAGGCAGGCGTCGTTCCCGGGGATTATGTAGCAGGTGTTCCCCATCAAGTGTCCGCGCCGATCAAGCATCGCACGCATCTCTTGTCCGATGTCAGGATAGATGATCTTCGGCTGATCGAAGGCGCGGTAGTAGGCAATGGTGGCCTGCATCTCGAACCAACGGTAACTGCCCGGTGCCCGGCCGCGTCCCAGACCACGCTGACGCTTGGGCTGCAGGTCACGACGAAACTGCGCCAAGTGGGCTTCGATTGCCGGGTACCGCTTGATCGGCGTGCCATGCCGCGTGAAGATGACGTATAGATCCGCGTAGTCCGCTCTCCAGCGGCGCACATCCCTTCCCCGGAGCCATGGACGGATCAGCTCGGCACTGTTGGGATTCTCGGCGATCAGCCGGGTGCGGGTATCTGCGTCAATCACGAAGGCACGGTTCAAGCCGGTCACAATTCCCCGGTACAACTTACATAACTCGCCGAGCGGTTGGCCCGCGGCCTCGATCTTGGCACGCAGCCGCCGCCACGACGGAGGCGCCAGCGACCAACCCGCGTCTCGCAAGTCTTCCACCGGGATGTCGAAGCCATTCCGCACCATGAAGTCCGCCGGGTCCAAGCGTCGGCTATCCCCCCGTACGGTGCCGACCCGCAGAATACGGTTGCGAACCACTTTGCCCGCCAGCACGATGCACGGGCGGACAGTCGCGTCAAAAGTGCCAGTGCGCCCCAGATCGAGAAGTAACCGGAGATCGGTTTCCCGGCCGAGGAATGTCCGCAGCGGTTTGCCGTAGCCGGTGCGCATGAACTTGTTGGAGGTGATCAAGCAGAGCAGGCCGTCTGGCCCCAATAGCTCTATGCCCTTGTGGAAAAAGTACGTATAGAGGTCCGCAGTTGCCCGAAAGAAGCGGCCGTAGGATGCGTGCAGGCGTCCTTTGTCGGGGATATTTTCGCCGCGAACGTATGGAGGGTTGCCGATCACCACATCGAATCCGTCCCCGATGCCGAACATCCACTCTGGATCGAACCAAGCGGCACTCGTATTCTGGTCATACGGGTCCCAACGAGCCACTGCGGTTGCGGACTCGTTCGGGAACCCGAGCTTCTCAAGTTCGCCCCCCAGCGCTGCACGCAGCTTCTCATCCTCGGTGCGCAGTTCGAGTTTCTCCTGCCGCGTGCGAGCATTGAAGTGGCCTTCGCGGACCCGACGTAGACATCCTTCTATCCTGTCGACTTCATCGCTCGCCAACTGCAAGTTGTCGCCGGTGCCGAATCCGATGAGGGTGTCGGCGGCGACGAAATGGGTTTCGAGGTTGGGTAGCGGGCGGATGCCGTAGTTCTTGTTTGGGTCGATGTTGGTGCGTTGCTCTACGATGAGCGAGATGAAGAAGCGCAGCTTGGCGATCTGGCAGGCGACCGGTTGAATATCGACGCCGAACACCCCGTTCTGGATCAGATATAGCTTGCGCCCGAAGTCGGATTCCCGGTACGTGTCGAAGGTGCGGCTGATTTGTTCGAGTTCCTGACTGCGCAAGGTCTCGTCGGCTACATCGTCGAACGCCGCGCTGGCTCTTCCCTTCGCCAGCTCCTTCTGGAACTCTTCCCAAATGGCGTTGCGGGGATCAAGCCGACGCAGCGCGAGAGTCAACTTGTGCAGCACGCCCATCGGGAAGGCACCGGAACCGGCCGCCGGATCCAGAACCCGTAAGCCGCCAATCGCTTGCACGAGGGAGCGCCGCTCCTCGGGATCGAACAGTTCGCCGACGTCGGCAGCGGCGTTTCCGTAGTCGAGCAGATAGCGCAGCCTCTCACGCCAAAACTCCAGGTCCCCGTCGGACGGGGTAGCGCGCTCGGCCAGCGCTGCCGACAGGACTTCGTCAACCATGAAATCCACGACCGGTCGCGGAGTGTAGTAGGAGCCGGTGAGCCTGCGCGCGGTGCCGCTGGTCTCCGGATTGTACGCGGCCAGCAGATTCTCGAACGCTCGACCGAGCAGTTCGGGGTCCAGGGCGACATCCTGATCGAGCGGCGTGTTCTCCTCCACGGTGAACTTGTAGCGGCGCAACAGAGGAAACAGGCCATCCTGGCCGAGGAAGAGACGGGTCGGCACCTGCAGGTCGCGGCCTTGCGTCGTGATGTTGTCGGTGAATGCGTCGATGCGCCGACCGCCGTCACCGCGCGCTTCGTAGTCGTCCAGGCAGTCGAACAGGCCGCCATTGACGAACGGCACTTTCTTGAGTAGGCGCAGGAATCCTTCAGGATCCGCGAGCCGATCGCGATAGCGATACTTGTTGAAGTCGCGGTGACTGTCGCGATCCTTGCCGCTAAACTCGCGCTTGGCGATCTCGGTGTTGAGAGTGGCAAAGAACAGGTTCTGAAGTACGGCGCGATAGTAGTCGGTAGGATCGGCGTGGTCGGAGAGCACCGATCGAGCGAACTGCTCCGTGAACAGCTTGCCGGGCACCAGACCCTTCTCGTTCAGAAACCAGATGAAGAGCAGCCTGGTGATCAACCGGATGACGTGGCGCTCCACATTGCCCGGTCCGGCATCGTCGTCCGGGAAGCGGCACGTGGCGACCGCCCGCTCAAACCAAGCGAACAGTTCGCGAAAGAACCGCCGGTTCAGCTTATCGGCGTCTAGTACGCGCTCCCACGCAAGGTGCAGATCGTCGAGACTAGTTGACCCCCCCCCCCCCATTTTTCAGCATTGGCAGGGCAAGGTCAGCGAGAATGTCGAGATGGGCGCGGTGCGGGTCGGCGGCACGGATATCTTTGACCAGCGTCACCTTCTCAAGAACATCCCGTTGTTCGTCGCGCTTATGGGGACGCCGCCGGATCACCGCTAGCGTCACCGTCACGCCATGGCGGAACACGATGATGACTGGCATCGCGTAGCGCCGGTTGACGGCGCGAGTCATGTCGGCAAGCTGCGTACGGGTGTAGGGCCGGCCATCCTTCCGGGGTTCGAGCTCCGCTGCCAGAAAGAGAAACGACTCGATGCGACCCCGGTCGAACCTTTCTCCCGGCTGGCCCCCGATCTCTTTGTCCGTCAGTTGGAAAACGATCTGCGCCGCGCGCCACCGATCGAACAGATTGCGCTCCTTGTCCGACAGCGCCCGCGTCGCAGACAGCTCATCCACGAACTCGCTTACGCTGGCGAACTCCATCGTTCGGTCGCTGTGATAGCCCAGCGCCCCGAGCAGCGCCGTGGCGCACGCCCGAAGCGAACTGTCGCCAACGAAGCCCGCGAGAGCAGTGCGCACCGCCTCCCGTGGCGCGCTAGGCATCGGTCGCCTCGACACCGTCCGGCTGCCGCTTTTTCGGTCGCGATGATTGTCGCTGCGAACGGTCCACTTGCTGCTGCCGGTCCGCAATCACCAGCCAAGTGATCAGCTCGAAGTCGCGTGCATCGTTGGGCCGCTCCGACCGCGGTGTGATTCTCGCACCGCGGTCCCGCCCGAGAGCGCGCCGCTCCGCGCCGCGAAACGTGGCGGCGATGTCGCGCAACGCAGCGGCCAGAAGTATCTCGCACTTCTCCATGCGGCGGCCCTGTCCCGTCTCGCGATCAAAGGCCTCTTCCAGCGCATTGGACGGGTGCGTTCGTCCCGCGGCCAAGTCGCGAAACAGAGTCAGGCACTGCCCCGCCTGCCGAAACGTGTAGCGTACCGTGCCGTCGGCCCGCATATGAACCAGGTAATAGGGCTGCAACAGGTTGGGCGTTCGAGTCGGCGGATCGGAGCGGTGCTTCAAGCAGAAGATCACGCCCGGGCGCGCTCCGGGCGCACGGGCACCGTCCGCCGGGGGTCCGTCATCGACGACCGCATATATGCCGGTCGGCGCAGCTTCGAGATCGGCGCGATTCTGCTGTACATACCGCAGCAGGTCGGCGATGAAGTCGTCGAGCGTCAGGTCGCTCAGAGAAATGCCGTCGCCGGCCTCCTCGATGTCGAGAGTCTCGCTTCGCAGCCGCTTGAGCTGTTCGTCGCGGAATGTCAACTCCCCCTGCACCGCGCCGCCGTCCTGTTCGGCCAACGGATCGTCCCGGCCGGTGGCAGTGGCATCCGCCAGCGCCATGCGCGCCTCGACGCGGTTCTTCAGATCGAGGTATCGGTCCAGATTCCGCGTGGGCCAGAAGTTGGTCATCGACACGCGCCTGTTGCGGCTGCCCAGCCGGTCGATGCGCCCGAAACGCTGCATGAGCCGCACTGGGTTCCAGTGAATGTCGTAGTTCACGACCAGGTCGCAGTCCTGGAGGTTCTGTCCTTCCGAAAGACAGTCGGTGGCAATCAGAATGTCGATCTCCTCGCCTCCGACCCGGCGCTCCTGCGCCCGCGGCGCGAATCGTTCGAGAATCTCGTTGAACTTCGTCGATCCGGCGCTGCTGCGATTGCCGCTGCCGCCGGTGACGACAGCCATATGCGCGCCGAGTCCGGTGTCCACGAGATGCTCATACAGGTAGTGCGCCGTATCGGCGAACGAAGTGAACACGAGCGCCTTGCGGTTTGGCCGCCCGTCCTTGTCCTCGGCCGGGTTGGCGATCTTGTCGTTCAGCGCCTTCCGCAGTTCGGCCAGTTTGGCATCCCGCTCCACCGTCACCTGCTGCGCCGCCCGGTGGATCCCGCGAAGGGTCCGGATGTCTTCCCGCAGATCGGCTTGCCAGCGCTCGATGTCGAGCTCGGCGAACGAATAGCGGCGACCCTTCCTCCCGACAACGAACTCTTCGTCTTCCTCGTCCTCGTCGGGCCCGTCGCCGGTCCGGGATTCTTGCGCTGCGGCAGGAGATTCCAGCCAGGATGAGATACGCTGGTCGAGACCCTCCACCTTTTCCAGAATACGTCCCATGGAGACGGTGAACGAGTGTACGGAACTCTCCAATCGCTTCAGCAGATTCACCCGCACCATGCCGATGAGCCACCGTTCACGGTCGCGCGGATCGAAACGCGACTCTTCTTTCTCCCGGTCCAGCGCCGAAGTGTCCTCCACGTACAGGGAGGGATTGTAGACTGCCAGCCGGAAGGCGCCGATCCGTTCATGCAGATCGTCGTAGGAAAGTTCGCCTTTCAGATCGCTCGGCGGATGCAGGTTTTCCGGGGTCGCACGCTCCGGGAACCCGCCGATCTCCTCTTCCACCTGAGGGTAGTACCGCTGGATGTGAGTGCGCGAACGGGCGATGGTGACGGCATCGAGCAGTGCCAGGAAGCCTGCGCCCAACCGTTCGATCAGGGCGTTCTTGTCCGCCTTGCCAAGCCGGCGCTGCTGCTCCCACTGCTGGAACTTGTGCTGGGCGACGCCGAACAGACTCTGCAGGTCGCCGATGCCAAGCGCCTCGCGAAACGCGTCCTGACGCTTCTCGGTCATCAGGTAGATCTGATTGCGCAGGTCGCGCAGCGAAGTGTTCACCGGCGTGGCCGACAGCATCAGCACCTTGCTGCGAACGCTGTCTTTCAGAACGTCCTCCAACAGCCGGTTGTAGCGACTGCGGCGGATTGTCTCCCCGGCCTCGTCGGTCTGGTCGCGTCCCTCGTTGCGGAAGTTGTGGGACTCGTCGATCACGACCAGATCGAACGCCCCCCAGTTGAAGTTGGCCAGGTCGATTGATCCGGACCGGCCGGAACAGCGGCTCAAGTCGGTGTGCGCGAGCACAGTATAGTTGAGGCGGTCCTGCGCGAACGGGTTATTGGTCTGGCCGGCCCACGAGGCATAACGCTCCCAGTTGTCCGCCAAGCGCTTGGGACACAGCACCAGCACTCGCTCGTTGCGCAGCTCGAAGAACTTGATCACGGCCAGGGCCGTCCAGGTTTTGCCGAGGCCTACGCTGTCGGCGATGATGCAGCCGTTGTGGCGCAAGAGACGGTTTATGGCATTTGTGGCGCCGTCCTTCTGGAAGTCGTACAGGCGACTCCAGATCGCCGTGTCGTACAGATGGATGTCGTGCAGCAAGCCGTCGCGGGCGCCCCGTTCGGCAAGCCACTGCTCGAACACGTGGAAGAGAGTCTTGTAGTAGACGAACTGCGGCGCATACGGACGGCCGATCCGCTCGAGGGCGTCCAGCACCTGCTGCTTGACGTCCCGGGTGCGGCTCTTGTCCCGCCACAGCTCATCGAACCATGCAAGAAGCGCATCCCGGTCGCCGGCGGTAGTCACATCGAGATTGAGCTCGATATTGGGGATGCCACCGAAGCCGAGGCCCCGGCGCGTGAAGTTCGAACTGCCGGCTAGGGCCGTGCTGTCACGGTCGCCGCGCGCTATGTGATAGAGCTTGCCGTGCAGGAAGTTCGCCTGCTTGATGGTACGCACATCGACATGCTTCTCGATCCACTTGGCACAGTCCCGTGCGAGCGGCTTTTGCGCCAGCGCCTTCTTCAGATCGATGCCGCCGTCATCGGTAAGGGAAAACGCCTTGGGATCAGCTTCGACCGGATCCAACTCCCCGACGCTACGTGGCTCGCCATACAGAAAGCGTGTACGCGACACCTTCTCGAGCGCGTCCCGCAGGACATCGAAGCCATAGATGGTGAAGTAGGCGGACACCACGGACAGGAGCGAGCCTTCTTCCATTCCCTCCCGCAACACGTCGCCCACCCGGCGGCGCATGTTGTCGACGATAACTCCGGTGTCACTGGTTCCTGGACCGGGGATGCCGTTGGCTCCGGCACCAGCGGTTCCCCCGCTCCGCGTCATTGTCGGCCCATCGCGAATGTCTTGGGGAACCTCTCGCTCAGCGTCCGGAAGATGTCCCTTTCGACCTCATCCGGGCCGGCCGTGCCGTTGATCACCACGATGCGATCGTCGCCCTCCGCCAGCCTGAGATACCCTTCTCGCACGACCTCCATGAACGCCCGCCCCTCGCGCTCGATCCGATCCGGTTCCCCGCCCAGCTCCTCCTTCCGGCTTAGCCCTTCCACATTAAGCTCATAGGATGTCTCTCCGGGCCGTTCCTCCGTCCGGCTCAGCCCCTCTAGGGCCAGCACGTCCAGCACTATGTAGAGGTCGGGATACAGACCGCCGGTCGCCACGGACGTCACCTGTTGGATCGTCTCCATGGGCACTCCCCGCGCGCACCCCTGGTAGACCCGCGTGGACAGCTCGAATCTGTCGCAAAGCACCACTTCTCCGCGTTCCAGCGCCGGTCTGATCACTTCCTGAACATGAGCCCAGCGCGAGGCCGAGAAGAGCAGTAGCTCGGACACCCCGCCGAGGCTCAAGCTGGATCGGTTGAGCAGAATATCGCGGATCGCGTCCCCCGCGGACGTCCCTCCGGGTTCTCGCGTGGACACGCTGGGGATGCCCGCGGCTCTGAGGCGGGCAGCGAGACGCCGAATCTGCAGGGACTTCCCCGCCCCCTCCGGCCCCTCGAAGGCCAGGAAGCACCCTCTTCCGCTTCCGGCTCGGCCACCGGTGTCTTCGGCATCGCGCCGACCGTCGTCCGGGAGAACCTTGCGCGAGGACTTCAGAGAGCCAGGGGAAGCGATCCCCATTCAGCCGTAGTAGTCGACGCCGAGGTGGGTGATCTGCTCCTCGCCCATCAGCCAGCGCAGAGTGTTCTTCAACTTCCAGTGCTGGATGAAGATGTCGTGTTCCGGATACAGCCCCGGAGCCGTCTGCGGCACCTTGAAGTAAAACGAGAGCCACTCCTGTATCCCCGAGAGGCCGGTGCGCGCCGCGAGATCGAGGAAGAGAGCCAGATCGAGCACGATCGGGGCCGCCAGGATCGAGTCGCGGCAGAGGAAGTCGATCTTGATCTGCATGCCGTACCCCATCCATCCGAAGATGTCGAGGTTGTCCCAGCCCTCCTTGTTGTCGCCCCGCGGAGGGTAGTAGTTGATGCGGACCTTGTGGTACATGTCGCCGTACAGGTCAGGATATATCCCCGGCTGCAGGATGTACTCGAGAGCGCCCAGCTTCGACTCTTCCTTCGTCTTGAAGCTCTCAGGGTCGTCCAGCACCTCGCCGTCCCGGTTCCCGAGAATGTTCGTGGAGAACCACCCGTTGAGTCCGAGCATGCGCGCCTTGAGGCCCGGAGCCAGGATGGTCTTCATCAAAGTCTGTCCCGTCTTGAAATCCTTCCCCGCTATCGCCACGCCCTTCTCGGCAGCCAAGTCGGAGAGCGCCGGAAAGTCGCATGTCAGATTCGGGGCGCCGTTGGCGAAGGGCACGCCCTCCATGAGAGCCGCCCAGGCGTAGAGCATCGACGGCGCGATGGCCGGGTCGTCCTTCTCCATCGCCTCCTCGAACGAGGCTAGTTCGTCGTGCACCGGCTCCGGCCGGAGAAACGTCTCGGTGGATGCCGCCCACACCATCACGAGGCGGTCGCAGTCGTTCTCCTCCTTGAAACGACGGATATCGGCCCGCAGCTGTTCGGCAAGATCGCGCTTGTTGGCCCCGCGCTTCACGTTGGGGCCGTCGAGCCTCTTCACGTACTCCATGTCGAAGACCGCGGGCATGGGCTCGATCGTGCGCATGAAGTCGGCGAGCGGGTCCACATCCTCCGGGCGAAGCACCCCGCACACTTTCGCGGAGTCGTAGGCGTTGTCGGGGATCGGGTCCCACGCGCCGAACACGAGGTCGCCGAGTCCGGCCAGCGGAACGAAGTCCCTTATCAGGGGCGTCCGGTTCTCCGTGCGCTTGCCGAGCCGGATGGTGTTCATCTGCGTTATGGAGCCGATCGGCTTGTTCAATCCGCGCCGCACCGATTCCACGCCCGCGATGAATGTGGTCGAGACCGCTCCGAGGCCGACAAGGAGAACTCCCAGCTTGCCTTCGGCCGCGGCTATCTGTCCGGGGGTCTTATCCAGGTCCACGTCTGTATGTCGCTCCGGGTCTGTATGTCATTCCGGTTTGCAGGGCCGCCGGTTGGCGACTGCCTTCCAGGTTGCGATGGGCGCGAGTAGGCGAACGGGTTCCGCGCCGGCGTCGGTAATCGCGCATCGTCCCAGTCGCCGTCCACCGATCCGTAGACCACGGCGAACGGGCTCCGCACCGTAGCTCAAAGCGCTTCGCGAGAGGTTCACTCTTGCTTCGGACCGGGTTCGCCATCGGGACGGGTGTTGCGGTACACCCACAAGATTCGTTGGAAAGCGGTCATGTTTGTCAGGATCGCCAGCAGGATGATGACGCCCTTCAGTACCAGTCCCTGCTCTCCGAGCATGGTCGTCTCGCCGAAGATGAGCGCGGCGAAGCCGATCAATATCACCCGTTCGGGACGCTGCATCAGGCCTACGTGGCAGTCGATTCCCAGCGCCTCGGCCCGCGCGCGGGTGTAGCTGATCATGAGGGATCCGCCCATGGCGAGCACGATCCAGTAGATCATCCCGACGTCGCCGAGTTCGAGACGGTAGTCGTTGTACAGGGAGAGGAGTCCCAGGTAGACGACGATCTCGGAGAGTCGGTCGAGCGTCGAGTCGTAGAACGCGCCGAATGAGGACGCCAACCCTGTGCGGCGGGCCACCGTCCCGTCGAAGAGATCGAACACGCCGCCGAGCAGCACCAGGAGGCCGGCGGTGCCTACGCGGTGCTGGTGGAAGAAGTACCCGGAGCTGCAAGTGACCACGAAGCCCGCGGTGCTGATGACGTTCGGCGGCACTCTGCGCTTGATCAGCCAGGAGATGACCGGCTCGAAGACGGCGCGGAGTCCGCGCTCGGCCAAGTCTCGGATCTTTCTTATCACGGGCTAGCTGCCGCCGCTACGGGTTTGATTAGCGGATGAGGATGACCGCCACGGATACGATTAGAGGTCGGAGGATGTTGCCTTCTCCGGGCAGGTGTGCCGATCACTCCAGGGCCTCTTCGGGGTCCTCGCCGTCCAGTTCGCGGAACAGGTCGGGCAGGATGCCGAGCAGCTCGCGGGGATGGGACGAGGCCTTCCCGCCGTACTCCACCTCCAGCCGGTCGGCATCGACGATCAGCCGGGCGGTATCGATCATGGCTCGCAACTTGCCGACCTCGCGGATCCCGGCTAGGTCCTCGCGGATGGTCTTCAGCAAGTCGAAGTCGGCAGGCTCCGATCTCATGGCGGGGGCCGGTCGTACCAAGCGCGAAGGCTGTCCTCCGGCAGTCGCATCCGCTCGGGGGGTTCGGTCACTCCTTGGCGACAGGGTCAGCACCTTCACGCCGACACCCCTAGAACTCCCACCCGCAGCGCGCGGCCAAGGGCGCCAGCTTCTCCGCCACGTCGCGAATAGCGAAGACAGCCGCATGGGGAATGTCGTCGCCATCACGCTCTACTACCGTGGCTCTGACCACGAGATGTTCAGCACCGACGAGACGCCGTAGCAACCGGATAGGATGCGACAACACGGATGTCGGGGGATCGGCGCGATCAATCGGAACCGCTTCGACGAAAAAGGGACCAGCCGGCGGTATCGACAGCATCAATGTTTGCACGCGGGTACCGCCTATGGCGACGCTATGCTTTAGGGTGTACAGGTCGCGCTCCCACATGATCCAAACCCCCGGCCCGTCCCCAGAGCACGAAGCCACTAGGTAGTCCTCTGCGACGAGGCTCTTGACGCTCGCGAGGACGTCGCCGCCAAGTTCTTGCACGTCCGACCATCCCATCCGCTCGGCTTCGCGCCGTTCGAGCTCGGGATTCCGGTCGTACTCTGTCCAGGATGTCTGCGCTTGCGCGCCAGTCCCGGCGGCGAAGGCCGCCGCTAAGGCGACTGTTCCGATAGCGTTTCTCATCGTATCCTCCGAATCTTGCCGCTTCGGCCCGTCTCGATGTCGGCGGCCACCCTCCGGCGGCGGGTTATGAATCCCTCGACGGTGGGGAATCGCTCCATCCGGAACCAGCGTGGCTGATTCAGCAGGTGCTCGGCGGTATCGGCTTGCACCCTCGGCCGATCCGCCGCCGTGGCTGGATCACCCCCGGCCAAGTGCAGTGCGGCTCGCGCCAAGCGGGCAACAGCATTGCGGCTCCACCCGCTAGCCACGGGCCGCCGCTGTCCTCGAAGGGGATCAGGGGCCGGGGATAGACGACCGCCACGGGGACGATTAGCGGCTGAAGGATGAAGGAATGTCGCGTGACGAGGGTCCGGGATCGTGCGACTGTCCGGTGTCACGGGACGATGATCCGGCTTTCCCTGCCCTTCTGGACACCTTCGCTTATCGCCCTGTCCACGCGGCTCATCAACTTGTCGAAGTTCGCCTGCGAGGAGATCAGCAGCTGGTAGCGAGTATTGGTTTGAATCTTGTCCTGTAACGCCTCGAACGCCTCTTCGGTCGCCGAGTCCGGCTCTTCGCCGCGCCCCGCCGCTTCCACGAGCTTGGCTTGCAGCTCCCTTATTTCCTTGAGTAGCGCCGTGGCTTTCTTGTCTTCGCCGATTTCGCGTCTGGCGGCGCTAAGGTAGGCGTATTCGGGCATCTGCGAGATGAGCCGGCCGAGCTCGCCCGCCTTCTCGAACATGCGCTCTCGTTGGTCCATTCTATCCAACCCGGAGGAAAGTCAGGAGGTGGCCGCCGGACGGTGGTGTCGCGGCAGCCCCGGCGGACAGGGTGCGGGGCGCACCCGCTGCGGGCGCGCCGCGCCGATTCGCTGCCAGATTATAACCCGAGCGTGATGGCGGCGCGACTTGCCGCGCCGGGGAACGGCACCTGCGGCCCCCGGCGCTCGCCGCACTCCTGCCGACGCTCGGTAGGCGGGTGCGCCCGGCGACAGGCAGTCATTGGCGACGGGCGATCATGCGCCGGTCACCGAGGATGTCTTGCATGCGCTCGCAAAGCGGGTGCGCCCCGCCAGATCAGGCTGGACGCGGGCGCAACAGAGTCCCTCCTCCGCTTCGAGCAGCTTCAAGACCGCCGGACCCTGCGACATCCCGATTTCGAGGAAGAGCGCGCCACCTTCGCGGAGCCGGCCCGCGGCCCCGGAGACGATCGCCCGAACTACATCGAGGCCGTCGTCGCCGCCCCCGACAAGAGCGCCCCGCGGTTCGTGGTCCTTCACCACAGAGTCGAGACCCTCCCACTCGGCGGCCGCCACATACGGCGGATTCGACACTATCAGATCGAATCGCTCGTCCCGGCCGAGCGCGGACCAGATGTCCGTCTGGCAGAGCCGAAGTTCGAGGCCGGTCGCCCCGGAGAGGCGAACGTTCTCCCGCGCCAGATCGAGCGCGGCGGCGGAGACGTCGAGCCCGACCACGCGGGAGGCGACGCCCTCGTCCAGGAGCGAGAGCGCGATGGCCCCCGAGCCGACCCCGATGTCGAGGGCGTCGCAAAGCGCGGGGCCGGCGCGGCGACGGCGCCACGACATCACCCGATCAAGGAGTTGCTCCGTCTCGGGGCGCGGGATCAAGGCGCGCTCGTCGCATACCAGGCGGACACGGCGGAAGTCGGCCGTGCCCTCGACGTATTGCAGCGGCAGCCCTTCGAGACGGCGCGCCACGGCCTCCGCCACCGCCACCGCGCCGGCCGGCTCCACCGCCTCCCCGCCGCGCAGAGCCACTTCTCCCGCAGGCAACCCGACCGCCGAAGCCACCAGCCGCTCCGTCTCCGTCGCCGCCGATTCGATCCCGGCCAGCTCCAACTCTCGCCGGACGCCCTGCACTATCTCCCGGTAGGTAGGCGCCGCGGGGCGCCGCCGGCCGGTTCCGAACCGGTCCGCCGAGTCGGGCCTCACCCCGCGCCGGCCGCCAGATGCTCATCCGCGACCGCGACCCTGAGCGCTTCTACCACATCGCCGAGGTCGCCCGCCAGGATCTGCTCTAGCCGGTGGGTCGTGAAGCGAATCCTGTGATCGGTGACCCGGTTCTGCGGAAAGTTGTACGTCCTGATCTTGGCGGAGCGATCTCCCGTCCCGACATGAGTGCGCCGCTCTCGGGCCCGCTCGCTCTCCTGTTCGGCTACCAGCTGGTCGAGCAGCCGGCTGCGCAGGACCTTCATCGCCTTCGACTTGTTCTTGTGCTGGGACTTCTCGTCCTGGCACGACACGACGATGCCCGTAGGCTGGTGCGTGATTCTGACCGCCGAGTCGGTCGTGTTGACGGACTGTCCGCCGGGACCGGAGGAGCGGAACACATCTACCTTCAGGTCCGCCGGATCGATCTCGACATCGACCTTCTCCGCCTCGGGCAGCACCGCGACCGTCGCGGCCGAAGTGTGGACCCGCCCCTGGCTCTCGGTCTCGGGCACCCGCTGCACGCGGTGAACGCCCGACTCGTAGCGCAGCCGCCCGTACGCATCCGGGCCTCGCGCGACGAAGATGACCTCCTTGATCCCGCCAAGCGTCCCCTCGCTCACGCTCATGAGCTCGGTCTTCCACCCCTGTACCGAGGCGAAGCGGCTGTACATCCGGTAGAGATCGGCGGCGAAGAGAGCCGCCTCGTCGCCTCCGGTCCCGGCGCGTATCTCGACCACGGCCGGCCGGTCGCCCAGAGGATCTTTCGGAACGAGCAAGTGGCGCATCTCCGCCTGGGCCGCTTCCCTCTCGGCCTCCAGCCGGGCCGCTTCGGCGGCTCCCAGCTCGGCCAGCTCGCCGTCGCTTTCCGCGGCTACCTCGCGCGCCTGCTCCAGATCGTCCAGCAGCTTGAAGTAGCGCTTCCCCGCCTCGACCAGCGGCACGAGCGCCGAGTGTTCCTTCGCGACGCTCGTGAGACGGGGCATGTCGGCAAGAAGTTCGGGGTCCGCCATGCGGTGGGAGAGATCGTCATAGCGCCCGGCGGCCTCCCGCAGGCGAGCCACGAGCGCATCGCCGCCGGACATTAGTCCGCCTTGGCCTCGCCCTCCCCGGCGCCGTTCCCGGCGGATCCGCCGACCTGCCCGGATGCTGCCGCAGTCGCGCCCTGGCGGGCGCTGCCGACGGCGCCGGCTCCGTACTTGGCCATGAACCGCTCGACCCGTCCCGCCGTATCGACAAGCTTCTGGCGGCCTGTGAAGAAGGGGTGGCAGTGGGAGCAGATCTCCACGTGAATCTCGCCCACGGCCGAATAAGTGTCGCTCTCCCGGCCGCACGCGCACGTGATCTTGGCCGGCCGGTAGTCAGGATGTATGCCCGCCTTCATCTGGGCTGTCTCTCCGCGCTAGGTTCGCTCATCGTTTGCTCGCGCACTGGTACAAGAGGATGCGCAAGAATCCAAGGTAACTAGTAAGAATAGCTGCCACTTGCATGAAATGGCAAGCGAATTCGCGTTCAGCCGAAGGGCTGCGGGCGCGGCAAGACCGAGCGCTGGAACCGCAGGACGCGCCGCGGCAGGCGAGGCCGCCCCAGGGCTGCGGACGCGGCGAGATCGAGCGCCATGGACGAGGGTCCACCCCCGGCCAGACCCCGGTTTACCCGCCGGGCTCCAGCACCAGCCGCTCGGCCGTCACCGCCTCCACCCTCCCCCGCGTGAAGTAGAGCGGGAAGAACTGATCGTTCGCCCAACCCTCGAACAGGTTGCGGTACATGGGATGGTCAGGATCGCCCGACTGCCCCGGAGTGTTAGTGAAGACGGCGGTGTCCCAATCCCCGACCTCGACGATGATTCTGAACGAGGCGCCCGAAGTCTGATTGTCGCCAAACCCCGTCTGGTTCACCGTGTACCCGTTCCCCCCTCGCGGATACGGACCCACTTCGAGCCTCTCGCGCACTTCGTCCGAGACTGCGGCAGAGAGCGGATGCCGAAGGCGCACATGCTTGAAGCGCAGATCGCCGTACCTCCAGCGCGGACTTCCCTCCGCCGGCCCTTCCGCCGACCCTTCCGTCGAATCGTACGGTCCGAATCGGCGTTCCAGCCCCGCGAGCGCCCGGGCAAAGGCTTGCCCCAAAAAGCGGTCCCGTCCGAGAACGGGATCCCCTTCCCCGAGCGGAGCGAACCACTCGGGAGGCGCGGCAAGCCAGTCGATCGTCTTCTTCATGGAAAGGAAGCGGAGCGCGCCCCGAAGCTCCACGGGGATGGCAAGCGTGGCCAAGCCTAGCTGAATCTCGCGCTCCCACGAGACGTATACGGCAGCCTCGCGAGAATCCGGGTCCAGACTGAAGTCCCAGGCGAGCAGCTCGCGCCGCGCCTCCTCCGCCGTACCGAGATCCCCTCCCGCCGGATCCAGATCGATCCCTCGCAGCATCGGAACGAGAGAACGCGCCGGGAGCGACACGTAGTCGGTCGCAAGCTGCATCATCTCGGCAATCGTGAACCGCCGGCCCGAACTCAGAACCTCGCTGATCCGCGCGCTCCGGAAGGGATCGCTCCAGCTCCACCCCACCGCGTCCCTGTGCTCGTAGCCAGGCGGAACCAAGTTCTCGTTGGCCGTTACCCAGAAGCCGCGATCGGGATTCAGCACATGCGGCTTGTGCATTATCTCCAGATATCCATCCCATTCGTACCGGCCGTCGCCCGGCACCGGCACGAGACCGGACCAGTTGCGCCGAATAGGCGCTATCCCGACGGCCTGCCAGCCGATGTTCCCCCGGATATCCGCCCAGACCATGTTCTCGCCGGGAATGTTGGAGTAGTTGCACGCCTCCCGGAACTCCTCCCACGTCGTCGCCTGGTTCATCCGCAGGCTGGCCAAGTAGGGGGCTCCCCCGATCTCCATCCACCCGGCCCGCACCGCGTAGGCCTTGTTGTTTGCGCGGTCCTCGTATACCACGGGCCCGTGCCTCGTGTACTTGTGCTCGACCTGCACGGGGGCCTGTCCCTTGACGGCGATTTCGTCATCCAGCGCCCGCATCGCTTCCCATCCGCCGTCGTACCAGTACATCTCCGGGTCGTCCGGCTTCGTCTCGTAGACGTAGAGGTCCTCCGCGTCCGTCTGGAACACGGTGAGTCCCCAAGCGCCGTGCTCGTTGTGCCCGATGGAGATGCCGGGGAGAACCGGCTCGCCCCCTCCTATGACGTTCCACCCCGGACCGGAGAGGTGCGCGAGATAGCGAAGGGAGGGCGCCGCCTGCACCCGGTGGGGATCGTTCGCCATGATCGCGCGGCCGCTGAGCGTGCGCCCGCCGGCCACCACCCAGTTGTTGCTGCCTTCGGTCTCGTTGTCCGGCAGCCAGCTCGCGACGGCGGCGTTCAACTCCCCCGCGCCACCGGAATCGGGAGATGGCCCGGACTCCGAGCGGCGGTACTGCTCGACAACGTCTTCCGGCTGGAATCGGATGGGTCCTCGAAAGGCGCGGTACACAGCCAGTATCTCGCTACGGAGCAAAGATCCGTCGACGGCCTCGTCCAGCTCGGTATCCGGATCGCCCGGATGGAAGTACGAGAGCTCCTCGACGATGCCGGAGCCCGCGGCAGCGACCGCCATGCCGAGACCCAGCTCCTGCTCGACGTTCATGAGCAGGCCCTGGTGGCGGGAGATGACAACCTCCGGCGTCCATCTGCCGGGCCGGATGCCCAGCATCTCGAACTCCGGGGGAAGAAGGGAGGGATCGCGCTCCGTCTCGGCGACGTAGGCGTTTATTCCGTCCACGAAGGCGGAGATGATCTGCACGCCTCTGGGATGGTAGTGGCCGAGCTCGGCCTCCATGTCGCCCCGGAAGCTGAAGAGCCCCGCGCCCCGGTCGCGTTCGATCTCCCTCGGCCCCAGGATTTCCGCGACGGTGCCGGTGGCCTGCCGACGCCAGATTTCGAATTGAAAAAGGCGGTCCCGCGCCGCGCTGTAGCCTTGGGCGAAGAAGAGGTCGTGTTCCGTCTGCGCGTAGATATGCGAGACGCCCCAAATGTCCTTCAGGATTTCGACCGGCGCTTCGAGCGCCGGAAGACGCAGGGTGTCGGATCGCGAAGCGGAGGTGTGGCGGACATCGCAGGGAGGGCTATCGCAGCTATGGCCACCGAGCTGCGGATCGACTCCGAGATGCGGGCCGCCAGCAAGCTGCAAGCCGTCATCGGGATGAGGGCCGTAACCGGCCTGCAGATCAACTCCGAGATGCGGGCCGCCACCGGACTGCAAGCCGGCATCGGGGTGTGGGCCGTGACCGGCATGCAGATCAACTCCGAGATGCGGGCCGCCACCGGATTGCGGGCGGGCACCGGCATGTGCGCCCTTACCGGATTGCCAGCCGCTAACCGGACGTATGCCGTCAGCAGGGTGCGGGGTCGGCGGGCCGGACCAGCCCCGTACGCCGATGGTTTCTACGTCACCGTCCGTACCGCCCACAGCGTCGAGAGGAATAAAACCAGTACCTGCCAGCCCCAGAACCAGCACGGACAATATCAATCTAGCACGCATTTTCTCTCTCTTTGATCTTGCCGCCGCCCGAGCGACCGGTTAACCGGGAGCGCCGCCCCGGAGCGACTCGGCAACGACGGCCGCAGCCAGCCGAGCGACCCTCGAGGCGGTCCGAACGACCATCTAAGCGACCCATCTAGTCGGTTCGGCCAGTTGGACGCCGGCGCTGGTGGAAATAGTTGGACGACGCTGGCGGAAATAGTTGGAACGGTGCTGCTGGAAATAGTTGGAACGGCACTGGTGGAAATAGTTGGAAGGGCACTTTACGGACGCGGCGTGCGGGAGAGGGGGAGCTGCCGCCTCCGACCCAAGCGCTCGTGCCAGAAAAATCGATGGGAGCTGGCAGAGGCGGAGCGAGATGCGAATCCAGCCGGCTCACCCGGCGGATTGCCTCCTCAATGGAACGACATCCGGCTCTTCTTCCTCCGAACCTCCAGTCGCTTCCCCCGCACCTCCGTCCTCCGCGTCGCCCGGCTTCGCGATGCTCGCTTTGAGCGCCTCCATGAGGTCGATCACCTGGGTCGCCGGCTCCTCCTCCACGGGAGCGGATATCTCGGCCCCGTCGGCGATCTTCTTCTCGATCGCGGCGAGCACGCGCGTGCCCACCTCGTCCTCGTACTTGGATGGATCGAAGGCGCCCGATGTAATCTGATCGATCATCTGGACGGCCAGAGTCAGCTCCGCCTCGCTGACCTCCGTATCGCCCGCGGGCACGGACCCGATGTCACGCACCTCGTGCGCGTAGTGGAGCTGCTCGAGCACCAGCCTGTCCCCGACCGGGCGCACCAGCACCAGGTACTGCTTCCCGCGCGCCGCGTACTTGGCCAGCGCGGCGGTATTCGTCTGGCTCATCGCCGAGCCCAGCAGCCGGTACGCCTTGTCGCCGCCCATGCCCGGCCCCAGGAAGTAGGTCTTGCCGATGTACACTCGCTCGACCTGATCGACCGGCACGAATTCGACGATCTCGATCGCCTGCGTCGCCACCGCTTCCAGCGCCTTCAACTCATCTGGAGTGAAGGTTACGTACTGCGCCTTCGCGAACTGGTAGCCCTTGATCAGATCGGAGCGCTCCACGGGATCGCCGCTCAGCGCATCCACGTACTGCTGCTTTACGCGAGTGCCGCTCGGAGAGAGGTAGTTGAAGCGAACCTTTTTGGATGTCTCGGCGGAGGAGTACAGCTGGCACGGGATCGAGACGAGTCCGAAGGACATCGTCGCCGATGCGATTGGGCGTGGTGTCATGGCTTGTCACCTCTCCGTTCCATCCCGGCAATGCCTCTCCATTCCGCGTCGGCAATGCCCTCTCCATTCCATCCCGGCAATGCCCTCTCCGTTCCGCGCCGGCAATGCCCTCTCCATTCCGCGCCGGCAATGTCCTGTACGCTCCATGCCGAAGCCAACGTTAAGGTAATAGTTTTGCCGCCAGTGCTCCCACAAGCACAGCGGAGCGGCAGAAGCGTACGCTGCACCATTATACGGGACGAGGGACCCGAAATCCGTAAACGAAGAAGGTAAGATACGGCTCGGCCGAGTGCAGCATTTCTCGCGGAGGCGGCTAGCGGAACTTCTCGCACAGGCAGCTAGCGGCATTCTCGCGGAGGCGGCGGCGACACTTCTCGCGGAGGCAGCCAATGGGAGGCAGTACCCCAGCCGGGGCGTCCACGGGACGGCTCGAAGAATACCGGCAGAAAAGAGATGCCGCGCAGACGCCCGAACCCTTCGGCGGAGCGCCAGGCACCGGTGCGAACGCCTTCGTCGTGCAGCTCCACTCCGCGACGCGCCTGCACTACGATCTGCGGTTGGAGCTAGGCGGGGCGCTTCTCTCGTGGGCGGTGCCCAGGGGCATATCGGCGGACCCCGCCGACAAGAAACTGGCTCTGCACGTCGAGGACCATCCGATCGAATACATCGACTTCGAGGGGGTCATCCCGGAAGGCGAGTACGGCGCGGGGGCGATGATAGTGTGGGACATCGGCCAATGGATCCCCCTGGAGGACCCGAAAGAGGGGCTGGTCAAAGGCAAGCTCCTGTTCGAGCTCCGCGGTTTCAAGCTGAAGGGCGTTTGGACGCTCGTCAGGCTCGAAAAGGGCGAATCGGGCAACGAGTGGCTGCTGATAAGGGAGACGCGGGGCGGGCACCCGGTCTTGAAGGACGGTTCCCTGCCCCCGAACTCGGTGCTGTCCGGCCTGACCGTGGAGCAGGTCGCCCGGCGCGAGGAGGGTTGGGACCCGGGCGGGCCGCTGGCCGCCGCCATCGAGAGCGCGGGAGCGCGCGCGGGGCGAGTGGAGGCGTCCGGGATATCTTTCATGCTCGCCAAGCCGCAGGAGACGCCGTTCGACGATCCGGCGTGGCAGTTCGAGCTCAAGCTCGACGGCTACCGCATGCTGGCGGCGGCCAGCGGCGGCCAGCCGAGCCTCCTGACGCGCAGCGGGCGGGAAGTTGCCGCCAACTTTCCCGAAGTCGCGCGTTCGCTTCGCAAGCTTCCCTACGACCATGTGGTTCTGGATGGCGAGGTGGTGGTCCACGACGCGGCAGGCTATCCGAGCTTCCAGAAGCTTCAGAATCGCTCCCGGCTCTCCCGTTCGCTGGATATCCGCCGCGCCTCGTTCGATACGCCGGCAGTGTTCTACGCCTTCGACCTGCTGGCCTTCGGCGACTGCGATCTGCGCAACCTGCCGCTCCGGGAACGGAGGCAATTCTTGCAGGAGGCGCTGCCGAAGGTCGGTCCCCTCCGCCTTAGCGAGCACTTCGACGAGCACGGAAAGGCCCTCTTCCGGCAGGTGGAACAGATGGGACTGGAAGGGATCGTGGCCAAGCGCGCCGACTCCCGCTACACCGGCCGCCGCTCTCCCGACTGGCTCAAGATACACGCCGACCGGCAGGCCGACTTCGTGATAGTGGGGTTCACGGAGCCAAACAACTCGCGAGTGGGACTGGGGGCGCTCCACCTCGGGATTCACGTGCCCGCGGCCGCTGACGCGCCCGGTGCCGCTCAACTGTCCACTGCCTCCGCTCAGTTGGCTGACGAACCCGCTCAACTGCCCGCCGCCGGTGGCGGCAACCCGGAGACCGAAGCCAAGGGCGGAGCTACGACGGATGGAACCGCCGCCGCCACGGAGAAAGCCGGACCAGCGGAGCCTGGGACGCCCACCGCTGGACGGGTCGAACTACACTACTGCGGCCGGGTCGGGACCGGATTCGACGACAAGAGCCTGGCCGGTCTCCGCGCCCTATTGGAGAAGTCGGAGGTGAGCGATCCGCCGTTCGTCACGCCGCCCCCAACGGGGAAAGAGCACAGCTGGGTCGCCCCGGAGCGCACCGTCCGCGTTCGCTACAAGGAATTCACGGAAGACGCGCTGCTGCGCCACGCGGTCTTCCTGGGCATGTCCGAAATTCCGCCAGCTGAATGCGTGCTGCCGCACCGCCCGGGCGCCGAGCTCGCCGACCCGGTGCGGGTGGACACCGCCGCGCCGCCGGTCAGCGAGTTGCCGCTCTCGAATCTCGACAAGGTGTTCTGGCCGGACGAAGGCTACACCAAGGGCGACCTAGTGGCGTACTACCGCGACATCGCCCCCTGGTTGCTGAAGTTCCTGGAAGATCGTCCGCTCGTTCTCACGCGCTATCCGGACGGGATACAGGGCAAGTCCTTCTTCCAGAAGAACGCGCCCGGCTTCCAGCCGAATTGGGTGCGCACCGAGGCCATCTGGAGCGGAGGCTCCGAGCGCGACATCCACTACTTCATCGTCGATGACCCGGCGGCGCTCGTCTTTCTCGCCAATCTAGGCACGATCCCGCTCCACATTTGGGCGAGCCGCACCGGGAGCCTCGACCGTCCCGACTGGTGCCTCCTCGACCTCGACCCCAAGCACAAGCTGGACGGAGAGGAGGTCTACGCCCCCTTCGACGATGTGGTGGCAGTGGCCCGGGCTATCCACGCGCTGTGCGAGGACATCGGGCTGCCGTCCTTCCCCAAGACGAGTGGATCATCCGGGATACATGTGATGATTCCTGTGGGCGGCCAGCTGGACTACGAGCAAACGCGAATTCTTGCGTCGCTGCTCGCGAAGACGGTTGCAGCGGAGCTGCCGGACAAGGCCACAACCACGCGAAGTCCGTCGAGCCGGGAAGGAAAGGTCTACATCGACCATGTCCAGAACGGCCAGGGGCGGCTTGTCGCCGCGCCGTACTCGGTCCGGCCGCTGGCGGCCGCGACTGTCTCGGCGCCGCTCCGCTGGTCCGAAGTCGGCGAGGGGCTGGCCACGGAGAACTTCACGATCAAGACCATGGTGGAGCGCGCCTCGTCCCTCGGCTCCGATCCGCTCCTGCCTGTTCTCTCGGAGACGCCCGACCTGCTGGCCGCGCTGGAGTCGCTCCAGCGCCGGTTCGGCGCATAAGCCAACTGACGACACCGCACCAGCGGAAACCGGCTCCCGGAGATCCCCGCGCAGCCAAGGCGCGCCGACCTGCTGGCTACGCCCGCGTCGCTAGCTGCCTTCGCGTCGCTCCGGCACCGCCTTAGCGCTCGTCCTCCTGATACGCGGGGGCATGCGTTCGCCCCGGTCCCGCCTACGGTTCGCTTAGGCGGAGGGCCAGCAGGGCCGGCCAGAGCTTGCCGGTCACCAGCAACACGCCCGTCTCGGGGACGAAGGCGATTCCGTTGAGCACGGCATCCACGCTGCCGGGACGCCGAACGCTGAGCGGGAGGCTCGACAAGTCGATTTCGGCAACGACCTCGCCCGTGGCCTTGTCGATTCTGACGATGCGGTCCGTCTGATAGACGTTGGCGTAGATCGAGCCGTTCACGCACTCGAGCTCGTTCAGCCGCCGGAGCGGCCGCCCGCCGCTCGTGACCGCCACCGTCCGCGTCACCTCGAACGTGTCCGGATCGCGTACTTCCAGCGTGTCGGAGCCATCCGACATGTATAGCGACTCCCCGTCGAAGCAGAGTCCCCACCCTTCGCCGTCGTAGGCGTATTCGCGCAGCACGCCGAACGTCTCGGCATCGTAGACCAAGGCGCGGCCCGCCTTCCATGTGAGTTGGATGAGCTCGTTTCCGACCCGCGCCACTCCCTCGCCGAATAGCGCCGAGTCCACGGCCACTCGGGCCAGAACTTCGCCCGTAGCCACGTCGACCCGGCGAAGGCTCGACTCGCCGTAGCGGCCCGTGCTCTCGATGAGATTGCCGTCCAGAAGGAGCAGTCCCTGGGTGTACGCCGCCGTATCGTGGGGGAAGGTTCCGAGTATCTCGTACTCGACCTGAGGGACTCCGCCCGCATCGCAACCCGTCCATATTCCCGCCGCAAGCGTCACGCAGGCGGCGCGAAGTCCGAACGTGTTCTTGCTCTGCAACATCTTTCTCTGCAATGACATAACTATCATCAGATAACCTGAGTTCGCAGTTCGTTCTCGCGGGCCATCCTCCGTCCCCAATCGAATGGCGAGCGCAGCCCGTTCAGTCAGACAATGTCCAGTACCGTCTCAACGGCCCTTCTACCCTCCGCCGCGGCGCCCGTCCAGTTCTGGTGTCCCCGGAGTTCGGAGTGGCCGATCGCGACGCGGCCGAACGGCTCTCTGATGACGTCGGGCGGAGCGGGCGACCCGCCCCGTCCGAAGAAGAAGCCGGGGCCCGGGGCTACGTAGGCGTGCCCCCAGCGGTTGAGAACGATACCCCCGATATCTCTCGCGGGATCGAACCCGGCCTCGCCGAACAGCGTGGCCATCTGGCTGCGGAGCCGCCTCTCGTATGCGGAGAATGGAGCGCTCAGCAGCTCGACCCGTCCCGCGGTGCACTGCGCCTGAGGCGCCATTCCTGGCGACTCGAAGGTGATGTAGAAGGTCATCATCGCCGGCCTGTCCGGGGCGAATGACGGCCGGTAGTCGCCCGCATGCATGGGACGGCGGATGTTGCACGAGAAACCCAGCTCCCCTTCGTACATGCACGCCGCGATGCCGAGGCGGTCGAGAAAGCGCCAGTTTCGCAGAGCCACGTTGGCCACGAGAATCGGCGCGTGGCGGAATGCCTGGTACGCGGCCCTGTGGCCGGCCGGCAGATCGGCCGCGATGTGACGGTTCATCCATCCCCCGCCCGCCAGAACGACCGCCGCCGCCTCCACGGAATAGAGACGGCCCTCGTGAAGGTAGGTCACCCGCACGGTCGAATCGCCCCTGCCCGCATGGCGCACATCCACGACCGTCGACCCCAGCCGCAGACGGACCGGGTCTCCTTCGCGATCGAGCTTGGCGAAGTCGATGGGCGCGTTGATAACATCTCCGAAGTCGAGCCGGCCCCCGATGCCCTCAGGCACCAAGTCCTTCACGAAGTACCTGGCGATGCCGGTGTTCCCGCCTGGGAACGAATGGAGGGTGACGCCGTCGTAGCGCGACGCGCCGCCGAAGCCCGGGAGCGAGAAGTGCTTCCCCCACCAGGCCGAGACGGAGTCGCAGCCAAGGCCTATTATGCTCGCGAGGATCGGATCCGTGTACGCCGTCACTTCGGGCGGCAGGCCCAGCACATCTTCGTAGTACGCCTTGAGCGTCATGCCGTCGAGCCAGCGGCCCTCGGCTTCCGGTCCGCCAGAGCCGCCGGGCTGCTGCGCCCCCGGAGTCCGGCCACCGTTCCCGGCGGACTGGCCGGCCGCTCCGCCGCCTGCCAGACCCTCCGGGAGGTAGTCTTCCACCTGGGCGCTCCGCCAGCGTTCGAAGCCGGCCCTGACTTCGGGCGTCCACGGAGCGCGGGAGGGATCGTTCCACAGGTCGTTGACCCACCGCCCTCCCCCGCCCTCGAAGTAGTGTCCGACCGAGAATTCGTGCTGCACCCAGTGCATGAAACCGAAGTTGTCCAGAGGCGCCCGCACATCGCCGTCGTAGGGGGCGTACTCGAATTCTCGCGGGATGCCGAGAGCGGTGAAGTAGTCATCGGGTTCGCCGGTGGCCGGCCGCACTCCGAAGTCGTTCGACCCCTGCGGTCCCGCCAGCCGAACTCCGTCCACCTCGATGTCGTTGCGTTTGGCCTCGCCGCCGAACACGGGATGATCGTCGAGCGCCAGACAGGTGCCGGACGGCCGGTGCCGCTTGAAGTGGTGCGCTGCCGAGAGTCCCGCTAATCCGGCTCCCACTATCACGACGTCGAAACGCTCGCCCGTGCCCGTCACCTCGGCGCTGGAGAGCCGTCCGTCCCGGACCCAGTGCGCCGCCCGTACCGCGCCGGGCGTGTTCCCGTGGGAAGGAGCGTAGTCCCCCGTTCCGCCGGGGCCGTACCAAGCGTCATCCAGCTGGTCGGACCATGCATCGGACGCGACTCCGTCCGGCCGAAGCGACGCCTCCTCATCGCCCGTGCCGATGCCGCCGCAACCCGGCAGAGCCGACGCCACGACGCCCGCCCCGGCGAGCTGCACGAAATCTCGGCGGGTTATCTCGGTGTCGAGGCCCAACCCCTTGTCGCCGGACCGAATCTTCATGGGGAAGCTCCTCCGCTAACGCGCCGGATTCCAGCGCCACCGCAGCACGATCCAGCACGATGGCTGCCTCGCCTCGCCGCCGAGGTGATCAACCGGTTCCGGCCCCAGCGCCACCGCAGCACGCTCCAGCAAGATGGCTGCGGCGTCCAGCGTCAACGGAGCGCCCGCCAGCTCCATTGCTGCGGCCCCCGCCGCCGACGCAGCGATTCCCCTCTCTACGTGACGGGGGCGGACAGCCGGAACGGCTCACTGTGTCGCCGTCTCGCTGGAGCGGTAACGCTCGAACCACGCGAGTATGTGCTGGACCTTGGCTATCATGTGACTAGGCCGCGCCCCGATGCTGTGAGAGGCTTCCGGAATCCGCACCAGCGCCGAAGGCACCCGCCGTATCTTGAGAGCCTGGTAGAACTGCTCCGACTCCGACATCGGGGTCCGCCAGTCCACCTCTCCCGTGATCAGCATGGTCGGCGTCGTCACATTCGCCACATGGTGGATCGGCGAACGCTCCATGTAGTGGTCGAGCGCGTTCCACGGAGCATCCGGGAACCAGTAGTTGAGTCCTCCGGTCCCTCCCATGTCCGCCGTCAGGACCCAGCTGTACCAGTTGATCACCGGCTTCTGCGATGCCGCCGCGGCGAATCTGTCGGTGTGGCTCACCGTCCAGGCCGTCAGCACGCCGCCGCCCGAACCCCCCGTGACGAAGAGCTGGTTTTCGTCTACGTAGCCGCGGGACACCACCTCATCCACTCCCGACATGAGATCGTGGAAGTCGTTGCCGGGGTAGGCGTGGTGTATCTCGTTGCCGAAGTCTTCTCCGTAGCTCGTGCTTCCGCGCGGATTGGTATAGAGGACGACGTATCCCGCCGAGGCGTACAGCTGCGCTTCGGCGCTGAACCGGTCTCCGTAGTTGGCGAACGGCCCCCCGTGTATCTCGAGCACGAGCGGGTACTCGCGATTCGGGTCGAATCCCGGCGGCTTGATGATCCAGCCCTGTATGTCCAGGCCGTCGTGCGAGGACTTGTACCAGACTTCCTCGACCTGTCCCAGCCGTTTCTGGGCGAAGAGGTCGTCGTTCAGCCAGGTCAGCCTCTCCACGGCGCGATCCATGCCGCCGACCGACACATCCGCCGGGTGCTCCGGCGTGCCGTAGGTGAAGGCGAACCTGTCGTTGGAGGAGACGGTGAAGGTTCCACCCCCGTACGGGCGTCCCAGCGACATTCCTTGCACGCTGGAAGCGAGGTCCGTGACGGTCCCGTCCATGTCCACGCGGGCCAAGCGCGTGTTCCCCTCGGTGTCGTACTGGACGAAGAGTCCCCGTCCATCGCCGGCCCACTGAACGTTGCCCACCGAACGATCGAGGGCATCCGCTATCATGCGGGATCCGGAGCCATCCCGGTTCATCACGTGGAGCTTGGTCACCTGGTATCCGAGGAAGCGGTCGTCGTAGCCGACGTACGCTATGCTCTGCCCGTCGGGCGACACCGCAGGGCTGCCGTCTGGACCGCGCCGGTCCGTCAACTGCCGGACCGCTCCGTCTTCCACCGCGAATTCGAATATCTCCGGGTCTCGCTCGTACTCCCAGTCGTCGCGGCGGTTGGCCGAGACCAGAATGTGCCGGGAGTCGGGCGTCCATGCCGGGGTGCCGCGGTGGTTGTAGGGGCCGCTGGTGAGCTGGCGGGGAGTGCCCCCTTCCGCTGGCAGAACGAAGATGTGCCAGTATCCGAGCGGCAGGAAGCCCGCTCCGTCCGACCGGTACAAGAGGCGCTCGTACGTCTTGGCCGGCGGCGCCCACGACGCTCCCTCCGGCTTGGCGGGCAGCTTCGCGAACGGCTTCGGGGAATCGGGCACGAACATGCTGAAGGCGATCATCCGCCCATCCGGGGACCAGGAGGCGCCGCCGGGCGCCCGCTCCAGGTGCGTGAGCATCGCCGTCTGGCCGCTGTCCATCCAGCGCAGGAAGAGCTGGGTCTTGCCGTTCTCATCGCTGGCGGTGTAGAGCAGCTTCGCGCCGTCGGGCGACCATCTGGGCGAGGAGTAGTTGCGCTGGCCCGTGATAAGCGGCCTGTGGTCCGAGCCGTCGAAGCCGATCGTCCACAAGTTGCGGCGCACGCGGTCGGTCATGATGTCCATGAAAGATCGCACGTAGACGATGCGCGAGCCGTCCGGCGAAATCCTGGGGTCGGCGGCGTATTCGAGTTCGAATACGTCCGCGGGCGAGAAGGCGTTCGCGGCGCTCATCGCCTGCGCCGCAGCCCCGGTCGGCGCGCCCAGCCAAAGGGCCAGCGCAACCGCGGCCGCGCTTGCCAGCGGTGGCGCCCCGTGATGAAGCGGTGACTTCATGCTCGTACCTCCTATTTGTCCTATTTGTTTGTCGTTCCAGCTCCAGTTGAATCCATGTAGCAAGATAACGTGTGCCGATCGAAGTGGTCAGCGACGGCGCCGACGATCCGTCCGATATGTTTAAGGTCGCTTGCGGCCCAGTCGGCCAGCAGCCGTTGCAGATCGCAGTCTTCTTCCCGTTCCGTGCGGTCTTCTTCTCGTTCCGTCTCGGCGGCGGATCGGCTCTTCACCAGTTCGCGCACCGCCTTGAGCCCCGCTTCGCGGAGGTCGCGAAACTCGCGCAGCAGTGCGTCCAACGAGTGGTAGCCGTCTGAGTGGTAGCCGTCGCCGCGCTCGTTCTCGGGGCGGGTGCGAGCGGACTGATCGAGAGCCGAAGCCCGATCAAGGGCTGAGGGCCGATCCAGAGTCTGACGCCGATCCAGAGTCTGGGGCCGATCAAGAGCCTGGGGCCGATCAAGAGCTGGAAGCCGCCACGTCGCCCCTTTTCCGAGAACTCGGCGGACACTGGGCATCCAGTTCTCCACCTCTCCCTGAACCAGCCGTTCGAGTACGCGGAAGGGGCTGGCCGTCTCCAGGCCCCCGTCTGCCAGTAGCGTCCGAGCCGCCGCCGAGCTGGTCGCCCGCCGAATGGAGCTGGTCGTCTCAGCGCCCCCATCTGTCGGCAGCAGGATCCTGCGGCCGTCACCGTCACTATCGGCTTCTCCGCCGGCAGTCCTTCTCCTGCCGCCCGATCGCAGCAGGCGGGGCGGAATATCCTCCAACAGGGTGCGCACCGTTCCGGGAGTACGGTCCAATAGCTTCAACAAGTCCTGCATAAGCAGATCCGCGGCCTGGCGTCCGCCGTCATCTGCCATCCCGTTACCTGCTACCATCCTGCCCGCTACCATCCTGGTTATCCGGCACTACCTTTTCTGTACTTTCTGCGTTCGGAGGCTGCATTCAGGCCGACGCCGACAAGGAGCGGATAGCCTCCGCAATCGCCAACAATCTCGCGGCTCGCGGTCTTTGGGGCGGGGCCACGCCGCCTGTCAAGCGACAGCCAAGGTGACAACACACCGGAGGCGGTTCCGATCTGATCGGGACAGCGCTCGGGATCCGGGATAGTACGAAAGAGGCAGCGGCGGTTCGATTCGACGCGCGGGGCCGATCCCGGAGCGCTACCTGAACAAGCCGTAGCGACGGGACCGGCGGCCTGCGCTTCCGCGTGAACGGCCGATTCCGGAGCTCTGCCCGCACGAAGCCGTAGGGGCGGCGGCGCGTCCGGCGCTACTTCAGCCTGATCCTGCCGAGGAGTCCTATGCTTCGTTCAGTGGACTGGACGCCGCCGACGACCTGCTCGCCGAAGAGTTCCACGCTCACGCGCAGGCGCCGGGTCTGTCCTTCGCCGGGCTCGCCCAGCACGGTCCAGCGCGTCCCCGCGTTCAGGCGGTAGCCCGAGGCGCCCTGGCAACTCCAGCGGCCGAACGGGGTCACTTCGCCGCCTCCGGGTAGGCGGACGCCCCAGCCCACCTCCATCGCCACCCGGTCCGGCGTCCAACCGGGGGCGCCGCCTGCCGCAGAGCCCCGCCCCATGGACTGCTGGCCGAGCCCGCCCTGCGCCTGCCACATGGTCTCGGCGCCACTGGCCGCATTGCCCCACGACGGCTCCACCGACAACGACGGGCCGCCCCGTTCGCGCCCGGGCTGCAGCCGCAGGGCGAGGCTCGCGCCCCAGTCGCGGAAGCCCTTCGCCTGGTGCGCCAGCAGCGTCCGGCCGCGGGCGTCCAAGCTGAGTCCGGTGGCTCGGTGCGTGAACCCGAGCTCGCCGCCGGCTTCCGCGCCGATGCCCGTCTCCGCGTCGCCGCCGTCGAACCGCCCGCCAAGCTCGAGACGCGTGCGCAGCAAAGCGCCTCCAACAGTCCACTGGCCGCCCACCTCCGACGCCAGCCGCACGCGCCGGGCGTTGGCCGTGACGCCGGGCAGCTCCGCCACGTCCGCCGAGTTGATGCGTACCGAGAACGCATCGGCCTTCAGCGCCAAGGGGCCGACGAGCTCCTGGCGCACTCCCAACGCTCCCATGAGCATCCCCAGACCGGCGCTGAACCGGCCGCCGGCCACCTCTTCCAGATCGGCGCTGCCCCGGCCCGCGCCCACCAAGCCCCACAGCCCCAGGCCGGCCCGGGGCGACCAGTGCAGATACGGATAGAGGCTGGTCAGCCGGGCGTCCACCGAGCCCGCCCCGTTGATCTCGCTCTCGAAGTCGGATTCCATCCCGCTGCGCGATCCGGCCAACCCGACCAGCAGGCCCGAGCCGAACCGGTAGTCCAGCCCCGCGTAGGCCGAGCGCGTCCGGCCCTCGATGCTGAACCCGTCGTCGGGGCCGCCCTTGAACTCGCCCGCGTTGGCTTGGCCCCACAGCGTCCATCCGGCGCGGGACCCGGCCTGCGGGGCCACGGCGCTAGAGTCGCCGCCGTGCAAGCCGCCACCGCCGAACGACAGCTGGAAGGAGCTCTGCGACAGCAAGTTCCGGACGGACACCGGGTTGAGCTCGATCCCGCCCGGCTCGTCCTCCCCCTCCCCCTCTTCCCCGCCTTCCCGCTGGCCGCCGAACCCGCCGCCGCCGAACCCGCCGCCGCCGAACCCGCCACCGCCGTCAGGATCGTTCAAGCCGTTGCCGAACAACAGCATCCCCGCGTCAATCGCCCTGCCAGCGCCGCCGCCCGAGCCGAAGAGAGGATTGGCGGGAATCGATAGCTGCACTCCCAGCAGGCCGGACGCGCCGCGCGCCAGCGCCGCCACCCCGCACCCCTCGCCGCCGAACGCACCGCAGCCCACGGAGCGCCCGCCCACCTGCATGTGCGACCGGCCCAGCGCGCCAGACGACTCGATGCCCAGCCGCCCGCCGATAGCCTCGACCGTCTCCGTGCCCAGCGACCGGCCGAACGCAGCCAGCGACCGCTTCAGAGCCCGCGACCGCTCCGACCTCGACGCCTCGACCGTCACCTGGACCCGTTGCACGGCCGTCAGCCCGGCCGGGTCCCGCGCCGTCACCGTCACCACCGCAGCCCCGATCTCCTTGGGCGCGATCGACAGCCGGCCCGTCTCCGACACCGACGACTCCGCCACGCCCGGCGCCGACGACTCCGCCACGTAGCTCAACGCGTCGCCATCCGGATCGCGGAAGTACGGCCCCAGACCCTCTTCCGCCGCCGCGCCATACGCCTCCAACGCCTTCGGCGCGATCGCGCCCACCGGCTCCGGGCCCTCGTTCACGTTCAGAACCGTCACCGTAACGGTCGCCTCGTCGGTCAACCCGCCCGCATCCGCGACTCGCACCGTCAGCGCGTACTCAGGAGGCCCGTCCTCGTAGTTCTCTCCACTGCCCACGTAACGCACATCGCCGCTCGCGGCGTCCACCTCGAAACGCCCGCCGCCGCCCGCCGCCAAACTGTACGCCAGCGCGTCGCCCCCGTCCACATCCGTCGCCGACACTTGCCCCAGGCCGCGCGGCCCCGGCGCATTCTCGGGCAACTCGAAAGCGTACGCCGAGTCGGCGAACACCGGCGCCTCGTTCACGTTCACCACCGCCACCGTCGCAGGCACGCGATCCGACAGCCCGGCCCGGTCCGCGACCACCACTTCGAACTCCCAGCCCGATGGACCGGCCTCCGCGTCCTCGCCACCGCCCACGTAGCGCACCGCGCCGCTCGCGCCGTCCACCTCGAAGCGCGACGCATCCTGGCCCGCCAAGCTGTACGCCAGCGTGTCCGACCGGTCAGGATCCGTCGCCTGCGCCACGCCCAGGTCCACCGGGCCGGGCGCATTCTCCTCGATCTCGAATTCGTAGCTCCGCTCCGCGAACCGCGGCGCCTCGTTACGGTCCAGCAGCGCCACCGCCACCGTTACCTCGGCCGCGATGCCGCCTAGGTCCGTCGCGCTCACCATAAGCTCCAGCTTTGCCGCGCCCGCCTCCGCGTCCTCGCCGCCGCCCACGTACCGCACCTGCCCGCTCGCAGCATCCACCTCGAACCGCTCGCCGTCGCCCGCCGACAGCGCGTACGCCAACCGGTCGCCCGCGTCCGGATCCGCCGCCGACACTTGCCCCAGGACCAGAGGTCCGGCCACGTTCTCCGCCAGCTCGAAAGCGTACGCAGAGTCGGCGAACGCCGGAGCCTCGTTCTCGTTCAACAGCGTCACCGTCACCAGAACTCGCGAACTCAAGCCGGTCGGATCAGTCGCGCTCGCCTCCAGCTCCCAGCTCCCAGCGCCGTCCGCCTCGAAGTCCTCGCCCGCGCCTACGTACCGCACCTCGCCCGTCGCCGACTCCACACTGAACAGCTCGGTGTCGCCAGACTCCATCCGGTACGTCACGGTGTCGCCCTCATCCGCGTCCGTAGCCTCCACAAAGCCCAGAGCCGCCGGCCCTGCCAAGTTCTCCGGCAACCCGAACTCGTACTCCGGAGCGCCGAACTTCGGCTCCGCCCCGCCCAGCACCTTGTGGCTAGAGCTGTTATCGATAGCGCTCGCGCCCAACCCCAGCAGAGCAGCGGCACTCCCGCCAGCCACTTCGATCGTCCCGCCGTTCAGCGACAGAGCGCCGGCCTCCACGCTGATGCCGTCACTGTCGACGTCGCCCGCCACCACCGTGTACCGGAAAACCAGCGACGCCGTGCCCGAACCCGAGGCGTAGGACGCCCGCCGGGTCTGCGAGCCGATCGTCAACCCCAGCTGCGGCGTCCCCGTCACGTCCACAGCCTTGTTGAACGTCACCGTGACTGCGATCGTCTCGCCACGCTCGAACGTGCCGCCGGCCGCCGACGAACCGATGGCCACGCCCGACACCACCGGTGCCGTCTCCAACGCGTGGTTTACCCTGTGGAGCGGGTCGTGCGAGATCGCGTGGGCGCCCAATGCCAGTACTGCCGACACATCCTCCCGGGCATTTTTGATCGTCCCGCCGTTCAGCGTCAGCGCACCGGGCCCGACGCTGAGCCCGTTCACGTCATCCCAGTCCCCAGGCTGCACGCGGTAGCCGAACGTCAGGCTGGCCGTCCCCGTGCCCGAAGCATAGTCCGCTTGGCGCGTCCCCGTGGACAACCCCAGCGCCAGCTGCGGCGTGCCCGTCACCGCCACCGCCTTGTTGAACGTCACCGCGATCTCGATCAGCTCGGCCAGCCCGTACGTGTTGCCGCTCTCCGGCAGGCTCGAAAACGACACGTCGCTCACCCCCGCCGGCCCCAGGCTGCTGTCCACGAAAACATCGACATTACCACCAGGTATAGGCAGCCCTAGGCTTGCCGCCGTCGTCCCGTCGCGAGCATCGTTGATCGACCCGCCGTTCAGCGTCAGCGCAGTCCTTGCAACGGTGACACCGTCGCTGTCGCTGTCGCCCGCCACCACCGTGTAGCGGAACAGTAGGGTAGTCGTCCCCGAGCCCGAGGCGTAGTTCGCTTGGCGCGTCACCGAGCCGATCCCCAGCGCCACCTGCGGCGTGCCGCTCACGTCCACCGCGTGGGTGAATATCGCCGTAAACTCGATCTGCTGGCCCAGCTCATGCGTGCGGCCAAGAGAGACGCCGCCTCGCGTAGGATAGAAATTCATAACCGACGCCGCCGTGCCGTTCACCTTGTGGCCCGACGAGGTCGAGATCGCGTTCGTGCCCAGCCCCAGGGTCGCCGCACCCCCTCCACTGCGAGCGTCGTTGATCGTGCCGCTGTTCAGCCCCAGCGCGGTAGCCGCGACGCTGATCCCGTCACTGTCGCTGTCGGACGCCTGCACCGTGTAACTGAACGTCAAGGCCGTCCCCGTGAGCGAGGCGTAGTTCGCTTGGCGCGTCGCCGTGCCGATCGTCAGCGCCAGCTGCGGCGTGCCGGTCACGGCCACGGGCCTGTTGAACGTCACCGTCACGCTAATCTGCTCGCCCAGCACGTAGGTGTCGCCGCTCGCCGGGCTGCTCGCTATCGCCGTGCCGCTCACCACCGGCGCAGTCAACGCCATGCCGTTCACCTTGTGGCCAGAGCTGTTGGTGATCGCATTACTCCCTAGACCCTGATTCATGATCAGGACTCCGGTCCTATAGATGTTCCCGGCTAACGCCGTCGCCGCGATGCTGATCCCGTCCGTGTCGCTGTCCGCCGCCTGCACCGGGTAACGGAACACCAGCGATGTCGTCCCGGATCCCGAGGCGTATTTCGCTGAGCGCGCCGCCGAGCCGATCCCCAGCGCCACACTCGGCTGGAACTGCGCTTGCACGTGCACCACGGCACTGAAACCCACCGTGATCTCGATGGTCTCGCCAAGCTCGTACGTGGTGCCCGTCAACGGCGAGCTGCTGATGGCCACGTTGTTGACAATCTGTGCCTTCGCGTCGCCCGCAACCGTCATGGCGAGCGCCAAGGCAACAGCTAAGCATCTACGCATCTCTTGTCTCCTCCGACCGTGAACACCAGCTTTGTTCTCGCCAGGATGTCCTCCAGCGGCAATTCGCGCAACAGCAGCGGCGCCTCCCAAAATGCCTCATCCTGCACGCACAAGGCTACTCCAAGCGGTCGGGGTCAGCCAGAGGGATTGCCGGCTCGTGGCTCCCGCGTGAAGAACAGCCCGTCGGGCAAGAAGGCGCTCCGCGCGGCCTCGCGGTCTGCGGCCCCGACGCCTGCGCGGCACATCGCCCCCAGCCAGCGCGCCCGGACCGTCCGAACCACTTCGGCGAAGACCGCTTCCGCCTCCTCGCGGCTCATCATGAACCGTCCTGCGCCAGCCACCAAGTGGTTCTTCCTGGCTCGTACGGGTAGACGTGGGCAGACGTGCGGCAGCGAACTCCTTCGCATCTTCGTCCATTCCGGCTCGTATGAAACGGTGGCCGCGGGAAGGCTCGAAGCCGGCCAGCGCGTCGGCGGCCGCGTCGGCGGCCGGATCGCCCATGGATACATGGCGCATGTACTCGTCCGCCAAATCGGGGACTAGCCGCTTGGCCCTGGCATAGCCCTTCTCGTAAGCTGGCGGGATGTTCACCGTCACCTCCCGTTCGGCGTGTACGTGTGACCGATCCATATAGACCATGCGACGAATTTCGTCGCGACCAAACGGACGTTCTCGCTACCTTCCCAGCGCATGCGACTCGCTCCCCGGGGCGCATCGTCGGCCGACCCGGCGTCACCACCTCGGCTATCGTCCGCTACGCGAACGGTGCATCGGGGCTGCGCCAAGCCTCCTCCAAGGGGTATGGGGTCCGCCCGTCCGTATCCTGTATCTTGGTACCTTATTAATGCTATGGGCGAACATGACGTCTCCACGACTCATCTTGCACTGCGAGCGACTTTGCAACGACCGATCCGATGTTGAGCGCGACCAATCCCTTTCTCGCTAACCCCCGACGACGAGATAACCGCGCCCTATATCGGGTGGCGGACGTTGAACGTGGCCAGTCTCTCCCCGCCCCATCTCAGGCGGCGAGACGACCGCGTCCGAGGTCCGGCGGCGACATCGAGCGTGACCAATCCCCTCCCGCTGACCTCCGTCGGCGCGATGACCGCGCCGAGGTCAGATGGCCGACGCGATGACCGCGCCAAGGGACCGGCGACGGCCGTCACCGTGTTGATCGATCCCCGTGACACCGCGATCTTCCGCCCGTGACCGAGACCCCGTCCCGCCAGCAACAACCGGAAGCGAAGCGGAGCGAACGCCCCAGCCAGTTCGCCGAGTGCTTGCGGAGCGGTGGATTCACCGCCGCCGTCGAGCTTCGGCCGCCCCGGAGCGGACTCACGCGCAGCGGCGCCACGGAAATGTGGATCGATCTCTCGCACACCGCCCAGGGGCTAGCCGCGCGAGACGTATTCCTCTTCCTGACCGACAACGCGGTTGGCGAGGAAGAGGAGGACAACCTCCAGCACCTCACCGCGAATCTGGCCACCGAGATAGATCCCCGGCGCGTCGTGCCGTTCCTGACCTGCTTGCACCCGCTCGACTACTGCCTGCGCTACAGCGACCGGGCGCGGGCGCGCGGAGTGGAGAGCCTGACGGTGACCGGCGGCGACACTTCCTCCAGAGTCCAGCGCTGCGTGCCGCACGGATACGCGCTTCGCCGCGAGCTGCGGACGCGGGCGGGAGAGCTGGCGCTCGGAGGGTGGGTCAACCTCCACCGTCCTCTCTCCGAGCAGATCGGCTACGCCACGGATCCCCGTTACGAAGCCGACTACTATCTGACCCAGGTCGTTTCGCACCACGACCTGCCGCTAGTGGAGCGGTGGCTCGAAGCCGCAGAGGAGCGCGACCTCCGTCTGCCGGGATCGTTCGGAGTTTTCTACTACCGGAGCGGCAACCGGGAAACGCTGAACCGGCTGTCCACCTTCTTTCCTGTGCCGGTGGAGGCCGTTGGCGCCGCGTTCGACGCTGGGGTCACGCCCGAACGGCACTGCGCGCAGACCATCGTGGCGCTCCAGAAGCTGGGCGTGGACAACTTCTACCTGTGCAATCTGGGCGCTCGTCACGCCGCGACGCTCTTCGACCGCATCATGGCCGAAGTCGCCGCTCTGGGAGGAAAATCGACGGCATGAAGATTGCGCATCCTGCGACTTCATATCCTTGCCTGAACCGTGTACAGCTGATGATAGCGGCCCCGTAACGCGATAAGGTCGTCGTGGCGGCCCCGCTCGACGATGCGGCCATCATCCAGCACCAGGATCAGGTCGGCCCGCTGGATCGTGGACAGACGGTGCGCTATCACGACCGTCGTCCGCGTGCGCAGGAGATTGGCCAGACTCCTCTGGATAAACGCCTCGCTCTCGGTATCGAGACTGGACGTCGCTTCATCCAGAAGGAGGATGCGGGGATCGGCCAGGATCGCCCGCGCGATCGTGACGCGCTGCCGCTGGCCCCCGGAGAGCTTCACGCCGCGCTCGCCGATCACCGTGTCGAGGCCGTCCGCGAAGCGGTCCGTGAACTCCGTCACGAACGCCTGCTCGGCCGCCCTCCGAACCTCCGAATCAGGCGCATCCGGACGCGCGAAGTGGATATTCTCGCTAATCGTGCCGTCGAACAGGAAGTCGTCCTGCAGCACGAGACCCAGCTGGCGGCGGTACGACGGCAGCTTTGCCTCGCGAAGGTCGATGCCGTCCACGAGCACCCTTCCCCGGTCCGGCTCCAGGAAAGACGCGGCGAGTCCCCCCATGGTCGACTTGCCGGAACCCGAGCTGCCCACCAGCGCGACCACCGTCCCCGGCGCGGCCTCGAAGCTGATTCCCTTCAGGACCGGCTTGTTCTCTTCGTAGCTGAAGTAGACATCCTCGAACGCCATGTGCCCGCCAAGCTGCGGCATCTCGACGGTGCGGCGCGGATCGTCGTCCTCCCGGGGCCACGACAGCAGCTCGGCGGTCCGGTCCAGTCCCGCGAACGCCTCGGTCATCTGCGTGCCGATGTTCGCCATCTGCACGATGGGGGCCACCAGGAAGCCCATGAAGACGGTGAACGAGAAGAGAGCCCCGACCGTGAGATCGCCGGAAATGATGAGGCGGCCGCCATAACCCATGACCAGGACGCCGGCCAAGCCCATGAAGAAAACCGCCATGCTGGTCACCAGGCTGGACATCGTGAGCGTCGTCTTCACGTTGTCGAAGATTCTCATGACGCCGGCGCGGAACGTCGCCCCCTCTTTTTCCACTGCCTGGAAGCCCTTGATCACGCGGACGCCGCCGAGGGCCTCCGTCAGCCGTCCCGTGACTTCCGCCCGAATCTGGCCGCGGTCCCTGAAGGCGGGGCGCAGCTTCTTGAAGGCTCGAGCCGAGATGAAGCCGAAGCCCGCGAGGGGCACGGTCGCCAGAAGGGTCATCACAAGGTCGATGTTGACCAGGAAAGCCAGGGCCACGGCGGCGGTGACGGTCCCTCCTACCAGCTGCACGAGACCCGTCCCTACCAGGTTCCGCACGCCTTCCACATCATTCATGATCCGCGAGACGAGTTCGCCGGACTTGGTGTTGTCGAAGGTCCGCACGGGCAGCTCCAGCACGTGCTTCTGCACCTGCGAGCGGAGATTGGCGATGAGGCGCTGAGCCTCGACGCTGAGCAGCTTGGTGAGCGCGTACGATGTGGCCGACTGGACCGCTACGGCCCCGGCGACAGCCCCAAGCAGCCAGTACAGCTGCCGAAGATCGCTCCGCGCGAGGACATCGTCGATCAGGGGACGGATCGAAGCGGGCAGGACGAGTCCGGCCAGCCGGTTGAAGAGGATGAGCACGAGCCCGAGCAGAACCAGCCAGCGGCGGGGCCAGATGATCTGCTGGAAAGCGCTCTTGAGGCTCGATCCAGATATCTTTCGGGCGGGCTGGCGGCTTGCCATAGGTGTCCGAACCCAGCGTCGGGGAGTTGGAAGGGTGCAAGTCTTAAACGACTGAGCGAGAATAGCGCGAAACGGGAGCGCAGGCTACCGGCCGCGCCGGATCCGCCGGGCCGGATGGCGGCGAACGGGCCGCGCCTGGAGGTTTACCGAGATCCTCCGTCTCCTGGTTGCGAAACGCTCTGCCCGGCGGAATGTGGGCGGGACCAAGAGGTCGGAAATGCGGGAGGTCCGGCACCATGAACTGCACCCGGTTCCGGGCTAACGTGGCTAGGTTCTTCGGTAAAATCTGGAAGCTGAGGACGGGCAGGCGAGAGGCCAATATCCAGAGTCCAGCTACCCGAATACTAGCCGCATCGTTATCTTAGGGGCCCGATGAGCAACGTACCCGAGTCGTCCGCGCCAGTTCTCGGCGACAGTGCCATCGTGGACAACCGTGAGCGCACCGTCGGCGACTTTCTCCGAACCCAACTTGCAGCCGACGACATGCTGTCCGTCGTGTCGGCATACTTCACGATCTACGCGTACGATGACCTCCGGACCAAGCTGGAAGGACTCCGGCGTTTGCGCTTCCTCTACGGCCAGCCTGGAGGCGCAGCCGCGGTGGACCCCGCCGAGGACGAAGACAAAGCGTATCGGCTGACCCGGGACGGCACTCTGGAACTGCGCCATGCGCTGACGCAGAAGCCACTCGCTCGCGCCTGTGCGAAATGGATCAAGGCCAAGGTCGACATCCGCACGGTGCGCAAGGCCAACTTTCTGCACGGAAAGCTGTACCATGTCGAGGGTTCGGACGGCGACAACGCCGCGCTCCTGGGCAGCTCCAACTTCACCCGTGGCGGCCTCGGCCTTGGTGCGAACCCCAATATCGAACTCAACTTGGAGGTCCGCGACGGCGACGACCGCGCGCGACTGCTGGACTGGTTCGACGGTCTCTGGGGCGACGAACAGACGACGCGGGACGCCAAGGACGAAGTGCTGGCCGCACTAGAGCGCCTCGGCAAGGACTACGCGCCGGAATTCGTCTACTACAAGACGCTCTTCCATGTCCTTAAGGACCGGATCGATGAACGCGGACAGCGGGATGGACTGGTTCAGGATGTTCACCTTTACGATACCGCGATCTGGAAAGCCCTCTACCGGTTCCAGAAGGACGGCGCGGTAAGCGCGATCAACCGGCTCATGAACCACAACGGCTGCATCGTTGCGGACAGCGTGGGGCTGGGGAAGACATGGACGGCCCTGGCGGTCGTCAAATTCTTCGAGATGCGCAACGAGCGCGTGCTGGTGCTATGCCCCAAGAAGCTCAAAGAGAACTGGGTGCGCTACACATCCTGGGCGGGCTACGGCAACAATCCTTTGGAGAAGGATCGCTTCGGCTATACGGTGCTCGCCCACACGGACTTGAGCCGGTACAAGGGCATGGCCGACGTCATCGACTTGGCCAAGTTCAACTGGCGCGCCTTCGATCTGATCGTGATCGACGAGTCCCACAACTTCCGCAACCAGGGCCGGGACAAGAAAGACGAGACAGGCCGGGTGGTCCGCCGCAGCCGCTACAACCGCCTGATGGAGGAAGTGCTGAAGGACGGTGTCCACACGAAGGTCCTCATGCTCTCGGCAACGCCGGTCAACACGGGACTCCGCGATCTTCGCAACCAAGTCTACCTGATGACGGAGAAGCGGCAGGATGCGTTCCACGAGAGCCTCGGAATCGGCAACGTCCAGAGCCTGTTCGGCGTGGCGCAAAGCGAGTTCCAGAAGTGGGAAAATGCATGCAAGGCGACAGGCAAGAGAAACAAGGCCGAGTTGCTGGAGCGGCTGGGGGCCGACTTTCTGGCGCTGCTAGACGCGGTGAGCATCGCGCGCTCCCGCAACCACGTGAGACGCTTCTACCCGGAGGTCGAGGCCAAGATCGGCGGCTTCCCCGAACGAGCCAAGCCCGAGAATCTGTATCCACTCACCGACGGCGAAGGCGAGCTGTCATACGACTCGCTGCACGGGCGGATCAGCAAGTTTCGCCTAGCCGTGTACATGCCATCGCAGTACCTGCGAGACACATCGGTGCTCGAAGCGGAGAAGGCGCGGCTGCACTTCGACCAGCGGGATCGCGAGCACTGGTTGATCGGCATGCTGCGGGTCAACCTGCTGAAACGGCTGGAGAGCTCGGTCCATTCGTTCAAGCTCACAATGGAGCGCATCATCAATAAAATGGACGTGTTGGACGAGCGCATCGACGCGTGGATCAATAATCCCGGCAACCAACAGATCGACCTTCTGGCCAACGGCGATGACGACGACGAAGCTGAAGAGGAAGACGAAGAGTTCACCCTGGGCAAGGGGCGCAGGTACCGGCTTGCCGATCTTGATCTAGAGGCATGGAAGGAAGATTTGCAGGAAGACCGGCGGTCCTTCGCCGCGATCCACCAGCAGGCTGCTCGGGTCGACGTGGAGCGCGACGCCAAGCTGCGGGAGCTGAAGCGCGTGCTGGCGCAGAAAGTCAAGGAGGCGCCCGCCAACAAGGATGGCCGTCCCAACCGCAAGGCCCTCGTCTTTACGACATTCTCCGACACGGCAAGCTACCTGTACGCCAACATCGCGGAGTGGGCGCGTGCCGAGCTTGGCGTGCACATCGGCCTAGTGACCGGCAGCGGCGGCAACCGCGCTACGGTAGGCTCGGCGGACTTCGCTGGAATCCTTGCACGCTTCGCGCCCGTCGCCCAGATGAGTCCTCGTCCCGCCGAGGAGATCGACATCCTGATCGCCACGGACTGCCTCTCCGAGGGCCAGAACCTCCAAGACTGCGACTTGGTGGTGAACTACGATGTGCACTGGAACCCGGTTCGCTTGATGCAGCGCTTCGGACGTATCGACCGTATCGGAAGCCGGAACCAGCGGGTGGCCATGACCAGCTTCTGGCCGACGCGAGACCTGGACCGCTACCTGGACTTGAAGAACCGGGTGGAGGCTCGGATGGCGCTGGTGGACGCGGCAGCAACGGGGACCGACGACCCGTTTGCGCTCGACAAATCCGAAAACGCCCAACGGACGGCACAGCAAGAGCTGAGCTTCCGAGACCAGCAGCTTCGCCGTCTTCGCGAGGAGAGCCTCGACTTGGAGGAACTGGACGACGGCATCTCGATGAGCGACTTCACCCTCGACGACTTCCTCGTGGACCTGCTCAACTACCTGCAAGAGAACCGGGAAGCGCTGGAGTCTGCCCCGCTCGGCATCCAAGCGATAGTTTCGCCTTCCCCGCCTGGAGAAGCCGGCGACTCCGGAGATCCGTCCGCTGAATCCCGCCCCGCGTCCTCTGGCCGCGGCTTCGCAGCCCCTACGATTGTTCGTCCCGGCACGATCTTCTGTCTGAAGCAGAAGAAAGGCGCCCGGAAGACGCCCAACCGGCTCCAGCCCTACTTTCTCGCGTACGTTCACGAGGACGGGAGTGTCCGCTATACCTTCAAGCAGGCCAAGCAGACGCTGACCCTCTTCGGCACCCTGGCCCGGGGGCGGACTGAGGCGCTGACGGAGCTGGTTAACGCGTTCGACCAGGAGACTCGCCATGGCCAAAACATGGCCGAGTACGACCTAATGATCAGCGCGAGCCTCCGAAGCATTGCAAGCACCTACAAGCACTCGGAACTTGAGACTTTCCTCGGAGACCGGGAAGGCTCCCTGACCAGCCGAGCGCGGCGACCTGCAACCGCCGACGACTTCGAGCTGGTGACGTGGCTCGTGATCTTGGAGAACCCTAACGATGAGTGAGCTCAACGGTGAGTGAGCTTCAGAAATCCATTCAGGACGCCCTCCGTGCCCTGGCGGATGGCTCGCTCTCCGAATGCACCGAAGACCTGCTTAGAGCGCTCGGATACCACAGCGACCGGACGACAAACTTCGAGTCCATCGAGCACTTCATTAGGTCCGTCAACGCCAAGGGTAAGCTCGCTTCCAGTCAACTGAAGACGTTCGATCGCTGGGATGACATGGACATCGTCTTCCAAGTCACCAACGACGAGGTGACCCTGCAGGAGAGCCTCTTCGACTCCGACGGTTACACTGCCAAGCAGTTTGACGACGGCGTCGCAAAATCCTTCCTCTTTCTCGCGGTCGACCTGAAACCCGGGCGCTGCTCCCGATCCTACCTCACCGCGTCCACGCGAGCCGTCAACCGCATCTTCCCTATGCCCACGGTCGTCTTCTTCCGATACCGCGACGAGAACGACTCGCCGCTTCTCACCGTTGCCGTGATTCACCGCCGGGTGCACAAGCGCGATTCGGCCAAGGATGTTCTGGAGCGCGTGACGCTGATCCAGGACGTGAGTTTGAGAGAACCTCACCGCGCCCACGTTCAGTTGATATCCGAACTCTCGCTTCGGACGCTCGTTGAGCAGCGCAATGTGTCCAACTTTGACGGGCTACTCAAGGCATGGAAAGAGGTCCTTGACACCGACAAGCTGAACCGGCGCTTCTACGAAGAGCTGTTCGACTGGTTCGAACGAGCCACTAAGGAGTGTACGTTCCCGGACGACGGCGTCGGCGACGGCAACGAGGAACGGCACGTCATCAGGCTGATCACCCGGCTGCTTTTCATCTGGTTCCTGAAGGAAAAGGACCTAGTGCCCGAGGAGGTGTTCGAGGAAGGGTTCGCTAAAAAGAGACTGAAGCACCACTCGCCGGGTGCCACCGACTACTACCGAGCTGTACTTCAGAACCTGTTCTTTGCCACCCTGAACACCGAAATCCAACGCCGGTCATTCAGCAAGCAGGACCAGAGCACACACCGGGACTTCACCAGGTATCGCTACCACAAACTGCTTAGCGACCCCCACGCACTGGTTGAGACGCTCAAGTCAGTGCCCTTCGTGGACGGCGGGCTCTTCGACTGTCTGGACGACTTCGAGAACGTGGGCCGCAAAGGACGCCGCGTAGATGCGTTCACTGACAACATTGACCACCCGAAGCACGGCGGCACGCTTTCGGTCCCCGCCAGTTTGTTCCTTGACGACGAGAAAGGGCTCTTCCCTCTTTTCCGTCGTTACAAGTTCACCGTCGAGGAGAATACGCCGCTGGACGAGGAGGTGGCCCTCGACCCCGAGCTTCTGGGCCGAGCCTTCGAGAACCTGCTGGCGTCCTACAACCCCGAGACCCGCGACACCGCCCGCCAGGCCACCGGCTCCTACTACACGCCTCGCCGAGTCGTGGACTATATGGTGGACGAGGCATTGGTCGTCCACTTCCTCGGTCACGTGCCTCCGCACGACGGCGACCTCGGGGCGCTAGAGACGCGGCTGCGCAAGTTGGTCACCGTTGAGCAGGCTTTGGACGCACCCGACCATCAGATGCGCAACCAGGAAATCGAGCCTCTGATCAAGGCAATAGACCGCATGAAGATCCTCGACCCGGCCTGCGGTTCGGGAGCGTTCCCCATGGGGATCCTTCAGAAGCTTGTCCACATCCTTGCGAAGGTTGATCCCGACAACCGCCGCTGGAAGGCCCGCCAGTTGGCACGGGCCCGGGCCATTCCTGATCCGGTTGCCCGGCAGGCGTCGATTGCGGCGGTCGAAAACAGCTTTTCGCGCAAACGAGACTACGGCAACTACGGCCGCAAACTGTACCTCATCCAGAACGTCGTTCATGGAGTGGACATCCAGCCCATCGCTTGCCAGATCGCCAAACTGCGCTTCTTCATCTCGCTCGTAGTCGAGCAGCAGTCCAACGACGATCCGACCGACAACTACGGCATTCAGGCTCTGCCGAACCTAGAAACTCGTTTCGTTGTGGCCGACGCGCTTATCGGCTTGAACGGCCCGCCGCAGTGCAACCTACGCAACACAAAGGTCGTGGACTTGGAATCCGATTTGAAGCAAGTCAGATCGGACTGGTTCGACGCCCGGACCCGCGATCAGAAATGGGAGCTGAAGAAGAGGGACAAGCACCTGCGTGAACGGCTTAGCCAAGCATTGATGGATGACCAGTGGAGCAAGGAGACGGCCAAGCTGATAGCTGGTTGGGATCCATACGACCAGAACAAGAGTGCCAAGTGGTTCGACCCCGAGTGGATGTTTGGCGTAAGCGAGGGCTTCGATATCGTGATCGGAAACCCGCCCTACGTGGAATCCCGAAACAGATTGCTGTCAAAAGAGGCGAAAAAAGCATACGGAGAACAGGTGCGACTGGATTGGAAGGCGACCCTACCCCGGGGAAGCGACCTGCTCATCTACTTCTATGCCCGTGCTTTTCGTGCTTTGTCCGATAAGGGACAAGGCTGCTTTATTACTCACAACTCTTGGCTAAGCACTGATTACGGCAGGAAATTTCAGGAGTTCTCGTTGGACAAAGCATCCTTTGTCAAAATCGTAGACACATCAGACAAGCTCTTCTCGGATACGAGGAGTCAGAACATCAACGCTGTCGTCACCCTCTTCTCGCGAACTCCGGGCGAAGGCATCGAGTACATCATGGCCGACGCCGACATGCGCACTGTCGACAGGAAGGAAATTGACGCCGCAAGTAACATGAAGTGGGGCCATCTCATCGCGATGCCGGAGTTTTTTGCGGCCGCGTTGAAAAAAATGTCTTCACACCGGAAGCGTTTGGACAGTGTCCCGATCAGGTTTGGGCAAGGATTGAACTTCCCGCAGCATCTGCTCGGAGTTGAGCATGCGAGTGTGCCCGTCATCATTAGACAGATCGACTTCGTTGCTACAACCACGAGCAGCCATATTCCTCCGTCTATTGCGCGTTCCGAGGACAAGATACCAGCGCTTGTGATGCCACGGGGCGTTGGCAATCGGTACTATTGCACCTTCAATCTGTGCAAAGCGTTTTCCTACAGCGCAGTTGAGCTGTACCTGCCGAACGAGCTTCGGGAGTCGGACCTGCACTACTGCCTGTGGGCCTACATGAATTCGTCAATCGTTTGGCTGTACAGGGAGATCACCGGCCGCAAGAATCTCGGCGGCGGATTGTTGAAGGCGGAGGCGACCGATATGAAGGCACTGTCGGTCAATTTCGATTTCGATTTCGGCGACAAAACTAGAGAGGTATTCGAAGAACTGAAGAAACGAGCTCCGTTACCAGTCAAGGAGGAAGTATACACGGATAGCCATTTGGCCATAGATAGGATGGTGTCGGAGTTCTTTGGTCTAGACGAGGACTTTATGGAACGGTGTCGCCAAACTCTTGTCGAGCAAGTTGGCTTCCGCATCAAGAAAGCCAAGAGAGCGAGAGCCTAGCGGAGACAGTTCCGTACCGCATTGCGACGGCTCCGCCTCGAAAAGGGAGTCGGCCGAACAACATAGCACCAGCAGGGCGGCCCCACGGCAGTTCCAGCAGCGCGGGGCCCCTCACGATCCGCCGAAACGCCGCGGGACCACACTGGTGTTCCCGGACCTTCTGATGTCGCGGATGGGTGTGTTCCTGACGGACATCCATGTCTGTCTGGACCGATTTGGCCGCCATATTCGTCATTTCGTGGCCAAGAAATCATCTTGGCGTCCACTTGGTGACCGCGAACCGGACACTGGACTTCGGCCAAGTCAGCCACTGCACGGGCGAGCCTGACCTCAAGCCGTTAGCCTGCCACAGTCTCCATGCACTCTCATTTGACCGGCATCTCTACACGCCCCCTGCTCTCGACAGCGGAGTCGTGGAGATCACCCCTGCGCCGCTCAAATCGGGGCGAGTATCGATTCATCAAGTACATGAGGACGCACTACGAAGCCAACGCCGACTTCTTCAACGGTGACTCCTACACCGGCGCGATGCTGTCGGGAATCTTTGATGGCATCCCGTGGAAACCGTTAACGCCGTCCCTCGAGCTCCCATCACCCCTGCCTGTTGGGTTTATTCGATCCGGGAGCGTCAGCGTCCTGAACATGTATCGTGCCGACAGGCACTGGCGGAGCCACGATGTGGTACTCGCCGATCGGTCGAGTGGACGAATCCACGATGACAGCACCGTCCCGCATGCGGGCTGCTAGGTTGTCCCCGGGTGCCGTCGTTGGTTCTTGCCTGCTTCCTGCCGTGCCTGCGGTGTTCACAACAGAGTCGCGTTCCTTGCTTCCGCGATCGCCAGGTAGTCGGCCGACAGATCGATGCCTAGGGACTTCCTGCCCATGGCGCTCGCCACCTTCATGGTCGTGCCGTCCCGCAGAACGGATCCAGCACCAGGCCGCCTTCCGGACACGTGGCCAGGATCGGTATCCTGCACAAGTCCTCCGGATACGGCGCGAAGTGCGCTTTGCGGTTCTGCGTGTCCTCGGGCAGGATGTCCCACACGTCGGACGGCTTGCTGCCTCCGGGGTGGTACCGGAGAAAGTAGAAGCCCTTGTCGCGAAGCTCCCTTGCCCGGCCCGAGACCTTCTCCGAATCGGAGTGTGTCGCTCGCTGGCGACCCCGGATGATCATGCGGAAGTCGGCAATCTCGCTCTTCCGTACGCGGGCCAGCATGGCCTGCAGCGCCTCAGCGGCGTTCCGCTTCTCGGCCTCGGTCAGGTCGTTGGAGAGTTCGATCTGCCGCTTGTAGCGCACGCCTGTCGCCGAGACCACGGCTCCGTTCACGACCTTCGCCGTCTTCGGCGTGCTGCGAATGGCGTCGGCGTCGTAGTAGTATCCGACCGGCTTCTTTACAAAGTGGAAGACCTGCTCGTGAACGTTGCGCAGCCGGTCCTTGGTGTTGTCGGGTCCGCCCTTCACCTTGTTCCATACGATGCTGTTGCGCAGAACCTGCCCTGCCCGTCCATCAGCTTGCCCGAGTAGGAGTCGCCGACATTGAGCCAAAAGGAGCCGGTCGGGCGTAGAACTCGCCTTATCTCGCCGCAGATCGCAACCAAGTTGTCGATGAAGTCGCGGTAGCGCCGCTCGAGGCCGATCCCGGTTTCCGCATATTCGCGCTTGCCCCAGTAGGGCGGGCTTGTCATGCAGCAGTCGAACACATCCGGCGGGAACGTCCTTAGCACATCGAGGGCGTCGCCCAGAACAAGAAGCGGCTCGATGCGGGGCTCGTCGATATAGGTGCGCAAGCGGACTCGGGCGTCGGGTACGGTCATGATCATTGCTTGCGACCTCGGCGCGGATTGGCGAGCTGACGGGCTCGGGCGGTTCGGCAGAACAACAAGCTAGCGGACGACGAGGAGCGCGATCAAATCAGACCGCTTCGCCCTCGCCGGTCTACGCTCGATCAACGGAGCATCGCCAAGTTTTCTTTGAGACCATGGCAAGAAGCCGGGCATCCTGCGAGCGAGCGCGGTCAAGCGTACCGCCGGGAGCTGTTAGACGCATAAGGGGAATGTGACGGGGCCGATCAAGAGGGTGTCAACAGGCGCCCTTCCACGGCTCGGGAGTGGAGGACGGATTTGGCCAGCTTCGCCTTCCAGACTGGCCAGACCGGCCAACCGGCCCGACCCGACACGCCTCGCACCGGCCCCGCGGACGCTTTCGGCACCGGCGTCGGTCAGTGCGCACGCCCCAGCGGACGAACGAGCGAGGAATGCGCCGGGACCGACCACAGGATCGCGGACCACGCGATAGTTGACCACGATCCTGTAGACCACACTGCCGTAGACTACATGGTTGTTGACAACAACGCTGTAGTGCTATATTCCTTCGGGACGTGTGGCCGAGAGATGACTCTAACGTACAACCAACTTACTACCTCTGAACGGGAGCGACCCCCATCAGACTTGCTACTGGCCGCTGGGTGACCGGCGACGACTTCTTCGGACGCGAAGCCGAACTAGAACGACTCGGGTCCATGGTTAGGGACCGCAATCCGGTCCTGCTCACAGGCCAACGCCTAGTTGGGAAGACAAGCATAACACAAGAGCTGGGCCGTCGGCTGGAGGAGAAAGGATGGACCTTCCTATTCGCCGATGTGGAGGGCGCGACTTCCCCTGAAGAGTTCGTGACCGAGATCGCCAAGGCGGCTCATCCGATCCTTCGTAAGTGGTCGCGCATCGACTGGTCGGATCTATGGCTTGGCCGGTGGGTCGAAAGCATCAGCGTCGCGGAGCTAGGAGTCAAGTTCCGCGCTGGATTGAATTCGGGCAACTGGCAGCACCGGGGAGAGACACTCTTCAAGAAGTGCCCCAAGCACGGGAAGCCCGTGCTGTTCGTGATCGACGAGCTGCCCATTTTCCTCAAGAGCATGCTCGACAAAAGTGACGCCCCCGCAGTCAGCAACTTCATGAGCTGGTTTCGAAAGATGGTCCAGGATCTCGGGACCACGAACAACCCGCCCGCGCTCATCGTGTCCGGCAGCATTGGACTTGAAGGGATGGTACGTCGAGTGGGAGCATCGAGCCTAATCAGCCATCTCTACACGTATCATTTAAAGGCATGGAATCCAAACGAATGCGTAGCGGCGGGCTTTCAGCATCTTGCCCGATCGGTCGGACTGCCAACGGAGCAAGGCGTGGCTAACGCTGTGTACAAAAAACTGGGTTTGGGAATCCCTCATCACGTTCAGACGTTCCTTGCCCGGCTGTACGACCACTATGCGAGGACCGATAAAAACAAGATCACGGTAGACGATGTCAATCTGGTGTACCGCACGGACATCCTCAGACCTCCCGGACAGAGCTACCTTGTCCATTACGAGATCAGGCTCAAGGACGCCATGGACGACGATGGCTACACGCTGGCCATGGAGATCTTGGCGGAAGCGTCCGTGCAACGGTACTTCACCTTCAAAGAACGGCAGTTTCTGGAGAAGCTGTACGAGAACAGCATCGAGGATATCGCTAGACGTATTGAAGAAACTCTCGAAATTCTGGTTCACGACGGTTATCTCAAACGTGACACCGACAACGAGGGTAAAGACAGGTATTTATTTTTGTCCAACTTGCTGAGAGACTGGTGGCGTACACGCTTTCTGAATCACTACGTGCCTCTTGAGACACGGCACTACTGACTGGGCGCGGTGCAGGTCGATGAGTGAAGCCGACAAGCGCACTGTTCGCAAGTTCAATCCCGGGATGTTGCAGCCGTACGACGAGGTGGTTCGGCAGTTCGTAGTCAGAAAGAACGAGCTGGACACCCTGGTCGGTATCCTCCGCGGAAACATCGACTCTCAATCCTGCCAGTACGCACTCGTGGTTGGACCTCGCGGCCGCGGCAAGACCACGCTCCTAGCTCACGTAGCCGCCGAACTACGAACAGCGACTGAACCTCTCAGACGCCCTGCTGCCGGTTCGGCTCATGTAAGAGAGCTACGAGGTATCCAACGCCGACTACTTCTGGCTCGATGTTCTGTTTCACCTCGGGATAGCAGTGGAGGAGGTGGAGTTGCCCCGATTTCGTGGACAGTTAATGGCTTGGGTTGCATGCGGCTTCCTGACAGTTCCGCTCGAAGGCCATCGGTGATTGCTGGCCGAGGCCTTGGTGACGGCGGTGCGGGTTATACCATCCCTCGATGAAGTCGAAGATCGCTCTGTGCGTCTAGCGGCGGTCCTGGAAGCGGGCGCAGTCTAGCAGCTCGCATTCGAGGGTGGCGAAGAAGCTCTCGGCCATGGCGTTGTCGAAGCAGTCCCCGGCCGAGCCCATCGACGGCGTCATGCCCCATTTCGGGCAGCGTTCGCGGAAGGCGAAGGAGGTGTATTGGCAACCCTGGCCGGAGTGGTGGATGACCGGAGTCCGGGCGGTGTTGCTGCACGGCCATGCCGAGATCAGGGTATTCGGGTTTTATACGGTTTCCGACCCCCGGAGTCCGGGCGGTGTTGCTGCACGGCCATGCCGAGGGCGTCGAGCACGAGTTCGGTGCGCTGGTGCCGGGCCATCGACCAGCCCACGACCCGGCGGCTGAAGACATCGAGCACGATGGCTAGGCACAGGAACCCCGCCAGGGTCGGCACGTAGGTGGTGTCGGCCACCCACAGCCGGTCCGGGGCGTCTGCGTGAAACTCCCGTTCGACGAGGCCCGGAGCCGGACGGGGCAGCGGGTCGCGGCGCGTGGTACGCGTTCCCTTGCAACGGATCACTCCGGCCAAGCCGACTTGGCGCATCACCCGAGCCACCCCCTTGCAGCTCGCCGACGTGCCCTGCCCGGCAAGCTCGGCCTGAATACGCGGCACCCGTGCTCCCCCGGCTGCGTGCGTGAATAGCCCGCACAGCGGCCAGTGAGCGCTTCGTCCGCCTTAGCGCGCCGAACTCTCGCGCTGGAGCCACGCATAGAACCCGCTCGGGGAGACTCCGAGCACCCTGGGATGTCTACCGGTTCATGAGAGCGAATCAGGCCCAGTTCCACATCATCACGATGGCCCAGGGGCCCGTCTCCCGAGCGAACCAAGCCGCGGCTTTTGTCAGTATCGCCCGCTCTTCGCGCAGACGACGGTTCTCGCGACGCATACGGCGTATCTCCCCGCGCGCCCTCGCTGTTCATTCCATCGGTGCGCCGGCCTACGTCACGGTCGGCTTGCGCGACCCAGTTGCGGATCGACTGGGCGGTAGGCTCGACTCGCGGGCCAGTTCCTCCGGCGTCCGTCCCGAGCGAACCAACTCAATCATCTGGCACCGGAAGGCCGGCGGGTACGGCGGTCTTGTTCTCGGCATGGTGGATACATCCTCCCCAAAGGGTCGGGTGTCCACGAAACTGGGTCAACTCCACCGTCACGTCTTCGCAGGAGCTAGAGAGTCGGTGGAGCGTGGACAAGCCCTACATGACGGCGCGGAACATCGTGTTCCAGGAGGAAGACCGAGACTCCTACATCGGTACAATGCTGTCTGGAGTCGTTGACGACAGTTCGTAGAAGATCTTCAACCTTGCCGCACCGCCCCCACCGGACTCACGGCAACCCGCCCGTTCAGAGCGCCGACAGTCCCGGCCATCTAGTTGTCTGGGTTTATTCGATCCGGGAGCGTCATTGTCATGAACATGTATCGTGCTGACGGGCACTGGCGGAGCCATGATGTGGTACTCGCCGATCGGTCGAGTCGACGAGTCCACGATGACGGCACCGTCCCGCATGCGGGCTGCTTAGGTTGTCCCCGGGTGCCGTCGTCGGTTCTTGGCTGCTTCCTGCCGCGCCTGCGGTGGTCCCCGTGACAGGCACGCTTCGATTTTCCGCTTGGCGACGCGTCACGTCAGTCATTCCGGTGTCTCCATCCTTCAAAGTGTCGGACATCCTCTACAACGTGTTGGACGACTCCTTCAGGTCCCTGGATTGGATGACGGGTCAACACGCCTTCACTGACGAATCTGTGAAACCACCCACAGTACTCTCAATTAGGCCGCACGTAACCCTGTACGATCCGTAGGCCAAGTTTTCCCCCGGCTGCCACCAGAACAATCGACTACGCCACCGTGGACCACATGATCGTTGACCACGCGACTGTTGACAACAATGCTGTGGTGCTATATTCCTTCGGTACGTGTGGCGGCCGAGAGATGGCTCTACGGACCGCCAACTTACCACCTCTGAACGGGAGCGACTCCAATGAGACTTTCTACCGGCCGCTGGGTGACCGGCGACAACTTCTTCGGACGCAAAGTCGAACTAGAACAACTCGAATCTCTGGTTCGGGATCGCAATTCAGTCCTGCTCACGGGCCAACGCCGAGTTGGGAAAACGAGCATAGCACGAGAGCTGGGCTGCCGGATGAAGGCGGACGGATGGACCTTCCTCTTCGCCGATGTGGAGGATGCGACTTCCCCTGAAGAGTTCGTGACCGAGATCGCCAAGGCAACTCATCCGATCCTTCGTAAGTGGTCGCGCATCGACTGGTCAGATATATGGCTTGGCCGTTGGGTGGAAGGCGTCAGCGTCACTGAGTTCGGGGTCAAGTTCCGCGCTCAAGTGACCTCGGGCAACTGGCAGCGTCGGGGAGAGGCACTCTTCAGCAAGTGCGCCAAGCATGGAAAGCCCATGCTGTTCGTGATTGACGAACTGCCCATCTTCCTCAGGAACATGCTCGGCGAAGACGATGTCCATCCTCCAGTCAGAAACTTCTTGAGTTGGTTCCGGCGGGTGGTCCAGGACCTCGAAGCCACGGACAACCCGCCCGCATTCATCGTGTCCGGCAGCATCGGACTCGAAGGGCTGGCACGCAGAATCGGAGCGTCTGACCGAATCAACCACCTTTACTCGTATCGATTGGGGCCATGGACTCGAGATGAATGCGTAGCGTGCTTTCGGCGTCTCGCCCAGTCCGTCGGACTGCCAACGGAGGAAGGCGTGGCGAACGAAGTCTGGGAAAAGCTGGGTTTGGGAATCCCTCACCACGTTCAGACGTTCGTTGCACGGCTGCACGAGTACTACAAGAGGGCCAGCATAAACAAGATAACGGCAGACGATGTCGATTTGGTGTACCGCACGTACCTCCTCGGGCCTCCCGGACAGAACGACCTCGTCCATTACGAGGCCAGGCTCAGGGACGCCCTGGACGACGACGGGAACACACTGGCCACGGAGATTCTGGCCGAAGCGTCCGTGCGAGGACACTTCACGCTCAAAGCGTGGCGGTCTCTGGAGAAGCTGTATGAATATGACATCGAGAATGTTGCCAAACGTATCGAAGAAACTCTCGAAATTCTGGCTTACGACGGCTACATCGAACGTGATACCGACAACGAGGGGAAAGGCAGGTATCTCTTTGCGTCCAACTTGCTGAAAGACTGGTGGCGCACGCGCTTTCTGAATCACCATGTGCCTCTGGAGAAACGGCACCACGGGCAAAGCGCGGAGCAGGCCGATGAGTGAACCCGGCAAACGCACGGTTCGCAAGTTCAACCCCGGTATGATGCAGCCAGACGACGAGGTGGTTCGGCAGTTCGTAGTCAGAAAGAACGAGCTGGACACCCTGGTCGGCATCCTGCGCGGAAACATCGACTCTCAGTCCTGCCAGCACGCGCTCGTGGTCGGACCTCGCGGCCGCGGCAAGACCATGCTCCTAGCTCGCGTTGCTGCCGAAATACGAACAACGACCGACCTCTCGGACGCCCTGCTGCCGGTCCGGCTCATGGAAGAGAGCTACGAGGTATCCAGCGCCGGCGACTTCTGGCTCGACGTTCTGTTTCACCTCGGGATAGCAGTCGAGGAGGACGACCACGACCTGTCTCGCGAGCTGAAGGAAACTCATGACGACCTTGCCACTCGATGGCAGGGACCAGAATGGGAGCATCTGACCTGCGGGGCAGTCCTGGAAGCCGCCGACCGGCTCGGCAAGAAACTGGTCGTGATGGTCGAGAACATGCAGGACCTGTGCCAGCAAGCCGACGGACACTTCGGTTGGAAACTGCGGAAGGCGATGCAGACGGAACCGAACATAATGCTGGTTTGCACTGCGACCAGCCGCTTCGAGGCCCTTGACGATGCCAGGGAGCCGTTCTTCGACATCTTTCGCACGCTGAACCTCGGGCGGCTGAGCACTGCCGAGTGCGCGGAGCTGTGGGAGGGCATAGCAGGTGAACCGGTCGACGATCTCCAGATCCGGCCCTTGCACATACTGACGGGCGGCAGTCCGCGCTTGCTGGCGGTCGTAGCCGACTTTGCAGGTCACGTTTCGCTGGCTCATCTGATGGATAATCTCGCCGACCTTGTAGACGAGCACACCGAGTACTTTCGCAGTCAGCTCGGTGCACTCTCGGGACAAAAGCGGCGGGTTTACATAGCGCTTGCGGATCTCTGGCGGCCATCGAGCGCCAGCGAAGTGGCAGCCCGTGCTCGTCTGGATATTCGCACGGCGTCAACCATGCTCGGAAGACTGGTCGCCGACGGTGTCGTCGAGACCGTCAGCAACGGTACGCGGGGCCGGTACGCTGTCGTCGAACGCCTTATGTGCATCTACTGGAAGTTGCGACGGCAGCGCGAAGGCGCGGCGATCGTGCGGCAGTTTATCAGGTTCATGAGGGCGTACTACAGCGAGGAAAGGCTCACGGAGTGGCTAGGCGGTGTGCTTGCCGACCCGGCGCAGCCCATTTCTGTGCGTGCCGAGGCCCTTAGGGCACGGATTGCCATGGTGGCGGGACTAGAACGAGAAGATCAGTGGAAGGGCTTTCTGGACAAGCCGGAGCTGCTGGCGGAGATCATCAAGGTTGTGGCCTACGAAGCGACTAATTTCCAGACCTTCGATATCTCTGCCTACGATCGCATATTTGAGCGTTGGGGAATCGGAGACAGACTCGAGATTCGGCTAGTGGTGGCCATAGCAGCATTGATGGCGATCAGTGAGCAGGCCATTTGGAAACCGTCGAAAGATGTCTTGGCAGTTTGCAATGTGATGGAGGAATGGCTGCGTGATCTTGACATGCAGCTCTTGTTGGCCGGTACTCGAGCGATCACGCTGTTTGGGCTTGGAGATGAGCGTGAGGCTAGAAACCAAGTCCGTATCATGTACGACGCTTTTCTTTCCGACGGTGATGTGAAAGTCCCTATATTTTACCTGATGACCATCGGCCCAATCGCGGCCGTGACGGCCAGTGAAGAAACTCAGAGAGCCATTGTCGAGATCTTGTTATCGGACGATGACAAGGCCGCAGCCCTCCGGCCGATAATCGTGGCGTTGCAGATTCGCCTTGGCGACGCGGTTCGAGCACCGGCGGAGGTGATGGAAGTCGCTCGCGACATCGTCACAACGATTGAGATGCGCACACGGCGTTATCTCGAATTGCACCCCGACCAGTCGCAGTAGGTCTAGGGTCAGAGCGTTCCCCGCAGCCACATCACCACGAACGCGCCGTAGAACGCCGCCATGGCTACCAGTGCGACGCGGCGCCACATCGGCGGGCGGACCTCCTTGGGCAGAAAGCGGACATTGATGTACAGCAGGTGGAGCGACGACACCACGAAGACGATTCCGGCCATGTTCGCGCCCAGCTGGAGCAGGAAGATCGGCTGGGCCAGCCTCATCGCCACGACGCCCCAGACCGCCAGCCCCACCAGTACCGAGTAGTAGACGAAGCGGACGTCGCCTCCCCGCAACCGGCGGACGCGGCGGGATCCGGTCCAGAGGATGTCCGTGATGGCGCGGGTCATCCCCTCCACGATGTCTAGCTGGGTCTTGAAGAGCACCCACACGCCCATCAGGGCGATGACGCCGCCGAAGATCGCCCCTTCCCTGCTGGCCATCGCGTTGGCCAGCGCCGCCGCGACCGAGAGGCCCCGGATGTCGGTGCCGCTCTCGACGAAGGTCACGTAGAGGACGGCGGGAAGGATCATCCCCAGGACGGCGCCTATGAAGTAGACGCCCCACTGGTCGGCGCGGACGATGCGCCACCAGCCGCGCCAGCGCTCCCTGGCCTCGGGCGTCGCCGCGTCGAAAGTGTAGCCCGACGGTGCGAGTGCCACCTTCTCGCCTCCCAGGGCCGACGGAATGTATCCGGCCGCGCTGGACATACCGTAGCCCTTGTCCCTCGCCCAGTTGGAGAGCGTCAGGTTGATCACGCCTCCCGCGCCCGAGTAGGCCGCGAACGCGCCCAGAAGGAAGAAGTCGGCGCCCTCGGGAATGAAGCGGAAGGCCCCTGCGCCGCGGTCGAAGCCCGCTAGTCCGGCGGCGGCATCGGCCCAGGTGCCCGGCGAAACGAAGATCAGCGCGAGAATGAGGAATCCGCCGATGATCACTGACACGAGAATCCAGTTGAGCAGTTCCAGCGTGCGCTCGATGCGCCTGCCGAAGAGCAGTATCCCTACGCACAGGGCGAACGTGCCGACGCCGAACCAGTAGACCAGGTCGGCCTGTTCGGGACCGGCCAACTCTCGGAAGAACAGGAAGAAGATCGCGCCTGCGGCCGTCCCGGCCCACGCAGGCCACCCCACTTGCAGGAAGTACAGCAGCGCGTAGAACGCCGCCCAGAACGACGACCATGGGCGGGTGCGCATGAACCCCGTGAGGGCCGGTTCCCCCGTGGCTATGGTCCAGCGCATCAGCTCGGTGTTGAAGACCGTCTGCAGGAAGGCGGCGGCCAACGTCACCCAGAGCAGCACCAGCCCGTACTGCACGAACGCGGCGGGTCCCAGCAGGAATTCGCCGCTGCCCACCGACGCGCCCAGCACGATGACGCCCGGCCCCACCACCCCGATCCACGCCAGCCCCTTCGGCCTGGGCGGGGCGGGAAGCTCGCGCTTGCGGAACGGCGGAAGCCCAGACCGTGCTTCGGGAGCGGTCTTCGCCGTCACGCTAGTCGGCGGCGCCACGCTAGATGATTGCCCGGCACCCTGTTTCATGGCCTTCCCCGCCGTTTTCGGCTTGACTCCTGGCGTCTTGCTGTCGTCTCCAACCGGGAACGGAGCCTCACGGCCCCAACGCCCCTACCGGAATCACGCCGACCCGTCCTTTCGGAACCGCGCCGTAGCCGTTGGGAACGACGACGGCCAGCGCGGCGGGCTCGCCGCAGTTGCCGCTGGCCCTCATCCGCTTCGCAACTTTCTCGAGGTTGGCCATACCCTCCTTGATCCTGCGCTCGCCCAGCTTGACCTCGAATGCCGCCCACCGGCCTTCGCCGTCTTCAACGATGGCGTCCACCTCTAGGCCGTCCTTTTCTCTGTAGTGAAACACATGGGCGTTGGCGGCTTGGGCGTACACTCGCAGGTCCCGGACGACCATGGACTCGAACAGCAGACCGAGCGTCCTAATGTCGCCAAGCAAGCGGGTCGGTGTGGCGCGCAACGCCGCTGCCGCCAACGACGGGTCTGCAAAGTGCCTCACGGACGTGGTGCGCAGGGTGGTCCGAGACCGCAGATGGGGCGACCACGCCGGTTGGTCTTCGACTATCATGAGTCGCTCCAGTGATTCAAGGTACTCGGCGGCAGTAGTCTCCTTGAAAGCCGTTCCTGTTCCGCGAACGTCTGTGGCGAGCGTCGCGATGGTGGCCGGCGTAGCAACATTGCGGGCCAGCGACTGAAGCAGCCTTCCGACCTTGACGGTATCCCGGCGCTTGCCTCTCACCTGCTGAATATCGACGCGCTGAATCTCCGACAGGTAGTCCCGGTTGGCTCTCATGGTTCGCCCCAGGGTGCGGCCCAAGTTCCCGGGCCAGCCGCCGGCGCACACGAGCTCCGCAAGTTGCCGAATCGGCCGGTCCGATCGCGTCGAGCGCTGTGGTTCGCCTGCCAACAGGCCGACCAACGATATCTCTCCCGTGGACTGTCCCGCCTCGAAGAGCGATAGCGGGCGCATCCGCAGTCGAGTAAGACGGCCCGCGCCGGTGTGGCGCGTGATGTCGTCGGCCGGCACGGTCGAACCGGTGAGGATGAACTGGCCTGGCGCGCCCCGATTGTCCACGGCCCGCCGTACATGGTTCCAGATGGCCGGTGCCGTCTGCCACTCGTCGATGAGGCGAGGCGTGGGGCCCTCGAGGATGGGATCCGGATCAATATCGACTATCTGCCGGGCATTTGCGTCCACATCCAGAAACACCGCGCTGGCTGCAACCGTTTCGGCAGTTGCGGTCTTTCCACAGGCCTTGGGACCCTCGATGACGACCGCGCCAGTAGCCGAGAGCCGCTCGGCCAGCTCCGCGTCGACGATCCGGGGAACGTACTTCATGATGCTGAACTAAGCTCCCACGTAGCCCCTGGCAAGACAGCTCCAGGATTCCAAGGGAAGATTCGGCGAAGATTCAGGGGATGATTCGGCGAAAATCTAGGGGATGATTCGGCGAAGATTCAGGGGATGATTCGGCGAAGATTCAGGGGATGATTCGGCAGATATTCAGGGGATGATTCGTCAAAAACTTTTCGGACCGTGTTCGGTGAAGAAGTTAGCGGAAAATTCGGTGAAGTCTGGACATGATCATCTTCCCCGCAGCGGATCCCGTGTGGGCAGCTCTGGAAAGACCCGGAAATCCCGGTCGCAGGTCAGGAGCACGTCGGCCCCGTGGATCAAGCAGATGGCGGCCACCCTGGCGTCATGCACGACAGGTCCTCGCACATTGGGCCGTCGGCACAGCTCCCCGAAGACCTCCAGGAAGTCGTCCGTCTCGCCGAGCAGGCGGTTCGAGGGCGAATCGGTCCACGCGCGAAGCTGCCGCCAAGCATGCTCCGGGGATGTGGCCATATCCTTCCAGATTCGCCGGTTGGTCACGATGGACAGAAACTCGTAGCAGCACGGCCACGGAATAGCCCAGACGCGGGATTCCTCGGCCAGCTCCCGCATGATGCAGGCGGCCGCTCGATGCGCCGCGGACTCCTGCCGGTGAGCGTAGACGAGAATATTGGTGTCGACCGCAATCACGATTCGACCGCCGTCACGGTTCGAGCCTCCGCCGCGGCCAGATCATCGTCGCGGCGAGAGTCACTCGTCATTCGGATCTCCGTAGACGACTTCGCTCAGGTCCTGCCACGAGTACGCCTCCAGGGGGTCTTCGCCCTGCGGGTCGCCAGCGCTAAGATCGGGGAGACTGTACGGCTGGGCCGGAGCACGCGAGGCGTCCAAGACCATGCGCAACCCGTCCTCGACCACGGCCCGCAACGGCCGCCCGGTCTTCTTGGCGTGACGCTTCGCCCAGGCCAGAAGGTGATCCTGGATGTCGATGGTTGTTTTCATGTTGCCATACTACCCATATTCACTAATATGGTCAAGCAATAACGATCTCGGCAACATGGATCACAGCAGGTCGTCTCGGAGTGCGGCGTGGACCCGGTCATTTGCGGTCCGGCCTCCCAATTTCCATATTTGACTGCCTTCCCATCCAAATCGTCCAGCGACATGGTCTGGCACCGTTGGTGAGCAGCGTCCTGGTGATCCAGAGCGCGGATGGGCGAAGTCGGCGTGCTTGCGAACAGCGTGGGGTCGGACAGTCAGATAAACCGATGTTGCCCGGCTTGGTACGCGGCAATGCGAGTGTACGACCGGCCTGCACGGGGCCAACCCCTGGTCGGCAATTTGCCTGTCTGCGTCGGGACGTGAGGGGTATGGAATTGGACTATCCAGCAACTCATAGCACACCCGGAGGTGTATTGTGCAGATACGGCAGGCAGTAGGCATCGCGAAGAATTACATCCGTGACGTTTTCGCCGACGAACGCGTTGAGATGATTGGGTTGGAAGAGATTGAGTTCGACGACCTGAAGAGCCAGTGGCGAATCACGATCGGATTCGTCCGCCGCTGGAAGCTAGAGGGCTTGGTCAAGATGCTTGATACTAGCGGGCCACGAACCTACAAGCTGGTACTGATAAACGACGCCGACGGCAATGTTGTATCGATCCGCAACCGTGACCCGGATTCCGCATGATCCCACCGTCTCGTGGTGCGATGTTCATTGACTCTAATCTATTAGTTCTACTTGCCGTCGGAGCCACCGATCGCTCAATAATCGCCAAGCACAGGCGGCTTCGCAGAAAATTTGAAGTTAATGACTATGATCGGCTGGCCGCTGTAATCCACAAAGCCAAGGTGCTAGTCATGCCCAACACGCTCACCGAGGCTTCAAACTTGATCGGCCAACACGGGGACCCCGAGCGCTCGCGGTGCCTTGATACCCTGCGGCGGATCATCGAAAACAGTCGGGAGGTTATCGTTCACAGCGTGGTTGCCACCCGCAACTCAGCGTTCAACCGTCTCGGATTGACTGACGCCGCTCTCCTTGAAGCGATTTCGTCGGACAGGCCGCTCCTGACGGTCGATTTCCCCCTTTACTGTGCCGCGCTAGCTGGCGGCCAGGAGTCGGCAATCAACTTCACGCACTATCAGATCCCGGGGTAGATATCCTCAAGCTCGCAGGCTAGCGGGTGGTCGCCTTCCGGGTGGAGGTTGACCCGGTTTCGTGGACACCCGACCCTTTGGGGAGGAGGTATTCACCATGCCGAGAACAAGACCGCCGCACCCGCCGACCTTCCGGCGGCAGATGGTCGAGCTGGTTCGCTCCAGACTGACTCTAAAGGAACTGGCTCGGGAGTTCGAGCCCACCCGCCCAGTTGATCCGCAACTGGGTTGCGCAGGCGGACCGTGGACGCAGGTCGGCGCACCGATGGAATGAGCAGCGCAGAGCGCGGGAAGATGCGCCGTCTGCGTCGCGAGATCCGTCGTCTGCGCGAAGAGCGGACGATACTGGCAAAAGCCGCGGCCTGGGTTCGCTCTAGAGCCCGGCCCCGGAAGGCTGCGAGTTCATGAGAGGCGATCAGGCCCCAGTTCCACATCGTCACGATGGCCCGGGTGCTCGACGTCTCCCCGAGCGGGTTCTATGCGTGGCTCCAGCGCAAGAGTTCAGCGCGCCCGAAGTCCGACTAAGCGCTCACCGTCCGCGTGCGGACGATTCATGCCTACAGCCGTGCGAGTTACGGGGCACCGCGGATTCCGGCGGAGCCTGCCGGGCAGAGCACGCCGGTGAGCCGCAAGTGGGCGGCTCGGGTGATGGGCCAAGTCGGCTTGACCGGAGTGAGCCGTCGCAAGGGAACGCGCACCACGCGCCGCGACCCGCAAGCCCCTCCGGCCCCGGACCGGCTGTGGGTGGCCGACACCACCTACGTGCCGACCCAGGCGGGATTCCTGTACTTCGCCATCGTGCTCGACATGTTCAGCCGCTGGGTCGTGAGCTGGTCGATGGCCCGGCACCATCGGACCGAACTCGTGCTCGGCACCCTCGACATGGCCGTGCAGCAACGCCGGCCGGACTCGGTCATCCACCACTCCGGCCAGGGCTGCCAGTACACCTCCTTCGCCTTTCGCGAACGTTGCCGTAAATGGGGTGTGACGCCGTAAATGGACTCGGCCGGGGTTTGCCTCGACAACGCCATGGGCCGAGAGCTCCTTCGCCACCCTCGAATGCGAACTGCTCGACCACGCCCGCTTCCAGGACCGCCGCCACGCGCGAAGAACTATCTTCGAATTCATCGAGGGATGGTATAACCTGCACCGCCGTCACAAGGGCATCGGCCCGCAATCACCCATGGCCTTCGAGAGGAACTATCAGGAACCCGCATGAAACCCAAACTACTAACTGTCCGCAAAACCGCACGGCAACTCCAGTTCCAATTTATGGGCACTGTTTTCCGTTAGCCAATGAACGTGATCGAAAAGAGAACATTCCCACCGCCCAAACCGACCATATCCGAGTAAGATCGCAAATCGCGCCGACGCGGCTCGTGTCAACATCACGATCGCTAGCGGTTCCCGACAAATATTCGAGCGCTCGTCCTCGGCGATCTCATAAGACAATATTTCCAACACTGGTGTCATAGTTGCGTCGGTCTTCCGGGATACCTGCATCCTCGTATAGAAAGAATCGTCTGGTGGTACGTACAAGGATTATCAATGAATTCAGATCACTAGAACTCATCTGAAATTCTTTGTGCGGCAGATGTGCTATGCTCGTGTTCCGATATTTCCGATAACGTCTATAAATGTCACGACATGTCGGGTTGTGGTTCTGAAAAAAGTTGTCGACCAACTTCTCGCAATTTGCTTTTGCATTATCCCCACATGTGATCGAATAGTATTCAATAATTGCCAGCCGAACATCGCTGTCCTGGCTCAAATGGCTAATCCCCTCTAATCCTTGTCTGATTACTACTATCTGCAGGCGTGCTAATACAGTAGTCAATATTTTGAATTTGTGATCTTCCTGAGCTCGGTGTATTTGATGCTGATACGTGTATAGTAAATTGCCTAATCCATCAAGATCATCATTGAACAACGGCACACGTTCGCCTCGATCTGCCCACATAGCTAAGAGATATTCTTCTACTGATTGTCTATCAGGGCAGAACATCCAATCAAACTGATCAGTACAAAACGTATCGATAGACTTCTTGGCTTTTTCTAGCGAGCTAAATCCCGCGAGCAGTCGATTGGAGCCGATGGCGGAGGGGTTTAGCAGATATACAAAGCCACGATCCAGTTCGGGATCATGTTCTAATAGCCAGGTTTCGCCGAAGATCGTATGGCGGAGATGAAATGGCCCTGTCATGGTCCCGGAGAATTCCGTCTGAATGTCCTCACCTAACTTTTTAGCGGAACCGGGGAGAAATTTGGTTACACGTTGAGGTCGGCTCTCAACGGCTAATGGCATTATGGTCAGAATCTTTTGGCCATCAGAGTCAACTTCTTCGCGAGGGACGAAATACCACCCATTCTTAACGTCGTTGGACACTGTGACTTGCCCGGGAGATAAAACCCAATGACGATGAAACGGTGTACCTTCTATTATTGGTATATAGATAACATCAGCGGGTCCAAACTGATACCACACAACATTTGCGTGTGCTGGATTATGATTCATTCTTGTTCTCACTCTCGGAAGTATACTTCTGGTAAATGACTCCTAACGCTCAGGCAGTCAGTTCGACGGCATTCATTCTTGTAACGCTGATCGTTCTTGTGATGACAGGAAACGAACACCCTGTGCATGGCTACGCTTCGGTCTGACCAGAGAGACTGCGGCTGTCGTCGCGATACAGCCGGTAGATACCTAGCATGACCAAGTTGACGGCCTTATCGATAAAAGGCGTTCCGGCCAACGCTCGGTTCTCGTCGCCAGTAAGGCCGTTATTCAGGGCGTCCGCCGCGTAGGTCTCAAACAGCTCTCGACCCGGCCAAGACCTAAGCCCGTTTGACGGGGCGACCAATCCGACGCTCTCCGCCAAGTCCCTAGTACATCCTCCGAAGCCCCCGACCAGAAAGACAGGTTGCCGCGCTTCCAACGACAAGAGCGCTTCTTCGGCGATCCCCGGCATCTTCCCCTTGTAGTTCTCCACTTGGCCGCCAATCACGATTCGCGCGCTCGTTTCGGCCCGCATCACCGCCCGCATGTCGGTTAGGCCTGCCTGCCACTCGCTTTCGTCGGGCTCGCGCGACGGTAGCGCCCGGCGTTCGTCCAGGGACATGTGAAGGCCGTCGAGTCCGATCAGAGCTAGTCGGGCAACCCGCTCCACGGCTGTCCTTGTTTCGTCCAGCTCGTCAACGGACATGCGAATGTGAACCGGCCAAGCCAAGTAGTTGGTCATCCGGATCATCGTTTGGCCTCTTCGTCGGTACTTTCCAGCCAACTCGAAGAGCTTTTCAGTGAAGCCGCGATGGCGAAGATCGCCACCGTACGCAAGGTCCACGCCCGACGCCAGAAGTTCGATAGCGAGCTCGTCCAAGGTATCCCATATGTGACCAGTGCTGACTCCCAGCCTGTCCGCATCGGGACTATCGGACACGGATACGGCGATTGCTCGCGGCGGACGAAGGATCGTTGTCATGAGAGCTGCCTCCGAGACTATTCGTTCAGGCTAACGAAACAGCCGGCCCCGGTCTACGAAAGCCGCCGATCCCGCGGCATCATGGGTGTCGCGCTTGCCATCGCATGACCGTCCATCGCTGCTGCCATCGTAAGATCGTCCGCCGCGCTCGCGCTCCCGTCCGTCTCCCGACTCCACCGGGGGAGCCGATTCCAGGCCGCCGGACGAAAGCTCCGCCAACCACCCGTCAAGCGCCCTGATTTCATGCGCGATCACATGGATCACGCCGTCTTCCCTCTGCAACTTGCCGCGACAGATCATCAGCCTCGCCGTCAGCGCATCGCGGCGCCAGCGCTCCTGCACGTCGGGGAAGACCACCAGATTCGCCACGCCGGTCTCATCTTCCAAGGTGACGAACATTACGTTGCGGGCCGTCCCCGGCCTTTGGCGAACCAACACGATCCCCGCCACGGCGACCCGGTCGCCATCAGACCGCTCTTCCAAACCTTTTGCCGGACACGCGCCCAGCGCAGAAAGACGCTCCCGCAGGAGGGAAACGGGGTGCCGCTTTAGAGACAGGCCCGTTGTCCGGTAGTCGGCTGCCACCTGCTCGCCGACGGACATGACGGGCAGAGCCGGTTCAGGACGGAATGCGGCATGGCGGCCATTGGTTCGCGGCTCGCGACCATTGCTTCCCGGCTCACCACCATCGGCTTGCGGTCCAAGGCCACCGGTTCGCAGCTCATGACCCTCGGTTCGCGGCTCATCACCATCAGTTTGCAGCCCAACGCCACTGTTTCGCGGCTCATCACCATCAGTCTGCAACTCACGATCATCGGCCTGCAGCCCGCGACCACCGGTTCGTCGTTCGAATAGAGGCAGAACTCCGGCGCGGAGCGACTTGGCCGACCACGCAGCTTGGCGGCGGTCCAGCTCCATGGAGGTGAAAGCGTCGGCATTGGCCAGCCGCACGAGCGTCGAGTAGGAGATTCCAGTCCGCATCCACAGATCTCGAGGCGACAGAAAACCGTCCTTGCGAGCGTCGCGAGCGTCCGTCACGAGCAGCGCTTCCTTCTGCGACATGCCGCGGATGCGGTTGAATCCCAGCCTCAAGGCAAACTTTCTGCCGGGATCGCCGCCGGCCGCCGGCTCCAGAGTGCACTCCCAAGCCGAGTGGTTGACGTCCACCGGACGCACCTCCACGCCGTGGTCGCAAGCGTCGCGCACGATCTGGGCGGGGGCGTAGAAACCCATGGGCTGGCTATTCAGAAGGGCGCATCCGAACACCTCCGGGTAGTGGCGCTTCAGCCACGACGAAATGTAGACCAGGAGGGCGAAGCTGGCCGCGTGGCTCTCCGGAAAGCCGTAGTCGCTGAAGCCCTCTATCTGCTGGAAGCAGCGCTTGGCGAAGTCGTCCTCGTAGCCGCGCTCCTTCATGCCCGAGATGAACTTGTCGCGGAAACGGCCGATCGTCCCGTGATCGCGGAAGCTGGCCATGGCACGCCGCAGCTGGTCGGCCTCGGACGGAGCGAAGCCGGCCGCGATGATGGCGATCTTCATCGCCTGCTCCTGGAAGAGAGGCACCCCCAGAGTCTTCTCCAGCACCCCGCGCAACTCCTCGGAGGGATACCGGACCGGCTCCACGCCTTTGCGGCGGCGCAGATAGGGGTGGACCATGTCGCCCTGAATCGGTCCCGGACGCACGATGGCGACTTCTATCACGAGATCGTAGAAAGTCGCCGGTTTCAACCTCGGCAACATCGCCATCTGGGCCCGGCTCTCGATCTGGAAGACTCCAACCGTGTCGGCGCGCTGAATCATCTCGTAGACCGCCGGATCTTCCTGGGGCACGCTCGTCATGGTGTGGCGAACGCCGTGGCGACTCTCCAGCAGATCGAAGGCGCGGCGTATGCACGAAAGCGTTCCCAGCCCCAGAACATCGACTTTGATGAGACCCAGAGCCTCCAGGTCGTCCTTGTTCCACTCGATCACGGTGCGGTCCGGCATCGCGGCGTTCTGAATGGGCACGATTTCGCACAGGGGGCCGCGGGAAATGACGAAGCCGCCTGTGTGCTGCGACAGGTGGCGGGGGAACCCGTACAGCTCGCTCGCCAGTTCGAGGGTCAGCGCCAAGCGGCGGTCCTGCGGGTCGAAACCCTCCTCCATGGCCTCCTTGTCTCCGGCAGGCTTCGACCACGCCGAGACGGTGGACAGCAACCGGTCGATCAGGTCTTTGCTCAGCCCCATGGCCTTGCCGGTGTCGCGGAGCGCGCTCCGGGCCCGGTAGGTCACGACAGTCGCGGTCAGGCCGGCCCTTTCGCGCCCGTACTTTCGATAGATGTACTGGATGATTTCCTCGCGGCGCTCGTGCTCGAAGTCCACATCGATGTCGGGCGCTTCGCCTCGCTCGGCCGAGATGAAGCGTTCGAATAGAAGGTTGATCCGAACGGGATCGACGGAGGTTATCCCCAGGCAGAAGCACACCGCCGAGTTGGCGGCGGAGCCACGGCCCTGGCAGAGGATGCCCAGGTCGCGGGCGGTGCGGACGATGTCTTCGACGGTCAGGAAGTATGGCGCGTACTCCAGCTGGCCGATCAGCGCCAGTTCGTGCCGGAGGACATCGCTCACTTGGCGCGGAATCCCCTCCGGATAGCGTCTGGCCGCCCCACGCCAAGTCAACCGCTCCAGCTCTTCCTGGGGCGAGCGGTCGTCGCGGGTGATCTCGGACGGATATTCGTAGCTGAGTTCGCCGAGGGAGAAGCGGCAGCGTTCGGCGATCTCCACCGCATTGGCCATGGCTTGGGGGTGTTCGCGGAAGAGCCGGGCCATTGCCGCCGGGGTCTTCAGGTGGCGTTCGGCGTTGGCCGCGAGGCGCCAGCCCGCGGCGTCGATGGCGCACCGCTCGCGGATGCACGTCAGCACGTCGCATAGCCGGCGGCGGGCGGGATCGTGCTGGTGCACGTCTCCGGTGGCAACGAGCGGGATGCCTGCCGCCGCTGACATGGAGGAAAGACGACCGAGGCGGTGTCCGTCGCCGCCGCGGAGGTAGCGGGTGGCGGCTAGGTAGAGGGGCGCATCGAGCCGGACGCGGTACCAGGCTAAAGCCTCCGCGAATTCGGTTCCGGGCGTCTCCGGCGGAATGGCGATGAAGATCTGGCCGGCGCCCGCCGCCTGCGCGACATCTTCGCGCTTCAGGAGACACTCCCCTTTCGGGGCGCGCCTGCGTCCCCGCGTTATCAGGCGGGCGAGGCGGCCGTAGCCTTCTCTGGCGGCGGGCAGACAGAGCAGGCTCGGCCCGTCCTGGAGATCGAGGCGGGCGCCGGCGATGAAGCGCAGCCCCGTTCGCCGGGCGGCCTGGTAGGCGCGCACCACCCCCGCGAGCGTGTTGCGGTCGGTCAGCGCCATGGCGCGGTAGCCGAGAGCGGCGGCCCGTTCGACCAGCTCTTCGGGGTGGGAGGCGCCTCGCAGGAACGAAAAGTTGCTGGTGACCTGAAGCTCGGCGTAGCCGGAGACTTCGGCGGCAGCGGAGAGGGGCGCGAGCGGGACGGTAGCGGAGAGGGGCGCGGGCGGGACGGCAGCGTGTTGGAGTTTTCCATCTCCCCTTGACGCGCGGCCGGGGGCGGCAGCGGAGAGGGACGCGGGGAGGGTGGCGGCGGGAACGGCAAGCATCACTGCTTCCCGCCGGGAGATTCGGCGGCAGTCATCCGAAGAATCCGTGCAGGAACCAGCGCGGGACGCGGGAGCCTTCGCGGAAAAGCCAGTAGCGCCGGCCGGCGTCATCCTCGGCCAGGTAGTAGTCACGGCGCGGGCCATGCTCGCGCCACCATTCGCACTCCAGCCGCTCGGGGCCGTCGGCAAAGCGCACGCGGCGAGATCTCCCGCGCCACCGCATGCAGGCGGACGGCCCGCCGCCGGAGACCGCGGACACGACAGCTTCTACCGGCTCCGGCGGAGAGAGGAGGCGCAACGGTCTGCGGCGGCACCTTGCCGGCCACCTCGCGCCGGCGTCGCCAGCCGGCGTCGCCATGGGCCAACGGCGCTGCACCGCCCGTTCGGGCAGCCAGCTCTGGCGCGGGACCGGACGAGCTATGCAGTCGAAGCCGAAGCGATTCCCCAGCCGGTCCAGAAGGCCGGCCAACTCATCTTCGCCGCCATCTACGCTGCCATAGTCAGCTGTTACCGGGCCAACCGCCTGGAACAGGACGCCCTGAACATCGCCGGGCGATTCCTCCACCACATCTGCTGCCAGCGCCATCTCTTCGATTCCAAATCCGGGATCGACTCGCTGCAGCTGCTCGGCAAACAGAGCCATGAGAGACTCCCGCCGGCGCCGAGGACGGCTGGTGCCGATGGCGACGCTCCCCTGTCCGCCATCGACCCGGCAGTAGATCAGGCGCAGCCGCCGCACGCCTTCGCCGGTCCGCTTCAGCAGCCGGCACAAGTCATCCAGAAGTTCGTTCACCGCCGCGCGAATGTCCTTCGCCGTGGACACGGGTTCGACGAAGGCGCGGCGGGCCTCGCGGGGGATGGAAGGATGCAGATAGGCGACATGCTCCTCGACGAGGCCGAGAGCCTGGCCCAGCCGGCGAACCAGAGACGGGCCGAACCGTTCGTCCAGCGCGGCAGGCTCCAAGGCGCGCAGGGCGCCTATCTTGTCCAGGCCGAAGGAAGCCAGCTCCGCCGCCGTTTCGGGCGGGTCGAGACGCAGCGCGGCGACGGGCAACTCCGCCAGCGCTTCTTCCACTTCGGAGACAGCGGCTCCGGGAGGGATCACGACCAGTTCGTCGTCGGCGCCGTGGCGCGCCAGGGCCCAAGCCGCGCCGAGTGTGCCGGCCAGCGCCAACCGCGCAGTCAAGCCGAAACTCTCCAACCCCTCGCGCAACAGGGCCGCCAGCGCCTCTTCGCCGCCGAACAGGCGCTCGCAACCAGTCACATCGAGGAAGAGCGCGGCGGGGCCGGCCGGTGCAACCCGGGGGGTAAAACGCATGGCCCACCGAGCCAGCCGTTCCAGAGCGCAAGCATCTCCGTCGGGATCCGCGGGATGGACGGCTACGTCGGGCACGATGGCTCGCCCATCCGCCAACGACATGCCGGTGTGGAGCCCGGCCCGCGCGGCGCGGGGATTGACCGCAGCGATGACCAGCCGACCGCGCACTTCGGCGACAGTGACGAAGGGTTGTCGGCACGCCTCGGGTCGTCGCGGAGCCAGCCGTTCGGTTGGCCACCATGGCAGACAGACGGCCAAGATGCGGCGCTGGCGGCTTTTCGGAGCGCGGCACTGAGCGGAGTTCTGAACGCGGTGCCGGGCGGCGGCCGCGGTGGCCGTGGTCGTTCGCACGTTACGCCGACTGCCGCGCCGCGCCATTGCCGTGCCGCACGACCCTCTGCGTGGCGCAGCTGCGCTCGGTAACGGTCATGCCGACTGCCGCGTCGCGTCGATGCCGTACCGCACGGACAGAGTCCCGCGCGCAGATGCCGCAGCGTGCCAGCCGCCAGCGCCCCAACTCACCAAATGCTCGACAGGACGGCCTCCGCTGCGGCAACGCAGCAAAGCTGCACGCCACCTCGTCCTGCCAACTTCCTTCGGTTTCTCCGGAGAAATGTTGTCACCTGTGGGCGTAGGGGAGGAGACCGTTGGCATAGAGGTGATCCGCCAGCGGCTCGCCGCCGTCGGCACCCTCGCTTTGCGATCCTTGGCATCCACCGCCTGAACCAGGGCCAGCCCCAGCACGCCGGAGCCTTCGGCCGTAAGCATCAGCCGCCGCGAAGCCGCCAAGCCGACCGCCCCGAGCTCCGCCACCACTCCCTTCAGAGCACGGCAGCGCAGGGCCTCTTCCATGGCCCACACCATGTCGGCAGGCCGGGACAAGCCGGACACGAGCAGCAACCGGCCCGGTTCTATCCCGTAGCGAACCAACCCTGGCGGGTAAAGATTTTCGCCCCGCGCAAGCCAGAGCAACGAACCTCCCCTCGCTCCGGCGCGGGCCAGGAGAACAGCGCAAAAGGCTGTGGCAGCCTCGTCTCCACCTATCTCGTGGACGCACCCCATACGCAACCCGCCGCCCGGAAGCGCTTCGTCAAACTCGGGAATGCCCAGCGGCAGGCGTAACCGGCAGGCGGGCGCCGGTTCTTCGATGCGACGGATGGAGCGACGCAACGCAACTACTACGTCCTTTAAATCATCACGTACATCATCACGTGGCTTCGGCTGGGTGTGCGGCTGCAACATGGCTTGGACAATAAACCGAATAAAAACCGAAAGTCAAGTTTAGAGGGATACTACCCAAGAGCTACTGCGGGTTCAAATGGCGCCGGCAAGAACCTCGACTGTGCGTCCGACCTGGCCGCCGGGCGTGCTGACCAGAACGCCGGCCACCGCAGGGCGAACCACCGCCAGCACTTCGCGCACGACAGCGACCCCTTCCTCCGAGGCGGCTGCGGCTCCCCTCTCCTGTGCTTTGGCCATCCGGTCCAGCACAGTTTGCGGCACATGAACGCCGGGGACTTCGTGGGCCAGAAACTCGGCGTTGTCAAGCGACAGCGGAGGCCACAACCCGGCGATCAACGGGACCCCGAACCCCTCGATCTTCTTGGCAAAGGCGAGAAAAGTTTCCGGGTCGAAAGTCGGCTGAGTAACCGCGAAGTCCGCTCCCGCCTCGGCCTTCCAGGCGAAGCGCCGAATCTCCTCTTCGGAATCCAAGGCGCTCGGATTCACGGCCACGCCCTTCACGAAGGAAGTGGGCAAACCTATCGAACTCCCTCCCGGATCGAGCCCCAGATTCAACTGTTGCACGACATTGGCGAGACCGATGCTGTCGATGTCGTACACTCCTCCGGTGTCGTACGGGCCGCCGCGCGGGGGATCGCCGGTCACGAGGAGGAGGTTGCGGAGGCCGGCTGCCGCCGCGCCCAGCAGATCGCTGATCATGCCGAGCATGTTGCGGTCGCGGCAGCTGTAGCGAGGCACGGCTTCGATCTCCGCTTCGCGCTCGATCACGATGGCGGCCAGAAGCGAGGCGACCCGGCTCCGGTTCACGGGTCCGTCAACGATGTGGACGGCGTGCACGCCGGTGTCGCGCAGGTCCAGAGCTCCCGCCAGCAACTCGCGCGGATTCCAGCCGCGCGGCGGCATGATCTCCGCGGCGCAGACGAATTCGCCGGCAGCCAGCCGCGCTCCGAGGGAGGAACGCTCCGCGAGCGGGGCCGGCTGGGGAGCGCCGCCGCTTCCCTGCTCCGCCAGCTGCGTGACCGCGACTTGCACGCGCTCGCGTCCGACCGTTCCGAGAAGCGCCGCCATCCGCCGAGTGTGCTTGGGCGAAGTGCCGCAGCAACCTCCGACGAAGCGTGCCCCGGCGCCCGCCATCCTGCGCGCGTATCTGGCCATGTAGTCGGGACTCGCCAGATATATCTTGCGGCCGCCGATGTCGCGCGGGAGCCCCGCGTTCGGCAGCGCGGAAACGGGCCGCTCGGATGCCGCGACCATCCGCTCCACTCCGGAGAGCATCGAGGACGGCCCCACCGAACAGTTGAGTCCGACCACATCCGCTCCGGCCTCGCCGAGCGCTTCGGCGGCGCTTTCGATAGTTGTTCCGTACGCGGCGTGGCCCTCGTCGCCGAACGCCATCTGCGCAAATACCGGAGCATCGCCAGCCACGTTCCGCACTGCCCTGAGCGCCTGAAGAAGCTCGCCGAGGTCGGAGAAAGTCTCGAGCATGAAGCCATCGACCCCGCCTTCCGCGAGTCCGGCCACCTGTTGCGCGAAGAGTTCCGCTGCCTCGTCCGCCGAGGTGGGACCCCACGGCTCGATCGGGATGCCGAGCGGCCCCATGGCGCCCAGCACTTCGGACCGCCCGGCGGCAGCCTGCTTGGCCAGCCGCGCGGCTGTCGCATTGATCTCGCCCGTGGACTTGTCCAGACCGAACGCCTCGAGTTTGACCGGATTCGCCCCGAACGTGTTCGTCTCGATCAGATTCGCGCCGGCGCGTACATAGTCGGCGTGGATCCCGAGGACCAAGTCGGGATGCGTGAGGTTCAGTTTGTCGTAGCACTGGTTGACGAACACTCCGCGTTCGTACAGCACCGTACCCATCGCGCCGTCCACGACATGGACGTCATCCCCTTCGATCCACTCTACTAGTCGCTCGCTCATTGCGCGCTCTTGGTGCCGCCGGTAGGCGAGGATGCGCGAGAAAGCGGTTCCGCCATCGGAGACGCTCCCTCTCTTGCCCGCCGGGGCGTGGCCGGATCGTAGGCCAGATTCGGCGAGAGGCGCCGTTCCGCTTCGCCGAGCGAAATCCGGCTCCGCTCGGCGTAGTCCGCAACTTGGTCGCGTCCGATACGGCCCAACCCGAAGTACCGCGCCTCCGGCCGCGCGAAGTACCAGCCGCAGACCGACGCGGCCGGATGCATGGCGTAGCTCTCGGTGAGGGAGATGCCGGTTCTCCGCTCGACATCGAGCAGTTCGAAGAGCAGCGCTTTCTGCGAGTGGTCGGGGCACGCCGGATACCCCGGCGCCGGGCGGATCCCGGCATACTTCTCGGCTATTCGTTCCTCGCTGCCGAGGGCCTCCCCGGCGGCGTATCCCCACAGGTCGGTGCGCACCATCTCGTGCAATCGTTCGGCCAGCGCCTCCGCCAGACGGTCGGCCAGCGACTTCGTCAGCAAGCTCTGGTAGTCGTCCAGATCCGCCTCGAACGAACTGCACAACCGCTCCAATCCGATTCCGGCGGTGACCGCGAAGGCGCCGCTCCAATCCGCTATGTCGCTCCCCTCCGGGCCGAGGTAGTCGGCGAGACACAGATTGGCGCCCGACGACCGCTCCATCTGCTGCCGGAGATGCGGCACCTTCAGAATGACCGCGCCGCCGGAGTTGGCCGATAGGTGGGGCGGGCGGGGACTTGGCTGGCTGGGTCCACGCTGGCCGGGGGCGCGTGCGCCATCGGCGTCGAAGAAGAGGATGTCGTCGCCGCTTGCCGCCGCCGGGAACAGCCCCGCCACCGCGCGCGCCTCCAGCGAACCATCGCGGATGATCCGGTCCAGAAGCCGCCCGGCATCGTCGTAGAGAGCGCGCGCGGCCCCCCCGCGAACCGGGTGCTCCAGAATCCCCGGAAAGCGCCCCTTCAACTCCCACGCATGGAAGAACGGCGTCCAGTCGATGTAGCCGCGAAGCTCCTCCAGGGGAAACGGGTCGAACACATGCACGCCAGGCCGCCTGGGGGCCGGCACAGGAGAGCCATAGTCCAGCGTCAGCCTGTTGTCCCGAGCCCTGGCGAGCGGTGCGAGCGACCGCCGCCGTCCGCGAAAATCGTCCCGAATGTGCTCGTACTCGGCACGCGTCTTCGCGACGAACGTGGCGCTCCGCTCCTCGTGCAGCAGCGAGCTTACCACCCCCACGGCCCGCGACGCATCGATCACGTGCACCGTCGCGCCCGAGTACCGCTCCTCGATCTTCACCGCAGTGTGCTTCCGCGATGTCGTCGCCCCGCCAATAAGAAGCGGTATCTCGAATCCCAGCCGCTCCATCTCGCCCGCCACATAGACCATCTCGTCCAGCGAAGGAGTGATGAGGCCGCTCAGGCCGATCATGTCGGCGTCGTGGGCCCGGGCCTCCGACAGGATGCGCTCCGCCGGTACCATGACGCCCAGATCCACCGTCTCGTAACCGTTACACTGAAGCACGACTCCCACGATGTTCTTGCCGATGTCGTGCACATCTCCCTTGACCGTGGCGAGGAGGATCTTTCCCTTCCCCCGAGACAGCTGCTCCTTCCCACGAGCCAGCCGCCGATTCCCCGGAGACAGCCGACCGCGACCGGCCGCGCCCCATTCTCCCGCCTCGGCAGCGCCCCCTTCCCCCGCTTCGGCAGCGCCCCCTTCCCCCGCCTCGGCAGCGCCCCCTTCCCCCGCTCCGGCAGCGCCCCCTTTCCCCGCCTCGGCCCGCCCTTTCTCCGCCTCCAGGTGGGGAACGAGGAAGGCGACGGCCCTCTTCATCACGCGCGCCGACTTCACCACCTGCGGCAGGAACATCCGCCCTTCGCCGAACAGGTCCCCTACGCGGTTCATCCCCGCCATCAGCGGACCCTCGATGACATCGATCGCCCTTCCGTAGCGGCTGTGCGCCTCTCCGGCATCCTCCTCGATGTGGTCGGCGATCCCCTCGACAAGCGCATGCTCGAGCCGCCTCTCGACTTCGAGCGACCGCCAAGCGTCGTCGTGCCGCGTCCGGACCGATCCTCTCGCGCTGGTCCGCCGCGCCAGGCTCGTCAGCCGTTCCGCCGCGCCAGACCGGCGAGCGAGCAGCACATCCTCCGCGGCCTCGAGGAGTTCCGGCTCGATGTCGTCGTAGACCGGCAGCCGTCCCGCATTCACGATCCCCATGTCGAGGCCCGCTCGAATCGCATGGTACAGGAACGCCGCGTGCATCGCCTCGCGCACGGCATCGTTCCCGCGAAACGAAAAGGAGATGTTGCTGATCCCGCCACTCGTCAGCGCTCCCGGAAGCTCCCGCTTGATCGCCCGAACCGCCTCGATGAAGGCGGCCCCGTACCGGTCGTGCTCCGGTATCCCCGTTCCGACGGCGAAGATGTTCGGATCGAAGATGACTTCATCCGAACGAAAGCCGACGGCAAGCAGGAGGTCGTAGGCGCGCTTGCATATCTCCAGCTTGCGCTCGGCCGTCTCCGCCTGTCCTCGCTCGTCGAAGGCCATCACGATTACGGCGGCTCCATAGCGGCGGACGAGAACCGCCTGCTCCCGGAACGCCTCTTCTCCCTCCTTGAGCGATATGGAGTTGACGATCGACTTGCCCTGCGTGCACTTCAGGCCCGCCTCGATCACCTCCCAGCGCGAGGAATCGACCACCACCGGAACGCGCGCGATATCCGGTTCTGCGGCGATGAGGTTCAGAAAGCGCGTCATCATCGCTTCCGAATCCAGGAGCGCATCATCCATGTTCACGTCGAGCAGCTGCGCGCCGTTGAGCACTTGGTCGCGGGCCACCTCCACGGCTTCTTCGAGCGCGTCTTCGCGAATGAGGCGGGCGAAGCGAGCAGACCCCGTGACGTTCGTGCGCTCGCCGATGTTGACGAAGAGCGTTTCCTTGCGGACGACCAGCGCATCGAGGCCCGAGAAGCTCGGATACGGCTTCGGGGAAGGTACCCGGCGGGGCGCCACCCCCCGCAGACGGCGGCGGATGGAGTCGATGTGCTCGGGCGTGGTTCCGCAGCAACCGCCGGCGATGTTGAGCAGCCCCCGTTCGGCGAAGCCGCCCAGGAGTTCGGCCATGCGCTCGGGCGAACAGTCGTAGCCCCCGAATTCGTTGGGCAGGCCGGCGTTGGGGTGGCAGCTCACCGGCACATCCGCGACCGCCGCGAGCTCGGCCACGTACGGCTCCAGCTCCGCGGGTCCGAGCGCGCAGTTGAGACCGACGAAGATAGGCTCCGCATGGCGGATGGAGAGCCAGAACGCCTCGACGGTCTGGCCGGAGAGGGTGCGCCCCGACCGGTCGGTGATGGTGCCGGACACCGCGATGGGGACCGCCTCGCCCAGCTCCTCGGCCAACTCCAGAATGCCGAATATCGCCGCCTTGGCGTTCAGCGTGTCGAAGACCGTCTCGACGAGGAGAACATCCGCTCCGCCCTCCAGGAGACCTCTGGCCTGTTCGCCGTAGGCTTCGGCCAGTTCATCGAAGGTTACGGCCCGCAGCCCCGGGTTCTCGACATCGGGAGAGAGAGATGCGGTCCTGTTGGTAGGCCCCATGCACCCCAGCACGAAGCGCGGACGGGATGGATCGGCGCGCGTGAAGTCGTCGGCCGCCTTCCTGGCGAGCTTCGCCGCGGCGACGTTCATGTCGCGAACGAGCCGGGCGTTCCCGTGCCGCCGCGATATGCCGTAGTCCGACTGCGAGATTGCCTGCGCGTTGAAGGTGTTCGTCGAGAGGAAATCGGCTCCCGCTTCCAGGTAGGCGCGGTGGAGCGCTTCGATCTCGGCGGGTTGCGCCAGGCACAGCGCGTCGTGGTTGCCCGCGAGGGGTCGGGGATGCCGGGCGAGCGGGCCGCTTCGGTAGGCATCGTCGCCCAGACCCAGACGCTGGATCATGGTGCCGGTGCCGCCGTCCATCATCAGGATGCGCCGTTCGAGCGCTTCCCGAATCTGTCCGGCACGTCTTTCTCTGAGGTCGTCTGGCACGGCGCTTCCGCACGAAAAAAGCCCCGCCGCTAGTATCGCGCCCGGGGCAATGGCTCTTTAGCGGCTTGTTTAGCGTGGTCGCAATCTGCCTCAAATCACCACGTTCTGCTCTATCCCCGCGTTCCAATGTAGCGGCGGCGCTACCTTTGTGCGAGAACGGAACGGCTGTTGCGCAAGAACCGAAGGGCTGTTGCGCGAGAACCGAAGGGCTGTTGTACAAGAACCGAATGGATGTTCCCGAATGGCTCGGCGGGAGGTAAGATTGGCGCACCAGCGAGATGTTGCGCCGGGGCAACTGGACTGCCCGCGGATCGATGGCATCGAACGTGCCTGGGGAAGTTAGCAACCGAAGGAAGCGGGAAGAAAACGGGTGAGCGGGAAGAACCCGAGGCGGCAGAAGCAGAACCAGAGAGCGGGAAGTAAACGAGAGAGCGCCCAGATGTGTTCAAGGTTCCATGCACGATAATCACAAGACATGCCGCGCGGCGCTGCTGGCGCTCGCGGCTACCGCCGTATTCGCGGAAGGATGGGGACGCGCGGGCGCTGCCCAGGAACTCTCGCCGCCCGGCGACCCCGGCGGGATAGCCGTATTCCGTGGCGGAGTGGCCCCGTCGGCGGTCGCGGTGCGCCGCGAGGGAGAGCTGTCCATCGACGGCAACCTCGATGACCCGGCTTGGCAGGTCGCCCCCGTCATCACCGGCTTCGTCCAGGGGGTGCCGCTCGAGGGCGCTACACCCTCGGAGCCGACCGAAGTCCGCGTCGTCTTCGACGACCGCGCCATATACGTGGCCGCACGCATGTACGAGACCGATCCGCAGTCGATTCGGGCGCGCCTGACGCGCCGGGATGAACGAGGTTCGTTCGACTCCTTCAAACTGGCGCTCGATCCCAACCGCGACGGTCTGACCGGCTACGAGTTCGAGGTGAGCGCGGCAGGCGCCGAGACCGACAAGTACCTCTTCGGCGACACGCAGGAAGACGCGAACTGGGACGCGATCTGGGACTCCGCGGTCGGGATCGACGAGCGCGGATGGACGGTCGAGATGCGGATACCGCTGTCCCAGATCAGGTACGAAGCCAAGGCGGGCATCCAAAGCTGGGGCGTCAACTTCGAGCGCCGCCGTCTGGAGACGAACGAGACCGACTACTTCGCGCTGCAGTCGCGCACCGCGCGCGGCCGGGTCAGCCAGTTCGGCACCATCGACGGTATCCAGGTCGCCCGCTCCCAACGAAGGCTGGAAGTGCGCCCGTTCGCCGTATCCCAGTACCTCGCCGCCCCGCCGGAGCCCGGAGACCCCTTCTTCAGCGGCAGAGAGGTCACGCCGCGCGGCGGAGTGGACATGAGCATGGGGATAGGCTCCGCCTTCAGCCTGGACGCGACGATCAACCCGGACTTCGGACAGGTGGAGGTGGACCCGGAAGTCATAAACCTCAGCGCTTTCGAGACTTTCTTCCCCGAGAAACGGCCCTTCTTCGTCCGCGACGCGCAAATCTTCTCCTTCGCGGGTTCCCGCGGCGGACGCCGTGGCGGAGGCAAGGCCCTCTTCTTCAGCCGCCGCATCGGACGCTCGCCCAGGGGAAGCGGACCCGGCGACGCCGACTACCGCGACGCCCCGCGCCAGACGGCCATACTCGGAGCGGCGAAGCTGACCGGCCGCACCGGGGGCGGCCTTTCGGTGGGGGCCCTCACGGCGTTGACGGGACGGGAAAGCGGGAGGGCGTACTTCAGCGAGAACGACTCGACCGTACAGTTCGTGGCGGAGCCGCCTGGCGGCCATGTCGTGCTCCGGCTCCAGCAGGACTTTCGCGGCGGAGCCAGCAAGGTCGGCGTCATCGGCACGGGGTTGCGACGCAACCTGCCCCAGGATGGTGCGTTCGACTACCTCCCGTCCGACGCCTACAGCTTCGGAGTAGACTTCGAGCACCAGTGGGGAGGACAGCGCAACCGCGACTATCGCCTCTGGGGCTTCTTCTCCAGCAGCCTGGTACAAGGCTCGACGACGGCTCTCCTGCGGCTGCAACGAAGTTCGAACCACTACTTCCACCGTCCCGACGCCAGCTATCTGGCGGTCGACTCCACGGCCACCTCCATGTTCGGAAGCGACTGGCGCCTCCAGCTGGAGAAGGACGGAGAGCACTGGACATGGTCCACATGGCTGGGGCAACAGACCCCCGGCTTCGAAGTCAACGAGCTCGGCTTCATAACATCCGGAGAGCGCCTGGACCTGGGCGCACGCGCCAGCTACCGAAATATACGTCCGGGCAACTTGTTTCGTAGCTACAACATAAGCCTGTTTACCTACCACAACTTGAGACACTCTCTGCTGGATGATTTTTTCGACGGGGCGAATTGGGCGCGCTCGTACGACGCTGGAGCGGCGTGGCTGAGCGGCCGCTTCACGCTGCTCAACAACTGGGGCGTCAACATGACGCTTTCCTACTCCCCCGAGGGCCAGTCCGACACTCAGACTCGCGGCGGACCGCTGATGACGGACCCCGCCGAGTTCAACGTGCGCTTCGAGGCCAACTCGGACCGGAGCCGGGCGTTTCACGCCTCGCCGGAGGTCTCGTACCGGAGCGCCGGGCTCGGACGCGGCCACGAATTCCGCACGGGACTGGACCTCTCGTTCCGCCCGGTCCCCAACTGGCGGCTGTCGGTGAACCCCAACTATTCGCGCACGCTGGACGGGGCGCAGTACGTGACGACCTCGTCGGCGCTGGACTTCGCGCCGACCTACGGAAGCCGGTACATCTTCGGACGGCTCGAGCGCACGACGCTCTCCATGGACACGAGGCTCAACGTGGCCCTCACCCCGGACGTGAGTCTGCAACTCTACGCGCAACCGCTGCTCTCCTCCGGAGACTACCTCGGGTATCGTCAGCTGGCGGCAGCCGAATCCTTCGACTTCCTCGACTTTTCCGAAGGCGGCGCGGCGGCGGGCGCGGACGGTTCGGTGGCGGGGTGCAGCGACGGGACGACATGCGTTTCGGGAGAGACGCGGTACTTCGACTTCGATGGCGACGGGACGGCGGATCACAGCTCGAGGGACCGCGACTTCAACATTCGGTCTCTGCGAGGGAATGTCGTGTTTCGGTGGGAGTACCGCCCGGGGTCCGAACTCTTCCTGGTCTGGCAGCATAGTCGCCGCGGGAGCCTGAACATCGGCAACTTCGACTTCGGCAGAGACTTCGGAGGCCTGTTCGACACGCCCGCCGAGAATGTGCTGATCCTGAAGGTGAGCCACTACATCTCGCTCTGACTCGGCCCTGTCGGAACAGCCCGGCTGCCGGATGCGCCTCCGCCATCGCCGTGCGCTACATTCACCCTGAACTTGGCCCTGTCGGAACAGCCCGGCTGCCAGATGCGCCTCCGCCACCGTCGTGCGCTACATTCGCCCTGAACTTGGCCCTGTCGGAACAGCCCTAGTGCGCATCTTTTCCTCTTCGCTCGCCGGCGGGCTACATTTCGCTCTGAAACCGGCCCTGTTGGAACCGGCTCCGCCTGCGGGAGCGCCCCGGCTATGGCAATAGCGAACAATCCTCTTCGAGTAACGAACGCGACTCTGCGGGAGATCGAACTTCCGCTCGTGGAGCGTTTCGCCATCTCCTCGGGATGGACGGACAGGAGACGCATCCTCCTCCTCGAAATGCGCGACGAGAGCGGGGCCTCGGCTTGGTCGGAGTGCGTCTGCGGATCGCTCCCCAACTACTCGCCGGAGACCGTCGATACCGCGTGGCTCGCGCTGGAGCGGTGGCTGATCCCCAGGATACTGGGGCGAGAGATCGCGACGTTCGGCGCCGTCACCGAAGCGCTGGACCGCGGCGTCCAGGGACACCCCATGGCCAAGGCGGCAATCGAGATGGGCGTCTGGGGGCTGGCGGCGGAGCGGGACCAGGTTTCCCTGTCCAGCCTCGTCGGGGGCACGAGGGATCGCGTGCCTACCGGGATATCGCTGGGGATACAAGAATCGCCCGCCGCTCTAGCGGACAAGGCGCTGGCGGCGGCGGAGCTGGGCTACCGAAAGATCAAGGCGAAGATAGCTCCTGGCCGAGACATCGAATACGTGGCGGCGGTTCGCGAAGCCCTCGGGCCGGAGGCGCCGGTCGCTGTGGATGCCAACGCAGCGTACGCCCTGGAGGATGCGGATCACTTGGCGAAGCTCGATCCTCTCGGCCTCATCATGATAGAGCAGCCGCTGGCGGCCGGGGATCTCGTGCGCCACGCCAAGCTTCAGACACGTCTCGCGACCCCGCTCTGCATCGACGAATCCGTGGATGGACCCGCCTCGTGCGAGGACATGCTGGAGCTGGGGAGCGGGCGGATCGTCAACATCAAGCCGGGTCGGGTCGGGGGCTTTCACAACTCCCGCAAGATCCACGACATCGCTGAACGGGCGGGCGTGCCCGTGTGGTGCGGCGGCATGCTCGAGAGCGGCATCGGCCGGGCGTACAATGTGGCGCTGGCGTCGCTTCCCAACTTCAAGCTGCCGGGCGACCTCTCGCCGAGCGCGCGATACTGGGCGCGCGACATCGTGACTCCCGAGTGGACGATGAGCGATGACGGTTTCGTGACCGTTCCGGCGGACAAGCCGGGTCTCGGCGTCCAGGTGGACGAGGATCGCATCGAGCGGCTTACGCAGCGGGCGGCGACGTTCGGCGCGTCATCCGGCGGGAAGTCATCTCGCTCGGGGGAATCTCGGGGGAAATCTCCTCGCGTGCGGACACCTCGGGAGAAGTCATCTCGCCCGGGAACATCTCGCGAGAAGCTAGCGTGACCGAGCCGGCGGCCAAGACCGAATTCCGCAGCCTGGAGACTCACGAGGAGTGGCATGCCTGCGTCTCTCTTCAGGAGGAGACGTGGGGCGGGAGCTTTCGCGACATCGTGCCGGCCTCGATGCTTCAGGTGTCTCGGAAAATCGGCGGCTTCGTGGGGGGAGCGTTCGACGAGGACGGCGCTCTGGCGGGCTTCGCCTACTCGCTGCCCGGACGATTCGAGGATACCCCCATGCACTGGTCGCACATGCTCGCCGTGAGGGCGGCGGCGCGGGGGCGGGGGCTGGGCCGCAAGCTCAAGTTGTACCAGCGGGAGGCGGTGCTCGCGCAGGGATTTCGCGCGATGTACTGGACTTACGATCCGATGCAGGCCCGCAACGCGCACCTGAACGTCAACCGCCTGGGCGCCGCTGTCGTCAAGTACGTTCCCAACATGTACGGGGCCGATACGGGGAGTCCGCTGCACATAGGCGGGGAGACCGACCGGCTGATCGTCCGCTGGGACCTCGAACGTCCGCCCGGCGGGCCATGGACCCGGGAACCGCCCGCGCCGCCGCCGGACCCGGGTTGCGTCGTGGCGCGGCCCGCCGCCGGACGAGGCGGGCGCACCGGCCGCTCGGCTGGCGCAGCGCGCCCGGCGGGCAGCGAAGTGTTCATAGAGATTCCGATGGATGCCGAATCGCTGCCCGCCGGCGACTTGGCGAACCGGTGGCGAGCGACGGTGCGCGAGGCATTCATGGACTATCTGGAAAGGGGATACCGGGTGCACAGCCTTGTCACGGACGCCGGCGGCGGGCGCTCCTACTACCGCCTCCGCCTCGAAGACGCGCCATGACCGCGCGCATAGCGGGACAGCTCGCGCTCGTCACCGGAGCGAGCGCAGGCATCGGCGAGGCGTGCGCGCGCCGGTTGGCCCGGGACGGCGCGAATCTCGAGCTGTGGGCCCGCCGGGCGGACCGCCTAGAGCGGTTGGCGAGCCAGATCGAGGCGGAGTGCGGCGCCAGAGTCGCCACAGCCGCCGTCGATGTTCGGGACTGCGACGCCGTGCAAGCCAGGTCGGAACGGCTGATCGAAGAAGCCGGCCCGCCCGGCATCCTCGTCAACAACGCCGGGCTGGCGGCCGGACTCGCGCCGGTCCACGAGGGCCGGCTAGACGACTGGAACCGCATGATCGACACGAACATCAAGGGTCTGCTCTTCGTGACGCGCTCCCTCCTGCCCGCGATGATCAGGCGCGGGTCGGGACATGTCGTGAACATCGGGAGCGTCGCGGGGCGGCAAGTCTACCCGGGCGGCGGGGTGTACTGCGCCTCCAAGTACGCCGTGCAGGCGCTGACCGAGGCCGCGATTGTGGACACGCTCGGCTCGGGCGTGCGCGTTTCTGGAGTAAACCCCGGCCTGGTGGAGACGGAGTTCTCCCTCGTGCGGTTCGATGGCGACACGGAGCGCGCCCGCGCGGTCTACGAAGACGTGGACGCGCTCCAACCCGAGGATGTCGCAGATGTGGTCTCGTTCGTCGTCAACGCCCCGCCCCACGTGAACGTGGCGGATGTTCTCGTTCTGTCGCATCACCAGGCCAGCGTGCACCACATCCTCCGGGAGAGTTCCGATGACTGAAGCGCGAATGGCGACGAGAAGAGCGCGGCGAGCGGAGCCGCAAGGATGAGCGTTACGCAGATCGGCGGATTCTTCGTCAAGTGCCCCGACCCGGCGGAGTTGCGCAGCTGGTACCGCCGCCACCTCGGACTCCACTTCTCCGATGGCGGCGCGGCCCGCTTTTCCTGGCACGAGGCGGACACCGGCGACGCCGCATGCACCCTCCTCGGCTTCTTCGACGAATCGACCGCCTACTTCGACCCCGGCACGCAGCCCTTCATGGTCAACTACCGCGTCCGGGACCTCGGCGCCTTGGTCGAAGCGCTTCGGGAAGACGGAGAACGGGTGTTCGTCGACGAAACTCCCCGGCCGGAAGGGCGGTTCGCCTGGGTCGTCGATCCTGACGGCCAGAAGGCCGAGCTCTGGGAGCCGTCGGAAGGGATGGCGGATGCTCCCCCGGTCAGAGTGGAGCACGGGCGCGTCCAGGCCATCGGGGGCGTCTTCTTTCGCTCCGGCGACCCGGCGGCGCTGAAGAAGTGGTACGCCAAGCTGGGGGTTATTCCGCGACCGGACGGCTACGTCATATTTCCCGCCAAGTCGGCCGACTCCCCGGCCTCCCCCGGCGAGACGGATGCCGCGGGCGGCAAGCCGGAACGCCCCGCGGAGGCGGCGGCCAGCTTGCGAGACACCTATACGGTCTGGGATATCTTCCCGTCCGACACCACCTACTTGGATTCGGACGGAGAGCGCAGCCCGCACGACTTCATGCTCAACCTGCGCGTGAAAGACCTGGATGGCTTGATCAGCGATCTCCGGGCCGGCGGAGTCTGGGTCGACCCCAAACGCGAGGAATACGACGAGTTCGGGAAGTTCGGCTGGATAACCGACCCGATGGGGGCGCGGATCGAGCTGTGGGAAGCGCCAGACGGCTGAGAGATCGTAGCCCCCGGTGACGCGAGTCCAACGACACCTGCATCGTAGGAATGGGAAGTGCCAGACGGCTAAGAGCTAGCCGCCTTCGGGACGCACTCGGTCTCGAGGCGCTCCGGTTCGTAGCCACGATCGTGGCCGCCGCATAACGTCTCCCTTCCCCTTCCCTTTTCCGCTTCGTTCCCGTTCCCTTCCGGCCACGCCCACGGGGCGCCAGCACGGCACGTTCACTGATGGCCGGCGCCACACCGCCGACGAGAGCCAGCACCGCTCCTCTGCGGATGGTCCAACACGGGCACGGGCTACCAGTACCGCTCCGCCGACGAGGGCCAGCACAGCTCCGCTGCGGGTAGCTAGCGCGGCGCCTTCACGGGTGGAATAGCACGGCACCGCCACGGGTACCAACAGATACCGGCACGTGACGGCTACTGAGGGCCATCTGGCACCAGCTCCGCCGGGCCACGGGCGGATCAGCGCACCATGGAACCTTTTCTTCGCTCTTGACTAATAACGATATATCGAATAGTGTTTAGATATATCGAGACCGGTCGTAAAAACGGTCAACTAGAAGAATCAGCTACAAAACAGGAGTCGGTTAGGCGATGTTCACTGGCAAAGACGGTTTTGGCGCGTGGGCGAACTGCTGCGGACCAGGAGTATTCCGGTTCTCGGGCGGGTTCGGTCCGCGGCGCAGAGTCGTTCGCAAGGGCGACCTGAAGTTCGTCATACTCAAGCTTCTCGCAGAGGAACCGATGCACGGCTACCAGCTGATGACGCGGCTGGCGCAGAAGTCGGGAGGTCTCTACACCCCCAGTCCGGGGGCCATCTACCCTACCCTGCAGCTGCTCGAAGACCAGGGCTGCGTGATCTCGAGCCAGGAGGACGGCAAGCGCGTCTACATGCTGACGCCCGAAGGCCATGCGTTCCTGGAGCAGCACAAGTCCAAGGCGCGGGACATCTTCCGTCGCTTTGTCCACCTGGGAGAGCGCTTCGCGGGATCGGCGATGCGCGACGTCACGCGGTCATTCATCCACTTGGCGCAGGTCAGCTTCGAGAAAGTGACCAGCGGGCAAGGAGACGCCGACACGCTCCTGAACGTAAAATCGATTCTGGACGACGCGGCACAACGGATCGAGGACGCTTTGCAAGGGTCGGGCGACGCTGCGACTGCCTCGGGCGGCGCAGCAGCTTCCGGGAGTTGAACGGATGTTCGATCTTCTTCTCCTGGCGGCCTTGGTCGTGATCTCCACGAGACAGCTGCATCGCAAGCAGTGGAATCGAGATCGCCTGCGACGGTTGCTCAAGAAGGCGCGGCGGGCCACGCCTGTCGTTACGCATCAGTGTATCGCCGACCTGAAGAGTCTCGGCGGCGACGCGGCCGGGGGTGTCCGGGACGCGGCTGGCGATCTCCGGCGGCAGGTTCGCCGTGGCAAACGGCCCCGGCGAATGACCCGGCCGACCCGCCGGGCCGGCCGGCACAACTCGCCCCCGGCTACCCGGGGGACGGTGCACGTGCCTACGCCTCCCCGGCCCTGAGAACTCCGGCGACGCCTAGCGCCTTCTGACCTCGGTGCGGCACCTAGCACCCTTCTAGCCTCGGTGCGACGCCTAGCGCCTTCTAGCCCTCCGGCGACGCCTATCGCCTTCTAGCCCTCCGGCGACGCCTATCGCCTTCTAGCCTCGGTGCGGCACCCTGGGCCTACGGCTCGAGCGCCGCCCATCCGAGAGGCATAGCCCCGCCGACTACCCCCGGCCGGAGCGGCTACGAGCATTCGCGCCGCGCAGGGCTTGTCGTCGCTACTCTAGCCCTGCCGTCCCTCGCGCATCTTTTCCCACGGGCTACGGGTGAAGTACGAGACCGTCAACTCTCTGATCTTGGGCGCCAGCGCCACAAGGGCGATCAAGTTCGGGATGATGACAATCGCCAGGAACACATCCCCCAGACTCCATATCACCGCCAGCGGCATGACCGCGCCGACGAAGTGCATGACGACGAATATCAGCTTGTACGGAACGATCGCCTTGGGACCGAACAGGTACTTTGCGCACCGGTCCCCGTAGTAGCTCCAGGAGATCGCCGTAGAAAGGGCGAAGAGGAGGACCGAGAGAATCACGACGTAGTGGCCCCAATCGCCCAGCGGCGCCAGCCCCCGGCGAAAAGCGGTCTGCGTCAGCGGCGCGCCGTTCTCGTACGCATCGCCGTACAGCGCGGACATCTCCTGGCCATCCTCCGTAGTGGCCACCGAGCGCGCCGGATCGATGCTTCCGGTGAAGGGCACGGTCTGTTCTTCGTTCTCGAACAGCTCTGGAACAGAGACTTCGTGCCACGCCACATGCGGTTCGCCCGTGTTGGCCGGACGACCGTTCAGATAGACGATCTCGCCCGCCGGATCGACGTCGTGCGAGGTGCCCTCCTCGTCGAGAATCACGTAGGAGAGATCGCCGCCTCCTAGCCCCCCGAGCGTAATCTCGGTCGGCAAGCGCGCGTTCCAGGTGCCGGTCATGATCACCACGAGCGATGTCAGCGTGACGATCACGATCGTGTCTATGAAGGGCTCCAGCAGGGCGACTACGCCTTCGGACACGGGCTCGTCCGTCTTCGCCGCCGCGTGCGCTATGGGGGCCGATCCCTGTCCCGCCTCGTTCGAGAACAGGCCCCGGCGCACGCCCCACATCAGCGTGACCAGGAAGGCGCCCACTCCCGTCCCCGCGACTCCGGCCGACGGATTGAACGCTTCCCGGAAGATGAGCGCGAAGGTGGCCGGCACCTCGGTGATGTTGAGGATGATGATGATCATCGCGCCTGTGACGTAGATGATCGCCATCACCGGAGCCAGGATGCTCGTCACCCGGCCAATTCGTCTGATGCCGCCGAGAATCACCGCCGCCACGACCGTCGAGGTGACGAAGCCGGTTATCCACTTCTCGATCCCGAACTGCGTCAGCATCGCGTCGGCCACGGTGTTGGCCTGGTTGGCGCTACCGGTGAGGAAGGCCGTCACGCCGAGCATGACGGCAAAGAACACCGCGACCGGCTTCCAGCGCGGGCCGAGTCCCTTCTCGATGTAGTACATCGGGCCGCCCGAGACCGTCCCGCGACGTCCGGTGGCGTCCTCCTCGACCTCGCGATACTTCTGGGCCAGCGTCACCTCGCTGTACTTTGTCGCCATTCCCAGGAAGGCCGTCATCCACATCCAGAAGAGGGCGCCCGGCCCGCCGAGGTGGATGGCGATGGCAGCCCCCGCGATGTTGCCGATGCCCACCGTCGCGCTGAGCGCCGTCGTGAGCGCCCGGAAGTGCGTCACGTCTCCGGGATCGTTCGGATCGTCGTAGCGGCCGGTGGCGACCGCGACTCCGTGCGCGAACTTGCGGATCTGCGGCAGACCCAGCCTGATCGTGAGATAGCTTCCGATGCCCAGCAGAAGGAGAACTTGGAGCGTCAGCCGTTCTCCACCGATGGTTACGCCGAATTGAGCGATGTAGTTGTCGAGCCAGGCTACAATAGCGTTGAAATCCATGAGCCATCCTTTGGTCGGGAGGTTGTTTGAGTTTGGGCTTCCGCGCCCGAAGCTGCAACCCGCATATGCCCGGAAGCCGACCGCCAGTTGGCGGGTGGGCCTCGGGGGCCGCCGGAGGGTCGGCGCGACCTGGGGCTACCACCTTCGGTTGACGCCCCGCGGCGGAAGCGGCAGAGTTTACCGCTTGCAGCGCCGCCGCCGGACAGCCCGCGATCTGTCGAGCCAGTGTGTGCGCTCCCCGGCGCGGACCCTACCCGCCTGTCTGCGAACAGGCGCAATCGCAGGCGCAACCGCAGACGCAATCGTGGAACACGGGAGCAGTGGACTTGGCTACTGACGCGCTCTGGCACCGTCGCACCCTGCCCGGCAGAGTCGAGCGGCTGTGGGAACTCGCGACGAACATGTCATGGACATGGAACCGCGGCTCCCGCGCCCTCTTCAAGACGATCGACCCCTTCCTCTGGCGGCGCTCGTCTCACAACCCGGTGGAGATACTTCGCCAAGTCTCCCGGGAGCGCCTCGAAGAGCTAGCCGGCGATTCGTCCTTCCTGGTGCGGTACGACGCGCTATGCGAAACGGCTGGCGCTCAAGCGATTGCCGAAGCGGATGCCGGTTCTACCTGGTTCGCGCGGCGGTACCCCGAGCTTGCCGACTCTCCAACGGCCTACTTCTGCGCCGAATTCGCCCTGCACGAATCCATCCCCATCTACTCCGGGGGCCTGGGCGTGCTGGCCGGCGACCACCTGAAAGCGGCTTCGGACATGGGCGTCCCCCTCGTCGCGGTCGGACTGATGTACGCGCGCGGCTTCTTCGACCAGACGCTCGCCCCCGACGGGTGGCAGGAGGACGCGGAGGACGCGATCGATCCCCGGTCGACCCCGCTGGAGCGCGTCGAGAGCGCGACCGCCGAACCGTGGCTCACCTGGATCTACGGCGCCGGCCGCCGTATCAACATCGGCGTGTGGAGAGTGAGGGTCGGTAGCGTCACCCTCTATCTGCTGGACACGGACCTGGAATCGAACGACCCGGCGGACCGCGGCCTCTCGCACCAGCTCTATGCGGGCGGAGCCAACCACCGTCTTCGCCAGGAAGCCCTGCTAGGCGTCGGCGGGGTTCGAGTGCTCGGCGCGCTAGGAATCGAACCTAGGGCGTGGCACGCCAACGAAGGGCATGCAGCCTTCATGCTGGTGGAGCGGGTCCGGCTCCTTATCGAGGGAGGGATGTCCCTCTCCGCTGCCGTCGCCAAAGTCCGTGCTTCGAGCGTGTTCACCACTCACACGCCGGTGCCTGCCGGACACGACGTCTTCTCGCACGCCCAGATGCGCGAGTGGACCGGCGAGGAGTTCTGGGAGAGGATCCAGCGGCGCGACGACCTGCTGGACCTCGGACGGCACCCGGCCGAACCGCATGGGGACCGCTTCCACATGACCGCCGCGGCCATCAGGCTCTCCAAGCGCGTGAACGGCGTCTCCCGAAGACACGGCATAGCCAGCCGGCAGATCTGGCAGGGCGTCTGGGATTGCCGGAGCCCCGAGGAGGCACCGATCGGGCACGTCACGAACGGCGTGCACTTGGCGACATGGATGAACGGCGACATCATGGGGCTGCTGGACGGTTGTCTCCCCCGCGGGTGGCGGCGCGAGGAGCACCCCGACGACCCTTCCCTGGAGTTCGAAGAAGAGATGTGGAAGGGCATCCGCGACCTGCCGGCGGAGGCGTTCTGGCGGGTGCACCAGCGGCTGAAGTTCAAGCTCCTGGATTTCATGCGCGAAGAAGCCCGACGGCGCTGGCGAGGGCACTGGCCGCAAGCGGCTCAGCTCGTGGGGGCCGGCACCCTGATGAGCCCCTTCCCTCTGACGATCGGCTTCGCACGGCGGTTCGCCTCGTACAAGCGTGCGGATCTTCTCTTCCGCGACCGGGACCGGCTACGGGCGCTGCTGTTGAACCCGCGCCGGCCCGTGCAGCTGGTCTTCGCCGGGAAGGCCCACCCCCGGGACGAGGACGGCAAACGCATACTCCAGCGCGTCTACCAACACACCCGCGACGCCAAGTTCGAGGGACGGATCGCCTTCCTGGAAGACTACGGACTGCACGCGGCGCACTGCCTGGTGGCGGGGGTCGACCTGTGGCTGAACATTCCGCGAGTCCCCCTGGAGGCGTGCGGCACCAGCGGAATGAAGGCCGCCCTCAACGGCGTCCCGCAGCTGTCGACGACCGACGGGTGGTGGGAAGAGGGATTCGAGGGAGACAACGGCTGGATAATCCCGCGCGCCCCGGAAGGCTGCTCGCCCGAGGAAGCGGACGAGCACGATGCCGGGCACCTCTTCCGAATTCTCGAAGACGAGGTCGTGCCGCTCTTCTACGACCGTCCGGGCGACGGCACTTGGCGGGATGCGCCCGCGGCCTGGGTCGAACGCGCGCGGTGGGCCATCGAGGTCGCGTGCGTCCGCTTCACCGCCAGCGGCATGGTGCGGGAGTACGCCCGGGACTACTACGTGCCCGCTCTTCGCTCCTCCGCGCCAGCTCTCCGATCCTCCGAACCCGCTCTCCGCTCTTCCGCGCCAGCTCTCTGATCCTCCGAACCCGCGCTTCGCTCCTCCGGCCCCCCTCTTTGCTCCTCCAAAGGCACTCTTCGCTCCTCCGGACGCGAGCGGCACTGACGCTGGAGCGCCAGGAATCCGAACCGGGGCAGGTCCACCTCTAGAGCGGCGGGCCGCGAAAGGTAATCCGTCTCCTCGGCCATTTGCGGCAGGGCGGTCCGCCCTTCCCCGCCAAAGCGGGGATCGCCGCTGTCCAGGACGACTTTGTACCTGCCGGGAGCCGGCAGCGCCACCTTGTAGCCTCGCCAGACAGTGCCCGAGAAGTTCGCAACCACCGCCACGAAGTCCTCCCAGCCGGCGCGCCAGCGCAAATACGCGAGAACGCTTCGTTCGGCATCGTGCACATGCAGCCACTCGAAGCCCTCCGGATCGTGGTCGCGAGCATGGAGGGCCGGTTCTCTCCGGTAGAGATCGTTCAGCGCGCGCACCCACCGCCGAACGCCCCGGTTCCGCGCATGGTCGAGCAGCCCCCAATCGAGGGCCCGGCCTTCGTCCCACTCCGCCGACTGGCCGATTTCTCCGCCCATGAAGAGGAGCTTGGCGCCGGGGTGGGTCCACATGTAGCCGAGCAGGAGCCGCAAACCCGCGAACTTCTCCTCTTCGGACCCCGGCGTCTTGGAGAACAGCGCGCCCTTGCAGTGCACGACCTCGTCGTGCGACAGGGGAAGGAGGTGCCGCTCTTCGTACGCGTAATGGATCGAGAAGGTCAGCCGTTCGTGGAGCTGTCGCCGGCGCTCCGGCGTCGCGCCGAGCACCGCGAGGGTGTCGTTCATCCACCCCATGTTCCACTTGAAGTCGAAGCCCAGCCCGCCCTGGTCCACGGGAGCGGTGACCCCCGCCCAGGCGGTGCTCTCTTCGGCGAAGAGCAGAACGCCCGGGTGACGGGTTCCCACCATCGTCGCAAGCGAGCGGAGGAAGGCGATGGCCTCGAGATTCTCGCGGCCTCCGAACTCGTTCGCCTCCCACTCGCCCTCGGCCCGGGAGTAATCCAGATAGAGCATCGAAGCCACCGCATCGACGCGCAGCCCGTCGATGTGGAAGCGCTCGATCCAGTAGCGGGCGCTGGAGAGGAGGAAGGAGACGACCTCGGGCCGCCCGTAGTCGAACACGAGCGAACCCCAGTCCGGGTGCGCCGCCTGCTCATCGTACCCCTTCTCGTAGAGCGGCGCGCTATCGAACTGCCTCAGCCCGAAGGCGTCGGGCGCGAAGTGGCCAGGGACCCAGTCCAGCAGCACCCCCAGGCCCAATTCGTGCGCGCGGTCGACGAAGTAGGCGAAGTCCTCCGGCGGCCCGTAGCGGGCGGTCGGGGCGAAGTATCCGGTCGTCTGGTAGCCCCAGCTCTCGTCGTAGGGGTGTTCCGTGACGGGGAGCAGTTCGATGTGCGTGAAGCCGAGTTCGGCCACATAGGGCAGCAGCTGGCCGGCGAGCGCGCGGTAGCCGAGCCACGACCCGTCCGGATTCCTGCGCCACGAGCCGGCGTGCGCTTCGTAGATGGACAGCGGCGCGCCGGGGCGCGTCCGTTCTTCCCTGCCGCTCAGCCATTCGCCATCCGACCACGGGAAGGGGTCGGCGGAGACGATCCGGGACGCGCTGGCGGGCCTCACCTCGGTCCCCCGCGCCATGGGATCCGCCTTGTCGACCGCGAGTTGCTCGCTTCCAGCCTGGGAACGCACCTGGAACTTGTACAGATCGTCGGCCTGGGCGCCGGGCACGAACAGCTCCCATACGCCGGCTTCGCGAGAGGAACCGGCTTGGCGAGGCGAATCAGCCTCGTCCAGAACATCCGTCTCGCCCGACGCATCGCCGACCAGCGACATCGGATGCCGACTCGCATCCCAGCCGTTGAAGGACCCGATGACATGCACGGCGCGGGCGCGGGGAGCCCACACCGAGAAGCGCGTGCCCGGCACGCCGTCCCGCTCGCACGGGTGCGCCCCGAGCAGCTCGTGGAGCGCCGATTCGTCGCCGGCTAGAAAGTTCGCGAAGTCAGATGTGGCTAAGCGGAGCATCAGTCGTCATACTTGCTGTCCGGCCGGCGGCTTTCATCCACATTCCCCTTTGAAGCCTGAGATCCCTGGCAGACCCGGCAAGACCATGAGCCAGAGCCCCACGATAGCCAAGGGCGCACAAACTATCGACGCTGCCGCGGCGAGCCACTCGGGCGGAAGACGTCCCGAGGAGCTGGCCGTAGTGCACCTCGTCGCCGAGTACTGGCCATTCGCCCGCACTGGCGGCCTCGCGGAGGCCGTGCACGGGATCGCGAGCTACCAAGCCGCCCAGGGAACTCCGGTCGCGATCTTCATACCGCTGTACCGCCGCGTGCGCGAGTCGTTTCCCGGCTTGGTCCCCCTCACGGACCACTTCACCGTGCGAATCGGACCTTACAGCGAGCAAGCGAGGATATTTCGCCTCGGGGGCGCCGCTCGCGCGAGAAGTGCGAGCCACACGCAAGATACCCATCGGCAAGATGCCCGCCACGCGCGGGAGACGCGAGAGAATCCGCGCGTCTTCTTCGTCGAGCACGCCGGCTTCTTCGACCGGCAGGGCATCTACGGAGAGCGGGACCAGGATTACGAAGACAATCCGCTCAGATTCGGCTTCTACAATCTCGCGGCACTGAAGGCACTGCCGGAGCTGGCCGATGTGCCGGTGGTCGTGCACGCGCACGACTGGCACGCCGCGCTCGCTCCGCTATTTCTGAGGACGAGGTTCTCCGGGCGCGAAGTCTACGACAGGATGGCGGCCGTGCTGTCGATCCACAACGCGGGCTTCCAGGGGCTCTACGGGCCCGAGATTCTGGAAAGCCTCGGGTTGCCGGGAGAACTCTTCAACTCGAGGCAGATGGAGTTTTACGGGCACGCCAATCTGTTGAAAGGCGGTCTGGCGTTCTCCGACTACGCGACGACCGTGAGCCCGACCCACGCGCACGAACTTCGAACTCCGGCCGGCGGCTTCGGACTTCACGGATCGTTCATAGAAATGGGCGCCCGCTTCATCGGGATCCTGAACGGCATCGACCTCGACATCTGGAATCCCGCGGATGATCCGGAGATCGCGGCGGCGTATTCCGCCTCCGACCTGTCGGGCAAAGCGGCGTGCAAGGCGGCGCTGCAGCGGGAGTACTCGCTGGAAGAGCTTCCCGATGAACCTCTCTACGGGATGACCGCGCGTTTGGCGAGACAGAAGGGATTCGACCTGCTGATCGGCGACGGACTCCTGGAGAGGGTGGGCGGCCAGTTCGTGTTCCTCGGGAGGGGCGACAGGTGGTACGAGGAGGCGTTGCGCGGAATTGCGGAACGGCACCCCGGGCGGATAGCGGTAGATACCGACTTCACCGAGCCGAAGGAGCACCGGCTCCTGGCCGGGGCCGACATGCTTCTGATGCCGTCGCTCTACGAACCGTGCGGGCTCACGCAGATGCGAGCCCAGGCCTACGGGGCGCTACCGGTGGCGCGAAGGGTCGGCGGTCTGGCCGACACTATCGAGGATCAGATCACGGGCTTCCTGTTCGACGGGTACGAACCGGGCGACCTGGAGGTCGCGCTGGGCCGGGCGGCGGCGCTGTACCATGGCGACCGGGAGGCGTGGTCCGAGCACATGGCGGAGGCGATGTCGAGAGATTTCGGGTGGGCGAGGAGCGCCGAGCGATACCTGGATGTGTACCGGCGGGCGCTTGCCGCGCATGCTCCGGATGTCTGAGCGGCCGCCCGGCCGCCCCGCGGCCCGATCGGCCAATCCCTGTCCCCGCTCACCAGGCGGACCGGATGTCTGAGCCACCGCCCGGCCGCCCCGCGGCCCGATCGGCCAATCCCTGTCCCCGCTCACCAAGCGGATCGGATGTCTGAGCGGCCGCCCGGCCGCCCCGCGGCCCGATCGGCCAATCCCTGTCCCCGCTCACCAGGCGGATCGGATGTCTGAGCCGCCGCCCGGCCGCTCCGCGGACCAAGCGGCCGCGGGAGCAGCGACGGTGGTGATACACGGGCACTTCTACCAGCCGCCGCGCGAGAACCCCTGGACTGGCCAAGTCGGCCCGGAGCCCTCCGCTACGCCCTTCGAGAACTGGAACGAGCGTATCGCGGCCGAGTGTTACGCGCCGCTCGCGGAGGCGGGCGTGCCGGAGTGGATGAGCTTCGACATCGGCTCCACCCTCGCCCGCTGGCTCGAAGCCGAACGCCCGGCGATTCACGATGCCTTCGTCGAAGCGGACAGGGCCAGCCGCAAGCGCTTCGGACATGGCGCAGCGGTTGCCACACCGTACCACCACATCATCCTTCCGCTGGCGTCGCGGCGGGAGAAGGAGACCGAGATTCGGTGGGGACTGCTCGACTTCGAGCGGCGATTCGGGAGGCGCGCCGAAGGCATGTGGCTGCCCGAAACTGCCGTGGACGTGGCCACGCTCGAAGCGCTGGCCGCCGAGGGAGTGGCGTTCACGATCCTCGCCCCGCACCAAGCGGAGACATCGGATCACGGACCAGCGCCGGTCGGCCGGGTGCGGCTGGGGCAGGGGCGATCGATAGCCGTCTTCCTGTATGATGGGCGGCTGTCTCACGGGGTTGCCTTCGGCGCGCTGCTCCAAGGGCATGACGACTGGTTCAACGAGCTGCTGGCGTTGGCCGGCGGGGGCGCCTCGCTCATCGCATTGGCCACGGACGGCGAGACTTTCGGACACCACCACCGGGGGGCGGACGGCGCGCTGGCGCAGGTCATCTCGAACATTAGAAGCAGTGCGAAGCTACGCCTGGGCAACTTCGCTTCCATCCTGGCGGCGAGCTCGGAACTGCCGGAGGTAGCGCTTCGGGAGCCGACATCCTGGAGCTGCGCGCACGGGGTCGAGCGCTGGCGCGCCGACTGCGGATGCAGGGCCGCCCCGGAGACGGCTTCGCAGCAGCAATGGCGGAAGCCGCTCCGCGTCGCGCTGGAATCGCTGGCGTCCGGACTGGACGGAGCGTACGCGGAGCTCGCGCCAAGCCGGCTGTCGTCCCCGGACAGGACGCTGGCCGAGATGGGCCGGGTCATGGGCACGCCGGGCGGGCTGAGGGGCCTCGCTGCCGAGCGTTCAGCGGGAGGCGCGCAAGCAGAGGCGCTGGCCCTCCTCGAGATGATGAGGGACCGGGCCGCCATGTTCACTTCTTGCGGCTGGTTCTTCGACGACATTGCGGGAATCGAGGCGCTGCAGGTGCTCGGTTTCGCGGCGCACGCGATCGAGCGGCTTGGAGCCGTCGCGCCAGAGCGCGCGGCCGATCTGGAGCGGACATTCGTGGAGGGGCTGGGCGCGGCTCCGGCCAACGACCCGCAGGACGGCAACGGGGCGCATCTCTACGAACGCTTGGTCCGGTCCGTCCACTTCGAAGATGACGGCTCTCCTGGAGCTGGCCCGCCCCCTCGCCAGGCCGGTGCCGGACCGTCTCCCGCTCGGACCGGAGCAGCGCCCGAGACCGGCGGAGACCCCGAAGCGCGGACCGGCGGACGGCGGGAGTGAGCGAGTCGCCCCCGCTCCGCTTTGCCTTCGCGATTCACCTCCACCAGCCGGTGGGCAACTTCGACCACGTATTCGAGGACCACCTAGAAGGAGTCTACCGGCCGCTGCTCCGAGCGCTGCACAGCCATGGGGCCTACCCGTTCACGCTGCACCTCTCCGGTCCGCTGCTGGACTGGCTCGAAGTCCACGCCGCCAGCTTCCTCGACGAGATCGGCAGAAGAGTATCGGACGGGCGCATAGAGCTGCTGGCATCCGGCCGGCACGAACCCATCCTGGCGGCGCTCTCTCCCCGCGACCGGCTGGAACAGTTGGAGGCGATGCAATCCCTTCTCCGCGCCCGCTTCGGCGTCGAAGCCGCCGGCGCCTGGCTCACGGAACGAGTCTGGGAGCCCGATCTGCCAGACACTCTGGCGCATGCCGGCATCGAATACGCTCTCCTCGACGACCGGCACTTCCTCGCCTGCGGCATCGAGCGCGAAGAGCTCGACCGCGCATTCCAGACAGAGAGCGGCGGCAGCGCGATGACCCTCCTCCCGATCGACGAGAGACTACGATACCTGATCCCGTTCCAGCCCGTCGATGAGATCGAGAACTTCTTTGCAAGCCGGAGAGCGTCCGGTTGCCGCCAACTCGTCCTCGGCGACGACGGAGAGAAGTTCGGCGGGTGGCCCGGCACCCGGGCGTGGGTCTACGACGGCGGCTGGCTGGACGCCTTTCTATCCGCGCTCGGCGAGCTTCGCGCGCGAGGCGTCCTGGAGCCGATCACGACCGGGGAGGCCGCGGCCGCCCCTGGAGGCGGGCTGGCATACCCGGCACCGGGATCGTACCGAGAGATGGAAGAGTGGACGCTTCCCCGCCCCGCCGCCCGCCGCTTCAACAGCCTCGCGGACCGCAACTCGGCCCAGCCCCCGGCCGAAGCCAACCGATCGGCAGCGGATGATGCCGGTCCGCTAATCCGGGGCGGCCACTGGAAGGGGTTCCTCCGCAAGTATCCGGAGTCGAACCGAATGCACAAGGCGGCGCTTCACCTCTCCCGCCTCTGCCGCGGCCGCGGCGATCCTGACGAGGCTCGCTTGGCCATCGGGCGTGCGCAGTGCAACGACGCGTACTGGCACGGGGTCTTCGGCGGCGTATACCTGCCGCATCTGCGCCAAGCGGTGTGGAAAGAGCTCGCCCGCGCCGAGCGACGCCTGCGGGAGGGCGAAGACATCGCCTGCGAGATCCTGGACTTCGACTTTGACGGGCACGAGGAAGTCTGGGTCCACTCCTCGCGAGTCTCCGTCGTAATCGCTCCAGCGCGGGGCGGCGCGATCGAGATGCTCACCAACTTCCGAAACGGCGCAAACTATGCCGATGTGATGTCGCGCTACCTCGAGACCTACCACGGAGATCCCGAGGCACATCACTGCGATCCATCCGACGGGGCGTCCCCGCCCGGCATCGGCGCACCGCCAGACGGCATAGCATCCATCCATGACCGGGACACCGAAGCTCCAGCACCGCCACTCCCGGACCGCGCCCCCCTCGCACTATTCCAGGAATTGGCGTTCGACCCCGGTCCGTCGCAGCCCGACCGGCGGGCCCGCACTTGGCGCGGGACGGGACTCGTACAGGAAGCAGCATCCGACCCTGGGCCAGCAGTCACACCAGCACTACCTGCCGGAGCCACCGGCGGCGATTCTCCAACCGCTACCGCCTCCGGCCCCACCCTGGCGGAGTGGTATCTCCATCCATTTCGGCTAGCGAGCCCGCCCCGCGCCGAGGCGGGTCGAGTGCGCGTCTACATGGAATCGGAATCTGGCCTGCCGAACATGAGGAAGACAATCGACATCCTCACCGACAGGGCGGTTTACGTAACCCTGGACTGGAGCCACTCGGAGCTTTCCGGCGGAACGCTGGTCGCGTCCCGGATGGCGCTGGCGCGCAACGCCCAGGTCGAGGGGGTTCCAACCGCCCTCAAGTCACGGGAACGGATCGTCACCCTGACCCGCTCCGAACAAGGCTTCGAGCACATCGACCAGGGAGAGATCGTGCAGCTGGCTTGGCCGGTAGAGACCGCCAAGGCTCAGATCCGGCTGAAACCCGGCTAGCCGACATTACAAGTCGGCAGACACAGCCGTTACCCGCCAGATCAACGCCGACTACCCGCTGCAGATGTCTCCCGCTGGTATTCGATATAGTCGGCTCGCCTAAAAAGTCGGCTTCAAGTACAGCCCTATTCCCACGTGCAGAAGATTAGGTCGGCGATCCCTATACTCTCCCGCCATGTCCTGAAAGTGGTCGTGTTCGGACCGCACAGCCCCGCGTTACCGCTGTAAGAGAAACTTATCAGCTTCTCAAGACCGAGCAGCGTCGGAGGGAGGGTTCCAGTCAGTTGGTTATCGGATACGTTCAAGACTAGCAGGTTGGCGAGGTTGCCGAGTTCCGGAGGCATAGTTCCTGTCAACTGGTTACGGCCGAGCGACAGGGTTTCGAGATAGACGAGGTTGCCAAGTTCGGGGGGGATGGTTCCGGTCAGCTGGTTATTGGTGAGCCACAGCCGTTCGAGCTTCGATAGATTGCCGAGTTCCGGGGGGATGGTTCCGGTCAGCTGGTTATCGTCGAGCGACAGTCCCTCGAGCTTCGAGAGGTTGCCGAGCTCGGGGGGGACGGTTCCAGACAGCTGGTTATCGTTTAGAAACAGGGTTGTGAGGTTGGCCAAGTTGCCCAGTTCGGGGGGGACGGTTCCGGACAGCTGATTCCAGCCGAGCTGCAGGTGTTCGAGTTTAGCGAGGTTGCCGAGTTCGGAGGGGATGGCTCCGGTTAGCTGGTAGTTTTCGCTTAGAACCAGGGTTGTGAGGTTGGCCAAGTTGCACAGTTCGGGGGGGACGGTTCCGGACAGCGCGTTACCATAGAGGTACAGGCTTGTGAGGTTGTCGAGGTTGCCGAGTTCGGAGGGGATGGTTCCGGTCAGCTGGTTACGATCGAGATCCAGCCTCACTACTGAGTCGGCACTATCCGTAGTTACACCGTGCCATTCACCGAGTGCTTTGTCGGTCAGCCAGTTTGTATTCAGCTTCCAGTCCGGGCCGCCTGCCGCATTGTACAGCGCTATCAGTGCGGCCCGATCGGAGGGTAGTTGGGGAGGAGGTCGGCAGGCTGGCCCAGGATCTCGTTCACCGCCGCACGAGAGTGTGATTGCGAGGGTGACGGACAAGGGAAGTGCCAAGGTATGGCGCGAGCGTAACCAAGAGGCAGTTTGGAATGGGTAGAGTAACATAGCATTATCCTTTGCATTCTCATAGTTCTGAGAGATCGGAGATATTCCCCCCAGCAGTCATAGCCGGTCTGTCCGCGAGTGCGAATTGTCTTCGGGGCATCGTCGGGTCCATTAATATCCAGATGATCACGAAGCGGTCTGCCGCGAGCGGCTACCCCGTAGAGAATAAGAGATTTCTTTCCCGGGATGCTAAGCGCATCACATTCGATCGCATTCCGGATAGCGCTGGCACGCGACGCCCAGGTCGAGGGGATTCCGACCGCCTTGGAATCGCGAGAACGGATCGCCACCCTGACCCGTTCCGAGCGGGGCTTCGAGCACATCGACCAAGGAGGTCTCGTGCAGCTGGCTTGGCCGGTAGAGACTGCCAGGGCGCACACTCGGCTAGCCGACATTACAAAGTCGGCAGACCCAGCCGTTACCCTCCAGATTGACGCCGGCCACCCGCTGCAGATGTCTCCCGTCGGTATTCCATATAGTCGGTTCGCTTACGTTCGAGATCTCGCTTGGAGCGGCGGACTACAGTCGTACCGGTCAGCAGCCGACCGAGAAGTTGGTGGCGGACTAGCGTTCAGTACCTCCACTCTTCCGGGTGCGGTGTCCCATCCGACAGTGACCCCGGTCATGACCTGTCCGTTCTGGTCGCGCATTTCTGCCGCCAGTTGAGCGGAATCGCCGACCGTCAGCCGGACCTCGGATGGCGTGACCGACACCGTAGTTGGCTGCGGGGTTGGTGGTGGCTGCGTGGGCGCAGCGGTGTCGCCGCCGCAGGAGAGGATGACCGCCATCGCGGCTGCCATGGCAAGGGCCGAGCTCCAGCGAGTGTAACCATAAGGGATTTTATGAACGGACATATAGTGCCTCCCATTTACCCTCAATTAGCCTACACAGTTGGTATCCCGGCGGTCATGACCGGTCTGAGCAGGCGGTGGTTCCAAGAGACATCTATTTGGCGTTCTAACGCAAGAAACCGGTAGAAAGCCGCAACAAACGAGGCCGCCCGGTCGGGACAAATTGGCAGCCGTGCGCTCAGCGCTTCCAGTCTTCCGGGCGCGGAAGTCCCCTGCTGGCGAGCACTTCGAGACCCGCCGGGAGGGAGACCGCGGCGGCGGCCGGCCGGCCGAGCGGTGCCGCCTTGCCTGCCGCGGCCATGAGACTGGGCGGCGCGTCGCGGAAGATGCCGCGTACTTGGCCAGTCAGCGGATCGCGCAGGATCGCCGCCGCGCGGTCGCTCGATTTGTCCAGGGTGAAGGAGCCGCCGGGGCCCGAGAGAGTGATGCTCGCCAGCGAACCCGCCCACTCCTGCCGGACAGGCAGCGCGTAGGCGAAGGAGGAGCGCCCGTCGCCGTCCGGCACTACCGGCATGTCGAAGCTGAGCGAGAATAGCGCGCCCCCGGCGGCGTCGTGTCCGGCGACCGTGTACTCGCCCCCCGGCGACAACGAGAGGCTGGGCGGCGCATCGGTAATGAAGGCGGGCTCTAGGAACGGCTCTCCGCCTTCGCCTACCCCGCCCCACAGCAGAAGCGCTCTCTCGGGCCCGGCGGCCACCGCCCCTGCCCCGACGGGGGCCTCTTCATAGGCGCGGTAGGCGTAAGCCTTCGTGAACTGGTAGTCGCTGATCCACTGAGGGAAACAGTAGGACATCAGATCGGAGGCGTGCGGCGCAACTAGCGAATTGCCGCGCATGTCGAAGCCCCATGCGCCAATCGTTCCGTCGCGAACCGGGAAATCCGGATCGACATTAGCCGGTCCGCCGCACGGAGCATGATTTAGACTGAAGTTGTGGCCGAGCTCGTGCGCCATGGTGCCAGGATCCGGTATCGAGAAGCCTGCCCGTCCAGGAGCGTAGGCGAGTCCCGCAAACCCCCCTGCCACGTTTCCGGACATCATCCCCATGTAGTAACCGTCGCTGGCCGCTCCTTCCAGAGTCCGGATTGCGGCAGTTTCGGCGAGCAAGCTGTAGACGTTGTTGCTCGATGTAACGACTGGTTCATGGATCTTCAGATCTATACCGCGCACCGGCAGCAACGTGTTTATCGCCCAGAGCAACGCGACATTGTCCGCCGTCAGGCCGGTGGTCAGTCGCACTATCTCCATATCGGGAGCCTCCCGCCAGAGGAGCGGCACGATCGTGAAGTCCAGCTCGGGCGCCTCTCGGACCCCCGCCACGGCGCGCCCCTCGGCCGGAATGCGCCTCGGGATGCCAAGGGAAGCGTCCAGCGTGCTGTCCGGATCGATCTCGATCACCATTTCCAAGCCTCGCTGCACTACGGATGCAGGTATCAAAGCGTTGGCGGAGGCCTGGCCGTCGCCCTCGTTCAAGCTGGTTGGAATAGGCGCGCTCGGGGCCGGAATGTTCGCCACGCCCACTTCGGATCCGCCCAAGTAGAAACGCGCCCGTACAGGCGGCATGCGTTCGCCACTGGCGCCGGAGGACGACACGAAGACGCGCAGCAGCGCCGGCTCGCCAGCGACCAGCGGCACGGGGAACGCCAGCGACTGCACAGCTTGGGTCAGATAGGCCGCCGATCCCCCCACACCCTCGCAGCGGCGTATCCGATGCTCTCGCAACCCGTCAAGCCATTCGAGAAAGGCGGGGTCCGAGGGCGCGCAGAGAGCTGTGCCACCCGCGAGAAACTCGGTCAGCTTGCCGAGGTTGGTCAGGCTGGCCGGGAGCGCGCCTTCCATCTCGGGATTATTGCTTACGCCGAGCTTCTCCAGCTTGGCCAAGTTGCCGAATTCGGCCGGGACAGATCCGTCAAGGTCGTTACTGCTCAACGACAGGTACGCGAGGTTGGCGAGGCCGCCGAGCTCCGGGGGGATATTTCCGTCCAGTCGGTTATCGTCGAGCCACAGGTACGCGAGGTTGGCGAGGTTGCCGAGTTCGGGCGGGATGTTTCCGTCCAGCTGGTTACTGTCGAAGCGTAGGAGTGCGAGGTTGGCGAGGTTGCCGAGTTCGGGCGGGATGTTTCCGTCCAGCTGGTTACTGTCGAAGCGCAGGAGTGCGAGGTTGGCGAGGTTGCCGAGTTCGGGCGGGATGTTTCCGTCCAGCTGGTTATTATCGAGCCCCAGTGCTTCGAGGTTGGCCAAGTTGCCGAGTTCGGGAGGGATGGGGCCGGATAGCTGGTTAGTGCCGAGCCACAGTTGATTGATGTTGGCGAGATCGCCAATCTCCGGCGGGAGACTGCCTGCAAGGCCATTGGCGGAGAGATCCAGAGAAATAACCGCGCTGTCGCTATCCGTAGTTGCCCCGTACCACTGTCCAATCGGCGCGTCCGTGAGCCAGTTGGCGCTGTTCGTCCATGCGGTGCCGCCTGTCGCGTGGTAAAACGCGACAAGCACTTCGCGGTCGGTGGACGTGCACTCTCTTCCCGTGCCGTCGTGAGACGTAATCGTGGCGAGCCAGTCGCGGAATGGCCGGGAGTCCACCGAGCACAGCCCCGTACCCGCGTAGTGCAGGTCCGTGAGCGCGAGCGAGGTGAGCGATAGCGGCAGCGGCCCCGTCAACCGCGGGTTGTCGCCAATACGCAGATCCCGTAGTTCGGTTAGCTGTCCCAGCTCCGTAGGAAGCCGGCCGGCCAAGCCGTTGCCCGCTAGATCGATGCGCACGGCCCGGCCAATGGAGTCGATGCCGATGCCATACCACTCGCCCAGTATGGGCCCTTCGGCGAGCCATCCGTCCGAGTCGCTCCAATTGGCGCCGCCCGTCGACTTGTACAACGCCTCGAGCGCGGCCTGTCCTGCCGGTTGCAGTAGTCTCCGGTGGCATCCGATATGCTCGCCAGCCACGCCACGAAAGCAGTCGTGCCTGGAGCGCACAACCCCGCGTTCTCATCGAAATGGAATCTTTCCAGGTTATCAAGGCGTAGCAGCGTCACGGTCATAGCGCCCGTCAGCCGGTTATTTTCGAGCCCCAGGTTTATGAGGTTGGCGAGGTTGCCGAGTTCAGGCGGGATGTTTCCGGCCAGCTGGTTACTGTCGAGGCGTAGGAGTGTGAGGTTGCCGAGGTTGCCGAGTTCGGAAGGGATGTTTCCGGCCAGCCGGTTACTGTCGAGGCGTAGGGTTGTGAGGTTGGCGATGTTGCCGAGTTCAAGCGGGATTTTTCCGGCCAGCTGGTTATTATCGAGCCACAGTTCTTCGAGGTTGGCGAGGTTGGCGAGTTCGGGAGGGATGGGGCCGGATAGCAGGTTAGTGCCGAGCCACAGTTGATTGATGTTGGCGAGATCGCCAATCTCCGGCGGGAGATTGCCTGCAAGGCCATTGGCGGAGAGATCCAGAGAAATAACCGCGCCGTCGCTATCCGTAGTTGCCCCGTGCCACTGTCCAATCGGCGCGTCCGTGAGCCAGTTGGTCTTCTCTCTCCAGCCAGGACCGTTTGTCGCTTCGTACAACGCCACTAGTGCAGTCCGGTCGTCGCGGGGCCCGGTCGTCGATACGGTGATTTCCGCGTTTCCGGAGGCTTGGCCTGCCGTTGCGGTGATTGTGGTTGCACCGACGCTGGCGCCATGCACAAGACCCGCGGAGGTAACGGTGGCGACCGCGGCGTCGCTGCTGGCCCACGCGACAGCGACCCCGGTCATAACTTCGCCGTTCTGGTCGCGCACTTCGGCCGCCAGTTGAGCGGAGTCGCCAACCGTCAGCCCGACCTCGGCTGGCGTGACCGACACCGCGGTTGGTCGCGGCGGTGGCGGCGACACGGTGACTGCCGCGCTCCCGGAGGCTTGGCCTGCCGTTGCGGTGACGGTGGCCGAACCTGCGCTGGCGCCATGCACAAGACCCGCCGAGGTGACGGTGGCGACCGCAGCGTCGCTGCTGGCCCATCTGACAGTGACCCCGGCCATGACTTGTCCGTTCTGGTCGCGCACTTCGACCGCCAGCTGAGCGGAGTCGCCGACCGTCAGCTGCACCTCGGTCGGCGTGACCGACATTGTGGTTGGCTGCGGAGCCGGTGGCGGCGGTGGTGGAGGTGGCGGCGGCGTGGGCGCGGCGGTGTCGCCACCGCAGGAGAGGATGACCGCGAGCGTGGCGGCCAGGGGAATGGCCCAGACCCAGCGCGAGCGTAACCGGGAGACGCTTCGCAATGGATGGAACGGCATGGCTTCTCCTTATACGGCCATAGTCTCGCGCACACCCGGAGTCCGCGGCATCGGAGCCGGTGCACTGAAGCAGAGACGCCACCCCGCCGCTGCCGTAGCTTCTCGGAGCTTCCGCAGAGTCCGCGGCATCGGAGCCGGTGCACCGATGCAGCCATAGCCGACCTCAACGAGCCGCTCGTCCAGCATCCATAGCGGCGAAGCGTACGAGATGGACCGCGCCGCTGGCCTGGCAATTTAGTTTCCGTTAGGAAGCGCGCCAATGAGTGGAAGCGCGCCAATGAGTGGACGAGGGCACCGCGTCGCATACGACAAGCGCCACGGCCCGAGAACCGACGCGCTAGGGCTCGACCCCATCCGACCGCAGGATATCCGCCAAGATGCGGTTGATGTCGCCAGGATTGCGGGAGACCGCGTGGCGCCAGCGGCCGAAGCCGCCGTGGGCGTTCACCGCGCGGACCCACTCGTCCAGGTAGCTGCGCTTGGTGCGGTCCTCCTCCCATTCCCGGCCCTTCACCTCCAGCACGAGCATGTCGCCGGACTCGAGACGCACCAGGAAGTCCGGCCGGTACTTCCGCACCACGCCGTTATGGATATAGAAGATTTCGAAGCCGAGATGGTCGTTCTTCGCCCAGGCGGAAATCAGGCGGCTGCGATCCAGAACGTAGGCTTCGCACGCTTCCCAGGCGCTGTCGAACACGCAGACGTTGATATGACTGCGGACCGTGTACTCGCAGGGCTTGCCGGTGTACCAAGTCGCCATGTCGCCGGTAGACCGAATGGGCCGGTCGGGATCGAAGATGGGAACCAGCTCCTCGGCGTTCTCCTGCCGAACCGCGCGCAAGATGTGCCGAACGATTTTCTGCATGTTCAGGCTGAGGACGATGCGGCGCTTCAAGCGGTCTTCGGCGAACAGCGGCGGATCGATGACGATCTTGCCGGAGCGAACGAAGCGCTCCACCAGCCGAACCAGCTGCGCCAGCAGGGCCCCGCGGCTCCCGGCCCACTCGGCCTCCACGGAGTCGAGAACCTCCGCGGCCGTCGCGAAGATTATCGTCTGGGTGCGCAGGAGATCGGCGGCCAGCTGCTCGAGATCGATGACTTCGATATTCTTCAGATCCGGCTTGCCTTCGATGGTCGGCGCCAAGTCCGCAATCTTGGCGGTGTCGCCCGCATGGATCGTCAACGGCTCCAGATTGTCCCAGTCCACCAGGAGCCTCCGCGTCAGAACGCTCTCGATGCGCACGACGTTGGGCCACTTGATCTCGTGCTCGGCCTTCTCGGGAACCGGGTGCACGGCGGTCTTCGGCTCGGGCGGCGGCGGTACCACGTCCCCCTGTTGCTCATGAGGCAGGAAGGTGAACGGCACGCCGAATACGTTGACGTATTCCGGGTCGAAGAGGCCCGTGTCCGGATCCGCCTCGTAGGCGGTTCGGCGGAGTCCCCTCCCCACGACCTGTTCGCACAGCAGCTGGCTGGTGAAGGCGCGCAGGCCCATGATGTGGGTGACGGTCTTGGCGTCCCAGCCTTCCGACAGCATCGCCACCGAAATGACGTTCTGAATCCGCTCGCCGGGCTCGCCGCGGCGGCCCACGGTGTCCACTTGGCGCCGGAGAAGCTCCGCGCGCTCCTTCGCGGTCGGCTTGCGAGTCCGTCCGCCAGAATCTCCGCCGTCGCCATTCTCCGCCGCTTCGGCGGACTCCGCCTTGGCCAACGCCCTGGAGTCGATGTGGAGAGTCTTTTCCGGGTCGCACAGCTCCGGCACCGGAATCCTGCCCTTGTCGAAGGCGTGCTTGACGCGAGCGGCGGTTTCGGTGCGGTTGGCCACCGTGATCATCACGGGCGGAGTCGCGATTCGCCGTTCGCGCCACGCTTTGGCCGTCTCGTGCCAGTCGTACCCCAGCAGATGGTAGCCGTTGCGTACGAGGTCCGGGAGCGTCTCGGTCTCCGCCGCCATCCGGTTCAGGTCCGGCTTCACCTCCGGATCGTTGTATATGTGATAGAGGCGAGACTTGTAGCTCTTGGCATCGGGAACGGCGTCGTCGCGCACCACGACGCGGGGCGTCTTCACCAGCCCGGCCTCGATCGCGTCGTTGAGACCGAAGTCGCTCACGATCCAGTCGAACAGCGCCTCTTCGGAACTCCGCCGGCCCGAAGGCGCGAACGGCGTGGCCGAAAAGTCGTAGCAGCAGCGGATGCCGCGCACGCGGCCTATCCTGTCCAGGCCCCCTACCCACTTCGTGGCCTCGTCAATCTCGGCCTTCTTTACGCCTCTGATCTTCGACGCCCCGGAAGTGCGCCAAGCGTGATGCGCCTCGTCGTTGATCACGAGGATGTCGCGGGCGTTGGACATGTCGCCGAGCACGTTGCGGACATAGGCTTCGTCGCTTCGGACGCCCCGCTTGTCCACGCTGCGGCGCTTCGCGACGCGCTCCTCCGTTTCCCAGTTGAGAGCGTGCCAGTTGCGCACGATCACCCTGCCCTGCCGAAGTTTGTCCAGCATGGCCGGCGGTACGATGCGAAAGGCTTCGTAGTAGTTTTCCGGGTTGGACGGCTCGAGCACGGCCAGACGGCTCTTCACGGTCAGTCCCGGCGCTACGACAAGCACGTTGCGCGAGAATCGCGGATCTCCCGGCCACGCGACCTTGTTGAGAACCTGCCATGCGACCAGCATCGCCATGACGACGGTCTTGCCCGACCCCGTCGCCATCTTGGCGCACACGCGCTGGAAGTCGCCGCCGTCCGAGGGCATGTCGATTCCGGTCCTGTCCGGCACTGACGATTCGAGCAGCCAGATCAACGTCTCGGCCGCTTCGAGCTGGCAGAAGAAAAACCTGCGCGTGTCGAACTCTTCCGGATCGTTCCAGTGGAAGAGCAGTCGGCGGGTAACCGCCGAGACACCCGGGTAGCCGGCCTTCCTCCACTTCTTCACCCGCGGCCGAATACGGTTGACGAGCGGTATCTCGACGAACACTCCCGGATCGTCGAAGGCGCGGGAGCCATTGGAGGCGGCCACGTATCCGGCGGGACGACGGCCTTGCTTGAGGTCGAACAGGCGCGTCTGACGATCGTAGTGCCAGTGTCGGCCGGGCTCGTCGTACGGGGAGTTGACGATCAGGCGGTCGATCGTGGATTGGGGCACCGGGCTATCCGACCTTGTTCGGGTCAACCCCATGCGTGCCGCATTCGCCTGATTCGAGCCGAGCGATTGCCCTCTCGCCATGCGAAGCCACCGCGACCATCACTTCAACTCCACGATCTTGAGGCTCTCTATGCCCCTGTCGTCCACGATCTTCACCGCGGCGCGACCGTACTTGCCGGCTTTGAAGGGAAGCGAGTCCGTTCCGGTGTAGGCCTTGATCAGGGCCGTATCGATCTTGGCCCTGAGGTTCCTGGCAAGGCGTCCCCAGCCGTCGCGGGCGCTTGCCGTGGGAAAGAAGACTTGGCGCGGAAAGAGGCTGCGGCCGTCGTAGTTCGGGTCGAGCATCCAGACGGCGATCTTGTCCTTGCCGCCGGACTTCACTCGGCCGGTACTGGTGTCGTAGTAGTCGAAACCCCGCACGGATATGCGGAATTGGCCTGCGTACTCGCCGTCGCCGATCTTCTCCAGGCCCACATCCGGCTGGCCGATGAGCCAGAAGCTCTCGTTGGTTGCGCGCTTCCGCCGCAGATCTTCCGTGAGGAGGTCGGCGTTCATGTGCGCCTTGAGGAACTGGATGCCCGGCCAGCTCGTCTCGTCTATGTCCTTGGCCGCCTCGGGATCGAATTGAAACGCGGCGAACACGATGATCTTGGGACGCGGAACCAGCTTCTGAGCTTCCTCGATCGCGAGTCCGACCTGCCGCTGCTCCAGAGGCGCATGGTCCGGACCGAAGGATACGACAACCGGTTCAGCTAACGGAGATGTTCCCTCGCGTACGCGGTCCACGCCCGAATCATCGGGACGGGTGTCGCCCCCGGCGTGGAGCCACTTCGTACCGGGCAAGGGTTCGAGCCGGGCGAACGAGATGCGCTGGCCGGCCTTGCCGCGAATGCCGGTCTTGAACAGCTCGTCCCGCCAGTCGCTCTGCCGGATGGTCTCGCCCGAACGAGCTACGGAGTGGTCGGCCTTCCATTTTCCAATTCCGACCCCCCCCCCCCCATTTTCGGTCGGATCAAGGGGATCTACCATCGGAGCAGGGACAGCTTCGACGGTGAACGGGCCGCTGACGCGGGCCTTGCCGCGATCTTTCTCCGGTTGGTCGTACAGGACGACTTTCTTGCGCGGCTCGTCGTAGGCGAGAATCCTGGCCGAGACAGTCTCGACGCTTCGATACCGGAATCCTGAGCCTACGCCTTCGTCAGGATATGCCAACGCGTAGTAGTCGAAGTTAGCGGTCATCAGCCGCTTCCGGGCAACGACCACCGCCACCCGCGACGTATCGCAAGTAGTCCAGCGGCGGCCCCACTGTTCCGCAACGTACGCAGTCGTCCCGGAGCCGCAGGTCGGGTCGAACACCAGATCGCCCGGGTCGGTCGTCATCAACATGCAGCGTTGGATTACCTTCGCGTCGGTCTGGACCACATACCGCTTGTCCTTTGGCGACATGGACGCGGGCCAAATGTTGTGGATTCGACGGCCCGGCACTTCGTTTTCGTAGTATTTCCACCTGAGGGACGACTGGCCTTCTTGCGCATCCAGGCGGTTGAGCTGATGAAGCCTGTCCATTCCATCCTTGGACACCCGCCACTGTTGGCCAACCGGAAGGCTGAAAATGCGACCATTCCACTCGTATTGATCGGAACGACCAGTGTTAGATACGCCGCGCGAAAACAGCGGCATGCGACTGTAAATTCGTGCTCCTTCCGGCAGTCGTCTGTCTGGATCAAAGCGCTCCTCCGGTGTCAGCTTGCGACAGTCGCCATCGGCAAGCTCCACCATCGCGTTCCAACTAAAGAACCTGATCACTTCTGTTCGAGTGAGCGGGTCGTACAGCTGCCGAAACTTCACTTGCTTCCCGTCTCGTGCGTACCAGAGCAAGTAGTCGGCCACCTCCGGCAGCGTATTGGCCGAACTCCCTCCTGTCGTCGCATAGGAAATGGTCGCCACGCGGTTCTCCGCCCCGAATATCTCGTCCATCAGAACGCTCACGCGATGGACATTCTCCTTGCCGATCTGCACGAAGCAGCTGCCGCTCTTGGTCAACAGCTTTTTGGCCAGGAGCAGGCGGTCGCGCAGGTAGGTCAGGTAGGAGTGGATGCCGAGCTCCCACGTGTCGCGGAAGGCCCGGATCATCTCGGGCTCGCGGGTAAGGTCTTCGTCCTTGCCGTCGGTCACATCGCGCTTGTTGACGAAGGGCTGGAAGTTGGAGCTGTAGCGAATGCCGTAGGGCGGGTCCATGTAGACCATCTGCACCTTCCCCGCATAGGCCTCCTTCTCCAGCAGACTGTTCATGACCAAGAGGCTGTCGCCGGCGATCAGCCGGTTGGTCCAGCCGCGCGGGTGGCTGTAGAAATCGATGGCTTGGCGAATCGGCGGATTCTGTTCGGGTTCCTCGAAGAGCGAGCCTTGTGGCGACGGCGCGCCGTTGCGTTTGCGCACCGCCTCCACGATGGCGCCCGAGTCGATACGCTCGTGGACGTGGAGTGACACGGTCGGAACCTTGAATGCCGTGTGCTCGGCCTTCCCCGCCCAGGAGAACGCCGGGTCGATGTGGGGGTCATGAGCGTACGTCATCTTGCCGGCGTCCTTGTCGGTGTCCGGCGTGACCAAGCCGACGGGCGGATTGTTGGTGCGCTCCTTGTCCCGGTGCGCGTAGCTCTCGATGCCATTCTTCGGCTTGGAAGATCTAGCCATTGCTTGTGTTCGACGCCGCCGGCTCAGGTTCGTGTCTAGCTACGGACCGCGCCCAAATTACCGGGAGAGAAGCAAGGCCACAACGCCCCCTTCCACACGTTAGCCGGAACGGAACTGGCGGCGAGGCTTGTCAGCCGCTGGAGGAAATTCGCGTTGTGTCCCCCCACGCCTCGGCTAAAAACACAGTTAAGGGGCAGCCGTAGCTCTCTTGCTATAAGTCGCAGCGGCTAGCTGTCCTGGATCCAATCGGTATCCGGAACAGTGGAATCATGTTCAGTATTGGTGTCGCGATCGTCACTAGGCTCCGAGATATCATTATGACTGGATCTGCCTTCCTTGGGCACTTTCGCCATCATTCTCCTTATGGTTTCAGAAAATCGCATCTTGAGCACCTTCAGGTCTCCGCTCTCAAATTCCATCTTCTTCAAGTAGTCATATAATCCGTCGCCGCCACTTACACTGAGAGCGATACACCACTTAGAGCGTTGGCTGCTCCGCTCGTTCTTGATTTCCCATCTGAAACTCGTCTCTTGTCGCCACAACTCTCCCACCGTCGCGTAGAATTCAAATGACATCCAAGAAGCGTCAGAGGGAATCATTAGCGCCCCAAGAGAATATCGGTTAATCGTCACGCGCTTCTGGTCCGGCGTCCTAATATCTAGACTATACTCACCAACATCCGCAGTGGATGCTACATCAGAGAATAAGACTATTTTCTTCTCACAATAGTCGTGGAATGGCGATAGGATATTATCAAAATAATCTCTGGCGGCGAACGCCGCGGTTGTGTCCGATGCCGTCATAATTGACTGCTTGAAGAGAGAGATTTCTTGGTCTATGTCGTCTTCTTCCTCGATCGACTGCCCGCGGGCCGCTCTCAGGTGAAGATCGAGGCTGTATCTGCAGGACGCGGCAACGTAATCGATGAACGTGGCCAGCCGTTCGGTTCTTTGTACCTCATCCAGAGTTCTTAGGTAGCCGTTCCTCTGCTCGCGGCGGATGATCGCCACCGTGTAACCGTGTTTGATCAGTATCATGTTCATCAAGAGGCGAGCCATGCGCCCGTTGCCGTCGTCGAATGGATGAATTTTTACGAATCTATAATGCATGGTGGCGGCGATGATAATAGGGTGTTCATCTTGGTTTTCTGGGTAACGATACCAATCTAGCAAATCAGTCATTGCCGATTGAACTTGTTCTGGCGGACAATAGTAAAGAATTTCGCCGGTCTGCGTCTCGACAGAGTTTGGCATACTCTTGTATTCGCCAATCGCGATCCGACGAGTCGTTCGCACGCCATCGGGGGTTAACGCGGGCACTTTGTATGGTTCTCGAAGCAGTATCTTGTGAAGTCCCCTTATGAATGAATGGGTTAGAGTCTGGTTGTCCTCGATAGCGCGCTCGATCGTCTTCAGCGCGTCGTCGTGTCCTTGAATATCCAGATGATCGCGAAGCGGCTTTCCACGGGCGGTTATCCCATAGAGAATAAGAGATCTTGTTTCCCCGATGTTAAGCGCATTGCCTTCGATCGCATTTGATTCGTAGTTCATTTCAATGCGCAATCGTTGCCCAATGCGATTGTTGACATCCGGCGGCAACGGCCGCACGGCGTCGAGCTCGGCTTTCAATTCGTCAATGAGCGCAATGGCGTCGCTGATCATACCAGTTACTCTCCAGTGGCTGCTGTCGCTTGATACCGGGCGTGTGGTTCGTCGGTGATCTCCCCACGCGGTTACTTGGCAAATTCGGCGGACTGCCGGGACTTGTCAAAGTCACGTCCGCCGCAGTGTGTCGGGCGGAGGTCAACGATGGACTTCGCGAGTGAAGTACGGGTGCACCAGTGGTTGGCATGCCAAACAACAAGGTGCCCCAGTGTAACCGCGGCTCTCCGAAACGGAGTGGTGCCAGTAGTACTGCGCGGGTCTGACAATACCCTACCCATTCCTCGAAGACGGAGACCGCCGGGGCGGCCCCCGCGCTCAGCTCAAATCGCAGCCCCGGGGCAACCTCCCGGCCGCCGGTCTACAGGTCGCGGCGCCTAAACCACACCAGTGAAGCCGACAGCAAGAGAACGATCCAGACCACCGCGATGACAACGTACAAACCCGTGTTCGGAACATCCGGCGGCGCACGGCCCGCCTGCTCCGCCGCGGCGGCGAGGCGTTCGTAGGCCGCCGTGTCGTAGTTGGCGAGATTCGCGAGCCGCACGGAGTTCTGGAACGGCAGGTACGTGGGCAAGTCGGGGTGCAAGTACCTGCGGGACAGCTCCGGAATGATCCCTCCCTCCAGCGGCATGGTCCAGAGAAACCACGTCCCCATGGCCGCGCCCGTGTTGCGAATCGCCAGCGACAGGAAGAAGCCGAGACTTGTAACGCACGCGAAGCCCAGGAGGAGGCCGCCCGCCGCCGCGAACACCGAGGCCGGGAGCAACGGCCCGGTCGCCGCCCCCACGTCCGTCCTGATGAGCGCCATGACGCCGGGGATGCCGGCGTGTACCAGACAATACATGACTCCCAAAAGCGGGATCACCAGCGCCTTCCCCCAGAACCACTGCGACTTCGACAACCCGTCGATCACGTTCTGCCGGGCCGTCCTCCAGGAGAACTCCATCGTCGTCAGCATCAGGAACGACAGAGTGGCGAATATGAAGAGGGCTATGACGCGCTCGCCCTGGAACACGGTGCTCCAGACGCCGGGCAGAGCGATGCGGTCAAGGAAGAAATCCTCGCCGTACATCAGGAAGGCTATCCCCGCGTAGAAGCCGAGCGGCAGCCATAGGCTGAGCCGCTTCCGCGCCTTGAACCACTCGTTCCGGAGCAACAGCAGGAAGGTGCGCGCGCTCACTGCACCTCTCCGAAGCCGTCGGACCCGCCGGTGATCTCCAGGAAAGCGTCTTCCAGCGACTGTTTTTCCAGGGCGAGGTGCGACGCGTAGATGCCCTGCCCGGCCAGGAAACGGTTCAACTCCGCGACCCCGCTATCTCGGGACAGCTTCACGAACACGCTGTCCCCCGCCGTCCGGACCTCATCTCCGCCCTTGAAGCTGGAGACGGCGCTCCGCAGGGCGTCGAGTTCAACGCCATCGGCCCGAACGGCCGCGACGGTCTGGACGGACGTAATCGCCCCGACGCTGCCGTGGCGCACGAGGCGCCCGCGCTCCACGATCGCCACGTGCGTGCATGTCCGCTCGACCTCGTGAAGTATGTGGCTCGAGAGGAAGATGGTCTTTCCACGGTCCGCAAGTCCGGCCAGGATCGCGCGAATTTCTCGCTGGCCCGCGGGATCCAGACCGTTGGCCGGCTCGTCCAGGATGATCAGCTCCGGATCTCCGACCATCGCTCCGGCGAGCGCGAGCCGCTGTTTCATGCCCAGCGAACACGCCTTGAACTTCGTCTTCCAGCGGCCCGCCAGCCCCACCACACGGAGCGCCTCGTCCACATCCTCTTCGCCCTTCCCCTTGACTCGCGCCACGAGCTTCAGATTGTCCCGGCAGCTGAGGTACGGATAGAAGTTGGGGTGTTCCAGGGTGGCTCCGATTCGCTGGCGGGCCGCGTGCAACTCTCGTGGAGCGCTGCCGCCGAAGAGCCGGAACGAGCCGGCCGTCGGCGTGATGATCCCGAGAAACATCCCTATCGTCGTCGTCTTCCCGCTGCCGTTGGGACCCAGAAAGCCGTATATCTGCCCGCGCTCGACCTGGATGGACACCTGGTCGACCGCGAGGGTCCCTTCGCCGCGGAGCGCCTTGTACCGCTTGGTCAGTCCCTCGGTCTCGATGACCGTCATTCGATCGTCCCGCTGGGCCGGGCTGTCAGGATTCAGCTTCCACAGACCGCTTGGCACCCGGAGCCGGCTGCGCGCCGGGAGCGCCGTCGGCCGCGGGCGAGGCGCCCTTGCCGATCTCCAGCTGCCGCCGAAACCGGTCCGCGTCGTCGAGCTGGTCCAGCCGCACTTCCCAATCGCCGAACTGCCGCTCGATCCTGTCGAGCTGCTTCTTCAACTCGCCTATTTCCTCGCTTTCGCGCTTCCGGTATCCGAGCAACTCGCGAAAGTCGTGCAAGAGCGGACGAATGGCCAGCCTGGCCGTCAAGCCAACGACGGGAACGCCGATGACGAAGAAGATCGAAACCAGAGCCACGATCAGTTCATAGGTAGTCATCATTGCAAGGCTGCCATGTCGTGCTCCGGCTCCAGACTTGTCGGCAAGCGGTCAAGCGCTCGCGCGCACTGGCCATGCTCGGGGCGCTCGGCCATGTTCGCGTCGCTCGGCCATGCTCGGGTCTAGGGTGTCGCCGAACGCGGCCGCGCCATTCGAGGGTAGGACGAAACCCGAAGCCGCTTCGTTTCACGCGCTTTCGTCATTCGGACATCTCCACGGGTGCCGCGTCAGGGCCGAGCGCTCCGGGGGGTCGCAGTCGGTCCCCGCAAGACCACCCGCGGCTCCAGGCGCGGATGCGTCAGGGCCGAGCGCTCCGGGGGGTCGCAGTCGGGGCAGCGCTCGACGCGATCGCCCGCGGGTCGCGCGACGCGGGACAGCGCAGTCAAGGCGGCGCTCCAGGGGGTCTCCTGCGGCCTAAGACGCGTTCAAGACCTCCGGGGCCGGCCGATTATCCCCCGGCCCCAAACATTGTTCGCGCGGTTCACGTCGGGTAGCGAACCCTCCGGGTCGATCTGGACGTTGCGTACCGCGCCGCCCAGCACGTCCAGCACGTAGGAGCCGTCCTCCCGCCACACGCTAGCGGGCGCATCGTGCCGCTGCTCGCCCCCGTCCCGGAACAGTACCCGCACTTCGAGCGGCATCGGAATGCCTCCCCGGTTCTCGAAGATCACCCTCGTCGTGTCGCCCACTCGCCGGACTGAGGCTATCGCCTGGTCCAGCACCGCGTCTTCGTATATCCACCCCTTGAAGAACCAATCCAGGTCGCGGCCCGACACATCCTCCATCGTACGCACGAAGTCGGCGGGCTGCGGGTGCCGGTACGCCCACCGCCGGATGTACTCCCGGAAACCCTCGTCGAACACATCCGGTCCGAGGACCTTCTCGCGCAACAGGACGAGCACGGCAGCAGGCTTGTTGTACGCCAGCACGCCGATGTCCTCCTCGGAAACGCTGTCGGCGGGCGTGTTGACCGCGGGCCGCGCTAGTCTGCTGTCAACGGATATCTGAGCCGGAGACATGAACTGTCCCAGGATAGGCTCGCCTCCGGCGAACTCGATTCCGGAATAGTAGTTGATGAAGGTGTCGAAGCCCTCGTCCATCCACGCGTACCGCCTCTCGTCGGAGCCGACGATCATCGGGAACCAAGTGTGCCCGATCTCGTGATCTGTGACTGCGAAGAGGAAGGCGCCGCGCGCCTGCCACGAACAGAAGACTATCATGGGATATTCCATTCCCAGCGCGAGGCCCGCCACATTCACCGCCACCGGATACGGATAGGGAAGCCAAGTCTCGGAGTAGTGCCGCACGCTGTGGCGCAGATACTCGGTCGACCGCTCCCACCCGCTGATTCCCCGGCTTCCCATGCTTTCTTGAGGGTAGAACGACATCAGAAGAATGTCGTTCCACCCTGCCGCGTCCCAGACGAAGCGGTCCGACGCCGCCCACGCGAAGTCGCGCACATTCTCGGCCCGGAAGCGCCAAGTCAGCGGCCCTTCCCCGTCGGGCCGCGTATCGTTGTCGCCCGCTTGTTCGGGGCCGATGACGAACACCGGATCCTCCGCGCTCCGCGCCACCGCCAGCCGCTCCTGCTGGAAGCTGGTCAGGACCTCCCCGGGATTGAGCAGCTCTCCGGTGGCCGCGACGACATAATCCCGCGGCACCGTTAGTTCGACGTCGAAGTCGCCGTACTCCAGGTACCACTCGCCCTGCCCCAGGAACGGGGAGTTGTTCCAGCCATTCACATCGTCGTATGTGAAGACCCGCGGATACCACTGGGCCAGCTGGTAGATCGTCCCGCGACTGATCTTGAGCGTCCCCATCCGGTCTCCCCCGCTCTTGGGGATCTTGAAGGCGAAGTCGATCTCGACTTCGAGCTGGGCGCCGCCCGGAGGCAGAGGACTCGCGAGAAGTATCTCCATCATCGTGTCCTCGACCCGGTACTCGGGCACGCCGAGATCGTCCGCGCTCCCGGTGCGCACTCCGCCGATGTCGAAGCCCCCGTCTTTGAAGAAGCCGCCATGGCGCACCTCGCCGTCCAGCTCTTCCGCCTTCAGCGCGCCGTAGCTGTCTTCCCGGAAGAGATTCTGGTCGAGTTGAACCCAGAGGCTGGCAAGGGAGTCGGGACTGTTGTTCGTGTACGTGATCCGCTCCGTGCCGGTGATCCGTCCATCCGCGAGGGTGGCCTCGATACGGTAGTCGGCCCGCTGCTGCCAATAGCCTTGGCCCGGCGCTCCGGTCGAGTCCCGAAACTGTCCCGGCTCTGGAAACTCGAGCGGCTCGAAGGCGCCCTCCGGATCGAACGCGAAGCGCAAGGAGTCGCGGCGGGCTTGCTCGATCGCTTCGGCTTCCGACTGCTCCTTCTGGTCCTTCTGGGCCGGAGAGCGCGCCGCCAGATCGGTGGCGGACACGGCAATCAGCGCGGCCAGGAGTATCGGCAGCCCGTAGCCGGCCGGGCCGGTCGATCGTCCGTCAGCTTGCCCGGCTTGCCGCAACCTTCGCCGGCGATGTGTAATCCGCTTCATCCAAATCCTCTTGTAGTGTGGAATAGTGTGGAACTAGCCGTATTGTACCGTATTGTAGCAGTAGAGGGTCAACGGGGGTTCAAGAACGCCCCAGACACAAGGTGGCGCATCTCGTAGCGCCTTTCCAGTGTGGAAATTACCCTGGTTCCGCTTGTAAGATCACATTTCGGGCCGCGGCAACTCGGGCCGCGGCAACGAGGTCGCTTCCCCTGTCGATAACTGGTGGCGAAGGTGGCTGGCGATGCCCAAAGTCCTACCGACATTCAGCCGGGACGCGGCGGTCCGCCTGTGGCTGCGCCGCCAGGGATTGGACCGGCCGAGAGGCTCGCTGACGCTCGGGCCGCAGACTTTCACGGACCACCTGGAGCGAACGGGAGCGCTGCAGCTCGACAGCGTCAATGTAGTGGACCGGGCGCACTATCTCACGCTGTGGAGCCGCTTCGGGGCCTACGACCGGTCGCTGGCGGACGGCTGGACCTACCGCGACCGAATAGCCTTCGAGTACTGGGGCCACGAAGCTTCCTTACTCCCCATCTCCCACCTTCCTCTGGCGCGCCGCCGAATGCGGCGCTTCCCCCCGAAGAGTTGGACCAGCCGCTCGTGGTGGAGCCGGTATTCGACCTCCCCGGCCTCCAAGCGACGGGTCCTAAAGCGGCTCAGAGAGGAGGGGCCGCTGGAGAGCGCCGACTTCGCGCCGCGTCCCTCGGAGCGGGGCGACAGCACATCGTCGCTCGCGTGGCGCATCCACGAAGAAAAGAGGTCTCTCAAGCTGCTGTGGCACGCCGGACGGACGGCGATTGCGGCGCGGCGCCACTTCCGCTGCGTGTACGATCTCGCGGAGAGAGTCTATCCGGAGGGTCCCACGGCCTCGCCAGCCGAGTACGAGGACAGCTGGCTCATGAAAGGTCTCTCGGGGTGCGGAATCGCGCCCGAACGACATCTCGCCAACTACGTTACGGGTCCGGAGCCGAAGGCCGCCGGACGCAAAAGGGTGATCGCCCGCAATCTTCGAGCGAAGCGCATCGCGGAGGTAGCGGTAGAGGGAGTCCGCGGACCGTGCTACGCGCTGCCCGAACATCTGGAAGCCATCGGCAGCGGCCTGCCGGAACCGGCCGGGACCACGCTCATCTGTCCCTTCGATTCTCTGCTCTGGCAACGCAGACGGGCGGAGGAGCTGCTGGACTTCAAGTACACGGTGGAAATCTACACTCCCGCGGCGAAGCGAAGGTACGGGTACTACGTTCTGCCGATCCTCCACCGGGGAAAGCTGGTCGGGCGTCTGGACCCCAAGCTTCACCGGGACAGAGCCGCGCTAGAAGTGCGCGCTCTGCACTTGGAACCGTCTTTTTCGCCAGACAGCGGCTTCAGGACTGGGTTGAACGACGCAGTGGCCGACTTGGCGACTTTCACGGGCGCCACGGAGATACGGATGCCCCGCGGGTGGAGAGGCTCTGTCTAGCGGGGCAATATTCGCAATGTGCACTTCAACCTCGCCCCGGTAGAAACGCGCCCGCACCGGCGGCATGCCGAGGCCGGTCAGCCGGCCTCGAGCGCAGGCCCGGTCCTACGGGCTGCAAGTGGGTCCGGAGGTGATCAGTATGTTCGCCAACCAAGTCATGAATGCAGACGTGTTCGGAGCGCACAGCCCCGCGTTATCGCCGAATCGGAACCATGTCAGATTGCCAAGGCCCAGCAGCGTCGCAGGGAGACTTCCTGTCAGCTGATTGTCGTCGAGAAACAGAGTCTGGAGGTTGGCGAGGTTCCCGAGTTCGGCGGGGATGGGTCCAGACAGCTGGTTGCTGTGGAGCCGCAGAGCTTCGAGGTTGGCGAGTTTCCCAAGTTCGGCGGGGATGGGGCCGGATAGCTGGTTGTCGTAGAGGTGCAGAATTTCGAGGTTGGCGAGGTTCCCGAGTTCGCTAGGGATGGTCCCGGCTAGCTGGTTAGTGCTGAGGTCCAACCTTGCGAGGTTGGCGAGGTCGTCGAGTTCGGAAGGTATGGTTCCGGACAGTTGGTTATTGTTGAGGTTCAGAGTACGGAGGTTGGCGAGGTTGCCGAGTTCGGAGGGGATGGGTCCGGATAGCTGGTTACCGGAGAGCCACAGCAATTCGAGGTTGGCGAGGTCGCCGAGTTCGGAGGGGATGGGTCCGGATAGCTGGTTATTGTAGAGGTACAGCAGCGTGAGGTTGGCGAGGTCGCCGAGTTCGGAGGGGATGGGGCCGGATAGCTGGTTACCGGAGAGCCATAGGCGGTCGAGGTTGGCGAGGTCGCCGAGTTCGGAGGGGATGGTTCCAGACAGTTGGTTATTGAAGAGGTACAGGCGGTCGAGATTGGCGAGGTCGCCGAGTTCGGAGGGGATGGGGCCGGATAGCTGGTTACCGTAGAGGTACAGCAATTCGAGGTTGGCGAGGTTCCCGAGTTCGGGAGGGATGGGCCCCTCCAGCTGATTATTGATGAGGTACAGGCGGTCGAGGTTGCCGAGGTTGCCGAGTTCGGAAGGGATGGGTCCAGACAGCTGGCTATTGAAGAGCCCCAGCCATTCGAGGTTGCCGAGGTTGCCGAGTTCGGGCGGTATGGTTCCTGTCAGCTGGTTAAAGCCGAGGTCCAGCACTCTGAGGCTGCCGAGGTTGCCGAGTTCGGGCGGTATGGTCCCCGCCAAGCCGTTACTTCGTAGGGCGATGCGCACTGCGCGGCCGAGGGAGTCGGCGGTGATGCCGTGCCACTCGCCCAGCACCGACCCTTCGAGCCAGCCGCCCGCATTGTTCCACCCGGCGCCGCCCGCCGACTGGTACAACGCCTCGAGCGCAGCCCTGTCCTCCCGGTTGCAGTAGTCTCCGCCGACAATCGATATGCTCGCCCGCCACGCCACGAAAACGGTTGTGCCGGGAGCGCACAGCCCCGCGTTATCGCTGAAATCGAATGCCAACAGCTTGTCGAGGCTCAGCAGCGCCGCCGGGATGAGTCCGTCCAGCTGGTTCTCCTCGATCCACAGTTCTTCGAGGCTGGCGAGGTCGCCGAGTTCGGGCGGAATGGGTCCGGACAGCTGGTTGAAGCCGAGGTCCAGGGTCGTGAGTTTGGCGAGGTCGCCGAGTTCGGGCGGAATGGGTCCGTACAGCTGGTTGACGTCGAGCTCCAGATGCGTGAGATCGGCGAAGTCGCCCAGCTCCGGCGGGAGCGTGCCGGCAAGGCGATTGCTCGAGAGGTCCAGCCTTATGACCGAGCCGCCGGTGTCCGTCGTCACCCCATGCCACTCGCCGAGCGGCGCGTCGGTCAGCCAGTTGGCGCTGTTCGCCCACCCCGCGCCGCCTGTCGCCCGGTACAACACGGCGAGCGCTTCGCGGTTGCCCAGACGGCAATAGTCTCCGATCGCTCTCGATATCCTCGCCCGCCACGCCACGAAAGCGGGCGTGCGCGGAACGCATAGCCCCGCGTTATCGTCCAAGACCAGCGTTCCCAGCTTCTCGATGCGCAGCAGCGTCGCAGGCAAAGCCCCCGTCAGCTGGTTGTCGCGCAGGTGCAGGACCGCGAGGCTGGCGAGGTCGCCGAATTCGGACGGGATGGTTCCGGACATCCGGTTACGGTTGAGGTACAGGGTTCCGAGGTTGGCGAGATCGCCGAGTTCGGCGGGAATGGATCCGGCCAGCTGGTTAACTTGCAGATACAGGTGCGTGAGGTTGGCGAGACTGCCGAGTTCGGCGGGGATGGCTCCTTTCAGCCGGTTGACGCGAAGGTCCAGACGTTCGAGACTGGCCAGATATCCCAGCTCCAACGGGAGCGCGCCTGCAAGGCCGTTGCGCGAGAGGTTCAGCCCCGTAACCGAGCCGGCGGCGTCCGTAGTCACCCCATGCCACTCGCCCAGCGGTTCATCCGATAGCCAGTTGGCGCTGTTCGTCCACCCTTCGCCGCCCGTCGCCCGGTACAAAGCGGCAAGCACATCGCGGGCGGCGTACGCGCACTCTCTTCCAGTGCCTTCGTGGGACGCGATCGTGGCCAGCCAGTCGCGGAACGCCTGGGTGTCCGCCGAGCACAGCCCGGTGCCCGCGTAATCCATCTCCGCGAGCGAGAGCGAGGCCAGCGATACCGGCAGCGGCCCCGCCAGTTGCGGGTTGTCGCCTATGCGCAGCTCCCGCAGTTCGGCCAGCTGTCCCATCTCCGTCGGAAGCCGGCCGGCCAGGCCGTTATCGTCTAAGTCGATGCGCACTACCCGGCCGAGGGAGTCGGCGCCGATGCCATGCCACTGGCCCAGCGGCTCGTCGGTCAGCCAGTTGGTCTTGCTATTCCAGTCGGGTCCGCCTGCCGCGTTGTACAGCGCGACCAGCGCTGCCCGGCCGGAGTCGCCGGCTGTCAGCCGGATCTCGGCCGGCGTGACCGACGCCGTGGTTAGTTGCGGAGCTGGCTGCGGTGGAGGAGGAGGGGTGGGCGCGGTGGTGTCACGTCCGCAGGAGAGAGTGACCGCGAGTGCGGCCGATAGGAAAAGGGCTACGCTCCAGCGAGCGTAACCATGAGGGGAGGTAGTCATATAAATCCTCTCAGCTAAATCCTCTCAGCCACATTCAGGTGAGCGCAGAGCTAGGGTCAGCGCTCACAAGCAGCGCCGACTCGCCTGCGACCAGCCGGAACAGACAGGCCGGCGATTTCACAACCTGGGCCAAGTAGACCGCCGACCCGCCTCCACGCTCGCAAATGCGTGCCCGCCGGTGTCGTATCCCCAACCAAGCCATATGGAAAAGCCGACCTCAAAGCGCAGGCCCGGTCCTACGGGCTGCAAGTGGGTCCAGCAGTGTTCGGTATGCTCGCCAACCAAGTCATGAAAGCAGACGTGTTAGGAGCGCACAGCCCTGAGTTATTGCTGAAGTAGAACAATGTCAGATTGCCAAGGCCCAGCAGCGTAGCAGGGATGGGTCCGGACAGCTGGTTGTTGTCGAGCCACAGACTTGTGAGGTTGGCGAAGTCGCCGAGTTCGGCGGGGATGGGGCCGGTGAGCTGGTTGTCGTTGAGCCACAGAAGTGTGAGGTTGGCGAGGTCGCCGAGTTCGGGGGGAATGGGTCCGGTGAGTTGGTTATTGTAGAGGTACAGGCGTTCGAGATTGGCGAGGTTGCCGAGTTCGGAGGGTATGGCTCCAGACAGTTGGTTATTGTAGACGTGCAGGCCTTCGAGACTGGCGAGGTTGCCGAGTTCGGGGGGAATGGGTCCGGTGAGTTGGTTATTGTAGAGGATCAGCCATTTGAGGTTGGCGAGGTTGCCGAGTTCGGGGGGAATGGGTCCGGTGAGTTGGTTATTGTAGAGGTACAGCCATTCGAGGTTGGCGAGGTTGCCGAGTTCGGGGGGAATGGGTCCGGTGAGTTGGTTATTGTAGAGGTATAGGCGTTCGAGATTGGCGAGGTTGCCGAGTTCGGGGGGAATGGGTCCGGTGAGTTGGTTATCGTAGAGGTACAGGCCTTCGAGATTGGCGAGGTTGCCGAGTTCGGGGGGAATGGGTCCGGTGAGTTGGTTATTGTAGAGGATCAGCCATTCGAGGTTGGCGAGGTTGCCGAGTTCGGGGGGAATGGGTCCGGTGAGTTGGTTATTGTAGAGGTACAGCAATTCGAGGTTGGCGAGGTTGCCGAGTTCGGCGGGAATGGGTCCGGATAGCTGGTTACCACGGAGCGACAGGCCTTCGAGATTGGCGAGGTTGCCGAGTTCGGAGGGTATGGCTCCAGACAGTTGGTTATCGTAGAGGTACAGGCCTTCGAGATTGGCGAGGTTGCCGAGTTCGGCGGGAATCGGTCCGGATAGCTGGTTACCACGGAGCGACAGCTGTTCGAGATTGGCGAGGTTGCCGAGTTCGGGCGGTATGGTCCCCGCCAGGCCGTTAGCTTCCAAGTCGATGCGCACTGCCCGGCCGAGGGAGTTGGCGGTGATGCCGTGCCACTCGCCCAGCGCCGACCCTTCGAGCCAGCCGCCAGCATTGTTCCACCCGGCGCCGCCCGCCGACTGGTACAACGCCTCGAGGGCAGCCCTGTCCTCCTGGTTGCAGTAGTCTCCGCCGACAATCGATATGCTCGCCAGCCACGACACGAAAGCGGTTGTGCCGGGGGCGCACAGCCCCGCGTTGTCGCTGAAATCGAATGCCGCCAGCTTGTCGAGGCTCAGCAGCGCCGCCGGGATGAGTCCGGACAGCCGGTTATTGCCGATATCCAGCAATCCGAGGTTCCCGAGGTTGCCCAGTTCGGGCGCAATGGTTCCAGATAGCTGGTTCTCCTCGATCCACAGTTCTTCGAGGCTGGCGAGGTCGCCGAGTTCGGGCGGAATGTCTCCGGACAGCTGGTTAACGCCGAGGTCCAGGGTCGTGAGTTTGGCGAGGTCGCCGAGTTCGGGCGGAATGTCTCCGGACAGCTGGTTGACGTCGAGCTCCAGATGCGTGAGGTCGGCGAAGTCGCCCAGCTCCGGCGGTAGCGTGCCTGCAAGGCGATTGCTGGAGAGGTCCAGCCTTATGACCGAACCGCTGGTGTCCGTCGTCACCCCATGCCACCGTCCGAGCGGCGCGTCGGTCAGCCAGTTGGCGCTGTTCGCCCACCCCGCGCCGCCTGTCGCACGGTACAACACGGCGAGCGCTTCGCGGTTGTCCAGACGGCAGTAGTCTCCGATCGCTCTCGACATCCTCGCCCGCCATGCCACGAAAGCGGGCGTGCGCGGTAGGCATAGACCCGCGTTATCGTCGAAGACCAATGTTCCCAGCTTCTCGATGCGCAGCAGCGTCGCAGGCAGAGCTCCCGTCAACTGGTTGTCGCGCAGGTGCAGGACCGCGAGGCTGGCGAGGCCGCCGAATTCGGACGGGATGGTTCCGGACAGCCGGTTACGGTTGAGGTACAGGGTTCCGAGTTTGGCTAGATCGCCGAGTTCGGCGGGAATGGATCCGGCCAGCCGGTTAACTTGCAGATACAGGTGCGTGAGGTTGGCGAGACTGCCGAGTTCGGCGGGTATGGCTCCTTCCAGCCGGTTGACGCGAAGGTCCAGACGTTCGAGGCCGGCCAGATATCCCAGCTCCAGCGGGAGCGTGCCTGCAAGGCCGTTGCGCGAGAGGTTCAGCCCTGTAACCGAGCCGCCGGCGTCCGTAGTCACCCCATGCCACTCGCCCAGCGGTTCATCCGATAGCCAGTTGGCGCTGTTCGTCCACCCTTCGCCGCCCGTCGCCCGGTACAAAGCGGCAAGCACATCGCGGGCGGCGTACGCGCACTCTCTTCCAGTGCCTTCGTGGGACGCGATCGTGGCCAGCCAGTCGCGGAACGCCTGGGTGTCCGCCGAGCACAGCCCGGTGCCCGCGTAATCCAGCTCCGCGAGCGAGAGCGAGGCCAGCGATACCGGCAGCGGCCCTGCCAGCTGCGGGTTGCCGCCTATGCGCAGCTCCCGCAGCTCGGCTAGATGTCCCATCTCCGTCGGAAGCCGGCCGGCCAGCCCGTTATCGGCCAAGTCGATGCGCACTACCCGGCCGAGGGAGTCGGCGCCGATGCCATGCCACTCGCCCAGCGGCTCGTCGGTCAGCCAGTTGGTCTTGCTATTCCAGCCGGGTCCGCCTGCCGCGTCGTACAGCGCGACCAGCGCTGCCCGGCCGGAGTCGCCGGCCGCCTGCCGGATCTCGGCCGGCGTGACCGACGCCGTGGTTAGTTGCGGAGCTGGCTGCGGAGGAGGAGGAGGGGTGGGCGCGGTGGTGTCACGTCCGCAGGAGAGGGTGACCGCGAGTGCGGCCGATAGGAAAAGGGCTACGCCCCAGCGAGCGTAACCATGAGGGATTTTACCGGGGCGGGTAGTCATATAAATCCTCTCAGCCACATTCAGGTGAGCGCAGAGCTAGCTTCGGCAGTTTCGTTCAGCAGGCATATCCTGCTGTTCTGGGACCAATATTATAAGCGAAGGCCATCGACCAATCACGACTCGGCGGCTGAAGACATCGAACACTATGGCCAAGTACAGGAATCCCGCCTGGGTCGGCACGTAGGTGGTGTCGGCCACCCACGGCCGGTCCGGCGTGAATCATCCGCGCGCAGACAGTGAACGCTCGTCCGCCTTCGCGCACGCCGACTCTCGCGCTGGAGCCACGCATAGAACCCGCTCGGGGAGACGCCGAGCACCCGGGCCATCGTGACGACATGGAACTGGGCCTGATTCGCTCTCATGAACCGGGAGACCTCCCGGGGCCGGTCTCCCGAGCGAACTAGGCCGCAGCTCTTGCCAGTATCGCCCGCTCTTCGCGCAGACGACGGTTCTCGCGACGCATACGGCGCATCTCCACGCGCGCCACGCTGCTCATTCCATCGCTGCGACGGCCTGCGTCAAGGTCCGCCTGCACGACCTAGTTGCGGATCGACTGGGCCATAGGCTTGAACTCCCGAGCCAGCTCCTCCAGAGTCCGTCCGGAGCGAACCAGCATCTCGTCGTAACTCTGGTTCATGGACAGCTGGATCCCCGGCTCTTCTTCGGAAGCCTCGCCGTTAGTCATCGTCCATTGCGGCTTCTTGCATTTCCCCTGCCATGTCGGTGCCGGAAGCCTCCTGTTCCGTCTCGGAAAAGCCGGCCTCAAGCGCAGGCCCGGTCCTACGAGGTGCAAGTGGGTCCAGAAGTGGTCGCTATGCTCGCCAACCAAGTCATGAAAGCAGACGTGTTAGGAGCGCACAGCCCTAAGTTATTGCCGAAGGTGAACCATATCAGATTGCCAAGGCCCAGCAGCGTCGCAGGGAGTCTTCCTGTCAGCCGGTTACTGGAGAAGTGCAGATTATCGAGGTTGGCGAGATTCCCGAGTTCGGACGGTATGGTTCCGGATAGCTGGTTGGTGAAGAGCCACAGACCTTCGAGGTTGGCGAGGTTGCCGAGTTCGGTGGGTATGGTTCCGGTCAGCTGGTTGGCGGCGAGGTTCAGCCTTTGGAGATTGGCGAGATTGCCGAGTTCGGTGGGTATGGTTCCTGTCAGCTGGTTGCTCTGGATCTCCAGCCATTCGAGGTTGGCGAGATTCCCGAGTTCGGACGGTATGGTTCCTGTCAGCTGGTTAACGCTGAGGAGCAGGTGTTCGAGATTGGCGAGGTCGCCGAGTTCGGACGGTATGGTTCCTGTCAGCTGGTTTTCGTGGAGCCACAGTCTTTCGAGGTTGGCGAGGTCGCCGAATTCGGAAGGAATGGTTCCAGACAGTTGGTTATCGTTGAGCCGCAGTATTTCGAGGCTGGCGAGGTCGCCGAATTCGGAGGGGATGGGTCCGGTCAGTTGGTTATTGTGGAGCCACGTTATTTCGAGGCTGGCGAGGTCGCCGAATTCGGAGGGGATGGGTCCGGTCAGTTGGTTATTGAAGAGGTACAGTCTTTCGAGGTTGGCGAGGTCGCCGAGTTCGGAGGGGATGGGGCCGGTCAGTTGGTTATTGTAGAGCCACAGATCTGTGAGGTTGGCGAGGTTGCCGAGTTCGGAGGGGATGCCGGTCAGTTGGTTATTGTAGAGGTACAGTCTTTCGAGGTTGGCGAGGTCGCCGAGTTCGGAGGGGATGGGGCCGGACAGATCGTTATCGTAAAGTCGTAGGCGTTCGAGGTTGGCGAGGTTCCCGAGTTCGGAGGGGATGGTTCCAGACAGTTGGTTATTGAAGAGGTACAGTCTTTCGAGGTTGGCGAGGTCGCCGAGTTCGGAGGGGATGGGGCCGGACAGATCGTTACCGTAAAGCCATAGGCGGTCGAGGTTGGTGAGGTTCCCGAGTTCGGAGGGGATGGTTCCAGACAGTTGGCTATTGAAGAGGTACAGTCTTTCGAGGTTGGCGAGGTTGCCGAGTTCGGGCGGTATGGTTCCTGTCAGCTGGTTATAGCCGAGGTCCAGCCGTTCGAGGTTGCCGAGGTTGCCGAGTTCGGGCGGTATGGTCCCCGCCAAGCCGTTACTTCGTAGGGCGATGCGCACTGCCCGGCCGAGGGAGTCGGCGGTGATGCCGTGCCACTCGCCCAGCGCCGACCCTTCGAGCCAGCCGCCCGCATTGTTCCACCCGGCGCCGCCCGCCGACTGGTACAACGCCTCGAGCGCAGCCCGGTCCTCCCGGTTGCAGTAGTCTCCGTCGACAATCGATATGCTCGCCAGCCACTCCACGATAGCGGTTGTGCCCGGAGCGCACAGCCCCGCATTTTCGCCGAAGGCGAATACCGCCAGATTGTCGAGGCTCAGCAACGCCGCCGGGATGAGTCCGGACAGCCGGTTATTGCCGATATCCAGCAATCCGAGGTTCCCGAGGTTGCCCAGTTCGGGCGCAATGGTTCCAGATAGCTGGTTCTCCTCGATCCACAGTTCTTCGAGGCTGGCGAGGTCGCCGAGTTCGGGCGGAATGTCTCCGGACAGCTGGTTGATGCCGAGGTCCAGGGTCGTGAGTTTGGCTAGTTTGCCGATTTCGGGAGGGATGGGTCCGTACAGCTGGTTGACGTCGAGATCCAGATGCGTGAGGTCGGCGAAGTCGCCCAGCTCCGGCGGGAGCGTGCCTGCAAGGCGATTGCTCGAGAGGTCCAGCCTTATGACCGAGCCGCCGGTGTCCGTCGTCACCCCATGCCACTCGCCGAGCGGCGCGTCGGTCAGCCAGTTGGCGCTGTTCGCCCACCCCGCGCCGCCTGTCGCACGGTACAACGCGGCGAGCGCTTCGCGGTCGTCCAGACGGCAGTAGTATCCGATCGCTCTCGACATCCTCGCCCGCCACGCCACGAAAGCGGGCGTGCGCGGTAGGCATAGCCCCGCGTTATCGTCGAAGACCAATGTTCCCAGATTCTCGATGCGCAGCAGCGTCGCAGGCAGAGCCCCCGTCAACTGGTTGTCGCGGAGGTGCAGGACTGCGAGGCTGGCGAGGTCGCCGAATTCGGACGGGATGGTTCCGGACAGCCGGTTACGGTTGAGGTACAGGGTTCCGAGGTTGGCGAGATCGCCGAGTTCGGCGGGAATGTATCCGGACAGCCGGTTAACTTGCAGATACAGGTGCGTGAGGTTGGCGAGACTGCCGAGTTCGGCGGGGATGGCTCCTTCCAGCCGGTTGACGCGAAGGTCCAGACGTTCGAGGCCGGCCAGATATCCCAGCTCCAGCGGGAGCGTGCCTGCAAGGCCGTTGCGCGAGAGGTTCAGCCCTGTAACCGAGCCGCCGGCGTCCGTAGCCACCCCATGCCACTCGCCCAGCGGTTCATCGGATAGCCAGTTGGCGCTGTTCGTCCACCCTTCGCCGCCCGTCGCCCGGTACAAAGCGGCAAGCACATCGCGGGCGGCGTACGCGCACTCTCTTCCAGTGCCTTCGTGGGACGCGATCGTGGCCAGCCAGTCGCGGAACGCCTGGGTGTCCGCCGAGCACAGCCCGGTGCCCGCGTAATCCAGCTCCGCGAGCGAGAGCGAGGCCAGCGATACCGGCAGCGGCCCTGCCAGCTGCGGGTTGCCGCCTATGCGCAGCTCCCGCAGCTCGGCTAGATGTCCCATCTCCGTCGGAAGCCGGCCGGCCAGGCCGTTATCGTCCAAGTCGATGCGCACTACCCGGCCGAGGGGGTCGGCGCCGATGCCATGCCACTCGCCCAACGGCTCGTCGGTCAGCCAGTTGGTCTTGCTATTCCAGTCGGGTCCGCCTGCCACGTTGTACAGCGCGACCAGCGCTGCCCGGCCGGAGTCGCCGGCTGTCAGCCGGATCTCGGCCGGCGTGACCGACGCCGTGGTTAGTTGCGGAGCTGGCTGCGGAGGAGGAGGGGTGGGCGCGGTGGTGTCACGTCCGCAGGAGAGGGTGACCGCGAGTGCGGCCGATAGGGAAAGGGCTACGCCCCAGCGAGCGTAACCATGAGGGATTTTACGGGGGGTAGTCATATAAATCCTCTCAGCCACATTCAGGTGAGCGCAGAGCTAGGATCACACAACTAGTTTAAGCGAAGGCCATCGACCAGTCCACGACCCGGCGGCTGAAGACATCGAGCACGATGGCCAAGTACAGGAATCCCGCCTGGGTCGGCACGTAGGTGGTGTCAGCTACCCACAGCCGGTCCGGCGTGAATCGTCCGCCTTCGCGCACGCCGAACTCTCGCGCTGGAGCCACGCATAGAACCCGCTCGGGGAGACGCCGAGCACCCGGGCCATCGTGACGACATGGAACTGGGCCTGATTCGCTCTCATGAACCGGGAGACCTCCCGGGGCCGGTCTCCCGAGCAAACCAAGCCGCGGCTCTTGCCAGTATCGCCCGCTCTTCGCGCAGACGACGGTTCTCGCGACGCATACGGCGCATCTCCACGCGCGCCACGCTGCTCATTCCATCGCTGCGACGGCCTGCGTCAAGGTCCGCCTGCACGACCTAGTTGCGGATCGACTGGGCCATAGGCTTGAACTCCCGAGCCAGCTCCTCCAGAGTCCGTCCGGAGCGAACCAGCTCGACCGTCTGCCTCCGGAAGGCCGACGGGTACGGCTGTCTTGTTCTCGGCATGGTAGATACTTCCTCGGTCAAGGCAATTCTCCTAGCCGCCCGATCTCTCGCCTCCGTGTTCGCCGCCCTCTTCCCCGTCGCTCCCGTGCTCGCCTTCTTCGTCGCTCCCGTGCTCGCCTTCTTCGCCGCTCCCATGTTCGCCCTCGCCGACCTCCGCGTGGGCGCTCCAGGTTTCAAAAGACTCCGCGGTCGCCTCCAGCATCACATCGGACATCTCGCCGGGCGCAAGGTCCACCGGAGTTGTCGGCCCCAGCTCGGTGCCGTTGGACAGGTGCACTTCCACCCGAACCATGGCCAGCTCTTCCTCGCCGACGTTCGAGACGGTTCCGCGAAAGGCGTTGGTCTCCGCGTCGTAGGCGATAACTAGGCGCGTGCCGGCCCGCATCTCGTCGTAACTCTGGTTCATGGACAGCTGGATCCCCGGCTCTTCTTCGGAAGCCTCGCCGTAGTCATCGTCCATTGCGGCTTCTTGCATTTCCCCTGCCATGTCGGCGCCGGAAGCCTCCTGTTCCGTCTCGGAACTGCCGCAGGCGGCAAGCGCCACGACTGCCAGCATCGATGGAAGCAAGGCCCTGGGCACCGCGGCGAGCTTCAACTTTCCGGTATTGTCGGTCATGACAGTTCTCCTGGCAGTTTGGGGACCCGCATCGTCCTGGCCGTTCACGAACGGGCCTGGCTGTTGACGAACCGCGCGGCTGTTCGCGAATCCATCTTCCCGGCACAAATTCGGCGCTGCAGATTCGGCGCTGGCAAACCGGCTCGGTACAACCTACTCGTTGCGCAACTTGTTTGCTCCGATGCCCCTTTCGTTTGTCCCGAATGTCTTGCTCCCGGCTCTCGGCGTAGCGTATCATGACCCTCGGCATCCTGCGGCGCATCCGGCATCCGTCTAGCTACGACATGCCTCTTGGTCCCCCCGGGAGCCCGCGGGTTCGACGCCCCGACTCCAAGACTCCGTCCCGAGAGAAACGAGGACCATGGCAATGATTCCATCCGAAGCCACCGGAGACTTGAGAGCCGCCAGGGACTTGAGAGCCGCCGGAGACTCGAGGGCCGCCAGGGACTTGAGAGCCGCCGGAGACTCGAGGGCCGCCAGGGACTTGAGAGCCACCAGAGACTTGAGGGCCGCCAGCCGACTTGCCGTTGCGCCGTTCCTCCTCGTCCTCGCATCCGCCTGCTCCGACAGCTCCGTGGCCAACGCGCCAGGCGTCCGGAGCGCTGACGACATCACCGACGCCGTCCTCGAGAGCGCGCGGCCGGACGGCGACTGGCTCACGTACGGCGGCAGCTACGCGGAGGACCGCTACAGCGCCCTGGAGCAGGTGACCCGCGACAACGTCGGCGAACTCGGATTGGTCTGGAGCTACGACATAGAGCTGCGGGGCGGCGTCGAGGCCACGCCGCTGGTCGCGGCCGGCGTGATGTACGTCACCGGACCTTGGAGCGTCGTCCACGCGATAGATGCGCGCACGGGGGAGCGAATCTGGCGCTACGACCCAGGGGTGCCGCGCATGCGCGGACGCCTCGCCTGTTGCGATGTTGTGAACCGGGGCGTGGCGCTGTACGAGGGCAAGGTGTTCGTGGGGACGATCGCCGGCCGGCTCGTGGCGCTCGACGCCGAGAGCGGAGAGGTGGTCTGGGAAACGCTCACCGTCGACCAGGACAAGGCGTACACCATCACCGGGGCGCCGCGCGTCGTTCAGGGACTCGTCGTCATCGGCAACGGAGGGGCGGAGTACGGCGTCCGGGGCTACGTCTCGGCGTACGATGCGGACGACGGCCAGCTCGCGTGGCGAAGCTACACGGTCCCCGGAAATCCGGCGGACGGCTTCGAGTCTCCGGCGATGGAGATGGCGGCGGAAACCTGGAACGGCGAGTGGTGGCTGGCCGGAGGCGGGGGAACGGCGTGGGACGCGATCGTCTACGATCCTGGCCTCGACCTCCTCTACGTCGGCACCGGCAACGGATCGCCCTGGTCGCGCAACCTCCGGAGCCCCGGCGGCGGCGACAATCTCTTCCTGGCGTCGATCCTCGCGCTGCGTCCGGCGACCGGCGAATACGTCTGGCACTTCCAGACCACGCCCGGCGATCACTGGGACTACACCGCCGTGCAGCCGCTGACCCTGGCGGACATCGAATTCGGAGGGCAGCTGCGGCGCGTCATAATGCAGGCCCCGAAGAACGGCTTCTTCTACGTGCTCGACGCGGAGACGGGAGAGTTCCTCTCGGGACAGCCGTACATAGTTCAGAATTGGGCCGAAGGGCTCGACCTGGAGACCGGCCGCCCCGAAGAACTGCCGGAAGCCGTCCACGGCGAAGTCTGGACCGTCATCACGCCCGCCGCGCTCGGCGGCCACAATTGGCAGCCCCAGTCGTACAACCCGGCGACGGGCCTTGTGTACTTCCCCGTTCAGGAGGGCTGGGTGGAGCGTCGCGAGACCCCGGGGTGGGAGTACGCCGCCCCCGAAATCGAGAACCATGGCTCCGGGCCGTATAGAAACAGGGTCGGGCACCAGACCCGAGGGGCGGGCCGGGACGACCCCGGCTTCCTCGTCGCGTGGGACCCGCGGGCGCAAGAGGCGCGCTGGACCGTCGAATTGGCCGGGTACTGGAATGGCGGCACCATGACGACGGCGGCGGGACTGGTCTTCCAGGGTGGCGGAGACGGGCGCTTCGTCGCGTACGATGCCGCAACGGGAGAGCCGCTTTGGGCAGCCGCGACGAACCTCGGCATAATCGGCGGCCCCGTGACCTATCTCGTTGACGGACAACAGTATGTGACGGTGGCGGCCGGCTGGGGCGGAGCGCGAGGACGCAGCAGGGCTCCTTACGGGGAAGCCGCGGAGTACGAGCAGCGAGGGCGGGTCTTCACCTTCGCGATCGGCGGGAGCGCCCCGATGCCGATGCCCCGGAGGAAGCGTCCGGTAAACGTGCCGGATATCGCGCTGCCGGCCGACGAGGAGTCGCTCGCGAGCGGGCGCACCGTCTACGGCCAGTACTGCGCGGTATGCCACGGGGCGGGCGGCGGATCGGAGGGGGCGATGCCCAGCCTCCACCGGTCCACGGACATCGTGCACCGGAACTTCGAGGAAATCGTCCTCGGCGGAAGCCGGGACCGCGAAGGGATGCCGTCTTTCGAGGGAACGCTCTCCAGCGACGAGGTGCGGCTGATTCAGGCGTACGTCGCCGACAGGGCGCGCGCGGCGTTGGCGGCTCAGGACGCCGCCGGAGGCGAGTCTGGCGGATGAACGGCGCCCGCGCGGCCCCATCGACGCCCGCTGGTAGCGGACCAGCCGGAACGGCGGGCCGGAGGCTATGCAAAGGAGAAAGTCCATGACGCACGAATCGCGCGGAGGGAGCGGCAGGCACGTCAATCCGCAGCACGCAAGCGAGGCAGGCGGATGGCCCCTCAGCGGAGGGGTCTGGGCGGGAGATCTCCTCTTCCTCTCGGGGGCTATCGGTCTGGAGGAAGGGCGTCCTCCCAACGAAGCGAAGGAAGAAGCCAGGGTCGTCATGGAGTCGGTAAAGAGCAAGCTGGAGGCCGCCGGACTCACGATGGACGACCTCGTCTCGGTACAGGTTTTCTGCTCCGACATGAGCCTGTACGATCTCTTCAACGAAGTCTACAGGACATACTTCACCGGGAACTTTCCGGCGCGGGCCTTCATCGGATCCGGGCCGCTGCCATTCGGCGGCCGCTTCGAAGTGATGGGGATCGCATCGCGTAGCTCCGGAGGCGAGTCTGGCGCGTGAACGGCGCCCGCGCGACCCCATCAATACCGCCGGTAGCGGACCAGCCGGACCGGCGGGCCGGAGATTACGCACCGGAGATTGCGCACCGGAGACTACGCAAAGGAGAAATTGCATGAAGCACCAAATCGCACTATCGCTGTTGGCGGCCGGCGCGCTTGCCATCTCTGCCACCGATCGACTCGTCGCGCAGACCGAGCAGCGACACGTGAACCCGCGGCACGCGAGCGAGGCAGGCGTGCTGCCCTTCAGCGGGGCGGTCTGGGTGGGAGATCTCCTCTTCCTCTCGGGGGCTCTCGGCTTGGAGGAAGGGCGTCCCCCCAACGAAGCCAAGGACGAAGCCACGCTCGTCATGGAGTCGGTAAAGAGCACGCTGGAGGCGGCGGAACTCACGATGGACGACCTCGTCTCGGTGCAAGTGTTCTGCTCCGACGTGAGCCTGTACGATGTCTTCAACGAAGTCTACAGAACGTACTTCACCGGAAACTTTCCGGCGCGGGCTTTCATCGGATCCGGGCCGCTGCTCTTCGGCGCGCGCTTCGAAGTGATGGGGATCGCATCGCGTAGCTGAGGCCGTCGCGCTCGTCCGAGGCCGCTCCGCGCGACCCAGATTGCACTACCCCGGCACGAAGGCCGTCCTCGGGCCGAAGGTCAATCCCGGCCCGTCGGCTAGCCACGGCCCGGCAGCCAACCGATGCTGAAGACCGTAACGGAAGCCACCCTCGAAGCGGCTGGCCGCCACACCCTCTCGGATGCTCTGGAGCGCGGGGAAATCGTCTTCTTCCCCGCGTGTCCGGTGGAACTTCCGAGCGAGGAAGACCTTCGTCGCCTTCGCAACGAACTGCCGCGCCAACTGAAGGCCAAGAACGCCAGCTACCACCCCGAAAGCGGCCGCCTGCGGGGCGTGAAGAAGGGGGATTTGCGCGAGATGGCGCTTGGCCTGCTAAAGGAGCACGGAGCGCGAGTGCGCACCTTTCTGCAAGGCGCCATGCCCGACATCACGCGAGGGTGGAACTGCGGCACTACCAGCTTTCGCCCGGTTCAGGAGAAGGATCGCGGCCTCTCCCCGCACGCCAGCAACGAGCTGGTGCACATCGATGCCGGGGCCTACGGAGCGACGGAGGGCGACCGCATACTCCGCTTCTTCGTGAACGTGAACCCCCGGGAGGAGAGAGTGTGGAGGACCAAGGGCGCGTTCCCGGATCTGTTCGCTCGCCATGGAGCCGAGGCGGGCGTGACCCGGCAGGAAACCCTGGAAAGAGGTCTCGCGGGCCGGATGCGGGGCAGCCTGCTGAGGGGGGTTGCCAGAGCCGGCTTGAAAGAAGCCGTCCTGGCCGACAGCAGCCCGTACGACCGGCTGATGCGGCGCTTTCACAACTTCATGAAGGACACGCCGTCGTTTCAGGCGGCGGACGAGAACGATGCGGTGATCCGCTTTCCGCCCTTCTCCGCCTGGATGGCTCTGACCGACATGGTGAGCCACGCGAGCGTGTCGGGGCAGCACGCCTTGGTCGATACCTTCATATTGCGCAGGAACGCCTGCCGGCATCCCGAGTTGGCCCCCTATCGCATTCTGCAGAGCGGAGTGGATGGCTAGGCCGCCCGATCGTAGCCACCCGGCCCGCTGCGTCTTGGTACTATCGCATTCTGCGGAGCGGAGTGGATGGCTAGGCGAACGACCGCTCAGCCTCAAGGGGGACAGCCGGACGGAGTGGCCGTCGTTGGGCGCGGCGCCGTCCGCGAGATAGAGCACGAGATAGAGGAAGAGCGCGGAACCGAATGACTTGGGTGCAAACACACTGGATCGTGCTGGTCCTCCTGGTCGGGTACGGGGCGATAATGGCGCGGCACGCCCTCGAGGGGCGGCGGAAGACCAGAGGGCGGGCGGACTACTACATCGGAGGCCGCTCGATGGGCGGCATCGCGCTGGGGCTGTCGTTCTTCGCCACCTACTCGAGCACGAACAGCTTCGTGGGCTTCTCGGGGCAGGCGTACAGCTACGGAGCGCCGTGGCTGCTGCTGGCCCCGGCCGTAGTGGTGTTCTGCTTCGTGGCATGGGCCTGGGTCGCCCCGCGTCTGAGGGCGTTTACCGGAGCCGTGGACTCCGTGACCCTCGCCGACTACGTGGGGTTCCGCTTCGAGAGCCGGGCGGCGCGGATTCTGGCCGCCATCATCGTAATTTTCGCGAGCTTCCTGTACATGATCGCCGTATTCAAGGGCATCGGGAACCTCGTCGAGCGCTTTCTCGACATCCCCTACGAGGCGGCGGTCGCCTTCGTCTTCGCGGTCGTGATGCTCTACACGGCGACCGGGGGGTTCATCTCCGTCGTGAAGACGGACGCCGTGCAGGGCGTGGTGATGGCGGGGGCCGCCATCCTGCTCTTCTGGGGGACGGTGCGGAGCGCGGGAGGCCTGGATGCGATCAGCGTCATCCGGAGCGCGGAGGGTACGGAAAGCCTCTTCCGGTGGGACGCGGCAATGCCGTTCCCGGTGCTGATCGGAATTGTCGTGGCGGGGACTCTGAAGTTCATCGTGGACCCGAGGCAGCTGTCGCGCTTCTACGCGGTGGCCAGTCCGGCCGCGATCCGGCGCGGGCTGGTCGTTTCGACGCTGGCCTTCCTGGGCGTCTACACGCTGCTCCTTCCGATCGGTCTGTATGCGCACGCCGTGATCGGAAGCGGGATGACCGACACCGATCTCGTCGTGCCGGCGCTGCTGGGCGACGCGGGGATTCTGCCGGCGCTTCCGGCGGCATTCATCCTGGTGGCGATGCTCGCGGCGGCGATGTCGTCGCTCGACAGCGTGCTCCTGGTGATGGCTTCGACGTGGGAGAGAGACGTCATCTCGCTCGTGCGCAGAGTCGACGAGGGGCGCATCGTGGCCGTGACCCGGCGCTGGGTGGCTCTCTTCGCGATCATCACGGCGCTGCTGGCAATGCGCCCGCCGGGGAGCATCGTCACGCTGACCGCGTTCTCCGGCAGCCTGTACGCGGCGTGCTTCTTCCCCGCGATCGTGCTTGGCCTGTACTGGAGAAGGGGGACGGGCGCCGGAGCCGTCGCTTCGCTAATCACGGGAGTTGCGGTGCTCGTCGCGTGGGACTGGCTTCCATTTGCCGATGCGCTTCACAGGGTATTCCCGGCCATGGCGCTCTCGCTGCTCGTCTACGTGGCGGCCGGACTGGCCGCGCCGCCGGTCGCGGCGGCGAAGCGGCTGGGAGAGAGGCTGAAGGCGTAACCGCCGCTTGCCGGGCTGGCGCGGCCTTCGGCTACCGCGCGTCTTCTTCATCGTCCACCGCTCGGAGCGCCAGACGACAGCAGAGAGACCCTTTGGCTGCGCCGGCGCGCAGCGCCTCGGGCGAGTTCCACGCCCACTCCACGTACTGGGTGACGCCGGGCACGAGCTGGGGCACGCGGGGCTCGCCCGTCCCCAGCGTGGCGGCATGCAACCTCATTAGTAGCGGGCGAGCCCCGCGGACGCCGTCGCCCTTCCCCACGCAGCCAAGGTCCGCCGTCTCGATGCCGAGCTTGTCGCGCCCGATGCGGCGCACGAGATCGCCGACGCTCTCGCCCGCTCGGCAAGATCCGGCCGGCAGACCCCACACGCCGGGCAAGTCCGGATCGTCGTCCGGCCGCCTCACGGTAAGCCAGCGGACCGCCCGTCCGGGCCGCGACGGCGGCCGCTCGCGGCCCGGCTCCGAAATCAGAAGGGCGACGGCGCGGCGGGACGGCGCGGCTCCTCCGCTCACGGACGAACCCAGCTCTCCAGCGTTTCCCGGGCCTCGTCGAAGCGAGCCTCCAGCCTCGGGATGTCCACCCCGCCATAGCCCGCGACCAGCCGCAGACGGGCAGTGGCCAGGACTTCCAGAAGCGCGGCAGCCGCGCCGGCCCGCGCCGAAGGGTCGTAGCTGCCGACACTGCCGATCCAGACCGGCGCCGTGTGCGCGAACGGGTAGTTGGCCATGGCCGGCCAGCGAGCGGCGCCTCCCACCGCCATAGCGGCGATCCACCCCCCGTCCGGCAGCTCCGCTTCGCCCTCGAAGGAGCGCCGTCCCGGAGCGGCGAGACCCTCGCTCGACCAGACCGTCTCGCCGTTCACCAGCACTTCGACCGTGCCGACCTCGGTCGCCGTGGCCAGATCGAGCGACCACGATACGCGGCCCGGCTCGACGACCTCTCCGGGACCCAGCCCGCCGACTCGAAAGTCGAGGAAAGGCCCGTTGGACACGAAGGTGCGCCCGCCCCGCAGAGCGGCGATGTAGGCCGGCCAGTTCTCCGCGCCGCCGGTCCGCGCGAAGACCCTCGCGGCGCCGACCGCCATCGTCCGGTAGAAGTCGGTCATCACATCGGTTCCCGCCGAGGGCATCACCGGAAGTCCGGCGTTCAGCAGCTGGTGCCAGAGCGCCGTCGTGCTCATCTCGTCGCTCCACAGGCAGACGATCTCGAGGGCGTCCAGATCGCCCATCACCGCATCGACCACGAGCTCGACCGGAATTCTCCCGGCCAGAGCGGCCAGAGGCACCTCTTCCCACGGCGACGCCCAATCCACGCCGCGCGGCTTGCCGACCGGGTGCACCTAGAACGCGAAACCTGCCTGCGACCGGGCGTGCCGGAGCGCGTCGGCGTTCGGCCGGTCGTCCTCGCCGTACACTTCGTAGCCCGGCCCCCACACCCACGGCCAGAACAGTTCGTTGATTCCGATCAATCCGAGATGCCCCAGGAAGTGCGACCGCGTCTCCTGTCCGAAGCGGATGAAGGGAGAGGCGTCCGACTTCTGCCACATCCACAAGTCCTGGTCTTCGAAGCGATTGTGAAGGTTGGCGAGCAACGGCGTAGCGAAGTCGAGCGCTTCGCCGCGCATCATCGGCGCCAAGTCGCCCGGCGACAGGTCGTACGGCCCGCCGTAGTTGAGATGAAAGTGGTGCTCCCCCGTCGTCCATCCCTCGGCTCCGGCATCCCACAGCGGCGAGAGGACGATCTCGGCCTCCGCCACTCCACCCGCGCCGACCGCAACCGTGACGGAAACCTCGGGCGTAGCGAGCCCCTGCACCGCGGAGAGCGTGGCCGTCCCGGCCGGAACAGTCACCTCGATGACGCCCGGCGAGTAGAAGTAGGTGCGTCCGCTCTGTCCGTCGAAACGCGCGGGCGACTCGCCGGGGACCGCCGGATGGCCGGAGCCATCCAGGACTTCGAGCCGCGCCGGCACGGGAACCCCTCCCCCCTCCAGCGCGGTCTTGATCCGCAGCCTCCCGGTCGGTTCGCCCCAATCCCAGCCGGTCACCGCAACCGCCTCGGACGGTCCGCCAGCCGCCCGTACCCGCTTGAGGTGCATGCGCTCTCGGTCATCGGCCTCGGAGAAGTAGAGCCACTCGCCATCCGGATGCCACGCCGGAGCCAGGGGAAGTCCTCCCGAGTAGAGGAGGATGGACGGTCCGGGATCGCTCACGCTCATGAGGCGCAAGTCCCACCCGTTCTGAGCCGGCCAGTTGACGGCGACGACGGCGCCGTCCGGGCTGAGCGCCGGCCGCGCCATCGAAGCGATGCTCCCCTCCAGCACGGTCCGCGGCTCGGGAACCTCGCCGGTGCGGACAACCACGCGGTCGCTTCCCCCTCCCTTCGAGAGGTACAGGAGCGAACGCCAAGCGGGCTGCGGCTTGACTTCGATCCCGGGGGAGTCCGTGACTGGTCGCCGCTCGCCGCTGGCCAAGTCGACCGCCCACAGATCCAAGGTGCCCGCTACTCCCGACGAGTAGAAGATCTTGGTCCCGTCAGCGGAAAACGCGGGGTCGAGCTCGATGGCCGGGGTGTCGACGCGGCCGGCCTCGGCGCCCGTATCGACTTCCACCCAGACTATTTCGGTGTCCTCCGAGTCGTCGCGCACGAACGCGATCAGCTCTCCGCCGGGCGACCACGCAGGACGGGCATCGATCTCCCGGCCCGAAGTGAGGCGGCGCGCCAGCCCGGTGGAGAGGTCCATGATCCAGATCCACCCGCGGGAGGCGAACGCGATCCGCGCGCCATCCGGCGACGGAGCCGGATCCATCGGCCCGTTGGTCAGAACGGGGAGTTCGTAGCCCTCCAGATACACGTGGTGGCTGTATCCCTCGACCTTGGGATAGCGGTTCGTCCACTGGCCTGCCGCCGAATTCGGCAACGTCGCGAAGGCAACCGCCACGGCAAGACCAGATGCCAAGCCATGGCGGGTACGGGTTTGTGCAAACAGCCGGGCGTGGAACCGTGTGCGGAGCCGTGAACCGAGCCGTCTCTTCCTGCCGGACGTGTTTGAGCGGCCTAGCTTGGCGGCGAGCGCGCCCGATAATGCTTCTAGCGAAGTTGGAGACATGGAGTCGTCCTCCCGTTGAAGGCCGGCATGGTCGAGGTCGCGGCGCGATCGAAGCGGTTGCACGCGGCACGGTCGGCGTAAACTCTATCATAGCCGTTCGGCTCAATCGGATCATAGCCGTACAACAGCCCAAGGAAATGGAAGTGCGACAGATGAGAATGCGCGAACGACGAGGGAATGACGGCGGCACGCTTCGTGGAATGGGCACTAGAGCCACATGGGCCGCGGCTATCCTGGCCGCGCTCCTCATGCTCGCCGCAACGACCGCGAGCGGCCAGACCTCTTCTCCCCCCTCTCTTCCGGCAACAGACGGGGGATACGGGCAGGCGCCGCCAGCCAACGAACAGGGGACACCGCTGCCACCCCCCTCGATCGAAGAGATCGACGAGTGGATCGAGGCCGGCATGGCGCGATGGGACGTGCCAGGGCTTGGACTGGCCATCGTCTACGACGGGGAGAGCTACCTCTCGACAGGATACGGGGTCCGCGAAACGGGCAGGTCCGAGCCCGTCGACGGAGGCACCCTGTTCAGCATCGGATCGTGCTCGAAAGCCTTCGGGGCGGCAACCCTTGCGGCGCTCACCGAAGATGGCAGGCTCTCCTGGGACGACCGGATAATCGACCACCTCCCCTGGTTTCGTCTCCACGATCCGTGGCCCACGCAGGAGATCAGGGTTCGCGACATCGTGACCCACCGAGTCGGGACCGGAAGCAACCAGCCGCTGCGGCCGCTCTCCAGGGACCGGCGCGACTACCTAGGCCGCCTCCCTCACACGGAGCCCGTTCACACGTTCCGCGATCGCTACGGCTACACCAACGACATGCTCATATTGACCGGAGCCCTCGCGGAAGCCGTCTCGGGGATGAAGTGGGACGCCCTCGCGCGGCAGAAGCTCTGGAATCCCCTCGGGATGACCTCCACCACATCGCGGATGGACATCGCCAACGCCAGCCGCAATCATGCCGAGCCGCACGCTTTCGTCGAGCGCAGGTTCGCGGGCAACGCAGCGACGCCCGGGATGCCGATCGAACCCGTGCCGTGGCAGTATCCGGACGACCTCTCGGTGCCGTCGGGAGGGGTCATCTCCTCGGCGGATGACATGACGGAGTGGATGAAGTTTCACCTAGGCTCTCATCCGGCAGCGCCTCTCCGGGAGTCGTCGGTCGAGCTTATGCACGCCCCTCACACCGTGATTTTGAGACCATCGTCATGGATGCCGTTCGAAGGGACCGGAGCCTACGCGATGGGTTGGTCCACGGGACGCTTCGGAGACGTCACGACGGTGGGGCACGGGGGCAACGCGCTCGGCTTCAACTGCTCGATCGCGCTGGCGCCGGAGCACGGCTTCGGCGTGTGGGCGAACTCGAACCGCAACTCGGAGCTGCCGTGGGTGGTGACCAAGTGGGCAGTGGCGCGTTTCCTGGGCGGCGAAGACATGCGCTCCCGCGACTGGCACGCCGAGCACGAGAGCGACATCGCGGATGCGAACCGGCGCGCCTTCGAGGCGGAAGCGGCGCGGCAGGCCGCGCGGCTGGACGAGGGACCATCGCTCCCGCTGGAAGCCTTCGCCGGAAGATACCGGAACGGCTACGCCGGAGAGCTGGTGATCCGGGTTTCCGACGGCGCCGAGCCCGCGCTCATGCCCGCCGAGGGCCGGGTAGGACGATGGGATGCCACGCCGGGCGTGAACGAACGGCGGGAGATCGCCTCAGACGCGCCAGGAAGCGAAGCCAGCTCGCCCGGAGGCAGTGCCGACATGCCGTCGCCGCCAGAAGGCGGCCCCGCGCCTTCGCGACAGGGAGCAGGGACCGCCGCCTCCTCGGCGCAGATCATGCTCGTCGCCGAACTGGATGGCCGCGAGCACCCGTTGCGATTGCCGCTCGAACACTGGCACCTGAACCAATTCGACGCCTGGTACGGGGATATCCGCATCGGCGTCTCGTTCACGCTCGATGACATGGCCCAGGTCGTGGGCGTCGATATGGACTACTACGGCAGTTTCGACCGGACGCCATGAAGCGGGCCGCTAGCCGGTCGCCATTAGGCTAGTTGATTCGAAGTCCGACGCCCAGGTCGAAGCCGATCGCGGTCACGTGGCCCGGTTCTTCTCGGGTGCCCGCCGCGAACCGTCGATAGGTAAAGCCCGGGGCCAGCTGCAGGCGCCCGAAGTCGAACCGCACTCCACCCCCGGCTTGCAGCCCCAGCCCGAATTTGCTGGACGATGAATCGTCCGACCCGACCCGCACAAAGCCGGCCAACGCACCCGCCCTGACCCAGAACCACCGCCACGACCCCTCCACGCCGACGGAGGCGTGGTTCCCCCTGACGGATCGCGGCCGCCCGTGGCAAGATTCGTCATCGCACCCGAATGGAGTGTGTGCGAAACCGGCCGTGACAGCGAAGCCGGGACGCACCTGTCGCCTGACGCCGGCTTCGAAAGACGGCTGTGGCAACAGATCCAGGCCCGCCTGCGCGGCCGAATGGTCCGCGTACGTCAACCCGAACCGAACCTCCGCGGACATCTGCGCCGAAGCGTCGCCAGCAGCAAAGAGCGATGCGGAGGCAACGATACCGGCCACAGCTAGAGAAGCGCGGCCGAGGCCGATCGCAGCCAGTCCTGCCACCGCCCTCCTCAGAACGCCGCCGTTCTCTTGCGCCAAACGCTGCACCAAGTCCGCCGCGTCATCGCCCATTCCCTCCGGGGGGCCGGGAACGAAGGGGGGATCCGCCCTCGCCGGGGCGGGTCCCCTCACTCGTTTATGGCTGTCGATCCATCGAGCCATACTCCTCCAACGCCGCCAGATACTTCGCCCCCTGCTTGTTGGTCTCGGCCTCCGCCTCCAACTCCGCAAACAGTTCGCGGGCCAACTGTGGAGTTGCGCCGCCGACGTTCGCGGACCGCAGGTGCTCTTCGACCGCCAGCCGGGCCGCCTCGATCCGCGCCAGCCGCTCGACCGCCGCCCGCAATCCCGCCAGCTCATCTTCAATGCTTCCCGGCCTGTCACAGACATCCTGATTACTCATGCTAACCTCCGTCTCGAAGTGTGCGCGTCAGCCCTCGCCTTCTTCCAGCCCTTGCAGCCAAGCCGCCGCCTCGGTTGCCGCTTGCGACGGGGGCTTCTTGCCGCGGCCGATTCCCTTCGCCATCAGGAGGCCTACGACCGGATCATCCAGGGCCGCCAAAGTGCCAAGCGAGGCTATTATGTGCGGTGCGCGATTAGGGCTAGTTGATGCGGAATCCGACACCCAGATCGAAGCCGATCGCGACCACGCTGCCGGGATCTTCACGAGTGGCCGCCCCGAATCGTCGATAGGTGAAGCCCGGCGCCAAATGCACGCGCCCGATGTCGAACCGCACTCCACCCCCGGCTTGCAGTCCCAGCCCAAACTTGCCGGGCGCGCCGCCGCCCGGGCTCAACTGAACGGAGCCGCCCAGCGCGCCCGCCCGGACCCAGAACCACCGCCACGACCCCTCCACGCCGACCGATCCGTGGTTCCCGGTGACGGTTCGCGGCGTCCCGCGGCAAAATCCCTCTTCGCACCCGAACGAAGTCCGGACGAATCCGGCCGTGACCGCGATGCCGGGACGCATCTGTCGCGTGACACGAGCTTCGAAAGAGAGCTTAGGCAACCAGTCGAGGCCCGCCAGCGTGGCCGTATGGTTTCCGACCGTCAACCCGGTCCTGACCTCCGCGGACATCTGTCCCGCAGCCTCGCCGGCAGTGAAAAGCGATGCGGAGGCTACGATCCCGGCCACAGCTAGAGAAGCGCGACGGAATCCCAAGGCAGCCATCTTCGCCGCCCTCATTCCCGTACCCTCGTAGAACCGCCGCCCGGCAATCCGTCGCTAATCTGAAGGTCCGCGCCGAGCGCCCAATCCGGCAGTTCGCCCCCTCCTCTCAAGATGCCGCGGATTCGGCCCGAAGCCCGATCCCTGACCAGAGTCACGATCGGACCGCCCGACCGCTCCAGCGCGACCTCCCCGGAGGGACCCGACAGCGTGACCCGCTCGAGCCCGTCCGGACCGTCCCAGCTGTCGTCGTACGGCAGGGCGAAGATGAAGCCGCCACCGCCGAACTCTATCTCCATCGGCGTGAACGAGAGGGAGAAGAGGCTCCGGTCGTTGGCGTCGCGACCGTCCAGCCGGTAGGGACCCGGACTCCTCGGCAGCAACGCGGACGTCTCGAGAACGAACGCAGGCTCCAGCTCGAGCTTCCCGCCGGTCGTCTCGCCCCAAAGGACCAGGGTCTTCCGCTTGTCTGACGTGTCGGCATTGTTCTCGAACACGCGTTGCTCGTATTCAAGACGCCAGCGCAACGCCTTCTCGAAGAAAAAGTCGCTGGCCCAGGCCGGATTGCAGTAGGTCATATAGTCGTAGACGCTCGGAGCCAATATGCGCTCCGCGAAGCGATCGTAGCCGTGCACGCCGATCCTGCCTTCCGCGTGCGGGAAATTCGGATCGGGGCTGCCCGCGCCACCGCACGGCGCATGGCTGAGAGCATGATTGTGGCCCAGCTCGTGAGCGAGCGTTTCGGGGTTGATATCTCCTATGCCGATGGGCCAGCCAACCCAGCCAAGTCCGCCCCACGCGGAGCCCGGAGGCAGAGCCAGGGCGCCATAGTAGTATGATGTCGCATCTTCATCTGCCCAGACCAAGGATACCGCTCGTAGGAGCGCGCTCCAGCCTCCCGCGGTTGTCAAGTCCTCGCTGGTAGTGAAAGGCTGCCGGACCGACACGTCCAGCTCGTCGCTGATGGGAAGAACTTGCCGCATGAAGTGCAGCTTGCTGCTCTGGGCGGTCATACCGTTCACCCAGGCCCGCGTAGCCGCGTTGTCGCCCGACCCGGTGAGGACCGGGACCACGGTAAGGGGGAATCGCGGAACAGGAGTTAGATCCACCGTCATCCGCCCCGCAGCAGGCACCATCGCATCGCTGCCCGGAGCCGCGGGCAGGACCCCGTCCGGATCCACTTCGATGGCGAACTCGACGCCTCGACGCATCGCCGACCCCGGAATCAGCGCATTGAAAGACCCATCCAGCTCGCCCTCTTCCATCTCGACCGGAATATGATCGGCGGACAGGCGCGCACTGTGAATCTCCTCGCCGTCGACGTAGAAAGTCGCGCGCGGCCGAAGACCGATGAAATCGGTGTAGAAAAGCTGGTCCCCGGTGAGCCACAGCCGCAGCAGCGACGGACGGTTCTCGACGAGCGTCACCGTGCCCTTGAGGCTTGATTCTTCGCCCTCGAGATTCTGCGCTCCCTGTGTCAGTTGAACCGCCTCAGCTGTGACCAAGACGTTGCTCGGGTTGATGCGCATGCGACTTCCGCCGCTCAGGCCCACCAGTCCGGCCACGACCCGGACCTCGCTTCCAGCCGTGATGGCGGACACGAGGCCATCCTGCGTCGTGGATGCGGCCTTGCTGTCGGTGACCGTCCACCTGAGCCCGGCCCAAGATGGAATGTGGTCGATCTCGACTCCGTTCTGGTCGAGCAGCCTTACGCGGAAGCTGGCTTGGTCGCCCTCCGTGACTACCGTATCGGCAGGGAGCACCTCGAGCGTCCGCGGTATCTGCTCCGGCTCGGACGCGAGATCGCCGCACGCGGCAAGCTCGAACGTCGCAGCAAGAAGCCAGACCGAGTCGAACCCGGACTTTCTCGCCCGGCAGGTCGCGCGTCTCCGTGTTCTCCCGATCATTTTCGACTTCCCCCCTATGGACAGGTATCAACGGAGTCTCAACAGCTACGCTCCGCCAACTAACATAATGTCCGGCGAGAACCGCGAACACCGATAGAAGTGCCCGTGCGCCATGGTAGGATGGAGCGATTCGGCGGGGCGCGGTGGGCGGCTTGGCGGGGCGCGGCGGGCGGCTTGGCGGAGCGCCGCGAGCGGCTCGCGGCGCGCAACCGCGCTCGACGGCGATGCGCCTCGGTCTGTCCGCGGCGCTACCCGTCCGGACGGACCAACTGCGGGGCGCAACCGCGCTCGACGACGAGCACGATCCCGCCACGCAATGCGCGGACCCTCTAGATGACGAGCACGATCCCCGTGACCGGCTCGCCCGTCGCCCGCCGCACGGCCTCGGCGTACCAGGCGACCTGCCTCTCGTATACGGGCCGGTCCTTGTCGGCGCCGCGGTCGGTCTTGTAGTCGGCCACAACCCAGCGAGGGCCCGATTCGCCGACCTCGCGGAACGCGATATCCACGACCCCCTCCACCACATTCTCGGGGCCATCGGATCCCGCTGATTCAGCGCCGTGTTCGCTCGGCAAACTTGCTTGGCGGCGCTCGCCTGGGAAGACCGACTCGCCCGGATCGGCTGGGCGGCCTACCCCGCGTTCGCCTGGGAAGCTCGATTCGCCGGGACCCGCCGCCCCGGAACCTGTCGCCAGAAAAACCGGGACCTCGCGCCGAACGTTGGCCGGATCTTCCCGCTCTGCCGCCCGCGCTCGCCGGAGCACCTCGTGTCCAAGCACGCGGATCGCCAGAGCTGCCGCCGCGCCGACCTCCGACGGCGGGCAACCCAAGTTGCGTCCTAGCGCGTCGGCCAGCCGTTTCACGTCGTCGCGACCGGCATCCAGGGAGATTTCGGCGAGGACGCGGTGGACCAGGGATCCGAATCGCTGGCCGCCCGGACGCCCCTCGCCGTCTTCTCCCTCCGCCGCTGGCCGGGCAACTCTAACCCAGCCGATGTCGGCCCCGGCGATCGAGCGGTTCTGCGGCCCCGATTCGCCCTCATCCTCCGACGCGGCTCCCGCCAAAGATCTGACAGAGCGCACCGCTATCTTCCGGCGCGATCCGCGGCCGATGTTGTCCTCTCTGCTCCGTCGCCACTCGTCGTGCGCGCGGACGCTCTCTTCGACATCGAACGACCGCTGTTCCTTCCCTTCGGCCTCGAGCAGCGTCTTCTGCTTGTCCCCGGCGCGGGGATCATGGTCCAGATCCAGCGCATTCGGGTCCCACCACACTACCTCGTTGCCACCCTTGGCTTGGTGGCGGCCCGGCTCCACCGACGCTGGCGGCGTTGGCAGATCGACGCCATTTCTGCCGGGACGGGATACGACCGATTCAGCCCCGAAGTTCGGAATGCCCAGGGTCCTGGCCGCCGCAGCCCTGCTCGCCGAACCCGGCCGGCGGCGGTTCAACGGCGGATAAACGGCGCGATTCAGCGACTCCAGCCACCACTCGGGTTCGTCGTCCTGCAGCGTGGCTCCCCCCTTCCCGTCGCGGCCATCGCCCAGCGCCGACACGACCAGGATGTCTCGGGCCCGTGTTGCCGCGACGTACGCGAGCCGGTCCGCCTCGGCCATCTCCCGCTCGAATTCGCGAGACCGGTTCTTCAGCACATCGTAGGGCACGGCGCCGCAAAGACTCTCCGCCCACAGCCCCTTCGCCGAATCGATGTGGCGCCGAGGGGTCCTGACAGCCGCACCGCAGGTCATGTCCGCCAGAACGACGACCGGGAACTCGAGACCCTTCGCCTTGTGAACCGTCATCATCCGGACGCCGTCGGTGCCCTCTTCCACGATCGGAGCCTCCTCGGCGTGGCCGCTCGCCGCCTCGTTCTCCAGATAGTGGAGAAACGCCCGGAAGGAAGATGCTCTGGAGCGCTCGAAGGCCCGTGCGCGATCGCTGATCCGAAGGACGTTGGCCAGCGCCTGCTCCCCGGTGGGCCAGATGGCTATGCCCGCGTGGGCCCTCGCCTCCGAGAGCAGGCGCAGAACCGTCTCGGCCAGCGGACGCCGGTTGCGCATCCTGTGAAGATCTCCCAGGAGCTTCAGCACATCCGCGACGGCCCCGAGATCGGGCCGCAGTCCGTCCGCACGGTGTCCGTCCGCATGGTCGTCGTCCCGCACCGCGAGAGGGTGCAGCGGACCCACCTCGGCGCCGTACTCGAACAGGGCCCTGTCGCCCAGCGAGAAGAGCGGGCCCCGGAGAGCCGCGTAGACGGACAGGCGATCGTCCGGCCATTCGATCGCCGTGAGGGCGTTGCGAACGGCCAGCACCTCCTCCCGGTCGTGGTACGAGCGGCCGCCGACCAGGACGTGCGGCACTTCCCGAGCCTCGAGTTCGCGAACGTACGGCCTAGTCACGTCTTCTCCGCGAGACTGAAAGCGGCGGAAGAGGAGGCACACGTGCCGGGACTCGACGGGAACCGTCTTGTCCGCGCGCTCCCGGCTGGTCACCCGCCATCCGGAATCCCTGACGAGCCAAGTCACGAACGCGCCGACGGCCTCGGGGAGCGAAGCCTCGATGGCCTTCTTCGTGATCTTTCCGAAGGGGGCGTACGGCGCGGGAACAGGGAGCGCGATGACGGCCGGCTGCCGTCCGACATCGGCCCTGTGCGGCACGAGCGGCACATAGTCCGCTCTGCTTCCGTCCGTGCTCCCGGTCATTCGAGGCTCGAACGCTCCGTTCACCGCAGCCTGGAGACGCGGCTGGGAGCGGAAGCTCGTCGAGAGTTGAAGCACGGCCGCGCCCGCGGCGGCCAAACGGCTTTTCGTCCTCTCGTAGAGCATCACGTCCGCCCGGCGGAAGCGGTATATGGACTGCTTCGGATCGCCGACGATGAAGAGCTTCCCCGGCTTCGGGATCACGGCGTCCCGGTCCGTCTCGTCCGGGTCGTCGCTACAGAGCAGCAGCAGTATCTCGGCCTGGAGCGGATCCGTGTCCTGAAATTCGTCTACCAGGAAGTACTTGAAGCGGCGCTGGTAGTGGTAGCGAACGTTCGCCTCGTCGCGCAGGAGGTCGCGCGCCCGGATCAAGAGGTCCACGAAGTCCAGGCAGCCCTCGCGCCGCTTCGCCGCCTCGTAAGCCTTCACCACGGGCCGCAGTTCGTCGCGAAGGTCCGCGGCCATCTCGGCGTCCACGAGACCGAGGACTCGCTCCGCCTCGGCCTTGGCGCGGTCGCGTTCCTCTCTTACCTGGAGCGCGGTGACTCCGCCGCCGAACCGGTTGCTCCAGCGGCCCATCCAGTGCCAACCGCGCCACCTCTGTCGCACGAAGCCTCGAAGCGAAGCCTCGAGGTAGTCGTAGTCGCGTCCGTGACTCTCGTCTCGCAGGCGGATGTCGTGCACGAATTCCTCGATGTGCCGCAGGTTCCGCACCAGGTAGTCGTCCTTTTCCTCCGCGCGCCGGGCATAGGCAGCGACGCCCTGGAGGAGCGCGAAGACGTCGTCGAGTTCCCGCTCGCGGTTCCACTGCGGGGGCCTGCTCCAGCGGGCCTCGAAGTCCCGGTGCTCGATGAGCCTGGCGGCCGCCGCGCGCAGAGCGGCCCGAGGTCCTCCGGAGCCTCGCGGATATTGGCGTCTGAGCGCGCGTCTCACCCCGGGTCCCGGATCCTCGAGCGCACTCCGGAACCAGCTGTTGAAAGCGGTGTCGAGAATCCGCGCCGCCTCTTCCTCTCCGGCGACGGAGAACGCCGGGTCGACGCCTGCCTCGACCGGTCGCTCGACGAGAATGTCCTTGCAGAAACCGTGGATAGTCCCGATGCGGGCCAGCTCGAGCTGTTCCAGGGCGCGCTCGAGACGGTCGCGCTCGGCGGAGCCGCCGGCAGCCGCGGATCGCGCTTCTCCTATCTCTCCGCGCAGCCGGAGCTTCATCTCGCCCGCGGCCTTGTCCGTGAACGTCACCGCGACGATCTCCTTCAGAGTGGCGCGGCCCTGGCGCAGCAGAGCCACGATCCTGCCCACGAGCGCCGTCGTCTTGCCCGTGCCCGCCGCCGCTTCCACGAAGAGAGTCTCGTCCAGCCGTTCCCGAATCCAATCGCGCTGCTCCTGGTCGGCCAGCTCATTCCGGCTATCCGCGAGATCTTTCCGGCTATCCGAATGCGCGGCCGCGCCGTTCCGGATCATGGATGACACCGCAACTTGTCGAGATCGGCCGGCCTCGGCTTGCTCTTGGCGCGACGCTCCTCATCCGGGCCGCAGACCGCCCGGTAGTCGCACCAGCGGCACGCTCCTTCGCGAGGCATCGCCGGGAAAGCGCCCGCCGAGAAGGCCTTCTGAAGCGTCTCCGCCAGAAGCTGCACCGCCTCGTCCGCCTGCTCGTCCAGCATCACCGTGTGATCCTTGAACTGGCCGCCCGCAGTGCAGTAGTAGAGCCGCCCGGACTCCACCCGCTCTTCGGGAAACACCTTTCTGGCCACCATCGAGTACAGAACCGGCTGCAGTATCTCGCCGCCCTGTATGATCGCTCCAGGCTTGGCCCAGAAGCGTCCGGTCTTGTGGTCCGTGATGCGGAGACCGCCGTTCGGGGTTCGTTCGACAAGATCGATGGAACCCCGGAGCTTCAGATGAAGGTCGCTGCCGGCTTCCAGCTCGACCGGATCGGTCACGGAGCGCCGGTCCCGGTCCGAGTCGCCCGGGAGGCCGAAGGCAAGTTCGAAGCGCCACGGGACATGGACCGGCCCGCCTCTTCTATCGCGCCACTCCCACAGACTCCTGCGGATCCACTCCCGAAGATCCTGCCGTATCGCCGTTATTCCGTCGTCCCAGACACGGTCTATCTCCGGCGCCAGCCGATCCTTGAAGTCCGCCGCGACCTTGTCGAGCACTTCGTCGAGCACTTCGCGCACACGCTCTATGTTGTCCGGATTGACCGGCAGCAGGGGCGGCCCGTCGCCGGATCCCTCTTTCTGCAAGCGCGTGAGCAGCTCGAACTGGGCCTGGTGCACCAGCGAACCGCGTTGAAGCGGGTCGAGCGACTCGATGCCGACCGGCTCCTCGCGCACTCGCAGGCGATTTATCGCGTAGAGATAGAACTTGTAGGGACACATCGAGAACTGTTGCAGCGCCGTGGCGGAAAAGGCGCGCTCGCCGAGCTCGTGTTTCTTCAGAGCCGCCGCCGCGCCCTCCCCGAGGTCCAGGAGGCCGTCGGCCCAGGTCCAGCGGGGCACCGCCCAGCGGTAGGCCCGGAAGCGAAGAGCGCGAGCCAGGTGCTGGTTGCTTGCGAGAAGATGTCCTGCCGCCTTGACGGCAAGCGGGCCGCGAACTCCCAGATCGTCGAGCACGGCAAGGTCGTACTCGGCCGCGTCGATGGCCTGCTCCTTGCTGCCGGGGGCCGGCCAGCCTATCCGCACCTCCGAGACGCCCTCCGCCCGCTGCCCCAACTCCTCGAACGACGGAAGCCTCCCCTCGGAAGCTTGCACCGCCTCCAGGGCGTAGAACGAAGGAACCAGGGGCCTCGCGGCCGTGGCTTCGATTCTCGGATAGGAGAGGATGATCCGCTCGCGGGCCGCGCCGACTGCGAGCCTGAAGGCCAGCCGCTCGATCGCGACGCGGTCTCTGTTCACCGGCAGCCCGGAGGATGATGACCGAAGTCCCGAGGCGAGTCTGGACCTGGCTTCATCCAGAAGCAGAGGGTCTTCGGCGATCTTCGGCGGAAAGTTGCGCTCGGCCATGCCCGGCACGAACACGGTATCGAAGGCGAGGCCGCGCGCCGCATCGGGCGGTCCCACGAAGACGCGGCCAAAGCGGTTGGTGGGAGCGACTTCGGTCGTGTTGGAGAGCCGCGGCGAGAGCGTGCGCAGCACATCGTCCAGAGCCACGGGACCGACCGGACCCATCGGATGCAAAGCCGAGAGTTCGGCCAGAACCTGTTCGGGATACCGAAGGGCGGCTGTCGCCAGACGGTTCAGGGCGGTCAGCCACTCGCTCCAGCTGGCCGTGTTCGGAAGTTCCGCGAGAACGGAGAGAATGGAGGTGGCGAAGGTACGGAGGAAGCCGAGATCGGCAATCTTCCGGTCAAGGCGATCGAGCCGGGCGTCGTCCGGAGACTCGCGCTCCAGCGCGCGGCGTTGCCTGTCGAGATCGGAAGCGAGCTTGTCGAGCCGTCGTCCCCATCGGTCGAACCCCCCTACGACGCCTGCTTCGACCAGCAGCTTCTCCCACCGGCGGGGGATGTACGACGGCCGTTCGCCGCTGCCATCCTCTTCGCCGGCGCCATCCTGTTCGCCCGCCTCTCTTCCATTGGAAAGGGTCTCCGAGCGGGCCGTATCTCCCCCGGCAACCTCTGCATCCGCTGTATCCGCTTCCGGAGGATAGGGCACATGGCCGATCGACACGTATTCGGCGAAGCCGCGCGCCGAGTAGTCTTCGGACCTGCACCGCAGCAGCGCGACCAGGGCCCGGCCGGACGGGTTGGGACGCCTCCGGCCAATCGCGAAGTAGGCGGGGATGCCCGCCCGGGCGAACGCCTCCTCGAAGTGGGGCTGGTAGACTCTCGGCTGGCGGAGGACGACCGCGCACTGGTCGAAAGGGGCGCCCGCCGAGGCCAAGTTGACTATCCGCCGCGCAACTTCGACCGCTTCCCTGCCCTCGCCGGGCGCGGAAAAGATCGTGAAGCTCTCTTCTTCCGGCTCGTGTTCCGGCGGCGGCGAATCGAACAGGTGGATCTGGATGCGTCGCACCCCGCCGTTCAGAACCGCCCGTGGCTGCGAAGCGCGAAGCGGCTCGGCTCCACAGGCATCCAACGCATCCAGGGTGCGTTCGTCCCCGTGCGGCACCGTCGCCAAGGCCTCTTTGCTCCGCTCCAGCAGCGCCCCGACGAACTCTTTCTCCAGTTCGGTCCATATCCGGGCGTCGAGGAGCAGCAGCGGGTGGCCTACCGCAGGGTGGGAGAAGCCGGGGTCCCGAAGCGCTGCTGCAGCAGTCTTGAACAGGGCGGCGCGATCGGCTAGTCCGGCCGTGTTCCACTCCTCCTCGACGCCAGTCATGAACGCGCCAAGGTCCGCATCGACTTCGGCCACTCGCCGAGGGGCGACCCCTGCCATCCTGGCTTCATCCACCGTCCGGTTCATGGCGCGGATAAAGCCGGGCGTATCGGCAACCGGCTGCAAGCGGCCCAGCCCCCTCGTGTGCGACCAGTCCAGGGTGCCGCTAACCTCCGCGTCATGCGTGTCCACGACGAATTCCGGCCCGAGACCCAGCAGAGTGCGCGCCATTACCGCCTCGCCAGCCACCCGGTCGTCCTGAGCTGGAGCAGCTGCGCCCAGCCGCGACGCCGCCAAGTCCGCAGCCAGCAGCGACAGCGAAGTGCGCCGCCACCCCATCGCCGCCCCGGCCGCAACAGCTCCGTGCAGGAACAGTTCGCGCGGGCCTGTCAGGTTGTCGCCTGCGACAGTGACGTCGCGGCTGGGCGGGCGGGACGCGAGCCAACGGCGGGCCGCCGCGAGCCGGTCTGCCGCCGAGGGGGAAACGATGACTTCGAGTGGGGAGCGTGACATTGCAGCACAACATATCGCGGGGACGCATCGCGCTACCAATCCGGCCGGCGATACGGCCGCGTCAATACGTGCCGCTGTCCTCCGAGCCGCCGCTACCGACCGGCCTAACGGGCCGCTGCCGCCGACCGGGATGTCTTGACGCTGCGCCCGGCCCTCACCGATCCTCAAGCCAGCTTATTCTCGAACGTGAGGGAGATCACCAAGCATTCGATTGGCTCGTTGTCGCCGCGGGCCGCGGCATAGCGCGGCGCGTCTTCGGCGATTCCGCGGGTACAACAGCGATTCCGCGGGTACAACTAGGAGCGACTCCACCAATGGCAGGCACATCACCCATGACCGGTACGACAAATTAGCGGAAACCGCCCGGCTCTCCCGCTCGGGCGCCGCCGCTTCCTGAGAGCGGGTCTGGCCGGGGCCGGGGCCACGGCTTCCGGGCTGGCTCTCGCCGGCAAGGGCGCCGCCGCGCAGGCACCGGACCGCCACGCCGAACCAAGCGCTTCCGGTAGCGAAGCAGGTCGCCCGGCCGGCCGCGCAGCGGGCAAAGCGACAGCGGCGGCGCCCTCTCCCCTGCTCATCGACGGCGCACAGATCTTCGACGTCCGGACGCATGCCATGCGCCGGAACGCCAGCGTGCTCGTCAAGGACGGCCGGATCGCCGCCGTGGCCCCGGCCAGCGAGCTCGGTCCCGGCAGCGAACTCGCCGCAGGCGCCACCGTCATCGACGGAACCGGGCTCTTCCTCATCCCCGGCCTCATCGACGCGCACGTGCACCTGTCCCACATCCTGTACCAGTCGCGCATGACCGGCGATGAAGCGCTCCCCTTCTACCTGGCCGCCGGAGTCACCTCCATTCGAAGCACCGGAGACAACGTCCCCGCCCAACGCATGGTCCAGCGCTACGCCGACAGCCACCCGGACACATCTCCCAACGTCTTTTCCTGCAGCTTCCTGATCGACGGCGACCCGCCGTGGCACCCCGACGCGGGCTGGGCCCTGAGATCGCATAGCGAAGTCGGCCCGTTCGTGGCCGAGATGGCGGCATGGGGCGTCAGAACCCTCAAGATATACGTCGGCACCGGACGAGAGATCGGCCGGCGGGTGATAGAAGCCGGCCACAGACACGGCATCACCGTGAGCGGGCACCTGCTCGCGTACCACACCGCCGACGCCGTGCGCGACGGCCTCGACTGCATCGAGCACATCTACACCGTTTCCAACTTCCTCCTCGACGACCCGGACGACCGCCATTCCATCAACCTGGAGTCCGACGAAGCGCGCCGGCTGGTCGACACCATCGCCGAACACGAAACCCGCGTTAACCCGACGCTCATGGTCTTCTGGGGCACCCTTCTCTTCATGGACCTTCCCGAAGTCCGCCACCACCCGGACCACGAGCCGATGCCGGAGCGATTGCGGGCCTTCTGGGACAGGGACCGGAAGAAGCGCATGCTCGACTGGGGAGCGGCTCCGCTTTCCACAAGGAAGCGAACATGGGAGAAGTACTTGCGGCTCACTGGAATGCTGCACGAAGCCGGTGTCCAGCTTCTCGCCGGAACCGATGCGCCAGAGCCCCAGGTAGCGCCGGGGACCTCTCTCCACCACGAGCTGGAGTTCCTCGTCGAGGCGGGGATGCAGCCCGCCAGCGCCCTCGTAGCCGCCACGGCCGACAATGCCCGCATCTTGAAGGAAGAGGGCAGACGCGGAGCCATCGAGCCCGGGTTGGACGCCGACCTCGTCATCCTCGAAGCCGACCCCCTCTCGGACATTCGGAACACCCGCCGCATTCGAAGCGTCATCCGCGGGGGAAGGATGCTCGATCCGGCGCAGGTGATCGCAGCCGCCCCCTCGGCGTAGCTCGCATCTCGACGCGACGACGGTTTCCTGGACGCGGCACCCGCAACCCGGACCCGGCACCCGTTCCCTAGACGCGACGCCCGCAACCCGGACCCGGCACCCGTTCCCTAGACGCGACGCCCGCAACCCGGACCCGGCACCCACTCCCCGGACCCGGCACCCACTCCCCAGACGCGGCACCCGCTCCCCAGACGCACCGCCCGCAACCGGACGCGACGCCCCTTTCCTAGACGCGACGCCGCTTTCCTTAGAGATTAGCGCTTGACGGTTGCATTTCCTGGAATCGAATGAATCGACGAATGAACTACCGACCGACCAACTAGGTGAACTGCCGACCGACCGCCGAATGAACCGCCCGACGAACCGCCGAATGAACCGCCACCGGAGCGATTGAACCACCGGAAGAGCAAGCGAATCGCCCAGTGGAACGACCCATGACACCGGGCAATTCGGCAGACGGCCAGACCAGCCCCCAAGGAGCAGAAACGATGAAGATGCGGATATCGGCAGTAGCAGCGCTTCTCGCTGTCGCAGCGGTCGCATGCGCGGACAACGGATCGCGGAACTCGGACGGGGATGTCATCGACCTCGCATCGCTGGACGCTGTCTTCTCCGACTACGACAGCCAGGACGGACCGGGTTGCGCCGTCGCGGTATCCAGAGACGGACAGCTGGCCATTTCCCGCGCATACGGGATGGCCAACCTCGAGTGGGACATTCCCAACACCCCCGAGACCGTCTTTGAGCCGGGCTCCGTATCCAAACAGTTCACGGCTGCGGCTACCATCCTGATGTCGCTCGACGGCCTGATCAGCCTGGACGACGACATACGCGAGCACTTCCCCGAGCTGCCCGATTACGGCAAGCCGGTGACCGTGCGCATGTTGGTGAACCACACGAGCGGGCTTCGGGACTGGGGTTCCGTCGCCGGGATCGGAGGATGGCCGCGGACGACCCGGATACATACCCACAAGCACGCGCTGGACATCGCGAGCCGGCAGCGGTCGCTGAACTACGAACCCGGCCGGTACTACTCCTACACGAACACGGGATACAACCTCCAGGCCATGCTCGTAGAGCGGGTCACGGGAATGAGCTTCGACGAGTTTTCCCAGGAGAGAATCTTCGGCCCCCTCGGGATGACGAAGACGCAGTGGCGCGACGACTTCACGGAGATAGTCGCGGAGCGTTCCACCGGCTACAGGCGCGGCCCGGACGACGAATTGCACGCGCTGATGCCGTTCGAGAACGTGCACGGGAACGGCGGCCTGCTCACGACGGTGGGCGACCTGCTCAAATTCACCCACAATCTCGCGACCGGAGATGTGGGAGGGCCCGAGTTCATCCGCCTCATGCACGAGCAAGGGACGCTCAACTCCGGACAGCAGATCGCGTATGCCGGCGGACTGTTCATCGGCGAGTACAAAGGGCTGCGCGAGGTTCAGCATTCGGGGGGCACGGCCGCCTACCGCGGCTTCCTCACTCGCTTTCCGGACCACGGAGTAGCGGTGTCCATCATGTGCAACTCCGCGGAGGCCAACCCCGGCTCGCTGGCGCGGGAGGTAGCCGAGCTCTACCTGGCGGACGCCATCTCCGAGGACATGGCCGGTGAAGAGGCGTCAGCCGACGAGATGGAAGATGCCGGCGGCGATCCCGCCCAAGTGGCCGCCTTCGCGGGAGGGTACCGCGACATGCGCCGCGGGCAGTTCGTCAGCGTGGCCGCGGAAGGCGCGTCTCTGCGAGTGGGGCCGGGCGGCGGCGGGATCATGCTCGCTGCGGCGGGCGGCAACAAGTTCGCCTCCCCGCAGGGATTGTCGCTCACCTTCGAGGGCGAAGCGGCGGGCGGCGTTCGTCCAGCGGCGGTCATGACGACGCCGGCCGGCGAGGTGCGGCTGGAGCCGGTCGAAGACTTCAATCCATCGGCTGCGCAGCTATCGGCGTATACGGGCACCTACCGCAGCGACGAGGCGGAGGTGACATTCCGGGCGGCAGTCGAGGACGGGAAGCTCGTGCTCAGGGACAGGTACGGAGACCGCCAGGAGTTGGAACCGGCATACTCGGACGCCTTCGCGCGGGGACCCAATACGGTGATCTTCCGCCGGGACGGGGCGGGCCGCGTGACGCAGATGTCTCTCAGCCAGAGCCGGGTCTGGGATCTGAGGTTCGAGCGGGTGCAGGGCGCCGGGTGAAGTGAAGCTTGAAGGAACCGTCGCGCTCGTCACAGGAAGTGCGCACCGGCTGGGTCATTTTCTGGCCCTGGGACTCGCGAGGGCGGGATGCGATCTCTTCATCCATTACCGCGCATCTGCGGCGGCGGCCCAGGAGACGGCCAAAGAGGCGATGGCCCTGGGGAGACGGGTCGGGACCAAGGCTGCCGACCTGACCAGTCCCGCGGAGATCGACGACCTCTTCGCTTCGTTCGACGAACGCTTCGGCCGACTCGACGTGCTGGTGAACTCGGCGGCCAACTTCGAGCGCATCCCCTTCGAGGAAGCGACCCCGAACGAGTGGGACTTCGCCCACGCCCTCAACCTTCGGGCCCCGTTTCTCCTCACCCAGGGGGCTGCCGCGCGCATGAGACCGGTTGAGCGGCGCACCGGCAGCCAAGGCGAGGAGCGGGTCCCGGGCGCGGTCATCAATATCGGCGACCTGGCCGGCGTCATGTGCTGGAAGGGGTTTGCGGCTCATGGAACCAGCAAAGCCGGACTGCTTCACCTTACCGCCGTGACCGCCCGGGAGCTCGGTCCCGAAGTGCGAGCCAACGCGGTGGTGCCCGGTCCCATTCTGCCGCCTCCAGGCGAGTCGGCCGACGACTCCAGCTGGAGGACGAGGGGCCGCCGCGTCCCCCTGGCGAGAACCGGAGACCCCGCTCACGTGGCGCACGCCGTCAACTTTCTCGCCGAGAACGACTATGTGACCGGGGCGACAGTGTACGTCGATGGCGGAGAGCACCTGCTTGCCGGCGGCAAAGAGTGATTCCGCGACCTGACCTCGACGGCCTTGCGGACCACCGGGGCGGAGAGCGCCTGCTTGCCGACGGCAGAGAGCGCCTGTCTGCCGGGGACGGAGAGCGCCTGCTTGCCGGGGGCCGAGAGCGCCTGTTTGCCGGAGGCGGAGAGTGATGGTAACGGCGGCCCCCGACACGATCTTCATCCGCGACCTGCTGGTGCGGGGCATAATCGGGCTGAACAGCTGGGAGCGCGAGAAGAAGCAGGACATCCTCATCAACATGGAGATCTCGGTCGATGCCCGCCGCGCCGGCAGCTCCGACGACCCCGGCGACATGCTCGACTACAGAGCGTTGGCGAAGCGCGTCATCGCGCACACCGAGGCATCTGAGCCATTCCTGGTGGAGGCGCTCGCTCACCAGATAGCCCGCATCGCAGTAGTGGAGTTCGGCGCGGAGCGGGTGGCGGTACGCGTCGAGAAGCCGGGGGCGCTGCGCTTCGCCCGGAGCGTCGGCATCGAGGTGGTGCGGTCGGCGGCAGATTACGCGTGACGACCGGCCCTGCCGCCCCGGCCGCCAACGCCCCGGCCGCCACCCTGGCACGGTGAGCCGGACGGTCCTTCTGGCCCTGGGCTCCAACATCGACCCGGAGCGGCACATGGCCGGGGCGCTGGACGCGCTCGACGACCTCTTCGGCGGACTCGCCGCCGTATCGCGATTCTACGAAGCGGAGCCGGCCGGATCGTGCGGGGGGCCCCGCTTTCTGAACGCCGCCGCGCGCGTCACGACCGGAGTGGCTCCCCGCGAGTTGAAGTTCGGCGAGATCCGCCCGCTGGAGCACCGCTTGGGCCGGGTGCGAACGGCGAACCGCAACGCCCCCCGCACGATCGACATCGACATCGCGATAGTCGACGGGCTAGTCGTCAACGAAGACGACTTGCAGCTGCCCGACCCCGAGATAGTCGCCAGGGCGCACCTAGCCCTTCCCCTGGCCGATGTGGCACCTTCCCTGATTCATCCGACGGAAGGCATTCCCCTCCGCAAGATTGCGGACCGCTTCCGAGACGATCGCGGGGTGGCGCTACGAGGCGATCTGGTGTGGCAGCGGCATCAACTTTCCGCTATATTTTCCACTCCATGATCCCACCAACTGGCTCCCGGCCGCGGGCAGTCGCCACCCTGCCGGGAGCCGGGTCGCTGTTCGCCTGCCTCCTCTTGATCGCGCACTTCGCCACGCCGGCGGCTTCCCACGGGCAGATCCCTTCCGGTCCCGAGACCGGCGGCGGCGCAGTTATCGACACGGTTATCATCAGCCGCCAGGACCTCTTTTCTCCCGAGGCGGCGAGCGGCAATCCGTTCTTTCAGTTCTTCAACCAACTGCACGTGACCACCAGACCCTTCGTGATCCGGCGGGAACTCCTCCTCAGGCCGGGGATTCCCTACGACTCGCTCCTCGCGGCGGAAAGCGAACGCAATCTCCGGCAGCTCGGGCTCTTCCGGTCGGTGCGGGTAGATTCGGCGAACGCCAACGGCAAGCTGGCCCTCCGGGTGCAGACGCGAGACGCATGGAGCCTTCAGCCCCGGCTCAGCGCGCGGATAGCTTCCGACGGCACATTGACCGGATCGTTCGGAGTGACCGAGACCAATGTCGCCGGCACGGGCAACGCGCTGCGCGTCTGGTACATAAGGGAGGCCGACCGAGACGGCATCGATCTCCGTCTGTCCGCGAACCGCATCGGCGCGACGCCGCTCGCCGCGTCAGCGGTGTGGCTCAACCTCTCGGACCGCGATGTGGTCACCTGGCGATTGGCGAACCCATTCCGCTCCTTCTCGGACCGTTTCGGGATCCACTACGAAGGAAACAGCTTCAGGGGGATGGTACCGCAGTACCGCCGCGAGTCGGCCAGCGTTCTGGACACTACGCAATGGCACCGCCAAGCGTTCGTCAACCAGTTCTTCGTAACGTTGGCTCCGGTGGCCAATCCGCGGCACTTCCTGCGGATCGGAGCGGTGATCGAAGTTCGCGCGGAGAGTTTCCTCCGCCTGCCGGAAGGCGAGGCATCGGTCGACAGTCTGCGGGCCGCGGCCGCCGACACCGTCTACGGGCTCGCAGGCGCGTTCCTCGAGTACCGGCGCGCCCGCTTCGCTCGCGTCAGCCGCTTCAACGGCTTTGCCGAAGAGGACCAGGACCTGAGCGACCGGGTCTTCGTCTCGGCCAAGCTGGCCCTCAAGGAGTTTGGCTACGCGTCGAACGGCGTGGGTGCGCGGGTGAGCGCGGGATCGGGCGTGCAGGCGGGTCCGGCGATCTTGAAGGGCGCGATCGACGGCCAGGGTCTGTTCAATGCGGCGGGCCTGGACTCGGGGTACGTCTTCGCCAGCACGACGGCCGCCGTGCGGCAGGGGGCGCGCAACACGACCTTCTTCAACGGGCGCGCAGGCGTGAAGAAGTCGCCGCACCCGGGCGCGGAGTTCGACCTCGGATTCGAAGTCTTGCCCCGGCTCTGGGGTCCGCACGCGTTCGTCGGCACTCGCACCATCCGGATGACCTTGGAACACCGGTCCTACATCTACGACAGCGTGCTCGATCTGTTCGGGCTGGGCGTCGGAGCATTCGTGGATTACGGAGGAGCTTGGTACGCCGACCAGAATCGCCCGCTCGGGGGCAATGTCGGGATCACGATCTTCGGAGGATCGCCTCTGTCCTCCTTCGCGCAGGTGACCAACCTGAACTTCGGGTACCGGTTTGGCGGCGGCATCGAGAAAACCGATGAATCGAGGTGGGGCTTCAGCTTAGGCGGCGGCATCAGATTCTAGGCTCCCTACGCGGACGGTAGCCGGGGGCCGAAACTCGAAGCGACATTCGGCGGCGCCGAGTGCCGTGCGCACTCCCCTACCCCGCTGGAACCAAGTTTGTCCTTGCTTATTGAAAGGTCGCCGTTCAATTTGCAAGGATGATTGAACGCAGACACCTACAACAGGTGCTGGACGCTCTGAACGAAGCCCCAGCAGTCGTCTTGCTCGGACCGCGCCAGATCGGGAAGACAACCCTGGCCCGCCAGATTGCCGCGAAGCTGCCGGGCAGCGTGTACATCGACCTGGAAGACCCCGGCGACGCGGCCCGTTTGACAGACCCCGAACGCTACCTGAGACAGCATTCGGACTCTCTGGTGGTTCTAGACGAAGTTCAGCGGATGCCCGGCCTGTTCGATGTGCTGCGAGGCCAGATCGACCGGCTGCGGCGCGAGGGACGGCGAACCCGGCAGTTTCTTCTTCTCGGTTCCGCTTCCCGGAAGCTTCTGAACCAGTCCGCAGAATCGCTAGCCGGGCGCGTGGTCTACTACGAGCTACCGGGCCTAGACGCCGGGGAGACAGTAGGCGAGATAGACGGAGACGAGACAGACGGCGACCGAGACATGCTGTGGCTCCGGGGCGGCTTCCCTGACGCCTTCACCGCGGCTAGCGACGGCGCCTCGGCCCGGTGGCGCGCGGCTTTCGTTCGCACCTATCTGGAGCGGGACATCCCCCAGTTCGGCGTGCAAGTCCCGGCCGAGACGCTGCGGCGCTTCTGGACCATGCTGGCCCACCGGCAAGGCGGCCTTCTAAACGCCAGCGCGCTCGCGCAAAGCCTCGGAGTGTCGGCTCCGACCGCGAGGCGCTACCTGGATCTTCTGGTGGACCTGATGCTCGTGCGCCGCCTACAGCCGTACTTCGCCAATGTGGGAAAGCGGCTGGTCAAGGCTCCGAAGGTCTACATCCGCGACACCGGACTGCTCCACTCCCTTCTCGGACTGCCAACCTTCGACGCTCTGCTTTCTCACCCGGTCGCCGGTCCCAGCTGGGAAGGCTTCGTGATAGAGAATCTTCTCGCCGTAGCGCCGTTCGGGACCGATGCGTGGTTCTATCGCACGCAGGCCGGCGCCGAAATCGACTTGTTGCTGCTGCTGCCGGACCAGCGTCTGTGGGCGGTGGAAGTCAAGCGGGGAGCGGCGCCCAGGAGCAGCAAGGGCTTCGAAGTGGCGGCTTCCGACCTTGAGGCGGCGGAGCGGTTCGTGGTCTATCCCGGCGACGAGATGTTCCCGCTGTCGAAGCGCACGTCCGCGGTTCCGCTGGAAGCGTTGATGGATCGCTTGCTGTCCGAAGCGGTCTAGATAGCGGCACCCGCTACCGAGCGTTAGGAACTACGCCGCCGTAGCCACCGCAAGCTGATACGGGGACATGCGCCCGGCGCGGCGGTTCACACTTGGTCTGGCCGCACAAACCGGCTTAGCCACTTTCTTGCTATGCGCCGAATGCGATCATCCTCGTGTTCCTTCCACTTCTCCATGGCATTGCGGGCGTCGTCGTACGGAGAAGAGGGTCTAATGTGCACAAGGAGATCGGCTTCGGTATAACGCTGACCCGCTGCAGCATGGTCCACTTCGGTATTGGCCTGATCCAGAGCCGCTAGCACGAAGTCGGCGAGCTCGGATGAGATGGGCATCGCCTCCAGCGGGCGGAGATGTAAACGGCGCAGCTGCCTACGCGACAGCAGCGTTCGGTACAGATCGATACTCGTACCGACCAGGGCAGTAACGGCCAACGGATCCGCAGTTTCTGGCAGTGCCCGGATAAGTTCTTTGCGCTGGTCCGGGGCGAGTACGGACACGGCCTCATCGAATACGAACTTGTCGAAAGACGGCATCTCTATGCGCCGGACGATCTCCTTCGCAAACGAGTGCGGATCAAACGTCTCATGATCAAGCGGGGCGGCGGCTTCATCCGCTGCAAATGCCGCATCTTCCCTGTCGAGAAGCCATGCCTGAGCGACATCGGGGAACTGCCGAAAGACGCGACCGAGGACCATGTAGTCAACGCACCCCAAGAACGCTTCGCTCCACGCCAACAGCGCACTCGCCGACAGATCACTCAAAGCTGGGTCGCCACGCCTCTCGTACCATCGGAACACACCCTCGGCCACCGCGCTCCTCACCGCCGGGTCTTCGTGCGTCATAAGCAGGACCTTCCACCCGTCGCCCACATCCGGCCAGCAAATCGACTCCCGCAATAGAAGGCAGGCGTCCGCCGCATGTTCCAAGACATGGCGCACCACGGCACTCGGCCGACCACTGTCGGCCGGGGGATCAGCGTAGTAGACCCCGAGCCGCACGAGGTCGGTAGCGCAAAGTCTCTCGCGAAACAACTGCCATGTCTGCGTCATGTCGTGGTCCGCTGCCCGCATGCTCCTAACAAACGGATCAAGCCACTCGGCCGGAGCCTGCCGATGTACCAACGCCTCAACCCAGACAGCGGGATTCGGCGCGAGTTCCGCGATACGCTTTACCACGGCCAACAGCTCAGTGGAGTTCGCCTCCATCCGCGTGCCCTCGCGTGCGTAGTGCACCAGCGTTTTCGCCCCCTCCTCGATATCGCCGCGGGTCAAGTCTTCGGCCAAGCTGGCCGCTGCCTGTTCGCGCCGTCCAGATTCGCCGTCGCCGGAAAAGGCCGGGAACAGGGCATCTAAGACAGGGTCAGATGTCGAGAATTCGGAAGGCAAGTTTGTTCTCTCGGCAAGACGCGCCGCCCACAAGCGGATGCCCGGACTCCGACCGGCAAGTTCGACTACATCCGACACCATGGTAACCGCCTGACCTCCAACGATGTCGGACCTCTCGACGGCCTTTTCACGCAGCTGATGTGCCTCCCGTGCCCATGATCGCGCGATTCCCTGGGCCACGCCAACGCCGACGTCGCCTGCTTTTCTCAGTATCGGCACCGCTCTGGGCCATAGTCTCGCCAGCTCTTCAATGTAGCCAGCTGGCAGAGTTCCCAAGTGGATGTAGAACTTCCCTATGGAAACCGGATCCCAGTCGGAAGAAGTGGGGGTCAGCGAGAATACGTCGTGCATCAGCGCAAGCGTTTTCTGGTCAATGCTCTCCTCACGCGACAGACGGATCAGCTCGTCCAGAACCTGGGAACGCCGGCCGATGATGCCAGTATCAACGCGCCCGATCCACGCCTTTATCGCCATCAAGCCCCCTCGGCTCGGTCGGATTCCGTCACTGGCGGATTCGAGTATCTTGGGCAAAGCTTCCTCGGAAGCGAATGCCAGCGCGGGGCGGGCGATGGATTCCACGAATTGCGGATGCTCTTCAGCTATCCAGCAGACTGCGTCGCGTCCGGTCCAGGCGTATTCCTGCCACAGCTCGCGGTGGCGCGTTGTCCTGGCATCGGCGCGTAGCCGGTCGCGAATCAGCTCGTGAGAAACATGGGCTCCCCGGGCACAAGCGCGGATCAATGTGGATGTTGCTTCATCCCGGTCCTCCACGAACTCGAGGGCACGCTCAACCCCGATGCTCATCCCTCCTGAAAAGAAGGTGCGTTGCACCAGGGCTTCGCGGAGGGCCGCCGGTTCGACGCGACTGGGCTGGGGATCTCGGCGATATGACGACGAATCGGCACGCCGCCCGCACTCTTCCAGAATTCCGGTGCCGCACACGGGATGGATGAGCTTTCTCACGTCGACCCCACTATGCCCCAGGGCCTTGGCGGCATCTTCCAGCGTAACGCCAGCCCGTCCCCCAAGGGCGAAGACAGCCAGAGCGTCAAGGGCCTCGATTTCGAGACCACATTTGTCCTTGAGGAATGCGAGCAGATGTTCATCCACTGACAGTTGAGTAATGCCGCCCTTTCGGATCACCTGTTCTGCCAACGTCAGGGCCAAGCCCGGCTTGCACGGGCGATCAATCGGCATATGGGGAGGGGGCGGCATTCGGTTGTCTTCGTGCGCACTCCGGTTCAGGATCTCGGCAACCACTTCATCGCTGCACTCGGCGGGCACCACCGACCGGACCATCGCCGCGACGGTTTCGCGTGGAAGCCCGTCCAAATGGTAGACAGCCATCTGTGACTCTTTGCCCGTGGATTGCGACTCTTCCACGATCCGTTTGACCTCCGATTTAGGGCTGGGCCAAGCCGTGGCTCCTATCTTGAAGCGCGCCCCTAGTTCAAGCCGCAGCCTGCACAGCTTCCTGACCAGACTTAGCCGCAGTTGAGCGTCCTCAACGAGAACGTATTCGGGTCTCTCGGCCCTGTAGTCACTCGCGATTCGAGCCAAGTCTTCGCTGACTACAAACAGGCCCCGTTTTTCATCGGCAAGAACTTTGAGCAACGAGGCCTTGCCAACTCCCGGTTGGCCGAGGAGCAAGAAATCGCCTCCGGTCTCACGGAGCCAGTCGACCTTTTCCTGCCCCATGATCTCGGGATCCAACTGCTGGCGTTGCAGCGGGAACCGGGACAGTGCCGGCGGGTCTTGGGTAAGGCCTAGCAGCTCCAGACACCAGCGGGGACTGGAATACAGGCGTAGGACGAAATTCTCGTAATCATAAATATGGCAAGAGGCGAATCTGAGTTTGCAGGCACGCTCCTCAAGATTGCGACGCTTGCGGGCCGTAAGGTGCTGGGATGTGGCCACCACCACCTCCTGTGCCTTCCCCCCGTATTCCTTCTCGTAGGATTCCAGGTTCTTCGTGAGGTTGCCGATTACGTCTTCCGCCGTGGTACAAACCAGCGGGATCGGCGGGCCGCCCGACGATGGGATCGCCCCGTCCATGCCGCCGTCGCTGCCTCCAGACACCAGTACTAGCCGAGGATACTGTTCGCGAAGCAGGTCGCAGGCGCACCGCTCGAACTTTTCCGGATTTGGCTTTTCGGCAAGGCGCTTCCGGATCTCCCGAGCCAGCGGGTCTCTCTCAATCATCCCTTTCATCCTCCCAGAAGCCACGCCAGCACTCCAGCCGGCACGGCTTTAGCTATCGGATCGCGCACATCGAACGCATCGCGAGTGGCCACGACTCCCCGCCATCGCGAGGCCACGAGGGTGGGAATCGCCCGCCGCCAGCGATCTCCCGATACGTACCTGGACTCGATCGCGGCCCCGCCGAAGGCTGATCCAACGAAGTCGATTTCCTTGCGGGTCCTGGTCCGGTGGTGCAGCACCCCGTCAAAGTTGAAGAAGTCGGCCGGGTCCTTCCGCGTGAGGCAGCGAAGCAACGTCATCCCGAGTTGTTGTTCCGACAGCGCACCAGCATCCAGCGCTTCAGGATGCTGAGTCAGCCGGGCGAAGACGGGATCCGTGAAGTAGACCTTGGCTTGGGCTCGACGGCGCGGACGAAGCCTGTCCTCGCGGTGACATGTCCAGACGACGAACTCGTCTTGCAACGCGGCGACGCGGCGACGCACCAGCCCGGCCTTCCCTCCGATGTCCGCGGCGATTTGGGACCAGTTGGCCGGAGAACCGATCCCCTTGGCTAGCCGCCTCACGAAGAAATCCGTTTGGGACTTGGACCACCGCGTCCTCCGTAGCGCTTCCCCGTGAAGGAGATTCAGCAAATCCTGTCTGAACCTCTCGTCATCCACTCCTTTGATATGGCTGTCTACCGCCGGCGGAAAACCTCCGATGCGCATGTACGCGTCCCACCCCGCCGCAAGCGTGTCTAGCCAGGGAGCGATCTCCATGGCCCGGTGGTCGAACTCCTCCGACCCCAGTTCCTCCGGCGGGAAAGGGCGAGTGTCTGCCGGCAGTCGATCGGCCCCCACAGTGGCACGCAGGAAATCCCTGAACGACATGGGAAGGAGCACTCGATCCGCATCCAAGATTTTGCCGCGCCCTCGCCCGCGCCGTCCGGCCAGGGCGTCAATCGATTCCCCCAGATCACTGGCCGATGACTCGGTGAGGACAACGGTATCCATTGAGAACCGGGAGTCGTTGTCCCGGAGCCACTTGACTTCGGCCGGCCAACCGTCCGAGATGGCCGTGACTTCGTCGATGAACCAAGTCCGCCGACCGACGGCGGGCGTCACGACGTTGGCGGCTTCAACCAACGTGCGAAGATCGTGCGCATCCAGCCCGTCGGCAGCCATGTACAAGACCAAACGCGGATCCGTGCCGTCTTCGATGAGTCGCTGCACGGTCTTCTTCACCTCGACCGTCTTCCCCACTCGCCGAGGTCCCCGGAGCGTGTACAGTCCGCCCGGATCCAACTTTGCCAGCACCCCGGCGGCATAGTCGAAGCCCGCGTGGCGGACGCGCCGGAGATCGGGATCGTCGAGCACCCAAGTTCGAGGCCTGCTCCACCAAGCCGTGCGTGATAGCCGCCGCTGCATATCGCCGAGGCTCACCAACTACGTTTTCCCTCCCTTCCTGTACGGGGGAGTACCGTCAGGGTACACTCGAAGGGGGGTCGAAATGTGGCGTACAATCAAGGACATGTCCACAAGATAATGCCGATGTTATAGAGGATTTGGTATACTAAATCAGTGATAGAATACTGGAGATAGTATACTAAACCTACGATAAGAATGACAATCGTTCCTAGATTCCCTCAAGTATTCCAGAGGTGCCTAGCTTCTCCTATGTGCTTGGAATCCAACCCTGCCGACGCCCGGATGAAGCGCGGACACGCTGCAGGCCTGCCCCGCGGAGGGCACTTGCACCGCACCTACGTAACGGATACAACAACAGCTTGGCGCGAGTGGCCAGCGGTTATCCATCCTTGCTTATCGCAATCCTGTCTACTCGCCGCGGGGGACTCTGAGGCCACGGCTGATGACTCGTTGCGTGGCCCCGAAAAAGGATCGCCTCGAAGTCCCCCTCCCGGCCACGCGAAGGAGTTCATAGTCGTCTTGAAGGAGCCGCCAAAGGATCCCGACGCCGTCGGGGTGGACGGGGTGCGGCGTCACGGACATGCCGTCCACGGCCAACCGGATCCATAGTCGCGGCTGCCGTGCGCGAACCCACCCCTAACCCGCTTCCGCTATTGCTGGAAGATGGATCGCGGCTGGACTGGCCCGACGCCCGCTATAGACCTGATGTGCAGGTGGGAGTCCGGCGTGCCACCGTCGAGCACAAGCTCACTGGCGCAGACCCGCTGAACCGGCTGCTGGAAGAGGGCAAGGCGGCGTGGGCGGTAGAGCTGCGTTGCCCGAAGACGTTGATGGCGCGGATCGAAACGTCCGCCGATGCCCAACAGATCGCGGGCTGGGAACACGAAGAGGTGCACGGCGACATCCATGTCATCCCCGGCGTGATAGCGCTCCGCGCCTTGTCGCTGGACGGCGCGAGGCTGAGCACCTTGTGGAAGCACTTGCCCGCGGTGCAGGTGCCGCCAGGGTGGTGGCTGGCCCGAGGCGTCCCCCGGCGCGCCAGCACGCGGATGGAATCGCTACTCCAGTTCATGCGAAACGACAAGCTAGAACCGGGCCGCATGGAGGTTGGGCCAGATTACGGCGGCGGCCAGTTGCGCTTCCTCGTCAAGATGGCGCCCGACATCTTCGATGAAGCCCGGTCGAACCGAAGTTTGCGTGTTGCCGCACTGATCGGCGCATGCGGCTGGTTTCCCCGCATCTTCGGAGCCGGCGGCGAAGAGGACCGGGCGAACCCGCTGGCAAGGGTGCTTCGCGACCGACTGAACGAGAAAAATCCCGGCATGCCGTTGTGGGACGACGACAACTACGACCCGGCCCTTGTGGCGACCGTGCTGGAGCCGCTTCTAGCGAACCCCGCCTTGGGGAGGACGACGACCGATGACGTGATCGGCAGAATCGGCAATGCGTTCAGCCGGTGGCAGCGAGGCATCGTCTCCAAGGGGGTGAAGCGTGGCATGGTCATGGAACCCGCAGTGGCTGGCGTGCAGAAGTCGCAGAGCGATCTTGAGGCCGCCGTAGCCGGCGGGCACCGGACGCTGGGCAGATACCTCCGTGACAGCTTGGCTCTCGCCCCGGCAGACGAGATCGCCGCTCTCCCCTTTCCACGCCCTCGACTGACGCCTGGCGAATTCAAGGATCCGCCGGTGGAGCTGGAAGTAGAACTGGGGGAAGCTTGGGACAACCTGTCACCCCGGCTGGCATCCCAACCCGTATTCTGGCTGCTTTGCCATGTGAAATGGATCGAGGAAGGCCGGTTCGGCAATAGCGGTTACCGGCTTCGCGAGACACTCACGCTTGGCGGACGCGACCGCGACATTGACGGGCGCACTCGTAATTTCCTGCGCCGCACCGGCGGTCTGCCACATGTGCGGGGCAACACATCGGTATTCTCGGACGCCCCCTTGGCACGAGCTTGGTGGCGGTACCGCTTGGCCGGACAGGTGGCACGGGACACGGGCGGGCGCGTATCCCGCGACGATGCCCACCGCGCCCTTCACGCGAACCGTCAGGCGTGGGAAGAGCTGGTCATGCTATCGCTCCGGCGAGTGGTGGCGATCAACCAGTCCCGTGCCAGGGCATTTGTCGTGAGCCGACTGCACGAAGCGCTGAACAGCAAGCAGAAGATCACGAAATCCATGGTGCAGAAATTAGTCCTGGACCTAGCTCCGCGCGGTCTGCGCCGCTCCTTCGACCACACGCCTTGGGAAGAGCTGGCCCGCCTGTAAGCGGCAGCCTAGACGCGATCGGCATCAGCACCGTCGCCCAGGCACCGACCAATAGAGAAAGCCCTCGCGGCCCGCCTCAGTACCGGCCGATCGCCTCGAAATCAACTGCTACCGCATAGTCGTCGGCCTCCGCGTCGAATCCGAAGTTGATGAAGCCGTTATCGCTCAAGCGCGTCAGTTCGCGGACGAAGGTACGACGGGTCACGGGCCGGTAGACCTCCCGAACGAAGGGAGAGAACTCGACTTTTGCCAAGGGGACTAGCCGGGACGGCTCAACGGAGAACGGATCTTCGGGTTCGGTCTCCTTTAGCAGGAAGTTGAGCAGACTGAACTCCCGCCGGTTTAGAATCCGACGGCGTTTTCCAATTCTAGTGTTCAGCGCTCTCGTCATCATGTCCTGGTACACGAGGCGGTTGAGCTTCGTCATGATGAAGCTGTTGATGTCGCGGAGTTCACTCGCGGCCCCCACAAGGCCAAGCTCCACGAACGGCCTCGCATCGAACGGGAACCTCCGGCGGCACCTCTGGAGCAGCGTCATGTACTGTTCGCCCTGCCGACAGAAGAAGTTCGACAGACCGTAGAACCCGTGGACATTGTAGCCGCCCTCGTAGAGAACAGCGGCTTCCACGAGCCGCGAAACCCGGCCGTTCCCGTCGCCAAACGGATGGATCGTTACCAGGAAGAAGTGGGCGAGGAGCGCCCGAACGACTGGATGCTCGTACTTCAATTGAGGAGAGTTGATGAACGCTACGAATGCGTCCATCAGGCCGCGAACCTCGCCATGCGGAGCTCCCCGGTGCCCACCGACTGTCACTTCGTGGGTCCGGATTCGGCCAGGAGTGTTGTTTTCCTCGTCAGATCCTGTCGTCAGCAACGAGTGCATGTATAGGATGTACCGCGTGGCTATCAGTGTCCGGCCGGGACTGACCTTCGACTTCACCCATTCGTGCGCCACTCCGGCGTTATAGGCCTGACGCCGTTCCACTTCGGCCGACTGCGCTCCAATCTCTTCTTCCATGGCCTTGGCAACCTGTTCTTCCGATAGCCGGTTGCCCTCAAGTGCGGTGGTGCCCCGAACGGCTCGGATGCGGTTAAGCCGGTCGAGCCGGTTCTTCCAATTCGCCGACAGCGGTAAGTTGGCCGCCACCTCCCGGTACCTTTCGATCTGCACCAGCAAATTTTGGAGCCGCCGAGAGTCCAACCCCAGCCGATACTCGAAACCGAAACTGTTCCAGTCCACTATATGGTCTCCTATTTGACACATTATCTGACAAGCTAACACCCTTTAGTATAACGATTTACTAGAATAGTTCAAGTTATCATACTACGTTATTTGACACGCTTCCGAGACAGAAAAACCGTTCGGGGGCACGAGGTGATTATCGAGGCGGCGAGTCTGGCGAAGTGGCTGGTACAAGCCCGGTCTCTCGTGTGGGTGGATGGACGGAGCGGTGTGGCTATCAGAGCGGATAACCTCCGAGATCGAGTCCTGCGGGAAGTCCTGCCCCGTGAGTCCCAACCTGCCGGCTGAATACTGCCCGCGGTGTCCCCGCATTCGTGGACGCGCTCGGAGAAGCTGGCTATCCCAGCGCCCCCGGAGACATGATTGGCGTCGGGCGGTTCCGGTCCCATATTAAAGAGGTGCAAGCCCATTCCGGTTCGACCCCCGCCGCGAACAGGTCAGCTGCCCTCGCACCGCCCTCTCCGGTCGAGGTAGAGGGAGTCTTCAGAGGGAGAGAGGAACCCGGAGGAGACCCAGCATGAGCGTCGGCAACTACTCGGAACTGCGCACCGTCTACAAGCCTCCGGCTCCCCGCGCCGCGCAGAAGGTGCTGGACCATCTCGACGTCCACTGCCGGAACTTCATAAAGCTGTCGCCCCTGTGCATTCTGAGTTCGGCGGACGGCGACGGTCAGGCGGACGCTTCGCCCCGCGGCGACCCACCCGGATTCGTGCAGGTTCTGGACGACAAGACGCTGCTGCTCCCCGACCGGCCCGGGAACAACCAGGTGGACTCGCTGCAGAACATCGTCGAGAACCCCGGCGTGGGGCTGCTCTTCTTCGTGCCCGGCATGAACGAGACCCTGCGCGTCAAGGGCAAGGCGGAGATAGTGACCGACGCGGGTCTTCTGGAGCCGATGAGGGAAAGGCGCAAGGTGCCGAACTCGGGACTGAAGGTCACCGTCGAGGAGGCGTTCCTGCACTGCGGCCGGGCTCTGATCCGCTCGCAGATATGGGACGCCGAAGCTCAGATCGACCGCTCGGCCTACCCGACCTACGGGCAGGTGCTGGCCGACCAGATACCCGGCGCGGACGCCAGAGAGATCGACGACTCGGAGGACGAGGCGAACCGGGAACGGCTCTGACCCGCCAAGGCGTGGGTCGGCGACGAGCTGGAGCCGCCGGTCCCAGAGTCCCGTTGCTGTCGACGAAGGGCGGTCGTAGCCTTGCGTCAGCCGAAACGAAACCACTCCCGGCACTGGAGAACCGAGCCTAGACAGTGAGAGTCACCGTAGTTCAGGGCGGACCCTTCGCGAACGAGAGCGAAGAGCGGGCGCTCCAACGGTTGAAGACAGGGTTGATTTCCTTGCCCGGGAATCAAGAGTGGTTCCTCCTGACGAACCTGATGTTTTCCGTCACGAACCGACTTCAGTCGGATGAGATCGACATCGTGGCCGTTGGCCCGCCGGGCGTTCAGGTGATCGAGGTCAAGCATTGGAAGGACCGGCATCAGCACTTGGCCGAGCGAGAGGCTGACCTGCTGACCAACAAGACGAAGAAGATCGCCTCGACCCTTCGCAAAGTCGTTCCGGGCCTTCCCTTCGTTGGTAGCGCGTTTCTGATCACGACGCAGCGGGCCGCGGCGAAACGCCTTCTAGCTAGGAAACGGGTAAGAGGCGTACCCTTTCACCCGCTAACGGGCTGGCGTACCCTCGTTCAGGCCGACGAACCGGGCATCCTCGAGCCATTGCAAGCGAAGCGTCTTGTCAGCGAACTAAAGCGACGGAGCGGTGTCCGTGCCGCCGGCTCGCTGCGGCAGCTTGCGGGATACGTCAACCTGGAAGAGTTGCCGCAACCTCCCGGCCCGCACTTTCACCGCGTGTACAAGGGTGTCCATTCCAGGAGACGGGACCGGGTGTTCCTTCACCTGTACGACTTCTCCGCAAGCGAAGAGGCCACTCCGAAGAAGACTGCTCGCCGGGAATACGAAGCCCTTCATCGGCTACAACTACGCCCCTGGGCGCCCCGCATCTTGGATTCCTTCCAAGACGTCCCGGGCTACCGAGACGAGATGAGCTACTTCACGATCGTGGATCCCGCGGCACCGAATATCGAGTCGAGAGCCAGCGACACTTCTTGGCCGGTCGAATCCCGGCTGGACTTCGCGCTGAACACGGTCCGTGCGCTCAAGGAGATGCACGAAGGATCTTCCGACCGCGACGGGATGACTCATCGCAACCTCGCGCCCCGCAACATCCTTGTAAAACACGACAATAAACCGATACTGACCGGCTTGCAGAATGTCCGGATTCCGTCGGAGTACAGTCTGGACCTGAGCAATGTCCCGCCCAGCGATTGGAGCGCTCCCGAAGTTCGAGAACGCGGCCTCGGGACTGCCGACCCGGCGTCGGACGTGTATTCGCTGTGTGCTTCGCTGCTTGTTCTCTTTGAGAACTTGACAGCGGCAGAGGACGCAACTTGGGAGGCTGGGGAGGCCGTGCGCGTTCTCAGAACGGGAAAGACGGAGCCGGAAAACCGTGCGTCGCTGATGGAGGTCGAGAGCGGGCTTAAGAAGTTGGTGACTGGCCCCGCCGAGCTGGAAGTTCCACCCGCACGTTTCTGGACCGAAGACCAAGTGGTGCGTTTCAGAGACCAGGACTACCGGATCGTCTCGCGCCTTGGCACCGGGGGCGTGGGCACGACGTTCAAGGTCGTGCAACTGGACGCATCCACCAGAGAAGACATGGGCACCTTCGTAGGCAAGGTGGTGCGGGACCAGAAGACTGGCGAACGAGTTCGGCTAGCCCACCAGCTGGCCCGCGAGCCGGTGAGTCGGCGGCCAGGGCTCTCGTCGGTGCTCGAGGTTGCGAAGGAGTGGCGAGACAACGAGTTCGTTGCGCTCATGACCTGGATCGAAGGCAGTTCGCTGGCCGACTTTAGCGGCGTGATCCCGCTCTTGGCGGAAGACCAGTCGGAGGAATGGGAAGAATTCGTCTTACGGTGGATGCGAGCGGTTTGCGAGGCGTTGGATGCCCTGCACCGCAACGGCTTCGTGCACGGCGATGTCAGTCCTCGCAACATGATCGTGTCCGAGGGGGACTTGGTTCTGACGGACTACGACTTCGTAACCCATATCGGCGCACCGACCGAATCGCCGGACACCATGTACTGCTCGCCGACACGCACCGACAAGACGGCAGTTCCCTCGGACGACATCTACTCCTTGGCGGCAAGCTTCTTCCACGTGCTGTTCGACAGGGTGCCGTTCTCCGGGCAAGGCCATGTCCCGAGGATGCTGGACTGGGAAGAGACCGACCGAGCCGCCAGCCGCACGATCGCGGACTTCTTGGACAGGGCGACCCATCCCGACCCGGACCAGCGGTTCGAGACCGTCGCGGATGCGTTGGAGGCGTTGGCTGCCCCGGGGGCGAAGACGATAGCAACCGACACTACGCGCGCGCTCCCAGTCGCGACCGAACGGACGCAGAATCAAGTGCCGTGGCTGCGAGATCTCTTGCAGTCCTATCCCGGCTCCATGTGGGGCAACCTGGAGACCCGTGGACTGGATACGGAGTTCGCCAAGAACACGTACGTGGAGACGGAACTCGAGACCACATTGTATAAGGACGTACTGAATAGGCGAGCTCGCCTCGTGGTGCTTTGCGGGAACGCCGGAGATGGCAAAACTGCTTTGCTGCAGTACCTCGCAGAAAAACTGGGTCTCGGAGATCACGCTTCCTCGGAGCGGATCCTCGATGGAACCGTTGGAGACGGTCTGCGCGTGAGAGTGAATTTGGACGGATCGGCCGCTTGGAAAGGACGATCAGCCGACGAACTCTTGGACAAGTTCTTGAAGCCGTTCGAACAAGGGGCCCCGGACGACGACATCGCGCATCTCTTGGCCATCAACGACGGACGGCTACTCGAATGGGTCGGCCAACCTTCGGAAACTCCGTTGAAGCGGGATCTCACGGGCCACCTCGGAGACGAACCGGCTGAGAACGATCACATTTCGTTCCACAACCTGAACGAGCGATCCCTCGTCGGCGGCGTGTCGTGGGAGAACGACAAGATCAAGGCCGAGTTCCTCGAAAAGCTGGTAGACGCTCTCTACGGCGGAGACGAAGCACCCGAACGATGGAAGCCGTGCGCGACCTGCTCCGCGCAGGAGCGGTGCAGCGCATACCGGGCACTGCGGGTTTTCGGACCCGACGGACTGCCGAATCTGGAATCGCAAGAGCTGCGGTCGTGGGCGCGGCAGCGTCTCTTCGAAGCTTTGCAGGCCGTCCATTTCCGTGGCGAGACCCACATCACGGTCCGGGAGCTCCGGGCCACCCTGGTCTTCATCCTCTTCGGAATCCATTTCTGCCAAGACTACCACGACGGAACCGCCGAGTTGGCTTTGCCCTACTGGGACAGGGCGTTCTCGCCGGACGCGCCCCACCGGCAAGGTGAAGTGCTGGCCGAACTCGTCCGCTTGGACCCAGCCCTGGAGGCCCATCCCAAGATCGACCGGCGGCTGCTCGCCGAGGTGGTGGAGACCGGCGATCGAACCAAGCACCTCTCATCCGCTCGCCGAAGGGCGTACTTCGAATGGACTGACGGCAAGGTTCGAGGGGTACAGGGCACGGAAGATCCAGACGGAGGCACCACCGCGCTCGCCTTGGGCCTCGCGCAGGGCCAGCATCTCGCCCAGTTCAGGAACATGCCGTTCCTCGGCAAAGCGCAATACCGGAAACTGAGCGTCAAGCTTTGCCGTGGCATCGCCAAGCTGGCGACCCTTCCGCTTCACCATGTCGCCTTGGATGTGGTTCCACTGCCCATCACGCCCCGGACCCCTACGGAGACCGCGTTCTGGTCGGAAAAGCCGTTCAAGCGTTTTCGCCTCCGGTCCGAGCTTCGACGCCCTGTGTCGGGCGAGCAAGACTTGCTGTTGCGGCCCTATTGGGAACGGCTCCACCGGTACGCCACTTTGGAGTACACCGGCACCAACGGCACGACGGAAGACCTGCGCTTGAGCTACGACCTGTTCCACTGTCTGCTGGAAATGGCCGACGGCTACCAATTTGGAGATGCGTCCGCCGACGATGTCTTTGCCAACCTATCGAGGTTCTGCCAACGCCTTGTTCGAGAAGACGATCGCGTGATCCTGGCCTGGAACCCCGTTCAAGATGACGAGACATACCGTATCTCCGTTGAATCGGTGGGGTCGCAGGAGGGAGTCCACCAGCGGTTGACGATACGACGGATTGATCCCGGAACCCTGACCAAATGAGCCACGCGGCTCGCAACTTGGTCAACGAAGTGTTGTCCCGAAAGATGACCCGTGAAGTGTGGGCGGACGGCTACAAGAAAGTATTGCCGGTCAATGTCCTGCACTTTGATCTGTCGGCCGTGCTGCCGGCCGTATTCTACATGTTCCGCTTCGGACACCGCCGGGGACGGGGACGGTTCCTGGAAACCTACGGACCCCGTGAAGGCACTTTGGCGCAACGAAGACGCAAGACAACGGTGGAAGCCGTGGCGTCGGCACTGGTACAAGACGCCAACGAATTCGATGGCTTTGCCGACGAGGTCGAGAAAGCGATCTTGGGCGACCTTCTCCTTTGCTTCTGTCTGGAGAACCGGAGCTACGAACCGGGCCGGGTGAAGCCGGTCCAAAGGGTGGCACCAACCCACTACATGGCCAGCTGGATTGACTTGCCCGACAATGTCGCAAACCTCCGCTTCGTGCCCGAAACGATCGTGGCAATCCTCGCGAACCAAGAGAATGCCCATATACACCCGACTAGTGGCCGGACATGGTTTCCGGTCGTGGGCACTCGCGGCAAGAGCATATTCGAAAAGAACATTCTGCTCAAAGCCATGGGTCCAGGAATGGCTCAAACCGGTGCACTTGACAATTACGATTCGGATCATTTCCACGAGAAAGAGAGTACGACCGTCGGATTGGATCAGCTGCTCTCCATCCGCTTGGCACAGCGTCTCGGTAGTGCTCCCAAAAAGCTCAGAGGCGCTGACTCGCGGATTTCCAATCAGCGGCCCATCGCGAGCCGCGCGTCCAAGAATTGCTCCGAAGACATTCGCCGGTTCGTGCGAGACTACGCGCTGTCGGTGCCGCGCCATGCGTTCGTCGAGATGTTTGAGTCGTGCATCGCCGTCGGACTGACAACGATCTTCACGAGCGTGGCGGAGATAGTGCTCGAGTGGAAGAATTCCGGGAAAGTTGAAGACCCCAAGTTCCAGCGTCCTGCGCGCCTCTTCGTGGACTGCTCGTCGGGCGTCGACCGGCGACTCCGGAACCTTGCCGAACAGTCCATGGACGACTACATGCGGCGCATCGAGCCGCTTCCCGTGGCATTCATGGTCCTTCGACTGCTCGACTACCGGGTGCGCTACGATAGGAAAATCCGCAAAGAGTTGAAAAGCCTGAAAATTGAGGACAGCCCTCAGGCCGACGAGTGGATTGAGTTTCTCGGCGATGTCTTGCACGGCCGCCATGCCAGGGCGGACTTCATCTGGGACGACATGGAGAGCGATGCCGAATCTCTGGCGGAGGATGTCCGCGAGGACTATCCTCGCACCGCACACCTCCTGCAGAATGAGGAAGTGATACCGAATCCTGTACTGCGACTGGCGGAGGGTATTGTACGGCTGCAAGGTCGAGTGCCCCGGGAACGCTTGTACGCTCTCGTCGGATCGTTGTTGTACGTGGACCGACCGAACGGCTTAGCGAAAAAGCGCCGGACGAGGCGCATGGAGCCGGGAAGAGCATCTCCCCGGTCCCGGCAGGTTCGTTCCGTTGTCCTTACCGATGCGGTTCTTGAGTATCTGGTCCACTCTGCCGTTCTTCCGGCCGGGAGAGGTCGAACCGCACGAACGGTGTCGCTGGCCGAGTTCATGAACAAGATCAAGAAGCGTTACGGCTTCTATGTAGACGCGGCTCCTCCGGGCCTGACGGTTTCCAACGAACTGCTGCAGCAGAACCGGAGCTTTCTCGAACGGCGGCTCCGCGACTTGGGACTCATGATCGGCGTCAACGACGCAGAGGCCATGAAGCGTCTGAAGCCGCGGTTCCAGCGGAGACCTCCGCACAAGGCGGCTAGAGTCACCGAGAGTGCCCGGTGACGGACACTTGGACCAAGCTACACGGTCGGTTGCTGGCGGATGCGCTCGGCAAGGTTCTGGGAAAACCCACCGACGGTGCGATGGCGTTCGTCCGATGCCTGAGGCCCGATGTGGTGACCAAGTTGGCCGACGAAGAGGAGTTCGACCTCCCGGGCTGGGTGCTATTCAGGGTGGGGGACTCCAACAACGATCCCAGGACAATCACGGCGGACAGAGCGGTCGAGAGGCGAGAACAGAAGAAAGAGGCAACCCTCCTGCTCGTGGACACCAAGCTAGCGGGAGCCGGGATGGACGGAATTTACAGCGCTGCCCGAGAGGTCGGGGAGAGCGACCTCTTTCGGGCAGCCAATGGGTTGGCAGCACGGGAGGTGACCCGCGAGATTTCCTCCGGCCACCGCAAGTATGCCGAACAAGCTGTACAGCAAGCCCGCGGACATGGCGGCCGCTTCAGCGTCTCGCCGTGGGCCGAGTTCTCTCTCTATTGCTGCGTGGCCGATAGTGGTCGCCATGCCGGTGCCTTCTTGGCTCAGGTAGGTCTTTGGCCAGTCAAGGGCAAGATCGGCCACGAAAGCAAAGACGAACTTACCCAGTCCCGCCGTTTCGTCGACCAGTTGTTGGACACCACGCTTTCAGGGCTCGGCCCGGAGGAACGGATCGACGCGCTTGGGCTGGACGCCTCGGACGAACAACTCGCCGACTTGGCCATCTTCCTTCGCGAAGTCGCGACATTGTCAATACAGGAAGCCTTGGAACATCTTCACGACAGGGATCTGTGGATCAATTCCCTACGGATTAAGGTCGGATCTGGCCGCCCCGATCACGTCAAGCTCGTGCCATGGCGAGCCAAGTCTGGAAAGGTCCATAAGTGGTCTGGTCTCGTGGATGACAAGGAAATTGACGAACCGCCTGAATTGATCTTGCATTCCGATGCAGCATTACGAAATGCGTTTTCGAAGCTCGAGGTGCGCTGGAAGGTCTCTCCGAAGCTGCCAAAGGGGGCAGTCGTGTACAGGGTCGCGGTCGTGGGGGCGGTCAAGAACGAGGAACGAGCACTTCGAGAAGTCGTACATACTGCTGCAACCGCGCACGAGAAATGCGTCTTCAACGACGATGACTTTGAAGACTTCTCGCACGGCCCCGCCAAGGTGGTGCTCTCGGTAGTCGAACACGAACACATCGCGGAGCAAGAGAGCGAGGAGTTCGTGATTCGAGTGCTCAGGGCCGGAGGAGGCGGAGGAGACGGAGGAGGCGGCAGTGGCGATAGCTTGCCGCCACGGCAGGGCAAGGTTCTGCGCACATTCAGCGAGGGCTTGATCGACCTTCCGGACCGCGAAGAAGTAGCGAGCCTGACCGGCCTCGCCGCCGGGCGTCCACGCAACTCCAAGGCGTTTCTCTCTTGGCGGATCCCCGGGCTCGGCCGGAACATCCGAGTCTACCGGCCCCCGCTCGTCAAGGAGATTGAAGACAACCTGTCGAGGAAGGCCGATTGGTCCAGCGATATTGTGGGCCGGTGGTGCGTGACGGTTCAGACAACCGGCAGACGCACCGGCAATGTGAAATACGAGCCGATCCGGTGCCCGCCGGAGGTATCCCAGGACTATTGGACTCGGTTGACGACCGCCAGCGCTCGGTTGATTGCTGAGCGGTTCGGCAATGTCGGTGCGGTGGGCCAAGTCTACGATGATAACGTCAAGAACTTCAATGTCGTGCAGGAATACCTCCTGGCTTGGTCGGCCGTCTTGAAAAGCGGTGCCGCGCAACTTGCGCACGCCCATACGGTGGATGTGCGATCCCAGTCTGGAAAACCAATCGGACTGATCGTGCTGCCGAGTCATCCCCTTCGCATGGCGTGGCATGTGGCCTACGACAACTTGGTCCTGAACTCGAAATTCGAAGAGGGACAACATGCCGAGGCTATTCGCAAGGAGTACCGAGACCTCGATGGCGCCATGTTCCCCGCGCTTCTTCCCGGGCTAAGCGACGACCATACCTTCGTCTTTGCGGACACCCTGGGGTTTCACACGGTGGCCATGGTTCCCGATACTGACAGGGAGCCGAAGGCCACCGTAGCGATCCTTGAACGCTCTCTGGAGCATAAGGAAGGCAACGAGGTCGGCGCTGTTCCTGCAATCGCCGCTAGAAGCTCGGAAGTTCTGGGCCACGAAGTGCACAAGTATCTGCAATGCCACGAGACGTCGCGGCTGCTTCACGTTCACGCCTTGCGGGCCGGCGACGGCCGCACCATCGCCCGGGCACTGGGGAAAGCCGCCGAGCTAGACGCCGAAGCGAATGGAGCTGCCGGCAACGGTACCGCGCGTCGCGATCCCGACCTGTCTTTCGTGCTTGAGCTGTATCCATCGGAGAAACAGCAAAAGCATGTCGTTTCTGGCCGGTTCATCAGCGATTGTCAAGAAAGGCGCAGAAGAGCGGTGGCGGGCTTGCAGGACAGGGATCGGTGGATGCTAGAATCCAAGAGCCTTCCTGGAGGCATAAGGCTCCCAAGACTGCGATGGGCCCGGAAGGAACGGGAAGAGCCGGATTCAGCCGCTCACGTGGCGGTGGCATTCGACATCTTCGAGTCGCGAGTCGTTATCCAGAAGGAACCGGCTAGGCGCCGACCGCTTCATGCGTACGGTCTATTGTCATTCTTCGATAGGCAATACGGCGCCAAGCCCGATCCTCGCTGGACGAGCGCAGTTCCCATATGGAAGCACGGGGAGACGCACCCTGTCGGCCGGGCGCATACCAAACGGCTGGTGGATATGCAAGATCGCATTCACAAGATGGTTGCCGGAGCTCTGGGCGACCCCTTCCACAATCCCGAGCTGAGGACGGTTATTTCCCGGGAGAGTGCCGACAGCCTTCTCCGCCTTCACAATCTGTGCGACTGGGTGATCACCTTGGACCGCAACGCGGGCGTCGAGTACTTCGATTCTCCCCGGGACAACCAGGAGATCTACGACGCGTATGTAATCGACTACGTACCGGAGAGGGAGGACCTGGGCTGCGTGCAGCTCATCACCTCAACGACGAACCTCGATGAGGTTCAAGACTTGTTAGACGGCGTTCTGGACGGCATGGGACTGATCCGCAGCCGCCGAAACTCCGAGTTTATCATGAAGCACGTCAAAGCCCTCAGTGGCAGACTGGCGATTCCACTTACGGGGCAGCGGACACCGCGGTTGGATTTGGTCGCGCTGGCCCTCTGCCAGTCGCACTGCGTTGCGAGCAGCGACGATGACGACGAGTGCTGGATATCTCTGCGGAAGGGCTTCTTCGTTCCCGTTGACGATGTGCCGGGCCTGCTGCGGCCGGGGACATCTTCAAGAAGCGGCAACGATCAATCGCGCTCCGGCCTTGTCTACGTAAGCGCGCATCGCCGGAAACTGCGATTCCAATTTGCCAGCGTGACGTACCGCAGACACCTGCGCGACTCTAGGTCTCCCGAGTTGCTCAATTCGGTTCGTCGCGAGATCCTGTCCATGCAGAAGCGATGGAACGGCCATTACGGCAACCACGCTGTCTGCCGTTCCTTCAAGGCAGTTCGGTGGGCCAAGCTGGCACGCGTGCTTCGTTTCTACGCGGACAGGGCCAGCAGGCACGAGCTGTCGGGCAAGGCCCACGACATTCTCGTGAAAGCGATCGACCGCATGGTGGAGCGGGCCGGAGACAGCTGGCTAGACGACATTGCTGCGGGCCGCGGTTGGATTTTCTGCCCGGAATTGTCGCGCGCCGATCCGTTGAAAATATCTCCGTCCGATTGGGACGACCCGATCTTCTTGTTCGGACCGGGGCATCTGCCAGACCAGGATTCGCATCCGCGTACACAAGCGGAATATCCAGAACCTGGGGCCACGCTCGTGCGGACCCCCGCCACTGGGACCAGTGCGAACGAGAGCGAATCGAAGCCAGACGATCCGGGTACGGAGCCGGTTAGTCCAAATGCGGAGGGTTCGACTGTCGGCGAGCCAGTCGGTGCGGATGCGGTGGATTCGACCGACAACGACCCAGTCGTCGTCCTGGGCACGGACCCATATTCGGACTCCGATGTGAGCTGGAAGTTGACCGTAGAGGGCAATCCGCACCTCCTGGTTGCGGGGTTGCCCGGCATGGGCAAGACGACATGTCTGCTCAACGTGTGCAGCCAGATGCTCGCCGCCGGGGTGCGCCCTATAGTGTTTTCCTACCATCAGGACATCGACCAGAAGCTCGAAGCGTTGATCAAGTCCCCCCGCTTCATCGATTTCGACGGGCTAGGATTCAACCCGTTGCAGGTGATGGACCGGACGTCGGCGGTTGCCCACATCGATGTTGCCGCGCAGCTACGCGATATCTTCAAAGCCATCTATCCTGAGCTGGGGGACCTGCAGGCCGAAGCGATTCGTAGCGCCGTAAGGGATAGCTTCGTCGAACAGGGGTGGGGCAAGGACCGAGACCCGGCCCACGCGTCCGAGCCGGAGTTCAAGCGGTTCTTCGAGATTCTTAGCGACACCCCGAAGCCAAGTCCCGGGATCAAGAGTCTGCAGGCCCGCATGGCGGAACTGAACGACTACGGGTTCTTCGATACCGGAGAGTCCCACGGCAGTCTCTGGGAAAGTCCGAAGCCCACGGTCATCCGCATCCATAGAACGCAGAGCGAAAGCCTTCAGAACGCCTTTTCGTCGCTGATTCTGTACGGCTTGTACAAGGACATGTTCCGGCGGGGCACCCGGAGCCGCATCACGCACGCAGTTATCATCGACGAAGCTCACAGGGCGTCAAGACTGAAGCTGATTCCCACCATGGCCAAGGAGTGCAGAAAGTACGGCATCTCCTTGGTGCTGGCGTCGCAGGAAGCCAAGGACTTCCACACTTCCCTCTTCTCCGCCGTCGCCAACTACCTCGTATTGCGGCTGACGGACACGGACGCCAGGGCGCTTGTTCGAAATGTCGCCAGCTCGCGGCAGACGCGTACGCTGATCGACAAGATCAAGCAGATGGACCGATTCAAGGCTCTGTACTTCCGCGAGGGGAAGACGCGCCCTAGCTCCGTAGATCTCCTGGACTACGACGCGGGCGGTTCATAGCCGAAGCCTAAAGGCGGCCATTCAGGCAACTGGGCGTGCCCCCGCCGACTAGGTCCCGAGGACGGAGCGCCCTTCTTGAGCAACCCCTCTCAGGGGAAGAGGATGCCCCCTACCACCATCAGCTGCCCGCCCCCCTTCAGCTCCATCTTCCCCTCCACGAAGGGGGTGAAGCCGCCGATCGGGAAACGGAACCCGCCGACCAGATTCAAGCCGAGACCCGTCTCCGGATCCTCGTCGGGCCTCTTCCAGCGAGCGAAGTTGAGTCCCGCTCCGGCGTAGGGCACCAGATTCGTCACGCCCGCCAACTTGACGTCGTAGAGAAGGTTGCCGTTCATCTCGTAGTACTCTTCGAAGGTCTCTCCCGCATCCGGGAAGAAGTAGTCGAACGAAGCGCTGAACCACAGCTCGGGCTTCAGGAAGCCCAGCGATATCTGAGCGCGCGGCCCAAGCGAGAAGTCCGCGTCGTCCGCGAAGCCTGCCTGTCCCCCTATCTTCGCTTCCTGGGCGGCGAGCGATGCGCCGCAGAGAGACAATGCCATCACGACCAGCAACGATTTCAAAGTCCGGATACCCATTCCAACCTCCCTTGTCTTCACCCTATCCAGTACATTTGTCTGATCCTGTTATGCTTGCCGGTGTACAGTTCGTCGTACCGAGCCGTTCAACCGGCAACACAGCTTCCTACGGCGGCGTGGCGGAGAACGTTCCTTGCCCGCTCCGGCTGTATTCGCGAGGGGCGCAATGGAAAGAATCAGAGTTCCCAATCTAGCGACTTACCTTCCGATCGCGCCATCCGATCTGCTGCTTGCCGTCCCGGTCGCGGCCAGGGTGCTGCTAGGAGCCACTCCGGCGGGCAGGGCGCTCCAGGCCGCGGCGCTGGGAGTGTACGCGGGCAGCGCGGCCATCGACTGGGCGGTTCGCGCTGATGCTCGGCGGGTCGATTTCAAAGGCGTCTTCGGCGTCGACCCTCTCTCGCCGCCTCCCGCATCGGACGCGGAACGCGAGGAGGACGTGGCTAGGCTGGCGGAGCTGTTGAACGAGAACTACGTGCCGATGACCGTCCCCCGAAAGCGGCTGGCGGAGATAGTGGACCTGCGGCTTACCGACTATCTGGCCGAGCTGACCGGGCAGAGGCTGGAGACGAGCGCCAGGATTCGGAGCTTCATGCTGGCGCAGATAGTGTTTCCCTTCGCTCTGGGCGCGGCGGACCCGCTGACCGGCGACGTCGCGATATTCAAGAGCACGGGCATCTTCGAGCCGCACGTGATCGCCCACGAGTTTTGCCACCGCAAAGGCTATCTGAAAGAGGTGGAGGCGCAGATTCTCGCCTACATCGCGCTGGCGGAGTCGGACAGCCCGGTGCTCGTGCAGGCGGCTCTCTGCGAGCGGCTCGACCGCCAGCTCTGGGTGTTGGCCGGGAGAGATGCGGAGACTTACAACGATCTGCTGGCCGACGCCGGATTGCGAGAGGAGCTGCTGGCCGGCCTCCGTTTGCGCCGCCCGCCTGAGGCCGCGATGACGGGAGTCGTGGGCCCCGCCATGAGGAGGGCGTACGACTTGCGCATGAAGTTGACCGGCCAGAACGGTCTCTCCGACTACGACGAGGGGTTCACGAACTTCCTGATCGCGATCGAGAAGGCCGGTGCCGCCGACGGCCCCGATGCCGAAGCCGAAGCAGCCGACCCTGATGCCGCAACTGGCGCCACAAGACGCGAAGCCGGGGCTACGGGAAGCGAAGCCGTCTCGTCATAGACCAGAACCCAGCGACTCCGCCGCCGGAAGCTGCCGAATTCGGGCGGCGCCGATGAATCTTCAAGACCCCGCGCTGACCTTCGCGCTGGCCGTCGCCGGCGGCTTGATGGCGCAGGTCATCGCCCGACATGTCCGCCTGCCCGGCATCATCTTCCTCCTGGCGACCGGCGTCCTGCTCGGGCCCGAGTTCGCGAATCTCGTACGGCCCGGCACGCTCGGCGACGGCCTCAACCACATCGTCGGGCTGGCGGTCGCCGTGATCCTCTTCGAGGGAGCGCTCCAGCTCAACCTCGGCCGCGTGCGGCGGCAGGCCGCGACGATAAGGAATCTGATCACGATCGGCGCGGCGACGACCATCGGCGGGGCCGCCGCCGTCGCCATGATCGCGCTGGGCTGGGACATCAGGATCGCGCTTCTCTTCGGCACGCTGGTGTCGGTAACCGGTCCCACCGTCATCAACCCGCTGACGCGCAGGATCCGCCTCACGAGAAACTTGCGCACGATTCTGGAAGCCGAGGGGGTGCTCATCGACCCGATCGGCGCCATCCTCGCGGTGGTGGTATTCGAGGTGGCGCTGGCCTCCTCGGCGGGAGAAATCGGAACGGGCGTCCTCGGGCTGCCCGCGCGCATGGGACTCGGGTTCCTGGTCGGGATCGGGGGCGGATTCGCGCTGGGCGGCTTGCTGAAGCTCCGCCGCGCCATCCCGTCCGACCTGCGCAACGTCTTCACCCTGGCGGGGGTGCTCGCGCTCTATCAAGGCTCTCACGCCATCCTGCCCGAGAGCGGAATCATGACGGTCGCCGTCGCCGGGCTGGTCGTCGGCAACATCGGCCCGCTGCGGGGGCGAGAGCTGATCGAGTTCAGCGAACAGCTCACTCACCTGCTGGTCGGTCTTCTCTTCGTGCTGCTCGCCGCCGCCGTCGATCTGGCGGATGTCCGCGCGCTCGGCTACGGGGGCATCGCGACGGTGCTCGCGCTCGTACTCGTCATCCGTCCTCTCTCGATAGCGCTTTGCACGCGGGGAACGAAGCTGCGCCTCAACGAGAAGGCGTTTCTGGCCTGGCTGGCCCCCCGGGGCATCGTCGCCTTCGCCGTGACTTCGCTCTTCGCGGCGGAGCTGGCGCACGGCGGGCAGGAGGCGGCGGGCGACGAACTGCGGGCGATGGTCTTTCTGGTCATAGCGGCGACCGTCATCGCGCAAGGCGGCACCGCCGGGCTTGCGGCGCGGGCGCTGCGGGTGCGGAAGGCGACCAACGACGGATTCGCTCTGGTGGGGGCCAATCCGGTCGGCCGCGCTCTCGCGCGCACCCTCCTTCTCGCCGCGCGCCCGCGCCGCTTCCCCATCGTGGTCGTCGATACCAATCCGGCCGAAGCAAGCGCCGCCGAGGCCGAGGCGAGCGCCGCCGAGACGGATGACCTGCGCGTCGTGCTTGGAAACGCCAACGACGAGCGGACCCTGGTGAAGGCCGGGATCGACTCGCGCCGCGCGATCGTCGCGCTCACGCCGAACGAAGGGGTCAACCGCCTGATCTCCAACCGCGTGGAGGAACTGTATCCGAACGTCGCCCGTATGGTCGCCGTAGACGCCTCGGCGGCGGACGCCGACATCGAGCGCATCGAGGAGAGCGGAGCGTCGCTGCTCTTCGGCCATGGCATCGACTACGAGCGGTGGGCGCACGAATTTCGGCAAGACCGGGTGCAAATCGAAGCGCTTAGCTACGAGAAGCGAGCCAGCCGGCGAATATCCGAACTCGACGCCCTGGGCGGTCGGCACATGCTGCTGATCGCGCTCGTCCATCAGCGGGGCAAACAAGTGCAACCGGTCTCGAGCGACACGGAGCTGAAGCGCGGAGACGCAGTTTGGTTCGGCTGGCCCAGGGACCGGGAAGACTTGGCGGTCGCGGCGGCCGAGGCAGCCGGTTTCCGTAGCCCCGGAAGCGCCGAAGAGGAAGAGTAGCCGGAAGGGTAGCCGGTAGCGATGACGATCGGTATCGAAGACGAAGGGTTGAAGAGGAAGGGTAGCCGGTAACGACGATGACGAGGATGCACACCGCGCGGCGGACACACGGTTTCACGGAGTCCGTAATACGGATGATGACCCGTCTGGCCAGCGAGCACGGAGCGATCAACCTCGCGCAGGGATTCCCCGACTTCGCGTGTCCCGGCACGCTGAAGCGCAGCGCGGCCAAGGCGATCCACGAGGACATCAACCAGTACGCCATAACCTGGGGAGCGAAACGCTATCGCGAGGCCTTGGCGGCCAGCTACCGGGAGCAATACGGCCTCGAGGTCGACCCGGAGACGGAGATCACGGTCGCCTGCGGAGCGACGGAGGCTCTGCTCGCCGTCTTGCTGTCGATCGTAGATCCCGGCGAGGAAGTCGTCGTGCTGGAGCCATTCTACGAGAACTACGGACCCAACACGACGCTATGCGCGGCGACGCCGGTGTTCGTGCCGCTGGCCGACGGCTGGCGAATCGACTTCGACCGGCTGCGGGCCGCCTTCTCCGAAAGAACGCGCGCCATCATCCTCAACACCCCGAACAACCCGTCCGGCCGCGTCTTCACCCGCGACGAGCTAGAGAAGATCGCCGAACTCTGCAAGGAGTTCGACGCCTACGCCGTGACGGACGAGGTCTACGAACACATCGTCTACGACGGGGCGCGGCACATCCCCATGGCCACTCTCCCGGACATGCGCGACCGGACCATCACCGTCAGCGCGGCTTCGAAGACATTCGCCATCACGGGTTGGCGAATCGGCACCATCGTAGCCCACCCTGAAATTTCGGATGCGATAAGGAAGGTCCACGACTTTCTGACCGTCGGGGCGGCCGCGCCGCTGCAAGAGGGAGTCGCGGCAGGGCTCGAGACGCTCCCGGCTTCCTACTACGAAAACTTGTCCGGCTTCTACGGCGCCAAGCGGGAGTTGCTGTATTCCGGGCTCGTGGAGGCGGGTTTCAAGTGCCGAAAGCCGGAGGGCGCCTACTACATTCTGGCGGACTTCTCCGCGCTCTCCGACATGCCCGACGACGACTTCTCCATCTGGCTCGCGAGCGAGATCGGTGTTGCCCCCGTCCCGGGATCCAGCTTCTATAGCGACCCGGCGGATGGACGCAAGTTCGTCCGGTTCGCCTTCTGCAAGACCGAGGAAGTTCTCAAGCAGGCGGCGGAGCGGCTTTCAGCGATCCATGCTCGTGTCTAGAACGCGTCGCTGTAGCTCATACGGCGCCACCCGCTCGGCGCCAACTAGCCGCTCGGCGCCAACTAGCCGCTCGGCGCCAGCCACCCGCTCGGCACCAACTAGCCTCTGGGCGCCAGCCACCCGCTCGGCGGCAGCCACCTGGCGGGCCGCTTGGCGCGCCGACCACCTTGCGCCAGCCTCTTGGCGTCCTCCCCAGCTTGCGAGCGATATGCGATGAAACTCCCCTCGATCCAGAAGTTGGCGACCACCGCGTGGGCAACGTTCCTGCGCTTCCCCGATGTGCTCCTATGCGGCATAGTGGCCGCTATCGCGGCGATGAACGGGCTCGACGCCGATGCCCAGCCGTCGGACGAGAGCTGGCGCATCGCGGCGGCCGCCAGCCTGGGGCTCTCGCTCCTCACCGGCTTGGCCATCTTCTGCGAACGGCGAGGCTTCACGCCTGCCCGCACCTGGATGACGCGCGGCCTCGGGCTAGCGATACTGCTGCTCTTCTACTGGCGCTGGACGACATGGAGCCCGCCGGTGATGGGCGTCCGCTACATGCACCTGAGCGCCACCTTCCACCTCGCGGTCGCCTGCATCGCCTATCTGGGGGTCCGCGAGCACAACGGATTCTGGCAGTTCAACCGCACGCTCTTCCTGCGCTTCTGCCTCGGAGGCGTATACTCGAGCGTCCTGTGGGGAGGACTCTCCCTGGCCATAGCGGGAGTGGACAACCTGTTCGGGATAGACATGGGAGATTTGGTCTACCCCCGGCTCTTCTTCCTGGTGAGCCTCGTCTTCCAGACTTGGTTCGTCCTCTCGGGCGTGCCGCGAGACTTCCAGCGACTGGATCGCGACAAGGACTACCCGGCAGGCTTGAGGGTCTTCGCGCAGTATCTCCTCCTCCCGCTCGTCTCCGTCTATCTGATCATCCTCACCCTCTATCTCGGGCGGGTGGTGGTCACCACGACGTGGCCCAGCGGCTGGATCGGCTATCTGGTGTCCGCGCTCGCCGCGTTCGGCATCTTCTCGCTGCTTCTCATTCACCCGAAACGGGGTCCGGGAGGCCATGCGTGGATCGACACCTACGCCCGCGTCTTCTGGATGGGCATGTTTCCGTCGGTAACCATGCTGCTGCTGGCCATCGGCCAGAGAATCGGGCAGTACGGGATGACCGAGCGGAGGTACATGCTCGTGGTGCTGGCCGTCTGGCTGGCCGGCATCGCGCTCTACTACGCCGTGTCGCGGTCGCGCAACATCAAGTGGATTCCGCTGACTTTGGCGGTCGTCGGCATCGTCACCTTCATCGGCCCCTGGTCGGTGTACTCGGTGTCGGAGCGGAGCCAGCTCAACCGGCTCGAAGAGCTGCTCGCCAGCAACGGGGCGCTCGTGGACGGACGGGTCCCGTCAATGGAGGCCGGGGCAAGGATGGGAGATGTGCCCAACTCGGAGTGGCGCCAGATCAACGACATCCTTCGGTATCTGCTCGAATGGCACGGGACCGACGGCGTGAACGACTGGTTCGAGGGCGGCGTCGCTACGGTCGACACGATCGGGGATGGAACCGCGCCAGCGATGGAACATCGGGAAATCGCGGGCCGGTCGGAACTCATCGCCGCCAGCTTCGGGCTGGTTCCGGTAGGCGGGCTGGTGACCGACACGGCCGGATACGCCAACGTCTCGCGGTCGGAGGAGAAGATCGGTTCCCTGGAAGTCGCGGGCTTCGATCATGTGATACTCGACGCCGACTTGTTGGAGGGCGAGTACGAGATCGGCGGCCAGGCGCTGGAGCTGAAGGCGACCGACGACAGCGCCGGCATCGTTCTTCTCCTGGGAGATATGGATGCGGTGACGGCTTCCTTGGCGGATGTATTGGTCCGTGTGCAGGAGGTCGAATCCGCCGATCCGGGGCGAGCCGTGCTGCCGTCCGATGCGCTTCGAGTCGATGTGTCCGGGGGTGGCCTCATGTTCCGAATTCACATCGCCAAGATGAGGGTCAGACGGTCGGACGGGGCTCTGTCGGTGGTGAGCGCATCCGGCGCGGTGCTGCTAGGAAGGGAGGCGGTTCCGCCCAGCGTGGAGGCAGTTCCGCCGGGCGGCTAGGCCCTGTCTTAGCGCCAATAACGCGAGATGTCGCCAGGGGACCCCTGTCGTCGCCTTCGCCGGGAAGACGGGCCGAGTTCGCATGGGGGCGGGCGGACGCCGGCCGAGAGACGCCCTCGCATGACATCGGACATGACATCGGAACCATCGGCGCAAGCTGATCGTAGAAGTAGGTTATAGAATGTCTCCGAACAATCCAGCGCCTTCGCCTTCTGGAGAACCGTCGTGAACAAGCTGCTCCGCGCCGCCGTAAAAGCGCTCGCCGTCTGGCTCATTATCACAATCTTCTGGGCCGCACTGTCGCACCACACCGGAGTGACCGGTCCGGCGGAGGGGAACCGGGCAGCGCTCAACTTCAACGCGAAAGTGATCGATGCGCTCGATCGCCCGGGCGCGCTCGACGGCCCGCTGGACTTTGCGGCCGCGCAGCTGCGGCGGGCAGGCCGTTCGGCCGAGCGCGTAGCTAGCAAGATCGAGCGTTCGACGGCCCGCTTCATGGATGAGATGGGACATTCCCACGGACACCGCGTCACTCGCCTTCACTTCCATGACGGGATCGGCGGCGAGGTCGTTCACGTCCACGGGAACGTGGAAGAAGCGGGTTCCGAATCGAACCTGGAGCGCCGGAGAATCGTCATTCGCGGAGGGCAGAACTCGACGGAACCAACGTTCGTCGTGGAAGGGCTGGCGGTCGACAATGGAGGCGGCACTTTCGTCGTGAGGAGCGTGCCCCATAAGGTTCAGCACGGCCAGGACGCTATCGAGATCGATGTGGAAGCCATCGGCATCGATGTGGACGACGCGGTTGCGTTCTCGGGGGTCGTGTTGGAAGATGCAGGGTCGGAGATCGGTGCAGGGGCGGAGATCCAGGTGTTCGAAGCCCCGATGGTCCAGTGGATGGACATGCCGGCAGCCGACGAGCTCGAACTCGAGCTGGCGGCGAGTCTCGATCAAGCCCGCGAGCAGTCGTTGCAGCACTCTCGGGAGGCGCTTGTGCGAGCCGCCCAACTGCTGGAGAGAGGCGAACTGGAGGGCGGGGCCCTCGAACTCGAGGCGGCCCTCGAACGAGCCGTTCAGGCGCTCGAATCGGCGGGGGCCGAGATCGCCGAGATGGAAGACGCGAATGTCGGCGGGAAGCTGAAGAAGCGGCTGGAAAAACTGCTCGAGCTCCTGGAAAAGCTCGAAGTAGAGGGGTAGCGAAGAAGTGTAGAAGGGTAACGAAGTAGAAAGGAGGGCGGATCAAATGTCGCTTTCAAGATCGTCGTCGCTTTCAAGATCACCGTCCTTTCTCGTGGCTGTCGCGCTGTTGTTCGGCCCGGCGCTGCAGCTGGCCGCCCAGGATGAGCATGCCGGACACGTCATGCCGATGGACGAGGCGCAGCCGCGCACATCGACCGAGAGCATCCGGATCGTCGACGACCCGGAGCGCCAGGAACTCGCGGTGATATTGGGACCGATCGACCTGCCGGCGCTCTCGTCGCACCACATCGAACAGCTTCCCGTGCAGGAGGGGACCATCCCCTTCGACATGACGATCCACGGCTACAGAACGCATGTCGTCGACATGCACGGAGAGCCGGTGCCGCGGGTCGTTATCCACCACATGAATCTGCTGGATCCTGGACGGCGCGAACTCTTCCTGCCCATCATGCTGCGCGTCCTGGCAGCCAGCCACGAGACGCCGTCGATCAGCTTTCCGGGGTGGCTGTTCGGCATCCCGATGCGAGCCGGTTCGACCTTCCTCGCCCTGACGATGCTGCATAACCCGACCGAGGTGACTTACGAGGGCGTCACCGTGCATCTGACGATCGAGTACGACCGGCGAAAAGTCCTGCCGCTGTACACCATCACGCCGTTTCACCTGGACGCGATGTATCCGGAGGTGTCGGGCACCAAGGCTTGGGACCTGCCTCCGGGGCACTCCACCAAGTCATGGGAAACGAGTCCGGCGATCCCCGGATTGATTGTCGGGCTGGGCGGCCACCTCCACGCCTACGCGTCGCGACTGGCGCTCGAGGACGTCACTACGGGAGAAGTGATGTACGACGTCCGGCCCAAGCTCGCCGATGACGGCCAGATACTCGACATCCCGATCCTCACTCACCGCGGGCGCGGGGTGGGAACGCTCGTCGTGCCCGGGCACGTGTACCGGATCACGGCGGAGTACTGGAACCCGTTCGACGAGGTGATCGTGGATGGCGCCATGGGCGCGGTGGCCGGCGCTTTCATCCCCATGGAAGACTGGCCCGCCGCCAATCCCGGCAACGCGCTATACGCCGCCGACTACGACTGGGTCATCAGGAGCCAGGTGGAACACGGGATGTCCGGCCAAGTCATGGGCGGCCACCACCAGCCGCACCACCCGTAGGTAACGCCCGCCTCGGGGATACTCGCTCCGCGCGCCGAACGAAACTTCTAGCCTCCGGCATAGTCGTTCTTGGCGTGCTGCTCGCGGCCTCGCCGCTGGCCGCGCCAGGACGGCGGGATCAAGCTTCCCCGCGACTAGTTCGTTACAAGGAGGGGAACATTTAGCTTCCGCGCGTCCCAAGTTCCGCATCCGGTTTGGGCCCTTGTGGTATGCGCGATCTTCACAGCGGCGGGAGTCCGCGTCCTTGACGACTACGGCGTATCGTGGGACGAGCCCAATCAGCGCGAACTTGCGCTGGAGACGACGAGCTACGTTCTCGGCCAAGACGACGAGCTTCTAGGAAGTCACGAAAAGTTTTACGGCACGGCATTCGAGATGCCGCTCTTGATTGTCGAGCGCGTCCTGGGACTGCAAGACGACACCCGCGCCATCACGCTTAGCCGCCACATCCTGACCCACCTGTTCTTCATAGCGAGTGGATTCTTCTGCTTTTTGCTGATACGCCGGCTGTTCGGCAGTACGGTTATCGCGCTGTTCGCCATGCTGCTGTTCCTGCTGCATCCCCGACTGTACGCCGAATCCTTCGTCAACACCAAAGACGTGCCCCTGGCCGCCATGTTTATGATCGCCCTGTTCCTGACTCACCGGGCTTTCAGCAAAGATACCGTGGGGGCGTTTCTGCTATGCGGCCTGGCAGTCGGCATTCTCATCAACATTCGCATCTTGGGCATGGTATTGTTCGCCGCCGTGCCCGCCGTACGCGCTCTGGACTTGCTCTTCGACTCTGCGGCGGGTAGAAAACACGCGTTAGTCACCGGCGGCGCGTTCGTCCTGGCAGCAATGTTCGCCCTTTACGCTACCCTTCCCTACCTCTGGGCCAACCCCATCGGGCGCACATTCGAGATGTTCGTCACGCTCTCCCATCATCCGAACGTGTTCCCCCAGCTGTTCCAAGGCGAGTTGATAGCCGGAAACGATCTGCCGCCTCATTACATCCCGACTTGGGTCGCCATTACGACCCCGCCCGTCGCGCTCCTGCTGGGCTTTGCCGGAATAATCGCCGTCATCCGTCGCGGCTGGGCCAGTCCCCGAGACATCCTGCGCCACGCCAACCTGAAATTTGGCTTCCTGCTTATCGGCTGCCTGATTATGACCTTCATCGCAGTAGTCGTGTTTACTCCCACAATGTACGACGGATGGCGACAGACTTACTTCCTCTACGCGCCGTTTTGCGCGCTGGCAGCCTTCGGGCTGCATTGGCTGGCCGCTGTATCGGGGCGTACCGTCGTCCGCACGGGGGCGTACACCCTCGTGGGAGCGGGCATTCTCCTCGTTGTCCCGCAAATGGTTCGGATTCATCCCTATCAGCAAGCATATTTCAATTTCCTGGTGGACCGGGAAACGCCGGGCCGGCTCGGCGACCAGTATCCTCTGGAATACTGGGGGACTTCTTACATGGACGGTCTGCGCTGGCTGGCGGAAACGTACCCGGACTCGCTTATCACCGTGTGGGGTAACAACGAACATGACTATAACGAACATGACGATCGGAATCGCGCGTTTCTTCCAGAGTCGGACCGGCAGAGGATAGCGCTCAAAGGCGAAGGAGAGAACATCGCCGATTTCTACATCACCAACCACTTCAAACAACATCGGGACAGAAGAAAGGTGGTTGTATTTGCTCCTATCGCCCACCGCCGCGAGGTGTATAACAACGCCGTCCTGAGCGTTGCGGCGCTAGATCTGTCGGCGGCAGACGATTCCACCGCCGACGCCTACCGGAAAATCTACCGTGATGCGGTAACCGGTTCTCCGGTCGTCAGCGGGAGCGGCTTCGACCTGTACCACAACGGACCGGAAAAAACGCTGACTTACGTCAACGAATCTTGTGGACTCGAGGACGTATCCAACCGTTTCGTGCTTTCCCTAGTTCCGGTAGACGCGAACGATTTGCCAGCATATGTCAAGCGCCAGCGGATGCGGCATCGGAGCATTTTATACTTCGAGTTTGGCGAGAAGGGAGTAAAGTTTGACGGGAAATGCCTAATGGTCTTTCGGCTCCCTGATTACCCGATCTACCAGATTAGCATGGGACATCGGCTCGGCGGCAAGAACTACTTTTGGGGAAACATCACCGAATTGAGAGAGGTGGAAAGAATAATCGAAGATGCCGGCGATCCGGTGGTTGCGCGTGCGAAATTCGACGTGCATCTGTGGGAAAACCTTTTGGTCTACTCCAGGGAGCCGTGCGCCCCGGCGGACATTTCGGACACGTTCTTTCTACACTTGATTCCCGCGAACAGGGATGACCTGCCCAAGAACCGCCGGGAGTACGGGTTTAACAATCTGGACTTTAACTTCGCCCAAGTCGGCGAAATATCCAGAGCCGGCGAAATATCCGGAGGCAAGTGCATCGCGCGGGTTTTCTTGCCGGACTATCCCATCGCCAGGATCAGCACCGGCCAGTATGTCCCCGGCTCGGGGCAGGTCTGGAAGGCCGAACTTCCGGTGGGGAGCAGATAGCGCAAGTCGCCAACCTCCTGATTTTCCGCAGCACCACCCTGACAATCCCCATAGGGAGAGATCAACCCCCTAGAAAACGCTAGGCCCCTGCCTATGGCCGGTCGGTGGACTACTCGCCACCGCCGTACTCCACCCGCCCGCCGACGATCGTGTAGTCCACCTCCGTCTCCAGTATCTCGTCCGCCGGGATCGTGAGTATGTCGCGCGAGAGCACCGTGATGTCGGCCAGCTTGCCAACTTCGAGGGCGCCCTTGAGCTCCTCCTCGAACGCGGCGTAGGCGTTCACGGACGTATAGGAGCGCAGAGCCTCCTCGCGGGTCATCGCCTGTTCCGGGAAGAAGGTAGAGCCTCCGTCGATAAGGCGCGTCACCGTGCAGTGGTAGCTGGCCAGAGGGCTGGCGGCCTCGACCGGCACGTCCGTTCCGTTCGTGACCACGGCCCCCGCCCTCATCAGGTCCTGCCACACATATGCGCCGGAGCGCGCCCTTCCCTCTCCCAACCGAAGCATGATCCACGGACCGTCCGAACAGGCGTGAATCCCCTGCATGGAGGCTATGACTCCAAGCTGGGCGAAGCGCGGGATGTCGGCGGGGTCGATATGCTGGGCGTGCTCTATGCGCCACCGGAGATCGCTCTCGCCGGAGTGATCGGCGAAGATTCGTTCGTAGAGGTCCAGCACCTCGCGGTTGGCCCGGTCTCCGATCGCGTGCGTGTTGAGCTGGTAGCCGCTCTCGATCGCCAGCCGGCCGACTCGTTCGATCGCTTCGGGAGGATTGGTGGCCAGGCCGGTCGAAGACGGCATGTCCGCGTACGGCTGGAGCAGCCAGGCACCGTGAGAGCCCAGGGCGCCGTCGGCCACCTGCTTGATCGAACGGACCGTTAGACGGTCGCCGCCATAACCGATCATGCGGTAGTCGCCGAGTCTTCCGTCGAGGCTGTCGAAGCCGCCGCTCAGCATCACGTAGAGCCGCACGGGGAGCAGCCCTTCGTCGGCGGCCGTCTTCAGGAGGTCCACCGTCTCGAAGCCGGAGCCGGCATCCTGGAAGCTGGTGATCCCGTTGCGCAACAGCTCTTCGTTGGCCAAGCGCAGCTGCTCCCGAGCTCTCGCCTCGAGCTCTTCTTCGGAGCGGTTCCCTTCGGCTTCGGCGAATGCCCGCCGTGCCAGCCGTTGCGCAGTCTCGCGCAGCACGCCGGTCGCCCGCCCCGCCGCATCGCGGACGATCTCGCCACCCGGAGGATTCGGGGTGCCGTCATCGATGCCGGCCAGCTCCAGCGCCCTCTCGTTCACGAAGGAAGCGTGGCCGCTCGCATGCGTCAGTATCACGGGGTTGTCGGGGCTCGCGGCGCTGAGCCCGTCGTGGACCGGCTGCCCCTCGACCAGCGGATCCGGCGCCTCGCTCCACTTCTCCTGGTGCCATCCGCGACCGCTGATCCAAGCGCCGGGCTCCTCGTTCTGCGCCGTCTCCGCCACCATGTCCACGATCTCTTGCCAAGTGTCCGCCATCATCAGATCGAGAATCATCTTCGCGTTCCCGAGGCCCATCAGGTGACCGTGGCCTTCTATGAAACCCGGGATGGCGAGCCGACCGCCGAGGTCGATGACGAGGCTCTCGTCGCCGATCCATCCGCTCACGTCCTCCTCGGTTCCTACCGCGACTATGCGTTCGTCCCTCGCCGCAAGCGCGCTCGCGACCGAGCCGCCGGCGTCGAGCGTGACGATCTTGCCATTGGTAAGGACGAGTTCGGCGACGCCCTCGGGCAGGGGCGCGCCGCTTCCGCGGCCGACCGCATTCGCGCTGTCGCCCGCGTCTGGAGAGCATCCTGCCGAGAAGAGAAAGAGGAGCGAGAGAAGAGCGCCGCACCGCTGACCGTACGAGCCGTACCGCTGATTTTCTGAACCGTGCAGAGACATGATGTGTATACCTCGACTGTATCGGGTGTAGTTAGAAAAAAGGGTGGCTACGGCTGGCAGCTTCCGCAACATGGAGGACCCCGCGACATGGCAGGCTCCGCAACCCGCTGAAGAACGCAAGGCTGCGCCGTGTCTGTCGCGGACCGCTTCTTCCCCGCCAGTCAAAATGCCGGTAGATTGACCGGCGGGGAGAGATGATGGCGGCGCCAGCGCGAAGATGGCAAGCCTCCATGGGGAAGCTGGCAAGTCTCCAGCGCGAAGATGGCAAGCCTCCATGGGGAGGCTGGCAAGTCTCTAGCGCGAAGATGGCAAGCCTCCATGGGGAAGCTGGCAAGTCTCCGTGACAGATTCGGGCCGGGCGCAACCGAGTGGGGAAGGTGGGGAGATGGCGAAGATGAAAGGGTGTTCCTGGTGGCCGCGCGGCTTGCTCGCGGCAGCTCTCTTCTTGTCCGTCCCGGCGGCGGCGGCGGCGCAGATCGGCGTGCTGGGAGGCTACAACCGCGAGTCGCTCGGCGACTTCGCGCCCGCGGAAGGCTTCGATCTTAGCGATCGCACGGCCGGTTACCACTTCGGCGTCTTCTACAACATCAGCCTTGCGACATTCTCGGTGCGTCCGGCGGTTATCTACCACCGCGTACCCAAGCTCGTGGCCAGCATCGGCGGCGACAGCACCGAATTCAACCTCGATCTGGTGGAGATACCGCTCGACATCCGCATGCGGTTTGCGGTTCCCAAGGTTAGTCCGTACATCCTGGCGGGACCGGTCCTTACGTTCCCGTCGAGCACGGTTAGCGGCGTAAACGACCTGCTCTCGTCGCGGCCTATTCGCGTGGAAGTCGGGGTCGGCGTGGAGATCGGGCTCGGGCTGCGCCTCTGGCCCGAGCTGCGTTACGGATTCGGGGTCACATCGCTGATGAGATCGGATGTTCCTGTAGGCACGAGCACATTGGAGGGCGAAGGAAATCCGCGCCATAGCAGCTGGAGCTTGCGTCTCGGCATCAGCTTCTAGCCGCCCCCTCCCGCGCGCCGGGCCCTGCCGATGCCGGCGTGTCGCGAGCACATCGAAGCCGTCGAGTCCGTCCGGCGAGAGCCCGCGCGCCGGACCCTGCCGATGCCAGCGTGTCGCCGAGGTCGGCTTGGCTCTATTGCCAGCTTGGCGCCCCCCTGCCGGCTTGGCGCCCCCCTTGCCGGCTTGGCGTCCGTGTTTCGGGCCCGTGCTAGCTTGCCATCTGTGCTAGCTTCGTACCCATGCCGGAAAGAGTAGCCGAAGGGCGTCCCCAGATCCGCGGGCGCGGATCCGCGCACAACCCGCGCAATCGTTTTCTCCCGCTGGTGGTGGAGAGGGAGGCGTGGACTCTCGCATCCGACCCCGATCCCAAGACGGAAGTGCTCGAAGACCGGTCTCGGTCGATAATCTCCTACAACGACAGTCCCGATCTGGGGTTCGACGCCAGCCTGAATCCGTACCGCGGGTGCGAGACGGGCTGCTCCTACTGCTATGCGAGGCCGACTCACGAGTACCTGGGCTTCTCGGCCGGGCTCGACTTCGAGACCAAGATTCTGGTGAAGCCGCAGGCGGCCGAACTGCTTAGGCGGGAGTTGGCATCTCCGAAGTGGAAGCCGCAGCTGCTGGTTCTGAGCGGCGTCACCGACCCCTACCAGCCTGTCGAGAGCCGCCTGGGGATCACGCGCAGCTGTCTGGAAGCGCTGGCCGAGGCGCGCAATCCCGTCGCCATCGTGACGAAGCACTACCGGGTGACGCGGGACATAGACCTCTTGCGAGAGCTTCACCGGTGGAAGGGCGTGAAGGTGCAGATGTCGATAACCTCTCTCGACCACTCGTTGCAGAGGAAGATGGAGCCGCGCGGCTCCTCACCCCAACGGCGGCTGGACGGGATCGCGCGCCTGGCGGACGCCGGCATCCCGGTGGGAGTCAATGTGGCGCCGGTGATCCCCGGGCTGACCGACCACGAGATCCCCGGCATCGTGGCCGCCGCCGCTTCGGCGGGCGCCTCGAGCGCCATGTACGTGATGCTGCGGCTTCCCTTCGCGGTGGCCGGTCTGTTCGACGACTGGCTGGAACGGCACTTCCCCGACCGCAAGAAGAAGGTGCTGAACCGGATGCGGGATGTCAGAGGGGGGAAGCTCTACGCGCCCGGCTGGGGCGCCCGCATGAGGGGACGCGGACCGTTCGCCGAACAGACCGCCCGGCTGTTTGCGGTGGCCCGTGCGAAGCACGGCCTCGCTTCGCGAGGCCAAGCGCTCTCGTCAGAGCACTTCCGACCACCGCAAACAGGAGGGCAGCTGCATCTATTCGGCTGAGGATCGACGCCGCCGAGGGCCGACCCAGTCCCCCGCCCTTCTCGTGTGTCGCCCAGGGGATCGCGCTTGCCGTGTGTCACCCAGGGAGCGTCCGTTCATGATCAAGGCCCGGTGGCCCAATTCCGCGAGGAACCATGTGCTTGACTAGCTTGCCCAGCGGATAAAGCAATGCGTATGACTAGCTTGCCCAGCGAAGAGAGCAGCCAATAGGCATGGACAAGGATCGCCTCGCGGCGCAGATCGGAAACCGAATATCCCTGCCGGGACACTTCGACTCGCCGGTCCTCCTGGAAGACGCGAGGCCGCTTGGCGCAGACGGCTCCATCGGCTACGAATGCCGCGTCCGGCTGCCCGACGGCACGCTCGACGAGGCGGTCATCTCCGCCGAGGAAGTCGCAGCTGTTCTCGCCGCCGGAGAGGGCACGGAAGAGACCACGGCGGTGCGGCCTGCGGATCCGGAGAAGTTGAGACTTCTGATAGAGTCCGCCCGTATCCGTCTCGCTTACGCCTACGATCGCCAGTTCGCGGTCAGCCTTTCGGGCATCCGCACTCTGCCGCACCAGATCGAAGCGGTCTATCGCAAGATGCTGCCTCAACCGAGGCTGCGCTTCCTGCTTGCCGACGACCCCGGCGCGGGCAAGACGATCATGGCCGGGCTCCTCATCAAGGAGCTCAAGCTCCGCGAGGCCATCGACCGCTGCCTGATCCTCGTTCCGGCGCCGTTGACCATACAGTGGCAGGAGGAACTGCTCCGCTTCTTCAACGAGCCGTTCCAGATCATCCAGTCCGCGAACGACCAGCAGCAACTCTTGAATTCATGGGAGCGGGAATCGCAAGTCATCTCCTCGATCGACTACGCCAAGCGGGACGACATCCGGGAGCGGGTATGGCAGCAGCATTGGGACCTCGTGATCATCGACGAGGCCCACAAGTGCAGCGCGTACACCAAGCGTTCCGCGAAGCGCGGCGACTCGGTAGAGCGCACGAAGCGCTATCAGTTGGCAGAGCGGCTCTCGGAAGCTTGCGACAACCTGCTGCTACTGACCGCGACGCCACATCACGGCGACGACGACCGGTTCGCGCACTTCATCCGCCTGATAGACCGCGACCTGTTCCCCGAGCCCCACCGATTCGGCAAAGAGGCCGGACGGATTCGGCGCGACATCCTGCGACTCGGCGAGGACTGTCCGTGGTCGCTCCGGCGGTTGAAGGAAGACCTGAAGGATCTGCACGGACACCGACTGTTTCCGGACCGACACGTGCACACCGTCAGCTTCAATCTCGGCCCGCGGGAGTACGCGATCTACAAGGCGGTCACGGCATACATCAACGAGTTCCTGCCGCAGGCGACCGGACGGCGAAAGAGCAGCGTCGCCCTGGTGCGCACCGTCTTCCAGCGCCGCTTGGCAAGCTCCACGCACGCGATCCACGAGTCCCTGCTCCGCCGCCGGACCAAACTTGGGGATCTCGTGGAGGAGCTCGACCGTCTGCCCCCAGCCCAGCGCGCAAGGCGGATTGCACAGCTCTCGGGCTGGATCGTCGACGCCGAGCAGGACGAGGACGATCTCGATGAGACATCTCGCGATGCGCTCATCGACGAAACCACCGCGGCACTCGAGCTGGACCATCTACGGACCGAGGTAGAGGAGCTCGGGGACTTGACGGCGCGCGTCGGCCGGGTGCGCGATGGCGGCCACGACTCCAAGCTCATCGCGCTACGGGAGTGTCTGGCTCGGGCGGAATTCGATGAATTGAAGGACGGACGCGGCAAGCTGCTCATCTTCACCGAGCACCGCGACACGCTGAACCATCTGCGGGACAACCTCGAGTCCTGGGGCTACTCGACCTGCGAAATTCACGGCGGGATGAACCCGCGCGAACGCAAGCGGGCGCAGGAAGACTTCCGGACCGGCCGCCAGATTTGCGTGGCGACCGAGGCGGCGGGCGAAGGCATCAACCTCCAGTTCTGCCACCTGATGGTGAACTACGACCTGCCCTGGAACCCGACCCGCCTCGAGCAGCGGCTGGGCCGCATCCACCGCATCGGACAATCGCGCGACGTGCATGCGTTCAACTTCGTCGCCACTTCGTCGGAGGATGGCCAGCCGGTCATCGAGGGGCGCATTCTGGAGCGCCTTCTGAGCAAGCTGGACCGGATGCGCGACGCGCTTGGCGACCGCGTGTTCGATGTCGTCGGCGAAGTGCTCTCTCTGAACGATGTCAATCTGCCGGAAATGCTCCGCGATGTGGCCTACGAGCCGGGGCGGCTCGACGACTATCTCCAGACGATCGATCAGATCGATCCAGAGCAGCTCGAACTGTACGAAGACGCTACCGGGATTGCCCTGGCCCGAGCCCATGTGGACTTCTCCTCCTTCGCACAGGCGAATCTCGAAGCGGAGGAGCGACGGCTAATGCCGCGTTACGTCGAATCGCACTTCCTCGACGCAGCCAAGGCGGTGGGTTTGCGGACGGAGGCGAGGGCGGACGGACTGTGGCGGATCGAGCATGTGCTCGCCGGTCTCCGGTCCGAACGACTCGCCGCGGTCCGGCGTCTCGGTAAAGCCGAGGCGAGCTACCGCAAGCTGACCTTCTACAAGGAACACCTGGAGCAGGACCAGCACCTCGACGCCGTGCTGCTCGGTCCCGGACACCCGGTTTATGGCGCCGTTGACGAGAGGTTGCTGGAACTCCTTGGCGAGCAGCTTGCGGCACGGACAGCGGCTTATCTGGATCCGTTCGGAGAAACGCCGTACCGCCTCCACTTCTACGAGATTTCGGTACGCGGCCAGACCACCGCGGGCGAGGCTGCGACGGTACACGCCGAGCTAGTGGCGGTGAAGGAGAAGATCGGCGAAGACATCGACGCCGCGGATCGCTACGACGTAGTTCCGGCGGATGCGCTCATCGATCTTCCCGCTCATCCGCACCCGCCGCCGACGCTGCCCGAAATCGACCAAGGCCCCGTCGTCGACTACGTTAAGGTGACGATCCAGATGGCCCGGCGGCACCGAGCGCAAGCCGAGCGGGGCCGCTACGCGGATGTGGCACGCGACCATCTCGAGAAGTCGTTCGACGCCCGCGTTCGCGCATTGCAGAATCGGGTGATGGGGCTGCGCGCCCGCGAGGCGAAGGAACCGGAAGTGGAGTTGGCGCGCCAGCGCGCGCAACAGGATCTCGCGGATCTGCAACGCGCGCAGAAAGAGCGGCTTGCCGGCGTCGATCAGCTTCGGATCGCCCGCCATGGGCCGCTTCTCCATGTGGCGAGTTGCCTGGTGCTGCCGCCCGATGCCGATACGGGCAGCTTCCTCGAGCTCGCCAAGGAGCCTGACCCGGCACTTAATCGGCGGGTCGAGCTTGCCGCCGAAGATGTCGTCATCGCCTACGAGGAAGGACAAGGGCGGGAATGCGAGCGTGTCGGACACCAGAAGATCGGCTTCGACATTCGCAGTCTGGCGCCGCCGGACCCGCAGACGGGCTACCTAGATCCAGTGGCTGGCGTTCGCCGAATCGAGGTCAAGGGCCGCAAACGCGGGCTCCCGGTGCGGTTGACGACGAACGAGTGGTACAAGGCACGGCAGCTCGGCGATACCTACTGGCTATACGTGGTCTGGGATCCCTTGGACGACCCGGACCCGATTCCGTTGATGATCCAGAACCCGGCAGAGCATCTCGACTACGCGAAGAAGGAGGTTGTCGCCGCCCGCTACTACGATCTGCCCGCCGCCGCCCTGGAACAAGCGGCCCGCTCGCAGATAGAGGGAGGGCACCGGTGAACAGATACCGACGGCTGGCGAAAGGCTACTTTCTACTGACGTTTGAAGGCGGGGCACTGCAAGAATACGGAGTTGCGAGGATGAAATAGGATGCGCATCACGCGGATTGAGATCCAGAACTTTCGATCGATTAAGCAGCTCGCTGTCGATCTTGGCGAAACCACGGTGTTCGTCGGTCCGAACAACGCCGGAAAGACCGCGATCCTGGATGCGTTGCGCATTCCGTTGATGCGCCGCTGGGGGCAGCGCGGAACCGGGTTCACTGAATACGACATTCACCTCCCGCCCAATATCGATGACCCCAAAGCTGCGCCCGGCGTGAGCATCGAAATCCACGCGCAGGAGTCCGAGCCCGGGGAGTGGCCCGATGGCATCGTGGAGGACCTCAGTCAGATCCTGAAGGTCAATCCGCACACCAATCTGTACTCCATCGCCCTGCGGACGCGGTACGCATGGAACGAAGAGAGCGGCACCTTCGAACCAAGCTGGGAGTTCCTCAACGCGGAACGCGAGCCATTCGGCGGACCCAGCACGCGCCGCATCAACCTCGAGCGATTCTGGCGCTACCTGCCGGTGTTCTATCTGAACGCCTTGCGAGATGTGGGCGACGAATTTTCTCCGCGCTCGCAGTTCTGGGGACGCCTTCTCAAGGCACTCGAGATTCCGGCCAACCTAGAGTCGCGAGCGCAGCGCATACTTGATCTGCTCAACCGCCGCCTGCTGAAGGCAGACCGACGCTTGCAGAAAATCGCCGACACGTTGTCTGGCTCCGCTCGAATCGCCATCCGCGATCAAGAAGGCGAGTTGGACTTACGCATGGTTCCGTTCAAAATGTGGGACCTGCTCTCCAAGGCCGAAATTATTCTGCGCAACGACCGGAACTCGCCGTGGCTGCCGCTCCTGCGCCAGGGCCAGGGCATACAGAGCCTCTCGGTGATCTTCCTGTTCCAGGCCTTCGTCGAGCATCTCATGAAAGAACTGTACGAGCAGGACAGCGAGCCGGTCCTCGCACTGGAAGAGCCGGAAACGCACCTGCATCCGCAAGCCGCCCGCACTTTGTGGACCAATGTTAGTGCACTGTCCGGCCAGAAGATCGTCACCACCCACTCTCCGTACTTCGTTCAGCACGTGCCGTTCCGAGATCTGCGTCTGGTTCGCCTTACGAAAGAGGGCACTCAGGTAAGATCGTTGCCCGCGAACTTCTCTGCGATTGTACCCGATCTTGATGACCTTCATTCAGTTGTGGAACGATCGGAGGGTCGGTTGAAGTACGATCCTGCATCGGAAACCTTAACCGTAGTTGGGACGCTCAGTGAGGGAACATATCGCGCGCTCCTCACGTGCTGCGGCCAGCATAAACACCGTCCCCAGCTTGAAAGCGTATTGAAAGAACTGCGATACCGGTCTTCCCTTTACATCAAAGATGACGAACTTCAATCGCTGGAGACTTTCGCCCGGCGCATGCGTGGGGAAATCTTCTTCGCCGAGCGTTGGCTGATCGTCGAGGGGCAGGCTGATTTCCTGATCATTCACGCACTGGCGCAGGCGATGGACTACAAACTGGACGAACATGGTGTATCGGTGATTGACGCCCAGAACAACGGCAATCCAGCCACGTTTGCGGCCCTCGCCCGCGCCCTCGACATCCCCTGGTTGGCCGTATTCGATGGGGACGATGCCGGGCGCGGTTACGTGGAAGACATCCGCCGCCGTGGCTTTGACGACACCGACGTCGAGACGCGATGCCGAACCCATCCCGACGGCGATTTGGAAGCGCAGATCGTGGCCGATGGACTCGGCCGGGTGTTGCGTGACATCCTGACGGAATTGAACGTTTCACATGCACGGACGCTTCCTGACAAAGATCTACCGGAGCAGTTGAGATTCAAGAAGACAGCTTATGCGGCGGCACTCGCGGCCCGTGTTCGTACCGATCCTAACTTGGCGCAACGTACACCCGCGGCGTTCCGAGCGGCCATCGAGCAATTGCGGAGGCTGACATAATGGGCCGACCGCTGGAATTGGCCCTCGCTGAACTGACGGACATTCAACGGCGAGCCGTCAATTGGGACGATGGTGCCTTGCTCGTGCTGGCCGGACCCGGCTCGGGGAAAACTAGGGTCCTTACGGGCCGGATAGCCCGTCTGTTGGACTCCTCACCGGATCAGCGCTTTCGCATACTCGCTCTGACGTTCACCAACAAAGCCGCGCACGAGATGGCGAATCGCGTGACCAACCTCGTGCCCGGGCTCGAAGGACGCGCGCACATCGATACGTTTCACGGCTTTTGCACAAAGGTTCTCCAGCAGCACGGCGTGCACCTGGGCATCAAGCCTGACTTCGCGATCTATTCGCGGCCCGCGGACCGGCAGGCTGTGCTGGCAGACGCGCTGCGCCGCGACAGGCTGAGTATTGGCAACGAGAACTATCGACCCCTGCCCTTGATCGATCAGCTGAAGGGCAAGCTCGTGGAGCCTGCCGGGGCGGAACGGCATGTCGAAGCGATGAACGGCGAGGCGGCCGAAGACGCTAGCCGCGTTGCTCGCGCATACCGTTTGTATGAAGACGAGCTTAGGCGTATCAATGCGCTCGACTTCAATTCGCTCATTTTAGAGGCGTACCGATTGTTTGCCTATCCCGCCATGGCCCGCCATTACCGGAGGGCCTATCGATACTGGCTGATTGACGAGTTTCAGGACACTAATGGCGCTCAATACGAGTTGCTGCGCCGCATGGCCGGTCAGGAATTTCGCGAGATATTCGCGGTCGCCGACGACGATCAGACGATTTTCGAGTGGAACGGCGCGAACGTTCGCCGTATCGTCACTCTGGCGCGCGACTTCTCCTGCAAGGTGGTGCAACTGCCAACGAATTTCCGCTGTCCGCCGAGCATCGTCGAGGCCGCGAACCGCCTTATCGTCCACAACTTCCGCCGTATACGGTCAAGGCAACTCGCCAAGCCGGTTTCGAGCAACTCCTCAGCCGCTAGAGACGAACAGATTCGGTATCGAGAATTCGATACTGACGACGAGGAGTTTGCCGGTATTGCCAACGAGATCGCGACAATGAACAGTCTGGAACGCGGACGGACTGCCGTACTGGCCAGAACCAGATTTCTCTTGAAAGCGATGCGCGACGCGTTGGCCGTCAAGAGCGTTCCCGCGAGGATCACGATGCGCTGCGACGAATTCGCATCGCCCCAGATGCGCTGGATGGTCGCCTGTTTGAAGCAGATCAACCGGCCGCTGGATCGGCGCAACATGGCCGCGCTGGTCAAGGCATTCAACAGCTTCGCACCTTCGCCCGTGGACTGGGACGCACTCGTGTCGCAGTCTGAATCCGACCGGCTCACCTACCTTAGAGTGTGGACGGATGCCGTGCACGAGACCGAAATGCCGCGCCGTGTCGCCGATGTGGTCAAAGTCATAGACAACCTCGCCAACGGAAAGCTCAAGTTCGCCCACGCAATCGAACAGATTATCGACCACTTCGGCAGCAACGATCCCGACCGCGACCTCAAGGACGATCTGAGCGCATGGCGGAGGATTGAGCGGGAGATCAGGGATGCACAAGTAGGCGCATCGCTTGATCGGTTCTTGCAGGAATTGCAACTGCGGTCCAAGGAGCCGGTTCTGGAACCCGGAACGGTGTCGCTGGCCACTATTCACGGTGCCAAGGGACGGGAATTCGATACAGTGTATCTGATCGGCTTGGCTGAGGAGATCCTGCCGTCCTGGCACGCCTCGAAAAAGAGCAACGGCAGTGCTGCGCTCGAAGAAGAACGCCGTGCGTGTTTTGTGGCTGTCACGCGCACCGGAAAGCAGCTGATCCTGTCTTGGGCGCAGCAGTACAAGGGATGGCCAAAGGAACCTTCGCGATTTCTGCGTGAAATGGGCCTTCTCGGTGACCGCGGATCCGACGCGGCTGATCAGCGGATTGGCGGATGACGGCGGCAAGTGACCGCCGGTTGATTGAGGACTACCTGCCGCTGGACGCGATCAATGCCATCGCTTCCAAAGAGAAGCTGAATTCACGGCGATACGTGGAACTGGTTCACTACTGGCCGGCTCGACGTCCGATCACCGTATCGCGCGCCACTATTTACGCGGCACTTGTTGCCGCACCGACCTCCGGCGATGAACGCACGGAGGCCGCGTCCTTCGTCACTCGACTTGCGGCGTACAAGCCCGACCCGAAGACCATCACGGAGGCCCGTGACCGCATCAAGAGTGCGCACAGCGGCAGGGCACCTAGGGTGCTGGACTTGTTCGCAGGTGGGGGGTCCATTCCCCTGGAGGCGGCCCGGCTTGGCTGCGAGAGCCACGCGCTCGACTACAACCCGGTGGCGCACCTAATTGAGCTCTGCACTCTGGTGTATCCGCAGACATTTGGGCCGAAGCTCGCCGACGACTTCGAACGCTGGAGCCGCGTAGTTCTCCAACGCACGCAAAGGGACGCTGGAGATCTCTACCCGACCATCCGTATGCCCGAATCGGACGAAACCATCGCGTCCCAGATCGCGCTTTTCGGTAACCGGGTATCTGCCAACCCGGTGAATGAAGCGACTCAGGTGGCCTGCATATGGGCGCGTACCGTCCCGTGCCGCCGACCCGGCTGTCCTTCCCCGGTTCCACTCGTCCGCCAAGCGTGGCTCCGCAAGAAGGGCGGAGCCGTAGCCGCCATCCCCCGAATCGAAGACGGCGACCGACTGCGTTGGGACATCGTGTCGGGGAGTTCTACCGCCGAGGTATCGCCGCACGCGAAGCAAACGGGCGCGGGACAAGCGGTGTGTATCTCGTGCAACACGCCGGTTCCCTCAAACTACGTCAAAGAAATGTCGAAGGCAGGGCGACTGCTGGAGTCGGCTGCCGCCGTGGTCATTCAAGGGAAACGGTCCAAACTCTATCTGCCGGTTACTGCTACGACGCTGCCAGATGACGGTGAATGCGTGCGGCGGCTCGCAGTACTCCTAAACGAAACCGGTTTGGATTCGCTCGATGAACAGATGAACACTGCGGACTCTACAACGGTTGCCGGGCGTGGCTATGGAATCTCGCGTTGGCGCGAGCTGTTCACCTCCCGGCAGCTGCTCGTTCTGTTCACGCTCATCAAGCACATTCGAAAGGTACACACCGAAATGCTTGAAGAGGGCATGGCGGAGGATCGTGCGCGGGCACTGGCGACCTACTTCGCGATGGCGTTCGACCGCTTAGCCATTGCATTCAATAAGTTTGCTCGATGGAGATCTGATAGACAAGCAACCGAAGGCGTGTTCGATCGCCAAGCATTGAAAATGATCTACGATTTTTCTGAAATTAACCCCTTCTCGCATACACAAGGTTGCTTTCCGCTAGCACTCGACCGAGAAGCGTACTGCATTCGCGAACTCGCCAAGGTCGGCCATCCGTCAATCGTCACTCGCGGCAACGCGGAGAAGCTCTTCTACGATGACGAGACTTTCGATGCGGTCATTACCGACCCGCCCTACTACAGCAGCATCTACTACTCGGATCTTTCGGCGTTCTTCTACATCTGGCTGAAGCGCCTAATCGGCGATCTCTACCCCGAGCACTTCACACTTCCGGCACCCCCGAAGCGGCGCGAGGCCGTCGCCCAACCGAGCGAACACGGGGGGGACGCCAAGAAGGCAAAGGCACACTACCAGAACATGATACGCCGCTCGTTATCGGAGGCGCGGCGCATCCTGAAGCCGGGCGCACCGCTGGTCTGCGAGTACGCGCACCGCACGACCGAAGGCTGGGCCACGCTGATCCGGGCGTTGATTGGCGCCGGCTTCACGGTCACCGAAGCGTGGCCGTTACAAACGGAGTCCCGAAGCCGTGCTAACGCGCTAGGTGCCGCCGTGCTCTCTGACAGCATCTTCTTCGTCGCACGGCGTCGGGACGATACCGGTACCGGGCAGTACGAAACGGAGGTGGAACCAGAGCTTAACCGCATTGCGCGTGAGCGAGTAACGACACTGTGGGCGGGAGGTAGGGGAATCGGCGGAGCAGATCTGCTGATGGCGGCTGTCGGTGCCGGGCTGCGTGCCTATACCCGGTTCTCACGGGTCGAGTACGCAAACGGCGAGCTAGTGCCCGCCGAACACTACCTGCGTGACGTCGAGGGCGTCGTGCTCGACGTGATGCTTGAGGAGATATTCGAACTGCGCGGCGCGACTGTCCGCGCGGTCGATGCGCTGACGCGATTCTACATCCTGTGGCGGTTCACCTACCGCGAGTCGAAGATCGAAGCTGGCGATGCCTACGTCTTCTGCTATCCGCAAGGCATCGAGATCGATGGCCGGAACGGGCTTTCCGGACCCGTACCGTCGCTGGTCGAGAAGTCCGGCAGCAAGTTCCGCGTCCGCACCTTCGAGGAACGCGGCAGTGACGACAAGCTGGGCCTCGGCGAGGACGGCAAACCGGTGTCGCTGGTTGACATTATTCACCGGCTGCTCTGGCTGCTGGATAACCGACCAACAAAGGTTCAGGAGTTCCTGGAGGCGGCGCGACCGAGCCGGGAGCAACTTCGTCTGGTCACCCAAGCTCTCTGCACTCCGGTCTTGAGTGGCCCAGGCGCTCTGGGAGCGACACCGACCGCCGAGCTGGCCGCACTCGCCCGGCTGAATGCCAACTGGCGGAGCGTCGTCGAAAGCGACGCGTTCGCACAGAAAATCGATACCTGGGTAACGGGACAGAGCGAACTGTTCATGGAGGGCGACGATCGATGAGCAAAACACTCCGCCCCTGGCTCGAATGCGTCGACCTGCACCCCGACGTTCTGTCGGACGACTTCTCCGAGGATGTCTTTGCGCTAGACCTCGGCAGCTTGTCGGACTATCTCATCGGTAAGAAGCTCGGCCTTCCCGATCACGACCTGCCGCGGGTCCCGGCAGTATACCGTGACGCCGAGAGCTTCTTTCGAGCGTCATACCTCACCCGCGGTCTCAAGTCTCTCCTTGAAGATGTTCTCGGGCGGCTCGCCGGTGCCCAAGGCAACCGCGTTCTCAAACTGCTGACACCGTTCGGCGGCGGAAAATCGCACACGCTCGCCGCGTTACTCCATGCCGCTCAATCGCGAGCGGCGCTCGACGCGCTGCCGGAGGCATCCGGGTTGCCGCGCCCCAGTCAGGTACGTGTGGCGGTGGTGGACGGCCAGTTCTTCGACGCACCAGTTGGCAAGCGCGTGCCGAACGGGGACACTAGGGCCAGGACCTTATGGGGTTGGGTCGCGTGGGCGCTCGGCGGACCGGAAGGCTACGAACTCGTCCGAGCGCAGGATGAAGCCCGCGTCGCCCCGGGCGGCGACACGATCATCGAACTGCTCAAGCGGGGTCCCAGCTTGATCCTGTTCGACGAAGTCCTGGAGTACCTCATCAGCGTCGGCGGCGTTTCCGTCAAGCAGACCACGCTTCGCGACGAGACGCTGTCGTTCCTCAAGCGGCTTACGGTGGCGGTGGGAAACGTGGACAACGCAGTGCTTGTGTACTCCTTGCAGTCGAGCAAGCGCGAATCCCTCGAATACACCGACCTGCTCCACACGGTGGAACATCTGGCCGCCCGCAAGGACCAACGCAGAGAGCCGGTGGAGGGCAACGAGATCCTCAACGTGATCCAGCGGAGGCTGCTTTCCAGAACCCCCGATGCAACAGCGGCTGCAAACGCAGCGGACGCCCACGGCCACGTGTTCACCCGGATGCGCCATGCTTACGCACGCGGAGAGCCGGAGCGCCAGCAGGCGGAGGAAGAGGGATCGAAGCTGCGCGACCGGATCAAGGCGTCATACCCCTTCCATCCCGCTCTCATCGATCTCATGCGGGAGCGCTGGGCGGCCATTCCCGACTTCCAGCGCACTCGGGGCGCATTGCGTTTCCTCGCCACCTGTCTTCGCGCCGCCCACAGCGCCGGCAGCTCGCGGTTGCTCCTGGGTCCGGGCGACGTTCCGGTTCGCAACTCGGATGTGCGTCTTGCCTTCTTCAAGGAAGTCGGACAGCGGGAGGACTTTCTGGCTTGCTTGGAACATGACTTCGTCGGTGCCAACGCGAGGGCGAGACGGATAGACAACCGGCGCGCCCGCGAGGTGACCGCCGAATCCGGCAAGCAACCGGCGATCCGTCTCGCGACCGTCATTCTCATGCACTCGTTCGGCGGCCTGCGGCGGGGCGAGATCGAACAAGGCGATCTGCTGCCTCCGGGGATAGCCGAATCCGACCTGTTGGGCATCAGCATCGGGCCGGATCTCGACAGCACCACCATTCAGGCATGCCTGAAGGAGCTGAAGGAGCAGTGCCTCTATCTCCACTTTGACGGGGTGCGCTACTGCTTCAAGAAGGACCCCAACGTCACCCTACTGGTCGAGCAGGAAGCCGAAGCCGTGTCGCGGGACGAAGGCCGCGTTCGATCTCGCATCAAGAAGATGATCGAAGCACGCTTGGCCGGGCAGCTCTCGGCTATCGTCTGGCCCGCGAAGCCCGCCGACGTACCGGACAAGGATCCGCGATTCCTGATCGCCTACCTGCCTCTGGAATTCGCCGCTCAATCTGCGCCCGAGAGGCAGCGCGAGGCGCTCGGCATCTGCGAGAACTACGGAAATCGTACCCGTGAATTTCGTAATGGCTTGGGGTTGGCCGTGCCGTCAGCCGATCAGATCGACGTTCTGCGGCGTGCTGTCCGCTACATTATCGCGGTGGAACGCGTCCAGGGCAGATGGCGCGAACACAACCTTACGGATGCGCAAAAGAGTCAGCTCAAGGAGCGCATGGCCACCGAAAAGGCGGCGGCCGAATCTGCCCTTCTCAAGTTGTACGGCGAAGTCTGGCTACCCGCGTCCGATCGCGGTTCGCTCACTATGGATACCGCCAGCATGGGCGGCCGTCCGCTTCAGACGACGCTCGACAAGAAAAAGCGCGCCAGAATCCACGAGCGTCTCATGGAGCTGCTGATCACCGTTCAGCGGCGGGTCTTCGGCACGCTGGCGCCGGGGAAGCTCGTCGATCTGTTCAAGCTCGGCGAAGACGAGACCAGTGATCCCGGCATCGCCACCAGCGAGATCGTGGCGGGCGTCTTCTCGTTCCTCGGCTTCCCCCGTCTGCTTACCGCCGATGTAGTACGCAACGCCATCGCACGCGGGGTTGAAACGGGTCTCTTCGGCTACGTCACTGGCCGACCTGACCTTGGCGACGACGGCCGCTATCGGATCGACAGGAGCCGCGTCGCCTTTGAGCGTAGTGTTGCGGTGGACGAGATCGACCTGGACTCGGGATTCCTCATGATCCCAGCGGCGCTTCCCGCGAAACCGGCGGAGCCGACTGGTACCACGACCGGCCCCGGCGGAGACACGACCCGCCCCGGCGGAGGCACGACCGGCCCCGGCGGAGATACTGCGCCTATCTACGATGAAGTTAAAGTCGCTTTCTCGTTCGTTGCCGACAATAAAGCAATCTACGGTGCATGGAATGCCCTCGCCAACCTTGCAGACTTGGCCGGCGAGATTTCCGTCAGTGCGAGCGCGGAAGGGGAACTCGACAAAGCCAAACTGGAGAACGGAGTCCTGGAGCCGCTCCGCGAACTGGGGCTGATCGATGCCGATGGCTCGGATTGATCGATGACTGACCAGCACGAGCCTTGGCTTCCGCCGTGGCGGTCCGCCTCATCCGAGGGAGGCGACTGAGATGGCCCGCGCCGACCTATTGCTCGGGCTCGTGCGCGCAGGCGCTCGGGGCGACCAAACATTGTTCCGCAAGTCCCTTGAAGCTCTGGTCGTCGAGGAACGCACGAAGCAACACCATATTCTAGCGGATCGCCTCGCAGCCTATCTTGCCGTCAGCCGCCAGCCGAACACCCGCCGTTCGCCCTCCTTGACGCGCCGTAACGGACCGGTCGCCGGGTCGTTCCACGAGATCCGTCCCGAACGGCGGATGGAGGATCTTGTCCTTCCTGATTCCGTAGTGAGCGCCGGGCGAGAGTTGGTCGAGGAAGCTCAGCGTGCCGACCTCTTGCGAGCGCACAATCTGGAACCCAGGCATCGAGTCCTTCTCACCGGGCCGCCCGGCAATGGCAAGACGTCTCTGGCCGAGGCGTTCGCCACAGAGCTCGCGGTTCCTCTGCTGGCGGTGCGCTACGAGTCGGTCATCGCTAGCTACCTCGGCGAGACGGCCGTGCGCCTTTCGCGGCTCTTTGACGAGGTGCGCACGCGCCGTTGCGTGCTGTTCTTCGACGAGTTCGATGCGGTTGGGAAGGAACGCGGCGACGTTCACGAAACGGGAGAGATCAAGCGGGTAGTTAGTTCGCTCCTGCTGCAGATCGACGACTTGCCGAGCCACGTTGTCGTCATCACGGCTACGAACCACCCCGAATTGCTGGATAGAGCGGTCTGGCGCCGGTTTCAGCTTCGCTTGAATCTACCCGCCCCTACCCTTTCCCTGGCGGAGGAGTGGTTCCGTCGTTTCGAAGAGCGTCTTGGCAAAAACCTGGGGTACAAGCCCGCCACCCTGGCGAGGCACCTTAGAGGCCTGAACTTCTCCGAGCTGGAACAGTTTTCTCTCGATGTGCAGCGGCAATACGTGCTCACGCTCCCCGACCACGATGTGCGCGCAATCGTCGCCGAGCGGTTGAAACAGTGGCGGGACCGCTCCCCGGCACCGGTGTCGGTGTCTGACTCGGCGCGAATGCCAAGAAGCGATGCCTGAACGTCCTCTGCTGATCCTCCCGAATCCGGGAGAGCCTCTTGATCGGCAGAAAAGGAGTGGCGGCGGCGGTAAACGCCATCTTCCGAGCCGCGAGCGCCAAGCCGAACGGCTGTCACCACAGTTCGAACGCCTGCAACGGACGCTGAAGGAGCGGCGCGCGCGGCTGCAGATAGATACCCATGCTATCGTCCCCGAGGAAGTCGTGGTGCTGGAGATTGTGGGAACGGTTGACGGGTTCATCCGCACCGCGAAAGCAATGCCGGGAATGGAGTGGCTTGCCGAGGTCGAGACCGAAGAAATTCCTCCGGATGACGATTTCTTCGCCCTGGCAGGCAAGAACAAGACACGATCGGACAAAGCTCTTCGGGGCCGCGTATTCGTGGTCCTAACGAATCAAGATGCCCTGAAGCAGATGGTTTCGCTCTGGAAAATGTGGCTGTCCGGGAAGAGGCTGCCATACGGCCTCGGGAGATGGAATATCCTCTTTCGACAGCTTCGCGACATGCGACTTTGGGGAATTCAAGATCGTCTACAGGCGACAGGGGTGCTTGAAGACTGGCAAGAGCGCGTTGAGTGCCGCCAGGAGACGGTACCATGCGAAATTGAGCTTTGGTATCGGCAGAATCTGGCGCTGCGCCGTGCGACCCGGGATCGCGTTGCTAACCTTGTTGAAGGTCTGAATGGCCAAGTCGTTACTGAAGCGGACATCAAGGAGATCGAATATCACACGCTTCTTGTTGTCCTCCCCGTGGTACATATCCGTCATCTGTTGAAGTCGATCGAAAGCGATATCAATCTATTCCAGTGCGTGCATATCCAGTTCTTTCGTGCTAGCGAACAGATGTCGGCTTTGCAGGCGGATGAGGAAGCACCGCCCGAGGGGCCGCCTGTCGACTCCCCCGTCATCGCGTTGCTCGATGGACTTCCGTTGCAGGCGCACCAGCGACTTGAGGGACGGATCGTCGTCGATGACCCGGACGGCTTCGAGGCAGACTATCGGGCCGACACTCGTCGACATGGCACGTACATGGCATCGCTCATTCTCCATGGCGACCTCGACGCCGACGAACGGCCTCTCCCGAGATCGTTGTACGTGCGTCCGATCCTACGACCCAACCCACGGGACTGGCAGAATCGCACGGAGACTGTCCCCGACGGAATACTTGTAGTCGACCTGATTCACAGGGCGGTTCGTCGCCTGTTCGAGGGAGACGGAGATGAACCGCCGGTGGCACCGCACGTATCAGTAATCAACCTGTCTATCGGCATACAGGACCGCCCTTTCGATCAAACCTTGAGCCCTCTCGCACGCCTTCTCGATTGGCTGGCATGGCACTACAAGGTTCTCTTCGTCGTGAGCGCCGGCAACTATAGCGGGAAGATTGAGTTATTGCCGACAGACCAACAGGATCCCTCATTAATTGACGGCATCCAAGAGCAGGTGATCCGAACAGTCGCAGCCGACACCCGGAATCGCCGCCTCTTTTCCCCTGCGGAGGCGGTGAATGTGCTCACCGTGGCCTCAGTTCACGAGGATGCATCGACGAGACCACCACCACCCCGATGGATCGATCCGTTTGTCAACGCGGGACTTCCCAGTCCGATCAACGCCCAGGGTATGGGATACCGACGCGGTATCAAACCAGACGTACTGGCGGCGGGTGGACGGATTGTCGTGCAGCAAGCATTGGCAGATTCAAGCACTTTTGACGTCTACGACGGAACACGCCCGCCAGGACAACGGGTAGCTTCTCCCGGCACAGCCACCGGCAGCCGGAGAACAGTGCATTCCAGGGGCACGAGCAATGCGACCGCGCTGGTCAGTCGCGCCTGCGGTCTGCTCTACGATGTTCTGGACGAGCTTCGTGAGGGTCCCGGGGGAGAGATCATAGATCGCATCCCTCGCGCAGTCTGGCTGAAGGCTCTGGTCACGCATGGAGCGGAGTGGGGAGAAGCGGGACGAGTACTGACTCAGGTACTGAAGAACGAAGATAACAGTCGACAGTTCAGCGAATACGTCACGCGGTTGCTCGGTTACGGCGCAGTGGACATCAATCGGGTGCAGGAGTGCACCGCTCGGCGCGTGACCGCCCTCGGCGGCGGGGAACTCGGGCAATACGAATCCCACATTCACTGCTTTCCATTGCCGCCATCCTTGAACGGCCGACGCGGGTATCGACGGCTGACGATCACACTTGCGTGGCTGTCACCGGTCAACCGACGACACCATGCTTGGCGCAGGGCGAATCTCTGGTTCGACCCTCCGCGGGATCAGCTTCAAGTGCAACGGACACAAGCGGACTGGCGGGCAGTACAGCGAGGAACGTTGCAGCACGAGATCCTCGAAGGCGACAGAGCGGGCGTGTTTGTCCAAGGCGCGAATCTAGAGATTCGGGTGAGTTGCAGGGCCAGTGCCGGAACTCTGGAGGATAAGGTCCCTTATGCGCTTGCCACGACGCTGGAGGTCGCCGAGGAACTCGAGGTAGACATATACGACGAGGTGCGGAACGCGATTTATCCTGTAGCAGTCCGCCCGGGAGCGGGCGTTTGATTGCGTCTGCCCTCGCTCCGTGACCCTGTCCGGCACAGCCGTGCCGACGATGGCGCGGCGCGCCTTGTGCGAAGAATGTATTGTAGCGGCCGACATGGCTGCAGAAGGTCGCCGACGCAGAAACTTCAGCCCATTGGAGGAACGATGAAGCCGCTCTTGGTGATCGCCGCGCTCGGACTGGGGCCCGCCAGCTTGTCGGCGTTCCTTCCGGCGCCGGCCGACCTGTCGGCGCCCTCGCCCGATGCCCCCGCGCTGTCCGCACCCGGTCCGGCCGCCCCCGCGCTGCCGGCGCAGCAGGACGACGAGAGAGAGCCCGACCCGAAGCCTTCTCGCTGGGCGTCGAACCATTCCGTCGTCGCCGCCGGAGAGACGGTCGCCTACGAAGCCGTCGTCGCGAGCGTCATCCTTCGGGACATGGAAGAGATGCCGACGGGAGAGCTCTTCTATACCGCGTACTTCCGGACGAACGGAGGAGATCCCGCGACCCGCCCCCTCGTCTTCGCCTACAACGGCGGTCCCGGGTCGGCCTCGTTCTGGCTTCACATGGGAATAATGGGGCCGCGCAGAGTCGTCACGCCGAACGTGGGCCAGCAGGCGCCGCCTCCGTACCCGCTCGTGGACAATCCCCACACCCTGCTCGACATCGCCGACATAGTCATGGTGGACCCGATCGGCACCGGATTCAGCCGTCCGGCGGGAGACGCGGAGGGGAGCGATTTCTGGGGCATCGACGAAGACGCCGCATCGCTGGCGCAGTTCATCCGCCGCTTTCTGAGCCATTACAACCGTTGGAATTCTCCTCGCTACATCTTGGGCGAGAGCTACGGCACCACTCGATCCGCCGTGCTGGCGAGACATCTCCAGAGCGCGAACATCGACCTGAACGGGATCGTTCTCGTCTCGGCCGTCCTGGACTTCAACACCATCCAGTTTCCGCCGGGGTCGGTGACAGGGTACGTCACGAACGTTCCTTCCTATGCCGTCACGGCGGCGTACCACGACATGCTGGAGGGCGGGCGGCCCGCCGATCTCGAGGCCTTCATGGAAGAGGTCGAGGCGTGGGCGCTGACGGACTACGCCCAGGCGTTGCTCGCGGGCGCCACTCTCGACCCCGCGGAGCGCTCGCGGGTGCTGCGCCAGATGCACGAGTACACGGGTCTCGGCATGGAGTATCTCGACAAGGCCGATCTCCGGGTTACGGCTCCGGAGTTCGAGAAGGAGCTGCTACGGGACGAACGCCTGGCGGTCGCCCGGCTGGATGCGCGATTCACGGGGCCGTCGGGCGACCTGCTCGAAACCACCCCCGGTCACGATGCCCAGTCTTCCGCGATCAGCTCCGCGTATACGTCGGCCTTCAACAGCTACGTGCGAGACGAACTCGGTTACGACGGCGAGAGGGAGTACGTCCCCAGCGGGAGAGCGCGGGGCTGGAACTGGGAGAGGCGGAGCGGCAGCGGAGCGTTCTTCGGGGAGTGGGTGCCCAATGTCGGACCCGACCTGGCCAGCGCGATCGAGCGGAATCCGCGTCTGGAGGTGCTCCTGGTGAACGGCATCTACGACTTGGCGACGCCTTACTTCGGCGCCGTGTGGACAATGGACCAGCTGGGGCTGCCACCCGATCTGCGCGACAACATCGCCCGCGAGGACTTCGCCGCAGGGCACATGATGTACGTGGAAGAGAGCCTGTTGCCACAGTGGCGTTCCGCTCTGGCGGAGTTCATAACCCGCACATCGGAGGGCGGCGGCTTGGTACCGTAGCCTGCCGCGGCGGACGCTCCCGCGCCGTCCGGTTACCGAGCCGGGTGCGACGCTTGCCGAAGCCTTGCGACATTCTCGGTGCGTCCGGCGGTTATCTACCACCGCGTACCCACATGATTCGGCCGCTCAGCGGACGGACGGTTCGAGGGTCCGGCGGATCCTAGTGCCACATGATTACGTATGATCAGGGGTGCTCAAACTAGGGAGAGCGAATGCCAGAGACGATCTTAGTTGCCGCTCAAGCTACGCAGAACTCCGCATGGATGTGGCCAGCGGTTGGAGCGCTCGCTTCCCTTGGCGCTACCGCTCTAGGAGCCTTGACGCTTTTCCGTCGTTCGCTTCGTGATGTGCGCGATGATTTTCGGGAAGAGATCAAGAGTCTACGTGAAAATGATCTCAAGCATATAGAAGGGCGGGTCGACAAGGGGTTCGAGCAGGTTGACAAGCGATTCGAGCAGGTTGACAAGCGATTCGAGCGGGTTGACAAGCGGTTCGATGAAGCACGAGCGGATCGAGACGCGCTCCGCGACAATTTGCAAGGTTTACGCGAGGATGTGCAGAGGATTTTAGGTTTGTTCGAGGCCACGAAGAACCCGGCTCAGCCATGATCCGCTTGCAGCAAAGCGCCAGAGCGTAAACGAGAGCGCAATAGAGCCGATGGCCGATGGATGGCTCGCCAACACGTGAAGTTGCGCAACGTAGCGGGGGCACGGCACTAAGCGAGGTCACTTGCGGTTCGACGAAGCGCGAGCGGATTGAGACGCGCTCCGCGACAATTTGCAAGGCGTACGCGTTGCAAGGCGTACGCGAGGATGTGGCTCTCAGATTCGGATCACCGAGCCGAGACCCCTGAGCCGGATCACGCTCCTGGGCCCGTCGTCCGACGAGCGGAACCTGGGCCCGTCGTCCGACGAGCGGAAGAAGAAACGAGATCCCGTCCCCTCTTCCAGCTCGACCGACAGGACGCGCTCTTCGCCGTGGCGGATGATGTTCAGCCCGACTTCGCCCGGTTCCCGGTCACTTAGGGCTGCCCGCAATTCGTCCGGGCTCCCGACCTCCACATCCCCGACTCCAACTATCACATCTCCGGCGAGCGCTCCAGCTCGCTCGGCCGGAGAATCTTCGAGTACGCGAGTCACAATTGCGCCGCCATCGACCCCGAAGTAGTCCCCTAGAGACTCTTCCACGCCGATCACCTCCACTCCCAGGCTAGGGCGGCTCGTCCATACGCCATCCTCGCTTACCCGTAGATCGAAGGCTTTGACGCTGTTCGCCCACTCCTCGTCCGGCCATTCATCCGCCGTTTCCCGCCACTTGTCGGCCGCAGCCTTCAAGTCCTCTTTCAACTCGTCCCAGTCGACATCCTCGAACGCGGTCTTCAAGTTTCCCTCCAGGTCCTCCCAGTCGACATCCTCCCAGCCCTCTTCGAACTTCTGCGCCAAATCCTCGAAGGTAGCCTCCAGATCTTCTTCCAAGTCCTCCCAGTCGACATCCTCCCAGGCCTCCTCCAACTCTTGTGTCCAACTCTGCCAATCGCGAGTCATGACGTCAGGTGCGACATGGACGCGAGTCATGACGTCAGGTACGACATGGATCGCCATCGGGGCGGCGGAGCTTCCCATTTGACTCCAGCTATTCCGGCTGACGCCCAGCTTCACCGACAAGTCCAGCTCGCTGCCGTCCCGGAAGACTCTCACGTTCACGGTGCGCCCTTCGGGCGTCTCCTGCGCGAACCGCCGGAGCTGCGCCACGCTCTCTATCCGGCCGCCATTCCACCGTACCAGCACATCGCCATCGTTGATGCCGGCATAGTCTGCCGGACTGCCATCCACGACGGAGGACACATAGGCGCCGTAAGGCTCGGACATCCCCAGTTCCGACGCTTGCTCTTCGTCGACATCGGAGATCTGAACGCCCAGGTACCCGCCGCCTGCAATAAACGAAGGAGCGAAGTTCTGGCGCGCCTCGGCTAGATGGCGGACCCTGCCCACGAGTTGCTCGGCTCTCGCTTGGTGCGCCTCGGCTAGATGGCGCGCCCTGGCCGCAAGTTGCTCGGGCCTCGCTTGGTGCGCCTCGGCTAGATGGCGCGCCCTGGCCGCGACCTCTTGGGCTCTCGCAGCGATTCTCTGCGCGAGTCTCTGTGCGACTCTTTCGCGAACAGCCGCGCGCTCCTCCGCCTCCTGGGCCGCGACAGGTCCGGTCGCCCCTAGCTGCATCGCGAGCAACACCGCCGCGAGTCCGCATGCCAACGATTTCGCCGCTGTCTTGATCATCTTGCGCCTCTCCTGGTTTGTTCCGCTTAGCCTACCCCCGGCCGGCCTGCATATCGGCCCTGCATGCCGACAAGCACCTTACGAGCGAGGGGTCACACTTGTTTACTGCGGGTTGGACACCTGCGGGTTCCGGCTGGTTGCCCGACGCCTCGAGCCGCACTTATAGCTCGCCGCCGTCGGTGAGGTAGAGGTGCACGACGCTGTCCGGGTTGATCCGGGCTGATGCGGTACCGGATACGCCGGCGGATTTGAGGGTCCATTTGAGGGTCCGATGAGAGTGGACGAGACTTTGCATGGAATAGGACGTTCGCGACGTAAAGAGGCGGATGCCGCTGCTCCGGTCAGCCGCCGCGTCTATGAACGGTTGCGACGTGGCTGGGTATGGCGTTAGGTAGCCTTACCTAGCGCCACGTGATCACGTATGATTCGGGGTGCTCAAACTAGGGAGAGCGAATGCCAGATACGGTCTTCGTTGCAGCTCAAGCTACGCAGAACTCCGCGTGGATGTGGCCGGCGGTCGGGGCGCTCGCTTCGCTCGGCGCTACCGCTCTAGGCGCCTTGGCTCTTGTTCGTCGTTCGCTTCGCGAATTGCGCGGGGACCTTCAGGAGCGGGTCGACAAGGGGTTCGAGCAGGTTGACAAGCGGTTCGAGCAGGTTGACAAGGGGTTCGAGCAGGTTGACAAGCGGTTCGAGCAGGTTGACAAGCGATTCGAGCAAGTTGACAGGCGATTCGAGCGGTTTGACAAGCGCATGGACAAGCGGTTTGAGCAAGTTGACAAGCGGTTTGATGAAGCACGAGCGGATCGAGACGCGCTCCGCGACAATTTGCAAGGTTTACGCGAGGATGTGCAGAGGATTTTAGGTTTGTTCGAGGTCACAAAGAGCCCGGCTCAGCCGTGATCCCCTAAGCCGGATCATGTGCCGAGGCCCCGAACGATTTGAACATGGGGGAAAGTGGCGTCATCCGGTAGAATGCCAACGACGATCTGGACCATGCGCCGGTGCCCGTCCGACGAAAAGTAGAAGAAACGAGGTCCCGCCCCATCCTCCATGTCGACCGACAGGACGCGCTCTTCGCCGTGGCGGATGATGTTCAACCCGACTTCGCCCGGTTCCCGGCCACTTAGGGCTGCCCACAATTCGTCCGGGCTCCCGATCTCCACATCCCCTACTCCAATTATCACATCTCCAGCGAGCATTCCGGCTCGCTCGGCGGGAGAATCCTCGACTATGCTAGCCACAGTGGCACCGACCTCGACCCCGAAGTAGTCCCCTAGAGAATCCCCGACACCGATCACATCCACTCCCAGCCGCATGACGTCAGGTGCGACATGGATCGGGAAACACTCCGCCGCTGGGCAGCATTCCTCAGCCTCCTGTGCCACGACAGGTCCGGTTGCCCCGAGCTGCATCGCGAGCAGCGCCGCCCCGACTCCGCACGCCAACGATTTCGCCGCTGTCTTGATCATCTTGCGCCTCTCCTGGTTGGTTCCGCTTGGTCTCCCCCGGCCGCCTGCATGCCGACTCTTCATGCCGGCAAACACCTTTACGAGCGAGGGGCCGCACTCTGTCACTGCGTTACTGCGAAGTTGGACACCTACGGGTTCCCGGCTGGTTGCCCGACGCCTCGAGTCGCACCTCTCGCTCGCTGCCGTCGGTGAGATAGAGGTGCAAGACGCTGTCCGGGTTGATCCGGGCTGATGCGGTACCGGATACGCCGGCGGATTTGAGGGTCCGATGAGAGTGGACGAGACTTTGCATGGAATAGGACGTTCGCGACGTAAAGAGGCGGATGCCGCTGCTCCAGTCAGCCGCCGCGTCTATGAACGGTTGCGACGTGGCGGGGGTATGGCGTTAGGTAGCCTTACCTAGCGCCACATGATCATGTATGATTCGGGGTGCTCGAACTAGGGAGAGCGAATGCTGGATACGGTCTTCGTTGCAGCTCAAGCTACGCAGAACTCCGCGTGGATGTGGCCGGCGCTTGGAGCGCTCGCTTCCCTCGGCGCTACCGCTCTAGGCGCCTTGGCGCTTGTTCGTCGTTCGCTTCGCGAATTGCGCGAGGACCTTCGGGAGCGGTTCGAGCAAGTTGACAAGCGGTTCGAGCAGGTTGACAAGCGGTTTGAGCAAGTTGACAGGCGATTCGAGCGAGTTGACAAGCGCATGGACAAGCGGTTTGATGAAGCACGAGCGGATCGAGACGCGCTCCGTGACAATTTGCAAGGTCTACGCGAGGATGTGCAGAGGATTTTGGTTTTGTTCGAGGCCACAAAGAGCCCGGCTCAGCCGTGATCCCCTAAGCCGGATCATGTGCCGAGGCCCCGAACGATAAATTCGTCCGGGCTCCCGATCTCCACATCCCCTACTCCAATTGTCACATCTCCAGCACAGGATCGCCTGCGGACGGGGGAAGGCCCGCGGCAACGGCGGGACCCGCGACGCGGGCCCCGCTAATTTGCGAGCTTCAGTCGAGCCGAATCACCTGTTGTCCGGCGCAAAGAAGAGCGGAATCCCGCCCTCGGTCGGAGCGATAACCATATTGTTGCTCCCCTCCCCTATCCGGCCGAGCATCTCCAGATAGCGCCAGTACAGGTAGCGTTGGCCCGATATTCCAGCGAGGCTTTCCGCAATGATGTCCTGCGCGTCTCGAATGCCGGCGGCTTCGGCGCGCTGCTGGTTCGCCTGCTCCACGACGACCTGCGTCTGGTACTCCTCCGACTGCACCTGCTGCTCGCGCGACAGCTTCGCCTCGATCGCCTGCCGTATCGTCTCCGGCGGCACCACCTCGCGCACGAAGAAGTCCGTTATTTCGACGCCGCGGGGACTTAGGCGCCCGGTCATGAGCGTCTCTATTCTGCTGGATATCCCGGCCCTGGTCGTCGAGAGGATGTCCGAAGCTTCTATCTCGGCGATCGCATCCCGAATTGCGGATCGGTAGGTGTTGTAGACGAATGAAGAGACCTCTCGCTCGCCCCCGACGGTGAGGTAGAGGTGCACGACGCTGTCCGGATTGATGCGGTACCGGTACGCCGCGTCCACCGCTATCTGAAGCTGGTCCGAGGTGAGCGCAGCGAGCCGCTCGCTCTGTCCCGCAGGTGGAAATTGCACTTCTCGAAGCGGGTAGTTGGTCCAGGACCGAAGGACGGAATGATACAAGCCCTGCTTGTACGGTTCGGTCCCGACAGCCCCCGTGAGCGGGTTCCGCTTGACCGACACTTCGTACTCGTTGACCCGGTTGAAGCCGAACGCGAGCAGAATCACCAGAAACAAGGCTGCGGCGACTGCCGAGAAGGTGCCTAGCCGCAATGACTTGATCGAACGTTTCATCTTTTTCTCCCCTGAGATTTGGCGTTAGCCGGCGGGGCCTGCCCGCCGTAGACTACAGATCGGTTTGGTGCAAGGTATCGAAGGGTCGCGGGATTCCGTTGTTGCAAGATAATCGAACGGTCGCGGAATATCCTTTGTTGCAAGGTATCGAAGGGTCGCGGAATATCCTTTGTTGCAAAGGTAATCGAAGGGTCGGGGGAGTGCGGCGGTCGTTCGCCGCCAGGGGAACGTTCCCCTTTTGCCTCTCGATGACCTCGATGTACGCAGATGTACACACGGGAATGGAGAAGTCTTCATGAATCCGGGAATGCGCAAGATGAATCCGGGAATGCGCAAGCGCGGCTCGGTAGCCGCGTTGGCCTTGGCAGGGTCGATAGCCCTCTCGGCGTGCTCGGAGCCGGCGGCCGAGTACGATCTCCTGGTCCGCGGCGGCACCGTGTACGATGGTTCCGGCGGCCCCCCGCGGCAGGCCGATGTGGCCGTCGCCGACGACACCATAGCGGGAGTCGGCGACTTCTCCGCGGCCTCGGCCACCGTGGTCATCGATGCCACGGGGCACGCCGTCTCGCCCGGCTTCATCAACATGCTGTCGTGGGCCACCGAATCTCTGATCATAGACGGACGATCGGTGAGCGACATACGCCAGGGCGTCACGCTCGAAGTGTTTGGCGAGGGTTCGTCGATGGGTCCGCTCAATCCCTCGATGCAACAGGCTACGGAAGACCGGCAGGGCGACGTGAAGTTCGATGTCCCGTGGACTACGCTTGGCGAGTACCTGGACCACCTCGTCGAAAAGGGCGTGGCTACCAACGTGGCATCGTACATCGGAGCGACCACCGTCCGGGTGCACGAAATCGGATACGAGGACCGTCCGCCGACGGCCGAGGAGCTGAGCCGCATGCAGGACCTCGTCCGCGAGGCGATGCGCGAGGGGGCGCTCGGCGTGGGATCATCGCTCATCTACGCCCCCGCCTTCTACGCTGAAACCGACGAACTCATAGCCCTGGTCAGCGCGGCGGGCGAATTCGGCGGCGGGTACATCTCGCACCTGCGGAGCGAGGGCAACCGGCTCCTGGAAGCTGTCGAGGAGCTGATCACGATCGCCACCGAGGCGGGCGTCAGGGCCGAGATATACCACCTCAAGGCGGCCGGAAGCGACAACTGGGACAAGCTGGACCAAGTTATCGACCGGGTGGAGCAGGCCCGCGCGGAAGGAATCGAGATAACCGCCGACATGTACACGTACACCGCGGGCGCGACCGGGCTCGATGCGGCGATGCCGCCCTGGATTCACGAAGGCGGCCACGGCGCGATGATCGAGCGTTTGCAGGACCCGGAAATTCGCCTCCAAGTAGCGGCCGAAATGCGGACTCCTACGGACGAGTGGGAGAACCTCCTGCTCGCGGCAGGTTCGCCCAGCCGCGCCCTCCTGGTGGGTTTTCGACAGGATTCCCTCAAGTACCTCACCGGAAAAACGCTGGAGGAAGTCGCCGAAGCGCGCGGCACCAGCGTCGAAGAGACCGCGATGGACCTGGTGGTGCAGGACGACAGCCGTGTCGGCACGGTGTACTTCATGATGTCGGAGGACAACGTCCGGCGCCAGATACGGCTGCCCTGGGTCAGCTTTGGCTCCGATGCCGGGTCTCTGGTCCCCGAAGAGCCGTTCGTCCAGTCCAATCCGCACCCGCGCGCCTATGGAAACTTCGCCCGTCTCCTGGGCAAGTACGTGCGCGATGAGGGTCTCATCCCTCTGGAAGAGGCGATTCGCAAGCTGACGACGCTCCCCGCGTCGAATCTGAGAATAGAGGGACGGGGGCAGTTAGCTCCGGGACACTTCGCCGACATCGTGGTGTTCGACGCCGAGACGATCATGGACCACGCCACCTTCGAGGCTCCTCACCAGTTGGCGACGGGCGTGCGCGACGTGTTCGTGAACGGAGTGCAAGTTCTGTCGGACGGAGAACCTACCGGCGCGATGCCGGGTCGCGTGGTCCGAGGACCGGGATGGGAAGGCCGGTCCTCCCGCTGAAGTCGTGGCCGCCGGCCGGAGTATTGCCAGCCGCCTAGGGAAGGATGGCCGCCCGCCGAGCTTATGGCATAGCGAGCGGCGCTTTGGGGGGGATCGTTATTGGGCTGCGCCGCCGGCGCCCTGCTAGCGCCCGCGCGCCCCGCCGTCGAAGGCGCGGCTATCGGCAGCGCCCCACCTGATGCCGGTTTCCCAGTCGATGTATATCCCCATGGCGCTTCCCTGACCCGAGCGCGTCCTGGTCGCGTGCCCCATCCCTTCGTACAGACTCTTGGTGTCCGGAGAGAATCCCCACGACTCGAACGACGTCACGTCCGGAAGCCACTGATGGTGAATGCGCGGCGACTCGATGGCTCTTCCGAAGTTCGGCCCGGCCATGCCGTGGTCGATGACGTTGAGCACCACCTGTAGCGTCGTGTTGATGATCGTGCGCCCTCCCGGACTGCCTATCGCGACTACCGGCCGTCCGTCACGCGCCACGATGGTGGGAGTCATGCTGGACAGCGGCCGCTTCTCCGGCGCCACCAGGTTCGGCGGCGTTCCGATGGAACCGCGCGAGTTGGTCCGTCCCGGAACCGCGTTGAAGTCTCCCAGCTCGTTGTTCAGGAGGAAGCCCGCCCCGGGTACCACGATGCTCGACCCGTACCCGTACTCGAGCGTGTAGGTGACCGCGACGGCGCTGCCTTCGCCGTCAACCACGGAGTAGTGGGTCGTGGCTTCGCTCTCGCTCAGAAACGCCCCGTTGAAGGCGGACGAATCGCTCTCGGATGCCAGATTCACGTCGATGCTGGAGCGCAGCTGGCTGGCGTACTCCTTGGAGGTCAGGCGTCCGATCGGCATGTCCTGGTTGAAGTTGGGATCCCCCAGATGGAGCGCCCGGTCGGCGTAGGCCCTGCGCATCGACTCCGTGAGCAGGTGCAGGTAGAGCGCGGAGTTGTGACCGACCTCCGCGAGGTCGTACCCCTCCAAGATGTTGAGCATCTCGACGAGCGCCACGCCTCCGGAGCTGGGCGGGGGCATCGAGTAGATGTCGTAGCCGCGGTAGCTCCCGCGGATCGCCGGCGCTTCCTCCGCCTCGTAGCGGGCAAGGTCTTCCTCGGTTATCAAGCCGCCGTGCTCCGCCATGAAGCCGGCCAGCAGCTTGGCCGTCTCGCCGCCGTAGAATCCGTCATGCCCGTCGCGCTGGATGCGGCGCAACGTCTCGGCGAGGTCCGGCTGGCGGAAGGTCTCGCCCGGTTCGTACAGCTCCGCGCCGTTCTTCAGGAAGGCGTCGCGCGTCCCGTCGTAGAGCGGACCCGCGCGCCCAGGCAGCGATCCGAGCCATCCCTGCATCGCCCACGTAGACGGCATCCCGTCTTCCGCCAGCCGGATGGCGGGCTCGACTAGCGCCTCCCACGGAAGCCGGCCAAGGCGCTGGTGCGCCATCCACATCCCTGCCACAGTGCCCGGCACGCCCACCGCGAGCAGGCCGACATGGTTCGAGTTGTCGCGGACCTCGCCATCCTCGTTCAGATACATGCGCTCGGTAGCGGCCAGGGGCGCCTTCTCGCGGAAGTTGAAGGTCGTCGCTTCGCCGTCCGCCCCGTGGTACACGAGGAAGCCGCCGCCGCCGATGTTGCCGGCCGACGGCAGCGTCACGGCTAGCGCAAAAGCGGTGGCCACGGCGGCATCGACGGCGTTTCCGCCCTTCTGCAATATCTCGCTGCCGACTTCCGAAGCCAGGTAGTGGCTGCTGACCACCATGCCGCCGCGCGAAGGCGCCGCCATGCGGCCGGATTGGGCCTCTAGCGTCGGCAGGACAGACGCTGCCGCGACGGCGGCTATCATCGCCCCGCGTAGCGTTACGGCGCGTAGCGTTGCGGCGCGTAGCGTCACGGCGCGAACAAGCCGGCCTCGGAGTCCCGTCGAGCCTCTCGCGGACTGCCGGGGACCGAGCTCGGCGGACCGATGGGCTGCCGCGACGAAGCGGCCTCCCGGCACGAAGTCTAGAGCACCCGCGCCGCTTGCTTGGCGGGCCGGAAGGGCTTCCCGTATGTATCGCTCGTCTGCCAAGAACGCCTCCTCTTAGGAATTCGGTTGCGGGTCTCGGAATTCAGTTGCGGCGCTTCCCGGAACAACGCCTGACAATACTTGGCAATATATGCGATCAGAGGCCGCGACGACCATCCGCAAGATAAAGACGAGCGACGCGCTCTTCGCGACACGCGATCTCGAGTACGCACGCGTTGTCGCCAAAGCGAGGATTCTTCAGCTGGGAGATCCGTACCCGCTCGTCGTAGCAGGCGGCGGCAGCATCGATAACGCCCTGGAATAACGCGCACAGCAACTCGCTGGCTACGATCCTGAGCAGAATAGCGCCGTCGGGCGTCTCGCAATGAGCGAATGCCACGGTAGCCGAGCCGGTCTCCCGGTACGCATCCGCCGGGAGGCGGTCGCCGACGCCGCGAACGAAACTCAGGATGCCGGAGTGGCGGTCGAAGAGGTTCGGACGGCTGTCCCGCAGCGCGGAGACAGCCTTCTGCCCGATCCAGCAGGCTAGAGCATCCGAGGGCGCGCCTCCCGGCGCACCGCCACCTCGCCCGCGTGCCAGCGATCGCCAGAGCGACTCGCCGAAGCGCTCCACCACTGCCTCCCGCACCAACCCGATCAGCCTCTGGTCCATTGCCGCACCCCGCCTGGCTCACCCGTCTCACGCCGGACACCCCCGCTTCACAGCATCCTGCCTCCGGGTTACAACAGGCCGTCAAGAGCCGGGTGGCACGGTCGCGCCACTCGTGCAGGCGAGACCTCTCCGCCGCCGGGTCGCCAGGAATCGCGGAGAAGCTGTGCCGTTTACTGCTCGCGCGGGACCAGCGCGACGGCTCGGAGAGGCCCTCCCGACCCGCCCTCTATCTTCATCGGCAATGCGATCACCGTGGAGCCGCGCTTAGGCAGCTGTTCAAGGTTCGTCAAGTTTTCGAGGCCGGGGACTCCCGCGGCCGCCGCAATTTGGTGCACGACGAAGTCGGCCGACGCTCCGTAGTCGATCGAGGCGACATCGGCACCGAGGGCGGCGACGCCTCTCTCCTCGACCAGCAACCGCGCGGCCGCCTCTCCGTAGCTCGGAAAGTGCAGATTGGATGCGTCTCCCGGGGCGTCATCTCCCAGATAGGCGAGCGCATCCGGCCAGCGCGCGCTCCACCCGGTGCGCAGCAGGACGATACTCCCGGCCGGGACGGGTCCATGCTCGACCTCGTGCGCTTCGACATCCGCGACGGAGAGGCGATAATCGCTGTCGCCGACAGACTGGGCCGCGATATCGATCACGACTCCGGGACCGATCAGCTGCCGCAGAGGCACCGAGGCGGCATCGGCGCCGCCCTCGAAGAAGTGGATCGGCGCGTCCAGATGGGTTCCGCCATGTTCGGCGGTCGCGAGCGTGTAGGCCGAATAGAAGTAACCGCCCTCCGTCACGCCTCGCGCCAGCTCGCCCAGATGAAACCCGCTCGTGTCCGTGGGCCAGTAGATCGTCTGCTCGCCAAAGGCGTGCGACAGATCCACCACTTCGAAATCGGCCAGATCCAACGCTGCCGCATCCGCGCCACCGGCCATCTTTGCCTCTTCTTCTTCCCCTGGTGTCTCGACCCAGACCCGGCACCCCGAAGCCACCCAGATGGCAGCGACGAGCACACCCGCCACGCGCCCCAAATCCGACTTCCGCACAGATGTCGACATTGCTCTCTCCCGCAGGAAACAGCGGCGGCGGAAGCCACGTATTGCCACTGCCGTTTTCATGCTGTTATTTCCCTTTATACAACCGAACGTTCTCCACGCTTCCTTGGAATCTGGCTAGCCAAGGAAGCCCAAGCGAGATCTGCCCGATGCCTACGATCACCAGAGGCCTCCTGGCGGTGTTCATCGCCTCTCTCGGGTACAGCACCCTGCCCATTCTCTCCAAGTTGGCGCTGGACGAAGGCGTCGCCGTGTTCACGCTGCAAGCGTGGCGGTTCGCATTCGCGGGAGCCGTATTGTGGGGAGTCGTCGCCGCCACCCGGCGTCGTCTGCCCTCGACCGGACGCACGGCCAAGCTGATTCCGCTTGGCGTTCTCTACGCCGGCATCAGCATCATCTACATGTTTGGCCTTGACCGCCTCCCAGCATCTCTCGCGTCGATCACGCTCTGCACATACCCCGCCGCGACGGCGCTGCTGGCCCGGATCTGGGACAACGAGCCGATTACGGCACACCGGCTCTGGTCGCTCCTGCTCGTAATGACCGGCTTCGTCGCTACGGCCGGCGTCGGCTTCGGACTGTCGGGCGACGCCTTCGGCTTCGGATTGATGCTGCTCTGCGTCCTACTGACATCGGTATGGACCGTATTGATGAACAACGCAATCTCGGGGGTCAGGTTGATCGCGGGCGCGGCTACGCTGGTCACTTCGGCCGCCGTAGTGATCATGGTTGGCGGCATCGCGGTGGGCGGCGTCTCCGTTCCGACCCCGAAGACACTGCTCTTGATCGCCGTCATCGGGGTGTTCGCAACCGCCATGCCCCTTACGCTCTTCTTGCTGGGAGTCCGGTGGATCGGCCCGGCCCGCACGGCCATATCTTCGACGCTGGAGCCCGTCGCGACGCTGGCGCTGGCTGCGGTCGTGCTGGGCGACCGGCTGTCCGCCTACCAGTGGGCGGGTGTCCTGTGCATAGTCGCCGGGGTCATGTGGCTCCGTCTCGAACGCCAGTCGCACCCGCAGGCGACTCGGGTGTGAGGCGGCAGCGCCCAGGCGCCGGGCGGTCGCGCGATCCGCACGGGGTCCGCGAGCATCGATGGCGACTCGGCCGCAGAGCGCCAAGCGACTCCGTATCCCTTCTCCCACTCGCCGCTTCCAGCCCTCGAGATCCCGTCACGAACGTCCGTTCCAACTAATCCGGCAGTGCGCCCGTCTAAGAGAACAATGAGATGCCAAGCGCAACTGATGACCGTTTCGATGCCGAACCCAGACCGATCGTCCGGCAAGAGCGGGGGGAACGGAAGAGGGATGGTCGTTGGCGGCGGCACTGCCGACTCCTTGAAATCCAAAGGTGGACGAGGCTCGGTGGGCGTCGAGACGGATGTAAGGTTGGCCGCGGCCGGCGACACGACGGCATTCGAGCGTCTCTACCGGGCTCATGTGCCCCGCGTCTACGGACTCGCATGCCGGATGGCCGGCCACGATCGCGCCGACGAGTTAACGCAGGATGTCTTCGTGAGAACATGGCAGAAGCTCAGGACGTTTCGCGGGGAGGCGACTTTCAGTTCCTGGCTCTACCGGCTGGCCGCCAATCTGATTTGTAGCCAGCTGCGCGCAGACGGCACGAGGAGGGAGCGCGAGACGACGATTGGCGTCATGCCCGCCGGACGATCGGTGGAACAGCAGAGCGCCGAGACGCGGCTCGATCTGGAGGCGGCCATGCAGCGCTTGCCGGACCGTGCGCGCCAGATATTCGTCTTGCACGATGTAGAGGGCTACAAACATCGCGAGATCGCAAAGATCATGGAAATCACGCTAGGCACATCGAAGAGCCAGCTCCACCGGGCGCGGATGATGTTGAGGCGGTACATGGCGCCTGATGCGACCTGAATTGAATCGACAGGAAAAGAGGGGAGAAATGGCGAAAGATCGTTTTCGAGACCGTTTGTCGGACTTTCTCGACGGGGAGGTCGGCGACGGGGAGATAGATCGCTTCGAGCGGCACCTCGAAGAGTGCGAGGGGTGCGCGCAGACTCTAGCCGAGCTGAGGGTGGTGGTTAGGCAAGCGCGCACCACGGTTACGCATGAACCGGCCACGGATCTTTGGCCGGGGATCGCCGCGCGGCTCGCCGCTCCCGGACTGGTAGCGGAAAGGCAAGTTCGCGCCCGCTTGGCGGCCGGTCTGTCATGGGTGCGCCGGGCAGGCCGGATCCGCCGGGCAGTTGGCGGCCGGATCGCCTTGTCGGTCCCGCAGCTGGCCGCGGCCGCCGTCGTGCTGGCGTCGCTATCGGCCGGCCTTGCATGGATGGTCGGCACAAGCCGGTCCTCCGTCGGCGAGCTCGCCGACGGAGGATATACCGCACCAAACTCTGTCCTCGGCTTCGAGACCGGGATTGCTTCCGGTGCAGACCCGGCCGCCAAGTGGACATCGGCAGCCAGTCCGGCGCTTCAGTCCGTCTGGAGCGGCGGCGACAATATTGACGCGGACGAGTACCTAGCGCTAGTGGCGCGGTTCGAGAACGCCTTGTTCAATGCGGAACCGCCGTTGCCGCCGGAGACCATGGCACGCATCAGGCGCGCCCTGGTGACAATCGACCGGGCTATCATCGATGCGGAACAGGCTCTCCGGCAGGCCCCTGACGATCCCTATATCGAGGCTCACATAGCGAGCACCCTGCAGCGTAAAGCCGAATTCCTGCAGCAGGCCGTCTTCCTGACAGCAGGCAACTGATGTTTGCCCCGCTCGTCTCGGCTGCTCTCGAGAGTACTGCTTTGCGCCGATTCGAACGACGACTAGCCGGTATGACACTGCTGCTCGGGATCGTGCCAGCTACGGCCGGCAGTTCCTCTGCGCAGGCGCAAGAGGCCGAGGAATTCATGTCATTTGCAGTCCCGCAGAGTGGCCGGGTCGTCATAGATCACGTTGCACGAGGCGATGTCAGCGTAATGACCGTTCCTGGTCGTGAAGGACGCGTATGGCTTGATGACTTGTCGGGGTTTGACAACTGGGGGATCCAAGGGCCGGATCTCGTACGCTTCGATGAAACCTCCGATGGAATCCGCATAATGACTGGGACCCCGGCTCACGATGCGTCGTATGCGAACCTGTTCGTGTGGCTCCCGGAGGATGTCGTCAATCATCTGAGCGTCAATGGCAGCGAAGGCAACATCACTGTATTGGGCATTAATGACGTGGATGTCGTTGTCACTGCTTACAGCGGAGATGTGAGGGTGTTCGATGCCGCACGGACTACAGTAAGAGTACATTCGGCGTCCGGAGACGCCATACTGTCCGACATTGGCTCGGCGGACATTTGGCTGATGCATGGGAACGCTTGGATCGATGAGATCGAAGGAATAGTGTCCGTCTTCATCGTCGACGGGAATGGGGTGGTCACCGGCTCCAACTCCAACTCCGTCTCAATAGAGACAGGATCGGGCAACATCTGGTACGAGGGCGCGATACGCGACGAAGGTCGGTACTCGCTCAGTTCCCATAATGGCGACGTAGTCTTTTATGTGCCGGAGGGAGCAAACGCGTCTCTGTCTGCGTCTACATTCGAAGGTCGGTTCGATCCTTCTTTCGATCTCGATTTTCTCCGCGGCCGCGTGCGCAACGGGATATTGCGCGGCGGCGAGTTTGGCATAGGGGAGAGCGGACCGCCGGTGTCGGGGATGGCAGGAGTGGCAAGTGTGCTACTGCGGTCTTTCTACGGCGACATCTACCTTATCCGGCCGGGCGAGACAATGCTTGGCCAGCCATTTTGCAGCGGATGTTTCGCTGCTCCGTCGATGCCGGAAGTGCCGCCCGAGCCGAGGGTGCCGGACCGGCAACAGTTCAGAAGATAGGAGGATAATACAATGTCCATGATCCGACGACGGTTAGCCGGAGCGATACTGCTGTTCGGGACCGTAGCAGCTACAGGTAGTGCCGATGCCCATGCGCAAGCCATGCGCGAATGGGCGGCTACATTGACTGGTGATGTCGAGAGCGGCGACGTAGTGACGATTTTTGGTGTGCACGGCGACATCCACGTTGTGCCAAACTACACATGCGATGTCAGAGTCGTTGCTTCCTGCGAGGTCGTAATCAGTGTAGAACACATCGGCCGGGAAGTCGATTCCAGCTCATTTCCGGAAATCCAACTGGAGGAAGACACGCTGGGCTTGCTTGCTTGTGCCTTCTACAAATCCAGTCGCCGCCACCCGAACCGTTGCGGACGAGACAGTAGCTATGAAATGAACGTCGGACGAGATGATGGTTTGCTAACCGACTTCTACGTCAGCCTGCCCCGGGGCATCGACCTCGAAGGTCGCACTGTCAACGGCTACATCGAGGCGAACGGGCTTGACGGCAATGTGAAAGCAGAGACAGTTAGGGGAGATATTGAAGTCAGTACCGAAAATGGAGTAGTGTACGCAACGACCGTCAACGGAAACATTCTGGCAAGTATGGTAGGTCCTTTGACGAAAGACACCCGCTTGCAAACGGTGAATGGCAACATATCCATGCTCCTGCCACGCGAAATCGTGGCCCGCGTTTCAGTCCGGACAGTAAGCGGATATATCGAGGCAAGCGACTTGGGCTTGACAATCACGGGGAATCGCCCGTCCGGCAGCGCCGTGCGGTCCACGATGGGGAATCGGGGGCCAAAAGCGGCGTACGGCCGACTTGGGGATGCTGGTGAGGACGCATATACAATCACAATTCAGACAATCACCGGCAGCGTTTCGTTGACTGGGTGGCGATAAAATGTTCGCTCCATCTTCCAGTCTTTTGGCATTTCGTCGTTAGACGACCTTGGCAGAAAGCGACACTCCAAACGATGGCTAACAACGAGCGAATCCGCGTTTCGCGGGACAGAGCGCGGCGGCCGGCGGCTGCGACCGCCTTGGCGATTGCGTCGTCTCTGTGGCTGGCCGACGCGAGCGCGGTGCCGAATAGCGCAAACGGGCAGCTCCCTCCGGGAGTCGCCGAGGTGGCGAGCGTCGAGGGAATCACCGAGTACGTTCTCGACAACGGGCTTCGCTTCTTGCTCTTGCCGGATCAGAGCAACCAGAGCATCACCGTGAACATCACGTATCTCGTCGGCTCGAGGCACGAGGGATATGGCGAGACCGGCATGGCCCACCTTCTCGAGCACCTCGTCTTCAAGGGCACGCCTAACCACCCCGACATCCTGGACGAACTGACGCAGCGCAGCGGCGCCTATAACGGCACCACGGATTTCGACCACACCAACTACTACGAAGTCCTGCCCGCCTCGGAAGACAATCTCGAGTGGGCCCTGGACCTCGAAGCGGACCGCATGGTGAACTCCTTCATCTCTGCCGAGGATCTCGAATCGGAGATGACGGTGGTCCGCAACGAGTGGGAATGGGGGGAGGACATCCCGCAGAGGGTGCTGAGGTATCAGGTGCTGGCGGCGGCGTTCTCCTGGCACAACTACGGAAAATCCACGAGCGGAGCGCGCTCGGACATCGAGAATGTGCCGATCGATCGTCTCCAGGCGTTCTACCGGAAGTACTACCAGCCGGACAACGCGATCCTCATCGTGGCCGGTCGTTTCGACCCGGGTCATGCGACCGCGACCGTCGCCGAGAAGTTCGGGAGCATACCGCGGCCCGATCGCACCGGGGCGAACCAGCTGTTCGCGACCTACACATCCGAGCCCGCGCAAGAAGGGGAGCGCACGGTCACATTGCGGCGCGTAGGCGACATCCAACTCGCGCTAGCCGCGTATCACATGCCTCCAGGGTCGCACGAGCACTTCGCGGCCGTCGACGTGCTGGCTCGCATCCTCTCCACCCGGCCGGCGGGCCGTCTCTACCGCGATCTTGTCGAGCCCGGCCTCGCCGCCGGAGCTTCGGCATTCACATTCCAGCTGAAGGAGCCGGGCGTTCTAATGACGACGGTGCAGGTTCGCGAGGGCGGCTCGTTGGAGCAAGCTACCGAGGCGATGGCCGGAGTCGTCGAGGGCATTGCCGACGAGCCGCCCTCCGAGGAGGAGGTGGAGCGCGCCAAGGCGGAGTTTCGTTCGTCCATAGAGCTGGCGTTCAACGACTCGGAACAGATCGCTCTCCAGCTCAGCCGGTGGGTGTCGATGGGGGACTGGCGCCTCTTCTTCCTGCACCGCGACCGACTCAAGGAGGTGACGCCGCAAGCCGTCCAGCAGGTCGCGCGGGCGTATCTCAAGCCTTCCAACCGGACGATAGGATTCTTCTATCCGACGGACGAAACGCCGCTCCGGGCCGAGATGCCGCCCGCACCCGACGTAGGGGAACTGGTCGCGACATACCGAGGGCGAGAGACGGTGGCCGCGGGTGAGGCGTTCGAGCTGACCATCGACAATATCGAGAGCCGGACTATGCGCGCGGAGCTGCCGGTCGGGCTCAAAGTGGCGTTTCTCCCGAAGGAGAATCGCGGCGACGCCGTAACGGTGCGTTTTAGGTTCGAGCACGGGACGGAGGATGCCCTCATGGGCGCGTCGACGGCCGCGTCGTTTGCCGGACGCATGTTGATGCGCGGAACGGAACAGCGGAGCCGCCAGGAGATCACCGACGAATTGCAGCGGCTCAAGACCCAGGGGAGCGTATATGGCAACGTGCGCCAAGCTTGGGGATCGTTCACCACCGTCCGCGAGAATCTACCGGCGGTGATGCGGCTTGCGGCGGAAGTCCTGACGGAGCCAGCGTTCGACAAGGCGGAGTTCGAGCTGCTGCGCGAGGAGCGCTTGGCGTCAATCGAAACTAGTATGTCGGACTCCCAGGTGATAACGTGGGAAGCTTTCCAGCGTTACGGGCACGATTATCCAGCGGACCATCCCCGCTACTATCCTACCTTCGAAGAACAAATTGCTCTCTTCGAAAAGGTGACAGTGGATGAAGCGAGAGAATTCTGGAGCAAGTTCTACGGAGCGCAGGGGGGCATTATGGTCGTCGTCGGAGACTTCGACCCGAACGAGATCGGAGCTTTGATCGAAGAGCTGTTTGGAGATTGGACGGCCGCGGAGCCGTACTCTCGAGTGCCGCAGAAGCTGGCCGATGTCGAAGCTGCCGAAGTGGACATCGAGACGCCCGACAAGGCAAACGCGATGATGGCGATGGTCCAGCGCCTTCGCATGCGAGACGATCACCCCGACTACCCGGCGCTTCTCCTGGCGAACTACATGCTGGGAAGGAACCAGAACTCGCGGCTGTTCGTCAGGCTCCGAGAAAGAGACGGACTGTCGTACGCAATAGGATCCAGCTTTTTCGCAAGCGGCCTTGACGAATATGCGTACTTCAGGGGTTATGCAATCTTCGCCCCGGAGAACGCGGACAAGGTTGTCGATGCCTTCAGGGAGGAGCTGGAGCTGGCCCTCGCGGAGGGTTTCACCAGCGAAGATATGGAAGCGGCTCGCCGGGGCTTCCTGGAGCAGCGGGAGAACTCACGTACGACAGACGAGGCAGTCGCTCGGATGCTAGAGAGCGCCCTCTTCTTGGACAGGCCGCTCTCTTTCACGGCCGATCAGGAAGCGGCGATCAAGGCTCTGACACCCGAGGAGCTGTTGGCCGCGATGCGTCGGCACATCGACCCCGCGAAGATGGCGATATTCAGGGCCGGCGACTTCGCGAACAAGCTGGTGCCGTAAGCGACGCGCGGGTTGAGCTGGGCGGGCCGCCTTCGCCGACGGGCCGCCCGCCCGAACCTTCAGGCCAATCTAAAAGGGTCGGGTGTCCACGAAACCGGGCAACTCCAGGCCCTGCCTAGACAACCGACTTGAACTTGGCAGTCAGGGGGGGGATTGGGGGCCCAAAGTGGCCTACGGCCGGCTTGGGGATGCTGGCGATGACGCGCATATAATCACAGTTCAGACAGTCACCGGCGACATTGCGTTTGCTGGTTGGCGATCGATGTTCGCTCCATCTTCTCAGCCTTTTGACATTTCGACATTTCTTGGTTAGACGACCTTGGGCAGAAAGGGGCACTTCAGCGATGGTTACCACGAGCGCATCCGCGTCGCGGAATAGAGCGCGGCGGCCGGCCGCTGCAACCGCCTTGGCGATTGCGTCGTCTCTGTGGCTGGCCGACGCGAGCGCGGCGCCGAATAATGCGCACGGGCAGCTCCCTCCGGGAGTCGCCGAGGTGGCGAGCGTCGAGGGAATCACCGAGTACGCTCTCGAGAACGGGCTTCGTTTCTTGCTCTTTCCGGATCAGAGCAAGCAGAGGATCACGGTGAACATCACATATCTCGTCGGCTCGAGACACGATGGATATGACGAGACTGGAATGGCCCACCTTCTCGAGTACCTCGTCTTCAAGGGCACGCCGAACCACCCCGACATCCTGGACGAGCTGACGCTGCGCGACGCCTCCTCCAACGGCACTACGTGGTTCGACCGCACCAACTACTTCGAAGTCCTGCCCGCTTCGGAGGACAACCTCGAGTGGGCCCTGGACCTCGAAGCGGACCGCATGGTGAAGTCCTTCATCTCGGCGGAAGACTTCGAGTCGGAGATGACGGTGGCCCGCAACGAGTTGGAAGCGGGGGAAAACAGTCTGCAGGGAATCCTGATGAAGCGGGTGCTAGCGGTGGCGTACGACTGGCACAACTACGGCAAATCGACGATCGGAGCGCGCGCGGACATCGAGAATGTGCCGATCGATCGTCTCCAGGCGTTTTACCGGAAGTACTACCAGCCGGACAACGCGATCCTCGTCGTGGCCGGCCGTTTCGACCCGGGGCACGCGATCGCGACGGTCGCCGAGAAGTTCGGGAGCATCCCGCGGCCCGACCGCTCCGGGGCGAACCAGCTGTTCGCGACCTACACAGCCGAGCCCGCGCAAGACGGAGAGCGCACGGTCACGCTACGGCATGTAGGCGATGTCCAGCTCGCGCTAGCCGCGTATCACATGCCTCCAGGGTCGCACGAGCACTTCGCGGCCGTTGACGTGCTGGCTCGCGTCCTCTCCAACCGGCCGGCGGGCCGTCTCTACCGCGGACTTGTCGAGCCGGGCTTCGCCGCCAGAGCCTCCGTATTCCAATTCCAGCTGAAGGAGCCGGGCGTTCTACTGGCGACGGTGCAGGTTCGCGAGGGCGGCTCGTTGGAGCAAGCTGCCGAGGCGATGGTCGGAATCGTCGAGGGCATTGCCGACGAGCCGCCCTCCGAGGAGGAGGTGGAGCGCGCCAAGACGGATTTTCGTTCGTCTGCAGAACTGGCGTTCAACAACTCGGAGCAGATCGCTTTTCAACTCGGCAAGTGGGCGTCGATGGGGGACTGGCGCCTCTTCTTCCTGCACCGCGACCGGATCGAGGAGGTTACGCCGCAAGCCGTGCAGCAGGTCGCGCAGGCGTATCTCGATCCTTCCAACCGGACGATGGGATTCTTGATCGCCTATCCGACGGACGAAACGCCGCCCCGGGTCGAGATGCCGGCCGCACCCGATATAGGGGAACTGGTCGCGGCATGCCGGCACATCGACCCTGCGAAGATGGCGATATTCAGGGCCGGCGACTTGGCGGACAAGCTGGCGCCGTAAGCGACGCGCGGGTTGAGCGGTTGGCGATCAATGTTCGCTCTATCTTCCAGTCTTTTGACATTTCTTAGTTAGACGACCTTAGCAGGAGGGGTCTCCAAGCGATGGTTAATAACGAGCGGGTCCGGTTTTTGGGGAGTGGAGCGCGGCGGCCGACGGCTGCAACCGCCTTGGCGGTTGCGTCGTCTCTGTGGCTGGCCGACGCGAGCGCGGCGCCGAATAAGTGCCACGGGCAGCTTCCCCCGGGAGTCGCCGAGGTGGCGAGCGTCGAGGGAATCACCGAGTACGCCCTCGAGAACGGGCTTCGCTTCTTGCTCTTTCCGGATCAGAGCAAGCAGAGGATCACGGTGGCCATCACATATCTCGTCGGATCGAGGCACGAGGGATATGGCGAGACCGGCATGGCCCACCTTCTCGAGCACCTTGTCTTCAAGGGCACGCCGAACCACCCCGACATCCCGGACGAACTGACGCAGCGCGCCGCCATCCCCTTCGGCTCCACCGATTTCGACCGCACCAACTACTTCGAAATCTTGCCCGCCTCGGAGGACAACCTCGAGTGGGCTCTGGACCTCGAAGCGGACCGCATGGTGAACTCCTTCATCTCTGCCGAGGATCTCGAATCGGAGATGACGGTGGTCCGCAACGAGTGGGAAACGGGGGAGGACAGCCCGTCGAGGGCGCTTGAGAAGCGGGTGCTGGCGGCGGCGTTCGACTGGCACAACTACGGGAAATCGACGACCGGAGCGCGCGCGGACATCGAGAATGTGCCGATCGATCGTCTCCAGGCGTTTTACCGGAAGTACTACCAGCCGGACAACGCGATCCTCGTCGTGGCCGGCCGTTTCGACCCGGGGCACGCGATCGCGACGGTCGCCGAGAAGTTCGGGAGCATCCCGCGGCCCGACCGCTTCGGGGCGAACCAGCTGTTCGCGACATACACAGCCGAGCCCGCGCAAGAAGGGGAGCGCACCGTCACGCTGCGGCGCGTAGGCGATGTCCAACTCGCGCTAGCCGCGTATCACATGCCTCCAGGATCGCACGAGCACTTCGCGGCCGTCGACGTGCTGGCCCACATCCTCTCCACGGAGCCGACGGGCCGTCTCTACCGCGATCTTGTCGAGCCGGGCCTCGCCGCCGAAACCTCGGCGTTCACGTTCCAGCTGAAGGAGCCGGGCGTTCTACTGACGAGGGCGGAGGTTCGCGAGGGCGGCTCGTTGGAGCAAGCTGCCGAGGCGATGGTCGGAGTCGTCGAGGGCATTGCCGACGAGCCGCCCTCCGAGGAGGAGGTGGAGCGCGCCAAGACGGAGTTTCGTTCGTCTGCAGAACGGAGGTTCAACAACTCGGAACAGATCGCTTTTCAACTCGGCAAGTGGGCGTCGATGGGGGACTGGCGCCTCTTCTTCCTGCACCGCGACCGGCTCGAGGAGGTTACGCCGCAAGCCGTGCAGCAGGTCGCGCGGGCGTATCTCGATCCTTCCAACCGGACGATGGGATTCTTCTATCCGACGGACGAACCGCCGTTCCGGGCCGAGATGCCGGCCGCACCCGATGTGGGGGAGTTGGTAGCGACATACCAAGGGCGAGAGGCGGTGGCCGCGGGCGAGGCGTTCGAGCCGACCATCGAGAATATCGAGAGCCGGACTATGCGCGCGGAGCTGCCGGTCGGGCTCAAAGTGGCGCTTCTCCCGAAGGAGAATCGCGGCGACGCCGTAACGGTGCAGTTCTCGTTCCGGCACGGGACGGAGGATGCCCTCATGGGCGCTTCGACGGCCGCGTCGTTTGCCGGACGCATGTTGATGCGCGGAACGGAACAGCGGAGCCGCCAGGAGATCACCGACGAATTGGGGCGGCTCCAGGCCCAGGGGAGCGTATCTGGAAACGTGCGCGAAGCTTGGGGATCATTCACCACCGTCCGCGAGAATCTTCCGGCGGTGATGCGGCTTGCGGCGGAAGTCCTGACGGAACCCGCGTTCGATGAGGCGGAGTTCGAGCTGCTGCGCGAGGAGCTCTTGGCGTCGATTGAAACTTGGATGTCGGATCCCGAGGAGATAGCACGGGAAGCTTTCCAGCGTTACGGGCACGATTATCCAGTCGGCCATCCCCACTACTCGCCTACCTTCGAAGAGGAAATCGCTCTCTTCGAAAAGGTGACAGTGGATGAAGCGAGAGAATTCTGGAGCAAGTTCTACGGAGCGCAGGGAGGCACGATGGCCGTCGTCGGGGACTTCGACCCGGACGAGATCGGAGCTTTGATCGAAGAGCTGTTCGGAAATTGGACGGCTGATGAGCCATACTCGCACGTGCCGCAGAGGCTGGCAGATGTCAATGCTGCCGAAGTGGACATCGAGACGCCCGACAAGGCGAACGCGATGATGGTGGCGGGCCAGCGCTTTCGCATGCGGGACGATCACCCCGACTACCCGGCGCTTCTCTTGGCGAACTACATAATGGGACGTGGCTTGAACTCGAGGCTGTTCGTCAGGATCCGAGGCAGAGACGGACTGTCGTACGGAGTGGCATCCTCCTTCTCCGCGCACGGCATCGACGAATATGCCTATTTCAGAGGCTATGCGACCTTCGCCCCGGAGAATGCGGACAAGGTTGTCGACGCCTTCAGGGAGGAGCTGGAGCTGGCCCTCGCGGAGGGCTTCACCAGCGAAGAGGTGGAAGAAGCGCGCCGAAGCTACCTGGACCGGCAGGAGAGTGTACGTGCGGAAGACGACGCAGTCGCCGCGATGCTGTCGAACTCCCTCTTCTTGGACAGGCCGCTCTCTTTCACAGCCGATCAGGAAGCGGCGATCGCCGCTCTGACGCCCGAGGAGCTGTTGGCCGCGATGCGTCGGCACATCGACCCCGCGAAGATAGCGATATTCAGGGCCGGCGACTTCGCGAACAAGCTGGTGCCGTAAGCGACGCTACGGCTGTCGGCTCCTCCCTTGCCGGACTAGAGATCCGTAGGAACGCGACTGCGCCGCGTCGGTGATCATCAGCATCCCCAGACCCCGCAGCATCTCGTTGAATGCGGCGACATCCTCCTGTACGATGGCGTCGATTTTCGCGAGGTGCGCCTCCAACGCCTGTCGGAGCAGACCCTTCACCTCCATCTCCTGGTCGGTGGGCGGAAAGTCGGCGACTGACACTCCGCCCGTCAGATATCCGAGCTTCTGAAGCAGGCTCGCCTCGAAGCGGACGCCATCCTGGCCCTGTCCCGTGAGACGGAGATCCACCATCTCCTGTTGCAGGCCCGCCAGCTTCGACCTTAGATCCTCCGCCGCGGCGGTCAGTTCTTCGTCCTCGGCGAAGCGCAAGATCGTCTCCAGCTGTACCCGCATCGCCTCCACTCTGTGCACGGCCTCGCCCGCCCTGGCGATATCGTCGCGCACATCTCGAAGGAAGCTCGTTTGCGCCGCAATATCGGTTTCGGTGCCCGCCGAGTGAGGATCTTTGAGAACGGTCAGCGGCTGTTCATGGCTTCGGCCATCCACCGTGAGCCGCACGGTGTAACGGCCCGGGGGCATCAGTATCGACACTTGCCTGCCGCCGGGCGCCGGCCTGCCTTCCTCTCCCACGCCAATGTGTCCGGCATACATCGGGGACGTTAGAAGCCGGATCGGCTCGTTCGGTTCGTCCCGCAGATTCCAGTGAATCCTGTTGACGCCCGGCCGGTTGGGGCCTTCCAGGGTTCGCACCACTTCTCCCGGCTCGCCGATGATTTCTATCGTCGGGGTCTCGTCCGCCTCTTCCCGCAGCCAATAGTTGATCGACGCGCCGTACTCCGGATCTTCGCCCACCGTGGGATCGTCGTAGGGAACCGACGGGGGCGTGATAGGCCGGAATCTGTACGCGTCCCGCGGCGCGAAGAGGTGCGAGGGCGAAGCCGCCACATCGGGGATCAGCTGCTGAAGGGCGGACAGATCGTCCAATATCCAGAACCCGCGCCCGTAGGTGCCAACCACGAGATCGTTGAAGCGCTCCTGAATCACTATCCCCGACACCGGAGCCGCCGGGAGGTTGTTCTGGAGCGGCCGCCAACTGTCCCCGGCATCGAAGGAAACGTAGATCGCGTTCTCGGTGCCGGCGTAGAGCAGTCCGGGGCGCACCGGGTCTTCCGCAATCACCTTCGTGTAGCTGAGCATGCTCGAAGGAATGCCATCCGTGATCTTCTCCCACGAAGCGCCGTAGTCGCGCGTCCGGTAGAGGTGAGGGTCGCGGATGTTCACTTGGTGCCCGTCGGCCGCGATGTAGGCCGTCGCCGCGTCGTGGCGCGAAGCCGCTATGCTGCGCACGGCGATCCACTCCGGCAGGCCGTTCACGTTGCCGGTGACATCGGCCCAGCTTCCGCCGCCGTCGCGGGTCACGTGGAGCCGGCCATCGTTCGTCCCCGCCCATATGAGGCCCGCCTCGACGGGAGATTCGGAGATGCCGAACACCGTTCCAGCGTACTCGACGCCAATGTTGTCGCCCGTAAGTCCCCCGGAAAGACCCATCTTGCTCTGGTCGTTCAGCGTGAGATCGGGGCTTATCACCTCCCAGCTCTGACCGCCGTTGCGCGTGCGATGCACGTGCTGGCTCCCGACATAGACCGTGGTGTTATCGTGCGGCGAGATATGGACGGGAGCGTCCCACACGAAGCGGTAGCGAACCCCGGACGCCGCCCCCCTGCTCTGCTCGGGCCACACCTCCACGGCTCGGTACTGCCGCCGATCCTCCTCGTAGCGGACGACTATCCCCCCGACCATGCCGGAGCCGGACGCCGATGACCAGACGATGTTGGGGTCCTCGGGGTCCGGGGTGGCCCACCCGCTTTCGCCGCCGCCGACATGGTGCCACATGCCGCGCGGGATGCCGGTGATGCGCCTGCCGCCCATGATGCGGCTGTTGCTGGGGCCGCGGTACGTCGGCTCGTCCTGCTTGTTGCCCAGCACGTTGTAAGGGACGGCGTTGTCCACCGTCACATGGTACATCTGCGCATTCGTGAGACGTTGGCGGAACCAGGTTTCTCCGCGGTTGATGGAGATCGAGAGCCCCTGGTCGTGCGCCACGATCATCCGGCTCGGGTCGGCCGGATCGATCCACATGTCGTGGTGGTCGCCGCCGGGCGCCTGCGATCGCGGCACCACGTCGAGGGTGCGGCCGCCATCCGTCGAAACGGTGAACGATGCGGTCAGGAAGTACACTTCGTCCTGGTCGTCGGGCGAGACCACCGCGCGAGAGTAGTAGTGGGGACGGCCCATGGCGTTCCTGTTGCGGGTGATCAGAGACCACGTCCGACCGCCGTCCTCGGAACGCCAGAGCTGTCCATCCTCTGTCGGCTCGCCGTTCCACGGTATCCCGTCGCCCGTCTCCAGCATCGCGTACACTCTCTGGCTGTTGGAGGGAGCTATGGCCACGGCAACTTTGCCGACCGGCTTCTTGGGCAGGCCGACCGCGTTGTCCGGGCCGTTGAGCTTTTCCCAGCTGCTGCCGCCGTCGCGGGACACGTGCAACCCGCCGCCCGGGCCGCCGCTCGTCCGTCCCCAGGTGCGTATTTCCAGCTGCCAAGTTCCCGCGAAGAGCACGCGCGGATTCGAGGGGTCCATGGCGATGTCGGAGCATCCGGTGTCCTCGTCGATGAAGAGAACATGTTCCCAGCTCCGTCCTCCATCGGTGGTTCTGTACACCCCGCGCTCGGGCTGAGGCCCGTACGCGTGGCCAAGCGCGCAGACGAATACGATGTCCGGGTCGGACGGGTGGATGAGCAGCCTGGGAATGCGGCCGGTGACTTCGAGTCCGCTGAGCGTCCAGGTTTCGCCTGCGTCAACCGACTTGAAGACGCCCTCTCCTAGCGAGACGTGGCTGCGAATCTTTCCTTCGCCGGTGCCCGCCCAGACGATATTGGGATCGGATGCAGCCACCGCTAGCGCGCCGATCGACTGCACGGGCTGGTCGTCGAAGATCGCGTCCCAGTGCACTCCGCCATCGGTCGTCTTGTAGATGCCGCCGGAGGCCGCTCCCACATAGTAGGTGTAGGGCTGGCCCGATACTCCGGCCGCCGCGCTGAAACGGTTCCCCTCCGGGCCGATGTGGCGCCACTCTAGCGCCTCGTACAGGGATGGGTCGGGCGGCGGCTGCTGCTGGGCCGCGGGCGCGGCGATCAGCGGCGCGGACGGGGCGTTCAGTGGAACGGGCACCACGTTCAGCGGCGCGGGCGCGGCGTTCAGCGGCGAGACGAGGAGGAGCGCCGAGACCGCTCCTGCAACGGTCCCGGCTAGTGACAGCGACGCGAAGATGTTCGAATGTCGGGTGCTCATGTCTGACCTCGCGAAGGTTTGTGCGACAACGGACGGTAAAGGGCTCGGGCTATTCCACGGTGCGCCGCGCCCGCCCGGCTGACAAGGGTTGGCATTCCCTCTGGCAGAGGCAGCCTCCGTCGCCCCGCATGATCGCGAGAGAACGGCGTCTGGCATCTCTTGATCAGTCGAGGCCGCGTCAGCGCCCGGCGCCGCCCGGAATATTCCTCTGCGGTTCCACGTAGCGCGTCTGGTATCTCTCCATCAGCGCGTCGGCCACTGCCCTTCCAGGAGGGGGGAGGGACGGATCGTACGGGTAGATGGGCGCCTCGCGGTACGGCAGAGGTCCGACGCGGTCGCCAGTCGCGGTGTTCAGGTCGCCATCTTTCACCCAACCATCGGAATAGATGAGGAAAGTCCGGCTCCACCCCTCGGGCAGTTCCGGCAATCCGGCAGCGTCGAAGCGCAGCGTAAGCTCGTCGCCGGCGTTGGCGATGACGGGCTGGTCGTCGCCTGCGGCCACCAGTTCCGTGACGTCCCCGAACCGCGTGTACCACCCCTCCAGGTCGTGCCACCGGGGCCGGGTGGTCACGGAGCTGTAGTCGAACCAGTGCGGGCCGTAGCGTCCTCCCTTCCTGTACTCCCGCGAGAACCCCCTGTAGCGGAGATCGGCGCGCGACACCGGAAGCGAGGTGATCCGGACCTCGTCGTCATGCGGGTGGGCCGGGCCGGTCGTGAAGAAGGCTTCGTCCCAGTAGATCATCAAGTTGCTTCGGATGCGCACCCGGCGGTCTCCGGACGGGAAGAGGCCCCTGAGGTCGGCTATGACCGTCTTGTCCTTCCCCGAGGGAAAGCCAAGGCTGGGAATCGCGGTCTGCCACTCGCCATCGGGACCGATCACGTCGAGCGCGGGAGGCTGCGTCGCAGCTTCGGCCGACTGGTCCACCGCGATGTTGATGCTGGCATCCGTCGGGAATATCCAGCCGGTGAGGAAGAGCGTGACATCGCCCGAGGCTGCCGCGGGACCGAGATCGAGAATGAGGGCGTGCGGCTCGGCGATTCCTTGATAGCGGCCCGGCCGAAACGACGAAACGTAGCCGAAGTCGCGTTCGGCGAGGACGCCTAGCTGGTCGCGCCCCATGTCATCCGTCGCCGAGACCGGCCGGTGGCGTGCGCCGGTGCGCCATAGCTCCAGCTCGACCGGAGCGGGCGGGACGAACGCCTCGTTGACGTAGATGCCCGTCTCGGCCGGGTGATCCACCGCGACGAGCTTCACCTCATCGACGTAGATCGTCTCCCAGAGCTCCTCGGTGATCTGGACGACATACTCTTCGCCGAGGGGCTGCAGAAAGTCGTCCGGCAGCCGCCGGTACTCCAGCGACGGGAAGGGCGGAGCGTAGGCGCGCTCTCCGCTGCCCAGTATGCCCAGCGGCATTCCGAGCGCGCTCTTCCACATCATGTCCCCGACGAACTCGAAGCGGTCGCCGTTCCAGGCGTAGAGCATCGGGCACGAGCCCTTGAGCGTCTGCTGCTCGATCAGATCCTGGTCGGTGCCCGGAAAGTAGAGGTCTTGGGGGACGCCGTTGGGCCAGTATACGCGGATCACATCCGCCTTGAGGTGTCCGTCGAGACCGATGAGAGTGGTGGGGTCGGTGACCGTGCGGACTTGGTACATGTCCCCGGCGCGAACCTCGACCCGCGCGCCGATCCCGAAGCGGTTGTTCTTGCGGCTTCCCTCCCCGAGTCCAGTCAGGTCGAGCTTGAGGAAGTGATTCGCGTTTCCGCCGTCGTTGCGCAGCAGCCTCGGCGCTCCATCGCTGCCGAGGACGACCAGGTCGGCGTCCCCGTCTTCGTTGTAATCGAACGATTGGACGGAGCGGAGCGATACCCGCGGGAAGTCGCTGGGGAGGAAGTTGCCGGCATCTTCCAGCCGCCCTTCCCCGTCGTTGCGGAAGAGTCTGAGGCCCGATCCAACTTGTGCCGCGGGGGTCGAGGCCGGTGGCGAGCCTGCCGCCGCCATGTCGAGCCACCCGTCATTGTCGAAGTCGACGAACAGGAGGTCGGCCGGCACGAAGCCATCCCAGGCGATGGTCTGGCCGGCGGACAGCGTGCCGGAAGACGACCCCGCCAGGATGCGGAGGCCGGACTCGCCAGCGGCGGCGATGTCGAGCCAACCGTCCCCGTTGACATCTCCAACCGCGACGGCCTGGTCGCCCGCCGCTTCTGCCGCACCGCTCGCGCCGCCGCCAGCTTCTCCGATCGCGCCGCCCGCAAGCAGGTCGCTTCGATCCTCGAAGCGCCCGCCGCGTTCGTTGAAGAGGAGGCGGAGACCGGACCCGCCCTCCGCCAGCACGATGTCGATGTCCCTGTCGTTGTCGATGTCGGCGAACGCAGCCGACCGCGTGGACGCGTCATTCGGACCCTGCACGCCGAAGCTGGCAGCCATCTCGGCGAATGTGCGATCGCCGTTGTTGCGGAAGAGGCGGTTGGGACCGGAGCGGGCCTCGAAGACATCCAGATCGCCATCCTGGTCGAGGTCGGCGAAGAACGCGTCGTTGGCCGGACCGCCAGCCGAAGCGCCGCCGGGCAGCGCGATGTCCTGGAAGGTGCCGGCGGGGTCGTTGCGAAGAAGGCGCGGCGCGCTGCCGGCCAACCACAGGTCGAGCCGCCGGTCGTCGTCGAAGTCGCCCCAGACCGCGACTCGGGCGTCGCCGGAGGCGTTGGGCGGCAAGTCGCCGGGCGTTTCCGCGTAGCGTCCCAGCGCCACGCGGAGAAGGCGCCCTTCCCCGCCGGAGCTCCAGAACAAGTCTTCGTCGCCGTCGCCGTCGAAGTCTCCCAGCGCGAGCGCGGAGGCTGGATCGAGCGCGGAGGCTGGCGCGACCGGTTCCCCGGCGGCGGCCTCGCCGCTCCGAGGCGAAGCGACGGCACCGCCGGAGGCGAGCGCTTCGAGTCCCGCGAGTTCGGAGGCATCCGAGAAGCGGAGTGCGGCCAGAACGACCTCGGGCTCCTGGACGCGAAGCGTGACCAGGAAGCTGAAGTCGAGCTGCGCCACTCCGGCGAGGGCGCCGCCGTGCGAGCGCAACTCCTCCAGGCTGGCCTGGTAGGGGACGGTGACCTCGAACGCAGCGCGAAAGAGCAAGAAGCGGGCCCGCGCCTCCTCCCCATCGCCGGCCAGGATCGCGTCCTCCGCCGCCTCGAAGGCCGCGCGGGCGCCAGCCTGGAAGTCGGGCGCCACTTGGCGGAGCTGCTCGAGCGTGGCGTGCCCGGCGTCGAGCTCGCCGCGCACCAAGTGGGCGTCGGCGGCTTCCACGAGCACGGCCAAGTTGCCGGGCGCGGCTCCCGCGAGGCGCGACAGGTAGGCCGCTCGCGCATCGGACTCCGGGCCCTCGACCGTCGCGGCCAAGCCGGCGCGCGCCCATAGCGCGGCCAAGTGAGCGGGATCGCGCTCCAGCGCCTCGTCCACAAGGCTCATCGCGCCGGCGGAGTCGCCCGTCTCGATGCGAAGAACCGCGAGAGCCAGCGCCAGCTCCGGATCATCCGGAGTGCGCTCCCGCGCCGCGAGCAGGTTGCGCTCGGCCGCCTCGTAGTCCGCCGCCTTGAGAGCCGTCAGTCCGAGTCCGGCGTACCCCGCGGCCTCCGCCGGCGCCATCTCGACCAACTGCCGGTAGCCCTCCCGCGCTTCCTCTAGCTGGTCGCGCTGGAGCGCGGCGTCGGCCGCGCCCCGCACGGCGAGAATCTCGGCGAGAGGGGCGTCGGGCGCCGGCGGCGCGGAATCCGCGCAACCCGCCAGCAGCGCCGCTACGCCGACAACCGCGCTTCGGCAACAATGCCGCAGTATCCATGTGCGCGAACCACGATGGGGCCGCCCTCGACTCCGAAGTAGCCCCCTGGAGATTTCTCGACGCCGATCGCCGCACCGCCGGCGGGTCCCGTTCACTGTCCTCCTCCTTCGCTGTCCGTGTCTCTCTCCAAGATAACCGCTTCCTGCCCGGCTTCGAACGGTCCAGCCACGGTGCGCCCGCCGCCGGAAGGCCATACGACCACCACGCTGTCGGCCCGAACCGCCGAACCCAACCCGGCAAGCACCGGATTGACCTCCGACTGCGACAGGTAGGACGACGCAGTCGACACCGAAAATCGCTGCGCAACGTCCCCGGCGTACACCCGTACGACGGCGCCCAGCGCCCCGAGATTGGGATGCTCTCCCTCCAGGCGCACCTTCACCCAGCCAGGACCCGCCGACAGGTCGTTCCTCAAGAGCTTCGCCCTCCCGCCATTCGTCGTCATGACCACATCGAAGTCGCCGTCGCGGTCGAAGTCCAGAGTAGCGACTCCCCGCGCCACAACCGGATCGCTGAAGCCTCCGCCCGCAATCTCGCCGGCGTCGATGAAGCCTCCCTGCCCGTCGTTGCGAAATAGCTGGGGCGGCTGCGCGAACGAGACATCCCCCTGAATCGCCTCGATTTCCGGCTCAATATGACCGTTCCCGAGCAGGAGGTCGACCCACCGGTCGAGATCGAGATCGACGAAACGAAGACCGAATGTCAGAGGAAGCAGGGTGGAACGGGTAAGCCGCGCGGCGCCCGCCAAGTCCTGGTACATGCCGCCGCCTATCTGAGTGAAGAGCGACACCGGTTCATGCGAGAAGTTGCCTATCGCGATCGAGAGCTGGCCACGGTTCAAAATGTCTCCCACATCCACCCCCATGCCGGCGCGGGCGCGCCCGAATTCGTCGAACGCCACGCCCGCGGCCAGCGCCTCGTCCGAGAAGGTCCCGTCGCCCCGGTTCAGGTAGAGGAAGTTCTGGTAGGTGTCGTTGGCCACCACGATATCCGGCCAGCCGTCTTCGTTGAAGTCATCCACAACGACGCCGAGCGACTTGCCGTCCGGATTCTCGAGGCCCGCTTCCGCCGTCACATCGCGAAATCGCCGACCGGATTCGCTGCGCAGCAGCCTGCACGACTCCCCGTCGTACTCCTCCGGCGTCGCGTACGACTTGTTCACGCCGTCGCGGCTGAAGAAGAGATCGGTTTCCGGAGTCCAGTCCACATAGTTGCAGACCAGCAGATCGAGCCACCCGTCCCGGTCGGCATCCATCCAGACCGCCGCAGTGGACCACGCCGGACTCCGGGCGCCAGGCGCGTTGCCCGCCGTGCCCGTGGCCTGCGTCACGTCGGTGTAGCGCCCGCCGTCGTTGCGATAGAGCCGGTTGTCTCCCACTGCGGTGACATACAGATCCAGGTCGCCATCTCCATCGTAGTCCGCCGCCGCCGCTCCCATCCCGTAGATCGGCTCTCCCAGCCCGGCTTCTCGCGCCACTTCCTGGAATGTCCCGTCTCCGCGGTTGCGGTACAGCGAAGCCGCGGCCCCCTCGTCCTCCGTTCGGCCTTCCCATCCGGTGCCGTTTACGAAGAAGATGTCCGGCCACCCGTCTCCATCGTAGTCGAAGACGGCTACCCCGCTGCCCATCGTCTCGGGCATCCACTTTTCGCCGAAAGCGCCCGTGGCGTGGACGAATTCGATTCCCGCCGCGGAAGTGACGTCGCTGAAACGGATCGGGGACGACGAAGAGGCCTCCGTCCGGCTCGCGAAACCCGGACGCGTCCGCGCGTACGCCGATGACTCCCCGGAGGATGTGTCCGCCCCGCCGCATGCCGCGGCCGCCAGCGCAACGGTCAATCCGGCAAGCGGCCCGGTTATGGTGCGCGGCTTGGTCACGGCGTGCCGCCTCCTCGCCGCTCGCCACCCGCCGGACTCCGCGTTCCACGCACCGGCTTCGGAGTTCCATCCGCCAAACTTCCCTCACCGCCCACCAAGCGGACATCGTGCGTGTGAATAGCCTGCGCCATGAGATTCACGCCCGGATTCTCGGCCCTGTACGCTCTCGTAATCGCGGACGCCGCCTCGTCCACGCTGTACCGCTCGAAAGCCGCCTCGGCCAAGGATGCTTCGTCGCTGCGGCCCAGCGCCCGCAGGCTCAACATGCGGTTGTAGTGCGCCTGCCTGTGCTCCGGATCAATTTCCAGCGCGCGGTCGAAAGCGTCTACCGCTTCCCCGTACCGGCGGGCGAGATACCGGCTTCGGCCCAGCTGGAACCAAGCTCCGCGATCTTCCGGGAACGCGGCGAGGACTGCCAGATACGCTTCCTCCGACGCCGCGTACGCTCCATCCTCCTGGTGGGCGCCGCCCCAGACCCACGCCACCTGCGGATTTCCCGGGATCGCCGCCTCCGCCCGCTGCAGGTGGGCGAACGCGCTGTCCAGATTGCCGGCGCGGAGGGCCACCTTGGCCAGATTGAGGGGACCGTCCACACGCTCGGGAACCAGATCGGCGACGCGCGCGAATGCCAGAGCGGCAAGCCGGGTATTCCCCTCCCTGAGGAGCGCGATGCCGTAGTCGTTGTAGCGAATCCACAGATCTTCCTTCCGGCCAGCTGCGGAACTTTCCCTTTCGCCGACTCTAGAACCCTCGTTCTCGCCAGCCGCAAGAGCCTCCCCCTCGCCAACCCCGAGATCCCCCCTCGCGCTTTCCCGGTCACGCACGACAAGGACCACTTCATCTCTGGCGATCTCCGTGACAGGCAGATCGGGGACGCCGTCAAAGCGTCCGAAGCCCGCAGGATTGGCGCGATACGCGAATTCGGCGTAGGGACGGTCGAACTTTCGCCACAACAGCCGCGCCCTCGCTCTCAGCGAGCCCGGAGGAAGGCTGGACGGCAGCGTGACGCGGTAGTGCGCCACATCGGCGCTCCCGGGGTCGATCACGTTCACCGCGGCAGTGACGTGGATGTCCTGGGCGTTCCTCTTCTGAATCGGGCGTCCATCCTTGTCCAGCAACACCGCCTTGAAGAAGTGAGCCATCGGATCCACATGTCCGTCGGCCCCGAGTTCGCCGCTGATCCCCACCCTGGCACCGTCGGCATCCGCCACTTCGAACTCCAGCCACCCCTCGTTGGAGTCGTTGGTGCCGCCCGGAAAGGTATGGCCGACGCCCTTGTTGCGGATCACCACTTCGAAGGTGACGGTCTCGCCCGGAGCCACCACGGGCGGGTCGATATCGAGCGCCATCGTGGGCGCGCCGCCGCCGCTACGACGAATCGCGAAGATGTCGACACGCAGCTTTTCATCTTTCAGGAAATCCTCTATGCGGCGGATAGTCGCGGTATCGCTTCTGAGGAAGGGGAGAGCGGTGTTGGCTCCCAGGAAGCGGTGCGAGCGAACCATCCCGTTCTCGGCGGACACATCGCCAAGCGGAGCCTCCTCGAAGGGCATGTGGCAGTCCTGGCAGACGCGGGCGGACGCGGGAAGATAGAAGGTCCGGGCCGCGTTGCGGGAAACGCCGCTGTCGTGCCAGCTGTCGTACTCGTTCTGGCCGCGCAGCCAACGGTAGTTGTTGACCGGCTCGGTCAGGCTGACCTTGTGGCAGGTCGCGCAGAATTCGGACGTGGAGTGCAGCGGCTTCATCAGCTGGCTCTTGTGCACCGCCGGCTTGGCCCTGAGCGCCGCGTCGTGCAACTGGGCCGCGACCGTTCCGGGTTCCGCGCCGCTGAACAGGTAGGGGTCTTCCTGCTCGTCGGCGATGTTGTAGTTGCCATTGCCCGTGTTGTCGTGGATGCGGTCGATGGCGTGGCAGGCGAGGCAGGTGAGTCCCGCCTGCGCTTCGACGGTGCGCGTATCGATGACGCCATCCATCGCGCCTGCCAGCATCACGGCCGGGTCGTGGCATCCGGCGCACCACTTGCTCTTCACGTTTCCGGCCGCGTCGCTGTCCAGGCCGAACGCGCGCATGTGCTCCGCCAGCTTCGGCCCCGCCTCCAGCGACTCCCGGCGCATCGCTTCTATGGTGGCCGCGTAGAACGGGTTGTTGAAAGAAGCGAAGCGGTGCGCCGAGGTAGCCCACTGAGCGGTCACATCCGGGTGGCAGCGAACGCAGGCAGCCGCGCCTATCCGCTCGTCCGCCGCGAATCCGCGGGCTTCGACCTCGGCTCGGACGCGCTCGGCCCGCTCCCGGTTCGCCTGCGCGGCAAGCGCCCCCGCTTCGGCGCCCGTGATGATCCTGGACGGCAGATACTCGCCCGTGCCGGTCGTGGTGGCAGCCGGGAAGAAGGGGCTGCCCGGAGGGACGACGCCGGCGGGAACGAAGCTTTCTTCCACGAAGCGCGACACGTCCCTGTCTCGCCCGCCCGGACCTTCGTTGCGTCCCTCCGCCAGCGCTTCTCTTGCCTCGGGGGTCAGGTGCAACCCGCGGTGCGTCAATCCGTGCCAAGCTACAAGCAGAACGAGCGTCGCAGCCACCGCGACCGCCAGACGGCGGACTCGCCTCCCCGGCGAGCGCGCATAGCTTACCAGGCGGTGGCCCGCATACGCCGAGACCGCGAGGACGGCGCTGCCCACATGAGCCCACCACGCCCAGCTGTTCTCGCGGCTGGCGGCCTCTGTGAGAATGAACAGGCCCGTGAGCGCCAGTACGCCGACGGCCAGGCCCGTGCCGATTCCCGTCACGATCGACCCGCGGTGCCTTCGCCGCCAGACGGTCGGCAGATGGGCCGCGAGAAAGCCGAAGGCCAGCGCGGCGAGCAGGAGCCCGGCGCCGGTGTGGGCAAGAACCATCGCCTGGAAGAGCCGTGGTAGCGAGTTCGGCCCAACCGCGAAGAAGTCGATGCCGAGCCCCCCTGCCAGCCTGTTCGCCAGCAGGTAGAGCGTGTTCGCCAACATGAAGACGGCGACGCCCGCCGCCAGACGAAGCCAGCGGCGCAGACCCGTTCCCAGAATTGACGGCAGCGTTCGCCTGCTCCGCCCTTCCTCGGGCGGTCCCCCGTTCGTCACCAGAAGATCACGTACAGCGCGGCCGCAATCGCTATGACGCCCCCCGCCCAGAGCCGCGCGTGGGGATCGGGGCGGAGATCCACCGCTTCCGCCACTCGCGGAAGGGGGCGCGGCGACGCGAGCGGGCGCACCCGCGTCATGACGCCCATGAACGCGGATATGACGAGGAAAGTGATCGCCATGTGGTGGAGGAAGGCGACGCTATCCAGCTGCCACAGGAGAAGCCCGTACACGGGAATGCCGAGCAGCATGCCGGCGAACGCGGCCACCGGCGGCGTTCGGGGCACGAAGAGGCCGAAGAGGAACGCGGCCACGATGCCGGGCGAAATGAATCCCCAGAACATCTGGATGTAGTCGAACACGCTGCCAGCCTGGGCCACCAGCGGCGCCCACAGGCAACCCACCAGCACGAGCGCCAAGGTGGTCGACCGTCCGACCTGCATCAGCTTGCGGGACGACGCCTCCGGCCGGAGGTGGCGCTTGTAGAGATCGACGCTGAAAATCGTCGCGGCGGAGTTCAACATCGAATCCAGGGAACTCATGACCGCGCCGAAGAGGGCCGCGAACATGATGCCCGTCAGCCCGGCCGGGAGAAGTTCTCTCATGAGAACCGGATACGCCTCGTCCGGATTGGTCACTTGGTCGGCGAAGAGCTCGGCGGCGATGATCCCGGGAAAGATTATGATGAACGGGATTGCCAGCTTTATGAATCCGGCCAGGAAGATGCCCCGCTGGCCGTCCGCCAGGCTCCGTGCCGCCAGCGTCCTCTGGGTGATGAACTGGTTGAGCCCCCAATAGAAGAGATTGGGGATCCACAACCCGCCCACGAACACGGCCAACCACGGCATCTCGGGGTGATTCCAGGGCAAGACCGTGTGCAGCTTGCCCTCCGCGGCCTCGACAAAGGGGCCGACGCCCCCTATCGCCTGAAACCCGAGCACGGTTATCAGCGCGCCGCCTGCCAGCAGGGTCACGCCCTGTATCAGGTCGGACCAGACGACCGCCCTGAGCCCGCCGTAGACCGTGTAGACGCCCGCCAGCGCGCCGAGCATCCAGATGGCGACCGTCTTGTCTATCCCGAACAGCTGCTCCAGGACGAGGGCGCCGGAGTAGAGCACCGTGGCCAGCGCGACGAACACGTAGGCGGCCAGGAGGAAGGACGCCATAAGGGTCCGGGTGCGCACATCGTAGCGATGCTCCAGGTACTCGGGGATCGTGTAGATGCCTGCCTGCAGGAAGCGCGGCAGGAAGAAGAGACCGACGATAACGAGGGTGACGGCGGCCATCCACTCGTAGCTGGCGATGGCGAGACCCAGATCGTAGCCGCGGCCCGCCATCCCCACGAAGTGTTCCGTCGAGATGTTGGATGCTATCAGGGAGAAGCCGATCAGCCACCATGGCAGATTCCGGCCGGCCAGGAAGTAGTCGGCCGCATCCTTCTTGCCGCGAGAGGCGTACAGCGAGACTCCGACGACAAGCAGCAAGAATAGAACGAACGCGAGTACGTCGAGGATTGTCATCGATCAATTGCCATGTTCGACATGTCCGATCATCCGGGCTGCTTGTTTGTCATCCGGGCCGCCAGTTTGCCAGTGCGGCTTGACGGCCGCATCTTCCGGCCGCAGCGGCCAGGCCACCGCACCGGAGGGAGGCGAAGAGCGCAAGAGCGCGGCACGCCGCCCCTCCGACCCGGTCCAAGCGCCGCGCGACCTCGGCAGACGGATGGCAAGAGCCCGGCGCAACTCAAACTTCGATGCGAATCCGCGATGCTGCAACACAACCCGACACCTGAGCGGTTTGGCGCGAGATCGACTCGCAGAGCGGGACCTGTTCCCTGCTACGCCGTCCTGCTCGGCTTGGTGGGGGCCGGAGCGCTCTCGTGCGGACAGAGCGGGTCCGAGGCCCCCGGACCGGCCCCCGCGACCGATCTCTCGACGCTTGGCGACCGCTTCTGGGATCACTACCTGGCTTGGAATCCGCTGCAGGCCACCTACCTCGGCGTGCACCGGACGAACGACGGAGTCAGAGACATTTCGCCGAGCGGACGCGCCAATCGCCGACAAGAGGTTAGCGCGCTCGTGGAGGACCTGGAGGCTATTCCCTTCGCGGAGCTGTCCGCCAACGAAAGGCTGACCTATCTCACGCTAGGACACCTCCTGGAGGGGGAGATGGCCCGGCAGACTTGCGACCCGGATGTGTGGGTCGTGGACCACCGCGAGGGATTCCAGCTCGACTTCCTCAATATCGCCTCGGTGCAGCCGTTGGAGGAGCCCGTGGACGGCGATTGGATGATCAGGCGCTGGAACGCGATGGCGGACTATATCGGAGACCACATCTCGAATCTGCGCACCGGAATCGAGACCGGGCGGGTTGCGGCCCGCGCCTCCGTGAACCGGACGATACTGCAGCTTGATGCGCTGCTCGGACGGCCGGTGAACGAGTGGCCTGTCTACGCCCCGGCCGGGGCGAGGCTCGATACCGACAAGTGGCCCGGACTTTCGCGTCGCAACTTTCGGTCGGGTGTCCGGGAGGTCGCGGTCGAGCGTATTCGGCCGGCCTACGAGGAGTTGAGGGACTTCCTGCGGAACGAAGTTTACCCGCGGGCGAGGCAAGGCGACGCCGCCGGGCTCTCCGGGTTGCCAAATGGCCGCGCCTGCTACGAGGCGCTGGTCCGGAACGTGACAACCTTGGATATCTCTCCCGAGGACATTCATGAGCGCGGTCTCGAGGAGGTGGCTTCGATACGCGAAGAGCTGGAGGCCATGGGAGCGGAGCTTCTGGGAACTTCGACTTTGCCGGAGATGCGGGCGCTGCTGCGTTCGGATCCGGAAATGCGCTTTCGCTGGCCCGACGAGATTGTCGAGTATGCCGAGGAGGCGTACGGCCGGGCCGCGGATGCCATGCCGCAATGGTTCGGGATGCTGCCGAAGGCGGAGATGGCAATCCGGCCGATCCCGCTCTACGAAGCTCCGCACAGCACGGTCGCAACCTACCGGGAGCCGGCCTTGGACGGGTCTCGGCCAGGAACCTACTACGTCAATACCTACAGGCCCGACATCCGTCCTCGTTACCAAGCCGACGTCCTGACCTTCCACGAAGGCATCCCGGGCCACCACCTCCAGACCGCGATAGCCCAGGAGGCGACGGGTCTCCCGGAGTTCCAGAAACACCTCGGCTCCGCCGCGTTTACCGAGGGATGGGCGCTGTACGCGGAACGGCTGGCCGATGAAATGGGACTGTACGCCGATGAGCGCAGCCGCATGGGGATGGTCTCCTACGACGCGTGGAGAGCGAGCCGGCTGGTAGTGGACACGGGCATCCACGCTCTGGGGTGGACGCGCGAGCAGGGCATCGACTTTCTGCGCGAGAATACCCTCCTCGCGGATGACAATATCGAGAACGAGGTGGACCGCTACATAACGTCGCCGGCGCAGGCGCTCGGCTACAAGCTCGGGCAGATGGAGATCTCCAGGCTCAGGGCGGAAGCGGAGGAACGGCTCGGGGAGTCGTTCTCCGTCGCCGACTTCCATGACCGGTTGCTCGAGAACGGGGCACTGAGCTTGGCGGCTCTGCGCGAGGCTATCGCCACGTGGCTGGCCCAGGTGGCGGATTGACATCGGAGGCGTTGACAGTCCGTTAATCCGGGACGCGACGATCGGCGGCATGGCGCTCTCTTGGAAGATATCCGGCCGTCTCCGTCGTCACGGGTCACGAGAGGTTCACGGGCCGCCAGAGGTTCAGGATCATCCGGAGGTTCGCGGGCCGCCAGAGGTTCAGGATCCCCCGGAGGTCCAGACATGCGTATTCCGGACCCGGCAACGGGGATTCGCGCTACCCTGGACCTTGGTCACGCTGGTCATCGTGTCGCTCTTGGCATCGACCGGATTCCTGCTGGCGTGGCTCGACGGACAGGCCGCCCGGGCGTTCGCCGGCGCGACGGCCGCGTTCTATGCGGCCGAGGGGGGTCTCCAGGCTGCCGATGCAGGCGCCACGGGTACGACTCCGTCCATGCAACCGGTCCTGGTGGATGGCGGGAGCGCGACCGTCTCCTTCGAACCGCTGGTCGACCTGCCGTCCGGCGAGAGCATCTTCAGGGTTGAGTCGACTGGTCGTATCGCGAAGGGAGGCGCGACATACGAACGGACGGTGGGGAAACTCATGTGGGTGGCCGGGTCTCCGCGCCTGCCGGGCGCGCTGGTGCTGGCGGGCGGCCTGATCGGCAATCCGCCCGCGGGCGCTGTCTCGGGTCTTGATCCGGCGGGCGCCGGATGCCCGGAGCAACCCGCGCCCGTGGCCGGAGTGATTTATTCGACTGCGTCGCCAGCCAACTCCCAGCTGGTCGTCACGGGATCCCCGCCGGAGCGGAGGATCGCGGCGGCTACGCCGCTGGCGCAGGCGACGGGCATTCGCTGGGCCGAGCTTATCGGCAGCCACGGCCCCGTGCCCGGCGCCGTCGTGCCCTCGGACGCATGGCCGGGAGCCGGGAGCGGGTGGCCCTACATCAAGATTGCCGGCCCCATGACATTGGGAGCCGGGCACAGCGGACAGGGAGCCCTGGTCGCCGATGGCGACCTGACCCTCGAAGCGGGATTCCAGTGGCGGGGAGTCATCCTGGTGGGCGGAACTCTCTACCTCACGGGAGACATCGTCGTGCGTGGGGCCGTAGCGGCAGGACTGTCGGGCAACGCCGCCGTCGCCGCGAGCTTTGGCGGTCACGACATCGATGTGCGCTTCAGCGCCTGCGCGGTCGCGTCGGCAACGGCCGGGCTGGGCGCGCAGGGGGCAGCCATCCCGGGCACTTGGTACGAGGCGTGGTAGCGCGGCGCCAGGCGGTCGGAGGGGCGAACCGGACCGACCGCGCAGGCGAGCACGAATAGTGCGGGATCCCTCGGGCCGCGCGATCCGGACTGGCGGGCGCGAGTAGTGCGGGACCCTTCGGGCCGGGCGGACCGACCCTCCGACCCGCGCGAGAACATGCCGCCGTTCGAGCCTCCGCCGGCCCTCCGAAACCCGCACCTGCAAACGGTGGTGTCGCGAATCGCGCGCTCGCGGATCGCGCCCGCATATCTGCGCGAGCGCATCGAAACCGCGGATGGCGACTTCCTCGACCTCGACATCTGGCCCTTGCCCGGCGGCGAACCCCCGGCCGTATGTCTGCTGCTCCACGGACTCGAAGGAAGCTCGCGATCCGGGTACATGGTCTCTACGGCCGCGGCGCTCGCGGAAGCGGGAATCCAGGCCGTGGCGCTCAACTTTCGATCGTGCGGCGGCGAGCTGAACCTTACGCCGGGATCCTACCATTCTGGCCGCACGGACGACATCGAGCGGTCGTTGGCCTGGATGGCGCAGCAGTATCCGCGAGCGCGGCGCGTTGCCGCCGGCTTTTCTCTCGGCGGCAACGCGCTTCTCAACCTGTTGGGCCGCGCCGGGAGTTCGCCGGGCGTCGCGGCGACCGCCGCCGTCTCGGTCCCCTACGACCTCGCGCTCTGCTCCGACGCCCTGGAACGCGGGATCGGCCGCCTGTACGCGCACCGCTTCTTGCGCACGCTCCGCAAGAAGGCGCGGGAAAAAGCCAGAATGTTCCCCGGCGCCGGCGCCAGCGCCGCGGCCGCCGCGAAGACCATCCGCGAATTCGACGAGTTGCTCACCGCGCCCCTGCACGGCTTCCGCAACGCGGCGGACTACTACGAGCGGTGCAGCGCAAAGCGATTTGTCGGCACAGTCGAGATTCCCTCGATCCTCATCCAGTCCCGGGACGATCCCATGGTGCCGTCGGCTTCGGTTCCGCTGGACACGATCGGGAGAAAACCGAATCTGTCGCTGGTTCTAACGAGGCGGGGAGGCCATGTCGGCTTCTACGACCGTGCGCTCGGAACAGGCCGGGAAGGCTGGCTGGAGCAGTCGATCGTCCGCTACCTGCTCGGGGCTCTGGCCTGATTTCCTCCCGCTTCGACGCCGACCCGCCGTACCGCGAGCAGACCGTCTCCGGCCTCGACTGGCCGCGGCTTCGACACCTGGACCGGCGGGCCGCCGGTTCGGCGCCGTCCCGGCTGCCCGACCGTCGTTTCCGGCCGCGTCCATCGGAGCGAACGCCCGATGAACCGTCGAGGAGGCGCATCCTTGTCGAGTCGGCGGCTAGCGTACGGGAAGTGCAGAGGAACACCTGTCCCATTACTTTTTATGTGCTACCGGTCATGCGTCATCGGCGACCGCGGTCGCCGATGGGGACGGCAGCGATCGCCAGCCGGGTAGCCGCCTATTTGTAACCAAATCGGGCACGCCTCTGTACGTAATGCGGACCGCCGCGAATTGCTCGCCCGGGATGACGATGTTATGGCCTCGTTGATGTTCTGGCCTCGTTCGCCGGGGCGAAATTCCGGCCGTGCCCGCCGAAGTGATCGAAGGAATCGAAGAGGAAAAGCAAAGCAAGGGGGAGTTTGATGTTCTCTAGCCACCGAGTAGCAAGCTGCGCGGCAAGCGCGATCGCAGCGTCCGTTCTCCTCGTGTCGTTTGAAACGAGCGCAGCCGCCCAGGGCTTTGGCCAGGCCGTCGCGGTCGCCTCTGGCCAAGTCTTTGTATCCGAGCGTGGAGGTCCCGCATCGACCGGAGGGGTGCACGTGTACGAGAAGGGCCCGGAAGGCTGGACTCTCTCCACGACCCTGGCGCCTTACGCCGCGGAAATGGGCGGCAGCTTCGGCACCTCCCTCTCGCTGAGCGGCGACCGCTTGTTGGCCGGTTCCCCGAATGGGGCCTACGTCTTCGAGCGGAACGGCACGGCGTGGGAAGAGGCGGCCACGCTGCGTCCAGCTGAACTAGCGGAGGGGATCCGGGCCGGCGTCGTCGGCGCCATAGCTGGCGACATCGCTCTCGTGGCGGCGATGGGCACCCCTCGCCGGGGAGAAACGATGCCCCCCGGCCGGGTCTACATCTTCGAGCGCGGGGATTCGGGCTGGAGCGAGGCAGGTTGGGTGGAGTCGCCAGAGCCGGCGGATGGCGACGGCTTCGGGACATCGATCCTGACCGACGGCGCCGTGGCGGCCATAGCCGCGCCGGGCGCTGAGGTGGGAGGCACGGAACAGGCTGGGGCCGTGTACTTCTTCGCTCGGGGCGATGACGGAATGTGGAGAGCGTCCGGCGACCGTCTCGCCGCCTCCGAGCCGAGCGAGAGAATGAACTTCGGAAGCGCCATGCACATCCTCGAGGGAGAACTCACGCTCTTCGTGGCAGCCCGGCGGGCGTACGACATGGGCGCGGTGTACGCCTACGCTCTGAACGAGGATGCCTGGGAGCTGCGGGGACGCTTCCTCCCGCCCGTGGCCGCCGGAGACAGTCGGCAATCCTTCAATCGCGCCTGGGCGACGGCTATCGCGGCCGACGGCGACCAAGTCTGGATAGGCGGCAGCGCCACAGGTCCGGCGGGGATGGGACAGGTCGTCAACTATACGGTCGAGGATGGCGGTTTCCGGTTGGCCGGCGAGCTTAGCGCATCCAATGCCGGAGCCAACGGCGGATTCGGGAGCCGCGCCGCGATGGAAGGCGATGTGGCGGTCGTCAGCGCGGCACGCAAGGACTACGGGATGGGAACCGCCTACATCTTCGAGCGCGATGGCGGCGAGTGGGTGGAGGCCGCTGAAGTCTGGAGCGACGTGAAGAACTACGCGGCCGTCAACGGGCACGAGGTGGGGTGCGAGGACGGCGCCGCAGCCGACTTCGACTGCAGCGACATCAACATCCTCTCCTTCATGCCCGTCCAGTCGCTGGGAGGCAACCGCGGCGTGCGCGTCAACGATGTTTGGGGGTGGACCGATCCGCAGACCGGCCGCGAGTACGCGCTGGTGGGACTGACGGACCAGGCTTCCTTCGTCGATATCACCGACGCCGAGAATCCCCGCTACATTGGTCGGCTTCCAATGACGGAAGGGGCGCGGGGCAGCACTTGGCGCGACATAAAGGTCTTTCGGGATCACGCGTTCATCGTGTCTGACGGGGCGGGCGAGCACGGCATGCAGGTATTCGACCTCGGCAGGCTCCGCGATGCCGGCGCCGAACCGGTCACCTTCGAAGCGGACGCCCATTACGACGGCATCGCCTCGGCGCACAACATCGTCGTCAACGAGAACACCGGCTTCGCCTACAGCGTCGGATCCAGCGGAGGCGCCGAGACGTGCGGGGGCGGCCTGCACATGATCGACATCAACGAGCCTACGGAGCCGGAATTCGTCGGTTGCTTCTCTCATGTCGATACGGGCCGCAGGGGGACCGGCTACTCGCACGATGCGCTGTGCATCGTCTACGCCGGACCGGACCGGGAGCACGCGGACAAGGAGATCTGCTTCGGCTCCAACGAGACGGCCGTTTCGATCGCGGACGTATCCGACAAGGCGAACCCCGTCGCGCTCTCGGTGGCCAGCTATCCCAGCGTGGGGTACGCGCACCAGGGGTGGGTGACGGAAGACCACCGCTACTTCTATCTCGGGGACGAGCTGGACGAGATCATGGTGTCAGCCCAGGGAACGCCATTCGCCGGGACCCGCACCATGATCTTCGACATCGCCGATCTGGACGATCCCGTCCTCGTCGGCGAGCACTTCGGGGAGTCCACGGCGAGCGACCACAACTTGTACGTGGTCGGCGACATGATGTATCAGTCGAACTACAACAGCGGGCTGCGAATCCTCGACGTGAGCGATCCTGCCAGCCCGGTCGAAGTCGGGTTCATCGACACGGTGCCGCACGCCGAGGGACCATCCATGGACGGATCGTGGAGCAACTACCCCTACTTCGCGAGCGGCACGATCGTCGTGACCAGCGGACGCGAAGGGGTGTTCATGGTGAAGCACCAGCGCCCCGCGCTTATCCCTTGAGGGAAGAGGAAATCCGTTAGTGGAGAGGACATCCCAGAGGGACGGTCCCGCGCTGACTATCTCCGTGCCAAGGCAGGCAGCCGCGAGTCGCCGGGCCGCGCGGGCTCTGAATGTCTTTGCCGCGCTGGGAGCCGTGGCGCTCGCGGCTGCGCAACCCGGCCCCGCGTTCGGGCTGTCGGCGCCCGCCACGACCGGTGCGCAAGAGGGGCACGCGGGCCACGGCGCGTCGCCTGGCGGCCCGTACCTCTACGTCGCGAACCAGGAAGCCGCCGCCGTAACGGTGATCGACCTCGAGACGAACGAGGTCGCGGAGATCATCGATCTCGAGGCGATGGGCTACGGGGCGAACGCGAAGCCGCACCACATTGCGGTCGAGCCGGACGGGTCTTTCTGGTACGTGTCGCTGATCGCGGCCGACCGCGTGCTAAAGTTCGACCGCGACAACGAGCTTGTCGCGAGCGTCGAGTTCACGCGGCCGGGGCTGCTCGCCATTCACCCGGGCGGCAGGTGGCTCTTCGTCGGCAGGTCGATGGCCGCGGTCAATCCGCCTCAGCGCATCGGCCGCATCGACCGGATATCGATGGAGGTGGAAGAGTACGACGTCTTCATCCCGCGGCCGCACGCCCTGGCGGTCTCGCCGGACGGGGAGTCGGTCTTCACGGGCAGCCTGGGCGAAAACTCGGTCGTCACGGTGAACGCCGAGAGCGGCGAGGCCAACTTGCTGCGCCTGCCCGGCTCTGGCGAGCAGCCCCACGTCCTGGTGCAGTACGCGATCTCCCCGGACGGACGGACGCTCGTCGCCACGGCCGAACTGTCGGCCAAGCTCCTGGTGTTCGATGTGACCGATCCGGCGTCGCCAAAGCTCGCGCGCCAGCTGGATGTGGGGGCCCGGCCCTGGCATCCGAGCTGGTCGGCTGATGGCAGGTGGGTCTGGTTCGGCAACCTGGGCGCGGACGAAGTGACGCTCGTCGACGCCTCCGACTGGTCGGTGGCGGCCGTGGTCGATGGCGAGGGCCTGTCCCAGCCCCACGGCAGCGCGCTGTCGCCGGACGGGTCTAGGCTCTACGTGGCGAATCGCAACGAGACGGGCGCGTACGCCTCTGCCGATCGAATGGGATACGAGGCGCCCGGCGGCACAGTCGTCGTGATCGATACCGGAAGGCGCGAGATCGTCGCCGTGATCGAGACGCCGCCGTACGCCTCCGGCATCGGCCTCGCGTCCGCGCCACGCTAGAAGGAGCCGCCAGCCCCCTCGTGACCACGGCAGATCGAGCCGGCGGACGCCGCCAACTCCTGGCCGCTTCGCTCTTCCCGGCGCTGATCGCGAGCGGGTGCGCATCCGGAGGCGTCTCCCCCGGGGTGCCGGATGCGCCGGGCGCCGCCGATCCCGCGCCCCAAGGGGGCCCTGCCGGCGCGGCGCAAAGCTATGCCCGAGTGGCCGCCCCCTTCCCCGTGTTCGACGAAGCCGGCGAACCGTACGAGATCCCCTTCCTCGGCGGCTTCAACGTCCCGCGCCCGCAGTGGGTGGATATCGACGGCGACGGCGACCTCGACCTCTTCGTGCAGGAGAGAACCGGCCAGCTTCTCTTCTTCGAACGAGAAGACACTCCGGACGGGCGCACCCACAGCTGGCATCCGGGAGCTTTCTCGGAGCTGGATGTCGGCGAGTGGTACCGCTTCGTCGATGTGGACGGCGACGGGGACCGAGACCTGCTGGCCGAGTCGCCCTTCAGCTACCTCAAGCTCTACCGCAACAACGGCTCGGCGGGCCGCGCGGACTTCGAACTGGTTGCGGACACGCTAAAGGACACGCGCAACCAGCCTATATTCTCGGACCGCCAGAACATTCCGAACGCGGCGGACATGGACTGCGACGAGCGGCTCGACCTCCTGATAGGACGGCTGGTCGGGACGGTCACCAGGTACGAAGCGACCGGGGTCATGGGGGCCAACGCCTCTCCTTTCCGCCATGTCACCGATCGTTTCGAGGACATCGAGATCGTGGCGGACCCGGCCGCGCAGGGCGCAATACCTTTCATGGACGGCGCTGGCCCAGGGGCGCGGCCGACGATACACGGCGCGAACACCATGGCTCTGGCTGACTACGACGCCGACGGCGACACCGACATGTTCTGGGGCGACTTCTTCGAGGCCGGACTTCTGTTGATCGAGAACATCGGGTCGTGCGAGGCGCCCAATCTCCGCGTAGAGCCGGAACCCTTCCCTCTAGGCAATCCGATACGGACGAGCGGCTACAACGCTCCCACCTTCGGAGACTATGACGGGGACGGCGATCTCGACCTGCTGATGGGCGTCCTTGGCGGTGCGTACAACGCCAATACGACGACCGCCGACAACCTAATGCTGTTCTCGCAGGAGGCCGACGGCGGATTCGAGCTCCGGACCAGCCGCTTCGTCTCGCAGATCGACGTCGGCAGCGAGAGCGTGCCGTCGCTCGTCGACCTGGACGCGGACGGCGACCTCGACCTGCTGCTCGGCAACAAGATCGACCCGGACGATCTCTCGAATTCGCGGGTGTTCCTGTTCGAGAACGAGGGGAGCGCGACGCAACCGGCTTTCCGCCGCAAGGGAGAGTTTCCGCTCCCTGGCGCCTATCACAACGCCCCGGCGTTCGGCGATCTGGACGGTGACGGGGACCTCGACATTCTTCTCGGCAGCTGGCGAGATGAACTTCGCTACATTCGCAACGAGGGCACGGCCACCGAGCCGCGCTTCGCGCTAGTCGACTCCGCGTTCGTCGAGATCACCCGGGGAAGCAACACGGCGCCCGCGCTTGGCGACCTCGACGGCGACGGCGATCTTGATCTCATGGTCGGAGAGTCGTCGGGAACGCTCAACTACTTCGAGAATACGGGATCGCCCGCCGCGCCGCGCTTCGAGCTGAGGAGCGACGAGTACGGCCAGATCGATGTAGGCCGCAGGAGCTTCCCGAAGCTGATCGACCTCGACGGCGATGGCGATCTCGACATGGTCGTTGGAACCGAAGCCGGCGGAATCCGGTACTTCCGGAACGAGGGCGGAGCCGCCTCGTTCAGCTTCGTGGAGGCCGATGGCGATCTGACCTTCCTCGACGAAGCGCCGCTATTCGTCACGCCGGAATTCGGAGACCTCGACGGCGACGGCGACCTCGACCTCGTCACCGGAGGAGCGGGAGGCGGGGCGTACTACTTCGAGAGAGGCTAGCTGCCCCTCCGCTCGCGCCAGGACCGGCGGCGCGATCGCGACGGACAAGCGGCAAAGCTGCCCAGGATCAAAGCCGCTCAATATACGATTGGCCGACAGCGACGCCGCCCAAGATACGACTGACCGGCAGCACTGCGGCCCAAAACCAGAGAGAGAGAAAATGCGCACTAGATTGATACTGTCCGTGCTGGTCCTCGGGCTGGCAGGCGCCGATTCCGCGGCCGCGCAGGCGTTCGGATACAATGTGGTGGTGAGCCACGACCAGATAATAATCAGCGAGCCTGTGGACGCCGGCAGCCAGAACCCGGCCGAGGGAACGCCCCGTAGCCTGCATATCTACGGTCCGGGAGAGGATGGCCCGTACCCGCAAGGCACGCTGCAAGTCCCGGACGGCGAGACGGGAGACTACTTCGGCCGCTTCGTCTTGGCGGACGGCGACCGCCTCATCGTGGGAGCCACGGCAATCGACTACGATGGCGATACCGAGTCCGACGGGAGCGTCCTGATCTTCCGGAGGTCCGGTCGGCGGGCCGACGGCGGTTGGGAGTACGAGAGACAGCTTCGCCCCGAGAGCGTGCCGCTCGGATCGTCCTTTGGCCGCTTCGCATCTCTCTCCGGGAATCTCCTGGTCGTTACGGCTCTCGGCTACGAAGAGACCGGCGGAGCCTGGGTGTTCGAAAGGGGCGATGACGGCGAGTGGATCGAGCAGGGCGTGCTCACGCCCTCGAATCCCGATCCGGAATTCGAGTACTTCGGGTGGGGCGCGCACACCGACGGCGAGCGGGTGATCATCGGAGCGGTCGGCGGCACCGAGGCGCCGGGCGCAGCGTACATCTTCGGACGGGATGCTAACGGCGCATGGGCCGAGGAAGCCCGGCTTGGCTTCCAGGGAGACGAGATGCAGCCCAACGCAGCCGTGGTGGCGAACCGCGGACTTGGCGTTACCGTCAGCATCAACGGCGCTTACGCCCTGCTCGGCCTGCCCGGAGCGGACGATGGCAGCGGCGCCGTCCTCCTCTACGAGCGGCGTTCGTCCGGGGCGTGGGTGCGTTCCGGATCGCTTACGGCTTTCGACCGCCAGCCCGGCGCGGGGTTCGGAGCGTTCATATCGAGCGTCAACGGCGAACTCTGGATATCCGCGCCGGCGGCCGACATGTTCGGCGCGATCTACGCCTTCGAGTGGGATCCAGTGGCGCAACGCTTTGCCGGCGCGACCAAGATCAGCCCCGGCAAAGGCACCGATGCGGGCGACGGCTTCGGCCTATCGGTCGCTGCCGACGACGACGGGATTGTGGTGGTAGGCCAGCCGTGGGACGATTCCGGACTCGGTTCGGTGGTGCTGCTGGGAAAAACGAATGGCCGCTGGGAGGCAGGTCTGAAGATAATGCTGCCGGAGGAGCGGCGTCCGTTGGCGAAACTTGCCGATGTGGGCTGCGACGAGGGCATGGCGGACCAGTTCACTTGCGATCAGGTGGACATCCTCTCCTTCCTTCCGCTCGACGCTATCGGCGGCACGGACCGAGGCGTGGAAACCAACGATGTATGGGGCTGGACCGATCCGCAGACGGGACGCGAGTACGCGATCGTGGGACGCACCGACGGCACCGCGTTCGTGGACATATCGGCCCCGGAGTCCCCCGTGTATCTCGGAAGCCTGCCCAAGACGCCCGGTTCCACTACAGCCTCTTGGCGGGACATCAAGGTGCATGCCGACCATGCGTTCGTCGTCGCGGACGGTGCGGGCGAGCACGGAATGCAGGTGTTCGATCTGACGCGGCTGCGAGATGCCGGGACTTCTCCGGTCACATTCGAAGCGGACGCCATGTACGACGGGATAGCCAGCGCCCACAACGTAGTGATCAACGAGGAGACCGGGACCGCCTACAGCGTAGGCTCGAACGGCGGCGGTGAGACGTGCGGGGGCGGACTCCACATGATCGACATCGGCGAGCCGAAGAATCCGACTTTCGCCGGTTGCTTCTCGCACGAAGGCACCGGCTTTGCCGGTACCGGCTACACTCACGACGCCCAGTGCGTAGTCTATCGCGGGCCGGATGCCGAGCACTCCGGCAAGAACATCTGCATCGGCGCGAACGAGAACGCCCTCTCGATAGCCGACGTTACCGACCGGACCAACCCGGTGCCGCTCGCTTCGGCAGCGTACCCGGCAGTGGCCTACGCCCACCAGGGCTGGCTCACCGAGGACCACCGCTACTTCTACCAGAACGACGAGGGCGACGAGGGAAGCGCACAGGGCGGAGGAACACCCATGAGCGGCACGCGGACGCTCGTCTGGGATGTCTCGGACCTCGACGATCCGGTGCTTGTCACCGAGCACTTCGGCGAGACTTTGACGATTGACCACAACCTGTACATCGTGGGCGATCTCATGTACCAGTCCAACTACGTGAGCGGACTGCGGGTGCTCGACATCAGCGACCGCGAGAATCCGGAGGAAGTCGGCTTCTTCGACACGGTACCGTGGGACGAGTCCGTCACGTTCGACGGCTCCTGGTCGAATTATCCCTTCTTCGAGAGCGGCACCATCGTCGTGTCGAGCGGCAAGGAGGGGATATTCTTCCTGAAGTACCGCCGCCCGGAGCTGATCCCCTGACCAGCGGCAGCGAGTTGCGGCGAACTGGCAAGTAGGGTCGCCGGTTCGGGTGAGCATGTCCTGTTCTCATCGTGCCGGCGGCAGCGATGACGACGGACCAGCGCCGACGCTGCCCAAGACCGAAGAGACAGAAAAATGCGCACTAGATTGACACTGTCCGTGCTCGTGCTCGGGCTGGCGAGCACTAATTCCGTGGCAGCTCAGGCGTTCGGATACAATGTGGCGCTGAGCCACGACCAGATCATCATCAGCGAGCCGGTCGACATCGGCAGTCTTCTGAACCGAACCGAAGGGCCGCCTCGCATCCTGCACCTCTACGGGCGGGGAGAGGATGGCTGGGAGCGGCAGGCTACACTGCAAGTCCCGGACGGCGAGGGGGAAGACTTCTTCGGCCGCTTCGTCATAGCGGACGGCGACCGCCTCATCGTGGGCGCTACGGCGATCGACTACGATGGCGACACCGAACCCGACGGGAGCGTCCTGGTCTTCCGGTGGGCCGGCGATGGTTGGGAGTACGAAAGTCGGCTCCGCCCCGAGAGCGTGCCGCCCGGAATTTCCTATGGCCGCTTCGCGTCTCTTTCCGGGAATCTCCTGGTCGTCACGGCTCTCGGCTACGAAGAGACCGGCGGCGCCTGGATCTTCGAAAGGGGCGATGACGGCGAGTGGATCGAGCAAGCCGTACTGACGCCATCGGATCCCGCTCCGGAGCTCGAGCGCTTCGGAATGGGCGCGCACACCGACGGCGAGCGGGTGATCATCGGAGCGGTCGGCGGCGCCGAGGAGCCGGGCGCCGCGTACATCTTCGGCCAGGACGCGAACGGCGAATGGGCCGAGGAAGCCCGGCTTGGCTTCCAAGGAGACGAGATACAGGCCCGCGCAGCCTTGCCGGACCCTTTTTTCGGCGGCGTTTCTGTCCGCATCAACGGCGCTCATGCTCTGCTGGGCCTGCCCGGAGCGGACGAACGGAGCGGCGCCGTCCTCCTCTACGAGCGGCGTTCGTCGGGAGCGTGGGTGCGTTCCGGATCGCTGACCGCTTTCGACCGCCAGCCCGACGCGCGTTTCGGATCGTTCATATCAAGCTTCAACGGCGAACTCTGGATATCCGCACCCGCAGCCGACCGGTTCGGGGCGATCTACGCCTTCGAGTGGGATCCAGTGGCGCAGCGCTTTGCCGTCGCGACCAAGATCAGCCCCGGCGATGGGACGGATGTGCGCGACGGGTTCGGCCTCTCTGTCGCTGTCGATGACGACTTGGCGGTGATCGGCCAGCCGATGGACGATAACAGGCGCGGTTCGGTAGTGGCGCTCGAACGCCATGATGATGGCAGCTGGCGGCAAGCGCAGAAGATAATGCTGCCGGAGGAGCGGCGTCCGCTGGCGGCGCTCGCCGATGTGAGTTGCGACGAGGGCATGGCGGACCAGTTCGCCTGCGACCAGGTGGACATCCTCTCCTTCCTCCCGCTCGACGCTATCGGCGGTACGGACCGTGGCGTGGTAGCCAACGATGTATGGGGCTGGACCGACCCGCAGACGGGGCGCGAGTACGCGATCGTGGGACGCACCGACGGCACCGCGTTCGTGGACGTCTCGGCCCCGGAGTCCCCCGTATATCTTGGAAGCCTGCCCAAGACGCGCGGTTCCGCTAGTTCGCCTTGGCGGGACATCAAGGTGCATGCGGGCCATGCGTTCGTCGTCGCGGACAACGCGGGCGAGCACGGAATGCAGGTGTTCGATCTGACGCGGCTGCGAGATGCCGGGACTTCTCCGGTCACATTCGAAGCGGACGCCATGTACGACGGGATAGCCAGCGCCCACAACGTAGTGATCAACGAGGAGACCGGGACCGCCTACAGCGTAGGCTCGAACGGCGGCGGAGAGACATGCGGAGGCGGACTCCACATGATAGACGTCGGCGAGCCGAAGAATCCGACTTTCGCCGGTTGCTTCTCGCACGAAGGCACCGGCTTTGCCGGTACGGGCTACACGCACGACGCCCAGTGCGTAGTCTATAGCGGGCCGGATGCCGACCACTCCGGCAAGGAGATCTGCATCGGGGCAAACGAGAGCGCCCTCTCGATAGCCGACGTGACCGACCGGGCCAGTCCGGTGTCGCTCGCTTCGGCATCGTACCCGGCAGTGGCCTACGCGCACCAGGGTTGGCTCACCGAGGACCACCGCTACTTCTACCAGAACGACGAGGGCGACGAGGGAAGCGCATACAGGGGAGGAACGCCCATGAGCGGCACGCGAACCCTCGTATGGGACGTCTCGGACCTGGACGACCCAGTGCTGGTCGCCGAGCACTTCGGCGAAGCGCGGACGACCGATCACAACCTTTACATCGTGGGCGATCTCATGTATCAGTCCAACTACGCAAGCGGACTGCGAGTGCTCGACATCAGCGACCGCGAGAGTCCGGAAGAGGTCGGCTTCTTCGGCACGGTACCCTTCTTCGACACGGCGGCACCGGAGCACGAGTCTGTCGCATTCTACGGCTCCTGGTCGAACTATCCCTTTTTCGAGAGCGGCACTATCGTCGTGTCGAGCATGCTGGAGGGAATATTCTTCCTGAAGTACCGCCGCCCGGAGCTTATCCCCTGACCTGCGGGAGCGAGCTGCGGGGAGCCGGCAAGGAGGGGGCCGGTTACGGGTGAGCAGATCCTGTTCCCATCGTGCCGACGGCGGCGAGTTGCGGCAATTGGACAAGGAGGAGCTGGCTGACTGACGCTGAAAGGCCCGTGCCCGGTCCGAAGTCATCCAACATCACATACCAGCCCCACGAGGTTACCCGGGAGGCCCGCGAGCGCCAGCTGGGCCACCCCGGGGCGGTGCTTTGGTGCACGGGTCTCTCGGGCAGCGGCAAGACGACGCTCGCTAACCAAGTCGATAAACGTCTATTCGAGCTCGGGCACTTCTCGTGCGTGCTTGACGGCGACAATCTCCGGCACGGACTCAATCGCGATCTGGGCTTCTCCCGCGCCGACCGCGCCGAGAACATCCGGCGGGTGGCGGAAGTCGCCAAGCTGATGGCGGAAACGGGGGCGCTGGCGCTGGTGGCGCTGATTTCCCCGTACCGCGCCAATCGCGAGGCGGCCCGGGCTCTCGTGAGCCGAGATGCGGACTTTGTCGAGATCTACGTCTCGTGCCCCTTGGAGGTGTGCGAGCGCCGCGATCCGAAGAATCTGTACAGGAAGGCCCGGGCCGGGAAGCTACCCAACTTCACGGGGATAGAGTCCGCTTACGAAGCGCCGGAGGCCGCCGACCTCACCCTGGAAACGCATCGCTACGATACTGACAGCTGCGTCAGCCAGTTGCTCGGCTTCCTGCATGAGCGCGGCTACATCAGCGATCCAGGCTGATCTCCCCCGACATGTAGAACGCTGCTCGTCCGGCGATCGCGACCCGTAGTCCGAGGTGCCTGCACACGAGTTCGCCCCCGCGCCCGCTGATCTGGCGTGCGTGGAGCGGGGCTTCGCCGCGTCCTAGGCGCCCGGCCCAGTACGGGGCAAGCGTGCAGTGCGCGGATCCCGTCACCGGATCTTCGGGCACGCCCACGCTGGGCGCGAAGAAGCGCGACACGCAGTCGACATCCTCCCCCGGGGCGGTCGCGATGATCCCGAGCCGGTCGAGGCCGCGCAGGCGGGCGAAGTGCGGCTTCAGCTTCGCCACATCGGATTCGGCTTCGAAGACCGCGAGATAGTCTCGCTCGGACGCCAACACTGCGACCGGCTCAGCCCCGAGCCCCTCGGCCAGCGCTCGGGGCGCCTCGCATGGCAAGGCAACCTTCGCGGGAAAATCCATCTCCAGCAGCCCGTCTTCGCCGCGCCTTACGGTCAGCTTCCCGCTCCTGGTCTCGAAGTTGACGGCTTCGCTCTCGGGCGACAGCAGATTTAGAATGACCCATGCGGAAGCCAGCGTCGCATGTCCGCACAGATCGACTTCCGACAGCGGGGTGAACCACCTGAGCTTGTATTCTCCCCCGCCCCCAGTGAAGAAAGCGGTCTCCGAGAGGTTGTTCTCGGCGGCTATCCGCTGGAGCAACTCCTCATCGAGCCATGTCTCCAGCGGACAAACCGCAGCGGGGTTGCCGGAGAAGGGGCGGGCGGAAAAGGCGTCGAGCTGGTAGAGCGGTATTCTCATGCTGTCTCCCGGTCAACTCCCGTGCGGGGGGCGATGTCCGCCTGCCGGTATTCCCTCAGCGGTCCGAGCAGCGACCCGCGCTGTTACAATAGCTTCAGCTGCGCATACGATAGCCGCGCGCGGGAGGCCGGATTGCGCGCCACCAGTCTGCCGCCAGTCTGTACGGCCGCTGCCGCCAGTCTGACCCCGGCTCCGGATGCTTCGATTCGCGGCTGTGCTAGACCGTATCAGCGCCGCGGGCACCCTGGTCCCCTAGTGTCTAGGTTGCCCTGGCGCACTTGGCTAGGCGTTAACATAGTGGATCGGTGCGCTCGGGTGCATGCCACGGATGCGAGAGCGACGGGGTCTTGGTGCATTGGCGTGCTCGGGGCGCATCCCAGACGCCGTTGGAACCGGGGTTCGAATTTGAAGTTCGGCTTCAGCTGGTTGCACTGGGCGCTCGTGATGCATGCCAGACACTGCGGTAACGCCATCTCTGCGCAGCGGCGCGAGTCGTTGTCGGAAGACCCACGGCCGGGACGACAAGCGCAACCGCATTCACAATCCGCCGGGACAGGCAGGAATGACTAGACGAATTCCCACTATAACGGCAGCTATCTTGGCCGCAGCCGTGGCCCTGGGTGCGCTCGGGGCGGATCGTCTCGCTGCTTCGGAGAGCCTGCCAACGCCCGACGGCGTCTACGGCCGAAGCAGCCTGTTCGTTCAGGAGCAGCCCGCGTCCGGGAGCGACTCCGAGCAGGAGCAAGACGATGCCACAGCCGCACAGACAGAGGTCGCGCGCCCCGGGAGCGACTCCGAACAGGCGCAAGGCGATGGCGCGACCGCGCAAACAGAAGGCGCGCAACAACGCTCGTGGCGGATAGAGAGCTTTCACGCCGACATCCAGGTACGCGAACGTGGAGCGATGGAGGTGACCGAGACGATCCGCCTCCGCTTCGATGGCCAGTACCGGGGAATATACCGCAGGATTCCAACCGAGTACTCTACGGCCGGGTCTCGGGTGAGGCCCCGGCTATCCGTGGAAGGAGTGACGGATGAAGCCGGCAATCCGCTGGAATACACGACAGACCGGGACGGTCGCTACCGGGAGATCAGAATTCTGGTGCCCGGCGCGGTGGACACTACCCGCACCGTTCGCCTCGACTACCGTATCGCCAACGGAATCATCTTCTTCGAGGCCAACGATGATCTCAGCGCGATCGTAGACAGCTACGACGAACTCTACTGGAATGTCACGGGCACGGAGTGGCCAGTGCCGATCGATGCCGCCAGCGCGACGGTAAGCCTCCCGCCCGCCGTTACCGGCATTCGCGCCAACGCGTTCACCGGCTCTTACGGGTCTGCCGAACAGAATGCGACGGTGCGGATTGCCGGCCCCCGGATTGAAGCGCGGAGCGACCGGCCCCTCGGCTTTCGCGAAGGGCTGACTGTCGCGATCGCGTGGGATGCGGGAGTCGTGCGCCGCCCGACGGCCATCGACCGAGCCGCGATGTACCTGGCGGCGAACTGGCCGCTCTTCCTCCCGTTCATCGTATTCGCATTCATCTACCGCAGGTGGAACGAACGCGGACGCGATCCGGAGACCGGGCCGGTCCAACCCCGGGCCGAACCGCCCGCGGGACTGTCGCCCGGAGAAGTCGGCGTCATCGTCGACAACCGGGCCGACCTGCGCGACATCACCGCGACTCTGGTCGACCTGGCCATCCGAGGCCACCTCGTTATCGAGGAAGCGAAGGATGAAGACGGGCAGCCGGGCAAGGACTACCTGTTTCGCCGCTGCGAAGACGGGGCTGCACGTCAAGATGCGCTGGTACCGCACGAAGCGGCGCTCCTGCAGGCGCTGCTCGGAGATGACGACAGCCGGCATCTCTCGAAGCTGAGGAACAAGTTCTACAAGAAGCTGCCCGCCCTGCAGTCGCAACTGCTGCACGCGCTAGTCGAGAACGATATCTACGAGGAGTCCCCGGCAAAGCTCACGCGGAAGTATGTGGGAGTGGCATTCATCGTCGGCATAGCGATCTTCTTCGGGGGCGCGATCTTGCAGAACGCGATGCAACTTGCGCCGCTAGCGGTAACGATGGCTGCGGTCGCCTCGGCCTTGGTCATCGCGGTATTCGCCTTCATCATGCCGAGTCGCACGACGCACGGAACCGAGGTGCTGCGCCAGGTAAAGGGATTCGAAGAGTTCCTGAAAATCGAATCGGACAGCTCCAGGCGGTTGGTCACGGGTGCCTCGATGTTCGAGCGGTACCTGCCGTACGCGATCGCTCTCGGCGTCGAGAGCCAGTGGGCGGACGCTTTCAGGGAGATTTACCGCGAGCCGCCGAAGTGGTACGTCGGACGCGCTTTCCCCGCATTCGACGCTTACGTCTTCGTAGCGGCATTGAACGCCATGTCGGCGGAGACGCACAGCGTGATCCAGTCGGCTCCGCGAAGCGCCGGCACATCGGCGTTCACGGGCGGGACGAGCGGCATATCGGGAGGCGGCATATCGGGAGGCGGCATGGGGGGCGGCGGGGGCGGCGCCTTCTAGCAGGGAGCTGGCGAGCAAGCTCCCGTGTGCCGAGCGTGGCGGCCCAGGGCTGCGGTGGCGGCGGCGCTTTCCAGCGACTCCCGCGTGCCCGGCGTGGCGGCCTATTGCGGCGCACTCTAGCAAGAAGCTGGCGAGCAAGTTCCCGTGTGCCGAGCGTGGCGGCCCAGGGCGGCGGTGGCGGCGGCGCTCTCCAGCAAGAGGCTGGCGAGCAAATCCCTCGTGCCCAGCGTGGCGGCCTATTGCGGCGGCACTCTCTAGCGAACCTGGGCGAGGCCCCTGCGGGCTATGATAGAGCGGCTGACGATGCCATATTGTCGCTTGCCTAGTAGCGGAGCCGAGCAGCGGACGCGATTTTCAGCCGTTTCGGCAGTCCTCCGTATGAATGTCTGTAACCCCTTGTGCTGTAGCATATTAGGACTATTAGATTGAAGTGAGTTGCGAAGATATGAGGCGGAGGCTGTCCCAACAAGTCGCCAACTATCGTCCACCGAACGACCATCATCCACCTATCATCCATCGACCGAAAAGGCGTTCCCCATGATACAAGCCGGCGACCACGCCGCTCCTTTCAAGCTCCATAGCGCAATTGACCAGACTGTCGATCTCTCGGATCACCTGGAACGCGACAAGATCGTTCTTCTGTTCTTCCCTTTCGCCTTCAGCTCCGTCTGCACCGCCGAACTATGCAGAATTCGGGATGACTGGAGCGCATTCCAGGCGCTTGACGCGGTCGTATTCGGCATCTCCATAGACAGTCCTTTCGTCACCGAACGCTTCCGGGCCTCGGAGGGTCTTCCCTTTCCGATTCTCTCCGACTTCAACCGCACCGTCTCCCGAGCCTGGGGCGTGCTGTACGAAGACTTCCTGGGGTTTTCCGGCGTCTCCAAGAGGGCGGCGTTCGTTATCGGCGCGGACGGGAAGGTCGAGTACGCCTGGGTATCCGAAGATGCCGGAGTCGAGCCCGACTACGACGAAATCCGGGCCGCGGTAGCCCGAGCAGCTTGAACGCCGCCGGGATCTGCACGACGCTGCGGACGCCCGGGGGCACGAGGAAGCGCGAGGGACGGAGCCTGGAGAAGCTGGCGCCTCGCAACTGGCCGCGAGGCGAGACGACGAGTACGAAGGGAGACGATTGATGTCGAAAGCGTTGGCACGACAAGAATGTATTCCTTGCAAGGGAGGCACTCCGCCGCTGGAGGGCGCGGCGCTCGAGAGCTTGGCGGAGGAACTCGGAGGGGACTGGTCCGTGGTCGACGGGCATCACCTCGAGAAGGAGTACCGCTTTCCGGACTTTGTCACCGCCCTGGGGTTCGTGAACGAGGTGGGAGAGCTCGCCGAGGCGCAGAATCACCACCCGGACATGTTCCTCGCGTGGGGGCGCGTCATCGTCCGTATCTGGACGCATAAGATAGATGGTCTGACGGACAGCGACTTCGTATTCGCGGCGAAGGCCGATTCGCTCTTGTCCCGGCGCGCGTGAAGCAGGCGATCAGTTCGGCAGCCCCGCGTTCGGGGCAATCTCGTCGGAGTAGCGAGGTAGACAGCGGTCGAGCGGGAGGAGCGCCGGGGCGCTGGATCGGCTCATCGAGCGGGGCGGAGGCGGGTCCGTTGGTCATCTGCATCGCATCTCTCCACGGCAACGAACCGGCGGGGACCGAAGCACTTCAGACGATCATGGGCGAAGTGGAGTCGGGACAGCGTCTGCGGCGCGGCGATATCGTGGCGCTGCGAGGCAATCTGCGAGCGTATCAGGCTAACAGGCGGTTCATCGACGAAGACATGAACCGTGTGTGGCAGCCTGACCGGGTGAGACGAGTTCTTCGGTCGCTGGGCCAGACCGGGGGAGCGCTCGCTGGTGCGCCGCGGAGCGCGGAGCTGCTTGAACAGCGCGGCTTGGTGTCGGCTCTTCACGAAGCGGCCAGCCGGGCTCGCGGAGACGTTTACGTATTCGACCTCCATACGACATCGGCGGACAGCGCGCCCTTCGCAATGGCGGGAGACGCGGCGCGGGCCCGGGAACTGTGCGCAAAGCTCCCCATCCCGCTGGTGAACGGGCTGGACCGGCACATTGACGGCTCGATGACCGACTACTTCAACCACCTGAGTTGGCCGAGCATCGTAATCGAAGGTGGCAGGCATGCGGCTGCTTCGTCCGTCGGCGCGATCGAAGACGTCGTATGGACTCTGCTGGAAGCGCTGGGGACGCTCGAGGCGGAGAACGCTATCGACACCTCGAGCCGAAGCGCGCGGTTGGCTCGCCGCAGCGCAGACCTCCCTCGCGAAATGGAGGTGCGCTACCGCCACAGCGTGTCGAGCGGAGACCACTTCCAGATGGGGCCGGGATTCAAGAACTTCGACCGCATCCGGGCGGGACAGGAGCTGGGCACGGACCGGACCGGACTCGTCGCTGCGCCGCAATCGGGTCGGCTATTCCTTCCGCTCTACCAGCGGCTGGGGGACGACGGCTTCTTTATCGTCGAGTAGCGGAGCAACGCCGCGCCAGTATTCTCAAGCGAGCGCCGGTGTTGCCGGGCGACCGTCAGCGCTGCCAAGCGACCGCTAGAGCTGCCAAGCGACCACTACTGCCAAGCAACCGCTAGTACTGCCAGACGACCGTCAGTGTGTTGCAGGCGACCCCGGGTCCCTTCCCTGCCCTCGGGCGGCGTATCCTCACATGCTCAGGCGCGGTAGGCCGCAAGGATGTCCCTCAGCGCATCGATATTGCAGGGTTCGTTATACACGTTGGGAGAAATCCGCAGCACATTGCCTCGGAGCGAAATGTAGACCCCTTCTGCGGCGAGCCGGTCGCCGACTTCGGCAATGTCCCAGCTCGGGGGAAGGTGAACTCCCATCATGTGACGCGCCCGCCACTCGTCCGCTTCCACCGGCCAGCCCCAGTCGCGTACCTCCGCCGCGAAGGCCGCGAGCAGCCTCCCGGCGTAGCGGCCGATACGCGCGGGGTCCAACTCCAGGATGGTGTCCAACGCCTCTACAAGCATCGGCAAGAGGATGAAGTTCGAGCTCTGTCCGACATCGTACCGTGCCGCGCCCGCGCGGTACTCGTCGGAGTAGTTGGCCAGAGTCTGGAAGTCGCCCGATCCAGGGCGGGAGAGCCAAGTCTCCTCGAGCGGAGTGCCGCCATCGAAACGCGGGCCGAAGTAGCCGAGCGCCGTGGAGTAGGGCCCCATCAGCCACTTGTACCCTACCGTAACGAGCGCATCGGGCCGGATGGCGCCGACGTCGAACGGTAGAGCCCCGATGGATTGGGAGGCGTCTACGACGAGCGCAGCGCCGACTTCCCGTGCCTTGCGCCCGGCTGCTTCAAGATCGATGAGCGTTCCGTCGGTCCAGTGGCAGTGCGGGAGCGCAACCACGGCCGTGTCGGCTCCAATGGCATCGAGCAGACGCTCGTTCCAGAGCGACCCGGCAGGTGGCGGACCGGGCCGGGCTACCGTTCTCAACTCGCATCCCGACTCTGCGCACCTAACGCGCCAAGCGTAGACATTGCTCGGGAATTGCTCGCCCAGGATGACGACATTCTGGCCTCGTTCGAGGGGCAGATTGCGGACGGCGGTGGCGATTCCGTAGGAGGCCGACGGCATCAGGGCTATACGGGCGGATTCGGCGCCGACGAGCCGTGCAAACCGGTCTCGGGCCCGGCGACGGTCGTGGAAGAACTCGCTGGCCGGGAAGGGCGCCGGGGATAGCTTGCGGCGAATTCCTGCCACGCCCGCTTCGGCAACCGTTCGCGGCAGCGGCCCCAGATACGCGCAGTTCAGGTAATGGACATTCTCGTCGATCTCGAAGCGGCTCTTCTGGCAAGCGAGTTCGCCGCCGGCTGAATCATTCAACTGTCTGCCTCCTGCGGAACACTCTCAGACACCATTTCTGTTACGCGCGCCCTGTCCACCTTTCCCGTGGCGGTGCACGGAAGCTCTTCGATCGACTCCCAGCGCCGCGGCGCTCTGGATCCCGAGAGACGCTCTCGGGACCAGCGGGCCACGCGCGACACCGTGGCGGCATCTCCACCGGCGATAACGGCTGTAACGATCTGGCCGAATGTCTCGTCGGGCATGCCGACCACAGCCACTTCGTTCACTTCCGGATGAGCGGCGAGGACCGCCTCGATCTGGGCCGGGTCGATACTGGCGCCCCCGCTGACTATGCGGTCGCTCAGCCGCCCGGCCACTTCGAGACGACCGTCGGCGCGCAGCCGTCCGAGATCGCCGGTGGAGAACCACTCCCCGCGGGGGTGCGGGCGCTCTCCGAGGTAGCCGTGGAAGAGGGTCGGGCCGCGAATCTCGATCTCGCCGTCTTGTCCGGGGGGCCGGATGCGGATGTCCACCCCGGAGAGCGCGCGCCCGCACGACCGGTCGCCCCGGCGCACCTCCGCCGGGGTGGCGGTCGCGACCTGCGACCCCGCCTCGGTCAATCCGTACGTGAGCGCCACTGGCCAACCGGACTCCAACGCGCGGTCAACCATCCGGGGCGGGGTCGCAGCCCCGCCTAGCAGGACGGTCTTCAGATTCGCCGGGGGCCGGGCGCCGCAGTCGAGCAGCGGCTGCAGCATGGCCGGCACGAGCGAGATGTGGCTGGCGCCGAGATCGCCCAGCGCCCGGACGGCCGCGGGAGCGCGAAAGCGCGGGGAGTAAAATGCGAGCGCCGCGCCCGCTTCAGCAGCGCGGATCGCGACGGCCAAGCCCCCGGCATGGGCCCACGCCAGGGTGGCGAGCCAGCTGCTCTCTTCTCCAAAGTCCAGCCGTTCGTTCGAGGCGCCCGCATTCGCCCGCAGCGACCGCCATTCATGGACCGCGTAGCGCGGCCGGCCGCTGCTGCCCGACGTGCTCAGAATCGCCCCCGCTTCGACCCTGATCGCCGGGTGCGCAGATACCTTGGCGGCCTCCCGCGCTTCGACTCCGGTCACCGGGCGCGCGGACAGCTTGGCGTTCTCCCGCGCTTCCCTGCCGCCGCCCGGCGGCGACGAGTGCCGCAACCAGAGCTTCATCGGCGCGAAGCCGGGGACCGCAACGGGGCGAGATGTCCATCCGCCCGCGCTCCAGGCCGTCCCCGGACCGGCGAGCAGTGCCGCCGGCTCGACTCCCTTGACGAAAGCGTCTCGCTCGAAGGCGGTCCACTCTGGATGAAGCGGGGCTAGAATGCCGCCTGCCTTCGCAATCGCCAGAAGCGCCACTGCGCCGCCAGGGTCCAACCAGAACTGGTGGCCAACCACGGCGCCCCTTCCCACGCCCGCCACATCCGCCAGCGCCTCGGCGACCGCATCTCGCGCTCTGCTCACCTCGCGGGAAGACCAACTGCGATCGGTCGTCACGATGCGAAAAGAGATTTCCGGCGGCGAATACGCCACAGCGGTCACAAGACCGCCGCGCCGGACTCGCGAAGCCATCTCCTCTTCACCCTCCGCGACCGTACCGTGCGCTCATGCCAAGCAGCCGAGGCCACATTGCCAAGCCCGAACGGTGTGGCGCCTGCCTTCGCGACGGCACTAGGCGCTCGTGCCAGACAGCCGAGGGGCCGCGTCGCCAAGCCTGATCGGTGTCCTGCCCGCCTCTGCGTCGGCACGGGACGGTCATGCCAAACAGCCGGCCGCGAACAGGAGTCCATAGGCTCCGGTAGCCCTCGCCGTAGCCGCGAGGGCTTCGTTGAGAACCCGCGGGTCCTCGTACCGCCACACGGTGCGGAGGGGAGCGAGTGCCAGCAGAAGACCGCCACAGGCCACCGATACCGCCGGGGGCCACCACCCGGCCACGGCGCCGACGGGCGGGATGACGGCAGCGACTGCGAGGAGGAGCGCGTACTCTGCGCGCGTAGCGGATTCGCCCAAGCTGACGGCAAGCGTTCGCTTCCCCGCCTCTGCATCCGTCGTGCGGTCACGCAAGTTGTTCACAACCAGAATCGCGGTCGCGAGCGCTCCGACCCCGATCCCGGCAAAGACGGCCTCCGGGGTCCAGCGGAGCGCCTGAACGTAGTAGGCGCCGGCCGTCGCCACCGGACCGAAGAAGACGAACACGAACAGGTCGCCCAATCCGTGATAGCCGAAGGGCCACGGACCGCCGGTGTAGCATATCCCGGACGCTATGGCCGCCAACCCTATCCAGACGACCGGCCAACCTCCTACCCGGATCAGATACGCGCCCGCCACGGCCGCCAGCAGGAAGCAGACGGCGGCGCCCGCGCGAATGGAGTTCGCGGTCAGCAAGCCCGATGCGGCCACCCGGGGCGGTCCCGCGCGGCCCGGCGCATCGACGCCTCGCACAAAATCGGACAGGTCGTTCGAGAAGTTCGTTCCGGCTTGAATGAGCAAGCCGCCCACAAGCGCCACGAGAAAGGGCCCGGCAGAGAAACCTCCGTCCTTCCACGCCAACCCGCCGCCCATGAGCACGGGCGCCGCCACGGCCGGCAGGGTGCGAAGCCGCGCTCCCGCGATCCACGCTCCGAGGCTACCGGGCCGCACGTTCAATGTACGGCTCGATAGCGGGCAATTCGCGCTCGTCCCGCGATCCGGGCTTCGAGGCTACCGGGCTGCACGCTCAACGAGAGGCTCGATAGCAGGCAATTCGCGCTCGTCCCGCGATCCAGGCCCCGGGGGCTACCGGGCCGAGCGGGCGGCGTTTCTACGGATGACCCCAAGCAAGCGCCAACGGCCGGTGGAAGACCCGCGCCCTCGGACTCTGCTCTGGTACGGCTACGGACGCCAGGGATACTGCCTGAAGTCTGGGGGACGCTTCTCGAGAAAGGCGTTCTTCCCTTCCTGCCCCTCTTCCGTCATGTAGAAAAGCATCGTGGCGTGTCCGGCCAGCTCCTGGAGACCGGCCTGCCCGTCGCAATCCGCGTTCATCGCGGCCTTCAGGCACCGGATCGCCAGCGGGCTCTTCCCGAGAATCTCCCTGGCCCAGGCCACTCCCTCGACTTCCAGCTGTTCGAGCGGCACGACCTTGTTGACCAGTCCCATGCGCTCAGCCTCGACAGCTCCGTACTGACGACAGAGATACCAGATTTCTCGCGCCTTCTTCTGGCCCACGCACCTGGCCAGGTATGCGGAGCCGAAGCCGCCGTCGAAGCTCCCCACTTTGGGACCCGTCTGTCCGAATACCGCGTTCTCGGCGGCGATCGTGAGATCGCACACGACATGCAGCACATGGCCGCCTCCAATCGCGTATCCCGCCACGAGCGCGATTACGGGTTTCGGCATGGATCGGATGAGTCGCTGGAGTTCGAGGACGTTCAGGCGGGCTACGCCCTTCTTGTCCAGATACCCTGCGGCGCCGCGCACGCGCTGGTCGCCCCCGGAGCAGAAGGCCCACTTTCCATCGGCAGAGGGACCGTTGCCGGTTAGAAGAACTACGCCTATTTCCTCGTCATCCCGCGCGTCCTGCATCGCTTCGTACAGTTCGAACAGGGTTTCGGGACGAAAAGCGTTCCTGACTTCGGGACGGTCGATACCTATGCGGGCGATGCCATCCGCCTTGTCGTAGGTGATGTCGCCGTACTCGCCGACCTGCTGCCAGTCGGCGCCCGGAGCTAGAGTCGGCGCTCGGTGCTGCCTGGCGCCGGCGGCGCTCTTCTGTGGGGTCTCCGCATCGGCGGGGCGTCTCGCGGACGCCCCCGAAGGAGTCATGGTGTCGGCGCCGCTCTTCTGCGAAGTCTCCGCGTCGGCGGCCGGGGTCGTTGCGGTCGTACTGGCTCCGGTCGTTGGCGCATCGGCGGTCTTGGTCATTCTGTGTCGTTCTCCCTTTAACAATGTCCGCTGTATGGTCTGGTGTTCATCGCCGAACTAGAGGGCTTCCCTCGCGGCCTGCCGCGCCATTTCGATCACCGAGACGCGCTGTCTCCAGTTCTCGCGGCTGTCGACCCGGGCTTCCGTGAGGCGGACGCCCGGGCGGCGCGAGTTCCTCACTATCTCCTCGCGGAGCGCTGCCACCGATGAGACGGCACGGTGCGGGATTCCGGCGGCGGCGGCAACCGCGCCCAGATCGACTGCCTGCGGCATGGTCACGAATTGAGTGAATGGCGGATCGTAATCGCTGATCGGCAGCATACGAAAGATTCCTCCTCCGCCGTTCTGAATGACAATGAGGTGGAGCGCGGCCGCCGGAGGCAAGTTGGCCAGAAGCGCCCCCGCGTCGTGCAGCAGCGTAAGGTCGCCGATGATGGCCGCCGACGGGTTCCCGGAGGCCACGGCAGCCCCGAGAGCGCCGCTGACGTTGCCGTCGATGCCGCTGGCGCCTCGAAACCCGACCGTGCGCAGCGAACGACCGGTGGCGCGGGCAAAGTCATCCACATCGCGGATCGGCATCGAGTTGCCGATGAACAAGGTGGTCCGCTCTGGCAGCGCCTCAGCCACCACTGCAGCAATGGCGCCCTCGAACCAGCTCTCTGCCAGCGCCGGCCCAACCGCGTCCGTCGCCGCCCGGTCTGCGCTTCGCCATAGGCTGTGCCAGCCCGGATCGTTCGCGGGCGGGGTTTCTCCCGCCGCGATAGCGTCCCGGAGGGTGACCGCGGGATCGCCGTACAGAGCGCGCGCCGAGGTCGCAAGATGGTCTTCCCAGCGATGTGCCGCATCGAGAGCAAGCTGTGGAACATCCGAGTGGAGTTCCAGAAAGCGACATACGGCAGCGGAGGTCGGGGCGCGACCGATGCGAAGCACAAGATCGGGCCGCAGCTTCGCGGCGACATCCGGGTCTCCCAGATACAGGCCGGCGCTGGCCATGGTCCACTGTGGCGCGCCCTCCTCGAAGCGGGCGCCGGAGAGCGGGTCGGCCAGCAGCGGCGCCCCGAAGCGAGCGGCCAGCGCCAGCGCGGCTCGTCCGACCGCGGGATGGTGGTTCGGACCGCACACGACGAGGAGCCTCCTGGCCGACTGGAGCAGGACGGCCAACTCCGAACCGGATACGGCTTCGGCGCCGCCGCTGCCGAGCGTATCCGAAGCCTGACTCGCCGCGCCTCCAGAACGGTTCGCCGCCGCTTCGGCTCCGGCGGAGGGAGGCAGGCAGGCATCCAGCCTCGAAGACGCCAAGCTCGCCTCCAGACCGGGCGGAACATCGCCGGGAAGTGGCGTCGGCTCGAGCGGCTTGTCGAACTGGATGTTGAGGTGCACCGGCCCACGGGGTGCGCGAACCGCCGCGTGCCACGCCTCATCCACGGTGGCCCGGAGCGCCCCCAGCGCCGCTTCGGTCGGCTCGGGAAGACCGACGTCCACGAAAAGACGCGGGTAACGGCCGAAGAGCTCGACTTGGTCGATCGTCTGGTTCGCGTCAGTGCCCCGCAGACTTGCCGGCCGGTCCGCCGTCAGGGCGACCAGCGGAATTTCGCTCTGGCTGGCTTCCACGATCGCCGGAAGGAGGTTGGCCGCCGCCGTCCCGGAGGTCGTGACCACCACGGCCGGGCGTCCGCTCCGCGCACCCGCTCCGAGCGCGAAGAACGCCGCGCTCCGCTCGTCGACGTGAGGGTGGACGGCGAAGCGGCCATTCCCTGCGAACGCCTCCACTAGCGGCGCGGAGCGGGAACCGGAGCCGACGCAAACGTGTTCGGCGCCGTGGCGGGCCAACTCCTCCGCCAACGCCCGCGCCCACAGCGTATTCCGGTTAGGAGAGACCAGACGCGACAGTCTCAGGGGGCCGGAGCGACGCCGAGCGCTCCGAGTGTCGTCTGGAATTTGACCTGTGTCTCATCCCACTCGGCATCGGCCAGCGAACCGGCGACGATACCGGCTCCCGCGTATAGCCGAAGCAGAGGTCCCCTGCAAACGGCGCATCGGAGCGCCGGGGCGAACTCTCCGTCGCCGGATGCATCGAACCAGCCCACCGGGCCCGCGTACCAGCCCCGGCCAAGCGGCTCCGCCGCCCGGATGACATCCAGCGCGGCGCTCGACGGTTCTCCACATACGGCCGCCGTCGGGTGAAGGACTTCCACCAGCGACAGGATGTGCGTCCGCGCAGACACTTCTGCTTCGAGCAGCGTCTTCAAATGCTGAATTCGGGGCAGGCGCAGCAGCGTGGCGTCGGCAACGCTCCCCACCCGAATGCCGGCGCGGCCGAGACTTCCCACGATGTTCTCGACAACGATCTCGTGCTCGGTCCGGTTCTTGCGGCTGTTCAGCAGTTGGTGCCCGAGCCAGGCATCCGACTCCGGGTCCGCTCCGCGCGGAGCCGAGCCGCCGACTGCCATGGTTCGAAACCGGAGGCCCCCCGTGCTCTCTTCCGAAGGCGCGCCGCTCTCGCGACGGCGTAGAGACGCCCCTGCCCGCGCCGTCGCCGTCATTCGCCGCCCGGTGAGAGAACCGAGGATCTCCGGGGAGGCTCCGACAAAGAAGCGGCCGCGCGCAAACTGCGCCAAGTAGACGTGGGCGAGCGGATTGCCGCCGCGGAGCGTCGACAGCAAGCTCACCGGCGCCGGCGGCTCCGCAAGGGTCAGATCTACCGCGCGGGCCAGCGCCACCTTGCGGAGATTCCCCGATCGTATCTCCCCGAGCGCTTCGTTCACTCTCCGTTCCCAGCTCCCCCGCCCCGTAGTCTCGTCGAAGGCGATGGCCGGGGGGATGCGCTGCAATCTCGAACTCCGGCAAGCGGCTCCGGCGATCTCCTCGCGCGCGCGACTCGCGAGACCCCGAAGCCGGTCGATCGCCTGATCGCCGGCCAAACGACCGGGGAAGCGGCGAGTGACCGTCAGACAGGAGCCCCGGCTATCCGCCTCGACTTCGTACGCGGGCAGCACGAAGCGGCCTCCGGGGAAGTCTTCCCAGAAGCCCGGCTCGTCGCTTCCCCGCTCCGGCTGCGCCTCTTCGAAGGCGAAGCCGCCGTGGAGTCGTGGCCGGCGCCGCTCGCCGTCAAGGTCGACGAGCCACCGTTCTCCGTACAGCCGCTCCGCCTCGTCTCGCACCCAGGCGCACAGGCCGCCGAACGACGAATCCTCGCTCCGGGGGAGGCGGTCGCTCCGGCCCGCATCCCGGTCGACCTCCGGCGACGCGCGATCCAGGCGGCGCGACCGGCTATCGATGCCCCCCGCCACTCCGGCGTGCGCAACCCAGCGCCGCCCACTCTGCCAGAAGCCGCGCGTAGCGCTCGGCAACGCGGACAGGACCGCTTCCGGCTCGACGCTCGGCAGCCGTACCGTCACGCTGGCGAAGTAGCCGTTCGCCAATCCGGCAAGCGTGGCGCTACCGTCATGCGGCTTGCAAGACGACGCCTTGGAGACCGCCGAGCCCATCAAGGCAGCTGCACTTGCAGGCGGAGCAGGCGCCCCGGCTGAGGCAGCCCGCACTGGTCGTACACGGCGGCGTCGGTAACGTTATCCAACGACAGCGACACCAGGAGCGTGTCGAATGGCCCTCCGATTCTGACCCTCCGGCTTGCGCCAAGGTCGATGCGGGTAGTCGATTCAATCGCGACATCGATTCCAAGATCGGGATTGACGCAGTACTGCCGCCCAACCATCTCCAATCCGGCACGCGCTTTCAGGCCCGCCATAACCGGCCCCTCGACAGTGACTCCAGCCGCAAACTCCGGTTGGTACTCGGCTCGCTGGCGCGTGTCATACAAAGGACCGCCCTCCACGAGATCGCTCCGCAAGGATACCTTCTGCACCGTGACGTCCCCTCCGACCACGACCTCGCCCCACCGGACACCCCCGAGAAGCTCCAGTCCGGCCGCCCCGACGCTCTTGCGGTTCTGTCTCTGGAAGCGCCCATCTCCGAGAACCCCGACGCGAACGATGGCGTTCGAAAAATTCTGGTAGAAGAGCACCGCCTGCGCCTCGATAGCGCCGCCAAGACCCGCGAACGTTGCAGTTACGCCGGACTCTATCGCCCGCAGCTCTTCCGGACCTAGCCACGGGTTAGCGATGAAGCGTCCCAGCGCGCCCGAGTACAGCTCCCGCAGGGAGGGAAAGCGAACCCGGCGGCTGACCCCGGCGTGAAGCCGGGCCGCGCGGCCAGCCTGTACGCTTCCCCCGATCCTCGCGCCCCAGTCGTAGATCGGGGACCGGGGCTCCAGCCCGCCAGTCTCGGGGGTGCTGCTGTGGTCCAGGCTCGCCCCGGCGCTGATCCGCGCATCCGACCAGAAGCCGGAGCCAGACGACCCGACCGGAAGCTCGACCTCCGCCCCGAAACTGGTCAAGTGCTGGCGATAGACCGACCGGTAGTAGGCGAGCACCGCCTGGTCGTCGGGCAACGCCACATCGCCGGGCCCTACGCGCTCGACATGACGCGCAGAGGCCCAGGTGAACGCCGAACGAAGCACCCCCCCTCCCAACTCGTGTTCCGACCGTGCCCTCAGAATCAGGGTCCGGTGGTCGGCGAACTCCCTCTCGAATACCCGCTCGTAGGCCAGACTCTCGAACGCTTCCGTCTCCGTACTTCCAAGATCCAAGCCCAGATTGACTTCGAAGCTGCCCTTGCCCGGCGGCATGCTGCCCGGCGCGGTCCCGGCCGATATCGTAGTCACGATCCGTTTGGCATCCGGTATCCGCCACCGCCGCGGCGTGCTCACGTGAAGTTCCGGAGGAACGCCCTTCTCCGCTCCGTATCCGAACGTGGACATGGCGATCCACGACCCTGCTCTCGACTCGTATCTCCCCGTGAAGAAAGCGCTTGCATGTCTGAGATCGCTATTGAGACGTTCTCCCGGATCGGCGTCCGGCGGCTGTTCGATCCCGCCGGGAAGCGGCACCCCCCCGCGTGCGCGGTGCGCGGCCCCGGCTTGCAGGGACAGATGTCCTTCGCCAATCCGCCACTTCCGGCCCAGCCGCGCCGCGCCGACCGTCGAGCCGGTCCCATCCACGCTACCCTGAACCGCACTGAGCCGTTGGCCCGGACCGGCCTCCCCCCGGCCGATGCCGATGGATACGACTCCGCCCAGGACATTCGGTCCATGTAGAACCGAGGAGACGCCGCGGAACAGTTCGACCGATCTCGCGGCATCGACCGGAATCAGCGACAGGTCGGTGCGCGCATCCCAGCCCAGCGTGAGCGGGATCCCGTCCACGAGCACGGCGATCTGGCGCGAGCCCGTCCCCCGCAGCGTGAGCTGGGCCTCGCCCCTCGAGTTCTCCCGCACATGAACGAAGGGGATACGTCGCAGCGCATCCTCCAGGAGGGGAGCCGCAGTCACCGCGGGCGATCCCAAGTTGAGACGCAAGACGCTGGCGCCGGAAGCGCTCGCCGCCGGACGCGCGGCCCGGACGCGAAGCGGCTCCATGCTGGCAGCGAGCGAGTCCCGCGTCAGGGTGTCCGGCTGCAGCGTATCAGGCACCTGTCCCGACAAGGATCCCCCGGCGCCGCCCGCCACTCCGCACGCGGCTGCGGTGAGAAGCCATATGGCCAGCCGTCGCTCAATCATTCATGACGCTGCCGCCAATCATTCGTGAAGCTGCCGTCTGTCGTCATCGCGCTGCCGCCAATCATTCGTGAAGCTGCCGTCCGCCGTCATCACGCTGCCGTCATCGCACTGCCGCCAATCATTCGCGACGCTGCCGCGATCCGTCCTCCCCGGAACGTTCGCGTCTCCCCCAAAGTATTGACGCGCCGAGAGCGAGAATTGCCACAAGCGCCGAAGCCGTCCCGGCGGCGTCGCCGGTGCGAACGTACACCGTCATGCCGTCCGTCGTGGCCACATCGCCGGTGAACGCCGCAGAAACGAACAAGTCGGTCCGCTGCACGACGCGGCCGAGAGGATCGACAATCATCGAAATCCCCGTGTTCGCCGCGCGCGCCGCGCCCATTCGCGTCTCGATCGCCCGCATGACGAGGTGCGCCGGATGCTGCCACAACGCGCTCGACCTGCTCCACCACACGTCCCGGCCGAACCACGAGTCGTTGGTCAGATTCACCAGGAAGTCCGCCCCGTTTCGCCGGTAGTGTCGCGCCAACGGCGAAAAGATCGATTCGTAGCAGATCATCGTGCCGTAGACCGCCGTCTTTCGCTCCACTTCGCTAGCCCCTGGCTGCGCGCGCCCCGCCGTAGCGGGAGCCACCCCGATCTCGACGGGCCGCTGCCACCCCCCGACCCCGAAGTTGCCTTCCATATACGGCATTCCGGCCAACCACTCCGGCGGAATGAATGGCACCCGCTCCACGAGCGGCACCAGGAAGCGCTTGTCATAACGGTTGACGACGCCCTCGCGCGGCCTGAAGTGGTACGCCGAGTTGAACGACTGGAAAGTTCCATCTCCCCTGTCATCGGCCCCGATCCCCCCGATCGCTACCTCGGCTCCCAGCTCGGCGGCCATCTCCGCTCCCCAGGCGCGGGCCTCCTCCCACCCGGGATATCCGAGAGAAGGCAACGGATCGAAGACGCGGCCTTGGAACATCGTCTCCGGGAAGAGGGCAAGATCTATTCGCTCGCGGGCAGGCCACTCCGCTATCAGAGTCGTGGTCGCGCGCCGGGCGCTGTCGGCGGAGGCGACGGGGTCGGTATTGCGGAGGTGCTGCGGCACGTTCGGCTGCACCACGCCGACGCGGGCGACGGGCCGCAACTGAATGCTGTGCCAGCGCATGAGAGAGTAGGAAACCGGGAGCGCCACCGCCAGCAGGAGTCCCAGAGCGGGTCTGACGGCAGCACGCCACCCCTTGCGCCGCCAAGTCATCAGGCACACGGCGATCAGCGCGTTCGCCGCGGCCAGCCAGAGAGACAGTCCCCGCGATCCCACCAGATCCGCCGCGCCCACGAGCATCGGATAGTTGGAGAGCGTGTCGCCCAGCTGCATCCATGGAAAGGAGATGTCCAGGAGATGCGCTCGCAACACCTCGATCGCAGTCCAGAAGACCGGGAACACGACAGCTATCGGCCACCCGAGACGGCTCCGAACCGTGTGTATGCCGACCGCCATCCACGACATGAACACCGAGAGAATGAGGATGGGGCCGAAGAAAGCCAGCAGCGCCATCCATGTGTAGAAAATCAGAGCCACGAGAAGCCAGTACAGGACGAGCGTGAAGTAGACCAGACCGAAGAGGAAGCCGCCGGCTCGGGCCTGCCGCCGGCCTGCGGGCGAACTCGGCAGACTCTCCAGCCAAATGATGAACGGGACCAGCGCCACGAAGGATGTAACGAGGAAGTGGAAGGGCGGATGGGCGAACCCCATCAGCACGCCGGACAAGACGGGAAGCGTGGCTCGCTCGGGGATGAACCGGGACCGCCGAGTCAACTGGAAGCCGCCCGGTCCGTCGCGGTCGCGTCCAGATGGCGGATGCCGAAAGCGCACCGACTCAACTGGAAGCCGCCCGGTCCGTCGTGGTCGCGCGCATATGGTCGCTGCCGAAAGTGCGCCGACTCAACTGGAAGCCGCCACCGCCGACTTCAACGCCTCGCCTACGGCCGCCACGGTCTCATCTATGTCATCGTCAGTGTGCGCGGTGGATAGGAATCCGGCTTCGAAACTTGACGGAGCAAAGAAGATGCCCCGCTTGTGACATTCTCGGTAGTAGGCGGCGAAGAAATCCGAGTCGACGCTCTTGGCATCGGCGAAGTTGCGAACCGGCCCCGGGGCGAAGAAGACGCCCCACATCGAGCCGATGGCGCTTCCGCAAGCGGGCGCCCCGCTGGAGCGCGCCGCCCGGATGATGCCCTCGACAAGCCTGGATGCGCGCTGTTCCAGCTCCGCGAAGGGATCGGTCCGCTCGAGCTCGTCAAGCTGCGCAAGACCGGCAGCCATGCCGAGCGGATTCCCGGAGAGCGTGCCGGCCTGGTAGACGGGGCCTGCCGGGGCGACTCTCCCCATCAGGTCGCGAGACCCGCCGTACGCCGCGACCGGGAGACCGGCCCCGACCACCTTGCCGAGAGTCGTGATGTCCGGCACGACTCCATAGCGCTCTTGCGCGCCGCCCCGCGACACGCGAAAGCCCGTCATCACCTCGTCGAATACCAGCAGAGCGCCCCCTCGGTCGCACTGTTCGCGCAACCCCGCGAGGAAGCCGCTTCGGGGAGGGATGAGGCCGGCATTCCCCGCCACGGGCTCCACGATCACAGCGGCAATCGAAGGCCCGTGCGCGGCGAAAGCCGCTTCGACCGCCTCCAGATCATTGAACGGGACTACCACGGTAAGTTCCGAGATCGCAGTCGGCACCCCCGGCGAATCTGGTAGCGACAGGGTGGCCACCCCCGACCCCGCCGCCACGAGGAAGCCGTCGGCGTGACCATGATAACAGCCTTCGAACTTGAGGATGAGATCGCGCCCCGTCGCGGCCCGGGCGAGCCGAACCGCCGACATCGTCGCCTCCGAGCCGCTGCTTACGAACCGCACGGATTCGACCCCCGGGACCCATTCCACGATGCGCTCGGCCAGCTCCACCTCGCGCGAATGGCACGCTCCGAAGCTCATGCCATCGCGTGCCGCCCGCACGACCGCCTCGACGACCGATGGGTGGGCATGCCCGAGGATGAGAGGGCCCCACGAGAGCACGTAGTCCAGATAGCTCCGGCCGGCTTCGTCGAAGATGCGAGCGCCGGCGCCCCGCTCCGCAAAGAAGGGATCCATGCCGACGGACCGAAAGGCGCGGACGGGCGAGCTGACGCCTCCGGGCATCGCCTCGCGGGCACGGCTAACCCAGTCGGACGACGAACCCCGGCCAAGTCGCGCGTCAGCTGCAGTACGCATCGCTGGGTGTCGGGCCGACGGGTTGACGCGCGCGGCGCGATGGGCCAAGTCGCGCGTCAGCCGCAGCGCGCATCGCTGGGGAAGACGGGCACGCCCGGCGGCGGCGCGAACTCGAACATGGAATCGGCTACCGGAAGCCCCGGTTCAAGCCGCGAGAGCGTGACATCGCGAATCGTCTCGTTCTCTTCCTGGACGCGGAAACGGCGAATGTAGCCGTCGGCGGCGCCGATCCAGAGGCGGACATCAATATACCTCGCCGGAAGCCGGCGAGGCGAGAGGATGACGGAGTGCGTCTCGGTTGCCGCGACTGCCTCGACACCGGCGTACACCCCCTCGTAGCCGTCCCGGGCCTCCGATAGAAGGCGCCCGATGATGTCGGGAGCGGCAGAGCCGTCCTCCTCTCCGAGGGGCGAGACGGCGATCTGGTCGTGGAGCGACGGTTCGTACAGCCATAGACACGATCCATCGGCGATGTACAGGTCGCCGGGCGGATCTTCGAACTCCATGCGGAAGCGGGTTCGACCGGCCTGGTACCATACGCCGGCGCCCTCGCGGGTCCGGTCCAGGAGAACGTTCCGGACAACCTGAGAGAAGTCGGCGCGCAACGATGCCAGTCCGGAATACGCCGCTTCCGCCGCCGCCAGCAGCGAATCGACATCCGGCGGCTGCGCGCGGCCAGCTTCGAGCGCCGGCGGCGAGACGGCAGGGTCGCGGGCGCTTTGTCCGGGGGAGACTATGCCCGGCGCGCTCCCCGAATCGCCCGGCGCTCTTCCCGGGCTATCCGGTTCGGGCGAGGCGCCCGGCGACTGCCGTTCCATCTCCGGCTCGCCCGCCAGAGGCGACGACTCGTCCTGGCTGCCGACAGCCTGGGGAGGCGTACGGGGTCCGAACTCCGCCTCGAGCCGGTTCCGGGCCTCGGCGTTGGCCGAGTCGCCCCCGCCGCAACCAAGCAGCATCCAGCCGAGGAGCGCAGCCGCCGGGCGCGCCACAGGCAACAGCCCGACACGCCCGGACCAGGACCCGACACGCCCGGACCAGGGCCAGGCACGCCCCCACCCCTGGCCGGCTCGCCCCGACCCGGACAGAGTCGCCGACCTTCTCACGACCGGCCTTCAAGAGTCATCTTGCACCGAATCGCCCAAGCCGTCCAGCTCGATCGATGTCACGAGAACTTCGCGAGGCTTCGACCCGTCGGCGGGTCCGACGATGCCTGCCGCATGGAGTTGGTCGATGATTCGCGCCGCCCGCCCGTAGCCGATCCGCAGTCGGCGCTGAAGCAGGCTCGTAGACCCGGCCGAGTGCGATATCACGATCTCGGCAGCCTCGCGAAACAGGTCGTCCCTGTCGCCTGCCGCCTCGTTCTTCGCCACATCCCCTTCGCCTTCTTCTATCTCCTTGAGCATTTTCAGAATGTCCTGCTCGGCCGCCTCCAGCTCCTCGCCCGGCTCTTCCGCCTCGGCAGCCTCCTCGGCCTGTTTCCGATACCAATCGAGCAGCCGTTCCGTTTCATCGGACGAGATGAAGGCGCCCTGTATCCGGATCGGATTCGACTCGCCGGGGGGCAGGAAGAGCATGTCGCCATTCCCGAGGAGACTCTCGGCTCCGTTCTGGTCCAGGATGGTCCGGCTGTCGATCTTCGAAGCGACTCGAAAGGATATCCGGCTGGGGATATTCGCCTTGATGAGACCGGTCAGAACGTTCACCGACGGGCGCTGCGTCGCCAGAATCAGATGAATCCCCACGGCCCTGGCTTTCTGGGCCAACATCGCGAGCGGCCTCTCGACCTCGGATTGAACGGTCATCATGAGGTCGGCGAGTTCGTCTATGACCAGTACCACGAAGGGCAGCGGCCCTTCCTCGTAGGGATCAGGCGCGGCGAAGTCGCTCCTGTTTGGCAGACATGTCTCGCGCCCCTGTTCGATGCGACGGTTGAATTCGTCGATATTCCTGCACCCGTTCGCGGAGAGCAGCCCGAGGCGCCGCTTCATTTCATGAACGGCCCACCTGAGAACCGAGGCGGCTTCTTCGTTATCGGTAATGACCGGGTGCCGCAGGTGGGGTAGATCTCCGTACACGGACAGCTCCACCATCTTCGGATCGACCATCAGCAGGCGGAGCTCGGCCGGAGTGTAACGGCAGACCAGGCTCGTGATGAGCGCGTTGATGCACACCGACTTGCCCGATCCCGTCTGGCCGGCGATCAGCAGGTGCGGCATCCGGGTCAAGTCGGCGCACAAAGGCTTTCCGGAGAGATCGCGACCCATCGCCAACGGCAGCCGGTGGCGGCGACCGCGATAAGACGGACTATCGAGCACCTCGCGGATAGTCACCATCTCCGAAGCGGGATTCGGGACCTCCACGCCGACCGCGCCTTTGCCCGGGATGGGAGCGACGATCCGCACCGACGGCGCCTTGAGAGCCAGCGCGATGTCGTCGGCGCGGGCGGAGATCTGGCCTACCTTCACTCCTGGGGCAGGTATGATTTCGAATTGCGTGACGACGGGACCGGTCGTCCAGCCGCCAATCTCGCCGGCGACGCGGAAGGTGGCGAGCTTCTCGATAAGGATGTCGCCAAGCTCCCTGAGGTCGCGAGCGCCGGGCCTGCCGCTCTCCTTGGCCGGTCGATCGAACAACTCCAGGGGAGGGACGACCGCCAGGCTCGGGTCGCCGCTATCGGGGAGAGCAGGCTCTTCGTCTTTCTCTTCGCCCGCTACCCCTTCGGGCTCGCTTCCCGCGCCGCCGCCGCCAGCTGCCTCTCTTCCCTGGCGGCTGTCGCGACCGGATGATCTAGCCTCCTGTCCCTCCTTCGCATATTGCCGTCCCGCCGCCTCGCCGCCGTCGCCGCCGTCCCGGATCGGCGCGTCCCCCGCGGGCTCTCCGCGGCGGGCACGGTACCTCTCGCGGCGTTCCGAGAGATCGGCGGCGGCGGCGCGGACGAGACGTCCCCCGGCGCGCAGCGCCTTTCCGAGCAAGCGAAAGAGTCCGCGGCATACGGCTGCGACAACCGCCAGCAAACGCTTGCCCAACCGGCCGGCGATCGCCCCCGCGTCGGCCAGCGACCAACCGAGCGCGACTACGAGCGTGAGGAAGAGAAGAGTCAAGCCGATCAGCGACGCCCCGAGCCGGCCGAACACCGCTCGCAGCCCCGAACCGGCCGAGACCCCGAACCAGCCGAGGTCGGCAGCGGGCGGCGGCGCTCCGGGATCGCGCACCAGGAGAAGCCAGAGCAGCGCCGAGACGACGATGGACAGCCCGGGCGGCAGAAGCGACCAGCGCAACGCTCGGCGGCGGTCGGTCCACGCCATGCAGTATGCGCCCCAGACAACCGTGGAAAGAGCCAGCACCGGAGAAAGAGGACCGAACGCGAAGCTGAGAACATCGTAAATCAACGCGCCTGCCGGGCCGATCCAATTGCTGCCGCCAGTAACGCCGGGAGACACCAGCGCCAAGCCGACAAGCAGGCCCAGCGCTATCAGCGAGACGCCCAACGCTTCGCGCCGCTGTCTCTTCTTCGCCATCGGCAATCCTCCCGCTCCTCGCTGTAGCCCCGCGCCATGCACAACTCGCGGATGAGCAAGCGGCCACCCGGCGCCGACTATCCCGCCGATGCCCCGCCTTTATTACTCCCAGCCGGTCATCTCGGTCCAACCCTGCAATGCGCTCCTGCCCCCGTCGGCCCTGCCCGGGCCGCAGGCACCAGCACAGGCGGGTCATCGCGGTCCGGCAGCAGTGCGATCCTACGGACGCGCCAGTATCCGCTCCACGAATCCGGTGTCGCTATTCCCCGCCACGAAGTCGGGGTGCGCGAGTATTCTGCGGAGGAAGGGGACAGTCGAATGGACACCCTCCAGAACGAACTCCTCCAACGCATGGTAAGCGCGAACTCGCGCCTCCTCGCGACTCTTCCCGCTTACGATCAGCTTGGCGAGCAGCGAGTCGTAGAAGGGGGGAACCACATAGCCGGCGAAGATGTGCGTGTCGACGCGCACGCCTGGGCCGCCCGGAATGTGGAGCGCCGTGATCGTGCCGGGCGACGGCCGAAAATCGTTCTCGGGATCTTCGGCATTTATCCGACACTCGATCGCATGCCCTTGAAATTCGTCCAGGCCGGCGGTCCGCAGCTTCTCGCCCGCCGCTATCCTTATCTGCTCCTTGACCAGATCGACCGATGTCACCAGCTCGGTCACGGGGTGCTCCACCTGGATGCGCGTGTTCATCTCCATGAAGTAGAAGTTGCCGCCGGGATCCAGCAGGAACTCCACCGTGCCGGCGCTCTGATACCTGATGGCCTTCGCCCCCAGGATCGCGGCATCGCCCATCGCCTCCCTGATCTCGGGAGTCACCGCCGGGCTCGGAGCCTCCTCGATCAACTTCTGGTGGCGCCGCTGGCTCGAGCAGTCGCGCTCGCCGAGGTGCACTACGCGCCCGTGGCGGTCGCCCAGCAGCTGAATTTCGACATGCCGCGAATGTTCGATCAGCTTTTCCAGATACACCGTAGAGTCCCCAAAGGCCGCTTCCGCCTCGCCGCGAGCCATTTCGAAGCGCCGCTTGAACTCGGGCTCCGCGAACACCGCCCTCATCCCCTTCCCTCCGCCGCCCGCGGCCGCCTTGATGATTACCGGGAAACCGATCCGCCGCGCTTCGCCGAGAGCTTCATCGACATCGTCGATCGGATCCGTGCCCGGGACCACCGGGACTCCCGCCTCCTGCATGGTCTTCCGCGCCTCGGCCTTGTCCCCCATGCGCCGAAGCTGGGCCGGAGTCGGGCCGATGAATACCAGTCCGCTGCGCTCGCATATCTCGGCGAACTCGGCGTTCTCCGCCAGAAATCCGTACCCGGGGTGGACGGCATCCGCCCCGGTGATCTCGGCGGCCGCGATGATTTGCGGCACATTGAGATAGCTCTCGCTTCCAGCGGGCGGCCCGATGCAGAGATCTTCATCGGAAAACCGGACATGAAGAGAGTCGTGATCGGCCTCCGAGTAGACCGCGACCGTGCGGATATCCAGTTCGCGGCACGCTCGAAGGATGCGGAGCGCAATTTCGCCCCGGTTCGCGATCAGAACCTTGCGGAACAAGGGTCTACCCGGCCCCTGCTTCAGGCTCGATCCGGAAGAGAGTCTCTCCGAACTCGACCGGTTGGGCGTTCTCCACCAAGACCTCGCGCACAACCCCCGAGATCTCGGACGTGAGCTCGTTCATCAGCTTCATCGCCTCGAGAATGCACAGGACATGCCCGGGCGAGACGTGGTCGCCGACCGACACGAAGGGATCTGAATCGGGAGAAGCGGCGCGGTAGAAGGTTCCGACCATGGGGGACGTGACATCTGCCAACCCGTCCGCGGATTCGCCGCCGGAAGCGGGTGGCGGTTCGGCAGCCCCGCCCGCCTGGGGCGCCGCGACAGCGACAGACGGAGCCACCGCGGGCAACGCGCCGGCCATCGTTCCCTGCGGGGGCGACTTCCGAACTCTGATTCTCCTCGGCTCGCCCGGCTCCGAGGCGACCAGCTCCAGGTCGAGAGAATCTATCTCGGATTCCTCGACCAGATTGACTACCGCTTTCACCCACTCCATGTCCATAGGTCACGCCACCCGTGTGATGTACTTGCCTTCGGTCCGGTCGATGCGAACCACATCGCCGATTTCGATAAAGAGCGGGACCTGGACGACCGCGCCCGTCGCGAGCCGGGCAGGCTTGGTGCCGCCCTGGGCGGTGTCGCCGCGGAACCCGGGATCCGCTTCGACGACTTCCAGCTCGACGAACTGCGGCAACTCGACGGCAAGAACTTTGCCGTCGCGATTCAACCCCTGGCACTCCATGTTCTCGATCAGATAGACGAGCTGATCCTCTCCGATCTGGTCCCGCGACAGGGGAATCAGCTCGTAACTTTCCATGTTCATAAAGTAATACAGATCGCCGTCCGCATAGCTGTACTGGATCGGCCGCCGCTCCAGCCTCACCTCCTTCACCTTCTCGCCGGCTCGAAAGGTCTTGTCCGTCACGCCGCCTTCCATGACGTTCTTGAGCTTGGTGCGGACGAAGGCGCCTCCCTTGCCCGGCTTCACGTGTTGGAAGTACGTGATGGAAAAGAGCGTGTCATTCAGCTCGATCACCATCCCCCGGCGGAAGTCCGAGGTGTCTGCCATAGAGCTCCTCGATCGTTTACTGCGACAATTCGCAGGTTTGCATGGGAATAAAGCGGGAACGTGGCGGGCCCGCCGCACTCCTCGCTCTGGCCGGCGCCGATTCGATTCGCCGGAATTGCCCGCCACGCACTTGTCTGCCCGCCGGCTGCCGCGCTTCTTGCGGGGCCGTCGGGATTCGGGATCTAAAGCCTTGTCGGGTCTAAAGCCTTGTCAAAGTCCGTGGAAGGCGGGTCAGCACGCGGACACCCGCCTCTTCCACCACCACATCATCTTCTATGCGCACGCCACCGCGCCCCGGAAGATACACGCCCGGTTCTATCGTTACCACATTTCCCGCCTGGAGCGCCTCTTCGGAGCGGGCGAAGATGTGCGGTCCTTCGTGCACCTCCAGACCGATCCCGTGACCCGTGCCGTGGCCGAAGAAGGTATCCAGTTCGTGCCGGGCCAGGGAGCTCCGCGCGGCCGAATCGATCGCCCGGCATGCGACTCCGGCCCCCGCGGCCATTCGCTCGCGCGCCCGCCGCTGGGCCGCGCGAACTCGCTCGTGGATATTGTCCTGCCACGGTTCCGGCTCGCCAAGCACGCACATGCGCGTCATGTCGCTGCAGTAGCCGTCCACCCGGGCCCCGAAGTCGATCAAGAGGAGGTCTCCGGGTTCTACCGCGCGGCCGGACGGCGTCGCGTGGGGCAACGCGGAGCGCTCTCCGGCCGCCACGATGGGATCGAAGGGAAGCGGTTCCGATCCGCACCTCCTCAGTTCGGCCTCCAACGCCGCCGCCACTTCGAATTCGCTGGGCGAGGAACTCCACTCCATCGCGGCCAGCATCCTGCCGAACGCGGATTCGGCTACGCCCACGGCGCGTTCGATGGCATTCAGCTCTTTCCGGTCCTTGGTCTCCCGGAGCCTCCGCACCAGATAGCGGACGGACTTCAGCGCGGCGGGCGCCAGAGCCGCCGCGAGAGAATCGTAGTCGGCCACGGTCAGGCTCTCGGACTCGAACGCGATCGGACCCGCCTCCGATCCGCGCGCGGCCGCCACCCCTCTTACCCACCCATCGCGCACTATGCGAACTACGAAGGGGTCTTCCACTTCGAATCGGGCCTGTTCCTCGTAACGGGAATCCGTCATCAGAACCGGCGGAGACTCGCTCGGAAGCCAGACGGCCCCCGCGGATCCCGTGAAACCGCTCAGGTAGCGGACGCTGGAAAGGCTTGTGACCAGGGCGGAGCGACAGCCGGAGGCGGAGAGCGCAGTCTTCAGCCGGCCGATCCGCTCCGCCCGGAGGCTCTCGGCCTCGTTGTCCGCCGAGGTTCGTCGAATCAACTGTCCCCGCCATGGCGGGGCGCGCAGTCGTCCTCCCCAAGATGCTGCACGAGGGCTTCGAGGCCGAACAGGTAGCTGGACGACCGGAAGCCCGCCACGACGCCGATCGCCATGTCCGCGAGCACGGACCGGCGCCGGAACGGCTCGCGCGCAAACACGTTGGAGAGGTGCACCTCCACGAAGGGGCGGCCCGTGTCCCCGATCGCCCGGCGCAGCGCGACGCTGCTGTGAGTCAGTATGCCGGCGTTGACCAGCCATCCATCCACTTGGCTCCCGGTTGCCTGGAGCCAGTCGACTATTTCGGCTTCGTCATCGGATTGGTAGAAGACGAGGTCTGCGCCGGCGGCGGACGCCCGCGCGCTGAGAAGCGCTTCGATGTCGGCAAGCGTCCGCGTGCCATAGTGAGCCGGGTCGCGGCTCCCGAGCAGGTTCAGCTTCGGTCCGTTGAGGACTCCGATACGCATGCCGTCAGCCGCCGGGGCCGGCGCGGCCAGGCGGCGGCGGACGCCACCCCGCCTCCATCACTGCCCCGACGCCCCGTCGCTAGCTCTGCGGCGAGCCCCTTTCAAGGCGGCGGCGAGGTTGGCGTTGTCCGGATCGTGCGCCAGCAGTCGCTCGTATACGCCCGCCGCCTGGCTAAACAGTCCCTGGCCGATGTAGACGGCGGCAAGCGTCGGCGTGTCGATCGCCGATGCGAGATCGTCCGCCGCCGCCGCCCGCCGGCGGGCGCCCGGATCGCCGTCCAGCCGCGCCAGCCAGTCGGCGGCCGCCCCCGCAGGCGGCGGCCCAGGGCGGCGGACCTTGCGCGTGGCCGGCAGCTCCGGGATAGCCGGGAGCGCGCTAGACGAATCCAGCGCCGCCTGGGCCGCCGCGTTGGCCGAGTCGATCTCGAGCACCCGAGCGAGCTCGGCGTCCGCCGCCGCGTCGCGGCCGACCTCTCTCAGCACGCGGGCGCGGAGGAGCCGCGCCGGCAGATAGTAGGGGTGATGTTCGAGACCGCGCCTCACGACTTCGAGGGCTTGGTCGAGCTTCCCGATCTCGCGATAGAGTGCGGCCAGTCGCGCGAAAGTGTGCGTTCGCGGCTCCTCCGCGCCTCGTCGAAGCAGATCTTCGATCTCCGCGGAGCGACCATCCGCACCCTCATCGCGCTCCGCGACGGGACGGACCGCAGCCTCATCCGCTTCTTCGTCCTCCCGCGGCGGCTGGCCGGGCGCACCCGGCCCGTTGGAGCCGCCAACCTGGGAGCGGGACCTGTTCGCGCGTTCGGCCGGCGGGGACCGGTCGGGCGCACCCGGGCCATTGGCCTCGGAGAACCGCTGCTCTAGGGGTACGGAGTGATCGTCAGTTGCCAACAGCATTACCAAAGGGATAAGCAGATTGTACGGCATGGCAAGTCCGCCCGCGCCGATCGCCGCGCACCATGCCGGAGCGAATCCGGGAGCGCGCGCCACCAGCGACGCCAGCGCCTGCGCCTGCCGGATCATGCAAGATTGTCCGGGGCCCGTCCCTGGCGATCGCAGCGCACCACGCTCGGGGCGAATCCGGGTCCCGCGCCGCCGATGACGCCAGCGCCTGCGAGAGCGGACTTCCGACCTGCAAACGGGCTTCCCGGCTGCTCCGCCGCCGGCGCGGGCCAGCCAAACCTTGGCCCGTCCCCGCGATGACGTCAACCCTCGGCGGCTAATCGCCCCTGTCGTCCCCCGCCGCCCCTCTCGTTTCGTTGCAGGCGGCGCCGAATCGGCTTAGCTTTCCGGGCTGGAATACAACGTTCGGACAGACGAATCTTGGACGAATATTCGAACGGTCGATGCGGAATTCGGTCCGCATCGGCGCAAGTCACAGTCGGGGCTGGATAACTCATGTTCATGAGCAAGATGCGCCGCGCGGCAGCGTGGATAATGGGCATCATGGCTGCCGCCTTCGTAGGCTGGCTGGTGTTCGACGGCATCACCGCGATGCAGGGCGGCGGCACCGGAATCAACCCGATCGTCGGGCGGGCCGCCGGTCGCGACATCCGCTACAACGAGTGGAGCGTCCACCTGCAGAACCAGCTGGCGATCGAGGTCCAGGGCCGAAGCCGGACCGACGAAGAGCAGCGGGTGGCGACCGAGCGCGCGTGGGAGAGTCTGGTCAACGCCAAGCTGATGGAAGCCGAACTGGACCGTCTAGGAGTCGTCGCGACGGACGCCGAGGTTCGGCAGGCATTCTTTACGCAGCCCCCGCAGGAGATGTTGAGCCACCCCGCTTTCCAGACGGACGGCGCGTTCGACATTCAAAAGTACCGCAACTTCTTCACCGATCCCGCGGCGGACCAGGCTCAGCTGCTCCAGATCGAGAACTACTACCGTACCCTGATTCCCCGCGTCAAGCTGCAGAGGCTCCTGGAAAGCAGCATCTTCGTTTCCGAGGGCGAGGCGTGGCGGTTCCACCGCGATACGAACGAGAGAGCGCGAGTTCGATTCGTCAGCTTCCGCCCTCGGGAGCTCGTCCCGGACTCCTCGGTTTCCGTATCGGAAGCCGAGGTGCGCGACTTCTACGACGAGAACTCCGAGGACTTCGTTCGCCCGGCATCCGCCCGCGCGAACATGGTGAGCGTGTCTCTCCGGCCATCGGCCGGCGACTCTCTGGGGGCGCGCGACCGAGCCGCTAGGATCGCCGAACGGATTCGGGCAGGATCCGACTTCGCCTCGGTAGCGGAGGACGAGTCCGACGATCCCAACTCGGCCGCGAATGGCGGATTCATGGGCAAGCGCCCCGCAGGGGTGTTCAACCCGGTCCTGGTCGCCGCGCTCGACGGGGTGGAAGCCGGAGAGGTGACGGAGCCGGTCGAGACCAACCTCGGGCTTCACATATTGCAGTTGGACGAACGTTCGGCCGACTCCCTGGCTCTGCGGCAAGTCTTCGTCGCTTTCGAGAGCTCCGGCGCCACCGAGGATTCGGTCTTCGACCTCCTGGACGACATTGAAGACATAGCTCTGCGAAGCAGCCTCGCGGCTGCGACAGACTCGCTAGGAGTGGAGCTTCAGACCGATGTTTCGCTAATCGACGGGATGGACTTCGTTCCGGGGGCGGGCCCTCTTGGCGTCGCGACGGAGTGGGCCCTCCGGCAAGAAACCGAGATCGGCGAACTCTCCGAGTCGTTCGAGAACCCTTCGGGCTTCCACCTGTTGGAGCTTCTCGGAAGGACGGAGGAGAGCCAGATACCGTTCGCCGAGGCCTACGCCGAGATCGAGCAAGAGCTGATCGCCGAGAAGAAGAAGGAGCGAGCGCGCCTGGTCGCCGAAGATCTGCTGGCGGCAATCGAAGGAGGCGCATCTCTGGAGGAAGCCGCGGAAGAGCGTGGCTGGATCGCCAGCGAGACCGAACTCTTTCGACGCGGGGACTTCGTGCCGGGACTCGGTCAGGGAAGCGAGGCGATCGGATATGCCTTCGGAGCTGCGCCCGGCAGCATCGGCGGTCCTCTCGACGCGGGCAGCGACATCGTGGTGCTGGAAGTTCTGGAGCGCGAAGAAACCACGCGGGAGCGCTTCGAAGAGGTGAAAGACGCGGTGCTTGCGCAGCTACGCGTCGAACGAAGCCAGCAGTACGTCCAGAAGTGGATGGCAGCCCTGCGCGAGGGCGGGCTGGTCGAGGATCACCGGGAAAGGTTGCTCGTAGAAGCCCCCGTGCCCGCCTTTTAGCCTCCTCTGGTCCCGGGCGGCGCCGGGCGGCGAGGTTCCAAGCCGCCTGCGCCCGAGCGCCGGGTCCAAGCCGCCTGCCGGGCAGGCGGGTCTACGCCGCCCTGCCGGGCCAACTGTCTGCGCCACCTGCCGGGCCAACTGTCTGCGCCACCTGCCGGGCCAACTGTCTGCGCCACCTGCCGGGCCAACTGTCTGCGCCACCTGCCGGGCCGATATCCACGCCGCCCGCCGGGCAGGCGGTCTTCAGCTCTCCGTCGGCGGCTGGGACTGGGCGCGCTCGCGGTGTGCCGAGGATGCCGCTCGCGTGTCCGCGGCGATCTCGGTGCGCACCTCGCTCTCGACTTCCTTTATCGAGCCTTTGAACTCGCGGATTCCCCTTCCCAGGGAACTCCCGATCTCGGGCAGCCTCTTGGCGCCGAAGAGCAGCAGAATCACGAGGAACGCGATCACCAACTCCCATGGACCCATTCCGAACATTTTGGACTCCTATCTAGCGGTGTGCCGATCCGCGCTCAGGTCTAGAGCAGCGATCTAACGAACCAAGCCACCAATATTATCCCGACCACGCTAAGAAAGTTCACGCGAAAAACCAAGGGGCCGACGCTGGCCGCGATCACTCCGAGATCGATAGAGACCCGGTCCAGCGACGCCGCCACCGTCGTTATGAGGAACCTGCGGGCTCCCGAAGGGGGCAAGGCTACCTCCATGAGTTTGGTAAGCAACGCCCCGAGGACGCATCCGCCCGCGATGACCACTGCCATCTTCAAGGGCGACTGCTCGCGCCTTCGCGCCAAATTCACTCCTGTAGAACCCATCTTCTAAAGCGCTCTCTCCACGGCGTAGTCGGCTGCGCACCTCAATGCATCGAGACATGGACCGCCCGGCAACCCCGCGAGATGGGCACGGGCTTGGGCAACCCGAGTGCACGCCTCCGAACGCGCAGCCGCGACCCCGCCGCGCATCTCCACAAGATCGATGACCTCGCGGACGGCCTCCCCCGTGGGCGCCAGGTCCGCAAAGAGCGTCTCCACCGTGTTCCTTTCCTCCCGGTTCATGTCGGGCAGAGCCGCTATCAACGGCAACGTGACCTTGTGTTCCTGAAGGTCCTGCCCAGGCGGCTTGCCCATAATCTCCGAAGATGAGGTGTAGTCGAACAGGTCGTCCACTATTTGAAAAGCCATCCCGAGGCTCCGACCGAAGTCGCGAAGCGGCTTCCGCAGCTCTGGAGCGCCGCACAGCGCGCCCAGTTCGCAAGCGGCCGACATGAGCGAAGCGGTCTTGTACTCGCAGAGACGATAGTACTGCGTCCGGGTGAAGTGGAGTCCGTCGTGGAGAACGAGTTGCTGCATTTCTCCGATCGTCATCCGATTCGCCGTGCGCGCGAGAATGCTCACGGGTTCCAGATCGCCCAGCGCCGCCACCTCGACGACGGCCTTGGAATAGAGGTAGTCGCCCGTGATAATAGCGACTTGATGCGTCCAGCGATGGTTGACGGTGGGCAGGCCGCGCCGTTCGGCGGAGTGATCGACCGCGTCGTCGTGGACCAGCGTGGCCACATGCATCAGTTCGACCGCGGCCGCCAGCGTGATCGCCTCCGGGGAGCTGCGGCCGGTCAACCCGTCGGCCAGAAGGAGCAGAGTCGGCCGCAGCAGCTTGCCCGAACGCGCGAAGACGTGATCGCCTATTTCATCAAGGGAATCGAATCCCGAGGGAACCATGCCGAGGAGTTCGCGTTCGACATCGCGAAGCCTGGCCTCGACGGGACGGCGGACCTCTCTCAGATCCGCGGAATCGCCCGCGAGCAGAGCATCCCCGCCACCCCAGGCGGCCAGGGCGCCGTCGCGAAGCTCAGGACCGGCAGTCGTCGCCAAGGCTCCTCCGTTGCGCCGGGCTGAGGCCGTCTTCATCACGCTCGAGGGCGTCCCCGGCAACTTTCGTACGCAATCAACGATCCAGAGTTTGCTGGTCGTAATCGACCTTCAAATCTGGCACGTCACGAAGATTCACGCTCATCTGGAAGATGAAATTCCCGTTCGGCGAGCGCGAGAACATGAAGGTAGCCATCCAACGGTGAAGAGCGCGATCGAGCGTGATGAGATGTTCCCCGAACTTGCCCTCCGAAATGTTGTAGCTGGTGCGCCACGCCAGCGACCAGTTCGGCGTGGGGTTGAGCGAGAGCACCGCGTTGAGCGACTGCCGGTCCCGCGCGCTCTCGCCCTCGCGGCCCCGCTGCAGCGAGTACGTCAGCGCAAGCGTCCAGGGCCCCCCCGACCGAAGGCCGGGATCCAGCGGATCCGGATTCTCGTCGAAGCTCTGCAGCCGATACCGCGAGTCGGCGGCGTCGCGGAGGCGGTTGCGAGGATCGTTCTGCTTGCGCGAGCCCCCGCCCCCCAATCCGAGCAAGCCGCCCAGACCGCTAGCCGAGCTGAAGGTGAAGCTGCCCGTGAAGCTCGACAGAATCGGCGCGAAGGTCCGCTCTTCGCCTCTACCCTCGAAGAGGTCGAGAGACATGTTGATGGAGAGACCCTTCAAGAGGTCCGAGTTGACTCGGTGGGACCAGCGGTCGGTGGTGAGAACCGGCTCGTTCTCGCGTTCGAAGTCGAAGTCGATCGCGCTCGAGTTGATGCCCAGCAGCACGACGTTGCGCCGCTGCTGCCGGCGGCGAGGCGGCTCCGGGTTAGCCAAGAGCCGCCGGTCACGCACCTCCGGAACGTCATCTCGCCCGTCCGCGCCGCCGCTGGAATCCGGGGAGATCGCCGCCATCGAGTCCGTGGCAGCCGAGTCTCCGGCAGCCGGCGCCGCGTCGGCGCCGCCAAGATCGGCCATCGTGTCCGCGCCCCTCCCGGCCTCCAACGAGTCCGCGTACAACGAGTCCAATGATCGGCCTTCCAGCAGCGCTTGCGCCTCGGGATCGAGCTGGACCGCGTCGCTAAGCTTCGCTTCGAACGTCTGGTTGAATGTCAGGCGGAGGCGGTTCTCCGGTCTGGAGTTCGATACTGGAAATCCCCGAATGGACAGCAGGGAGTCGCTCACCTGTATGGCCGGCGAGTAGTCGTACGTCAACCGTGGCGAGATTTTGTGGCGAATCCGGGTGAAGGGACCGAACCCGGGGAGGAAGCCATAGACGTCGGTGGCCACGGTAGCCCCGACTCGCAGCCGCATCGGGGATGCCACGAAGCCATCCTGCGTGTCCCGAGACCGAAAGCTGCTGGCGTCCACGGAAACCGTGGGGCGAACGGTCGTGCTGCCTATCAAATCCACCTGGTAGTCCGCCTGGGCGCGGTAGTCGAGCCTAGTTGTGCTACGCGACCCTTGGTCGGCGGTCGAATCGGCGGGTTGCTCGAACGGAACCACCGAGTTCCGGGTGTAGTTCGAGCCTCCCGACACCCCGAACGAGCCGATTCGCACCGAACTGTTGGCGCTGGCGCGTTGGGTGTTCGTACCGTCTCGCATCTTCCGCGACAGATTCAGCCGGGAGGCTGCAAAGCCGCCGGTGACGACTATGTTGTTGAATGGTCCGCGCCGGCTGGCGGGGGCCTTGAACAGGGTCACGGGCGAGAACGTCATCCGCAGATTCGGCAGGGTCAGGTCCACGCTCCCATCCTGAGCCCCCAGATCCTGGCGGCGGCTTCCGCTCAAGTTGACGGACGCGAAAGGGAAACGGTGCTGTATGCCGAAGTCCGAGGCTATGCGTTGCGTTTGCAGGGTGGGATCGAAGGTCTGGCGCTCGAAGACTCTCGTATTGGTGATGTAGTTGGCGCTGACTCGTATGTTGGTAACCGGCGTCAGATCGTGCTGGTGCTGCATCCTGAGTTGGAAGGTTCTCTCATCCCCGAAGCTGTAGCTCCCCAGCACGCTGCCCCGGAAGAATTTCTTCATGGATCGGTACCGGAATGCCCCGCTCGCCCGCGTGAAGCGCCCGCTGAACCAGTCGACGGTAGTCTGCGCATCCATATAGTCGTTCAGGGCGAAGTAATATCCGAAGTCCGTAATGCTCCGGCGAACATTGCTGGACGACGAGACCACATCGTTGAATCCGAAGCGAGGCGGCAGGAACCCGCTTCTGCGCTCTTCGCGAATGTCCTGCGCAAAGAAAGGCAGCCACGCGACCGGCACATCGTGCACATATAGCGTCACGGGCCACGCGACTATGATATCGTTCGACACGACTTTGATCTGGCCGGCTCTGAAGTAGTAGTGCGGATGCTCGATCTCGCACGAAGTGAAGTTCCCGGCCTCTACGAAGACATGTCTCGAGCCCCGCGGCGTCGTGGTACCGCGAACGAACCACTCGGCGCCCCGCTCGGCGAACTGCGTTTGCGCATCCATCATGGTGCCCTTGGTATTCGACACATCGTAGTACAGAACCGAGTCGCTGACGGCGTCGCGCCCCTCCCCGCTCAACACCGTCGAGTTCTCCACGGCATTGGCCTGCACGTACTTCAGATCGGCCCAGTACGTAATTTGATCGGCGCTGATCGATGCCTGCTGGTATGTCGTCTGCGCCTCGCCGTCCAGCTCTATCGTCTCCTCATCGATATCCAGGCCGACCTCGCGCGCGCGGTACTCGACTACATGAAAGCCCTCCTCGGCGGCCAGCTGTCTGAAGATCTCGTCTTCCGAGGGGAAAGGCGGGCCTTCGGGTTCGCCGTCGATCGTGTCGCCCGTCGCCGCGAGCGCGGCCGAGTCGGAAATCGCGAGTCCGGCCGAGTCGGCAGCCACGAACCCGGCCGAGTCCGCGATCGCGAGTCCGGCCGAGTCGGCGACCGCAACCGAATCGCCAATGGCGACGGAGTCGGCGACAGCGGCGGAATCGGGGTCCGGGATCGTCAATGTGTCCGGCTCGGCGACCACCACGGTGTCGGTGTCCGGCCTGGCGACCACCACGCTATCGGTATCCGCCGCCGCCACCAGCCGGAAGGCGTCGATCGGCGCCGGAGCGGCGAAGGCCGTCTCCACCGCTCCCAGGCCGCCGAGCGTGGCCGCCGCCGCCAATGCCAGCGGGGGAGCCCAGCTCCTGCCGCGAAGTCCCTTGCCGCGCACCGCGATGGCACTCGAAGAGACGAGCGCCGGCGCCGGAACCCGGCAACCTCCGTTCCCGGCTCTTGTAGCGCCCGGGGCGGAGCGGCTCAGCCCGGCGTTCCTTCCCGGGCGGCCGCCGCATCCTGCCGACGCCGGCGCAACACCCGCGTGGAAATGACCGATATCTCGTACAGGAACATCATCGGCAGCATCATGGCGAGCATCGTGTACGGGTCCGCGGGCGTGAGAAAGGCCGATATCACGGCCATGACGACGACTGCATGCCGGCGGTACTTCGCCAACCCTTCCGGCGTGACTATCCCCAACAAGGAGAGGAAGATCAGCACCACCGGAAGCTCGAAGATCAGACCGAACGCCAGAATGAGCTTCGTCGCGAAGTTGAGATACTCCCCGATCATGATGACCGGGTTGAGCTGCTCGCTATAGAAGTTGAGGAGTATGTTCAACCCCAGCGGCAAGACCACGAAGTAGGCCGCCGCGACTCCGGCGACGAAGAGCAGAGTTCCCACCGCGATGGACGGAATGGCGAACTTGCGTTCGTTGTCGTAGAGCGCCGGAGCCAGGAAGCGCCACGCCTGATACGCCATGTACGGCAACGACACCATCAGCCCAATTATGAAGGCGAGCTTGAGGGTGATGAAGAATGGCGTCACCGGACTCATGAAGCTCAGCTTTTCGTCCGGCAGCAGGTCGGCGATCGGACGCGAGATGATGCCGAGCACATCCCACTCGGTGACCGCCACGAACCCCAGGACGAGTCCCGCCAGCAGAGCGATGAGCGCGCGGATGAGCCGAGAACGGAGCTCGTCGAGGTGTTCGAGGAATGGCATCTCCGCCGGATCGTGCATTCGATCCCGTATCGATCTAGGAGCAGCCATCAGTTCGTTAGTCCGCCAAACGCCGGAATCGTATTCGCCGCCCTCTGCCTACTCCGCGAATCCGCGCCGCAGGGAGCCAAGAGTCACTGGTCTTCCGGAGCGAACAGCTCTGCCTGTCCGGGCAGGCGGCGCCCCGCTCTCATGACCAGTTGGCGCACTTCCTCCATGAACTCCGTCGTGTCCTGGAAGTTCCGGTACACGCTGGCGAATCGAACGTATGCGACCTGGTCCGCGGCGCGGAGGCCATCCATGACGAGCGCGCCTATCCGGAGGCTGTCCGCTTCGCTGTTGTCGCCGGCGGACAGCTCCTCTTCGACGCCGTCCACCAAGGACTCGATGTCCTCCGGGGAAACCGGCCTCTTGGCGCACGCCGTGCGGACCGATGCGATGAGCTTGGCGCGTTGGTAGAGCTCCAGCTCGCCACCCCTCTTTCGGACCATGAGAGGCTCTTCCTCGATACGTTCGTAGGTGGTGAACCGGTGGCCGCAGGAGGTGCACTCGCGCCTGCGGCGAGTGGCGCGTCCACCGCGACTTGTGCGGGAGTCTACTACCCGGTCTTCCGAATGGTCACAGCTGGGGCACTGCACGCTCGCCCGCTATCGCGATCCAGCGCGAAGCAGAGAATCGGCGGCGCGCGGCCGTTTGGCGCCTCGGCCGGCCGAAGGGACCGATTTCAACCGCCAAGTCTCTCGCGCTCCCGGCGAGCCAGAGGCGCTTCGGGACTATTCGGGTAGCCGATCTCCACCTGCCTGAACAGCCGTATGCCGGCCTCCGCATTGCGCCGGCCCGCTTCGATCATGCCTCGCCGGTACAGCGCAGCCGGCGCGCGGTTCGAATCGGGGTGGAGCTCGGTCACGCGGCGGTACTCTTCGAGGGCATTGTCGATATCGCCCGCGTCTTCGTATGTGCGGGCGAGATAGTACTGAGCATCCGGCGCCAGCTCGTGTCCGCCATTCTCCGCCAGAAAGCTTCGAAAGGCGTCGCGGGCAGTTTCGACGTTCCCGCGATTGAACATGTCCAGCGCCATTCCGTAAAGCTCCTCCGCGTCGCCGGACCCCGCCGGAGCTCCGCCCGCGCGGGCGCCTGACGGATCAGCCGGGCCGACCGGACCGATTGGTCCCTGCCGGAATTGCGGACCCGCTCCGGCGTCGCGCACGGCCTCGTAGATGTCGTTGAGGAGCTGGTTGTTGTCGGCGGCGAGCTCGGTCAGCTGCTCTACGAGGTCCGCGAGCCTGTCCGTCTGACGCGCGAGCTCCCCGCGGCCAACCGTCTCCCGGCGCAGGGCCGCAAGCTCGAGACTGTCCAGGCCTCCTTCCAACTGGGCGAGCAGCAGGCCCTGCCCTTGCTCTATCGACTGGATCTCGGCTCGAAGAGCTTCGCCCATCGTCTCCACATCCGCCTTGGATGCGCAGGCGAAAGTCGCGGCGCTCGCCAGCGCGGCAACCCAAAGCCTCTTCATCTCGGCTGTCCCGAATTGGTCACGATCTTCAGATGTCTCCCTGGATTATCACGAATTCGCCACGACGATTCTGGCGCCAAGCCGACTCGTTGCTACCCATGGACAGGGGCTTTTCCTCCCCGAAAGTGACAGCATCGAAGCGGTCCGCGTCGATGCCGAGGCTCGCCAGGTAGTCGATTGCCGCCCGCGCCCTCCTCATGCCCAGCGCCTGGTTGTACTCCAGCGACCCGCGCTCGTCGCAGTGCCCCTCGACGCGAAGGCGCACGCCCGGATGCTCCCGGAGCGCTTCGGCCTTTCGTTGAAGCACCTCCGCCGCCGCGTTCGATATGTCCGCAAGATTGAACCCGAAGTTGATCCTCGCGGACAGCGCGCCGAGAGCCATCGCGCGCTCCAGATGAGCGGGCGCCGACTCGGCGCAGGTCGTGCCCGCATAGTCGCGGACCACCTGCTCCAATAGCTGCTGCGCGGTCGCGTAGTCGCCCGACTCCATCGCTGCCTCGGCGCGATCGCATATCTGATTCGCGACAGCTTCCCTTCTCGCGCTGTCGTCGACAGCCGGCGGAGGCGGCGGAGGCGGCGGAGGCGGCGGCGCCATTTGGACGGGTTCGGGATTGCCGCTGCACGCGGCAGCCGCGAATACGAATAACGCTAGAGCGGAGCGATAACGCTGCATCAATCTCTCCTGTCGAGCCTGTTCGGTAAGACTACTCTGTCGGATGGCGCTTCTCGGGAAACCAAAATGCGGAGACGACGCGCTGCCGGGTCGCTACTCCCTGCATCGCGCTTCCGGGGGGAATATAACGAAGTTGTGGCGTCGAATGCCACATCGCGGCGCACGGCACGGCTCAGCGCGCGCACGAGGCTGCTCACGAACCCGGCGGAAGCGGCGGCGACCATTCGGGCAGGCCATCCGGCTGTCCGGATGTGAGCATCCGGGCCCGCCCGGTCACGGTGTCGATAATCCAGACGGCGGACCCCCGCGAATCCTGCGCGGAGAATACGAGGTGCCGTCCGTCGGGCGCCCAGCTCGGATCTTCGCTGTCGCCGCGCCGAGTCAACATGCGCCGGTCGGTACCGTCGGGGTTGACGGTAAAGATTCTCCACCTGCGATCGGCGACCGCCGAGTAGGCGATGCGACCGCCGCTTGGCGACCAATCCGGTCCGGCCGCATTGGTGCGCTCCCGGCGGTCGTAGATGCTTATCCTGCGCGCCGCGCCTCCGGATACGCTGCGTACGTACACTTGGGGCTCGGCTGCCGGGTCCGCTTCGTACGCCAGCCAGGAACCGTCCGGGGAAAAGGATGGATTGAGGGCATCTCCCCTGCCCTCGCTCAGCGCCCGCCCTCCTTCCAGCACGATCCGCACGCCGCCGCCCGACTCCTCTCCGTACGCCAGATGTCCGCCAGGGGTGTAACCCGGAGTCAGCAGCAGCTTGCCCGATGCCACCGTACGACGGCTACCCGTAATCAGATTGGCTTCCAGCAGGGAGAAGTTCCCCGCTTCGTCCTGGATCGTATATGCCAGGTGCGACCCGTCGGGCGAGAACGCGGGAGAGTAGACGTTCTGGCCAGGAGTGGAGATTCGGCGCGGGTTGCGGCCATCGCTGTCGATGACCACCAAGCCGGAAGTTCCGTCGCCCGCGCGCCGGCGCACCACGATCCGCGTAGCCGCGATCCCCGCCTGCCCCTCGGTCGCCCACGACACGACCGAATCCGAGACCCGGTGGACCGCCATTCGGAACCCTTCGGAACCGGCGCTGGGCAAGCTGAACGCCTGCACGTTCTTCATGTTTTCGTACACGACATCGTGCAGCCCGACTCGCAGGATCGGCCTCGCAGGAGTGCCGGAGAGATCCGAGGCGACCAGCCAGACCGCGCCTAGCCGGTTCCACAGCTGGTAGTTCGGGGGGCCGCTCGCATCGAGCGTGTCGGGCAGAGCCAGGATGTCGAAGCGGTCGGAGTAGTCAAGATCCGTCCGGATTATCTCGGCGATAGCTGCGGCCGTCTCCTCGAGCCCCGCGGGAGCGGCGACCGGCGCCACCACCAGCCCGGGCACGTAGCCCGGCTCGTAGGTGAGCCCCAGGCGCACGGCGGCGGCCTCCGACTCCTGCGCGGCCAGGGCGAGATGCGCCGGCGCGGCCACCATGACCGCCGCCATGTCTACCGCCGCCACCGCCAGCGCCAGCCGGATCGCCAGCCGCCGGGGGCCGGCCGAGAGACGTCCGCGCAGCGCGGCCCGCACCTTCAGCGAACGCTCGGGTCGAAGTAGAACTGCACTCGCATCGCGTCGGCCGGGAATGCGGCCGGAAGCGGACCGAAGGCTTCATCCCGGGACGCCGACTCCACCGCGCCCATCGCCACGAGGTCGAAGCGCGAGTCGCCCGATCTGGCCACCCACTCGATATCGCTCACCCGGCCATCGCGGTGGATGACGAATGCGATCTCGGCGCGTAAGTCTCGTGCCCCCGGCGGCGGCCGCCAGTAGCGCTGTATCTGACGGATGATGTTCTTGTTGTACTCGGGGAAGAGCGCGTTCGCCCCGTCGATCTGCACGTTGGCCACTTCGTCGCCCACATCTTCCGTGCGAGCGGGTTCCGGCTCCGGCTCTCGCTCGATGACCGGGGTCTCCTCCTCTATCGCGGGCGCCTCGGTCTGGGGCACCGGCTCGGGGGTCGGCTCCGGCGGCGGGGGACGGTTTTCCTCCGGCGCGACTTCGGCCGGCTTGGGATCCGCGCGCACGGGCGCATCCTCCGGCGCCGCGGCCACCATCCGCACGCGCACGGTCTCCGGCATCTGAACGGGTCGCGCGCCGGCGCAGCCGAACTGCGCCAGCAGCACGACGGCTCCATGGATCCCCATCGATCCGAACACGGCGTTCCGCCTATGGTGGCCGCGGCGACCTCCGCGGCGGACCTTGGCGACAGAGGAGCGAATGCGCCGCTGGCGCGCGCCACGCATTCGGCTCACGGCCGTTCTCTAGTTTCCGGATCGGTAACGAGCACAAGACCCCCGACTTCCTGTATCCTCCCCATGATTCTTACTACCAGCCCGAACGAGAGGTCCGTATCCGCCTTCAGAAACACATCGTCGGAGTCGAAGCGATCGACGGCCGCCTCGATCACGGCGTCGAACTCCTCCAACGTCACTTCGGCATCATCGATGTGGATTCGCCCGGCTTCGTCTATCGACACGACAAGCGCATCGGAAGACGAGAGCGGACCGGATACCGCTTCCGGCACGTCGATGTCGATTCCGCCTTGGAGAATCGGCGCAGTGATCATGAAGATGATGAGCAGCGTGAAGGCGACATCGACCAGACTGGTGACATTGATCTCCGCAACGACGCCGAAACCGTCGTCCTGCGAAGAAAAACGCCTCTTCATCGCCGCCCGGATCGCAGCCTGGCCGCGGGGACCCGCTTCACAGGCGGCCTTCCCGCGCCAGAGTCCCGACGAACTCGCTCGCGAACCCCTCGAGTTCCCCGACGAACAGGCGGAGCCGCGAGGCGTAGAACGTATAGGCGATGACGGCCGGGATGCCGACGGAAAGGCCGGAGACGGTCGTCGTGAGCGCTTCGGCGATGCCCGGGGCTACAGCCGCGATGTTGGCGGAGCCCTCGGAGGTGATCCCGATGAACGAGTTCATCACCCCCACCACGGTGCCCAGCAGACCGAGCAGAGGGCTCACGGATCCGATTATGGCCAGCCACTGCATCCCGTGGCCCAGTTCGTCGCGCTCCCGCGACACATTCTTTTCCAGAACCAGCCACAGCGCTTCGAGCTGCGTGTGGCTCAACCCCTCGGACTTGTCGTCGCCGCCGCGCAGAGCCTCCGGACGCAACTCGCAGAAGAACGTGATCCCCTCCCGGAACACCCGCTTGAAGGGAGAGTCTTCGAGCTCCTGAAGCGCTTCGTTCAGCTCGGAGAGGCCGCGCGCGCCCGCCGTCAGGTAGACGAAGCTGTCGACTCGGCTGTTCACGGCGCGCAATTCGCGGAACTTCCAGAGGATAATTATCCAGGAGACCAGCGAGAAGATGGCGAGCACGCCGAGGATTACCTTCGTCGGGACCGTGGCTCCGAGAACCATGTCGAAGGGCGAGTCGATGGCGCGGCCGACGAGCTGCGCCACGCTGGCCGCGAAGCCTTCGACGGGAACGCCGCCTGTCGCGTAGACTGTGGCCGTCGAGAAATACGGGCCCGAGAGGGAGGCGATAGCCGACGGCGCCGCGGCGGCGGCTAACACCTGGTATCGCCATCGGCATGATCGGCAGCTCCGTCGGAGACGGGCTCATCCGGCGGCCGGCCGAACTCCGCTTCCGCGACCGCCCCGGCGAGGCTCTCTCCGCTGCCGTTGGAGACGCGCGCGTCCGGTGGCCGGCCTAGCCCGGGCGGGAATCCTTGCAGCCACTCCTTGCCGCCCGGCTGTTCGGCGAGCCAGCGGATGGCGCGCGTCGGACCGTGCAGAACTCTCTGGAGAGCCGCCAAGCTCGCCTGCCGCCGCTCCTGCTCCGCTCCATTCGGGCCGGACGGCCGCGCGGCCAGCGACTCCGACACGATGCGGCCGGCCGTGTCGCGCAGAGCGCGCACGACGGGAGCGGCCGCGCGGCCGCGGCGCCAAGCCCAGTACTCCCCGGCGCTCCGGTCGACGATCTCTTCCGCATGAACGCGTTCGGATTCGCGCTCCTCGCGCGCGAGGTCGACCACCTTCTGAAGGTCATCGACGTTGTACAGGCAAACATCGCCGACGAGAGCCGCGCGCGGGTCCACATTGCGCGGCACCGCGATATCGAGGATCACCAGGGGGCTGTGCGCCGGCCTGTTCCCCCGAATATCCTTCGCGCCGAGGAACGACGCCTCGGACTCCGTGCAGGTGACTAGGAGATCGACATCGCGAAGCATCCGCGCCGCGTCCGCGCGCAGCGCCGGCACTGTCCCGAGAGACCGGCCGACCCGCTCGGCCCGGGCGATGCTGCGGCTTGCCAGGTAGACCCGGCGCACGCCCTCCTGCTGCAGGCACCTGACCGTGAGGCGTCCCATCTCGCCCGTTCCCAGCACGAGCACGGTTCGACCGCCGAGCGAGCCGAACTTCTTTCGAGCCAGGTCGAGGGCGGCGGCCGGGATGGAGGTCGCGCCCCGGGCGATCGATGTCTGTGCCCGAATCTGGCCGCCGGTCGCGAGCGCCGACTGAAAGAGGCGGTGGAGGACCGGTCCGGCGGATCGAGCCTGCGCCGCCATGTACGCGCTCCTCACCTGGCCCTGTATCTGGGGTTCTCCGGCAATGATCGACTCCAGCCCGCCAGCCACTCGAAAGAGGTGCCGGACGGCTCGTTCGCCCTCGAGCGCCCTCAGGTAGCCGTTCCCCTCCGCGCCGAGGCCCGACTCGTCGCACATGGCGGCGCGCGCGGCGCTTTCCACTTCGACCGCGCCACGGCCGGACAGGTAGCACTCCGTCCGGTGGCAGGTCGAGAGAGCGATGCACTCGGAAACCCCCGGCGACCGGACCACGCCTTCGGCCCATGCCGCGAGCCTCTCATCCGATAGCGCGAAGCGCTCCCGGATGCCGATGGGGGCGCTCTTGTGGCTGACGCCGACGACCATCAGGGTCTCGTACGATGGCGCTGCGCTCTCGGCGCGGCTCATAGCGGATATTCCGGAGAGAAGGGGGTCAGAAGGGGAGATCGTCCTCGCTCGCCATCGAGGATGGCGAGAACTCGGATTCCTTGGACCGCTCCGGACCAGCCCCTCCGCCCCGGGACGACCCTCCCGAGAACTCGTCCGGGGGCGTGTCCTGCGGGCCTTCCTGGCCTCCCTTCCCAAGCATCATCATCTCCCGCGCGTTGATCTCGGTAGTGTAGCGCGTCTGCCCGTCCTGCCCTTCCCACTGCCTGTACTCTATGCGCCCCTCGATGTAGACGCGGTCGCCCCTCTTGAGATAGCGATCGCAAATGTCGGCTAGTCTGGCCCAGCACACCACGCGGTGCCACTCGGTCTTGTCCTGCCAGTCGCCCGCGGCGTTCTGCCACCTCCGGTTCGTCGCGATCGAGAGCGTAGCGACGCGGGTTCCCGAGCCGGTCGAGCGAACTTCGGGACTGGCGCCCAGATTGCCAATCAAGGTAACCTTGTTGACGCTGCGGGTCATTCTTCCTCCCATGGAACGAGTAAGCGGTTTTCGGTCCGTAGATTTCGGTCCATAATAGATAAGCCTCGGAGGCTGATCAACGAATCAACAGCCGCATCACTACCGCATCCTCCGGCGGATCGCGGTAATATCCGGTGCGGCGGCCGGCATCTTCGAAGCCCATCTCCGCGTAGAGCCGCTGCGCGCTTCCGTTGCTTTCGCGCACTTCCAGCAAGATCTCGCGCGCTCCCGCCGACCGGCACTCTCTGACGACGGCCCGTACCAGCCGCGTGGCGATGCCGCGCCGTCTCTCGCTTGGCGCGACCGCCAAGTCTCCCAGATGTCCCACCCGGCCGGCGAACCAGGCCGCCGCGTACCCCGCCACGTTCCCGCCATCGTCGGCCGCCACGAGCATGCACGTTCCGGGGTGCGCCAGGAGGTCGCTGAACGTCTCGTCGGGCCATGGGCTGCGAAAGGATGCCCGTTCTATCGCCGCGACATGCGGGATATCGGCTTCGACCATGGGACGCAGCTCGGGGCGCGCCGGCCTCCGGTCTCGACCGGGGTCCCCCGATCGGCGGCGTTCCGCCCCGGAGCTTCGAACGTAACGTGGCTCCCAGCCGCCGCCGTCGCCGACCCGCCCTTCCGGCATGCGCTCGGCGAGCCAGAGGAGCGCCGCTGCGCGCGGCACGCCGAGAAAGCCGGGCAGCACGGTTCCGCCGCGGCCCTCGATGAGCGAACGGTGCATCGTCGCTCCGTCGCCGGCGAAGCTCCAGGATGGCACATCGCCCAGCTGGTCGAGCCAAGCGCCCGCCTCGCTGGCCGCCGGGCCCAGGACAGGGTCGCCGAGCCCGCGCGCCTCGTAGGCCGCTCCGTACACCTCCCCTCTGCGCGCGCCGAAGAGCGCGCACGTCCGCTCCGGCCCCGCCGATGCCGCAACCGCCCTGAGGCTGGAGTACGCGAAGAGCGGCGCACCCGATGCGCTGTGCCACCCCTTTGCAAGGGCGGCTCCGATTCGCACCCCGATGAAGGAGCCCGGACCTGCCCCGATCACCAGACGCCGTATCCGCGACGGGTCGGCGCCCACTCGCCTCAGCATCCGGTCGACTTCGTCGAGCACGGTCTCCGAGTGAGTCGCTCGCACCGAGAGAGTGTACTCTGCCGCCAGCTCTTCGCCATGCCCGACGGCGATGCTTCCGAGCCGCGTGCTAGTTTCCAGCGCCAGCGTCAGCACCGCCGCGCATTCTCCTCCCTGCTCCGCCGCTCCGCGAGCAGCCGCACGCGCTAGCGTCCTTGCCCGGCGGAATACGGCATGGCGTCCGGCACGCGCGGGACGGCGCCCGCAGACCGGGCGACGACACGCCGGTGTTCGCTGGCGGCAGAGGCGAAATCCAGTTCGATCTCCCACCGGTCCGGCGGCAGCGCGCCCCAGGCCCGCTCGGCCCACTCGACGAATACCGGGCCTCCCGCCGATTCGAAGTCTTCCCAACCCAGCGCCGGAAGTTCGGAGGCATCGGCTATACGGTAGAGATCCGCGTGGACCACCGGCCCCCGTGAACCTCCGTACCAGTGAACGAGCGTGTAAGTCGGACTGGTCACCGGCTCGCGGACGCCCGCTCCCGCGCACGCCGCCTGCACGAGGCGGGTTTTGCCGGCGCCCATCGGACCGCTCAGGGCGACGAACAGGCTGTGCCGGGCGGCCTCCCTTCCGATCGCGCGGCCCCACCGCGTTAGCCCGGCCTCGTCCAGCAGCGCGCCAGCATCTCCCCCGCGCCGCTTCAAGCCGACCCCCGGTCCGCCGCCGAAGCGGGCAGCCCCGCCGGACGCGCCCGCGGGCTCTTGCTCATCTTGGCCCGCACCTCGAACAGGTCATCCCTCAGCCGGGCCGCGCTCTCGAAGTCGAGCTTGGCCGCCGCCGCGCGCATCTCCTTTTCGATCGCCTCCGCCAGCTCTTCGGCGGACAGATCCCCGTATGACGCCGACGGCTCGAACAAAGCCGGCTGCGCCGCGCGCGCATCGGCGACCGCCGTCGAGAAGCGAATCTCCCGCACCGACTTGACGATGGAACGGGGCTCGATGTCGTGCTCCGAGTTGTGAGCGGCCTGCGCCTCGCGCCGCCTCGCCGTCTCGTCGATCGCGCGACGCATCGAATCCGTCACGACATCCCCGTAGAGGATCGCCTTGCCCCCGAGGTTGCGCGCCGCCCTCCCGATCGTCTGGACGAGCGAACGCTCCGAGCGCAAGAACCCCTCCTTGTCGGCATCGAGGATCGCCACCAGAGACACCTCCGGCAGATCCAATCCCTCCCGCAGCAGATTTATCCCCACCAGCACATCGAAGGCTCCGAGCCTCAGGTCGCGCAATATCTTCACGCGGTCGATCGCGGCAATTCCGGCGTGCATGTAGCGGACCCTCACCCCGCGCGCGGCCAGGAAGTCCGCCAGATCTTCCGCCATCCGCTTGGTGAGCGTGGTCACCAGCACGCGCTCGCGGCGCTCGGCGCGTTGCCGAATCTCCTCCAGCAGGTCGTCCACTTGGCTGCGAACGGGCCGCACCTCCACCTGCGGGTCCAGCAAGCCGGTCGGCCGGATCAGCTGCTCGACCACTACGCCGCCGCTCTTCTTCAGCTCGTAGTCGGCCGGCGTCGCGCTCACGAAGACCACCGCCGGCGCCAGCTCCTCCCACTCCGGCAAAGAGAGCGGACGGTTGTCGATCGCCGAAGGCAGCCGGAATCCGAAGTCGACCAGCGTCTGCTTGCGCCTACGATCGCCCGCGTACATCGCTCCGAGCTGCGGGATGGAAACGTGCGACTCGTCCACTATGACGACAAAGTCGTCCGGGAAGTAGTCGAGGAGGCAGAATGGACGTTCCCCCGGAAGCCTTCCGTCGAGGTGGCGGCTGTAGTTCTCGATCCCGGGACAGAACCCCAGCTCCCTGAGCATCTCCAGGTCGAAGCGGGTGCGCTGTTCGAGCCTCTGCGCCTCCAGGAGACATTCTCGCGTTCGCAAGTGAAGCAGCCGCTCCTCCAGCTCCCGGTAGATGCCATGGCGAGCTTCTTCCAGCCGGTGGCCCAGAGTCGCATAGTGCGTGGCGGGAAAGATCGAAGTCTCGGGCAGCCTGGCGATGGTCGCGCCGGTCAACGGATCGATCTTGGAAATCCGCTCGACCGTGTCTCCCCACAGCTCGATCCGCACGGCCTGCTCCTCGTAGGCCGGGAGAACTTCGATCACGTCTCCCCGCACCCTGAAGGTTCCCCGCACCAAGTCGAGATCGTTTCGCGCGTACTGTATCTGCACCAGCGCTTCCAGGATGTCCCTGCGAGACAGCTCTTCCCCCTCGCGCACGGTGCACATCAGCTTCTTGTAACCGACCGGATCGCCCAGTCCGAAGATGGCCGACACCGACGCGACGACAACCACGTCGCGCCGCTCCATCAGCGAAGAGGTCGCGCGCAGCCGGAGACGATCGATGTCCTCGTTCACGGAGGCATCCTTCTCGATGAACGTGTCGGTCGAGGGTACGTACGCTTCCGGCTGGTAGTAGTCGTAGTACGATATGAAGTACTCGACGGCGTTGCGCGGAAAGAATTGGCGCAACTCTCCGTAGAGCTGGGCCGCCAGCGTCTTGTTGTGGCTCATCACGAGGGCGGGCCGGCCGACCTCCGCTATCATCGCGGCCATGGTCACGGTCTTGCCGCTCCCGGTCACGCCGAGGAGCGTCTGCCACTTGTCGCCCCGCCGGAGACCTTCCGCTAGCTGGCGTATGGCGCCGGGCTGGTCGCCCATGGGCTCGAAGGGGAGCTGGAGATCGAAGCTGGACATCTCGTTTGAAGTTAGCGAAGCGGCGCCCGCATCGCTTGCCGCGGCCCGCTACTCCAGGGTCAGGCCTCCCTCTCCAAACGACTCCTTGCGTTCGACCGAGAGCACGCCTTTGACTCGCTGCACATTGCCGATGACCTTCTTGAGGTGGCTGAGATTCTCGACCTCTACCACGAATTGGCCGCGCATGCCGCCTTCGACCGCCTTGATGTCGGCGGACTGGATGTTCGTGTCGGTATCGGTGACCGCCCGCGCGATGTCGGCGAAGAGGCCGTGCCGGTCCGTCCCCTCCATGACGATGCGCACGAGGAAACGCCGGACCTCGTCGGCGGTCCATTCGATATCGACCCTGCGCTCCTTGTTGTCCGGAAGGTGGAGGACGTTCGGGCAGTCCTGGCGGTGGATGGAAACGCCCCGCCCGCGAGTGACGTAGCCGATCACCCGGTCGCCGGGAACTGGCTGGCAACACTGCGAGTACCTGACCATCAGATTGTCCATCCCCTGAACGCGGATACCCCCGCCGGTACCCCAGACCTTGTGCACGAGCTTGTGGAGAGGACTCGGGATCTTCTCGGGCGCTACGGGAGCGGACTCCGGAACGAGAAGGCGCGTGACGCGGGTCAGGCTCACGTCGCCCCGCCCGGTGGCGGCGTAGAGCGCATCGACACTCTCGTATCCCAGCGCCTCGCAAGCGCCTCGCACGGCGGACTCGTCGACTTTGCCGCGGCGGCGGCGTCTCCATTCGCGCTGAACGATGTCCTTGCCCAGGCGGCGGGCGGAATCGTGCTCCTCCCTGCGGATCCACTGCCGTATCTCGTGGCGGGCTTTGCTCGTTTGCACGAAACCCAACCAGTCGCGACTCGGGGTCTGCGACTCGGCGGTGATGATCCGAACCGTGTCTCCGTTGCGGAGCGGTCTGCTCAGAGGAGAAATGCGCCCGTTCACCGTCGCGCCGGAACAGTGCAGGCCAACCTCCGTATGAACCGCGAACGCGAAGTCGATCGGGGTGGCTTCCTTCTGCAGCTGCTTGACGTCTCCCGCGGGAGTAAAGACGAATATCTCGTCCTGAAACAGGTCGATGCGGAGGAACTCCATGAACTCTTCCGGCTCGTGCGTTTCTCGCTGCCACTCCAGCACCTGCCGGAACCACTCCAGTTCGTCGTCCACATCATCCCCGGGCCGACCCTCCTTATACCGCCAGTGGGCCGCGATCCCGAACTCGGCGGTGCGGTGCATGTCGCGCGTCCGGATCTGAATCTCGTACAGGACTCCCCCGGGACCGAATATCGTCGTATGGAGGCTTCGGTACATGTTCGACTTCGGAGTGGCGATGAAGTCGTGGAAGCGTTCGGTGAGAGGAGTCCATTTGTTGTGCACGATCCCGAGCGCATGGTAGCAGTCTCGAACGGAGTCCACGATGATGCGCATCGCGAGCGAGTCGTAGATCGACTCGAGCGACTTGTCCTGCTTGGCCATCTTCCTGGAAATGGACCAGAGGTGCTTCGGTCTGCCCGTGACGTCGGCCTTGATGCCGACGGCGCTCAGCTCCGCCTCCAGCGGGGCTTCCATCCGCCGGATCAGCTCCACTCGCTCGCGTCTGGTCGCCTGTATTTCTCGGACCAGCTCTCTGTACGCCTGGGGCTCCAGGAACTTGAACGCAAGATCCTCCAGCTCCCACTTGATGCGAGCGACTCCCAGCCGGTGCGCTAGCGGGGCGTAGATCTCGCGGGTCTCCAGCGCGATCCGCCGGCGCGCCTCCGCCGGCATGTGTTCCAGGGTGCGCATGTTGTGCAGGCGGTCCGCCAGCTTGACCAGAATCACCCGTGCATCGCGTGCCATCGAGAGGAGAAGCTTGCGGTAGGTCTCGACCTGCCGTTCGGCGATCGAGCCGAGCTCGAACTGCGCGATCTTGGTGAGTCCATCGACGACCTGGGCGATCACATCGCCGAATTCGGCGCGTATCTCCTCGACGGTGGTGTCGGTGTCCTCCACCGCATCGTGGAGGAGCGCAGCGGCGATGCTGACGTTATCGAGCCGGATGTCGGTCGTTATCTTCGCGACTTCGACGCAGTGGCGAATATAGTCTTCGCCCGAGGCGCGCTTCTGCCCCTTGTGCTTGTCGAGGCTGAACTGGAACGCGAGGGCGAGCAGTTCGAGGTCGAGGCGGTCTTCCTGTCCCTCTATCGCCGCGAGAAAGTCCGCCGGGAGGATGGAACGAGCCCCGGCTCCGCCTGGAGCCGCCTTGGCTTGCAGGGATATGGCGGTAGTTGCCACGGACCGCTCCTCCAATGCTTCCCGGTACTCTCGTCGCTGGATCCGCCGACCCACGCGCCGCCGACCCATAAGATGCTGCTACAAGATGCTGCTACGGGGGCAGAGAGGCGCAAGTTCATGCCGGCCGGGACAGAGTCGCGCGCGGGTCGGCATCGGCAACGGCTAATCCGCTACGATTGCGCCCCTTCCGCGGACTGGCCGCGGGAAGAGGCCGCGAACTGGCTCGCGGCAAGGCTGCGGACCGGGCCGGATGCGAGGCCGGGAAGAGGCCGCGAACTGGCTCGCGGCAAGGCTGCGGACCGGGCCGGATGCGAGGCCGGGACGAGGCTGCGCGCTGGGTCGCGGCAAGGCTGCGGACCGGGCCGGAAGAGAGCCTGCCGGACCTGCTAGCCGCAGATCCCGCGCTCGTGAAGACTGACGTAGCCCCGGTCGCCCAGGACGACGTGATCGCGCACCGGAATGCCCAGCAACTGTCCGCTCTTCACCAGTTGGCACGTGACCGAAATGTCTTCGGGCGACGGCTCCGGATCGCCGCTGGGATGATTGTGCGCGAGGATCACGGATGCCGCGGCGGTGGCTATGGCCGGCGCGAACACCTCGCGCGGGTGCACGAGGGAGCTGTTCAACAGTCCCACGGTCAGCCGCCGTTCGAGCAGCACTTGGCTTTGGGTGCTCAGGTAGATCACCCAGAACTCTTCCTGCTGCCGGTCGCGGAGCAGCGGGCCGAGTCGGCCGAAGACATCGGCCGGCCCGCGAATGCGACCTGTAGCGCGAGCCGGTTCTGCCGCAAGCCGCCGCCCGAGGGCGAGGGCCGCTGCGACCGCGGCCGCCCGGGCAGGGCCGATCCCCGCCGTCTTCTCGAGCTCGGCCGGCTCGGCTCTCCCCAGCTTGCGTAGCGATCCGCCAAAGTCCGTCAACAGATCCGCCGCAACATCGACGGCCGAGTGGCCGATCGCGCCCGATCCGAGCACGACCGCCAGCAGTTCGGTCGTCGATAGGGCATCCGCGCTAAACCGGCGCAGGCGCTCTCGCGGCCGTTCGTCGGCCGGCAGTTCGAGAATTCTCGGAGACATGCGGTACATATCGGAATCGCTATGAACACTGTCTCAACTCGGAGCTTCGGCGGCATTGCCCGGTTGGTCAACTTCAGCGAAGCGGCCAACCCTTCCCTGGCGGACCTCCCTGTCGCAGTTGCCGCCGGGCGCGGCCGCCGCCGGGCGCGAGGCCCGTGCCCTAGCCATCCTCCCTGTCGCAGTTCCCGCCGGGCGCGGCCGCCGACGGGAGCGAGGCCCGTGCCCCAGCCGTCCTCCCTGCCGCAGTTGCCGCCGGGCGGGCGGCTCCCCGGGGACGAGAAATCCTGTACGCGTCGCGTGATTGGGCAGGAACGGGCATCGAGGGAGCGGGTAGCAGCCGGGGTGCGAGCGTCGCGCAGGGATACGGGCGACCGACTTGCGACGCGAGCAAGCCGACGCCGGGCATCCGCGACCGACGCGCGAAGACGGCGGGTTGATAGCAGTCTCCAGATTGGCAATACGGCACTTTCGCCACAGCCTGTATCCATAACTTCGAATGGGAGAATCGATGAAAGCAAGAGCAATGGAGTCGACCGTAGCCACGCTCCTCTTCCTGGCCGCCGCGCAGCCGCTGTTCGGCCAGGACGCCCCTATGCGCTTTAACCCTCCAGACGGCTCGGAATCCCGGTACCGGATCGAGATCGAGATGTCGATGGAAGGCCCGATGTTCTCCTCGGCAGAGCCATTGGTGGCGGGAGAAGTCTTGTTGACGAAGACGTTTCACCAGAGGAATGGCGGCGCCATAGAGGTCGGCGCATCGGTGGACTCGAGCACAATCGCGAGTCAGGTACCGGGCCAGCTCGATCTGAATCTCGACGGCACTAGCTCCACGGTGACGTTGGATGACCGTGGGCGGCCAACGGACGGACTGGCGATCGAGGCCTCGACCGAGGACGACCGGGCATTCTTCAGAGCGATTGTCACCCCCTACCTCGTCTTGCCCGAGAACCAAGTCGAGCCAGGCGATTCCTGGGCGGGGACTGTAAGGACGCTTCTGCCGAACGGCTCGGATGCCGAAGTCGAGCTTTCCTACACGCTGGTCGCAGATGAGGAAGCGATGGCGGAAATCGCCTATGAAGGCAGCCTCGACTTGTCGGCCGTTTCCAGCATGAACGGCGATGCGAAGTTCAGCGGTACCATAATTTTCGACCACTTCAGCAGCCTCGTCGTGGTGGAGCGCGCCGCGACCGAGATCACTACCGCCACGGGCGGCATGAACGTGGTGATGAAGGTGAATCGCATCACTCGCCTCGCCGGGTGGTAGCCGGGGGGAGCGGCCGCGAGGCCGTCAAATTCGTGCGCAGTGCGCGGCGCATGCCCGGGAAGGCGACTGCCGGGACACCCGGCGGCGATACGGCATCGGGCATGCGCCAGAGTAGCGCTACGGCGCGCTTGGCATCCGCGACCGCCGCGCAAGGACGGCGGATTGGCAGCCTTCTCCAGATTGGCAGCCCTACCCGGATTGGCTTTGCGGCACTTTCGCCATAGCCTGTATCCATAACTCCGAATAGGAGAATCGATGAAAGCAAGAATAATGGAGTCGACCGTAGCCACGCTCCTCTTCCTGGCCGCTGCGCAGCCGCTGCTCGGCCAAGACGCCATCCCCATGCGCTTGAACCCGGCAGACGGCTCGGAATCCCGGTACCGAATCGAGTTCGATATTTCGTTGGAAGGCCCGATGTCCCCCTCGGCAGAGCCAATGGTGACGGCGAACATCTTGTTGACGAAGACGTTTCACCGGAGGAATGGCGGCGCCATAGAGGTCGGCGCATCGGTCGACTCGAGCACGATCACGAGGCGGGGGCTGGGACAGCAGATGCCCGATCTGAACCTCCACGGCGCCACCTATACGGTGACGCTGGATGGCCGCGGGCGGCCAACGGGGGAAGCTGCTATCGAGACCTCGACCGAGGATTCGCGGCAGTTCTTAGGAGCGATGGTCACCCACTACCTCGTCCTGCCCGAGAACCAAGTCGAGCCAGGCGATTCCTGGGCGGGGACTGTAGAGACGCTTCTGCCGACCGGATCGGTTGCCGAGGTCGAGCTTTCCTACACGCTGGTCGAAGCAAGGGAAAATATCGCGGAGATCGCCTATGAAGGCGGCCTCGACCTGTCGGGCGTTGCCGGGATTAGTGGAGCTGCGACGCTCGCCGGAACCGTGTCGTTCGACCGCGCCCGCGGCTTGATCCTGCATGAAAGGGCGGCGTTGGAGGTGGCTGGCAATGCGGGCGGCATGAACGTGATGATGAAGGTGAATCGCGTCACTAACATCGCAGGGTAGCCCGGGGAGTGGCCGCGAGCCCGCCAGATTCGCGCGCAGTGCGCGGCGCATGCACGGGAAGGCGAGCCTCCGCCGAGGTCTCCAGCGCCAGACGAAAGTCTGCGGCGAAGGCCTGCATGGAAAGAGCAGGCCGAGGCGACGGCGGGAACGCACCGCTCCCCGTTAGGGAGCTATCCGCTCAACTCGCGCAGCGCTTCTCCGAGAATGGCGATGTCGCTCTGGAACGACTCGGGCGCCAACGGGCCGAACGAGAACCGGAAGAAGCTCCTGAGCGGGGACGTCTCGCCTAGCCTGGCCATGTCGCAGTCCGTTCCCTTGAGGATCGCCGCGCCTCGCCTGAAGAGGAGTTCGTTGAGCTGCTGTGCCGTGCCGCGCCCTGGAAGGCGGCACCAGTGGTAGAAGCCGCCCGACCCGGAGAATAGTTCGAGCCCCAGCTCTTCGAACGCGCGCCCGTAGCGGTCTCGCTGGCCGGCAAAGAAAGCCGGGACCGCTTCCCGGACCAGCGGCATGCGATCGGGGTTCAGCAGTTCGACCGCGTAACGCTGCGACGCGTGCGAAACTCCGCCCATCCCGAAGGAGGAGAAGTTCCCCAGGACTTCGATGTGCCGCTTGGCCGAGATTGCCCAGCCGATGCGGATGCCGGGAGCCTGGAGACCCTTGGTGGCCGCGCCGACTACGAACAGGTTCGTCTCTTCTATGTCGCCGGCGTACGCCATCGCGCTCACCGGCGGGTCGTGAAGGAGCTCGTACGCTTCGTCGATCATGAGCCCCGTTCCATCCCTGCCGGCGGCCGCCACGAGCGTCCGAAGTTCGCTTCCGGTCCGAGTGACGCCGGTCGGATTGCAAGGGTTGCTGATGAGCATCAGGGTGCGTCCGTCGCGCTCGGCCGCGTACTCCTCGACCGGCGGCCGGAATCCGTTGTCCGCTCCGCTGTGCAACAGGTGGTAGGACCGTCCCAGCCGTTCGAGCATGTCGTAGTACGGCGTGTATTCCGTGGAGGCGATTCGCACCTCGATGTCCGGTTCCAGGAATAGCAGCAACGTAATCAGCGCTGGCCGCCCCCCGGCAAAGACCATGACATTTTCGGCCGTTATGCGGGCGCCGTAGTACTGCCGGTAGTAGTTGGCGATAGCCTCCCTGAGCTCCGGCAGGCCCCACGCCTTCGGGTACTTTCTGTCCTCCGCCGTCACCGGTACGCTCGACGGCAGGCCGGGACCGCCCGGGAGCCGGACCGTGCGCGGGAAGCCCTGGCTCCAGGGATGGGTGCCGGGGGATCCCATGTAGCGGCCGAATGCGGCCATAAAGGCGTACAGAGTCTCGTAGATGCCCATCGGGGGCATGTACCGGAGGAACATCCGGCTACTCACGAGCCTGCCCGTCCCCGGTCACTGGCGCTAGGAATCCTCGACCAAGAGCGACATCCGCATCCCGCGGCTGTCGTGGCCGGCCAGATCGCACAGCATGGTGTACTCCCCGGGCTCGAGGACCAGCTCGGCCAGCCGGTTTTCGCCGGCGTTCACCGGCTCCGCCTCCCATAGGAGGGATCCGCTCCCGGCATCGACCAGTTTGAGGTTGTGAACTTCGAAGCCCACGTTGCTGAGACGGAGCACCGCCGGGCCGGCGGGCAGCCGAGACGGCATGCCGATCGCGTACTCGACCAGAGCGACTTCGACGACGCTGCCGGATTGCTCCCCCGGCCCGGCGGGCGCGACCGACGCCGCGGGAGGATGGGGAGGCGGCGGCGCGGACGGCTCCGGCTCTCCGCCACAGCCGGCCAGCAGGAACGCGCCGGCCAGCAGGAGCGGACCGGCCAATAGAGGCGCGCCGACCAGCGGGAGCGCGCCGGGGCGCGGCCAGCCGCGCTTGACGCGCCGGCGCGCGGACGGCGGCCGCCGGGAGGTCAACCGAGCCGCCCGTGGCACTTCTTGTACTTCTTGCCGCTCCCGCACGGGCACGGAGCATTGCGACCCGGCTTCCGCTCGGCCGTAGCGGGCTTGGCCCGTCCGTGCCGCCCCTGGCCGCCTTGCATGGCCGCGCCTGCGGGCGCGGGGTCGCCGACTGCCGCCGACGCCGCCACGCCCGCCGGCGAGAACGCGGCGCCGCCGACGGCGCCGGGGCCGGACGTCACGGGCGGCCGGTCCTCCCCGCCGAGCATGCCCGAGCCCGGAGCGTCCGCGCCGATCGGCGCCGGACCGCTCATTCCGGTTATCCGCGGCGGCTGGATCGGCTGCCTGATCTCTACACGCGCCCTGAAGAAACGATTGGCGACTGTCCGCCGAATGTCGCCGACCAAGCTGACGAACATTTCGTACGCTTCCTTCTTGTACTCCACGAGCGGGTCCTTCTGCCCCCACGACCGAAAGTGTATCGACGAACGCAGGTGGTCGAGGTCGTACAGGTGCTCCTTCCACTTCTCGTCGATCACCGACAAGACGATGAAGCGCAGCACCTTTTCCCACAGATCGCCAAAGTTCTCCAGCTTGCCGTGGAACTGTTCCCGCGCGCTGACGACGACCGCCTCGCCCACGCTCTCGGCGGTTGCCAAGCCGTCCGCGTCTCCCTCCTCCGCCGTTCGCGCTTCGTCGGCTTCGGGGAGACGGCCGACTTGGCCGGCGGATCCCGCCGCCCCGCCGGAGCCGTTCTCCGAGGGAAGGAACGCGTTGTGCAGGAAGTATTCCAGGAGCAGGCGTTGTCTCAGACTCGGCAGATCCCACCGGTCGCGGGGGGACCCGCCGGGCACGTGGTCTTCGACCTCATCTCGAACCACGTCCTCTATCATCTCCCACGTCTCGCCCTTGAGATCTTCCCCGCCCTCGAGAGCGTAGAGGCGCATGTCGTAGATGACTTCGCGCTGCTGGTTCATGACATCGTCGTAGTCCAGCAGTCGCTTGCGCGCATCGAAGTTCTGGATCTCGACACGCTTCTGCGCCCGCTCGACCGACTTCGTTATCCAGGGGTGACTGATTACTTCGCCCTCCTTCACCCCCAGGCGGTCCATGATCTTGGCCACCCTCTCGTGCATGAAGAGCCGCATCAGGTTGTCTTCGAGCGAGAGGAAAAAGAGGCTGGCCCCCGGATCTCCCTGCCGTCCGGATCGCCCCCTGAGCTGACGGTCGATCCGGCGCGACTGATGTCGCTCGGTGCCGAGAATCTGCAGCCCGCACGGAGGCTCTTTCTCGCACCCGCGCTCCTTGATCTCCGCCCGCGACAGGTCGGGCCGCTCGTCCCCCCGCCCGTATGGCGTCGCATCGGATCGAATGCCGCACACTTCGCACTGCACGCAGGGACCGGCGAGTTTGATGTCCGTGCCGCGTCCGGCCATGTTCGTGGCAATCGTGATCGCGCCGGGCTGGCCCGCATTCTGAATGATGGTCGCCTCTCGCTCATGCTGCTTCGCGTTGAGCACCTCGTGCGCGAGGCCGCGCCGCTTCAACATGCGCGATATCAGTTCGGAGACCTCGACGCTCGTAGTCCCGACCAGGATCGGCAGACCCGCTTCGTTGATCCGCTCTATCTCCTCGAGCAGCGCCGCGTACTTTTCGCGTTTCGTCTGGAAGATCACGTCATCGTGGTCGATGCGCCTGACGGGCCGGTTGGTCGGAATCACGACCACCTCGAGGCCGTATATCTCGTGGAGCTCGCCCTCCTCCGTCTCGGCCGTGCCCGTCATTCCAGCCAGCTTGTCGTACATGCGGAAGTAGTTCTGGATCGTGATGGTGGCGAGCGTCTGCGTCTCGCCCTGGACTTTGACGTTCTCCTTCGCCTCGACCGCCTGGTGGAGGCCGTCCGACCATCGCCTGCCGTGCATCTTCCGGCCCGTGTGCTCATCGACGATGACTACGTTGCCACCCTCCACCACGTATTCCACATCGCGCTCGTACAGAGAGTGAGCCTTCACGAGCTGGTGGATGACGTGGATCTTCTCGGATTTCTCGGCGTAGTCGCGTTCGAGCCGTTCGACCGCATCTCGCCTCGCGTCGGGCGTCAGCGCGCCGTCGTCTCCAACTCGCTCCACCGCTTCGGAGATGTCCGGGACGACGAACATGTCCGGATCGCCGGGCGACAGAAGATCGAGGCCCCGGTCGGAAATCTGGATCGTGTGGCCCTTCTCGTCCATCGAGTAGAGGAGGAGCTCATCGTCTATCGAGGAGAGCTGCTTGTCGCGGATCATGCCGGCTTCGACGCGCTGCACGAGCTGCTTCACGCCGGGCCGCGTCCGCAGCTTGAGGAGTTTCCTGTTCTTCGGCGCGCCGCGCTGCGCCCCGAGGAGCTTGATGCCCGCCTCCCGCCGCGCTTCTTCGTCGCCCCGCTCATCGGCCTCGGCCAAGAGCTTCTCGGCGTCGGCCAGCAGGCGGTTGACAATCCGGGCTTGGCGGCGAGCGAGCGACGCCACCTGCGAGTTGTGCGTCTTGTAGACATCGCGATCGTCCCGTCCGGCCGGTCCCGAGATGATCAGCGGGGTCCGGGCCTCGTCGACCAGGACCGAATCGACTTCGTCGATGATGGCGAACGCATGGCCTCGCTGAACGCGATACTGCAGGTCGATGACCATGTTGTCGCGGAGGTAGTCGAAGCCGAACTCGTTGTTCGTTCCGTACGTGATGTCCGCGAGGTAGGCGGCCCGCCGCTCTTCGCTGCCCGGCACGGTGTCTTCCAGAACGCCGACGGAGAGTCCCAGGAAGTCGAATACCAGCCCCATCCACTCGGCATCCCGCCGCGCCAAGTACTCGTTGACGGTCACGAGATGCGCGCCGCGACCGGGCAGGGCGTTGAGGTACAGCGGCATGGTGGCCACGAGCGTCTTTCCTTCGCCCGTGGCCATCTCGGCTATCTTGCCCTGGTGCAGCACGATCCCTCCGATGAGCTGGACATCGTAGGGGACCATGTCCCACGCCATCTCGTTGCCGGTGACCTCGGCTCTGACGCCGAGCAGGCGACGGCACGCCTCGCGAACAGTCGCGAACGCTTCAGGGAGAATGTCGTCGAGCGCCGCCTGCGTGGCGTCGGCCAGATCGCCCTCGGTCTGCGCGATTCGCTCTGCCAAGTCGGCGCGCGTGGCGGGGTCTTCCGTGCGGCGGCGCTTCTCGCGCAGCTCCTCGGCCGCCTCTTCGAATGCGGTCGTTCGTTCGCGGATCTCCGCCCTGAACTTCTCGGTCTGAGCCCTCAGCTCCTCGTCCGAGAAGTCCGCGAGCCGCGCCTCGTGCTCCTTGATCTTCCTGACGACCGGCCGCAGCCGCTTCATGGATCGCGCGAAACGCGTTCCGAATAGCTGCGACGCCACACTCTTCAGCATCTACCTAACCACCGTGGGCTCTTCCGCCGGGCGCACCCCTCGCCCGAGCCATGCCTCCCGCCCGCCGCCCATCCATTGCCGCGCTCGCGCCTTCTCCGCTGCCAAGCAGACGCCGCGAACCCGCCCAGGCCCGCTCCACCGCCCCCCTGATCGACGCGGGAACGAGAGAGCCGACCGAGCGCCCCTCTTCGAGACGCCTCCGAATCTGGCTCCCCGACACATCGCTAGGGCGCGCATCGGCTACAAGATAGTCGATTCCCGCCATGGACGGCGGAGGAACGGGTTCCGAGCCGCGGCGCCGGATAACCGCTATCGTTGCCAGCTCGCACAGTCGCTTGTGCTCCTTCCAGCTGTCGAGCGCCGCGAACTGGTCGGAGCCCATCGCGAGGATGAATTCGTCCCGCGGAAAGGCGAGAGAGAGATCCTCCAGCGTGTCGACCGTGAAGGAGGGGCCCGGGCGTTCCATCTCGAGCGCCGAAACCTCTATGCGGCGCAGGCCCTCGAACAACCGGCGAACGAGGCCGAGGCGGATGTCCGCGGGGAGGATCGCATCGCGGTGGGGCGGGCAGGCAGCCGGTATCACCAGGAGACGATCCAGGCTCAGTTCGTCGACCAGCCCCAGCGCGATGACTGCGTGGGCCGCGTGGGGAGGGTCGAAGGCGCCGCCGAAGATGCCGGTTCGCACTCCGCGTCTCACCGAGAGCGGAAGTCCGGCGGCTCCGGAGTGGCATCGCTCTCCACCTTGGCCGCCTCCTCGGAATCCGGAAAGTCCGTCACGAGCCTGTCGAGCACGTTTTGGGCCTCGGTTTCGAACCCGACCCGGTCGTACATCTCGTACAGCCGCAGGAGGAGGTCCGGGAGAAAATCGCTTGGAGGATTCTCGGCGAGCGACTTCTGATAGTAGACGATCGCGGCCTCGGGCAACTTGCGGTTATCCTGGTAGTACTTGCCGATCTCGTAGCTCTTCCGCGCCAGCTTGGTCCGCGCCTCGACCACCAGCCGCTCGGCTTCGTCCCGGAGCGGAGTCGTGGGGAAGAATTGCAGCAGCCGCCCGCACTCGTCGATCGCGCGCCGCGTAAACTCTTGAGAAAGCGAGACCTTGGGCGACACCGCGGAGTACGCGCGGCACAGACCCAGCTGGGCATCGTCCGCGAACGGGCTGTCGGGACGGCTAGTGGCGATCCGGCCGAACTCTTCGGCCGCCTCGAGTTCCTTCCCGTTGCGCAGCGCGGCCTCGGCGGCCATGTACTGGGCGCTATCGAACTGCGGACTCTGGGGATTCTGGATCAAGTGAGCCAAGAAGCCCGACGCGGCATCGTCGTACTCCTCCATCTCGAACTGATCCTGCGACCACTGAAAGAGATCTTCGGGCGCAAGGCCGCGGGGCGGACCGGAGGCGGCGCACGCTCCCAGAGAGAGCGATGCGACCCAAGCCGCGACCGCTAGGCGAACGCGCTTCATTCGAAGCCGAACCGGATCTGCCGGAGCCGCTCTTCGGCGCGCCGGGCCAGTGCGTGGGTGCGCGTGGGATTCAGCTCGAGCACGCGCTCGTAGCTAGCCCGCGCCTCGTCCGCCCTGTCCAGCGACACGAGCATTTCGCCGCGCAGAAAGTACGCTTCCACCATAAGTGTCCTCGGTACCCCGACTTCGACCAGCCGGTCCAACTTCTCCAGCACCGCCGAGGGGCGCCCGGCGACTCGGTCCGCCTCCGCAGCTGCGAACAGGCAGCTTCCGAAGTGGAAGCGCGCCGCGTCGAGATTGGGGTCCGAGCGGCCCGCGGCTTCGAGGAAACCGCCGAAGAATGGGAGCGCCCGTTCGCACGCTCCCAACTGTTCAAAAGCCAATCCAACCTCGTAGAGCGCCGCCGGCGACGGATCGTTCTCCGCATCCGAGATCAGCGCCAGGTAAATGGGGAGGGAGCGGTCGTACTCCCCCTCGCCCGCATAATACGCGGCCAGCGACAGCTGCAGGTCCGAAGGCACATACCCCAGTCCCCAGTCGAGCAGCGGCTGAAGCGCGCGCGCCATATTCTCCGAAGCGCCGCGCTCCCGCGCGGACCAAGCCACCTCCGCGAGCGAAGCCGCCACTTGGTGCCGCAGGCGCGGCTCTCGTTCGACAAGCGCCTCGTAGACCGCGACCGCCTCCTCTACGTCGCCTCCCGCCGCATAAGCGTGCCCGAGCCTCAGCAGAAGTTCTTCAGTGTCTCCGCGCATGCGCCGTGCCAGCAGATACTCGGCAACCGCCTTGCCGGTCTCATCCACCGCCCGGTAGCGATCTCCCCGAACCACGGACCGTTCCACCGGATCCTCGCAGCCCCAGAGCCCGAGGCAAGCGATTATCGAGGCCACGGAAGCGCATCTTCGCCGGATCGTCGCGGGTCGGCGGCGCCCGGTCGCCGCCGGATGGGCATCAGCTCGGACCGAGGCGGATATTCGCCGGATCATCGCGGGTCGCTCCCCCGCTCCGGACCCTCGCCACCGCTCGCGTCTCCTGGCCGCCGCTCCGCCGGCCAGGACGGCCCGCAGAGCCGGCGCGCTTCTCGCGCCGCAGCGATCGCCGCCCTTCCCTTCCGGCTCCAGCGCCTGGCCAGGCCGTACTTCAACACGCACCGCACGGCGGAAACTCCGTCCCGCCAGCCGATTTTCTTGCCCTCGGCGTACGTTCTGCCCGCATACGAGATTCCCACTTCGTACACGCGCCAACCTGCGAGAGAAACCTTGGCCGTAATCTCCGGCTCGACGCCGAATGATCGCTCTTCGATCGTCAGCTGTTCGACCACCTCGCGCCGGAAACATTTGTAGCACGTCTCCATATCGCTCAGATTGAGGTTGGTAACCGCGTTGGACAGCCGGGTGAGCAATCTGTTGCCCACATAGTGCCAGTAGTAGAGCACGCGGTGCGGCTGCCCGCCGAGAAAGCGCGACCCGTACACGACATCGGCCCGGCCGGCCATGATCGGCTTGAACAGACTCGGATACTCGGCCGGATCGTACTCCAGATCGGCATCCTGGATGACGACGAGATCGCCCCGGGCGGCTTGGAAGCCGGTCGAGAGGGCGGCGCCCTTCCCGCGGTTCGATGAATGCACAAGCAGTTGGTCCACGAATCCCTCGTCATTCAGCCGGCTCAATATCTCGCTCGACCCGTCGCTCGACCCGTCATCCACGGCTATCAGCTCGACCGAGGGCGCGACCTCCCTCACGCGCCGGACAATCAGCTCGACCGTCTCCTCCTCATTGTACACCGGCATGATGACGGAGACGCTGGGCCGACCCGTCTCGGCCCTCGGCAACCCCCTCTCAGTCACCCTGCACCGGCGTCGAGGCCAGAGCGCCGTTCTCCTGCAACTCCCTGAAGCTGGAGACCATGCGCTCCAGCCCTTGCCTGAGCGGAACTACCGGCTTCCAACCCAACTTCGCCGAGGCGCGGGAGATGTCGGGACAGCGAACCTGCGGATCGTCGACCGGCAGAGCGCGAGTTTCCAATGTCGACTCGGAGCCGCACACCGAGATCACCAGGCTGGCCAACTCCCTGATCGTGTACTCGTCCGGATTTCCCACGTTGACCGGCTGCGTGACGGTGGAGCGGAAGAGGCGGTAGAGTCCATCGATCTGGTCGGAAACGTAACAGAAGCTGCGGGACTGCGACCCATCGCCGTAGATGGTCAGGGGACCTCCCTGCAGCGCCTGCGTCACGAAAGTCGATACGACGCGGCCATCGTCAGGGCGCATGCGCGGACCGTAAGTGTTGAAGATGCGCGCAATGCCCGCGTTCACGCCGTGCGAACGGCCGTAGGCCATCACTATGGCCTCGGCGAAGCGCTTGGCCTCGTCGTATACCGCGCGCGGACCGACGGGGTTCACATTTCCCCAGTAAGACTCGGGCTGCGGATGGACCAGAGGATCGCCGTACACCTCCGAAGTCGAGGCGAGCAGGATGCGAGCGCCCGTGCGCTTCGCCAATCCTAGGGCGTTGTGCGTTCCGAGAGCTCCCGCCTTCAGAGTTTGAATCGGCAGACGGAGGTAGTCGCGCGGACTCGCCGGCGAGGCGAGGTGAAATATGCCTTCGACGCGCCCCGCGATCTCTATCGGATCCACGACGTTCTGCATGATGAAGTCGAAGCGGGGTTCGTTCCGGAGGTGCGCGAGGTTGTCGAGCGACCCGGTAATCAGGTTGTCGATGCCGGTAACCCGGTGCCCTTCGCCGATCAGGCGATCGACCAGGTGCGAACCGAGGAAGCCCGCCGCGCCCGTCACCAGGATTCTCATCGGCCGGCTTGGGCTCCCCGCGGAGGTTCGCTCCTCCGGCCGCTTCCCGAGACCTCCGGTCCGACCTGTCTCCGGCCTACCGGGTAGTACTCGAAGCCAAGTCCCTTGAGCCGGTCTATGTCGAAGATGTTCCGTCCGTCGAAGACGATCCGCTGCGCCAACCGTTCCGCCACCGCATACCAGTCCGGCCGCCGGTACTGGAACCAATTGGTGGTGACGACAAGGGCGTCGGCTCCGTCCAGAATTTCGTACTCGTTTCTGCCGTACCTGATCTCGTCGCCGAGGCAAAGGCGCGCCTTCTCCATCGCGGCCGGATCGTGCGCTATGATCGAAGCGCCTCGCTCTCGCAGTTCGGCGATGACCGCGAGGGAAGGCGCGTCGCGCATGTCGTCCGTCTCCGGCTTGAAGGCGAGCCCCCACAAGGCGAAGCGCTTCCCGGAAAGGTCATCGCCGAAACGCCGGCAAATCTTGCGCGCGATCAGCGTCTTCTGGCGATCGTTCGCATCGGACACGGCTCGCAGCACGGAGAGATCCACGCCCCACTTCTTCCCGACGCCGATCGCCCCCTGCAAGTCCTTCGAAAGACAGCTGCCGCCGAAGCCCGCGCCCGCATAGAGGAAGAGCGGACCGATGCGGGCGTCCAAACCGATTCCCTGCCGCACCACTTCGATATCCGCTCCCGTCTTCTCGCACAGTTCGGCGAACTGGTTCATGAAGCTGATTCGCGTGGCCAGCATCGCGTTCGCCGCATACTTGGTCATCTCCGCCGATGCGATGTCCGTGAAGATCACTGGATTGCCCGAGCGCACGAACGGCTCGTACAGATCCTCCAGCATGGTGCGGGCATGATCCGAGTCGACGCCGCAGATCACGCGATCCGGGTACATGAAGTCGCCGACCGCGTTGCCCTCCTTCAAGAACTCCGGATTCGCGCATACGAAGAAAGGCCTGTCGGTTCTACTGGCTATTTCGGCGCGCACGACTTCGCACGATCCCGGCGGCACCGTACTCTTCAGCACTACCAGCGCCCTGGGCCGGAGGTGGTCGGCGATGACGCCCGCGGCCTCGAGCACATGGTCGAGGTTGACGACGCCGTTATCGCCCGCCGGCGTACCGACCGCGACAAAAATTATCTTTGCCTTCTGGACGCCCTCCGCCGCGTCGACGGTGAAGCGGAGCCGACCCTCGGCAAGGCCGTTGGAAAGCAGCGATTCCAGCCCCGGCTCGTAGATGGGCAAGTCCGCCGAGTTGAGCCGCCGGACCCTGTCGGCGTCGATATCGGCGCACGTCACCTGGTGTCCCGCTCGTGCCAGACACGCGCTCACGACGAGCCCGACATACCCGCTTCCGAATATCGTTATTTCCATCGCCTCTTTCCTCTAGCCATCGCCCTTGCCAAGTCCGTAATGCGCTTCTCCTTCGCAAGAAGCGCCGACGGCGACCCAATCCAGCGTCTCGGCCGCAGTGGTTTGGATATCTCGCCGCGCGAACCACCCGGTCGCCGCGTGCAGGCGGCCCGGGTCGCCGACCAACTTCTCCGGTTCGCCTCGCCGAACGAGGCCCGGATCGCAGGTCACATCCGGATCGATTCCGGCCGCTCCGACCACCCACTCCATCAGGCGGCGGAGCCGCAGCCCCTTTCCGGAGCACACGTTGTAAGATCGGCGTATTGTCGAGTCCAGGCCGCCCAGCGCGGCAACTGCCTCCGCGCCGTCGCGCACATCCGTGAAGTCGCGGGTGACGTCGAGGTTGCCGACGGCAAGCTCCGGCTTGGCCGTGCCCCGCCGAATCGCCAACGCCCGGCGGCAGAGACTCGGAAGGAAGAACATCGGACGCTGGCCGGGACCGACAAGGGGAAAAATCCTGGCTACCGCCACCTGCACCCCGAGCGCCGCTCCGGCCCCCAGACCGGCCATCTCCTGCGCCGCCTTGCTGGCGCCGTAGAGCGTTACCGGCCGTAGCGGAGCGCTCTCCTCGATCCGGGCGCCGTCGCCGTCGCCGTAAGCGTCCGCCGAACCGGCCAGGACGACCCGGCGCACGGCCAGTCCGGTCCGCGCCGCTGCCAACACGACGTTGAGCGTGCCTTCGGCGTTCACCCGGAGCGCGTCGCGAGGGTGCGCGCGCGCCTGAACGCTCGAAGAGAAACCCGCCAGGTGGAAGATCATCCGCGGCCTGAAAGCTGCCACGAGCGCCGCCACCGCCGCGGAATCAAGCACATCCACCCGGCGCCAGTCGACGGCGTCCCGCGCCTGCGGCGAGAGTCCCCCCGGACGCCGTCTGTCGGCCAGCGACGTGGCCGCGACTTCGCATCCCGCGTCCAGCAAGTGGGCCACGAGGTGCTGGCCGAGGAAGCCGTCACCGCCGGTAACGAGCGCTTTCACGACCTTCAGCCCGCTTTCACCGCCCGCGCAAGACGTCTCGCGGCATAGGTCACCACAAGGTCCGCCCCGGCGCGTCTGATCGCGTGCGCGCTCTCCAGGAGAGCCGCGCGGGAATCGATCCAGCCGTTCGCTCCCGCCGCCTCGATCATGGCGTATTCGCCGCTCACCTGGTATGCGGCGGTAGGTACGCGAAACTCATCTTTCACCCGCCTGATGACGTCCAGGTTAGTGATCGCGGGCTTGACCATGACGAGGTCGGCGCCCTCCGCCAAGTCGAGGCCGACCTCGCGGATAGCCTCGTCGGAGTTCCGCGCATCCATCTGATAGCTGCGCCTGTCCCCGAACAGAGGGCGGGAGTCCGCCGCGTCGCGAAATGGTCCGTAGAACGCGCTCGCGTACTTTGCAGCATAGGACAAGATCGCCACATGCTCCATCTTCGCCTCGTCGAGCGCCTCGCGTATCGCGCCTACGCGCCCGTCCATCATATCCGACGGAGCCACGATGTCGGCCCCGGCGGCCCCGTGGCTCACGGCCTGCGCGGCCAGCAGCCGGAGCGTCGCGTCATTGGCTACGCGCCCGCCTTCCAAGACGCCGCAGTGGCCGTGATCCGTGTACGCGCAGAGGCAGACATCCGTGATCAGCACCATCTCCGGCAGCGCCTCGCGCAGTGCGCGGAGGGCTCGCTGGACTACGCCATCGGGCGCGCACGCTCCGGAACCGGCCGCATCCTTGCCGGCGGGCAGACCGAACAGAAGCGCCGCGCGAATTCCTTCCTCGAACGCGGCACGGGCCTCTCCGGCAGCGGCCTCTATGTCCAGGCGCTCCACTCCCGGCATGGAGGCGACGGGTCGCCGGCCCGGCGACCGGTCATCGATGAACATCGGATAGATGAAGTCGGAAGCGGCGAGCCGCGTTTCGCTCGCGAGTTCGCGCAGCGCCGCTGTCCGCCGCATTCGGCGCATCCGAAGCGATGGAAAGGAGGCGCTAGCCACTTTGCACAGCCCTCTCCGCGACCGGGGCCGGGCCGGCCCGCGCCGGAGCGGCGGCCGCCGCCGTGACCAGCCCCTCCACTAGCCCCTGTACCGAGTAGACGTCCGCCACGGCGTCTACCGGGAGTCCTTCCCCGGCAAGCGTCGCGGCGGTGACCGGGCTGATCGCCGCGACCCGCGCGCCCCCCGTGCGGGGTCCGCCAACGAGCTTCACGAAGGCCCGCACCGCGGAGGACGATGTAAAGGTGAGCCAGTCGCCCCGGCCGCCCTCGACAAACTCTCGCAGGCGCTCGCGCGCGGACAGATTGGCCTCGACCGCGTACGCCGGGACAGCATCCACTTGGATCCCCGCAGCCACGAGCCGCTCGCGCAGAGCCGGCCGGCCGCGCTCCGCCTGGACGACGAGCGCCCGGACGGCGGCGCGACTCTCGGGGGCGGTCGCGGCGATCAAGCTCTCGGCAAGCGCCTCGCCACGATACGCGGATGGCACCAGACATTCGCCGCTGCCCTGTCCGCGCGCGGCCCTTGCCGTCGCGGGTCCGATCGCCGCCAGACGGCACCCCGCCAGAGGCGCGCTCGATCCCGCGGCCCTCGCTGCGTCCGCCAGACGTTCGACGGCGTTGACGCTGGTAACCGCCACCCAGTCGTAGGAGGGAAGGCGCGACGCCACGCGTCTCAGCGGGTTCGGGTCGGATGGCGGAGCCAGCCGAATCAACGGGATGGTCGTCACGACGGCTCCCAACTCCTCCAGCCGCACTCTCAGATATCTGGCTTGGCCGACAGGCCGGGTGACCAGCACGCGCTGGCCCGCGAGAGGAGCGGCGCTAGGGTGCCTTGACGACTTTCCCCGCCTTGATGCAACGCGTGCACACACGCACCCGGCGACGGCCCGAATCGCCGACTGCGATCTTCACCCGCTGGAGATTGGGCAAGAACCGCCGCCTCCGCTTGTTGTTCGCGTTGCTGACATGGTTCCCGACCCCCGGCCCCTTGCCGCAAATGTAGCAGAACTTTGCCATGCGAGCGGCTCAGTGCACGACAACGGAGTCGGCCAGAAGGAATGTCGGCGATTGGGGAATCAACTCGCCCATCCCTTCGTTAACCGCTCCCTGCGTGATCCAGGCGTTACTGATCGAATCGTTGAAGGTGAAGACATGCCCGGACACGAAGACGCTATCCCCGCCATAGATGGTCGTGTTGGACATCCTGAGGCGCTGAATCGGCATGGACTCCATCAACACAGGATACGCGGCCTCGTTGGGAAGCCGCAGGGCGAAAGCGGCATCGCCGAGCCCGGTCGCTACGGCAACGCCGGAAATCACGACGCGGCGTCCCAGCGCCGCAACCGGATCAGCGGCCAGATCGGCGGCGTCGAGATCGCTCTCGGCCTCCACCGCCGCGGCGAACCGTTCGGCACGCTCTTCCCGGACCTGGCGAGACTGGGTGCTGAGCCAGTATACGAACCCGGCCACGGCGACAACGGCCGCCGGGGTAACAATCAACCCGACTACCCCCCTCCTGCCGCCTCCGCTTGGCTTAATCATGTTTCCTCCTGCTCCGCTTAGCCCTTTGGATCCGTGAACTCGATAAGCGCCAGCTCCGCGCCATCTCCCTTTCGCGCATGCAACTTGAGGATTCGCGTGTAGCCGCCCGGCGTATCGGCGAAGCCCGGGCCTATCTGCTCGAACAGCTTCCTCAGCGCCCGCCGGTCGGCTATATGCCGTGCCGCGAGTCGACGGCTGTGCAAGTCGCCCCTTCTAGCCAGCGTAACGAGCTTCTCGGCGAATGGCCGCAACTCTTTGGCTTTGGCTTCCGTCGTGGTGATTCTCTCGTGCAGTATGAGACTCGTCGCCATGTTCCGCAGCAGCGCCCGCCGATGGCTGCGCGTACGGCTTAGTTCACGTCCCTTCCTTCTATGCCTCATCTTCATCGTCCGCAGACCCGTCCGACGCCGGGTCCTGCATGAGGTAGAAGTTGCCCTGGTCATCTCGCTTCACTGCCATTCCGAAGCTAAGCTTTTTCTGCGCAAGCACTTCCGCGACTTCCTCCAGCGACTTCTCTCCGAAGCTGTCCAGCGCCAGCATACCATCGCGAGTACGGGACACGACATCGGCGAGGGTGCTTATTCCGTGGCGCTCCAGCGTGTTCCTGGTACGCGCCGAGATGTCGCTGAAGTCCGACAGCGAACTCCGAAACAGCGCCGCCATGGAGGGATCGACAGGCGGCATCCCGTGTTCCTCGATCTCGTCCCCCGCGCTCTCCGTCGTGGGGTCGCCTTCGCTGGATATGTCGCCGAAGTACGCCAAGTGAAACTGCGCGATCGCCGACGCCTGCGAGACCGCTTCCACCGGATCCACCGCTCCGTTGGTCTCCACATCCACTTCGAGCCGGTCGAAGTCGGTACGCTGGCCGACGCGGGTCTCGCGCACGGAAAAGTTTGCGCGCAGCACCGGGTTGTATACGGAGTCTATCCGAATCGTTCCCAACGGCAGGCTCTGCCCGTGGTCGCCGTCCCGTGGATTCGCGTGCTGGTCCGCCATCACGAAGCCGCGACCCCGGTTCACCCACATATCGAGCTTCAGAGGCCGTTTCTTGGGCAAGTCCTCCTGCAGGCTGAAGAGAAGCAAGTCCGGATTGACTACGTTCACCGATCCGTGCTTGGCGATCTGGCGCGCCGTTACCGGCCCCGCCTTGTGCACCGACAATTCGAGCTTCGCCTCGTCGGCATCCTCGTCGTCGATGACCAGGACGAGCCGCTTCAGATTCTGGATGATCTGATGGATATCCTCCGCGACCCTGTCGAGCGTCTGGTGCTCGTGCTGCACTCCGTCCGCCCGGAAAGCCCACACCGCGGCGCCCGGCAGCGAAGACAACATGATCCGCCGCATCAAGTTGCCGATCGTGTGTCCGAACCCGCGCTCCAGGGGCTGGAGGACGAAGGATGCGCGACCGCCTTCCCCCAGGCGCTCCCGCTCCGTCATCGGCTCCGGGAGGACCAACCCGGCAAGATCCGGCGGAACCGCCTCGCGCGCCTTGCTTCTCTCTTCGCTCAAGTGAAGCGAATCGCTCAACCGCATGCGTCGCATCGACCATGAAGGCGCAACGCCGCCCGGCGGCCGTCCCGGGGCCGAGCCGAACGCGCCGCGATTACTTGCTGTAAAGTTCGACAATCAACTGCTCCTCAACGGCAAGGGGGATGTCGGATCTGGAGGGGCGCTCGATTATCCGCCCTTTCACGGTGTCGTAATCTACGCCCAGCCATGACAGCGGACCGCGTGAACGGCGGTCCGCGATAGCCTCCATGACGACTGGGAACTTCCTCGCTCGAGCGACGACCGATACCTCCGCCCCCGTAGACACCGAGAAGCTCGGCACGTCGACGACGGCGCCGTCGACAAGAACGTGCCGGTGCCGGACAAGTTGGCGCGCCGCCTTGCGCGAGGGCGCAAAGCCGAGACGGTAGACGATATTGTCGAGCCGGGTCTCGAGCGCGATCAGGAGATTCTCGCCCGTCACCCCGGAAACGCGCGAAGCTTTCTGGAACAGGTTGCGGAACTGTTTCTCCGCCAAGCCATATATCCTCTTCACCTTCTGTTTCTCGCGTAGCTGCACCGCGTAGTCGGACTGCCGGCGCCGGCGCCGGCCCCCGCCGTGCTCGCCCGGCGGAAAGGCGCGCCGCTCGATGCCGCACTTCTCGGTAAAGCAGCGCTTGCCCTTCAGGAACAGCTTCTCTCCTTCGCGGCGGCAGAGCCGGCAGACCGGTCCCGTGTAACGCGACATCCCGCTAAACCCTGCGCTTCTTGGGAGGACGGCACCCATTGTGCGGAACCGGCGTCACGTCTTTGATCGACCGGATCGAAAGGCCGGCGCCTTGCAGCGCCTGAATCGCCGATTCGCGACCGGAGCCCGGCCCCTGAACCAACACGTGGATGCGCCGCATCCCCATGCCCAGCGCCTCTTTTCCAACCATTTCGGCTGCGATGGTGGCGGCGAAGGGGGTGGACTTCTTCGAACCCTTGAAGCCTGCCTTCCCCGAGCTGGCCCAGGCGACCGTGTCGCCCTGCAGGGTCGCAATCGTGATGATGGTATTATTGAAAGTCGCCTTGATGTGGGCTACGCCCTCGGCATCGACCCGGCGCTTCTTTCTCCTTACCGGCTTCGCCATCTACGCTCTACGCTTTCTCCATGCCGAGCAGCGGCGTGCCGCTCGTCTCGACAGCGCCAAACTCGGCCACTTTCGACAGCGCCGATTCAACCGTCGGCAGCAGTTACGCAACAAGTTGCAACCGTCGCCCGCGAGATCCCCCGCCACCGCGCGAGCCCCGCGACACTGGTCCGCACCGCAGTCCGGAGGGGTTCGCCGTCACGGGCGGCAATCGCTCGATCTCCCTCGCGGCTAGATCGCCTACGCCCTCGCGACGCGATCGCAACTCCGGAAGGCGTGTCCAACTCTCCTACTTGCGAGGCGCCTTCTTCTTCCCCGCCACGGCGCGGCGCGGTCCCTTCCGAGTTCGAGCGTTGGTGTGCGTTCGCTGGCCTCGGACCGGGAGGCCCCGCCGGTGCCGCATCCCGCGATAACACCCGATGTCTATGAGCCGCTTCACATTCATCAGATTCTCGGTGCGTAGCGAACCCTCGACCTTGTAGTGGTTCTCGATGACGCGGCGCAGCCTGTTGACGTCGTCGTCGGACAGCTGAGACACGCGCAGATCGCCATTCACTCCCGTTTCGGCAAGGATATCGCGCGCGGTCGAGTGGCCGATCCCGTAGATGTACGTCAGCCCTACCTCGATTCTCTTCTCCCGCGGGAGATCCACGCCCGCAATACGCGCCATCTTACCCCTGCCGCTGCTTGTGTTTAGGATTGCGACTACATATCACCCGCACGACGCCGCGACGCCGTATGATCTTGCAGTGCTCGCATATGCGCTTGACGCTGGAACGAACTTTCATCCCGCAGTTAACCGTTGTACAGGGTGAGAGGACATCGTGGCAACCTGGGTTCCGCCGGTCTCATGCGACTGCGACCGGAACAGCCATTGAAAATATCACGCGGACGCCGCACGGACAATATCGGGCCGCGCGGCCAGCCGGCCTCGCGACACTCCCCCGGCCCGTCGCGTCAGGCGACAACCCGCTCGGCCCCTCACTTGTCACGATAGATTATCCGCCCCTTCGTCAGGTCGTACGGCGACAACTCCACCGTTACCTGGTCCCCGGGCAGAATTCTTATGTAGTTCATCCGGATCTTGCCCGAAACGTGACACACTATCTGGTGCCCATTCTCGAGCCGGACCCTGAACATCGCGTTGGGGAGCGCTTCGTATACCTCCCCCTTCAGTTTGATGGCTTCTTCTTTGGCCAATCAGCTCTCCCGCGCCGTGGCCGGACTCGCCACCCGGGTAAGAATGCGAGGTCCGGCCTCCGTGACCGCAACCGTGTGTTCGAAGTGCGCCGATAGTTGGCCGTCCGCCGTTACCACCGTCCAATCGTCCTCGAGCGTGCGAATCTCGCGCCTACCCTGGTTCACCATCGGCTCGATGGCGATGACCAAGCCGGGCTGCAGCCGCAAACCGCGTCCCGCCACGCCATGGTTCGGCACCTGGGGCTCTTCGTGAGGCGCCTCGCCCACGCCGTGGCCGACAAGCTCCCGAATCACGCTGTATCCGGCGGCCTCGACGCGACTCTGAATCGCCCACCCCAGGTCGCCGAGTCTCGCTCCCGCCTGCGCGGCGCCGACACCCGCGTCCAAGGCATCGCGAGTCGCTCCGAGCAGATGTTCCACCGCCGGCGTCACCTCGCCGACCGGTACCGTGACCGCCGCATCGGCATATAGCCCATCATACTTGACGCCGACATCGACGCTGAGGATGTCGCCGGCTCGCAGCGACCGTTTCGATGATGGTATCCCGTGGACCACCTCTTCATTGATGCTGGTGCACAGCGTCGCAGGGAAACCGTACAGCCCCTTGAATGCCGGAACGGCTCCCGGGCGCTCCCTGATGGCCGCCTCGGCCGTTTCGTCCAGCTCGGCGGTGGTCCGCCCCGGCACGGCCGCCCCGGCCGCCATCTCGAGCACCTCCGCCACTATCGCGCCCGCAGCCGCGATCCCCTCGATCTGAGCCGGCGACTTCAGCTTGATCATGTCGCCAACTCCCCCCGGCGCTCGTGCAAGGATTCGAGCAGCCGCGCTTGGACTTCGCTCGCCGTTCCCACTCCGTCCACCGCGGTCAACCCCGTGGCGGAACGCGCGTAGTACCCCAGCAGGGGTTCGGTTTCCTCGCCGTATACCAGGAGCCGCTTCCGCACGGTATCTTCGGAGTCATCCGATCGCTGGATCATGGACGCCCCGCACTCCGGACACAGCGATGCTTCTCCGCACTCTCGCACATGGGTGACGAAACCGCACTCCCCGCACACCCGGCGGCCCGAGATTCGGCCAATCAGCTCCTGCCTGGGAACATCCAGCGACAGCGCCGCGTCGAGCTCCAGCTCCCGCTCGGCGAGCAGCGCCGCAAGTCCGTCCGCCTGCTCGGCGGTGCGCGGAAAGCCATCCAGCAGGAAGCCGGAAGCCACGGTCGGACCGTCGAGCTCTTCGGCGATGAGATCCAGCACGACGGCGTCCGGCGCCAGGCGACCCGACTCGTAGTGGGATCGCACCTGCTCGCCGATCGCCGTTCCGGCTTGCAACGCCGCGCGGATCATATCCCCCGTGGAAAGACGCGGGATGCCGAAGCGCTCCGCCAACAGGGCGCCCTGGGTACCCTTCCCGGATCCCGGGGGACCCATGATGATCAGTCGCACGCCGGACTCGTCCCGTCATCCATCGAACTCGCCCCGCCGCATGCCGAGCGCGCTCGCCAGCCGCCTCCGCCCTCTCCGGCGCCATTCACATCAAGCGCTGCCGACCGCGGTACTTGACCCTCCCCTTCTTCATGAAACCCTCGTACTGCCGCAAGAGGAGGTGCTGCTGCAGCTGCTGCATGGTGTCGAGCGCGACTCCCACCACGATCAGCAACGATGTGCCGCCGAAGAAGAATGTCTGAAGATCGAATATCGAGAAGAGCAGAAAGGGCAGCATGGCGATCAACGCCAGATATACCGCCCCCGGCAACGTGATCCGGGTCAGCACGTGATCGATGTACGCGACCGTCTTCGGACCCGGTTTGACGCCGGGAATGAAGCCTCCCTGCCGCTTGAGATTGTCCGCCAGATCGGATGGATTGAAGATGATCGAAGTGTAGAAGAAGGTAAAGAAGATGATAAGCACGCCGAACAAGCCGAAGTACCACCCCGTCCCCGGCAGCAGCGCCTGGCTGACATCGAACACCAGGCGGCGGGCGCCCGAACTGCCCGGACCCGGATTCCCCATGAAGGCGGCCAGCGTCCCCGGGACGATGATGATCGACGACGCGAAGATGATCGGCATGACGCCGGCCGAGTTGATCCGCAGCGGTATGAACGAGCGCTGGCCCTCTCTGATACGCCCGCGCCCCACGACCTTGCGCGGAATTTGCACCGGAATCTTGCGCTGGCCCATCGTGAGAGCCACTACCGCCGCCATTATCATGACGAGCGTTCCGGCTAGCAGTATCAGCTTCATCTCCGTGATTCCGCCCGCCCGGTAGAGGTCGAACGTGTTGATCACGGCGCCTGGGAAGCCTTGCACGATCGAGAAGAAGATCAGCAGGGACATGCCGTTTCCGACCCCGCGTTCGGTCATCTGCTCTCCCAGCCACATCACGAAGACGCCGCCGGTGGTCAGCATCAGCACCGTCAACATGCGGAAACCGAATCCGGGGGCGATCACCGCTCCGGCCTGCGACTCGAGAAACAGCGCGTAGGTGTACGACTGGCCCGCGCACAACAGCACCGCCGTGTACCGGGTCCACTGCGTCAACTTGCGGCGGCCTTCTTCTCCCTCCTTCTGGAGCTTCTCGATGGCCGGCATCACCGCGGCCAGGAGCTGGAAGAGAATGCTCGCCGATATGTAGGGCATGATGCCGAGCGCAAAGATCGTCGCGCGCTGCAAGCCGCCGCCCGCGAAGAGGTCGTAGATGCCGAAGATCGTGCCCTCGAACTGGCCCGCGAGCTGTTGGAGGGCCACCACATCCACTCCCGGAGTCGTGATGTGAGCCCCCAACCGGTACAGCGCGAGGCAGCCCAGCGTGAAGAGAACCTTCGACTTGAGCTCGGGAACCTTGAAGATGTTGGCGGCGGCTGCCGCCGCGGACTGGCCGTTAGCCATCCTGGGCGATCACCCGGGCCGTGCCGCCGGCAGCTTCTATCTTCTTCTTGGCGCTCGCGCTGAAGGCGTGCGCGCTGACATCGATGGCGGACTTCACCTCGCCGCGACCGAGGATCTTGACGCGCGGAGCGGGACCGCTGCGGCCCGGCCGGATTGCTCCGGCGGCCTCCAGCTCCTCCGGGCCAATGGCCGCGCCTCTCCCCAGCCGCTCCAGATCGGAGATGTTCACGATGCACCACTCCACGCGCCGGTGGGGTTTGAAGCCGCGCTTGGGCACGCGCCGGTAGAGCGGCATCTGGCCGCCTTCGAACCACGCGGGAATCGCGGCCCCGCTCCGCGACTTCTGGCCCTTGTGCCCGCGGCCCGCGGTTTTCCCGAGCCCCGAGCCCCGGCCGCGCCCCCTGCGCTTGGCGGGGGAGACGGCCCCACGGGGCGGCGAAAGGGTATCGAGTCCGATTCGCCGAGCCTTCTCAGCCATTGCCGCCGACCTCCGTTATCTCGACCAGATGCGCGACGGCCCGGACCATGCCGCGGATCGCCGGATTGTCCGGCTGCACCACCTCGTCCTGGTGGCGCCTGAGGCCGAGCGCCCGAAGAGTGTCGCGCTGCTTTCGCTGCGAACCGACTCCGCTTTTCACTTGGCGGATCTTCAGCTGGTCAGCCACGCATCGCCTCTCGAATCTCTTCTATGTCCACGCCGCGCTCCGCCGCGACCTGTTGCGGCGTAACAAGGTCCTGAAGACCGTTCATCGTGGCGCGCACGATATTGAGCGGATTGTTGGTGCCCAGACTCTTGGTGAGAATGTCTTGCGCGCCCGCGCACTCCAGCACGGCTCTCACGGGGCCCCCCGCTATTACGCCAGTTCCGGGGCCGGCGGGCTTCAGCATCACGCGGCCGGCGCCGTGCAACCCGATGATCTCGTGAGGAATCGTGCCGTTGACGATCGGCACTGCCACCATCGCGCGTCGAGCCTGCTCGAATCCTTTGCGGATGGCTTCTGCAACTTCGTTCGCCTTGCCCAGGGCCGTGCCCACCCGGCCCTGCCCGTCGCCGACGGCGACCAGCGCAGTGAACGAGAAGCGCCTGCCTCCCTTCACGACTTTGGAGACGCGATTGATGAAGATGACGTTCTCGGTGAAGTTGTCGCCGTCGTCGCGCCGCTTTCCTCCTCTAGCCATTTATTCCTCTCGTCGGAGGCCGGGTCGCCCCTCCGGGCACGCGACCCGGCCGACCGGGCGGTGCCGCGAGGGCGCTTGCCAACCTCTCGTCAGAAGCGAAGACCGCCATCGCGAGCGCCCTCCGCGAACGCGCGGACGCGTCCGTGGTAGGGGTACCCGCCCCGGTCGAACACGACTTCGCCGATATCGGCCGCGATAGCCTTCGCCGCCAACTCCCTCCCTGCCAGATACGCGGTGGCGACTTTGCCGGAGCGATCTCCGGCGCTGCCGTCCGCGATGACTCTCGTCGAGACGCCGAACAGAGTCACGCTGCGGTCGTCATCCACAAGCTGGCCCTCCAGATGGCGCAGGCTGCGGAACACTACCAGGCGCGGCCGGATCGTCGTGCCTCGTATCTTCTTCTTGATCCGCGCGTGCCGCCGATAACGGAGTCGGCGCCGTCGCTTGGCACGGGTCGTGATATCCATTCTCTTCGCTTCTCGCTCCTGTCCGGCGTGTCGAACGCTACTCAGACCGCCGCAGTGGCCTTGCCGGCCTTGCGGCGCACTTCCTCGCCTGCGTAGAAGATCCCCTTGCCCTTGTAAGGCTCGGGAGGGCGAACCGCGCGAATAGTGGCCGCAGTCTGCCCGACTTTTTCCTTGTCGATGCCCGTCACGCTGATCCGCACCGGCGACTCCGCGCCCAACTCGATGCCCTCGGGCGGTTCTATGACGACTTGATGGCTGAAACCCACGTTCAACACGATGCTGCCGGCTTTCTTCTCCGCCCGGTAGCCGACTCCGCGGATCTCGAGATCCCGCCGGTATCCCTCCGAAACGCCGGTTACCATGTTCGCGATCAGCGAGCGAGTGAGGCCATGAAGCGCCCGGTGCCGAGCCTCATCCGAGGATCGCCTCACGGACACTTGGTTCCCCTCGAGCGCTATCTCCATCCTCCGGTCGAACGATCGCCGGAGCTCGCCCTTCGGCCCCTTCACGCGCACGGACGGGCCGTCGATCTCGACTTCCACGCCCGGCGGAACGGGGACCGGCAGCTTCCCGATTCTCGACACGGTCTACAACCCCCCTGAAGACGGACGATTCGCGCGCCCGCGCGGATCGCTAGTAAACTCTGGCAAGTACCTCGCCCCCTACCCGGTCCCGGCGAGCCTGGCGGTCGGTCATCAAGCCCTTCGAAGTCGACATGATGGCGATCCCCATCCCGGCCCGAACTTTCGGGATCGATCTGGAGTTCACATACTTCCTCAGCCCAGGCTTGGACACCCGTTCAAGCAGCCGGATGACCGGCCGCCCGGTTGCAGTAAATTTCAGATAGACGCGGAGACGTCCGTGTCCGCCGTCGTCCAGCACCTTGTAGCCGTGCACGAAGTGGTTCTCCGAAAGAATCCGCGCAACTTCGATCTTGATCCTGGAGAGCGGGATATCCACGCGCCGGTGGCCCGCGCGCCCCGCGTTGCGTATGCGCGTCAACATATCCGCGATCGGATCGGTCATGCTCATCTCACCAACTCGCTTTCCTCACGCCGGGGATCTCTCCCCGCAGCGCCTGCTCGCGAAAGCAGATGCGGCAAATGCCGAACTTCCTGATGTACGCGCGGGGGCGCCCGCACCGGCCGCAGCGCCGAACCTTGCGCGAACTGAACTTCGGCTTGCGGTTGGCCTTCTGTATCAGTGCCGTCTTTGCCATGCTCTCTTCCTGCTGCTGTCCTCTCGCCGGGCCTCGGGGACTCCGCCCCCGGCCCGCGAGGCCGTGTCGCCACTCTCTCGCCGCGCGCTCTCGCCGGCCTCCCCGCGCGGCAACCGGCTTCCCCCTCGGAAGACAGATCGCGGAGGACGGCCCGGCCGCCAAGCTAGACTACTACCGGCACCTCGCCGCGGAACGGCATGCCCATCTCCCGGAGCAGAACGAACGCCTCGTCATCGCGACCCGTCGTCGTCACGAAGGTGATGTTCAGTCCGTGTATCTTGACGACTTTGTCGTAGTCGACTTCGGGGAAGACCATCTGTTCGCCGATCCCCACGGTATAGTTGCCCCGCCCGTCGAAGGAACGCGGCTTGAAGCCCCGGAAGTCCCTGATGCGCGGGACCGCCGTGCTCACGAAGCGGTCGAAGAAGTGGTACATGCGGGCCCCCCGCAATGTCACCATCGATCCGATCGGCATGCCCTCGCGCAGGTTGAAGTTGGAGACCGACCGGCGCGCGCGGGTCACGACCGGACGCTGGCCGCTGATCACCGCCAGCTCGCCGACGACCGAATCCAGGAGTTTCGGGTTGTCCTTTCCCTCGCCAAGCCCCGCATTGAGAACGATCTTCCGGAGTTCCGGTATCTGGTGCGGGTTCTCGAAGCCGAAAGCGGCCCCCAGCTTCGGACGGACGACTTCTTCGTAGTGTATCCGCAGGCGCGGCTTTCCGTTGGCTGAAACCATCGCGTCTTTCGCGTCTTTCCCGGTCATTCGTCAGCTCGCGCTCCGGATGGGATCGCCGCACCGCTTGCATATCCGCTCGATCGTGCCGTCCGCATCGCGGCGGCGGCGAACGCGGACCGGCGCATCGCAGCGGGAGCAGACGAGCATCACGTTCGAAGCGCGAACCGGCTCTTCGTAAGTGACGATGCCGCCTTCCGTGACTCCCCCCTTCGCGTTCGCCGACGGCTGCCTGTGGTGCTTCCTCATGTTCACTTCCTGCACGACGACCAGCCCCTTTGGCGGGATCGTCCTCAGTATGCGCCCCCGCGCTCCGGCGTAGTTGCCGGCTATCACCTGAACGGTGTCGCCCGTCCTGACCTTGAGCTTTCCGCGTGCCATAATCAGCTTCCAGCCCTCCGATCCACATGCATAACGTGGAGATCCAGTCTCAACCCGGCATCAAGCGGCGCAACCGCCCCATGGCCGAGCCAGGCGGGCGGGCGTGGCGCGAGGAGCGCGACCAACCCGCCATCAAGCGGCGCAACCGCCCCGCGGCTCCCGGCGCCGGTCATATGACCTCGGGGGCCAGCGAGACGATTTTCATGAACTTCTTCTCGCGGAGCTCTCGCGCCACCGGTCCGAAAATGCGCGTAGCGGCCGGCTCTCCGGCCTCGTTGACGATGACCGCCGCGTTATCGTCGAAACGGATGTAGCTGCCATCGCGGCGGCGGCGCTCCTTGGCTGTCCTGACGACAACCGCCCGGACCACGTCGCCCTTCTTGACATTTCCGTGCGGGGTGGCGTCCTTCACCGTTGCGACGATCGTGTCACCCACCCGCGCATAGCGGCGGCGCGAACCTCCGAGGACTCGAATGCAGAGCGCCCGCCGGGCACCCGAGTTGTCCGCGATGCGGACAATCGACTCCTGCTGAATCATGCTGTTTCTCCACTACTCCGGACGCTGGACCAGTTCAAGCACGCGCCACCGCTTCAGTTTGGATAGCGGCCGGGTTTCCTCGATACGGACGATGTCGCCAGTCCGGTATTCGTTATTCTCATCATGCGCATGGTACCGCTTCCGCCGCCGTACCTGTTTGCCGTAGAGCGGGTGCGCGAGTATCCGTTCGACCGACACCACCACCGTCCTGTCCATGCCGTCGCTCACGATCGTGCCGAGCCGCACCTTGCGCCGGTTCGCCACTCGCCTCTGATCAGCCAATGCCCGTCTCTCCCTTGCGTGCCCGCTCGCTCTGCACGGTATTCAGCCTAGCGATCTGGCGGCGCAAAGTCCTGAGGAGGGAAGGGTTCTCGAGCTCTTCGAGGGCCGCCCGGTAGCGGAGCCTCGACAACTCTTCTCTCGTACGCCCCAACTCCTCCGCCAACTCCTCGTCCGTCAGATCGCGAATTTCGCTCGCGTCCATCGCCTCCCCGGCCATTCCCGCTACTCCTCCCTGACCCGGAAGTACGTCTTGATCGGGAGCTTCGCGGCCGCCAGCTGCATCGCGCGCCGGGCGAGGTCGAGGTCGACCCCTTCGATCTCGAACATCACGCGGCCCGGCTTTACCGGCGCCACCCAGTACTCCGGATTCCCCTTCCCCTTGCCCATCCGGGTTTCGGCCGGCTTCTGGGTCAGCGGCTTATCCGGAAAGATGCGGATCCAGACCTTTCCGCCACGCTTGATGTGGCGGGTCATCGCCACGCGGGCGGCTTCTATCTGCCGGTTGGTTATCCATCCCGGCTCCGCCGCCTGGAGCGCGTAGTCGCCGAAGGAGACTTTGTTCCCCCGGTGCGCCTTGCCGCGTATCCGCCCCTTCTGCTGTTTGCGGTACTTGATCCGCTTCGGCTGCAGCATCTTCCCTACCCGCGCGGGCGGCCCGGCCGCCGCCCGCCCGCCGTGTACGTCTGGCCGCGGCGGTCATCGACGACTTCGCCGTGGAATATCCAGACTTTGACGCCAATTGTGCCGAATGTCGTCTTGGCCTGCTTCTCGGCGTAGTCGATGTCGGCGCGCAGCGTATGGAGCGGCACCCGCCCTTCGTGGTAACCCTCCGTGCGCGCGATCTCGGCTCCGCCGAGCCGGCCGCCGCACTGGATGCGAATTCCCCCCGCACCGGCCCGCATCGCCGCTTGCACCGCGCGCTTCATCGCCCGGCGGAAGCTGATCCGCTGAGTGAGCTGGTGGGCGACATTGTCCGCCACCAGCTGAGCCTCGGTCTCCGGCCGCCGGATCTCTTCCACATTCACCGAGACCGCGGCGTCCGTAAGCAGCGCCAATTCATCGCGAAGCTTGTCGACCTCGGCTCCGCGCTTGCCGATCACCACGCCGGGCCGCCCGGTGTGGATGGTCAGAACGACCTTCCCCGGCTTGCGCTCGATCTCCACCTGGGCCACCGCCGCGCGCTCCAGCCGAGTCCGCAAGTATTTGCGCAACTTCTCGTCTTCCGCGAGGAGTTTGGGGAAATCCTTGCCCTGGGCGTACCATCGGGACACCCACGGCTTCACCGTGCCGATTCGGAATCCGTACGGGTGCGTTTTCTGGCCCATCTACTCTCTCGCGTCCACGACTACGGTCACATGACTGCTCCGCTTCAACCGGCGCGCCGCGCGGCCATAGGCCCGCGGCCGCCAGCGGCGAAGCGTGCGGCCCTCATCCACGGCCGCCCGGCGCACATAGAGCTCGTCCACATCAAGCGACTCGCCCTGCTCCCCCGCCCGGTACACGGCGTTGGCGACGGCGGAACGAAGAACTTTCTCCACGGGCAGCGCGGCGCGCTTCTTCGAGAAGCGCAGCACGGCATAGGCGTCGTTGACGCCTCTCCCCCGAATCTGGTCGACCACCAAGCGCACCTTTCTGGGGGACATGCCGAGATTCCTGGCGATTGCCACCGCCCTCATCAGACCCTGCCCCTCCGGTCGCGCGCCGACCCCGCGTGCCCTCTGAAAGTGCGCGTGAGAGCGAACTCTCCCAGCTTGTGGCCCACCATGTTCTCCGTCACGTAGAAGGGGATGAAGTCTCTGCCGTTGTGCACGGCCAGCGTATGCCCCACGAAGTCCGGACTGATTGTGGAGGCGCGCGCCCACGTCTTGATGACCAGCTTTTCGCCACGCTGGTTCATCCGCTGCACCTTCATGAGCAGCTTCTCGTCGATATAGGGACCCTTCTTGACGCTCCTGGGCATCTCCGCCTTCCTCCCTACCGGGTGGCCTTGCCGCGCTTGCGCCCGCGCACGACCAGCTTGTCACTCAGCTTACGCTTCTTCCGCGTCTTGCGGCCTTCCGGCTTGCCTCCCGGCGAGACGGGCGGACGTCCGCCGGAGCTGCGGCCCTCGCCACCGCCGAGCGGATGGTCCACCGGATTCATCGCGACGCCCCGAACCTTCGGACGCCGGCCTTTCCAGCGGTTGCGCCCGGCCTTCCCGGCGCGCACGAGCTCGTGATCGACGTTTCCGACCTGGCCGATCGTCCCGCGGCACGCTTCCGGCACCATCCGCATTTCGGTGCTCGGCAGACGCAGCGTTACCATGCCGCTTTCCTTGGCCACGACCTGAACCGAAGCGCCGGCCGAACGCGCGATCTGGGCGCCCTTTCCGGGGATCAGCTCGACGCAGTGCACCACCGTTCCCAGCGGCATGTCGCCAAGCGGCAAGCAGTGGCCCAGATTCGGCTCCACGCCGGGCCCGGAGAGAATAGTGTCGCCCGCTCGAAGTCCGCGGGGGTGCAGTATGTACCGCTTCTCTCCGTCCGCGTACTGGATGAGCGCGATTCGCGCGGACCGGTTCGGATCGTACTCGATCTCGGCCACCACGCCGGGAATCCCATCCTTGGCGCGCTTGAAGTCGATGCGCCGGTAGCGCCGTTTGTGGCCGCCGCCGCGCCGACGGCTGGTAATCCGTCCGCGATGGTTGCGCCCGGACTTCTTAGCCAAACCCTCGGTGAGCGATCTTTCCGGTTCGGAGCGCGTGATCTCCTCGAAGGACGAAACGCTGCGGTAGCGCGACGCGGGAGTCACCGGCTTGAACTTTCTTATCGGCATCGCTCAGATTCTTTCCACGTCCACGGGTCCGCCCACAACTTCGATGATCGCCTTCTTCCAGTGGGCTCGCCGTCCGACCGCCCTGCCGCGGCGCTTCTTCTTCCCCCGGACGTTGATCGTGCGCACGGCGGCCACGCGCGCCTCGAACATCTCCTCGAACGCCTTTCGTATCTCGATCTTGTTCGCGTCCGGCGCCACCTTGAAGGTGTACTTCAGGCGAGGTTCCACCTCTCCCCGGTCCATGCGGGCCTGCAATCTCCGGCCCACCCCGTCCGTGCCGTCCGATTCGAGACTGGTCGAACTCTTCTCGGTGAAGAGCGGGTGGATGATGATCTCGCCCGGCCGCCGGTTCACTGTCCGCCCTCAGTCTCGGCTTCGTCCGCACCGTGCCGGGCGGGAGAATCGGCGGCTTCGGCGCCCGCCTGCTCCCTGTCGCGGCCATTCTCCCCGTCGGCGGCGGCCGCGGCGGCGGCCGATTCGAATACGGGCGATTCGACCAGCACCATATCGGCCCAGAGGACGTCGTACGCCGACTCCTCGCCCCACGGCAGCACGCGCACGCCGGGCAAATTCCGCGACGACAGGTACACGTTCGGCTTGCGGCCCTCCGTAAGGATGAGGACATTCTCGGATGCGCGCCCGATACTCGCCAGCAGGCTCGCCATGCGGCTCGTCTTCGGCGAATCGAAGTCCGGCGGATCCAGGAGGGCGAGATTGCCCTCCAGCGCCCTCGCATTGAGCGCCGAGCGGATCGCGAGCTTGCGGAGCTTCCGGTTCACCCGGACCCGGTAGGAGCGCGGCTGCGGTCCGAATACGACCGATCCGCCGCGCCACAGGGCCGAACGTATCGTCCCGGCGCGCGCGCGCCCCTGGCCCTTCTGCCGCCACGGCTTGCGCGATCCGCCCCGCACGGCCGACCGGTTCTTCGTCGAAGCGGTCCCCTGCCGCCCGTTGGCCAACACCGCAGTCACGACTTGGTGCAGCGCATCGACATTGACCGTCCCGTCGAATAGCGACGACGGCAGGGACCGCTCCTCCCCGGCAGTTCCGCCGGCCCCGTAGGTCGCGACCTTCACCGGCCCGGCCTGATCGCCACGATGTTGTTGCGCGCGCCGGGCACGGAACCCAGGACCAGCAGCAGATTTCTCTCCACATCGATCCGCACGATCTTCCGGCTCATCGCCGTTCGCTTCGTGCCGCCCATGCGCCCGGCCATCTTGCGACCCTTGATGACGCGAGACGGATCGGTCCCGGCTCCGATCGACCCCGGAGATCGCAGGACCGACGTGCCTCCGTGCGAGCCGCGCCCGCCCGCGAAGCCATGCCGCTTCACCACTCCCTGAAAACCCCGTCCCTTGGTAAGGCCGACGACCCTGACCCGCGCTCCCACCTCGAACATCTCGACCGTCAGCTCGCGGCCGGGCTCGAAGTCCTCTTCCCCGTCGTCGAACTCCGCGAGAACGCGAGGCACGTAGTCCAGACCCGCGCGCGCGGCGTGGCCGGCCGCCGGCTTCGTAGCGTTACTATCCTTCACCCGGCCGAAGCCCAGCTGCACGGCGCCGTAGCCATCCCGCTCGGCCGTCTTGACCTGCACGACAGGACACGGGCCGGCCTCGAGCACGGTCACGCCTACGGCTCTCCCATCTCCGTCGAATATCTGCGTCATGCCGACTTTGCGGCCGATCAACCCTGGCATCGCGCTAGTCCACCCTGATTCCGACATCGACGCCGGCGGCCAGCTCCAGCTTGGTCAGCGCGTCGATGGTCTGAGGGCGCGAATCGTGGATGTCGATGAGCCGCATGTGCGTCTTCGTCTCGAACTGTTCCCGGGACTTCTTGTCCACGTGGGGACTGCGCAGGACCGTGAACAGCTGGCGGCGCGTGGGCAGCGGTATCGGCCCGCTGACGGACGCACCGGTCTTCAGCGCGGTTCTCACTATGTCCGCCGCGGTCTGGTCGATCACGGCCGGATCGAACGCCTTCAGCCGGATCCTGATCTTCTGCGCCATGGATTTCTTCTCGTTCAAAACTCGTTCCAGCTCGCCGCTCGGCGCGCTAGTCGTTGATGGCGGTGACGACGCCCGCGCCCACCGTCCGCCCGCCCTCGCGGATCGCGAAGCGCAAGTTCTCCTCCATCGCCACAGGAGAAATCAACTCCACCGACATGTTCACGTTGTCTCCGGGCATCACCATCTCCACCCCCTCGGGCAGCGACGCCGAACCAGTCACATCCGTCGTCCGGAAGTAGAACTGCGGCCTGTACCCATCGAAAAACGGCGTGTGCCGGCCACCCTCGTTCTTCGTCAAGACATACACCTCGGCGCTGAACTCGCGGTGCGGCGTGATCGACCGGGGGTGCGCCACCACCATCCCGCGCTCCACCTCCGTCTTCGCCACCCCGCGCAGCAGCAGGCCGGCGTTGTCGCCGGCTTGCCCCTCGTCCAAGATTTTCCGGAACATCTCGACTCCGGTCACCACCGTCTTCTTTTCCGATCCCAGTCCCACCAACTCCACATGCTCGCCCGTCTTGACCACTCCGCGCTCTATCCGCCCGGTGACCACCGTCCCGCGACCGGTAATCGTGAACACATCCTCCACGGGCATCAGGAACGGCTTGTCCGTCGCCCGTTCGGGCACCGGTATGTACGTGTCCAGAGCTTCCATCAACTCGCCGATGCACTCCGTCTCGGGAGCTTCGGGATCGCCGCTCTCCAGCGCCTGCAGCGCCGAGCCCCGTATCACCGGGACATCGTCGCCGGGAAAGTCGTACTCGCTCAACAGTTCCCGCACCTCCAGCTCGACCAAGTCCAACAACTCCTCGTCGTCCACCTGGTCGGCCTTGTTCAAGAATACCACCACGTAAGGAACGTTCACCTGCCGAGCCAACAAGATGTGCTCGCGGGTCTGCGGCATGGGCCCGTCGGCCGCCGACACCACCACCACCGCCCCATCCATCTGAGCGGCGCCCGTAATCATGTTCTTCACATAGTCGGCGTGCCCGGGACAGTCCACATGCGCGTAGTGCCGCGCCGCGGACTCGTACTCCACATGCGCCGTCGCTATCGTTATCCCCCGCTCCCGCTCCTCGGGGGCCTTGTCTATCTCGTCAAACGCCACGTACTGCCCCAATCCGCGAGCCGCCTGCACCTGCGTTATCGCGGCGGTCAACGTCGTCTTCCCGTGGTCGACATGCCCGATAGTCCCCACGTTCACATGCGGCTTAGTTCGCTCGAATTTCTCCTTCGCCATCTCCCCTGTCTCTCCTCTTGCTCTTCATCCTGTACACGTTTTGGTCCTGCCCGGCGAGCAGTCCGCTCGCGCCGCCGGCAAGTCCGGCAAGCGTTCGCCGCCGCAAGCGAGAAGCCGCGGCGACTCGCGCCCGCTCTATGCCACGGCGGCCGACACGATCTTCGCCGCCTTCGAACCCGGAACTTTCTCGTAGTGAGAAAACTGCATCGTATAGACCGCCCTGCCCTGGCTGATCGATCGAAGCGCGGTCGCGTATCCGAACATCTCCGACAGCGGGACGGACGCTCCGATGACTCGCGCGGCCGAGCGCTGGGTCATGCCCCCGATCTTCCCCCGCCGACTGGCGAGATCGCCCATCGTGCCTCCGAGATAGTCCTCGGGGGTGACCACTTCGACATTCATTATCGGCTCCAGCAAGACCGGCTGCGCCCGGCGAGTCCCCTCTTTGAGCGCGATCGAACCTGCGATTCTGAACGCCACCTCGCTCGAGTCGACTTCATGGTACGACCCATCGACCAGCGTCACCTTGAGGTCGATGACCGGGTAGCCGGCCACGATGCCCGACCTCATCGCCTCTCGGATGCCCCGTTCGACGGAGAGCACGTATTCCCTGGGAACGCTCCCGCCCCTGATCTTGGAGTCGAAGACGAATCCGCCGCCGGGCGCGGTGGGCTCGAGGTCGATTACCACATGCCCGAACTGTCCGCGGCCGCCCGACTGGCGCACGAAGCGGCCATCCACCTTCTTCACGGCCTTCCGGATAGTCTCGCGGTACGCCACCTGGGGGCGGCCGACGTTGGCGTTCACACGGAATTCGCGCTGCAACCTGTCGACGATGATCTCCAGGTGCAGTTCGCCCATCCCGCTGATGATCGTCTGTCCGGTATCCTCGTCGGTGTGGACGCGGAAAGTCGGATCTTCCTCCGCCAACTTGGCCAGAGCTTCCGCCAGCTTGTCCTGGTCCGCCTTCGTCTTCGGCTCGATCGCCACCCGGATGACCGGCTCCGGGAAGCTCATCGCCTCGAGGACGACGGGGTCGGTCCCCGACGAGAGCGTGTCGCCCGTCTTGGTATGCTTGAGCCCGATGGCGGCCGCTATGTCGCCGGCGAACACCTCATCGCGCTCCTCGCGCTTGTTGGCGTGCATCTGAAGGAGTCGACCTATTCGTTCTTTCCTGCCCTTGGTGGAGTTGAGAACGCCCGATCCCGTCCTGGCGCTCCCGGAGTACACTCGGAAGTACGTCAACCGGCCCACATAGGGATCCGTCGCGATCTTGAACGCCAGCGCCGAGAACGGGGCCGTATCCGCGGCCGCGCGTTCCACCACCGTTTCGGCCCGCTGCGGAAGGCGGCCTCGTATGGGAGGCACATCGAGCGGAGAGGGAAGGAAGTCGATCACGGCATCGAGGAGGCGCTGGATGCCTTTGTTGCGGAACGCCGATCCGCAGAGAATCGGCGTAATCCCGTTCGCCAGCGTCGCCTTGCGAATCGCCTGCCGGATCTCGGCCTCGCTCAGCTCGCCGCCGTCGAGATACTTCTCCAGCAACGCCTCGTCGTACTCCACTGCGGCCTCGATGAGGTTGTGCCGGAGTTCCGCGACCTGCTCCGCCATGCTGTCGGCCACGGGCGCCTCGGTCCAGCTCGCCCCGAGCGATGCGTCGTCGTACACGACTTCCATCTCCCGGACCAGGTCGACTATCCCGGTGTAGAGTTCGCCCTCTCCCAGGGGGATCTGGAGCGGATGGGCGTTGGCGCCGAGCCGGTCCCGCATCATGTACACGACGCGCATGAAGTCGGCGCCCACGCGGTCCATCTTGTTGACGAAGGCGATGCGTGGAACACCATACTTATCGGCTTGGCGCCAGACCGTCTCGGATTGGGGCTCCACCCCGCCGACCGCGCAGAAGAGCGCCACCGCGCCGTCGAGCACCCGGAGGCTCCGCTCCACCTCCACGGTGAAGTCCACATGGCCCGGCGTATCGATGATGTTGATGCGATACGGTTCGCCGTAGTGGTCCCAATAGCACGTGGTGGCGGCCGAGGTGATCGTTATCCCGCGCTCCTGCTCCTGCTCCATCCAGTCCATGGTCGCGTCGCCGTGATGCACTTCCCCCAGGCGATGCGTCCGGCCGGTATAGAACAGCACCCGTTCGGTCGTCGTCGTCTTTCCGGCATCGATGTGCGCCATGATGCCGATATTTCGAAGCCGCTCCAGCGGCGTTCTTCTTTCCATCTAACGATTCAGCCATGTGCCTCGGATGATGGATGCCGTGTTCCCCTTCTCTACCACCGGTAGTGGGCGAACGCCTTGTTGGCTTCCGCCATCCGGTGCACTTCTTCCTTCCTGCGGACGGCCCCGCCGCCGCCTCGCGAGGCGTCCAGAAACTCGTTGGCGAGACGCGCCGCCATCGTCTTGCCCGGCCGGGCTCGCGCGAACCCGACCAGCCAGCGGCGCGCCAACGAGTCGCGCCGCCTGTACGACACCTCGATGGGCACCTGGTACGTCGCGCCGCCGACCCGCCGACTGCGCACTTCCAGTATCGGCTTGACGTTCTGGAGCGCCCGCCGGAAAACGTTCATCGCCGGCTGGCCGGTCTTTTTCTCGACCGTCTCCATCGCATCGTAGAAGATGCGCTCGGCTATCGACTTCTTGCCATCGAGCATGAGGATGTTGATGAACTTGGTGGCCTCCCGGCTCAAATACCGGGAGTCCGGCAGCACGGTTCGCGGTTCGGCACGATTTCGGCGCGGCATGCTCCTACTTCCGCTTCTTCGAGCCGTACTTCGACCGTCCCTGGTTCCTGTCGTCGACTCCCGACGTGTCCAGGGTTCCGCGAACCACATGGTAGCGAACGCCGGGCAGGTCCTTCACGCGCCCGCCCCGAATAAGCACGATGCTATGTTCCTGGAGGTTGTGGCCCTCGCCGCCGATGTAGGCGGTGACCTCGTATCCGTTGGTCAGCCGGACGCGCGCAACCTTGCGCAGAGCCGAATTCGGCTTCTTCGGCGTGGTCGTGTACACGCGGGTGCAGACTCCACGCTTCTGCGGGTTGCCCTCGAGCGCCGGCGCCTTGTTCTTCTTCTCCACCTTCCGGCGGCCCTGGCGGACAAGCTGGTTGATCGTTGGCACTCTACCTCCCCCGGTCCGCCGGTTGCGCGCGCTCAGCCCACACTTGCGACCGCAAAACGCAAAACCGTTGGGGACAATGGGACAAAAAAACGGGGACGGATCAAAACCGCCCCCGCGGCGACCATCGGCCGACTAGCCGACAGAACGCTGAGAATAGCGTCCGCACCGGCCCGTGTCAAACATTCGCAACTTCACCCCGGCATCCGGCTGCCGTCAAGCCGATCCCTCGCGCAACCGCGACCGCGCGCGGCATGGCCGGACGCCGTCGAGGCGCCGCCGAGCCAAAAGCTTCGGCGGCCGACAGCTCTCGCCGGCGGCCATCCGGCGAACCCCGCCTCCGGCGCCTCGCTACGGCGCCAGCGGGGCGCCCAACACGCTCCCCGCAGCGGAGGCGCGCGGCGCGACCGCTGCCGCGCCTTCCGCTCCCGCGCCGTCCGCGCCCCGACCGCTCTCGTCCTGTCCGTCCAGCGAGAAGATGCTCCGGGACCCCTCTTCGCGCGCCCCGCTGCGCCGAACCGCGTCGATCTGCTCTTGAAGGACCTCGTCCACGAGGAAGTCGATCTCGGTGAAGCGATGCTTGCCCGTGCCGGCCGGCACCAAGTGCCCGCTGATGATGTTCTCCTTCAGCCCGCGCAGCTTGTCCTGCGCCCCGCGCAGCGCCGCATCCGTCAAGACGCGCGTCGTCTCCTGGAAAGATGCCGCGCTTATGAACGAATCCGTCGTGAGGCTGAGCTTCGTGATGCCGAGCAGCGCCGGCTCGGACCGCGGCGGCTTCTTTCCTTTCCTGACCGCATCCTTGGCAGTGTCGCGAAACTCCATCTTGTCGACTTTGTCGCCCTCGAGAAACTCGGTGTCGCCCGGATCGGTCACGCGCACCTTCTGCAACATCTGCCGCACGATCACCGCAATATGCTTGTCGTTGATCCGCACGCCCTGAAGCCGGTACACCTCCTGAATCTCGTTCAGCAGATACTCCTGCACCGCCCGCGCTCCCCTCACGCGCAAGATGTCGTGCGGGTTGACCGGGCCTTCGGAGAGCCGGTCGCCGGCCCGTACGAGGTCGCCTTCATGGACCCGCAGATGCTTCCCGACCGGCACCTGGTACGTCATCTCGGTGGCGTCCTGCTCGTTCTTGGCGGCCGGCCCGGCCGGCGCATCGCCGGCCGACGGCGCATCGCCCTCGTCCGAATCTTCATCCACCATGGTGACGAAGATTTCGCGCTTCCCCCACTTGATCCCGCCAAAGGAGACGCGACCGTCGATCTCCGTGATAGTTGCCGGATCTTTGGGCTTCCGCGCCTCGAACAGTTCGGCCACCCTGGGCAAACCGCCGGTGATATCGCGCGTCTTGTAGGCTTCGCGGCTGATCTTCGCCAGCGTCTCGCCAGCCCTGACTTCCTGCTTGTCGTCCACCAGCAGCTGAGCGCCTACCGGCAAGATGAACTCGCGGGGCTTCCTCTTCCCCACGATCTTGATCATCGGGTGCCGCTTCTTGTCCCGGTCTTCGATGATGACCTGCTGCCGCCGTCCGGTCGTCTCGTCCAGCTCCTCCCGCACGGTCTCCTCTCGCACGATGTCGATGAAGCGTATCAGACCGTCCTTGTCGGCCACTATCGGTTCGGAGTACGGATCCCAGCCGAATAGCAAATCGCCCTTCGCGACTTCCACGCCGTCGGCGATGTGGAGGGTCGCGCCGTAGGGCACCGAGAGCCGCGACAACACCCGGGCGTCGCGGGTCTGCATGATGAGTTCGCCCTCTCGGCTCGTGACTATCGTTTCTTCCGACGGGCTCTCGACGGTCGTGACTCTCTCGAAGGCCACCTCGACCTTGCCCTCGAGCTTCGAGCGCCGCTGGGTCTGCTCCGCGATACGCGCCGCGGTCCCGCCGATGTGGAAGGTCCGCAACGTCAGCTGGGTGCCCGGCTCGCCGATCGACTGGGCAGCCAGGATGCCGACCGCCTCTCCGATGTCCACCCGCTCCATCGTAGCCAGGTTGCGGCCGTAGCACTCCCGGCAGATGCCGCGGCGCGACTCGCAAGTGAGCACGGACCGAATGCGCACCCGCTGCACGCCGCTCTGGTCGATCGCCCGCGCCTTCCGGTCCGTGATCATCTCGCCGGCTTCGACGATGACTTCGTCGTCGATGGGGTCTATGACATCTTCTCCGGCGATGTTGCCGGCTACCCGGTCGGAAAGCGGCTCGATGATATCTTCGCCCTCCTTCAGCGCGGTGACGTCGAGTCCGAGTATCGTGCCGCAATCTTCCTCGAAGATCGTCACATCTTGCGCCACGTCGACCAGCCGGCGGGCCAGGTAGCCCGCATCCGCCGTCTTCAGCGCCGTATCGGCCAATCCCTTGCGCGCGCCGTGCGTCGAAATGAAGTACTCGAGCACGCTCAATCCCTCGCGGAAGTTGGAGCGGATGGGACTCTCTATGATCTCCCCGATCCCGCCGGTGAGCTTCTTCTGCGGTTTGGCCATCAGGCCGCGCATCCCGGCCAGCTGCCGAATCTGGTCGCGCGAACCCCGGGCGCCCGAGTGAAACATCATGTAGATGGGGTTGAAGCCATCTCCGGAGGACGCCAGTTCGTCGATCATGACTTCCGCCACATCGTTATTGGCGTGCGTCCATGTGTCGATCACCTTGTTGTAGCGCTCCCCGAAGGAGATCACGCCGCGTTGGTAGGCTTGCGTGAACCGGTTCACATCTTCTTGCGCGCGCCCGATGATCTCCTGCTTCTTCGGCGGGATCTTCATGTCGTCCAGCCCGATCGAGAGGCCGGCATGGGTGGCGTACCGGAACCCGAAGTCCTTGAGGCGGTCCAGGAATGCCGTGGTCTCTTCGAGCCCGGCGAGCCTGAAAGACTGGAAGACGAGGTCGCCCAGCGCATCCTTGCGCAGGGTGCCGTTCACGTAAGGCACCTGCCTCGGGAGCATCGCGTTGAAGAGAGCCCTGCCGACGCTCGTGACTATCCACTTCTTCTCGCCTTCGACTTCGCCGTCCGGCTGGCTGGCGAGCAGCCGAATCGGCATGTGGTAGTCGGGCGACCCCTTGCGCCGAAGGTATCCCGCTTCCAGCGCCATCTCGACTTCGGCAGCATGGGCGAAGCGCGGCAGACCGGAGTCGTCGCCGGCCTCCGCGAAGTCCGAGCGCACACGCGTCATGTAGTAGCAGCCGAGAACCATGTCCTGCGAGGGAGTCGCGATCGGCCGGCCATTCGACGGCTTGAGGATGTTGTTGCTCGACAGCATGAGAACCCGCGCTTCGAGCTGGGCTTCGAAGGAGAGCGGCACGTGAACCGCCATGGCGTCGCCGTCGAAGTCGGCGTTGAACGCCGCGCAGACCAGCGGATGGATGCGGATCGCCTTGCCCTCGACCAGGACAGGCTCGAACGCCTGGATTCCCAGCCGGTGAAGCGTCGGCGCCCGGTTCAGCAGCACGGGGTGATCCTTGATGATGTCTTCCAGCACCTCGTAGACCGTCGGGTCATCTTCCTCGACCAGCCTCTTGGCGCGCTTCACGGTCTCGGAGTGTCCCCGGCGCTCGAGCTCGTGGATGATGAACGGCTTGAAGAGCTCCACCGCCATCTTCTTGGGCAGCCCGCACTGGTGCAGCCGCAGTTCGGGGCCGACGACGATCACCGAACGGCCCGAGTAGTCGACGCGCTTGCCGAGCAGATTCTGGCGGAAGCGGCCCTGCTTCCCTTTCAGCATGTCGGACAGCGACTTGAGCGGGCGCTTGCCTCTGCCGCGAATGGCCCGGCCCCGCCGGCCGTTGTCGAACAGCGCGTCCACGGCCTCCTGGAGCATGCGCTTCTCGTTCCGGAGAATCACCTCCGGGGCCCGCATCTCCAGCAGCTTCTTGAGACGGTTGTTGCGGTTGATGACGCGGCGGTACAGATCGTTGAGGTCCGAGGTCGCGAAACGGCCTCCCTCCAGAGGGACGAGGGGGCGAAGATCCGGCGGGATGACCGGAATGACATCCATGATCATGTGCTCGGGGTTGTTCCGCAGCCCGGTTTCGTCGGCGCTCCCGCGAATCGCATCGATGACTCGAATGCGCTTCAGCTTGTTCTGCTTTCGCTGCTTCGAGGTCTCGTGAACCACCTCGTAGCGGAGCTGCTCCGCCAACTCGTCTATGTCCAGCTTGCTCGGGCTCAGCAGCAGGCGAATGCCTTCCGCTCCGAACTCGGCCCGGAAGCCGCGGTCGCCCTCGTCCTCGGCCTTCCTGGCAAGATCGAGATAGTCGTCTTCCTCGAGCAGCTGCTTGAACTCCACATCCTGCTTGCCCGGCTCCGTCACGACGTAGGCGGCGTAGTAGATGACTTTCTCGAGATCCTTGGGCTTCATCCCGAGGAGGGATCCCATCTGGGAAGGCAGGGCCTTGAAGAACCAGCAGTGCGCCACCGGCACCGCGAGCTCGATATGGCCCATCCGTTCGCGGCGCACCTTCGACAGCGTGACCTCCACGCCGCACTTGTCGCAGATGTGACCCTTGTAGCGAATGCGCTTGAACTTGCCGCAGTGGCACTCCCAGTCCTTGACGGGGCCGAAGATGCGTTCGCAGAAGAGCCCATCGCGCTCGGGCTTGAAGGAGCGGTAGTTGATGGTCTCGGGCTTCGTGACTTCCCCCTTGCTCCAGTCCCGAATCTCGTCGGGCGACGCCAGCTTGATCCGGATCCAGTCGAAGTCGGCGGAAGCGCCACCGCGGTGCCGCGGAAAATCGAACATTCTGCTTACCCCCTTCTCGCTTGGCCGGGTTCGAAGATCCCGCCCGAGCTATCGCTGCCGAGCGTGATGCTCAAGCCGAGAGCCTCGAGCTCCTTGACCAGCACGTGGAAGCTCTCCGGGACACCGGGTTCGGGCAGGTTGTCGCCCTTCACGATGGCCTCGTACACCCGGCTCCGGCCCACCACATCGTCCGACTTCAGGGTGAGCATCTCCTGAAGAGTGTGCGCCGCGCCGTAAGCCTCCAGCGCCCACACCTCCATCTCGCCGAAGCGCTGGCCGCCGAACTGGGCCTTTCCTGCCAGCGGTTGCTGGGTCACGAGGCTGTACGGTCCGATGGAGCGCGCGTGTATCTTGTCGTCGACCAGGTGCGAGAGCTTCATCATGTAGCTGACGCCCACCGCGACATCCGCCACGAACTCCTCGCCGGTACGTCCGTCGCGCAGCCGCATCTTGCCATTCGGGCGCAGGCCGGCGCGTTCCATCAGCTCCACCGCCGCAGCGTCCAGCCCCGTTGCCAACTTCCGCTTGCCCGCGATCGCGGCCGCCTCGGGCCACTCTTCCCGCCACCGCTTCGAAGACCGTTCCTCGCCGGCGAGGTCCTCGACCACCGCGACGATGAAGCCGGCGAGCTCCTGCAGGTACGCCGCGAGCTCGCCCTTCCCCCCCAGGTAAGCGTCTAGCGGACGCCCCAATCCCTCCGAATCGCCTGGGACGGCATAGTCGTCTTCGTGAGCCTGTATCTCGCGAATCATCCGCTGGACGGCTTGTTGCGGAAGTTCGAGGGGCGTCACGTTGGAGCCGAGCGTCCGAGCGGCCCAATACGCTCCGCCGATCTTGAGCAGCGCGCCGATCTCGTGTTCCTTGGCGCCTTGGAAGACGGGGGTGTGCGCCTCGAAGCCGAGCGTCCGAGCCGACCAACCCAGCGTGGTTTCGAGGATCTGCCCGACATTCATCCGGCTCGGCACCCCCAACGGGTTGAGAACGATCTCCACCGAGCTTCCATCGGGCAGGATCGGCATGTCCTCCTCGGGGACCACCCGGGCGATGATGCCCTTGTTGCCGTGCCGGCCGGCCATCTTGTCCCCCACCGCGATCTTCCGCTTCTCGGCGATGTAGACCTTCACGAGCTGGATCACGCCGGGCGAGAGTTCGTCGGGTTCGAAGATTCTGTCAATCGCCTTTTCCGCCTGCTCGCGGATCTGGTCGACGCGGTTCTTCGACTCGCCCACCACGTTGCGGATAATGGCGTTCTTCTCGTCCGACTCCACCCTCAGCGCCGAGAGATCCAGCTCCCCGAAATCGACGCTCGCGAGCGCCGTCTTGGTCAGCTTCTTGCCCTCGCGGAAGTAGGGCTCGCCACCACGCCGGAGGACCATCTTGGCCTTCTCTCCCTTGAGCAACTCCAGCAATTCCTCGTCCCGCGCCTCGCTGACCCGAGTTATCTCCTCCCGTTCCTGCCGGCGGCGCTCCGCAATCATTTCGCCGCGCATCCGCTCCAGCAGCAGGTCGTCCTTCTTTCTGGAGAAGATCTTGACGTCGATCACGGTCCCTTCGATGCCGGGAGGGACCCTGAGCGAGCTGTCCATCACATCCTTCGCCTTCTCGCCGAAGATCGCGGTGAGCAGCTTCTCTTCCGGAGAGAGCTCGGTTTCGCCCTTCGGCGTGATCTTGCCCGCCAGGATGTCGCCGGGCCTGACCGCCGCGCCGATCCTGACTATGCCCCTTTCGTCGAGATCCACCAGCGCCTCGTCGGACACATTGGGAATTTCCCGCGTGATCTCTTCTTTGCCCCGCTTCGTGTCGCGAACGTGGAGTTCGAGCTCTTCGATGTGGACGGATGTGTAGATATCGCGCTGGACCAGCTTCTCGCTGATTATGATCGCATCTTCGAAGTTGTGGCCGAACCATGGCATGAAGGCCGCGAGCACGTTGACGCCGAGAGCCAGGGAGCCACCATCCGTGGCCGCTCCGTCCGCTATCACCTCTCCGGGCTTCACCTTCTGGCCTACGCTCACGATGGGGCGCTGGTTGATCGCCGTGTCCTGGTTCGTGCGCCAGAACTTGCGCAGCCGGTACCAGTCGTACTGGGTGAGCCGGGCCAGCGGCGCGGCGCCGGCGGCGCGGCGATGCCTCCCGGTATCGATCTGGATGCTGTCCGCCGTCACCTGCGTCACGACGCCCGCGCGCTTGGCAAGCACCACCGACCCCGAATCCTGGGCTACCTTGCTCTCGAGACCGGTCCCCACCAACGGGCGCTCCGGGAAGAGGAGCGGCACGGCCTGCCGCTGCATGTTCGACCCCATCAGCGCGCGGTTCGCGTCGTTGTGCTCCAGGAAGGGGATGAGCGCGGGCGAGACGGCGACGAGCTGGTCCGGCGCCACATCCATGAAGTCGATCTCCTCCGGCGGCAGCAGAGGATAGTCGGCGCGCCGCCGGCATAGCACCAGATCCTGGGCGAAAGTTCCGTCCGGATTGATCTTGGCGCTGGCCTGGGCGACGGCGTACACCTCCTCTTCGCTCGCCGTGAGCCACACGACGTCGTCGGTCTTCACCCGCCCATCGACAACCTTCAGGTAGGGGGTCTCGAGAAAGCCCAGTTCGTTGATCCGCGAATAGGTCGTCACCGAGGTGATCAGCCCGATGTTCTGACCCTCAGGGGTTTCGATCGGACACATCCGGCCGTAGTGCGAGTAGTGCACATCCCGCACCTCGAAGCCGGCGCGCTCCCGAGTCAGTCCGCCAGGCCCGAGGGCGCTCAGCCTCCGCTTGTGCGTCAGCTCCGACAGCGGATTGGCCTGGTCCATGAACTGGCTGAGCTGCGAACTCCCGAAGAACGCCTGTATGACCGCGCTGACGGTCCGCGCATTGACCAGGTCCTCGAACGAAATCTTGCCCGGGTCGCTGTTCATCGACATCCGCTCGCGCACGAGCCGGGCCATGCGGGACAGCCCGAGCGAGAACTGATTGGCGATCAGTTCGCCGATCGAGCGCACCCGCCGGTTTCCGAGGTGGTCGATGTCGTCGGTGTGGCTGCGACCCTCGTGCAGCTCTATCAGGTGCCGGATTATCGCGAGGAAGTCCCGGCGAGTCAGCACGGAGACATCCTCGTCCGGGACGGAGAGGCCCAGCAACAGATACATGTCGCGCAGCCGCTGGTTGATCTTGTGCCGTCCCACGCGACCCAGGTCGTATCGCTTCGGATCGAAGAAGAGCCGTTCGAGCACCAGCCGGGCGGTCTCCACATTGGGCGCGTCCCCCGCCCGGACCAGCGAGTAGATCGACTGAAGCGCCCGCTCTTCGCTGCCAGTCGGATCTTTGGACAGCGTGTTCCGGAGGAGGGGCGATTCCCCTCTCGATCCGCCGGTGAAGACGAGCGCCTTTTCGATGTCTTGGTCCCGAAGGTTCGCGAAGAGCTGCCTGTCGAAGGAGTCGCCCTTCCCGGCCAGCACCTCGCCGGTATTGGGGTCGACCACATCCGCGGCGAGCTGCGGGCTCGCGCTCCAGTCGCGCCGCCCTTCGAGGTCGGCGTAGCTCCCGCGCAGAGAAACGAAGGTCGCGCTCGAATAGACCTCGACCTCCGCCACCTCGGCGCGCTCCAGCCGCTTCATCGCCGCCTCGTCGAGGATTTCGCCGCAGCGAATGACAAAGGCGTCGCTATCGCCGAACGCCTCTACGCTCGCGATCCCCGCTTCGCCGGCCCGCCTCGCGACTTCGTCATCGATCAGTTCGCCGGCGGCGGCCAGCCTCCCTTCCGACCTAGGATCGGGGAGGTCGTCCGCCAGCCAGTGGGGATTCTTCGCTACGGGAGCGTAGTCGTCCAGAACCAGCGTCGCCGCTCCTTCGCCGAACATGCCGTTCCGGACGCTGCGAGCCACGAACGTCCCCATGATCTCGCGGTGCGCGGCGGCGTCTCTGGAAGAGGCATCGGTCTGCACCACCCGCCTCTCGTAGAAAGCTTCCAGGATGTCCAGGTCGCGCCCGTAGCCGAAGGCTCGCAGCAGGGCGGTCGCCGGAAACTTCTTCTTCTTGTCGATGTGAACGTGTATCACATCGTGGATATCGAGCCTGAACTCGACCCAGGAACCCCTGAAGGGAATGACGCGAGACGAAAAGAGGCGGGTGCCGTTGGGGTGGCGGGTCTCCTCGAACACGACGCCCGGCGAGCGGTGGAGCTGGCTCACGACGACCCGTTCGGCGCCGTTGACGATGAAGGTGCCCTGCCTGGTCAGCAGCGGAAGGTCGCCCAGGTAGACTTCCTTCTCCCGCATGTCGACTATGTCGTCGCCTTCCTTGACGACGAGCCGAAGTTTCGCCGCGAGCGGCGCCTGGTACGTCATGTCGCGGTCGATGCACTCGTCGACCTCGTGCTTGGGCTCGCCGCAGGAGTAGCTGACGAAGTCCAACGTGAAAGTTCCGTTGGGATCCTCGATCGGGAAGGTTTCGCGGAAAACGCGTTGGAGACCGATGTTCTTGCGGTCGTCCGCGTCCACTCCCGGCTGCAACAGCCAATCGAACGCCGCCCGCTGCACGTCCAGAAAGTGCGGCATCGTCACAGGCCGGTCGAGCTTGGCGAAGGAGACTACTGGTTTGCTGTTCGCGGTCAAGTCGTTCCTCCCCAGGAGTCAGTCAAGTGGCACATCTTCGGTCGGGCGCATTTGCGTGGGAGATGCGGGGCGCCGGGGCGGCAGGCGGCGAGCGCGCCACCTCGGTTTGCGGACGCGCGCCACTTCGTCGACCGAAGAACCCCGGCGAAGTCGCGCGACAGGTCGCCGGGCCCCGCGGACCGGAGCTGTCCCCGGGACGCAGGCCGGCAGGATGCCGGGACGGAGGAGCGGCGCGTCCGGGCAAGACCCCTTTCGTCCCCTGGGAGCGACTACTTGAGATCCGCCGTGGCGCCCTGCGCTTCGAGCTTGGCCTTGATCTCCTCCGCCTCCTCCTTGGACACGGCCTCCTTCACGGGCCCCGGAGCGTTGTCGACCACGGCCTTCGCCTCCTTGAGGCCAAGGCTGGTGACTTCGCGGACGACCTTGATGACCTGGATCTTCTTGTTGCCCACCGCCGTCAGCACGACATCGAACTCCGTCTGTTCCTCCTCGGCGGCATCCCCGCCGCCGGGCGCGGCAGCGACTGCGACCGGCACTGCGGCCGACACACCGAAGGTCTCCTCCATCTTGTCTTTTAGTTCGGCCGCCTCCAGCACGGTTAGCGAGCCGATCTGCTCTAGGAGATCGTCGATCTTGGACATGTTTTCTTTTTCCCTTGAAGCTCGTTGTAGGCGATACGTGTGGTAGGGTACCCGCCGCGCGCTCCCCCGCGCCCGGCTCTGAGGCCCCTCCAACCTCGGACTCTCAGGCGGGCTGGTTCTTCTTTGCCACCTGCTCGATTACGTTGGCGATGTCGCGGATCAAGGCCCCGAACACCGAGGCGATTCCGCCTACGCCGGCCGTCAGCCCGCCCGCTATCGATCCCAGCAGCGCTTCGCGCGGCGGAACGTCCGCCATGCGATCGATCATCTCCGGCGTAGCTGCCACCCCGTCGATTATGCCCGCTCTCACCACGGGACGGTCGCCGTTCTCGCGGGCGAACTCTTTCAACACCTTCGCAGGCGCAACCGGATCGGCTTCGCTCAGCACCAGCCCGGTCGGACCCGCCAGATGCACCGTCAGATCCGGCAGACCGGTATCCTCGAGCGCTCGCTTCAGCAGCGTGTTCTTGACGACCCGGTACCCCGCTCCCCCCGCGCGAAGCTGCGACCGGAACTCGGTTATCGCCTTCACGTCGAGTCCGGTGAAGTCCGTCAGGTAGACAATGCCGTTCTCTTCGAGCTGGCCACGAAGTTCCCGAGCGAGGCGCCGCTTTTCCTGGAGTCTCATGGGCGCGCCCCTACCTGTACAGCTCGTGATCGATGGAAACGCCGAGGCCCATCGTGCTGGCCACGGTGACGCTCTTCACATACCGCCCCTTCGCCGCGTCGGGCTTCAGCCTCGCTATCTCCTCCATCAGGGCGTCGAAGTTCTCCAACAGGGCGTCGACATGGAAGCTGATCTTCCCGATCGGGGCGTGCACATTGCCCGTACGGTCCACGCGAAACGCGATCTTGCCCGCCTTCGCCTCCCTGATGGCCCGGCCCACATCCATCGTGACCGTGCCGGCCTTCGGCGTGGGCATGAGCCCGCGCGGACCAAGTATGCGTCCCAGCCTGGCGACATTCCTCATGAGGTCCGGCGTCGCGATCGCCACATCGAAGTCGAGCCAGCCCTCCTGTATCCGCTCGATGTGCTCGGTGCCGACATAGTCGGCTCCGGCCTCCTCGGCTTCCGCCGCCTTCGCGCCTTGCACGAGAGCGAGGACGCGCACCTGCCGTCCCGTCCCGGCCGGCAGGATCACGGTGCCGCGCACGAGCTGGTCGGCACGGCGCGGATCCACGCCGAGCCGGATCGCCGCTTCCACCGTCTCGTCGAAGTTGGCGAACGCGATCTCCTTGACGCGGGCCAGCGCTTCGGCGGGCGCGTGCACCCCGTTCGACATCGCGGCAGCTGCGGCGCGGCGCTTCTTACCGTGTCTCGGCATCTCTGATTCGGTCTCTCCGCTCGGCTCGTCTAGTCCGCCCGCTCGATACCCATCGACCGGGCTGTTCCCTCGATCATGCGCATCGCGGCCTCTTCATCCGTCGCGTTCAGATCCTTCATCTTGATCCGGGCGATCTTGCGCAGCTGTTCCCCCGTCACCTTTCCCACCTTGTTTCGGTTGGGTTCGGCGGAACCCGATGCCAGGCCGGTCTCCTTCTTCAGCAGCTCGACCGCCGGCGGCGTCTTGGTGATGAAGCTGAACGTGCGGTCTTTGTAGACGGATATCTCCACGGGGATGATCGTCCCCGCATCCTGCTGCGTCTGCGCGTTGAACGCCTTGCAGAAATCCATGATGTTGAGGCCGTGCTGGCCCAGCGCCGGCCCCACTGGCGGCGCCGGGTTCGCCTGGCCCCCCGGGATCTGCAGCTTGATGAAGCCCGTGACGACTTTCTTGCGAGCCATTATCCGGAGATTCCCCCTCGGCTTCCGCGTTTCGCAGGCCGGCCGCGGCCGGCGCGCCCCGCCAATCGGCACAAGGCCGTTTCCACCATCAAAAACCCTGCAGCTTCGTGTAATCCAGTTCGACAGATGTCGGACGCCCGAAGATGCTCACTTGCACCCGGACCTTCCCCTTCTCCGCAATGACTTCTTGGACGGTACCGCTGAAATCGCTGAACGGTCCTTCCGTTATCTCGACCACCTGCCCGGGCCGGAACGGGATTTCGGTCCGCGTATCTTCTTCTTCGGGCTCGTCATCGTGCCCGAGTATCTTGTTGACCTCTTCGGGTTTCAACGGCTGGGGGGCGTCGGCGCTTCCCACGAACTTGATGACCCCCGGGACGCTGTTGACCAGATATACCGTCTTCTGGTCAAGCTGCATCTGGACGAGCACGTAGCCCGGGAAAAGCCGTTCGGTCGACTTGACTCTCTTTCCCCCCTTGATGGCGACGACTTCCCTGGTCGGGACGATCACCTCGCGAATTGCCGGTCCGCCAACCTTGTCCTCCGCCTTTCGCGCCAGGAACATCTTGACCTTGTTCTCGTGGCCGGAGCGAGTTTGGAGAGCGTACCAGCGCATCTCGTCGCCCGGCTCCGCGGCGCGGCCATCCGCCATGCTTCCCTCAGCCACCGAAGGTCCTCACGATGAAGCGCACGAGCGCCGAGAAGGCGGTATCCATGGCTCCGATTATCACGGCCATGATGAGCACGAAAACCAGAATGCCCAGAGTGGCGCTGCGCAGCTGATCTCTGTCGGGCCAAGTGACCCGGCGCATCTCGACCTGCACCTGCTCCGCGAATTCCTGAGTTTTCTTGAAAATCCCCGCCAATAGCCCTCGACTTGTGCCTGTTCCGCCCTACCGCTTGATTATCGCCCGGTACCGGCTCCGCCTACCGGGTCTCCTTATGCTCCGAGTGGCGGTTGCAGCGCGGGCAGTGCTTTCGCCGCTTGGCTCTTCCGGGATGCGTGCGCCGGTTCTTGGTAGTCGTGTAGTTGCGCTCTTTGCACTCGGTGCACTCGAGCGTGATCCGAACTCTCATGCCTGCTCCGCTCTCGCCTCGGGATTCGTGCCAGTCGTCGACCGGCGGCGACGACACCGCCGCTTGCCGGCGGCGAAATCGGCGGTTCGCATACCTTGTGGTTCCCGCATTCGCAATTGCCGGCCGTCATCGAATCGGTTGGTCTTGCAGTGTTGGTCTCGCGAAACATGGTGGGGGGAGGATTCGAACCTCCGAAGGCATTAGCCAGCAGATTTACAGTCTGCCCCGTTTGGCCGCTTCGGTACCCCACCGCCGGTTCATCGGCACCCGGCGGACCAAGCGCCAGTTATTTCCCCTCTTTGCGGAGCGACTGTCTTTTTTCCGAAATTCGACCGAGCTGGCGGTGGGACTCGAACCCACAACCTCCGGATTACAAATCCGACGCTCTACCGCTTGAGCTACGCCAGCGCCCCCGCCACAAACAAAATAGCTTGTAAACATAAAACGAGGAGTCCGAGGCTGTCAAGCGCCAGTTGAACGGCAGCGATCTTGCGGCAGCGCGATGGCGCTAGCCCCGACTTTCAGACGGGTAACGCCGTCGGAATCTTCCACGGTTACGCCACGAGCCGCAAGCTCTTCGCGGATCGAGTCGGCGCGGGCGAAGTCGCGGGTCGCGCGCGCCCTGTCGCGATCCCGAGCGCGGGCGGTCGCCCACCTGACAAGTTCATCCTCCGAGCTTGACCGGAGGTCTTCCGCTTCCCGGTCGCGCAACGCGAGCACTCCGAACACTCCATCGAAGTCTTCGATGAAGGAAAGGACGGCACGGACGCCCGCGGGCGCGCGCGGGGCGGCCGCATGCAGCGCCTGGTTCGTCTCGCGGACCAGCCCGAAAACGGCGGAAAGCGCCTCGCTCACATTGAGGTCGTCATCCATCGCCGCCTCGAAGAGGCCGCGGCTCCGGAGCGCCGCCCCGGAAACGTCCACCGACTCGTCGATCCCGGCCTCCAGCGCCTCTCTCGCGCGGCGACGACAGTCGTGCAGCCGCCCCACGGCCTTCTTCGCTCCGCCGAGACCGTCGAAGGTGAAGTTCAGCTGGCTGCGGTAGTGTCCGTTCAGCAACAGGTACCGAATCGCCGAGGGAGCGTGGCCGCGCGCCATCACCTCCGGCACCGTGAAGCAGTTGCCGAGCGACTTCGACATCTTCCGGCCCTCGACCAGGAGATGCTCCGCATGGAGCCAGTAGTTGGCGAACGCCTTGCCCGTCGCGCCTTCGGACTGAGCTATCTCGTTCGTGTGATGCGGGAAGAGGTTGTCGACGCCGCCGGCGTGAATGTCCAGCGTTTCGCCCAGATAGCGCATCGCCATGGCGGAACACTCGATGTGCCACCCCGGACGGCCCTTCCCCCAGGGAGAGTCCCACGCCGCGACCGCTCCTTCGCCGCCCCGCTCCCCGCCCTTCCACAGAACGAAGTCGCGCGGGTCGTCCCGGTCGTACTCCTCATCGCCCGCCGCCCGGCCGCTCGCCGCGAGCTTGCGGGAGTCGATGCCCGCGAGCCGCCCGTAGCCCGGCAGCCGGTTGATGGCGAAGTAGACGGAGCCATCGCTCTCGTAGGCCAGCCCTCGCTCCAGCAGTTCGCTGATGAGCCGGATCATTCCGGGCACATGCTCGGTCGCGCGGGGACGGTGCTCCGGCTCCTCCAGTCCCAGCGCGCGCCAGTCCTCCAGGAACCACTCGATCACCGGCTCGGTCACCTGCGCCAGCCGGACGCCGCTGGCGGCTGCCGCGTTGATCGTGCGGTCGTCCACATCGGTCAGATTCATCACCTGTTCGACTTCGTACCCCTTGAAGCGCAGGTAGCGCCGGAGCAGATCCTCCCAGATGAACGCCCGGAAGTTGCCGATGTGCGCGCGGTCGTAGACGGTCGGGCCGCAGGTGTACATCCGCACCCGGCCCGGATCGATGGATTCGAATGGCACGACTCTGCGCGCCAGCGAGTCCCGAAAGCGGAGGCTCAACGGTCGTCTCGGCCGTCGTCTCGGCCCAGGTACTTCTCCGCGCGCCAGCTCAGATACGCCTCTATCTCGCCGGCGCGTTCATCTGCGACGACGCCGAGGCAGCCGCCGATCTGCCGGTTCGACCGGTCGATAACGAGGCCGGCGAGAACGCCTGCAGCGCGCGCGAAGACGAGTTCATCGAGCGGTTCGTACGCGGGGCCGCCAAAGAGCAGCCTCGCCACGATCCACCCGTCTATGAAGCCGTCCAGCGCGGCGAGCTCGCGGAAGAACAGCGCCTCGCAGGGAACGTCGGGGTCTTGCCTGGCCGCGTGCATGCGCAGGACCGCGTAGCTGTAGTAGGCCCGCCCGGCCTCCCGCAGGTTGCCGGGCATCACGATCGAGGCGAGCGAGTCCGTTACGACCTCCATCGCATTCCACGGCCATGCGTCGCGCGCCTCGTTCGGCTCCAGGTCGCGCGCGAAGACCGGGTAGTACAGGACCGCTGGATCTTCCTCCAAATCGGTCGCCAGCGAGTCGGTGCGGTCCCGGAACCTGAGCAGGTCGGCCGCCTCGAAGTCGAGCGTCGCGCCGGACGGCGCGGTCAAGCGGTACTGCCCCGCTTGCAGGCCGGCGGCGGGGCGGGCGGCGGGGCCGGCGGCCGCCACGAGGGCTATGCCGGCCACAGCCGCGGCGCCCAACCGGCGACCTAGACCTCCCGCCAGCAGGCAGGACCAACCGCGGGAGCCGGCCGACCCCGAGCGCCCCGCGCTCGCTCCGCCGGCATCCAAGCCGCGCTGGAGCGGCATCCAATCTAGTCTGCGTGCCAACTTGTCCTCCGGTCTCGACAGAGCCGCACGATGACGCCTTCCATCATCAAATTGACAACAAGCGGGGAAGGTTCCCGACGAGAGCGAAGTCGCCCGCCGGCCGGAGCGGGCCTTCCTCGCTTGTCCGATCCCCTACTCTACCGTGACAGTCTTGGCCAGATTTCTCGGCCGGTCCACATTGCAGCCGCGCAGAACGGCGATGTGGTAGGCCAGCAACTGGAGCGGCACCACATTGAGAACCGGCTGCAGCAGCGGCAGCGTCTTCGGCACGCGGATGAGGTAGTCCGCCAAGTCGGCCAGCTGCCTGTCCTCGCGGTCGGTGACGAGCGCGATTACGCGCCCTCCTCGCGCTTTCACCTCCGCGATGTTGACAAGCACCTTGGAGTAGGCGGCATCGCGCGGACATATGAAGACGACCGGCATGTCCTCGTCAATAAGGGCGATCGGTCCGTGCTTCATCTCGGCCGCGGGATACCCCTCGGCGTGAATGTACGAAGTCTCCTTCATCTTGAGCGCTCCCTCGAGAGCGACCGGGAAGTTCGGACCTCGGCCGAGGAAGAGGAAGTTTTCCACATCCGCGAACTCTTCGGCGACTTGGCGGACGCCGCCTTCGGCCTCGAGGACTTCCGAGACCAGGTCCGGCAACTTCTGGATAGCTGCAAGATATTCGCGGATCTCGTCGCCGCTCAGCCCCCGCTGCCGGGCGAAGGTCAATCCGAGTAGCAAGAGCAGCGTTACCTGGGCGACGAAAACTTTCGTCGAGGCGACGCCGATCTCGGGTCCGGAGTGCGTGTAGACGCCCGCGACGGTCTCCCGCGCGATGGAGGACCCCACCGTGTTCACGATCCCGAAGGTCTTTGCGCCGAGCCGCTTCGCCGCCCGAACGGCCCCGAGCGTGTCCGCAGTCTCGCCCGACTGCGAAATCGCCCCCACCAGCGTGCGTGGAGTGAGCACGGGATTGCGGTAGCGGAACTCGGAGGCATACTCCACCTCCACCGGTATCCGGGCGAGCGCTTCGATCACGTACTCTCCGACCAGCGCAGCGTGCCAGCTGGTGCCGCAGGCCGTAAGAACGATCCGCTCGGCTCTGGCGATGTCTTCGCGGAGTCTCATGAGCCCCCCGAGCCGCAGATTGTCCTCCGCAGGCAGCAGACGGCCGCGGGTCGCGTCACGGATGGTTCTCGGCTGTTCGTGGATCTCCTTGAGCATATAGTGGGGATACTCCCCCCGGTCTATGCGCCCCAGGTCCCACGACACGACTCTCGCTCTCTCTCGGGCGGGACTCCAGCCCACCGTGCCGTTGGATGATCCCAAATCGGCCGTATGGCAGCCTCGAGACGTCAGTACGGCGATCTGATCCTCGGCCAGATCGACGACCTCGTTCGTATGCTCGATCACCGCAGCCACATCGGAAGCCGCCCACATCCCCGCGGCCCCGTTCTTGTTCTTCCCGAACAGCAGCGGCGCGGAACGGCTGGCGACCACGACCTTGCCGGTGTCGGCGCCGCTCATGACGGCGATGCCCAGCGCGCCCTGCGCACGGCGGACCGCGGCCGCGACCGCCTGCTCGAGATTGCCTTCGAACAACTCTTCGATCAGGTGGGCGAGAACCTCGCTGTCCGTGTCGGTCGCGAAGTCGTGGCCGAGCCGGGCGAGCTGCCTTCGAAGCACATAGTGGTTCTCGATGACGCCATTGTGCACGAGCACGATTTCGCCCTTGCAATCCGTGTGAGGGTGCGCGTTGGAGGTGGTGGGCGGGCCGTGCGTGGCCCAGCGCGTATGGGCGATCCCCACCGTGCCGGAGAGGGATTCCCCGCCGAGGAGAGCGGCCAGCTTGTCGACATCCCCCGCGCACTTCCGCAGCTCTATCTTGGAGGAATCGCAGACGGCCATGCCCGCCGAGTCGTATCCGCGGTACTCCAGCCGCCGCAATCCTTCAAGCAGCAGCGGCGCCGCCTGCTCTTCGCCTACGTACCCTACGATTCCGCACATTCCCGTTCATCTCTCCCGACAAATGCGATCCGCGCAGCCGGCGCCGCTACCGACTGCGCCGCCGACGCGACCCGTGCCCAATGTTACGTAGAACCCGGTGCGGCTACGCGGCGTGGCGCCGCACCAGCTCTTCGACCCACTCTATGCGCGCCCTCGCGGTCTCTTCTCGCTCCGCCTCGGCGATGATGCGAAAAACCGGTTCCGTGCCCGAAGGCCTGGCGTGCACCCACGACCCGTCCGGCCAGTCGACCCGCGCCCCGTCCCGGAGGTCCGCGGCGGCAGGGGGCGCGGCGCCCGCAATTGATGCGATCGCCCTCTCCACGTCCACGTTGCCACGCGGAATCTTTCGCTTGAGCAACCGGTAGGATGGCATGCCGGCGACGAGCTCGCTCAATCTCTTCTTGCGCTCCGCCAGGAGCTGCAGCGCCAGGGCCGCCGCCAGCGGAGCGTCGCGGGTCAGGTGCAGCCCAGGGTAGATAACCCCCCCATTCCCCTCTCCCCCTATGCAGGCGCCCACCTCGAGCATGCGGGCCACCACATTCGCCTCGGAAACCGGCGCCCGGTAGAACGGAACGCCAGCCCGATCCGCGGCATCCTGAATGCAGCGGCTCGATGAGAGGTTGGTCACGACAGGGCCCGGCTCGCGTCCGCAGACTTCTTCGACGGCCAGCGCCAAGGTCCAGTCTTCCCCCATGGGGCGGCCCGTCTCGTCGACGAGCGCCAGCCTGTCGGCATCCGGATCCACCGCGAAACCTGCGTCCGCTCCCGATGTCCTGACAAGCTCGGCCAACTCCCCGAGGTTCTCCGGCACCGGTTCCGGAAGCCGTGGGAAACGGCCGTCCGGCTCCAGATCGAGACCGGTTACGCGGCAGCCGAGGCGTTCGAGCAGTTGGGGAAGAACTACTCCGCCCGCGCCGCGGACGCAATCCAGCGCGATATGAAAGCGCTGGGCGGCGATGAGGCGTCGATCGACGAGAGAGAGCGACAGAATGCGCTCGATGTGGGCCGGGCCCGCCCCGCTGTGCACGGCGAGACCACCGGCTTCGGAATGAGATGCATATTCGATGTCTCCCTCGAAGCAGCGCTGCACCTCCCGGCCGGAGTCCGCATCCAGGAAGCGGCCGGCGCCCGAAACCAGCTTGAAGCCGTTCCATTCGGCAGGGTTGTGGGAGGCGGTGACCAGCAAGCCGCCGATCGCGTCCGGGACGCTGCCGACAGCCAGAAGAGCAGTCGGAGTGGGGACGATTCCCAAGTCTCGCACGTCGACTCCGGCGGCCCGCACCCCGGCGGCGGCGGCGGCCAGCAGCATGGAGCCCGAAGTTCGGCTGTCGCGCCCGACCAGGATGGCGCCGGGTACCCGGGCCCGCGGGGAAGCGGGGCCGGATGCGGCGGCGCGGACCGGTTCTGCGCCGCCGGCAGCGGCGGCGGCACGAACCGCGAAGGCGGCTCCGTAGCGCGCGGCGACCTCCGGCGTGAGTCCCCGCCCCACGATGCCGCGAATACCCGAAGACGATATGATCAGCGACTCGCGCATTGCCCCCATGTTCTCTCGGACCGCTTCGTCGATGGCCCCCTCCCGGCGGCGCAAGCCCGTTCGCCTCGATCGAGGTCCCGGACGAGCGAAGCGTCTTGGCGAAGCCATCTTATCAATCAGGCGCCAAGGTACTACTATCAGGGCGCATTCGGGGGAAAGCCGCTCCCGATCGCGCCGCGCCGACAGCCTCTGGCGGGAGCTGCCGGCTTCCGGCTACGCTCTCCCGTCTCTCTCGTGCGGATCGCTCGCACCTCGCTTCGCGGGTCGCGCCCGGCAAGAGAGCCGGCGCCGAACGAGCCGGCCGGCGCCCTCGGCCGCGCGGAGCCCTGGGATCCGCCGGACGCGGCGCAACATGCGACCTGAACAAGCGGCCCGCTAAACCGGAGGCTACAAGTGGACAATCTCACCCACCGTTTCGGCACTCTAGCGGTGCATGCGGGCCAGCGCCCCGACCCGGCGACCGGCGCCATCGTCAACCCTGTCTACCAGACATCCACCTACGTGCAGGAAGCCGCGGGGGTGACGCGCGACGGATACGACTACGCACGCGTGAAGCACCCCAACCGGGACATGCTCCAAGCCAACCTCGCCGCGCTCGAGGGCGCCCGGCACGGAGCGGCGTTCTCGTCCGGGCTGGCCGCCACCGAGGCGGTGTTCAAGTCCGTCCTCCGCGCCGGCGATCACATGATCTGCGGCGCCGATGTGTACGCCGGCGTGGACCGCATGCTGCGACACGTGTGGGACCGCTTCGGGGTATCCTTCGACTTCGTGGACACGACGGATCTCGACCAGCTCCGGGCCGCGATCCGAAGCGAAACGCGCCTGGTGCACATCGAGACGCCAAGCAACCCGATGATCACCATTACCGACATTGCGGCGTGCGCGGAGATTGCGCGCGAAACCGGCATCTTGCTCTCGGTCGACAACACCTTCGCGACGCCATTCCTGCAGCGGCCTCTCGATCTGGGAGCGGATCTCGTGGTGCACTCCACGACGAAGTTCCTCAACGGCCACAGCGACATGGTCGGCGGAGCCGTGCTGACGAACTCCGAGGAGTTGGCCGACGCACTTCGCTTTCAGCAAAAGACCACCGGGGCGGTCCCCGGGCCCTTCGACTGCTGGCTAGCGCTGCGCGGGACGAAGACCCTTCACCTGCGCATGCCGGCCCAGTGCGCGAACGCCCGGCGCGCCGCGGCATTCCTGGAGCGGCACGAACAGGTCCGGTCCGTCATCTACCCGGGGCTGCCCGAGCACCCCCGGCACGAGCTGGCCAAGCGGCAGATGAACGACTTCGGACCGATGCTGAGCTGCGACTTGGGGTCCAAGGAGCGGGCGGAACGTTTCGTGGCTTCGACGAAGCTGTTCAAGCTCGCCGAGAGCCTGGGCGGGATCGAGAGCATGATTTCCGTGCCATTCCTGATGACCCACGCCTCGCTGCCCGAAGAGAAGAAGCGGGAACTCGGACTGGCGCCGGGGCTGGTGCGCCTGTCGGTCGGCGCCGAGGACGGAGATGACCTGATGGACGATATTGCGGAGGCCCTGGCGGCTCTCTGAACACTGTTCCGCGGCTCCGCCGAGAGCCGGAACGCCCGTTCGCGATGAAACAGCGATACCGAGGCTGACGTAGGACCCGAGCAGGCGGCAAAGAGGTGACGCGCTCCATTTCCGCCGCCGTCCGGAGACTGGAAACCGAAGCGCTACGAAGGGGACCGGATGGAAGAGAACCAGAGTAACCAGAGACGAATTCTCACTCGGATCGCCGCTGTCTCCTGGGAGCACCCAGCCGACCGGGCGGCGCTCAACACGCTCCGGAAGATCCCGGGCTTCGACCTCGTATTGAGGAAGATATTCTCCCTGTTCGGCGAGCGGGCGCTCCGTCTGGCTTTCAAGGCGAACGCGGTGCGCACTTCGGAGAAGCAGTATGCCTGGGTCCACACGCGGCTGGCGCGCGTGTCCGAGGTGCTCGACCTGGACAAGGTCCCCGAGTGCTACATCTCGCAGACGCCGATAGTGAATGCCGGGGCGGTGGGCTTCGGCGAGCCTTTCATCGTCCTGAACTCTTCGATGCTAGAAGTTCTGTCCAAGGATGAAGTGGAGGCGGTGCTCGGCCACGAAGTCGGACACATTCTGTCCGGTCACGTCTTCTATCGAACCCTGCTCATCCTGATCCTCAACCTGATCGTCTACAAGTATCCGTTCGCCGGTCTCGCCCTGCATCCGATTCTCATCGGCCTGATGGAGTGGTACAGGAAGAGCGAGATCTCCTCGGACCGGGCCGCCTTGCTCGCGATGCAGGACCCGCGAACCACGATGAGCGCGCTGATGCAGCTTGCCGGGGGGACACGGGGCGAAACGCTGGATCTGGACGAATTCGTAACCCAGTCGGAAGAGTACCGGGCTGGCGGCGATCTGCTCGACTCCGTCTACAAGGTGCTGAACGTTATCGGCCAGACGCACCCGTTCGCGGTCATGCGCGTCGCGGAGCTGCGCGTCTGGATCGAGAGCGGCGGGTACGATCGCATACTAGCCGGCGAGTACCAGCGGCGGGGCGAGAAGGACGACCGGCCGTACCTCGACGACATCAAAGAGGCGGCCAGGGGCTACCAGGACGGGGCGCGGGAGGTGTTGAACGAGGTTGATGCCGCGGTGGAGCGGCTCCGCGGCAAGTTCACTAGCGCCTTCAAGGGCCGGGAGAACCGCTAGACTCCGGAGCGGGAAAAACTCCGAGTTGCGCGCCTCTTCCGTCACGGCGGTTCGCTCGGGACCGGGGCCGCCAGCGTCGATCGGCGCAGCTCGTCGGGCCGCGCGCCTCTTCCGCCACGGCGGTACGCCTGGAGGCGAAGCGCGAGGCCGGGCGGCGGGTCATCGGACGGGAACGCATTTGCGAGCTTCCCAGGGAGACGGCATTCTCCCGGCATGAATCTGTTGATCGTCGGCGGCGGCGGGCGCGAGCACGCGATCGCCGACCGCATGCGGCACGACGCCCCGGCCGCGGCAATCTATGCCGCCCCTGGAAATCCCGGCATGAGCGACGTTGTCGAGACTGTCGCGATCCCCGCGGATGATACGGGATCCCTGCTCGACTTCGCCCGCGCCCGGCACATCGGCCTGACAGTCGTCGGCCCGGAGGTTCCGCTTGCGGCCGGCATCGCGGACGACTTCGAGCGAGCGGGACTCGGAGTCTTCGGGCCAGGCAAGGCCGGGGCGCGCCTCGAGGCCTCGAAGGCGTTCGCCAAGGATCTCATGCGCGGACGGGGCGTCCCTACCGCGGCCTACGAGACGTTCGACGACGCGGAAGCCGCGCTCGACTTCATCGGCGGGCATGCCGAGCCTCTCGTGGTCAAGGCTTCGGGGCTGGCGGCGGGCAAGGGCGCCATAGTCTGCATGTCGCGCGCCGAGGCTCGCACAGCCGTTCGCGAGATGATGATCGGCGGCAAGTTCGGCGCGGCCGGGGCCAAGGTCGTCATCGAAGAGTTCCTGGACGGCGTGGAGCTCTCGGTCTTCTTCATTTCGGACGGCGAAGAGGCGGCGCCGCTTCTCGCGTCGCGGGACTACAAGCGCGTCGGGGAGCGCGACGCCGGACCTAATACGGGCGGCATGGGGGCCTACGCCCCGGCCGCGCCCGGCGGGCCGGAGTTCCTCGAGCGCGTGCGCCGCGAGATAGCCCAACCGGTCCTCGAGGCGATGGCCGAGGCGGGCGCGCCTTACAGGGGATTTCTATACGCCGGTCTCATGCTCATGCCGGATGGTCCCCGCGTGATCGAGTTCAACTGCCGTCTTGGCGACCCCGAGGCGCAGGTCGTTCTGCCCATGACCGCTTCCAACCTGCTCGAACCGATGCTTCGGGTGGCCCACGGCGAATCCCTGTCGGGTTGGCGGCCCGTCGCCAAGGCAGGCGCCGCTCTGGTGACAGTGGTGGCGAGCGAGGGCTACCCGGAGGAGTACGAATCGGGGCGCCCGCTGAACATCCCCCTCTTCGATCCGGCCGAGGCCAGGGTCTTCCACGCGGGCACCGCTCGGGCGGACGGACGGCTCGTCACGGCCGGCGGGCGCGTACTCGGCGTGACCGGCTTCGGCGCCACCCTGTCGGAGGCTGGCCGGCGGAGCCGGGAAGCCGCCGCCCGGATCGACTTCGAGGGGTCGTTCTCGCGATCCGACATCGGCTGGCACGAACTCGAGCCGGACCGCCTCGAAGCCGGTGCCCGAGCCCTGCTCTCCGCCCCGGCGCCTAAGCGAGAAAGATAGTCCCGGGGTGCCCGAGCTTCCCGAGGTCGAGACGATGCGGCGCGGTCTCGACGCCCTCCTCCCAGGCCGTCGCATCCGTTACGTCCGCATCTACCGCGACGATCTCATTCTTGGCGGGGCGACGCCGAAGTCGTTCCGGGGAAAAGTCAGCGGCAGCACCTTCGGGCGAGTCCGCCGGCGCGCCAAGCACCTCCTCTTTTCGCTGTCCTCGGACGGAGAGAGCCGCAAGGCGGGCAAGTCCTCCAGCGGCAAGAGCGGGCCGTCCAGCTTCCTGATGCGCGCCCAGGTCCGGATGACCGGGCGCTTCGCGGTCGCGGCCAAGCGTTCGGAGGCGGCGGACTTCAGGCACCCTGGCATCGATTTCCGGCTGGACAACGGACAGACCCTGTTCTACGACGACGTGCGGAGGCTCGGCGGCTTCGACCTCTTCGCACCCGCCGATTGGGAGAAGCTGGCTTCCACGCTGGGACCGGAACCTCTCGGACGGGGATTCGCGGCGGATGGGCTCGCTCGGATACTCTCTCCGCTGCGCGCCCCCGTGAAGAACGTGCTGCTCGACCAGCGGAAGATCGCGGGCATCGGGAACATCTACGCGTGCGAGGCGCTCCACCGGGCGCGGATCGACCCCCGGCGACACGCCTGTTCTCTGGAGCCGGAAGAGATGCGGAGGCTGCACCGGGCGATTCGGGACATCTTGCGAGCCGCTCTGGAAGGCGCCGGGACGACTTTGCGCGACTTCCGCTCCGTCAGCGGCAGCTACGGCTCCTTCCAGAACCGACTGCGCGTCTATCAGCGCGCCGGAGATCGCTGTCCCAGCTGCGCCGAAGCGACTGTCTCGCGAGTGGTGCAGGCGGGTCGCAGTTCGTTCTTCTGTCCCGGCTGCCAACGCTGACGCCGGGTGGCCTGCCCGGACCCGCATCGCCCGGTGCGCCCCAACCGGATCGACCGGCGCCTCCGCTGCTGGCATACTTCTTGCTAGTTGCGGGTACAGGTTCAGGAAGCGGGCGCGCCACCGCCGTGCGGGAGTGTCGGAGACCGTCATGCGGGGGATCGGAAAGCGCCCTCGGTCACGGCCCTGGAAGGGAGATCGAGTGGGATACGCCGATCATAGCGACCAAGCGCTGGTCGAGATGTGTCTTGCCGGCGACGAGAGAGCGGCTCGCGAGATCGTGCTTCGTTTCGAGCGTCCCATGTTCTCGCTCATCTACCGCATGGTGCGAGATTTCGAGCTAGCCGAAGATCTCGCCCAGGAAACCTTCGTCCGCACCTTGAACAACCTTCGCAGCTACGATCCCGCCTACAAGTTTTCGTCCTGGCTCTTCAAGATCGGCTACAACCTGACTATCGATCACCTGCGGAAGAAGGAAATTGACGTCGTATCGATCGAAGGGTCGCCGGATGCGGTGACGGAGGAGCGGCAGGCGGCGACGTCGATCACTCTCGTGTCGGGAGACGAACAGCCGGACGAACTTCTCGAGGCCCGGGAGCTGGGCTCCGAGATCGAGCGGGCCATAGGGCGGCTCAGGCCCCAGTACAAGACCGCGATCCTGTTGAGGCACGTAGAGGGCTACACGTACGATGAGATCGCCCATGTCATGGAAATCCCCCTGGGAACCGTGAAGACTTACATCCACAGAGCCAGAAACGAATTGAAGGCGGCGCTCGTACAGTTTGCCGAACCATGACCGGACACGCATGAACCGAACCATGACAAGAAACAGTGGTCCATGGATGCCAAGACGATCCGCCCGGGGCGGGAGCTTGGAAGGCATCCGCGAGCGCGACGGGAAGCCGCCGGGGGCCAGGAAGGCAAAGCGGGAGCGAATGTGCGAGAGTTGACTTCTGACAGCGCGCGGCACCTGACCCCCGACGAGGTCGAGCGCTTTGCCGTGCAAAACGTCGGCGGACGGATTGCAGCCCGCCAGGAAGTGGAGCGCCACAAGCGCAACGAACGGCACTTGAAGTCGTGTTCTTGCTGCGCTGGAGAGATCGAGGCGCTCCGCGAAGTCATCGCCGGTCTCGAGCGCCTCGCGACCCACCGGCCCCCACCCGGCTTCGCGGACAGGGTGGCGCGGCGGCTTCGCCTCGTTCGCGGTCTGGAAGCCATGTTGAAACGGCTGCCGGCGTGGTCGCCGTCGCCAGGCTTCGCTTCTGCCGTGCTCGCTCGGGTCAGACTGCCGGTCCCGTGGCCCGACCGGATTCTTCGCCTCGCGCGGCAGCGCCGGACGGCGCTCGTTACGGCGTGCACCGGTTCAATTTGCACATCGGCGGCTTTCGTGGCTTGGCTCTTGCGGGCCACCGGCGCCGCGCCTCCCGAACTTCCGGCTCTAGTGGCGGGCCAGGTCCGAGCGTTCATGGCGGATGTGGCTCTGGAGATTGGGGCGGTCGGCTACCAACTGGGCCTCATGGACAACGGGGGCTCGGCCGTGGGCCAGATAAGTCCCGTCGCGGCCGTGGGCAGCCTCGGGCTGATCATGTTGCTTGGCTTGGCGTCGGTTTGCGTGATGACCCGGCTGTTCAAGATGCCGGTCCGGCAGCGGATGGAGTTGAGCGGCGGCAGCTGGCCATTCGGCGCGACCGCCCTTGGAAGGAGGAACATACGGTGAAACGACGCGCTCTTCACTCGGCGGAGCTGGCTCTCGTAGCTGCGCTCTGCGCGTCAGCCGTGGCGGCCGGACCTGCGGACGGGCAGCGGACGGAGGGACCGGGCCAAGCGGCGGATCTGTATCTCAAGGCGGTTGTGTACGCCAGCTTCCAGCTCTCGGGGGAGAGCGCCGAACTCACGTTCGAGGTCGATGACGGCAGCCAGTACTGGCTTCGCTTCTTCAACGGGACGATCGAATTGAACGCCGTGCCCATCGGCTCCTACCTCGATGGCGGCGGCCTCGACTCCGCCTGGCGCGACTTCTTGCGCGAGTACGCCGGAAGAGATGGCACGGATGTGCTGGGAGGCCTCATCCAGCTGCGTAGCATGCTAGACCAGTCGGACGATTGGGCGCACGGGAGCGCGGATGTTGCAGGCGCCGAGGCGCTGGCCGGTCACCTCGACCGGATATTCAAGCCCAATCCGGCGCCGCCGGTCGCGGCGGAGGGATCGGGTACGGAGGAGAGCTCGCTGGTAATCGTCCCGGGCAACATGGGGTACGATGCCGGCGGCGCCCTGGACAGACTCGGTAGCGCTCTCGTGCGGCTCGGCGTGGCCGGCGAAGCTGCGGGCAGGCAGCTGGCCATGATCGTCCATGACGACTACGTGATTCCATCCGGCCGGACGGTGGGGGGAAGCGTCGCGCTCGTCGGCGGCACGCTCCACCTTGCGGGTAGCGTGGAGGGAGACCTCGTTCTGCTGGATGGCGAACTCGTTCTCGTCGAGAACGCCGTGATCGGAGGCAGCTTGCTGCAGGCCGGCGGCGAGGTCGACTTCGGCGAATCGGCCATTGTCATGGGAGACATACTGTCGGATATCCCTCTCGCTCCTGCGCCGGAGCTGCCGGGGCCGGCGGCGCAATCGGTTTTCGAGTCGCACGGCGCCGGCCGGCACGCCCCGCATAGCCCCGGTTTGTGGTCTCGCTTCACCAGCAATGTGGTCCGCGCGCTCGAGGGACTGGGCGCCGCTCTCTTTACGTTCGTCATCTTCGCCGTCATAGGCATCCTGTTCGTGTTGTTCGGACGCCGGAGAGTGGAGACGGTTTCGGACGCGGTCCTTCACAGCTTCGTCCGCTCGTTCGTGATGGGATTGGCCGGGCAGGTGCTCTTCCTTCCAGCGGTGATTCTGCTTGTCCTCTCGGTCGTCGGCATCCCGGTCGCGCTATTCTTGCTGGCGGCGACGCCGCTGGCCGGGCTGGTCGGCTACATAGCGGTTGCGCACGTCACCGGGCAGGTGTTCGCGCGGCGGCGCTACCGCAACGAGTGGCTGGCCAGACTCGGCCGGCCCAACTCCTACTACCACATCATCGGCGGGCTCGCGATTCTGCTTCTGCCGTTTGCGGCCAGCTCGCTACTGTGGGTCTTGGGCGGCGCTGCAGATGTAGTGCGCGGACTAATCTGCGTGGTCGCGATCATCGGCACTTGGGTCCTCGCCACGGCGGGCTTCGGGGCGGTGCTCCTCACGCGAGTCGGCGGGCGAAGCGTCGTAGTCAGTTGGGCGGGGAACGCCGGCGCGGACGGAGACGCGGCGAATCCGCGGGACGGAGCGGAGGAGGCCTGACATGGGGCGGGTGCGCTGTCCCACCCCGATAGTCATCCTCGTTCTCGCCTGTATCGCAACCGCCGCTCCCGCCTATTCGCAGGATTGGCGCGACTTCCGGACGGCGCGACAGGCCGGCGGCCTCGGCTCGGTGGAGGTAGAGCTGCTGTATCTTGGCGGGAGCCTCTACGTATACCCCTTTGCGAACCAGCTCCTCTACGACGCCCGGCTCCGCTACGACGCCGAACGTTGGGCGCCCTTGCGCAACTGGCGGCGCGAGGGCGATGTCGGCCACCTCCAGCTGGGCGTCTCGCCGCTAGGGGATGACAGCGAGGCGGGCGACCGGGGGGAGGCCGGCTCTTCCCTTCGCTTCGACGGCGAATTCGGCTTCGATCTCGATGACCTGAGAATAGGCGGCTCCGGCAATAGCGGCGAGTCCAGCGAGCTCTCCCTGGCGCTGCATCCGCGAGTGCCGGCCCGGCTCCGCGTACGCGTCGGAGCGGGCCGGACGAGGCTGGATCTCGGCGGAATGACTCTCGCATCCTTCGACTTCGCGACAGGCGCCGGGAACGTTCGCATAGGCTTCGGCCGCGAGAATGGCGTGCCGATGGAGCTGTTGTCGATGAAGTCGGGCGCCACGGCTCTCGTCGCCGAGGGGCTTGGCAACGCTCGCTTCGAACGGATGGAGTTCTACAGTCTTGTCGGAGATGTCGTCCTGGACTTCTCGGGTGCGTGGACGTCGAGCGCGGAAGCCGATATCAAGATGGCCGTCGGGCAGTTGACGATTCGCGTGCCATCCGAAGTGGGTTTGCGGCTCCGCCGAACGGGTTTCGCTTCAGTCTCGGCAGAAGGCATGGTCAAAGAGGACGACGTCTACCTCAGCCCGAACTGGGCGGTTGCGCGCGTGCGGCTGGACCTCGCCGTCACGGCGGTGGCCGGGAGCGTGGAGGTGGAGCGGGGCTGAGGCTAAGCCGAAGGCTAGGCCAACCGGCGACCGTCGGACTCGTGGCTTCCGTTAGCCGTCCGCGGCGCGTTCCCGGCGAACGGTCGGCGGGGACGTTTCCAGTCTGGCAGCAGCAGCAGCTCCAATGGCGCCGAAGGCCCGGGCCTCCGGCGCATCCGGACGTCCGGCCGAACACGGCACCCCGCGGTCGCCCTCTTCGCGGACAGCCATGCCGATCGGAACCGCGCCGAGGAACGGCACGCCGACAGATGCCGCCAGCCGTTCGCCTCCGCCGGCGCCGAAGATGTCGTGTTCTTCCCCGCAGCCGGGGCACGCGAAGCCGCGCATGTTCTCGACGATGCCGAGGACCGGCACGCCGAGCTTCTCGAACATCCGTATGCCGCGCAGCATGCCTCCGACAGCGACATCCTGGGGGGTGGTGACCATCACCGCTCCGTCCACCCGGACCAGCTGGCAAAGCGACAGCTGAGCATCGCCCGTGCCGGGCGGCAAGTCGACGACGAGGTAGTCCAGCTCGCCCCAAGCCACCTGTTGAAGGAATTGGCGGATCACGCCCATGACGATCGGTCCCCGCCAGATCGCGGGCGCATCCTCTTCAATGAGGAAACCGATGCTCATGAGCTTCACGCCATGCGCCTCCAGAGGCACCACCTCCTCGCCAGAGATTCGGGGCTTCTGGCGGACGCCGAACATTGTGGGGATGTCGGGGCCGTGGACATCGGCGTCGAGCAGCCCCACTCGGTGTCCGAGGCGCGCCCAGGCCGCCGCCAAATTTGCCGACACCGTGGACTTGCCGACGCCGCCCTTGCCTGAACTCACTGCGACGACATGCCCGACGCCTTGCATGGGCGGAGCCTCGGACGGGTGCCGCCGGGCGGCTTCCCGGTCGTCGCCGCCTCTCCGGGGCTGCGCAGGGCGTCCCCCTTGTCCGGCCGGGGGCGTTCCGGCCGGGGGCGTCATGACGGGTAGCGAACGGGCGCCGCCGCTAGCGGGTTTCTCGGACACGGTCGGCGAATAACTCTACTTGACGGCTTCGACCGAATGAACGGCTGGGAGCGCGTGGCGAAGCTGGTATTCGATGCCCGCGCGCAGAGTGGCTACGGACATGGGGCAGTCGTAACAGGCGCCGACTAGCCGCACCTCGACGATGCCATGGTCCGGCTGGAACGAGACGAAGTGGATGTCGCCTCCATCGGCACGCACGGCCGGACGGATGCCATCCAGGATCTTCTCGATCTGCTCGAGCGTTGCGGTCTGGTTTAGAGCGGTCTCAGCGGAAGTCAACGGCCTACCGGTCCTGGCACCGGCCCGGGTCTGCATTCGCCCGAGTGTACGTTCCCCTCTGTTCGACTGGCGTTCGGTACCGCTGGCCACAACGGGGGGATGCTCGTGGGCAGGGGCTTGCAGGGGTGTTCGCCACGCACGGAAAGCTACGACCGGACCTGTCCGCAGTCAACGAGCGGCGCCGGTCATTATGCCCCGCGAACCCAAGCGGCCGGGTGGCGGGACGCGCCTCCCCGGCGGAGACCGCAAGCGAGCGCGCGTCACCGAGATTCCCTGTTTCCGGTCTCCGCCGGGGCATGCTTCGGCAGCAGACGCAGGCTCGCGGCGGGGCGAGCAAGCCGCTCTCCCGGCTCGATCCTGATGAGCGGGCTCTCGGACCAGACGGGAGCCATGTCGCGGTAGTGCGGGTCGAGCGGGTTGCCGGCCTGCCCCGTCGGGAGAAGGAACGCGCCCCACGCATCGCCAGGCGCGAGGCGGGCGACGAAGCGGGCGGTGGGGCCATGCTGGCTCACCATCGGGAGTGCGCGCCCCGCCGAATCGATCCGCGCGCGCAGATCGGGATCGTCCGGGCGGATAGTATGAGGACCGCCGCGGGCCGGGTACGGGCCGATATTGAAGCGGAATATCCGGTCGAGGAACGCGACTTCGCCGAGAGGGTGGAACGACCGCTCCTGGTGCACCTCCCCCCACCTTCGGTCCGCGACCAAGGCGGCGTGGCGGGCGGCTTCCTCTTCGAGCGACTCGAGGCGCTCCATCCGCGGCGTGCGCCGGTCGTCGACCCAGATGTTCCCTTCGTCCTCCATGACTTCTATCAGCGCGACATCCGGGAACCAGCCGTCACCGCCGTCGTATTCGTCCGCAGCCAGGAGTTCCCGGAGCCGATACAGCCAGATGAAGAAGGGCGCCGGACCGAACCGGTCGGTCTCGGTACGGAGATCCCACCTCTCCAGGATCGCCGCAAGCGAGTCCAGGCCGGCGCGGCGGGCGGCTTGCACGGCTCTCGGCCTGTGACGCTCGGCCCAAAGGCTGTAGCTGTCCAGCTGCATGGTCCTCATCTCTTCCACGCCCCACCCCGAGGCTCGAGACACCAAGTCGTCGACCCGGCGAGCCCGGAAGGGGACGGGATAATCGACGCCGATCGCGCCGAAGTGCGGCCAGGCCTGCAGGTTGTTCGCGCTCGCCAGGTATCCGCGTTCGGGATTGGCAAGCGCCGGCATCGCTTCCTCGGGCCACATGCCGGGCCACCCCGCGGCCATCGCCTCGAAGGAGAGAGGGAAAGCCCCCTCGCCATCCCTTCTCTCCGGAACGGATCCTCCCATGCGGTACCCTATCTCGCCCGATGTCGTCGCGTAGATCACATTCTGGTGGGGCGACCGCATCAGCTTGACCGCTTCCACGAGGGTGGCCGCATCTTTCGAGCGGTTCATCGCGAGTATGGCCGCCGCCGCGCCGCCGCTCTCCAGTCCGGTCCAGAGCAGCGATAGCGTGAGCCCCCCGGCCGGCATCACATCGGTTATCACGGGCCCGCGCACGGTCGACCGCACATTCAGGGCGACCGGCTCATCGCGCCCGCGCACGACGACTTCCTCCGCGCGCGATTCGAAGGGCTGCCAAGCATCGCCGCGACGGTACATCGATCTGTCCAGGTTCACGCTCTCGGCGACGAAGTCGGCGTCGTCGACCCCGGCGTTCGTGAATGTCCACGCCAGATTCCTGTTGAGGCCGACGACCACGCCCGGGACGCCGGGAATCGACAAGCCCGCTACCGCGTGGTCTCGCTCGTCCGCCGCCATCGCGACCAGATACCAGGTGGACGGTGCGCGGAGAGCCAGATGGATGTCGTTCGCGATCAGGGGATGACCGGAGGCGGTTCGCGCTCCCCCGAGCGCCCACGAATTGGATGCGCGAAATCCGAAGCTCGAAAGGAAGGCGAGCGGAGAGCCAGGATCGGACGGCGCAGCAGCGCGGAGAGCGACTCTGCCGGCGGAGCCTGCGGCGTTGTCGGCGATGCGCGGCGGCGGCGCGGCGGCAGGAAGCGTGTCCTGGAGTATGGTCGGCCCCCAAGCCGGATAGCCCGCGCGCAGGGTCTTCAGATGCTCGCCGCCCAGCAGCGCGGCCGCGCTGATCCGAGACAGCTCGGTCTGCCACTCGGACAGGTCCAGCGACATTATGCGCCCGATGGCGAGAGACGCTTGCGGACTCCACGGCTGTGGCTCGATCCCCAGAATGAGGAACTCGGGAGGCCACTGTCCCCGCCAGCTCGCCATTCGGGCGTCGACGCCATCGGCATAGGCCTCGAGCAGCGCCCGGTCCGGCCCCGCCATCTCCTCCAGCTCCTGGCCGGCCACGCTCCAGATGTCGAGCGTACGCATGAGCTGGTCGAACCCGGCAGCCGGCTCCCCGAATATCTCGGCCAGACGCCCGCGGGCAACTCTCTGGAAGAGTTCCAGCTGCCAGAGCCGTTCGGAGGCGTGCAGGAATCCCTGCGCCCGGAGGGCATCGGCCTCGGTGGCCGCGTGGATCCGGGGTATCGCCCACTCGTCGAATGCCACCGCCACCGGCCGCGACAGCCCCGGGAGCTCGAACTCGCCCGAACGGGGCTGAATGGAGCGCTTGAGGTAGAAGAAACCCGCTGTGGCGACGACTCCGGCGACCAGCAGCGCGACGGCGGCAGCGGCGCCGGCCTTGCGGAGCAGGCTAGCCAACTCCGGCAGCGTCTGCCGTCCCGGCGGTGCGCCGTGGCATCCGAGCCTCGAACCGCGGGGCCGGCCGCAGCGCGAGGGCGACCGCAGCGGCGCCCCCGCCGCATTCCGCCGTCCCGGCGGAATGCCCGACGGACGCGGTTCGAGCAGGCGTTCCCCGAATGGTCATCGCCGGCGCTGCCGGGCGGCCAGGAGGACTTGGCCGAGCGACGTGTAGCTGTCGCCGTCGCGGATCACGAGCGCTCGCGCCTCCAGCTCGCCCAGGAGCTTGCCGGTCCGGCTCGGCGACAGCTCCAGCCGGGCGGCCAGGAGGCTGGCACGGGCGCGGCCCAGCGCCCAGATCTCCTGCCAGATCGTCGCTGCCGCCGGACTCGTGTCTCCCATGAGCAAAGGCTGTCCCGCAACGCTCACCCCCGCCGCCGCGAGGCTCTGCCGTCTCAGAACGGAATCGATCATCTCCAGATGGTGTTCCGCGATCCCTTCGAACAGGAAGAAGCGCCGGCCGGGGCGAGCGCTGCGCGCCGAAGTGATGAGTTTCGCCACGATCTCGTCGGCGCACGAGAAGTCGATGAGCGGCACTTGGCGGAGGTCGAGCACTGCGAGAACGCTCGCGCGGCCATTGTCCTCGATCTGCCGCTCGACGCTCGTGCGGACCGCCCTGCCCGTATGCCGCGTGACGAGCTGGTCGAGCAAAGTGGCGTGGACTATCGCCGGGCGCGCCGGATGGCCGGACTCCTTCACCGCTATCACGCCGCGGAGCCCAGCCGGGCGGGCAATGTGATCTTCACCTGCGCCCCGGGGAAGTGCGGCAGGTCGCTTCGGAGGGGCGGCCCGGCGCCCCAGCTAGGCACGTCGGCGATGACTGCGTCGCCGCTCCGAATGCCGACCGCGCCATCCCACTTCGTGACTTGGCGCCTGATCGCTTGCAGCCCCTGGCCGCGTCCCGGCTCGTCGAAGCGAGACTCGCCGTGCCGGAACGCGGCCTCGAGCGCAGAGGCGGCGGACCAACCTTCCCCGGGACGGCGGGCATGGCCCGTACCCAGCGAACCCTCGAAGCCGACACCGGCATCCATGACCGCCAAGACGACCACATCTCGTCCCAGCCGCCGCTTCCACTTGTAGCACTGCGCGCACACCCACCCCACGGAATCGGCATGCTCGAGAATGTTCTGGCACACCTCGGACAACATGACCGAGAAGTGAATTACGGAGACTTTGGGATAACCGAGCCGGTTGTGCAGAATCCGTTGCGCCCTCGCGCCAACCTCCTCCACCACTCGGTGCACATCCTCGTGGGAGTGGATCGTGGCAACCTCGATTAGAGCGTCGGAAAATTCGGGCTGGGGGCGCGGGGCGGTGGCCACCTCGAACACATTCACCGCGGCCTGCCAGAACCTCATCCGGTTGATGTAGGACCGCACATCCGGGTCCATGGGGGGCTCTATCAGCGGCGCGACGCCGCTCCGCTTGCGCACGGTCTGTCCGATGGCGAGCAGGCCGATGAGCCCGTACGGCGACACCCACCGTACCATGCGCGCATCCAGCAACAGCCGTCCAGCTCCACGGGATGACGCCGACTCCACGCGCGTTATCAGAGTCTCGAACGCGGACTCGTCCATCGTGACCGGCACCGGCACGACCGTGCTCAAGCGTGATCGCTCCGCTCGGAGGGCGGGCGGCGGCCCCCGGTCATGACGCCTGTCTCCGACCGCAGGTATTCGCCCAGACCGGTGGCGCCCCGGAAGCGGGCGTTGCGCGCCGCCGCCCGCGTGGCAGCCGTCATCGAACTTTCCAGACTCTCCCCCGCGAGCATCGACGCGCAGCACGTCGCGCCCCACACATCGCCGCACCCCGTGGGGTCGCCCCGCTCCACCCGCGCCCCCGGCTCGACCTTCCCGGTAACGAGGGCCTCCGCAAGTTCCACCTCTCCCACGGGGCGGGGCGGCGCCGCCGGCGTCTTCCAGCAGCGCCGCGTCGAGACCCACGCGGCGCCGCGATCTCCCAGCGTGACGAGAAGGCCCCGCGTGACCGGCCCCACCACATCGGCCGCCAGCGCCCACGGATCATCCCATCCGGCGGACAGCGTCTCGAACTCGGACTCGTTCAGCTGCACGATGTCGAAGCACGACAGCCATTCGCGCCAGCCGGCCAGCGGCCGCGGCGAGCGAACCCCGTCGGTTCCTATCCCGAGCAACAACGAATGCAGATCTGCGTACACCATCCCCGCCGATGCCGTCCGGAGCGCCGCCGCCGATGCCAGATCGAGCTCCCACCCCGCTATGAAGTTCACGTAGACGGCATCGCACGACCGCGCGAGCGGCAGCAGCTCCTCCGCGCTCCACCCCGGAACCCCTCCAGTGACCTTCTCGCACCTCCGGCTCTCGTCTTCGTAACGGAGCTCCACGCGGTTATTGGGCTCGTCCACGGTCCGCACGCCGTCGAGCGAGCCGGCATGTTCGAGGCTGCCGAGGAATCGATCCGCCTCTTCCCGCATGTCCCGCCCGACCTTGAGGATCGGAAAGATCGTCCATCCGTCGCAAACCGCGGCATCGGCGGCGGCCAGCGCATAGGCGATCCCTCCCCACTCTTCGACCGAGTCTTCGCGACCGGCATCGCGAGCCAGGATCGTATCCCACACCAGCGTCCCCAGTATCCCTAGTCGAGGCATGCGCGGCTCAACCGAGGCATTAGCGGCTCGACCCGAGGCATTAGCGGCTCGACCCGAAGCATTAGCGGCTCAACCGAAGCATTCGCGGCTCAACCGCGGCATTCGCGACTCGACCGCGGCATTCGCGGCTCAACCGAAACATTCGCGGCTCGACCCGAGCATCCGGGATCGACGACTCGAAGAGTCCGGCAGAGCGCGACCACGCCCTTCAAAGAGGCCCCACCCGGGCGATCCGGAAAGCCGCGGCGGCGCCGATCACGCCGGCCATCCCGCCCAGGTGGCTGCCAACTATCCGGCACGCCTCGGCCGCCGGGCGAAACGCCCTCTTCCGCACCTCGCGCCGCAGCGGGCCGAACAAGTGTTCGCCCGCGCGCGTCACGCCCCCGCATATCACTATCATCTCCGGATTCAGGATGTTGATGAGATTGGCCAGGCCGGCGCCGAGAAGCTCCGCCGTCTCGTGCATCACCTCGCTGGCGTACCGGTCCCCCGCCACAATGGCGTCCGAGACCGTTTCGGCCGTGACCGCCTCGAGATCTCCGCCCGCAAGGCGCGGAATCCGGCTCGTGGCTCCCGCCTTCAGCCCGTCCACCGCGCGACTGGCGATCGCCGGTCCCGAGGCGTACGCCTCCAGACATCCGTAGTTGCCGCACCTGCACTTCCGGCCCGTCGAGTCGATCGTCATGTGTCCGATCTCGGCGGCGACGCCCGAAGCGCCATGGTACAGCTCTCCTCCGACGATGATCCCTCCGCCGATGCCCGTGCCGAGCGTCACGCCGACTACGCTGTCGGCCCCGCGGGCGGCTCCTCGCCACCACTCTCCCAGTGTCGCCGCGCTGGCGTCGTTGACGATCTCGGCCGGCAGCCCGGTCTCCTTCGCGATCAGATCGCGGAGCGGGAAGTTTCGCCATCCCAGATTCGGCGATTCCACGACGGTCCCGGTCTTGCGGTCCAGCGGCCCGGGGGCTCCCAGCCCGATCCCGATAAAGTCTTCGTCGCTCAGGCCGCCCTCGCGCGCGGCATCGCGTTTCACCTCGCGTATCATCGACACGATCCGGTCGACCACGAACTTCGCGCCTATGTGGGCGTCGGTAGGCATCGAGCGCATGCCCAGAACCGTGCCCCCGTCCACCGGCGCCACCCCCACATTGATCGACGTCCCTCCGAGATCGACGCCTACGATGTGCCGCTTCGCATCCATGCGCTTCGCTCGCCCGGAGCCCTACTCGACCTGGAGCACCGCGAGGAAGGCTTCCTGCGGTATTTCGACGCTCCCGACCTGCTTCATGCGGCGCTTCCCCGCTTTCTGTCTCTCGAGGAGTTTCCGCTTGCGCGTTATGTCGCCGCCGTAGCACTTGGCGGTCACATGCTTCCTGAGCGCTTTCACCGTCGTGCGGGCTATCACATCTCGGCCGACCGCGGCCTGGATCGCGACGTCGTAGAGCTGCCGGGGAATAATCCTCTTGAGTTTGCCGGCCATCTTCCGTCCGAAATCGTAGGCGCGGTCCTTGTGCACGATTACGCTCAACGCATCGACCGGATCGCCGTTTATCAGGATCTCGACCTTGACGAGTTCCGCGGGCTCGTATCCCAGGAAATCATAGTCGAGAGAAGCGTAGCCGCGCGACAGCGACTTGATCTTGTCGTGGAAGTCGAGGACGATCTCGCTGAGCGGCATCGAATACACCATCTCGACCCGCTCCGGATCGATGTAGCGCATATCGATGTACCGTCCCCGGCGCTCGTGGCACACCCTCTGGATCGGGCCGATGTAGTCCGACGGCGAGATCGCCCTGATCTTGACGAACGGCTCGCGCACTTCGCGGATGCGACCCCTGTCCGGCATGCGCGACGGGTTCTCCAGCTGGATGACATCGCCGTTGGTCAACGTCACATGGTACTCGACGTTGGGAAGCGTCGTAATGAGATTCAAGCCGAATTCGCGCTCCAGCCGCTCCTGCACGATCTCCATGTGGAGCAGCCCCAGAAAGCCGCATCGGAAGCCGAAGCCGAGCGCGTCCGACGTTTCCGGCTCGTAGTCGAGGCTCGCGTCGTTCAACTGAAGCTTGGCCATGGCTTCGCGCATCTCCTCGAACTGGTCCGAATCGGCCGGATAGAGACCCGCGAACACCATCGGCTTCGCGTCCCGGTAGCCAGGGAGCACTTCGGTGGCACGGTCGTTCGCGTCAAGTATGGTGTCGCCCACGCGGGTGTGGCCGACATTCTTGATCTGGGCGGTGAGGTATCCGACTTCGCCGCAACGGAGGACGTCGGCGCGTTCGAAGCCGAGTCGCATGAAGCCCACTTCGTCAACCTCGTATACCGCGTCGTGGCGCCCGAAGCTTATCCGCATGCCTCTCCGGAGCTCGCCATCCACGACGCGCAGCATCGGCGTCACCCCGCGATACCGGTCGTACTGCGAGTCGAAGATCAACGCTCTGAGGGGGGCGTCCGGATCGCCGCCCGCCGGGGGCGCCCGCTCGACGATCGCCCGGAGTATCTTGCCGATCCCCTCGCCCTCCTTGGCGGAGGCGTAGAGCACGGCGTCAGCGTCGATCCCCAGTAGCTCGGACACCTCCTCGGCGACACGCTCCGGTTCGGCGGCCGGAAGGTCGATCTTGTTGATGACGGGGATGATTTCCAGGCCTGCTTCCATGGCGAGAAAGCTGTTCGCGATAGTCTGCGCCTCGATCCCCTGCGTCGCATCCACCAGGAGGAGAGCCCCTTCGCAAGCCGCCAGGCTCCGGCTCACTTCGTAGGCGAAGTCCACGTGCCCCGGCGTGTCGATCAGGTTGAGCTGGTACCGGACTCCGTCGTCGTGCTCGTACAGCATCCGGATCGCGTTGAGCTTGATGGTGATGCCGCGCTCGCGTTCGATCTCCATGGAGTCCAGGATCCGCTTCTTCATCAGGCGTTCGGCGACCGTGCCCGTGCGTTCCAGCAAGCGGTCCGCAAGCGTCGACTTGCCATGGTCGATGTGCGCGACGATGGAGAAGTTCCTGATGCGGCTGACGGTCATGGCGTCGCGGTCACAGCGTCACCGCCAACCCGTCGTACGCCGGTTCGACGCCCGTGGGAACCCGGCGCGCGATCTCCCTGTGGGTGGTTCGGTGCGCTATGTGAGTCAGAAATGTTCGAGCCGCGCCTATCCTCTCGGCCGTCTCGACGGCCTCCTCGATCGAGAAGTGTCCGGCGTGGGGTTCGCCGAACCAGAGGGCGTTGATGACCAGAACCTCGACGCCCGCGAAGAGTCCGAGCGCATCGTCCGGGACCGACTTCGCGTCGATCAGCACGCCGAGGCGGCCGGTCCTGAAGCCGTAGCTGCGGTATGCGCCGTGAGGGAGAGCGACGACCCGGAGTTCCAGGCCCGCGGCGGAGATCAATTCGCGGTCCTCGAAGGTCCGGAGGCGTAGCTGCGGGACGACCGACCCCGGCTGGCGAGCATCTCCTCCCCAGATATACGAGAAGCGGCTCCTGATCTGCGGCGCGATATCCCGGGCTACGTGCATAGGTAGCGACCCGCCCTGGCGAAGCGAGAAAATTCTCAGGTCATCGATGCCGTGCGTGTGATCCGCGTGTTCGTGCGACAGGAACACCGCGTCGATATGCTCGACCTGCGCGCGCAGCAGCTGAAGCCGGAGTTCGGGCGGCGTGTCCACCAGGAGCCGTTTGCCCTCCGACTCCAGCAGCAGGCCGTGGCGAGTGCGGCGGTCCCGGGGATCGTCCGACCGGCACGCCGCGCATTTGCAGCCGACTACCGGTACGCCGAAGGATGTGCCGGTACCGAGAAATCTGACTATCACCCGCGGGGTGTCTTCGGCGCTCGGAGACGCGCGCGGGTCACAACTCCTCGACGCGCATCATGTTGGTGGTGCCGGGCACATGGAACGGAACGCCCGCCGTCACGACGAACCGTTGGCCCGGCTCTCCCATGCCCGTCTCCAGCGCGACCTCGCGCGCCTTGTCGAGCATGCTCGTGTAGTTGACGCCTCCGCGAAAGAGAACGGGATGCACTCCCCACACCAGCGCCAACTGGTTGAAGGTCCTCCACTGATCGCTGATCGCGATGACGGGCACGGACGGTCGCTGCGCGGAGACTATGCGAGCCGTGTAGCCGCTCTGGGTGAAGGTGACGATGAATGGAGCGTCAACGCGCTCGACCGCCCTCAGCGACGCCGCCGCGATCGCGCCGGAGGTCGTCTGCTGGATTGGCGAGACGCCGCGCACCCGCGTCCCCGCCCGTCCCGTCCGCCATATCCGCTCGTGTTCGATGCGCCGGATAATCCGGTCGACGGTGCGGACCGTTTCCACCGGATACGAGCCGATCGCCGTCTCGGCCGAGAGCATGATCGCGTCGGTGCCATCCAGCAGCGCATTGGCCACATCCGATACCTCCGCCCTCGTAGGCCGCGGACTCGCGATCATCGACTCGAGCATCTGCGTCGCGGTGATAACCGGCCGGGCGCGCTCCTGCGCCTGACGGATTATCCGTTTCTGGATCATCGGCACTTCCTCGTACGGCAGCTCCACTCCCAGATCGCCCCGGGCCACCATTACGCAATCGCTCTCGGGCAGAAGGTCGGTCAGATTCTCGAGCGCCTGCGACTTCTCGATCTTCGCGATAAGCAGGCACCCCTTGTCCATCTTCTGGCGAGCCACCTCCAGGTCGGCGGCCCGGCGCACGAAGCTGAGCGCCAGGTAGTCGAGGATGTGGTCGCGCGAGAACGCGATATCCGCGACATCCTTCTCGGTCAGGGGCGGCGCCCCGACCCGCACGCCCGGAAGATTTATTCCCTTCTGCGACTTGAGAACGCCTGCGCTGAAAGCCAGAACCGACACCCACGGGACATCGCCGTCCGACACCTCCTTCACGATGAATTCGAAGTGCCCGTCGTCAAGGAGAATGCGGGTGCCGGGCACGACCTCGTCGGCCAGCTCCGGATAGGTGGTGGGGATCAGCCGCTTGGCGGGGGCGTTCTTCGGTAGATCCGCGCCTTCCGGAAACAGCCAGAATGTCTTTTCCGGCTCGATCTCCAGGCTGCCGCCGGGGAGGTCTCCGACCCGGATCTTCGGGCCGCCGAGATCTCCGATGACCGCGACCGGCTTGGGGCCGCATTCTCGCGCTACCTCGGCGACATTCCGGACGATCTCGACCGCCCGCTCTGCCGAGGTGTGGGCGAAGTTTATCCGGACAGCGTCGGTTCCGGCCTCAACGAGACTGTGCAGCGCGGCGCGGCCCCACGAGGCCGGCCCGATGGTACTGACAATTTTCGCTCTCCGAAAACCTGCGCTCATCTGCGGCCCGATTCATACGGGAGGCCGCATTCCTATACGGGGAGCTGGCCGGCCTCCGAAAGTGTGGGTCGGTGGGCTACAATCCACTCGTGCATGTTCTGCAGCTGGCCGAGCTTGAGCCCATCAAGAGATCTCGCCTGCAAACCGGGTATGATACAGGCGGCGGCCCGTCGTAGAAAGTAGGCGCGCTGGTGGCGGCGCTGTTCGGGATTCAAGCTGGTGCCACCGGGGATGTCCGGGATCGGTTCGATCAGCCTGCGGTAGCTGTAGGCTTCGCGGGCGGAGAACTCGGCGGGGATCAGATAGGAATGGCCTTCGACTTCGAAGGCGCCATCCCGCGAAATTGCAAAGCAGTGTGCCATTCCAGCCTCCTTAACGTCACAGCCAGATGCAAACAGATGCAAAAAGGGCCGTGTCGCCGGAAGGATGGGACGACCTCCTTGCTTCCCTTCCCGCCAGCCACACGGCCCTCAGTTCTTCCGTGCTTATCATATCACGATCCACCCCAAGATGCAAATCGGCCCGCCCCCGATGACGAAAGGCTGTGCAAAATTATGCAGATCTCGGTGGAAAGCGGCTTCTGCGAGCGTTCCGCCACGGCGCCGGTTATCCCTGCTTCTTCCAAGTCTTCGGTGCACTCGGATGCCCCCGGCTGATGCGGCATGTCGCTACTCGCATTTGACGGGGGGGTGCGCCATCCGATAGAGTATTGTTCTCACATTTTGCGGGGAGGCCGTAACCGTTGCAGTACACGCTACGCGATAATGAAGACCTCGACCGAGCGCTGCGGAAGTTTCGCAGGAAGGTTCAGCGCGCCGGGATTTTTCGAGACCTGAAGAAGCACCGATTCTACGAGAAGCCCAGCGAGGCCCGGCGTCGGAAGATGAAGGCCGCGGAGCGCAGACGAAGGCGGCGCAGACGGAGGCAGAAGGCCCGGCGCTAGCTTCGTTCCCGCCGTACCTGCCCGTGGCGCATCGACGCCCTCCAGCTTTACGACGCCCTCGACACCGCGCTCTTCGTTCTTGCACGGCACTTCTCGTTCTTGCCCTCGCCGGGCTGAGGGAAGCGCTCTCGCCAAGCTGAAAGAAGCCCCTCGTCAGAAGGCGCTCGTTCTTGCCCTCGCCGGGCTGAGAGAAAGCGCTCTCGCCAAGCTAGGAGAAGCGGCGCTCCACGTATCCGTCCAGAATTTCCAAGAATTCGTGGACGATGTCGTCGCCTCTCAGCGTCGCATGATGCTCGCCGTCCATGTAGACGGGGGCGGCAGGCGATTCGGCAACGCCCGGCAGCGAGATGCCCAGGTCGGCATGCTTGGACTCGCCCGGGCCGTTGACCACGCATCCCATTACGGCCACGGAGAGATCCTCCACGCCGGGGTAGCGCTCGCTCCAACCGGCGAGGCGGATAGCGATGTGCCGCTCGACTTCCAGCGCCAACTCCTGGAAGAAGGAGCTCGTCGTCCGGCCACAGCCCGGGCACGCGGTGACCTGGGGCTGGAAGCTCCTTAACTCGAGCGACTGGAGAATCTGCTGCGCGACCCGGACCTCTTCCGTCCGGTCCGCTCCGGGACGGGGCGTGAGGGACACGCGGATCGTGTCTCCGATCCCTTCGGAGAGGAGTATGCCGAGCGCGGCCGCGGAGGCTACCGTTCCCTTCCGTCCCATCCCCGCCTCGGTGAGTCCGAGGTGCAGCGGGTAGTCGCATCTCGAGGAGAGCTCGCGGTACACGGTCACGAGGTCGGGCACTCGCGACACCTTCGCGCTGAGGATTATCCGGTCGGGGCCGAGCCCGATCTCTTCGGCCAGCCGAGCGGAGGCGAGCGCGCTCTCGACGATCGCATCGAGAGTCACTTCGTGCGCCGAGCGCGGCTCCTGCCGGCGGGCGTTCTCGTTCATGCGGCGAGTCAGCAGAAGCTGGTCCAGGGAGCCCCAGTTGACGCCTATGCGCACCGGCTTGTCGTGCTCGATCGCGCAGCGGACGATCGTCGCGAAGTGCTTGTCCCACCGCTTCTTGCCGACGTTGCCGGGGTTGATCCGCAACTTCGCCAGCGCCCGGACGCATTCGGGGTGTCCGGGAAGAAGGATGTGTCCATTGAAGTGGAAGTCGCCCACCAGGGGGACTTCCACGCCGCGCCCGGCGAGCCGCTCCGCGATGCGGGGGACGGCGGCCGCCGCCGCGGAGGTGTTGACGGTGATGCGGACGAGCTCGGAGCCGGCCCCGTGGAGCTCTTCGACTTGGCGCGCGGTGGCGTCGACATCGGCAGTGTCGGTGTTCGTCATCGACTGGACGACGATGGGGCGGCGGCCACCGACCTCGACGCCCCCGACGGAGACCAGCCGCGTGGAGCGGCGCACTTCCCCTCCGGCGCGCCCGGCGGAGCCGGAAGCTACGGAGGCGTCATCCGCACTCACTGTAACCGCAGGCGTAGCACGTTGCGCAGCCCTCCTGGTAGGCCAAGCTGCTGCCGCACTCCGTACATGCCCCGATAAAGAGCCGGTCCTTGGGCTCCAGGTCGAGCGACTGCTGGACCCCTTCCTTCTCTTCCAGATACTTCTTGATCACGTGAGCGACCGCATCCGGACCCGAAAGAACGCTGTTTGCTCCAAGCCCGAGCGGTCGGTCGGAAGATATGCCACGGAGCTGCTTGTAGATGTCCTTCAGTGCGATGCCGGAGCGGAGGGCGAGCGAGCAGAGCCGACCGATCGCTTCGGCATCGGCCATCGCCGCCCCGCCCGTCTTGCCGAGCGCGACGAACACCTCGAACGGACGTCCGTCGGAGTCCTCGTTGATCGTCACGTACATGGTCCCCAGAGGCGACTTGATGTGCCGAGTGTGGCCCCGCAGCACGTTGGGGCGCCGCCGTCTGGCCACACGCGCCATCTTCGAGCCCTCCAGCTCGGCGATGGAGCGCGTCCGCCGCTCGACCTCTTCTTCGAGCGCGTGGTTGCGCGCCCGAAAATCTCTGTTGAGAGCTTCTGCCTCGTTCAGCCGGGCCAGCAACTCGTCCGTCGCCTCCCCGGTGGAGCCGACATCTCGGGCTTCCAACGTCCGGATATCCGCGGTTGCGAACGCGCCGTTGCCTGCGGCCACCCCCGCCTGCCCCGCGTCGCCCTCCCCAGCCCGGTGCCGCACATCTCTGGCCGTCTTTCCGGTCGACAGCACCTGCTCGTCGCGCGATCCGTCCCGGTACACGGTCACGCCCTTGCACCCGAGGCCATACGCCAACTCGTAGATCTTGCGAACATCATCTTCGGTCGCCTCCGCCGGAAAGTTGCATGTCTTGGAGATGCCCGAGTCGCAGTGTTCCTGGAAAGCGGCCTGCATTCGGACATGCTGCTCGGGTGTAACATCGTGCGCCGTGACGAAGATCCCCTGGACCTCACCCGGCACCTCATCGAAGTGGATATGGCCCTCTTTGTCGATACGATTCATCAACTCTTCCGAGTACCAACCACCTCTCTTCGCACGGCGCACGAATTCCGGATTGAAGTCCGTCATCAGAACACCAGCCTGATTCCGCGTGAACGAGACGGAGAATAGCGGTTCAATTCCACCCGAGCACCCGGCAATGATCGAGATGGTTCCCGTGGGGGCGATCGTGGTCAGATTGCAGTTGCGGAGCCGGCGTTCGGAACGAATGCGCTCTCCATCATCGTCGCGCGCGCACGTCTCGTCGGGGCCCCATATCGACCGCTCCCACTCGGGGAAGACGCCTCGCTCGGACGCAAGCCGCTCGGATGCGACCTTGGATTGCTCGTCGACGAAGCGCATCAACTCTCTGGCCAGCTCGATGGAAGCGGGCGACCCGTAGGGCTGCCCGACCTTCACCAGCATATCGGCCCAACCCATGATACCGAGGCCGATTCGGCGGATTCTCTTGGCAAGGTCATCAATTTGCTCGAGAGGGTACTGATTGGCATCGATGACATTGTCCAGGAAGTGCGTCGCGTCACGGACCACTTCGCCGAGCCTGTCCCAGTCGACCTTCCCCTCGGCGGTCACGAAGCGTCCCACGTTCAACGAACCCAGATTGCACACATCGTAGGGGAGCAGCGGCTGCTCGCCACAAGGATTCGTTGCCACGTAGCCGCCCAGGTGCGGAACCGGATTGTAGCGGTTGGCCTCGTCGATGTAGAAGACCCCCGGCTCGCCATTGCGCCACGCGCTGCTCACGAGTTCGGAAAACACCTCCGCCGCATCGAGCCGGTCCGTAACCTGGCCCGTGCGCGGGTTGACGAGATCGTAGCTGTCTCCCGCCCGGACCGCCGACATGAACGCATCCGTGATGGCTACCGAAATGTTGAAGTTCGTGATCTTGTTCTTGTCCGACTTGCACTTGACGAAGCGGCGGATATCGGGGTGGTCGACCCGGAGAATGCCCATGTTGGCGCCGCGGCGCGTGCCGCCCTGCTTCACCGCCTCCGTGGATGCGTCGTAGACCTCCATGAAGCTGACGGGGCCGCTGGCGACCCCCATGGTGGACTTGACCACATCGCCGGCCGGCCGCAGGTGGCTGAAGCCGAAGCCGGTACCCCCGCCGCTCTGGTGGATCAGCGCCATGTCCCGCAACGTCTCGTATATGCCGGCGAGGCTGTCCGGGACCGGTAGAACGAAGCACGCCGACAGCTGCCCGAGGGGACGCCCGGCATTCATGAATGTCGGACTGTTCGGCTCGAACAGTCCGGTGGCGACAAGGTGGTAGAAGCGGTGCGCCAGCTCGCGGACCTCGTCGTCATCCGCGCCGTAATAGCTATCGCGGTGCGCGATGACCCCGGCTACGCGCCAGAAGAGGTCGCGCGGCTCCTCCGCAGGTTCGCCATCGGCGCCCTTTTTCAGGTACCGCCGGGCCAGAACGGTCCTGGCGTTGGCGGCAAGCTCCGGCTCCGCGATGTCTGCGGGCGCGGTCGCCCAGAAGGGCTTATCGTCCGGCACATGTCCTGCGGGCGCCAAGCTGTCTGCGGAAACCCTCTCCTGCACGATGGTACCGGGTGCGGTCATCCCTCTCCCCTCTTCTCCATGGTCATGACGATTATCGCTGCAAATTCAGGGAGATCAGGGGAACCAGCGCACGAACCAATGCCGAGGGGGAGCGCCCAACCGCGACATATCGTTAGTGGTTGGCCCTCCTCCTCCGTATCGGTCATTATCGCTTCAATTGATAGCTGACAGCGCCGCGGCCAAGTGGCGCCGGGAAACGCTCGATTGGCGCCGGTCGAGCTTCAAACCGCAACATATAGTAGTCGGGCGTCACCCAACGCACTACATATTGTACCCCCTGTCAGTTGGACATGTCAAACGTATCGCGCAAGCGATGTCAAGAATTCGGCGAGACGGACCAACCCGAAGGAGACGGCAATCCGGCTCGCGTCGTTGCCGCCGAACCTGTGCGCAGCAGCGGCGCGGAAGGGGTCCGGCAGCGGAAGTCAGGCTGGAGTCCAGGCGCCTAGCACGCGCCGTCCGCGGGCTCCGGTGGCCCATGTGGCGTTCGCCGGAAAGTTCAAGGCGTGCTGCCGCGCGAGGAATGCGAAGGCCACCGCTTCCCTGGCGTCGCCGTCGATGCCGAGGGCCAGGAGATCGTGCGCGGGGACAGGCAGAAGACGGCGGAGGCGCTTGACGAGGGCCGGGTTTCGAGCTCCGCCGCCGCAAAGGTACGCTGCCGGTGGAGGCGGGTCGAACCACCGGTAGGCATCGGCGATCGTCCGGGCCGTCAGTTCGGTCAGCGTGGCGACGATGTCTTCGGGGGGAAGCCTCTCGTGCGTCCTCAGCCACTCCTCCAGCCGGGACTCGGAGAAGCGCTCGCGCCCAGTCGACTTCGGAGGGGGACGCGAGAAGAAAGGGTCGTCCAGCCACTCCTCGAGAGCGGCTTCGCAGACGCTTCCCCGGCGCGCCATCTCGCCGTCGCGATCGAAGCTCGAGGCACCGCCCGTGAGATGTCCGACAGCGCCGTCCACCAGCGCCACGCCGGGTCCCGTATCGAATGCTTGCGGCGCCGATTCGCCCGGCTCGGCCGGCAGCACGGTAACGTTAGCGATGCCGCCGATGTTCTGGATCGCCCGCGCCTCGCGACCGCCGAGCAGCAGCCAGTCGGTGTAGGCGGTAAGGGGCGCGCCCTCGCCGCCGGCGGCCATGTCCCGGACCCGGAAGTCGGAGACGACCGGGCAGGATGCGCGCTCCGCGATCACGGCCGGCTGGCCGAGCTGCAGCGTCGCGCCACCCCGCGACTCGACGGGGGGTTCGTGCCAGACGGTCTGGCCGTGGCTCCCGATGGCCTCGACTTCGCCGGCTTCGATCGAAGCCAGCGCCAAAGTCTCGACTACCGCAAGGCCGATGCGCTCCCCCAACTCGAAGTCGAGGGCGCAGATCGACGCGGCGTCTCCGGCGGTGATCGCGGAGCGGATGCGTTCGCGCATTCCTTCATCGTACGGTTCGGTACGGAAGGCGAGGGTGCGCCAGGACGACGGACGCTCGCGGCCGCCTTCCACTTCGATAACCGCGACGTCGATGCCGTCGAGCGATGTGCCCGACATCGCGCCCACCCACACGGTCGCGCGCTTGTCCCGGCGACCGCGGACGGCCGGCGCCGCGCGGGGCACTGTTCTCAGGGGCCGGAGAAGTTCGGAAGGCCGAAGACGAGAGGCTGGTCCAGCCGCAGCCTCAAGAGAGCGCCCGCATGGAATTCCGCGCTCGAACTCCCCGCCGGCAACGCGATCGCCGTACCGCCCCCCGCTCCCGCCGCGGCGCCCGCGACCGACTCCGCGGCGCCCCCGGCCGCCGCCACGTAGCCCGGTCCCCGCTCGACTTCGACGACCGACGCCGACATCGGCCATGTCCGGCCGCCGATCAGCACATCGATGAAGCGGAGCGTGACGAGGGTCGGCCCGCTGTCCGTTCCGATACCCGCTGGTTTCCGAACGGCCGCGACTTCGCCGTGCACGAGAGAGTGCATCGGCACGAGGATCATGTGGTTTTCGATAAGCGGACGGAAGACGCTCGCCCTGAATCGGTCGCCAGGCCCGTGGCGCCGCGGATCGACGGCGTCCACAAATTCGACGACGAACTCCGCGCCGGCCGGTGCGGTCAACATCGCATAGAGAACCTCCGGCGCATCATCCGTCCCGGGGATGACGAAGTTGCCATCGGAGTCCGCTTGGGCGACGCTTCCCGGCGGGACCTCTATCTGCGCACCGGAGCTGGAATCCGCCTCCGCCTGGTCCGGGACTATGTCCGGCGCACACCCGAATTGCACGATGCCGGCCAAAGCAAGCCACCAAGCGGGCGCCTGCCGCCGGGCCGTCCATCCACCGGCGCCTTCGCGCACTCTTTCGCCAATTGTCAAGTTTCCCATGCCTTTGCTTGAACGACCCGTCTTTCCGTACCGGTCCGTTTGTACGGCCACCAACTCTCGCTTACGTTCGTAAGATACACCTGGACGAGCCGATACCGCGGGGCGGAGGCCAAGTTCCGGAATCCAGCCGTCCGTCGGCGTTAGCCGACAGCTTGCCCAGCCTCCCCGCGATCCACGGCCATGACAGCTTGCGCGCCGAATGGCCCCCGGCACGCCGAAGAGGCCCGCTGGGAGAACCATACGGCCAGCGGGCCTGCGCTCGCACCCGTTGCCAGAGACACTTTGAAATCGCTCCTTAGTCTAATCCCGTACTTTCGGCCATACCGGGCCGGATTCGCCTTGGGGCTCGCTCTCGTGATCGTGAGCAATATGTTCGCGGTCGCGGCGCCTTTCGTGACGAAGGTCGCCATCGACGCGCTCGAGCAAGAGCTGCGGCCGGAGCTGATCCCGCGGTACGCGGCCCTCATTACCATCATAGCGGTGATGGCCGGCGTAACGCGGTACGGGATGCGGAAGCTGCTGAACGGCCTCAGCCGCCGCATGGAGACGGACATTCGCAGGGCGCTCTTCCAGCATCTGTTGCGCCAGCCGGCGCAGTTCTTCGACGAGTGGCGCACGGGCGACCTTCTGAGCCGGGCCACCAACGATGTTCAGGCCGTCCGGATGGTCGCCGGTCCCGCGATCATGTACGCGGTCAACACGCTCTCGGCCGCTTCGCTAGCGCTGGTATCGATGTACTGGATCGACCCGGCGCTGACCCTCTGGGCGATGATCCCCATGGTCGCGCTCCCTCCCGCGGTAGTCGTGTTCGGCAGGCAGATTCACCGGGGCTTCGTGAAGATCCAGGCTCAGTTCTCCGAGATATCGAACTTCACCCAGGAGAATCTGGCTGGCGCTCGCATCGTGAAGGCGTACGTGCGCGAAGATGCGCAGGCGCGACGCTTCGAGACTCTCAATCAGGACTACAAGTCGCGCAATCTGTTCCTGGCGCGAGTGTGGGGACTGTTTCACCCCGTCTTGCTGCTTCTTACGGGCGCCGCCACGGTTGTCACGCTCTGGTACGGAGGAGCGCAGGTGATGCGGGGAGAGATCAGCCTCGGGGACTTCGTGGCGTTCTCGTTCTACCTCACTCTGCTGATGTGGCCGATGGTAGCCCTGGGCTGGGTTACCAACCTTTTCCAGAGGGGGGCCGCTTCCATGGGCCGGTTGAACGAACTGTTCGAGATCGTGCCGACTGTCCGCGATCCGGTGGCGCCCGCGCCGGTCCCGAAGGCTGCCGCGATCCGGAGCGGGCCGGCGAGCATGGCGCCGTCCCGGCCACCCCTCGCTCGCGCCCTGCCGCGCGAAGCCGCGATCCGGAGCGGGCCGGCCGCCGTCGCGCGGGGCTCGCTGGAGTTCGTCGATGTTTCCTTCCGCTATCCGGGCAGCGAGCGCGATATTCTTCGGCACATTTCGTTTCGGATAGAACCGGGCCAGACGGTCGCGATCACGGGCGCCACCGGCAGCGGAAAGTCGACGCTGGCGTGTCTCGTTCCCCGGATCTACGACGTTACCGAAGGATCGATCTTGCTCGACGGAACGGACATCCGGGAAGTCGGACTCGACTCGCTGCGAGAGTCGATAGCCTTCGTGCCGCAAGAGCCCTTTCTCTTCAGCAAGCGCCTGCGCCGGAACATCGTGCTCGGCAACGACGATGAAGAGCCGGGAGGGCGGCTTTCCGACAAGCTCCGCGCCGCGCTCGCAATCTCGCAGCTGGACAAGACGCTGGCCGTGCTGCCGGACGGCATCGACACGCGGCTGGGCGAACGCGGGATCAACTTGTCCGGCGGGCAGAAGCAGCGTGCCACCCTGGCCCGCGCGGTCTTCAGGGATGCGCCGATCCTGATCCTGGATGACGCCCTCTCAGCGGTCGACTCCGAAACCGAGAGGGCGATTCTGGAAGCGTTGCGCCACTACATGTCCGGGCGGACATCGATCGTCGTGTCGCACAGGGTGTCGGCCGTCCGCAACGCGGATGCGATCCTCGTTCTCGACGGCGGACGCGTGGCGGAGCGCGGGGCGCACGACGATCTCGTGGCGGCCGGCGGCGCCTATGCGCGACTTCTTCGCCGCCAGCTATTGGAGGAAGAGCTCGACAAGATGGAACGCCGCTAGCGCGACGGATGGCCTCGATGCGGAGGCCGACTCTCGACTGTCCGGAGTTTTCGCGCTTGCCGCGGCATCTCGCGTGAAGGGCCGCTCGACGCGGCCCTACGCTGTGCGGACGTCCGCCCGGGATTGTTCCAGGAAGTTCTGCCAGCGCTTGCTATCGCCCTTGATGGAGATGTGCCGGACCGGCACTCGCCGCCCAAGCCTTCGCTCAAGTCCCTCGACGACGTTGGTCACGCCATCGGCCGGCATCCGGCCGTGCTCGACCACGATCTGGCATGCGGGCGTGCCGTTGGCAGGGATGATTCTGGCGCTGTACAGCGCCCGTCCGCCATTGGCGAGATAGCTCGTGAACAGGAGGAACTCCGACGAGCTTGCCACATCGGGAAGCGGGGGGAACAGCCAGACATCGGCAACCCGCGACGGTGGTATCCGCCGGCTCAACTCATCGAGTCTGACAGTGCGCGAACGATCGCCGGCGACGCGATTCGGCGCTCCGCCCCCGCGTGGCCGGCTCTTCGACAGATTAGCGTCCATCTCCACCCCCCTCCCCTGCCCGCAATACCCCGCTCGGTCCGCTCCCTCTCGCGCGGCCGCACCAGGACGCGCTACGCCGGACAACATACCGATCGCCACGAAGCCGGCGCAAACTTCCGCGCGGCGAGGACAGCGCATCGCGCACGGCCGAAAGCCGTTTCGCTACGCTCGGCCCAGCGTTCGTGTTCGACCAAGCCTCCGCCCGTCCCTCGGGACGGGCACGGCATGTCAAGTCCGGCCCGCCGCCTCCGCGAGCGGCCGCAGCATCCCCAGCACTAGCTGCAGCGTCTCCTGCAGTCCGAGATCGACCAGGGCGCCCGATGCGTGAACATGTCCGCCGCCCCCCAGACGTCTCGCGACATCCGACACATCGACCTTCCCGTTCGAACGTAGCGAGACTTTGGTCCGGTCGCGGGACAAACCGCGAATCAGGAAACCCACTTCCATCCCCTCGAGGCGACGAGGGAAGTCCACCAAGCCCTCCAAGTCGTCGCTCCGGCCACCGCTGTCCGCTACCGTCCGGCAATCCAGGGCGATCCAGGCGACCGGCGCCTCCGGATCGGCTTCCAGCCGCTCCAGTCCGAGCTTGATCATCGATAGCCGCCGCCGGCTGTAGCTGCCGTAGAGGGCGCGATTCATCGCCGCGCAATCCACGCCCGAGCCAAGGAGAACAGCCGCGATCGCGTGCGCCCGCGGCGTCGTGTTGGAGAACCGGAAGGATCCGGTGTCCGTTACTATCGCCGCATAGAGTCCATCCGCCTCCGCGCGCTCGAGCTCGATGTCATCGAGCGACAACAGATCGAAGATGAGCTCCCCGGTGGCGCTGGCGGATGGATCCCGGATGGCCGGTTCCACGAGCGGGGAGCCGACGGGAGGGTGATGGTCGATCAGGACGCCACCCAGCCGCGGGGCGTGCTCGGCCAGCCTGCCGAGGCGTTTCGGTTCCGCCGTGTCGAGGATAACCAGGGCATCCGCCCGCTCGAGCGGATCGGCCGCCGCAGGGTCTTCGTCGGCGAATACCGGCAGATCCGCGAGGAGGAAGGCTAGCGACGGCGGGGGGCGGCCGGGCGTGACGATCGTGGCGTCAACGCCCTTGCGGACAAGCCTGCGAGCCAGGGCGGACATGCTTCCGACGCCGTCGCCGTCAGGGTTTACGTGGGTCGTCAGCACGACGGAAGACGTTTCGCCGAGCCGGTCCCGAATCTTCCCTAGCGCCTCCCGCCGCGCGGCGTCCATGGGGGATACGGATGGTGTCGTAATGGGTCGTTCACCCGTTCTCGACGCATGCGCGCGCGGGGGCGCGGACCGGCGGGGGCGCGGACCGGCGCTCGCGAGCCGCCGCCGATATTTCTTTCCATAGGTCGCGGACCGCGGACTCGAGTTGCGCCATGTCGCCGGAGTTGCAGAGAAGGCGATCCGCCCGGCGCCGCTTCTCGGAAGCTTGGAGCTGGCTCGCCTCCACGGCGGCGAAGTGGCGGGCGGTCCAGTCGCGAGCCGCGCGCGCGCGCGCTTCGCGCAGCCGGCGGGGGGCGTCTACAACGACGATCGTGTCGAAGTCGCTCTCCAAGCCGGCCTCGAAGAGTAGCGGAATGTCTTCGATCACGATCCGTTCGCCCGACGACGACGCCCTCTTCAGGCGGCGCGCCCGCAGCTCGCCAACCGCCGGGTGGACGATTTCTTCGAGCCGGGCGCGGGCTTCACCGTCGCGGAGGACGATCCGTCGCAACGCCGCCCGGTCGATGGCGCCGGCGGCGGCGAACACGCCGTCGCCGAATACGGCGAGTATCCGGGCGCACGCCGACGAGCCCGGGCGCATGACTTCTCTGGCCAGCAGGTCGGCGTCCACGACGGTCGCGCCCAGCTCCGCCAGCTGGCGGCCTACTGTGCTCTTGCCCGATGCGACCGCCCCCGTCAGGCCTACGCGGTACACGGGCGAGCCGCCCGACCGCCGCCGCGCGACTTCGAAGCTCTTCTCGCCTCGCGCGGCGAACGAGCTTCCGCCCTCACACGGCGAACGAGGTTCCGCAGCCGCAACTGCCGGTAGCGTTGGGATTCTCGAAGGTGAAGCCCGTGCTCTGGAACGAGCTGTGGTAACCTATGGAAAGACCCGTGAGATACTGCGCGCTGAACGGGTCGATGACGATGGTCACCCCTTCGGACTCGAAGTTGAAGTCGTCCTCCCGAATCACGGCTTCCAGGTCGAGTCCGTACTCGAAGCCCGAGCACCCGCCGGGAACGACGCTGACCCGAAGCGCCACTTCGTTATCCGACTCGGTCTGGAACTCCTTGACCTTGGCAGCCGCGTCCCTCGTCAGCGTGACCAGCGGATCGTCCGACTGCACGGCCCCGGCGCTCCCATTGGCCGCATTGCGGGTGTTGCCTGTCTCGCTCATGCCGGTTGCGTCTCCCGTGTCGCCAGCGCGGGGCCATCCGGCCCGCGCGCCACACTATCTCTTTCCTTCCGCTCTTGCAGGTACTTCTCCGCAGCGAAAACGGCCGTCGTGGCATCGCCCACTGCCGTCGTAATCTGTCGCACGAGCTGCGAACGAACATCCCCTGCGGCGAACAGTCCCGGGACGGAGGTCCGCATGTCCCGGTCGGTTACGACGTAACCCGCTTCGTCATGCTCGATATGTTCGGTCGGCAACAGCGCGACATTGGGATTGAATCCTATGAAGATAAACACGCCCGCGACTTGGCGCTCCCAGCGCTCGCCCGTCTTCGCATTTTTGAGCCGCAGACCGGTCACGCCGTTCCCGTCGCCTATGATCTCCTCGACAACCGTGTCCCAGATGATGTCCGTCTTCTCGTGTTCGCGGAAGCGCCGCTGGAGCACCGCCTGGCCGCGGAGGGCGTCGCGGCGGTGGATCAGCGTCACCGACCTGCCATAGCGAGTCAGAAACTCGCCCTCTTCCAGGGCCGCGTCGCCACCGCCGATCACGGCGATGTCCTCTCCCTTGAAGAAGGCGCCATCGCAGATCGCGCAGTAGGTGACTCCCTTCCCCGCGTACTCGATTTCTCCGGGGACGCCAAGCCGCTTGGGCGTACCCCCCGCCGTGAATACGACCGCCGGGGCTCGGTAGATCTTGCCTCCCTCCACCTCGACGAGGAAGCGCCCCGCGCCGTCGCGGGCAACTCGCTGGACATGGCCGCGCGTGACTCCGGCGCCGAACTTCGCGGCATGGTCCGCCATCTTCTGGGCTAGCTCCATGCCGCCGACATCCTCGAGGCCGGGGTAGTCGTCGACAAGCTCGGTCAGAAGAAGCTGGCCGCCGGGGAGCCCGGCCTCCAGCACCACCACATCCATCTCGGACCGGCCCGCATACAAGCCGGCGCAAAGGCCTGCCGGTCCGGCCCCCACTACAACTAGTTCATGGTCGATCACATTCAGGACCTGCTCCACCGAACCTCCTCGCTCCACCGAACTTCCTCGCAAACGCTAATTCGTTCCCTCGCAGCCTGCCGCGAATTCCTGCTCGAAACACGCCTCTCGCGGATGGAATCGCTGTTCGCCGCGTACGCGGCTGCGAGCCACCGGCGCCTTGCCGCTCCAAGCATGAAATTTCACCGCTTCAGCCGGCGTTCGCCGGACGCCCGGTCGCAAGCTGCTTGCAACTTCCGTTCCATACGCCGACCCGCCTCGGCGCCAGCCGGATTGTCCATACCCTACGAGCTGGCGGCGCTTTCGTTTTACGCGCAGCCGAAAGCCGACCGCTCGACAATCTCGTCCAGCCAGCTCTCCGGCACCGGCGCCCCGCCCGGCCCCGGCCGACCCGTATTCGGCCCGTGCCAGTCCGAACCGCCGCTCCGCAGCAGTCCGAGTTCGCGGACGACCGCCCGCATCCGGCTCTGCACGGCCGGCGGATTGGCCGGGTGCACCACCTCTACCCCATCGAGACCTTCGCTCGCCCACCGGCGCACCTCGTCTTCCCCGTGCTGGGTGCCAGGATGAGCCAGGCACACCACCCCGCCAGCTCTGTGCACCCGCTCGAACACCGTTTTGGGCGGAGTCGCCTGTTTGCGAACGAATGCGGGGCGGCCCGGTCCGAGGTAGCGGGAAAACGCCGCTCCTACGTTGTGCACGCAGCCGCGCGCCACCAGGGCGCGAGCGATGTGGGCCCGGGTGGGAGCCGCCGCGCCCGCCTGTTCATCCACATCCGCATACGCTATCGGAACCCCGTTGGAGCGAAGGAGTTCTACTATCAGCCTGGCACGGCGGCACCGGTCCTCCCTGTAGCGTACGAGAAAAAGCTGCAGATCGTCATCATCCCGGTCGAAGCCGAAGGCTAGCAGGTGAACCGATCGCCGGGGTTCGTTCGCGGACAGCTCGGCGGCCGGCAGAAAGCGGAGACCGTGCTCCCGCGCCGCATCGCATGCCTCTTCGACACCGTCCGTCGTATCGTGGTCCGTCAGCGCGAATCCGGCCAAGCCGGCTTCCGCCACGGCTCGAGCCACCCGTCTCGGGGAGAGCGTCCCGTCGCTGGCGGTCGAATGCAGGTGGAGGTCTACGCGCCGCGTCATCTCGATGTCGGCCGGGACGGATCAATCGCGCCGCCGCGCGCGCCAAGATGCGGATGTCCCAACGGTCGGATGACGGACAACTTCGCCGGACCGCGCGCCCGCGTTGGAGAGCGCCGGCCCAGCTCAGTCCCGGATGAGCGCCGGCCCAGCTCAGTCCCGGATGAGCGCCGGCCCAGCTCAGTCCCGTGCAGAGTTCTCGAGCGCCGGCGGCATCCGCAGAGACGCGGCTGCTCCGCGTTCAACGACCATATGCAGGAAAGTCCAGCCGCACTCCCATGGAACCGGACGAGCGGAACAGCGCCTTGACTTGTTCTTCGGGGACGTTCTCGAGCGACTCGGCATCCGGATACCAGCCGGAATCCATGCAAGCCACCCGATAAGGCCGCTGGTCCGTCGTCAAGCAGAAGAACACGACTATCCGCTTTCCGCCGTCGTCAGCTAGCTCGGCCCGCCAGCTGTCGCCATCCGCGCTAATCGTCACTGGCACAGGCACGACATCTCCTTTGATTTCTCTTGCGCGCATCTCCCTCGCGCTCGGCAGACTTGCAGCGACTTCGACGGCGAGCCGCGCCGCGCGCGGCGCCATCCGGGCCGACAAGCCGAGAAGCTACTCCGTGACGGCAAGTTTGCCCTCTCGAGTCGGAATTGGGCTGCCGTGAGGATCCATGGATGGCTCTCCCAGTGCCCGCGCCATGCGGTCGATCAACTGGTCGGACGCGCTGTGCTCGAGACACTCCGCTTCGTCGTGCACATCCTCCAGGGAGAAGCCGAGCTTCTCGATCAGGTACAACTCTATCACCCGGTGGCGGCGGATGACCTGGAGCGCGGCCGTCATGCCCGATGGCGTGAGCACCACGCCCCGGTAAGGCGTGTAGTGGAGGAGACCCCGAGCGGCCAGCCCCTGCACCATATTGGTTACGGAGGCCGCGGAGCGGTCCAGCTGTCCCGCCAGGGATGTCGTCAGGACCGGAGACTCCACCTGTTGAAGCTTGTACACCGCCTTCAGGTAGTCCTCGACCGCCCGGCTTGGATCCGGCGCGCCGGCAGGGTTGCCGTCCACCGCCCGGGCGGACGGAGTCGCGCGTTCCAACGCTACGAGGCGGGTGACGAGAAGATGGAGTCGGACAGCGCTGGATTGATCTCGACGTCATCCACGCGCAGCTCCCGGGTAGGATTGGAATCCAGGTCCCGGTACATGCGCGATATCACATACCTGAAGTCCCCTACCGCCCCATAGCCATCCCAATAGGTTCGAGCGCGGCTCTCCTCTCCCCGTCCCTCCGATATGTAATGCACCTCTTCGGGATACGGATCATCATCGAGAAAGTAGTAGAAGTAGCGGTCGCCCGGCTGGAGGCCGACGTCATCGCCGAAGGTTATCCGCACTTCGTAGCCGCCACCCTCGTATGGGGATGCCCGCCGGTTGACGCCGGGATCGTAGAGCTTGTAAGGGAGCCCGAACCAGTATACGACGTCTCGCCCCACGTACTCCGATTCGTCCCATGCGCGGTTGCCCGGCTCCAGCATGCGGTCGTTGAGCGTGGCCCACATCTCCCGCCCCGTAAAAGTCTGTACGTAGAGGCCCTCGGCCTCGGGGCGTTCGATGCGCGCTTGCTCCATTCCATCCTCTTTGCGGTACTCTACCCGCCGCGGACGCATGCGCCGGATCTCGCCGACCGAATCGTACCAGACGGTCGTGATCGTGTAGCGCGCGGAGCGAATGCGATCCCACGCAGCCATGCCGCCCGCCGCGTCGAGCCATGCGCCCATGAGCGAGTCGGCCAGCAGCTGGTCCGGCTGGGCGCTCCGCGATAGCGGGGCATCGCGGTCGTCCGCGCACGCCAGGAGCCCGCCGCCGATGGCGAGCGCCGTCCCAGCGAGAAGAATGTGTGCCTTCATACGAGCCTCCAGCCGGTCGTGCGCATGGGGCCGCCGCGGCCCCCTGTCCCGCACCTACCTGTACAGATTCGCCATCCATTCGGCAAACGATGACGGCCCGCCGGCGAGCTTGGCATCCGGCTGGCCGACGGTCCGGATTCGCGACATTCGTGGTCGCTGCCGCGACATCCGGACGGCTCTAGTACACGTCCAGGTCGCGGCCCCATGCGAGCGGCCCATCATACCCTGCGGCGCGGATTTCGGCCAATACCTCCTCGGGCGTCTTCCCCCACGCCAACTGATGGTACAGTACCAAGATGCCCGGGCGAGCCCTCGCGGCAAGGGCGGCAAGCTCGCTCGTGGAAGTATGAACCTCCGCATGGTACTGCCGCCACTCCAGCGGGCGTTCGCGAAGCGCGTTGGCCGAGTATACCTCGTGCAAGAGGACATCGCAGCCCGAGCACATGTCGACGATGATCTCCGCGGGAGCGGTGTCCCCCGAGATCACCACGGAGCGGGCGGAACCGTCGAATCTGTAGCCGTAGGCCTCGACCCATCCGGCGTGCGGCACCGAGAACGCCGTTACCCGAACCCGCTCGTCTTCGTATACGACCCCGGGCTCGGCGTCAGTGGCGTCCACGCGCCACCCATCCGGCGTCGATGGTTGGCGGCCCCCGAGCCGGTTCTCGATATCGGCCGTCCACGCCGCCGTGACATGTCTGGCCATCTCTTCGGTGCCGGCGGGCCCGAAGAGCAGCAGCGGCGCCTCGCGCTCCAGCACCCACGGCGTGTGGATCAGGTCGGGCAGTCCGACCGTGTGATCGCTGTGCAGGTGCGTCAGGAATGCGATATCCAGCCGGTGCGCCTCCAAGCCGCTCGAGCCGTGCCGGTCCGCGGCGGCGGCGGCGCGGCGCACGATGCCGGGGCCTGCATCCACGATGTACGCCCGGCCGTCGACTATCACGGCGGTCGCGGGGCCAGAAGCCGCCGGCTCGGGATTCGGCGTTCCCGTCCCGAGCAGCACGACGTGCATGCCGGACGACAGGTCGGGAGATTCCTGGACTGCAGTGCCGGGACGATCGCTCCGGGGGGCTGCCACGGGCCGGCTTGCCGCCGCCGCGCCCGCCGGCAAGAGTTCCGGCTCCGGTTCGCGCGAAGAATCGCTCGCCGCGCAGCCGGCCTGAATAATGGGAGCCGCCACGATAGCGGCGACCAGAGCGGAATGTGCCTTCATGATCCTGTCCGCCAGCGAGAGAGTGCGCCGAGCGCCCCTCCTCGCCGCGTCGCGCGCTCGGAGCGTTCGGCGGCACGCGGAGGGGACGCGCATCGATCCATTCTAGGGCCTTCTCGGAGGCCTGACCAACCTCGAAGCGATCAACCGACCCTCGGCACGGACCGGGCCGGGAGCCGATATCAAGGAACATGCCCCCGCCCGCATCGGGCGCGACACCCTGCGGCCAGCGTGCCGCGGCGGGGCATCTCGCCTTATCTTGGCATTCGCGAAGGCAGTCGCGGCCGGAGGTAGCCGCGACCGATGGAAGCTCGCGAAGCGACAATTCGCCCGGAACGAAGCGACGGCATGCGCCAGGTGCATCATTAGCCTTGTAGAGTGCGGCAACCAGCGGATAGAGTGCGGCAACCAGCGGAGGATTGGCTCGGCCGAGCCAATTAGCTCGTGCGGTTGACCGAGACCGGACGGCCAAACCGGCGAAGCGGTTGGCCGCTTCGGGCCACGGCGCTCTTCTACGTCCTCCTCTTCGTGGCGCTCATATGGCCCGTCTACCCGAACTTCGCCAAGATCGAGCCGCGCATCATCGGACTGCCCTTCTCTCTCTTCTACGTGGTGGCCGGGCTGCTCATGTCCTTCGTCGTGCTGGGCGCCTACTACTGGCGGGAGCGCCATGCCCGGCCCGAAGATGAGAATCGGTCGTCGCGGCCACTCCGGACGAGCGGCGGCACGAGCGAAGAAGAGCGCGTCTGATGCCGCCGTGGCTCGTGATCTCCCTGGTGACGGTCCTCTACCTGATCGCTTCGCTGGCGATCGGACTCGTCTCGGGGCGTCGCGCCACCGACAGCACCGAGGGCTATGTCGCCGGAGACCGGTCGCTCAACTTCATCGTCCTCTACTTCATCATGGGCGCGTCGATCTTCAGCGCCTTCGCGTTTCTCGGGGGACCGGGGTGGGCGTATTCGCGCGGCGCGGCGGCCTTCTACATTCTCGCCTACGCCTCGGTGGGACTCGTGCCGTGGTACTACTTCGGCCCGCGCGCGGCCACGCTCGGCCGGCGCTTCGGCTATGTGACGCAGGCCGACCTCTTCGCGCACCGGTTCGGCAGCCGCGCCATCCCCGTCATTCTCGCGCTGCTGTCGATCTTCGGGTTCGTCCCCTACCTGATGATCCAGATGAAAGGGGCAGGCTTCGTATTCAACGTGGTCACCGATGGCCGGGTTCCCGAGTGGGCCGGCGCCGCGGTGGCGTACGGGGTGGTGCTCATCTACGTCTTCCGGAGCGGCGTCCTTGGCGTTGGCTGGACCAACACCTTCCAGGGGATATTCATGATGGCGCTGGCCTGGGGGCTCGGGCTGTACCTGCCAACCGTGCTGCACGGCGGCGTCGGTCCCATGTTCGATGCGATCGCGGCGGAGATCCCGGACATGCTGCGCGGCTCCGGACTGGGACCCGACGGCCAGCCCTGGGGCTGGGGCGCCTATTCGAGCGCGGTAGCCATCTCGGCGCTCGGGTTCAGCGTGTGGCCGCACTACTTCATGAAGATATACACCGCGCGCAACGTGGACACATTGAAGAGAACCGTCGTGTTCTACCCCACCTTCGCGCTCTTCCTCGTCCCGATCCTCTTCATCGGCTTCTCCGGCGCCATCGCTTTCCCTGGCGTCGAGCCCGCGGATGCGATCCTGCCCACCATCGTGACTTCGACCGAAGTCGGCCTGCCGCCCATAGTCGTCGGACTCTTCTGCGCGGGCGCGCTCGCGGCCTCCATGTCGACCGGCGACGCGTTGCTCCACGCGGCGGGGTCCGTGGCGGTAAGAGACTTCTGGTGCAACCTCAGGCCGGGAACGCTCGATGATGCGAGACAGCGTTTCTGGATCAGGATGCTGGTCATCGCGATCGGGGCCATAGCCTATCTGCTGGCGTTGATTAGCGGATCGGGGCTGGTCGAGCTACTCCTCCTCAGCTACGGCTTCATCGGCCAGCTGTTTCCCCTGACGGTCGCGACATTCGCCTGGCGGCGCATAACTCCGGCGGGAGCTCTGTGGGGATTGGTCACGGGCGGCGTTCTGACTATCCTGCTGGATCTGGCGCCGATCGGAACGGGCGGGATCCACCCGGGCATCTTCGGGATAGTCGGCAATGTAACGGTCATGGTCGTCGTTTCTCTCCGCACCGCCCCCGCGGACCCGGCGATCGCCGCCGAATTCGTCGACTACGGCGCTTCCGACGCGAGCACCGGATAAAATGTGACCGACCACGTCTCCGAGAACATCCCGGGTTCGTCCTCGATGAACTGCCCTACCGTAATGCGGCCAACCGGATAATAGGGCATGAACGTGCCGGCCAGACATCTGCCGCCTGCCACGACGCTACTCTGCCACAAGCGCTCCTGGCTCCTGTCGTCGAACCCGAATTCCCGGCGCTCCTCGATCAGGTCGTCCGGTTCCACCGGAACGTAGCGCACGAAAAAGGCATTCTCGATATCCGCGGATGTGCACGGTTCCTTGGCGACGACCACCGCGACGCCCGTGAAGTGCACATCGAAGGTCGACCTGCCTATCGGCCGGCACATTCCATCCGGGGACGGCTGGCGACTTTCTCCGGGGCTGTCCGACCATGTCCGGCGGAAAACCGTGCCGCCATCGAGATGCGTTATCGCGATATCCCTCGGCACGCAGTAGGCCCCTTCGTCGAACGACGGGGCGTTGCCACGGTACGAGTGGCGGCGCCAGGCAAAGTACGGGTCGCCCGACGGCGTCTCCATATTCATGACCGCGACCATGGCCCCCGGAGAGTCTCTTCGGAAGTCGCGCTCCAGCTCCGGGCCGGTCGGGTAGGCGCCGCCGTACGGGTCGTACATCTCGGGGTCGACAAGACGAAGCGTGACGATGGTTCGGTCGATATTCGTCCAGACCGAGAATCCGATATGCACGCTCAAGATTGTCGTGACGAAGAAGAGGAGGGCTCGCCTGAAGGGCGCCAGCCATCCTGCCGCCTGCACGTCGAGCAGTCTGTCCAGGAAAAGCGCCGCAAGGAGCAGGACCGGCATGGCGACCGGCGCCAAGTGCCGGGGTTCCACCGGTCCTGTCCCATATGATGCCGCGACGATGACGTAGAGCAGGTAAGCCGACGCGAAGAAGCCGAACGGTAGACCCGGTCCGGAACATGCCGCCGACATTCCGGACGACTTCTTGCGTGGACGGATGAATAGCCAGACGAGACAGCCCGCCATGCCCGACGCCATCGCGCCGATAGCCGGCCATCGCAGAGCGGCGAGCCATGCCGAGATTTCGGCTGGATATATCCAGTCGCTCAGGAGCGCCGCCAGGAGACCCAATAGAGTTTTGGAGCCGAGACCGAGCCAGTCGCTCGCCATGGTCGACATCTGGCCGAGCGTCTGGGCCACCGACTGCCCCATCGGCTGCGGCCTGTCGCCCGCCAAGCTCCCGAGGAACGCCAAGTTGTGCAGAAGAAGCGCCGCCAGGGGCAACAAGGATAGCGCGCCGAAGACGGCGGTGTATCTGAATCTGGCTCTCCGCAGGTGTCGCCGGCTGAACAGCGACAGCAGGCCGGCAAGCACGAGAACAACCCCGGCAAACCCCGTGAGAGTGGCGAGCGCCGCATAGACGCCTGCCAGCGCCAGGGGCCGCAGCGACGGTTCATCCTCCTCGGACGGGTCGCCCGCTTTGAAACGACCCAGAAACGAATCCAGCTGCACGAGGGCCAGCGCTACGAACAGAACGAGTACCGACTCCGACAGGATGTACGAAGCGACGCCCCCGACCGGCGAGACGACGGCCGCGACCAAAGCCGCGATCGCCAGGGGGCGCGACCTGATGTTCCTGCCGAGCCAGAGGCCCGAGACGAGGATGGTCAACCCGAAGGCCACGCCGTTGATCACCGTCGCGGCCGTCGTCACGCCCACGCCGAACAGGCTGCCGAACGCCATCATGAGAGCGTAGAGGGGCGGCTGTTGCGGATCTCCGGCCCCTCCCTGCGCGATCGTAACCGCGTCGGCTATGTGCAGCATCGAGTGGACCGACACCTCGGCGCCCCGGCTCGAGGCGCGCACGAGGATATGCGCCGCTCCAACGAGCGCGGCCGCAACCGCCAGCAGCGCCGGACCGCCCGCCGAGCGCTTCGCCTGCGCATCCGCCAACAGGCGGGACACCTTCTTCAGCAACTGTCTTTCCCTCTCCCTTCGCGCGGCGCGGCGTGTCGCGCGAGCAGCCCGAAGTCATTCGTCCGACCCGCAAAGCTCCGGCGCGTCGTTGCTCGCTCCCCGAGTGCGCTCGCCATAGCCCCCAGAGTCATTCGTCCGACCCGCAAAGCTCCGGCGCGTCGTTGCCCGTTCCCCGGCTGCGCTCCCGCGCCGCGCCCCCTTGGCGGACCGCTTCGGCCAGCGCGTCCGCCAGTTCGCCGAAGGCGGCTTCGCTCTCGTCCAACGCCGCTATCAGGGCCGACCCCACCACGACGCCGTCGGCCACTCCAGCGGCAGCAGCCGCTTGGCGCGGCGTCGCAATGCCGAATCCGACGGCTACAGGCAGCTGCACGTCGGCCCGTATCTCGCTCAAGTGGGTGGCAAGGCCGGCATCGATCTCCGTACGCGGTCCCGTCGTTCCAAGCCGCGAAATATAGTACAGGAAGCCCGATGCCTGGCCGGCGATCGCCTGCAAACGGGCCCGCGGGGTCGTGGGGGCCGCCAGCGGAATCAGATCGAGGGAGCCGGCGGCGAGGTCGCGCTCGAGCCCCGGGCACGAACCCGCCGGCAGATCCGTCACGAGCAAGCCCGCCGCGCCGGCGGCCTCCGCCCGCTCGAGAAACCGCCCCACTCCCATCCGAAGGATCGGATTCAGATAGGAAAAGATGATCACCGGAGGCAAGCTGTCCGCAATCCGCGACAGCTGGCCGAGCGTCGACTCGACCGTGACGCCCTGTTCCAGCGCGCGCCAACTTGCCGCCTGTATCGCGGGCCCGTCGGCGAGCGGATCGCTGAACGGGATACCCAGCTCGATGATGTCCGCGCCGCTCGCGGCCAGACGCTCCAGGAGACGCGGGGTGTCCGCCGGACGAGGGAACCCGCTCGAAAGGAAGGGGATGAAAGCCGTGCGGCCGGCGAACGCGCGCCTGATCGCCGGCGACGACCGGGGCGGAGGCCGATCGGTCAAGCGCCGGAGTCGGCCGCGACCGGTTCCTTGTGGCTTCCCCACTTCTCGAACCACTTCCTCAGGTAAAGCTGCGTTCGCAGGAAGTTCGACGGACGCGATGATGTCCCGTGCCATTCGCCCTGGAACCGCACCATGACCGTCGGCACGCCCTCGTATTGGAGAGCCTGGTAGAACTCCTCCGTCTGGCCCATCGGCGTTCGCAGATCCATCTCGCCCGTCATCAGCATCGTCGGAGTCGTCACGTTTTCGACATAGAAGATCGAAGAACGATCGATCCACTCGGCAGCGTCTTCCCAAAACGGCTTCTCGAATGTCCGCATATAGGCAGTTGCGTCCGAGGTCCCCATCGCCGACATCCAGTTCACGATCGGACAGTTGGCCGATGCCGCGCGAAAGCGGTCGGTGTTTCCGACGATGTACGACGTGAGGATGCCGCCTCCCGAGCAGCCGTACACGAAGAGGTTGCGTTCGTCGATGTAGCCGCGACCCAGCATCTCGTCCACGCCGCTCATGAGGTCGGGGAAGTCCGCGCCGGGGTAGTCGTGATTGATGGCGTTCGCAAAGCCCGTGCCGTATCCCGTGCTTCCCCGCGGGTTCGTGTAGAGAACCACATAGTCGTTGGCGGCGTGTTCCTGGAACGCGAAGTTGAACGCGCCGTTGTACATGCCGTGCGGGCCGCCGTGAATGGCGAGCATCAGCGGATAGCTGCGCCCCGGGTCGAAGCCGGGAGGCTTGACTATCCACCCCTGAACCCGAAAGCCGCCCTCCGAGTCGTACCAGATCTCCTCGACTTCTCCAAGTTCCAGATTCCGCAGCGCATCCGCGTTGATCTCCGTGAGGCGGGTGATGCGGCCAGGGTCGGAGAGCGGGAACCGGTAGATATCGCCGGGTTCGTGGGCCGCGGAGATCGTGCCGACCGCAGTCCCGTCTTCCGTGAACGAAGAGAGAGAGAAGAGATGCGCGCCTTCGGTCACCTGGGTAACCCCTCCCTCGACCGAAACGAAGTGGAGTTGGCGATATCCCTCCCTGCTTACGTTGAAGTAGAGGCCGGTCCCGTCGGGCGCCCACTGGAGACCGCCGGACTGGCGGTCGTAGTCGCCCGAGATCAGCCGTTTGCCGGAGCCATCGCTGTTCATGACGTATATTTTCTGGTTCCGGTACGTGTCTCGATGCTCATCGCCGGCCGTGTACGCGATCAGACGGCCATCCGGCGACGGGACCGGACCCGAATCGGGACCCCGCCGCTCCGTGAGCCGGCGGATGTCGCCGGACTCCACGCCGACTGCGTAGATCTCCGATTCCTGCCAGTTCTCGGGGCGGTCCCAGTCGGGAGCGCGGTACGAGACGAAGTAGATTTCGGCGCCGTCGGGGCTCCACGAGATTCCGCCGTGGTCCCACGCGCCTGTCGTGAGTTGGCGAGGCGTGCCGCCGTCGGCCGGGACGACGAAGATGTGCGTCCATCCGGTATCCACGTAGCCCCTACGGTCGCGCTTGTAACGCGCTCGCTCGACGACTTTCGGCTCGGCGGTCCAGGAAGCTCCGTCCGGACGGGCCGGGAGCCGCACGCCGGCGAAGCCGGCTTGGTCGTCGACCCGGCTCGTGAACGCGATGGACCGCCCGTCCGGGGACCAACGCGGGGAAGACGGGGCATTCTGCATCCTCGTCACCTGGCTTGTCGCCCCTTCCGCGTCCATCCAGCGGACGAAGAGTTGCGTGCCGTGCCGCTCGCCAGCCGCGGTGAATAGGATGCGGGTTCCGTCCGGGGACCAGCGCGCCCCCCCGCCATCGGTCAGAGCCCTGTTGCGGCTGCCGTCGGCGTTCATTATCCACAGAGACGACGCGCGCCGGTCGTCGATCTTGTCGACCCAGCCGCGCGTGTAGACGATATGCGCGCCGCCGGGCGAAATCTGCGGATTCGAGACGGTCTCCATCTCCAAGTAGCGCTCCAGCGCCAGCCGCTGCTGGGCCGCCGCTCCCGCGACCGCCGTCGACAGGGCGAAGCACGCCGCCGGCAGAGCGCCGCAGATAGTCTCGAGTCTCCGTGCGCCGCGTGTCGTCTTCATGCTCTTGCGCTCCTTTCGGCAGCTCCGCCAACCGGCGGCCGCGTTATCCGGGCAGCCGGCTTCGGGAGCCGTGTTATCCCGTGCAGCCGGCTTCGGGAGCCGTGTTTTTCCCTCGCGTCCGACCGCGGCATCTAACGCAGCTCCACCTCTTCGCCGCTCACCGTCTCGATCCGCGCCACCAGCGCCGGATTCGGTCCCTCTTCGACCTCCATGCGGACTCCCACGCAGCGGAACATCTTCCGCGCCAAGCTCGGGTCGGGGTGCTCCGCGCCGAAGGAAAGCAGCGTTCCGCCGGCCGGCGCCGTTCTGGCAGGATGCACCGTGCTTCCCCAGTCGATGAAGAAAGGAACGAGGCCGTCGCAGGGGAAGGCCCCCGGATCGGTGGCCTCCCAGCGGAGTTCGGCCCCGCCGGGCTGGCGGCGGGAACCGCTGTGCACCGGCCCCAGCTGCACGCCGCACTTTCCGGCGCCTTCCACAAGCGCATTCAGATCCGGGTGGCGGGCCACCCACGTCAACAGCCTCGGCTCATCGGGCACGCCGATTCCGAAGAGGGACGGCTCGCCCGCGGGCCGGCCGGCGGGATCGGGACCGACGATTTCCAGGTACGCGGCCGGGCCGAGCGACAGCAGATAGTTGGCCGTGCCCCACCTCTCGTGCCGTCCTCCGAACGCCGGCTCCACTCCCAAGAGGTCCGCTACCCTCGATACGCCTTCGCCAAGGTCGGCGGTCCCGAGAACCAGGTGGTCGAACTCTCCCCGCGGCTGCGCCTTCATTCCCAGCCCTCTTCGACTTCTACGCCGAGCCCGTCCGCTATCCGGTTTACAAAGGCGAAGTAGGCCGCGATCGCGCAGATGTCGTGAATCGCCCGGTCGTCGAATCCCCGCTCCCTCAGCAAGCCGACATCTCGCTCGGCAATCTCGCCCGGCGCCAGCGTCAACCGTGCGGCGTAGTCCAGCATCGCCCGGTCGGCATCGTCAAGCTGCGCCTTGGCGTAGTCGGTCGACAGGGCGGCGATGAACCTCTCGCGTTCTTCCTCCGCTTCTTCCGAACGGCTTGCAACGGTCATCAGGCGACGGAGACCCTCCCCGTGGTGCAGAATTCAGTAGTGGCACCCGTTGAGACCCGAGACCGTAACCGCGATCATTTCGCGCTGGATTCGCGACAGCGGCCCCCGCCCGTACATGAGTTCGCGGTAGAGGCGGTAGTGAAGGGGGATCGTGCCGCTGTGGACCCCGTGAACGCGGATTATGTTGTCGTTGTCCCGGACGCGATCTTGCGGGGGTATGTCCGCCGGATCGACGTAGCGAATGTAGGCCACGCGCTAGCGAGCTCCGCAGGTCGTCACCGAGAACCGACCGTCATCCGCCGAAGTCCCCGCCATGGTCCGCAGTAGGCCCGTAGGTCATCGGAACGGATATCCCTAGCAAGCGCAGGTAGACTGTCATCTGTCCCCTGTGATGGGCTGCATGGTTCACCCCCACGCTGCGCATGACGACGGCTCTCGGCCCCTTCATTATCTCGAAATCGCCCCGCCGCAGCGTCCATATCTTGCTCAGTCCGTCTTCGGTCGCGGCGGCGATAGCGGCATCCAGTCCCGCCCGGTTGCACTCGAACGTTCCCAGTACCGCGCTCATCTCGGACGGCGGTTCGGCGGGCGGCGGCAGGCTCCCGAGATCGAGCTCGTCGGTAGTCAGAATCATCGTTTGCCACTGCGGCAGCTGCGCCATGTGATACGCCAATCCGCCGATGTGCCACGACTTCTCGTGCGGTTTCCAGAGAAAGCGCTCGTCCGGCACGCGCTCCAGCACCCGGCGCGTGCTGTCCAGCTCCGGCTCGATATCGCCGAATGCGAGTTCCAGAAGAGATGCCATCTCGCTTGCCTCCGTTCATTGCAATGATAGTCGAGTCGCCGATACGTACGCCGTGTTCCCGGCCTGGGACAACGGTTGCGGAGCCGGACCCGCGGAGCGACCCGCGGAGCCGGGCAGCGCCGCGAGTCAGTCGCGGTCCCCGAGCGAGCCGCCGCGAATGCGCGCCACTTCTTCCACATCTTTGTCGCCCCTGCCGCTCATGCAGATGACGACGTTCTTGCCCCGCCAGCGATCCCGCTCCCGCCGCAGTCCAGCCAGGGCGTGCGCGCTCTCCAGCGCCGGAACCAAGCCCTCGAAGCGGCAAGAGTCGCCGAATGCCGCAAGAGCTTCCGCATCGGTAGCGGAAACATATCGAGCTTGGCCGGTATCCTTGAGCCACGCATGTTCCGGACCGACTCCGGGATAGTCGAGGCCGGCCGACACGGAGTGCGCGGGAACGATCTGGCCGCCCTCATCCTGCAGGAGGTAGCTGTAGCTGCCGTGGAGCACGCCGGGCGTGCCCGCGGCCAGCGGCGCGGCGTGCGTCCCGGTATCCAGGCCGTGGCCCGCCGCCTCCACTCCCACTAGCTCGATTCGATCCTCCTTCCGGCGCTCGCGGTTCATTTCGACAAATGGCGCGAACATGCCGATCGCGTTCGATCCGCCCCCTACGCAGGCGAAGATGGCGTCGGGCGTCACCGCCAGATCGCCAAGCTGCCGGACCGTCTCGTCGCCGATGATCCGCTGCAAGTCGCGCACCAGACTCGGATAGGGCGCCGGGCCGACGACCGACCCGATAATGTAGTGAGTCGTGTCGACATTCGTGACCCAGTCGCGTATCGCCTCGTTCGTCGCGTCCTTGAGCGTCCGGCTGCCACTCGCAACCGGTACGACCTCGGCCTCCATGAGCCTCATGCGCTCGACGTTCAGCGCTTGGCGGCGCATGTCCTCCTCGCCCATGTACACGGCGCACTCCAACCCGTACAGGGCGGCCACCGTGGCGGTCGCTACGCCGTGCTGGCCCGCGCCGGTCTCCGCGATTACCCGCCGCTTGCCCATCCGCCTGGCAAGCAGGGCCTGCCCCACGGTGTTGTTGATCTTGTGCGCGCCGGTGTGGCTCAGGTCCTCTCGCTTCAACCACAGATTGACCCGGAGCTCCTCTCCGAGCCGGGCCGCCCGGTACAGAGGCGTAGGCCTGCCCACGTAGCTTGCGAGAGCCGTATCGAGGGCTTCGCAAAATGCCGGATCGTTCCGGGCCTCCCTCCACGCTCGAGCAAGTTCGTCGAGCGCGGGGATGAGGGTCTCCGGGACGAAGTTGCCCCCGAAGTCTCCGAACCACCCAGTCTCCGGCGGCCGATCGCTCTTCGGCGGCCGATCGGTCGCCACTGGCCGCGCGGCGTCCGCGGCGTCCGGCGTCCGCGCCCGGGGGCCAAGGGAGCCGGCGGGTTTCGCCTTCACCGCGCGTCCGCCGCGCACCCGCCCGCCGGAGCGGGGCGGGCCCGCCCCCCACCGTACGATCCGCCCTCCCGGCAGCCGGCGCGCACCGCCTCCAGGAAGCCGGAGATGAGCTTCTGCGACTTCTCGCCGCGCACTTGCTCCACGCCCGAGGAAACATCGACTACATCGGGGCGCGTGGCCCGGATGGCGCATTCGACATTGCGGGCGTCCAGCCCGCCCGCCAGCACGAGCAGCGCGCCCTTGCGATCCAACCCTTCGAGCCATTCGTAGGGAAACGAAGCGCCGGCGCCGCCGGGCGCTTCGGGGGAAAAGCCCTCCACCACGACAGCGCCGGCAACTTCCTGATACGCCTCCCACCGGCTGTGCAACATCCCGGAGGAGAGCGGCCGGATCCCCTTCCATACGGTCACGCCTTCCATGCGCAGCCGCCCGCACGTCTCCGGAGTCTCCGATCCTGCCAGCTGCGCAATCTGGAAGCCGACCGCATCCCTGTACCGCAAGATTCTCTCGGGAGCGGCGTCCACGAACACCCCCACGCCTTTCGTGCCGTTTCCGAGAGCCGAGACGACTGGCGCGGCCTGCTCGGCCGTCACGTGCCTGGGACCTTCGGCAAAGACCACTCCTACGTAGTCGGCGCCCGCCCGCGAGGCCGCTTCCGCTCTCTCCGGATCCTTGATACCGCAGATCTTGACTCCGGGCACGCGCGGGGCGGTCACTTGCCGCTCCGGCGGCGCCAGCTCGCGGCACGGAACGTCGCATGCGCCGAACTTCGCCTGCGCGAGATCACGCGCCGCCCCGGAGATGCAGCGGGCTACCCGCCAGAGCGGCGGCGCGCTCCCCCGGGTCGCCCTCCATGAGCCAGCTCCCGACAAGCACGGCGTCCGCCCCGGCCAAGCCCGCCGCCTCGACATCCGCCTCGGACCGAATGCCGCTCTCGGCCACTGCCACCACCTCCGGCGGGATCTCTTCGACAAGGCGCAGCGACCCTTCCAGATCGACTTCGAAGGTGGCGAGGTCGCGGGCGTTCACCCCCACGATGCCGGCTCCCGCAGCCAATGCGCACTCTATCTCGCGGCCGTCGCGCGCCTCCACCAGCGCCGCCAGTCCAAGCTCGTCCGCCACCTTCAGCAGTTCGCGCAGCCGATCGCCGCCCAGAAGCCGGACTATCAGCAGCACCGCATCGGCGGCGGCGGCGCGCGCCTCGTACAGCTGGACGGCGTCGAGGGTGAAGTCCTTCCGGAGCAGCGGGAGCGACACCGCCTCTCTAGCCAAGCGCATATCGTCGAGCGAACCGCCGAAGTATTCGTCGTCCGTCAGGACGGATACCGCGGCCGCGCCGGCCGCTTCGTACACGCGCGCCACTCCTCCCGCGTTCGCGCCGGAGTCGATATCGCCCGCGGATGGAGAACGGCGCTTGAACTCGGCGATCAGAGCCACCTCGCCGGGACGCCGTAGAGCGGCCTCGAAGTTCATCGGCGGCGGGGCCGCGGCCGCCTGTCGGCGAAGCACGGATTCGAAGAGGGCCAGCCGCGCGACTTCTTCCCTCTTCTTGCGCGCTATCTCGGCGAGGATGTTGTCGAGTGCCATGCCGGCAAGTTGCAACGCCCGGTTTCCCCCGTCTACCGCCCCGGACGCCGCGCGGCGCGATCCACGCCGAAGCGCCAGCGGGCGGAGAGGCTACGTCCGAGAGAACCTGTCGGACCTGGACGGGCTGTCCGTCGAGGCGGACAGGCAGCGGTGGCGGGCGAACGGGCCACGGCCGGGAGCGGCGAACGAAGCGCGGCAGATGGGAGCGACATGCGGCAGAGAAAAGCTCGGGCGGCGCCGCGCGGCACGGACGACGCCATGCGGTTGTATTTCGGTGTGTATTCGGGTAGATTGCGAAGATCGGCGAAAGGAAGATGCCAAGCGCGACAGACCGGGCGGACCGGAGCTCCGGGAACCGTCCGAACCCCGGCGAGACTGCGTATCGGCCGTGCCCGGCGATATCTTCTCGCGCCGCCGCGCGCCCGGCGCCGTCTAACGCCGGCGAGACTGCGTAGCAAACATCGAGAGCGGGGAGCAATGAAGATGTCTCTCACGAAGAAGCAGCGCCAGATATTGGACTTCATCGAACATTTCCTGGAGTCCCGCCGGTACTCTCCCAGCTTCAGGGAGATCGCCGATCGCTTCGGCTACGCTTCGCTAGCGACCGTTCACGAGCATCTCGGCGCTCTCCAGGCGCGGGGCTACATCAAGAAGAGCTACAACGAAAGCCGATCGATCGAAGTTGTCAGGCACCAGATTCGCGTTGGCGCCGTCGAGCTGGAGCTGTATGGGCATGTCGCGGCCGGCGAGCCCATCGAGGTCGTGACGTCGCCCGAGACTATCGCCGTCCCCGAAGACATGATCGCCGGCTCTTTGCACAAGCACTTCGTGTTGCGGGTACGTGGCGATTCGATGATACAGGAACAGATCCGCGATGGCGACTACGTGATAGTTCAGGCGCGCGAAGAAGCCAACAATGGCGAGATGGTCATAGCGCTTGTGGATGGTACCAGCGCCACCATGAAGCGGTACTATGCGGAGGCGGGAAACATTCGGTTGCAACCGGCGAATCCCTCGCAGTCGCCGCAGCGCTTCGACGCATCGCAAGTCAGGGTGCAAGGAGTCGTGATAGGAGTCATCCGGCGCTATTGAGCGGCCGAAACGCTTGCAGCGCTCGCAGGTGGCGGCGCGCGGCGCCCGAGTCGATCGCCCGCTCGGCGACAGTCACGCCATCGGCGAGGGTACTGGCGCTCCCCGCCACCCAGAAGGCGGCGGCGGCGTTGAGAGTTACGGCTGCCCGGCTCGCCCCGCCGGCCTCCCCGAGGATGACGCGGACGATGCGCCGCGCGTTCGCGGCTGGTTCTCCTCCGGCTATCTCGCGGGCGTCGAAGGCCGACCAGCCGAAGTCGGATGGTCCGATCTCGAAGTCGGACAAGGCGCCATCTTCGAGTTGAAAGACGCGGGTAGCGCCGACGGGACTCAGTTCATCGAGCCCGGGCTCTCCGTGAACGACCATGGCGCGTTCGACTCCGAGCTCGAGCAGGGCCGTCGCGACGAGCCTCTGCAAACTGCGGTGGGCGACGCCGACGACCTGCCGCCGCGCGCCCGCCGGGTTCGTCAGCGGTCCAAGCAGATTCATGATCGTGGTTACGCCGAGCGTCGCTCGAACGGAGGCGACATGCCGCATGGAAGGGTGGTGTCCGGGCGCATGCATGAAGACGAAGCCGGTTTCTTCGAAGATTCGCCTCTCGTCTTCCAGGGAGAGCTGGACGGGGACGCCGAGCGCCTCCAGCACATCGGCGCTGCCGCACTTCGAAGTGAGGGACCGGTTGCCATGCTTCGCTACCCGGGCTCCGCCCGCCGCCGCCACGAGAGCCGCCGCGGTGGAGATGTTGAACGTGGTCAGCGCGCCGCCGCCGGTGCCGCACGTATCGATGATCGAGTCGTCGTCCAGGCGCAGCGGGATCATCGCCTTCCGCAGCGCGCGCACGCCGCCGGCGACTTCGGCCGCGGTCTCGCCCCGCACCCGAAGACCGGCCAGCAGCGCGGCGACTTCGGCAGGTTCCGCCCCCCCGCTCGCGAAGCGGTCGAAGACTTCCTCCGCTTCCCCGGCAGTGAGCGTCTCGCCGGAAAGCACGCGGCGAAGAGCATCGGTCACCTGTTCACCTCCTGCGGTTGAACCGCGCGCCCGTCCGGAGCGGTTTGCCAATGGGCCCGGACAGCGAACGCGGCAGCGGTCTCGTTCGTCCTTTGCGGGCCACTATCGAGTACGACGGGACTTCGTTCCACGGCTCCCAGATACAGCCCGGAGTGCGGACTGTACAGGGGGAGATCGAGAAAGTCCTCTCGAAGCTGTTCCGGGAGCCGGTCCGCCTCCACCTGGCTGGCCGGACCGATGCGGGCGTCCACGCGACGGCGCAGGAGGTCGCATTCGCGGCTCCCGCCTCGTGGAGCCCGTCCGAGCTGTCCCGCGCGCTCGACGCGACGCTGCCCGGCGACATAGCCGTGAGGCGGACCGGCGAAGCAAGCAGCGACTTTCACCCGCGCTTCGACGCCGCGGCGCGCCGGTACCGGTACGTGATCGCGGAGCGGAGCGCCAGGCGGCCATTCCTGCGCGACCGGTGCTGGAGTCCCGGCTGGCCGCTGGACCATGACGCGCTCGCCCGGTTGGCGGATCTCCTTCCCGGCGCACGATCGTTCGCCAGCTTCGCGCGCCGCGGCCGGCCGGGGCGCAGCGCCCTTTGCCGGGTAGATAGCGTGGCGTGGTCCGACAGAGCGCCCTTCCTCTTCTTCGAGATCGTCGCAAACCGATTCTTGCACCGCATGGTCCGGTACCTGGTCGGAACCTCCGTCGAGATCGCGGCGCGGCGGCGTCCGTTCGAGGATTTCGAGAAGCTGCTAGCCGGAAGAGCGGCGAGCAGATCCGTAAGCCCGGCGCCGCCTTGCGGATTGTACTTGTCGGGAGTCATGTACCATGACGGCTGGAATTCCGGCGGGGGCATCCCGTGGATCGAAAGCTGCCGGCCCGATGAACCTTCGTGAGCCGCCATGCGTACATGTTTGAGCAGGCCCGTCTTTCGCCTTGCCGGGACCGCGCGTCCCGCTCCGCCATGACGAGGAGCGCCGCTCCCATCGCGGAAGCGGTGGCCATCCCCGCCGGGAAAGGCGGCGTTCGCTCCGCCGGGGACGGGCAGCCGCTGGTTCCAGGCATCCGCGCATGGCCATGACAATAGTTGCCCGGCAGGTGAGCCGATGAGTGACAGAGGCGGACCAAATCGCGCCGTTCGTTCGGGGCTATTCCTGTTCGCCGCCGCGGCGATAGTCATCCTCGCCGGGATCGGCGCCGGAGCCGCGTTCACGGCGTTGGGGAGCAGCGACGGCGAGGCGCGGCCAAGCGACGCCGGGGCGGACCGCTTCGCCCGGACAGATCCCGCCAAGCCCCCGGGGGACGCGGAGAGCGCGATTCTCGTCTCCGGGACTCCCCGGTCCCAGTCGGTCGAGGACATCTCCAGCGCCAGACGCACGCCGACCGTGACTGCCGCCCTCCGCGTCCAACCGTCCGTCGTAACCGTGCGCACCGTACGGACGGTGCAGAGCCAGGACATGTTTTCCCGCTTGTTCGGGACGCCCGGGCGGTCGCAGGTGGAGCCGGGCCTTGGATCCGGCTTCGCCATCGATGACGAGGGCACGATTATCACTAATGCGCACGTCGTGCGAGGCGCGGAGCGGATCGAGGTGGTCGACGCCGCCGGACAGCGTTACGATGCGCAGCTGGCCGGCTCCGACGAATTCACGGATATCGCGATCGTCACGATACCGGCCGGCCGCGTTCCCCCCGCCCCGCTCGGCACTTCTTCCAATCTCTTCATTGGAGAACCTGCCGTGGCGCTGGGCAATCCATCGGGCTACGCCCTCCGCAACTCGGAGCCTACAGTGACTTCGGGCGTGATCAGCGGCGTGGGGCGGGACATTCGCCAGCCGGATGGCGACGGACAGCTACCGCTTGGCGGCCGGGAGGTGATCTACGCCGACATGATTCAGACGGATGCGTCGATCAACCCGGGCAACTCGGGAGGGCCTCTGGCCAATGCGGATGGCGAGGTCGTTGGCGTGAACAGCAGTATCTTCTCCCGGTCCGGGGGGTCCGAGGGGCTGGGTTTCGCGATCCCGATAGACCGGGCCCTCGCGGTGGCGGCCGACTTCATCGAGTTCGGGCGCGCGAGGCGGCCCTGGGCCGGCCTGCAAGTGCTCACGGACTGGCAGAGTTCGGAATCGGTCTTCGGGAAGCCGGTAGTCGCCGATGTCGTCGATGGAACGCCGGCGGCGGACGCCGGGCTGCAGCCCGGCGATGAGATACTGGCGTTGAACGGCCGGCCCGTGCACCACGATCTCGACTGGGAGGTCGGGCTGTTGGATGCAGGGGTGGGAAGCACGGTCGAGGTGTCCTACCGCCGGAACGGGCGCACGCTGCTCGCGCATCTGGAGCTCGAAGAAACGCCGACCGGCCAAGCGGAGCTAGTCGAAGTCCTGGCGGGCCTTCAGCTGATTACCGTGACGGAGAGCATCAGGCGCGAGCGCAGCCTCGCGCACGAGTACGGGGCGCTTATCGCATCGGTGGGCGAGCGGGCATGGAGCACGGGTCTCCGGGAGGGCGACGTGATACTCGAAGTCAACCGCAACGCGGTACGGTCAGCGGAAGATGCGGCTGAGCTGTTCCAGTACTATACTCGCGTGCGAGACAGTTGGGTTCGCCTCTACATCGCCCGTGGCACCGAGACCGGATATCTGCGCCCCTTCCGCGTAAGGTAGACGGATCGGACGCCAGCGAGCCGGACTCCGCGGAGCGTCCAGGATTCCCGCGAGCCTCGAAACGTGCCCGGGGGCGATGTGACCGGGGACATGACGGGTGGCGCCGAGACAGGATATCGGCGACTCGGCAGGCCGGTATCTCCACCCCTTTTCAGGAATGTGCACAGGCGGTAAACTGGCTCTTCGAAGTGACCCAAGCTCAACATTCGGGAGACATCGGGATCAAACTCGCCTGATGCCGGCAAGTCGCTACTCGCACCCGCTCATCGACCGGTACTCGTCCGAGAAGATGGCGGCGGTCTTCTCCCCACGCGCCCAGGCGCTCCATTGGCGGGATCTATGGATCGCGCTGGCGGAGGAGGAACGCGCGCTGGGCGTCGATATCCCCGCCGAATCGATCGCGGCGATGCGCGCCGCGCGGGAAGAGATCGACCTCGACCGCATTGCCGAGATCGAACGCGAGCTCCGGCACGACGTAATGGCCCATGCGCGCCACTTTGGCGAGGTCGCTCCCGCTGCCCGCAAGCATATCCACCTCGGCGCCACGAGCGCCTTCGTGGGCGACAACCACGGGCTCATCCAGCACCGGCAGGCTCTCTTGATCCTGCGGGAGCGGCTAGCGGGCACGATTGCGGACCTGGCATCCTTCGCGCGGGAGCGCGCGGCCCATCCCACACTGGGCTACACGCACCTCCAGCCCGCCCAGCCTACCACGATCGGCAAGCGAGCTTGTCTCTGGCTGCAAGACTTTCTCTTCGATCTGGAACAGATCGATGCCGTCTTGTCGGAGCTGCGCTTCCGAGGCGCTCGGGGCGCTACCGGCACGGAAGCCACTTTTCTGGAGCTGTTCGGAGGCGATGGCGGAAAAGTCGACAGACTCAACCAGCGTCTCGCCGAACGGTTCGACTTCCCATGCTCGTACGATGTCGTCGGACAGACTTATCCGCGCAAAGTGGACCACCGGGCGCTGGCCGTGCTGGCCGGGCTGGGCGCTTCCGCGGCGCGCTTCGGCCACGACATCCGGTTGCTCCAGTCGTTCGGGGAGATGGAGGAGCCGTTCGGGAAAGCCCAGGTCGGCTCGTCGGCGATGCCGTACAAGCGCAACCCGATGCGCAGCGAACGCATCTGCGCCCTGGCGAGACACCTTTGCGTCCTCGAGGTCGACGCGTCGTGGACCGCGTCCGTGCAGTGGTTCGAACGCACCCTCGACGACTCCGCGAACCGCCGCATCGCCATCCCCGAGGCGTACATGTGTGCGGAGGCCGTACTGATCCTGGCCCGCAATGTGGCGTCGGGACTTGTCGTTCACCCTGCCGCCATAACCCGCCGGATGGAGAGGGCTCTGCCATTCATGGTAGCGGAGGAAGTTCTGCTCGCCGGAGTCCGTCGCGGGGGCGACAGGCAGCGCCTTCACGAGCGTGTGCGCGTGCACGCTCTGGCGGCGAGAGAGAGACTGGACGAAGGGGCCGAAGACAACGACTTCTTCCATCGCATCGCCGGCGACGACGCCTTCGGACTGCCCCTGGACGAAGTAGAGGCGCTGGCCGCCCCGCAGCGCCTTGTCGGCCGTTGCGCGGAACAGGTCGCGCGCTTCCTCTCCACACGTATCGACCCGCTGTTTGCGGCGGAAGGCGACATTCCTGAGCCGGCCGAAGAGCTGCGCGTATGACCGGACTTCCGCCCTATCCGCCTGGCGCCAGCGCCGTTTCTTGCATGGGCGCCTCGGCGCCGGATGAGCGGCTCTGCGCCTTCGGCATCGCGCTCTCTCCATAGCCATCGCAAGAACCATCGCGCAGGACCGAGAATCAGACTTCCCAGAGGAGGCCATGATCAGCACGGACACCGGTAGTACGGCGGAGACATCTGCCGCGCTTCACCAGATCGATCTTCCCTACCCCCTGCTCAACAAGGGGAAGGTCCGATCGCTGTACGACCTCGGAGAACACATCTTGATGGTCGCCAGCGACCGGATCAGCGCCTTCGACTGCGTGCTGCCGAACCCCATCCCGCACAAGGGAGCGGTGCTGACGCAGATCTCGGCCTTCTGGTTCGAACGGACCTCGGGGATCGTGGGCAATCATCTCGTCGCCACCTCTCCGGCCGACATCGCCCGACACGCGCCGGAAGTCGCTCCCGCCGCCGGCGTGTGGGGACACCGGGCCATGCTGGTGCAAAAGGTCCGGCCCTTCCCTGTGGAGTGCGTCGTGCGCGGCTTCATCTCGGGGTCGGCGTGGAAGGAGTACCGCGCCCACGGGACGCTGGCGGGAGAGCCGCTTCCCGAGGGTCTTCGCGAGTCCCAGGAATATGACGAACCGGTCTTCTCGCCCTCGACCAAAGCCGAACAGGGCCTGCACGACGAGAATATCACGTTCGGCCAGATGCGCGACATCGTGGGTAGCGAGATCGCGACCAAGCTGCGCGACGCGAGCCTCGCTCTCTATGCCGCCGGGCGCGACACGTTGCGCGAACGAGGGATCATCCTGGCGGACACCAAGTTCGAGTTTGGAACATCCGCCGATGGAAGAATGCTCCTCATCGATGAAGTGATGACTCCGGATTCATCGCGTTTCTGGCCAGCGGACCGGTACCGCATCGGGACAGGCCAGCCCTCGCTCGACAAACAGCCCGTTCGCGATTATCTGGACGCGTTGGCCCGGCGGGGAGAGTGGGACAAGACGACGCCGGCGCCCGAACTTCCTGCGGAAATCGTCAGCGCCACCTCGGAGCGCTACCTGACGGCATACCGGCGAATAGCCGGGCGCGAGCTGTACGAGAGCGCCGAATGAGCCGACGCTACTCCGTCGATGTCAGGATCACGTCCCGGGCCGGGATGCTGGATCCGCCGGGCGACACGATCAGGCGCGCGCTCGGGAACCTGGGATACGACGGCGTGCGCTCGGTGCGAACCGGGCGGCTCATCACGGTCGAGGTGGAGGCGGAGGATCCGGCGGCAGCGAGACGGGCGGTCCTGAAGATGTGCGAGGAGCTCTTGGCGAACCCCGTCATCGAGGAGTACGCGGTGCATGTGCGCGAGTAGGCCCGGCGCAGGAGCGGGCCGCGAGGCGTCCGGCGCGCTCGGGCCCGGCGTGATCGAGGGAACGATGTTCGGAAGGCGAACCCCATGAGCGGGCATCTGCGCTTCCCCGGACCCGGAGGGTTGGCCGCGCGCGACATGATCCGGTTCGTGCGCGAATGAAAGCGGGCATCGTCCGCTTCCCCGGCTCCAACTGCGATGCGGACGTCTACCGGGCGGTCGTCGAAGGGGTGGGCCAGAGAGCGACCTACCTGTGGCACAAGTCGCGCGATTTGCGCGGCGTGGATGTCGTCGTCCTTCCGGGGGGCTTTTCGTACGGAGACTACCTGAGACCCGGGGCGATCGCCCGCTTCAGCCCCATAATGCGCGAGGTGACGGCCTTCGCCAGAGCCGGAGGGCTCACGCTCGGGATATGCAACGGCTTCCAAGTGTTGTGCGAGGCGCGCCTGCTGCCTGGAGCGCTGGTTCGGAACCGGGGGTTGCGCTTCCGCTGCCACCCCGCCTGGCTCCGGGTCGAGAATGCCGGCACGCCGTTCACCACGGCCTACTCGAAAGGACAGTTGCTGAAAGTGCCGATCGCCCATGGCGACGGCCGGTTCGTGGCGAAATCCTCCGTTCTCGATGCGTTGGAGTCCGAAGGGAGGGTGGCGTTCCGCTACGCCGACGCAGGGGGCGAGGCGCCCGACGCCGCGAATCCCAATGGTTCGGCGCGCAACATTGCGGGGATATTGAACCGCGAGGGCAATATACTGGGCATGATGCCGCACCCGGAGCGTCATTCGCTCGCGGTCCTCGGCAACACGGATGGTTTGGGAGTGTTCCAGTCCTTGTTGTCCGCGACGCTGCCGGGGGACGGGGGAAATCTGTCCGCGACGCTGTCGGGCGATGGGGGGAAGCTGTCCGCGGCGCTGCCGGGGGACGGGGGAAATCGGCCCGGCCCTCTCGCCGTGGAAATGCCCGGCTCTCCCGCAGCGGGAAGGTCCGGCCCTCCCGGGGCAGAGAGAGAAGATGCCGCATGGATCCCGTGACGAACTGTTCGCCGCGGGGATACGATGACCGGTAGCGGTCTGGCCGATCCCCGCCCGGAAGATGGAGCCGCCGCCGCGACGGATTGCCCGCCAACGCATGCGAACAGCGAGCGGGCCGTGCCCCGCAGCGGGGATCCGGCCATCGTTCCCGCGCTCGTGGCCGAACACGGCCTCGCTCCCGGAGAGTGGGAGAAGATCCTCGAGATCATGGGGCGCGAACCCACCTTCGCCGAGCTCGGCGTGTTCAGCGCGATGTGGTCCGAGCACTGCGGCTACAAGCACTCGCGGCCTCTGATCGGCGCCTTCCCCAAAGAGGGACCCGCCGTGGTCCAGGGACCGGGAGAGAATGCCGGCGTGATCGACGCGGGCGACGGCTGGGGGATCGCGTTCAAGATCGAGTCTCACAACCACCCGTCCGCAGTCGAGCCGTACCAGGGGGCGGCGACCGGGTCGGGCGGCATCCTCCGGGATGTGTTCACTATGGGCGCCCGGCCCATCGCGATCCTGGACAGCCTCCACTTCGGGTCGCTCGACTCGCCTCAGTCGAAGTATCTCTTCGATGGGGTCGTCCGCGGGGTGGGCGACTACGGCAACTGCGTAGGGGTGCCGACGGTGGGCGGCGAGACGGTCTTCGATCCGGCGTACGAGAAGAACCCGATCGTCAACGTGATGTGCATCGGCGTGCTGCCTCTCGACCGGCTCGTGCTAGGGGAGGCGGGCGGCGTCGGGAATCCCGTGATGGCGGTGGGCGCCCGGACCGGCCGCGATGGCATTCACGGCGCGACCTTCGCATCGGAGGAGCTGGACGAGGAGGGGGCCGGAAGCCGCCCGCGGGTGCAGGTTGGCGATCCGTTCAGCGAGAAGCTTCTTCTCGAGGCAAGTCTCGAGTTGGCGGAGAGGAAACTTCTAGCCGGAATTCAGGACATGGGGGCGGCCGGGCTGACTTCGAGCGGGGTCGAGATGGCCGCCCGTTCGGGTACCGGAATCGACATCGATGTGGCGCGCCTTCCGGTTCGGGAAGAGGGGATGACGCCCTACGAAATGCTGCTCTCGGAGTCGCAGGAGCGGATGCTCCTGGTGGCGAAGCCAGGCTGCCAGGGCGCGGTGGAAGAAGTGCTCGGGCGGTGGGATCTGCAGGCTGCCACTATCGGAAGCGTCACGGACGATGGCATGTTCCGGGTGAGGGAGTCGGGCCAGGTGCGCGTCGAGATACCTGTCGCCCCTCTCGTAGACGGGTGTCCGACCTATGTCCGCGAGGCCATCGAGGGCCGCGACGCTGTCGAGGCGCGGGAGGCGAACCTTGCGCCGTACGGCTCTTTCGCGCCGGGAAGCGGAGCGGAAGGGGCGCTGCGGGCTCTGCTCGACGCGCCGTCCATCGCTTCGCGGCGGTGGGTCTACGAGCAGTACGACACCACCGTCCGGACGAACACTCTGGCCGGCCCGGGATCGGACGCGGCGGTGCTCCGTCTGCCGGTGGGGCGGCGAGCGCTCGCGGCGGCGACCGATGGAAACGGGCGGTACTGCTATCTCGACCCGGAGAGGGGGGGACGGGCGGCGGTTGCCGAGGCCGCGCGCAATGTGGCCTGCTGCGGCGCCCGCCCTCTCGCCGTCACGAATTGCCTCAACTTCGGGAGTCCGCTCCGGCCGGACGTGTACTACCAGCTAGCGAGAGCCGTCAAGGGGATCGGAGATGCTTGCCGGGCGCTGAGGACGCCCGTGACGGGGGGCAACGTCTCCCTTTACAACGAGAGCGGCGGCAAGACCATTTATCCCACGCCGGTCATCGGCATGGTCGGAGTGCTCGACGATCTCGATCGTCGTGTCCCGTCGGCATTCCGTGCCGAAGGAGACGAGATCTGGGTGGCAGGCGTGTCCAGAGACGAAATTGGCGGCTCGGAGTACCTTGCCGCCTGCCATGGCCGCGTGGCGGGCAGGCCCCCGGCCGTCGACCTCGAAGCCGCGGCCGCGCTGGTGGACTTGCTGGTCGCCGCCGCCGGAGACGGACTTCTCCGGTCGGCCCACGACTGCTCGGAGGGGGGGCTGGCCATGGCGCTCGTGGAAGCCGCGATAGGCGCCGCGGGCGGTGCGGCCGGATTCGCGGCGGATCTGGACAGCGCGCCCGCCGATACGGGGATCTCGCCCGCAGCCCTCTGGTACGGGGAATCGCATTCGAGGGCGGTGTTGACATGCCCGCCCGGCGGCGGCAGCCGCCTGAGGGAGGTCGCCGGGGGCTTCGGCGTGCCCGTCGCGCGCGTCGGAACGGTAGGCGCAGCGGGCGAGTCGTGCCGGATTTCCGGATCAGGTCACGTCATCGGGCCCGACGCGCGCGAGCTGGCCCGGATATTCGAACAGGCGATCCCCCGCCGCATGCGCGACGAGCCGGGCGCCTGGGACAGGACATCGCGGAGCGAGGAAGCGGACATCTCGTGAACCGGAACGAAGATTTCGACAAGCTTGTCCATATGCTGGAGAACGGGCCGGCCCCGGCGGGCGCACCGGCATCCGCGGACCGGCCGCGCGAGAAGTGCGGCGTCGTGGCGATCGCCGGCGCGGAGTCGGCGGCCCATCTGGCGTTCCTCGCCATGTATGCGCTTCAGCACCGGGGCCAGGAATCCGCCGGCCTCGTGTCGATCGGCGATGACGGCGCCGCGCGGATCCAGAAGGGGATGGGACTCGTCGCGGACATCTTCGACGACAGGGTGCTCGTCGAGGTGCCAGGCTCATCCGCCATCGGACATGTGCGCTATTCGACGGCGGGGATTTCCTCCCTGCCCAACGCCCAGCCGCTGGTCGTGCAGTACCGGGACAAACCATTCGTCCTCGCGCACAACGGCAATATCACCAATGCGCAGGAGCTGCGGCGATCGCTGGCGCAAGATGGGGCGATATTTCAGACGGATGCCGATTCCGAGGTAATCGTCCACCTAGTGGCTCGTTCCCGGCACCGGGACCTGGATGGCAAGATCGACGATGCGCTTTCTCAACTGATCGGGGCCTTCTCGCTAGTCCTGTTCATCGGCGGCTCCATCTACGCCGCGAGAGATCCGCGGGGCTTTCGTCCCCTGGTAATGGGCCGGCTCGGAGAAGCCATCGTATTCGTGTCGGAGACTTGCGCTCTCGATATCATCGGGGCCGACTACGTGCGCGATGTGAAGCCCGGCGAGGTGCTCAAGGTCAGCGGCGACAGGTGCGTTTCTCTGCGGCCGCTCTCGCCTGCATCTCCGACCGCCTGTCTGTTCGAGCTCGTCTACTTCGCGCGACCCGACTCGCGGATGTGGGGTTGCAGCGTGGATCAGGCGCGCCGGGGCTTCGGAAAGCAGCTGGCCAAAGAACATCCCGCCGAAGCCGACTGCGTCTTCGCGGTCCCGGATTCGTCGAACTCCGCCGCGCTCGGGTTCGCGGAGCGGAGCGGCATCCCCTTCGAGCTCGGGCTGATCCGCAACCACTATGTCGGCAGGACTTTCATTCACCCGTCGCAAATCGGGCGCGACTTCAAGGTCAGGGTCAAGTACAATCCTGTGCGCGAACTCGTCGATGGACGGCGAATTGTGGTAGTGGACGACTCGCTCGTGCGTGGCACGACAAGCCGTGGTCTGGTTACCATTCTGTACGACGCCGGCGCCCGGGAGGTGCACTTCAGAGTCGCCTCGCCGCCGGTGAAGTCTCCGTGCTACTATGGGATAGACATGCCCACGCGAGAAGAGCTGATCGGCGCCAGGTGTTCGGTGGAAGAGATTAGGCAGCATCTGGGCGTCGACTCGCTCGGATACCTGAGCATGGAGGGCATCCGCGAAGCGGTCGGGGAGTTCGGGCCTTTCTGCGACGCTTGCTGGACGGGCGACTACCCGGCGCCGCTCGTCGACCTCGAGTCGCGCGCCGTTCAATACCGCTCTTGATCGCGCGCAGCTGCACGCACCGTCTTCTCGCGGTCCGCCGGCTGGCCGCGGCGCTGGCCATCGCGGCGCTCCCGGCCTGCTCTCCGGCGCCCAACTCCGGCGGCCAGGAACTCTGTGCGCAGGTCTTCTCCACGAACGACATGCACGGGCGACTCCTGCCGGCCACCCAGAGTTGGTCGAGGGGGCGCCTAGTGGGAGGAGCGGCGGTGTTGGCCGCATATGTGGCGGAAAGACGTGCCGCGGCGCCCGGCTGCCCCGTCTTCGTCATCTCCGCCGGAGACTTCCTGCAGGGAACGCCGGTCTCGAATCTCACCGATGGCAGGGCCACCATCGACGCGATGAACGCTATCGGGTACGACGCCGCCGCGGTCGGAAACCACGAGTTCGACTGGGGCGAGGATGTGCTCATCGAACGCGTTGGCCAGGCCGACTTCGCAATCCTGGGGGCGAACATCTTTCTCGAAGACACCGACCGGCACCCGGAGTGGGTTCGTCCCTGGACTCTGGTGGAGAAGGACGGCGTCAGGCTCGGGGTCGTAGGGGCGGTGACGACATCGACGCCGTCGGTCACCAGGCCGTCTCATGTAGCCCACCTCGACTTCCGGCCGATCTCGGAAGCGTTGGACCGCTACATCCCCGAGGTGCGGCAGGCGGGAGCGGACTTCGTCGTCGTCGTCATGCACGAAGGGGCGTTCTGCGAGGCGGACGTGTGCGAAGGAAGGGCGCTGGAAGCGCTCGCCGAGACGAACGAGCGCTTCGATTACGCCGTCACGGGGCACACGCATTCCAAGGTGGAGGCCGAGGTCCGCGGCGTGCCGGTGGTGCAGTCGTTCTCGAATTCGGCGGCATTCGGAGTCGGGCGGCTGGACCGGAACGGGCGTGGGGAGGTAAGCGCGCGCCGCATCGGCGTTTTCACCAGCTACGCGGACGCCGTCACGCCGGATCACGCCGTCGAGCGTCTGGTGGAGTCGTACGCCGCCGAACTGGCGGACTTGGTAGAGCGGATCATCGTGACGCTGCCGGAAGCCCTTCCGGCCCCGAGGCGCGGCGACTTTCCGCTTGGCCGGATCATCGCCGACGCGCAGCGGCGCACTGCCGGCGCCGACATCGCGCTGATGAACAACGGCGGCATACGCCGCCCGCTGCCGGCCGGACCGGTGACGTACTCCGACCTCTTCGAGCTGCAACCTTTCGGCAACGAGATCGTACTGCTGACCATGACAGGCGCCCAGCTCCGGGAAGCGCTCGAACAGGCGGTGCGGTACGGGGACACGAGCCTCCAAGTCAGCGGCATCGCGGTCAGCTACGATCCCGGCGCACCCGCCGGAAATCGGATACGGGAGGCGCTGCTCGCCGACGGGACTCCGGTCAGGCCGGCAGTCAGCTACCAGATCGCTGTCAACGACTTTCTGGCTGCCGGAGGCAGCGGCTTCCCGATTTTCACCGAAGCGGAGAGCGCCGAGCCCACCGGCGTGACCGGTCTTCAAGCGGTCATCGACTTCCTGGGAGCGCAGCCGGAACAGAGCCTCATCCCGCGCGAGCCGCGTTGGATCGAGTCCTCCGGGGACGGGCCGTCCGCAGCCGAATCGACCGACATCGAGCCTTCCGGAGGTCACGATCGTTCCCCCGGGCCGCTACATTAGACGCCGGGCCGGGCCGCGTCCGAGCCGGACGGATCGCTCGAACAGAACTTGCTCTTGGTCGCTCGGGCGGAAGCCCCGGCCGGGCGGCGGCCGAATTCGAGATATTCTGCTCAGGGGTAGTCGGGGTGTCGGAAGGGAGCGTAGCAGCGATTGTTTGCAATGCAACGCGAGCGTAACGGGGTAGCCGCGCGCTCGAGTCCACTATTCCGTAGAGCGGGAGGAAAGTCATGAAGTCAAGGAGGTTGGCAGGATTTGCAGCGGTCGCCGGGATCGCCGCAACCTTGGTTCTGTTTGCGCCGTCCTTGGTCACGGCCCAGGGCGTCACCACAGCCGCCGTCAACGGCAGGGTAGCCGCCCAGAATTCGGCTCCGCTAGAGAATGTCGTCGTTACAGCCGTGCACGGTCCGAGCGGAACGTCGTACTCGACGCTGACGCGGAGCGACGGCCGCTTCAACCTCCCAGGAATGAGGGTGGGGGGTCCGTACAGAATTGCCGTTTCGCTGATAGGCTACCGTGACGAAGCTCTCGAGAACCTCACGCTTGCCCTAGGCGACGACCGGCGCGTCGACTTCGTCCTCGCCGTCGAAGCCGTCGAGGTAGGCGAGCTGACGGTTGCGGTCGAGCGGGGAGCGATCCTCTCGAGCGGGCGCACGGGACCGCAGCAGACAGTCACCACCCGTGAGATAGAGAACCTCCCGACGATCGCTCGCAGCATCCAGGACTTCGCGCGCCTGACTCCCCAGGCGCTTGGAACCAACATCGGGAGCAGCGAGAATATCGGCGGAGTGAGCGTCGGCGGCAAAAACAACCGCTTCAACAACATCTCGGTCGACGGAGCGATCCTCAACGATGTATTCGGCCTGCCGGATAGCGGCACGCCCGGGGGCCAGGCCAACTCGCAGCCGATCTCGCTCGATGCGATACAAGAGTTCCAGGTGGCGATAGCCCCGTTCGACATTCGTCAAGGAGGCTTCACGGGCGGGTCGATCAATGTCATCACGCGCTCGGGCACGAACGACTTCAGCGCGTCGGGCTATCTCTTCGGGCGCAACCAGGGCTTCACCGGGAAGCTCGATGACGACGCGCTGTCGCAGTTCAGCGAGCTCCAGACCGGATTCCGGGTTGGCGGGCCGATCCAGCGCGACAAGCTCCACTTCTTCTTCAGCGGCGAGATAAAGGAGACCAACAGGCCGCTCGCGTTGGGGCTGGCCGGCAGCGATCGCATTAACACGATCGGTCTCGGCGCCGGTACGGTGACCGAAGTGATCGACATCGCCAACAGCGTCTACGGACACGACGCCGGCGCCTTCCAGGAAGACCTCCAGCGCGAGACGGACGACTACAAGGTGTTCGGCCGGCTGGACTTCAACTTGTCGGACAATCATCACCTCGTCGTGCGGCACAATCATGTGAACGCGAATTCGGCGCGCGGGATCAACCGTCACCGTTTCGAGGTGGCGCTCCCCAGCCAGGGATACACCTTCGACGCGGTCTCCAACTCGTCGGTCTTGCAGCTGGACAGCCGCATTGGAAACGCCACAGCCAACATGTTCCGCGTTTCGTACCAGCGTCAGCGCGACAAGCGGACTCCGGACTACGAAATCTTCCCGGAGGTGGACATCGAGCCGCTCGACGGCAGGGGCGAGAGCGTGACGCTCGGAGTCGAGCGGTTCTCGCAGCAGAACGCCCTGGACCAGGATGTGATCGAGATAACCGACGATCTGACGTTCTTCAGGGGCAACCACACTATCACGGTCGGGACTCACAACGAGTTCTACTCGTTCTCCAACCTCTTCATTCAAGATGCTTTCGGGCAGTGGGAGTTCGAGGGGCCGACTGCGCTCGAAGACTTCCGCAACGGAGTCGCGAGCCGCTACCGGGCCTCGATTTCTCGGTTGGACGAGGCGTATCCGAGGGCGGAATGGAACGCGATGCAGTTCGGCGCATACGCGCAGGACCAGTTCAGGCTGAGCGACCGGCTGAGCTTCACCCTGGGGATCCGCGCCGACATCATGGCTCTTCCCGAAGCGCCCCTCCACAATCCTTCGTTCGCGACGGCCTTCCCCGGAAGAAGCACCAGCGAGGTGCCGAGCGGCAATGTCATGTTGTCGCCCCGGCTCGGATTCAACGCCGCGCTCGACGAAGATCGCAAGACGCAGGTACGGGGCGGAAGCGGGATCTTCACGGGCCGCAATCCGTTCGTCTGGCTGTCGAACCAGTACTCGAACACGGGGATGGATTTCATCCGCATCGACTGCCGAAGATCGCGTTGCACGCCGCCGCCCTTCACGGGCGATCCGACCAATCTGCCGAGAGTGCCTGGAGCGGTAATTGAAACGACGGAAGTGGACCTGACCGACAAGGACTTCAAATTCCCGCAGGTGTGGCGGACATCGGCCGCGGTCGACCGCGAGCTGCTTGACCGCGTGGTGCTCACTGTCGAAGGCATCTACACGAAGAACGTCAACGACATCCTCTTCCAGGATCTGAGCATCCGGCGAGAGGGCACGGCACGCGATGGGCGCGTGCTTTTTTCGGACGATCCCGTGGCGGAGGAGTTTTCTCCCGGCGTCTTCCTGCTCGACAACACTAGCGCCGGGCGCCAAGTGCAGTTCACGACGCAACTTCAGAAGCGCTTCGGCGGCAGCTTCCTCCCGAATCTTCTTGGATCTCTCGCCTATACGTGGACGGATGCGACCGACGTCAATAGTGGAAGGTCGAGTCGGGCGATCTCCAACTTCCAGTACAACGAGATCGGCGTCGATCCCAACAATCCGGGCGAAGGAACGGCCGACTTCGAAATCAAGCACCGTTTTATCGCCTCGGTCTCGGGGCGGCTAAATTGGGGCGAAGATCTCGGCACGACGATCACGGCATTCTACGAGGCCAGGTCGGGGCGGCCCTTCAGCTGGATATATACCGGCGACGCGAACAACGATGGACGGCGCTCGAACGATTTGGCGTTCGTGCCTGGCGATGCCGACGACGCGATCTTCGAGACCAGCTGCAGAGGATGTCTGGACTTCGCCGCGTGGGACGCTTTCGTGAACAATGTTCCCGGCCTGAACGCCTTCCGCGGCAAGATCGCGGGGCGCAACTCGTCGCGCGAACCGTGGGTGCGGAGCCTCGATCTGCGTATCGCGCAGGATCTCCCGTTGCCGGGTCCCGGCAGCCAGAGGATCCAGGTGACCTTCGACTTCATCAATGTAGGCAACTTCATAAACAACAGTTGGGGGCGGCAGCGGTACGCTCCGTTCCAGGCCGACGCGATCTTGTCGTTCCGCCGGTACGATAGCGACACCGGCCGGCCGGTCGTGCGCTTCTACCAGGGGGACAGCAACGACGACGGCGTCGTCGACGCCAACGATGTGTTCAATACCGACAACATCTTGTCGCGGTGGGCGATCCAGCTGGGGGCGCGCGTTTCGTTCTGACTTCCGATAGAACGACGTTTGGGAGACCGGGCCATTCCTGGCTGCCGGGGCGGACCGAGCCTGCCGTGGGCAGGCCGGAGCTACGCCGCTAGTTCAGCCGGCAGCCAGGTAGCGCTCGGCCGTCTTCACCAGCTCCGCGCTGCCGAGAAACACGGGCACGCGCTGGTGCAGACCGGTGGGTTCGATGTCGAGGATGCGGCGGCGTCCGTCGCTGGCGCGGCCATTCGCTTGTTCGCAGACCATGGCCAGCGGGGCCACCTCGTAGAGTAGCCGAAGCTTTCCCTCGGGACTGCTCGTCGTCCCGGGATACATGAATATCCCTCCGCGCAGGAGGGTTCGGTGAAAGTCCGCGACCATCGACCCGACGTAGCGCGACGAGAAGGCGGGTTGGCCGCCGGGCGGCTGCCGGAAGCGCTCCACGAGCTTCTGCTGGCCGGGACTCCAACTATCGAAGTAGGCTTCGTTGATGCTGTAGATGTTCTTCCCCGGCGACGGAATCTTCATGCTGCGGTACGAGAGCAGAAACTCGCCGATGCCCGGATCGAGCGTGAATCCGTGCACCCCCGCCCCGGCCGTAAAGACGAGCATGGTCGAGGATCCGTACAGCACGTAGCCGGCCGCGCACTGCCGGTATCCCGGTTGCAGAAAGTCGCCCACCTCCCCGCCATGCCCTTCGCTCAGCTTCCGGTGCACCGAGAAGATCGTCCCCACGGAGATGTTGACATCGATGTTGGAGCTTCCGTCCAACGGGTCGAGAGCGATCACGTACGATCCCTCGCGGTTCTCCTCCGCCGTGTCGATGAGGTGCTCGGCTTCCTCGGACGCCATGCTGCAGAGATTGCCGCAACGGCTCAGCACCGTCACGAGCACATCGTTCGCGTACTCGTCGAGCTTCTGCACCGCCTCTCCGTGCACGTTCCGGTCGCCGCTGACACCGAGAATGTCGATGAGCCCGGCACGGTTTACCGCCATGGAGATGACCTTCGCCGCGAGGCTGATCTGGAGCAGGATGTCGGTGAAGGCGCCGGTGGCCTGCGGGTGCTTGCGCTGCTGGTTCGCGATGAAGTGTTCGACTGTGACAATTCCGGTTGCCACGACAACTCCAAGGGGTTGCGAGAAGCGATTGCGGGGTGGTTGCGACGGCCCCGGCGGGGGACGGAAACGCTTGCCGACCGATGGCCCCGCGCCAGCAAGGCACGGCGGCCGTGGGGCTATCCGGACGGCAGGCGGTAAGGTTATAACGGTCCCGCCGACGGCGTCAAGGCGGCGAGAGCGAGGCGGCGAGAGCGCATGTCGCAAGCTCGTATCCGCGTTCAAGGCGCATCCGCGATGCGCCACCCGCCGGGGCCGACGTCTATGCACAGCGTTCCTTCCAGATCCGTCCGCCACACGCGCTCGACCTCGGCGGAGTCGAGGCGGGCCAGCGTGCTCGCGTGAGGGTGTCCGTAGCTATTCCCCGATCCCGCGGATATCACGGCGATGGCCGGCTCCGTCGCGCGCAGCCATTCGAGCGAGGTCGATGTGTGGCTCCCGTGGTGGCCGAGCTTCAGCAAGTCGGCCTTCGGAAGATTCGGCCCGCGCCGCGCCAGGATCGCCTGTTCTACGGACACGGATGCATCTCCCGTGTTCACGTAGGAAAAGTCTCCTACGACGAGCCTGAACGAGAACGAGCCCTCGTTCGCATCCAACTCGTCCGACCCATCCGGCCATAGAGCTTCTATCTCGACGTCATCGAGGCGAAACCGGTCTCCCGCGCGCGGCGCGTGCCACGAGGCGCCCTCGGCCTCGGCGCGTTCCAGGAAAGCCAGATATGATGCGCTGGGTTCGGGCACGCCGGGGTCGAGCACCCGGCGGACCCGCAAGGCATCGAAGACTTCGGCGCCGCCGCCGAAGTGGTCGAGGTGCGGGTGCGAGATGGCGAAGATCTCCACCGTCCGTACGCCCCTGTCCCGAAGGAAGGGCGCGACTACGCGGCTCCCCGTCCCGCTCGTTCGAGGCCGGGACCCCGGCCCTGCCCCCAGGAATCCGGCGCCTGGGCCGGCGTCGAAGACGAGCCACCGGCCTCTGCCCGTGCGAACGACCGCCGCGTCGCCCTGGCCGACATCCAGAGTGCAGACGAGCGACTTGCCCGCGTTGCCGGCCGCCTGGATCGAGGACCAGACGGAAGTGATGGCCAGGGTGGCGCCCAGGGCGACGATGCCGACTCCTCGCCTGAAGCCGGTGCGATCCAGCGCCAGCAGGCCCGACGCGGCGGCGATCAGCCAGTAGCCCGCGCCCAGGGCCGGACCGGACCAGCCTAGCGGCAAGCCGGCAAAAAAGGAGGCGATCGCCGCCAGGCAAAGGAGCAGGGCGTCCGCGGCTCCGGCGAACGCCATCCACAACCCCGGCGGGAGCAGTAGCGTGGCCGCCAGAGACGGCAGGGCCAGGGCGACGATCGCCCCCGCCACGATGCTCGCCGGGATCGACGCCACGACAATGCGGTCGAAGTGAAACGCCGCGATCGGCGCCGTCGCGATGAATGCGCCGCTGCTCACGGCCAGGGAACGAACTAAACCCGCAGTCCGGCCTCTGAGCGAAGCCGGCAACTTCGCCCGGCCCCCGCAGACCACGCCGGCGAAGCCGGCGTAGGAGAGCTGGAACCCCGGATCGGTGATAATCAGGGGATCGGCGAGCGTCGCGAGCATCGCCGCCAGCGCTGCCAAGTCCGAGAGGCGCGCCGGACGCTCCCGGCGAGAGGCCAGCGCCCAGCCCCAGAACATCAGCGCGGCGCGCACCGCCGAGGGAGGAGCCCCGATCAACGCCACATAGCCGCTTGTCAGGGTGGCCGCGTAGAGGATCCGCCTCGGGCCCCGTACGCGGAGACCTATGATCCAGGCGAGCGACGCTCCGATGAATCCGACATGGAGGCCCGAGATGGCTAGGAGGTGAATGATTCCGGCCCCCACGAAGGACTCCCGCACTTCGGGATCGAGTCCGCTCCGGTCCGCGAGCAGCAGCGCCTTCCCCAGCATGCCGCTCTTCTGCGACAGACGCGAGCCGAGGCGGTCGAGGAGGGCCGCGCGCCACGCGACCAGATAGCCGTTCAGATCGCGTCGGGCCTTCTTCCCCGCCCCGGCTTCGAACGTCTCGATCGTCCCGGAGCCGAGCCAGCCCGCCGCGCGGGGCGGGCGCGGGAGCGCGCTTCGCGCGGAAGAGCGCCACACGCCGCGCGCGGCGACGACGGAGCCGGCGGCTACGGGAGACGCCCTGCGACGAACGAATGCGCGCATCGTTCTCATCCGGCACGGCGCGCCGTCGGCGACGATCCGGACGTCGCGCAGCGACACGCGCGCCAAGCGGGGCGCGGCGCCGGAGTCCTGCGCCGGCACCGCATCTTGCAGCGTGCCGGCCGCGAAGACCGGCGCGTTCTCTCTTACGCCCGCCGCGCACGCGCCGAGTGCGCCGGCGCCGCTTCGCAACCCCATCGACATGCCCGCCAGCCCGGCCAGCGCGCACGCTGCCGCGATGGGAATGCCCCGCGCGCGACGCCTTGCGGCGCCGACAAAGCGGCCGGGAGACTGGCCGCGGCGAGATGCCGCCCGGAGGGCGACGACTCCCGCCGCCGCGGCCAGCCCCCCGACAGCGGCGCCGGCAAGCCGGTAGAGAGGCCCCGCGCCCGGCGAGGCCATCGCCAGGCCGGCCAAGTCCCCGGCGACCAGGGCCAGAGCGATGAGCAGCAGTGGGGAAAGCGAGAAGGTCGTTGGACAGTCCTCCCGAGTCGGCGTGTCAAGCCACGCTCGGCAGGACGGTCAAACAGGGGTCAACGGCAACCCCGCGCGCGGTCGATCATCGTCCGGATGCTCCTGCGGATTCCCTCCGGGTCCATATGACCGGCGATGAGCGCGTGCGTTGTCAGTCCTTGCCCGGCTGCTCCTGTAGGCCGGTTACCGGATCGCTGAGCTTGTGCGCCACGCTGGCCCGCGTCTCTTCGCGCCGCCGGGTCTTTCGCTCGGCGCGCCACGCGATCAGGGTCGAGAGACCCATGCCTGCGAGCAGAGACGTGAAGACGACAAGTGGAAGCGATGCCCGGATGCGAAGCCGCACGAGGTCGATGGTCACGACTTCGTTCGCGTTCGCGGTAGTGAACCAGAAGGCCGCGAGGATCACGACTGCGAACACGAGCGTGCGCGTCAGGATGCGCGTCACCGGCGGTCGTTCCCGCTCTTGCGGGGACGGCGCGACTCCCGCGAGGCCCGACAGCGCGAACATCGCGCCGGCGCCGCGCTCCCGGCACCGGCCGCCTCGTGCCTCGCGTTCAGCGCCGCACTCCTCTGAACGTGGCCCCCGTCGTCTCCGTGAGCAGAACATTGGCGTAGCTTCCTATGCGCTCCGGCTCGCCCGGGAACGCGACTACCTTGTTCTGTTCGGTCCGGCCGAGGATATCGCCCTCCGAACGAGCCGGACGCTCGACCAGCACCTCGCGCACGCTCCCCACTTCGGACTCGTTTATCTCGCGCTGGATGCCCCGGTGAACGCCGATCAGCAGCTCCAACCGCTCGGCGGCCACCGAATCCGGCAGGCGATCGGCAGCCGGGAGCCGCGCCGCGGGCGTCTCCGCCCGCAGAGAATACCTGTAGAGGTACGCGTCCTCGAAGCGGATCTGCCGCATCATATCCAGCGTCGCATCGAAGTCCGCTTCCGACTCGCCCGGAAATCCCGTTATCACATCCGTGGAGAGGGCGATGCCGGGAACTGTCCGGCGCGCCGCTTCGGCCTTCTCCAGAAACGCTTCGGCCGTGTACCTCCGCACCATTCTCTTCAACACGCGGTCCGAGCCCGACTGCATAGGCAGGTGCAGCTGCCGGCATACCGCCGGCTCCGTGGCCATCACTTGCAGCAGTTCGGAAGTCACGTCGTTCGGGTGGGGAGACGTGAAGCGGACGCGCCGGATTCCGTCCACCCGGCTTACCCTGCGCAGCAGCGCGGCAAAGTCGCAGTCGCCGGAACGGTAAGAGTTGACGGTCTGCCCCAGGAGCACGACTTCCGAGAACCCATCTTCCGCGGCCTGCCGGGCTTCGGCCAGCACCGCGCCGGGCGTCCTGTTCTTCTCGGGACCCCTCACGTACGGAACTACGCAGAAGGTGCACCGGTGATTGCAGCCGCGCTGGACGGTAATCCAGGCGCTCGTCCCGCGTTGCCTTACGGTGGGCACATCTTCGTACGATTCGCTGCCGTCCATCGCGAGCAGCGCCTGGCCCCGCTCTATCGCGTTCCTTTGAATCGACGCGATGAGAGTCGGAAGACCGCGATAGGCATCGGGTCCGGCCACGAGATCGACCCCATCGGTCTTCTCGATCAGCTCCTGTCCCAGTCGTTGCGCCATGCACCCCGTGACGCCTAGGACGAGGCCGGGGCGGCGCTTGCGGTATCGCTGCAGATGTCCGATGCGGCCGCGAACGCGGGTTTCCGCCCGCTCGCGTATGACGCATGTGTTGATGAGGATGACATCCGCGTCGCCGGGGCGGCTTACCCGAACGAACCCTTCGCCGGCGAGCAGCCCTTCCATCAACTCGGTGTCGTTGATGTTCATCTGGCAGCCGTACGTCTCGATGTAGACCCGGCCGCCCGCCGGGCGGGGACCACGGACTTCGGGATGGGCGTCGCCGGCGCGCCGCGGCTTCAACGCCACGAGACCGGATGTCACGCGGTCCTCCGCCAGCCCCCGCTCATTCTCCAGGCCTGTCGCCTTCATCCCGGGACGCTCCGATCCGGATCAAGATGCCCGGCTAGCGCTGCCGAAGGGAAAGGGAGAGCGTGAAACGACGAAAACTCTCCGCTAAACCGGAGCTCGGCGGATCGCCGCGGGATCCCGCCTCGAAGGAGAGATCGAAGACGGCGAGCCCGTCCTGGAACTCCCAACCCACTCCAGCCGTCACCGCCCGCTCCGCCACGGCCTCCTCCCCCAGACTGAAGGGCAGCCCCGCGCGGCGAACGCCCGCCCGCAAGGGCAGCCGGCCGCCCAGAAGCGAGAAGCCCCCGAATTCGACGCCTCCGCCCACCCACACGACCGGGTGAGACGAGTAGCTCGATCCGGCCGATCCGGCCGATCTCCGGAGCTGTGGCCACGCCGTCCTGCCCGCTCCCGCCGTGACCAGCAACTCCTCCGCGAGGAGGACGCTGCCACCTACCGTGATCGAGCCGGGCAGCGCGAATTCGCTCGTGCGCTCCGCCGAGTCTTGCACGGTCGTGAAGAGGGTGCCGCCAAGCGAGTACGCGCCGCTGACGACCACCCGACCGCCCACCCGAACCAGCGCGCCCCCCGTGAAGCGCCAAGCGCGGTAGGCGAGCTCCTGCGCGCCAGCGAGGTCCTGGAGGGTCGGCGCGCCGCCCGACGGCTCGCCGAAGAGCCGGAAGAACGACTGCCGCAGCGAACCTGTGAGACGCCGGGCCGACACCCCGATCCCGAGCGGCCCCAGCTGTCTGGCCAGGGAGAGATCGATGCCGCTGATTCCGCCGTTGTGCTCGCGCGTCTCTTCGAAAGGCACCGAGCCGACGCCGAGCCGCAATGTGTCCCGCTCGACATTTGCCCAATCCTGGTCGAACTCCCCGCGGAAGGCGAGGCTGACGGCCCACCCACCGAATGGCGCCAGCGCTCTGATGGCGGTGAAGCGCTCCCGGCCAGTGGAGAACGATGATTCGCTTCCCTTCAGCGTGACCGCTTCTCCGGACAGCGAGAGTCCGAAGCCGGGGCGATCATGAAGTAGAAGGTCCGCCGGATTGCGCACGCTGAACGATCCCCCCAGCAGCCCGGCCCCGGACCCGCCTAGCGCCGCCGAACGCGCGTCTACGGGATCGACCGGATAGCCGAGACCGACCGCTGTGACCGGCGTCTGTCCGGAGGCGGGGGTGGCCAGTGCTACCGCCAACCCCAGGGCTTGAAGGAGACCTCTTCCGGAGCGGTGGGCGCGCGACAACCGGCCTCCCCCCGCTCCCGCCGCGGTGCGCGGCTGTCCCGCCACCGCTAGGCTCCGAGGTCTCCATGGCCCGGCCGGGGGCCGGATTCGCCGGGGCCCGCCAAGGCTCGTCGCCGACGCGCGCCTAGTCATCCCGATGCGGATCGTCGTCACGGTATCGGGAAGTCTGGCGCCGGACTGAAGATCAGCCGCAACGCGGGTCGCACATCGACCGGCGATTCGATCGAACCGAATCCCCAGTAGCCCAGAGTCTGGGCATCCGGCTCGCCGCGAAAGCCGAGCCGAATAGCCGAACGAGATTCGCGCACGGCGTGCGAAATGAGAGGCGTTATGTCGATCCGCAGCGGCTCGCCGCTCTCCAGCAGGGCCGGGTCGAGCGAGAACAGACGGGCTCCGCCACCGCCGATCGGCGTCTTCTCGCCTGCCACGAAGGGATCGGCCAGCAGGCTTATTCGCCTAGCCTCGATCGCTCGCTCGGCCGCATGCGGTTCCGGGGCGGGCAGAGGGTGCAGGATGATCTCGGCATGGTTGATCGTCCCCTGGGCGAGCGAGTGCCCGCCCGCCATCTCCGGCGTGGAGAAGTCGATGTAGAAGCGCGAAGCTGGAAGGCCGCCGAGTCGCAGCTCCGTTCCGGGGGGCGCGTGAGGCGGATCGTAGATGAACGTGCGCAACTCCAGGAGTTGACTCTGGGGTACCGGGAGTTGTCTCCCGACAAGGGTGGGATCGTATCTCAGGGCCATCCCCGTCACGCGAAGCGTCGTCTCCGGTCCGTCCACGACGAGGGCGAAGCCGTTTCCGCCATCCTCCGCCTGCCACGCCCTCATCAGCGAGTCTTCCGCGACGGAAAGCTGCAGCAGCAGCGTGTCGGAGACCGCTTCCAGCACGCCTGACGCGATCTCGGCGCCGAAGTCGCCCCCCGGAGCGCTCCAGGCAGCGCCGTCGGAAGCCTGCCGCCAAGTAGCCGACCCAGGGTCGAATCTCTCTCCCAGGTCAAGCAGGCGAATCGTAACCGGCAAGCTCTGATACAGGGATCTTGTGGTGTCCATCCGCACCAGCAGCTCCACCTCCTCGAACGTTGCAACCGGCAACGTGTCCACGAATGTGCGGATCGTGTCGGGCACATCGAACCGCCCAAGCACGCGGCTGACCACGGGAGGAGTGTTCGAGACGAGGAGGAACGACGCATTCGAGGCGGTGGCGAAGCCGGTCAGGGTCGTATCTCGCCACGACGGCAGCTCCGTCACTGGAACGATGACTTCCACTGTGGGCACAGTCGTCCCCGGAGCGGCTTCGATCCCTGTCGACAGAGGTTCCTCCGTGCATGCGCCCAACGCGACGAGGATCGTGGCGACGAAGGTCGTGCCAACGAGGGATAGCCGCGCGGCGGCCGGCCTTGCCCGGCGTAGCGCCAGCCTCGAAGATGCGAAGGCTGCGGCGAGGCGGGAGAGCGCGTCTTTCACGAGAGGTTCGGGCCGTCTATTCACGGTCGTCTATACAGCCGCGGCCGCCGGGCCGTTCCGAATCGCCGCCCGCGAGCTGGCCAGGTCCGAAGTGGGCCGGCAACAGGTCGCCTAGCCGCCATGCCGACACTTCCCCACCCGCGGCTACGCTCATTACTTTTAGCTCCGTGCCGAACTCCGCCAACGCCTGCCGGCATATTCCGCACGGCGACGCCGGAGAGGCGCCGGTTGTGGCCACGACGATCCTGCGGAACGACCGCGCTCCTTCCGCGACCGCATGTCCGAGCGCGACGCGCTCCGCGCAACTTCCGGCAGGATACGAGGCATTCTCTACATTGCACCCCACGAACACTCGGCCGTCGACGCTCTCGAGCGCCGCGCCCACCTGAAACCGGGAGTACGGAGCGTATGCTCGATCGCGACCCGCCTTTGCCTGCTCGACGAGCGCGTGCCAGGAAGAGTCGTGGCGCTCTGCCAACTGGGGTTCGGTCATTTCCTGTCTGCGATATCCGTTCTTTGCGGCTCTTGTGCGACCAAGCACGCCCGAAGGGGAAGATACATCCCGAAGGGAGAACGCGTTCTGGGCGCGGAATCCTTGCAATATGCCACTCCGGGGCGGGTGCGCATAATAGGCGTCGGCCTGCGTCGGGGAGCGAGCGATGAAGAAAGAAACCGAAGCTAGCTGCGGGAACGACCGGCCCGGCGACGAGGCGCCGCTCCACCTCGATTGCGCCAGACCGGAAGATAATGCCCTGGGGCGAGTCATGGCGCTCGTTCGTTTCCTGCGCTCCGGCTGTCCGTGGGACGCGAAGCAGACGCCGCGGACGCTCCGGCCGTACCTCCTCGAAGAGGCGCACGAGGTTGCCGATGCGATCGAGGCCGGCGACGACGGCAGCCTCGAGGAGGAGCTGGGCGACCTCCTGCTCAATGTGGCCTTCCAGATCGTGTTGGCCGAGGAGCGGGGAGCGTTCGGTCCCGGCGGCGCGGTCAAAGCCCTGGAAGAGAAGATGCAGGCGCGGCATCCGCACCTCTACGGCGATGCGGAGGCGCCACCCGACTGGGAGTCGCTGAAGGCGCTCGAGCGCGAGGCGCGGGGCGAATTGGCGGAGAATCCGAGGCGCGATCCGTTCGCCGGGCTGCCGAGCGGCCTGGATCCGCTTAGCCGCGCGGCCCGCGTCCAGGAGCGAATGGCGGCTTTCGGCTTCGACTGGCCCGATCTAGCGGGACCATTGAACAAGGTTCGCGAAGAGGCAGCAGAAGTCGAAGAGGCGGCAGAAGTCGACCAGGCGGCGGCGGAGACGCCAACGGCCCGGCGGATCGGCGATGCGGGAGCGGATGTCGCGGCGGAGGTGGGAGACCTGCTCTTCGCCGCGGTGAACGTGTCGCGGCTGGCGGGGGCGCACCCCGCCAACGCCCTCCTCCTGTCGATCGCGAAGTTCGAACGCCGCTGCCGAAAGATGATCGAGTTGGCCGACCGGAGCGGAGCGGACTGGCAAGCGTCCTCGCTGGAAGAGCTCGACGAACTATGGGCCGACGTCAAGGCGGGCGAGTGATGGAGCCTTCTATCATCTCGTAGATGTTGCAGGCGATGGCGCCCGCGTCCGTAGCGACCGAAGCGAGGATTCTCCTGTATCTCTCTCCTTCGAATGCGTCGAGCGCCGGCCATTGGCCCGGCAACTCGGCGCTCTGGAAGACTTGCAGGGAGATGCGCTCTCCCGGATCGCGGCGGACATACCCCGGGTAGCCCCGCCTCTCCGCCCACCCCCGGTCATGAAGGAAGCCCTCGACCGTGCCCGGCATCCACCTTCCGCCGAGCATCTCCAGGCGATGGTGCTGGTCTTCGCCGGGCTGCAGGGATCCGTAGGCTGCGATGCGGCGCTCCGGGTAGCCGAGCAGCCCTTCCACGAGCCGGTCGAGGACAGGCTCTAGAAAACAGCGAAGTTCGTGGGCGCCGCACTCCGGCCCATCGGCGCCGAGGAGCGATTCGAGCTCGGCGAGCGAGTCGGTGGCGGACCCGCGGCCGCCGCAGGGAAGCGCCGCCGCGAGCCGTTCGAACCCGGCATAGAGGCCCGTCACCCGCGTGGAGCTGTACTCCGGCGCGCAACGTCCCTTGTTGATGTGCCCGAGCGCCTGCTCGAGTAGCGCCCGGTCCCGGATCAGGCCGGTGGGCGCGTCGTCGCCGGTCTCGGCCGTCACGTAGCCTCCCGCTCCGCTTCGATCTCTCGAAGGAAGCCGCCGACTGCGCTCCAGAACGGCCCCGGCTTCTCGATAAAGGGGAAGTGTCCCGCACTTTCCAATATCACCAGACGGCTATCCGGGAGCGCGGCATCGAGTTCGCGCACGACCTCCGCCGGAGTCGGATCCTCGGCGCCGTGGACAATGAGGGTGGGCACATCCACCTCGGCAAGCCTGTCCCAGAAGTCGAGACCCTGCAAGGGCAGCATCAGAGCCGTAGCGACCTGCACTCCCTGGCGCGCGGTCCGTTCGTGCAGAGGGATCGCCAGAAGGCTGTCGGCCACGGCCGCATCGGCAAACGCGCCCCTGTACATGTGAAAGAAGAGCCGGCTCAACGCGGCCGTGTCGCGCCGCGCGAACGCCGTCGTCTCCGTTATGGAGTCGATGGCCGCCAGATCGGCCGGATCTCTCCGGGCCAGCTGGTTGGCCTCGGTCCGCTCCCGAAACCTGCTGCCGGGCTCCACCGGCGTTACGAGAACGAGGCCGGCGAGCCGCTCGGGGCGCTCTATCGCGTAGAGCAGGGCCGGAATGGAACCCCAGGAGTGAGCGAGCAGGACGAAGCGGTCCCGCTTGGCGACCTTTTCGCGGATTCGGTCGACGTCCGTCAGGTAGCGTTCCATCGAGATGCTGGCCGTGTCCAGCGCCGCGTCCGACTTCCCGACCCCGCGCTGGTCGTAGAAGATCGCCTGGCGCGTCTCCGCGAGCGGGCCGAACCATGGTCGCAGATACGAGTGGTCGAGGCCGGGGCCGCCGTGGATGACCACGACCGGCTCTCCGCTGCCAACCGTCTGGTAGAACAGCTCGCCGCCGTAAACCGGGAGCAAGCCCGCGCTCGTCGGCGGTCCGCCCGCGGGCAGCGATGGTTCGCAGCCTCCGGCGACCAGAAACGCGCAGAGGAGGCCCCTGGCCGCCGGAGGCGCCTTGGCGCCGGGGATGTTCAGCCTTCCCAGGCGGCCTCGTCGCCGACCGCGAGAGGACCGCCCTCGAGCACGACGCCGTACGCTCCGCCGCGCCAATCCGGTTCGAGCGCCTCTTTGAGGCCCGGGGCCGCTTCATCCATCCGGCCGCACGGCAGCGTCTCGCCACGCACCCGAATCAGGCAGCCGGCGATGCGCAGCACGCGGCCGGTGGAATCCCGGAGGTCGATGCCGCGCAGCAGCAGATTGGCGCGGCGCGCAGCCGGGTCCACATCCGACCCGGCCTGCTTGGCGGCGGCATCCCACGCCTCCGCGTCCAGCAACGTGACCTGCCTGTAGCCCCCCGCGTCCGCGTTGCCTTCCAGCCCCCGCCCTTCCACCAGAGTGGCCTTCGAGACCGGCTTCATAGGGCCGCGCTTGGCCGTCTTGAGCCAGATCGCCTCGAGGCGCACGGTCCGATCGTCAACCACTCGCCACCTCCAGGGAGGAGTAGTGGACGTCGAGGCCATGATTCACCCGGAGACCCACGATACCGTCCACCTGCAATCCGTCGCGCGCAGTGCGGAACACCTCGCTGCCGTTGACTCCGAAAGCCACTTCATCTCCCGCAACTTCCACATAGAGAACATTCCCCGCCGTGGCCGCTCCGGCGGCGCGGCCTTCCCACGAAACTACGGCGTCGTTCTTCGTCCAGCCGTACAGCACCGACGTCTCCGGCCCGTCGCGCCGCTTGACGAGCACGCTCCCGTCCTGGCGGAGAAGGAGGTAGGTATACGCCTGTTCCTCGCCTTCCAGCCCGGTACCGCCGACGAAAATGCCGAAGCCCTCGTTTCGTTGCTCCGGATCGAAGAGAAACACCTCCGACTCGACCCGATAGTCGCCGCTTCCCAAAGTCTCGGGGTTGAAGAAGATCGCGGCAGGCCCGGTGGTGACATGCCAGCCGGGCGGCATTTCCCAGAACTTCAGCGATCCGGCGCCATCGCCACCGCGATCGGTCCTTGTCTGCCACCCCGCGGGGGATTGAAGTTCATCTTCCTGCGCACCCGCCAGAGGCGCTGCCAAGCTCGCGGCGGCCGCCGCCGCCAATACGGCCGCTGTCCGCCACCCCTCCCGGGCATTCTTCAGATTCATCATGAGCGTCGCTTTCTATTCATTAGTGTCGGTGTCTCCCTTTTCTAGGCCTTGCAGACCCATGAATCCCCCGGGCCGCATAGCCGGACAAACGCGGCCATCGCTTCGCGAACGCTACTCGGTCGGCGGCTTCCGCGGGGGAATGATCCCGCTTGCCCGCATTAGACAGAGCAGGCACAGCTTCAGGTCGAGCCAGGGACTCATGTTGGCAATGTACAACAAGTCGTAGCGCAGCTTGTTCCGAGCGTCCAGGTCGTAGGCTCCCATGCCCTGGGCCAGTCCCATGATCCCCGGCCGGACCGCCAAGCGGCGGGAGAAGATCGGTATCTCGCTTTCTATCCGCTTGGCCAGCTCCGGCCGCTCCGGCCGCGGCCCCACCAGACTCATGTCGCCTCGGAGAACGTTCACGATCTGCGGCAGTTCGTCCATGTGCACCCGGCGCAACACGCGGCCCACGCGCGTCCTCCGACTGTCGCCCTTGCTAGCGAGAACCGGACCTGTCGCGCGCTCGGCGCCATCGATCATCGTTCTGTACTTCATGATGTAGAACACTCTTCCGCCATGTCCCAGGCGGGGCTGCAGATACAGTACCGGTCCACGGTCTTCCAGCCAGATCGCGACAGGGATGACCAACGCCAGGATCGCCCAAAGGGGCAGCAATAGCACCAAGGCCATCGAGATCGCGGCGATATCGAACGGTCTCTTGTACCTGTCGCGGGGACGGGCGCCTTCTTCCTCGCGGTCCCGGGGCGGCATGCCGGGCGACGATGTTTCCAGCATTCCGAGCCTATCCCGGTTCGACCGGCTCGATCGTCACGCTGACTGCCGCGTATGCGGGCGCCATCTCCACGAATCGCTGGGCATGAAACTCCATCCTGTCGCGGAGCTGCGGGAAAGTCTCCATGGCCGCCGAGTACATGCGAGCCGCACTGTAGTGGATCCGCCAGTTGCCCGGTTCCGCCCGGAGAGCGGCGGTCACTTCCAGATCGGCCTTGCGAAGGAGTTCCAGCGCTTCGTCGGGATCCTGCTCCCACAGCGTGCTCCACGCTTCGGTCATCAAGTCGAACATGGCCCTCCGCGGAAGAAGGGCCAGCGGCGAGAAAGTCGCAATGGACCGCTCGAGCCTGGCGAACCGGATGGACGGTTCCCGCGTCTCCGCAATAGGAACGCGGCTCCCCGCCAGCGCGGGAACAGGCAGCCCCAAAGAGTAATGCCTGGCAGCATCGTAGATGTCGCGGTTAGCTCCAAGTCCGACGGCCGCCAGAGCCGCTGCCAGCGTGGCCACGCCCAACCTAACCGTCTTGGAGCGCGCGGCACGGGCCGCGAAGCGAGCGAGCCTCTCCGGCGCCCGCGAGATGCGCTCGGGCGATCTCAGCAGCGACTCCTGTCGAATCACGCCGCCGACCAGCAGAAAATACATCAGGGAGGATGTGGTCGTAGGGAAGAAGGTCAGGCCTTGGGCGAAGAAACCCGTCAATGCCCCGCCCAGCAGGAGCGCGAAGATGCGCTCGCCCGGCGCCAGCCGCTTGGCGGCGATCACGATCACCCTGAAGGCGTATCCCCAGATGGCGAGAAACGCCAGCGCTCCGGCCAAGCCTTTCGTTGCCGCCTCTTCGACGGGCACGCTGTGAGCGTAGTCGTATATCTGCGTGTCCCGGTGAGTGCTCGTGGAATGCTTGCCAAGGGGCACGATGAAATTTTCCGGTCCCCAGCCCAGTACGGGCCGTTCCAGGAACCCCCCGGCGCCCGCTTCCCACGCATCGGCGCGAGTCCGATAGGACTTTGCAATGCCTGTCGTCGTCAACCACCGCTGGACCAGCGAGGCGTCGGCGCCGGCAGAATCCGGGACGCCGTGGCGCCGTTCGGAGACCAGCGACACGACGAGAACAAGCGCCGACGCTATGAAGACGCCGCAAGCGGCCACCATCGACCAGCGCACCTTCCACACCCTCAGAGCCGTGAACGTCGCCGCCAGGAAGCCAACCCCGGCGGCGAGCCCCATCAGCGCGCCGAACGAAGCCGTCAGCGCCAGCGCCCACCCATTGACCAGTATCGAACTCCCCGCGAGGATGCGTCGCGTCCGGGATCCCAGGCGCAACCCGGTCTTGCGGCGCATGTCGCCCCCGGCGGGAGAAGGCGCGGAATCCCGAACGAACGAATGCGCGAACAGCCCGAGCCCTATCAAGACGTTGGCTTGCATGTACGCGCCTAGATACACCGGATTCCCCAACGACGCGGAAACCCGCAGGTGGCGATCCAATTGGTACAGGGCGCCCAGCGCCTCGTAGTTCATGCCGATGGCAATCAGTCCTACGACGGAGCTCACGCCCAGATTGATGCCGAGGAGAATTCGCCAATCCCGTGCCGAGCGCACGACCGAGACGAGCACCAGAGCGAAGACGAGCCAGTGCGCCAAATCCACAAGGCCCTGCATGCGCTCGAAGTTGGACCACAAGCTGCGCTGAAGGCTTGCGCCGAAGCAGGCCGCGAGCAGCGCTACGCCGAAACCGGCAAAGAGCAGCGCCAGGAGCCGCGAACGGGGCGGGCGGAAAGATCTCCGGCCCAGCGCGAGCGGCGCCCAGAGCGCGAACATGATCTCTATCAGCGCCCGCGAGTACACGGCCTTGCCGACGATGGTCGAATACGCGGCGCGGTACGTTACAATTAGCGGAGTCACCAGGAGCAGTCCGAGAAGCGCGTACACCGCGTACAGAAGCAGCTTCTCGTGCCGATCGAGAGCCGCCGGCAGGGGAGCGTCCGGAAGTCCGCCTTCGGGCGCTTCAGCCCCCGCCCGGCCCTCAGAGCCTGTTCCGGCCGCCACTCGACATTCTCTTTGCCAGATTGGGTGGAGCAGTCGTCAGCCAAGGGTCCATCGCGGCGCCGGCTACCATGGCGAATCCTCTCGTTCGTCCGGCGTCTCCTCGTACTCGGCATCCGGCGGCGACCAGAATCCGCCGGACTCGGGCACGGCGCCTGCAACCGCGCCGCCGTAAAGCGCGGCATTGAAGAGAATCCGGAAGTTGCCGAACGGCTGCCCGCGCCACTGCGGACGCATGCCCAGCAGCACGACGCGACCGGACCCGTGCTTCGCCTCGACCGCCGAGGCGTAGCCAGCGATGTGCTCCTCCCCGAGAAGGTAGCCGGAGATGAGGGGCGACCCGCCATCCTCGTACTTGGCCATCACCCTTCCCTCGAATCCCTCCTCCGTGGCGAAGACCGGACTCTGGCCAACCACTACCTGCGCCCTCTCCGGCATGCCCGACATGACTGGGTGGGAAGGGTCGACAATCATCTCGACGATAGAACCGCTCTGAAAGTACTCTGTCCTGTCTAGGCCGGCGACGACATTGCGCACCGGCAACCGCAGCGCCTCGATGGCGAAGAGGGAGCTCCGGTTGAGGGCGACCAGCGTGCCGCCGCCGCGCGCGAAGGCGTCCAGCTCCCGGATGCCGGCGACACCTATCCCGCCTTCGTAGCGCGGCGGAACCGACCCCTTCGCGAATCCGTCGACGATCTGTCTCCGCGACATGTCCGCGATGATGATCACATCGAAGCGGCTGGCCAAGTCGCCGGCGAGCACGCCGGCGTTGTAGATATTCTCGAAGTCGAAGCCGTACCGTTCCAGCAGCCAGCGCGTCCACCCCTCGTCGCTGCTCGCCATCCAGGGGCGGTAGAGCCCGATGCGGGGGGCGCGTATCGTCTCGCCCGCCGCGCCCCGGCCGGCCTGGAGAGCCAGATCCTCCACCAGCTTCGCTTCGTCCGCCCCGCCGAGTCCCGTTATCGCGTACCGGCCGCTCGTTCCCGGCGCGCCGTCCGGGCCGGGACTGCCCGGCAAGTAGGATACGCGCCCCCCGGCCCGCCACGCCCGGTTGACGGCCTTGAACGAGTTGTTCTGGGCCGGGTCGACGACCAGCGCCTCTCCCCGCCCGGCTATCCGGCCGGCGAGAGGCGCGATGGCCGCGGCGACCGGGTGCGAGTCGAACCCTACCCCGTCCGGCGAATCGAAGGGCGACGCATCATCCACGGAGGCGTCCGGATCGAGCGCTTCCCCGGAAAGCGGCCGGAGCCCCTCGAGAATCTCCTCGGAGAGAGGCGCCGTCGCCTCGATGACGCGCACCCCCATCTGGATGGGCAGCGTCCAGCCGGCCACGTCGTACGGCTGGTCCGGAGGTCCCTCCGGATATTCCCGCAAGTCGGGGTACTCCTGGATGGCGAAGAGCTGCCGGACAAAGTTGCCGAACTCCTGGTTCATCCGGATGACCCAGCTGCCGGCCGGATGTTCGATGCCCTCGTGGCTCGCGGCCCGGTCCAGCCGGTCGATCCCGATCCCGTTGAAGGCGAGACGGCGCAGCAGTTCGACGGCCGCCACGGGATCCCTCTGGTCCGGCGGAACGAAGTATGCGAAGGGCGGCTCCTCGCCGTAGCGGGCGATGATGTCCCGCCCCGCCTGGTAACGGTTGTAGAGGATATCGTCCTTGTACTTGGCGGCCACGTCCAGCACGGAGACCGACGCCGTGAGCATGTAGTCGACGGCATCGCCGAGGCGCCACCACCCGCCCTCCCAGGGACTCGAGTACAGCGACCGCGGCCGGAGATCCCGGTCGTTCGGAGGGAAGTCCCCAATCGTGTAGAATCCCGGCGTGGCGTAGCGGAACAGCGCCGTTTCCGTCAACAGCGACACGACATTGTGGAAGTTGTTGGCGTGGTCCATGAAGCCTGGATACCAGTTGTCGAATCCGGTGCCCATATGGGTCGCGCCCCGCTGTCCGCGTTCTTCCAGCGCCTGCGCCATCGCCATTCCGATGAGGTTCACCGAGCGCCACATCAGAGGATGGACGTGGGAAGAGATGGGCTCGGCGAACGGGGGGATCCAGATGCGCGTGGGAAAGGGCGAGCTCTGATGGTGATTGTAGAGGATCGCCGGTTCCCACTCTCGCGCCACGCGCGTGACGTACCGGGACTCGATCTGGTTGATCATGTATCCGTCCCGGTTGTTGTCGTGCCCTATGTACTTCTGATAGAGGAATGGCGCCGGGGCGACCTCGTACGGGGTCCCCAGATTGGACCGGTACCAGTCGACGACCATCGTCTGTCCGTCCGGGTTGATGGAGGGCCAGAGCATCAGGATGACGTTCTCCAGGATGGCGGCGATCTCCGGATCGTCGTCTCCCGTCACCAAGTCGTAAGCTAGCTGGATCGTATGCTGAGCATGCGCCACTTCCGTCGAGTGGAGACCGCCGTCTATCCAGACCAGCGCCTTCCCCTCCCTGGCAAGACGCCGGGCTTCATCATCATCCAGACCTCGGGGGTGCGCCAAGCGCTGTGCAATCTCGCGGAAGCGGCCGAGGTTGGCGAGATTCTCGGAGGCGGAGATCAGAGCGAGGTATGCCGGGCGTCCGAACGAGGAGCGCCCTACCTCTCGAAGCTCGAGGCGATCGGAGGCGGCGTCCAGAGCCTGGAAGTACTCTATCGACTCCTCGTACGTGGCCAAGCGGAAGTCTTCTCCGACCCGGTGGCCGAGCACGGATTCGGGAGATGGCACGGTCTGGCCGCGAAGGGGCGCGGCAATCGAGAGCAGCGTAGCCGCCAGCGGCGCGGCCAACAGGGCGTACCGCAGCCTCGCTCCCGTCCGAACCCGGGTTCCGCGACCGCGAGGCCGTTTTCCATTCGAACCTGCGTTCATTACGCCGGCCACAGCCAAGCGAACGCGCCGGCCGTTACCAACCCGTAGAGCAGGGCGTCGAAGAGATGCTTGACGAATCCGCGCCACGGCCGCCCGAACCAGATGGACTCCTGTGCGTGCGAGAAGCCGTACGCCATCCAGGCGATGGCTCCAACCACCCTGAACACCTCCATGTATCCGGTCCCCGGGTCGAGCGCCTCCCGGGCGACGAGCGCGACGGCCAAGCTCGCCAGCAGGGCGTAGACGAACCAGATCGCCATGTTCTTGCCCATCTTCGGCACTCCCCGGGGCGACACGACCAGGAATCCGGTCGGCCCGCTCTCGAAACGCGCCTGGACTTCCGGATCCTTGAACTCCTCCTGGGATGCCAGATGCGGCAAGCTGTACTGGCCAGGCCCGGCATCGCCCAGAGCATCGAAGACTCCCTCCTCTTCGGGAAGCTTGGACCAGTCCTTCTTGTGGTGGGGGAGCACCATCCATACGAGCGAGCTCACAAGGAAAACCAGCGCTGCCGCGAGTAGAATCGGCAGGATCAGCTCTCCAAATGGTACCATCGGAAGCTCCTTTCAGCGCTTCGCCGGACAGGCCGGCGCGCTAGCTAATTCGAGGGGTATCGTCGGAAGGCGCTGCCTCGGCGGCAGCGCCGGGCGCCCTTCCCGCCCCCGGCGAAGGGGCGGGATGCTCCGGCGCTCCCCCGGCGAGGATAGTCGCGAGGTAGGAGGGGTCCAGATTTCCGCCCGATACGATACATGCAATCTTGTCTCCAGGCACCGCTCCCGACAGCGCGGCCGCGACCGCCGAGCCGGCCGCGCCCTCGGCTATGACGTGGTTCCGCGTCGCGAGAAGGCGTATCGCTGCCGCGACCTCCTCGAGCGCGACTCCCGCCGAGCCGGCGAGCAGCCCGGTTGCCAGAGGCCACATGCCGGGTTCGACATGCGGTCCGCCTATCCCGTCGACGAAGGAGGGCGTATAGGGAATCGAAACGGCGCGGCCAACCCGGAGCGCCTCCGCGAGAGGATCCTGGCCCGCGACCTCCGAGGCGAATACCGGCACGCCCGGCGCCGCCGCGGAGACGGCGGCCGCGATGCCGCAGGCCAAGCCGCCGCCGCCGAACGGGACGACGATGGCATCCACCTCCGGAAGGTCCTCCAGCACCTCCAGTCCGATGGTGCCGTTGCCGGCCATCACGCCGCGGTCCATGAAGGCGTGCACGAAGCGACCCGTCATCGCCGGGAAGCGCTGCGTCCCGAACACCTCGAACCAGGAGGCGACCGATGTCTTCACGGCGGTCGCGCCCAGGCGCGCTATCGCATCGAGCTTCAGCTGCGGCGCGGTCTCGGGCACCACCGCCGAACACTTCACGCCGAGCCGCCGCGCGTTCCAGGCGAGAGCCTGCGCCATGTTGCCCGCGCTCGCCGTCCACACGCCGCCGGCCAGCTCCTCCCGGGAGAGGAGACCGACCGCGTTCGCCGACCCGCGAATCTTGAACGACCCCGTGGGCTGAAGGCATTCCAGCTTGAGCCAGATCTCGGCGCCCTTCTCCACCCCCAAGGGGACGAGAGGCGCGCGAATGGCCGCTCCCGCTATCCGGTCGCGGGCCGCCTCGATCTCGCGGAGGCCGGGCATGAGCGCATTCGCGCCAACATCTCTCGGGTCCGCCAGCTCCGCCGTCACGCCGGGAGGCTCTCCAGCGCGGCCGCCATGTCGGCGACCAGATCCTCGGCCCCCTCGAGGCCCGCCGAGAAACGAACCAGGGAATCGCTCACGCCGCTCTTGGCCCGCTCTTCGGCCGTGAGAGCCGCGTGGACGGCGACGGCGGGGCGGATCACGAGAGACTCGGGGCCGCCGAGGCTGGGCGCGACCGCCGGAATGGTCAGCGCGGAGATGAACGCCTCCGCCGCGCCGACCCCGCCGGCCAGCTCGAACGCGAGCATCCCGCCGAAGCCATCGAACAGGCGGGCGGCGCGGGCATGGTGCGGGTGGCCGGACAGCCCGGGATAGTGGACCGTCGACACCGCCGGGTGGCTCTCCAGCAGGTCGGCGAGCCTCCCGGCGGTCGCGTTGTGCTCCCGTATCCGCACGCAGAGCGTCTTCAGCCCTCTCTCCAGCAAGAACGCGGCGTGCGGGTCGAGCGCGCCGCCCAGGTGGTCGTGCATCACCTTGACGCGCCGAACGAGGCCGGCCGGACCAGCCACGCTGCCGGCCACGATGTCGCTGTGGCCATTCATGTACTTCGTGCAGCTCTCGAGTACCAGATCGTAGCCGAGCTCGGCCGGCCGGAAGTTGACCGGGCTGGCGAAGGTGTTGTCGATCATGCTCGTCAGACCGTGGCTGCGGGCGAAGGAAACGATAGACTCGTGGTCGCCGACCTGCACCAGCGGATTCGTTATCGACTCGACGTACACGGCCCGCGTAGCCGGCGTCACGAGTCTCTCCCAGCTGGAGGGGTCCTGTGGGTCTATTACCGTGTGCTCTATCCCGAACCGGGGCAGATCTCTCGTGACGAAGGTCGCGGTGCCGCCGTACAGCGTGTCTTGCACCAGCACGTGATCCCCCGCCGAGAGCAAGGCGAGCAGAGTCCCGGAAATCGCCGCCATGCCGCTGGCGAGAACGAGCGCGGCCTCCGTCTCCTCGAGCGCCGCTATGCGTTCGCCCAGCACGCGGTGATTCGGTGTCGTGCCGAGACGGATGTACCCGATGTCGTGGTAGTCTTCGCCGCGGAACATGTAGTTGGCGCTCTGGTAGACCGGCGTTACCATGGCGCCCTCGGGCCTGGGACGCTGGGCGCCCGCGTGCACCGCTGCCGTGGACTTCGATCGGCTCGCTCTGTTCATCCGCTCCCGCATCCTTCCTTTGCCGCCTGCCGTATCGCCGCTGCGCACCAGGACAACACCGGCACTACGAGTCGGCCGCTGGATTCTGCGTCAATATATCGCATCGGCCGGGGGAGGCGGGCGCGGCCCGGGGGAGGCGGGCGCGGCCCAGGGGAGGCGGGCGCGGCATCCATTGCCGCTTACTCCCACATTACGCGGTGGATGCGCCAACCCCCTTCGGTCCGCTTCCACACCTGCAGGAACTTGCCCCGCAGCACGGCGTCTTCGGCGACAACGATCAGGTACGCTCCGTACGCGACCGCCAAGTCGGCGTACGCATCGAGATCTTCGATATCGAAGCGCGCCTCGCGGACGGGAACCGAGCCGGCCAGCGCTTCCGCTATCCTCGCGCGGCCCCGCGTCGCCGCCTCTCCCGGCGGAAGCCGCACCGCAGCTCGGGTGAAGACCTCGGACACCGCCTCGTGCGGCACGCCCGCCACCAGCGCCGCCTCCCACTGCCGCATGACCTCCTCGATCTCTGTCCGGGCAGCGGCTGCCGACTGCCGGCCGCCTCCGTCCGGCCCCGCACATCCGTACGCAACCGACAGCGATCCGGCAAAGGCGACGGCGATGACGGCCATCCGCGCCGCCCCGGCAGCCCGCCGCACGACATCGAAGGTGGGAGGCGCGATCACGATCGTCCCATGGCGAACGGCGCGGCTCCCCCCTATGGAACAGGCCGGCTTGCCGCGAGCGGATTCAGGATGCCGTGCCCGAGTAGCGCCGAAACCACTCCAGCGTCGCGAGCATCTTGCCGATGTGATGGCTCGGACGACGGCGTATCCCGTGCGGCTCTCCCGGAAAGCGGACCAGCGATGTCTCGACTCCCGTCAGCTTGAGCGCTTTGAAGTACTGTTCCGACTCCGACATCGGCGTGCGGTAGTCCTCTTCTCCCGTGATGATGCGGGTCGGCGTCGCGACATTCTCGACTACGCTCAACAGGGAGCGCGACTCGTAGTGTTCGACGTGGTCCCATGGCAGCCCCGGAAACCAGTACTTGACGCCGTAGGCGGACATGTCGGCCGTGAGGACGAAGCTGTACCAGTTGATGACGGGATACCAGGCGACCGCGGCCCGGAAACGGTCCGTCCGGCCCACGAGCCACGCCGCGAGCACTCCGCCTCCGCTCCCCCCGACGACGTATAGCTGGTCCGGATCCACATAGCCGCGGCCAACTACCGCATCCACGCCCGAAACGAGATCGTGGAAGTCGTCGCCGGGGTAGGCGTGGTGGATAAGGTTGCCGAACTCCTCGCCGTAGCTGGTGCTCCCGCGCGGATTCGTGTAGAGAACGACATAGCCCTGGGCCGCCATGAGCTGCTTCTCTAGGTCGAAACGCGCCCCATAGTTGGAGAACGGGCCTCCGTGTATCTCCAGGATCAGCGGATACTTCCGGGACGGATCGAAGCCGGGCGGCTTGATGATCCAGCCATGGATAGGCCGTCCGTCGCGGGACGACTCGCACCACACTTCCTCGACCTCTCCAATATCGCGCTTTGCGAGCAGGTCTTCGTTTATTCCGGTGAGCGCCGTCGCTTGGCCGCCGGGGCGGACGACCGCTATCTCGGAGGGAATCGCCGGGGTCGTGTAGTTGATCGCAAAGCTTCCGTCGCCGGCGACCGAGAAGTCCGCACCCGCATATGCCCGGCCCGTTCCGCCGACATTCTCCGCGATGTCGCGGTACTCGCCATCCAATCCGAAGAAGGCGAGCTTCGACATCCCTCGATCATCGTAGAGCGCGTAGACGCCCGATCCATCGGGCGCCCAAGTCGCATTGTAGACGCTGCGGTCGAGGCCGGCGGAGATCGAGCGCGAACCGCTCCCGTCCCGCCTCATGACATATAGCTGCGTCAGCTGGTAGCCCTGGAAGCGGTCATCCATGCCGAGATAGGCGATGCGTTCGCCATCCGGCGACACGATCGGCGCGTCATCGGGGCCCCTGCGGTCGGTGAGCTGCACGGCCGTCCCATCGGCCACCGATAGCTCGAAGACCTCGGTATCCGACACGAACACTTCCTCGGTGTCTCCTCCGCGCGGATCCCGTGACAGCACGAGGCTCTCCCCATCCGGCGACCAGGAGAAGCGCGCCGCGCCTATCCCGTCGCCGCCCCAATGGGCATCTCCGCTGGTGATCTGTCGCGGAGTTCCTCCTTCGGAGGGCACGACGAAGATGTGGACGAAGCCGTGCGGCAGGTCGCCGATCTGGTCGAAACGGTAAACCAGTCGCTCGACGATCTGCGCAGGTTCGGCCCACTCCGCGCCGGCGGGCGGCGACGGCATGCCGCCAATGGCGGGCGGCGGTTCGGGAACAAGCTTGCCGAAAGCAAGGCTATTCCCCCCGGGCGACCACGCGAAGGACGTCGGCGGCTCCGTCAAATTCGTGATCACGACCGTCTCGCCGGAATCCATCCAGCGAGCGTGAATCTGCGTCGTGCCGCCGCGGTTCGAGATGAAGGCCAACCGCGTCCCGTCGGGCGACCAGCGCGGAGACCTGTCCGTGAAGCTGCCGGTCGTCAGCGGACGGTGGCCCGATCCGTCGGCGCCGACGATCCACAGATTCGAGAATCGCCGGTCCGTCATTATGTCGGCGCGCTGCCGCACATAGACTATCTGTTCGCCATCAGGCGAGATCTGCGGATCGGCGGCTATCTCCAGCTCGAAGATATCCTCCACCCTCAGCGGTCCGGACTCCGCGCCGCGCTGGGCTGCCGCGGCCGGCGGGACCGGGAGCAGCGAGCCGCCCGTCATCAGCAAGGCCGAGAGCAGAGCGCGGCCGATTCCGCCGTGTGCAGCCATTCCGTTCTCCTTTGCCGTCACCCGAGGAAGTTGTCCTCCGAGCGCGTTCTGCCAGAGCGAAGACCGCTACTTGTTCGACGCTCGCTACGGCGCCTGGCTACCAGCTGTGCGCCGAGCGCGTCTCTGCTGGCCCTCGCTTGGGTATCCGCCAAAAAAAGAGGGCCGCCCCGCGCGGGACAGCCCTCTAATTCTACTGCTTGCCAACCAGGGTTCGGACCCTACTCGACGCGCGTCACGTTCTCCGCGGCCGGACCCTTCGTGCCCTCGGTCACATCGAACTCGACGGCTTCGCCTTCCTTGAGGGTTCGGAAGCCTTCTGCCTGGATGGCGGTGTGGTGAACGAAGCAGTCCTTCCCACCATCCTCAGGTGTGATGAACCCGAAGCCCTTCTGGTCGTTGAACCACTTCACGGTGCCTCTCATACGCATTCCCTACTCCTTGCGGTAGTCACTGTCGGAGTCCCGGGAACCCGTAGCTGCCGACCACTGACCATTTCAAGCGCGACATCCCCGCGCCAGGGTTGCGACGCACGCCACATCGACTTCATGGAATGCGCCACCTGAATAAAACGAAGACGAGACTAGCCAACACTATCAACGCTAGCCAACGCCATCGTTATATTACTCGCGAGGGAGATGCGCGTCAAGCGCCCCCAACCGCATCGGGCGGGGTTCTCGTCTCGCGTCTTGCTCGCTTCAACAGACCCAGGCGCACGATCCAAGGTAGCCCGGCGGCGGTCGACGACACCCAGAGGACGGCATGGATGGTTAGCGCGAAGGCGGCCGCCCCTTCCGGAGAGGCGCCGTACGCGACAAGTCCGCGCGCGGCGAAGTAGTCGAATGTCCCGACGTACCCGGGAGAACTCGGTATGACCGTCGCAAGCGTGCTGGTGGCCACGGCGAACCATGCGGCGCCCGGCGCGGCGCCATGCTGGACGGCTCCCGCCACCATCGCGAAGGCGGCTCCCTCGAAGGCCCACGCGACTAGGGAGAATCCGAGAAGCACCAGCACGGTCTGCGGCTTGTCGCGGTAGATGGCGAGCGCCTCCGGCATCCGGCGGCCGGCGAAGAAGCGGCGGCCGGCGAAGAAACGGCGCACCGGTCCGGCCAGACGAATGCGGCCGAGCAGCGGAGCGAATGGCAGGACGACGATGGCTGCCACGCCGGTTCCCGCAAGCCACCTCGCCATCGTGACGAAGCCGGGCGGCAACGTGCCATCCGGCAGACCCAGAAGGCCTATCTGCAGTATCCCGGCGAGGACGACGATATCCAGCGCCCGCTCGAAGACAAGTGTGCCGGCCAATCGCGGTATCGACGATCGAAGTTGCCGGCGGAACGCGAGGACTCGCGCTACATCGCCCGCCCGGAGCGGTACCAGATTGTTGATCGCCATCCCGGCCAGAAAGGGGCCGGCACAGCTGCGCAGCGGCAAACCCGGATCCATGAGCCGCAGCATCCACCACCAGCGGATGATGCGGATCGTCCAGCCGGAGCCCAGGAAAGCGAGAGCGACGACAAGCGGGAGGGCCGTCACCTCGGCCAGCGCCCGGCTCAGCCCGTCCCGGTCCAGTCCGCGAGAGAGAAGCCAGGCGAACCCGGCCGTCATGCCCAATCCGAACGCCAGCTTGAGCCAGCGGCCGGCGGGTCCGCTCACCTGTCCGGTCGGTCGCGGCTCCCGGCAGTCTCCGCGCCGCTGGAAGCGAACCCCAACATCTCGCTGGTCAGGAAGAGCGGGCGCTGCTTCACCTCGAGGAACACGCGGCCGACGTATTCGCCCACAATGCCTATGATCATGGTTTGGACTCCCCCCATGACGAGCACCGCCGAGAACAGAATAGCCCAGCCGGAAACCCAGCCGTCCGTGAACAGACGGACCCAAAAGCCGTAGACCAAGCCGACGAGCGCCGCCAACGACGTAAGCATGCCCAACAGGACGGCAAGGCGGAGCGGCATCATGGAGAAGGAGATCAAGCCGTCCATAGCCAACCCGACTTGCTTCCGGAATGGCCACTTCGTAACGCCCATTTGCCGGAGCGGCCTATCGAAACGAACGATCTCGCGAGTGAAGCCGGTCCAGGCCACCATTCCGCGCAGATACCGGGTCCGTTCCGGCATAGCCAGCAGAGAGTCCACGACTCGCCGGTCCATGAGCTTGAACTCGCCGGCATCGACCGGGACCGTGAAACTCGTGAGCCTGGAGAACAAGCGGTAGAAGAGGTACGCCGTCCACCGCTTGAAGTGACGTTCCCCTTTCCTCCGGGAGCGCACGCCATAGACGATGTCGGTACCGGAGCGCCAACGCTCGAACATCTCCGCCGCGACGGCGGGCGGATCCTGCATGTCCGCATCCATGATCACCGCAGCATCGCCGGCGGAGTACGTGAGACCGGCGGTTATCGCGTTAGTCTGGCCGAAGTTGCGGGTAAAACCGATAACGCGCACACGCTCGTCCGCACTCTGAATGTCTCGAAGGCGTTCCAATGTGGAATCCCGGCTGCCGTCATCGACATATATGATTTCCAGATCGCAGTCGGGGATCTTCTCGAGCGCGGCCACGGTGGCTCTGTGCGTGATGCCGATGCCCTCTTCCTCGTCCAGGCAAGGAATGACGACCGAGAGGAGAGCGGGGCCCTGGGTCCTGCTGCCAGAGCCACGAGAGCGGCCAGTTGGCGCGTCGGGGTGCCTCATGGGTGAAAGGATACTCCGGGACGGTTGCTACGTCCAGCGACCCCGAGATCAGCGACCTGAGATCAGCGACCCCAGGCAGATAGAGAAGGCCTCGCTGGCAGCCGCGCTATCCCGTCGCCCGCTGCAACTTACGTCCAGCGACCCCGGAGAGGGAGAGAAGGCCGTGGGTCGCTAGAGTCGCGGGCTGCCGCTCGCAAGGTCGAAAGCGTCGATGACGCGGGGGACGAATTCCTCGGGGAGTCGCCAGAGTCGCGAGCTGCCGCTCACAAGGGGATCGGGCGACGCTCCACTCTGCGTAGCGCGAGCGCCGCCAGAACCGGCCAGAGCGCGAAGTGGTACAGAACGATTCCCGCAGCGCCCCAGTCCCACCCTGCCGCAGCCTGGAAGCCCTCGGTCGCGCTGGTCAACGTGGCGATCGCGGGGAAGAGCGCAAATGGCGCGACATTGGCCGCGTATTCGCCGAAACCCCTGGCCAGTGGCGATCCATCGGCAAATAAGAGCAACAAGATCTGCGACAGAAGGATGTACCCGATTCCCGCGAACGAGCTTCGTCGGATTCCCGCCGCCGAGATCCCGAAGCTCAGGGAGCAAGTCAGAAGCCCGAGGATCATCACCTCGGCGCCCGCGGAGGTCGCCCCGCCCGCTCCTTCGCCTAGCCCGAGGGCCGAGATCCCCGCCAGGAGAGCGAATGCCAGCTGTACCGGGAAGTTGGCGGACTGCATGGCAAGGAAGCGCCGGCCATAGAAGCGCACTAGCGACGAAGGGTGTTGCGCCCAAAGCATGATGGCGCCGGAGCGCCGCTCGCGGGCCACCAGCCCGCCCGGCACGGCGAGCCCGAAGATGATCACCCCGCTAAGGAACAGGAAGCGCAGCAGCTCATTGATGAAGAACAGGAACGCGTTGCCCGCTATCGCCTCAATTTCCTCCGTAGACGGCTCCTGCTCCGCTTCGGCCATCCTCTCTATCTCGGTCGCGAACACGTTGACGTCCGTCGTCAGAGAGAGAGCCGCCACTCCGGCCCCGAGAATGAACACCGCCAGAGCCAGCTTCCACCTGCGCCGGAGCGTGAAGCGGACAGTTACGGCGAACAGGCTCACGAAGTCGCGCCTTCCCACCCCAGAAACAGCTCCTCCAGGTAGTCGCGCGTGAACCCCTCGGGGGGCTGTTCCACGACTTGCAATCCCGTCTTTCCTATGAGAAGGACACGGTCGCTCATCAGGGCGAGCTCCCCCAGGTCGTGGCTGGCCACAAGAATCGTCATCCGGTCGCGGAGCAGCGCGATCCGGTCGCGGAGGCGGATGCGCTGCCCTGGGTCGAGGCCCGCCTCCGGCTCGTCCAAAAGAAGCAGCCTGGGGAGCCGCACGAGGGCGGCGGCCAAGGCGAGGCGGCGCTTCATCCCCTTGGAGAGCTCTTTGACGGGGATATCGGTCCGGTAATCCACCGCAGCCAGCTCGCAAGCCTTGCCGACATCGACGCCGTCCCCGGCGGCCGCGGCAGCCAGCGCAAGCACCTCCTCGCCTCTATAGCCCTCGGGGAGCGCCGTGTCTTCGGCCAGATATCCGACGCCATGCCGGCGCCGGTAGTCGGCGGGCGACAGTTCGGCGAGCCCCACCTCTCCCGAAAGGGGCGGCAGGAGGCCCAGGAGAGTGCGAAAGAGAGTCGTCTTCCCCGAGCCGTTAGGCCCGACCACGGCCAGCACCTCCCCCGGGACGACAGCGACGGAGAGACCGGCGAGGACCGGACTGTTCTTGCGGTAGCCGATGTCTAGATCGCGCAGCGTTACCGGGATAGCCCCGGGCGCATTGGGAGCGAACGCGGATTCGAAAGGCGAGTTGATCATGATCTATGTTGGCAGTATACCGGTATTCGAAGGAATGATCAACCCGGCAGGCGCCCCCGAAGAAGTCGAGCCGCGCTCACGAGAGATCGCCCGCGCAGTCGAGGGCGGATAGCCGCTACGGGACGCCCCGAGGAAAGTCGAGCGGCGCTCTCAGGAGGTCGCATCTCCTGACACCACCTGCCGGATGAACTCCTCCGTCTCCGGTTCGAAGGGGTGGAATCGTCCGCGCCAGTATCCCCTGGCTACCCCCTCCGCATCCAGCAGAAGCGTTTGCGGCACGCCCGCTTCCAGGCCCATGGTTCGGACGAGCGACCCGCCGTCGCCGATGAAGTTCGGATAAGTGATCCCGCGCATGTCCAGGACGCTCGCCACCGCCGAAGATGCCTCCCTGCCTTCGGTAGATATGCCTACGACCGTGAACTTCTCCCGTGGAAACCTTCCGTGGACTTCCTCGAGTTCCGGCATCTCCTCCTGGCATGGGATGCACCAGGTCGCCCACAAGTTGAGCAGGACTACCCGCCCCTCGAACTGCTCGAGGCTGGCCGGCCGGCCTTGCAGGTCGACGATCTCCAGCGGGGGCACCGGCCGGTTCAGAGCCGGGGACCGCGTTACCGACCGTGGCAAGCCGCCTTCCCCGCCGCATCCGGCGGCGAACGCGGCGGCCAGCGCCGCCGCCGAGAAGGCCATGCGCGGCCATGGACGACTTCCACCTCTGGAACGGGACGACTCGACGGACTTCTGCGACATGACTACTCTCTTCCTTTCCGGATCGACGGCGTCGGCAAGCGAGCCGGCGTCGGCAACCGCCCCGGCGCGCGGAGGCTTGCCGCTATGGCGCTTCCCCGGTTCCCCGCTTCCCTCGTGGCGTCCGGCCAACCGCCGGTTCCAGCTTGCGTCTGAGGGGCTCCGGAATTGCCGTTCCCGTCCACTCGCGACGGCCGTGCTGCCGCCGCGCGCAGACGACGGTCCAGTCGCCGCGCGCCACGACTTCCGTCTTGCCCGCGCGTTCGACGGTGGCTTCGGCCGAGTACCTGATCGCCTTCCGGCGCGCCTCGAGAACGGCGAGCCGCAAGCCGACGACCTCGTTGTAGTACACCGGTTTCAAGTATTTGCACGAGACCGAAACGCGGGGAATCCCGTAGACGGACTCCTCGCTCCACCGGTAGCCGTGGAAGCCGAGCAGGCGGTAGTAGGCGTGCTCGGCCTCCTCCATGAAGCGCAGCAGGGCCGTAAAGTGTAGCATCCCTGCGGCGTCGGTGTCGGCGAACTCCGCGCGCCGCTGGTAGACGAAGTCGGATGGCATGTTCTGGCGCCTCGCTCTTGCGGAGCGGAGCGGCTCGCAAAGCGCGGCGCCCCGCTCGACGTTGGGGTGACAATCTAACGCCAAGCCGTTCTCTTGTTCCACTCTCCGCAATCGGGGCGGACTCGCTTCGGAGAGCGGCGCCCCCACGTAGGCGCCCGTCGCGCAGATGAACCCGCGCGCGCACAGCGGCCGCCGGACTTCCGGGAGGCTCGGGGCTTCCGGGAGGCTGCAGCCGCGTACCTCCCTGGCGTTCTACAACCAGGCGGGAGACCAACACGCGAGGAGCCGGACAGCCATGATCGAAGTCAGGCAGCTGACGATCGAGCGCCGGATCAGATACGCGATCCTGGAGCCGCCGGAGGAACGCACTGCGGAGATCTGGTTCGTTCTGCACGGCTACAACCAGCTCGCGCACCGGTTCGTGCGACACTTCCATCCGATCCGTACGGGGGGACGCTGCATCGTGGCCCCGGAAGGTCTGCACCGCCACTATGTCGACCATGCGGCCCGGAAGGTGGGCGCGTCGTGGATGACCAGCGAAGACCGGCTCACCGACATCGAAGACTACGTCGCGTACCTCGACCGGCTGCACGCTCGCATCCTGGCCTCGCGCGCGGCCACCGGGCGTACGCGAATCGTCGCGCTAGGCTTCTCCCAAGGAGTGCACACTCTCTGTCGCTGGCTCGCTTTCGGCGATGCCCGCATAGACAGGGCCGTCTTGTGGGGCGGGACGGTACCGCCCGACCTGAATCTCGCAAAGCGCGCGGGGGCGCTTGCCGCCGCCGACATCCATCTAGTCATGGGGAACCGGGATGAGCACTTCGGGCACGCGGCGGTCGAAGCGCAAGAAGAGGCGCTGCAAGAGGCCGGAATCGCCTTCGCATCGCACGCCTTCGACGGCGGCCACCGGCTCGACGCCGACACGTTGCGGCGTCTTGCGGCAGCCAAGAGGTAGCGCGCGACCGGCAGGGAGCGTCAGCTGTCGCCCGGCGCCGACAGGCGCAGGGGCGCCTCGGCCGCCACCGGCGCGAGGCGTAGGCCGCCGCCTGCGGCCGACGGCGACCGCCCCTCAGTCGGTCGTGGAGCCCGAGTCCCCGCCGCGTGCCCGGCCAGAGCGTAGCCGACGAGACAACATGGGACTCACCAGCGCCGCCGTAGTGCCCCCTATCAGCGCGAGAATGCCCACGGGACCCGCATTGGAGAGGATGGGGGCGCCGATCTGCGCATTCATCCACATCCCGAATATCGCAAAGACCAGAGCTCCCGCGACAAAGCCGCGCATCGAACTCCGAATCAAGGCCGGAACCGCTTGCCGGGCGGGATTTGCGGAGCAGAAGCCGCAGCGAACTTCGCCACCGCGCTCCGCATCCGAATTCCGGCCCTGCCGCCGCGACACGACCGCATCGTCACCGGCTCGGCAGCCACTGTCCGCATCCGAATTCCGGCCCTGCCGCCACGGCACGACCGCATCGTCACCGGCTCGGCAGCCACTGCCCGCATCCGAATTCCGCCCTTGCCGCTACGGTACGACGGCGAGTCCGACGGTCGCGATGCACTCTATCTCGACGCGCGCATCCAGAACCAGGGCGCCGACGGCCACGGCGCTCCTGGCGGGCCGGTTATCCGGAAAAAACTGCATATAGGCACGGCTCATCTCGCGGAAGTCCGATATGTCGGCCAGGAAGACCGTGCACTTCACGACCTCGTTCATCGAAGAGCCGAAGCGGTCGAGCGTGTCGGCGATGTTGCGAAGCGTCTGCTCCGTCTCGGGGACTATCCCGCCCTCCACGAGTCCCTGCCCCGGCACGGTGCCCAACTTGCCCGACAGGTAGAGGATGTTGCCGACCCTCACGGCCTCCGAGAATGGCGAGTTCGGCCGGCCGCCCAGATACTCGATCGAGTGCATCCGATCGTGCATCGGTTCGTGTTCCTGGGCGGCAAGAGGCGGCGCCTCTTTCGTTACCCCGGCGTCGAGAAGCGCGAACCCGGCAAGGGCGAGCCCCGCCGGCAACAGCGACCGAAGCCGCACCCGCAACGAGTCGAACGACCACACCGCGCTTCTCTTCTTCATGGAGCTTTCTCTCTCTCGCTGAAAGTGACCGACCGGATTGGGCGCAAGGCGACAGGCGACCGACCGAAAGCTATTCCGGAAGCGAGGGCGGCGCGACCCGCACCGGCGCTCGCGGCGTATCGGGGACACCGACACTTTCCCGTCGGCCAAGCGCCGCGAAGAGCAGGCAGCCCGGAACGGCGCTTCACGGCGCAATCCGGGACATCAACCGGGGGAACGCGATCGTCTCGCGCAGGTGATCGAGCCCGCATAGCCAGGCGATGGTGCGCTCGACTCCAAGGCCGAACCCGCTGTGAGGGAATGTGCCGTGCCGCCGAAGGTCGAGGTACCAGTCGTAGGCGGCCTCGGGCAGCCCTTCCTCCCGGATTCTGGCGAGCAACCGGTCGTAGTCGTCCTCGCGCTGGCTCCCGCCGATGATCTCTCCGTACCCCTCCGTGGCCAGCAGGTCGTTGCACTTTACCGTGCGCGCGTCCGCGGGATTCTCTTTCATGTAGAACGCTTTGGCTTCCTTGGGGTAGTCGTACACGAAGAGCGGCTTCTCGCGATCCTCGACCAGCATCGCCTCGTCTCCGGCCCCCAGATCGGACCCCCACTCTATCTTGCCCCCCTTGTCGCGCAGGCATTCTACCGCCTCCGTGTAGCTCATTCGATCGAAGGGCGGCGCTATCGCTTCGAGTCTCGAGATGTCGCGGCCGAGCGCCTCGAGCTCGGCGCGCCGCTCTCGAACGACCCTGCGGGCGATCGAAGAGACGAAGCGCTCCTGAAGCCCCATGTTCGCTTCGGAATCCATCCAGGCGGCCTCGGGCTCCACCATCCAGAACTCTGTCAGATGCCGGCGAGTCTTGGACTTCTCCGCGCGGAACGTGGGACCGAAACAGTAGACTTTGCCGAGAGCCGCTGCCGCCGCTTCGGCGTAGAGTTGGCCGGTCTGCGCCAAGTAGGCCGTTCCGAGATCGAAGTACTCCGTCTCGAACAGCGTCCCCGCCGACTCGCCGATCGAGCCCGTGAGGATTGGCGTATCGACATTCACGAAGCCGTCGTCGTGCAGAAAGTCGCGAATGGCGCGGACTACTTCGTCTCGAACCCGCATGATCGCGATCTGGCGAGCGCTGCGGAGCCAGAGGTGTCGCTTCTCCATCAGGAAGTCGACGCCGTGTTCCTTGGGTTGAATCGGAAAGTCGTCCGACGGGCCCAGCAGCTCGAATCCGGTCGCGGCAACTTCGACTCCCGACGGGGCTCGCCTGTCGGCGCGAACGGTCCCGGTCACCGAGACGCACGCCTCGTGTTCCGCCTCCGCGAGCCGCCCCCAGGCCCTCGCCGATACATCGTTCTTCGCGAAAACGCACTGGACTTCGCCGGTTCCGTCTCTCAGCACGAGGAAGGATATCTTGCCGCTGGAGCGAAACCCGCGGATCCAGCCGCGAAGGCGGACTCGGGCGCCGACTTCGCCGGGCAGCTCTCTTATCGTCGCATCGGCATTCATCGGACTGCTCTCGAGGGTTCGGGTGGCCGGAGAATCTTCTCGAAGACATCTGGAGGAGCGGCCACAAGTTGCGCCTGCGCCGGTGGCGGAGCAAACCTCTGAGACCCGGCCCGAAGCTGCGACGCCCGGCCAGGCGAGGGATCGAATCCGGGATGGAGCCGCCGAGCGATCCCCCGGCCGATCCGCGAACGGCCCGGTCTCGTCGCGGCTCGATCCCCGTCACCCAATCCCGTCACCCAATCTTGGAAAGCGCCTCGCGCCGCGCGTAACGAAGTTCCAGCTCGCCACGCAACTTCCTGTGCTCGGGCCTGGAGAGCTCCGGGTCCGCAGCCACGATTGCGCGCGCGCGCTTCCTCCCGTCTTCAAGGAGGTCTCGGTCGCGGCACAGGTCGGCGAAGCGAAGAAGCGCGGCGCCGTGCTGCTCCTTCCCGAATAGATCGCCCTGTCCCCGGATGCGGAGGTCGGCCTCGGCGAGTTCGAAGCCGTTGGAGATCTCGGCAAAGGCTCGAAGCCGCTCGGACGGCTTGGCCGAAGCGCCGAAGGCGATGCAGTAGGAACGCTCGGCTCCGCGGCCGACCCGGCCCCGGAGCTGGTGGAGCTGGGCCAAGCCGAAGCGCTCGGCGTCCTCGATCAACATTACGGTAGCGTTCGGCACATCTATCCCGACCTCGATAACGGTCGTGCAGACGAGCAGCTGCGTATCGCCGGCCTGAAAGCTCCGCATCGCGTCGTCCTTCTCTGCCGAAGACATGCGCCCGTGCAGGAGGCGCACCGAGAAGTCCTTGTAACGAGCCTCGAGATCCTCGAACATGGCGGTGGCGGCTCGCGCCTCCAGCGCTTCGGACTCTTCGATAAGCGGGTACACGACGTACGCCTGTTGTCCCTCCGCCAGCTTTTCTCCCAGGAAGTCGAAGGCGGCGTCCCGGCTGATCGGGCCTCGGACGGCGGTGGTGACCCTCCGCCTGCCCGGCGGCAGTTCGTCGATAACCGACAAGTCGAGGTCGCCATAGGCGACCAGGGCGAGGCTGCGCGGAATCGGCGTGGCGGACATCACTAGAACATCGGGCGTGGAGGCGCCGGTGTTCTCGCGCAGACGCAGGCGCTGCTCGACGCCGAATCGATGCTGCTCGTCGATGACCACGCAGCCGAGCGACGCAAAGTCCACGCTCTCCTGTATCAGGGCGTGCGTACCCACCGCCAACTTGGCGCTGCCGCTGGCGATGGACTCCATCGCGCGCTGCCTGGCCTTGCCCGTGACGGCGCCCGCGAGGAGGACGAAGTCCACGCCCAGCGGGCCGATCAGCTTCTCGAACGTCCGCAGATGCTGGTCTGCCAAGAGCTCGGTCGGCGCCATGATCGCGGCCTGGTACCCTGCCTCGACGGCCTTGAGCAGGGCCAGAAGCGCGACGACCGTCTTGCCGCACCCCACATCGCCTTGGAGCAGCCGATTCATGGGAGTCCGCCGGCCCATGTCCGCCTCGATCTCTTCCCACGCGCGTCTCTGTGCGCCAGTGAGTCGAAAGGGCAGCGACTCGAGGAAGCCGTTCGTCAATCTGGGGGCGGCCCGGAAGGAGATTCCGGCGCTCCTCGCGCGCAGGCGGGCGCGGGCGTGCAGCAGTTGGAGGAAGAACAGCTCTTCGTAGGCCAGCCGTCGCTGGGCCGGAGCGATGTCGGCGAGGGAGCGCGGCTGGTGCAACGTGCCGAGCGCCTCCGGCAGCGGCGGGAGCGTCAGGCTCTCGAGCCAGCTGGAGGGAAGCGGATCGTTTCCGGCTTCATCCAGAAGACGCTTCAGATTCCGCTGGACCACGACCCGTACCTCTCGGTGCGCGAGGCCCTGCGTCGCGTGGTAGACCGGGAATATCGTCCCCGCCGGAAAGCCGCTTCCCGCGCGTTCGCCGCCAGCGTGGCCGCCGCCCTTCCCTCCCCTTGCCAGTACGGTGTATTCGCGCGGCCGGAGCTGGAGCCCGTGGAAGAAGCTCACTGTGCCGTTGACAAGCAGCAGGTCGCCGCTGTGAATGGAGCGGTCGAGCCAGGGGCGGCCGAACCACGCGCATTCGATGCGACCGGTTTCGTCGCGGATAACGGCCCGGAAGACGCGCAGACCGCTGCGTACGGGAAGCACCCCTTTCGCCATCACCCGTCCGATCACGGTCACATCGCTGCCGACGGCGATGTCGGCTATGGCGTTGACCGTGGTCGCGTCTTCGTAGCGGTACGGGAGGTGGAAAAGGAGGTCGCGCCCCGTCCGAACGCCGAGCTGCGCGAAGCGCTCGGCCCGTCTCGGCCCCACGCCTTTCAGGAACTGTATCGGGGCCTGAAGAAGAGATCGCGCCGGAGTCACGGCCCTACTCCTTCGTCCTCGCCCGAACCGCCATCGATCTGCCCGAGGTTCAGTCGGCCCGATCTCGGCGCACCCGGTCCCGGCCAAGGGAAGATGGCTCGGATGCGAAGATCTTGTCCAGGTACCGAGCCGCCGAGAAGTCTTCGAGATCGTCTGCAGATTCTCCGAAACCGATGAAGCGGACGGGCACGGATAGCTCGCGCACGATCGACACGACGGCGCCCGCGCGAGCGGTACTGTCGAACTTGGCCAGAAAAATGCCTGTCAGACCGACTGTTTCGCCGAAGGAGCGGGCTTGGTTCATGATGTTCTGCCCCGATGTGGCGTCGACGACCAGCAGCCGCTCGTGCGGCGCTCCTTCCGCCCGGCTGCCCAGAACCCTGTCTATCTTGGCGACCTCCGTCATCAGGTCGCCATGAGTGTGCAGCCGGCCAGCGGTATCGACCAGCACCCACTGCGCTCCCCTCGCCTGCGCGGCAGTCACCGCGCTGAATGCGACCGCCGCCGGATCCGAACCCGGCTTGCCGCCCACGAAGTCCGCCCCAAGCCGGTCCGCCCACACCTTCAGCTGTTCCTGGGCTCCGGCTCGGAACGTGTCGGCCGCGGCCAGCAGCACTTGGTCCCCGCCTTCTTGCAGGCGGCGGGCGAGCTTTGCCGCGGCCGTAGTCTTGCCCGCGCCGTTCACGCCGACGAGAAGAACGACACCGATCTCGCTGCCCCGTCGTAGCGCCCCCGCGTTCTCGCCCGAACCGGCATTCTCGCTCGAGCGCGCGTTGCCGCTCGCGCCCGCGTTCCCCCTCGATTCCGGATTCTCGTGCCGACGAGGCATTTCCCGAGGCCGGGCAGCGCTGGATGGCTTGCCAGAACGGGCAATCTTCCCGGCGGAAGCCGGGCCGCAACTATCCAGTACCGACTCTAGCTCGCCGCGGAGCAGGTCGCGCACTTCGCCCTCCGTGGCGGCTCCGCCTCGTTCTGCGGAACGCCGCACGGCCTCCACGAGATCAAGCGCCAGACCGACACTGAAGTCGGCTTCTATCAGCGCTTCTTCGAGACGTTCGAACGCCGCGTCATCGAGGACGCCGGAACGGGAGCGCGAGCCTGCAAGCGCGAAGTCGACGATGCGGCTCCAGAGGCCCGGCTTCCGCCGGTGCGCCATCCGGTCCATCAGCGGAGTCCGATACGGTTGCGCCAGATCCATTCGCAGCAAAGGATCAGCGCGGCGACCAGAAATGGCCAGACCGGCCTCGGCCGGCGCATTTCGTCCGGCCGGCGGTCCCCGGCGGCCGCTTGGGTCACGATAGGAGCGCTATGCACGGGGACGATGAACTCGGCAGGATCCAGCACGACTTCGATAGGGTACCGGACATCGGCGGTACCGGCCGGGCCGGTCGCCCTCGCCTCCGCCTCGTAGAGACCTGCCGCCAGCGCAGGACCGGCTACTTCCGCCGCCGGATCGGATGAAGAGTCGCTCCACACCTCCGCTCCGTCTTTCAGCAAGCGGATCGACAGCTCCGTAGTGCCGGCTCGGACCCGCCAGAGCGGTGCTTCGCCGGCCGCCGGGGACCGGACGAGAGAGACCAGCTCCGGCTCCGCGTCTTCGACGAGCCAGTTGACTACCCCCCCGAATATTCCATCGTAGACGCGCTTGGAGCCGCCGCCCCGTAGCGACCACCGCCACCAGTCCGAGGCCCCGGCGACCGCCCAGCGGCGTTCGCCATCCTCCCAGACGGTGAGCAGCGAGCGCCCTTCGCCACGCCTGTTCCGGGCCGCATCTATCACTGGCCGGCCCTCGCTCGCCGCCGAGACGGCCGCGTACAGTTCGCGCACCGGAGGCAGTTCATCGAGCACGGCCCCGGCGAGCAGCGCCGACGAAGGACTGGGTGGAACGGGACCGACCGGATACCACTCCCCCGGCAGCGGTCCGGTGGTGCGCACATCCAGGCCCGGTATTTCACCCGCCCCGGCGGCGAAGAAGAGCGCGCGGGGGTGCGAGCGGAGCTCCCCGGCCACCCACTCCGGGATCCGCTCCGGCTCGGCGTGGACCGCGAGAAGGCTGGCGCCGGACAGCGCCGTCCGCGCGACGGATTCATCCACGATACGCGGTCTCGGCCCCAGTTCGAGGAATCGTCCATCGCCGAGCAGCTGGAAGGCCCGCACCCCTCCTCGCGCGAGACGGTCGATTGTCGGGACGAGGAAGCGGGCATCCCAGCTAGGCACCGTGGAAAGCAGCACGGCGCCGGCCGCGGAGCCGGTCACTTCGACCCAGGCGACCGCTTGGCCGGGCGCGCCGAGAGGGTCGGCGGGGTTCGCCAACACGGCTTCATAGCGCCGCCACTCCGGCGAACCGCCCTCGCTTCCCGCAACGAACGCGACTTCGGTCCGGCCCACGCGGCCCGGCGCCGGACGCGGCGCTTGCGCCGTCGCTACGACTTCGCCGCCGGATTCTATGCGGAACGCGACACTGTCAGGCAGAGCGTCCGGATCCCCGCCGACCCGGAACTCCAGAGCGACGCGGAGAGTGTCGCCGGCTTGCGCGCGCCTGGGCGCCCGCATGGCGATCAGCCCCGCCCTCGGTACGGCCTCCGCCACGCGGAGCTCGCGCACGCCCAGGCCGATTCGCTCCGCCTCCTCCACGGCCCGGTCGCGGTCCGCCAAGCCGCCGTCGGTCAGGACCCAGACGCTGTCGGCGCCACCGAGTTGCGCCGCCCTCAACGCCGGCAAGAGCCGGCTCGCATTGTGCGTGGCCATGACGCTGTCCAGCCCATCGATCCGCGCCGCGACAACATCGTCTCCGAACAGGTAGACGCGGCTGGGCGCGAGCTCCGCCAGCCGGATCAGCGCCGAGTCGAGCCGGACAGGCGCCGCGGGGTCGTCCGCTCGGACCGGGAGCGTCATGCTTCGCGACACATCGAGCAGCGCTACCGGCCCTGGCGCGGCCGGCCCGCCGCCCCGCAGCGCGGGGAGCGCCAGACCGCCCACGATGAGGAAGAGCGCCGCGGCTCTAAGGGCGGCTGGCCCGGCCCGCCCCGAGACCCGCTCTTCGCGCGTGCCGTACGCCCACGCCGCAACCGCGACGCCGACGAGCGCGGCCAGCAGCCAGAGGCCGGCGGTCAATCCTGTGTACGGCGGGCTGGCCGGCCCGGCGACGGCATTTCAAGCAGACGAAGTCGCGACATCGCCGCGTCGCGCACGGCGGCGAACCTGTCGCGCATTTCATGGGGCACCGGGTCGGCCCTGGGCAGTTCGAGACGGGCGGGGTCCACGCGCGCTCCGCTCTGGAGGAACTCGTAGTGCAAGTGAGGCGCCGTCGCCATCCCGGTAGCGCCGACAAATCCGATCACCTGTCCCTGTTCGATCATAGCCCCGCGCGATACGCCTCGCGCCACCCCGCCGAGGTGCGCGTAGCGAGTCCGAATGTCGTTGGCGTGGCGGATCTCGACAACCGTGCCGTAGTCGCCCCACCATCCGGCCCGGCTCACGCGGCCCGCGCCGGTGGCCCGCACCGGCGTACCCCTGGCCGCTCCGTAATCCACCCCGCGGTGGGGCCTCGGCCGTTTCAGAATCGGGTGGTACCTTCTCAGGTTGTAGGCGCTAGTCACTCGAACGATGTCCAGGGGCGCCAGGAGAAACTGGCCCCGGAGCGCCTCGCCCTCTATGTCGTAGTACTCGACGGGAGCAAGCGAGTCCGCTCGAAAGCGCACTGCGCCGACTGTCCGACGGTCGTTGCGGAACTCCGCCGCCAGCACCTCCGCGCGGCGGGTCGACCCATCCGGACGCCTCTCCCTCGCGACCAGGAGACGATATGCATCGTGGGTGCGCAGGTCTCGCCAGAAGTCGATCTGCCAAGCGAAGATCTGGGACAGGCTGTACGGGATGTCGAATCGGTCGCCCTCTCCCAACTCGGCCAGATCACCCGACAGCCGGGCATCGAAGAGGTTGTTCTCTATGAGTCCCGCGAGCAGGATGGTGTCGCGGACGATGGCGACCGAATCGAGCTGTGCCAACCACGGCGACGCCCCGCCACCGTCCTCGGCCCAGAGGTTGATGATCCGGTCTCGATCCAGGTGAAGCTTGATGCGGGCCGGCGGCTCTCCGGGCCGGCCGATGAAGTGTATCTCGGTACCCGAGCGGACGCGGCGCGGGCTCTCGTACGCCGCCAACGCCCCTACGATCCGTATCGTCTGGCCGCCATCGAGCCCCTGGTCGCCGAACACGCCGCCGAGCGTCTCGCCCTGGGCGAGCCAGCGAACCTCCGTTACCGGAGCCGGTGGCGCAGGCACTTCCACGATCTTCACGTCTGGCGCGCGCCCCTCGCCGGCACGGAGACCGACCCCGCCCGCAGCCAGCAGGCTCGAGAGAACCATGGCGCTCGCCGCCCACTGTCCCGCGACCCCGCCCCCGGCGCCTGCATGTCCGCCTTGCATAACCTCAGTCAACCTCCCGCAGTCTCGGCCAACCTCTCGCGATTCCGGCTGTCTCAATCCATCTGGCGGCGTATGAACGTCGGGATCTCCAAGTCCTCGAACCCGGCCCCGTTCCACGCATCATCCTTCGCGACCCGGCTCGCCTCTTCGCCAACCCTTTTCCGCCCTCGCGCTCGGTCTTCTTCGCTGTCCACGCGGGAGCGCGGTCCGCCATTGTTCGAACCGGCAGCCATGCTCTCCCCGCTCGCGGGCGAAACGACTTCCGCGGAGGAGTCCTGTCCACCCTTTTCTTCCCCCGCATCTTCGTCCGCGCCACCAAACCCCGTCGCGATGACCGTCACCCGAATCGTACCCTCCAACGCCTCGTCGTATACCACGCCGAAGATGATCTCGCTGTCCGCGCCTACAGCCTCCTGGACGACGGAGTTGATGGCCGTAACTTCGTCGATCATCATGTCGTGCCCGCCAGTGATGTTGACCAGAGCCGCAGTTGCGCCGCTGATGGAGATGTCGTCGAGCAGTGGCGAAGAGATAGCCTGTTGCGCCGCATCGACAGCCCTCTCCTCGCCGCTAGCGCTGCCGGTGCCCATGAGCGCGGCGCCACGGTTCGACATGACGGTGCGGACATCGGCGAAGTCGACATTGACTTCCCCCGTGACGGCGATAAGTCCGGAAATCCCCTGCGTGGCCTGCAAGAGAACTTCGTCCGCCTTCTTGAGAGCATCGCGAAACGTGGTGTCGCGTCCGACCACCGCCAACAGACGCTCGTTCGGAACGACTATCACCGTGTCTACCGCCCGGCGCAGCTCCCGAAGGCCCAGCTCCGCGTGGCGCATCCGCTTCTTGCCCTCGAAGTGGAATGGCCGGGTGACTATCGCGATGCACAGGGCGCGCGTCTCGCGCGCGATCCGGCCGACCGCCGGGGCGGCCCCCGTTCCGGTACCGCCACCCATCCCCGCAGTCACGAACACGAGATCCGCGCCTGCGAGCGCCGTCCGCACTTCCTCTTCGCTCTCGGCTATCGCCTGGCGCCCGATCTCCGGCCTGGCGCCGGCGCCCAGGCCACGGGTCAGCTTCTTCCCGATCTGAACTTTGATGTGAGAGCTGGATTCCTTGAGCGCCTGGGAATCCGTGTTGACCGCAATGAACTCGACACCTGCGAGATTCTCGTCGATCATCCGGTTGACGGCGTTCCCCCCAGCCCCGCCTACGCCGACAACTTTCATCCGTGCATTGCTTACGCTACCGTCGTCGAATTCGAATACCATGTCGCTACCTCCCCCTCTTCCCCCGTGTATTCACACTTCAGCGCCAAACGCCTGTGCAACCTCCGGCGCCCCCAGAAGCGACGACCTTCGATCCTCGCCTCTGGCGCGTCGCGGATGCAGATGATTCCCCGCCCGTCTCGGCAGCCCGGCGCAATGCCGGGCCCTGTCGTCATGCTGTTGCCGCAGCCATGCTCCTACGCCGCAGCCGCCGTCGCGATGCCCGGTCCTGCCCGTCATGCTGTTGCCGCCAGCCGCGCTCCTACGCCGCAGCCGCCGTCGCGATGCCCGGCCCTGTCCGTCATGCTGGTGCCGCCAGCCGCGCTCCAACTGTTCTTGCCTATCAGAAAAAAGCGCGCAACCACCCTCCGACGCGCGCTATGGCCCTGCCGGTACCGGCAAGCATCCCCGCCGGAGTCCTGGCGACGCCATAGAGCGCCAATCCTACGGCGGTCGCGTAGGATGGGAGAGCGATGCCCTCGGTCATGCCCGTGATGCGGAGCTCCGGGACGCCTACGCGAACCGGCAAGTCGAAAACCGACTTGGCCAGCTCGTCCGTCCCGACCAGCGAGACGCCGCCCCCGGTAAGCACCACTCCTCCCGCCCGGTCCAGCAGACCGGCGCGTCCGACTTCCGTGTGGACCAACCCCAGGATCTCGTCGAGGCGCTGTTCGATTATGTGCGCCAGCAGCTCCCGCGACACTCTGCGAACGCCTTCTCGGCTGGGACCAAGCACTTCGACCATCGCCGCAGGTTCGACATCGGCGCGCCTCGCGGCGCCGTACTCCTGCTTGATCCGTCCCGCTTCTTCCTCGTGAACGCCCAAGCCGCGCGCGATGTCGCGAGTGACGGAGGCGCCTCCCCACGGCAGCGACGCAGCGTGCAGAATACGGTATCTGCCGAAGACCAGAACATCCGTATGCGCGCCACCCACCTCCACCAGGATAACCCCGCTCTCGCGTTCCGAGTTGTCGAGAACGGCGAGCGAGGACGCCAGCGGCGCCATTACCAGCTCTTCGGGCAGGTACCCGGCGCCATCGACGACCTTCGACAGATCGCCGCACGTAGCCCGGTCGGCCGTCACTATGCACATGTCCGATTCGAGGCGGGTGGCGGTCATCCCCACCGGATCCTGCACGCCCTCGCGACCGTCGACCACATACTCCTGGCACATCGTGTGAAGCAGTTCGTGACCGGGCGGAATAGGCACGGTCCGGCCCACCTCCTGCACGCGCCTGACGTGCGCAGCGGTTATCTCGGCGCCGCAAACCGGAACCACGCCCTTGGACTGCGATGCCTTGACGCTGGCGCCGGGTATGCTGGCGAAGACGGTCTCGACCTCCCGCCCGGCCATCGCCTCGGCCTGTGCCATCGCCTTCCGCACCGAGCGGGTCGCAGCTTCCAGATTGGTGACGGCCGATCCGCTCATGCCGGAGGAACGGGTGACGCCGAGACCGAGGATTTCCACCGGGTCCGTGTCAGGCCGGCCGGAACGAGCAGCGGCGACGACGGCGCAGATCTTCGTCGATCCCAACTCCACACCCGCTACGCACCCCAACCTCGGTATCATCTTTCCTCCCCGCTAGTAAGCACGACTTGGCCGCTGAAGCGCGCATCCGCCCGCGCTACCGCGGGATCATCCATCTGGCCGAGCGCAACCGAGATTCGCTCGATCGCTCGCGCCTGGTCCTCGCGAGGGAGGAGCACGATGTCCGCCCCGGCGCCCGGCAGCATGTAGAACCGGTATCCGCCCTCTTCCGACCTGGTAACCTCCGAAACGAGGGAAACAAAGTCCCCGTGCGTTCTTTCCAGCCGCTCCAGCGCCGCGATCATCGCGCGGACGCCGGGATCGGACACGACCTCTCCATCCGTCTCGACAGGCCCTTGGACGATCGGCAGATCTAGTCCGGTGACGGAAGGGTCGAGGGGGAGCAGCTCGCCCTCGCCGCTCACGGGACGGAGTCGCGGAGTCGCGACAAGCGCGACCGGATGCTTCTCGAGGACCGTGATTTCCATGGCCCGAAAACCGTCGCGGCGGATCGACGCTTCCCGGACCAGCGGATGGCGCCGCACCCGCGCAAGCCACGGTTCGGGATCATCCAATGTCGACGCATCCGGCGCCACTGCGGCAAGTTCGACGATCTCATCTTCGCTAGAGTAGCGGGTACCCGACACTCGCACCTCTTCCACGCGGAACGCCGGGAGCGTGGCCAGGAGGCGAGGCACCCACACCGGCGTGGAGAGCCCCAGCAGCGCGACGGTCGCCGCAAGGGTGAACCGCCGTCGGCCGCGCCGGGTGATCTTCCGCGCAGGGAGGATCGCATCGTCGCGGCCTCCATACGTCGACGGGAGCGATCCCCCGGCCCCATCGGCGTACGACCGAGTCTCGAGAGCCGCGAAGGAACGGTTTCCGCGAGGCGAGGAGGATATCGAGCTCATGCGGCGCCCACGCTGGCTAGCTCATCCGCATCGAAGCCCCAGAAGTGAATCTCCGGCTCGAGGGCGACACCCAGTCGTTCCTGGGCGCGGCGGCGGGTTTCGGCCATCAGTTCAATCACATCTCCCGCCCGCGCGGCGCCCAGGTTCAGGATGAAGTTGGCGTGGCGCTCGGCTATCTGGGCGCCTCCGCTCCGTCTGCCGCGCATACCCACTTCATCCACGACTTTCCAGGCCGACGGGTGCGGCGGCGCCGGGTTCTTCCATGTCGATCCTATCGAGGGAAGCTCGTATACCTGATCGCGGGCCTTGCGACGGCGGCGTTGGAAATGCGCATCGTTGATGGCGGTCGCATCGCCGCGCGGCGCGGCCAGCCGGGCGCGCACGAAGACCCAATCCGGCGGAATGCCTGTTTCCCGGTAGCCGGGCGCGGCCTCCTCGCGGCCGATGCGCACGACTTCGCCCAGCGGGGTGACCGCCTCGGCCCACTCGACCCTGTCCCACAGCCATGTGCTTCGGGTGCCGGCGTTCATGCGGAGTCCGCCGCCGAGCGTGCCGGGCACGCCCTCGAGAAAGTGGAAGCCCGCGCGGGCGGCGCGGCGGGCGGCGCCAACCAGCGCGGGGAGCCGGGCCGCTCCTCCCGCCTCGATCGCGGCGTCGCATAGCCGGATGCGGGCGAAGCCGCCGGAGAGCACGATGACCGGTCCGGCGAAGCCCGCGTCGCCGATGAGCAGATTCGCGCCCGTCCCGAGCACGCCGTACCGTTGGCCGCCCGCAGCGCGGAGAGCGGCGGCGAGCTCTTCCATCGACTGCGGGCGGGCGAGCCGCGACGCCGGGCCTCCGATGCGGTACCGGGCCAGCGATCCCAGCGGCACATCACGCTCCGGCCACACGGCTCGCCTCGCTCGCGTTCGCGGACGCCTCCAGGCGTCTCTCCATGAGCTCGACCGCCTCGCTCGCGATCTCCGTGACGTCGCCCGCGCCCATGAACACCAGAACCGAGTCGTCCGCCAAGCCCGCCTTCGCCGTCGCCATAGCCACTGCGCGTTCGCGGTCGAGCGGCTCGATGCTCCGGGCCTTCTCCAACCCTGGCCGACCGGCGGGAGTGGCCGGCATAGCCCCGGAGCGGGCCTGCGGCGCGCCCCGACCAGGCGGCTTGGCAGCCCCGCGGCTTCGAGCCTCTCCCCGCTCGCCGGACGCCGGACCAGTGCCCGCATCCGTGATCAGCCGCGATGTCACTCCCGGAAGGGGCGGTTCCCGCGCGGGGTAGACCGGAAGCACCCACGCCTCGTCGGCATCCATCAGGGCTTCGGCGAACTCCGCCGCGAAGTCGCGCGTTCGCGTGAACAAGTGCGGTTGAAAGCACACGGCAAGCCGGGCGGCCGGATACGCATCTCTGAGCGCGGCCAGCGACGCCTCGACCTCGCTCGGGTGGTGGGCATAGTCGTCGAAAACCTTGAGACCGGGCCGGTCGGCTATGAGTTGCAAGCGGCGGTCGACGCCCGGAAAGTTCGCCAGCCCGCGCGCGGCGGAGGAGGGATCGCCGCCCAGAGAGATGGTCGCGAGAAAGGCGGCGGCGGCGTTCAGCTGATTGTGGCGGCCAGGCAGCTCGAGCTTGAGCTCCGCGCTGCCATCCGGCCAAGCCAGCCGGCACGAGCGCGGCCCCTTGCTCTCGATGCGGCACCACGAATCTTCGCCGAAGCCGTATCCGCGGGCGCCGGAGACCGGTCTCGCCAGACCGCGTGCGCCCTCGTCGTCGTGGCAGTAGATGAGTCCGCCCCCGCCTCGAGCTCGTCCGGCAAAGTCCGAGAAGGCCGCGCGAAGGGCATCGTAGCCGCCGTAGCTCTCGAGGTGCTCCGCCTCGAGCGAGCTGACCACGGCGAGCGTCGGAGAGAGCTGCAGGAAGGAGCGGTCGTATTCGTCGGCCTCGACAACCACGGGGCCGCCGCCAAGCCGCGCGTATCCCCCCCACGCCCCTACTCGTCCGCCGATGACCACCAGTGGATCCAACCCGGCCGCTTCCGCCGCATAGCCGGTCATCCCGGTGATCGTCGTCTTCCCGTGCGTACCCGCGATGCCGGCCATGGGGCGGCCGTTCAGCAGCGCGCCCAGAGCGCGCGCCCGGCGCATGACCGGGATGTCCGCGGCCGCGGCCGCGGCGATCTCGGGCGCGCCGGCCGGGATGGCGGAGCTGCGCACTACCAGCCCGGCTCCACGGACATGCTCCACGCCGTGCGCGCGCTCGACCTCGATTCCACGCTCCCCGAGGTCGCAGGACGGATCGCCGACGCTCGCGTCGCAGCCATCCACCGCGTAGCCGGCTTCGTGCAGGAGCAGGGCCAGACCGCGCATCCCCGCGCCGCGTATGCCGATCAGGTGCACGCGAGAGCCCGCGGGCGGCAGATCCGCAGCGCCCGGAAGACGGGGCGCAGCCGCCCCCGGTCCGTTCACGCCGCTTGCCGGTCGATCAGGTTCAACATCTCGCCCGCGATGGCGAGCGCCGCGTTCGGCCGCCCCCTGTTCGCCATCGCGGCGGACATTCGGCCAAGGAGCTCATCGTCCGCCAATATCTCCGCGCACGCCGACCAGAGCGTACCGGGCTCGAGCTCCGGCTCTTCGTGGAGTTTGGCCCCCCCGGCCGCTGCCAGCGCCTGCGCATTCCTCAGCTGGTGCCCTCCGGCCGATGTAGGCAGCGGCACCAGCACCGCCGGCCGGCCGGCCGCGCAGAGCTCCGCAAGCGACATGGCTCCGGACCGGCACAGCGCGAGCGTCACCCTGTCGAGCTGCCGCCCGAGATCGTCGATGTAGGGGACCGCCCTGATCCGGTCCGCGAAGGGGAGCGCCGCTACGCGCGCGGAGATGCCGGCGGAGTGACCGGGACCGGTTATCCACACCACGGACACATTCTCCGGCCACGCCATGGCTCGTTCCGCCGCCCACTCCAGATCCCCGAGGAAGGCCAGATTGAGACCAAGCGCGCCCTGGCTTCCCCCGAAGACCAGCAGCACGCGCCCGCTGGGCCATTCGAAGGTTCGGCCTCCCCGCTTCGCCTCCCCGCCACCATCCGCCGGACCAGCGGCCGAACCGGCATCGTCTCCCAGCGCCACCGGGTTTCCCAGCGACGCGACCCGGGTTCTCTTTCGCGCGCGGAGCCGCGGCTCGGCCTCGGGATATCCGAGATGTATTTGATCCGCCCTGGATGCGAAGAGGCGGGTCACCAGCCCCGGCCAGGCGTTCTGTTCCTGGATCGCGACAGGGATTCGCCTCAGCGCGGCCCAGGCCAGCGCCGGAGCGGCAACGTACCCCCCGGCGCCCACGACCAGTACCGGATCGAAGTCCCGAAACGCCCGTCGAACGCCAGACAGAACGGCAGGGATCGACGCGATCAGACGCCAATTCCGCAACGGAGCCCGCCGATACAGCGGATGTAGAGGCAGGAGCCGGAAGGCATAGCCGGTCTCGGGCAGCACCCGCGCCTCCAGACCTCTCCGTCCTCCGAGAAACACGCACTCGCATTCTGGAGCGAGGCGGCCGAACGCTTCGGCCAGATTCAGAGCGGGATACAGGTGTCCGCCCGTCCCGCCGCCGGCGAGCAAGATGCGGGGCCCCGCCGACACCGTCACGACCTCCGCCGGGAGGCGACGTTCAGCAGGACGCCAGTGATGCCGAGCGCGGTCACGAGCCCCGTTCCGCCCGCGCTGATGAAGGGGAGGCTGACGCCCGTCGTGGGCAAGAGCCCCATGGTTACCCCGATGTGCCCGAACGCTCCGATTGCAACTGTCGAGGTAAGCCCGATGGATATCAAACGTCCGAACAGATCGGGAGCTGCCTTGGCGATGGAGAGTCCGAGGTGCGTCCACGCCAGGAAGAGGAGGATCAAAAGCACGGAGCCTGCAAACCCCCACTCTTCGGCGATGATGGGGAAGATGAAGTCGTTCTGCGCCTCCGGCAGGTAGTAGAGCTTCTGGGTGCTCTCGCCGTAGCCCGCTCCGAACATGCCGCCCGACCCTATCGCGATCCGCGCCTGTTCGATCTGGTAGCCCGCCCCGGAGGTGTCGGATCGCGGATCGAGAAATGTGAGGATCCGCACGAGCTGGTAGCTGTTCGAGCTCACCAGCCACCAGAGCCCTGACGCCAGAGGCAGCGACAAGAGGATGAAGTGCCGGATTCGCATCCCCGCCGCGAAGAGCACGATCGCCGCCAGCGCCCCCGTGATGACAGTCGCCGACAGGTGAGGCTCCGCGGCTATCAACAGAAGCACCGGCCCCAGGATCACGAGGAAGGGGAGCACGCTCTTGCGGAAGCTGTCGAGCGCCATCTGCTTGCGAGCCGCCAGCGCGCCGGTCCAGAACACGATCGCCACCTTCGCCAGTTCCGAGGGCTGGAAGGTCGCCGGACCCAGCACCAGCCAGCGGCGAGATCCGTTTCGGAGCGGCGCTATGTCGGTCGTCCCGGGGAGGATGACGACGACAAGCAGGACCGATACAGCCGCTAGAAGCGGCCATGCGAAGCGCCTGTACAGGCGGTAGTCGATGAAGTACCCGCAGACTAGCGCCACCAATCCGGCCACGGCGCGGACGAGCTGGTTCAAGAAGACGTGATTGCCCGGCAATCCGCTGCCCCGCGACTCGAACGAGCTAGCCGAATAGACCGAGAGCAACCCGAAGACGACCAGCGCGGCCGAGATGCCGAACAGCGCGTTGCGCACCCACGCGGGCGAGCCGGCGGACGCCTGCACCCTCGGCACGCCCCGGACGAAGGCGAGATCCGTCACGATGAGGCCCCCGCGCCGCCGGCGCCCGTTCCGCCAGCCGGCTCGCCGTGCATCCCGAGCACGCACTTCTCGAACGCCCGTCCGCGCTCGCGGTAGTCGGGAAACTGGTCGTAGCTCGAACACGCCGGGGAGAACAGCGCCACGTCCCCCGGCTCGGCGGCTTCTCGCGCCCTCCGGACCAGATCGGGAATGTCCGCGGCCACCTCCACCGGCGCCGCCTCGCCCAATTCGCGCGCGATCGCCGGCGCCGCCTGCCCGTACGCGATGACCGCCCTGGCCCGCTCTGCCAGGGCGGGCAGGAGTCTCGCGAACGATTCGCCCTTGTGCTTCCCCCCCAACAAGACGACGAGCGGCCGCGGGAAGGCCTCGAGCGCGGCCTGGGTCGCGAAGATGTTGGTGCCCTTGGAGTCGTTGATCCAGGTCACGCCTCCGAACTCTCCGACATGCTGGAGCCGGTGCGGCAGCCCCGTAAAGGATGCGAGGCCGGTACGGATAGACCGCGCATCGCAGCCGGCAAGCGCCGCCGCGAGGCCCGCCAGCAGCGCATTCTTGACGTTGTGGGCCCCGGCCAGCCGGAGATCGGCGCCGGCGATCCACCTCTTCTCCGCTCCTCCGCCTTCGAGCCGCTGGACGAGATCGCCGGCGCCGTTCACGTAAGCTCCCGGCCCTTCGCCCATCTCCATCGTAGCCAGGTACCGCCGCCCGGCGGCGGCGCCCGCCATCGCCAGCACCTCCCGGTCATCCCCGTTCAGGACCCAGCGGCTATCCGCGCCGGCGTTGGCGAAGAAGCGAGCCTTGTCCCGGTAGTAGCTCTCGATGTCCGGATACCAGTCCAGGTGATCCGGAGCGAGGTTCAGGAACACCCCGATTTCCGGCCGAAACGCGCTGAGACCGGCAAGCTGGAACGAACTCAACTCGACGACGACCCAGTCGGGCTGCTCGTCCATCAGCGGGACTTCGGAGAGGGGCCGCCCGATGTTCCCGGCCGCGATGGAGCTGAGGCCGGACTGCGCCAGGAGGTCTGCGCACAGCCTAGTCGCGGTAGTCTTGCCGTTCGTCCCCGTGACGGCGATGACGCGCGATGCGAGAGCCCGGTAGGCGACCTCCGTCTCGGCCACCGTGGGCACGCCTGCCGCCGCCACCTCGCGTCTGACCTCGGTGGCCGGAGCGATCCCCGGGCTGGTCACCACGAGCCGCGCGCTCAGGATGCGCCCAAGGTCGTGCCGCCCGGCTTCGGCCACGATCCCTCCGGCGGCGAGCGACTCCGCGGCGGACACCTCCGACGGCCCCGCAGCTACGTCGCTTGCGTAGACCTCGCCCCCCAAGGAGTGGATGAGCCGCGCCGCGGCGCATCCGGACACGCCCAGGCCGAGGACGGCGACCGGATCGCCCGGCGCGAAGAGCGGAGAGCGGCCATTGAAGTCCATGCAGGTCAGCGAACCTTGAACGTCGCCAAGCCGACGAGCGCCAGGATGACGCCAACGATGTAGAAGCGCATGACGACGCGCGTCTCCGGCCAGCCCAGCTTCTCGAAGTGGTGGTGGATCGGGGCCATTCGGAAGAGCCGCCGTCCTTCTCCGTAGCGCCGCTTCGTGTACCTGAACCAGCCGGTCTGGAGCATGACCGAGAGACCCTCCACCAGGAACACGCCGCCGACGACGACGAGGAGGAACTCCGATTTGAGGAGCACGGCCACGGCGCCGATCGCGCCCCCCAAGGCAAGCGAGCCGGTATCGCCCATGAAGACTTGAGCCGGAGGAGCGTTGAACCATAAGAAGCCTATCGCGGCTCCCGCCAGCGCGGCGCAGAAAACCGTCAGCTCGCCCGCCCCCTCCAGATACAGAACCCCCAGGTAGGCCGACATGTCCACGCGGCCGATGGCGTAGGCGAGCGCGCCGAAGGAGACCACGGCTATCGCGGACAGTCCCGTGGCGAGTCCGTCGAGCCCATCCGTCAGATTGACCGTGTTGGCGGTCCCTGCTACCACGCACGCCACGAAGAAGGGGAAGATGGCCGGTTGAAATACGACGGTCAGATCCTTGAAGAAGGGCAACATCGTCTGGGTCGCGCCGTACGACGAGAGCGGTTGCCAGAGCAGGAAGCCGCCCAATGCGATGCCGAGGACGAACTGCCAGACCAGCTTGACTCGCGCGACTAGGCCGCGCGACTCGTGACGAACGATCTTGAGGTAGTCGTCCAGGAAGCCGATTCCGCCCATCCACGCGGTTACGCAGATGACGATCCACACATACTTGTTGTCGAGGCGCGCCCAGAGAAGCGCGGGGATCAGACAGGCGGACAGGATGATGAGGCCGCCCATCGTCGGTGTGCCGGCCTTCTTCAGATGGGTCGCCGGACCCTCGGCGCGCACGATCTGGCCCCAGCCGCGCCGACGGAGCCAGCCGATGATGGCGGGCCCGACCAGGAAGGAGATGCCTAGAGCGGTCACCATCGCGCACGCGGCACGAAAAGAGATGTATTGGAAGATGTTGAAGATGATGTGCTTGTCGGCGAGCGGGAAAAGCAGTTCGTACAGCATTCAGGCGTCCCCTCCAAAGTGTTTCTCCAGGTGGGCGACCACCCGCTCCAGCCGCGCTCCGCGCGAGCCCTTCACCAGGACCGCTTCGTCGCCATCCAGAGCATCGCCGAACGGGCGCAGCGCAGCGCGCGGGTCCCGGCTCCGGATGATGAGACAGCCGGGATTCGCCCGCTCAAGGCGCGCGTTCGCGAACTCCCCTGTCGCGGCGATGACGTCGAAGCCCGCGGCCAGCAACTCCTCCCCGATCTCCTGATGCGCCGACTCTTCGTGCCTGCCCAGCTCCAGCATCGAGCCGGCGAATACCGCGAGGCGGCGGCCCACGCCCAGGCTCCGGGCGTGGGCGATTGCGGCACGAAAAGAGTCGGGGTTGGCGTTGTAGCAGTCCGCGAGCACCGCGAGCCCTCCGATGCGCCGGATCGCGCCGCGCATGCCGACGGGGCCGTAGCGCGCAAGTCCTCTGGCCGCCGCCTCGGCCGGAATGTCCAGCGCCTCCGCCACGGCCGCCGCTATCAACGCATCGCGGAGGTGGTGCTCGCCGCCGACGGCTACGCCGAAGCTCACGCCGCCCCGCCGGAACTCGACCCGCTCCGGCCCCGCCGCGTAGTCGTCCGGGGCGAAGTTGGCTGTGGCGCCCATCCCCGCCACGATCGCGTCCGGCCGCCTGGCACAAGCGGCTTCCGCGAGGATCGCCGGCTCCTCGCCCACGATCAGCGATCCGCTTCCGGAGGACCCGTTCGCCAACTGCATCTTCTCTCGCAGGACGCCGGCCACATCGCCGAAGAACTCCAGGTGCGCCGCGCCTACCGTGGTGATCACTACGTGATCCGGCCGCGCGATCGCCGCGAGCCGGCCGATCTCGCCCGGTTCGCTAGCCCCGGCCTCCAGCACCCATACGGTCGCGTCCGCCGGCGCCCGCAGAATAGTTAGTGGTAGGCCTATCTGGCTGTTGAGGTTCCCCTCGGTGCGGTGGACGCGGACCGACGACGAGAGAGCGCAGGCGATCATCTCCTTCACGGTCGTCTTTCCGGAGCTGCCTGTCACGGCGATGACGGTGACGGGCGCTCTCCGGCGCACCCAGGCGGCCAGCTCGCCGAGCGCCTCCAGCGGACTGGGGACGCCGAAGTACTCCAATGGCAGAGCCGGGTCTTCGCGGCCCGCGCGGACGATCGCGCCCCGGGCGCCTCGCTCCGCCGCATCGCTCAGGAAGTCCGCGGCGTCGAACCGCTCGCCCTCGAGGGCGATGAACAGCTCCCCCGGCTCGAGCGTTCGAGAATCCGAGGAGACGCCCGCGTACGATCGCTCCTCATCTCGCCCGGCGCCTTCGCCGGCGATGCCGAGCGCCGACCGGATCGCGCTCGAGCGCAGTTCCGCGGGCCGGGGAGCCTCTCTCACCCCGAACTCCCTCCGGTTCCGCCGGACCCGGTCCTGGAGCCGCCGGTCGGCGCGCCCTCCAGAGCCGCGAGCAGTTCGGCCACGATCTGGCGCTCGTCGAACGGCGTCGCCCGCCCCCCCGCTATCTCCGTCGTCTGGTGTCCCTTCCCGAGCAGCGCGACTACATCCGAGCTGTCGGCTGCCGCGACTGCCCGCTCGATCGCCCGGCGGCGATCGACCACTACCTCGCAGCTGCCCGGAGGGAGCGAAGCGACCATCTGCCGGCAGATTTCCGCCGGCTCTTCGGACCTCGGATTGTCGCTCGTGACAATCGGAATGTCCGCCAGACGGGCCAGGACCTCGCCCATCAGCGGCCGCTTGCCCGGGTCGCGGTCGCCGCCGCAGCCGAGCACGGCGATGAGCCGGCCCGGAACCACCGCGCGCAGCGACGACAGCGCCCGCTCGCAAGAGCCGGGGTTGTGAGCGAAGTCGCGGATCACGCACACCGGATCCCGGGACAGTATCTCCATGCGTCCGGGCACGGGCGGCGCGGACGACAGACGACTTGCCACCTGAGCCAGGGGAACTCCGAGCCCCCATGCCGCGCCGGCGGCGACGAGCGCGTTTTTCACGTTGAAGTCGGCTGGAAACGGAAACGAAACCGCCGCTTCTTCACCGCCCGCGCACAGGAGAAAGCGAGAGCTGTCCAATGACAGATTCACATCCCTGGCGCGCACATTCGCGCCGGGACCCGTGCCGCAACGGAGCGTCACCGCACCTTCGGGACCGACCTCCCTCCACGCAGGCTCATCGTCATCGACGACGCATACCCCGCCGGACGCCAGAAGCTCTGCCAGCCGAAGCTTGGCCGACCGGTAGGACTCGACATCCGAATGGTATTCGAGGTGCTCCCGGCTGAAGCTGGTGAACGCCACGGCATCGAAGGAAAAGCCGTCGACGCGCCGCTGATCGAGCGCGTGCGAGGAGACCTCGATCGCCACCGACTCGGCTCCGCCGGCGCGAAGCTTCGCAAGCTCCAGCGCGAGGTCGACCGGGCCGGGAGTAGTCAGCCCCGCGGGTCCCAACTCCCCCCCGGCCGATACCGTCCCCAGGGTGCCAATGGCCGCGGCCGGACTTGTCCCCGCCAATATCCAACGGACAAGCCAAGCCGTAGTCGACTTGCCATTCGTGCCGGTTATCCCGATCAGGCGGAGAGCGGCGCCAGGATCTCCGGCAAAGAGCGACGCGAGATGCGCGGCCGCGAGGCGAGTGTCGGCAACGACAAGCTGGGGGATGCCGGCATCGGTGCGCCGCTGCACGACGGCGCCGGCCGCTCCCGCGCGCGCCGCGATATCGACGAATTCATGACCGTCCACCCGAGTCCCATGGATGGCGCAGAAAAGATCCCCCCGTCCTACGCGGCGCGAGTCGACATGGAGGGATCTGAAGCGGCCGGAGGGCGGACCGTGCCAGTGCGGCTCCAGACCCGCCCGAGCCATACGGCGCTCGACTGCTTCGCTCGTCGTAATCTGCTGCCCCAAAGGCCCCCCACACAGGGCTCAGGTCCATGGCCGGCCGCGGACGATACCGGGAGATCCGGCGAAACCTGTAACGCAGGCGCGGCCGTGCCCGACTACTACCGGACCACATCCCGACACCCCCACGACCCAACGGCCGCGCCCGTCGTTCAGGCAACGTTTCTTCGACCTGGCGTTCCTCGAGGCTCGCCTCCGCTCGAGCTACCTATTCCCGTCCGGCCACCCTCGGGCGGCGGCCGGTTTCCCGACATCGGCCCTGCTCACTTGAGCACTACCGTTTCCCCGACTGCAACTTCGCTACCCGGCTCCGGACTCTGCATACCGACGGCGCCGCGGCCGCGCCACTCGACGCGCAGGCCCAGCTCGTGCAGCCGAGCGGCAGCCGCCCGGGGCGATAGCCCGGTGACGTTGGGCAGGGTGATCTCTACCGGTTCTTCGCGCGTTATCGCGCTGCCGCCAGCCACGCCCGATACGCCGCCTGCCGTGAGCACGACCGGCCAAGATTCGTTCCTGGCCGCGGGCGCCGGTCTGGACCACGGCCGGGGCAGCGGATCTGCCACGACCAAGCGCGGATCGATCTGCACTCCGTCCGTGGCGAGCGCCGCCTTGAGCACCGCTTGGCTCGCAGGCGCCGCGATGGCGCCCCCGTAGTAGACGCCGCCCTGGGGATCCTCGAGCCGGGTCATGACCACTATCCTGGGGTCGTCCGCAGGGGCGAAGCCGACGAACGATGCTCGATACCGTCCCGGCGCATAGCCTCCGCCGACTGCGAGCCGCGCGGTGCCGGTCTTGCCGGCCACGGCGAACTCCGTCATCCGGGCCAGCGTGCCCGTGCCTTCGCGAACGACTTCCTCGAGCACGCTTCGCACCTCTCGCGCGACCTCGGCCGGGATCGCGCGCCTCGTTATCTGCGGTTCGAAATGCCGCACCCGCCGGCCCGAGGGGTCGCGCACCTCCCGGATGAGGGCGGGCTTCATGAGCACGCCATCGTTCGCTATCGCGCCGTACGCCGCGATCAGCTGGAGCGAGGTGACCGACATCTCGTACCCCATCGCGTGAGAGGCCGGGCTGAGCGATGTCCACGATTCCGCTCTGCGCAGCCTTCCCGGCGACTCCGAAAGATAGTCCAGGGTGCGCATTCCAAAGCCGAAGTCTCGCAAGTAGCGGTGCTGCACCGAGGGGGCTATGCGGCGCGCGAGCTTGGCGACGCCAACATTGCTCGACTTGGAAATCACCTGCCTGACGGGGAGCGCACCGTACCCGTACACATCCTCGATCACGCGGGAGCCGGATCGCAGACGCCCGCCCTCCACATCGATCACTTCGTCCAGATCCGCCAGACCTTCGCTCAGCAGCGCCGCGAGAAGAAAGGGCTTGGCGGTCGACCCGGGTTCGAACGGATCGGTGAGCGCGGACACCTGGTCCGGCGCCCCGCTGGCCTGTTCGCTCGCCAGAGCGAGAATCTCGCCGGTCCGCGGGTCGAGGAGCACCATGTCGCCCCCGCTCGCACCGGTCTCCGCGATGGCCCGGGCCAGTTCGTTTTCGGCAATGCGCTGGAGCTCGGCGTCGATGGTGAGCACGACATCATGCCCGTGGCGCGCCTCGATCACCTGTCCGCCGGGCGGGCGGTGGGCGTTGCGACGAGCATCCATGCGCACCTCGGCGCGGCCCGGCTCGCCCGCCAGCAAGTCGTCGAACTCGGCCTCGAGCCCTGTCAGGCCGCGTCCATCCGCTCCTACGCTCCCTATGAGTCGACGGCCCATGCTCCCGCGCGGGTAGTCGCGCGCCGGGTAGCTCTCGAAGTGAATGCCCCGCCCGATCAACCTCTGCATCTGGAGGCGCTCTTCGTAGCTCACATCGCGCGCCGCCACCAGCCAACCGCGGCCGGCAGTCTCGATGGCCCGGTGCCGATCCGCTGCCACCGGCACCACGGACGCAACCGCTTCCAGCGCCTCTTCGCGACTCAGGAGCAGTTCATCCACCGCCAGGAATGCCTGATGCCGCGTGTCCGGAGCGGCGAGGATGCGACCCTCCCGGTCCATCAGCCGGCCGCGCGGCGCCGGCAGCACCTCCCACTCGGCGCTCTGCGCCAGCTGCTTCTCGCGGTGGTCCTCCACCTCGATGATCTGGAGTTGCCAGAGCCGGGCAATGTACAATATGGCGGCCAAGGTAACGGGCACGCATAGCACGCGATGCCTAGTCCGGCGCCGACGGGCCAGCGCCGGGCTGCTCGCCGCATCGCCAGAGGCGCCGACGGGTGTCCCGGCAGGGACTGTCACGGCCGTCCGGGAGAGATCGGTACCGCCCGCCGCGCCCATGTCCGCCCGCCTGGCTCTTCGCCTAAGGGATCGCTTCACATGTCTCCTTCCGTCTCCGGCGCGCTCCGAGCGGGAGCGCCGACCACCCCCGGGACACCCGCGTCATCCTCCCGGCTTTCCGCCGCTACCTGGATCAATTCGCCCTCCGCCGCTTGCCGAAGCCCCAGGGCGCCCGCCGCTTCGCCGATCCTTCCTCGCGTCGTCAGCGAGTCGACCCTCGCCTGCTCGGCGTCGATGCGATCCGCCACGATCCGCGACTCCGTTTCGAGCTCTCGCAGCCCGGTATCCAGCGCGTACCCTACCTCTCCCCGCCGAACCACGAAGACGAGCGAGGCGAAGAGAGCCAGGAGCGCAAATCCCGGCGTCGCCCAACGCCGGATCGTTCTCTTCCGTATCTTCACGGCGCTTCATCCTCTCCCCCGGCAGCGCTTCAGTCCCCGGCAGCGCTTCGCGCTCTTTCCCCGGCTCTCCCCGGCGGCGCTCCATCTCCTCTCGCCGCCTTCATCCTCCATCCGGCAGCTGGGAAGCGCGGCGAGTCATCACGCGGCGTTCTCCCACACCCTCAGCCGGGCGCTGCGCGCCCGCGGATTCCGGACCACCTCATCCTCCGAAGGCCGCAACGGCCTGCGCGCAACCGCTCTCCCCAACGGGCGGCCGCGGCAACGGCACTCCGGCAATCCCGGAGGGCAGACGCACTCTTTCGCCCAGCCTCGAAAAACGCGCTTCACCACCCGGTCCTCCAGCGAGTGGTAGGACAGAACCGCCAGCCGCCCACCCGCGCCTAGACACCTGCGAATCCCGGCGAGTCCCTCCGTCAACGCGCCCAACTCGTCGTTGACGGCGATCCGCACCGCTTGAAACAGTCTGGCTTTCTCCTTTGGTCTCGCATGTCTCCCCAACGCCGCCGTGAGCGCGGCCACGAGATCATCGCTTGTACTGAAGGGCCGGATCTTCCTTCGCCTCACCACCTCACGCGAGAGCGCCCGCCATCTACGCTCTTCCCCTTCACGGAAGACCCGGCCCAATTCCCTTTCAGTCATGGAGTTCAGCAGACCAGCCGCCGATCTCCTCGCATGTCTGGCTCCAGCCGTCGAATCCATCCGCATCAGCAGCGGCGTCCCTTCACGGAACGAGAAGCCGCGCGCCGTCGTATCTATCTGGTGCGACGAGACGCCTAGATCCATCAACGCTCCCGCCAGCACGCCCAACCTGCGGGCGAAGCCAGGATCCGAGACTTTCCTGAAGTTCGCCCTTATCAGCTCTACGCGATCGCCGACTGGCCGAAGCCGCCGCTCGGCCGCCTCGATCGCCTCCGGGTCGAGATCCAGACCGATCAACCGAACTGCCCGGCTGGCCTGGAGGAGCCGAAGCGCGTGGCCGCCGCCGCCGATCGTCGCGTCGAGGAAGACTCCTCCGCTCCGAGGGCGCAGCATGCGCAGCACCTCGTCTACCATGACGGGCGTATGTCCGAACGCCGCCTCCTCTCCTGCCACGACTCCTGCCACCTCGATCCCCCTCGGTGCAGCCTTCGCCTCGGTCCAACGGGACTGAGCGGCTCATCCCGCAAACACCTCGTCCAGCTCTTCGTCGAAGCCGGGATCGCTCTCCGCGGTCGCGGCCTCGAAGCTGTTCGGCTCCCATATCTCCACATGGTTGATCGCGCCGACCACGAGAGCTTCGCTCCGCAGCGGGACAGCCTCGCGCAGCCTCTTCGGAATCAGGATTCTCCCCTGCAAATCCGGCACGACCTCGACGGCGCTCGCCGTCACGCCGAGCACCCTGTTTCTGTGTTGCGGCTTCAGCTTGGATATCCTCCGCAACTTGTCCTGCACCTCGCTCCATTCGTCCTCGGGATATAGCGACAGCGCATGAGGCTTTGTCTGAAGGAGGACGAACGCCTCGCCGGCTCGCCTCTTTCGATAAGGCGCAGGCAGGCTGATCCGACCCTGAGAGTCGAGTTGGTACAGATAACTTCCCACGAAGCCGATCAATCTCTGCCTCCAGCCAGTCAAACCCTGCGTTCGACATCTGTCGGGGGTACCTCGCCTCCCAAAACGCCCATATCTGATTCACCGGCGGTACATTATGCCCCTGCATGATGGTTGTCAACCCCATTCTTCCCCATTTCATACCAGCCGATGGAATAAAAAAACCCCGGCTTGCAAATTAAGCAAGCCGGGGCCGTCCCCTGCCGGGGCCTTTGGACGCCGCCCTACATCAGCGGCGCGGCCTGTTCTTCAGCTGGCTTGGCAGGCAGACTCGATGATCGACTCCTGGCGGAAGACCTGGGCATCGACCGCATTCAAGATGTCTTGCTGGCTCGTCTGCTGGAAGCTGCCGGCGTTAGCCAGCGCCCCAGCTACCTGCCGGAACGCCGCGAGCGCGTTCCGCGCCGGGCCGCACTCTTCGTCAGCCGAGTTGCGACCGTCGTAGCCGCTCCCGACCAAGTAGTGGCTGTACGCGGTGAAGAAGTAGATCTGCTCGGAGAACTCTTGACTCGATGCGAACTCGGCCGCCAACCCCAGCAGTTCGACCGCCCTGCTGACTTCGCCGATGTCGATCGACTCGGGGGAGCGCTGCTGCTGCGGCGTTATGTGCTGCTGGTGAGCCTGATAGAGAAGCGCCTGGGCAATCTGCTCCCCATTCGCGCCGTCAGACACCGCCATCCTGAACTGTTCGACCGCTCCCGTGGCGTCGCCCGACTTCAGCTTGAGATCCCCGAGGCGCTGGCGCCCGTTGACAATATCGGGATCGTAATCGAGCGCCCGCTCAAGTTCGGATATGCCGTTGGCCGGATCCTCCAGGTGATCGTATATCTCCGCTCTCAGCGAGTGAACCTGCGCGAGCAACGAGGACCGGGAAGCGCCCCCATCGCCGTTGTCCTCGGCGGAGTTCGAGATCGCATCCAGCGCCCGCTGCGAGAAGGAGAGGGCTTCGTCGAACTCGTCGAGCAGCAGGTGGGCGTTCGTCGCGTTGGAAAGGACCGTGGGCTCTACCGCATCGCCCTGGATCGCGACGAGTCTGTCCGATACGTCGACGGCCAGACGAATCATCTCCGGGTCGGTAACTTCCCCTTCCGACTGGCCCGCCTCGAGTGACGCGATCAACAAGTAGTTGAGGAGATCCAGGTTGTCGGGGGCGCGGTCCACGCCTTCCTGGAGAAGCGCCACCGCCTCCGCCCAGCTGCTCGCTTGCATCAGTTCGTAGGCGACCGTCCGCCTGACATCCACGGCGTCCGGTTGAAAGCCGAGAAACTCGCGATAGTAGCGGAGCGACTCGGCGCCGTTGCCGAGCTGGGCATGCGAGTATGCAAGCGATTGCAGCGCATTGGTATCCGACTCGTTGCGATCGACCACCCGCTGCAAGTCGGAGACCGCGTCTCCCCAAGCCTCGTTCAGCATGTGAGCGCGGCCGCGCAGATAGTAGGCCCGATCGCTGTCCGGACTAAGGGAGAGCGCCCTGGTGCAGTTGTTGATCGCATCCTCGGGCTCTTCGGAAGAGACATAGTCGGCGCAGAACGAAAGGGACCGGTAGTATTCCACGCCCTGTCCGAACTGCTCCATTATCTGTATCGCCGCCTCTTCGTGCGATCGGTCATCCGCCACGGAGAAGACTTCCATGGGAAGCTGGTCTCCGGTGGTCGGTTCCATGAACACGACATCCACATCGACCCCGCTTGCGGAGGATACCGCTGTCCCGACCATGACGATGGCGGCATCCATCTGCATGCCCAGCTGGCGCCACTCGATCGGCTGCATCGCTCTCTCGTCCAGATCGAACTGGTCGATCAGCTTGCGAGCATCGCCACGCTCGATGGCGATATAGCCTGGGAATGTCTCCAGCGCATCTCGCACCTCCTCGGCGATGCGCTCTCCGAACCGGCGGTCCACCGGCTCCGTGACCGCGACGGGCGCCACCAGAACGGTCAGCCGGTTGTTCTGGGCAGCCAGTGCCGGCGGCGATCCCGGGGCGGCGGCGAGAACGATACCCAGCGCGCCTGCCCACAGTACGATTTGACGCTTGCTTCTCATCGAATACCTCGTACTTAAGATGTTGACGCCAGACCAACGCGCGGCAGGAACCCCAGCGAACGCCAAGTCCGGTACCGCGCACAAATATGCATTCAGTTTGGCAATGTGGATGCTGCGCCCGGTCGGCGCAAGCAACAGCCGGCGCTACTTCCCGGTCGCTCTCGCGTCGTTCGCGGGTTCGGCAGATCGCAGCGACTCGCGCACCGGCGGACCACTGGGGGCCGGCGCTCCGAGCGAGCCCGGCGCCTTGGGCGTCCCGCCGCGTCCGGACCGCTCTTCCTGCGACAAGAGTTTGCGCTGCACGCAACGCGTGAAGCGTCCAAGCACGGCATCGGCCAGGGAGCCGATCACTCCACGGCCCAAGAGCGCAAGCTTGCCCGTAAGCACCAGCGATTGCGAGATCCAAACCCGCGTGCCGCCTCCCTCGCGGGGAACCAGGGCGCTCGCCATCTTCATCCGGACATTGCCCATGCCCCACCTGTCCTGCCCCTTCCCCGTCATCACGACATGGCGCCGCTCGACATCGACTTCTTCGAAACGGACCACCCCGCGGAACCGGGCGCCGACAGGCCCGAGCTTCAGCGCGACTTCACCCCGAAAGGCGCGCTCGCCAATGCTGCCGGTCAGCTTCGTCGCCGGGAAGCATCCCGCGACTCGCTCCGGGTCGGTCAGAAAACCCCAGACTTCCTCGAGCGGACTGGCGACCTCGAATGTCTTTTCCAAGTTGATCGCCATCCGTCGTCTCCGTATGACCACCGTCCTCCCGGACTCGCGTCATCCGGGAGGAGAAGTCGCTTCCGACGATCCCGGGCTTCGTGTCGTAGCCCGGAGCCTGGCTGGACGCCTAGCGAACGGCGTCTTTGAGTCCCTTGCCCGCCTTGAAGTTGGGAACGGTCCTGGCCGGAATCTGGATCTTTTCGCCCGTCTGCGGATTCTGGCCCATCCGCGCCGCCTGCGCCCGGGTGCCGAACCGGCCGAAACCGGTGACCGGAAAGTCGCGGCCATCCCTGAGTTCGCTCACGATGACACCATCGTCGGTCGAGAAGATGCAGTCGATCGCACCACGTGCCGCGGCCTTGCTGAGGCCGGTGCAGTCAGCGACTCTTGCGGCGAATTCGTCTCTTGTCATTACGTTTCATCCCCTTTGAGGTAGTGGTTTGGAAAGCCGGCAAAGCGGCTACAACGAGCGCTGCTTGCGCGACCGACAACTTTGTTGCGACCGGCTGCCAATGTCGCGGGCTGCCGATTCGCCGGAGACTTGCCCGTCACCGGAGAAGTTGTCCCGCGATGTCGCTAATGCATGTCCGAGGAATAAACTTTTCGCGCTATCCGCACTCCCGCCAGACGGAAGACGACCTTCGAGATGCGGCCGAGAAGCATCGCCGGGATTCCGGCGGGCACGACGACTCCGAACACGGCTCCCAGGAACGAGCTCTCGCCCCCGAGCCCTCCCAGAACAAGCCGCAGCGCAGCGAAGAGAAGCATGTAGGCCGCGAAGGTCATCAGCAGACCCATCGCCTGCCGGATGGCCGATCCGCCTTCCGCGTCGTACACGCCGCCCAGGAAGATGGCGCTCATCAGCCAGAACGAACAGATTGGAACTAGCCAGTCGATCATGAAGCCTCCGCATGGTACATGAAGCCTCCGCATGGTAAACGACGGCGCTGCGCCGTAATGCGTCGCAAGCGGCAAGATACGCCAAATCTCCAGTTACCGAAAGGCCGCGGGAGCATGTGCGGAGAAGCGAATGGCGGCAGGCGCGCATGCGGTGCCTTGTCCGCCCTGGGCGCCGGAGGTTATCGTTCGGCAGGCGCGATTCCTACCGCCAACTTCGAGAAAACTCGCCGCCAACTCCGAGAAAAGTCGTGAAACCACCCTCGCTCACACTCGGAATCGAGGAAGAGTATCAGGTCGTCAACCCCGAGACCTGCGAACTCACCTCCTTTATTTCCGAGATCCTGGAATCCGACGAAGAAACGCGCGAGCAGATCCACCCCGAGCTGCACCAGGCGTGCGTGGAGACCGCTAGCCGCGTCTGCCAGAATGTCCAGGAGGCGCGGGCGGAGGTGCTGCGGATGCGGCGCGTCGTAAGCGAAAAGGTGGCCGAGAAAGACCTGAGCATCGTCGCTGCCGGCACTCACCCATTGTCGAGGTGGGAGCAGCAGGCCATTACGCCGCTTGCCCGGTACATCGGTCTCCGCGAAGACCTTCAACAGGTCGCCGAGCGCAACCTGATCTTCGGGACCCATATCCATGTGGGAATAGAAGATCGCGACTTCATGATCGATGCCATGAATGTCTCCCGGTACTTCTTGCCGCATGTGCTGGCTCTCTCGACGAGTTCGCCCTTCTGGGAGGGATCCAAGACCGGGCTGCACTCTTACCGGAGCATCATCTGGCGCAACTTCCCGCGCACCGGAATCCCGATGAGCTTCGGGAGCTGGAGCGACTACGAGCACTTCATCGAGACGATGGTTCGGTCCAACACAATTCAGGACTCCAGCAAGATCTGGTGGGATGTCCGCCCGAATCATCGTTTTCCGACGCTGGAATTCCGCGTGTGCGACATGTGCACGCGCGTCGAGGAGGTCGTATGCATAGCGGCGATCTTCCAGGGCATCGTGGCCAAGCTCTGGAAGCTGCGCCGCGACAACCTGACGTTTCGGCTCTACCCGGAAGTCTTGCTGGCCGAGAACAAGTGGCGCGCCGCCAGATACGGCTTGACCGGGAAGTTGATCGACTTCGGCCGCCAGAGCGAGCACCCTGCGGGGGAGCTGGTCACCGAGCTGCTCGAGTGGTTCCTGGATGACGTAGTCGATGAACTCGGGAGCCGAACGGAGGTGGAGTACGCGCTCCGGATTCTAAAGGAGGGGTCGAGTTCGGAGCGTCAGGTGGCCGTGTTCGAAGAGACGGGCGACGTCAAGGATGTCGTCAGACACCTGATCGCCGAGACCGCGGAAGGCCTCTGACCCCGCGCTGACAGGATCGTAGTCCGCATGGCGGAGCTGGCTGGCCGCCATCCTTCGCTCTTGGGCGGCGCCTGCGGGACGCCCATCATCGGCGCCGACAGGATGCGCGCGCCCGGACTCCATCCTCGGATTTGTCGGCGAGTCTCCGGGACGCCCCGGCTCGTTATCCGGCTCTCAGTGGGCGGGGGGCGGCGTGGAGACCAGGAAAGCCGTCACGAGGAGCAGCGCCGCCCCGGCTGCCAATTCGAGTAGGACCGACGCCGGAAGCCGTGCAGGTTCCCCGGCTTCGGCGACCCGGCGGCGAGCGCGCTTCCAGTTGTATCTGCCGCAGACGAGGATGGCGGCCAGCGCCACGAGCTTCAGAGCCAGGTACCGGCCGTACGGCTCGGTCCAGAGCGAAGAGAGTTCGCCGAGGTGCAACCACGCCGCGAAAACGCCCGTCACGACGATGACCGCCGCCGACCCCATCGCGATCGGGGAGAACGCGGTTATCCAACGGATGACCTGGGACCTCGAGAGGGGGGCGCCGGCATGCCGGCGCCCCCTGTACGCTACGCCGGTCATTACGCCCAGGGCGCCCAGCCACGCGCCGCCCGCTAGAACGTGAAACAGGTCGGCGGAGAGGGCGGCCGTGACGAAGTGTTCGGCGCCCGCCGCATGCCCCGAGAAAGCCGGAGTGCAGGCGAGCAGCGCTGTGCCGGCGGCGCTCAGGCCCCACCCGGGCCCGGCGAGGCGGCCCCCGTGCCTCGACGCGAGCGCGAAGCCGAAGATGGCGCCGAAGGCCGCGCAAGCCTGCATGAGCCATGTTCGGCCCCAGGAGGTGCCCGCGATCAACAGGCCGGCCTCCTGCGATAGCGGCTCGAACGGGTCCCGGAACACTGCGAGCTCGGCAGCCAGCCGGCCCGCCATCCCCGCCAAGACGGCCAGTACGGCCAAACAGCCGATCCGAGCCGCCGCGCGCGAAGGGTCGAACGTTGCGCCTCCGCCTTCCTCGCCCCCCTCCGGCCCCGCGGGACGCCGGAGGATCCCCACCTTGAAGACGACCGCCCCGACCGCGGCCAGGATGCCGGCAAAGAGCGCCCACCGGGACGCGGCGCCGACCAGAGACCACAATTCCGGACTCACTGCGCCGTCCGCGGTCGGCGGCGGACGGAGAGGCGCCGACAGCGGCGAGACCCGGCGGCGCCCGCTTGCTCCGAGGGGCTGTCGCTGCGGTTGCGCCGTCTCTGGCCAAGCGGCGCGCGCGCGCTCGACAGTCGGCGAAGGGGAGGGGCGGCGGCCCGTCCGGCGCGCCGCATCCGGCAAGGCGAGACGCGCGAGGAGCGAGGACGGCCGGACCTCGCGCTCGCCATGTCGCTCGCCGAATCTCCGATGGTCACGGCGAGACGCGCGAGGAGCGAGGACGGCCGGACTCCGCTACGACAAGATGGCGCTCTCCCGCGGAAAATGGGCGAAGAGGGATTCGAACCCCCGGCCTCCTGCTTGTAAGGCAGGCGCTCTGAACCAGCTGAGCTATTCGCCCTCTCTATCCGGTCTGCGGCCGGCCGCCCTTCCAGGCGCGCCGACCCGGCCGAATCGCCGCCGGCCTGGAATGATCAACCCGACCGGAAGAAGCACGGCATAGCCGAGAACGAGGAGGAAGGGCGCCGCGGTCACGGACCCTTGGCCGAGCAGCGCATATCCGCCGACGATGGCTGCGGCGGCCAGCAAGAAGGCCAGATAGTTGGCAGGGCCGAATCCCGGCTTCCGGGGAGATCTCTCGCTTCCGGAGGCGGCGGCCCTCTCGCCCGCCCGGCTCCCCGGGGCGGCCCTCCGGCTCTGGCGCCGGCGTCGTTCATTCATGGGCTGACCCTACGAGGAACTCGCCTTTCTCGTCAACCGATGCGCCGCGGAACTGCGGCTGGTCCAGTACGCCCCGGGCAGTCGGCCGCCCCCGCAGGGGCAGTCGGGATCGCGAGGCGAGAAGCGCCATCACGAGGTGGCGCGGGCCCACTCCGCCGCCGCCTGTAGCGGCGGAGGCAGCGCCGACGAAAACGACATCTTGCGTCCAGTCTCGGGATGATCGAACTCCAGCTGTGCAGCGTGCAAGAATAGGCGGCCCGCCCTCCGCGCGAACGCCTCGGCCCAACGGCCGCCGGCGCCTCCGAACCCCTTCTCCCGCCCTGCCCCGTAGAGGCTGTCGGCAACGACGGGATGCCCTATCGATTCCAGATGCACCCGTATCTGGTGAGTGCGTCCGGTCTCCAGGCGTACCGCCAACAGGTCGGCGGCGTTCCACCTCTCCAGCCGCTTGAAGTGCGTCACCGCGGGTCGCCCGTCCGTCCGCGCGGCTCGCCGCCTGCGGTCGCGAGGGTGACGCCCGAGCGGTTTGTCCACCGTCACGAGCTCCTGGCCGAGGTGTCCCCACGCACTCGCCAGATACTCTCGCCGCACTTCCCGGCGCTGGAGCTGCGCAGACAGTCCGGCGTGCGCATCGTTCCGCTTGGCGACCAGCATCAGCCCGCTCGTGTCCTTGTCCAGCCGGTGCACGATGCCGGGTCTGCTCGGCCCGCCGGCGCTCGACAGACGGCCAAGCCGGAAGAGCAGCGCGTTCACTAGCGTGCCCTGCCGGTGGCCGGGCGCAGGGTGCACGACTAGCCCGGCGGGCTTCTCGACTACAGCCAGGCACTCGTCTTCGTACCGGACCTCCACTGGAATATCCTCCGCCGCCGGCTGCGGACCGGCGGGGCGAGGCAACTCTATCTCCACGAGATCGCCGGGGCGGGGGCGGTATCGCTTCTTTCTGGCGCGTCCATTCACCGTGACGCGGCCCGCGTCGGCCAGACGGGCCACGCAGCTTCGGCTGACTGGCAGACGCCTGCCGAGAATCTGGTCCAGCCGCCCGCCCGCGTCCTCTTCGCTTACAAGGAGACGCCGCCGACCCTCCTCCGGCGGCGAAAGCTCGTCCACTACTCCGGATCCGACCGGCCCCCGTCCGGCGCCTGGCCGCCCTGCGCAGCCGCCGCTCTCTTCGCTTCCGCCATCTGCGCCCTCTCGCGGCGGGCAGTCGCCCAGAAGGAGGCGAATAGCAGGGCGGTTCCGATAGTGACGGCGGAGTCGGCGACATTGAACACCGGAAAACGGCTGGTACCGATCCCGAAGTCGAGAAAATCGACGACGCCCCGCTCGTAGCGGATGCGATCGCAGATGTTCCCTAGGGCCCCCGCGACGATGATCGGTATCCCCAGCAGGCGGAGCCGGTCCTCCGACGGCGTATCGCGATACAGCATGGCGAGAAAGACGAGGGCCAGGAGAGAGAAGGCAAGGAAGATCAATCGGGAATGCTCGCCAACGTCGAGTCCGAACGCCGCGCCACGGTTATGAATGTAGGTGAGGCGGAAGAAGTCGCCGATGACGGGCACGGACTGGTAGAGCTCGTAGTTGCGCACGACCCACCCCTTCGTGGCGAGGTCCGCCGGGACGATCGCGGCTACTGCAACCAGCATCCTCCAAAGACGACGGCGCGAGAAGCCGTGCCGGCCGATGGCTCCCGATCCGCCCCGCGGCAGGGCGGCCGACTCCGCTTCCGAAGGGGAGGGCTCCGCCTCCCTGGGAAGGTCAGCCGGCACCCGTCTCTTCCTTTTCCTTGCATCCGATGCAGAGACGCGCATGCGGCAGGGCGTCAAGCCTCTCGAAGCTGATCCGGCCGCCGCAGTGTTCGCACTTGCCGAAGTTCTCCGGGGAGCGGTACAGCCGCCGTAGCGCTTCGTCGATGTGGTAGAGCAACCGGCCTTCCTTGCTGGCGAAGAGGAACGCCTTTTCGCGTTCCATCGCGTCGGTACCCTGGTCGGCCATATGGAAGGTGTAGGCATCCAGCTCGCTCTCCGGGCCACTAGCCTCGCTGGAGAGCGATTCTCCAAAGTTGCCCAGCTCCCTCGTGGCGCGCGATCGCGCCGTCAGAAGCCTCTCCTCCAGGTGATCTCGCTGTTTCTGGTTCATTCTATCAATCAGTCAGTATCCACTTGCGCGCCCGTTGGCCGGGCCGCTCCCCGAGTTCCGCCTGGCAAGACCGAGGAGTTCATGCCACTCGCTCGATCCCGACCGCCACTTCCCAATCCCCGATGGTGACCGGCTCCGTATCCAGTCCGCCCAGCCGCCGGGCGCCGATCAACGCCTCCGTGGCCAGCGTCTCGGCCGCGATATAGCCGGCGTGGGCCTCGAACGCCTGCTCGAGGCGTTCGGGACCTGCCAAGCCGAGCCGGATCCGGTCGACCACCGAGAGTCCGGCGTCGCGCCGCAAACGTTGAACGCGATTCACGATCTCCCGCGCGTAACCCTCGGCTCGGAGGCCGTCGTCTATCCGCGTGTCGAGTCCGGCCATGTAGCCGCCGCCGCTCGCCACGGCCAGACCGGCGCGCACCTCCTCGTAGATCGATACATCCCCCGGCTCGATCGCGACTTCCTCGCCGTCGAGCTCGATCTCGACCGGCTCGCCTGCCTCGAGCCTGCGCAACGCCGGCTCCCCGAGGGCGCCGATCGCCCGAGCCACCGACGGCGTGCGCGCCCCATGCTTCGGGCCCAACTCTCCGAACTTCGGCTTCGCTCGCAGCGCGGCAAGAGCTTCTCGCCCGTCAAGCAAGATAACCTGTTTTACATTGAGTTCTTCCGCCAGGAGCGCCGACATCGAACCGGAGATCGCGCGGCCGCCGGGCACGACCACATGCACCGCGCTCAGCGGCTGCCGAGTGCGAACTCCGCACTGCTCGCGCGCGGCGCGGCTCAGCGTCACGAGACGCCGCAAGTCTTCCATGGCCGCTTCGAGTTCCGGCTCGGCATAGCCGGATGGCTTCGGAAAATCCGTCAGGTGCACGGAGCCGCCGCCGCCGAGCGCGCGGTGCAGCCAGTCGGAGATGAACGGCGCGAAGGGAGCGAGCAACCGCGCCGCAGCAGCCAGACATTCGTGCAACGTCGCGAACGCATCGGCGCTGGCCGACTCGCTGCCCGGACGCGTCGCCCAGAAGCGGTCGCGGCTGCGGCGCACGTACCAGTTGGACAGGTCGTCCAGCACGAAGCCCTGGATCAAACGAGCCCCGGCTGTCAGATCGAACGACTTCAGGCGCTGGTCCACCGCCTCCGCCACGCGGTCGAGGCGGGCGAGCGCCCACCTGTCGAGATCGCAGCGCTCGGCGGCCTCGGCTGCGCCGGGCGCCGTGTGCGACCATCCCTCCGCATTCGCGTACAGGGCGAAGAAACGGTACGTGTGCCGCAGCGTCGCGAACAGCTTGCGGTCGATCGCGCGAAGCGCCGACGGATCCCACCGCTTGGGAACCCATGGATTGGAGACGGAAAGGAAGTAGAAACGGGTGACGTCGGCCCCGTGTCTATCGAGCGCCGCGCGCGGATCGGCGGCGTTCCCCCGCGACTTCGACATCTTGCGACCCTTGGCATCGAGAACCTGGTCGTTGACGACCACTCTACGGAAGGGAGACCGGTCGAACAGGATCGTGGACAGGGCAAGCAGAGAGTAGAACCAGCCGCGGGTCTGATCGACCCCTTCCGCAATGTAGTCCGCCGGGAAGAAGCGCTCGAACGTGTCCGCGCCTTCGAACGGATAGTGCCACTGCGCGAACGGCATGGACCCGGAGTCGAACCATGCATCCGCGACAGCGGAGATCCGCCGCATGCGCCCCTCGCACCCGGACTCGGCACAGTTCCACTCCACGGCGTCTATTTGCGGCCGGTGCGGGTCGAAGTCTTCGGCCAGTCCGTCGGCTCGCCTGCGCAGTTCGGCGAACGAGCCGATGACTGCCCGGTGCTCATCGTCCTCCGAACAGAGCCAGATCGGAAGCGGCGTGCCCCAGTACCTGTCGCGCGAGAGCGCCCAGTCCACATTGCCTGCCAGCCACTGGCCCATCCGTCCCGACCCTGTCTCGGGAGGATGCCAGTCGATCTCCGCATTGTGCTCTAGCAGCCGGTCCCTGACCGCCGTCGTCCGGATGTACCACGAGTCGCGCGCCATGTAGAGGAGCGGGCTCTCGCACCGCCAGCAGTGAGGATAGCTGTGTTCGAACATCTCCCGCAGGTAGAGCTGGTCGCGCGCGACGGCCCACTCGCGTATCGCCCGTTCCGTCGCTTTCTCCTTGACGTGCATGCCCCCCAGCCCGCCGGGCACGCTGTCGAGAAAGCGGCCGTCCTCGCCGACCGTGTGCTGCATCGGGAGTTCGCGCAGCTGCCCCAGCCTGAAGTCGTCTTCCCCGTACATGACCGCGGTGTGAACGATTCCCGTGCCCTCCTCCGCGGTGACGAAGTCGGCGGCGAGCACCGTCCACGCGGTGCGAGAGCCGCCAGCGTCGACCGCGCCGGGGAAGAGCGGGCGATACCGGCGGCCGACCAGATCCGCCCCCCGCACCTCCTCGATCACCTCGTGCCGGTGGCGCAGCGCCTCGGAGAGGCGGTCGCGGGCCAGTAGCAGCACCTCGCCCGGAACCGCTCCGCCCGGTCCCGCGCAAGAGAGCTTCGGCGCCCGTCCGGCGGCGGAGTCGTCGTCCAGGATGCGCACCCGCGCGTAAACGACATCCGGCCCGACCGCGAGACCCACATTGCCCGGCAGCGTCCAAGGCGTGGTCGTCCAACTCAGCATCCGCGCGTCGTCGGGATCGTCGACCAAGTGAAACTTCATGTAGACCGAGGGCTCGGTCACTTCCCGGTAGCCCTGGGCCACCTCGTGGCTCGATAGCCCCGTTCCGCAACGCGGGCAGGTCGGGATCACTCTGTAGCCGCGGTACAGGAAGCCCCGCTTGTCGATCTCGGACAGAGCCCACCAGACGGACTCGATGAACTCCGGCGAACACGTCACGTACGGGTCGTCGTAGTCGAGCCAGTACCCCATGGCGCGAGAGATACGCTCCCACTCGTGCTGATACTTGAAGACGTTCTTCCGGCATTCGTCGTTGAACTTCCGGATGCCCGCCTCTTCGATCTGCCGTTTCCCGGAGATTTCGAGTAGCCTCTCCACCTCCAGCTCGACAGGCAGTCCGTGGGTGTCCCACCCCGCTTTGCGCGGGACGTGGTACCCCGACATGGTTCGGTACCGGGCGATGGCATCCTTTATGGCGCGCGAGAGGATGTGGTGGACGCCCGGCTTGCCGTTCGCGGTCGGCGGGCCTTCGTAGAAAACGAAATCCGGCGCGCTGGACCGCAGAGCCGAGCTTCGCTCGAACGTTTTTTCCTGGTCCCAGAGGGGGAGGATGTCCGCTTCGACCGCTGGTGCGGTATCCGGAATCGGCCGGTACGTCATTCAGGATGCTCCGTCAGACCCGCCCCTCGCGACGAGGAAAGGCGTCAGGCGGTGATTGCCGAGGGGAGGGTTACTGGCCGGACGCGGTGTACGAGCGCCTCGCGCTAGCCACCGTATCTCTGGAGACCGCTCCGCCGGCGGAGGCCTCGTCCGCCGGTTCGCCGACGGCTCGCGCAGTCTCTCCCCTCTGGTCGCGCGAAGCTGCGCGCAGATCTGCCAGCTGGGAATTCAGGCTGTCCGGTTCGGCTTCGAAGCGCTTGTCCTCGAAGCTGAGATAGTCGTCGAAACGGCCCAACAACTTCTTCAGAGTGTCGAGGAACTGGCCGCGCTTCAACCTCAGCTCCTCGAATCTGCTCCGAGAGAGCTGGAGAGACTGCTTCGCCTCCATCAAGATCGCATCGGCGCGCTTTTCCGCTTCCATCAGCGTGACCGCGACCTCGCGCTCGGACTGCGAACGGGCCTCCTCGCGCAGCTCTTGCGCGGCGAGAAGGGCGTCGTTTAGGGCTCGCTCCCGCCGCCGGTATTCCTCCAACTGGCTCTCCTGCGTCTCCAGCTTGCCGGCAAGAGCTTGATTCTCGCTCGCGAGTCTCCCGAACTGGTCCGCGACATAGTCCAGATAGTCGTCGACCTCGCGCGTGGCATAGCCCCGCACGGACCGTCTCAGGTCATCTCTCTTCTTGCGGATGTCAAGCGGTGTAAGATCAATCATCTCTCCCCCAATAGCACTGTCCCCAGCCGCACCCTCGTACTCCCCTCTTCCACCGCAGTTTCAAAGTCGTCGCTCATTCCCATCGACAGCGCCCGGCCCGTGAAGCCGGATATTTCGGCACGGCAGCGCTCGGCGAGCCGAGCGGTAGACCCGAATACCCGCCGGAGGTCCGCTTCGCGGCTCCGGAAGGGCGCCATCGTCATCAACCCTTCTACCCGGAGACCGGGAAGCTCATCGATACGCGCGATGGCGGCGACCCCGCCCTCCAGCGAAAACCCCGCCTTCGCCGACTCCCCGGACGGGTTCACCTGCACCAGCACTCTTGCCGGTTCCCGCTCTTCCTCCGTAACGATCCTGTTCAGCGTCTCCGCCAGCCGCACGCTGTCCACCGACTCTATGACATCGAACAGCTTCAACGCCCGTCGCGCCTTGTTGCGCTGCAGACGACCGATCAGATGCCACGCGAGGCCGGGAGTCGCGCCGAGCTCCGACCGCTTGGCGCCGACTTCCGCCACCCTGTTCTCGCCGACGCGGCCAGCGCCAAGTTCGCGCACAAGACGAATGGCGTCCGCCGAATGACCCTTCGTCACAGGCAGGATCTCGACGTCTTCGAGGCTACGCCCAGCTCGCTCCGCCGCCGCGCTTATCCGCTCGGTTACCCGCGCCAGCCTCTCCCTGGCCTCGTCCCTCGTCACGCCGGACAAGAATACGGAACCGCCATGTCCAATGCGAATGTCAGCGGCTGCGCCCGAAGCGAACTACGCGGCAGATGAGAAGGCGCCGCCCGCAATCCGGCACGCGGGTCATCCGCCGCATCCGCGAGACCGAGACCGAAGAGCGAGTGTCGCGCCGGGCGGCGGTCGCTTGGAGCGGGCGCTCGGAAAGGCGGACAGGAGACGCGAAAACGGGCGGCGGGACGAACGGGGCCGCAGCCGAAAGGAAAGCGGCTGCGCCACTCGCTGCGGATGCGCAATCCGGACCGAGCCCGGGGCGGAGCGGACCCCCCAACTGTCAGGCGCCCCGGAAGTCCGGGGCGGGCCAACATCGTCTCAGGGCGGCACGGAGCGCCGGAAGGCTCCGCGGCCTGTTGTGGCCGACTTCGACTAGCGCCGCTGTTTTGCGCCTAGGTAACCTCGAACGTTACCGGCTGGTCCACCCAAACTCCGACCGGCTTGTCGCGGCTCATGGCCGGACTGAATCTCATCTGGGTCACGACCGGGACGGCCGCTTGGTCCAGAAGAGTGTTTCCCGACGACGTCTTGATCTCGTAGTTGGCTACGGTGCCGTTCTCGTCCACGAATAGCCAGAATACGACGGTTCCGCCAATACCGGCATTCTTGAGATTCTCCGGGTAGCTGCGTTCCAGGAGAGCCACGATGGAGGACTGGTCCTGGAGCACCGGATCAGTGTCGCGCGGTATGAAGGTCGGCCTGTCCGAAGGATCCTCGCTTGGGGCGGGCGGAGGCAGGTCTTCCGCGGACGTGAAGGCGCTGAAGTCCGTCTTCTCGATGGTGATGTCCGGAGACATGTCGAAGTCGGCGACTCTCGGCGTGGCCGGACGAGCGATCTGCTCCGGCGGCGGGGGGATCTTCACTTCCGGCGGCAAGTTGAGGGCGGTCAGCTCTTCGGCAACGACGCCCAGATCCTCGGCTTCGAATGGCCGAACGAAGACGAACAGGGCCAAGTGAAGACCAACGGCTAACAGCATTCCGATCATCGTCCAGTCGCCGCTAGTGCGCTTGAATTTGTCGTTGGCAGTAAGCCGGGCCGCTCGTTTGTCTTCCATGGTCTTGTCCTCCTAAGGCTCGTTGCCGTCAGGCCGATTCTACCGGCGGGCTCGCATCATGCGTTGCTCGAGCCGCGTCGCGAACGTGACTCGAACCGCGCCGGCTTGTTGCAACTCCTCGGTGATAATGTTGATTTGATCGTACTTGACATCCGAGTCGCCCCGAATCGCGATCACAAGCTTGCTGTCGGACTCGGAGTAGAGCGGGCGAACCACTTCCGAGATGTCTTCGAGAGGCGTCCGCACATCGTTGATCCACACCGCACCGTCCCGCTGGATCCAGATGTGAAGTATGTACTTCCTCTTCTCGTCGATCTTCTCCGTAGCTTCCGCGCTGGTCCATTCGATGTCCCGGTTGCGTTCCCTCCGGAACACGGTCGTGACCATGAAGAAGATGAGAAGCAGAAATGCGATGTCCGCGAGCGAAGATGTCGGGATCGCGCTGTCGGACTTCGATTTCTTCTTGAAGCCGCTGTCCTTGATAGCCACTTCTAATTCTCCAATTCCTGCAGCGAGATGCGCTCGGCCCCCGCCATTTTAACTTCATCCAGAACATTCACCATGTGCCGGTAGGAAGCATCGGGATGGGTTTGAATGGCAGCGATCAAATTCTCGTTCCCGGCCAACTCCTGCCTGAGGATGTTGGCAACCTGGGAATAGGCCACCGTCTGCGTCTGCTCGCTCTCCCCGCGGCGCACGACGACCCGGCCATCCGGCTCGACGATGAAGAAGATGAGATTGCGCCCCGCGACATCCATCTCCTCGGCAGGACGCGGGAGGACGATCTGAAGTCCTCGTTCCTCGTTGAATACCGTGGTAGTGAGGAAGAAGATCAGCAGGAGGAACGCGATGTCGGCCAGCGAAGCTGTCGGAATCTCGTCCGACACCTTCAGCTTTCGCTTCATGATAGCCATCTAACCGCCTCTCTTGTCTTGCCTGGCCCGTCCGATCTCCGCTTCGCGCCGAGGCGCGAAGACCGGCGCCGCCGTCAGCCGGTCCCTCTCAGCTTCATGCTGTCCTCGTGGGACCAGATAAGCTTCAAGACTTCTTGCGCCCCCTCATCCATGTCGAGGATGAGCCGGTCTATGCGTGTCACGAAGAAGTTGTAGGCAATGTTAACCGGTATCGCAATGGTCAGCCCCGCAGCCGTCGTAATCAGCGCAACCTTGATACCGGAAGCCACCAGTCCCGGTTCCACCTGGCCGGCCAGCTCGATGGCCTCGAAGGCCTTGATCATCCCCCAGACCGTCCCGAGGAAGCCCAGCATCGGGGCGACATTCGCAATCGTGCCGAGGACCGCCAAGCCGCGCTCGAGAAAGTTGAGCTCGATTACGCCGGTCGTGCTGATGGCCTTATGGATGTCCTTGGCGCCGGACACGCCGCCGGTGCGGCGCTCCCTGACGCGGCGAAGACCGGCGAGCAGGATCGCGGCGACAGGGCCGCGTATCCCCTCCGCCCTCTCGATCGCATCCGAAAGCCGTCCGCTCATCCCCAGCTCGGTAATCTCTTCGAGCAACTTCCTGGAATCCCTGTGGGCGATCCAGAGCATCCACATCTTGGACACGATCACGCCGAGTGCGACCAGAGAGCAGAGGATGAGCATGTACATCATGCCGCCGCCGTCAGTGAAGAGCGTCATCAGATCGTACTGAGTATCCATTGGCCTGTCGTCCCGGGGCTGTTGCCCAACCGTCTCCGGGGATCGCCCCGACGTGCCTGAGCGGCTGGGTGTCCACGCTGGTTGCTGAGACTCGAAAGCTACTGGTTGCCGAGACTCGAAAGCTATGGGAAGCGGGAACGGGCGTCAAATGGCTGGCGGAGGCGAAAGCGGGCGGCCGCCGCGGCCAGGCCGCATGGCTCGCGCGAAGCGTGTCGCGCATCTCCCGAGGCGGGCCGGACCTCAAACCGCTTGGGGAGATCCCTCCCGGTCGTCGGCTCCGGAAGCCCGAGCTTCTCCGCCTCCGCCGTTGGCGGCGGGGCGCGCCAAGACCAGGTCGCCAGCGTCCTCGGGCAGGACGCCCCCCTCGGGAGAGACTTCGCCTTCCGGGCGTCCAAGTTCGGGCCGCGCAACGTCGGCCGCGAGGTGGTTGCGCAGCTGTTTGACGGAAAGCCTTCGCCGAAGGACCCCCCGTCGCGCCAGGGATATCTGGCTCGTCTCCTCCGAGACGACGATCACGAGCGCGTCGGTCTCCTCCGCGAGTCCGAGCGTCGCCCGGTGGCGCGTGCCGAGCGACTTGTCGGCGAGCTCGCTTCGGGCGAGAGGCAGATGAACGCCGGCCGCGATGATCTCGTCGCCGCGCACGATCACGGCCCCATCGTGGAGCGGCGCCCGAGTGTTGAATAGCGAGACGAGCAGTTCGGCCGACACTTCGGCGCGGAGCCGGGTACCGGTCTTGTCGATGTACTCCTCCAGCGACAGCTCCTGCTCGAGCGCGATGATCGCGCCGGTTCGCGACTGCGAGAGCAGCAGAGCCGCTCTGGCAAGTTCGTCGGCGACTGCCAGCCTGCGTTCCCCGACCCTCGCGAAAGTGCTGAAGACCCGGTTGCGGCCGAGGCGGGCCAGGGCGCTTCGCAACTCGGGCTGAAAGACGATCAAGAGCGCGAACGCGCCGTAAGTGAACACTCCCGAGAGGATGGATTCGATCAAGCCGAGGCCGAGCCATCCGGCGCCGGCGTAGATGGACAGGAGCGCCACCAGTCCGAACAGCATCTGGAAGGCCCGCGTCCCCGACCAGAGCAGCAGCAGCCGGTAGATGACGTACCCCACGACGGCTATCTCGATGACATCCAGCAAACTGATCTGGAGCAGTTGGATGTACCGCCAGAGCGTGCCCATTCAGCCGCGCGCTCCCGACGCGGCGTGGGCGCCGATGGACAGCTCCACCTCCAGCGCCGCGCGGGTCTCGGCCACATCGTGCACGCGCAGCACATTGGCTCCCCGCCGCGCTGCGGCGAGCCCCGCCGCAACGGAGCCCGCGACCCGGTCATCCGGACCGGTCCCGAGCAGCTTGCCCAGAAACGACTTGCGAGACGCCCCGATCCACACGGGGATGTCCGGCGGCGCTATCTCGTCCAGCCTGGCCAGGAGCTCGAGGCTGCCGCTCTCCGACTTCCCGAAGCCTATGCCCGGATCGACCGCGACTTGCCGCGGATCGCAACCTGCCTCGATCGCGGTATCGCGGGCGGCGAGGAGCGCCGCGCGGACCTCGCCCACCAGATCTTCGTATTCCGTGCTCGACTGCATGGTGCGCGGCGTGCCCCTCATATGCATGAGGACGAGGCCAGCCCCGGTGCGCGCGGCCAACTCCGCCAGCCCCGGATCCCGCCGGAGAGCCGTTACGTCGTTGATCGCCCGCGCCCCCTCGTCCAGAGCGCGCCGGGCCACCTCCAGCTTGCTCGTGTCGACGCACACCGGGAGCGGAAAGTCGGCGAGTCCGCGGAGCACGGGCTCGAGCCGGCCCCACTCCGTGGCCGCGGTCACCGGGGCGGCCCCGGGACGAGTCGACTCCGCTCCCACATCGAGCAGGTCGGCGCCCTGCTCGGCGATCTCGTAGGCGCGCCGGATCGCCGCGCCAGGGCGCTCGTAGAGGCCTCCGTCGGAGAAGGAGTCGGGGGTCACATTCAAGATGCCGGCGATCGCCGGCCGGCCGAATGCCACCTCTCTGTCGCACAGTCGCCACGACGAGGGCGCCGACCGCTTTTGCGAGACCTTAGGGCGCTCCTGGGAGACCGCCGACCACCCCTTCGAGACCGCCGACCCCTCTCGGGAGACCGCCTCCAGCGCGTTCGCCCGCTTGCCTGGAGAAGCGACCAAGCGCACCCGCCCGTTCAGGCGGGGACTGGGGCCGGCTCGCTTCCGGCGCCCTCGATCGACAACTCGCGGGGCCGGGAGGCCTCGCTGGTCTCGGGCGCTGCCGCGGCAGGGGCGGGCGGCGGCTTCACGGGCGGCGGCAGCTCGCGGCCTTCGGCCAGAATCTTGATCTCCTCCGATGCAAGCGTCTCGCGCTCCAGCAACGCCTCCGCTATGGCCTCCAGCAGCTTCCTGTGCTCCTCCAGCACCGCGCCCGTGCTCCGGTACGAATCATCGAGAATCCGCTTGATCTCGCCGTCGACAAGTTCGGCCGTCTTCTCGCTGACTTCGCGGCGCTGCGACAGATCCCGGCCGAGAAACACTTCTTGTTCCCGCTCGCCTACCGCCATGGCGCCCACCAGCGGCGACATGCCGAACTGCGTAACCATGCGGCGCGCCAGATCGGTCGCTCGCTCTATGTCGTTGCCGGCGCCGGTCGTGATCTTGCTGTTGCCGAAGACCATCTCCTCGGCGACCCGGCCGCCGAAGAGCATCTTGAGCTGCCCCTCGAGCCAGCCCTTCGTATAGTTGTGACGATCCTCCTCGGGAAGGGATGCCGTGATCCCGAGGGCCCTTCCCCGGGGCACGATAGTCACCTTGTGCAGGGGATCCTGCCCCGGCACGCGAAGCGCGATAACCGCGTGGCCGGCCTCGTGGTAGGCGGTCACTCTCCGCTCCTCATCGGAGATGACCATGCTGCGCCGCTCCGTTCCGAGCATGACCTTGTCCTTCGCCCGCTCGAACTCGTCCATGTAGACGCGATCCTTGTCGTGGCGCGCCGCTATGACCGCCGCCTCGTTGACGACATTCTCGATGTCGGCGCCCGACAGCCCCGGCGTGCCCTTGGCCAGGACGGAGAGGTCGACATCTTCGGCAAGGGGGATGTCCTGCGTGTGCACGCGGAAGATCCCTTCGCGACCCTTGATGTCGGGGTTGTCCACCACGATCTGCCTGTCGAAGCGGCCCGGACGCAGGAGCGCGGGATCCAGCACATCCGGCCGGTTGGTCGCGGCGACCAGGATCACTCCCTCGTTGGACTCGAAGCCATCCATCTCCACGAGAAGCTGGTTCAGCGTCTGCTCCCGTTCGTCATGGCCGCCACCGAGCCCAGCCCCCCTGTGACGCCCCACCGCGTCGATTTCATCGATGAAGATTATGCAAGGCGCGTGGGCCTTTCCCTGCTCGAACAAGTCGCGCACGCGGGATGCGCCGACGCCGACGAACATCTCGACGAAGTCGGAGCCCGACATCGAGAAGAAGGGGCGTCCGGCCTCTCCGGCCACGGCGCGCGCGAGCAGAGTCTTCCCCGTGCCGGGCGGGCCGACCAGAAGGGCGCCCTTCGGCAGACGCCCTCCGAGTCTGGAGAACTTCCTGGGATCTTTGAGAAACTCGATGATCTCCTCTAGCTCGTCCTTCGCCTCGTCGCAGCCGGCGACATCCATAAAAGTGACCTTCGGCGTGTCGCCGCTCAGCAGTTTGGCCTTCGACTTCCCGAAGCTGAATGCGCGCGATCCCCCTGCGGACATCTGCCGAAACACGAAGAGCCACAAGCCTATGATGAGGATCCACGGCAGGACCGATACGAAGAGTTGGAGCCAGTTGCTGCGGGCGGGGAGCGTCTCTATCGCCACTCCGGCGTCGAGAAGCTCGGCCTGAAGCTCTTCTCCCATCTCCCGCGTCGGCAGAAGGAGGTTGAAGCCGCTCGTCTCGTTCTGGTCCGTCGAGCCGGACAGGACGGGGGCCTTGAACTGGCCCTTCACCTCGCCCGTGCCCAGCCGCACCTCGAGCGACGACACGTTTCGCTGCGCGAGCTGCTCCCTGAACTCCGTATACGTGAGCCTGCTCTCCCGTCCCCGGTTGACTCCCGTGAATTGAAGGTAGGCGACGGGGATGAGGATTATCAGAGCCCAGAACGATGCGGTTCGGAGCAACTTGCTCATGCGCCCCCGCGGATCGGCGCTATCGGGCCGCTGTGGCGTTTCTTGTGGCATGCGGTCTGGCCTCGACTCCTGTAGAAATGTTCCGAAGAACTTTCTCGTGCCTACTTGTCCTGCTTGATAGTCGCGATGAAGGGCAGGTGGCGAAACTCCTCGGCGTGATCCAACCCGTACCCCACGAGGAAGTCCAGGGGACAGCGAAAGCCGGTCCAGCGCGGTTCCCACGCCAGATCCTCGGCTATGCCCTTGTGCAAGAGTGCACACACTTCAAGGGAGAGAGGGTTCCGTCCCGCCAGCAGATCGCACAGTCTGTTCAGGGTGCGTCCGGTGTCCACGATGTCTTCCACAAGTATGACATGGCGCCCCTCGAATCGAACCTTGGGATCGTACAGGAGCTTCACGGCGCCGGATGATGTGGTCGAGCTTCCGTAGCTCGAGGCCACCAGGAAGTCGACTTGAACGGGGCGCCGGATGCTGCGAACAAGATCGCCCATGAATACGAAAGAACCTTTGAGCAGCCCCAGCAGCAACACCTTGTCTCCCGGCGGATACGACCGCGAGATCTCTCTCCCCAGCGCGCCGACGCGCGCGGCGATCTCGGCGGCCGGATAGACGACCGCATCGAGCGCGCCGTCCCGGTTGTACTCGTCGAAGTGGTTCGGCACGCCCTTGCCGGGCGCCGAAGGATCTTGCCGCCCCCGAGGCCGGGATTCAGCGCTCAACGATTCCAACCGCGAACCAGTCGCCGCCGCGCCGGCGCCGTTCGGTTGCCGGCGTCTCGATCGCCGCGTGACCGATAACCCACAGCACCGTCTCGTCCGCGGCCGCGACAACCGGGACGCCGAGCCGTTCCGACGCCGGGACCCGGCGCTCGTTGAACAGCTTCTTTAGCCGCCGGGTCCCGGCGCGCGCCGAGATGCGATCGCCAGGACGGGCGCTGCGGACTCTCAGAGGGAAACGAAGCGCGCCACGCGGAAAAGCGGTCGCCCACCGTTCTCCGCCCGCGAGCTCGCCCCAACGAACCTCGTACCGCCGGCCGGCGAGTTGCAGCGCCCCGGCTCCGGGAGCCGGCGACTCGATCTCCAGCTCGGCGCTCGGGCCGTCGGCCGCGCCGTCGCGCGCGCGGCGCACCTCGATCCGGTCGAACTCCCGCTCCACGCGCAGACCGTCCGCGACATCGACCCCGTGCCCGCTGGCGCCGTTGCGGATGAAAGCGGCGCCGGCGCCGGCGCCCCGCCGGGAGAGGCGGCGCCCCATCTCGCGCGCCGTCCTTCGCAAAATGCGGGTACGGGCGCCCCGGTCGTAACGGAGCAGCCGCGACCGGACAATTCGCGCACCCGCCTCGGTCGTCTGGAAGCAAGCCGCCGACCGCAGCTCGGCGGCGCGCCGGTCGAGCCCGCGGTCGGCTCCGAGCGCATCGCTTGCAAGTCGGTTCAACACTTCTTGGGATCCAGCTCCACGGAGAACAGGAATCAGAAGGCGCCGCACCCGCGAGCGAGTGTAGCGAAGGTCGCGGTTAGCGGGATCCGTCAGCCACTCGCCCGCGCCAGCGCGAATATAGCCCCGCAGCTCCTCTCGGGTGAAACCGAGGAGCGGGCGCGCGAAGATCCCGCGACGCGCCGGGATGCCCGCCAGGCCGCGCAGGCCGGTCCCCCGCAGCAGGTTGATCAGCACGGTCTCGATCTGGTCGTCGAGCTGGTGCGCCAGCGCCACCCGGTCGGCTCGCGCCCGCTGTGCGGCGCCGTCCAGAAAGGTGTAGCGGGCCGCCCGGAGCTGAGCCTGGCCGCGCCCGATGCCGCGGCCGCGGCCGACCTCGCAGGGCACCCCGGCCCTGCGGCAAGTCTCGGCCGCCCGGGCGGCCCGCTCCGCGCTCCCGGCTTGCAAGCCGTGGTCGAAGTGGGCGGCGGACAGAGCGAGTCGCCGGGTTCCCCTGACCGAGCGCAGCAGGCGCAGAAGCGCGACAGAGTCCGAGCCGCCCGAGTAGGCGACAAGGACCGACGAACCATGGGGAAGGAGGTCGGGCGATTCCCGAAGAGCAAGCCGGAAGCGGGCCTCGATCCGATCCGGCGCACTGCCGCAGCTGGCCGCTCTAAGGTTTGTCTCGTTCCGCACGGCCTCGCCATGCGGCAGGGCCGCGGCGGAAGTCGAGCTCTTCGGGAACATCCACTCCGAAGCGCGGAGACTCGGGCAAACGTCCGAACTCGATCTCCGGCGGCGGAGCGACTTGCCCGCCCGACTTCTTCTTGTGGTCCCACACCCGGTCGCGTCCGCGAATGTACGCCCGGATGGCGCCCGCGATACGACTGGCTCTACTCAAACCTCCATGACCTCCGCTTCCTTGCGGGCAAGCAGTTTGTCGATCTCGCTCACGTGGCGATCGGTGCATTCCTGCAACTCCCCCGTGGCGCGGCGGCCGATGTCCTCTCCGACTTCGCCATCCCTCTGCATTTGAAGGAGCCGTTCGCGAGCCGCCTGTCTCGCCGCCCGCACCGAGACCCTGCCCTCTTCGGCCATCCGGTGGAGAACCTTGACCAGATCGCGGCGGCGCTCCTCGGTCAGCGGCGGGATGGGTACGCGGACCACGCCGCTGTTCACCGAAGGATTGAGCCCGAGGTCTCCGCCCTGGATCGCCCGGGCGACATCGTTGGCGATGTTCGGATCGTATGGCTGGACCAGCAGCAGTCCCGGCTCGGGCGCGCTGACATTGGCCACTTGGCGAAGTTGCACCCTGGAACCGTACGCGTCGACAAGAACGCTGTCGAGAATCGCCGGCGACGCCTTGCTGGTGCGCACGGTGGCGAACTCTCTCGCGACCGCTCCCGCCGCGCTGTCCATCGCCGTCGATGCGCTATTCAGTATCTCTTCTATCACTGCAAGCCTCCGGTCTCGACCTGCCCGGTCATCAGTTGCGGACAGCCCGCGTCAGCGTGTCGACGATCGGCGCCGCCAAGCCGCCTCCTCCGGTCTCGACCTGCCCGGTCATCAGTTGCGGACAGCCCGCGTCGGCGTGTCGACGATCTGCGCCGCGAAGCCGCCTCCTCCGGTCTCGACCTGCCCGGTCATCAGCTGACGAGGGTCCCGACCTTCTCGCCCCTTAGCGCAGCCAGAATTGCACCGGACCGCCTCATATTCAAGACTATGATAGGCAGCGAGTTCTCCTTGCAAAGCGAAACCGCCGCGGCATCCATCACTCGCAGTTCGCGCGTTATCACCTCGAGGTAGCCGATTTCGTCGATGAGCCGGGCGTTCGGGTCCGCCTCCGGATCCGCGGTGTAGACGCCATCGACCTTGGTCGCCTTCAAGATGATCTCGGCCTCCACCTCGACCGCGCGCAGCACGGCCGCCGTATCGGTCGTGAAGTACGGGTTGCCGGTGCCGGCGGCGAAGATGACGACTCTTCCCTTCTCGAGGTGGCGCAGGGCGCGGCGCCGGATATACGGCTCGGCAACGGCGTTCATACGAATCGCCGACATGACCCGGGTCGCGACGCCTCGCCGTTCGAGAGCGCCCTGCAAAGCCATGGCGTTTATGACCGTGGCCAGCATGCCCATGTGGTCGCCGGTGACGCGGTCTATGCCCCGGCGGCTTACTGCGGTGCCCCGGAGTATATTCCCTCCGCCCACGACGAGGCCCAGGCTGACTCCGGTCTCGCGAACCACTCTCAACTCGCTGGCGACGGCGCCGAGGGCCGTGGAACTGATGCCGAATCCGTCTTCTCCAGCGAGCGACTCGCCGGAGAGCTTCAGGAGGGCGCGCTGATACTTCGGAGCGGACATGGCGCGCGTTCTCGCTTCAGAACCGAGACAGGCCGACGGCCCGCGCGTACCGGCCAAGTTGGCCTGGACCGCTATAGCGCACCGGCGCATATGCGTGCGGGGGCGGGCTTGTCGACACGCGCTGCCTCCTTGCCGTCTGCCGCTCCTCGGCCTCCGCCGGAGCTATGCGCCGGCTCCGGCCGCCCCGTCCGGCGACTCAGGCGCCCACTTCGAAGCGCGTGAAACGGCGCACGGCGAGACCGTCACCCAGGATATCCATGACTCTCCGGTCCGGATCCCGCACGTAGCTCTGCAAGAGGAGCGTGTTCTCCTCGAAGAACTTCCGCATGCGGCCCTCGATGATCTTCTCCACGATCATCGGCGGTTTGCCCTCTTCCGCCGCCTGTTCGGCCAATAGATCCCGCTCCCGTTGGACGGCGTCGGGAGGGATGTCCGCGGGCGACAGCGCCCATGGATTCGTCGCCGCGGCCTGCATGGCGACATTGCGCGCGGTCTCGGCCGCCGCCTCGCCGGACTGCGACACTTCCACGAGCGCTCCGATACGGTTCCCGAAGTGCACATAGGAACCGAAGACGCCGCCCTCACCATGGAGATCGAACCGCACCGTCCGGCCTATCTGGACATTCTCGCCGACGCGCAGCCTGAGTTCCGCCAGCCGCTCGGCGATCTCGCCCGCGCCATCCGTGGCGAGAAGCGACTCGCCCGTCATCACTTCTCCGTCATCCAGGGGAAAGTCGAGCAACCGCCGGGCCAGCTCCCTGGCGAACGCCTCGAAAGCCTCGCTCCGAGCGACGAAGTCCGTCTCGCTCAACACCTCGGCCATCGACGCCGCCGACCCGCGCGCCGCCACCTGGATAGTGCCCTCCGACACCTCGCGGGCCACCCGCTTGGCCGCCTTGGCGGCCCCCTTCTTCCGGAGCAGGTCGACAGCCCGCTCCGCATCGCCACCGGCCTCGATGAGAGCCCTCTTGCAGTCCATCATTCCGGCGCCCGTGCGATCGCGAAGCGCCTTGACGTCCAGAGCGGATACAGCTGCCATCAGCTCTCCGCGCTCCCGGCGGACCGCTGCTCGCCGGCGGCGGCCGAGTCCGCCGCTTCGGCGGGGTTCCGCCCTGCCCCGGCCGCATCGCCCTCGCCCGCTTTCCCGCCCCGGTCCCGGGATCCGCCGTCGCCGGCTCCCGGCTGGTGCAACCGCTTCGCTATGATCTCGGGACGCGGCTTCCGCCTCGGCCGGCGGCGCTGCGGCTCTCCCGCATCGGCCATGTCGCCGGCGTCGCTGGAGTAGGTGAAGGCCTGGGACTTCAGCTCTTCTCGCCCCCCATCCGGAATGCGCCGCCGCGTATCCTCGACGAGATCCGAGATCGATCTGGTAATGAGCGAGACCGAGCGAATCGCGTCGTCGTTGCCCGCGATGGCGATGGTCAGGAGATCCGGATCGGCATTCGTGTCCGCGATGGCGACGACCGGAATTCCCAGCCGGTTCGACTCGCGAACCGCGATTTCCTCCTTGGTCGAGTCCACCACGAACACAAGCCCCGGGAGCTTCGTCATGTCCTTGATGCCCGACAGGTAGCGGTCAAGCTTCTCCCGCTCGCGCTCGAGGAGGAGACGTTCCTTCTTCGTATAGAATTCGAATGCGCCTTCCTCGACGCCGCGCTCCAACTCCTTCAGGCGATTGATGTTCTTCTTGATCGTCTGGAAGTTGGTGAGCATCCCTCCGAGCCAGCGCTCGGTGACGTAGAAGGAACCGCAACGCTCCGCTTCGGCCCGGACGACCCGGGCCAACTGGTGCTTCGTGCAAACGAAGAGTATGGACTTCCCCTCGAGAACCGTGCGGCGCACGAGATTGTGCGCCTTCCGCAGCTGTTCCTGCGTCTTCTTGAGGTCGATAAGGTAGATTCCGCTGGATTCCGTGAAGATGTACTTCCGCATCTTGGGATTCCAGCGATGGGTCTGGTGTCCGAAGTGGACACCGGCTTCCAACAGGTCTTTGATTGCCACCGTCATTGCCTTCGGCGTCTCCTTCCCGCTATCGCTTGGAGAATTGGAAGCGCTTGCGCGCCTTCGGCCGGCCCGGCTTCTTGCGCTCGACGACCCGCGGATCGCTGGTAAGCATCCCCTCTGGCCGCAGCAAGCCGCGTCGTTCCTGCTCGAATTCCACCAGCGCGCGCGCAATGCCGAGGCGGGTCGCTTCGGCCTGGCCCGTGACCCCCCCTCCGTGGACGCGCACGGCGATATCGTAGTCGCTCTCCGTCTTGGTCACTTTCAGGGGCGCGGCGACCGCCGAACGGTGCCGCGAGATCGTGAAGTAGACTTCGAATGGCCGACCGTTTATCTGCAAACGCCCACTGCCGGGCTTCATCGCGACGCGGGCCACGGACGTCTTCCGTCGTCCGACCGTCTGGACTATCTCCCGGATTCGTCCTTCCTCCGAATTCTCGACTTCCGGCCTTGCGGATATCAACGACATTGGCTCAACTCGCTACGGTTTCAAGAGGCTGCGGATTCTGAGGCGCGTGCGGATGTTCGGGTCCGGCGTACACCCTCAGCTTCTTCAACATGCTCCGGCCAAGCGTGTTCTTCGGAAGCATGCCTTTGACCGCCAACCGGATTACCCGGTCGGGATACCGCCCCAGCATGCGCCGAAACGGGATGAAACGTTCTCCCCCCATGTATCCCGAGTGCCGGAAGTACTCCTTCTGGTCGGCCTTGTTTCCGGTCAACCGGACACGCTCCGCGTTGATCACGACCACGTAGTCCCCGGTATCCAGATGAGTGCTGTAGATGGGTTTGTGCTTTCCGCGCAGGACCGACGCGACGCGGGTGGCCAAGCGGCCCAATACCTGGTCCGCAGCATCCACCAGATACCATTCTCGCGTGATCTCGCCAGCCTTGACCGAGTATGTCTTCATCTGAAACTGTCCCTCATAGAGCCAATACAGCCCGCTTGTGCAACCGAGATGGCGGGAGCGCGCTCACCGGCAGTTCCCCTGGCCGACAGCCTGTGAGCTGGCAACGCGACAGGGGATCCGGGAAGCGCGACCGAAGCGACGCAAGAGTTTCGACGGCGCCACCGACATCGCGCATGCGCCGGTGGCAGCGTGCCAACTTACTGGGAGCCGTCCCCGGAGGCAATCTCTCTCGCGCAACCCGCCACTTCCGCACGCGATGCGCCGCTCTTTTCGCGCAATCCGTCGCTACCGCTCGCAATCCGTCGCTCTTTTCGCGCAATCCGTCGTTCTTAGAAGACAAACCCACGAGCGCCCATCCGGCGGCGGCGCCGGGAGTGGCCGGGGGGATCAGGGTCCGCCGGCCCATGCATGGTTGTCGCGTAGCTGTGCAGCCCGTGCCGCATGGCCGAGGCGCGCAACCGCGACAGACCGCGCTCCTTCAGCTGGCGCACCCGCTCGCCCGACACTCCCAGCGCCGCCGAAATCGTGGCTATCGCCTGCGGGCCGCCGAATCCCAGCCCGAAGTAGCGGCGGACCACCTCGCTCTCGCGCGGCGGCAAGTCCGCCAGACTCGCCTCGATTACGCCTCGCAACCGTTCCCTGACCAAGCCGGCGCCCGGTTCCGGAAGCCGTTCGTCCGGAAGCAGCTCGCCGATCGTGCACCCGCCGCCGGGGACTACATCATCGAGCGAGAGCTTGAGCGGCCGCGGTTGGCCCGGCGGAGGACGTCCGGTGTCGCTCGCTATGGCATCCAACATGGCCCGCCGCACCCAGAAGTGGGCGTAACTTATGAAGCGAACGCCACGGTCGGGATCGAAGCGGTCGGCCGCCCGCACCAAGCCCAGATTTCCCTCGTTCACCAAGTCGGGCAGAGAGAGGCCCCGCCCCCTGTAGTTCTTCGCCACCGACACGACGAAACGAAGATTGGCCCGCACCAGCCTCTGGCGAGCGGCAGCGTCGCCGGCCCGGCTCTTCTTCGCCAGTTCGACTTCCTCTTCGGGATCCAGAAGCTGTTCCCTTCCGATATCCGACAGGTACCGCTCGAACGTCCGGACCATCCTATCTCGACAGTCTCATCTGGCCTGAATCAACGATCCCGCCGGCCACTCGGCCGACGATCCCGCCGCGGCTCCGGCATCCGGGGCGAGCCGCGCCGCATCGCCCGGCCGACGCTCCGCCCGGGCGTCGCGCCCGGACCCGTGCCGCCATCGGTCGCTCCGGACACGGAAGCGCAGCTCGAGTCAGTTGACGCCGCGCAGGATTCGGTCCCACCGAATCGAAGTGATCCATCCCAAACGCTCTCCCGCCTCGAGGTCGTAAGAGTAGTACACCAGCACGGTGCGTCCCTTGATCGCATCCCGCGGCACGAAGCCCCAGTAACGTGAGTCCTCCGAGTTCGACCGGTTGTCTCCCATCACGAAGTACTTCCCGGCCGGCACCACGAGGGGACCCCAGTTGTCCCGGGTCGGAAGGTACGCCCACCGCCGCGCCCGCCCGGTGACGTAGCGACGCTGCCACGAGAAGGCGGCGTTCGGCGCGTCGGCGCTGCGTAGCGGCATCTTCACGTAGGGTTCGTCCTGCGCGATGCCGTTCACGAGGAGCTGGGCGCGCGACATCTGAAGGGTGTCGCCGGGCATCCCGACTATTCGCTTGATGTAGTTGGCGCGAGGGCCGCGGGTGGCTGCGCGCGGTGGTTCGAACACGATTACATCCCCCCTCGCCGGGGTGCGCAGCGCGGGCAGCTCCAGCCCTGTGCCAGGAATGTCCGCGCCGTACGCCAGCTTGTTGACGAGCAGGAAGTCGCCCGCAAGGAGGGTGTTCTCCATCGAGGCCGTGGGTATCTGAAACGCCTCTACCAGAAATGCGCGGACGAACAGGAAGAGCAGGAACGCGATAGAGACCGACCTGGTCCAGTCCCAGATCCGGCGAGCGACAGAACGGCGCGGGGCTCCGCCGGCAGAACTCCCCGGCGCGCGCTCATGGCTGGCCCCGGCCTCATCTTCTCCCGCCGCGCGCCCCGCGGCTGGCGCCTCTTCCGAACTGGCCGGCCGCTTGTTCATCCCCTCACGTCCCTCCCGTCGCCGCCCATTCTCCCCATTGACGACACAGTGTAGAGCAGGAACTCAACGAGGTCTCACCGGCGGGCGGGCGTCACCAGTTCGCATCGGCGTCACCAATCCACATCTATCTGCGCCCGTTGCAGCATTCCGCTGTAGTCGAGGTACGCCACCTTCGTCTCGCTGTAGAAGTCGTAGACTTCCCAACCCCCTTCGCGGTGCCCGTTGCCGGTAGCCTTGACCCCTCCGAAGGGCAGGTGCGCCTCGGCGCCGATCGTCGGAGCGTTGACGTAGCTGATTCCGTTGTCGAGTTCCTCGATCGCCCGAAACGCCGTGTTCACATCCTGTGTATAAATGGACGAGGAGAGGCCGTATCGCACCTCGTTGTTGATGGCTATGGCTTCGTCGAGCGTGTCGAACGGGATCACGGAGAGGATCGGTCCGAAGATTTCCTCCACGGCGACTCGGTGGTGGCGTTCGACGCCGGTCAGCACGGTCGGCTCGAAGAAGTGGCCTTCGGCCAGCTCGCGCCCGCGCGGGGAGGCGCCCCCGGTCGCGGCCACGGCCCCTTCATCTTTAGCGACCGCCATGTAGCGCTCGCACTTCGACAGCGCCGCCCGGTGGATGAGCGGACCCACGTCGACGCCCGACACCTGCCCGTCGCCAAGCCTCAGAGAGTTGGCTTCGTAGCAGAGCCGCTTCACGAAGTCGTCGTGGATGCCTCGCTGCAGCAAGAGGCGGCTCGTGGCGGTGCAACGCTGTCCGGTCGTGCCGAACGCGCCCCAGAGAACGCCTTCCAGGGCCAAGTCGAGGTCGGCATCCGCCATTACGATCTGCGCGTTCTTGCCCCCCATCTCCAACGACAGCCGCTTGCCCATCCGGCCCGCGACTTCGCCGATCAGGCCGCCGGTTTCCGTGGAGCCGGTGAAGGACAGCCCGGCCACGCCGGGGTGCTCGACGATGGCGCGGCCCACCGTCTCGCCCCGGCCATGGAGGAGCTGCACGCACTCCGGCGGCAGACCGGCCTCGAGCAGGACTTCGACGAACCGGTGGGCGCTGTGCGGCACATCTTCGGAGGGCTTGTAGATGATGCTGTTTCCGCACAACAGCGCCGGGAAGATCTTCCAGCTCGGGACTGCGACGGGGAAGTTGAAGGGGGTGATGATCCCGAAAACGCCGACTGGCCGCCGGAACGACATCGCCCACTTGTTGCGCAGCTCGGACGGCGCGGTGCGCCCGAACAGACGGCGGCCCTCCATCGCCGCATAGTAGGCGGTGTCGATCGCTTCCTGGACATCGCCCCGGGTCTCCTCCAGAACCTTGCCCATCTCCCGGGTCATCGTCCGGGAAAGATCTTCCTTGCACCGGGTCAGCAGATCTCCCGCGCGCTTGAGTACCAAGCCGCGCTCCGGAGCGGGCGTCGCGGCCCACGTCTCGAAGCCTCTCCGCGCGGAGGCGACGGCGACATCCACATCCGCCGCGCTAGTGTCGGGAAAGAGGCCGATCACCTCTCCCGCGCGAGCGGGGTTGCGGTTCTCCATGTAGGCGCCGCCGGCGGGCGCCGTCCACTCGCCTGCGATGTAGTTGCGGAACTTCTCTGCCATGACGGTCTCGCTACCTTTGATCCGGGGGATCGCCGCCCTGTCGATCAGGGGAGCCGCCGCCCTGGTCCCCCGTCGAACTGCCTGCTCGGATGAGAAGCACGGCTTCGTTCTCGATCCGAATTGGCGGGAAGGGGGCGGGAATATCGAAGAATGTGGCGCCGTCCTCGCTATACATGCCCAGTTCCGGTAGCGCCTCGATGACGAGATCCGGCGGCAACGGGATAATTCCGGCTCTGAGCGAGGCAAGCCGAACGCGTCCATCTCCGTTGGCCCGCACGGTGGGGAGCGCCTCGCCGGTGACTCGGACCGAATCGCCGGCGATCCTCTGGAGATCGGCCCCCACATTGCCCAACTCCGGATTCGAAAGGTCCACTTTCAACTCGAATGCCGCGGTCGAGTCGCGCAGTTCAAAGGCCACATCGACTATGTACGAAGGGAGCCGGGAAGGCAGCTTGTACGCGACGTAGCTTTGGAGCTCCGCCTCCGAGAAGATCGTGTCTTCGATTGTTCCTCCGGCGGCCCCCGCCTCCAGCGCGCTCTCGATTCGTTCCGCCAGTTCGAGGCTCGGTTCGGACATGACGATTTCTCCGCCGCCCGCGTTGCCGATCCTGGCCGCGATCTCGTCGCGGAACAGCCATGCGGCTACCACCAGCATCGCGCCGATGACAAGCAGGACGACCAGGGTCACCAGGCAGCCTACGCCCCGGAAGAGATTTCGCATGATGGCCATCTGGTTCCTCGCCTGTCAGAACTTCTCGTGGTTATCGTCCGCCATGCTCTCCAAAGTACGTTCCCGGCACGGCTGCGCCAGACGGCGCGCTAGGGATGTGGTAGTCTGCGCCACGATTTAGCGGTCAACGGCCCCGCGCCCTTCGACCCGACATTTTCGCCGGCCACAAGAACGAATTAGGAGAGCGCCGCAGAAAGAGCCGCGAGACGACGACCACGAAGACCGCCGCGACGCTGGAGCCGGTCGAGACGACGGCCGCCTCTTCGATGATGGAGACAGCCGCAACATGGGGTTGCAATAGCGGCCCCCCAAAACGCCCTTTCTCCCCCTCTCTTCGGGGGGCGACTTGCGGGGATCAGGGGTTCAAGCGAACGCCGCGACAAGCGCCTTGAGCGCCGCGCCTAGTAGCGGCTTGCACTCTTGCCATATCGCGACCCCCGCAAGGGAACTCGCTGCCGTCAGAGGCAGCGCCCACCGAACCGGAACCTCTTCGGGCCGATGGCCCGCGAGCGCGGACAGCCGCTTCATCGCGATTCCCCATCGAGTTCGGCGAGCAGCTGCGCCGCGAACGGATGTGTGGCCGCATGCTCCTCGAGAATCGGCCGGACCTCCTCTTCTTCCTCCGGCGTTAGCCCCCCGCTCTTTGGCGGTCCGAGTTCGCGGACTATCTCATCGTGGATGATCTCTCCGCCCGCATTCTTCACAACCGATCGGAAGGGAAGGCGGTCGAAATCCTCCGAAACCGTAACGTTCTTCACCCGCCCGTCCGGTCCCCGGCACTCCGTCACCGTCGGCAGATTGTCCGGCGTTTCGGCCGAGCTTGCGATTATCTCGGTTCCGGCGTCGTCGCCCCCGCCACGCACGGCAGGATCCCCACGGCGGACAGCCGGCGCATCCTCAACTTTGGAAAACATCGCCGCCTCTTTCTCTATCGGCTGAACTATATCGGCTGAAAACAACCCCTCTGGCCTTGCCGTTCATGCCGCGCTCGTCACGATTAGTGGTACGTCCGGCACACCCTTCCGGTTTCGCCGATGGGCGCGACGGAAAGGCCCGCCGCTTGGAGACAATGCAAGGACACCGGCGCATGTCAGCCGATGACCGCTCGCGCCATGGCGCGTCTCCCTCATCTTGTCCGATCGTTCCTCATCTTGTCCGATAAAGACTTCCGGACAATATTCGCGAACATACCCCTGGGCACGCCAAGGGGGCGGCCGCCGATGATCCTTCTCATAGACAACTACGACTCCTTCTGCTTCAACCTCGCGCGGTATTTGGAGGAGGCGGGAGAGACGGTGCGGGTTCGCCGCAACGACGAGGCGGCTCCGGGTGCGCTGCTAGCCGAAGCTCCGACGCACATCGTCATCTCGCCGGGGCCGTGCACGCCGAGCGAGGCGGGAATCTCGGTCGATCTGATCCGCGCGGCCGGCGCGAACGTTCCGATCCTTGGCGTCTGTCTCGGGCACCAGTGCATCGCGTCCGCCTGGGGCGGGATGGTCGTCCGCGGAATCCGCCCGATGCATGGGCGGGTCTCTCGCATCCGCCACTCCGGGGATGAGCTCTTCGCAGGCATGCCGTCCCCGTTCGAGGCCGTCAGGTATCATTCGCTGGTCGTCGACCGCGCGCGGCTCGGCGCCGGAGTGCGGGTGATAGCCGAGAGCGATGACGGCGAGGCGATGGCGGTCAAGCATCGCTCGCGTCCGGTGTGGGGCGTGCAGTTTCACCCCGAGTCGGTCCTGTCGACCGGCGGTCACCGGCTGATCGGCAACTTCCTGGCCCTTGGAAGGGGCGAGAGACCCGACGCCGGAGCCGCCGGGGAGGGGCGTTGTCCCGAACTCCCGGGCAACGGCTTCCGCGGTTGACCCGGTCCCGCGGGCCGCTTTCCTCGCATATGCGGGCCGCTTTCCCCGCATATGCGACTCACTCGGGCCTGCGGAAGCGGATGGCTTCCGCGACATCGTCTTCCGATATCCGCTCCTGTCCGCCCAGGTCGGCGATGGTCCGGGCAACGCGGAGCGAGCGGTGGTAGCCTCGCGCTGAGAGGTTCAGGCACGCAATCGCCTTGCGCAGGAGTAGCCGGCCGCCGCGATCGATCGCGCAGGCGGACTTTATGCTGGCTGCCGGCATCCGCGCATTGCTGCGCCAGCCGCGCCCGACCGCGCGGCTGCGCGCCCGCACGACGCGCTCCTTCACGGCCGCGCTCTTCTCCATGTTCCCGTCAGCCTCTTCCAGCTCCGCCCAACTAACGGCTGGAACGTCGATCGTCAGATCGATCCGGTCGAGCAGCGGCCCGCTCACCCGCTTCGCGTAGCGCCGCACCGACGAGTCCGCGCAGCGGCACCGCCCGGGGACGCCCCTGTAGCCGCACGGACAGGGATTCATCGCGGCCACCAGGGTGAACTCGGCCGGGAAGCTCGCGGATCCGGCCGCCCGCACGATGCGCACCCGCCCCTCCTCGATCGGTTGGCGGAGCGTCTCCAGCGCCCTTCTGCCGAACTCCGGCAGTTCATCCAGGAAGAGCACGCCTTGGTGCGCCAGCGACACCTCGCCCGGCCGCGGCCTGCTGCCCCCACCAATCAACCCGGCCTCGCTGATCGAGTGGTGCGGCGCCCGGAACGGACGGCTGCGCTTCAGCCCAGCCCCCTCCGGCAGCAGCCCCGCCACGCTGTGGATGGCCGTGACCTCCACGGCTTCGGCAAGCGTCAAGTCCGGGAGCAGCCCGGGAAGGCAGCGAGCCAGGCTGGTCTTGCCGGAGCCGGGGCAGCCGGAGAGCAGGAGGTTGTGCCCCCCCGCCGCCGCGATCTCCAGGGCTCGCTTGGCGATCGGCTGGCCCTTGACGCTCGACATGTCGAACCCGCTCTCCGCGGGAGGCTCTTCGACCAGATCCACGGCGTCGGGCGCGAGGAAGGCGTCATTGCCTCTGAGCGAGCGGAGAACCCTCGCCAACGACTCCGATCCGAGCAGCTCCACGCCCGTCACGACAGCCGACTCCCGCAGATTGGCAGCCGGCAGGATGAGGCCGCGGACATCTGGATCCTCGGCGGCGTGCAGGGCTATCGGAAGGGCGCCGCGTATCGGGCGCAGCGATCCGTCGAGACCCAGCTCGCCCACTGCCAGCATCCCTGCCAGCGCCGTCCGTGGAATCTCGCCTGCGCCACACAGTATCCCGAGTATTATCGGCAGGTCGAGGGCCGCTCCCGTCTTCGGGATGTCCGCCGGGGCCAGATTCACGGTGATCCTCATCCCCGGCACATGCAGATCCATCTGCGCGGCGACCGCCCGAATCCGCTCTCGTCCCTCCTGCACGGCGCTCTGCGCCAAGCCGACGATCTGAATCATCGGTGTTCCGCGCGTGATCGAGACTTCGACGCGCACGGAACGCACATCGATCCCCATCACGGCCGCCGACCGGACGGAAACCATCTCTCTCTTCTTCGCGCCAACCTCCCATGAAGTGTAGCTTCGTTTCGTTCAGGGATCGTGGCGCGGCTCAACCCGGGCTCAACAGGCGGCCCGGCCGGGAGAGATCGGCTCGGCCCGGAGAGATCGGCTCGGCGGGGCTCCATGAGCGTGGCCTCCATGAGCGGGCCTTCGCCCCATGAGCGGGCCTATCGTGAACGGAGGGGGTCGGATGGCCATGGCAAGGGCGCGCCTTCGGGCGCCGCCGGGACCGGGACGGGCGGATCGGGCCCGGCAGAACTCCTCTACGTTACCGCGTCCGTTACCGCGGGTTCCGCCCGGACATCATCCATGCAGGCGCAGTCCGAGGATGCGTTGGGCATGGAGCCGCATCTGCCTGCCATTCTTCGTCATCCTCGCCGTTTCGCCGCCCGCGTACGGCCAGGAGATGGACGCCGGCCGTCTCCGGCTGCTCGAGGACGGGCAGCACGCAGGCATCGAGCGGTATAGAGTGTGGATAACTGGATCGATCGTGAACGCCGTGGCCAGCATCGAGAGCGCGAGCGATGAGGTTTGGCAAGTCGGGCTACAGATGGACGCGGATTTCCTCCCCGTAAAGTACGAACTCCGGGCAGGCGCTTCCGTTGCCATCAACGGCGATCGATTCGCCGACCGGCTGCGTTTCCACTCGGTGACCCCGGAGGGCGAACGCTGGAAAGAATATCCGCCGGGCGACGCGGGTATTATCTTCGAACCCGGCGTGGCTCACCACTATCTTGTCCTGGTTCGCGTGCTGCGCGCCGCTCCGAACGGTAGTGTCGAGGTTATTCTGCCTGCCGCCGGAAGGTCGGTCGCGGCCCGCATCGCCGGACGCGCGGAAGAGTCGCTCTCGATGGGCGGCGGGGGCGAGGCGGAGGTGCGTTCGACCCGCTTCGACCTGGAAATCGATGGCGAGCGGCACACTGTCTGGCTCGATGCCGATGACAGGCTGCTGCGTACGGTCGACCACAAGAATGGACGCGAGGCGGTTCGGGCGAACGAAGGCCCGACAGGGGTGCGGCAAGGCCGAACCTTAAAATAACGGAGGGGCGAGGGAGACAATGACACATCCACAAGAATCGAGCGACAGCCAGCCGAACCACCCCGGACTGATCGTCCGTGTCGGGCAGCTATTCATGTCGCCTGCAGCGCTCTTCGACTCAATCAAGGAGCGCCCGGTCTGGTTCGTCGCCCTGGTCGTGCAACTAGTTCTCGGCGGCGCCCTGGTAATCGCGTATTCATCGGTCGTGCCGGAGAGCGCGCGAGTCGCGATCGCCGAGAACGCGATATTGGCTCTCGCGCCGGACGCGGATGTCGCAAGGCTACAGGAGATGGCCCAGGCGCAAGCCACCGCATCGCCGGTCGTGCAAATCGTGACAATGGCATTTTTCACTCCCGTCGTCCATCTGATCATGGCCAGCATCCTCCTGCTAAACTACAAGGTGGTCCTGGGCGGCTCCGGCACCTTCAAGCAACTCTTCAGCACGAGCGTGCACGCCGTCGGGTTCTTGTCTCTGGCCGGCGGGATCGTCACGCTCGTCTTTCACATGCTGGGTTCGACCGAACCCGCCCTGAACCTAGGCCTCCTGCTGTCGGGTTCGATCGGCGGCCTGCTGGGCCGGGTGATAAGCGGCATCGGCATATTCGGCATCTGGGCGTGCATAGCTCTCGGTATCGCGGTCAGCCGGATCTTCCCGCAGCGGTCGCCACGGGCGGCGGCCGGATTCGTTTTTGCCATTTATCTGTTTGCGATCGCTCTGGTCACCGTACTGCAGGGGCTGGGAATGAGCATGGCGGCAAGTTGAGGGCAGCCGCATGGCGAGGCGGCCTAGATGGAGAGAAGCCTGTTAGCGAGAGAACGTCGATCCTCTGCCGGGCGGACCTGGGCGCCGTTACGTGGAAGCAGGTGAAACCGGGCAAGTAGCGAGAACGTATCCCTGGGTGCACCGGCCCCGGCGATGGTGCGCCGTGTCGCCCTTCAGCCGACCCCGGCGAACCGGATCGGGACAGCCGGGCCGGGCGCGGTACCCGGGCGCGCCGGTTGCCGTAATGCCGGGCTATCGAGACCGGCGCTCGCCGGGCTTCCGGGTTGCCGACCTATTCACAACGCAAGGATTCGTGTCGAGGAATGAAGAAAATAGTAATCGCCATTGCGGTGGTGGTCCTGCTCGCGGTCTTGGGGTATGTGGCTACGCAGAGGGAAGGGCGTGGCGGAGTTTCGGTCAGCGTCTCCGAAGTCGGGCGAAGAGACTTGGTAGCCGTGGTTTCCGCGACGGGCCACATAGAGCCCAAGACCAAGGTGGACATCACCACCGATGTCGCGGGCCGCATCATCGACCTTCCGGTCGAAGAGGGACAGGATGTGGAGGAGGGCGATCTTCTCCTCCAGATCGATCCCGCTCTCTTCCGCGCCGCCGTCAACCGGGCGGAGGCCCAACTTCTGCAGGCGCGAGCTAGCGAGGCCCAGCAGAACGCCTCGTACGAGCAGGCCCAGCGCAACTCGGACCGCCTGACAACGTTGCAGGAACGGGGACAGGGCTTCGTCACCGCCGAGGAGGTCGAGCAGGCCGTGACCAACGCCGAGGTGCAGAACCGCCTTTGGGAAGCGGCGAATCACCAGGTCGAGCAGTCGCGCGCGTTCCTGGCCCAGGAACAGGACCGGCTGTCGAAGACGACGATTCGGGCGCCGATCTCCGGACGGATCACGCGACTCAATGTCGAGCGCGGGGAGACGGCCGTCGTGGGAACGATGAACAACCCCGGCAGCCTGCTCCTCACGGTCGCCGACCTATCGGTGATGGAGGCGGTGATCGAGGTGGACGAGACCGATGTGCCTTCGGTCGCCATGGGCGACTCCGCGTACGTGGAGATCGATGCGTTCCCGGACCGGCGCTTCGTGGGCACCGTCACCGAGATCGGCAACAGCTCCATCGTGCCCCTGAACCCGGCCGGCACCACCCAGGCCATCGACTTTCAGGTGCGCATCACGCTGCGAGACCCTCCCGAAGGCACGCGGCCCGACCTCTCGGCCACGGCCGATGTGATCACCGATACGCGGGCGGATGTGCCGAGCGTGCCGATCGCCGCGCTCACGTTGATGGATGCCGATGATTTCGAAGAGATTCCCAACGAGAACATTCCTCCCGGCGAACGGGGACAGATGGATACCGGCAGGGATATCGAAGGCGTCTTCGTGTTTGCGGGCGACCGGGTGAGGTTCCAGCCCATCGAGATCGGGATAGCCGGCGAGAGCTACTTCGAAGTCGTCTCGGGAATCGATGTCGGGACGACGATCGTCTCCGGATCGTTCCAGGCTATTCGCGAGCTGCGAGACGGAACCCGCGTTCAAGTTGAGGGACGGCCGGCGGAGAGCGTGTCCGGCGGCGCCTCGGAGGAAGGCCGATGATAGAGAACGCCCCCGGCAACGGCGTGATCATAAAGACGCGCGACCTGAGAAAAGACTATGTGATGGGAGCCGAGGTCGTACACGCTCTCGCCGGCGTCGACCTGAACATTCTCAGGAACGAATACGTGGCCATCATGGGACCTTCGGGATCGGGAAAGTCGACGCTGATGAACATGATCGGCTGCCTCGACTCGCCGAGCGGGGGGGAATACGTCCTCAACGGGCAGCCCGTCCAGGATCTGGACGACGATGCCCTAGCCCGGATTCGGAACCGGGAGATAGGGTTCGTGTTCCAGACCTTCAACCTGCTGCCCCGCGCGACGGCGCTGCATAATGTGGAGCTGCCGCTGGTCTACGCGGGCATCGCCAGCAAGGAGCGGCAGAAGAAGGCCGAACACGCGCTCGAGGTAGTGCAGCTGGCCGACCGCATGGACCACAAGCCGAACGAGCTGTCGGGGGGACAGCGCCAGCGTGTCGCAATAGCCAGGGCCCTGGTGAACAGCCCTTCCATAATCCTGGCGGACGAGCCGACCGGCAACCTCGACTCTTCGACCTCCGAAGAGATAATGGATGTCTTCGACCGCCTCCATGGCGAGGGGCAGACGATCATCATGGTCACCCACGAATTCGACATCGCGGCGCGGGCCCAGCGGGTTATCACGCTCGTCGACGGCAAGGTCGAAGCGCGCATGGTGCCGCAATTCGCCCCAGGGGCGGGAAAGCCGACATTCGGCGGCGTCTCGAAGGCCCCGGTCGAACCGGCCGGCGGGACCGGAGAAGCGGCGGACGGCGGCATTCGCGCGCACGGCCTTCGCTAAGGGCGGCCGATGCGATTCTGGGAAGGCATTCGCCTCGCGCTGAAGCAGCTTCGCGTCCAGAAGCTGAAGTCGTTCTTCTCCCTTCTCGGCGTCATCATCGGAATCACGTTCCTGATGGCGGTGGTCACTATCGTCGAGGGCATGAACAGCTACGTGCGGGACGACTTCGCGGGATCCTTCTTCGGCGTCAACACATTCACGGTAGTCAGACGCCAGAGGGTGACCACTGGCCGCGTGGACGAAGTCGAGCGCCGCCGCACCCGGCGCAACCCGGAGCTGCGGATGCACGATGTGGAAGTTGTCCGGGCCGCCGTGCCATCCGCGCGCAACTTCGCGTACAGCGCGTCGTCCGGCGGCGAAGCGAGCAGGGGGCAGCACTCTCTGCGGAACACGCGAATCGTCGGGGGTTCTCCGGAGTACGAATCCGTCCAGGGGTGGACATTGAGCGACGGACGAGGCCTGACCCAGGTCGACGAGCGACAGGCGCTCGCCGTCGCGGTTATCGGCCAACAGGTGGCGGAGCGGCTCTTTCCCACGACTTCGCCGATCGACAAGCGGATCCGGGTCCGCGGCCACCGCTTCCGCGTCGTCGGAGTGCTCGAGAAGCAAGGGGGCTTGACGGGGAACTTCCGCGACGCTGCCGTGCTGATTCCGTTCTCGACATTTCAGCGGACGGTGGCCCAACGGCGGCAGGAAGTGGACCTGATCACGGTGAAGATGAATGCGGCGGAGGAGATGGATCCGGCGATGTCCGAAGTCGAGGGCGCTCTCCGAGCGGACCGCCGCTTGCGACCGTCCCAGCCGAACAACTTCTGGCTGGAGACCTCTAACGACCTGTTGAGCGCTTGGCAGCAGATCAACCGGATCCTGATGATGGCGTTGCCCGCCCTCGTTGGAATATCGCTTGTCGTGGGCGGGATCGTGATCATGAACATCATGTTGCTTTCGGTGACGGACCGGACCCGGGAAATCGGTCTCAGGAAGTCGCTCGGGGCCCGGCGCGGCGACATCATGTTTCAGTTTTTGACGGAGGCCTCGACGCTCTCCGTGGCTGGCGCCGCAGTTGGAATCGGCGCTGGACTTGGCTTGGCAGCGCTGGTCGACCAGCTGACGCCTCTGCCGGCGGCGGTCTCGGTAACCGGGTTGGTGACATCTCTCGTCCTGGGGCTGGGGGTGGGGATCACATCCGGACTCTATCCGGCTCACCGAGCGGCGAAGCTCGACCCGATCGAAGCGCTCAGATTCGAGTGAGGTGGCAATGAACAAGCGAGGCCGTGGAGGAATGGGGTTCCTGGCGACGATCACCGAGGGCATCGCGGTCGCTTTCGACTCGTTGAGCACGAACAAGGTCAGAAGCGGGCTCACGATCCTGGGAGTGACGATCGGCGTGCTGGTCGTGATGGTGATGGCGTCGATCGTGACCGGCATCAACTCGAGCTTTTCGAATCTCATGTCGTCGCGCGGCGTCACGACATTCTACGTCTCTCACTTCGACTTCACCTCCATGATGAACATCGGCTCGGAGGGGGACGAAGATGTGTCGGACTTCTGGAAGAACGAGCCGCTCGAGCCGCGCTGGGCGGACGATCTGGCGCGCGCTCCCGGGATCGAGAGCGCCGCGCCGATGGTCGATCTCGGAGGGGCGGGCTATCACGCCAGCGCCGGGTCCGAACGGGTAGAAATCTCTCTTTACGGCGTCGGGTCCGATTATCTGGAGATCGACGCGGGGGACCTCGTAGCCGGGCGTTGGTTCACCGAGTCGGAGGCCAGCCGCCGCACCGGAGTGGCGATAATCGATTCTGCGCTCGCAGTCGACCTGTTCGGACAGCGCGACCCTCTTGGAAGAGACATCCGGATCGGGCAGGGCGGCAACTCTTCCGTGTTTCAGGTGATCGGGCTGTACAGGATACCCGCCAACTTCTTCTCTCAGCTGGCTTCGCACTGGGTCTGGGTGCCGTTCGGCACCGCGGACAAGGAGCTGCGAGTCTGGGACCGGATGGTCAGCATCATCGTCCGGCCGGAACTCGGCGAGCCGCTGGAGGCCGCGCTCGATGCGACGCGGATTCGGCTGCGGCAGCTTCGGGGGCTCAAACCGGGCGAGGACGATGACTTCGCGATGATGACGGAAGACCAGATGCTGGAGGTCTGGGGACGGCTGACCAACGCCCTGTTCGGGGTGATGGTGGGGCTATCCAGCATCGGCCTCCTCGTAGGCGGCATCGGCGTCATCGGAATCATGATGATCTCGGTGACGGAGCGCACGCGCGAGATTGGCCTTCGGAAGTCGATGGGCGCGCGGCGGCGGGACATCATGTGGCAGTTCCTGGTGGAGGCCGGCACGCTCACCTTGATCGGCGGCGCGGCCGGGCTGCTGATCGGTGGCGCCATCGTGTGGGCCGCCAACCAGTGGACGCCGGTTCCGGCCGATGTCCCGCTCTGGTCGGTCGTGGTAGCCCTCCTGGCGTCTGCGCTGACTGGCGTCGGCTTCGGGTTGTATCCGGCCTCGCGCGCGGCTGAACTGGATCCGATCGACGCTCTTCGCTACGAGTAGTCCGCTTTTCGCTGCGAGTAGCCCAGTCTTCGCTGCGATCAATCCGTGCGGACCGGGCTTTGTGGCGCGTGCGTAGCTTGCCCCCAGGCTCCCTTGTGCGGTTGGCCGCTCCGGTTGGCGGCAGCGGAGAATCTCGCAGCCGCCCGGATTCTCGCGGCCGCCCGGATTCTCGATGACGAGTGGCTCGGCCGTCGACGTTCTGGCCGTAGCGGCGCACCCGGACGACGCGGAGCTGACCTGCGGCGGCACGCTGGCCCGCGCGGCCGAGCAGGGATATCGCACCGGCATCCTCGACCTTACGCGGGGCGAGATGGCGTCGCGCGGAACGCCCGCTCTCCGGGCCGATGAAGCCGAGCGGGCGGCGAGGGCGCTGGGGGTCTCGGAGCGGGCCAACGCCGGACTCCCCGATGCCTGCCTTCAGAACTCTCTCGATGCTCGCAAGGCGGTCGTCGAGCAGCTGCGGCGGTTCGCCCCGAAGTGCGTGATTCTGCCGTATCCGCGGGGACGCCACCCAGATCACCGCGTCGCCAGCGAGCTGGCGCGCGACGCCTGCTTCCTGGCCGGATTGAAACGGTTCGATGGAGGCCCGGGAACCCGGCCCGCCAAGATTCTGTATGCCATGGCGTATAGGGAGGATGCCGTCAAGCCGACCTTCGTGGTGCCGTTGACGACGAGACAGTTCGCGCGAAAGGTGGAGGCCGTCCGGTGTTACGCTTCGCAGTTCGAGGGAGTGGCGGCCGCTGGAGAGATTTTCCCTGCCGGACAGACCCTCGTCGAACGTGTGGAGACAGCCTCCCGGCATTATGGTTCGCTCATCCGCGCCGAATTTGGCGAACCTTTCTACACGGATGAGACGGTTCGCGTGGATGACGTGACCAAGTTGGGAGTGCGGTCGCTGTAGCGCATTCTTGTGGTATTGCAGTTGGCGTAGCGCCAGACGGGCCGGCCTCCGGCCGACGGGTCGGGCCTCCGGCCTGCAACGCGGAGAGCAGCCGCAAGAGACGCAAAGGAGAAGCGGTGGCCGTGGAGCGGCAGGTCGAAGAGCGCATCTACATGGACTATGCGGCGACATGGCCCATGCTCCCCGAGGTGTGGGAGGCCATGGGCGCCGCGCTCGAGCACGGTTTCAATCCGGCCAGCGCGCACACGCCGGGGCGGAGGGCCCACCGCTGCCTGGAGTTGGCCCGGCGGAGGATTGCGGAGATGCTGCGCTGCGACCGCTCGCGCATCTTCTTTACCGGGGGCGGCACGCAATCCGACAATCTCGCGATCCTGGGCTTCGTTCGCGCTCGCTTGGGGTCGAACCCTCGAGTCTTCGTCTCGGAGATCGAGCACAAGGCATGTCTGGAGCCAGCCGAGCGAGCGATAGACGAGGGCGCCGCCGTACGGCGCATTCCAGTGGACGGCACGGGTACCATCGACCTCGAGTGGCTCCGCAGGGAGATCGAGAGCGACGCGGACTCCCGGCCCGTGGACTCATCGCCCGCGGACTCCCTGACGGCGGACTCCTCGACCGTCGGCTCCCGGACCCTCATATCGGTGATGTGGGCGAACAACGAGATCGGCACGGTGCAGCCGATGGAAGAGATCGTGGCTCTGGCCCGCGAGTACGGAGCTCTTGTGCATACGGACGCGGTTCAAGCCCTTGGCAAGCTGGATGTCGACCTGGAGACGACGCGGGTGGATCTGCTCTCTGGCACGGCTCACAAGATCGGGGGACCGGTCGGGACGGGCATCCTCTTCCGCCGGGACGGAGTCGCGTTGGAGCCGCTCAGCTTTGGAGGAGGACAGGAACGGTCGATGTGGCCGGGGACGCAGAATCCGGTTGGCGCGACCGGCTTCGCGAAGGCGCTGGAGATCATGCTGGAGAATCGAGAGTCGAAGACGATGCGGTGGCGTCGCATGCGCGACCGCCTCGAAGGCCGAATTCTCGCGGAGATCCCGGGCGCGATGATACATGGCCGCGAAGCGCCTTCGCGACTTCCAAATCTGGTAAGCGCGGGGATACCCGGCTGCGAGGCTGGCGCGGCGCTCGTCTTGCTGGACCTCGAGGGAGTTGCGGTCTCCGGCGGAGCGGCGTGCGGTTCGGAGGCGGCAGCAGGATCCGGCGTGCTGGACGCTCTCGGCCTCGGCGCCGATCCCGAAGTCCCTTACGCGGTTGTACGATTCAGCTTCGGCCACTCCACGACGATGGCGGATGTCGACCGCGCCGCCGATGCGCTCGCGAGGGTCGTAGCTCGAACCGGGGGGTCGATCGCGTGACGCCATGGCTCGCACCGGGGTGTCGGGCGGGCGCGGCCGTGGCTCGCACCGGAGCGTCGGGCGCGTGACGCCGGGGGGGAGGTAGGCGCGGCCATGATAGTCTCGTCTCGCCGGGCCGACTCTGTCCTGGCCGCCATGTCGGGCGGCGTCGACTCCTCGCTCGCGGCCGCGGTGCTGGCGGGCCGCGAGCTGCCGGTCATCGGCGTGACCATGAAGACCTTCTGCTACTCGGGGGAGGCCGGCCCGAGCCGCACCTGCTGTGGCCTCGAGGGGATCGCGGATGCCAAGTCGGTGGCTGCCCAGCTCGACATACCTCACCATGTGTTCGACGTGGAGGAGGAATTCGCCCGGGACGTGATTGACGACTTCGTGAGCGAGTATGCGGCGGGCCGCACGCCGGTTCCCTGTGTCCGGTGCAACAGCTTCACCAAGTTCCGGGACCTGCTGAAGCGCGCGGATGGCCTCGGCTGCCGGTGGCTGGCGACAGGACACTACGCCCGCGTCGCGCGGCCCGCCTTCGGGCCGGCCGAGCTGCGACTGGCCGCCGACGCCAAGAAGGACCAGACATACTTCCTGTGGGGAATTCCTCGCCAAGCCCTCGACAGGCTATTCCTGCCGGTGGGCGACCTGACGAAGGAGCAGGTGCGCGAAGCCGCCCGGCGTCTGGGACTGGATACGGCGGACAAGCCGGAGTCGTTCGAGATCTGCTTCGTCCCCGACAACGACTATGCAGGAGTGCTCCGGCGCTATCTGCCCGCTGGCCACCCCGCCCTCTCGCCCGGCGCGATTCGCCTGGAAGACGGCTCCGAGGCAGGCGAGCACGACGGCTACGCCCGCTTTACGATCGGACAGCGGAAGGGGCTGCCGGGCGGCTTCGCCGAGCCCATGTTCGTGGTCGAAATCTTGCCGGAGACGAGAGATGTGATCGTTGGCCCGCGCACATCGCTCGCCTGTTCCCGCATCTCGGCGCGCGGCGTCAACTGGCTCGCCGCCAAGCCGGCGGCCGGCGAGCGAATCGGCGTGCGCATGAGGCATGGCGCTCCGATTGTCGACGCCGACGTGATAGAGGCGGATGAAGCTGCCTTCTCTCTCGATCTGCCCCTGCCCCGCTACGCGGTCACGCCGGGCCAGAGCGCAGTCCTCTATCGTGGCGATGTGGTCCTCGGAGGCGGGGTGATCGCGTAGCTCCCTCATCCACCGTGGACAGGCTTTGGCGATTGGCGCTGCGCATCCCCGCGGCCGCCTAGCGCTGCATCCCCGCGGCCGGAAGACGGCGAACAACGGCGAGGACTACGCCCCTCGTTCTCCGTGGACAGGCCTAGTGCCGCATCCCCTCCCGCTTCGCCAGATCTTCCAGAGATCGCAGACCTTCTTCGGACAGCGAGGGCGTCTCCACCGCCACGGTGACGAGCTGATCTCCTCGCTTCTCGCCGCGCTGGAGCCCGTGGCCCGGGATCCTGAACGTCGTGCCGCTCTGCGTGCCCGGCGGAATATTGAGCACGACCTTGCTATCGTCGATTGTCCTCACCCTGATCCTCGAGCCGAGGATCGCCTGAGCGATATTGACCGTGACCTTGCACTGCAAGTTGAGTCGGTCCCGGGTGAAGAAGCTGTGTCCCTTGACCCGAAACTTGATGATCAGATCGCCGGGCGGGCCGCCACCCGGACTTCGGTCTCCCTCGCCGGGCAGGCGTACAAGCGATCCCGTCTCGACGCCGCCCGGCACCTTCACTCGGACCTTCTTGCGGGCGCGGACCTGACGGTGGCCCATGCAGCCAGGACAAGGCGTCTCCGGAGTCTTCCCCCGCCCCACGCACACCGGGCAGGGACGCCTGACGGCGAAGCTGCCCTGCCCGAAGGTGATCTCGCCCTTGCCGTCGCACTCCGCGCAACTCTGCATGGAAGTTCCGGGCGCGGAGCCAGTTCCCCGGCATGTCGCGCACTCCTCGGCGACCGGAGCCGTGACCGTGATGGAGCCTCCCCGTGCCGCGGTGCGGAGCGAGATCGTGACCAGGTACTCTACATTGCGTCCGCGTTCGGGACCGGCGCCGCCGGACCGGGCCTTCTTCCCGAAGTCGAAGATCGACGAGAAGATGCCGCCGACCCCCCGCAGGTCGGACAGGTCTTCGAACTTGAAGCCGCCGCCCCGGCCGGGCTGCCCGCTCCCCGGACCGGGCCCGAACGCGCCCAGGCCGCCATACTTGCGGACCCGGTCGTACTTCTTGCGCTTGTCCGGATCCGACAGAACGCCGTGCGCTTCCGAGACCTCCTTGAATCTCTCGGTTGCGCGGAGATCGCCGGCATTCGCATCGGGATGATACTTCTTGGCAAGTCCGCGATACGCCTTCTTTATCTGGTCGGTGCCGGCATTGTCGGGGATGCCCAGAACTTTGTAGTAGTCCTTAGCCTGCGCCGCCATCGGCCTATTCGGCCTCTTCCCCGTAGCGGAAGACGATGACGCGGGCAGGGCGAAGCAACCTGCTGCCGAGGCGGTAGCCGGCCATTATCACTTGCGACACGGTCTCGTCCTGGTCCGGGTCGTCCGTCGGCGTCATCATCAGCGCTTCGTGGAGAGTTGGATCGAAGGGTTCGCCTGCCGGATCGACCCGCTCGACTCCCGCCCCCGCAAGCGCCTTGGCAAGTTTGCGGGAAACGAGGACGGTTCCCTCGTGCAAGGCTTCGACCGTCGTGTCGCCATGCGGGGTGTCGGCGACGCGCTGCAGGTCATCCACTACGTCCAGCAACGTGCCTGCCAAGCTGGCGCGGGCCGCCTCGCCGGCCGTGGACATCTCCCGCCTCGTCCGCCGCCGAAAGTTGTCGAACTCCGCCACCAGGCGCAGGTGACGGTCTCGCAACGCCTCCAGCTCGCCGAGCGGATCGGCGTCCTCATCCTTCTCTCCGGGCGCCCGAACTTCGTCGATATGCCCGGGAGTTGCGGTCTCCGCCCTACCCCGGGCCGAGCCGCCTCCCGGATCTTCCGCTGGATCCGACACATCGCCACCGGACGCCTCGCCCTCCCGCATGTCGACTCCTCGCGGCTGCCCGGCGCTACCGCCGGCGCCCTCTTGCTGCTCGGCATCGCGAGGCCCGCGGCCGACAGCGCCACCCTGTGTTCCGGGATCGTCTGGTCCCGGCGCTGCATTACCACTGTTACGCATTGGCACATTCCTGTGATTCATCAACATGAGAACAGGCGGAAGCCAGCCACCGCATAGCTTCGGCTGCGGCTGCTTCGCGGATTTCGTCTCGGCCGCCGGCGAACCGGTAGCGGCTGGCGCCCCGCGATGGGCCATCAACCGCTATCCAGACCGTGCCGACGGGCTTCTCCGCGGTGCCGCCGCCGGGTCCGGCGATGCCCGTGACGGCGGCCGACCAAGTGGTTCGGGCCAACCGCCGGGTTCTTGCGGCCATCTCCAGGACGACAACTCGGGAGACCGCGCCGTGAATTCTGAGCGACTCATCGGATACTCCCAGGAGCGCTCTCTTCGCATCGTCATCGTAGCTCGCGACCCCGCCCCAGAACACGCCCGAAGCTCCGGCAATTGCGGTGACCGTCGCCCCGATCAAGCCGCCGGTGCAGCTTTCCGCGAGACTCAGCGTATGGCCCGCGCTGCGGAGGCGGGCGACCAGCCGGACGGCCTCATCCAGCAGATTGCTGCCGCCGATACGCGGCCCCGATGCGGCGCACTCTTCCTCCGTGGGACGACGGGCGCGAGCGAAATCGCCAACGCTACTGGTACGCGGCCTTGCCCCGGCGCACTCTTCCTCCATGCGGCGGCGGGCGCGAGCGAAATCGCCGGCGCTGCCGATAGGCGGCCCCGCCACGCCGCGCTCCGTCCCGGCCTCGCCGCCCATCGGTCGGCTACCTGCTTCGGCTGCCGCTGCGGAACCCGGCCACGCGGACGCGCCGGACCATGCGACGGGCCTGATCGAACGGCTGGCGTCCATCGCTACCGATGCCGGTCCGACAGTATGCGAGCGAAAGCCGTGGAGTAGGTGACGACAGTGACGATCGTCAGCAGTAGCGCCACGATCAGAAACACCGTGGTCATCCAGCCGAAGCAGGCGGACAGCCATTGCCGGACCGCGCCGGACGCCGCATCGCCGACGGTCGTGTTGACGGCGACCCAGACGATCGCCGCGGCAACAAAGACATTCTGAGCGAACGTCCTTCTCTTGCCCAGGTACTGCGCAGGGAACACGCGGCCTCGCCGGGCGGCTATGAAGCGGAACAGCGTGACCGCGCCTTCGCGGGCCTGAAGCGTGATGACGGCCCACAGCGGAATCCCCCCGAACAAGGGAAGGAACGCCACCGGAGGGTCGGAGTTGATCTGATTCCGGGTAATGAGATAGAGTGGGATCATTGCCGCCAACACCAGGAACTTGTCGGCCAGGGGATCGGCGATCTTCCCGAAGGAGGTCACCTGGCCGCGCGTCCTGGCCACATGACCGTCCCAGAGATCCGATAGAGCCGCAACGACGAAGACGGCGAACGCCAACAGACGCGCGACTGGCTGCGGCTGGAACAGCAGTAGCGTAACCAGCGGCGCCGCCAGGATTCTTCCAAAGGTTATGGCGTTTGGAAAGTTCAATGACCGATCGTAGCATTCGATGAAGTGGGGCAACGGAGAGGCCGCTGAATGGACCCCTGCAAAGAGAGAGTATCCTCTATCACTGGCTCCGAGATGGCAAGATTCCGCGAGCGCGTCGAGCGTGGAACGGGCGCCTCCACCGGCGCCGACTGCAGTGTAGGCACCGAAGGATCCGGACCGGAGAGCCCTGTGCTGGTATACGACGGCGCCTGTCCCATATGCAGGCGCTACGCCCAGTTCATCCGCGCCGGCTCGGCCGGCGAAGTCATGCTGGCCGACGCGCGGGAGGGCGGTCCGGTCGTGGAGGAAGCAAGAAGTCTCCCCTGGGACTTGAATCGCGGCATGGCGCTGAAGGTCGGCGATAGCTACCGGCTGGGACCGGATGCTCTTCGCGAGCTGGCGATGAGGACCGCGCGAGGCGGCAAGGCCGGAGCGGTGATCCGGCTTCTCGTCGGCTCTAGATCAGGCAGTCGCATCGCGTATCCATTGTTGAAGTTGGGCAGACTCGTGTCGCTGCGGTTGAATGGCGCGGGACCGCTGGAACGCGACTCGACGGGGGACCGGCGACGAGATTGCGATTCGGCGGCCGGCCGCTCCAGTCGGGACTAGAGGGCAGGCGGCCCGGACAGAAGCTTTCGGACGCTCCTAGACTGCGTCAGATGCCTTCCAGGGGAAGGTTGTACGATTCGTCGACAGCCAGCGCCTCTTCGATTCCTTCGAGGATCGCTGCTGCGCGTCTTCGCAGCAGCGGGCGCGCCTCCCACGCCATGTAGTCGCGCAACAGCGGGAGATCATCCACCGTGGGGTTGGACCTCAGATAGCTGAGAGCGGCCAGACGTTGCAGCGGCCGCGGACTGAACAGCCCGCGACGGTGTCGCCGCACATGGTCGCGGGCAAGATAGATTCCGATGCCGATCGCCGCCGCCGCGCCCAGCAGAGCTGCGGCGGCGGTCTTCCACGCCGTCGCGGTGTCGCGGGCGGCCGCGGACTGGACCGCGGCCGCGCGGCCGCGATCGCCGGATTTGGCGGCCCGGCTCACCGAGTCACATCTCCCGCCGACCGGCGAATGCTTCGGCAATCGTCACTACGTCCGCGTATTCCAGATCTCCTCCCACCGGCAGCCCGCGCGCCAGCCGGGTGACCGTTATCGCCGGTGACGAAGCGAGCCGCTGCTGAAGGTACGTCGCTGTCGCCTCGCCTTCTACGCTCGCGTTTGTCGCGATGATGACCTCGCGCACCGAATCGCCGAGGCGCCGGAAGAGTCCGCCGATGTTGATCTCCTCGGGGCCCACGCCATCGAGCGGCGACAACCGTCCCCCTAGTACGTGATAGAGCCCGCCGAAGTTCCCGGAGTTTTCTATCGCCGGGATGTCGGAGGCTTCCTCGACCACGCATATCTGGGCCGGGTCGCGCCGCGGATCGGAGCAGTACTCGCATGGGTCCATGTCGCTGAGATTGGCGCAGGCGCTACAGGCGCAAGTCTCCGAGACCAGCCGCTCGATGGCGTGGGCCAGCCGCCTCGCATCCTCCTTCGACGTTTTCAGAAGGTGGTATGCGAGGCGGCGAGCGGTTTTTCGGCCTATCCCGGGCAGGTGGGCGAACTCGCCCACCAAGCCGTCTATCGCGCTCACTGGCCGGCCCCGGACACCCTGTGTCGCGCAGAAGCGACATCGAGCCTCATGTCCGGCTAACCGAGCAAGTTTCTGAGAGCCGAGGCGGGAAGCCCCCCGGCGGCCGCACGGCTCATCTCGCTCTCCATCGCGGAACGGGCCCGGCGCTGGGCCTCCGACACGGCTGCCAGGATGAGGTCTTCGAGCATCTCGACCTCCTCCGGGTCCACCACGGCCGGATCGATCGAGATTTCTTTGAGGCTACCCTTGCCGTCGGCGGCGACCTTGACCATTCCGCCGCCGGAGGCCGCTGTAACCTTCCGCCGCTCGAGCTTCTCTTGCATCTCCGTCACCCGGGCCTGCATTTGCTGGCTCATCTGCATCAACTGCTGGAGGTTGACTCCGTCCACAAGCGCCTACTCCTTCAATAAGCTGAGGTTGAGCTCCTTCACCGCGTCCTTGAGGTTGGGATCCCTCTCGGTCAATTCCGCTAACCGGCGGAGCTGTTCGTCCGGGTCTTCCTGGCTGTCCGCTCGCGCGGATCGCCGGGCACCCGCCGACTTCGATCTCTCGATGCCCGGCGCATCTTCGGCCGTTCCCTTCCCGCTGGCGCCGCGCCTCCCGCTGGCGCCACGTCCCCCGCTGGCGCCACGTCCCCCGCTGGCGCCACGTCCCCCGCCGGTGCCGTGTTTCCCGCTGGCGCCGCGTCCGGCGCTGGGCGAGCCATTCCCGGCCGACGCCTGGGTCCGAAGCCGGTCTCGCCTGCCGGGTTGCCGTTCGGCTTCCTTTCCGCTGCCGACGTCCTTTCCTCCCAGGGCCGCCAGTAGCTCTTCAAGCTTTACCGTGGTCTCCATGCAAACGAGTCGCAAGAGCAACACTTCAAGCTGGATCCGCTGCTGGGAGGATCGTTGAAAGTCGCCTGACGCCTCGAATCCGCTCACCGCGAAGAGCATTCTCAAGAGATCCGCCGGAGCCAGCGCTTGCGAGGCGGCCTGCATTCGTTCACGCGATTCGGGCAGGATGTCGGCGGAGTCGGTCTTCGGATCCACGCGCAAGACATACAATGTCCGCAGCGCATCCCCGAGACCGCGCAGAAACTCCGCCAGATCGTGGCCATCGTCCATCAGGGCCTGGACGAAAGCGAACACGCCCGCCTGGTCGCGATTCCGGGCGAGCTCCACGAAGTCCAGATATCGCTCCTCGTCGACGACGCCGAGCATGCGCCGCACATCGGCCAGAGCGACCTCGTCGGCCCGAAAGGAGAGCAGCTGGTCGAGCAACGAGAGCGCATCGCGCACGCCGCCTTCGGCGCGGCGGGCTATCACCCGGAGCGCGCCCGGCTCGGCCGGAACCCCTTCCTCCTCCAGAATCAACTCGAGTCTGCCGACGATGTCGCGAACGGAAACCCTCCCGAAGTCGAAGCGCTGGCACCGCGACATGACCGGTGGCGCTCCACGTTCGATCTTCTGGGGCTCGGTGGTCGCGAAGGCGAAGATCACGCGCGGCGGCGGCTCTTCGAGGATCTTGAGGAGCGCGTTCCACGCTTCTCGCGTCAGCATGTGGGCTTCGTCGAGTATGTAGACCTTGTAGCGGTCTTCCGCGGTGGGCGCATACCCGGCCCGCTGCCGCAAGTCGCGCGCATCCTCGACGCCGCGATGGCTCGCGGCATCGATCTCGATCACATCGAGAGACGTGCTGCCCGACCATATCCGCTCGCACGACTCGCAGACGCCGCAAGGTTCCCCATCGCTCCGGCCGGGACAGTTGAGAGCCATGGCGAGGACGCGGGCCGTCGTCGTCTTGCCCACTCCGCGCGGCCCGCAAAAGAGGTAGGCGTGCCCGACGCGGCCGGAGTTGATCGCGGCACGAAGGGTGGGACCGACATGCTGCTGCCCGACCAGCTCCGAAAAGCGGCGGGGCCGGTAAGTTCTCGCAAGCGCGGTTCGGTACACGGGAACTCCTCGGGCGATCAGTCCGGCGTCGATTCGGCGGTCCGGCGGCCCCGATACGGTCGTGCCGGACGGCGCTTCTTTGTGCGGCGGGGCCGGGGCCGACCTTGCCGCGCCGCCCGCATCCGGCCACAGCACCCCAGGCGAACCGCGGCGACCGTTCACACGCTTACCGCTGCTACCTTCACGGTCCTGACGGGTTTCACGGATCACGGCCCCACGGGCCTGGGGCACTGCTATTTTATCGGCTGGCCACGGCCCCTGCCAGAACGAGGCTCTCCGATATCATCCGCGCATCCGGAGCGCGGCCCGGCAGCAGCCGCCTTCGGACGGCACCGCAGACGGCACTGGGGACGACGCGGCGCGAGGCCTTTGGTGCCGAGACCGGCGGCTATCACCCTCAGCCGTCGCCGTAGAAGGCGCCGGGAATGTGCTCGATCCGTGGCGCCCCGCCGCTGCCGTCGAACTCGACTGCGACAAGATCGAAGCGAAACTCCATTCCCACCCCCGGATGTTGGCGCATCCACGCTCCAGCCGCCCGCCGGATCCGCTGCCGCTGCCCGCGCCGAAGCGTTTCGGAGGCAGCCTGGACTCCGCATTGCCGCGTCTTCACCTCTACGAAAGCGACCGTATCCCCTTTCTTCGTCACGATATCCAACTCGAGGCGGCCGACTCGCCAGTTCCGATCCAGCACCCGGTGCCCCCTAGCCGCCAGATATTCGGCCGCCAGCCGCTCGCCCAGGGATCCCGCATCGCGCGCGGGTATGCGGGCCGGCCGCCTAACCGCTGGCCGGGACCGCACTCTGGGCTATCCCCCGGCCAATGGCGCCGGCGATTATCTCCACCTCTTGCATCAATGTGTCGAATTGGCCGGGAGTGAGCGATTGCCTGCCATCGGACGCCGCATTCGCCGGGTCCGGGTGCACTTCTAGAATGAGCGCATCCGCCCCCGCGGCCACTGCGGCACGCGCCATCGGTCCGACCTTCGACCTGTCGCCCGTGCCGTGACTCGGGTCCGCCACCACCGGCAGGTGCGACAGCTGCTTGACAGTGACCACCGCGGTCAGATCGAAGAGGTTGCGGGCGTGGCGGTCGAAGTTCCTGATCCCCCGCTCGCACAACATCACTCGCGCCTCTCCGCCGGATACGATGTACTCCGCCGCCAGCAGCAGCTCTCTGATCGTGGCCGCCATCCCGCGCTTCAGGAGCACCGGCTTCCCCGCCCTGCCCGCGGCGCGAAGCAGCGAGTAGTTCTGCATGTTGCGAGCCCCGATCTGAATGATGTCGGCGTACTCGGCCACAAGCGAGATGGTTTCGGTATCGAGCGCCTCGGTAACGACGGCGAGCCCCGTCTCCTCCCGCGCCAGCGCCAGAAGCTGCAGCCCTTTCTCGCCCAATCCGTGGAACGAGTACGGAGAAGTGCGCGGCTTGAACGCCCCTCCCCGCAGTATCGTCGCCCCCGCCGCCGCCACCCGGCGGGCGGACTCCAGGATCTGGTCCCGCGACTCCACCGCGCACGGCCCGGCCATCACTACGACATCCTTGCCGCCGATGCGCACGCCGTCGCCAACTTCGACAACCGTGTCGTCGGGCCACCACTCCCTGCTGACCTGCTTGTACGGCTGCGAGACGTGAATGATGCGCAGCACTCCGGCCAGCCCTGCCAGCCGGGCTTCCTGCACTCGCCCGTCGTTGCCGACCAGCCCCACAGTCGTTCGCTGCGCACCGGGCATGGGGCGCGCCTGATACCCCATGTTCTCGATCGCGTCCACCACCACCGCTACCTGTGCGGCTGTGGCTCCGTGCTGCATTACCACCAACATTTGTTCCCCTTGCGGTTTTCTAGTCGCCCGGACCGGCCAGGATGTTACAGCGTCTCATCCATTCGTCAATGTGGCGCGCAGCCCCTCCTTCGCCAGGTACGCTTCGCCGGCGTACCCGGATTGGCGCACGAGCTCTGCTACATCCTTCTCCAGCCGAAAGTTCGGGTAGATGTGCGTCAGCACGAGAAGGCGCGGATCAGCGGAAGAGGCAACCGCGGCGACCTCGCCCGGGGACAGGTGGTTGGCGGGACGGTCGGAGTCGTCGCACGAACATTCGCAGAGCAGAACGCTTACGCCGCGCATGAACGCGCCCAGCGTTGCCGAGGGTCCGGTGTCCCCGGTGTAGCCGAAGCTGAACTGCGGTCCGTCCAATCTGCACGCCACGCTTTCGGCCGTGTGCGGAGTGTCGTGGAAGGAGAGTCGGACGCCGCGCGTCACTTCGCCTGCGCAGCCCGGGGCCATCTCGCGGAATTTCAGCGGGAAGCCGGGGTTCAAGATGAAGTCGCCGTACGCCCCTGCGAGTTTCTCGAAGAAGTTCCTGGTTCCATCGGGACCCCATACGGCAAGCGGTTGCGTCCTCCGTGTCCGCAGTGCATGACGGAACGCGAAGAAGAGTCCGGGCAGAGCGCCGACATGGTCGGCGTGAAAGTGCGTGATTACGAGGTCCGTGAGCGTGTCCCAAGGCAAGCGGAGTCGTGCCAGCGCCTGAACGGCTCCAGGACCGCAGTCGAAGAGCGCTCTGGCCCCTCCCCCGCTTACCCAGTAGGAAGACGCCGCCCGGTCGCCCTCGGGAACGACAGTTCCGCATCCGACCACGGTCAGCCTAGCGTCCGGCACGAGGGTCAGGCGACTGTGGCGGCGGCGTCCAGCTCCACGCCGACGATCGAAGAGACGCCCGCCTCCTGCATCGTGACGCCGTAAACCCAGTTCGCGCGCGCTATCGTCAACGGGTTGTGCGTGATCACGATGAACTGCGTCTCGTCCTTTAGTTCTTCCAGCATGCCGACAAAGCGGAGAATGTTGGCCTCGTCCAGCGGCGCATCCAGTTCGTCCAGGAGACAGAACGGACTAGGCTTCACAAGATAGATCGCGAAGAGCAGGGCCAGGGCGGTCAGGGCGCGCTCGCCGCCCGACAGCAGGTGGATGCGCTTCGTCCTCTTCCCGCGGGGACTGGCAAAGATCTCGATGGGCGAGTCTAGCGGATCATCCGGATTTTCGAAGAAAAGATCGCACTCGCCGCCATCGAAGAGCGAGGAAAAAGTGTCGCGAAAGTTCCTCCGCACCTTCTCGAATGTAGCCAGCAGGGCCGTCGTGGCCTCCTTGTTGGCCCTCCTGATGGATGCGCGGAGGTCGTCGCAGGCGGTCATCAGATCGTCGCGCTGTCCGTTCAGGAAGTCGAAGCGCGCCTTCTCCTCTTGGTAGTCTTCCTCGGCGAGCACGTTCACCGGACCGATTCTGGCGATCGAGCGTCGAAGCCGCTCCACCTCCGCTTCGCGGCTCGTCCGGTCGCCGCTATCGATCTCGATGGGACCGGCCCTCTCGCGCAACTCCTCCAGCGGCGCATCCCACTCGGCTTCCAGACGTCCTCGAACCGCGGCGGCAGCAGCCTCGAGTCGAGCCGTTTCCAGTTCGAGGGCGTGTCGGCTCTCGGCGCGCTTCTGTCGAAGCCGCCGGGCATCCTTCAGCTTCGACTCGGTCCGCTCGAGCGACTCTCTGCCGTCGAGGATTCGCTGTTCGATGGCGGCCAGCTTCGCATCCCGCTTCGCCTTCTCTTCCAAGCCGGCGCCGATGGAGAGTTCGGCCTGCACGGATACGGGCTCGCTCTCGGCTATCTCGTCGCCGAGCCGCTCTCGCTCGCCTGCCAGAGTGGCGAGCCGCGCTTCGGCCTCCTCCAGATCTTCGGCAAGCCGGGCGACGGCCTCTCTCTGGCTAGCCAGCCCGGCCTCCCGCCGCGCCTGCCCCAGCTGGGCCGCGTGCAGCTCGGACTGTTTGGCCTGGGCCGCCTCGCCGGCCTCCGCGGCGGCGGCCCGAGCGGCGGCATGTGCCGCATCCAGACGAGATACCGCTTCTTCGAGCTCTTGCATGCGCGCTTCGCCGCGCTCCGAGAGAGGGCCGTCGCCCTCCCCGTCGCCGAACAACTCGAGCTGTTCGATGCGATCCTTCAGCTCGTCCCGCTCGTCGCCAAGTCTGGCCAGCCGCGCTTCCAGCGACGCGCGTGCCGCATGAGCCTCGCGGTGGGATGACTCCGCCTCCATGATGGAAGCGCGAATGCGGCGGGCGCCGTCTCGCGCGGCGGCGGCCTCGCTCTCCGCCCGAGACGCGGCCTCCGACGACCGGATGCAGGCGCTCTCCAGCTCCGCGACCTCTTGGCCGGTTCGTTTCAGCTCGGCTCGTACGCTCAGTACGCCGCGGCCGCCGCCGACTCCCACATGAACGGCGCCCCAGCCGTCTTGGCACCGGCCGCTCTCGTCCACCCAAGGGCGCGGTCGCGCCGCCGGCTCTAGGTCGCCCGCGGCATCCACCCCTTCGAGCAAAGCGGTCGCCCATGGCGCGCCCGCGCCCGCGACCCTCACATGGCCAAGCAGCGGCTCCGCCTCCGGGGCGCCGGCGGACGATCCGACGGCGCCGAGCGGGGCGTCGGCGCCGGGTCCCCGCTGCGGTCCTGGATCAAGCGGCAAGAGCAGCGCGCGCTCTTCCGAGTCCCGCGCCGCCAGCCAGGCATCTACCGCGGCGACGGCGGCCCAGTCTTGCACGACCACGCCGTGCAGGTAGGGGCCGAGGCGAGACTCCACCGCCAGCGCCCAGCGAGCGGGGACTTCGATGAACTCGGACAGCGCCCCGCAGATGCCTGGAACGTCATCCCGCGCCTGGAGCAGCTCCGCCACGACATCCGGCAGAAGCGCACTCGACCGAACCAGCGGCCGGAGGCTCGAATGCCGCGCGCGCGCGGCGGACAACCGCCCCTCCACGGCTGCCGCCTCGTCGCGGGCGGTGCGGTGCGCGGAGGCCGCCGAGGCCGCGGCCTCCTGCGCTTCGTCCAATGTCGCCCGCCGTCTCTTCAGCTTCGTGCCCAGCTCCGACTCTTCCCGAACAGCCTGCTCCACTTGGCGGCGGAGGTCCCGTGCCTGGCGGGCGAGCGCGTCGAGCGCGTCCCGCCGACGCTCGACTTCGGCGGCGCGGTCGACGGCGCGGTCGCCGGCCACCCGCCGCTCGAGCGCCCAGCTTTCCGCCTTCCGCCGCGCCTTCTCGAGAAGCTCGCGGGCAGCGGCCGACTCTGCGGCTCTCGCATCCTCGCCGCGGCGGAGGGCCTCCGCCGCGCCTTCCAGCTTTCCCTCCGCCGCGCGGCCCGCGGCCCGAAGCTCTTCTCCCCGCTCCACGGCCGCCCGCGCCGCAGACAGACGCTTGGCCACGTCCGCGCGCCGGTTCTCGCTACTTCGCCGCTCCGGTTCGAGGGCCGCCAGCCGCTCCCGCGCACCCCTTATTCGCTCTTGGGCCAACAGGTACGCGCGCTGTTGTTCCTCGACCGCCCGGTTGGCCTGTTCGCCCCGCCGGGCCACCTCGGAACGTTCCCGCTCCATTCGCGCACCCTCGAGGCGAAGCGCCTCGGCTTCGGCCTCTGCGGCCTGGATGGCCGCATCCGCGGACGGTTCCTCGTTGCCGAGCCGATCGAGTTCGCCCCGAGCGCTGGCCATCCGCCGGTCGCTCTGTTCCAACTGAACGGTCGCCACACTCACTTCGAGCCTGAGCAGCTCCGCCCGCAGCTTCGCGTAACGGGCGGCGCGACCTCGCTGCTGCGCCAGCGACCGGACCTTCGATCCGACCTCGACAAGAACATCGTCCAGGCGGCGCAGATCGGCCTCGGCCTGTTCGAGCCTGCGGTCCGCAACCGCTCGCCGATCCTTGTAGCGCCCGATGGCAGCCGCCTCTTCGAACAGCGACCGCCGCTCCTCCGCCCTGTCCGAGAGAATAGCGTCCACCATTCGCCCTTCTATCAGCGCATAGGCGTTTACGCCCAGCCCCGTGTCCCGGCACAGATCGAGGATGTCCCGCAGCCGGCAGGCGCCCCCGTTCAGAGCGTACTCGCTCTCGCCGCCCCGGTAGACGGTCCGTCCGATCGAGACTTCGGAGTAAGGAACCGGCAGCGCTCCATCCTCGTTCGAGATCTCGAGCACGACTTCGGCGCGCTGCGTGGCTCTGCGCTTCTCCGTGCCCCCGAAGATCGCCTCCTCCATGCGCGAACCGCGGATTGCGGTGGGGCGCTGCTCGCCCAATACCCAGCGGAGCGCGTCGGAGATATTCGACTTCCCGCAGCCGTTGGGACCTACGATAGCCGTTATCCCGCTGTGGAACTCGATCTTGGTGCGGTCGGGGAACGACTTGAAACCCCGCAGAGTCAGAGACTTGATCTTCAAGAATTATCTTGCGTATGCCGCGGAAGGGTTGCCCCGCCGAAGCACCAGGACCGCCGGCTCGCCCACGGCTTCGAGCGTCTCGGCCAGGGGGAGCGCAGCGGCTCCGCTTTCGTACGCGCCGCCGTAAATCTGATACTGGATTCGCCCTTCATGCATCACTTCGAGGGGATAGGCTGGAATTCCTTGCGCCGAGAGACTGCCGATCCGCGCCTCGGCGCTCGCCGGATCGTCGAACCGGCCCAGGTCGTAGGCGTGCCGCACGGCACGAATGTGCCAGGGAGTCGCATCCTCCTTCTCGCCCACCAGCAGGAGTATGTCCATGAGGGCCGAAGCGGCGGATCTGCTCTCCAGCGCCCCGGCGAAGACGCGATAGTAAACGCGTTCGCGGACGAAGGTGGGGGCGATGAAGTACAGCGGTCCGGGCGATCCCGAGCCGAGCTGGGCCAAGTGGTCGTCAGCCTCCGCAGTGGTGGCGTAGCTGGCGACGAGAACCGAGAAGGGTTGGTCGACGGCTCCTTCGACTGCGCCGGTCCCCGGAGAGCCGACGGCGGCTTCGTCCGCGCCTGTGGACGGCATCTCCCCGCCGCCCCTCGCGCGGGCATCCTCCACGGCGTCCGCCGGGTCGGCCCGAGAGCCGTCGTCACCCTGGCCGCCGCTTGGCGTCCGGGCCGCGTTGTCGCTGCCCATCGCGCCTTCCTCCGGACCGGACGCGGCTGTTTCCGGGGCGGCGCCGCCGGCAGCATCGCGGGCGGCGATCCCCGGCCCGGATCCGCTGGCCGCGCGGGCGCCGGCTTCGGTCATGTTGTCGTACGCCCACCATCCGCCGAAAAGCACCGCCAACACGCAGACGCTGGCGATGAGCAGGCGCGCAGGCGCGCTGCGCCGCGGGGCGGCAGGGGAATCCGGCGCCCGCCAGGCGGCACGGGACTCCGGCGCCCGCGGAGCGGCCGGCGGAGTCGCCGGCGGACCGTCCTGTTCCAATGACTGGCCGGAAGGGTCCCCCTCCATGTCGAGCCGGACACGGCCGTAGTGCGCGTCGCCGCCCGCACCGGCGAATGTCGCCTCGCCGATCGCGACATATCCGTCGATCTGCTCGCCCACCTTGCCGGGCAGCCGCCGACCGTCCGGCAAGACAAGGAAGAGAGTCCCGCTACGATCCCGCACCCGCGAGACGAAGGCCGCGAGCGAATCGTCCTTCATCATCCTCCGGACACCGTCCTCGTCGTCGCCGGCGGGCATGTAGACGAAGGGCCGGTCGCCAAACTGTACCGCGACATCCGTCAATCGGACGCTACCGCCCAGGGCGGCGGGCCAGCCCGGAGACTCGGCGGACCCCAGCACCTCGTCGAGCGGGAACGGCCCCGCTTCGGTCGACAGCACCACGGCATGTTCGCGGCGTCGCCCTATCGCCGTGGCTACCGCGTCGATGGCCGTCGCGCTTCGCTCCGCCTCGCTTTTCTCGTAAACCAGCGCAATGACCCGGGCTTGCCTGGGTAGCTCCCACTGGAAGCGAGCCTCGCGCGCGGCGTCGGTCGGATCCCCGGCGCTCGGCGAAGACGCACGGGGATGAGCATCTCCGCCGTGGGGCGAACTGTCTCCGCCATCGGATGCCGGGACGGTCAACGCCGTCCCCCGCGCGCCACGCCCGGCTCCTCGATCTGCTCGTGGATCCAGGCATCGATGCCCCGTTCCCGGCGGAGCTCGCGAGCTATGACTTCGGCAGCGGTCCGGGAGGAATAAGGCCCTACCAGCAGGCGGTACCAAATGTCGTCCGCCTCGTCCACGCGCCGCAACACCTGGGTGGAGTATCCCGAACTGACCAGCGACTGCCGCAGCCGCACCAAGCTGGACAGCTGCCGCGAGGAGATCGCCACTGCGTAGTAGCCGGCGGGCAATCCCCGCGGACCAGCTCGCGGCGCCGCAGCGGATGCGTCGCGGGCGGCAGGATCGCTCGCCCCGTCGTCTGGAAACAGACCGTTCGAACGCTCCCCCGTGGTCCCGATCGTCAGCAGGCCGATCTGCCCCGGGGCCGGATTGGCGCTGTCGGCGACCGCCTCGATGGCTTCCTGCTCGGCTCCTCCCGTGTCTTCCACGGCGGCGGCGGACGTGGCCGGGAGCCTCGGCCCCCACCGATACGGAAGCCACCACGCATCGGCCGGGCCGTCCACCATAACGAGCTCTCCGGCCAAATCGTCGGGCAGGAAGCCCACTCCATCGCCCAGGGAGACCAGAACGCCTCCTCCGGGCAGCGCGACCGGCAAATCGTCCCGCCAATCTCCCGGAAGGGCTTCCCCATCGGACTCGCCCGCCTTGAACGACCACGACTGGGACCCGTCGAACCCCAGCAGTCGGCTGCCGGTCATTCCGGATCGCAGCGTCGTGATCGACTCGCTCACTCTTGACGTCTCTCTCTCTCGCCAGTCGTAGCGATCGATGACCGATAGCCGGGCACGGTCTGCCGAGGCCACGAAGACCCGGTGATGGGACGGCGACGTCGCCAGGGCCGCCGAGGAGTCTCTCATCTCGTACTCTTCGCCCGGTTCGAGCCCCGGCACCGCCCAGGGCGTAAGCCTTTTGCCGTCATCCGACAACGTCACGACTTGCCTTCCCCAGCCCGTGAGCACGGCCGGTCCGCGGGTACCCGCCGCGCGCGTTACGGACGGATCCGTCTCGTCCGGCTCCCAAACGGCAAGCGCGGGACCCTGCTCCATCTCGACAAGCGCCACGACTCGATCGTCCGCCGCCGGCGCCGCCCATAGAACGTCGCCCGCCGCTGCGACCTCTCTCGCTCCTTCGGCGGTTACGGCCAGAACCCTTCCCCCCGCCACGAACGCGCCCCCCTGCCCCGAGGCGATCCAGCGAGCGTCGGGCGGTATCGCCGGAAGCGGAGTCAGGGACTCCGCCGGCGACGTCACATAGAGGTGGAGGCCCCCCCCGTTGCGCAATACCGCTGCGGAGTGCAACGAATAGGCGGCCGTCACCGGTTCGAGACTCATGCGCCCGGTCCAACGGATCGCAAACGGGTTCTCGGCAGAGCGAAAGTGCGCCACTCCGCCGCTCTGCGGTATCACGAGGAGTCCATATCGCGCGAGCGAGGAGCCAGAAACGAGATCCGTTCCCCCGAGCGGTTCCGATCCGCCCGGCTGCTCCCCTCGGCATGCGGCTAGCGCGCAGAGGACGACTAGCTGTGCCGCGACGAGACGCGCCGCACAACCTGCCGCGCTACCTGAAGATGATAGTGCCACTGTCACGTCGCCGACCTCCGCCGGCTGGTCACTCGACCTCGAAGACGGGAGCATCCCCCCATAGGCGCTCGAGCTGATAGAACTCCCGCACTTCCCTCAAAAATACATGCACCACGAAGCCAACGTAATCAATCAGCACCCAGCGTCCCGAACCGATCCCCTCCACTCCTGCCGGACGGAAGCCCCGTTCGCGAGTCCGATCGAGGATGTTGTCGCAGATCGCCCGGGTGTGGGCGTCAGAGTCGCCCGTGGTTATCATGAAGAAGTCGGTAACGTCGGAAATCCCTCGCAGGTCGAGTATGGCCGGAGCCCGGGCATTTCGCTCCAGAGCCGCCTCCGCGGCGCAGCGGAGCTCGGGAGAAATGTCGCCCCGCGCCGCCAGGATCCGCCAGAGCTGATCGAGCGACAGCCGCTTCACATCTGCTCCTCCGCTTCCTCCGCCACGACCCGCACTCTTAGCACCGCCTCTACGTCCGGAGGCACGCGCACGGGCACATCGTGCTCGCCTACCTCTTTGACCGGATCCTCAAGCTGGAGCATGCGCCGCTCCACCCGCAAACCTCTCTCCTCCAGTGCGCCAACGATATCCGCGGCGGTTACCGAACCGAACAGTCGGCCTCCCTCTCCTGCCCGCCGCGTGAAGATCACCGACTGGCCATCCAGCTCCTTCGCGATCTGCATGGCGTTCCGTACCCGCCGCGCTCGCGCTCGTTCTATCCTGCGGCGTTCCGCCTCGATCGCGCGCTGGTTGCCGGCGGTGGCCAACAGCGCGACCCCCTGAGGGATCAGGTAGTTGCGGGCGTACCCCGGCGCCACCCTGACCATGTCTCCCGCGCTGCCCAGATCGGCGACATCCTTTCTCAAGATCACTTCCACCATCGAACTGTCTCCCTGTTGTCTAACTCGTTAGTTGGCGCGCGAGCGCAACTCGGCGCCGTTTTGCGAGGCCGTCGCTCTCGGCTCTTCGCAGCCTGCTCCGCTCTCGGCTCCTCGCGTGATGCTCCGCGCGATGTACCGCCGACACGGATCACCGCCCGGCGGCATTCATGCTCAGGCGGGCGCGAAGATTGAGCCACGTGTCGCACAAACCTATTACAAGCGTTGCGGCCATCGTTAGCGGAGCCAGGAACAGCCCCAGTATAGCCAACACGACGGCCGGCCAGCCTGAGCTGACCAATGAAGATACGAGCCAAGCGAGCACCGCAAGGCCGCGAAGGATGTACAAGCCGCTCATCACCACCGCCATGTTGCCGCCTAGGCGTGCCGCGGCGGACCCGGCCGGGAGAACGACCAGAACCAAGCCTATGACCAGAAGCCAAGCCAGGTGGTCGCTAAACCGAAGGTGCCTCAGCGGAGGGATAGGCGCATCCTCTCCACGGATTCTGCCGAGCATGTATACGGCCGCCCCCAGCGCCGCCATGGAAGCCAACGCAAGAGTGGCCGGGTAGAGAATCTTGAACCAGCCTACCGCCCGCGCGGCTAGCATCCTCGCCTCGGGGCCGCCGAACATCTCGACGTCGTAGAGGGCCAGCGCCCGGTCGAACTGCGCCGATATGTGCCAGTCCACCTCTGCCAGCGCTTCGGGCCGCAGCCAGCCGGTTGCGCCGACCACGCTTCCGGCGATCCCGACGGCGAGCAGGGAGCGGTCGATTGCCGGACGATCGGGAAGAAGCATCGTGCTCGCCACGAAGCCTCCCGCAAGCAGGAGGGCCCAACCTCTTTCAAAGTGCCAAAGCGGCGATCCCCCATTGAACCCGACTACCGCTGTGGCAAGCATGAGAAGCGCCAGTCCGGCAGTCGACGCCCGCAGGGGTTCGAAGGCAAGAATCGCGGCGGCGGCGGGGATGCCGATTACGACTAGTGGTCCAAGCTCCGAGTTGAGCGGCGACAGCAAGATTACCAGAGCGACCAGCAGGGCCGCTCGCAAGAGGCTCTTACCGCGCCCGGTCATTCTCTACGGTCTCGAGGCGGAGCCCTCCGGCGGGCCGACCGCGGGCGCCGGCCACGCGCCCGCTCTCAGAAGCCGCGGATATACGGCAGTAGCGCCAAGTACCGCGCCCGCTTGATGGCGGTGGAGACCTGTCGCTGGTGCCGAGCGCATGTTCCTGTAGCGCGGCGAGGCAGAATCTTGCCGCGGTCCGATATGTAACGTTCCAGAATGCGGCTGTCTTTGTAGTCCACTTGCGCGGCATGGCTCTCGCAGAAGCGGCATGTCTTTTGAAACGCCATCTACGCCCCCTCTCCAATTCTCGAGCCATCCGACTCATCGCCGGCCGCTTCGCCGTCCCCGTCGGCCGGTTCGTCACTCTCGCCGGCCGCTTCGCCGTCCCCCTCGGCTGGTTCGTCACCCTCGCCGGCCGCTTCGCCTTCATCGCTAGCCGGTTCGTCACTCTCGCCGGCCATTTCGCCGTCATCGCCGGCTGGTTCGTCGCCCTCGCCGGCCGCTTCGTCACTCTCGCCGGCCGCTTCGTCACTCTCGCCGGCCGCTTCGCCGTCCCCCTCGGCTGGCTCGTCACCTTCGCCGGCCGCTTCGCCGTCATCGCCGGCTGGTTCGTCACCCACGTCCGCCGCTCCACCGTCTGCGTCTGCGGCTGCCTCTTCAGCGCCAGCGGCAGCTCCTTCGGACGCTTCGTCGCTCGTGTCCGGCGACTTGTCTTCCCGTGCAGCGGCATCGCCCTTGCCGTCGTCCTCGACCCCGTCGGGTAGCGGCGGTAGACGGTCGGAAAGCACGATCAGGTAGCGAAGCAGATCCTCGTCGAGCTTCAGCACCCGCTCCAACTCGTTCAGAGGTCCCGGATCCGAGGTGAACTGAACGACTACATAGTACCCGTTAGGCTGCTTCTGGATCGGGTATGCAAGCTGCCGCTTGCCCCACTGGACGGACGCGGCGATCTCGCCCTGTCCGGCCGTGATGATCGAGTGGTACCGGTCCAGCTTCGCCTCGATGTCCCCGAGGGCCAAGCTGGAACGAAAAATGTAGATGATCTCGTAGTCGCGCATCCGAGGCACTCCCATGGTCATGTGTGGCCCCGGCACGTAGACCGGAGCAGGAGCTTTCATTTGGCCGGTCGTCGACCGCCGGCCTGTCCCGGGGCGCGGCCCCGGGGAAGAAGCGGAAGTTATCCGTTACGGTTGCCGCGTTCAAGTGGAACGGAGCGATCCGAAACGCCCCCGACATCGTCGAGCGAGGCGCTCGGCGTCCCGGGCGCCAAAATGCGTTGCCGGATTACGTTGCCAGATCGCGTTGCCGGTCGCGTTGCCGGAATGCCGCGTGCACGGGCGCCTAGAACATTCCGAGCGTACGCAACACGTTGCCCACAGCTGCCAGCACAGGCTCGGCCGTTTCCGGGGCCGCGCCGGCCAGCCCGTGCACATCGATGAACCACGGCGCCAATACGAGCGACACCACGCTGATCAACTTTACGACGATGTTCATCGAGGGGCCCGATGTGTCCTTGAACGGGTCTCCTACCGTGTCGCCGACCACTGACGCCCTGTGCGGGGACGAACCCTTTCCTCCGTGGGCTCCCGCCTCGATGTACTTCTTGGCGTTGTCCCAGGCGCCGCCCGAGTTCGCCATGAAGAGCGCCAGCAAGACCCCGCTGACCGTCGCGCCAGCCAAGACCCCGCCCAGCGCTTCGACTCCCAGGAATCTGCCAACGAGGATCGGCACGATGATGGCGACCAGGCCCGGCACGATCATCTCGCGCAGCGCCGCAGTGGTGGATATGTCTACGCAGCGCGCCGAATCAGGCTTGGCCGTGCCCTCCATGAGTCCGGCGATTTCGCGGAACTGCCTCCGAACTTCGGACACCATGCCGGCCGCGGCCCTCCCCACCGCAGTCATGGTCAGCGCCGCGATGAAGAATGGGGTCACGCCGCCTATGAAGAGGCCCATGACCACAAGCGGGTCGACCAGATCGAGCCCCGTGTCGCGAAGTCCGACCGCGTTGGCGTACGCCGAGAAGAGAGCCAGCGCGGTGAGAGCGGCAGACCCGACGGCGAAGCCCTTCCCGATCGCCGCCGTCGTATTCCCGAGCGCATCGAGCGAGTCGGTGATCGAGCGCACTTCCGGACCGAGCTCCGCCATCTCGGATATGCCCCCCGCGTTGTCCGCGACGGGACCGTACGCATCCACCGACATGGTCACGCCCACCGTGGCCAGCATGCCGACCGCGGCGATCCCGATGCCGTACAAGCCGGCGAAGTTGAACGCGAAGAAAATCGCGGCAGAGATGAGGAGCATGGGGATAGCCGTAGACTCCATCCCGACTGCGAGACCGGTAATGATGTTCGTGGCAGAACCCGTCTCAGAAGCTTCCGCGATTTTTCGGACCGGCCGGCCGGCCGTGTAGTGCTCCGTCACGAGGCCTATGGCGATCCCGGCCAGCGAACCGAAGAGCATGGCCCAGAACGGACCCGCGTTCGCGTGCAGCAGGACCCACTTCCCGTGCGCCTGGGCATCGAACAGCTGAAGGTTGACCGTGATCGCGTACGCCAAGCCCCAGAAGACCAGGGCCCCGATGATGGGCGCCCACCTCAGCGCTGCGGCGGGGTTCATCTTCTCTAGCGCCCGAATCGCGAAGATTCCGACGGCGCTCGCCAGGAAACCGGCCATGATGTAGAGGACCGGCAGCGCCACGGCCGCGAACTGCCCGCCATCCATTATCATCGAACTAGTCACGCCGATGACGATCGTGGCGATGACCGAGCCTACGTACGATTCGAAGATGTCCGCCCCCATCCCGGCCACATCCCCCACATTGTCCCCCACATTGTCCGCTATGGTGGCCGGATTGCGGGGATCATCTTCCGGTATTCCGGCTTCCACTTTGCCGACGAGGTCCGCGCCCACATCGGCCGCCTTCGTGTAGATGCCGCCGCCGACCCGGGCGAACAGCGCGATCGACGAGGCCCCCATGGCGAACCCGGAGATGATTTCTCCGAAGGTTCGGAATCCGACGCTATCGCTCTGCGGATTGAAAACGAGGAAGACGGCGCCGATTCCGATCAGGCCGAGCGCCGCCACCGCGGTTCCCATCACCGCGCCACCTGAGAAAGCCACGCGCAGCGCCTTGGCCTGCCCCGCGGAACGCGCGGCTTCCGAAGTCCTGACGTTGGCCGCGGTAGCCGCTTTCATTCCGAAGAATCCCGCCATGACCGAACACGCCGCGCCGAGGCAGTAGGCGATGGCCGTCCGCGAACCCACCAGGAAGTACAGCACGACGGCCACCACGACGATGAATGGCAGGAGCACTGTGTACTCGCGCTTCAGGAAAGCCATGGCTCCCGCGTGAATGGCCTCGGCGAGCTCGGCCATCTTCGCGTTTCCGGCTGGCTGGCTCTTCACGTACATGAAGAGAGCCAGCGAGAAGAAGAGTCCGATCACCCCCAGCCACATCGCAAAGTCGATATATCCCGTCACTTCGTTTAGCTCCTTCTTTTCTGTCCGCCACCCGAGCGAGCCCGGCTATATATGCCCTGCTCGGGAGCGCGTTCTTAGTTGGTGTTCCCGCGTTCTCTTGTTCGTATTCTCTTGTTCGCTGCCAGGAACGCCTTGTTCGCTGTCGGCAAGCTTCTTCGCGACAGGGAAGGATTCCCCGCGCCGCGAGAGTCGGCGCTAGCGGTCGGCTAACCGGTCGGCGCTACCGGTCGGCGTCCTTTCGGCCGGCGAGGCGTTGGCGTGGTTCATCGCCGCTTGCACGCCCCGGTCGAGCCAGCGCTCCACCGCCTCTTCGGCGCGGGGGAAAGCGGCTAGCGCGGCTTCCTCGTCAGCGGCGGACATGGGAGCCAACACCCACGCCGCCAAGTCGGCACGAGCGTCAGCCGGCCTGCCGACGCCGAGTCGAAGCCTGCAGTACGAATCCGATCCTAGAGCGGCGGAAACCGATGCCAGTCCGTTGTGTCCGCCCGGCGAACCTCGCCCGCGAATGCGCATCCGCCCCGGCGGAAGCGCGATGTCGTCTACCAGAACGAGCATGTCGCGCTCCGGATCGAGACCGCGGGATGCGAGCAGCCGGGGGAGGACATCGCCGCTCCGGTTCATGAAAGCGAGGGGCTTGTGAATCTCCACGCCGGGGCGCCCGCCGGGAGCGCACCACGCCGTCAGCCCATCCTTGCGGAACCGCCGGCCGCCCCACCGGCGAGCCAAGCGATCCGCTAGCCACCACCCGATGTTGTGCCGCGTGTCCATATGCCGACGGCCCGGATTGCCGAGAGCCAGCACCAGCCGGGCGCCGCCTTGCGGGGCAACCATCTAACCCTGCTAGCCCTGAACATCTTCGCCTGCGCCCTCTCCCGCTTCCTCCGTCGGCGTCTCCGCTTCCGCCAAGGCCTCATCGTCCTCATCGGTCGCTTCAACTATCGGCGGAACCACCGAGCAGACCGTCAGGCCGGCATCGTCGAGAACCTCCACATCGGCGGTATCCACATCGCGAATGTGGATCGAGCCGCCGATCTCCAGACCGGACACGTCGACCGCGAACCCCGAGGGAATGTTTCGGGGCAAGCACTCGATTTCTATCTCGTGCCGAAGCTGCTGCAGGATGCCGCCCATCTCCACGCCGTGTGCCGTGCCTTCGACATGCACGGGGATACGAACCCGGATCTTGACATCCGAGCGGATCTCGAAGAAGTCGACATGCTGCACATCCGGCCGCACTGGGTGACGCTGGATTTCCCGGATGATTACCGGACGAGGGTCGCCTCCATCCACCACGAGGTCGATGACGGTAGTAGCCGCGTGCACCTGGCTCAGGAGTCGCGACAGTTCGAGCGAGTCCACCGCCAGCGACTCCGTGTCGTCCCGGCGTCCGTAGACCACCGCAGGCACTCGCCCGCCGCGGCGGAGCCGTCTGGCGCTTCCCTTGCCCGACTCGTTCCGGACATTGGCGACAAGCGTTACGGATTCATTCATCGTTGCTCTCTCTCTGTAGCTCTAGCGGCTACCGGCTACTCGAACAGCCGGGTTCACCGAAGCGTTCTCGTCGTTTCCTGTCTGGCGCTGTCGCGGCCGGCCTCCTCGGCTACTCGAACAGCCGGCTCACCGAAGCGTTCTCGTGAGTGCTCCTTATAGCCTCGGCCAGGAGGTTCGCGACGGACAGCACTACGAGGTTCGGGAGCGCGTCGCGCACTTCCTGCGATATCGGCACAGTGTCGGCGACCGCGATCTCCTTGACGCCCGCGGAGGCGAGCCGCTTCACCGCCGGCCCGGAAAACAGCGGGTGCGTCGCCAGCACATAAATGTCGCGGGCGCCACGCTCTCGAAGCACTTCCAGAGCCGAAGCCATGGTCCCGGCGGTATCGATCATGTCGTCCGGCACCAGGCAGTTCTTGCCCTCCACATCCCCCACGATGTTGGAAACCTCAGCCTGGTTGGGCGCGCGGCGCCGCTTGTCGATGATAGCCAGCTTGCCGCCGAGCCGCCGCGCATAGCTCCTAGCCATCTTGGCGGCGCTCACGTCCGTGGCGACCACGACCAAGTTGTCGAGTCCCTTGTTCTCGTAATAGCGGCGGAATACCGGAGCGGCATAGAGGTGATCCACCGGAATATCGAAGAATCCCTGGATCTGATGCTGGTGGAAGTCGACCGAAAGCACTCGGTCGGCTCCCGCCGCAGTAATCAGATTCGCCATGAGCTTCGCGCCGATCGAAATGCGGGGCTGGTCCTTTCGGTCGGCGCGGCCGTAGCCGTAGTAGGGCACTACCGCCGTGACTCTCGCTGCCGAAGCCCGTGCCGCCGCATCGATCAGGATCAACAGCTCCAGCACGTTCTCGGCGGGCGGATTCGTGGGTTGGATGAGGAATACGTCTCGTCCGCGAACGTTCTCGTTGATGCGGACGAAAATCTCTCCGTCTGCGAAACGTCTGATGTCGATGTTGCACAGCCGTTCTCCGAGCGCGGCGGCTATCCCCTCCGCCAGTGCGGGGTTGGCCGTGCCCGAGAGCAGCATGATGGGATTTCTTTGGAGCGAATAGTCCGTGGTGTCCATGCTTAACCGGCTGGCTCGCTATCACATCTGCGAGCCGCATCATGCCGCCCGCCCACGAGCTTGGCAGAATACCGGCGGAAACGGGGTCGTGTCAACCGGGAGGCCGGAACTCGCGCCTCCGCAAGACTGCCCCCGGGCAAGCGAATCGGCGTCCGGGAGGCCGCGCCTGTCCCGCCGCCCAACGCCTCCCGGGGCACGTCACGCCCGAGCAAGCGAGTCATCGGACGGGAGGCCGCGCTTGGCTGGCCGACCACCGATTCCTGGGGACGCATCGCTCTCGGGGAAGCAGGTCATCTGCGGGACGGCCGCGCCTGGCGCCAGATTCTCCTTCAGGAGAGCCCCGGATCGGCGTCCTGGCCTTCGGTGGCCACCGACTCTCGCCGAGGACCCGGGATCGAGTACACGACCCGCGTCGGGTAGGCGAAAGCGACCCCTTCTCGCTCGAAGCGTTCGTGAACCCCGAGCAGGATCGCTTGCTTGGCATTCATGAACAGGTTGTAGTCGGGAACCTTCATGAAGAAGACCACCTCGAATTCGATCGCGGACTCTCCGAAGTTGGCCAAGTGGCAGCGGTCGAAGCGCGCGTCTTCCTGGGCTTCGATGATTTCTCGTATCCACGTGGGAATATTGCCGAGCGACTCGCGAGGGGTGTCGTAGGTGACGGCCAAGCTCAGCGTCCCGCGCCGGTCCGCCATCCGTCCCAGATTCCGGATGCTCGCATTGACCACATCGCTGTTCCCCAGTATGAGCTGCTCGCCGCCCAGGCTCCGCAGACGGGTCGTCTTGAGGCCAATCCGCTCCACCGAACCCATGTAGTCGCCGACGACGAGGAAGTCGCCGATCACGAAAGGCTTGTCGAGGATGATGGACAGGGAGGCGAAGAGGTCGCCGAGGACGTTCTGGGCGGCGAGCGCGACCGCGATCCCGCCGATTCCGAGGCCCGCCAGAAGTGCGGTGACCTCCACGCCCAGGTTGTCCAGCACCAGGAGCAGGACGGTGGACCAGACCGCGATGCGGCCGGCGAAGGAGATCGCGGTGGCCATCGTGACGGCTTCCGCATCCTCCCCTGCCACGCGGTCGACGAAGCTGGCCACCCAGAAGGCGATCGCCGCCGTCGCCCAGATGCCCCCTTGCAACACCAGCGCGATTGCCGCTATCCGGCTTATCAGGAGCGTCGCTTGCGACGAGGCTTCGAGCGAGAGCGCCGAGGCGAAGAGCGCGACGAAGAGAAGGAGCGCGAATTTGGTCTGGCCGAGGACGGCGGCTACGAGATCGTCGATCCCCGTCTCGGTCCTCTCGGCGAATCTCTTGAAAGTCCGTAGCGCGTAGCGTAGCAGCAGCCAGAGGACCAGCGCAGTCGCCAAGAATATCCCGGCCGCGACCAACCACGCTCCGACCGTGTTGCCGTATATCATTTGATCAAGACTCATTGCCGGAATTCCTGTGAAGCCGTGGGTTTGCTCTGGACTCGACGAGGTTGCGAACGGCTTTCAACGATACGTCGAACCTCTGCGTTGCGCCCGCGATCACCTAGCCGCCGCTGGATTCGACGGGGTTGCGAACGGCTCAAGGATACGGGGGCCGGTTCGCGCTCGCACGGCGCTATTCCGCAGCCCCGGCGGCGACGCGGCGCGACCGAACTCCTTGGTCCATCCGCGCGCCGCGCGCCGAACCCGGCTCGCCATGGCCGCCCGGCAGGGGGCGGCGCGCTACCGGTTCAGGCGAGCAACCGCCGCATGTCGTCCACTTCCGTCACCGGCCTCTTGCAGGCGAATTCGGTGCAGACATACGCCGCGGCCTTGCCCTCCACCGGAGCGTGCGCCCGGGTGAACGGCGCCAGCTCCTCCAAGACGGCTGCGGCGCTACGGTAGCCACGCTTTCGCTCGCTGTCCGTCGTTCCGCCGCTCGCCGGCTTGAACAAGACGGTTGTGCGAGGCCGGTATCCGTCGGCCAGCGCGCCAAGCAGGCGCCGCGTGTCGCGCCCCTCCGGATCGCCCGCGACGACGACTTCGCGGGCCGGACCAAGGGCGAGGTCGAGCGCTACCAGCGACATCGCGTGCCCCGAAGGGACTTGGCCGACGGGACCGGCCAGCGACACTTGCAACGCCGCGGCCCGCTCCAGCAGTCCGGGGTCGCCCGTGAGCCGTCCAAGCCGGAGCAGCACGTACCAAGCGACGGCATTGGCCGACGGCATAGCTCCATCGTAGACGTCCTTCTGGCGCACCGGCAGGTCGGTCCGCCCATCATCCACATTGAAGACGCCCGGCCGCTCCGAGTCCCAGAACCTTGCCAGCAGCTCCTCCAACAGCTTGCCGGCTTGCCCGAGCCACCTCGGGTCGCGCGTGGCGCCGTACAGTTCGATCAGCCCCCATGCCAGGCAGGCGTAGTCCGCCGCATAGGCGGCAATCGCCGAGTCGCCGTCCGCGTGGCGGTGAAGCAGCCGGCCCGCGCCGTCCCGCAGCCTGCCCAGGAGGAAGTTCGCCGCGCGCACTGCGGCTGCGGTAAGCGCCTCATCCCCGAATGCGGCGCCCGCCTTCGCCAACGCGGCAATCATGAGGCCGTTCCAGTCGGTCAGTATCTTGTCGTCGAGGAGAGGCCGGACACGCGCGGCGCGTTTGTCGAATAGCGCGCGCCTTATCTCGTTCAGCCGCGCCCGAACGCTCGCTTCGTCCCGGCCGGTCGCGCCGGCTATCTCGGCGGGACTTTCCCTGAAATGAAGTATGTTCTCTCCCGTCCTGCGTCCCGTCGCTTCGTCGGCGAAGTTGCCCTGCGCCTCGACTCGGTACGCCCGCTCCGCGAGCCGCGCCGCATCTTCGCCCAGGGGAGCCAGAACGGCGTTGATCTCGTCGCGCGACCAAAGGTAGAAAGCGCCCTCGCGCCCCTCGCTGTCCGCGTCTTCCGCCGAGTAGAAGGCGCCCCCGGGGTCTTGTAGATCGCGCGTGACGTACTCGAATATCTCCAGGGCCGCGCTCCGGTGGCCGGCGTCGCCGCCGACCTGCCACATCTCCGTGTACGCCATGGCCAGGAGGGCTTGGTCGTACAGCATCTTCTCGAAGTGGGGGAGAAGCCAGCGGGCGTCGGTCGAGTAGCGGTGGAAGCCGTAGCCGAGCTGGTCGAATATCCCCCCTTTGCGCATCTCGGCCAGCGTTTTCTCGACCATCTCGCGCCCCTCCGGATCGCCGGTTCGATCACTCCACCGGAGGAGGAAGAGGAGCTGGTGCGGCGACGGGAACTTGGGAGCGACCCCGAACCCTCCATGGCGCGCGTCGTAACGGGAACGGAGTTCTTCGAAGCCGCGGCGCAGCGTCTCGTCGCCGAGCGCATCCTTCGCCGCGTCCGGCGCCAAGAAAGTCTCGGCTCTGCGCACAGCCTCCACCGCCGAAGCTCCGGCCGCGCAGGCATCCGCCCGGCGCTCCTTCCAGATTCTCGCGAGGCGTGGAAGCAGATCGAGCATCCCCAGGGAATTCGGGACGCTCTCGCGGGGGAAGTAAGTGCCCGCAAAGAAGGGTTCCTTGGCGGGCGTCAAGACGACCGTCAGCGGCCAGCCGCCTCGGCCGGTCATTATCTGGCATACGGACATGTATACGCCGTCCACGTCCGGGCGCTCTTCCCGGTCGACCTTCACAGAGATGAAGTTCTCGTTCAGGAGAGCGGCGACCTCGGGATCCTCGAACGACTCCCGCTCCATGACGTGGCACCAATGACAGGTGGCGTAGCCGATCGAGAGGAAGATCGGACGATCCTCGGCGCGTGCGCGTTCGAATGCTTCCTCGCCCCACGGGAACCAATCCACCGGGTTGCGAGCATGCTGGAGGAGGTACGGACTCTTCTCCGCGACTAGCCGGTTCGTACGCATAGGCTCCAGCGCCCCGGCGCTCATCTGCCGCCGTTGCCGACCGGCGACCGGCGGCGGCATAACGCTAGCATGATGGTAGACTCGACTTGCGCATCGAGAACGACGAGCCGAGGCTGGCCGGCGACCGGCGGCGGCACAACGCTAGCATGACGGTAGACTCGACTTGCGCATCGAGAACGACGAGCCGAGGCTGGCCGGCGACCGGCGGCGGCAGAACGCTGGCCAGTTCCGGACGAGAAGTTGGCCCCCCAGGGGTCGAACCTGGATCACCGGCTCCAAAGGCCGGTGTCTTGCCATTAGACGAGGGGCCAGGAAGGCATACAATAGTGGCGCGTTCCGCACTGGCGAGTCAAACGACTATACCGGCAGACTGACATCGTAGATTCGCCAGCCGTCCGGTTCTACCGCGCCCGCCATTATCTCGCGAGCCTGTGCGCGGCTTGCCGATGCGCCGAAGATCGAAAATAGCGCCGACCCGGATCCCGTTATCCCGGCCAGCGCCGCCGAAGCCTCCGACCGGAGGCGCTCGAGCGCCGCCGCGATTTCCGGATGCCGTGCCGCAACCGGAGCTTCGAAGTCGTTTCTGACCAGTCGCTCGAGCGATTCCCAGTCGGCCAGCCGTGTCGTCCCGGGCAGGACGGATGCTCCTCCCGAACGAACATCCGCGCCCTTCTCCGAGATCCATTGGTAGGCTTCGGCGGACAAAATGGCTACAGGCGGGCAGAGGAGCAGCCCGGGACGCGGGCGTGGCGGCCGGAGCGGGAGAAGCCGCCGGCCGCGTTCCCACCCCAATGCCATCGGAACGCCGGTCAAAAGGAATACGACATCGCTCCCCACGGACCCCGCCAGCGCGACCAGCTTCCGTTCGTCAAAGCCGGGCCAACGGACCGCGAGCAGCCGCAGGGTCGCGGCCGCGTCGGCGCTCCCTCCTCCGAGCCCGCTGCCCGGCGGAATTCGCTTGGTGAGGCGGATGTGCAGCGGCACGGGGGCCGAACCCTCCCGGAACGCTTCGCGGAAGAATAGCTCGGCCGCCCGGTGGCACAGGTTGTCCGCACCCGCGGGCACGGCGTCCGCGAGCGGCCCGTCCACGGACAGGGTGACTCGCGGCTCGTCCCTCTCGGATCCTCGTTCGAAGAGCGCGACGGTGTCGCTGAGGCTCGTCCGCGCGAGCAGAGTCTCCACCCCATGATACCCGGTTTCGTCTCGGGCGAAGACGACGTGCCGCAAGTTGATCTTCGCATAGGCTTCGGCGCTCCCGATCAGCTTGGCCGCTCCGGCGGCGCCCGGTTCTTTCACTGCTACCCGCTCTCCTCCGCCCTGGCGCCGCTATCCCTCGCCGCGAGCTTTCGGCCACCTCCCCGACCAAACTCTTCGCGGGTGATCCCCAGCCGCCGCATGTACCAGATTCCCAGTACGGTGATGGGCATGAAAGTGAGGATGTGGTAGCCCGCAGCGAAGCTCACGATTCGCGCAGGCTCTATCCGGTAGAGTTCCAGAGCGACCCGGGCCGCCGCCTCGAACCAGCCGAAGAAGCCCGGCGTGGAGGGGATCGCGACCGCGAAGCTGATCGTTGTCTGCAGGACCAGCGCACCCCTGAAACCGGGTTCGGCGATATCGAAGGCGAGAAAGCCGAGGTAGAAGGAGAATCCGTTCCAGATCCATACGGCGAACGACCACATCAGCGCCCGTGTCAGGACATGCCCGCTCCGAAACGCGTCGAGACCGCCGGCGAATGCCGTCACGATCCCGGCGAGACGACCGGCCCAACGGTCCGGAACGAATCTGCGCGACCACTTTTCCATGAGGCGCGCGCACGGCTCCGGGAAGCGGACGAGCAGCCCGAGCATGATCAGCCCCAGCGAGACGACGCTGACCGCGACCGTGAAGGCGCTGCGCAGAACCCCGGATGCCTCGGCGTCGAAACCGCTCAGGAAGAACGCGGGGACCAGGAGCGCCATCAGTACGATCGCGTCGAGCATGCGCTCCACGACCAGCGTGCCCAGGGCGCTGCTCAACCTGACCGGTTCTATGCGCGACAGGGAGTATGCGCGGGCGAACTCCCCCAAGCGGGCGGGGAGCACATTGTTGACCATGAAGCCGATGCACACGGCGGCATACCGCGAACTGAACGGCAGCGGTCCGCTGGAGCGGCTGAAGAGAATCCGCCATCTGATCGCGCGAAGGTGGAATGTGAGAGTTGCCACGGCCGTCGCGGCGATCAGCAGGAGGATGTCCGCATCGCGCAACTGCTCCAGGAGATCTCCGGGAGAGACGTCGCGAAGCACATAGAATAGAAGGGCGATCGAGAGAAGGATCCCGCCGATAACCGTGAAGCGCCGCTTCAAGCGCGCGCCTCGCGCACCAGATCAACCATTTCGAGCACCGCTCGCTCCATGCCCACGAGCACCGACCGGCTCACCACGGAGTGCCCGATGTTGAGCTCTTCGCACTCGGCGATCGCCGCGACCGGCCGCACATTCTCGTAGGTCAGGCCATGCCCCGCATGAACGCCCAGCCCTGCCGCGGCGGCGTGCTGCGCCGCTCTCCGAAGGCGTTCGAGCTCGCGCGACGCTCTCCCTTGGCCCGCCGCGTTGGCGTACTCGCCCGTGTGCAGCTCCACGGCGTCGCAGGCCGCCGCAACGGAGGCGTCGATGGCTCTCCTGTCCGGATCCACGAACAGGGATGCGCGTATCCCGGCCGCCCGGAGACGCTCTACCGCCGCGGCTATCCGCGCGCGGCCCGAGGCCATGTTCAAGCCGCCTTCCGTGGTCAGCTCTTCTCTCTTCTCCGGAACCAGCGTGGCTTGGCCGGGTCTCCAGCGCTCGGCCAGCGCTAGCACGTTCTCCTCCGCGGCAAGCTCGAGATTCACGAAGGTCCGGACGGTGCCCAGCAGAAGTTCCACGTCCCGATCCTGGATGTGTCGCCGGTCTTCGCGCAGGTGCACGGTTATCCCGTCCGCGCCCGCCAGCTCCGCGATTACGGCGGCGCGCACCGGATCCGGTTCGTCGGTCCCCCGAGCCTGCCGAACGGTCGCGACATGGTCGATGTTTATGCAGAGCCGACAGTCCGCGAAGTGGCTGAAGCTGATGTTCGGCATCAATTCGCTCCGTCGGAACGGTGCGCGCCGGCCGTGCCTGGCTGCCGCCGACGCCCCGACGCTGAAGTCGCTTGTATGGTCAGGCGGCGTCCGCCCGCTCGACGGTCAAGCCGCGCTCGCGCCAGCGGCCCGCCAAACCGGGCGGCACCCGCGCGACGATAACCAGCCGTCCCGCGTCCCAGACGCGTTCCACAACCTCGCCCTCTCGGTACGCTTCGGCGAGCCGCGCGCCGTCGCCGGCCGGCAGCTTGACCCGTACGGTCTCCAGCCGCGCCCGCATCGCGGCCCGGAGCGCGTCGCGCAGCGGCTCGACACCCCGCTCGTGGACCACGGATGTGAACACGTGCGGCCGCCCTTCGCCCGCCGCCCTCTCTCGGAGAATAGCCTCCTCGCCGTGGGTCAGCCGGTCGATCTTGTTGAAAACGGCTATGGTGGGGCGGTCCGCCAAACCGGCCTCCCGCAGCACCTTCTCGACGGTACGCCTCTGCACATCCCGGTCGGGCGACGAGGCATCGATGACGTGCAGAAGGAGGTCCGCCTCCGACATCTCCTCCATGGTCGCCTTGAACGAGGCAACGAGGTGATGCGGGAGCTTGCGGATGAATCCGACCGTATCGGTGAGGAGAACCGGCCCCGGACCCTCCAGGTCGCAGATGCGGGTAGCGGAGTCCACCGTCGCGAACAGCCGGTCTTCGACCAGAACTTCGGCGTTGGAGAGCGCCCGCAGGATGGACGACTTGCCGCCGTTCGTGTATCCGGCGAGGGCGGCCGTGAAGTGTTTTCTTCGAGCCTTGCGCCGCGTCGCCCGAGCCTGGGCGATGTGGTTGATCTTGCGCCGAAGCTTGGCCAGCCGTCGATCGATGAGACGGCGGTCGGTCTCGATCTGCTGTTCGCCCGGGCCGCGCGCGCCGATCCCCCCGTCCGAGCGCGAAAGGTGAGTCCACATCCTCTTGAGTCTCGGCCGCATGTACTGGAGTTGGGCGAGTTCCACTTGCAGTTTGGCTTCGGATGTTCGGGCACGGCACGCGAATATGTCCAGGATCAGCTCCGTCCTGTCCAGCGTGCGCACCCCGAGCTCGGACTCCAGCTTGGCGCCTTGCGCAGGGGACAGATCCTCGTCGAAGATGACGAGCGTCGCTCCTTGCCGCCGGATCGCATGCGCCAGCTGCTCGAACTTGCCCCGCCCGATGTACATCGCCGGGTTGGGCGCGCGACGCCGCTGAACTACCGTGCCGCACACATCCGCCCCGGCTCTATCGGCCAGTCTGGCGAGTTCCTCCAGGTGCTCGTTAACCGTCTCCTGCGGAGTGTCGATGGATGGCGCGCCTACGAGAATTGCGCGCTCCCGCGCTTCGTCGACTCCGCCAACCGCTATCATGCCCCCGATATGGCTATGCCCGTCCTTTCCTCTGCGCCCGCCCCGAGCTTCCCTTCTTCCGCTTCGAGCTTCGGATGCTCTCGAGCCTTTCTCGCGCCTCTATCTCCCAACCTCGGTTCACAGGATGATACCAGACCCGGCCCCGCAACGATTCGGGAAGATACGACTGAGCAGCCACTCCGTCTTCCTCGTCGTGGTCGTACTGGTATTTCGCGCCGTACCCCAGCTCTCTCATCAGCTTGGTGGGCGCATTGCGGATGTGCAGCGGGACCGGCTCGGCGGGAGTCGCCCGGGCCGCGGCCGATGCCCGGCCGAACGCGCGATAGATCGCGTTGGACTTCGGAGCGATCGCCAGGTACGTCACCGCCTGGGCCAGTGCGAGCTCGCCCTCCGGACTGCCCAGGAAGTGATACGCGTCGCGCGCCGCGATGGTGACTCCCAGGGCGGCCGGACCCGCAAGACCGATGTCCTCCGAGGCCATGCGAACGAGGCGCCGGGCTATGTACAGCGGGTCCTCGCCGCCGTCGAGCATCCTGGCCAGCCAGTAGAGAGCCGCGTCCGGATCCGAACCCCGTACCGCTTTGTGTAGCGCGGAGATAAGGTTGAAGTGCTCTTCCCCCGACTTGTCGTAGCGGGCGAACCGCCTCTGAACGGCCGCTTCGATGTGCTCGGTCTCGATGACCGCTTCGCCATTCGCCTCTACTAGGTCCGCCGCGGTTTCGAGCGCATTTAGAGCGCGTCGCGCATCGCCATCCGATTCGCTGCCGAGGCGGTCGAGAGCGTCGCTGTCGATCGAAAGACCGCGCGCCCCGAGCCCCCGATCGCTGTCGGCCAGCGCCCGCGCGCAAATCTGTGCGATGTCATCCGGAGCCAGAGCGTCCAGAACGAATACGCGCGTCCGCGACAGGAGCGGGCCCACGACTTCAAAGCTGGGATTCTCGGTCGTCGCGCCTATGAGCGTGACCGCTCCGCTCTCGACATGGGGGAGAAGGGCGTCTTGCTGGGCGCGATTGAAGCGGTGTATCTCGTCGATGAACAGGACCGTCCCCCTGCCGGTGGCGGACCTCCGCTCCTTCGCCTCCCCGATAATCTGGCGCACGCGAGGAATGCCTTCGGTCACTGCGGAGAACGAGACGAACTCCGACTCCATCCGGCTCGCGAGCAGGCCCGCCAGCGTCGTCTTGCCCGTGCCCGGAGGCCCCCAGAAGATGAGGCTTGGCACCCGCCCGGTCTCGATCAGGCGTCGAAGCGGCTGGCCGTCCCCGACCAGCTTGCGCTGTCCGACGAAGCCATCCAGCGAGGCGGGTCTCATGCGCGCCGCGAGCGGCTCGTGGAGTTCAGGCATCGCTCCGCACCGATATGTCCGCTGCCCCGGTGGCGATCAGCCGCCGTGCCTCGTCGAGCAGGTTGGGGCGATTGTACCGCCCGGGCTTGTCCGGCACCTGTTCCAGCAGAGCGGTCGAATCAGTCGGAGAGGATGGCGTCGACCTCGATTTCGGCGAACAGCCTGGGGTCCATGAGCACGGCGTTGCCGATGCAGGTGGCCACCGGATCGATCCCGTCGAACGCCTCCTTGTGGGCGCGTTCCCAAATCGGATACTGATCGATGTCGGTCATGAAAGTCCGCGTGCGCACAACATCTTTCATGCTCGCGCCCAACTTCGCGAGAGCAGCTTCGATCTTGCGGAAGATGAACGCGATTTGTTCGTACGCGTCGCCCTCGCCGACCAGTTCGTCACGTTCGTTGAATGCGACCGTTCCGGCGATGGCGATAAACGAACCGACCTTCACCCCCCGGCAATAAGCGGCTCGCCGCTCCCACTGGATGCCGCTATGAACGTTCTGTCTCATCAAACCTCCTTCGCCGACTGGGCGCAGCGCGCCAAGTCCGCAACGGGATAGCGCGCGGAAGGCGCGGCCGCCAATGCCGCTCGGAAGAAAGATAACCCTGCAAGCCCCGCCGGGCCGCCGATCGCGCGGCCCCTGCCGGCGAAGCGCCAAGTCGAAGAGATCAGCGCCGAACACTCCAAGCGCATGGTTCGATCACGGCTTCACGATCGAACGCGTAATCGGCCTCGAGCAGCGCGAGAGACCCGTTCATCTCCTGTTCCTTGTCGCCTTCGAGCATGACTCAGGCATCGTTGCGCGCCGACATGCCCGCCGCGCCGGCTGAAATCAGCCGCTGCGCTTCGTCGAGTAGGTCGGGGCGACTGTTCCGCCCTGGGTCGTCCAGCACCTGTTCCAGAAGTTCGTCCAGGAGCCGCCGGACGCCCGGCCCCCGCGGGACGCCCAGGTCCAGGATGTCGGTGCCGCTTATCGCCAAGTCCCCCAGGCTTAGCGGCGGATTCGCGAGCCACCCGGCGTGCACGCGCCTCCATATCGACGCCAGCTCGCGCGACTCTTGCCGAGAGCCGCCTGCCCGCGCTCCGGCGATGTGCAGACGGAAGATGTCCTGCCACGCATCTCCGGCCGACGCCAGCCAGCGCCGGTCATCGGCTGCCGAGCGCGACGCCCCGGGGAACGGCAGGAATAACCGCGCAAGCCGCGCGAGGTAGCGTCCGGCCTTGTTCGATAAACGGAGTCGCGCGGCCAGCGATTCGGCGGCGGCGGCGCGACTGCCGGGCGTATCGGCGGCGCGTACCAGCAGGGACGCCAAGCGCACCAGGGGCCGGTGCGCCGGGGCCATGTCGACGGCGTCGAGCGCGCCGCGCCAGTCGTCGCGGCGCGCGGCGAGACTCTCCAGATCGGGATACCAGTGAGCGAGCGCGCCGCCCGCCGCGTACATGTCCAGTCCGAACGATGGCTCCGTACTGGCCAGAACCTTGAAGAGCTCCTCCCTGACGCGCTCGGCGGCCAATGTCGGCAGCCCGTCGACGGCATCCCGCATCGCCGCGCCGGTACCCGGCTCCACCTTCCACTTGTAGCGCCCTGCGAAGCGCAAGCCGCGCAGAACGCGAAGGTAGTCCTCGCGAAAGCGCTCCGCGGGGTCGCCGACGGCCCGCAGGACTCCGGATTCGATGTCGGCCGCGCCCCGGTGCGGATCGCGCAGATCGCCCGTGGCGGACCTCCACGCCATGGCGTTGGCCGTAAAGTCGCGTCGCGCAAGATCTTCGTCGATCGATGCCGCGAACTCGACCTGGGCGTGGCGGCCGTCGGTTTCGACATCGCGCCGGAAAGTCGTGACCTCGTACATCTCTTGCCCATCGAGGACGCCAACCGTGCCGTGCGATATCCCGACGGGCACGGTTCGGCGGAAGCACCGCATGACTTCGGAGGGCTTGGCGTCCGTGGCCACATCCCAGTCCGAATCTCCCGGGCCGCTACTCCTCGTTAGTTCGAGACCGCGAACGGCTCTGTCGCTTTCCGCGAGCTGGCCGACATACGCATCGCGGAGGCAGCCCCCGACCGCCCACGCCTGGAATCCTCGAGACTCGAGCCGCGCCGCTATGCGGCGATAACCATCGGGAGGGAGGAGCCTGCTTCGGTCCAGCCCGGTCATTTTCGGGCCGAAGGCGGCACCCCGGCAGCCGCCAGGAGCTGCCTCCGCCGGTCGCCGCGGCGACCGGTTATCTCAGACGGCTTGCGCTCCGGCGGCAGCGACGACTTCGGCGGCAGCGACGACTTCGGCGACCGGACGAAGGGGCCGCCAGTCAGCCACATAGCACGCTTCCGCCATTCACGTTGAGGACTTCGCCGGTCATGTGCCGGGCCGCGTCCGAGAGCAGGAAGCAGACCGGCCCGGCGATATCCTCGGCCGTCGCCACGCGTCCGAGGGGAATTTGCGCTCTGGCGGCGCGCCCGGCCTCTCCCCTGAGCGCGCCCGAAGACATGTCGGTGTCCACCCACCCCGGCGCGACCGCGTTGACGTTGATCGAGCGCGGGCCGAGTTCGACGGCGACCGACTTGCAGAACGCGTTGATCGCCCCCTTGGACGCTGCGTAGTGGCTGTGACCGGCCTCGCCTCTCTGGGCCGCGGTCGAGGAAACGAGGACGATCCGCGACCCCGCCCCCATCCGGCGCGTCGCCTCTCGTGTCGTCGAGTAGATGGAGGTGAGGTTCGTGGCCAGCATGCCGTTCCACTCCGCCGGCTCCAGCGCGTCCAGGGGCCGCGCGGCCGCGTTCCAGACGCCGGCGTTGCCGACGAACCCATCCAGACCGCCGAATTCCCCGTCCACTCGCTCGAACAGAGCCGCGCATTCGTCCGGGTCGGCGAGATTGGCCGCGGCGCACCAGTGGACGCCATCCGGGGAGAGCGACCGGGCCTCGGCAACCGCGCTACGGGCCTCCTCGCCTGCTCTGTGGTATGCGACTCCGGTCGATGCCCCCGCCGCCGCCAGCAGACGCACTGTCGCGCGCCCGATACCGCGGGAACCGCCCGTCACCAGCACCCTCTTTCCGGCCAGACCCGGGAATGCCCCATTCATATGACCTCCTTCAGCTCCTGTGTCCTAACCTGTGTACCAAAAAGATGTTGGCGAGGCGCCAAGCTGCGGTGGCGGGGGGACAAGCTGCGGCAGCGGGGTGCGGGCCGCGCCCAGGGGAGACAAGCTGTGGCAGCGAGGCGCGAGCTGCAGCGGCGGGGCCAAGCGGCGGCGGGGGAACAAGCCCCGCGGCGGCGAGCCGCGAAGCGGCGGCGAGCCGCGAAGCGGCGGGCGCAAGCAAGCTCCGCGCCGAGGAGCCGAGCCGAGCCGCCGCCTCGCTCACCCCGCCTCCTCTCGCCCGGCGGCAACGCCGGGCAACTCGCCGAGCCAGCCGGATGGTCCGGCCCGGTCCACGAGGCGGAGCGCGCGACCGGCGCTTCCGCCGAGCCGCGGGTCGGCGGCGGCGGCGAAGGCGTACGTGAGGATCGCATCCGCCGCCAGCAGTTCCAGCGCGCTCGTGCGGCCACGGGAACCTTCCGCCACGCGATCGAGCAACTCGACCGCCGCCGACACTAGGTCGTCTTCGCTCTCCACGGGCGCACCGCCGAGCAGGTTGCGGATCGTCTCTGCCAGAGCCGGCGCCGGCACATCCTCCAGCTGCGCGTTCAACCACGACTCCATGGCCGTCGGCTTCGCCACAGGAGTCACGCCACGAATCTCACGACTCCGCCAACGCAGGGACCCGCTCGACGGCCCAGGCCCTTGCCGCACCCAGCGCTTCGCCAGCCAGCGCCGGGTCGCCCACGCCCCCTCTCGCAAAGCGCGGCCCGCCTCCCCCGCCCGATCCGGTGGCCCGGCTCGACACCCGTACCAGATCGCCGGCCTTGAGTCCCTCGCGGACGAGATCGTCCGACACCACCGAGATGAACTCGTGCCTCCCCTTCTCGGGAAAGATCGCGTGTATCACCGCGGCCCCTGTCCGCATCGCTCCGCGCAGCCCATCCGCAAGCTCGCCAAGGTCGGTACCCGCCGACACTTCAATCTGCCCCGAGACGAAGCGGGCCCCGCCAAGCCCGGCGCCGGCCAGCAACCCTTCCAGCTGCCGCACCGCCGCCTTGCCGCGCACGCCCTGAAGCTCGCTTGCCAAGCGATCCCGCTCCTCGGTCAACCGCTCGACGCGAGCCAGGAGATCCTCGGAACCGACCCGCAGCTTGTCCGACAGGGCGCCAAGCAGCCGCTCGCGCTCCACCCCCTGCCGGTAAGCCTTGTGGCCCGTTACCGCCTCGACCCGGCGCACGCCCGCCGCAACCCCGGTCTCCGACACGATCTTGAACAGTCCGATCTGGCCGGTAGTCCGCACATGCGTTCCGCCACAGAGCTCCAGACTGACGCCCGGCACTTCCACGACCCTCACCACATCGCCGTACTTCTCCCCAAAGAGAGCCATCGCGCCCGCGCCGGTCGCCTCTTCGTAGCTGCGCTGGGTGGCCGTCACGGGATGATTCGCGAGAACCAGCGCGTTCACCTCGGCCTCGACTTCAGATCGTTCGCGCTCGGTCAAAGGGCCAGCGTGGGTGAAGTCGAAGCGCAGCCTGTCTGGCGCAACCAGAGAGCCCGCCTGCTGCACATGGCCGCCGAGCCTCTCGCGCAACACCGCGTGGAGGAGGTGCGTGGCAGTGTGATTGCGCTCCGCCTCCCGCCTGTCTCGCACCGCCACCCGAGCCGTCACCTCCCCTGGCTCGTCCGGGAGGGCTCCTTCCATGACCGTGCCCGCGACTACCGTGCACCCGTCTCGCTCCATCCAGACGCGAGTCACGCCCACGACCCAGTCGTCGCCGCTTATCCGCCCTGTATCGCCGACCTGCCCGCCGCTCTCCGCATAGAACGGATTCCGGGCCAGCACGAACGCGACCTCCGGCGAGGCGCGCCCCCACCGGAGCACTCTCGTCTTCGCTTCGAGCGTCTCGTAGCCCACGAACACCTGCTCCAGCACGCGGCCCCCGGCTTCGCCCTCGACGACGATGTTCGCGGCCAAGCGCACCGCATCGCCCTTCCCCGCTCCGTTCTTCCCGCTCGCCCTCGATGCCGCGCCCGCTCGCGACCGCGCCCGCTGAACCTCCAGAGACCGTTCGAACCCCTTCCAGTCGACCACATAGCCTCTTTCGCCGGCGATAAGCGCGGTCATGTCCTCGGGAATGCCGTAGGTGTCCTTGAGTCTGAAGGCCGCCTCTCCGGACAGCGCGCCGCCCCCTCCCGCCGGCATCGCCCGGTCGATCTCCACCATCCCCTCCTCGATGGTGGAAAGGAAGAGCTCCTCTTCCCTCCGGGTTGTCCGCACCAAGTGTTCCCTCCGCGACTCCAACTCGGGAAAGGCCCCCGACATCAGCGTGGCGACCACCCCGACGAGGTCCTGAAGCATCGGCTCGCGACACCCGAGGAGCCAATAGTGCCTGACCGCCCTGCGCAGAATGCGGCGGAGCACGTATCCCCGCTTCTCGTTCGAGGGGAACACTCCGTCGGCCAGCAGAAACGCGACGGCTCTCGCATGATCGGCCAGAACGCGCAACGACACGCCGTCGTTCCAATCCGCTTCCGCAAGCGAGTACTCGACTCCCAACCGTTCCTGCGCAGCGTGGATGATCGGAAGGAAGAGTTCCGTGTGATAGTTCGATCCGGCTCCCTGAAGCAGCGAGGCGATCCGCTCCAGACCGGCGCCCGTATCGATCGACGGCGCAGGCAGAGCCGTATCCAAGCCGCCGGGGGCGCGGTCGAACTGCATGAAGACGAGGTTCCAGAACTCGACGATCCGCCCCGCCGCGCCCGCGGCCTCGAACTGGTCATCGCCGATGCGGTCGTCCACCTCCCCGCGCAGGTCGTAGTGCAACTCCGAACAGGGGCCGCACGGACCGGTCTCGCCCATCTGCCAGAAGTTGTCTTTGTCGCCCAATCTGCGGATGCGCCGCCGCGGAACTCCGGTCTCGCCGGCCCACAGCTCGAACGCATCATCGTCGTCGCGATGAACCGTGACCCAGAGGCGGGCCGGATCGAATCCCAACTCCTCGGTCACGAACTCCCAGGCGAAGCCGATCGCCTCCCGCTTGAAGTAGTCGCCGAAGGAGAAGTTCCCGAGCATCTCGAAGAACGTGTGGTGCGAAGTCGTTCGGCCGACCTCTTCCAGATCATTGTGCTTGCCGCTCACGCGGAGGCATTTCTGGAAGGTGGCGGCACGGGAGCAGGGCGGATCCCGGTCGCCCGTGAAGATGGCTTTGAACTGAACCATCCCGGCGTTGACGAACATGAGATCGGGATCTTCCGCGGCTATGAGCGGGCTGCCGGGCAGGTGCCGGTGTCCCTGCCGCCCGAAGTACGAGATGAACCGGTTCCTGATCTCGTCTGCTTTCATCGTTTCCCCGAGCGCTCCCGTCTGCTTAGGCCGTCGCGCATGCGAGGGGACGCTGGTTCCGCCCGCATGCGCCCTGCCGGCCCCGCGCCTCTACGCCACGGAGTCATCGCGCGTTTCCGGGGGCCAGCAAGAGTCGATCCACGCTCGAATGCTCTCCGCGGAGAAGCCGCGCCTAGCCAAGTAGCCATACATCCGCCGCTTCGCCGAATTCCGGTCCGCTCCACTCAGGCTCCTCGCGCGAGCGGAGGCCGCGCGATTCATGAGCGCGGCCTCGGTTACTCCTTCGCCTGCCATCGCCGCGCGAATGCCGCTATCGGCATCCTCCGGCGACACGCCTCGCGCAACGAGATCGGCGCGCATTCGCCGCCTGCCGCAGGGACGAAGCCGAATGCGGCTCCTCGCGAACGCCGCCGCGAACTCGGCATCATCCAGATACCCGAGAGAAGTCAGGCGATCCAGCACGTGATCGACCACCTCCCGGCCGAAACGATCCCGGCGCAGCCGCCTGGACACTTCTTGCCGGCTTCTCGGACGGACGGCAAGGTAGCGCAACGCGACGCGAACCGCTTCGGCCCGCTCCCCGGCCGCGACCAGGGGCTCGATCTCCTCCGTGCCAAGCTCGGCGCCCACCCGGAGCCTAAGGCGGTACACGTCGGAGTCGGGCAGCGAGCAGAGCACGGCGCCGTCCAGATGTACGTCTCTCCAACCCGGCCGGCGTCTGGTCTGGGGGAGACCGGTTAGCGTGGGCACTCGCGGCTTCGAGAACCGGTATTGGCCGACCGGCTTCCGGCGCCGAGCGCGCCGGGCGGCGCCAGGGCCACTTTCGAGATTAGGCCGCCGCTACCTGCGCTGCGAGCCAAGCGCGAAGCGGATGCCGGACGCGCCGCTGGCAGGCGTCAGGCTGGGCGGCGCTGACGTGCGCTGCGGGCCAAGCGCCAGGCGGATGCCGGGGGGCGGTCGTTCGGAACATGGGGACGAGGCGCGAAAGAAGGGTCGGCGGATGCCGGCGGACTTCAACCTCCTGCCCTAGCGGCAGCCCGCTTCTTCGCCGGGGCGCCCGCAGCCGACTTGCCGCCCGCAGCCGACTTGCCGCTCGCGGCCGAGTTGCCGCCCGCAGTCGAATTCTTGTCTACCTCCGCCGCGGGCATTCCGAGCTCTTTCCGGATCTTCGCTTCCAGCTCTTGCGCGACATTCCGATTCTCGCGCAGGAAAGCCTTCGAGTTCTCCCTGCCCTGCCCGAGGCGAACATCCTCCCCGTACGAGTACCAAGCCCCCGCTCGCTGCACCGCTCCGATATCCTGTCCCATATCGACCAGGAGACCTTCCCTGCTCACTCCCTGGTTGAACATAATGTCGAATTCGGCCTGCTTGAACGGAGGGGCGCACTTGTTCTTCACGATCCTCACGCGGGTGCGGCTGCCCACCTGGGCGCTCCCCTCCTTGATCGATGCGATCCGGCGGATGTCGAGGCGCAGCGACGCGTAGAACTTCAGCGCCCGGCCGCCGGTCGTCGTCTCGGGATTGCCGTACATCACGCCAATCTTCTCCCGAATCTGATTCGTGAAGATGACGGCGGTGTTCGAGCGGCCAATCGCTCCTGTCAGCTTGCGCAGCGCCTGGGACATCAGCCTCGCCTGAAGACCGACGTGGGAGTCGCCCATCTCTCCCTCGATCTCCGCGCGCGGCACCAGCGCCGCGACCGAATCGACCACTATGACATCCATCGCGCCGGAGCGGACCAGCACCTCCGCGATCTCCAGCGCTTGCTCCCCGGTATCGGGCTGCGAGACCAGCAGGTTCTTTATGTCGACGCCCAACTTCTTGGCGTATCCGACGTCAAGCGCATGTTCGGCGTCGATGAAGGCGGCTACTCCCTCATTTTTCTGCGCATTGGCGATAACGTGAAGCGTGAGGGTCGTCTTCCCGGACGACTCCGGCCCGAATATCTCGGTGATGCGAGACCTCGGGACGCCTCCGATTCCAGTGCCGTAGTCGAGGTTGAGCGCACCCGTGGAAATGGCGGGGATCTGGATCCGGGCGCCCTCGTTCCCCAACCTCATTATGGCCCCTTTGCCGTGCACTCGCTCGATCTGACTGAGCGCCATCGACAACGCCCTCTTCTGTTCCCTTTTCATCTCCACACCATTCCTGCACGCTCGCGGACGCCTAGACCCGAATAGTTCTCCGTTAGACCCGAATAGCCCCCCGCCGGCGCAGCTCCAGTAGTCCGGACGACTCCACGCGGGTATGAATCGACATTAGCATGACATCCTGCCTTTCGCAATTTGTTCGTGTTCTTCATGCGACCCCTAACTGGCACGGGCGGCCCGTGCGCGAACCTGATTCTCGGCGACTGCGTCATCCTGCTTCTCGGCGGCATGGCCAAGTCAGGATCAGCAAGATGCCACTAGGTATCAACGCCGTGTCAACAGCCCGTTTCGTCCTATGTCTCCTTACGGCTGTCTCCTTACGGCCGTCTCGTTATCGGCCGTCTCGTTATCGGCAACCTATGCCTCGTTGCGAGAGCCGCTAACCGCGGCGCGCGCCGTCCTCGCGTTTCGAAACCGCAGCGGCCGCAGCATCGCGGGCCGCCAGCGCCTCTTTCTCCAGCCGGGCGCGGAGCCGCCGGTACTCTTCTTCGGCAAGCTTGTCGGTGCGATACTCCATTTCGATGTCCCTGAGCGCCTCGATCGCGGCATCCCGGCTCTCCGAAGGGGCCAGCGCCGCCCCCGTATCCTCCCCGGCTCTGACGGCCGCCCAGATCATCGCGGCGAGCAGTATGATGAGAATGCCGCCGAAGAGGAAGAACGCAATCAAGCCCGGCACGCTCCTCCCGGCGCGGAAACGCTGTTCCCTCCCCCGACCGCCTCCATTGCCGCGCTGCCAAATCGAACCGCCCCTCGAGCGTGCGACAGAGGCTTCCGTCCGCGCACTCCGAACCCATCCGGCCCGCACTGCCTGAACCCATCCAGAAGAGGGAAAGCCGAGGGCCCTCGGGAAGCCGAGCGTCGTTCGGAGGCTAGTGCGCGGGGCGACGGCCCGAACTGCCGGGAGACCTTCACCGGTTTGTCCGCCGCCGGACAGATGCGGCTTCGATGGCGCGGTCCACGGCGTCCGATGGATCGGCGATCGTCTCGTCCGGGACGCCGGCGGGCAGCTTGGACGCCACGCCGATCAGCGGGATGCCGAACTTCCGGCAGAAGGCGGCCTCGCTGAGCGTGCCCCACTCGCCGCCAATGGCTATCACCGCTTCCGACGCCCGCACCACCAGAACGTTGCGCGCCTCGCCAAGCCCCGTAGGTATGGGGATCGTGACTCCGCGCGCCGCTGCCGCCGCGTCCCCTCCGGACAGAATGCCGACCACCGTGCCGCCCTCCGAGGCGGCGCCGTCCGCGGCCGCCTGCATCACTCCTCCTCCGCCCCCGCATACGAGGACCGCTCCCGACCGCGCTACGGCCAAACCGGTGGCGCGTGCCAAGGCGGCTTCCGCCGCACCGGCGACCGCAGAGCCTATCACTCCGATCCGAAGCGGCCTCTTGGCCTGCGGAGGGCGGCGCATGGTCAGCGCTCCAACTGGATGGTCACCGGCCCGTCATTCGTCAACTCCACCTCCATCATCGCCCCGAACCGTCCCTCCGAGACCTTGCCGCCGGCTCTGCACAGAGCCACGAACTCGTCGTACATGGCGCGGGCGGCCGCAGGCGGCGCGGCCCCGGCAAAGGAGGGGCGACGGCCTCGCGAAGCGTCTCCGTAGAGAGTGAACTGGGAGACGATCAACAGCTCTCCCCCGATCTCGCGCGCCGAACGGTTCATTCTGCCTTCGTCATCCGCGAACAGACGCAGATTCCAGAGCTTGCCGGCCATCCACTTCATCTGCGCTTGGCCGTCGCCGGGCGCGAAGGCGGCCAGAACCACCAGACCGCGCCCGATCGAGCCTGTGACGCTCCCTCTGACGCGAACCGTGGCGGCGCTGACCCGCTGAATCACGACGCGCATTCACGCAGTTCCATCAGCTGGCCGCGCCACCTGCGCGCCCGCAACCCACGCGCCCGCCCCGGCAGTCGGCGAGTCAAGCTCCAGCGCCCTCCGGCTCCAGCGCCTCTCTCTCGGCCGCCCGCCGCGCTTGAGCCCTGGCGAGCCCTAGCGAAAGCGCTATCCACATGCCGACCAGGGGAGCCGTAAGCATGGTCAGCGCCGCGATGCCCCGCCCCAGAACCGACAGCAGAGAGTCGACGCCGACCCCGGCTACGTCTCCGCCCCGGTACAGGAACACATCGACCAGCGGCTTCGCCTGGTACTTCTCGCGTCGCGTGACCACGCTGAAGAGCGTCTCTCGCACGGGACGGGCGACCGCATGCCGTGTGGCCCGGTGGACCGCCTGGAAGATCGCGATGACTCCGAGGACCGGCCAGACGGCGAGCGCCGCGAAGCCGGCCAGCGTCACCAGAGCGAGGAGAGCGAGAGTCCAGCCGACCCCAAGCCATCGCACCAGCCGAGTCGTCACGAATATCTGGACGACGAGGGTTCCCGCCTGCGCGAGCCAGTCGAAGAGAGCAAAGCTCTCGACGCGCTGGCTGAAGGTGTCGGTCGCCGCCAGGATCAGATTCGCCTGGGCAAAGTAGATCATCGTGTTGGACACCGCCATGAAGATTATCCAGAGGCCGATGCCGAGCAGGTAAGGGGATGTGAACACGAGCTTGGCGGCGCCCCAGAAGAAGGTCGCGCCCCGGGACCCGGAGGCTCCGGAACGACCGGGGGGCGGACCGGCCGCCGCGGCCGCCCCATCCGATGCGCGGGCCGTCATCCGGTCGAGACGAAGCATCGTTCCGACCGCTGCCGCGAACATCGTGCAGGCGCCGAGCATGAGGAAGGTGGGCAAGTAGGGAGAATCCACCGCTCCGCCGGCCAGATTGGCCAAGCCGCTCCCGGCGATGGAACCCATTGTGCCGCCCGCGCCTATGAAGGCGAACAGCCTCTTGCCTTGGGCCAGGTCGAAGATGTCCACCATGAAGGCCCAGAAGACGCTTGTCATGAAGAGGTTGATGACGCTCAGCCAGACGAAAAAGACATAGCCCACGTTTCTGGCCAGCCCCGTGTCCGCACCGGCGCCGACAAGGCTGCCTCCGAGCGCGGCGTTGCGGGCAAGCAGTCCGGCGAAGCCCAGCAGGCAGACCATGACGAAGATGTACCAGGCCGGGATGAAGCGCCGGCGGTTCGTGCGCTCCACAACGCCGCCGAAGATCAGCGCCACGACCAGCGACACCACGGAGGTGACGACGAAGAGCCAGCGCAGTTCGTCCATCCCCCGGGACACTCCCATGGCGTCCCGTACCGGCCGGATGAGGAAGTAGCCGCACAGGATGAGAAAGAAGAAGAGAGCGGAGAGAAGACAGAGGGTTCGCTCCTCCTGTTTCACGTTCAGAGCGCGCGGAGCGACGGAGAGGAATGCCAGTCCGGCCAGGAGGGGCGCGCCCGTCAAGACCCACGCCTGCCAGTTCGTCATGGAGAACCGCGCATCGCACACCGTCCGATCGAGGGACATTCATCTTGGATACCTTGGCGAGCCACGCCGCAAGATATCTCGGCCAAGGCAAGCCGCCTCAACATGGCGACGGTATCCATCCGATGGCCATGCTCGTTATCCTCGCAAGCGACGGCCAGCGGCATTACGCAAGCGACGTCCAGCGGCATTACGCCGACTCTACCGGACTCCGCATCCAGGGACCAATGCGAGTGAACAAGGACGCGAAGGCACAAGCGGCGACGGGACTACGGGCAAGCGCTGCCCGCTACCTCGGAATACGCTCCGGGGATTTCGGACTCGTCCTGATATCGTCGGCCTACTTCTTCTGCCTGCTGTCCGCCTACTATACCATCCGTCCTATCCGGGAGGAGGTCGGCGTCGCCGGCGGCGTCGAGAACATCCCCCTGCTTTTCACCGCCACGCTGGCCGGGATGCTCGTCGCCCACCCGATCTTCGCCGCGATCGTGTCCCGCTGGCCCCGGCGGCGCTTCGTCACGGCCACGTACCGCTTCTTCATGGCCAACCTCGTCATCTTCTTCGTGGTTTTCAGGATATTGCCGCCCGAGACCGCCGTGTGGGCAGGACGAACATTCTTCGTCTGGACCAGCATCTTCAACATGTTCGTGGTCTCCGTCTTCTGGTCGTTCATGACCGACATCTTCCGGGAGACGGAGGGCAGGCGCCTGTTCGGGATCATCGGCGTCGGGGGTACGCTGGGAGCCATCGCGGGCTCCGCGGCCACGGCGTTCCTCGCGCCCCGTATCTCGCTCCCCACCCTCCTCTGGCTCTCGGTAGCGCTTATCGAGTGCGCCGTTCTCTGCGTGAAGGCTCTCGACCGTCGCGTGGCGGAAACCGGACAGCCGCTACGAGGAGCTGCGCCGTCAAGGCCCGTCATCGGAGGATTGCCCCTCGACGGAGTCAAGCGAGTGCTGGCCTCGCCATATCTGATGGGAATATGCCTCTTCATGTTCCTCTTCACGACCGGCTCCACGTTCCTGTACCAGATGCAGGCGGACATCATGGGGCGCACATTTCTCGATCCCGGAGAGAGAACGTCGGTCTTCGCGCAGCTCAACTTGGCGGTGAACATCATCACCCTCTTTCTCCAGCTCTTTCTGACGGGCCGGCTCCTGAAGCGGTTCGGCGTCGGCGTAACGCTCTCTCTTCTTCCGCTGCTCAGCGCGGCCGGCTTCGTGGTACTCGGGACCGCCCCCGTATTCGCGGTATTCGCGATCTTTCAGGTGCTTAGGCGAGCCGGCGAATTCGCCCTTGCTCGTCCCGCGCGCGAGGTGCTCTACACTGCCCTCGACCGCGAGGACAAGTACAAAGCGAAGAACTTCATCGACACTTTCGTATACCGGGCGGGCGACCAGATCGGAGCGTGGTCCTACGCGGGAGTCAGGGCGCTCGGAACGGGAATGTCCGCGGCAGCTCTGGCAATGGCGCCCGTGTCGGCAGTCTGGCTGGTCGTAGGGCTATGGCTTGGCCGCAAACACAAGACGAAGGTCGCCGGGAAGTAGAGCGACGGATGCCTTCCGCCACAAACGCCAAGCGGCGCTCAACCAACCCGGACACGGCGTACGCGCCGCCTACCCGCCGCTCTTCCCTCGGCCGCAGCCGCCAGCCGCGCACCAGCCCACGGCGGGCTTCCTCGGAAAGGCCGCTGCGCGGATTCTCGAACCCGGCGTTCGCGACTTCGAGACCGGCTTTTTTTCGACAGGTCGGCGCATCTTCCTTATCTTGGCCGGAACCGAGAGCGGGACAACCGGACCGGCAAGAAGCCATCCAGGGGTCGAAGTCCGAGATCGCTTCACGCGAGACCCTGACGAGCGGGACAACCGGACCGGCAAGAAGCCATCTGGAGAAAACCATACCCACATGACCATCAACCGAAGGGAACATCGCCCGGTACCGGCTACGCCCCTCGCACGGGCCGCCACCCTCGCGCGAGCCGCTACCCTGACCCTGGCGCCGGTCTTGTTCGCGGCGCTGCAACCGTCGGAAGCGACTGCCCAGCTAGAATTCCAGTATCTGCGCGGCAAGCTTACAAATCCATTTACGGGAGCGTCCCCGGCGTCGCACGTCTTCACGCTGCAACACGCCGCAGAGTGGGGATTGGGCGACACCTTCCTCTTCCTCGACTTCGTCGACGACAGCAATGGAGATGACTTCAACGAGAAGGATTTCTACGGGGAATGGTATCCCACCCTCAGCTTCGGCAAGCTTGCCAAGCGGAATCTCGCGGTAGGGCCGGCACGAGACTTCTCGCTGCTCGGCGGCGTCAACGTCGGCGGAGATCCGAACGTGTTGAAGTACGTCCTCGGGTTTCGCATCTCCTGGTCGGTCCCGGGGTTCGTCTTCGTGAACTCCGACTTCTTCCGGCTGTTCGACGCAAGCAGCGGGGTCGGCGCGGGCGGCGCTCCTTCCACGGATGATGGCTTCGGGATAGACGTCAACTGGCTTGCCTCGTTCGACATCGGTCCCCTCTCCTTCAACTTCAACGGACATGCGGAGTATGCCACGGGGGTGACGGACGAGTTGGGCAACTGGAACAGGAGCAGGTTCCTGGCACAGCCGCAGCTCCGCTGGGACCTGGGCAAGACGGTCGGAATCTCCCCAGGCAAGCTGTACCTTGGCGTCGAGTACCAGTTCTGGCGCAACAAGTTCGGTACCGGCGTACATGAGAACTTCGCCCACTTGCTGGTCGTATGGGCGGTGTAGTCGCGGGAGAGTTGTAGTCGCGGGAGCGTTGCGGAAGACGATGGACATGTGGATTCAACAGCTCTGGATGGCCAGGGCAGGAGTCGAGCGATGAACTGCAGCAAGAGTGGATCGATCCTGGGCGCGCTTGTCGTCTCGGGAGTCTTGATCGCGGGCGGGACGGCGGGTCTCGACGCGCAGACCGCAGGCGGGAACGCGACGGGCGGCGGCGACATCGTCGCGGGCGTCGCGGCCGGCTTGCCGGACGGCGGGCAACCGTCCCCGGCGACACGCCGCGCGCTGGAAGGCCGCAAGGGCTTCCAGACGGAGATCATGGAGGGCTTGGCCCAGGCGAGGGACAAGTACGTCGGCCTCGCCCGCGAGATGCCCGAGTCCGCGTACGGGTGGCGTCCGGGCGAGGGCGTGCGCTCCGTTTCGGAGGTGTTCATGCACGTCGCCGCCGCCAACATCGGGATCATCGCCGGCACCCTCGAAATGCCGCCCCCCGAGGACGCCGATCCCCGATGGTACGACATGCGGAATGCCGAGTCGATCACCGACAAAGAGACGATCGTGCAAGCCTTGGGAGTGACCTTCGACTACGCCGCCCGCGTCATCATGGATCTCTCCGACGCCCGGCTGGAGGAGCCTCTCAGCTTCTTCGGCACTCAGTCCACGGTCAGAGGCATGGTCATCATGTTCGTCAACCACTACCACGAGCACCTGGGGCAGGCGGTCGCGTACGCCCGGATGAACGGTGTCGTGCCGCCTTGGTCAGGCGGGGGCCAGTAGGAGACGCCCAAGGGGTAGCGGCCGAGAGACCGGCGTCGCCGTTCGGCGCGGCGCCTCCGGTCGGCCTCCGCGTTGCGTAGGCTCGGCGGGACCTAGAAGCGGCATCTTGACGGTCCGGAGCGACGGCGCGCCGGTTAGCCGCTAGAGCGACACCGCTCGCGATACGCCCTGTCGGCACAGTCTGGCCAGCAGGCGATTCAGCAGCGCATCGGGCGGCAGCGTCCGCCGGAGCCCGGACACGGAAGCCACTATCACCAGCTTGTTTCGGGCCCGCGACAGAGCGACGTTGAGAAGGCGGGGGAAGTCCGGGTTCAACTGCTCGTTCAGGAAGAAGCTCCGCGCCGGGGGCGCATCCACGGTGTCGAAGATCACGAGATCCTTCTCGCGACCCTGGAAGCGGTGAATCGTGCTCACCTGAAGGCCGCGGGGCGCGGCGCGCCCCAGCCGGCGGCGAACCAAGTCGTAAAGGTGTCTGGTTTGAGCTCGGTAGGGAGACACGACCGCAATGTCTTTGAAACCATCCCTCGCGGCTTGAGCCAGAAACTTCGCGATCGCTTCCGCGTGCGGGCGGTTGCGCCGCGACCCGCCGGGCTGTTCCAGAGCGGGCTCGATGTTCGAAGTGTCGAGCAGAACCACCGCGGACCCGGCCGCCACAGGGCGACTTTCCACTTCCTGCGCGTCGCGCAGCAGGCCGCCGTAGAAGAAATGGCTCACCACGTCGCGTATCTCCGGCACCATGCGATACTGGACATCCAGGATCGAGCAAAGTCCGTCATTCGGCGAAGGCAGCGCGGATGCCGAAGCGTCTTCCAGGACGCCGGCTTGCCGAAACAGGTCTGTCCGGAGCCAACGGGCGGCCGCCGGAGACTTGCTGGCCACGACCGCCGGCAGCTGCCGAAAGTCTCCGATGGCCAGCACCGTGCCGGACACGCGGGAGGCGGCCAGCGCCACATATGGCAGGATCGCCGAGCCCGCCTCGTCGATGATGAGGGATTCGAACCCCAGGGACTTGAACTCGTCGCGTATCGATAGCGAGGCGAATGTGGTGAGGACGATATCGGCGCTCTCGAGAACGCGCTTCGACTCCCGAATCCGCCGGAGAAGAATCTCCTGGAAGAAGGTCGACACGGCTTTCGTGTCGCTTTGAGACTTCGCCCTGGAGAGAAGCCCGCGGACCCGCGCGACAGGGCTGGCCCGGGTCCCGAACATCGATGGGGCGAGGGCTGCGCCGGAGGCGGAAGCCGCCCCCAACTTCTGCTCCCACCTGTCGATGGTTCTCCCCGCGCTCGCTTCGATGCGCCGGGCAACCATGGATTCCAGGTCGATGCGTTCGTCGAGGACGGCGCCTCCCGGGTTGCGATCGAATCCGGCCCGGACGATTCCTCCGCGCTCGAGCATGGATGGATCGGCAAGCGACGCCAAGTGGGTAGCGACTTGGTCGATGGCGCCGTTCGTGGTCGTCGCGACCAGCACTCTGCCTCTCAGCGCGAGCTCCAGCGCCGCGCGGGTCGCCAGCCGAGTCTTGCCGGTGCCGGGCGGTCCCCACACCAGCTGCATGGAGCTGCCCAAGACCCGTTCGAGCGCGGCCCGCTGCGGTTCGTTCAGATCGCCGGATGCAGGTAGGCAGACTTCGCCGCGCCCCACGGCGGGAGGTATCATGCCGAACGCGCTCAACACCGTCGATGGGAAACGGTTGCTCGCCTGTCGCGGATGCGCGCCGGAATCGCCTACGGCGGAGAGCTGCGATGAGAGCTCGGCCAGGAGTTCGGCCGGGTCCCACTCGAGCTGCGCGTCGCCGAGCTCTCTGCGGTCGAGCCGTTCGGCGGTCGACACCTCTACCAAGCCGAGGGCCCGGTTGAAGCTTCGCACAACGCCGAACATGCCGGTTACGCCGGGGCCGGCGTGGACCCGGATTCTGTCGCCGGCGCGGATGTCGTACTTTCCTTTCTCTATCTGAAATGTGTAGCGGTGGCCCGTTTGCGCCGTTCTTGCCGGCTTGCGGCGCGCGGCTCTCGATGGCCTGCCGGAGAGCGCCGGGACCGACTGGTCGAGGCCCCTGCGCCGAAGGTCGTTCCGAATGGTCGCCTGCTCGTCTTCCAGCGCCATCTGCAGATCGGCGATGAGCCGCCGTAACCGCCCCTCCAAGTCAGGAGCCGACATGAAAGACGCCCCCGGCCGGGGTGGCAGCGACTGGAACCCCGAGACGCTTTTCGCGGCGCTCGAGCTCGCATCCGAGTGGGCGGCCGGGTACCGCCGCCGCATCGAGGACTACTCCGTCTTTCCCGCCGCGGTAGAACCCGGCGAAGTGCGGCGTCTCCTCGGCGACCGGCCTCCGCGGGCCCCGGCGCCCTTCGCGCGCGTGCTCGCCGACTTCGAGAACCAAGTAGTGCCCGCTCTCACGCATTGGAATCATCCCGGCTTCCTCGCCTACTTTTCGAGTTGCGCGCGAGGACCGAGCATCGCCGCGGAGCTCCTCATAGCCGCGGTCGGGTCCAACGCGATGCTGTGGCGCACCTCGCCCGGCGCAACCGAGGTCGAAGTAACGGCCGTGGACTGGCTGAGACAAGCGGTGGGCCTGCCGGATTCCTTCTCCGGGATCATCCTGGACACCGCCTCGACATCCACCTTCACGGCCATCCTGGCGGCCCGGGAGCAAGCTGGCGACGGAGTCAGGCGGAACGGGCTCCAGGGCGGCCCGGCACTCGCAGTCTACATGTCGGACCAAGCGAACTCCTCGGTGGAAAAGGGAGCGCTCGCGGCAGGTCTCGGGCGCCGCGGGATCCGCCACGTTCCGGTGGACGGCGCCTTCCGCATGCGGGCGGACGCCCTGGAGGCCGCCATCGCCGCGGACATCGACGCCGACATCCGGCCCGCCATGATCTGCGCGACCATCGGCACCACATCGACCGCGAGCGCGGACCCCGTGGAGGCGATCTCGGCCATTGCGGACAAGTACGGAATCTGGCTCCACGTGGATGCGGCATACGCGGGCCCCGCGGCGATGATCCCGGACCAGCGGAAGCTCTTCGCGGGATGGGAAAGGGCCGACTCGATAGTCATGAACCCCCATAAGTGGCTCGGGACGGCCCTCGACTGTTCGGTCCTCCTGTACCGGGACGCCGAGCCGTTCCGCACCGCCCTGGCGCTGTCTCCCGCATACCTCGAATCGACTGCTGACGACACGAACCTCGCCGACATCGGCCTTCCGCTGGGACGGCGCTTCCGCGGTCTCAAGTTGTGGATGCTCTTTCGGTGCGTCGGGACCGACGGTCTCGGGGAAGCGCTGCAACGCAACATCGCCATGGCCGAAGATGCCGCGGAGCGTCTCGCGCGGGGAGGCGTATTCGAACTGGCAGCCCCTGTCTCGTTCAGCACGGTTTGCTTCCGGGCGCCCCGGCCGGACGACATCGAAGCGGAGAAAAGGTGGAACCGCGATATAATGACTCGGGTGAACGAGGGCGGGCGAATCTTCATCTCCAATACGGAACTTGGCGGACGTTATACTTTGAGACTGGCGATCGGGAGCGTCTACACCGAGGAGCGGCATGTGGACGAAGCGCTGCGGTCGCTTCGGCAGGCGGCAGCCCGCACCGCGCCTCGAGATTCATCGCTGCGCGGCGCCGCGCGATAATCCGCGGGGCGGACAACTTGAAGGGCGGACAACTTGAGCGGCGAGCGACCACTCCGAACGGCGATCAACCAACTGAACGGCGATCAACCAACTGAACGGCGAGCGACCACTTTGAACGAGACCAGATATTCCGGTTTGAACAGGAGACGATCCGTCGGCGGCGCCGGAGTCGCGCTGCTTGCGGCAGGCCTGTCCGTGGCCGGGTGCTCGGCGCCGGCCGAGAGCGAACAGGAGAGCGCCGTCATACCCGCGGACGCCCGCGTGGCGAGCGAGCGGGCCGACCGAAGCCGTGTGAAGGGCGCCGACGACGCGCCTGTGCGGGTGGTGGAGGTGTCCGACTTCCAGTGCCCGTACTGCGCCCGCTTTCACCATCAGACGCTCGGCAAAATTGACAGCGCCTACATTTCGTCGGGGAAGCTGAACTATGTATGGGTGTCGTACGCCAACCCCAGCCACTCGCAGGCGTTCGTCTCCTCGGAAGCCGCGTTCTGCGCAGGGGCCGTCGGGAAGTTCTGGCCGATGCACGACATGCTCTTCGAACGGCAGGAGGAGTGGAGCGGCGCGGAGGACGCATATTCGCTTTTTGTCGGCTACGCAGCCGACATCGGCGTGGATCCCGAGTCGTTCGGGTTGTGCGTTCGGAACAGCACGCTGGCCACTCTGGTGGTCACGGACTTCGCCAACGCGAGTAACGCGGGAATTGCCAGCACGCCCTACTTCATCCTGGCCGACAGTGTCGTCATTCAAGGCGCTGCCGACTTCGAGACGTTCTCGCAAGCGATAGATACGCTTCTAGTCCTTGCGGGGGAGGGAGAGGTAGCCGAGCAGGCGCCGGAGCTGGAGAGGTAGCCGAGCCGGAGCGGACGGGCGGCCGGGAGCGGGAGAGGGCGGTCGCGCACATGCAGAAGCAGTAGCCGAGCCGGAAGCGGGAGCCGCGCAAGAGCCGGAGAGGTAGCCGAGCCGGAAGCGGTCGGTCGAGCAGGAGCGGGAAGGTGTCCGATCAGCTGTCGACGGAGAGCCGGCCGGTCAGCCCCCGAGTCTGATCGTCGGGCGGTCGACAGGGCGAGCGCTCCCGCTGCCCTCGCGAACCTTGTAGGCGCGATCGAGAGCGAGCCCGTCCAGACGATCCACGGTACCCGATCCGGGCCAGCGGATCTCGACCGTCTCGATGGCGGTCGCCTTGCCCAGTCCGATCTCCAGACGCAGCGGATTGGAGCCGAAACTTCCCCCGGTGCCCGCCAGGCGGTGGATGGTGCGCCTCCCTTCCGTCCCGATGACCGTGACGGCGACGCGTGCTCCTGTCCCCGCCCGGTTGGCCGCCACGCCCTCCAGCGCGAGAACTATCCAGCGATTGCCGAAGCCGGGATTCTCGTAGAGCGCGTTGGGCGATAGATCCCCCTCGCTGGCGCCGCCGAGCTCGATATGGACATCGGTATCGCCGTCGTTGTCGATGTCCGCGAAGGAGACCGCGTGTCCCTTGTGAAGACTGCCGAACCCCCCCGCGCCGGTTACCTCGACGAAGCGGTCGCCAAGGTTATGGAACATCCGGTTCGGCATCAGCTGCCGGAAGTCGGGATCGCCCGTGCCGACGAACAGATCCAGCCAGCCGTCGTTGTCGATGTCCCCGAAGTTCGATCCCATCGCGTACATGATGCGGTCGAGGCTCCACGCTTCGGTTTCATCGGCGAAAGTGCCGTCTCCCCGGTTGCGGTAGAGGCGGGGCAACTCGGCCGAGTGCTCCTCCCCCAGCATCTCGCGCACGATGTCGGCAGTCTGGGCCGCATAGCCCGCGACGAAGATGTCGAGCTTGCCATCGTTGTCGAAATCCCAGAACCACGCCGGGAAGCTGGCGGAAGGCTCGGCGACCCCGGCTGCGCTCGTGACATCCTCGAAGGTCCTTCTTCCTGGCGTATCCGTGCCCGCATTCCTGTACAGGCGGTTGGGCGCGTGAAGCACCGACAGGTACAGGTCCGGATAGCCATCATCGTCGAAGTCGCCCCAGTTCACGCCCTTGACGAACGCCGCCAGATCGAGACCGCTCTCCGCCGCAATCTCGCGAAATGTGCCATCTCCCTGGTTTCTGTACAGCTCGCTGGCGTGGGCGGCTCCATCTCTCGACTCGTTGCCGATGAACAGATCCAGCCACCCGTCTCCGTCGAAGTCGGCCCAAGCGGCGGTCTGGGTCGGGTGCTCCGAGTAGAGTCCGGCCTCCGCGGTCACATCCGAGAAGAATCCGCCGTCGTTTCGGAGGAGGGAATTCGGATAGGGCTGCACGAGCCATCCGCCCCGGAGCACGAATACATCGGCGTCGCCGTCATTGTCGTAGTCCGCGTGGACGAGGTTGAGTCCCCCCAGCAGCCCGGCCAGGCCGGCGGCGCCGGTGCGGTCGACGAATCGGCCCGAGCCGTCGCTCTCGAAGTAGCGGAGCTGGTGCAGGAGCCCCCGGGAGGAGATCATGACATCGAGCAGCCCGTCCCCATTCAGGTCGTCCACGATCGCGCCGCCCGACAGCGAGACGGCGTCCAGCCCGGCGCTCGCGGCGACATCGGCGAAGCGGGGGAACTCCCCGGAGCCGCCCAGCACGCTCCTCGGGAGCCGGTACTGGGGAGGAACCCCTCCTGGCCACTCTCCGGCGGCGATAGCCGCGACATTCAGTATCCAGCGCGCCCGCCGGTCGTCCGGCGCGCGAGCGAGCAGGGAAAGTTGCCAGTCTTGCACGGCAGCGAGCGCGACGCGCGCCGAATCGGGGACGGGCGGCGCATCCGCCGCGGGGGGGACTGCCGGCCAGCAGGGGAAGACGCCGGGGCCGGCATCTTCCTGCGCCAAGCCCACTACGCCGCCGGGCGGTCCGACCGGGCGGGCGCGCGCCGGGCACGCCAGCTCCGCGCCGAGCCGCAGAAAGGCGATGCCGGTCAGTTCGTCGAGCGAACTGCCGAATCCGTCAACTGGTTCGATCCCCGCCTGGGCGCGGAGCTGTCCGATAGCGATCAGTTGCTCGAGCGCCGCCTCGCTGTGTCCCGCTCCCAACACTTCCTCGGCGATCACGGCGGCTTGCAGCAGCATGCCCGCGGGGTCGCCGAGCGACGGCATCTCGGTGAAGCGCTGGAGGCGCGCCGTGTTGAGGTGCTCGTCCTCCAAGGGATCCGCCGAATCTGCCAGCGCGCGGAGGCGAGCCGCCATCTGGAGCGTTCCTTCGGAGACGGGATGGACGGCGGCCTCCGTCCGGCGCTCCCCTCCCTGGCACGCCGCCATGAGGGCGGCCGCCAGAAGGAACGCGACGCGTAGGCCGAAGCGCCGCACTGGGCAGAGCGCAGCGTCCAAGGCGTCGGGACATCCGGGACGCCCGCCACGGATTTGACCGGGATGCCCGCCACGGATTTGGCCGGGACGCCCGCCACGGATTTGGCCGGGACGCCCTCCATGGACTTGGCCAGGGCACCCACCATGGACTTGGCCAGGGCGCCTGCCGTCGAGTTGGCCGGGACGCACGTCATGGACCCGGCCGGCGCCCCGCCTCACGATCCTTCGCCCTTTCTCAAGACAACCTCGCGAACGCCGTCCGGCGCTTCGAACTCTTCCTCGCTGCCGTCCGGCCACCGCACGACGACGGCATCGATCTCCTCAGCCCGGCCAAAGAGCTGCACGACCCCGTTCATCGACCAGTACCCGCTCCCGATCCGAATCTCTCTGGCGGGTCCCTCGGCGCCATCCGCGTATCTCGGGCGCAAGCGCGCTCCGACCACGCCGCCGGCGCCGGCAGTACCGCCGCCGACGCGCACTCTCAACGCCGCCTCGCCGCCCCGGCCTCGAAAGACAAGCGTCTCGCCGCCGTTTTGTCCTACCGCCAAGTCCCATCGGCCGTCGCCGTCGAAGTCGGCCACGGCGGCGCCGCGAGCGTCGCCCCAGACGACCACGCCGCTCTCCCGAGCATCCAACGGTCTGAAGTCGCCGCGACCATCCCCGAGCAGCACGGCGCCGCGGCCCGCGTCGTGCCGCGGCAGGCCCGGCGGCGCCGCCAGGTAGTTCTGGCCGAGGAAGATGTCTTCGGCGCCGTCCCGGTCAAAGTCGGCCACGACCACTCCGAATGCCGGGGCCAGCTGCACGCTCTCGGGCAGCGGGCGCGCCTCGTACGTGGTCCCTCTATTGAGAAAGACCGTGTGTCGCAGCGTCGTCACTCGCGCTTCGTAAAGCCGGGAACGCCCCGATCCGAGCAGGTCGTCCACCGAGGCGCGGGCGAAAGCCTCGAATGTCGGCACGGACCGTCTGATGAAGGGCAGCGCGCCGGAAAGGGCGATGAAGTCGCGGACCGGCCGGCGGGCGCCTGCGGGATCGCTCTCGTACTCGATGAGGTCGACGAGCCCGTTGCCGTCGAAGTCCGACGCGATCACGCCCGCCGGCCGGAGCGGGGTGGCCATCCGGCCGGTGTTGTTCCCCCAACCCGTGGCCACGAGATCGGGGAGGCCGTCGCCGTTCAAATCGCCGACGGCGATGCCGTTCCACCGGCCGGCGATCTCTCCGAGACCCCACTCGTCCGTCTTGTCGGTAAAGCGGCCGGCATCGTTCTCCAGTAGCCGGATCGGCCCCCAATCGACGGCCAGCAGGAGATCCGGGTCGCCGTCATCGTCGGCATCGGAGAAAACGGCGCCCGAGACGAGGCCGGTCGGCGGCAGCGCCGCGTCCCTGCGGCCGGCAGCCCAGACCCCCTCGCTTTCGGCCAGGATGATCCGGGAGCCGACGGGCAACGGGTAGGCCCCGGGCGTCGCTCTGGCGCCAACGAAGAGATCTATGTCGCCATCGCCGTCCACATCCGCCGCTGCCAGCGGCCCCGTAGCGCCGGGGGAAGGTTCGATGTCCATCGATCCTGTCCGGCCGTCCAGCCGCGCCAGCGGGACGATCGCGACAGCTTCCGCGGAAGAGGCGGCCTCCCAGCTGCTGACCCCCGCGATGACGGCTGGCCGGCCGCCGGCCCCGGGAAGCGCCACTATGGATGTGTAGTCCCCCGGAGCGGGTCCGCCGAGCGGCGCCGGGCCGGCGAGCCGCCCCGCTACGTTCGTTACGACCTGGACGGCGTGGCCCTTCCCGGCGCCCACCAGCAGATCGGGGTCTCCATCGCCGTCGGCATCCGCCCACGCGACGCCGGGGCCGCCTCGCGAGAGCTCGACCGGTATCAGCGGCTGACGGGCTATCTCGTCGAATTCGACATCGCGATGCGTGGCCACGGACTCCGCCGGCGAGAAGAGCGGGAAGTCGCCGGAGAGCGAGGCGGCGCTGGCGTCACCCGCCTGTCCGGCCAGCGACGAGCTCGTATCGGGGGGCGGCGGCATGACTTCGTAGCCGTGGTTCGCCACGACCGCGATGGTCCGCTGCCGGCCGGATGGCCAGGTGATCGTGGCGGTCGCTTCGGCGCGGTCCCCCATGGCGAAGGTGAAGCCCGGGGCCGACCCCGACAGATACATGCCGCCCGACGTCACCTGCCGCGTCTGAGCGGGGACCGCGCCTCCCGCCAGCGCCACTCTGGCGCCAACGGCCTGCGTGTTGCCCGGCTCGCCGAGCACGCGCAGCGCGACCCGCGCGCCGCCGGCGTCGTTGCGCAGCACGCTGGGCGGCTCGCCGAGCCGGGTCACGACCAAGTCCCTGTCGCCATCGCGATCGAGGTCCGCCGCCGCGATACCGTGGCTCACGTCGGGTTCCGTCCCGTAACCCCACCTCCGGCTCATCTCCTGGAACGTCCCGCCCAAATTCCGAAATGCCAGATTCCTCTGGCGGAGCGGAGGGAAGACGCCGAGCTCCTCCCTCCACTCCACCCGCACGGCGCCTCTTCGCAGCGCTTCCTGCGTATCTCCATCCAGTGGATCCCATGCATGTCCGTTGGTAACGAGGAGATCCTCGCGCCCATCGAGATCGACATCGAGAAAGATGGCCCCCCACGTCCACTCCGAGGCATTCACGCCCGCCGCCCGGGCCACTTCTGCGTACGTGCCGTCTCCCCGGTTGAGCTGCAACGTGTTGCGGGCGGCCGACACCCTGGTCGCATAGCCGCCCGGGGGCGTCCACGCCGGCGGCTCGATAGGAACTTGCAGGCGCCGCCTCTCTTGTTCGAAGGCGAGCATTTCCGTCGTTACGAAGTCCGTGTCGCCGTCGCCGTCGATGTCCGAGAAGTCCACCCCCATGGACGAAGCGCTCTCTGTCCTGAGCGCCAGGCCGGACGCGGCGACGAACCGCCCTCCCTCGTTGAACCAGAAGCCGTCGCGGCTCCCGAAGTCGTTGGCGACGTAGAGATCCGGATCGCCGTCATCGTCGGCATCGAAGAAGCGCGCGACCAAGCCCCAGTCGCGCGGCACGGTCGAGATCGTCTCGCCTTCCGCGGTTCGGAAGGTTCCCCCGTCCATGGCGACGCGCTCGAAGCGCCCCGATCCGTCGTTCAGATAGAGTTCGTCGGGATCGGCGAGCTCGAACCGCAGGGAGCGTTCGCCCGCCACTTCCAGCTTGTAGTGCTCGTCGAACGGCGGCATGACGACCAGCTCGCCGTCCACGCGCTCCACATGGCCGCGCAAGCCGCGTTCCGCCGGGCTGAAGAGATCGTCCCCCTGAATGGTCTTGTAGTTGGCGAAGTACGCGTCGAGATCCGAGTCTCCGTCGATGTCCGCCAGCGCCAGAGTGCTGCTTCCGTAGGCGCCCTCGAAGCCGGGCTCGCCTTCCGAAAAGACGCCGCTCCCGTCATTCGCCAGAAGAGCGTTCGTTCCCCCGTGCACCGCCACGAAGATGTCGAGGTCGCCGTCTCCGTCCGCGTCGGCCATCACCGCGCCGCGCGACACCCGGCCAGGGAGTCCGGCGTTGGACCGCGCCGTCACATCCTCGAAGCGCCATCCGCCCATGTTCCGGTAGAGGACGTTCGGCCGGTCGAGCATGCAGATGTAGATGTCGGCCCAACCATCTCCATCGACATCACCCAGCGCGACTCCGGCGCCGTGAGCCAGCGTCCGGTTGGCCAGGAGCGCCTCGGCCGAGATGACCGGCGTCGCGGCAATGCCGGTTCGGGAGGAAGAGAGCGAGGTGAAGCGTCCTCCGCTCCCGCCGTCGGAGCGGGAGAGAGGTTCGCCACGGAAGGAGAGCGGCCTCTCCCGGTAGCCGTCTTTGTCAGCCCATGCGATCGACACGGGGGGCGGAGAGTCGCGGCAAGCGGCCAGAACGCCCGCGACGCCCGTTGCGGCCACCACGGCTGTCGCAATGGCAAGCGCCCGGAAGATTCCGACTGCTCGCGCCCCGGCGGCGGGACCGGAGCAATCGCTCTCCGGCGAGGCCGCTGGCGCGCCAGTGCGGACCGGCCCTATCTCGCCACACCCTATCCGGCCGCGCCCTGGAACACCGACCTCATCCCCTCGATGGCTTCCGAAGTCGCCACGGCCACGCGGGAAAACGTCTTGTCCAGCTCCCTCTTCCCCGTGCCAACCAGGGGGATGTCGAAGGAGAAGTACAGCGCGACGTCGGCTGGTCGCAGGTGGTCCGCCGCCTGCCACCCTTCGTGCATATCGACCGCGCCGGCGACATCGACTCCGAACGCGTCGGCGACAGTCCCGGTCTCTTCCGCGATATGCTGGAGTCGCGAGAGCAGCAGGTCATCGCGCGAGGCATCCGATTCGCGCTCTTCGAGCCAGTTGGAAGGCGCAGTGACATCGACTCGCACGAATCCGAGAATGGACTCCGGGTTCAGTCCGAGCCAGTCGTCCACGGACGCTTCCCGACCATCGCTTTCCACGGCCCCGCCGTCCGCGTAGCGGCTGCGGTCCTCTTTCGCCCGTTGGGGGCGAACCAGGAAGGCGGCGAGAGCCTCCAACCCGACGTTGCAGATCGCGAGGCCCACCTCATCCACCACGAGCTCCACATGGGCCGACGGCGCGGAGAGCCGTCCCACGGCGCCGGACTCGAATATGTCGAGCTCGGACTGGTCGAACGCCTGCACGCGAAAGATCCACGACACCGGCTCTTCCCGTCCCTCGAAGAGGTTGAAGACGCCCAACCCCTTGCGGCGCAACGCCCTCAACAGCAGCGCCCGCACATCCTGCCGCATCAACTCAGCCACGGCAGCTTCCCGCCGACGAAGTTCCAGCTCCGGGGGAGAGCGCGACGAGCCCGCTCAGGGCGTGATCATGATGTGCGCATTGGCCTGGCCGCTCGCCATCAACCACGCGCCAGCCACCCGCGAAGTGGGCAGACCCAGGTCTTCGGCTGTCGCGAAGGGCGTGTAGATTACCGAGAAGTGCGCATTGACGGCCTCCATGTCGCCAGACCAGCCATCGTCGGCGAAGATCGAGTGGAGGAGGGCGTAGTTCGGCATCTCGAGGGTTCCAGCTTCGATTTCGTCGACCCGCCTCTGGAGACTCTCGCGACGGTCCACGCCTTGCCCCGCTAGCTCGCGGCCGCGCGCCATGAACGGATCGAGCGATGCGTGGTAGCAGGACGAGTGAAAGCGTTCGTCGCCGGGATCGTCGGCGATGCAGATGAAGGCGCCGGATCCCTCGCGGAGGGTGACCCACTCGGAGCCTTGCTTCTGGATAACTTTGGCGGTAGCCTGTTCGCCCTCCGACGATAGAGGCGCGACCGCGAGCGCGACCGCGTCCTGCGCGGCCACGGTTGCGGCGCCATCGACCGAGGCCGCAAGCGCGAGCGCCGCAAGGCCCGCGACGGTTCGGATGCAAGCTGCGGGGGTGAGTCGATACATGGAATCCTCCTTGTAATGTTGGGAAACTGCTCCACCCTTGTTGCCGAGCCGGCCGACGCAAGCAAACCGGGAGGGAGAACAAATAGGCAGCCGCAAGCGTTCTCGCGCAATCATGGAGACCGGTTCCGGGGCGCGGGCCTCGCCGCGGCGGAGGCCGTCATCCCAGAGTGCGGCAAACACCCGCTCGGGGGCAATGGGGCAGAGCCCGGCACATGGGGCCGGCACATTGCGCAGAACCGCTCCGGCTTAGAGATTCGCGCCCCATGCCCTTTAGCGCCCCCGGAAGGCGTCATCCAGAGACTCGGGCGCCGTCCGGGACGTAAACGCCGCATCCCGCAGACAAGCCGCCACTCCGAGACCAGGATTTGCCGTTGACCGTTCGAATCGGCGTCCCACTTGAGACCGCCCCCGGCGAGGCCCGCGTCGCCCTCGCCCCCGGCACCCTGAAGCGGATCGCATCCGCCGACGCCCTGATCGCGATCGAGACGGGCGCCGGCGCAGAGAGCGGCTTCCACGATCGCGAGTACGAGGAGGCCGGGGCGAAGATCGCGGCTGGCGCGGACGAAGCGCTGGGCGGATCCGACATCGTGCTCAAGGTTGCGCCCCCTGGCGAAGCGGAGGTAGACATGCTCCGGGAGGGAGCGGTGCTCGCGTGCCTGCTCAGGCCGCACGAGAACGCGGCCCTGATCGAGCGCCTCGCCGAACGCCAAGTCACTGCGCTAGCCCTCGAGCTGGTCCCCCGCATCACCCGCGCCCAAGCGATGGACGCGCTCTCTTCGCAGAGCAACCTCGCAGGCTACAAAGCCGTCCTCATCGCCGCCGCCACGCTCGGACAGATCTTTCCCCTGTTGATGACGGCGGCCGGCACGCTTTCCCCCGCCCGCGTGCTCGTTCTGGGCGCCGGGGTCGCCGGTCTCCAGGCGATCGCGACAGCCAAGCGGTTGGGAGCCGACAGCTGGGGTTACGACATCCGTTCGGCAGCCGCGGAACAGGTGGAGAGTCTCGGCGGGAAGTTCGTGCGGCTCGAAGAAACGCCGCTCGACGACGATGCCGAAACCGCGGGCGGATACGCGAAGGCGCTCGGGAAGGACGAGCAGGCCAGGCAGCGCGAACTTCTGGCGCAGCACATCGCGAGGGCGGATGTGGTTATCACCACGGCGCTGGTTCCCGGGCGTCCGGCGCCGGTGCTGGTCACCGAAGACACAGTCGAGCGGATGCGTCCGGGATCCGTGATCGTGGACCTTGCCGGCGAGGCGGGGGGCAACTGCTCCCTCTCCGCGCCCGGCCAGACCGTCGTCGAGCGGGGAGTGACTATCCACGCGCCGCTGAACCTGCCTGCGACGCTGCCGCGTCACGCCAGCCAGCTGCTCGGCAACAACTTGTCGGCGCTCGTGAAGCCGATGATAGGAGAGGATGGAGTGGTCGTGAATCTGGAAGACGATGTGACAGGACCGTGCTGCGTGACGCACGCGGGCGAAGTGCGGTTCGCCGTATGACCGGGACGCTCTTGATAGGCCTCTACATATTCGTTCTGGCGATGTTCGTCGGCTTCGAACTCATCACGAAGGTCCCCCCGACGCTGCACACGCCGTTGATGTCCGGGTCGAACGCGATCTCGGGCATCTCCATCGTCGGAGCGCTTCTCGTGACCGGGAGCGCCGGCGATTCGCAGCTGATGCAGTGGACCGGCTTCGCCGCGCTCATCCTGGCGACGATCAACGTTGTCGGCGGCTTCCTCGTCACGGACCGCATGCTCCGGATGTTCAAGAGCGAGGACGGGAGGTGACGCGATGCCCCTGACCACGCTCATCCCGCTCGCATATCTCGTATCGGCGACCCTGTTCATCCTCGGCATCAAGCGCCTCGGCCATCCGCGGACCGCCGCCGGGGGCAACCGGCTCGCGGCGACGGGCATGCTCCTGGCGGTGGTCGCCACGCTGCTGGACCAGGAGATCCTGAGCTTCGCGTGGATCATAGGCGGCATAGTCATCGGGGGCTCGGCCGGCATGATCATGGCGCGGAGGGTGAAGATGACAGCCATGCCGGAGATGGTGGCGGTCTTCAACGGTTTCGGAGGAGCCGCCTCCGGACTTGTCGCCATCGGAGAGTTCCTCAGGATATCCGGAAGCGGAGAGGTCCTGGCCGTCGACTCGGGCGTCTCCATCATGGCCGGCACGTTGATCGGCGGGATCACCTTCTCGGGAAGCATGATCGCCTTCGGCAAGTTGCAGGGGTTCGTCACGGGAAACGCCGTCTCCAACCCGCTGGTGCGGGTGGGGGCGTTCCTCTGCTTGGCGGCGTCGGTCGGGGCTGCGGTCTACGTCGTGGCCGGCGGCGCGGGCGCGGCAGGGGGAGCGGCTTCAAGCCTCCCCTTCTTCTGGGGGCTCGTCGGCGCGGCGCTCGTGCTCGGGGCGCTCTTCGTCATCCCGATCGGCGGCGCCGACATGCCGGTCGTAGTCGCGCTCCTCAACTCGTACTCGGGGTTGGCGGCAGCGGCGGCGGGTTTCGTCCTCGGCAACAACGCCCTGATAATTTCCGGCGCGTTGGTCGGCGCTTCCGGGCTGATCCTCACCTCCATCATGTGCCGCGCGATGAACCGTTCGCTGCCCAACGTCCTCTTCAGCGCCTTCGGGACCGGCGGCGCGGCCACGGCCGGAGGCGACGGCGGCGAGAAGATCGCGACGCCCATCGAGGCCGAGGACTCCGCCCTCGTGCTGGGCTACGCATCGCGAATCATCTTCGTCCCCGGCTACGGACTCGCGGTGGCCCAGGCGCAGCACAAGATCCGCGAGCTGGCCGATCTGCTGGCGGAGCGAGGCGTCTCGGTCCGCTACTGCGTTCACCCCGTCGCGGGACGAATGCCGGGGCACATGAATGTGCTGCTGGCCGAAGCCAACGTGCCCTACGAGCAGCTGTGCGAGCCGGAGGACGTGAACCCGGACATGGAGAATATCGACGTTGCCGTGGTGGTGGGCGCCAACGATGTCGTGAACCCTCTCGCGCGGGACGATGCCTCGAGTCCGATAGCCGGGATGCCGATAATCGAAACCGACCGGGCGAAGACCTGCATCGTCATCAAGCGGTCGCTGTCGGCAGGATACGCGGGGATAGACAACCCGCTCTTCTACCTTCCGAACAACCGCATGTTCTTCGGCGATGCGGCCGATGCGCTGGCGCGGATAGCCGAGGAAGTGAAGCAGCTATAACCGATAGCCTCGTCGCATGTCGCTGGCGGCGAGCCGCCGCGCTGACGCGCCGGCGCCTAGGCCGGCAAGAATAGCCGAGCGTTGGAGAAACAGGAGCAGGAGCTTGATGATGCGTAACAAGATCGCGATTCTCTTCGCAGCCACTCTACTCCCCGGATCCGGGGACCTCGCCGCTCCGCCGGCAGCCGCCGCCCAAGATGATGCCGTGGTCTTCGACTCGGCCGGGGTGGCGGGGCTCGCGTTTCGCTCCATCGGGCCGTCCCGGGGAGGGAGGAGCACGGCGGTCGCGGGCATTGCCGAGCAGCCCTTGACCTACTTCATGGGCGCCACGGGCGGCGGAGTGTGGCGTACCGATGACGCGGGACTGAACTGGCGCAACATCTCCGACGGCTACTTCTCCACAGGGTCGATCGGGGCCATCGATGTCGCCGATGGCGACCCCAACGTCATCTATGTGGGCACGGGCTCGGCCTGCATACGCGGCAATGTGTCGAAGGGAGCCGGCATCTACCGAAGCACCGACGGTGGCGACTCGTGGCGGCACATCGGCCTTCCCAACGCCGGCCAGACGGGTCGCATCGAAGTCCATCCGCGAGATCCGGACATCGCCTTCGTCGCGGCGCTCGGCGATCCCTTCGGACCCAATCCCGAGCGGGGAGTGTTCCGGACGACCGACGGCGGGACGACGTGGGAACACGTGTTGGCCATCTCCGACTCGACCGGAGTCGTCGACCTGGCCATGAACCCGGCGAATCCGCGGATAATTTTCGCGGCCGCGTGGCGGGGCGAGCGCAAGCCGTGGACCGCGATCTCCGGCTCGGAAGAGTCGGGCGTCTTCCGGTCGACGGATGGCGGCGACAGCTGGACCAGGCTCAAGGGCGGTCTTCCCGAGGGTCTCGTGGGAAAGGCCGCAGTCACCGTCTCCCGCGCCAACCCGGACCGCGTCTGGGTGTTGATCGAGGCGCCCAACGACCGTGGCGGGGTGTATCGGTCGGACGACGGCGGCGACAGCTGGCGGCGCGTCAGCGACGACCGCAGCCTGCAGCAGCGCGCGTGGTACTACACGCACATCTACGCCGACCCTGTCGACGAGAACACTGTCTACGCGCTCAACGTCGGCTACATGAAGTCGATAGACGGGGGCGCCACTTGGCAAAGCTACGCCGTGCCTCACGGAGACGTGCACGATCTCTGGATCAACTACGAGAATCCGGACTACCAGGTCGTGGCGAACGACGGCGGCGGCCAAGTGACGCTGACCGGGGCCGAGAGCTGGTCCACCTACTACAACCAGACCACCGCCGAGATGTACCGGGTGTTCGTGGACGACCAGTTCCCGTACCGGGTCTACGGCTCCCAGCAGGACAACTCGACCATCATGGTGCCCAGCCGCGGGATGCCGTCGATACAGCCGGAGCAGCACTGGGCGGCCGTCGGTGGGTGCGAGAGCGGGCACATCGCGATAGACCCGCGGAACCCCAACGTGACTTACGCGGGCTGCTACGGCGGGAGCATCAGCCGAGTGGATAGGGAGACCGGCGACTCCAGGCAGATTCTGCTGTACCCCCAGCTTCAGCTAGGCCACGCCGCGAAGATGATGAAGCACCGCTTCCAGTGGAACGCGCCGATACGGATTTCCCCGCACGATCACGATGTCATCTATCACGCATCGCAGTTCGTGAACCGCACTTCGGATGCCGGGTTTTCGTGGGAGACCATCAGTCCCGACCTCACGCGCAACGACACGACGAAGCAGGACTTCGCCGGCGGGCGCATCACCTGGGACAACACCGGCGTGGAAGTCTACGGCACAATTTTCGCTTTCGAAGAGTCTCCGCACGAGCCGGGCGTGCTATGGGCGGGGTCGGACGATGGATTGATACACATCTCGCGCGACGACGGAGCGATGTGGAACGATGTAACTCCCGGCGACCTGCCGGAGTTCTCCACTGTGAACATGATCGACCTGTCGGCCCACGGCGCGGGCAGGGCGCATGTGGCTGCGTACCGCTACAGGATGGCGGATGACACGCCGTACATGTGGCGCACGGACGATTACGGCGAGAGCTGGACGCGCCTCTCCACGAACGGAATCGAGTCGGGCCACTTCGTGCGCGTAGTGCGCGAGGACCCCGAGCGGCGCGGTCTCCTCTTCGCCGGCACGGAGTACGGGCTGTACGCCAGCTTCGACGGCGGAGCGAACTGGCAGCGCCTACAGCAGAATCTGCCGGTCACGCCAATCACCGACATGCATGTTCACCAGGGGGATCTGGTCATCGCGACGCAGGGACGCTCCTTCTGGATCCTCGACGACATCTCTCCTCTCCGCGCGATGTCGAGCGCCTCGCTGGCCGCGGATGCTCATCTTTACGCGCCGCGCAGCGCGGTGAGGGCGCAGAGCGTCTTCCCGAGCGGGGCGACCATCTACTTCTCGCTGAGCGAGGACAACACGGACAGCGTGACCGTCCAGGTCGCGGACTCCCGCGGAAACGTGGTCCGCGTCTACTCTTCGCAGCCGTCGTCGTGGGATGACGAGGCCAAGGCGGCGATCGGGCGGATGCCCGGGTGGTCGCCGGACCGGCTGCAGGCGCGCGCGGGGCTCAACCGCCTGGTCTGGAACCTTCAGGAAGAGGGTCCGGACATGATCGACGAAGCCCGTATCTGGGGCTTCATGGGCAGGGTGCCCGCGGTGCCCGGCAGCTACGAGATTCGACTTGCGACGGCTGGGGGAGTCGTGCAGACCGAACCGCTGGAGGTGCACGTCGATCCGAGGGTGGCCGACAACGTGACGGCGGCGGCGCTGCAGGAGCAGCACGACCTGATGGTCCGCGTTCGGGGCCTCCTGCAACAGTCGCACGACGCGGTGCGGGAGGCTCGGTCGGTACGGGATCAGATGACCACTATCGCATCCTCGGCCGAGGAGGCGGGATACGGCGACGACTTCAAGGGGCTGGCGATGTCGGCCGGCGAGAAGTTGACGGAGGTGGAGGAAGCGATCTTCCAGACCAAGAACGAGTCGGGACAGGATCCCCTCAACTTCCCGCCCATGCTCGACAACGAGCTGGCGTTTCTATACGGCTACATCCTCTCCTCGTACGACCGTCCGAACTTGGTGGCGGCGGAACGAGCGGACGAGCTGGAGGCCGAGTTGGGCGAGTGGTTGCAGACTCTGCAGCGGATCATCGACACGGATGTCGCGGAGTTCAACGCGAAGCTCGGGGAGGCAGGGGTGCCCGGGGTCGTCGTGCCGCGGCCGCCCCGAGCCACCAGCTAGCTAGCCGGCCCGGCCCCGTCCCCGAGGCGGCTCGCGGTCTTTGTGCCGCGGCCGCTATGGCTACCGGCTCGCGGGGGCATGCGCTTGGCCCGCGGCCTGTGCGCGCCCGCGAGCTAGCCGGAGGCCGCCAGCCGGCTCCCTTCCTCTTCGTCCACGCGCATGAGCAGCAGCAGTCCGACCAGGAAGAAGACGACGATCGAGGCGATCGCGGCCCGGTGACTCCCGGTCGCGCCCAGCATCAGACGGTAGGAGAGCGGGCCCAGGATCGAAGCGAGCTTGCCGGAGAAGGCGTAGAAGCCGAATAGCTCGCCCTGCTTGCTGCGGGGCACGAACGAGCTGAGCAGGGCCCGGCTGGCGGCCTGGTTCGGCCCGACCATGAGGCCGATGAGGATCGCGGCCGCCCACAGCGCCGAACGTGTGTCGGCCACCGCAGCCAGAACCGTAGCCACAGCGAGCAGGATCAGCGTGATGGCTATCGTCTTCTTCCCGCCGATCCGGTCGTTGACGAACCCGAAACCGATCGCGCTCCCCCCTGCCAACGCATTCACGACGATGCCGAGAACCAGGATTTCACTGGTCTCCATCCCGAACTCGGCAGCCGCGTATATCGCCGCCATCGAGAAGACGGTCACGAGACCGTCGTTATAGATCAGACGAGCGATCAGCAGCCTGACCGCCTGCCGGTATTCGGCCAAGTTGCGAGCCGTCTCCCGGATGCGGCCAAATCCGCGCCGGATGTGTTCCGCGAAGCGCGCCGCGCGCCGCGGCTGCCTCTCCCGCAGGAAGATGAACGCTGGAAGGGCGAAGACGAGAAACCACCCGGAAACGAGCAGGGTCGTGGCCCGAACATTCAGATCTCCCTCCTTCGGCACCCAGCTCGTCACCATTCCGAGAGCCACGACGAGGCAGAGCAAGCCGCCGAAGTATCCCAGCCCCCAGCCCAGCCCGGAAATCCGGCCTATGTTCTCCCTGTCCGAAATTGCCGGGAGGAAGGAGTTGCACAGCGCCTGGCTGGATTCGTAGGCCACGTTCGCTCCCACGAAGATGAGAGCGGCGGCCCGCACGTCGCCCGGCCCGAGCCAGAAGAGGCCCGCGGTCAATGCCACGCACGAGATAGTGGCCACCTTGAGAAAGAGCTTCTTGAGGCCGCCGAAGTCGCCTACCGCGCCCACAACGGGCATCAGCAGCCCGGTGATGATGGCCGAGGCCTGGATCGCCCCCGTCCACCAGTTCGTCCCCTGGATGTCATCCGAGGCGATAGTCTGCACGAAGTACGCCGAGAAGATGAAGGTGACGATGAGCGTCGTGAAGGCGGAGTTGGCAAAGTCGAACATCGCCCAGGAGATGACTTCGCGCCGGGTCGCGCGCTCGCTCTGGCTAGTCCGATTCACTTCATCGCTCGACTGGCCTCGCGCACCCCTCCGTAGAACCCTTGCAATGCTCCATTGGCACTCCCATCACGGGCCAATCCGGAACGCGTGCGGCGCGCGCCTGACAACTTCGCCGCAGGCCATCCGCGGAACGCGCGCGGTGCGCCATTGGCAACTTCGCCGCAGAGGCCATCCGCGGAACGCGCACAGCTCCATTGGCAGCTTTCTTTGCAGTACGGCAGCATCGCGGATCATCCATCCATATCGGTCCTGCGACATGAGACAATACGATAGCCGCGCCTGTTTGTCCGCAGCGCCGCGCCCGATTTACTTTGGAACGGCACGACGGCCGGCATCGCATGCACCGAACTGCGGGTCGCAAGTCGAGCGATCAAGGCGGCAGGCGCGTACCACCGGAAGCGAAATACCACTCGGGGGGCACAATACCACCGGCAGGCGCGTACCACCGGGGGTGCGCTACCACCGGGGAGCGCGATACCATGGCTTTGCCGCGGGAGGAGCGGGATCTGGGACACAGCTCGGAGTCGAATATGGCGCGCGAAGCACCCGAGACAGGCGAGACCGAGGCCCGCCAAGTAGCCGAGGCTGCCAGGCAAACCGATTGGACCGGGCGCACCTTCGTCCGGAATCTCTTCCTGGGGAAGTTTCGGTTCGACGCCATCCACCCCTACCCGGACCCCAGCCGCTTCATCTCCGAACGCGCCCGCGAGTGGATAGATGATCTCCGGGTCTTCCTTCGCGACGAGGTGGACTCGGACGCGATAGACCGCGACGGCAAGATTCCCTCCTCCGTGGTCGCCGCTCTCGCCGGGCGAGGGGCCTTCGGCATAAAAGTGCCGACGGAGTACGGCGGTCTCGGCTTCAACCAGACCGAGTATGCCAAGGCGATGCAGGTCGTGGGCTCCGTAGACGCCAACATCGTCGCCCTCCTCTCGGCGCATCAATCGATCGGGGTCGGCCAGCCCCTCAAGATGTTCGGCACCGAAGCGCAGAAGAAGGCGTTCTTCCCGAGGCTGGCGGGTGGCGCTGTCAGCGCGTTCGCCCTCACCGAGACGGATGCCGGATCCGATCCCGCCCGCTTGACGACGACCGTCGAACGCGCTCCGGACGGCGACGCCTTCATTCTCGACGGCGAGAAGCTTTGGTGCACCAACGGCACTCTTGCGGAGATATACGTCGTGATGGCTCGCCACTCGGACACGGGCCGCATCTCCGCCTTCATCGTCGAACGAGACTGGCCGGGAGTGGAGGTCGTCAGGCGCTGCCACTTCATGGGTCTGCGGGCGCTGGAGAACGGAATCGTGCGATTCACCAATGTGCGGGTGCCGCGGGACCACCTCCTCTGGAAGGAAGGGAGCGGACTCAAGCTGGCCCTGATCACGCTGAATACGGGGCGGCTGACGATTCCCGCATCGACGACGGGCGGGGCGCAGGCGGCGCTCGATGTGTGCCGGCGGTGGTGCAACGAGCGCGAGCAGTGGGGCCTGCCGATCGGCAAGCACGAGGCGGTGGCGCACTACCTGGCGTCGATAGCGGCGCGAACCTACGCGATGTCGGCCATAGCGGATCTGGCTCAGTCGATGGCGGACCGGGGCAACTACGACCTTCGGCTCGAGGCCGCCCTGGCCAAGCTGTGGAACACCGAGACCGGGTGGCAGATTCTTGATGACGCGCTGCAGGTAAGGGGCGGCCGCGGGTACGAGACGGCCGAGTCGCTCCAAGCGCGAGGGGAGAATCCCGTGCCGGTCGAACGCTGGCTTCGGGATTCCAGGATCAACCGCATCTTCGAAGGTTCGAGCGAGATTCTTCGGCTGTTCGCGGCTCGCGAAGCGGTCGACAAGCACCTGCAGATCGCGGGAAGCCTCGTGGATCCCAAGCTTGGCGCAGGAGCGAAGCTCAAGGCGCTGCCACGGGCCGCGCTGTTCTACCTCGCCTGGTATCCGTCAACCTGGGCCGGGTGGAGCCTGCCTCCTCGCTTCGCAAGCTACGGCCGGCTGGCGAAGCACCTCCGCTTCGTCGAACGGAGCAGCCGCAAGCTGGCCCGCACCATCTTCCACCTGATGGTCCGGCACGGACCGGGACTCGAGAAGCGCCAGGGCCTGCTATTCCGGTGCGTGGACATAGGCGCCGAGCTGTTCGCGATCTCGGCCGCCGTCACGAAGGCGGACATGCTGCTCCGCAAGGGCGGCGACGAAGGCCGTGAAGCCGTCAGGCTCGCCGATCTGTTCGCAATGGAGGCTCGTCGGCGCACCGGGGAGCTCTTCCGGCAGATTCGGTCGAACCGCGATGTCGCCGGCTACAAGATCGCCCAGGACATTATGAGTGGCCGCTTCGGCTGGCTCGAGCGCGGTATCGTCGGGGAGCAGAAGGCGGCGGCGAATCCCGCGGCAGGATCGGAGGAGTAGCCGCGCAGCTGGCAGCCGGCCCGCTGGCAGCTAACCGAAGCGCCCCCCGAAGCGATCCACGAAAGTTCGTTCCCTCTTCGTAAGAGCGGCCCACCCCGAGACGCGGACCTTGTTGGAAATCCGGTCGTACTCCTCCCGGTTCACAGGGTGAAGCGAGGCGGGTTCGATGCGCTGCCAGCGGGCCGTCAGCTGGCCTTCGCGCATCCGCACGCCCGGATTCTCCGCCTTCTTGCGGAACTGCTTGGCGGGAGAGAGCAACTCCCTGGCCCGCAGATAGATCCAGCCCCCTAGAAAACCTCCGAGGTGGGCGAAGTGGGCCACCCCGCCCCCCGACCCGCCCAAGCCGGCCCACAGCGACATTATGGTGAACGCAATTACCAGGAACCGAACCTGGACCGGGATCACGAACCATATCATGACGCGGTCGCGCGGCCAGAAGCGGGCGTACCCGAAGAGCACCCCGTAAACGGCGGCGGACGCTCCGACCATCGGCACGAAGGGGGCTTGGGCAGAGCTCGACATGACGGTCCACATGATGTGCACGATGGCGCCCACCAGACCGGCGGCCAGATACATGGTCATGAACTGGCGCCCGCCGAGCCGCATCTCGAGTTTCGGCCCGAAGATGAAAAGGGCGAGCATGTTGAAGAAGATGTGCATGAAGCTGCCCCGGTCGTGCACGAACTGGTACGTGAACAAAGTCCACGGCTTCGTCAGCACCTCGGCCGGCACGAGCGAAAACGCGTCGAACAGCGCCGGACTGGTGCGGGTCAGCACGTACACCACCAAGTTGGCCAGGAGGAGCTGGCCCACGGCCCGCGTCATTCGTTCAACATCTCCTTGAAACGGCCGGCCAGAGCCGGACCGGCACCGGCATCTTCGTGCTTGAAGAAGACGAAGCCGCGCTTCCAGCCGGAGCCGCGCAGCCGCTTCCCCCACACCTCGAGATCCTTCTCGGAATAATCGCTCCTGCGCAGCCGTAGGTAGCACCAGTCGGCTGTTTCCACGACCGGCGCGTCCGTCTCCCCATCCTCCGTCTCGGCCATCACCAGAGCGCAGTTGCGACGTTGCAGGATGTCGAACACCGCATCATCGAACCAGGAGGCGTGCCGGAACTCGAAAGCGGATGTGCCCGGATTCGGCAGTTGCTCCACGAAGTCGGAGAGCCTGTCATCGTCTCGTTTGAAGTTCGGTGGAAGCTGGTACAGAATGACGCCGGCCCGGTCTCCCAACGCAGTAGCGGTCCGTACAAGGTACTCCGTTTCTTCCTCGGCGTTCCGTAGCCGCTTGAAGTGCGTGATGCGGCGCGACGCTTTTAGCGCGAAGCGGAATCCGTCCGGCACGGACCCGGCCCAGCTCTCCAGCACGCTCTCCCGGGGCATGCGGTAGAAGGTGTTGTTGATCTCCACGGCGGTGAGCCGAGTTCCGTAGTAAGACAACATCTTCTTGTTGGGAAGATCTTCCGGATAGAAAGTTCCCTTCCATGCCGGGTAGCTGAAGCCGCTAGTTCCCGTCCAAAGATCCATGTCTACGTCGACTCCATCTCTACGTCGCTCCCCAACCGGGTCTGCCGGGTCTTGGCGGCTCCTGCCAAGCCGCTTGCCCGCACCCGAACCGGCACATGCGCAGTGCTCCGTCTCGGCGAGCCGCCAGCGCAGCGCCGGCGCCGGTCTCCGCGCCGCGAACGGCAACCTCGCGCCCCCCGGCACGAAGTGGCAAGCTGCACGAGCCGGGCGCCGCTGTCGAGGAACGGCGAGCCGTCTCCCCGGCCCTCTCGCCCATGTGCTTCACGTCGGTCGCTCTTCGTCGGCGAAAGCGCGCCGGGCCTCCGCGAGCCGCTCCGCCGTGCCGATGTCGTGCCAGACGCCTCCGCTCATGTCGAACAGTTCGATGCGTTCTCCTTCGCCGATCCAGCGCATGTAGGCATCCACGATCGAGAAGGCGCGCGGAGGCCCGGCTTCTCTCGACCTGCGCCCCCCGGCAGCGGCGCTCGGCCCGGGCTCCGGCTCCGGCGCGGCGCCGGCCAGCAGGCCAAGCGCCCGCTCCGAGAGGACGTGGATCCCGCAGAAGGCGCGGATCCCCGTCTCGCCGGATGCCGGCGCCCGGGCCGCATGCTCCCATCCCTCCTTGCGATTCGCTCGGCCATAGACTCCGTTTCGATCCGTAAGCAGAGGCCGTTCGGTTGCGCGCCCCATGACGACGAGCGTCGCGAGGCGCCCGTCTCTCGCTTCTCCTTCGGCGTGCGCCCGGTACACCGCGGCCAGATCCAGATCCGTCGCCACATCCGCGTTGTGCAGGAAGAACGGAGCTTTCGCTTCGAAGAGCGGGCGCGCGTGCAGCAACCCGCCTCCCGTATCCAGCGGCGACGCAGAGACCCCGTCTTCCCGCGACACGACCACCTCGGCGCCAACTCGCGTCTGGCGCGCCCACTCCGCTATCCGGGGCGCCAGGTAGTGAGCGTTGACGATGATCCGGTCCGCCCCCGCCCGGACCAATCTCCGCGCCGCCCGTTCCAGCAGGGAGACCCCGCCTAGATCGACCAACGCCTTCGGCGTCGCCGCGGTGAGCGGCCGCAGCCGCAGCCCCTCCCCGGCCGCCAGGATCATCGCCTCCACGGAGCTGATCCCCTACTCCGCTGCTGCGGTTCCGCGCCCCCGCCACTCCCGGTCCGGCGGCCCGGGCCACCGAGCGGCAGCGCGGTGAACCAGCGTCACCCGGACCGACGGATGGCGCAGACTGACGTGCCGGCTCAGCCGCTCCGCCATGTACACCGAACGGTGCTGCCCTCCGGTACATCCGAAGTCGACGGTCAGGCTGTCGAAGCCGCGCTCCAGATAGACCGCTACATGCGCGTCCACGATCGCCCGCACCCGCTCCCAGTACGCCTCCACCTCGGGCCGCGCCGCCAGGTACTCGATCGTCGCCTCGTCCAGCCCCGTGAGGCGGCGATAGCCTTCCTTCCTTCCGGGGTTGTCGAGACCGCGGCAGTCGAAGATGTATCCCCCTCCGTGACCCGCTTCATCCGGCGGATAGCCCTCGGCGAAGCTGAAGCTCGATATAGAGAGCTTCAAGCCCGCGATCGCCGCCGCATGCTCCGTCGCGCGCCCCCAACGATCGACGATCTCCCGCAACACGCGTTCCAACTCGGGCACATCCACCGAGAGGCCGCTCTCCAACAGACCGGCGATGTTGTCCGCGCCGTACGGGACGCTCAGCAGGAAGTGCGGCTTGCGCTCGAAGAAACCCCGGTATCCGTACGCCCCGAACGCCTGCAGGATTCGTATCAGGACATACCCCGGCCACAGCTCGAGGAAGTCTTCCCGGGCGGAGATGCCGTCCGACTCGAGAACGGCCAGATAGTGGTCCAGCAGATCCGCTCGTTCGCGATCCCCTAGATTCGCCTTCGAATCGTAGAGAAGCGACGCCACATCGTACTGCAGCGCCCCGCGCCGCCCCCCCTGGTAGTCGATAAACCACGGCTCCGGGCCATCGGCGCCCATTCGCACCATCACGTTCCTCGACTGCAAGTCGCGATACAGGAAGTGCCGCGTGCCCGCGTTCGCGAGATGGCGCACGAGCGTCGCGAAGTCCCGTTCCAGCTTCGCCTCGTCGAAGGAGACGTTGGCCAGCTTCAGAAAGTGGTACTTGAAGTAGTTGAGATCCCAGAGCATCGACTGCTGGTCGAACACGCCCCGCGGGTATGCCTGGCCGAAGTCGATATTCTTCCCGCCCTCGACCTGAAATCGGGGCAGGATGTCCAGCACGCGCCGGTACAGAGGGAGGACAGAACCGGGGAACAGATCCGAGCCGGTGCCGCGCGCCTCCTTGATCAAGTCGAAGAGCGTCGTGTCGCCCAAATCCTCGAGAAGCCATACGCCCGACTCCTCGTCGCTCGCATATATCTTCGGCACCGGAAGCCCGAGAGACCGAAATGTGCGGGAGAAGGCGAGGAAGGCCCGGTTCTCGGCCGCGTCGGGGCCGTGCGCGCCGACCGCCACGGCGCCGCCGGCCGCCGTCATGCGCCAGTAGCCTCGCGGCGAACCGTGGGCGGCTATGGGCTGGATGCCGGAAGGATGCTCTCCGCACCACTCTCTGAACAGCGACGAGACGAGGTCGGCGCGCGCGGCGATCGGCGCCCCGGACATCATCCGGCGACCGTCGAATCCGGGTCGACCCCCTCGGGGGCCGCCCGCAGCGTTCCAACCAGTTGCTCGAGCCGATCCTCGCCGTTCGCCGCCAAGTGCTCGGCGATCCCTTCCTGAACGGAGATCGCCGCGGCGGGGTCCACGAACGATGCCGTGCCGATCTGCACCAGGCACGCCCCCGCGAGAATGTACTGAAGCGCTTCGGATGCGGTGCGGATGCCGCCGATACCCATGACCGGCAGCCGGCACGACCGGCTCGCCCGCCATGTGGCGTGGACGCCCATCGGAAGTATGGCCGGGCCGCTGACTCCGCCGGAGACGTTGCCCAGCACGGGCACGCGGCGAGCGATGTCGACAACCATCCCCGGGAAGGTGTTGATCGCGCTGACGCCATCCGCGCCGGCTTCCTCGCAGACCCGCGCCGCCACCCCCACATCGGGAACGGTCGGCGTGAGCTTGACCACCAGCGGCCGGTCCGTGCTGGCGCGGAGCGCCGTCACCAGCCTTGCCAGCTCGCGCATCTCCGTGCCGAACAGCGCGCCGTCCTTCACGTTCGGGCAGGAGACGTTGATCTCGAATCCGAGGAAGCCATCCTTGCCGTCCAGCCCGCGCACTACCGCTGCGTAGTCGTCCACCGCCCACCCCACGACGTTGACCAGCACATGCGCTCGCCGGAGGTTGTCGCGCAGCCACGGGAGTTTGTCCGAGACGAACGCCTTCAGCCCCGGGTTCTCCAACCCGATCGCGTTTATCATGCCGCCGGGCGTCTCGGCGATCCGGTGCGGCGAATTGCCTCCCCGCGGCTCGACGCTCACCGCTTTGGTCACCAGACCGCCCAGCTCGTCGAGCGGGATCAGGCCGGCGAATTCCTGCCCGTATCCGCAGGTGCCCGACGCCAACAGCACCGGGCTCTGGAAGTCCGCCCCGAAAACCCTCTGATGCATCGCTGGAGAGGCCGCGGCCATCAGCCGCCAAGATCCAGTTCGCGCGCGTCGAACACGGAGCCCTCGACGCACGCCTTCAGCCAGCGCCCATCCGCCCCGCGCACGACGCACCCCTGGCACGCGCCTGTCCCGCACCCCATGTGCTCTTCCACCGACAGCTGCAAGTCGCGCCCATGCCTGCGAGCGAACGCAGCCACCGCCTGGAGCATCGGCGTCGGACCGCAGGCCAGCACGAGCGCGCTCGACTCCGGATCCAGCCCGGCAGTCACGCGTCCGCGGGTTCCAGCCCCTCCGTCCTCGGTGAACAGCTTCGGCTCGTGGCCCGTCAACCGGCGTATCAGCGCCGGATCGAAGACGGCCTCCGCGTCCCGCTCGCCGTAGAGGAGTTGCAGGCGCCGCCCTCGCGACGCCTCCCTGGAAGCGAGAAAGATGAATGGCGCCAACCCTACGCCCCCGGCCACGCACTCTATGGTCCGGCTCTCCGTCTCGAACGACCGGCCCAGCGGCCCTACAAGAAGCGCTTCACGGCCCACTTCGAGCCGCGAGAGGGCGAGCGTGCCTTCGCCGTAGGTCCTCAGGAGGATGCCTACGACGCCCCCGGGGCTGGTCCAGCTTATGCTGAAAGGTCTCGGGACAAGCCATGACGCCGGCGTTTCCAGCCCCAGCCCCAGCATCACGAACTGGCCGGGATGCGCGGAAGCGGCGATGTCCGGACAGGCGAACTCCATCCACCACGTGTCCCTCGCCACGACCTTCGAGGAAGCGAGCCGCGCCCACCGGCGAACAGGCGGCGCGCGGCGAGCGCGCGCGCCCGCGAGAACGGTCAGCGGGCGACCTCCGTCCCAGCTGGCTTAGCGCCGCTCCTTGCCTCGCCGACGCGCTCCACCCGCCAGCCATCCGACATTCCGGCGGCATCTCGTCCGCCAACGGGGCCGACCCGCGATCCGGCGGCATCTCGATCCTCGCCGGGGCCAGCCGACATTCCGGCGGCATCCCGTCCGTCAACGGGGCCGGCCCGCGATCCGGCGGCGTCCCGACCCTCGACGGCGCCAGCCGAGCGACGCCGCACATCCGCCCGGTACGCCTCCACCGCATCCGCGATGGACCGGGCGATTACGCGCTGGCTCTCGACATCGTTCAGGTAGCGTTCTTCTTCGCGGTTGGAGAGAAAGCCCACTTCGACTATCACCGACGGCATGCGCGCAAGCGCCCCGAGCAGCACCCACCACGGACCCTGTTTGACGCCGCGGTCGCGGGACCGGCCTCTCCTCGACTCGCGAATGGAGTTCTGCACGAATCCGGCAAAGATGCGCGACTCCGTCATGTTCTCCGTCCGGTCCAGTCCGGTCTGTATGAACTGGATGTCCGTCGGGGAGCCCGCGGCGCCTTCCTGGCCCCTGTTCTCGCGCAGCGCCACCTCCCGAGCCTCTTCGGAACGGGCCGGGCCGAGAAATATCGTCTCGAAACCCCTCACGCCCCGATCCGTGGCCGAGTTGGCGTGGATCGACACGAAGAGGCTCCCTCCGCGGTCGACGGCGTACTGCGACCGGAGATCGTGCTCGACATAGGTGTCGCTGTCCCGCGTCATATAGGCATCGATTCCGTCGCGCCTCCGGAGCTCTTCGTAGAGCGCCGTCCCGATCGCTAGAACGACATCCTTCTCGCTGCTCTCTCGCCCTAGCGTGCCGGGGTCGCGACCGCCGTGGCCAGGATCTATGATCACTCTCCACGGCAGGGCCGGATCGGCCCGGGGCGTCATCCGATCGCCCTGCGCGGGCGCGAGCCGCCCCTGCGGAGCCAAGCCGGAGAGCCAGTCCGTGACGAAGGCCGCAGGGACCCAGAGGGCTCCGTCCCGTTGGTAGGGAGCGTTGACGAGCTGGTACGCGCGGTCGCCGTATCTGAAGAATGGCGATCCCGCCTCCAATGCCAACTCTTCGCCGAAGAGCCGTGCTCGGAAGAAGACCCCATGCTGCCTCGGCTGCTCCCAGATCGAATCCAGATCCCCGGCGCGAACGGCCGGAAACCCGTGGTGCCGGGTCACGTCGAAGACGACGGACCGGCCCGCCACTTCGGCCCTGGCCCGAGTCGGGGGCGGCAGCTGGGCAGCCAGCTCCGGCGCCGGCCCGGCCAGCCCAGCCGCCAATCCGCACCCGAGCGCCGCAACGGCAAGCCGTCTCGCGGCGGCGAGCCGCGTCACATGCGCCGCCGGACCTCGCTCATGGCCCTGTCCGCCTCCCGTTGCATCACCTTCCTCTTGAGATCTTCGCGCCGGTCCCGCTGCGTCTTTCCTCGCGCCAACCCGAGAGTGACCTTCGCGTAGCCGCGCCGGAAGTGTATGTCGAGCGGCACCAGGGTAAGCCCTCGCTCCAGCGTCTTCGAGGCCAAGCGCGCGATCTCTCGCCTCTTCAGCAGAAGCTTTCTCGGCCGAACTGGATCGTGAGCGCCGGCCGCGGCCTTGTCGTAGGGAGAAATGTGCAGGTTGTGGAGCCACGCTTCCCCGCTCTCGATCCGCCCGTACGAATCCGTGAAGCTCGCCTTCCCCCGGCGGAGGGACTTCACCTCCGAACCGCGCAGCACGACCCCGGCTTCGATCTCCTCGAGCACATGATACTTGTGGAACGCTTTCCTGTTTCTGGCGACAACGCGCGCTCCCCCAGCTTCGTTCACCGTGCTTTCGGCAGGGGCCGCAGCCGGATGTCGTGCCCGCCGAGCCGGATGTTACGCCTCCTCGTCGCTCGCGGCAGTCTCCGAGGATTCGCCCCCGGCGCCCGAGCCGCCGCCGGCTTCCGCGCTGTTTGCCCGCGCGGCATCGCCTTCGCCGCCGGGACCGTCTCCACCGGATCGCTTTTTCGTTGCGTATTCGGCCTTCGACTCGGCGAGACGCGCCTCCAGCTCGGAGCGCGCCTGCCGCGCCGCGGTCTTCCCGGCCTTGATGGCCTGATCGGCGATCCGCTGCTGGCCTCGGACACCCTCGCGCACCGACTCCACGCGATCTTCCACTTCGCTCCGCAGCCGGCCGTACTGATCCTTCAAGTTGCCGCGGAGTCCGGTCAACGTGTCTTCCGCTCCCTCTCGGAGCCGCCGGCCTCCGGCGCGCAATGCGGCCTGCGTCTCGGCGCCCGCCTTCGGAGCGAGCAACATCCCGGCGGCTACCCCGAGGATCGCGCCGCAGAAGAAGGCGAGGAGTCCGGAGCCGTGGCGCTCGACGATGACGTACGGTTGGCAATCTCCATCTTCCGGCATTTCACACTCTCTCTTCCGAGGTCCGAGGATCTACGACAGGATCAATGGGACGGCGTTCTCCGTCATGGCGCATGCCGGCAAGCGACCCGGTCAGCTGCCGCCTCCTTCCACCACGCGACGGTAGTGCTCCGGATCCCACACGGGACGCTCCGCCGCATCCGCTATCCGGTAGCCCAGATGATATATCAGGCGGGTAATGCGCGTCGTCTTCTCGTAGAGGATACGGTCGGGTTCGTCGTTGGGGCCGTGATAATCCTCATGCGTCCCCGTGAAGAAGAAAAGGATGGGGACGCCATTCCTCGCAAAGTTGTAGTGGTCCGAACGACGGTAGAAGTTCTCCTCCGGCCATGGATCGTCTATCAGCGTCAAACCGACTTCCGGGTGCTCCCGCACCGTCTCCTCCAGCATGTCTCCCAGAGAGGATTCCTGCCTCCCGATGGCCACGACGGTATCCTGCCAGTTCCGCCCGATCATGTCGATGTTGATGTTGGCGACCGTCGCGGCGAGCGGAAACAGCGGGTTGTCGGCGTACCAGGCGGAGCCGAGGAGGCCGAGCTCCTCTCCGCTCACGGTCATGAATACGAGAGAGCGGCGGGGAGGCGTTTCGAGGGATGCGAACGCCTCGGCCAGCTCGATGATCGCGGCGGTGCCCGACGCGTCGTCGTCGGCGCCGTTGTAGATGGAATCGCCCTCCACCGGCGCGCCCACTCCAAGGTGGTCCATGTGGGCGGTGAGCACGACAAACTCGTCCCGGAGCTCGGGATCCGAGCCTTGTATCCAGCCGATGGTGTTGAACCCGGACTCTTCGCGAGACACTGGCTCCGTGCGCAACGCCGCCTCGTATCGACCTATTGCGGATCGGTCACCGGAAGCGACTCCTTCGGCGAGCGGCCCCGGCAGGGCGCTGGCGAGGACGAAGCCCGCCGGGCCTTCCGCCTGCTCGGATGCGCCCTGCGTCGTGTGTTCGCGGTCGAGAATGCCTCGCAGCCTTTCGAATAACGAGCTGTTCATGTCGAACACGACTAGCACGCCGCCCGCTCCGTCGCCGAGAAGGCCGGGTACCGAGCCGAAGACTCTCTGCAAGTCTTCCGGCCGGCTCGCATGGACGACGGCGATCGAGCCCGCTTGGCCGGCGACGGTTTCGCCCGGCCGAACGAGATCGAGGGGCCCGGCCGCCTCGCCCCGGCTGCCGGGGAACGCTATGAAGGCGGTCCCGTCTATCGCCCTGCCGCCCGGGCCGTCGACTTCGAGGGTTTGCGACTCCGCCGGGCCGGGCCGCGACACCGTGAGCGGAAACCGCTGCAGATAGGAGTCCCCGGCAGCCGGGCGAAGCCCGAACTCTTCGAAACGTCGCGCTATGTGGCGCGCCGCCTTGGTCAGCTCCGGGCTGGGCGTCGCCCGCCCGCGCATCGAGTCGTGCGCCAGCGCTCCGATGCGCAGGCGCATGTCCGCCAATGTTATCGTCTCGGCAGCTTCCTGCGCCGACACGCCCCGCTGCGCAACGGAGCTTTCGGCAGCTGCCGGGGGAGCCGGGGCCGCGATGGCGACGGCGAACGCGAGGTTGATCAGCATCGTTTCTCCTGCCCGGTTATCCTTTTCCACCGCACTGCGATTCCGTATCCTGCTCCCCGCAGCAACGCTCGGTCCCTGCAATCATCCGTGGCTAGCCTATTCCGATGAACGATAGTACCGCAACCATACCCTCCGCGCTTGAAGCGTCCCGCGCCCGTCTCGACTTGGCCAGCCCGCGGGAGATCGCGGGGTTGGCGCATATCGAATTGGTGGCGCGCGGCATAGTGGAGGGCTTCCTCACCGGACTTCACGGTTCGCCTAAACGCGGCTTCTCCGCCGAGTTCGCGGAAGATCGTCCGTACAACCGCGGCGACGACCTTCGCCATCTCGACTGGAAGGCGTACGCGCGGAGCGACCGGCTCTTCATAAAGCAGTTCGAAGAAGAGACGAATCTGCGCGCCTACCTTCTCCTGGACGTGAGCCGGTCCATGGGCTGGGTCTCCGATCCGGAGCGGTTCCCGACGAAGCTGGACTACGCGAGGCTGCTTGCAGCTTCGCTGTCGCTGCTCGTCATTCAGCAAGGCGACGCCGCAGGGCTCGTCACGTTCGACGAAGAGGTGCGCAGTCATGTGCCGCCCCGGACGACGCGCCGTCACTGGCGCAGGCTGCTGGCCGAGCTTGACCGGCTCTCCGCGACCGGAAAAACGAACGCCGGGCCTGCGCTCAAGGATCTGTACGGGCGGATGCGGCGGCGCGGATTGGTGGTTCTGGTCTCCGACCTTCTGGTCGACCCGGAAACGACCCGAAAGTGGCTGCGCCTGCTGTGCCACAGAGGACACGAAGTGATCCTCTTCCACATAATGGACCCAGGGGAGCAAGATCTGCCCGAGGCGGGAGAGGCGGTCTTCTTCGACCCGGAGACAGGCGAGGAGCTCGGGGCGAATTCGGCCGCGCTTCGCAAGCAGTATCGGGAAGCCGTGCGATCCGCGGTAGACGGATGGAAGCGCGAGGCGTTGCGCTGGGGAGCGGAGTACGCCCTGCTGACTACCGACATGCCCCTCAGCCGGGCGCTGTTGCGCTTCCTCCGCAACCGCTCGCGGACCGCCGCGTGAGAAGGCGCGACGAGGGCTCGCTACAGCGGCAGGCAGCCGTTCGCCGACCGTGAGCTTCCTTCACCTCTGGGCTGCCGGGATCGCCCTGTCCGTCGCTATCCCGCTCATCCTTCACCTGCGGCGGCATCAGACTAGCCGACGGGTGTCGTTCCCCGCCCTCCGGTACCTCAGCAGGGCGGAAGATGCGCGTTCGAGATCGCTCGTGGCTTCGGACGTGCTCCTTCTGGCCGTCCGGATCCTGCTGTTGGTCTCGCTTGCCCTGGCTGCGGCCGGACCGCTGATCGGTCGCGGCGGCGCCCGCGATCACGAGCCGACGGACCTCGCGCTGGTCGTGGACAACTCGGCCAGCGTCATGCGGCTCGACGGAGACCGGCTCCTCTTCGAGACGCTGACCGGGCGGGCGCAGGCGGCCGTGGCGGCGGCCCGCCCGGAAGATCGCATCTGGATCTTCCCCACCGTGGGTCCTCCGCTAGCGGCCGGGGTAAACCCGGACCGGGCCGCCGCCCTGTTGGCCCTGATCGCGCCCGCCGATGGAGCGGCGGAGCTAGGTGACGCTGTCGCGCGAGCCGCCGCCGCGCTGCCCCTGGAAGACGGGCGCCGCCGCGAAGTGCAACTGCTGTCGGACCTTCAAGCATCGGCGTTTGCGGAGCCCCAATATGCGGAATCCGGCGCGGCGCCCCTCGTGGCCTATGTGCCGTCGCCGCCCGCCCGCCCGAACAGCGCCGTAGTGGAGGTGGATCTGACGGGAGGCACGACCGCTCCCTCCGGGTCCGGTCACGCCGTCATCGTCCGCACCGAGCGGGCGGGCGGCGGGCAGGCGGCGGGCGGCGAGGCAGCCGCGGCAGCGGGCGGCGAGGTCGCGGCCGCGGCAGGCCGCGGCCCCGGCGAAGCGGACATCCGCCTAGAGGTGGACGGCCGGCTCGCCGGTGCCGCCCGCGCACCGTGGGGAGCGGCTACCGTGCTCGCGCTCCCCCGGCTCGCTCCCGGTCTCCACACGGGCAGTCTCGAAGCGAGCGCCGGAGGAGCGCGATCCGACGACTTCGGCTACTTCGCGCTCCGCGTGGTATCCCCGCCCGCGGTGCGCTTCCACGGCAACCAGTCGAGCTTCGCCGGAGTCGGCATGGAGACACTGCGACAAGCGGGCCGTATCGGCAGCGAGCAGGATGCCATCGTGGCGGTCAACGAGGGCGATGCCGCCCGCGGCGCGCCGTGGGCGGGCGCGTCGACTCTCGTCTTCCTTCCTCCGGCCGACCCGGTCGATCTCGCCGCATTCAACCTGGGCCTCGCCGGGGCCGGCGTGGAATGGCAGGCCCTGGTCGACTTGGCCCCGGGAGATCTGGGCCTCGGACAGCCCTCGCTCGCATTCTCCCTTTCGGGAGTGCGCGTCCGGGAACGGTACGCCCTCCGCCCGACCGGGAGCGGATTGGCGGCCGACACGACGCTGCTCGCGACGGACGACGGCGAACCGTGGCTCGTCCGGACCGAAGCCGGCGGACGTACCGTCCTTCTCCTGGCGTCGCCGCTGACCGATGCCGCCAGCGACCTGCCGGCGCACGCGGCGATGATACCCTTCCTCGAAGCCCTTCTGGTCCACTGGTCGCACCTGGCCAGCTGGCCATTCTCCGGCTTCGCGGCGGGACAGCCGCTCTCCCTCCCCGATTGGGCGGAGGAGGTCGAAGCGCCCGGAGGCGCCGCGCGGAGCGTGGAGGGGGGGTCGTCCTACACTCCGTTCGCGGCCGGCCTCTACGCCGTACGCGGCGCCGGAGCCGACGGTGCGCCGCGGCAGGCCGTCTTCGCGGCCAACGTGCCGGAGATCGAAGCCGACCATGCGCAGTTCGCGGCCGACGACTTGCAGGAACTCTTTCCCGGCCGGCCGGTAGTCGCGGCCGGGCCGGACGCGGCCGCCTGGGAAGAGAGCATCTTTCGCGCCCGTCGCGGCCGGGATATCGCGCCGTGGCTGCTCGCCGTCGTGGCCGCGCTGGCCGCGGTCGAGCTCTTCCTGGCGACGCCGGGCCGTTCTCGCGCCGGTCGCTCGCGCCGGGAGCGGTTGCAACGACAGAACAGGGCTACATCGAGCGCTTCGAGCTGATTCGGTCGTCGTTTGTCCAACTCGCGCGAGCCGCCGGAATACCGGAGGCGCTCTCGCGACGCGGCACCCGTGTATCCGCGAACTCTCTCCCCGGCGCGGGACCGGCCGCGCTGGCCCTCGCGCTCTCCGGCACCGAAGCGGGGACGCCCGTCGTGCTGGTCGCAAATGCCCCGGCACGCGCAGACGCCCTCTACCAGGACCTCCTGACGCTCGGCGGCCGCGGCGTACGCTACTATCCCCAACGCGAAACGCTCCCCTACGAGAAGGCGGACCCGCACCCCGAGCTCGCGGGCCAGCGCGTAGATGCGCTCGCCTCGCTACTGGCGGGACGGTGCCGTCTGCTGGTCACGACCCCCCGCGCCGTAGCGGAGCGCACCCCGATTCCGGTCGAGAGCGGAGCTCCTCTCGCCCTGACTTTCCGGCAAGGCGCCACGCACCCCTTGGCGAAGCTGACCGGGCGGCTGGAGGAGATGGGCTTCGCCCGAACGCGCACGGTGCGGGAGGTCGGCGAATTCGCCGTGCGCGGCGGCATCGTCGACCTCTTCCCCTTCGGTCATCCGGCGCCTCTCAGAATCGAGCTCTGGGGCGACCAGATCGAATCGCTCCGCCACTTCGACGCGCTCACCCAACGTTCGACCGAGACGGTGGATCGCGCCGAAGCGCTCCCCGTGACGCTCCAGGCCCTCGGAGCTACGCAAGAGGTCGAACGTCGCGCACTGGTCGAACTTCTGCCGCCATCGGCTGCGGTGATCATCGCGGACGCCGGAGGCGGAGCCGAAGCCCGTGCCAAGCTCTGGGAAGAGGTCCGCCGCGCCTGGAGATCCGCCGGCCGGAGCGGCTCCGGGACCGGCGGCGATCCTGCCGCCGCGCCCGCGCTTCCCCCGGAGGCGCTCGTCGTCCCCCCGGCGGAGGCGGAGCGCTGTCTGGCCGCCCTGAGCAGGCTCGAACTAACCGATGATCCCGGCCCTGGGCGCGCGGGCCCGAGCTCCGCCGCAGCCCCGGGCGATCCGCATGCCGAATCCGGCACAACGCCACTCCCTGGCCTACGCGCCGGTATCGGTCGGCGGGCAACGGACGCACCCCGCGCCGAACTCGGCACGACGCCGCCGCCCGCCATCGACCGCGACATGCAGCGCCTCGTCGCCGAGGTGCGGGACGCCCTGGAACGTGGCGATCAGGTAATCATCTTCTGCGACAACGACGGCCAGACCGAACGGCTGGAGGAGATATTGCGAGAGCGCGGGGGGGCCGCTCTGCCCCGTGCCGCCACCCTGGCAATCGGCTCGCTCAGCGGCGGCTTCCGAGTGGGCGCCCAGCGCTCTCCCCCAACCACCGGCGTCCTTGTCCTCACCGACCACGAGCTGTTCCGCCGCCGCTACCGCCGGCCCCGCCTGCGGCTTCGGGGCGCGGCCACGATCGAGGCGATAGGCTCGATCGAGCCGGGCGACTACGTAGTCCACATGGACCACGGAATCGGGCGCTACATCGGAATCGAGCGAATCGTCGTCGGCAACGAGACGATCGAGACGGTGTCGATCCAGTACGCCGATGACGAGGTCGTGCGACTCCCGCACTACCGTCTGGACCTGATCGAACGCTGGAACACCTCCGGCTCCGACACCCGGCCCCGCGCCGTCCACAAAGTGGGCGGCAAGAAGTGGAAGCAGCTCAAGAAGCGCACGGTCGCTTCGATCGAGGCAATCGCGGTCGACCTGATGCAGCGCCACGCCAAGCGGCAGATGAGCCCGGGCCGCGCATTCGGCCCCGATACCGGCTGGCAGCGCGAGATGGAGTCGGCATTCCTCTACGACGAAACTCCCGGCCAGATAGCCTCCTGGGACGCAGTCAGGAACGATCTCGAGGCGCCGAAGCCGATGGACCGCCTGATCTGCGGCGATGTAGGCTTCGGAAAGACCGAGGTCGCGATCCGGGCGGCCTTCAAAGTCGTTCAGGAGGGCGCGCAGGTGGCCGTGCTCTCCCCTACCACCATCCTGGCCGACCAGCACTTGGCCACCTTCAGCGAACGGCTGGCCGCGTTCCCGCTCCGCATCGAAGTGCTGTCGCGCTTCCGGACGCCGCGGGAACAGCGAGCCATAGTGGCGGATGTGGCGGCGGGAACCATCGACATCGTAGTCGGAACCCACCGGCTGCTGTCGCGCGATGTTCGCTTCCGGGATCTGGGCCTGCTGATCGTCGACGAAGAGCAGCGCTTTGGCGTCCGCCAGAAGGAGCGACTGAAGGAGTTGCGCGAGAATGTCGATGTCCTGACGCTCACTGCCACGCCGATCCCGCGCACCCTCTCGCTGGCGCTCGGCGGCATACGCGACCTCTCGGTCATCCGTACGCCTCCGCGCAACCGCTTGCCTGTCGTCACGCATGTGCTCCGATGGGACGACGATATCCTCGAAGAAGCTCTCGCGCGGGAGATCGACCGCGGCGGCCAGAGCTTCTTCGTGCATGACCGGGTGGAGACCATCGGAGCGCTGGCTAGCCGGGTGGCCGATCTCGTGCCGGAAGCGCGCTGCGAGATCGCGCACGGCCAGATGCCGGAGCGCAAACTCGAGGATGCGATGCACCGCTTCGTCAACGGGGAAACCGAAATCCTCGTTTGCACCTCGATCATCGAGAACGGCCTGGATGTGCCGTCCGCCAACACGATGATCGTGCACCGGGCGCACAACTTCGGATTGGCGCAGCTCTACCAGCTGCGCGGGCGGGTGGGACGCTCTCACCGGCGGGCCTACTGCTTTCTGGTCATCCCCGAGCATATCGCCCCCGAAGCCGTGCTCAGGCTCCGCGTACTCGAGCATCACACGCAGCTGGGATCGGGGTATCAGGTGGCGCTGAAGGATCTGGAGATGCGTGGCGCCGGCAATCTCCTGGGGGGGGAGCAGAGCGGGTTCGCGACCGCGGTGGGGATCGAAACCTACCACCGGCTGGTAGAGAACACTATCCGGAGGCTGAAGGGGGAGTCCGAGGCTCCGGCCCCGCGCATCCGGGTCTCGGTCGAGGGCGAATCGCTTCTGCCGGACTCTTACATCGAGGATTCCCAGCAGAAGATGCACCTCTACCGGCGCCTGTCGCGTCTTGCCAAGTGGGAAGAAGTGAAGGAGTTCCGCGCAGGGCTGGAGGATAGATTCGGGCGGCTTCCCGACCCTGCCGGGCGGCTGGTGGGCGCGGCGGAGCTTCGGATACTCGGGGCATCCGCCGGCGCAGAGTGGATTCGGGTATCGGACGACGACGCGCGGATCTCCTTCCAGGCGACCGCGACGCCCCGGATGGGACTGCTTGCGAATGCGCTCGGGGACAGGCAGTTGCAAGTTGAAGTGCGGCGGCTGGAGCCGTTATCCTTGGTCTTGCGCCGCGCCGGAGCGGAACCCGTCCTGCCCACGCTCGTCGAGGCTCTGGGCATTCTTGCGGAGGCCGTCGGGACAAAGGCCAGCGGGGCGCAAGCCAACGGAGCGGATGCCAGCGGGGCGCAAGCCAACGGAGCGGATGCCAGCGGGGCAGAGGTCAGCGGGGCGCAAGCCAACGGAGTGGATGCCAAACTGGCGGTATGAACGGTGGAAGGAGCGCAGGAGTGACCAGAATCGACCGTAGAGCAGCTGCCCGGGCATTGGCCCCTGCGTGGCCGTTCCTGTTGCTGTCGCTCGTTGCGGCGCCCGCATCGGGCGCGCAGGAAGAGGACCCCCCGCCGGCGGATGCCCCCGCGGCGGCCATGGAGGACTTCCCCTCCGGGGTGGAGGTCGTCGACCGCATCGTGGCGGTCGTCGGCGATACCGCGGTCCTCATGTCGGACCTCACCGTCACCCTCTATCAGCTCCAGGCCCGCGGCGCGCGCACGCCGCCGCCGGACTCCCCCGAGTGGGACACATTCGCCCGCCAAGTGCTCACCGCGATGATAGACGACCTCATCTTCCTGCAGCAGGCAAAGATCGCGGGGACCACAGTCGACGAAAACCAGGTGAACGAGATGGCGGACGGCTATTACGAGCAGACGCGATCTCAGTTTTCATCGGATGAGGAGATGATGTTGGCGGTGGAGGAGACGGGCATGAACATGCTCCAATACCGCCAGATGTTGCGTACTCAGGCCGAAGCGGAGGCTATGCGCCGAACATTCCGCTTCACCCTCGAGGACCGGTCCGACCTGCCCTCCGTCATCGTGAGCGAGGAGGAGATCGAAGCTGCGTTCAACGATTACGCGGCGGACCAGCCGCCCCTGCCCGCCCGTGTTTCCTTCAACCAGCTGGTGGTTACGCCTTCCCCCAGCGGCGAGGCAAAGGACAGCGCCCTGGCCAGGGCCAGGCGGGTTCAGTCCGACTTGGTGCAGGGAGACGACTTCTCGATTATCGCCCGCCGTCACTCGGATGACGAGAGCACCCGCGAGCGGGGGGGAGAGCTAGGCTGGATGCGCCGCGATCTTCTCGTGAAGCCGTTCGGGGACGCGGCTTGGCAGGTGCGGCCGGGGCAGGTGGCCGGCCCCATCCAGACTCAGTACGGAATGCACTTCATCCAGGTCGAGCGGCAGCGGGGGGCGGAGCGTTTTCTGAGGCACATCCTCCTGCAACCCGATATCCGGCCCGAAGATGTCGAGGAGGCCAGAAAGATAGCTGTAGAGGTTGCCGACAGCCTGCGAGCCGGCATCGATCCCGAGCTGATCGCCGGCTACTTCAGCGGCAAGGTGGCCGACGACGTCATTCGCTTCGATGACCGGCCCCTGACCTCTTTGCTGGACCAGTTCGCCGGACCGGAGGATTCGGGGATCGCGACGCCGGTTCCCGGCACGGTCTACGGGCCGCTGGCGATGGAGCGCGGCGGACCCACTGAGTTCGGACTCATCCACATCCTCACCTTCCGGCCCGAGGGACCGGTCGAGCTGGACGATGTGCGCGACGATATCCGGACGAGCCTGCGGACCCAGAAGCAGATTGAAATTCTACTCGGCGAGATTCGGTCCAATACATTTGTCGACATAAGACTCTGATCTTTCTCGCTGGAGCGGGGGCGATTCCGGGCGGAGGTCGAGCTGGGCGGGATGATGACGATGAAGAGACCGCGAATCGGGATAACTCTAGGAGATCCGCGGGGCATCGGCCCCGAGGTCGCCGCGGCGGCGGTAGCCGAGGCGGAGGGGATCGAAGCGGTTCTGGTCGGGCCTCGCGGGCTGGGCGCGGCCGAGCGCCTTCAGGGCCATCCGGATAGTCGCGTCACCTGGGAGGCGGTGGGCGAGTGGAAAGCCGGGGGCGGCGCGGATCTAGCTGGAGAGATCGCCGGGCGGGCCGTCGAGCGCGCGGTCGAGCTTGTGCGGCGCGGGAGGCTGGACGGCATCGTCACGGCGCCCGCCAGCAAGGCGGCGCTGAATGCCGGGGGGTACGCCTACCCAGGTCACACGGAGCTTCTTCGCGATCTCGCGGGCGTTGATGAGGTCACGATGATGATGGCGGCCGAACGTACGCCGCTCGGCGGTCCGCTTCGTATCGCCCTTCTCACCGCTCACCTGCCGCTCAGAGATGTGCCCGGCGCGCTCGATGTCGAGCTGGTCGCCAGGAAGTCCGCGATCGCCATACGGGCGCTCCGGTCGTGGTGGGGCATCGAGCGGCCCCGCGTAGCCTTCGCCGGGCTGAATCCGCACGCGAGCGAGGGCGGACTGTTCGGGACGGAGGAACGAGAGGTGCTGGAGCCGGCTATCGGCCTTCTAGCGGCGGACCGGGGCGTGGAGACGCTAGGCCTTTTCCCCGCGGACACGGTGTTCCTGAAGGCGCTCCGCGGGGATGCCGACCTGATCGTCGCTCCATACCACGATGTCGGCTTGGCGGTTCTCAAGACGATCGCCATGGAGGAGGGCGTCAATGTGACGGCGGGGCTTCCCTTCCCCCGCACCTCTCCGGACCACGGCACGGCCATGGACATCGCGGGCAAGGGGATCGCCGACCCTGGCGCCATGATGGCGGCGGTCGATTTGTGCAGGCGGTTTTGTAGCGCCGCGGAGTAGTCGCGATGATCTGGTTCAGAAACGTGTCGAAGGAATACCCGCGCAGGGGCGCCGCGCTTCACGGGGTCACGTTCCATATGCGCAAGGGGGAGTTCGTCTTCCTCACGGGGCCGTCGGGGGCCGGGAAGTCCACGATCCTCAATCTCATCCACTTCCAGACCCTCCCGACGAGTGGCGAGGTGCAGGTCTCCCGCTACAATTCGGGGCGGGTCAAGCGGCGGGATGTGGCGCAGCTCCGTCGCCGGGTCGGGTTTGTCTTCCAGGACTTCAAGCTGCTGGAGAGGCTGACAGCGGCCGAGAACGTGGCCTTTGCGCTCGAGGTCACCCGCGTGCCGAAGCGAGAGATAGGCGGCAAGGCTAGGCGGCTGCTCGGCCAGGTGGGACTCTCGAGCAAGATGAGCGCGCTGCCCTCGGAGCTCTCCGGCGGCGAGCGCCAGCGGGTGGCCGTGGCGCGCGCGATGGCTACCGATCCGCTGATCCTCCTCGCCGATGAACCGACGGGAAATCTGGACCCGCAGGCATCGGAGGGGGTGTTCGGCATCTTCCAGGAGTTGAATCGGATGGGTACCGCGGTGCTCCTGGCCACGCACGATTCGGGATTGATCGCGCGCAACCCGTCGATCCGCATGATCGAAGTCGATGCGGGACGGATCGTTCGCGATTCGGCTGCCACGGCTGACGAGCCGACGGTCTCCGCCGAGGTTGGCGCGTGAGAGCGGCGCGCCCGGAGCTCGCGAGCCCGGCTGGCGGAACGAGCCGGCCTGGAGTCGGCGAGGTGCGCGCGTGAGAGCGGCGCGCCAAGCGATGGCCGGCTTCCGCCGCACCCCCTTGCTTGGGGGCCTCTCCATCGGCGCCATCGGATTCAGCTTGGTGATCCTCGGCCTCTTTGGCCTGGCGGCGCACAACCTCGGCGGCGCCATTGGCGATGTGGAGCGCCGGGTCGAGGTCGTCGGCTACCTGCTCGACGACGCGAGCCAGGAACAGATCGGCGCCGCCCGGCGAGAGATGGCCTCTCACCCCGCGGTCAGCGAAGTCTACCACGTAACGAAGGACGAAGCGCTCGCGAACGCCCGCCGCGACCTCGTCGAGTTCTCCAGTCTGTACCAGGATCTGCACGTCAACCCCCTGCCCGCTTCCCTGCACCTCAGGCTCCGGGAGGGATTCCGCTCGCCGGAATCGGTCGCGGAGGTGGCCGGGGAGCTCGGCGCGTACCCCTTCATCGAAGAGGCCCGATTCGGCGGCGAATGGGTGGAGCAGCTATTCGCCTTGCGCCAGATCGCGACCGGTGCGGCTCTCGCCCTGGGCGGCATGTTCGCCCTCGTGGCCGTGCTCCTGATCGTGACGTCAATGAGACTGGCGATCCGCGCACACCGCGAAGAGATCAGGATCATGCAGATCGTCGGCGCTAGCGAGGCGTATATCCAGCGCCCCTTCCTCTACGAGGGCGCAATGACCGGGCTGGTGGGCGGCTTGGTCGCCCTTGGCCTCACGCGCCTCGCCTACGCCGTCCTGCGGGATCGCTTCGCCAGCTTCGACTCGATCCTCTGGCTCCCGGAGAGCTGGATCGTGGCAGGAGTGCTCGCCGCTTCGGCGCTCGGACTTCTCGCCGCGCTGTTCTCCGTGCACCGCGAACTCGCCCAGACCTATGTCGTCTAGCGCTTCCCGTCGAACGCTGGCCGCCGCGTGCGCCGCGGCGCTGCTCGGGACCGCTTTCCTCGCCCCGGCTTTCGCGCAAGACCCATCCAGCCGGCTCGCCCAGAGCGAGACCCGCCTCGAGGCGATTCGACTGGAGCGGCAGCGCCTGCGGCAAGACCTCGCCGGGATCGCGGGACAGTTTGCCACCGACTCGGCCCAGCTGGTCAACATCGAGCGCCAGATCGCCGCCTCGTCGAGCCTCATCGCGGAGTTCGACGTGCAGCTGGGCGTCCTGGGCAACCTTCTCAGCGACATGACGCGCGACATCCTGCTGACCCGGGACCGGTTGACGGCCAACAGAGCGGTGCTGAACGAGCGGTTGCGGCACATCTACAAGCGCGGCCCTCTCGAGACGATCGAAGCGCTCCTTACATCAAGATCGTTTTCCGATCTGCTCAACCGCTACAAGTACCTGCGCGAAGTGGCGGTCTTCGATCGCATGCTCGTGAATCAGGTGGCGGAGCTGGAGGTTCGGCTCGCCGACCAGCGCAGCAGCCTTGGCCGGGATACGGAGCGCGTAAAGCGGATTCGCGCCGAAAACCTTCGGGAGTACCAAGAGCTCGGACGACTCGAACAGCAGCGGCAGGAGCGTCTGCAAGCCTTCTCCGGCCGGCGGGCCGAGGCTCGGTCCACCCTCACGAGACTGGCCGCCGAGGAGCAGGAGCTTCGCAATCTGATTGCCGACCTCGAAGCCCGGCGGAGGAGCGCGGAAATCGAGGCCGGTCCCGTAACCGTGTCCGCGTTCACCACCTCCGACCTCGGCAACCTCCCCTGGCCGGTGCGGGGCGAGATACTGTGGCAGTTCGGGCCGGACTCCGACGGGCGCACGACCATACCCCGCGAGGGCATCGGGATCGGCGCGGCGAGAGGCGCCCCGGTGAGAACGGTGCATGGAGGGGCGGTCGTCTCGGTGGCGGCGCGCACCTACGGACAAACCGTGATAATAGACCACGGGGGCGGCTACTACTCGTCCTACCAGAAGCTGCAAGGTGTCGTGGTCGGCGAAGGCCAGCGGGTGGAGATGCAACAAGTCATCGGGAATGTGGGCGGCGACGCCGCCAATCCTCACATCGAGTTTCACATATACGAGCCGGGCACCCCGGGTCCTCGTGCCGTCGATCCGCTGCGGTGGATGAGGAGGCGGCGAGATCCGGGCGGCGGGGGATCGTAGCGCCGTGGCGGTGACGCCAAGCGCGAAGGCGGACAAGGCCGCGGCAGCGCGCATCCACGAGCCTTGGGGTCAGGACGGCCTGAAACGTCGCATCGGCGCGGCGATTGCGGCCGGCTCGCTCCCCCAGTCCATACTCGTCTACGGCCCTCCCGGCACAGGCAAGCGCCTTCTCTCTCTCTGGATTGCCGCGGCCTTGCACTGCGAGGCGGACGAGACCGTGTGCGGGACTTGCAAGAGTTGCCGCTCGGCGGCACGTCTGGAACACCCCGACATACACTTGCACTTTCCGATGCCGCGGCCGAAGCGCGCCGGCTCCAAGGCCAACCTGCGGAAGGCGATCGAGCGCCAACGGCACGAACGTCTGGCGCAACTGCGAGAAGACCCTCTTGCGCAGTTCGACTCCGGCGAAGTGACCGGACTCTACCTGGCCGCCGTCGAGAATCTCCGAAGCCAGGCCGACCGCCGCCCCTCGATCTCGAAGCGCGCGGTCTTCGTGGTCGAGGACGCCGACAAGATGGCTCCGCAGGAGGCGAATCCGGAGGCGGCGAACGCGTTCCTGAAGCTCCTGGAGGAACCTCCGGCCTTCGCCTGCATCGTGATCGCCAGCAGCCGCCGCGATGCGCTGCTGCCAACCATCCTGTCTCGCACCGTGCCGCTCCGCGTTTCTCCGCTGCCCGTAGCGAGCGTCGAAGCCTACCTCGCGGAGCAGCTCGGCGTGTCCGCCGATCGCGCTCGCTCGGTGGCCCGGCAGGCTGACGGCGCAGTATACCGCGCGCGCCAGATCCTGGAAGATGTTGGCCGCGACTCCAGGATCGCCGCCGACATGTTGCTCGCCGCCGCCCTCGCAGGCGAGGCCAGTGGTCGCTACCGTGCTGCCAGCCGGCTATCGGCACGGGGCGCGCGCGGGCAGTTCGAACCGACCCTGGAAGCGCTACGGCGCCGCCTGCGCGATCTTCTGTGCGAGATGTCCGGCGCCAGCTCGGAGGTGTTCGACCCGGCTGGCTTGGCAGCGCTTGCGAAGGGGCGAACGGTGACCAGCGCGGCAGTCCTCCGCTCGCTCAAGTCGCTCGAAGCGGCCTTCGAGGACTTGGGGCGCAACTTGAATCCGCAGGCCGCGGCCGCTCTCCTCCTCGACAAGATGGCCTCGGCCTTCGCGGAAGGCTGAGAGCGTAGCCGGTTCGACGGGGGCGGAAGCGCCTTCGCTGGCGCCGGGAAGCCGCCCCCTCGCGGATGGTTGGGAGTCAAGCGGGTTCTGGCGGCGGAAGCCGCATGGAATGTCCGAGCGGATGCATAAGACGGTAAACGGATAACCGGGAGAGAAGCTTGGCGGACCGGTTGACTCACCTGGACTCGAGAGGGCAGGTGCGAATGGTCGACGTGGGCAGCAAGCCGCCGACCCGGCGGACCGCGGTGGCCGAAGGACGGATTCGGATGCGGCGCAGCGCCTTCGACGCGGTACGCGGCGGGAACGTAAAAAAGGGAGAAGCGTTGGCGGTCGCCCGCATCGCCGCCATACAGGGCGCGAAGGCTACGGCGTCGCTGATCCCGCTCTGCCACCCGGTCCCGTTAGATTCGGTAGACGTGACACTCGAGGCCGAGGAGACGCTGCCCGGCTACCTCGTAAGGGTGCGAACTTCGGCGGAGTGGCGGACCGGCGTGGAGATCGAAGCGCTGGCCGGGACGCTGGCCGGCCTCCTGGCCCTGTACGACATGTGCAAGGCGATGGACCGGGGCATGATTATCGGACCAGTGACGCTGGTCGAGAAACATGGGGGGCGTTCTGGTAGCTGGAGGGCGCAAGCCGCGCCGGATACGCCACCAGGATCCTGATGATACGCAGGCAGAGGGCATGGTGACTGCCAGAGAACTGCTTCTAGAGAGAATCGGCTCTCGCTCGGCGCGGGTGGGCGTGCTCGGGTTGGGGCATGTGGGCCTCCCCGTCATCGCCGCCTTCGCCCAAGCCGGCTTCCGCACGCTCGGATTCGATGTGGATGAAGGCGTGGTCCGCGGGATCCGGGATGGCGTGTCGCACATTCGGGATGTGCCGTCGGAGACGATAGCCGCCGCCGTCGAATCCGGCCTTCTCGACGCCACCTCCGGCACCGGCCGGCTGGGCGAGATGGATGCGATTATCATCTGCGTCCCCACTCCGCTCAGGAGTACCGGCGATCCCGACGTGTCGTTCATCGTCACCTGCCTGGAGGAAATCCGCACGCGGCTGCGGCCCGGACAGCTGATCGTTCTGGAGTCGACCACCTACCCAGGCACGACCCGCGACCTGCTCCAGCCCGTACTCGAGCGGGGCGGGCTAGAGGCGGGCTCCGACTTCTTTCTCGCATTCAGTCCGGAGCGCGTCGATCCCGGCAACAGACAGTTCACCTTCGACAACACCCCGAAAGTGGTGGGCGGCCTCACCACCGCGTGCCAGGAGCTGGCTACCGCCCTCTACGGGAGCGCCGTCAAGGAAGAGATAGTCGGCGTCTCGTCTCCGGAGGTCGCCGAACTGACGAAGCTGCTCGAGAACACCTTCCGCGCGGTCAACATCGCTCTCGTCAACGAGATGGCGGTGATCGCGGACCGTCTCGGGATCGACATCGGCGAGGTCATCGAAGCCGCGACGACGAAACCCTTCGGCTTCATGTCTTTTACGCCCGGGCCGGGGCTGGGCGGCCACTGCCTCCCGGTCGATCCTCACTACCTCGCTTGGAAGATGCGCTCGCTGCACTACCGCACGCGCTTCATAGAGCTGGCGCACGAAGTCAACTCCGAGATGCCCAGGTACGTCGTCGACCGCATCTCGCTGGCCCTCAACCAGCACCTTCTCCCGCTGAGCCGCAGCCATATACTGCTGCTCGGCGTCGCGTACAAGGCGGATGTCGGAGATGTCCGCGAGAGCCCCGCCATCGACATCATCGAACTGCTGCGCAGCCGCGGGGCCGACGTCGCATATCACGACACGCTCGCGGAACGTCTGGCCCTGGACAGCGGAGAAATCGAGTCGCGCCCTCTGACCGCCGAACTGCTCGAATCGATGGACGCAGTAGTGATATCGACGGGCCACAGCCATGTGGACTACGATCTCGTCTTGGAGAAGGCGCAGATAGTGATCGATCTGAGGGGCTGTCTCAGAGGACGAACGGGAAGCGCGCTCGTGTATCAGATATCCGGACCGCCGCAGTCGGGAGGAGAAGATGCGCCAACGCAGCGGCAGATGGACTGGCGGGCGGAGCTGGAGGCTCAGACCCGGTAGTTAGGAGACTCTCGCGTGATCACGACGTCATGCGGGTGCGATTCTCGCATTCCCCCAGGCGTTATCCGCACGAAGCCGGCTTCCTCTCGGAGCGCCGCGATCGTCGCGACCCCGCAGTAGCCCATTCCGCTGCGCAGCCCTCCCACCAACTGATACACGGTCTCCGCGACCGGCCCCTTGTAGGGGACCCGCCCCTCGATGCCTTCCGGCACCAACTTCCTGATCTCGATCTCGTCTTCCTGGAAGTACCGGTCGGCCGATCCGGCTTCCATGGCCGAGAGCGATCCCATGCCGCGAATCGTCTTGAAGCGCCGCCCTTCCAGAAGAAAGGTCTCGCCCGGACTCTCGTCGGTGCCCGCGAACATCGATCCCAGCATGCATGTCTCCGCCCCCGCCGCCACCGCCTTCACCAGATCGCCGGAGTACTTGATGCCCCCGTCCGCGACTACTGGCACGCGGCCGGCCGCTCCCTCCACGCTGTCCCGAATTGCGGTCAGCTGCGGAACGCCTACGCCGGTCACGACACGAGTCGTGCAGATAGATCCAGGCCCTACGCCCACCTTCACCGCGCTGGCGCCCCTTTCGACCAGGGCGGCGCTTCCTTCCCGCGTGGCCACGTTCCCGGCTACGAGGTCGGTGCCGGGCAGCGCCTCCCGCAGCCGCGACACGGCCTCGAGCACATTGTCCGAGTGCCCGTGCGCGCTGTCCAGCACGAGGACATCGGCTCCGGCCTCGACCACTTCGCGCGCCCGTTCCAGATCGCGACGGCTCGCCCCGATCGCCGCGCCGACTCTGAGACGACCGAGCGAGTCCTTGGTGGCGTTGGGGAATTGCCGCCGCTTGAAGATGTCCTTGACCGTGATCAGGCCGGTCAGCCGGCCGGACTCTCCCACTACCGGAAGCTTCTCGATCTTGTGCCGGTGGAGGATTCTCTCGGCTTCCTCGAGCGATGTTCCGGTCGGGGCCGTCACCAGACCATCCGCAGTCATTACGTCGGCGACCGGCCGGGAAAGATCAGTCTCGAAGATGAGGTCGCGGTTGGTCAGGATGCCCATGAGCGCGCCGGCGGCATCCACCACGGGGACCCCGCTGATGGAGAATTCGCGCATCCGCCGCTTGGCCTCGCGGAGCGTCGCTTCCGGACCGAGCGTGATGGGATTCATGATCATGCCGCTCTCGGACCGCTTCACCCGGTCCACCTGCGCCGCCTGTTCCTCGATGGGCATGTTCTTGTGGATGATGCCGATGCCGCCTTCCCGGGCCAGCGCGATGGCCATCTCGTGTTCGGTCACGGTGTCCATGGCGGCCGAAAGGAGCGGCACCTGTAGCGCGATACGCTCGGTAAGCCGGCTCGAGACATCTACATCGGCCGGATGCACCCGCGCGTGGCCGGGGACCAGCAACACATCGTCGAAGGTCAGGGCTTCGGCGGGCGGACCGGTCACCGGCGGAACAGCCGGGCGGGAGCGAGTTCCAAACGACCTCTGCCGCAGGTTGCGGCCAGACGAGGCTTCAATCGACTACGATCTCGCGCGTCTCGGGCGGCGGGCGACCTTCCTTCTTCTCCATTCGTTCCGGCCGGCCCTCTTCCAGCTCGGCGAGAAACTGGCGTCCGGCATCGCGGAAAGAGTCGAGAACGCGGTCAGCGGCGCCGAGGACTTTCATCGTGCCCTTGACCGTGGTAGCCGAGGCTCGCGTACGGCGCAGCCCCCGCTGGACGGACTCCGCGAAGTTCTGGAACGGGTCGCGGGCAGGCGCAGCCTTAGGCGCGTACTTCGAGGCAAGGTAGTCGACGAAGTCGGCCACTTCGTACTGCTTCTCCTCCGGAAGCGCCTGGAGCTTCCGCCAGATCTTCTTCTCGAGGATCTCGTTCATGCCTTCCTGGTCTCGCCTGTCGCTGTCCGAGTCCATGTCGCGTCCGGCGGCGCCAATTCGCCTTCAAGCCTTCTCGCCGGCGATGCTTCGATTATCGTCGGCCCCCGGACCCTAGGACTTTGCTCTCGCACCTGAGACGCAATATACTCTCTCGTCCACTCCAACATACGGTATTCGGAGGTCGATGGCGTCAAGAGGGCGTCGGCGCCGGCCCGTCCCGCATTCGCCGCCGTGGCGCGATCCCGATTCTTCCCTACTTCGATCCGAACAGGAGAACCGTCCGCGAATGACCGCATACGAATCAGTACGCTCCGAACTGCGAACGAAACAGCTGCGTTGGCTAGTCACCGGCGCGGCCGGCTTCATCGGGTCGCACCTCGTGGAACAGCTCCTCGCACTGGGCCAGGAGGTCGTGGCCCTGGACAATCTGGCCGATGCCGACCGGCGCAACTTCGAGGAAGCCGTGGCGGCGAGCGGGGTCTCTTCAAGCCGGTGCCGCCTCCTGGAGGCGGACATCACCGACCGCGCCGCCATGGCCGAGGCGTGCCGCGATGCGGACATCGTTCTTCACCAAGCCGCGCAGAGGTCCGTGCCCCGGTCAATCGACGAGCCGGTCGCCACCCACTCCAATAACGTCGATGGTTTCGTCAACGTGCTGGAGGCATCTCTGCACGCGGGGGTCAAGCGCCTGGTCTACGCCTCCTCGAGCTCCGTCTACGGCGACCTGACCGCCCTGCCGAACGTCGAGAACCGGATCGGGGACGCTTTGTCCCCGTACGCCATGACGAAGCGCGTCAACGAGCTTTACGCCAACCTCTACCAGAGGCTGTACGGCATCGAGGTGGTCGGACTTCGCTACTTCAACGTGTTTGGAAAGAGGCAGGATCCATACGGAGATTATGCGGCTGTCATTCCGAAGTGGGTGGTCCAGCTGGTTTCGGATGAGCCATGCGTCATCTTCGGCGACGGCGAGACGAGCCGAGATTTCTGCTACATCGACGATGTAGTCCAGTCGAACATCCTCTCCGCGACGGCCGATGCCGACGCGACTGGCCATGTCTACAATGTGGCGTCCGGGAACCGCACCAGCCTGAACCAGCTGTTCGCCATGATTCGTAGCGCCCTGGCACGGAGCCGGCCCGAGATCGCCGAAGTGGAACCTGTGTACGAGGACTTCCGTCCAGGCGACATGCGGCACACCTACGCGGATATCGCGAAGGCTCGGCGTCTGCTCGGCTACGCGCCCGCGTCTACGGTCGCGCAAGGCATCGAAGCATGCGTCGATTCGTTTGCATATCTGGTCGGGAGCGATTCCGCGGAGAGGACGAAGTACGCCGGGACAGCTGCCTGAAGCCTGGCGAGCGGCCGGTTCCGCCCCGGCCCCGCGGGCGCGATATCGGCTCGCAAGCGGTTACGGTCGACGGGCTGGGCGAGCGGCCGGTTCCGCCCCGGCCCCCCGGGCGTCCGGGACATGATCTCCACCTGTGGCGCATAGACTTGCGAAGCGACTGCGAAACCGGAAGCGCCGCAGCATGGCTGAGTCCCGAAGAGAAGGAGCGAGCAGCGCGCGGCCGGCCGGGCTGGCGCCGCCGCTTCCTGCGAACCCGTACCGCGTTGCGGCAAATCCTCGCAGGCTACTGCGACACCGTTCCGGACGAAGTCGTCCTCCGCTGCGATGAGCGCGGGAAGCCTGCGCTGGCGACGTCGCAATACGGGACCGAAGCCGGTCGCGCGGCTCCTTTGGCGTTCAACCTCAGTCACTCCCGCGACTTGGCTCTCTGCGTAGTCGGGGAGATGGGCGAAGTCGGAGTCGATGTCGAGCGCGTGCGCACGGACAGGCCGCTGGACCGGCTCGCCCGGCGCTACTTCTCGCCCGAAGAAGTCGACTTCTGCCGCCGGGATCCCGGCACGACCGGCTTCTTCCGGATATGGACCCGCAAGGAAGCCCTCCTCAAGGCGGCCGGAGCCGGACTGTCGCGGCCACTGGCCCAAGTCGACACGCTCCGCGGCTTCCTGGATGGAAAACGCTACTGGCTGGCCAGCTTCGTGCCGCGCGAGGGGTTCGCCGCCGCCGTGGCTTGCGAGAGGGCGCCTGCCTCGCTCCGGATGTGGAGCTGGGAAGGACGCTCGGCGCACTTTCCGAACCCTGCCGGAGCCGGTCGAACCGCGAGTCCGCTCCATGCGAGTTGACGACCGCGAGTTTTTCGTTCATAATAGAAACGGTGCATGGCGCGTCTTCCTGCATTGCCATTTTCCGAGCCTAGCTCTGAACTTGAACTAACCGTGTTCAGCACTTGCCTACCAACCTTGGATGTGGAGATCGCATGACCCCCGACAAGTTCTTCGACGCTCCGACGGAGCACCCCCAAGCAGTCTGGTTCGACGAGTACGGAAAGGACTTCGCTTCAGTGGACCGGGACCGCCTGCTGGAAATTTGCCGGTCCTTGAATGTTCGCTTTCTGCGGCTCGTTTTCATCGACATTCTCGGCAAGCCGAAGAACATCGAACTCCCGGCGAGCCAGTTCGCGAACGCGTTCGATGGCAATATCATGTTCGACGGTTCGTCGATCGAGGGGTATGTGCGAATCGAGGAGAGCGACATGCTCCTCAAGCCCGACCTCTCAACCTTCCGCGTCTTGCCGTGGGGGAACCCGGACGCCCGCGAAGCCCAGGTCTATTGCGACGTGTACCGGCCGATGAGCGGCGAGCAGTTCGTCGGCTGTCCGCGCTGCGCCCTGAAGCGGGTCATCGCCAGGGCGGACGCCTTGGGATTCAAAGTGTACGCCGGCGTCGAAGCGGAGTTTTTCCTCTTCAACAGGGGCGAAGACAACACGCCGACCACCGTTACGCACGATGTCGGCGGCTACTTCGACCTGTCCCCGGAAGACTTGGGCGAGACGGCGCGGCGCCAGATGGTCACCAGCCTCGAGGCGATGGGATTGGAAATCGAGGCCGCGCACCACGAAGTCGCCGAAGGGCAGCACGAGATCGACTTCAAGTACGGCGAGGCGCTGCGGACGGCAGATGACCTCATGACGTTCAAGTTCGTGGTTCGCAACGTCGCGCTGGCGGCGGGCCTGCACGCGACCTTCATGCCGAAGCCGATCTTCGGCGCTAACGGGTCGGGCATGCATACGCACCAGTCGCTGTTCAAGGACGGGAAGAACCTCTTCCACGACCCCGACGCCGATTACGAGATCGCCGAGATCATGCTCCACTACATCGGCGGGTTGAAGAAGCACGCGCGGGCGATATGCGCCGTCACGAACCCGATCGTCAACAGCTACAAGCGGCTGGTGCCCGGATACGAAGCTCCGGTTTCCATCGCCTGGTCGCAGCGAAACCGGTCGCCGATGATCCGGGTCCCCGACCAGCGTGGCGTGGGAACGCGGCTGGAGTTCCGGATGCCCGACCCGGCGTGCAACCCCTATCTGGCGCTTGCCGTGCAGATTGCCGCCGGCCTGGACGGAATCGAGAAGCGGATTGACGGCGGTCCGCCGCTCGACACCAACGTCTGGCGCCTGTCCGACGAAGAGATTGAGCGGATCGGACTCAAGACGCTACCCGAGAACCTTGGGGAGGCGGTTGAGGAACTAGCCGCGAACGAAACCATGAGAGAGGCGCTCGGCGACCACATCTTCGATCGCTTCGTCGACACCAAGCGGAACGAGTGGCGGGAGTATGTGGCGCAGGTCTCGTCGTGGGAGGTTACCAAGTACTTCGACTACTAGCCGTCCGGTAGCAGGCCCGTTAGCCGTCCAGCACGGCCCGGGCACGCTACGAGCAGGAGGACGAGAGGCGGTCCAGGGTCGAGGACCGCGGTCGAGGATGGCAATCGAAGGGGCGGCGGCAGTCGGCTAGTCCAGCGCGGCGCTGGCGCCCCTGCCAGAGCCGACTAGCTTGGCGGGCGGGGTCGACAAGGCAGTCGGCTGATCAAGCGCGGCGCGGGCCGCCGCCGCTGGCCATAGGCGGCTGCCCCTGCCTATTTCTCGGCGGCAGGCCTACGCGGCGGCGCCCCGCGGGTTGACGATAGCGGGATCGTTGACGGCGTCCACGGCGACGACGAAGCTGGAGAATCGCTGCTCCCCGCTCATCTTCACATCTTCGATCACCTCCGCGACCCGGTTGAGGTGGACGGCGTTCTTCTGCATGAAGCGTCTCATGGCCATGTCTACCGTCGTCCCCTTGGCGTCGGCGGCTATGCGGGCCGTCATTCGGGACCGCGCATTTTCCAGACGGGCCATGAGGATGCGCGCCGCGCGCCGGTCCCAGGGATCCGCGCTCGCGAGCCGCTCGATGCCCGCTCGAAGCCACGGGAAGGCGACGAAGTCGGATAGGCCGAAGTAGATCTTCCCGATCAGCTCGGCGCTCGCTCCAACTTCCCGGATCAGGCTGGCGACGGGGAGCAGTTCATCCAGATAGCTGAATGTCGCCAGCTCGCGAGCCGTCTCCGCATCGAGTCCGTCCTCCACGTACTGCTTCCGCCGGTTGATGGCGAGCGGCTTCGGCAGGGCCGAGCGGATCCCGCGCACCGGGTCGTGCAGCCGCTCGATTGCGGCGCCCACCGACTGCCCGGAATCGTTGTTCTGCAAAAGCCAGCGGGTCGCGCGGGCCAACGCATCCGAAACGACAAGGTACCACTGGCTCTGGGCGCCGGTGGGCACGCGGCCGTCGACTGCGTGCAACCGCTCGAACAGCCGGTCGGCGTCCGAGATGCGCGATGCCACGTACCAGGTTCGGGCAACCGTGGAAGCCGCTCGCCCCGTCTCGCTCATGAGCTGGACATGGCTCGCCGCCCCCATGCGATCGACGTACAGATTCGTGAGCGCCGTACTGGCGATGTGCGTCCGGAGCCGGTGTTCCGCGAGATCTCGGGGATCGACGGCCGCAAGCGCGCCCGGAGGGAAGTACTCTTTGACCAGCTCCATCATCGCCGGGTCTTCCGGCACGATCGAGGCGTGGATCAACTGTTTCAGGTGCAGCTTGGAGTGCGCCAGCAGCGTCGCGAGCTCCGGCCTCGTCATGAACACGCCGGCCGCCTTCTCGCGATCGACCAGCTCCTTCTCCAACGGCAGATGCTCGCGCGCCGGATCCAGCACCCCTTCGTGCTCCAGCCGCCGAATCACCTGGCGAAACGCGGCGGGCGCGCGGCGGGCGCGAATGTAGTCCAGGCTGATCGCCAGACTCTGCGCGTAGCTGTTACCGAGAACCCGACTCGCCACCTCATCGGTGCAGCGCTTCAGCAGCGCGGCCCGCTCCTTCTCGCCCAGCTTCCCGCGGGACAGCGGAGCCCGGAGCAAGATCTTGAGATTGACTTCGTGATCGGACATGTCGACGCCGCCGGAGTTGTCGACAGCGTCGGTATTGATCCTTCCTCCCGCGAGAGCGAACTGCACCCTGGCGGACTGGGTGAAGCCGAGGTTGCCGCCTTCGCCCACGACGCGAGCCTTGACTTCCGCGGCATCGACCCGGGTCGCGTCGCCGCTCGGGTCGCCCACATCCGCGTGACTCTCCGACGACGCCTTGACATAGGTGCCGATCCCGCCATTCCAGAGGAGATCGACCTCCGCTTTGAGAATGGCGCGGATTAGCTCGTCGCCATTGACCACATCCTCGTTGATCGACAGCCGTTTCTGCGTTCGCCGCGAGAGCGGAATCCGCTTCGCCGCGCGTTCGTACACGCCGCCGCCCTTGCGCAAGAGCGTCGAATCGTAGTCCGCCCACGAAGAGTTCGGCAGATCGAACAGCCTCTTCCGCTCGGCCCAGGAGCGTCTCGGATCAGGGTCGGGATCGAGAAAGATGTGGCGGTGATCGAACGCCGCCACGAGTTTGATCTTCTTGCTGAGCAGCATGCCGTTGCCGAAGACATCGCCGCTCATGTCGCCGATGCCGACGACCGTGAAGGGGTCGTTCTCGTAGTCGATGTTCGCTTCCCGGAAGTGCCGCTTCACGCACTCCCACGCTCCGCGCGCGGTTATCCCCTCCTTCTTGTGGTCGTATCCCTGGGAGCCGCCGGAGGCGAAGGCGTCGCCCATCCAATACCCCATCTCCGCCGACAGCTCGTTGGCGATGTCGGAGTTGCCGGCAGTGCCCTTGTCCGCCGCCACCACCAGATAGGGATCGGGGCCATCGTAGATCACCATGTCTTCGGGGTGCCGCACCTCCCCACCGACGATATTGTCGGCAATCTCCAGCAGCCCGCGGATGAACTCCCTGTAGCTGTCGAGCCCCGCGGCGGCCCGCGCCGCCTCCTGCTCCGGCAACTTCTTCGAAATGAAGGCGCCCTTCGCGCCGCCAGGAACGATTACCGCATTCTTCACCCTCTGCGTTTTGACTAGGCCAAGCACCTCCACCCGGAAATCCCCGCGGCGAAAGCTCCACCGGATCCCTCCACGGGCGACATCTTCCATGCGAAGGTGGGTAGCCTCCGTGCGAGTCCCGCGCAGGTACACCTCGTACTTGGGCTTCGGCTCCGGCAAGAAGTCGATACTGCGGCCGGCTATCTTGATCGCCAGCACGGATGACCGGCGGAGCGGCTCTCCCTCGCCGCCTGCCGAACCGCTTCCTTCTACGCCATGCCGCCCTCCGCCACTCGCCCCGGCGCCACTCCCTCCGGCGCCACGCCCGTCCAGGTCCGTTCCTTCGCCCACCGCACCAATAGCGCCAGCATCTCTTCCACTCGTTCCGGCGCCTCTCCCTTTCAGATAGTAGCTGGTGCGAACCGTGGACTGGATGAGAGTCATCAGCCGCCTCAGGGTCCTATCCGCCTCTATGCCCCGCACCGACGCCAAGCCGGCGGTGAAGCGCCGCATATGCCGCACCACCTCGCGCCTCCGTTCCGGCGCCGCCGGATCGAACCGCGCCTCGAACACGCGAAAGAGGCTGCGCGCGATGGCCGGGTACTCCGTTAGCGGTCGCTGTCCCCCCGCCGGGCTGGCAACCGCTCCGATCCGGAACGCGTACCCCGAGTAGGTCCGAAGCACTCCGGCTTCCTGCCATGTGAGGCCCGCTGTCACGATGAGCTGGTTCAGGCGGTCATCCTCGGTTTCCCCCGCGTGGATGGCCCTGAGCGCATCCCCGATCCGGTCTTCCGCCGCGATGATGTCGAAGTCGTCGTCCGGCCGGCCCCCGGCTTCGAACAGATGGATGGTCGCGGTGAAGCCAGGCTCCTCCACTTCGACCGTGAAACGGAGCGAGTCCAGCACCTTCAGGCCGAAGTTCTCGAGTGTCGGGATCACGTCGCTGAGCACGAACTGGCCCTTTTCCGAGAAGAGTCTCAGCTCGTACATCCGATCCGCCCCGGAAGCCGCCGGCCTCAGCCACACCTGACTCTCTCGCGTCGCGGCCAACCGCTCGATCTGCTCCACATCGCCAACGGCCGTCCCTACCTCCACCGCCGCTTTGTAGCCCTCCGAGAATCGCACGAGGCGCTCGGCCAGGTGGTGGCCGCGCTCCGGACCGTGCTCGGCGATCAGCGCATCCTCCAGCCGTTCCTCCCAGGTGCGAACGATCGCCCGCACCGTCGCCTGGACGGCCCTCCTGTCCACCGGCTTGGCCACGCCGGCGTCTCGCGCCAAGTAGAAGTGGAGCCGCGCCTGGTCGCCCTGGCCCAGCGCGAGATGGTAGTTGAGAACGGTCCCCTGATAGGCTTCGATCAACGCCGCCTGGAGCTTCCTCCGCACCTCCGACGAGAAGTGGTTCCTGGGGAGGATAACCATGATGTGGACGCCCCGCCCCAGCTGGTCCGGACGCACCGATAGACGGACATCGTCGGCCCCCGCCGCCGTCATGACCGCCTCGATGACCCCGCGGAGCTCCCTCACCGAAGCCAGGAACAGCTCCTCCTTCGGCATGGAGTTGAACGTCCCCAGGATGAGGTTGTGGTCGTGCGAGCCCCACACCACGCCTTCCTGCGCCAGGATCTCGTCCAGCTTGCGGCGAAGAATCGGTATGCTGGAGGCGTCTTGAGAGAATGCCTTCGCGGTGAAGAGACCGAGGAAGCGGTGCTCTCCGCGCACCCTGCCGTCCGGACCAAGCCGTTTGATGCCGACGTAGTCCATCCGGACATGCCGCCGTATCGGACTCGCGGCGTTGGTCTTGGAAACGATGAGCAGCGGTCCGCTCAGCAGTCTCGCCCGGAGCTCGGCGGGGAGCTCATCGACAGCTCTCGGCTCATGGTAGGTCGAATCCCGGTCGTTCCGCAGAATGCCGAGGCCGCTGTTCTCGTCGACCCGTATCCAGTCGCGCCCGCGGGCATCCGTGGAGATGCCGTATCCGCGGTAGCCCAGGAAGACGAACCCCGTCTCCGCCAACCAGTCGAGCAGCTCCCGAATCTCCCCTAGCTCGGCTTCGTGCTTGGCGGCCTCTTCCCCCTTCTTCCCGAGCTCGCTCCGAACCGCCGCCACTCGCTCGAGTAGGGCATCGAAGTCGCTTGTGACGACCCTCACGATGTCGAGGCGTTCTCGCACCTCCGGCTCGAGCCGCTGGCGCGCGCCCTTGTCGTGAGCGCCGTCGATCAGAGTGTGCGTGACCGACAGGCGCTCGCCCTCGGCCGGGCCGTCGCTGATCGCGGCCACCCTGCCCGCAGCGTCTCGGCTTACGGTGAAGATCGGGTGGAGCAGGTAGGGAATGTCGATTTCGACCGAGTGAAGATACTCCCGCAGCGTATCGACTATGAAGGGGCGGTCCCGCATCACGGTCTGGACCAGCCCGCGGGATGCGCTGGAGCGGTCCCACGTCACCCGGATCCCGATATCGTCGGCCACGGTCTCGTCGATCAGCTTGTAGAGGGCCGCGATGTCCTCCACCAGCCCGCCATCCGCGCGGCCATCTCTGATCTCGGCATAGCCGCGAGTCAGGAGTCGCCCCGCAAGGGTGCGAACCGCGCCATGCGGCACATCGCCAAGCCGGGCCTGGACCTCGCGGACCACTTGGTCGACGATCGACTGCTGGACAGGTCTGCGTTTCATCTTCTTCTATTTCCGTGTTTTCTTCTTCGAGGGGCACCTTGCTTTCGATGGCCCCTCGGTTTTCGATGGCTCTTCGGTTTTCGATGGCCCCTTGTTCCATCGACCCCTACCACCGAAGATATGGGCGTTGGTTCGGAAACCGGGGCTGCTTGCTAGACGTCTGGCGTCCGCGGGACGGCCACGGAGCCTTTTTCCGACCCCGGCAGCAGGCGGCCGAGAACATCCGCCGGAGACGCCGCCTCGGCAGGCCGCGGCCATGGCCGGACTTGGCGGCGGCCCCATCAGGGCGGCGCCCATCGCACCCAACCGGAAGAGGGAGGAAAGATGAAAGTATCCATCGAATACTGCGTAGTTTGAAACTACGAACCGAAAGCCGCCGGTCTGGCGGCCGCTCTCAGAGAAAGATACGACGGGGTTGAGATCGAACTGATCGAATCCAGCGGCGGCAAGTTCGAGGTCGTCGCCGACGGCACGCTCGTGTTCTCGAAGAAAGCCGAGGGTCGCCACCCCACCCATGAAGAGATCTTCGGTACGCTGGGCTAGCAACCGGGCGCCGTCAGGGAGCCGACGGGCTTGCTAGCGGACGCGCTTGGCAGGAGTCGCGCGCGAGATGGGGGTCGGCCGATGCCCGCCGGGATCGGGTCGGCCCCGCCTGCCGGGGGTCGGTCACCCGGCTCGTCCGTACCTGTCTTCCAGCCGTACGACATCGTCCAGCTCCGGAGTGCTGACCTCCAGGATGGTGCTGTCCTCGATCGCTTCCATGCGGTGCACATTCCCTGGCGGAATCGATACGACCTCGCCCGGCCTCCACTCGAAGACATCGTCATTTAGCGTAAAGCGCATGAGACCCGACTGCAGGAGCATGGTCTCGTGCTTCGCGCGGTGCTTTTGAAGCGAGAGGATGTGGCCCTTGTCGACTTCGATCACCTTGCCCGCGTAACGGTCGGTATGGGCGTACCACACTTCCCGTCCCCACGGCTTGTCCACGACTCTGCCCGCGCCGCGGCGCGGCTCTTCCCGCGCGCCATCCGCTTCCCTCGCATCATCCATTGGAGGATGCCTCCCCTACGCTGGTTTGCCGCCCCTTCATCTGTAACGCGCCCGCACCTTCGGCTAACTCAGGCGCTCTCGACACGCGCTCGCGCGTTACCGGGCGGTCTCGGCGGCGGCGATCTTGGCACGGACGGAGCCCGCACACGCGCTCGCGCGTACCGGGGCGTACTTGGCAGGCACGGATCCCGGTCGAGCGACCATAATGCGCATCAAGAAAAACAAGATACAATCGCACCTGGATTCCTGCCCCGGCAGGGCGGCGACGAGGCGCCGGATTCCCGTCCCGGCAGGGCGGCGACGCGACGCAAGTCTTGCAATATCCGCGCCCGGCAACCACCCTGATATAGACCGGTAGCGACAGCCATATAGACCGGTAACGGCTAGACAGCGGCCAGCAACGACACAGAACCGGAGGGTTGCAATGATTCAGGGCCTCGGTTTGGACCGCCGGACATTTCTCAGGCGCGCCGGGACGACGGCCGTCCTGGGAGCGGTAGGCGCTCGCTCGGCGCTCCCCGGCGACCCCGCCTCTCCCGCAGCCGACGCGCTCGCCAACGGCGCAGCAGCCACGGCGCCCGAGGAGTTCAACTTCGATGAAGTGTACGATCGCCGGGGGAGCGATTGCGTCAAGTGGGACCGCGCGATCCGGGACTTCGGCCCCCAGATCGAGGTCGGCATGGGAATCGCGGACATGGATTTCCGCGCGGCTCCCTGCATCACGCGGGCGCTCGCCGAGCGGTGCAAGCACGAGAACTGGGGCTACCACCACCGCGATTCATCGTTCACGGATGCGGTGGTCGCCTGGAACCAGCGCCGTTACGGACTGGACATCGATCCCGCAACTATCGTATGGACTACCGGCGTTCATCCGGGCGTCATCGCGGGACTCCATACCTTCGCCCCGCCCGGCAGCCGCGTCCTCTTGACAACGCCCACCTACAACGGCTTCTACACCGATCTTCGCTTCAGCCGAACCATTGCGGAAGACTGCGAGATGAAGGAGGTGGATGGACGGTACGAGATCGACTGGGACGACTTCGAGCGGCGGGCCCAGCGCGTTCAAGCCTTCATACTCTGCAATCCTCAGAATCCGACCGGGAACTGCTGGACGGAGGAGGAGATGACGCGGATGGGCGAGATCTGCCTGGAACACCGCGTTCCGGTGCTTGCCGACGAGATCCACTGCGACTTCGTGACCAAAGGCAACAGCTACACGCCCTTCGCCAGCCTGGACCCCCGCATCGTCGACAACAGCGTGACTTTCAAGTCGAACAGCAAGACCTTCAGCCTCGCCGCCAACAAGGTGGCGTGGTACTTCTCGACCAACCCCGACTACCTGGAACGCATCCGCGAGAACACCCGGGCGGACCTGAGCACTTTGGGGATGATCGCGGCTCGCGCAGCTCTCGACGAGGGCGAGGGCTGGCTGGACCAGCTCCTCGTCTATCTGGACGAGAGCCACGACTTCACCGAGGCATATATTGGAGAGAGAGTGCCGATGGTCAGGTACTCGAAAGCCGAGGGGACTTTCCTGGCGTGGCTCGACATGAGCGAGCTGGCCGACCGAATCGACGCGCAGGGCAAGGCCGATCACGAGAACAAGACCGCCGTGGATCCGGTCACGCCCGAGACGGTTCTGCAGCGCTGGCTTGCCGAGAACGCGCGCATCTACCTGAATCCGGGACCCTCGTACGGCACTGGCGGCGCCGGACACATGAGGATGAACATCGCCACATCGCGGAAGTTGCTCGGCCGGGCGCTCGACAACCTGTCGGGGGCGATAGCCGAGCTGTAGACGGGAGCCGGAGAGGGTAGCCGGAAAAAGGTGGCAGGAAGAAGTAGAGATGGCCGGAGAGAAAGAGTGTCAATGGAGATAAGCACCGTCGCCTCCTTCGAAGTCACGGCGTGGGAACAGGGCGAGCCGGAGGGCAATGCGCCCACCCTTTCGACCGCCGTAGTTCGCAAGCGCTACAGCGGCAGCCTGGCCGGCGATGGCAAGGCGAATCTCATGATGTGCCAGGCCGACTTGAAGGACATGTCGGCGGGCGCAGGCTACATAGCTTCCGAAGTAGTGAACGGTATCCTCCAGGGACGCAGCGGCGGGTTCGTCATGCACCACTGGGGCACGAGCGTCGGCGGTTCCAAGAAGACGGGCGGGCACATCGTCCCGGGGTCGGGGACGGGCGAGCTGGCCGGGCTGACCGGCACGGTCGAAATCTCGGTGGATGACGAGGGGGCGCACTCGCTGAAGATCGAATGCGACTTGCCGGACAGTTGACTTTGGCGGCGGCCGCCCGAATGGCGGGAGCCGCCGCGCCGGCGAGCGCGCGCAAGGGCCTTGTCGTTCGGGCCCTTTCGGCCCCTGGCGCTCGCGCCTCGATGTTAGATTAGGATACCTTGCGCATAGCGGAGCGGAGGATCGGTCGAGACCGCTCCGCCCCATGTCTTTTCAGCTGAATGCTCTGGCGCTCGCTGGTGCGGCGCCCACTGATGCGAAGGAGATCTCCAATGAAACGAAGGTGTGCACTCCTGCCCGTATTTCTCGCTTTCGCCGTGCTTCTGGCTTCCCCGCGCGGGGGTATAGCGCAGTTCGATGAAGTAGGATCGATAAACTTTCCGACCTCGGCCGGACAGGAAGCGCAGCAGCGCTTCCTGCGGGGCGTGGCGATCCTGCACAGCTTCGGTTGGAAGCAGGCGCGCGAGCAATTTCACGCGGCTCAGAAGATCGAACCGGACTTCGCTATGGCTTACTGGGGCGAGTCGCTGGCGTACAACCACCCGCTCAATACGGACATGGACGTCACGGAACCGCGCAAGACGCTAGAGAGGCTGGGGGCTACCACGGCAGAGCGGCTGGCCAAAGCGCCGACCAAGCGCGAGAAGGGTTTCCTGAAGGCGGTCGAAGTACTGTGGGGCGAGGGCGAACATGTGGAGCGGGCCGTCGGATACATGGAGGCGATGCGCGACCTGCACGAGGCCTATCCCGATGACTCGGAGATAGCGGCTTTCTACTCGCTGTCGCTGCTCGGGGCCGCGGCTGCGACCGAGGAGCTAAGGCAGCAGCGGCGCGTCATGGCCGGGACGATCGCGCTCAAGCTGTTCAACCGGAACAAACTGCATCCGGGAGCCGCCCACTATACGATCCACTCGTTCGACCGCCCCCTGCTGGCGCCGCTGGCTCTCGAGGCCGCATACGCCTTCGCCGACATCGCGCCCGCCGTGTCGCACGCCCGCCACATGCCGACCCACATTTTCATCCAGCACGGGATGTGGGACCGCGTGTCCGGCAACAACCAGTCGGCTTACGATGTCGCCCTCGAGCTGTGGCAGCCCGGCGACGCGTTGGGCGATGCCGTGCATGCGCTTGACTGGGGGCAGTACGGAGACCTTCAGTGGGGCGACTACGCCAAGGCGCGGCTCTGGATGGAACGCCTGGACGATATCGTCGGCAAGAAGGGATTCGGGGTCGGCGGCGAGCGCGGCGCGAGCGGCATCGCCTATGCGCGAAGCTCCGTGTCGCGGCTGAAGGCTCGGTACATCGTCGACACCGAAGAGTGGGAGATCCGCCCGGTTACCGAGGAGTCGCCCGCGCACGAGCTCCTGGCCACCGCGCTGAGCGCGGCCCACACCGGCGACCTGCTAGTCGTCGCCGAAGCGGAGGAGGCGTTGGGGAAGATGTCCGAAGGCAGCGGATACGCCCACGTCATGCACAAGCAGGTGGGAGCGCTCCGCCAAGCCGCGATGGGCAACTCGGAGGCCGCGATAGAGCTGATGGACGAAGCGGAGAGCGCGGTCATGGCGATGGATCCGCCACGGGGATCGGCGAACCCGGTCAAGCCGGTTCACGAACTCTACGGCGAGCTTCTCCTCGATCTCGGCTTGGCGGAGCAGGCGATCAAGAAGTTCGAGACCTCGCTGCTGCGGCTGCCGAATCGCCCGCGCTCCCTCCTCGGTCTGGCACGCGCCCGCGCCGCTAACGGCGAGGCCCAGATGGCCAGCGAGGCGTACGCGGCGCTTGCGGGGCTCTGGAAGGGGCGTGGCCTCGCCGGCTTGGTCGAGGCGGAGACTTTTCTCGCGGGAGCGGATAGCGACGCCGACAGATAGCCCTCGGATAGCCCGCCGACGCCAAGAAGAGGTCAGGTCAGTAGAGCTCTACCAAGTCCAGCACCGGGAGGCCCATCAGCGCCGACCGGCCGGTCCTGACTCGGGCGACGATGTTGATCACCTGAAGCGGCCTGATCTCTTCCACCGCCGGTAGCAGCTCTGCCGGCACCGCAACGTAGACCATGCCCTCGCCCGGGTCGGGCGCCCGGGCGAGGATGAACGGCTCTCCCTCGTAGAAGTCGATACGCTCCGGGTCCGCCCGCTCCAGCGCGAGGAACTGGACGGCCCACTGCACGCGTACACCGGCGTAGGCGACCGGGTTGGCGCGGAGCGTCGCCGCCGAGACCGCTATCGCGGAGTCGGCGGGCGCCGTTGCCAGCTCTTCCGAGCGGACCCACCCCTCGACCCGGACACGCGTCCACCCGGCGTCGCGCTCCATCACCGTCACCGGCGTTCCGCTCTCTACGGTAACCGTCGTCCGGCCGTCCGGCGCCGCGCGGAGAGTGATCTCGGCGGATCCAGTCGTCACGCCACGCCCGGAAGACGACCTGCGCTCCACCCCGCCACCCTCCGGCGGACGAGCGGGAGGCGCTTCGATCTCCGCCAGCGACCCTCCGGGCACCCACCCCGAGCGGCGGACCCGAACCCACCCGCCGCGGTCTTCGAGACGGTGCAGCAGGAATCCTTCCAACATCAGCCCGAGCACGGTCCCCGACGGCTCGGATCTGAAGCGCTCGCCCCCGTCGGCGACGACTATCCCGTTGTGGCCTTCGCGGGATGTCCGGCCGACAGATCCGGCGGGGATCCATCCCTCGATATCGACCTCGACCCAAGATCCGTCGACCCGCTTCACGACGACTTGCGTACCGCGCGCCAGCTCGGCGAGCCTGCGCCCGTTCGCCGTTCTGCGGAACATCTCGCCTTCAACGGTGATCTCGCTTATCTGGGCCATCGCCACCGACGGGGGCGCGACCACCATCGCAATCGGAATGAGCGCCCCGCGCCGCCAGCGATTGCGAATGCCCGTTTTTCTGGAAAGGAGTCCGTCAGCCACCTAGATTCCCCCGCAAGTCACGACGACTTCATCCACAACACGCAACTTCACTGCCGCCGAAACATATAGGAGTCCTGTCAAACCAGTGTCAAACAGAGCGAGTTACAAGTCGCGCATCCGGCCTCCGGCCCTGCTGGCTGCCGGCATGGTCGTGGCCGCGCTGGGCGCGTACGGCGCATCGCCGGCGCCCCTCGGCGCGCAGCAGGATCGCATCGACTCGCCATTTCGGTGGAGAGAGAAAGGATTCCGCGTCGGTTTGTTCGGCGGGTACCACGCGGCGAACCGTGGCCGGCTGGAGTTCGGACAGGGGCCCACCAGCGTGGTCGGCGCAAAGATGCGGGTCAGAATATCGAGCCCGCTCTCGCTGGAACTCGGCGGTACCTACGGCGCTGCGCAACGGTGGACGCTCGATGTCCAGGCAGATGGCGGGCCGGCTATTGTCGACACGGTCAAAGCCGGGTGGTTCCGGGCCGAAGCCGGTGCCCAGATCGCGCTTACCGGGGCCAGAACGTGGAACGGCTTCCACCCCTACGGCATGATCGGCGGGGGGTTCGTCTTCGGGGTGGGCGAAGGCGCCTCCGAAGCGTTGGCCGATCAGGCGCTAGAGCCCTACCGGTACAACATCGCCACCGCGCCGCACATATATGTCGGCCTTGGCATCGAAATGTTTCTCGGAGCGAAGATCGGGCTCGCGCTCGAGGCGCGCGACTACCTCATCCGCCTCAGCGCGCCGAACGGGTACCTGCTGGCGACCACCCTTGCCATCTTCGAGGAAGCGGGCACCGCCGCTCCGCAGAGATCGGCATGGCAGCACAATCCCGAATTTGGCATAACGCTCTGGTACTACTTCTGACGCGGGTTGCCACGAGCGAGGAGCGCCTCCGTTAGCGGGTCGCCGCGAGCGGGAAGCGCCTCCGTTAGCGGATCGCCGCTTCCCGGACACTTGGCGCCGCCCTCGACGCGATTCGCCGCTAGCAAGCGACCTGGGATTCAGCCTTGAACGACGCCGACTGGGTTTCCTTCGAAGAGGCCGTCAGCTTGGCGTTGGCGGCCGTTCCCCTCCTCGGAACAGAGAGCGTCCCCCTGCATCAGGCTCTCGGCCGGGCGCTCGGCCACCGCGTCAAGGCGGCCGTCGATCATCCTCCCTGGAATAACAGCGCAATGGATGGATTCGCGGTGCGGTCCGAGGATGTCCGCGGGGCCACGACGGAACAACCAGTCGCGCTCCCGCTTTCGGACGACATCCCGGCCGGCGCCTTTCCGAGCGGACCGCTGAAGGCCGGATCGGCCGCTCGAGTGATGACGGGCGCCCCCGTTCCCAGCGGCGCCGACGGGATAATCCGCGTCGAACACACCGACGGCGGGTCTCGGGAGTCCGTACGGATCTTCGACGACTCGGACATGGGACGGCACATCCGCTTGCTCGGAGAAGATGTGCGGGCCGGCGACACCCTGGTCAATCGCGGCGAGGAAGTTGGTCCGGCCGCCATCGGCTTGCTGTCGATGGCCGGCTTGGCGGAAGTGCATGTGGGGCGGCGGCCCCGGATCGGCGTGCTGGCAAGCGGCGACGAACTGGCCAGCCTCGACGACTTCGAGAATGTCCGCGCAGGCCGCAAGATCATGAACTCGAACGGGTACGCCCTGGCGGCGCAGGTCGCCGCATCCGGGGCCGTCCCGGTGCCGCTCGGAATCGCGAAGGACGACCCCGCCGACCTCGAGCGGCACATCGAGAGCGGCCACGATTGCGACGCAATCGTCTCGGCGGCGGGTGTTAGCGTCGGCGAGCACGACCACGTCAAGCGGGTGCTGGATGAGCTCGGCTTCGAGCGCTCCTTCTGGCGCGTCCGGATGCGGCCGGGCAGCGCGACCGTCTTCGGCATGCTGGGCGGCCAACCATTCTGGGGGGTTCCAGGCAACCCCGCCTCGGCTCTGGTAACGTTCGAAACAGTCGTGCGACCCGCCATCCGCAAGATGGCCGGATTCGCGCGCCACGAGAGGCAGGCCGTCGACTGCGTCGCCGCGGAGGATCTCCGCAGTCCGAGAGGCTCGGTTTCGTTCCTCCGCGTCAATGTCGAGCCGGATGGCGCAGGCGCCCTCGTGGCGCGGCTGACCGGGCCACAGGGATCGGGCAACTTGACATCGATGCTGGCCGACGGGCTGGCGCGGGTGCCGGCGGAAACAGACGCGATCGCGGCCGGCGAGAGAGTGCGAGTGGCGCCTCTCAGGGAGTGGAGCGCCACCGCCGGCTGAGGCGATTCTCCGCCGCCATCATCATACCCGGATTGCCGCCGCCGCCATCGTGTACCCGCCGCCGATCGACGTCACGAGCACGGTCGCCGGATCTGGCACGGGCCCGTGTACGCCACGCACGACCTCGTCGAGCGCGATGGCCACCGTCGAGGCGGACATGTTGCCGTAGCGAGAGATGTTATGGACCACACGCCCCTTCCCCAGTTGCGACTTCAGTCGCTTCTCGAGACCCCGCGTTATTCGCATGTTCGCTTGGTGCGGCACCACGAAGTCGACATCCGCCCACCGGAGTCCGGCCTTCGCCAACGCCTTCTCCCCTATCGCGGCCATCTGCGTTATCGCGTTTCGCAGAATGCTGGGGCCTCCCTCCATGTGAAGTATCGGGGGTTCGGAGCTGTCATTCCACGCATGGCCCACCATGTGGAGAGGGTCGCGGGCGTACTCCCCCGACACCGCCGGAGGGCCCAGCACGCCGCGTGACATGTCGGCGCTCCGTTCGAGGACCGCTGCGCCTGCCCCGTCGGCGAAAACCACCGCTGTTCGGACGTCGGTGTAGTTGATCAGCCGCGTCAGCGCATCTCCGGCGACAACGAGCGCCCGCTCGGCCATTCCGCTGACGATGGCCGACCACCCGGCGCCGATTCCGTAGACGAAGCCGGCACAGGCGGCGTTCAGCGAATATCCGGCCAGCTGCGGCGCACCCAGCTTTTCCGCAACCGTGCACGCCGCGTTGGGCACCTCCTCGGATGCGGTCAGCGACGCCACGAACAGAATGTCGATATCCGATGGCCGTAGCCCTGCGTCTTCCAGAGCGGCCAGCCCGGCGCCCGCGCACATGTCCTCCGTCGTCAGACCCCTCTCTCTGGAGAGGTGCCGGCGCGTCTCGATGCCGGTGACTTGGCGGGCCCACCTGTCGAAGACGGCAGGGCCGGACAAAGTGGCCACATCCTCGGCCTCTCTGAGCGCGGCGCGGGCCTGTTCGACGTCGAACGACTCGCGCAGCGTACCCATCTCGTAGAGCTGGAAGTTGTCGATCGTGTCGCGGGGCAGATAGCTGCCTGTTCCCGTAACTACTGCGGTCACTCCGTCGGCCACCTGTGTCTCTCCCGATCGCTGGTCCCCGATTCCGGGCCGTGGGCACGGATTATACGGCAGGAGATGGCTATGCTGCCAGTAACGACAGCATCGGAACTGATCCTCCAAGGCCGGAGAGTCCCCGCGCGGGCTTCGGCAGGGGAGCGTGCGGGGGAGGCGTGCATACGACTGGGGGAGGGAGAGCGACGGGCTGATTCGCCTCGTCGGCAGGTCGTCGGCTCGTCAAGGGTCGGCAGGCGCAAGAGGTCGTCGGCTCTTCCGGCGTCGGTCCTTCCGATACCTCGACGCCGAAGCGATCTGCCCAGCGACTCGTGCAGACGCCGCTACGGCGCTAGCGAGCGGGCGCCGCCTCCGCCGGTTATGGCAATCACGGCATGCTGCTTGCCAAGATCGTCTTCGAAAAAACGCATCGCGTGAGGATCGGTGACCCAGCTCTCCCCATCCACCAGGAACATGTAGTGGTGGATTCCAGGCGAAAGATGCACGCGGCCGGACCACACTCCGGTTCCATGCGGATCGGCAAGCGCTATCTCGGGCTTCCAATCGTTGAAGTCGCCAGCCAGATGAACCGAGGAAGCGCCCGGCGCCTCCAATCGGAACTGCACGTAGTGCATCTCCTCGCCCGCAAGCGTAGTGGCTTCGCCCACTAGCGTAGTGGCCGCACCCGCCATCTCCGGCATGTTGTTCCGACCCGGCACGAGGAGGAAAGCCGCCACGACGGCTGCCGCCGCAAGACCAAGCCACGGACGCACGCGCACGGAGCGGGGACGCGCCCACCAATCGACGATCCGCAGGCGAATCTTCTCCGCCCGAATGGCAGTCATGATCCTGGCCTCGAGCTCGGCCGGGGCTGTCGGGACTCCGGAATCCCGCACATCCGCCAGGAAATCGTCCCATGCCGCGGCCTCGCGCGCATTCTCCGGCGAGAGCTGCGAGCGGTCGATCTCGCCATCCAGATACCTATTCAGTTCGTAATTCATCGGTAGCTCTCTAACAGTTGCTGTAGTCGGCTTCGCGCCCGGTAAACCCTCATTTTGAGAGCTGGAACGGAAACTCCTATCTTTTCCGCCATCTCCTCGTACGACCACCCCTCCACATGTTTCAGCACGAACGCTTCGCGCTGCTCCACGCCAAGAGTCTGCAACGCCCGGTAGATCTCTTCTCTAACCTCCGCCTGCTCGATCCTGTCATCGGGGCGGCCCCTGGTCGCGACCTCGGCGCTCGCTGCCTCCAGCGGCACTTCCCTCGACGCGCGACCCTTCAACTCATCCTTGCACACATTGACGGCGATTCGAAACATCCAGCCGCCAACACGTCCCCGCTCCCGGCAACGGCCGAGATTGCGAAACGCCTTTATGAACGTTCTTTGCACAACATCGGCGGCGGCGTCAGGTTGCCCCGTCATCCGCTCCGCATATCTGTAGAGAACATCTTCGTACCTGCCGATGAGAATCCCGTAGGCCTCGCGGTCGCCCGCCAACACGGCGCCTACAACTTCCGCATCGTCCGGCTTGCTGGCCGGAGGCAAGCTTTCCGGCCCTATCCGAAAGACTCCCTCTCCCAGAGAACGATACGCCCGATTTGAAGCCGTACTACCGGCTTCGGGGCTTTCCCGCCGCTCGATCATCGCCCGGCTCACCGCGGACCCCCGCGGCCACGGCCATCATCGCAGGAGCTCTCCGCTAAGCGTTGGCTCCGCGATGCCTCCACCGATGCTTCCACACTTGCTTCCACATTCTTCTCCCGATGTCTCCACAGCTTTCTTCCGCCGCCCCCGCGCCTCGGCAACGTTCGATGACGCAACCCGCGCGCCGTAAGCCAGGGCACCGTAAACCACGATTTCGTTATCCACGATCATCGAGGCGGCATATCGCTCAAGAACACCTATTTCTTGTTAGACGACTTCTGGGCCGTTGTGGTCACCGAGAGCGGGGCCGACACGTCCGCCTTGGCGGCTCCCGATAGCGAACTGTAGCATCAAGGTCGTACCATTATTGGTATGAACGCAGGATGCGGCAAGCGAACTCTGCATGATCTCCCCACCCCAGCCCTGGCCCTGGACCTCGACGTCCTCGAAAACAATATCGGCGCCATGCAGCGGCGAGCCGGCGCACTGGGCGTACGGCTCCGACCTCACGTCAAGAGTCACAAGTGCGTCGAAGTCGCCAAGCTGCAGCGCGCGCGGGGAGCTGCGGGGATCACCGTTTCCACCCTGGCCGAAGCTCGCATGTTTGCCGAGGCGGGCTTCGACGACATTCTGTGGGCCTTCCCGCTCAATCTCTCGCGGCTGGATGAAGCCACAGGACTGTCGCGGCGCGCCAGCTTCGGCATCGCCGTGGAATCGCGCGCAGCCGTCGCGGCGCTGGAGAGCGCAGCCGCCCGGATGGCCAGCGCCGGGACCCCGCCCATCCGGGTATGGCTGGAGATCGACTGCGGCTACGGCCGTACGGGACTCCCGGGAGCGGGCGAGGAGTTGGTCCAGGTTGCCGCCCATGTAGCGGAGGCGCCCAACCTCGCCCTCTGCGGCTGCTTCACCCACGGTGGCCACGCCTACCAAGCCGGCTCGGCGGCGGCGATCCGGGCGGTCGCCGAGGAGGAGCGGCGCGCGATGGTCGGCGCCGGAGAGAGGCTGCGCGCGGCGGGGATCGACCCTGGCGCGCTCTCGGTGGGGTCTACGCCGGGCGTCTCCCACGCCAGGACTCTGGCCGGGATAGACGAAGCGCGCCCCGGCAACTACGCGCTCTACGACTACACCCAGGTAAGCCTGGGGTCGTGCGAAGTGCGCGACTGCGCCGTTTCTGTGCTCTCCACCGTGGTCTCCTCCGCTCCGCTCGGCAAAGACCGGGCGGTAGCCGACTGTGGCGCGCTAGCTCTCTCGAAGGACTTGGGGCCCGACGACCCGCCCCATTACGGCCGCATCTTCGCCAGCCTGGAGGCGGGCGGCCTGGGCGAAGGCAAGGTCGTCTCGGTAAGCCAGGAGCACGGGCAGGTGACCGGCGCCTTCTCGGTCGGGGACAAGCTTCGGATACTTCCGAACCATGCGTGTCTGACCGTGGCGCACTTCGACTACTTCGACGTAGTGCGGGGCGCGGAGGTCGTGGACAGGTGGAAGATAGGCCGGGAGCGGGGCTGACCAGAGTCTTCGGCAGTCGCGTTTCGGCCAGCGACGACGACACGGCCGACCAGCTCCAGCTCCCCGGAGATCCGGCGGCAGGGTGTTCGGGAGTCACATTTCGGCCAGCGCCGACTGGTACTCTTCTTCGGTGTCCAGGTCGCCCGGCGCATCGCGATCCACATCCAGGTCGACCGCCCCCAAGCGCTTCAGCTCTTCGTTCAAGCCCCCGCTTTCCCGAAGATTCGCCCGGTCGAGGAAGTCGCGGGTGATCAGCACGGGGTGTCCGGGGCGGTCGCGGTAGCGAACCCGCATCGCCGCGCGCGGCCGGGCGCGCCAACTCGTGTAGAGACGGCGAACGAGACCGGGATCGAGGCAGGGTTCGTCCGCTAGAACGAGTATCAGGGCCTCGGCGCGGTCGAACGCCCAGCGGCCGGCGCAGCGGATGGATGTGGATATGCCGCGCGCGGCCGCGGGGTTCGGGATAATGGCGACACGAAGCGCGGATACGGCCGCGGCGACTTCGGGACGGTCGGGATCGGTCACGACGCCGACAGATCCGACCTGCGCCTGGAGCGCCGACCGCGCCGAGACGCGAACCACCGGCTCCTCGGGAAGGGGGCGAAGGAGCTTGTGCAGCCCCCGCATCCGGCTGGATGCGCCCGCGGCGAGTACCGCGACGGCTGCGAGGCCGACGGCATTCGCCGCGGGCGCGCCAGCCTCCACGTCAGGGCGCCCGCCCGAGCGCGATCAACTGCGCCAGGATCGAAACCGCTATCTGCTCGGGCGAGCGCGCACCGATGTCCAGCCCTACCGGGCCATTGACGCGCTCGTACGCCGTCTCGTCCACGCCCCGCCGGAGGAGCGCTTCTCGACGCCTCTTCTGGGTTCGCCGTCCGCCCAGCAAGCCGATGTAGCCGCAATCGGAGTCGAGCGATGCCTCGAGGGCCGCTTCATCGAGCTTGTCGTCGTGCGTCAGCACAACCACGCTCGTCCTGGCGTCGAGACCCGACGCCTCCAGCGCTTCGTCGGGCCACCGCGCGTCCAGAGCCGCCGAGTCCGGAAAGTTCTCCGGTAGCAGAAACGCATCGCGCGGGTCGACCACCACCACCTGGAATCCCGTCCGGCGGGCCATGGCGCAGAGAGCGCTGCCGATGGGCGACGCGCCTACGATGACGAGCCGGGGCGGCGGCCCGAACGATTCGACGAAGACCTCGCCGGAAGGATCGTCGTCGACCAGTCCGACCACGTGCGCGCCCGGCATTCCGAGCCACTCTCCGGCCCTCGACCGGGCGATCCCGTCAAAGCCGGAGACGCCCAGCGTCCCCACGGAGCCGCCTCTCTCCAGCAAGATGCGCCGCGACAGCGCCGCCCCGGCGATTCCGGTCACCAAGACCCCCTGCCCGCCTTCCTCGCGCACCTTGGCAAGCCGTCGCCACGCTGAATCTCGGGGATCGTGCCTTTCGAGGAGCACATCGATCTCTCCTCCGCAGGAGAGGCCGACGGCAGACGCCATCTCGCCGGTGATGCCGTAGGTAACCATGCCCGGCGCTCCGCCGCGCAACAGCGCGGAGAGCCGCTCGTGCAAGTCGCTCTCTATGCAGCCGCTCGATATCGAGCCGCTCAGCCCCCCGCCGCTGGAGATGGCGAAGCGCGATCCGGCCGGAAGCGGAGCCGAGCGCCTAACCGCGATAAGCGTGGCGACGGCAACCTCATCGCCCCGTTCCGCCCACCGCGCTATGTCCGCACCGACTGACCCGGCGCAATCCATGGCTGGTTCTCCTGGCCGACGGCCTCTACCCGTCTTGCCGCACCCCTCGAATCGCTTCGGCGAGCGCAGGCAAGACCTCGAAGACATCGCCAACCACACCGTAGTCGGCCACACCGAAGATCGGAGCATCCGCGTCACGGTTGACCGCCACGATGACCTTCGAGGTGCGCATGCCCGCCAAGTGCTGAATCGCGCCGCTGATCCCGATCGCGAAGTACAGGTTGGGCGAGACTACCTTGCCGGTCTGCCCGACCTGCTCTCCGTGCGGACGCCAACCCGCGTCTACCACCGCCCGGCTGGCGCCCAGAGCCGCTCCTTCGCCGAGGGCGTCCACCAACTCCTCGAGCAGCCCCCAGTGCTCCGGACCCTGCATGCCGCGCCCGCCGGAGACCACTATCGACGCCTCGCTCACATCGGCCGATCCCCGCCCGCGCCGCTCGAAGGAGACTGTCCGGACCCGGCGTTCGATGCCGCCGAGGTCGACGGCCGAGATGGCGCCTTTGCCCTCGCGCGCCTCGGGAGCGAAGACGTTGGCGCGAATGGTCATCACGGCCGGGCCTTCCCTGAAGCGGAGCGTGGCGATCGCCTTTCCGGCGTAGACCGGCCGTCTGGCGGCGATGGTACCGTCTTCCTCCACCCAACAGCCGACGACATCCGATGCGACCCCCCGTCCGAGCCGCGCTCCGACCCGAGGGGCGAGGTCCTTGCCGAGCGCGGTTGCCGGGAAGACGACCGCCCCGTACTCGCCGGCCGCCGCCAGACGCCCGACAACCTCCGCGGCGACATCCGGCTGATACAGCGCCAGCTCCTCCGATTCCCCGACGAATACCCGGTCCGCCCCGTAGCCGCCGAGCAACTTGGCTTTCGCCTCCGCGCCAGGATGACCAGAGTCCGCGCCCGAGCTGCCGAGCGACGGATCGCCCGCCTCCGCGCCATCGGCCACCGAGCCGGCGGTCGGCGGAGGACCCAGGGCGACCATATGCGCCTCCCCGCCAAGCTCGTCCGCGAGCTGGCGCACCAGCGCCAGAGTCTGCAGCTCCGCGGCGCCCGGACCGGGTCCGCCCCGCATCTGCGCAAATCCAAGCGCGCCGGCCGCTATCAGAGCGCCCCCGCTTCCTCCCGAAGCGCCCGCACGAGATCCGGCACGGCCCCGGGCCCCTCGCCGACTATGCGACCCGGCGGCGACGCCGGCGGCTCCTGGAGCGCGACGATCTCCAGTGTCGGGGCGGACAGCTCTATCTTTTTCGCTTCGACCGGCTTTCTCCTCGCCGCCATGATACCCTTGAGGCTGGGGTAACGCGGCTCGTTGAGGCCCTTCTGCGCCGACACGACCGCCGGCAACTCGAACTCGGCCACTTCGTGCCCGCCCTCGACCTCCCGGTGAGCCGTCGCCCGCGTTCCCTCGATGAGGAGCTTTACCACCACCGTCGCGCACGGCACCCCGAGCAACTCCGCCACCAGCTGGGGAACCTGCATGTTATCGCCATCGATGGCCTGCTTCCCGAACAGGATTAGATCGAATGAGCGGCCGCTGATCTCGTCCGCCAGAGCCCTTGCCACCGGCAACGCATCGCCGGAGCCCTCGCATTCGAGCAACACGCCTTCGTCCGCCCCCATCGCGAGCGCCTGGCGGAGCGACTCGGCGCTCTCCGGCGGCCCAAGCGAAATGGCCGTCACCTTCCCTTCCCCCGCCTCTTCCTTGCAACGGATAGCCTCTTCGAGCGCGAATTCATCGTATGGGTTCATCACGAACTTCACGCCATCGGTATCCAGCGCCGGGACGCCGGTTTGCACTCGAACCCGGGTCGCCGAATCCGGGACGCGCTTAATGCAGACAATTGTATTCATTTATCAGAAATCGCTTGTCAGACATCCGAGTTGCGCCGCCGACCAACCGAGCATGCAGCCCACCGCCCGAGTTGCGCCGCCGACCAATCGAGCGTGCAGCCGACCGCCTCGCCTCCGGACGCCCGGCACACAGGATGCGAGCGGCCACGGCCAGCGCCCGCCAGCGACAGCTTTCGGACAATCTGCACGGCTGCGGTGTATATGCAGAGCGGGATACATGCGAACGCGGCGAACGTGACGAAGAAATCAGGCTCTCTGGTACGCCTCGATCTCGTCGTGGGCCAGGGAGTAGATGCGAAAGGCAATAAGATCGATGAGATCGTCTGTAACGCTCTTCCTGCGGAGAAGAGTGGCCCGGTCGTCCTGCGACTCCGCCTTCGTCTCCCGAAGCTGGACAAGCCTCGCGCCCAGCCAATCGAGAAAGTCGTGCGCCACGTCGCGGTGCTCGCGGTCGCGATCCGGTTCGCCATTCGCGGCTCTCGGCAAGAAGGCGTTGATCAGCGTCAGCAGCCCTGGGAAGACCATCTCCGTCAGCTCTCCATCGCCGCCAATGATCTCCTCGTCCGTGATCTCTTCCCAGCTCAGCTCGTTCCAGTACAGCTCGCACGCTTCGTCGAAGAGGTGCTTGCTCACCTCGGGAGAAGCCTGCCGCAGTACTATGTCCGTCGGTCCGAGCCTGCGTCCCACCACTTTTCTTATGCTGCGGGCACGTTCCTGAACAAGCGTTCGGCCGGCCAGCGCGAGAGCCTCTTCCGGTATCGTGGCCACGGGTTCGGGGGGTTGCAGAACATCGTTCATGTGGACGAAGATGCGCAGGTTTCGGTGCGCAAACAAGATCTGGAACGAAGGAAATGGAGTCGGCGCGGCGCGCGGGCGCCGGGGGCCGCCTGTGCAACGGCCAGCGTCGGGAGGGTGTTAACCCGGTTGCAGCAGGTGGCATCTACCCGGTTGCAGCAGGTGGCATCCATTGGCTAGAGAAACCCGCAAGCGGACCGAGCGTTCGATCTCGAAGCGAGAGACGACGCCTTCGGACAGGGCGGCGACGCCTTCGGACAGAACGGATAGAGCGGAGGAGCCGGACCAGGACGGGGAAGCAGCTCTCGTGGAAGCCGTGAAGGGTGGCGACATGGACGCGTTCTCGAGCTTTGTCGCCCGCTACACCGACCCTGGCTACGCCGTTGCGCTGTCGATCTTGCGACACGAGCACGATGCGGAGGACGCGGTTCAGGCCGCCTTCGTTCGCGCGTTGGAGCGAATCGGCCAGCTGCGGCCAGGGAGCCGGTTCGGGCCGTGGTTCTATCGCGTGTTGCGGAGCACATGCTTGAATCTGCGGCGGCGCGAGCGTCTGCGGGCGCACCCGGAGCTGAGAGAGGTCGCGGCGGCGGGGGATGATCCGCACAGGGCGCTGGAGCGCAGCCATGCCCGGCAGAGAGTGCTCGACACCCTCGCCAAGCTGCCGGAGCGGCAGAGAACGGCCGTAGTGATGTACGACCTCGAGGGGTATGATCACGCAGAAATTGCCGAGATCCTGGGGATCGCGGAGGGGACGTCGAGAGCGAACCTGCACCATGGCAGACGGGCTCTGCGCCGCATGATCGGCGAACGGGACGACCTTGAGGACGACAGGAATCGCCACAGGCGCCGTTGACGGGGTCGAGCCTGCCACGGACCATCTCGCTGCGGATGGCGGAGCCGACGGGGAAGCGGTCCCGGGAGATATGTAGAGGCTCCAGGAAGATGTGTAGAGGTTCCAGGAAGATGCGCGACGCGGTGGCCGCCGGGCTACGACAGCGACTCGCCGGAGAACGATAGAGGAACGGGAAAGATGGACAGAGGCAGCTACGGAGTTTCGGGAGAAGCGGAACGGCGCGGAACGGCGGGCGGCGCAGGATGGCCCAGGTATCTCGAGCCGCTCCGGCCCGATCAGGTGACGCGCCAGCGGTTGCGCCAGAGCGTGATGGCGGCGGCGGCGCTCTTCGAACGGCGACAGCCGTCCTGGGTCAACTTCGCTACAGCTTGGTCGGCTGCGCTGGCGCCGCTGGCCGCCGGCCTGCTGGTCGCCGCCGGCGTCATGGCCTACCGCGCCTCGTCGGGCACGACGGCCGAGGGACCGGAAGCCGCCGCCGGAGCGGGCGGCACGCCCGCGAACCCGGAGGCCGGGGCCGCGTCGGACGCGGCGCCGACTTGGCTGGTTCAGTCGCTGGCGCCCGATGCGGCCGTGCCGCCCGAGCTGCTCATCGACTTCAGCGAGCCTAGCAGGGATGCCATCCTCGCGGCCGCTCTGCTCGTTCCCTGAATTCGCCGGTCGCCGCAGGCCCGGCCCACTGAAACGCTGAGAGGCTGTAGAGCGTATGGACACCTCGAGATTCCGGGCGATACTGCTTCTGGTCCTTATATTCGCCGCTGGCGCCGGGGTCGGAGTAGCCGGCGACCGGCTCGATCTCTTCCCGGGCGAGCCGGAGCCTGCCGCCGCGAGGAGCGAACGGGCGTCACCGGAATCCCGCAGCAACAGAGACAGGGACCGCCGCCAGACCACAATTGAGCAGTTCGCCGGCGAACTCGGGCTAACGGCCGAGCAGCGAGCGCGGATCGAAGACTTCCTGGATTACTACCGCGAAGGAGCGAGAGCTTTGCAGGAAGAGGTTCGTCCGCGGTACCGGGCGTTGATGGATTCGGTTCGGGTGCAGGTGGAGTCGGTCCTGACCGACGAGCAGGTCGAGGCCTACCGAGATCTGCTCCAGCAAAGATACGGCAGTGAAGACGACCGCACGCGGGCGAGACAGGACACAGACGACCGTCAATGAACCAGCGACGAGAGAGCTTTGTTCCATCCTCTGTTTGCGCCCTGGACAGCCCCCGCGAGACGGCCAATCACTAGACCCCGGAGGAGGGGCGAAGAGGAGACATGATCATTTCACGTAAATGGGGGCGCCGGACGTTGCGCCGTAGCGGTCCGCGCCGTTGGAGGCGTGCTGGGGCGGCAGCCCTGCTGGCCGGGTTGGCGACCCTGATTGCCGGGGCGGCAGCCCCGTTCGGCGCCGCAGCGTTGCAGGTGCAGGCGAGCGACAGCTATAGCCCGATCAGCCTCGACGAAGCGGTGGAGATAGCGCTCCGGCGCAACCCCACGCTGCTTCAGGCCTACTCTGCAATCGAGATCTCCGAACACAACCGGCTGAACGCATTCGGGAGGTTCCTGCCCAATGTGAACATGAGCTTCGGATACTCGAACTCGTCTACCGGCCGGCTCGACGCGCTGGGCCAGGGCATCGTATCGACAAGCTACTCCACGCAGCTTACGGCTTCGTACAACATCTTCGACGGCTGGGCGAGATTCTCGAATCTGAAGAGCGCGAGACTCGGCGTCGTCGAGCAGAACGCGCGCTATCGACAGGTCGAGTTCCAGACAGTCCGGAGCGTGAAGCAGGCCTACTCGGCGACAGTCGCGGCCCGGGAGCTGGTGGCGGTGGAAGAGCGGCGGGTGCTGCGGCAGGCGGACCAGCTCGACTTCGTGGAGCAGCAGCTGGAGCTCGGGCGGGCCACTCGTTCCGATGTGCTGCGTTCCCAGGTGGATGCCAACAACGCGCAGCTCGCGCTCCTCAACGCCCAGAACAACGCCCGAACTACCACATTCCGGCTCACGGAGGTCGTGGGCTCCGAGACGCTGATCGGACCGACGGCCGAGGCGGAGCTCGCAGTGACTCCGCTGCCCTATACGCGGGACCAGCTATTCGACATGGCATCCCGGAACGCGCCGTCTCTTCAAAGCGCGTCCGCAGCCGTCGAGGCGGCGGAAGCCAACGTCTCGAGCGCGCGATCGAGCTATCTGCCGTCGATCTCCCTATCGGGCGGATGGGGTTGGGCAAACCAGCAGTTTCCGCCGACCAACCGGTCGTGGTCGCTTTCTTTACGAGGCTCCTATCCGCTGTTCAACGGTTTCCAGCGAGAAACGGCGCTGTTCCGCGCGAGGGCCGTGGCCAACCAGTCCCGGCAGTCGGAACGGGCCGCCGCGCTAAATCTCAGCTCGGAGCTCGACGCGGCGTATGCCAGCTCCCAGTCCGCCCTGGCAGGGGTGGATCTGGCGGAGCGGAACGTCGCTCTCAGCGAAGAGAGCCTGAGGGTGGTTCAGGAACGGTACCGGCTAGGGCTGGCTACCATCCTCGAGCTGCAGGACGCCCAGATCACGCTCACGCAGGCGGAGGTCGATCTGGTAAGCCGGCAGTTCGACTACGATGTCGCGGTCGCCTCCATCGAGGCGCTCCTCGGCCAGGCGCTGGGCCAGAGTCCTGGCGGGCAGCCGTAGCGCGCGCGAGCCATATGCGGTAACTCTGTTCAGCATGCGGTAACTCTGTTCAACGTCTCGGCTATCTGGGGTGTCGTCTGGGAACGTGCCACCCGCGTTCCGACTGCCGACTGCGCAAGCGCGGCTGGTTCGTCCTTGGCAGCGCAGTCGCTCCCGAGACATAACCTCTATCGAGACGAGAACAAGATGTCCCAAATCATGCGGTCCAACCGGGCCTCTCCCGCGCCCTGTCAAGCCCATGTCCGGCTGCGCTGCCTGACCGGCCGCCGCCCCGCCGGTGCGCCGTCGTTTGGCCGCCGCGCGCTGTCGCTCTACTCCGGCGCCCCGCTCTCCGTCCTTCTGGCCCTGGCTATTGGCGGATGCGCGACCGGCGAAGCGAATGTGGCCGAGCAGACGCTGCAGACCCTCACCGTCTCTCGCCAAACCATCGTTTCGAGCGTCGAGGCGACCGGGACCGTAGAACCGATCCGCATCATCGAGGTCAAGTCGCAGGCCGGCGGCGAAGTTCTGGAGCTGCCCATCGAGCTGGGCGACAACGTCGAGCAGGGCACTCTGCTTGCACGGATCGACCCGCGCGATGTCAGGAATTCCTTCGCGCAAGCGGAGGCGGACCTCGACGTGGCGAATGCGCAGAACGAAGTGGCGCAGCGCCAGCTGGAGCGAATCCAGGCGCTGCACGAGTCGGATATCGTCACCGCGGAGGAGCTCGAGAACGCGAACCTCTCGGCTGCCAACGCCCGAGCGTCGCTGGTGCGCGCAACCACCAACCTCGAGCTCGCGGAGGACAAGTTGGACGACGTCACTCTGCGGGCGCCGATCGATGGCACGGTAGTCGAGAGATCGGTGGAGCAAGGCCAAGTCGTGACGGGGACCCGCGACCTGACGGGCGGCACCGTGCTAGTGCGCATGGCCGACCTCAACGAGGTGCAGGTGCGCACGCTCGTCGACGAAACGGACATCGGCCGGCTGACGCCGGGACTGCCCGCCCAGATCACCGTGGAGGCGCACCCGAACCGAACCTTCCGGGGAGCCCTGCTAAAGATCGAACCCCAGGCGGTCGTCGAGCAGAACGTCACCATGTTTGCCGTGTTGATCCGCATCGCCAACGAAGAGAATCTGTTGCTGCCCGGGATGAACGCCGATGTGGAGGTCGTGATCGGGCGGCGAGAGAATGTGGCGGCGATCGCCAACAGCGGCATCAAGTCCGAGCAGGAAGCCGCGCAGATCGTCCGGGCGCTGGAAATAGATGCCGACCTCGACGCCATGATGCGTGAACTCCGCGCCGAGGAAGGGGCGGGAGATGGCGCCGCGGCGGCGGAAGGCGAAGGCGAGATCGGGGGCGTGCCGCTGTCCGAGTTGAGCAATATGTCGCAGCAGGAGCGGGCGCGCGTATGGCAAAACTTGTCGGCGGAGGATCGTCAACGGATCATGCGGCAGTTCGCCGGTGGCGGGGGGCGCCGGAGAGGCGCCGACGCCGCAGGCCCCCGTCCGGCGTTCGTCTTCCAGTACGACGACATGGGAGTTCTCACCGTGGCGCCGATCATGATGGGCCTCAGCGACTTCGACAACACCGAGGTCGTGCGCGGGCTGGACGAAGGAGAGGAAGCCGTGGCCATCCCCTTCTCGCTCATCCAGCAGCAAGACTTCTTGAACCGAATCCGGAGCCGCACAGGGCTGCCCGGCGTCGGAAGGGGGTAGCGAGCCGATGATCTTCTTCGAGATTCTGCGCGTGGCGATGGATGCGATTCGCGCCAACAAGCTTCGATCGGCGCTCACCATGCTTGGAATAGTCATCGGGGTCGGAGCGGTGATCACCATGGTGGCGCTGGGCGAGGGAGCCCAGCGGCAAGTCGAAGCCCGGATCGCCGCCCTGGGCACGAATGTGCTGACCGTCCGCGCCGGGCAGGGAATGTTCCGCGGCGTGCGAGGAGGCGCATCCGCGCGGCTGACTGCGGAAGATGTCAAGGCCGTGAAGAACGGAGCGCCCGCGCTCGTGGAAGTAGTGCCGGAGATGCAAGGCCAGCTTCAGGTTCAGTACGGTCGCAACAACGCGCGCGTGCGGATTCTCGGAACGACTCCGAACTACGCGTCGGTCAACAACTACGACGTCGAAGTCGGCAGATTCTTCGCTGAATCGGAGAACCAGGGCCGACGCCGCGTCGCCGTGCTCGGAGGGGCGGTGCCCGCGGTCCTGGGCATCGAAGCCGCCGAGGTCGTCGGGCAAACGATGTCCATCCGCAACATCTCGTTCGAGGTGGTCGGCGTCTTGACCGAGAAGGGCGGAGGAGGGTGGTTCAACCAGGATGAACAGATCTTCGTGCCGCTCGAGACGGCGCAGTTCCGGCTGCTGGGTACCGACCGGATAAACCAGTTCAACGTCCTGGTAGAGAATCAGGCCTCCATGGCGGTCGCCATGGTTCAGATCGAGGATGTGTTGCGGCGCGAGCACCGTCTCGCCGTCGGACGTCCGAACGACTTCTGGATATCGGACAGTGCGCAGTTCCTTCAGACCCAGCAGGAAACGACGCAGACTTTCACCATGCTCCTGGCCGGGATCGCGGCGGTCAGCCTGCTCGTCGGGGGTATCGGCATCATGAATATCATGCTCGTGTCGGTCACCGAGCGGACCAAGGAGATCGGCGTCCGCAAGGCTCTCGGCGCGACCCGGAGCGCCGTGCTGCTACAGTTTCTTCTCGAGGCCACTACCCTGTGCCTGACTGGCGGGCTGCTCGGCATCGCCTTCGCGTACGGGGCGGCGGAAGTTCTGTCAGAATCCGCCGGGTGGACGATGGCCATCGCTCCGGAAGCTGTCGGTCTCGCGGTCGCCTTCGCGGCCGTAGTCGGCCTCTTCTTCGGCATCTGGCCGGCTCGCCGCGCGGCCCGGCTCGACCCGATCGTGGCGTTGCGATACGAGTAGCCGCGATCTGCCCGGCAGGATCGGGCCTCGGCCACGGCCCAGGCAGCCGCCGGACCCGCGGTTCTTGTTGCCACATGGCCCTGGTGGCCGCACCTTTGCGCGTTGACACGCATGCGGCATCCGATCAGGCGCCAGCGGGACTTCGCTGCTCTTGTCATGTGGCCGCACCTTCGCGCGGCGGAACGCGCGGCGAAACCTTCGCGCGGCGAAGCCGGCGCCGCAGCATCCGAGCGCAGGCAGACATTCGCCGGCGTCCCATAGCAGGCAATCGCGGTAGATGACCACCTCCGACGCTACAGGCACCATCCTCGCAGAGCTGCCGGGGACGGCCCGAATCTGGATCTTCGGGGCGGACCGGCCCCTGAACGAGTCCGAACGCCGCGACATGGCCGCTGAAATGGCCGCATTCGTCGGCACATGGACAGCCCACGGAGCGCGAGTCCGGGCCGGCGCCGGGTGGATCGAAGACCGCTTCCTGATCGTCGCAGCCGACGAGACCGCCGTGCAGGCTTCCGGATGTTCGATCGACGCTTTGGTACGACGGATTGGCGAACTCGGGCAGCGGATCGGGTGCAACCTGCTTGATGGGACGCAGGTGTACTACCGCGACGATTCGGGCCGCATCGTCGGCTGCGGCCGGGCCGACTTTCGCGCCCTTGCCGCCGGGGGCGCGATCGCCGCCGACACGCCGGTGTTCGATCTTTCCCTCGAGACGCTGGCCGAGGTGCGCAACGGTGGCGTGGAACGCCCTTTGTCCGATTCTTGGCACCGGCGGCTCGTAGAGGGTCCGCCGACCCGATCCTAACGCCGTCGCAATGCCGGATGGGCAGCCTGCAAGCCGCGCCGCGGGAGGGAAGCTTGCCTTCGCCCTCTCCGGCGGCGGCGCCCGGGCGGCATACCAAGCCGGAGTCCTACGGCACATAGGCGAACGCTTGCCCAAGCTCCGGATCCCGCTGCTTACCGGCGTCTCGGCGGGCGCTATCAACCTCGGTTTCCTCGCCTCGTACGACGGCGACTTTCGCGAGGCGACGCAAACGCTGGCCCGGCTCTGGCTGTCGTTGACGACAGGGGAAGTGCTGCGCACCGATGCCGTGACCCTGCTCAAGGGAGGGCTTCAGCTAGCCGGCTCTCTGGTCGGAGGGGGGAGCGAGATCGGACCGCACTTCCGAAGCCTCGTGGACACCTCGCCGCTGCGAGACTTCATCGAACGCAATCTCCCCTCCGGAACGATCTGGGAGCGCACAAAGGCGGGGAACATCGAAGCGGTCGGCCTCGCGGCGCTGTCGTACCAAACCGGTGACGCCGTGCTTTTCGTACAGGGAACCCCCGCCGCTCGACCGGGGCCGCGGAGCGCGCACTACCGGATGGTACGCACCCAAATCTCGGTGGACCACATCCTGGCTTCCGCGTCGATCCCGCTACTCTTCCCGGCCGTCAAACTGGGCCAGCAGTACTACGGCGATGGGAGTTTTCGCACCGCGGCGCCGCTTGCCCCGGCAATCCACCTGGGAGCCGACCGCATCTTCACGATTTCGGCTCGTTACCGGCGCACCGCGCTAGAGGCCAGGAAGCCGGACACGATCCAGTATCCGCGACCTGCGAGGGTGCTCGGACTGCTTCTCAATTCGGTCTTCCTCGACACGCTCGATTGGGACGCCTCCGCGTTGCGCAGGATCAACAAGCTGGTTGGCCAACTCCCACCGGAAGTTGCCGACCGCCAGGGTCTTCGCCATGTCGACTTGCTCATCCTGAGGCCGTCGCAGGACTTGGGGAAGCTGGCGCGCAACTACGAAGTCCGGCTGCCGCGCCTCCTCCGCTTCCTCATCCGGGGGTTGGGAACGACGCGCGCCAGGAACGCGGACTTCGTCAGCTATCTTCTCTTCGAGGACGACTACATCAAGACGCTTGTGGAGTTGGGCGAGGCCGACGCCGAATCAAACTGGGAACGTATCGCGCCCTTCCTCGCCTGAAGACCGCAGCCTTCCCTGCCCGAGGACCGCGCCCCTTCCTCGCCTGAGGACCGCAGCCTTCCCTGCTTGAAGACCGCGCCCCTTCCCTGCCCGAGGACCGCGCCCCTTCCTCGCCTGTCCTTACCTGAAGACCTTGTAGCTCGTAGAGTGTCCGGGATTCACCTTCGCGCCGGGGTCGATATAGTGAACCGCGTTGTTGACCGCGATAGCAGCCTCGCCGAAGCCGGTAGAAATCAGCTCCAACTTGCCATCGTACGTCGCGATGTCGCCGGCTGCGTAGACACCGGGGATGTTCGTCTGCATTCGCGAGTCGACGGGGATCGTATTCGCCTTGAGTTCGAGCCCCCACTCGGCGATCGGGCCGATCCGCGGGACGAACCCTATGAGAGCGATAACTTCGTCGATCTCGAGTACGCTCTCCTCTTTCGTTTTCGTATGCATCAGCGTGACGGCATCCACCCGGCTGCCGCCGCGAATCTCGGTCACCGTATGGAAAGTCCGGAGATCCAGCTCGCGCCGTTCGAACGCGCCCTCGACCTGGGCAACGGTATGCTCATGCGCCCGATACCTGTTCGAGCGGTGGATGTGAGTCAGCTCGCCGGCAACATTCCGTAACGCCCAACTCCAGTCGAATGCGGAGTCGCCACCGCCGACGATGAGCACCCGCTTGCCCCGGAACGACTCTGGATCCTCTACCCGGGTCGACAAGCCCTTCCCCAAGAAGTCGTCCCAGCCGGGAACTGCCAGCGTCCGGCTCTTGAATGCACCCTTCCCCGCCGCTATGACCACCGTGCGCGTGGGGCGAAAGTGCGCATCGGTGCGGAGGTCGAACAGTCCATCTCCCGGATTGAGTTCGTCGACGCGCTCGCCAAGACATGCTTCGGCCCCGAACTGCATACCCTGCTCGATGAGGTTGCGGGCCAAGTCTTTGGCCAGCACGCTCGGAAATCCGGCCACATCGTAGACGTTCTTTTCGGGGTAGAGCGCGGCTAACTGGCCCCCCAGTTCAGGCAGAGCATCGATAACGCGAGCGGAGACGCCTCGCATTCCTGCGTAGAACAGCCCGTACAGCCCGGTCGGGCCGCCTCCGATGATCGTGATATCCACTGGTTCGCTGCGCACGCCGTTGCCATTCCTACCGTCCGCGGGGTCACACTGCTCTCTTCCATTTCCGCCTCAAGCCGTGCGCTCCATAGTCGATGATCGCCCATACGGAGACGCCGCCGACAATCAGCGCAAGCGCGGTAAGGTATTCTGGAGCGAAGATTAGTGCGAGCAGAGCCAGGAACTGCAGAGCCGTGGCGATCTTGCCCGGCCAGCGCGGCTCGAAGGGAATCACGATCGAGGCGAACCGGGCGACAATGTATGCACCGCCCGTGAACAGGTCTCTCAGAACCAGGATGATGAATGTCGCCAGATTGAGCGTGCCGGCAAACAGGAAGCTCGAGAGCGCCAGCAGGACGAACACTTTGTCGCAGAGCGGATCAAGTAGAAGCCCGGCCTGCGAGCGCGTGCCGCTGGCTCTGGCTACGAATCCGTCGAGAACATCGGTCGCTCCGGCGACTACGACCAACCACGCCATCACAGCGGTGTCGGACGTCGCGACAAACGCCAAGCCGAGCGGAATGCGACTCGCCGACAAGAAGTTGGAGACGGTCATGTATCCGGGATCGCGTGTTTGTATAGTAGTCCTCCCTCTCCCGATACCACGGTTCTCCAGATGCCGCCGGCGCGCGACGGAAACAGGCGGTGTCGCTACTTATGACGGCTACGTAGTCACGCGGTAGCGAGTTCCGCATGCTCGGTTTCGGCCTCTTCGGGGTTCGGCCGCGCATCCAGCATCACGAATTCGTCCACGATGACATCCGCCGTGGGGATCGAGACCCCATCGCGCTCGTACGAACCGTACTCCAGATGGCCCTCCACGTAGATCCGAGATCCCTTGTAGACGTACTTGCCCACGGTTTCCGCCTGTCTCCGCCAAAAGGTAAGACGGTGCCATTCCGTGCGTCGCTGGGTCTCGCCGTTCTTGCGGAATACCCGGTTTGTCGCAAGCGAAAGGTGCGCGACAGGAGTTCCATTGGTGGTCTCGCGCAGGTCGGGATCGTTGCCGGCGTTTCCGACCAGGATGACGCGGTTTACGCTTCGAGACATACGCTGCTCTCCTCATATGAAGGGAATCGTGAACATCGACGCGGTCATTATCCAGCAGAATCGACTAGCGCCCAAGGCGCAACCGGCCACTTCGCCAAGTGGCTGCCTGGACCTTGACATCCGATTGGTCGCGCCGTTCCATTGGCCGGCCTTCGTGCGACTTCGCCAAGCGGCTGCCCGGACATTGACATTCGAGGAGAAGCAACTTTGTCGTCAGGAGCGAGTAGCTTCGAGTTGAAATGACTAGACATCAGATCGGTCCGGACGGGGGTGGCGAGCGACGCGGCCAGAGGGACAAGCGATCAGTCCTCCACGGGCGTTCCGCTTCGAGGTCGGGTCGCGTCGCGCGCGGACTCGCGCTGATCGGGGCCATCGCGCTGCTGGCAAGCGGCATCTTCTTCGGCGATGTGGTCGTCCGCGCACAGATCGAAGGCCCGCGTATCAGCATACTGGCTCCTTCCGCGGAGGGACTCAGGCCGGGTGCGCCCGTATGGGTGGCTGGCCGGGCGGCGGGGCGCGTCCTCTCCATCTCGTTCATTCCTTACGATGCCGCGGGCGAGCGGGATGAAGGCCGCCGCCCGGCCGGCGGCCACCTGCTCGTCAGGGCCGTGATCGACCGGGTAGCCGAGCCCGTGCTGCGTGCGGACGCCACCGCCGAAGTGCGAGCGCCGGAGCTCCTGGCGCCTGTGATCGTCGCGATCGATCCGGGAACCGGGTCCAAGCCTCCGTGGCGAACTTCGGATACGCTCCGCACGGCGGCCGCGCCGCCTATAAACCCGGAATCTGTCATGGCGCTGGCGGACACGCTGCTCATGGCGGTCCGGTCGCTTCAGGCCCGCGCGGCCGCCGCCCGCAGCACGATCGCCTCGGGACGGGGATCGCTCCGGCTCATGCGCGAGAATCCCGAAGTCGTGGAGGGGTTGCGCCGCAATGTCTCGAACTTCGCGGACATCATCCAACGCGATATCCCCCGGTCTTCCCTCGCCATGATAGCGACGGACTCGACGATTGGCGCTGCCGCCAAGCGGGTGCGGGACCGAGTCGCGATGTGGGATGCCCCCGCGCAGCGCGAGGCGCGGCAACGGAATCTCGCGGCAGCTAACGAGGCTCTGACCAGGATGAGCGCGCGTTGGACTTCGCTGGCGGAGCGGATAGGACGTGGCGAAGGGACGGCCGGACGGATTCTGATGGATGGCGAGATAGAGCGGCAGGTCGCCCTGCTGCGCACTCGAACATCCGAACTCGAGGAGCGCTTGATGCTCTATCCGTCGCGCTGGCTGCGGATAAGGGTCTTCTAGAGCGCACGCCCCGCCGGTGCCACCGGCCTTCCCGGCCAAACCCGTCGCGCTGGCTGCGGACAAGGGTCTTCTGGATCGCATGCCCCGCCGGGTCGCCGGACCCGCGGCTTCTCCGCCGACGTTACTTCCGGCGCGGCAGCGATCCCATGATGGTAAACTTGAGCGCTTCGTCCTTGTCCCTCACGCCAACGATGATGTAGTCCACGATCCTCTTGCTATCCTCGAGCGAGACAGTCACATCCACCGAGCCATCCGCCGCGGCGATCCGCGTGCGAATCGACCGGCCCGGCGCAACCTCCGCTCCACGGCTCGGATTCTTGAAGAGGGTCCGAGACGAGCGGCGTCTACCCAACCTCTCCCGCGAGAGCTTCACCAACCGCATCCAGTCCGGCTGGTAGCTGATTCGCCACAGATTGCCGAGCTGGTCAAGGCCCTTCGCATTGCGATTGTGTCTAGGCATCCGACCTCCTTGCGACCTTCGCAGGCATTAGTCCCGCCGCCTCGCTTGCACGCTTGTCGGCGCTAGCCGCCCCGCTCGCGCGCCTACCCGGCATAAATCGCCCCGCCGTGCCGGTCCGGGGCCAACGCCGGCGGCAGAGCGCGAGATGCCGGCTCCGGCGGAGCCGTTTCGCTTGACTGGCTTCCGGGCGCCCACTATCGTATTTGTGTTTGTATTCAGCCACATCCCCCTGGTTGCACTTCACGATACCGGTCGCACCCCACTACCCGGGGGTTGGCTGGCTCTTCGGCCGCCGAGGACAATAACCGTAGCCCGGTAGTACTCCGGTAGTACTCGGGATTCCCATCAAATATGCGCGGTCCGGTCGCCTCGCCCCCCGGACCAGAGCACGACTTACGTCTCACGGAGGATGGCGTGGATATCGCCGAACTCAAATCCAAGTCGATCGGCCAGCTTCACGACTTGGCCGAAGAACTCAACATCCACAACTTCGCGGGCCTTCGCAAACAGGACCTGATCTTCCGAATCGAGCACAACCTGCTTGGTTCCGATGTGGTCCTTCGCGGCGAGGGAGTGCTGGAGATCCTGCCCGAGGGATACGGCTTCCTCAGAAGCCAGGACTGGAACTACCTCTACGGTCCCGACGACATATATGTCTCCCCATCCCAGGTAAAGCGCTTCGCCATGCGGACGGGAGACACGATCCACGGTCGCGTTCGCCCGCCGAAGGATGGCGAGAGATACCTCGCGCTCCTCAAAGTCGAGACTATCAACGGCGTCGAGCCGGACAAGGCGAAGCACCGGATCGTATTCGACAACTTGCGGCCACGCTACCCGGAGGAACGCCTCGTTCTCGAGCGTGAAGACGGCGACATCTCGATGCGCATCCTCGACCTCATCGCCCCCGTGGGCATGGGCCAGCGGAGCCTCATCGTGTCGCCGCCAAAGGCCGGAAAGACAATCCTGTTGCAGAAGATCGCGAATTCGATAGTCGCGAATCAGCCGGACGCCAAGGTCATAGTGCTGCTTATCGACGAGCGGCCGGAAGAGGTGACCGACATGGAGGAGAATGTCCCGGCGGAGATAATCTCCTCGACCTTCGACGAACCGGCGGACCGCCACACCCAGGTCGCCGATATGGTCATCGAGAAGGCCAAGCGACTGGTCGAGTACCAGCAAGATGTCGTGATCCTGCTCGACTCAATTACGCGCCTGGCGCGCGCCTACAACACCACCATGCCGCACTCCGGCAAGATTCTCTCGGGCGGAGTGGACTCGAACGCGCTGCACAGACCGAAACGATTCTTCGGCGCCGCCCGAAATATCGAAGAGGGCGGGAGCCTGACCATCATAGCCACGGCCCTGATCGAGACCGGAAGCAGGATGGACGAGGTCATCTTCGAAGAGTTCAAGGGCACGGGCAACAGCGAGGTGCTGCTGGACCGCCAGATCGCCGACAAGCGAATATACCCGGCCATAGACCTCAACCGTTCAAGCACGCGAAAGGAGGAGCTCCTCTTGAGCCAGATCGAGCTCAACCGCATGTACCTGCTGCGGAACTTCCTTTCCGACATGCCGCCGGCCGAAGCCATCCAGTTCGTGATCGAACGGCTTCAGCGCACCGACACCAACAAAGAGTTTCTCGATTCGATGGCGGCGGGCGGGTAGCCGGCCGCCTGGGGGGCATTTAGAGTCGAGTAGCGAGAGTAGCGAGTAACGAATAGGAGGACATTTGCCAATTTACGAATACAGCTGCCGCGGTTGCGGACACGAATTCGAACTCCTTCTGCGCCGCGGAACAGCTCCGGCATGTCCCTCTTGCGAGGGCGTCGATCTCGATAAACTTGTCTCCCTGCCGCGTATCCACTCCGACGCGCGCAAGGGACGGTCTCTTGCGGCCGCGAAGAAGCGCGACGCGAAGTTGGGAAAAGACCGCATGCGCGCCCAGCGCGAATACGAGCTTAGCCACAACGACTAGGAGGCCCGATCGGCCGGGCAACCGGCTGGCAAGCCGGACCGGCGCACAAGAAGCGAATCTGCCGGCGAACCTGCCGAAGATGGAATCCGAGAGAATCTGAACGAACCTGCCAAAAGAATCCGAGCGAACCTGCCAAAGATAGAATCTGACGGACGAGAGACCTGAAGAGCGATGGCGGAGCTTAAGACCAAGCCCAACGAAGCCAGCGTGGAGAGCTTCCTGTCGAGCGTCGAGAACGAGGCCAGGAGACGGGACGCATTCGCAGCGCTCGAGCTGCTGAAGAGCGTGACAGGCGAGGAGCCTGTGATGTGGGGTGGAAGTATCGTCGGCTTCGGCAGCTACCACTATCGGTATGCGAGCGGGCGCGAGGGCGACTGGCCGCTGGCGGGTTTTTCGCCCCGGAAACGGGCGCTGACGATCTACATCATGGCGGGCTTCCGTGGCTGCGATGAGTTGATGGCGAGACTCGGCAAGCACCGCGCGGGCAAGTCCTGCCTCTATGTCGCCAAGCTTGAGGACATAGACATGGCGGTGCTCAGGGAGCTGGTGGAGCGCTCCGTGGCGGAGGTGTCGGCCCGGTATCCCAGTGAGTCGTGAGGCGCTCCTGGCGAGGGAACGCCGGATGAGGGGCCGGCCCGCGCACTCGGGTCCCAACAGCCAACGCGGCGAGGCGGCGCCCCGCGTGAATGAACGCCGGATGAGGGTCCGGCGGGTGCGCGCGCTCCCGACGACCAGTGCGGCGGCGAGGCGCTCCTGCCGAGAGGCCGCCGGAGGAGGATCCGGCCAGCGCGCACGAATGCCCGGCGGCCAACGCGGCGGCCAGGCGCTCCTGCCGAGGGGACGCCGGGGGTGACCGATACGTCGGCGGAGGCCTACGGCAAGGCTCTGAAGCAATCAGGGCTGGAAGACTTGCAACCCCGCTGCCGCCGACTCCTTGTTCAACTCCGAGCAAAAGACAAGACCGCTTACGACGAAGCTGTCGAGCAGTATCGGTCGAAGGTCCGGAGCGTGTCCGGCGACGGCAATGTGTTGTCGGCGTGGATAGCCTACGGCAGCTGGCTGGCAGAACGGCTGACGTCCGGCAGGCTCGTCGAGATCTCGGATCAGGGTCTGGCGGATGATGTGCAGGATCCGGCCCGGTTTGGAGCCGACGACCAGAACCCGGTTGCGCCCGGCACGATGCTGATTCACCTCCCGGACAATCGCAAGCGAAGGGCGTTTGTGATAGCGATTCCCGCGGAACCTTCCGATGCCCAGCTCGCCACGGCTAAACTGCTCTGCGAGTAGGCCGGGCGAACTAGCGGGAGCGCGTGGCGGAGTCGGCGGAGTAGGTTGGCAGCGTAGGCGCAACGTGATCGAGCTGCCGATAGTGCATGGCCGGAGGCGGGCGGGGGCGCGTCGCAGAGAGCTGGCGGGGGTGTGCGGCCGAGCCGACGAGGCGCGTGGCCGCAAATGGCAGTGACGAGGAAGAAGAGGAGGTGTGGTCGTGCCGCTGAGAACCCTGCAGAACGAGCGAGTCCTAACCCGGCTGCTTGAACAGGAGATGCGCGATTCGTTCATCGACTACTCGATGAGCGTTATCGTGCAGCGAGCCCTCCCGGATGCCCGCGACGGACTGAAACCGGTCCACCGGCGCATCCTCTACTCGATGTTGGAGGAAGGGCTGCACCCCTCGAGGCCGCACAAGAAGAGCGCCACCGTCGTCGGCACCGTCCTCGGCCGCTATCACCCGCACGGCGACAGCGCCGTCTACGATTCGATCGTTCGCATGGTGCAGGACTTCTCGCTTCGCTACCCGCTGGTCGACGGACAAGGCAACTTCGGCTCGATCGACGGCGATTCGGCAGCCGCGTACCGATACACGGAAGTGCGAATGACTCCGGTGGCGATCGAGTTGCTGGACGACATCGACCGCGACACTGTCGACATGCGCCCGAACTTCGATGGCCGTCTTGCCGAACCGGAGGTGCTTCCCTGCCGTCTGCCGCACCTTCTGTTGAACGGCAGCGACGGCATCGCGGTGGGCATGGCCACGAAGATTCCCCCGCACAACGCGACGGAGCTGCTTTCGGCGGTCGACCACCTAGCCGAGAATCCGGAGTGCGATCTTGACGACCTGCTCGCGCTGCTCCCGGGGCCGGACTTTCCCACCGGCGGCTACATATGGGGCAAGCGAGGAATCGAATCCGCATATCGAACCGGACGCGGCCGCCTCGAGATGCGCGCTCGCATCCACCTCGAGGAGGGGAGGTTCGGAAAGACTTCGCTAGTGGTGACCGAACTGCCTTATCAGGTGAACAAGACGCGGGTCATCGAGCAGATCACCCGGCTGGCGCGGGCCGGGCGCCTCGCCGCGGTCACCGACCTGCGCGACGAATCGGATCGCGACGGCATCCGCCTGATGATAGAGCTGAAGCGGGATGCGAAGCCGGAGAGTGTCGTCAACACGCTCTTCAAGAGGACCCAGCTGAGGTACACATTCGGGGTCATTATGCTGGCGCTGGTCGGTGGCAAGCCCGAGGAGATGGACCTCAAGACCGCGCTGGGGACATGGATAAGCCACCGGCTCGATGTGATCCGGCGAGGCGCCGCGCATGACCTCGCCAAAGCGCGAGACCGGGCCCACATCGTAGAGGGACTCCTGGCCGCGCTGGAACAGATCGATCGGGTGATAGAGATCATCCGTGGTTCGAGAGCTCCCGAGTCGGCGCGCAAGCAGCTGCGACAGGAGTTCGATCTCAGCAAGCGGCAGGCGGATGCCATCCTGGCCATGCGGCTCGCGCAGCTGACGGGACTGGAGCGCGACAAGCTGGCCAGCGAATTGGAAGAGCTGGAGGCCGGCATCTTGCGGTTCGCCGCCCTCGTAGAGGACGAGGCGACCCGGCGCGGCTTTCTGCGCAACGAGATTCGAGAGCTGGCGGCCGCATACGGCGATCCCAGGCGCACCGAGATTCTGGATGGCAGCGGGACATTCAAGCTTGCCCGAAATGGCGGCCGGGGAGCCCGGCTGGTGCTTGCGAGCCGGGCCGGCTACGTGAAGGCGCAACCGGCTGCGACCGGCACCGGCCTGGGCGGGGCGGAAGCGCTGGCTACCCGCAAGGGCGACTTCACGAACCGCGCATTCCTCTGCGGGAACTCGGACACCCTCATGGTGATTACCGCGCGCGGCATGGCTTATGCGCTAAGTATCGACGCCCTCCCGCACAGCACGCGCAGTTCGACGGGCAAGCACCTTGGAGACTTCATCAATCTCGCCATCGGAGACGAAGTCGTGTCCCTGATCAAGGTCGATGCGTTCAAGCCGGAGCGCTGCCTGGTCGCCGCCACCCGCCATGGCCAGGTGAAGCGATCTCCGCTGTCCGAGTACGCGAATGCGCGGGCCGCCGGCATCATCGGAACCGGTATCGGACGCGGCGACGAGGTCGTGGCCGCCTTCGCGACCGATGGGACCAGCGACCTCGTCTTCGCTACGCGCTCCGGCCAGACTATTCGGTTCCGCGAGTCGGAGGTGAGAGTCACCGGCCGTACGTCGCGCGGGGTGAAGGCGATCGACCTTGCCCGCGGGGATGTCGTCGTGGCAGCCGCGGCGCCGCGGGCCGACGCCGACCTGATGGCCGCGACCTCCGCAGGCTACGGGAAGCGGATCCCCTTCACGGAATTCAAAGTGCAGGGGCGCGCCGGCAAGGGCCTGTCGCTCCTCCCGGACGGGAAGCAGGCGGGAGAGCTTGCCGGGCTCATCGAGGCGAGCGGCGGCGATGATATCGCGTGGGAGCTGTCCGACGGCACGCTCGAAGCGACCAGAGCTTCGGCAATCCCCAGGCGCGGCCTCCGCGAGGCCAGCTTGCGGGTGATCGGGCTGCCCACGAATGTCGCCGTCGAAGCGGTGCACACGTTGTACTCGGGACACGGCCGCAATCCGGCAAGCGCCGGTCCGGGGGCCGGCCTCGCTCCGGTCGCGACTCCGCGGCCCAGAGACCTGCAGGCCGGTATCGGGCAGACCGAATTCGACTTGGGCACGACCGGCGAGGGGCGCAGATAGGCCTGTCGCCCAGCATCGCGCCCGTCGCCGACTTCTCATGCGCCGCGCGGGCCCGCCCCCGATTCATCGTCCGGAGTTGGACGACCGGCGCGGCCGAGGGGCTATGTGCGGCGGGCCACGCGCGACGGGCTACGCGCGGCGGCTACTCCGCGTACCCGGGCGTTGCACCCGCCATCTTCCCTGCAACCTCTTCCGCGCTTTGCATCTGCGAAAGATCGAGGCTGAAGTCCGGCCTCGCCGTGGGAGACAGCTTGGCCATCAACTCGCGGACTTCGCGCGGCGCGAGTCCGGCCGCCTCGAAGTCGGCCTTGTTTGCCGATCCCTCGGCCGCGATCGACTCCGACTCCACATCGGCCTTCAATAACTTGCGAAGGACATCGAGTTCGCCGGCGCTCAGCTGCGCACCCCCGACATCATAGTCCAGCCACGCCTCGAAGGTGAGCGGCGCGACTCGCCGGAGCATTCCCGCCATCACCCTTCCGTACTCCCGAATCTCCCACTGCGCGTGCACATCCACCCTCAGCCGCAGGAAGTGCAGCAGATTGTGCATGTCGATCTTCCAGTACCACTGAGTATACGTGGAGAGCGGCAGGTCGATGCGCGCCAGCTCGCGAGCGACATCTTCCGCAAGCAACCACCTGTAGACGCCGGCCGCCTCCTTCCGCGCCTCCTCCCACCTGTCGATCGCCTTCGCGTACAGCTCTCTCCGCGCGGGGATCCCCTGGCGTCCCTGGTTGTTCGCCGCACTCTGATAGGCGAAGTGAGAGGAGTCCGGCTCGTAGAAGAGTAGTGGCAGAAGGCTGTAGCGGGCGCTCAACTCGTTGACGGACGCGGTCCGGTGCCGGATCCACTGCCTCGCAACGAAGATCGGCATGGAGCAGTGAAACTTGAACTCCACCATCTCGGTCGGAGTCGTATGGGCATGACGCCGCAAATACCGAATCAAACCGCGTGTCTGGCTGACCCGGCGGGTACCCTTGCCGTAACTAATGCGGGCCGCCGACTCCACATCGGAATCCGACCCCATGTAGTCGACCAGCGCAACGAAGCCATGGTCGAGCACGGGGAAGTATCCCCCGAGAATTTCCTCGGCGGCGGGGACCGTGGACCGTCCCGTGGTTGCCAATCGTTACACCGAGCCGACGCCTTGCGAGCATGGCCCGGCGCCCGAATCAATAATGCTCATCCGATCATTTCAGAATACTCGTCCCACCATTCCAGAAACAGCTCCGGTTCCACTCTCTGCAGTTCGTATATCAGCAGCTCGTATTCGCACAATATCGCCAATCGCGTATCCACCACGATAACGTCCCGCACAGAGCAGCCGAAGTCTGCATCGCTCTCCAACACGATCGATGCCGAATCTCCTGCGACCAGCGGAATCGATGTGGCGACTATTCCATCTCCACCGGCAGGGAACAGCCATAGGTCGCGGTCGACGACACGACTATTGGAGAAATATATTCCCTCGCTAAAATCGGCATCCCCCGACAACTTGACAAAGTACTCTTCCTCCATGTCGATCATGGCGCCTAGCCACGCGGGAAGCGGGAGGGGAGCGATATCGACAATCTCGGCGTGCGATGGGTCGAATGCGACCCTCCATGCGCCAAACTTCGCCGCACTCCCGTTATTGATCAACAGCACCGTGTCCTCGGCAACGGCATTCAACAGCCGCGGTGGGGGCATGAACCGAGCCGAATCGGAAGCCAACTCCGCAGGCAGATCCGCCGCATGCAGCTGCGGCACGACTGGCTCGTCTCCAGCATGCACCGCCAGGAGATCGTTGGCCAGAGCCGGGTACACCAGCGCACCGCTTGGCAGCACGGTAAAGGCGGTGGCCGCTCGGAACGCGGAAATCTCGTTCAGCAACTGTCCTTCGGGGCTGAATCTCGACTGACGGGCAAGCGACGGATCGGACACCCATACGCCGCCCCTTGGATCGGCTCTGACCAGCTGCGGAGCCAAGAACTCTCCAGGCCCCCCGCCGCGCCGACCGATCACGGCCTGCAGATTCCCGTTCAAGTCCAGGTGGAACAGATGCGCCGCCCCGCCGTCAAGGGCGAATATCGCATCTCCCCTTTCGCTAGCCGCCAACATCCAGCCTCGCTCGATGAGAAACTCCGCCTCGACATCGAAAGGGTCCGGAGGGAATCGCCCGACGAGGGCCCCGGGCACCGACACGCGATACCCGGGGATGTTCTCATCGCCGGCGAGGGTTGGCCCGTCGCGTCCGGAACAACCGAACAGGACTGACGCTATGGCAACAGCTATGCTGGCGTTACGTATCATCGACACACGACTCCCGTGCTAAGTTGGCCACCATGGACCTCTCGGAGTGGCTCGGTTCTCAGAACAGATCAAGCTTTCTGACGCTCGTGCGACAACCGTTTTCTACCATTCTGCGGGTTCCCACAATCCCACCAACACGCACCAAGTATCTGCACTCGCAGATTTCACACGTGTATACCAACACCTTGGTGGTCATTGGTATCCATACCTCCCCCGTAAAGAGCACTTGGCATATTGCAGATGTCAGTCTCGCCTCGCATGAATCCCCACAGCGACGGGTCTCCGGGCAGACGGACCTAACTCGGGGACCACCCTGCGGGACAACCCCAACCAGCGGATTGACCTCCACCGCAACTGCTTCAGGCATCTTCGCACCGTTGCCGTCGCCTCTATCGAGCGCCGCGGCCCCGAGGGGATCCACTGCACCTGCCAACGACCACGATACCAAGAGCGCCCACGACAAACTGCGCATCTTCACTATCCTCATCATCCACCTCCCTTAGATTCGCCGGGCAGCTGGTTCGCTACCCGTCTTCCAGCGTCAGGGAGGGTGTCAACAAAGTATCAACCGGCTTCCTAGAAAGGGGAACCCGCTATCCATTCGGTGCAGTCCGGCCGCACGGTCTCCGGTTCGCCGGAGGGGAGGGATGCTGCGGATCCGAAGGCGGGATGCCGCGGGCCCGAGGAGGGGAATGCCGCGCGCCGACGATAGCGCACAGATGGAAGGGTTCCGCGCAGCGATTTCCCCGGGTACCAGCGCCTCGATACCCGGGGATGTTCTCATCGCCGACCGGGGTTGGCCCGGCGCCTCCCGAACAACCGAACAGGACGTGCCCTAGGGCAACTGCAATGCTGGCCGCTACGCATCAACGGCAACACGACTCCCCGGCTAAGTTGGCCAACCACGGACCTGCCAAAGTGGCTGGTTGTCAGAACAGGTCAAGCTTCCTGGTGCTCGTGCCACAATCGTTTACCGCCCTGGAGCGGTTAACCACTATCCCGCCAGTATTCACCGAGTAGGCGCAACTGCAGACCACGCACGAGAGTACCAACACTTTGTCGGTGAATGGTATCCATATCTCCATTCTATAGTGCTCCTCGCAGCTCGATGACGTCAGAGTCGCCCGGCACGAATCCCCACAGTCATAAGTCTTCGGGCAGCCGGGCCCGACTCCGATATCCCGCGGTGCAACGCCAACCGGCGGGTTGGCCGCAACTGCAACTGCTTCAGGCATCTTCGCACCGTTGCCGTCGCCTCTATCGAGCGCCGCTGCCCCGAGGGGATCCACTGCACCTGCCAACGACCACGACACCAAGAGCGCCCACGACAAACTGCGCATCTTCACTATCCTCATCATCCACCTCCCTTAGATTCGCCGGGCAGCTGGTCCGCTACCCGTCTTCCAGCGTCAGGGAGGGTGTCAACAAAGTATCAACCGGCTTCCTAGAAAGGGGAACCCGCTATCCACTCGGTGCAGTCCGGCCGCACGGTCTCCGGTTCGCCGGAGGGGAGGGATGCTGCGGATCCGAAGGCGGGATGCTGCGCGCCCGAGGAGGGGAATGCCGCGCGCCGACGATAGCGCACAGCTGGAAGGGTTCCGCGCAGCGATTTCCCCGGGTACCAGCGCCTCGATACCCGGGGATGTTCTCATCGCCGACCGGGGTTGGCCCGGCGCCTCCCGAACAACCGAACAGGACATGCCCTATGGCAACTGCAATGCTGGCCGCTACGCATCAACGGCAACACGACTCCCCGGCCAGTTGGCCAACCACGGACCTGCCAAAGTGGCTGGTTGTCAGAACAGGTCAAGCTTCCTGCTGCTCGTGCCACAATCGTTTACCGCCATGAAGCGGCTAACCACTATCCCGCCAGTATTCACCGAGTAAAGGCAACCGCAGGCCACGCACGAGAATATCAACACTGTGTCGGTGAATGGTATCCATGTCTCCACGCTAAAGAGCACCTCGCACCTCGCTGCCGTCAGGGTCGCCCGGCACGAATCCCCACAGTTATAAGTCTTCGGGCAACCGGATCCGACTCCGAGATCCCGCGGTGCAACGCCAACCGGCGGGTTGGCCGCAACTGCAACTGCTTCAGGCATCTTCGCACCGTTACCGTCGCCTCTATCGAGCGCCGCGGCCCCGAGGGGATCCACTGCACCTGCCAACGACCACGACACCAAGAGCGCCCACGACAAACTGCGCATCTTCACTATCCTCATCATCCACCTCCCTTAGATTCGCCGGGCAGCTGGTCCGCTACCCGTCTTCCAGCGTCAGGGAGGGTGTCAACCAAGTATCAACCGGCTTCCCGCAGCGCTACGGCGACCGGCGGACGCGAGGAAGCGGGGAGCACATCCCACGACGCCTTGCCTTGGCAACCATATGCCAGGGGATGCACGCGAGTCGGAGGGGATGGGATGCAGCGCGGGTCCGAGGGGAGAGGATGCAGCGCGGTCGGAGGGAGGGATGCAGCGCGGGTCCGAGGGGAGAGAATGATGCGCACAGAAGGTAGCGCAGCAGTCGCAAAGGCTTAGTGCGGGGAGATCCCGGGTATCAGGTGCCGCGATACCCGGGGATCTTCTATCGCTCGTCTTCTACCGGAAGCAAGGTGAACCGCCACCGGACTCGCGCTGCGACCCCGCAGTGACAGGTAGTCAGTACAGCCGCAGGCCCCTTATTTCGGCACCGCACTTCTTCCTCGCCTTGCGCTCGAGCTTTTTGCCAAACCCCCGGTCTACATAGTACCAGCATTCGCAAACCGTGCACTCGAGCTTTACGGTAATGCCAGTGAAGGGGATCGTGAACCCAACCTCAATGATGTCCGCGCACCACCCATGTGCCAGCTTCGCCTCGCAGTCGATACCACAATCTATTGTCTCCGAGCAGCTTATCCGCCCCGGAGTCTCGGGGTCATCCTGCACTACCGGTGGATTCTGCACTACTGGAGCCAGTAGCGGCATGGCCGCCGCATTGGCTCCCGCGGCGATCGCACCGCCGCCATCGCCCGGAGCCGACGCCGTCGCACCCGCCGACTCCACGGCGCCCGCGAACACCCACGATATCGCTAGCGCCCATGAAATGCCTCGCATCTTCCCTCTCCTCATCATCATCATCGCCTCCCGATTGGCTAAGTAGGACAGCGGTATTGTTTCCGCCATCGTCCGAACCCATTGAAGGGAGAGGTATCAACGAAGCGTCAACAGCCGCATCGAGGCGAGGTCGAGCGCGACCCAGTCAGACGTCAAGCCCGACCCAGTCAGACGTCGAGCGCGACCTAGTCAGACGTCGAGCGCGACCCAGTCAGACATCGAGGTTGCGGACGTACCGGGCATTTTCCTCTATGAAGGCGCGCCTGGGCTCGACACTCTCGCCCATGAGGGTTTCGAACAGCCGGGCGGCTTCGGTGTTCTCCTCGATTCTCACCCGCAGAAGCGTCCGCTTTTCCGGATTCATGGTGGTATGCCACAGCTGGTCCGCGTTCATCTCGCCCAGTCCCTTGTACCGCTGCAGCGACACATTGCCCCTGCCGTTCTCCAGCCTCTTTTGAGCCGCGGCGCGCTCGGCTTCGTCGTAGCAGTAGAACTCGGTCTTCCCCTTCCACACCCGGTATAGCGGCGGCTGCGCGATGTAGATGTACCCGGCCTCGATGAGATCCCGCATCTGCCGGAAGAAGAAGGTGAGCAGCAGAGTGCGGATATGGGCTCCATCCACATCGGCGTCCGTCATTATGACGATCTTCTGGTAGCGCGCCTGCGAGATATTGAACTCGTCCCCGATACCCGTTCCGATCGCCGTGATCATGGCCCGTATCTCCTCGTTCGACAGGACCTTGTCGATCCGGGCCTTCTCGACGTTGATAATCTTCCCGCGGAGCGGAAGGATCGCCTGAAAGTTGCGGTCGCGTCCCGTTCGCGCGGTCCCCCCGGCACTGTCGCCCTCCACTAGATACAGCTCGGCAATTTCGGGGTCGCTTATGGAGCAGTCCGTCAGCTTGCCGGGCAGAATTCCGGTCTCGAGAGCGGACTTCTTCCTGGTCAGATCTCGGGCCTTGCGGGCGGCGTCGCGGGCGCGAGACGCCTGTAGCGCCTTCTCGATGATCCGCTTCGAAGGGCGCGGGTTCTCCTCCAGCCAAGTCCCGAGCTTGTCGGTGACCAGACTCTCGACGATCCCCCGCACCTCGCTATTGCCCAGCTTGGTCTTGGTCTGCCCCTCGAACTGCGGCTCCATGACCTTGACCGAAAGCACGGCGACCAGTCCTTCGCGCACATCATCTCCGCTCAGGGCCGGATCCGCCTTCTTGAGGATGTTATTGCGCTGGGCGTATCGATTGATAGTTTTGGTGAGGGCGCTCTTGAAGCCGGAGAGGTGCGTGCCGCCTTCGTTCGTGTTGATGTTGTTGACGAAGGTGAAGGTGTTGTCGGTGTAGGCGTCGGTGTACTGCATCGCGAGCTCTATCTCGGTGTCGTCCTGCTTCCCCGACACGTAGATCGTGTCGGAATGAAGAGCTTGCTTTCGGCCACGCAGGTAGTCGACGAACTGGGCGATCCCGCCGTCGAAGTGGAACTCGCTCCGGGCGCCTCCGGACCGTTCGTCCTTGAGCGAGATGCGCGTTCCGCGGTTCAGATAGGCGAGCTCCCGGAGCCGGTTGGCGAGCGTGTCGTAGTTGAATGCCAGATTGGCGCCCAAGTCGGTGAAGATCTCCGGGTCGGGTTCGAAAGTTACGGTCGTTCCCGTCCGCTTGGTCGGCGCGCCCTTCTCGAGACCGCTTCGCCGTATTCCGCGCTTGAACCGCTGCGTCCAGCTGTAGCCGTCGCGGCTGACAACGACTTCGAGCCGCGCGGACAGCGCGTTGACAACGGAAACGCCCACGCCGTGCAGGCCGCCCGACACCTTGTAGCTGGACTTGTCGAACTTCCCGCCCGCATGGAGCGTCGTCAGCGCGACTTCGACCCCGGGCATCTTCTCGGTGGGGTGGATGTCGATCGGAATGCCGCGGCCGTCGTCGGCGATCGTGACGGAGTTGTCGCTGCCGATGGTGATCGCGATGGTCGTGCAGTAACCGGCCATCGCCTCATCGATCGAGTTGTCGACGACCTCGAACACGAGGTGATGCAGCCCGCGCGGCCCGGTGGAGCCGATATACATTCCGGGGCGGCGGCGCACGGCTTCGAGCCCCTTGAGAACCGTGATCTGCCGAGACGTGTAGTCCGACTGGCCGGCGTTTCTCGCCGCTTTGCGCCCGCCATCTGCCGACTTTGCCATTATCCCCTCCCGCCCTGTGTGCTTCGGCCTCCCCACCCGCGCGCCGATGTCCTGCCAGACTGGACAAAGACGATCTCTTCCACGCGGCCGCGACTGCGCCCCTCGTTCAAGCGTTGCAGCAGCGTGTGCCTCATCATGCTCAACTCCGTCATCCAGGCCGCGCCATTCACTTCTACGAACAGCGTCTTGCCCCTGATTCTTCCCGCCTTCGAGATCTTGGCGATGTGCGGCCCCGCCACTTCGTGCCACCGCCCGGCGGTGACGCCCAGCTCCACTCGTTCGCGAATGTCCATCTGGTCGAGCAGGTCGCCCAGCAGGCTGCTCACCGGCGCCGGGCCGGTACGGCCGCCTCGATTGCCTCGGTTGCCTCGCCGCCCACCCTCGCCGGTCATGCGAGCAATCGCCCGTTCCCGATCCGCCACTGCCCCAGCCGCCCTCCCCAGAGACCTGCGTCAGCGGGCTTGGGGACGGTAAGAATCACCTGCCCTGTGCGCTGCGACTCGAAGAGCCGCAAGAGACGGTTCGAACGACCCTCGTCCAGCTCCGCGAATATGTCGTCCAGCAGATACAGCGGGGGCCGTCCCAGACGTTCGGCGAGCGTCGCGGCCTCCAGCATGCGGAGAGCAAGCGCCGCCGTCCGTTGCTGTCCGCTCGATCCATAGCTGCGCAAATCCCGGACTCCTTCCGGGAAGCCGAGACCAAATCTGACATCGTCGCGGTGCGGGCCAACCGCGGTAACTCCTTGCTGGCGCTCCCGCTCTCTTTTCGCGTCCAGCGCACGCAAGAAACAGTCGGCCCACGACATGGCGCTGTCCGGCTCGTCCCCCCGGCCACGCGGCCCGATCGAAGGGGCGTACCTCATGTGCCCGTTGTCGCTGCCCGAAATCGTGGCGAAGAGTCCGGCGTAGTCGTCGGCGCCCTCGGCCACCCACCTCGCGCGCTTCTCCGTGACGAACGCGCCAGCCTCCACCAACCCCCCCGTCCAGGCATCGACTTCGCCGCTTGGCAAGCCGCGCCGCAACGCCTCGTTACGCTGTGACAGCAGGCTGCGATACCGCTGCAACGCCGCCACATATCCCGGCTCGCCGACGGAAAGCGCAACATCCAGGAACCGGCGCCGCAAGGCGGGACCGCCGCGAACGATCTCCACATCGTCAAGACGAAATGCGGCGACTCCGACCAATCCGATACCATCGGAAAGTTTGCCGACCTCGCGCCCGTCTACCTCGACCTTCTTGATGCGTTGCGCCCGGTCGTGCGCGGCAGCGACGGAAACCGTCCCCGCAACCGCTCCCTCGATTCGGAACACGGTCTTCCCGAAGCGGGCGAGCTCGCGGTCCCGCGCTCCCCGAAACGAGCGAAACACCTCCAGATAATAGATCGCCTCGAGCAGGTTGGTCTTTCCCGATCCGTTGGGGCCGACGATCACGACCCCTTCCTCGGGAAACTCGCATTCTAGGCGCTCGAAGTTCCGATAGTCGCTAAGTCTCAGGCGTCCAAGAAATGGCGTGTTAGACGCCTCTGACCGGGAGATTGACGCTGCCTCCGCTGTCGTCGTCACGTTGTTGTAGAATACCGCCGGAGAGCCTTCTGCCGCAAGGGATTTTCGCCTCCGGATCGCAGGGCGGGGGGCTCGCTGGCAGGGGTCTTGGCCCCCACCTCCGACCGAGCGCGTTTCGTTGCCGTGCGCACGCGCCGCTACCGTCGCCACATTGTTGCCGAGCACACGCGACTGTTGCCGAGCACACACGCGGTTGTTGCCGGCCGCACACGCGAAAGTCAGCTTTGGGAGCTTGCAGCGGCACGCCCTGGGGGATACGGCGAGGGGCGATTCGGCGCCGCACACGTTCCGGCATAGCCCTTGGAGATTCCATGATGTTCTCCAGCAACCGAAGCGCACGACGGCAAGCGCAGGGCGTGGATGCCGGTGCGGGGCGGATCGCGAGCCTTCGCCGGAGTCGGCGCAGCCGGCATCATCCGGCGCCGGGGACAGGGAGATGGCGACGGGCAACGCTGGCGGCGAGCGCGGCCCTGCTATCGCCGCTGTGCCTCGCAGCTCAGACTTGGGGATCGGGGTGCGGCGAGATGGCGCCCGGCGAAGCTGCGCGCAGCAGGGTGGCGGGCGGGAGGATGGCGCCCGGCGAAGCGGCGGGCGGCGAGGCCGCGCACATCAAGGTAGCGGGGGGCGAGGCGGCGCACGGCGGGGCCGCGAAGCTGGGCGCGGCTTGGTCGGGGAGCTGGCAGAGAAGCTCGCTCCGGGCGGGCCGCCGGTGTGGGACCGTGCGAACCGACGCGAGCTACGAGGCCACGAACCCCTCCTTCGCAACAGGCAGGGCGTGGCGGGACGCCGGGCTGGCCGCGGGCGTCCTCGGGACCTCGTTTCTCCTGGATGAGCCCGTGCGCAGCTTCGCCCGGAAGCTCCAGAGTCCTTTGCCCAAGCATATAGCCGGTCTGGGGCACACCTATGGCGACTGGCAGACCACCGCTCCTATCCTGGCCGGCGGCGGACTCGCGCTTGGCCTCGCGCTGGAGGGAGGCAGGGGGGCGCGGCTAGCCTCGGCCGCATTTCTCGGCGTATTCGCCGGCTCTATGTCCAACACTTTCATCAACTGGACCCTGGGGCGAAGCCGTCCGGGAGAGGAGTTGGGCTCCACTCGCTTCGACCCGTTCCGCAGCAACGCCTCGCTGGGATCGGGCCACGCCGCCTACGCATTCGCGATTGCCGCGGCGGTCGGCGAGGTGACGGATGGCTGGTGGGCGACGCCCTTTTACGCCGCAGCCGCCGTCACCGCGCTCGCGCGCGTCCACGGGGACCGCCACTGGCTCTCCGATGCAGTGGTCGGCAGCCTCATCGGATTCCTGGTCAGCCGGCACGCGACGCGCACCGCGATGCGCTGGTTCGGGACCGCCAAGCCGCCGCTCGACAGCCCGTCCCCGGCGCTCCGGGTGTCGCCCCTTCTCGCGCCCTCCGCCGCAGGAGTGCAGCTACACTTCTGAGACATCCGGCGTCTCGCTCGCCAACTTCGCTTGATGCGCAACCGGCAAGCCACCGGTGGGCATCGGCACTGTCGGCTCGCTACCCGCCCCCGGGACCCCGCTTGACGAAGGCGGACACCACCGGCCGTCCGCCGCTGTAGTCGTAGAACCCCTTCCCAGTCTTCCGTCCGTGGTATCCCGCCAGAAACATCCGACGCAACAGCGGAGGCGCCGCGAAGCGAGCTTCCTTGAACTCGTCGAACATGATCTCGGTGATATGATACAGCGTATCCAACCCCACGAAGTCGCCCAAAGTGAACGGGCCCATCGGATACCCGCACCCCAGCTGCATTCCCTTGTCGATATCCGGAATCGAGGCCACTCCAGCTTCATACGTGCGGATCGCATCGAGCATGTAGGGAACCAGCAGCCGGTTCACCACGAACCCCGTGCTGTCTCCGCATGCGATCGGGCTCTTGCCCACCGATTCGGCGAAGGCGAACGCCGCGGCGAACGCGTCCTCCGATGTCTGTCCGCAGCGAACGACCTCGACCAGAGGCATGACGGGCACAGGATTGAAGAAGTGGAGTCCGACGAAGCGGTCCGCTCTGCGAATCCCCGCCGCCAGCTCCGTTATCGAGAGGCTCGACGTGTTCGAGGCGAAGATAGTTCGGGACTCGCAGATGGCATCCAGTTCGTTGAACAGCGCCTGTTTCGCGCCGAGGTGCTCCGTGATCGCCTCGATGACGATGTCGCAGCTCTCGAGCTTCTGCGGCTCTACCGTCATCGTGAGGCGGCTCTCGATCGCCGCGGCGCCAGCCTCGTCGAGCTTGCCCTTCTTCACCGCCCTCCCGAGGCTCTTCCCGATGCGCGCCGCTCCGGCGTCGAGCAACCCTTGCTCCACCTCCCGCACGATCGTCGCGTACCCGGCGCGCGCGCTGACCTCGGCGATCCCGCTCCCCATCAGTCCGGCGCCTGCCACTCCCACCGTCTTCACTTCCATCCGCAACTATCCTCCTCTCCGGTCAACCTCCACGCGCGCAGAAACTTCCGGCGCCATGCACGTAGAAGCCGAACATGTCCCTGTCATAGCCTAGTCGACGTCTCTTACGCGCGCAGAAACTTCCGGTGCCACGGCTCCGCCTTCTTGCAGAGAGTCTCTCCTCGCTCCAGACGGTCGAGCAGACCATCCAGGACAAGTCCGATGCGCTGCCGCAGCTGCTTGATATTGTAGCGAGCTATGGCCAGCCCGCCCCACACCGATCCGGAACATATCGCCAAGCCGGCAACCGCCGGCGCTATCCAGCCGCCCATGGCGATAGCGAGCCAGACGCTGCCGGCCACGCCGCCGGCAGCCATCCCGGCCAACCAGCCGCCGAGACGTTCTCCCCGCATGTTGCCGAAGTCGAGAACGAGCGTGACGAGCGACCACCCGCTCTCCAATCCCGCCACGGTGACCTTGAGCTGGCGGGACTTGGCCAGCAGGTAGCCGCGCCCGCTGAAGTCCATGGCCCGGCGCATCTGGGTGACTACCCCGGCCGCGGGCTCCCACAGAGATTCGCCCTGTCTGGCCCGAACCTGCTTCAGCAACTCCCCCGCTTCGAGATGAGCGCCCAGATTCGCCTCCACCTCCAACGGGTCGCCGGGCACGACCCGGCTGGCGGTTATGAAGGCGCTGCCGGTGACGCGGTCGAGGCTGGAGGTGGGGACCGGCGGAACCAGGGAAACGGCGTGCAGTTCGGCTAGCGCTTGGCGGATGTAGTGTTCCGGTATCCCGACCTCGGCCCCGATCTGTATTACGTCGCTTGCTTCAAGCGCATCGCCCTGGAGGCTGGAGCCGCGGAGCTGGAGCTCGGTCGCCCGGCGAATGACCTGCTCGAGCTGCTCCTCGCCGATTGGCTGCCCGCCGGGTGTCCGGGAGCTGGCGATAGCGGATTCCGCGGCGCTCTTCCTCGCGTCCGGGACCCTGAGCCCCGTACCGGAACCGCCCGGACCAGGACTGCCCGTCCCGGAACCGCCCGAACCAGGATTGCCCGGACCAGAACTGCCCGGACCCGGACCGCCCCGAGCGGGACCGGAGCCGTCCGGCTTACTCTCCGGCATCACGCTCCAGCGGGACCATTTCTTCATCGGCGCGGGCTACGCCGCCCGGATCGCTGCCAAGGCGAGTGGCGGCAGAGAGCCGGGGATGATCCTTCGCCGCATCGAGCGTCCCCTGGCCGCTACCGCCCGCATCCGAAGCCTCCGCTCCCCCTTCCAGCGACTTCGTCTCGCCGCCGCCTGCTCGTTCGCCGAGCGCCGCCGGTCCGCCTTCTCCGGCCGGGTCCGAAAGAGCTGCGCCCTCCGATTCGCCGGCTTTCGCGCTCCGGCGCTGGGCGCTCGAGCTGCCCATCCCGAGCTTGTCCTTGAAGAAGCTGCCGAGAGATCCGAGATCAATCGGCAGTGGAAACAGCATCGTCGAGTTGTTCTCGGCAGCGATCTCGGTTGCCGTCTGGAGAAAACGGAGCTGAAGCGATGCCGGAAACTCGCTGAGCTGCCGGGCGGCGTCCCGGAGGTTGCTCGCAGCCTGCAACTCCCCCTGCGCGTTGATGACCTTCGCCCGCCGGTCGCGCTCGGCCTCCGCCTGCCGGGCGATCGCCCGTTTCATCTCGTGCGGGAGGTCGACATCCTTGACCTCCACTCCCGTCACATCGATACCCCACGGATCGGTGCCCCGGTCTATGATGTTGCGCAGGATCTCGTTGAACTTCTCCCGCTCGGCGAGAACTTCGTCCAGCTCGGCCTGCCCGATAACCGACCTGAGAGTCGTCTGCGCAAGCTGCGAAGTGGCGAAGAGGTAATCTTCGATTTCCAGGATCGCCCGCCTCGGGTTGGATACCCGGAAGTAGAGCACCGCGTTGACCTTTACAGAGACGTTGTCGCGGGTGATCACGTCCTGCGGGGGGATGTCCATCGCGAGGATGCGCAGGCTTACACGATCCATGCGCTCCACGCCAAAGGGAACGAGGAATATGAGACCCGGGCCCCGGGTAGGACGGACGCGGCCGAGCCTGAAGACGACCGCGCGTTCGTACTCCTTGAGGACTCGGAGACTGGTGGCCAGCGCCAGCGCGCCCGCCCCGCTAAGGATGAAGTACAGTGGATCCATTGTCAGAACCTCGCATGTTCCGTTGCTTCGCGCTCTCCCGTCGCTTCATGCCCTCCTGTAGCGTCATGTCGTCCCGTCGCTTCGCTTTCTCTTCGCGCGGATGCTCCGCCCTTCGGTGCACGCGGCCAGCTCGAGACTATGGGTCGCGCGCGTGCGGGCCACCGCGGTGGAGCGCCGCCTCTTGCGGGTCCGGCATCCCCGATCGCAGTCGCGAACGACGCACCGGCGAAGCGCTCGCGCGGCCTCTTACGGGTCGACCTCGACGATCACCGCCGCCCCCTGCCCTCCGCCAATGCAGGCGCAGCCCAAGCCGAGGCCCCCTCCGCGGCGGTTGAGTTCGTGCAGGAGGTGGCCCGTGATTCGCGCCCCCGTCATCCCCAACGGATGGCTCAGGGCGATCGCGCCCCCGTTCAGGTTGACCTTGTCGCGGTCGAGTCCGAGCTCGCGTTCCACGGCGACATACTGCGGGGCGAACGCCTCGTTCACCTCGACAATGTCCATGTCGGCGAGCGAGAGACCGGCCTTGTCGAGCGCGGCGCGGGCGGCCGGAGCCGGTCCGATGCCCATTATCCGGGGCGGCACGCCGGCGACCGCGCAGGAGACGAGACGCCCGAGCGGCTTCAGCCCGTGGGCGGCCGCGAAGTCCGCTTCGGCCAATACGAGCGCGGCGGCGCCATCTCCTATGCCGCTGGCATTGCCGGCCGTCACGATTCCGTCCTTCTTGAAGTAAGGACGCAGACTCGCCAGCACATCCGTAGTAGTGTCCGGGCGCAGGTGCTCGTCCCGAGCGAACGGCTGCTCCCTGCCCTTCTTCCCCACCATGACGGGTACGACCTCGTGGTCGTAACGGCCCTCGTTCCACGCGGCCGCGGCGAGGCGCTGGCTGCGGGCCGCCACCTCGTCCGCATCCGCACGCGAGACCTCGTACTCCTCGGCGAGATTCTCGGCCGTCTGCGCCATCGAGAAGCCGCAGTAGGAATCGGTGAGCGCCTCCCAAAGAGAGTCCTCCAGCTTCGCCGCCGGGCCCAGGCGCAACCCCCAGCGAGCGCCACGGACGATGTGCGGAGCCTGGCTCATCGACTCCGCTCCGCCCGCGAGGCAAACTTGGCTTTCGCCGAGCCGGATCTCGCGCGACGCATCGATGACTGCTTGGAATCCCGACCCGCAAAGGCGGTTTACCGTGAGCGCCGGGGTCTCGACCGGCAGGCCGGAGCGGAGGCCTATGTGCCGCGCCATGTAGATGGAGTCGGCCGATGTCTGCATCACGTTGCCGACGAACACGTGGCCGAAGCGCTTCGCGTCCGCGCCTGACCGGGAAATGGCTGCCTGGGCCGCCACGACCCCCAGATCGACGGCGGAGAGATCCTTCAGTGATCCGCCGAAGGCGCCCATGGGCGTCCTGGCCGCCGACAGGAAGACGGCACCCCCTTCATTACGTTCATTCATCCTGGTGGCTTCCCTCGCTTTCCTTTGCTGCCTGCATCCTTCTATCCCTTGCCGCTCTTCAAAGTTCTCCAATGGCAACCTGCCGATCGCAGCGCCGCGCGTCCAACCTGGCGTCGTGGCGATCGGGAGCGGCGATTGCCGACGACGAGCGGCGTCGAGCGGTTTGGCGTCCAACTTGTCGCCGCCGACGAGCAACGGCGAGCGATTGGGAGCGGAGTCGAGCGAGCGGGCGGGCGATTCGGCGCGCGCGGCGCATCGACACTAGCCTGCAGCCACTCGTTTGACGATCCAGTCGCCTACCTCCGTCGTGCTGGCGCTCCCGCCCGCATCGGGCGTACGGATTCCCCGGTCCAGCGCCTCATCCACGGCTTCTTCCACGACACGGGAAGCCTCCGCCGCGCCGCCGTCGCGCAAGAGGAGCGCGGCGCTGAGAATGGACGCCATCGGATTGGCGCGACCCGTGCCGACGATGTCGGGCGCGCTTCCATGCACGGGTTCGTACAGGCCATGCACGCCGGGATTCACATTGGCCGACGGCGCAATACCAGGCCCCCCGACGACTTCCGCTCCGATATCGGAAAGGATGTCGCCGAGCAGGTTCGACGTGACGATGATGCCGAAGCGGTGCGGCCAACGGATGAGCTCCATGGCGAGCGCATCCACATATCGCATTTCGGATTCCACGTCGGGATGCTCGGCGGCTATCTCGGAGAAGACACGACGCCACAGGCCGTACATGTGCGGCACGGCATTCGCTTTGTCCGCGAGCGTCACGCGCAGCCCGCGGGAAGCCGCTTCCTCGAACGCCGCCCGCACTATCCGTTCGACGCCGCGACGGGATGCCACCGCCTCGGACACGGCCACCTCGTCGGGCGTGTTCTCGCCTTCGATGCGACCGATACCTACATAGAGACCCTCGGTGTTTTCCCGGAAGATCTCGAAGTCCACCGGGGCCATGGCCGCCGCCTTGAGGGGCGACAGCTCCGGAGAGCGCATGGCGATTGGACGGCGGTTGATGAACAGATCCAGCCGCACCCGCAGGCCGAGCAGCAGGTCGCGGGCGTGCCTCCCGTCCGGCACGCGAGCGTCTCCCACGGCGCCGAACAAGATCGCGTCGAAGTCGTCCCGGAGGGTCTCGAAGGTGGCTTGCGACATGGTCTCGCCGGTAGACAGGAAGTGGTCGGCCCCGTGCGGAAAGCCGGCGAGTTCGATGTCGGCGAGCCCCCTGGCGGCCGCCGCCTCGAGGACGCGGCAAGCTTGCTTGGTGACTTCAGGACCGATGCCGTCTCCCCCGATGACGGCGATGCGAAGAGTCACTCCCGGCCGAACGCGCGGTCGGCGGCGAGCGAGGCAGCGGAAGAGTCCCCGCCCCGAGCCGAAGATGACGCGGAGAGAGAGCCGAAAGCCTGGCGCAATCCGCTCACCCTCTCCTCCTCGACATCGTGCAGGGTCACGCGAGTGATGCGGCGCTCTAGCAGCCCCGTGACCTCCAGCCCCGCGCTGCCGAGCGAGACGCGTGCGCCCAGCTCCGGGATCCGTCCCAGTTCGCTGAGGACGTAACCGGCGACCGTGTCGTGCTTCTCGGCGCCCTCGAGCTCGAATCCGAGCCGCGAAAGCAGGTCGTCGAACGAGCACGATCCGTCCAGCTCGACGGAGCCGTCCGGCCCGATGGCGACGCTGCCGTCCGCCGCATCATGTTCGTCGTATATTTCGCCGACGATCTCCTCCAGCAGGTCTTCGAGCGTGACGATCCCGCTGGTGCCCCCGTATTCGTCGACGACGACCGCTATGTGAGTCTTGCGGCCCCTCATCTCGCCCAACAGGTCGCCGACCGCCTTCGACTCCGGAACGAAGACGGCTTCGCGCATCGCGTCCCCCGCGACCAACCCCGCGGGCCGATCCGTCACAGCCTCGGAAAGCAAATCCTTCACGACCACGATGCCGGTGATCTCGTCAAGCGACTCCGCTATCACGGGCAGCCGCGAGAAACCCGATTCGGCGGCAACCTTGAGAATGTCCCTTACCGAATCGCGCACTCCGACCGACACGATGTCGGGCCTCGGCGTCATCACTTCGCGCGCGACGGTCCGCGTCAGGTCGAACACCCCCTCTATCATCGCCTGCTCGTCTCGTTCCACGACACCTTCGCCCATGCTCTGCTTGACGATCATCTCGATCTCTTCAGGGGTGTGCGCCCGGCCGGCGACGTACGCGACGGGCGCCCGGATCAGCTTCAGGCAGAGCCGGGCGGCGCCGTCGAACAGCCAGACGGCCGGACCGAGAAGACGACCGAAGAGGAGCAGCGGCCCCGCCAGATAGCGGCTTGCGGCGTCCGGCCGCCGCAGCGCCACGGACTTCGGCACAACTTGGCCGAGGACGACATGCAAGCATACGATGACCAGGAAGGCCGCGACGATCGAGATGGTCCGGATGGCGGCGGCGCCGACGCCGAGGCCCGCCGCGTCGAAGAGAGGCTCGATGAGCTGCGCGACGGCCGGCGCGCCGATCCAGCCGAGGCCGAGCGAAGCGGCGGAGATGCCGAGCCGCGCCACCGATACCGCTCGTCGAAGATCGTGTTGCGCCTTGCCGACCCGCGCCTCGCGCCAGTCTCCTTCGACGTCAGGTCCGCCGTCTTGTCTCCGGCGCGCGCCGAGGAGCGCGAACTCGGCGGCCACGAAGAACGCGTTCGCGGCCACCAGCGCCAATATGCCGCCGAGCTTCAAAGACGCTTCGAGAGTCATTCAGCCCGTACAGGTTTCGGGGGCGAGGGTGGCCGTCCCGCTCTTACCGCTCCGGCTGGACCGCCTGGACAGTTGGCTCCGCCACTACTCGGCAGATGGCGGGGCAGCCTCCTGAACATACGAGACCACGGGGGCGCAGTACCTCTCGCCTATCGCTCGCAGGGTGGAAAGCTCTTCCCTCGTCAGATCTGGATAGCGCTCTCCAAGGTACTGGATCGTGTCGTCGAACCACTCCTGTCGTTCCTCTTCCCCCGCATCGAGGACGCCGCAGCGGCGAATGTGGCCGAACAGCTCGTCTCGAGCCCGGTCGGATGGGCTCTGCACATGACTACCTTTGCTCAATCTGCCTCCTGTGACCGCATGAAATTTGCAATGTAACGAAGAGTGGCGGAGTTCTGCAAAGAAGATCGTACCGGACAGGCGCGGTCCGCCACCAGGCTCGCGCTCATCCGTCCTCGGGCGGTTGCTCGTCTTCCTCCCCCAGCTGGAAGTCGCGCAGAAACATGTCGAGCGTTCCGACGCGCATCCTGGTCTTGAGTTGGACTATGAGCCGTCGCTCGTCATCGGAGATGAAGACCTCCGCCTGGCCGTCCTCCCCGAAGAGGCCGCCCGCTTGAATTGTCGGCCGCACGACGACCGTCGCGAATGTGCCTGCCGGGACGCGCACGCGCTCCTTGCGCAAGACTTCGATGACGACGGGATTGCCATCGCTCTCGAAGTAGCGGTTGAAGATGTACCGCCGGCCGACTTCCAGAGGCAGCGTGCGGATCAGGTAGAGGTAGGATATCTCGTCCAGCGCTCCCGCCGGAATGGGGAGGTCTCTGTCGCTGGGATGCGGTCGGTAGGCTTCGGCATCCTCGTCCCAGTCTTCTCGCGTGGTGGTGAGCGTCTCGTGGTACAGCTCCCACCGGCGGTGCCTCCGGTAGCCTCCCTCGCGCAGCACTTGCTCGAAGCGAAGCGACCGGTACGGCTCGACGGCGAGCCAGCTCACGGTGCGGTCGTCGAGGCGGTAGAGGGGCACGCCGCCCTTCAACTCCATCGAGAGCCGGTGGGCGGGCGTGCCGCGTATCGTCTCCAGCGCTTCGACCCGCAGGCGGGCGCGGCCGACCCGGATGGGACCGAATGTCACGCTGTACTCGGCATCCTCTCCGACGCGAAATGGCAACTCGGCCGCGAAGAGCCCGTCATCCACGGTCGCCGCGCCAGTCGCGCCCGCCTGCGGCGCCTGGCTGGCCGCTGCCGCCGACGGCCCCGTTCCGCCCGGCAGAAGAGCCATGACGGCGGCAGCGGCCAGCGCCAAGCTGCTACGCATCGTCAAGCCGCCTCGCCGACCCGCGGCGGCGCCCCGCGAAGCGAAGCGTCGCGACCGGCCGCAAGAAGCCAACGCAGCTCCCTGTCCACCCTGAAGCGCGTGCCGCGGTACCGGCGAGGCAGGCGCCGCGAATCGCCGATCTCCTCGGATCTGCGCACGGCGGGCCAGACCCGGAGCAGCAGCTCGGCGTTGGCAGCCCAGCCGCGGTGCCGGATGAGCTTCCCGCCCCTGCCGGCGGCATGCTCGAGCACGGAGAGCCGGTAGACCCGGAACGTGGCGTAGGAGTCGGAAACGGAGGAGACCTCGGGCAGTCGGCGCGCGACCAATCGCGTCCCGAAGCGCGCGAGCCGCTTCCTGAACGGCTCCGGATCGCCGCGTCCCACCGTCACGAGGTCGGCGCCGCCTTTGAACCTGCCGAGCATCGCCGACAGAAGCTCCGGCGGATCGGAGAAGTCCCCCTGCATGGTGACGAGGGCATCGCGCGAGTGTCGCGCCGAATGGTCGAGGACCGCGCTGGCCAGCCGTTCAAGACTTGCCGCGTATCCGCTCCGTTCTTCGTTGCGGAGCAAGACCAGCGGAAGCGCATGCGCGTACCGGGCAAGAACCTCGCTCGTGCCATCGTCCGATGCATCGTCGCAAACGAACACCAGGAACTCGCACGCCCTGCCAGACAGCAGTTCGCGAATGCGCCAGAGCAGCGGGCCAATCGTCTCCACTTCGTTGTGAACGGGAATGCCGATATGGATCACAAGCTCATTCTGCAGTTGCTCTGGTTGCCAAGAAAGCTGTCGCTCTGGCCGAGCCGGCCTTCAGCTCTTCAAACATATCCCTCTTCGTGCCTCCTGTTCCCCTCTTGCAGCTTCTTCCACCGCCGGTGAAACCAGAAGTACTGCGCCGGCCGGCGTCTGATCTGTGTCTCCAGAGCCCGCATCCACCGCCTAGTGGCCGCCAGCGGAGCGTCGCACTGTATCTCCTCGTGCAGCAGACGGTACTCGTGGCCATCCCGCACCAGCGCCGCAAAGAATAGAGGGACGCCAGCGGCCAGAGACAAACGCGCCGGGCCGAGCGAGGTCCACGCGGGGCGGCCGAGAAAATCTACCGGAGCGCTCCCGTGCCCGGCATGCTGGTCGGCTACCAGCGCGACGACCCCTCCGGACTGTAGCGCCCTGAGCGCGCCCCTGCCGGCTCCGGCGCCACGATAAAGTACGGTCAATCCCATCCTCGAGCGCATAGCGCCGATGTGGCGGGCGGCCCCGCCCCGCTGCGGGTACGCGACCGCCACGACTGGAATGCCCCAACTCCGGACGGCCGCCGCGCCCAGCTCCCAGTTCCCCAGATGGCCCGTCACGACGACCGCCCCGCCCCGCAGGGCGGCCGCCGCACGCAGCCTAGCGGCCAGACTCCGTGCGTCTACCACTCGTCCCAGCAATCTCCCGAGACGCGGCGCTCCTCCCATCAGGAGCGCCGTTTCGCGCCCGAAGTGACGGTAGCACGCGCGGACCGTTTCGCGAAGCCACTCCGCTCTCGCGTCCGGGAAGCTGGCGGCGAGTTGGCTCTCCGCGACATGCCGGCGGATTCGAAGCGAACCGGAGAGCGCGCCCAGGGCGCCGCCCGCCGCCAGGGCGAGAGGCTCCGGCGCCACGATCGCTCCTCCGCGCAAGACGGCTACTCCAGCTTCGAGCATCGCATCCGCAAGCCGCCTCCCGCCGACCCGGCCAAGCAACGAGGCAGTCAACGAGGCAGCGCCGTCAGCTGGCTGCCGGCGGCGGACAAGGGGGGCGCGGCGCACCATCGCGTCCGACTCGTCAACGAGGCAGCGCCGCCAGCTGGCTGCCGAACAGCCGACGGTACCGTCTATTCCGCGCCGCAAGTTCGCCGTGCGCCCCTGAGTCCGTCACCCGTCCCTTCTCGATGAAGAAGATGCGGTCGGCTTCGCGCACCGTGGAAAGTCTGTGCGACACCACGACGACCGTTCGGCCAGGGCGTTGTCTGGTCGCGGCGGCCTTGATCGCCAACTCCGTATCGGCGTCCACGGCCGATGTGGCTTCATCCAGAATTAGCACCGGAGGGTTCCGGAGGAGAACCCGAGCCATGCTGATCCGCTGGCGCTGGCCATCCGAGAGGCGCGCGCCACGGTCCCCGATTACGGTGTCGTAACCCCCGGAGAGCCGCATGATGAAGGAGTGCGCGCACGCCAGACGGGCCGCCTCCTCCACATCGGCGAACGGCGGATCGTCCTCCCCCCAAGCGATATTCGCCGCCACCGTGTCATGCATCATCATGGGCTCCGCGCTCACGATGCCGATCAGCTCCCGCAGCGACTTCACGGAGAACTCGCGAATGTCCGTGCCGTCGATCGTTATCCGTCCCTCCCGCGGATCCGCAAAGCGGGGGAGGAGATTTACCAGAGTGCTCTTGCCGTTTCCCGAGGGGCCCACAAGGGCGACGACCGCCCCGCTCGGAATCGCGAGATCGACTTCCTCGAGGATGTCGCGACCCGCTTCGTACCCGAAGCTGACCCCTTCCAGACGTATTTCGGACTCGACCCCGCGGACCGGCAACGACCCTCCGGCGGTCTCCGCTTCCCGGTCCAGTATCTCGAAGCAACGCTCGGCCGCGGCCAGCCCCTCGCTGGCGGTAGCCGGGTACTGCGCCAACCGCTTGACCGGAGGTATCGCCCGCAGCGCGATGGCCATGAACGCCACGAACTGATCCGGCGCCATCAGCCCATCGCTCAGCACGAAGGCGGACCCCGCCCAGATGAGCCCCACGCCCACCACCGAAGCCAGCACCTCGGACACCGGCGAAACCAGGTGTCGCATCGAAGCGGCCGAGACCAGCGCCCGCATCGAAGCGGCCGAGAGCCGCTCGAAACGCGCCGCCTGCAATCGTTCCGCGCCCTGGGCCTTGGTGAGCCGGGCCGCGTGCAGAGATTCCTGCAGAGTCGCGACCAACGCCCCGCGCGCCTGCAAGCTTCGGCGGAACTTCCCGCGCAGCCTCCTCACCACGGGCCAGATGCCGAGAATGGCGAGCGGCACGAGTATCGTGGAGACCAGCGCGAGACGCCAAGAGAGCGCCACGAGCGCCACGGCATATGCGGCGAGCGTCATCAGCCTACGTATCGCCTGCGCCAGTTCGACCGTGACGACATACTTCGCGTCCCGCGTGTCGGCGAACACCTTCGCCGTCATCTGGCCGGCCTTGTCTTGCTCGAAGTAGGCCAACGGCAACCGCTGAAGGTGCCGATAGACCACGCTCCGCAAGTCGTGCACCAGGAATTCGCGCACCCGGACCACCAGTATGTCCCCGTTCACGATGCAGAGATTCTTGAGAACCAGGGCGGCCACCACTACCAGGCACACCGCGCGCAAGTTGTCCAGACCGGCGCCCGGCTCGATCCACCCGCCCGCAATCTGGTCCAGGAAGCGTTCCGCCGCGCTGCCGCCACCGGGAACGAGGGGGGTTCCCAAGTCGAAGATCGACCGCAGGAAGGGGATCAGAAGCAGGAGGCTGAACGTTTCCAGCAGTGCGGAGCCGAGTCCCAGCGCCAAGCTCCCGATGTAGGGCCACCTGTATGGCCGGAGGAATTGGAGCAGTCGAAGGAAGGCGGACTTCTTCCGGGGTTCCCACGAGGCCCGGGCCGGGTTCGGAGCCGCCGCGCCCGAGCTGGAAGCCGCCCCGCCCGTCATCAACGAGGCGTGAGCAGCGCCACCGGCAACACCATCTCCCCAGGGCTGGCGCCACCGTGAAGAAAGCTGTCCCTGTAGCGCCGCTGGTACTTCCTCAAATTCGTCGGATAGACGAAGAAGTAGTCCTCCCGGCATATGATCGCGGTCTGCCGGAATCCCTTCCGGGGGAGCCTGAACTCGCCGGGGTCGGTGGCCGTGAGAACCGCGGACGGATTCTCCGCTTTCAGCGACGAGCCCAGCTTGTAGCGCAGGCTCTTGGTCGCATCGCGTTGCGCGTAGACCACGGCCGGACGCCGGCAGTGAATGGAGCCGTGATCGGTCGTGATGAGCACCCTGATCCCTCTCTTCGCCGCTAGCCGCAGGGCCTTCAGGGCCGGCGATCGCTTGAACCAGGTGACCGTGAGCGAGCGCAGCGCGCTGGTGTCTCGCGCCATCTCCCATATGAGATGCGACTTGGCCCGCCCGTGCGTCAGCATGTCCACGAAGCCGAACACGAGAGCGGTGGCGGATGGACTCGACAGGTAGCCGCCCAGCCGAGCCAGCATGGCATCTCCCTCTTTGGCGGAGAATATCTTCTCGTAATGCGTCGGAAGCCGCGAGCCGGTCAGCTGGCGGATATGCCGCTCGAACAGCTCATCCTCGAAGGAGTTGTAGCCGATCTCGCTTCCCCGCTCCCACCACTCCGGGCGGAACTCGGCCAATTCATCCGGGAACAGGCCGCCGAAGATCGCGTTGCGGGCGAACGGAGTCGCAGTGGGAAGAAGTCCCGCGTAGAGCGCTTCCTCGATCTCGAAGTGCTCGTGTATTATCGGCATGATGGCTCGCCACTGGCCTAGCCGCATGCAATCCATGACGACCAGCATGGCAGCCGGGTCTTCGTCGAGGATGGGCAGAAAGAATCGCGGGAGAACATCCACCGATAGCGGCGGGCCGACCTCGCCGCCCTCGTGGGCCCACTCTCCGTAGCGGTCGGCCACCATGTCGCAGAAGCCTCGGCTCAGCTCGTTCATCAATCCCTGGAGAACCTCGCGCAGCTCCGTTTGGCCGGCCTCTTCGAGCGCCAGCTCCCAGTCGATCAGTTCGGAGTACAGACCGGCCCACTCTTGCCACGACGCAGCCTTCAGGAGCCTCGCGCGAAGGTCGCCGAACTGGCGGGAGAAGTCGCGGGTGATGTGTTCTTGGCGCAGGGCCGACCCCGCGAGGAGGCGAGTGACCACCGACAGCACCTGCCGCGGACTGGTCGGCTTGACGATGTAGTCGTCGACATGGCGGCCGATGGCTTCGTGCATCGTCGCATCTTCTTCGCTCTTCGTAACCATGACCACAGGCATGAGCGGCGCGGAGCGGCGAATGCGTCCGAGCACGTCGAGACCTCGCAGGCCGGGCATGCGTTCGTCGAGCAAGACTAGGTCGTAGGAGTAGAGGTCGAGGAGCTCGATGGCATCCAGGCCGTTCATCGTCGTTTCGACCTCGTATCCCGAGGACCGGAGAAGCAAGAGGTGCGGCTTCAGGAGGTCGACTTCGTCGTCCACCCACAGGATCCTGCCGGCGGGCAGCGCGCCTATGTCTCTTCTTGCGTCCATTCTTGTTCCGATGGCGTTCGTCCTTGTTTCATGTAGCGGCGGATGGCCAACTCCAGCTTGTCTACGACGTCTTCGGCGGTGATAGCCTCCATCCGGCCGGGCCGCGTCGCGCGGGACGGCCGCCGCTCGCCGCTGCGGGCGTGCCGGTCCACCAGGAGATCCTGGAAGCGTCGGTAGGGGCCGCTCCGCTTGGGATCAGTATAGCCGTACAGCCCGATCGTCGGCGTCCCCAGCGCCACCGCCATGTGGAGCGGCCCCGTGTCCGGCGCCACCACGATGTCGCTCGCCCGCAGCCTGCCCGCCAGCTGGCGAAGCGTTCCGCCCAACGCCACTCGCGGCCGGGTCGAGCACATGGCCGCCACGCGGCGGGCGTCCCGCGCCTCCTCCCGGGAATCCCCGCCCACGATCGCCGGCTCCAAGCCGAGGTCGCCGGCGGCTATGTCCATTACACGGGCCATCCCCGCGAGGGTCCAGTTCCTCCGTGGATTCGAGCTGCGCGGAACTACAGCCAGGATCGGCCGGGCGAAGCCCCGCCGCCACTCCTCGCGCTCCTGCCGCTCTTCACGACTAAAGTGGAAGTTCCACTCGCACCGCCGTTCGATGCGCAGGAAGTCGAGAAACTCGAACAGCTCGTCCTGAACATGAGCCACCGGCGAAGGAGGGATGCGGCGGTTGGTGGCCAACCAGCTGAAGTCGCGCGCTCTGGCCCGGTCGTGCCCCAACCGCACCTCCGAGGGCAGGAGCCGGGTCACCACGCCCGCCTTGAAGTTCGGCTGCAAGTTGATGACCATGTCGAACGCGGCGTCCTCCGCCGACAGATCGCGCCGAAAGCGGGCGTACGCCCTCGCGCCCAGCCTCCGGTGAAAGAGCAGCACGCGGTCGATGTCCGGCCGGCCCGCCATGAGGGCTGCCGGGCCGGGCTGCAAGACCCACGTGATGTGCGCGCCGGGCCAGCCGCGGCGCAGCGAAGCGACTATCGGCATCCCCTGCACCGTGCTGCCCACGGCGCTCATGAGCACCACGGCCACGCGGCGGGGCCGGCCGGTCACGCCCGCTCTCGCTCGGACGGCCCGCTCGCTCCGGCCGCGCTGGCGCGCCAAGTCGGCGTATCCGCCTTCGATTGGCAGTGTGGCACGACCCCGCCGCTCACGCCGGCCGCGCTGGCGCACCCGCGCCAGTTCCCGGGCAATTCGAACGCATGCGCCGAGTCGGTCCGCTCGCGCCGACGGCTGCTAGCGCGCCCACGCCAGGGGCCGCGACAGTGTATAATCCCAGAGCCATGCGAACTCTCACCCGTTATCTGCTGCGCCTCCATCTGGGGCCGTTCCTGTTTGCCGCGGCCGGCCTCACGCTGCTCCTCTTGCTGGACCAAGTGGACAAGCGATTCAAGCACCTGATCGGCAAGGACCTGCACTGGTCGGTGATCAGCGAAGTCTTCATCTACTCGATCCCCTTCATAGTCGCGCAGACGCTTCCCATGGCGGTGCTGATCGCCGTGCTCTACGTCTTCAGCCGGATGGAAGCCGACTTCGAGATAACGGCCATCAAGGCGTGCGGCGTGCCCGTGGCCAGGGCGATGCTGCCGCTCGTCCTATGCGCGTTTATCCTCGCGGGCGCGCTGACGTGGTTCAACAACACGATTCTTCCATGGTCCAACCACCACCTCCAGGTTCTCATCACGGGAATCGCCCAGAAGTCGCCTACCTTCAGTCTGCGCGAACAGACTATCAACCAGATTCCCCAGGCCGGAGTCTACCTGCAGGCGGGTTCCATCGACCGCGAACGGAACCTGCTCGCAGATGTCGCCATGTACGACGAGAGAAACGGGCAGCAGAGCCGTACAATCTACGCCGACAGGGGGAGCATGGCGTTCGAGGAAGGAGGAGAAGACCTCTACCTCGGACTTGAAGACGGCATCATGCAGATTCGTCCGAACGAACGTCCCAACGCTTTCCGCCGCGTCTCGTTCGATCAAATGGTGATGAGAGTGCGAGGCGTGGCGAAGGCGCTCGAGCGGGACACCCTGGGGGCGCTGCGCGGAGACCGCGAGATGGACATCGCGGCGCTGCGGGGCGAGGCGGACAAGGGGGCGAGGCGGGTGACCGCGGCGCAGTCGGAGAGCGAAGCCTATTCGGCGGCGATCACCCGCAGGCTGCTCGACTTTGCGACGCCGACGGAGCTCGGCTCTCGGCTGCCTGCCGGGAGCCGGGAGCGTCCGGGCGACGCGCCCCCCCGGTCGGCGGGCAACGGTGGCGCGGGCGAGGCGGCGGCTGGCGCCGGGCGGAGCGCGGCGAGCGATGCCTCGGGCGATGTCGCCCCCGGCGGCGCCTGGGACAGCGCGGCGGGGGGCGTGGAAGACGATCCGGCGGGCGATGCCGCGCAGGATTCCGTAATCCGGACCAGCGAGATCCTGGCGGACCGCTTCCACTCCTCGGCGGACGCCCTCAACCAGTTCAGCGCGTACTCTCGAATTGCGCGAGACGGTCACCGCACCGTCAACAAGTACTGGGTCGAGATTCACAAGAAGGGATCGCTGCCGGCGGCGTGCATCGTCTTCGTCTTGATAGGCGTTCCCATCGCGGTGCGATTCCCCCGCGGAGGCGTGGCTCTGGTCATCGGAGTCAGCCTGGGGATATTCGGGGCATACTATGTTTCGCTCATTGGCGGCGAGGAGCTCGCCGACCGGCTGTGGATTTCTCCCGCGTGGGCCATGTGGGGATCCAACATCCTCTTCGGCATCGGCGGCGCAGTGGCCATCGCGCGTTCGGTCAGGGTGACGCGCTGACCAGGAACGAGGCGTCTTCCCGGCCGAGAGCGGGGCGATGAAGAGGCCGGGCGCCGCGCTAGTCGGCGACACCGCGCTGGGAGCGTCGGCCAGGTGAGGCAACTCGACCGCTATGTGCTGCGGCACTTCCTCAAGATCTTCGCGGTCTGCGTCTTGGGCGTTCCCTTCCTCTTGACCGTCATCACGATGGCCGACAAGCTCGATATCTTCCTGGACCAGGGAGTGACATGGGTCCAGGTGAGCCTCCACTACCTTTACCAATTTCCCCTGCAATCACTGATCGGCTTCCCCATAGCCGCGCTCCTCGCATCCGTCTTCACCGTATCGACTCTAGATCGTCGCAGCGAGATCACGGCGATGAAGGCGGCAGGCATCTCGTTCTACCGCTTCAGTTTGCCGCTGCTAGCGGCTTCCACTCTGCTCAGCTTCGTAGCGCTGGGCCTCACTGAAGTGGTTGCCGTGACCAACCAGAAGTCGGAGGAAGTTCTGGAGATCGAGCAGTCGCGCAGCGACGCCGTGCGCAGGTCGTTCGTGTACAGGGCCGAGGAAGGACTCGTGTACAAGGTCAGAGTGCTCGACACTCTCTCGAACGAGATGAGCGACGTTCAGGTCGATCGAGAGGGGACAGGGCCGGAATTCCCGACCATGAATGTGACAGCTGATCTGGCCCGGTACGATTCGTTGTCGCAGCACTGGCGATTGCAGGAAGGGTGGGTGCGGCGCTTTCAGGGACCGGTGGATGGACGCGCCTACCGCTTCCGAGAGATGTTCATCCGGGGACTGGACGAGCCTCCGAAGGAACTTCTGGCCAAGTCCGAAGATGAAGACAAGGACGAACCGGACAATATGAGATACGCGGAGCTGGGCGAGTTCATCCGCTCAATTGAAAGATCCGGCGGCACGCCAACCGCCTTGCGTACCGCGCGCGCGTTCAGGATCGCGTACCCCTTCGCATGTCTGATAATCGCGATCTTCGGGATGCCCTTGGCCAACACCACCAAACGCGGCGGCGCGCCGACATCGATCGGCATCGCCCTCGGCACGACGATCCTCTTCTTGCTCTTCATTGGCATAACGGAGGAGCTGGGCGCGGGTGGAGCGATGTCTCCGCACCTCGCGGCTTGGTTGCCCAACGCGGTCTTGCTGCTGGCGGGATGCGTACTGTTCGCCAAGCTGCGCACCTAGCGCGCCGACGAACATCCCGGAACGCCGACTACTGGCCGCCCGCGCCCTCCCGCCCGCGCCCCAGCAACTCGATGTCGCTCCGCACCATAAACCGGACCAACTCTTCGAAGGACATCGCCGGACTCCACCCCAGCCGGTCGCGCGCCTTGGAGGCGTCAGCGCATAGCAGGTCCACTTCGGCGGGCCGAATCAGCCCAGGGTCCTGCTCCACATGTTCCCGCCAGTCCCGGCCTATCTCGTCGAAGGCGACCTCCAGCAGCTGCTCGACCGAGTGCGTGACCCCCGTGCCGACCACGTAATCCTCCGGTTCCTCGGCCTGGAGCATGAGCCACATCGCGTTCACGTAGTCTCCCGCGAATCCCCAGTCCCGCCCGGCCTCCAGATTCCCGATCAGGAAGCCGTCGGACAGACCGTGGTAGATGCGCGCGACCTCCCAGCTCACCTTGCGGGTCACGAACTCCCGCCCCCGGCGGGGACTCTCGTGGTTGAAGAGAATCCCGCTCACCGCGAACAGATCGTAGCTCTCCCGGTAGTTCACCGTGATGAAGTGTCCGTACACCTTGGCCACCGCGTACGGACTCCGTGGATAGAATCCTGTGTTCTCGCTCTGCGGCGTCTCGAGCGCCCTCCCGAACATCTCGGAGGATGAAGCCTGGTAGAAGCGGATCGTGTCATCCACCGCCCGGATCGCTTCGAGGAGCCTAGCTACGCCGAGCGCCGTGAATTCGCCCGTCAGCAGCGGCTGCTCCCACGAGGCCGGGACGAAGGATTGCGCGGCGAGGTTGTACACCTCGCGGGGAGCGGCGCGCTCCAGGACCCGTACGAGCGACAGCTGGTCGAGCAGGTCGGCGTGGTGGATCGTCACCTTGTCGCGAATGTGGGAGATTCGTTCCCACCTGTCGACGGACGATCGGCGGACGACGCCGTGCACCTCGTAGCCCTTGGCGAGCAGCAGTTCGGCCAGGTACGACCCGTCTTGGCCGGTTATGCCGGTGATTAGCGCGATCATGCGGCCAACGCGGTATCGCCTCGGTTCGCCTCGGCCGGCGCAGACCTTGGGTATGCCGTCGTTGGCGCGATCATGCGGCCAACGCGGAATCGCCCCCGGCAGGGGACGGACGCGCTACCACGAGTATCCGATCCGCGCGTAGAGATAGGCCCCGTTGGACCCGAACGGAGATGTCGGACTGTACCGGTTCCCCTGAATGCCCGCCTCCGGGTTCTCGTCCGGATAGTTGTTGAAGGCGTTCTGCCCGCCGACGGTCACCCGCACGGACTCCCACGGCGAATAAGCGGCCTCCAGGTCCACAAGGAACTTCCCCGCGTAAGAACGGTCGTCCCGAGAGTCGAACCAGCGCCCGAAGTAGCTGAGGCGGGCGAGGACGGCCGCTTTCCCGAATCGCCGCCTCCCCGAAACATTCCACCGCGTGCGGGGCAGAGCCTCCTGAAGCTGCCGAATGCGCTCGCTATCCAGCACATCCGGATTGAATTCGGTGACCGTGGTGTTGGTGTTGTTGAGCACGAGGCTGAACTCTGTGCCGGGCATCGACACCGGCGCATAAGTGGCTACGACATCCACTCCCCGCGTTCTGGTGCGGAAGTCGTTGGTAAAGAACCGGAAGTTCTGCAAGTTGCGCGCGCTGGTGATGCCTTCGGCCACGAGTTGCGCCTGCTCCTCCGCCGTGAGCTTGAACACCTGCGTGATGGCGAGACGGTCGGACATGGCTATGTGAAAGAAGTCGAGGGTGACGCTGAACGGGCCCCGCTCGAACACCGTCCCCAGGCCGATATTGACGGAGCGCTCCGGCTCCAGAGGCACTCCTCCCCGCAGCTTGGCTACCGCGGATGTGGACGGAATCGTGCCGTTATTGACCAAGTCCATGAGCTCCCGGTCGTACTCCGTGGAAATGTTGAAGGCGTTCTGCTGTCCTGGCGTCGGCGCTCTGAGGCCGGTGCTCAGGCTGCCCCGGACCGCCAACGTTCCGGAGATGCCGTAGCGCGCGGCAAACTTCCCGTTCAGGGTCGCGCCGAAGTCCGGGTAGTTCTCGAAACGCAGCGCGCCGCCCGCCATCCAGCGGCCGTTCTCGGGGTCCCCCATCTCGGCATCGGCATAGGCGGCGTAGTTGGAGCGGTGCCAACCGCCGGCCGCGATGGGGCTGAAGCCCGGAAAGCCGTTCGACCCCGCGCTGAAACCCTGCGCGGCGTAGGGTCCGATCCGCCACGAAGTCTCCTCGCCCAAGCCGATCTTGTAGTACTCGTCCCGCCACTCGGCGCCGCCCGCGACATTCAACATGTCGCTGACGGCGTAGCTCATGTCCAGATTCAAGTTGACTTCGCGCTGGAGATTCAGGCCCGGATCGAACCTGGTCGGCGTGTCGAGCCCCAGCGAAGCATTGACGGTGTTGTAGATGTAGTAGTCCACCCGGTTGAGGCCGACGGTGGCGCTGGCATCCCAGACGAAGCCGCCGCTGGTTTCTCCCGTGAATCCGGCGACCGCCGCGGCATCGGTGGCGTCGCCGCCGAACTGCGGGGTGAAGCCGGCCGGGAACCTCTCCTGGAAGGTGAAACAGTTGGGATCCGCGAAGACCCGTGCCAGGGCATCTTGGTCCGGCAGCCCGTCGACGACTCGCACTACGGGACAGCCCGCCGATCCGTCGACGACCCCGTCCTGGGCGTCGAGAGCATCTCCGATCAGGAGCGTCTGGCCGCCATCGGCGCTGAACACCGCTGCCCGCGTGTTGGGATTGCGGAAGTAGAAGCCGCCCTCCACCGTCTCGCGGTTGTAGTTGGCGGTCGCGTAGAGCCGCGCGCTGCCGCCCAGGGCGTAGCCGAAGTTCCCCCAGAGCTTCAAGTCGCCGTCGACGGAGGGAGCGCCCCAGATCTGGACGGGGTCCGGCACCATCGTATTCCCCGCTGCCACCAGAATCTTGGCGTCGTTCCGCTGCACGCTTCGGCTGGAGGCGGCGGAGGCGCCGTACTCGGCGCTGAGATTCGCGAAGCCGGCGGCCCCCAGGGGCAGCCCGACATTGCCCGAGAAGGTGTAGCCGTCGCCGCCACCATCGGCGAAACGCCCTCCCCTCGCCTCGAAGGAGCCGCCGGAGCGGGCGTTCTTGAGCCGGAAGTTGATGACGCCCGCGATCGCATCGGAGCCGTACTGGGCCGAGGCCCCGTCCCGCAGAACCTCGACTTGGCGCAGCGCAATAGCCGGAATCGATGATATGTCCGCGCCCTGGGCGCCGTCCGACACGCCGTTGCCGATCCAGGTGATCACGGAGCCGCGGTGGCGACGCTTCCCGTTGATGAGCACCAGCGTGTGGTCGGGAGCGAGCCCGCGCATATTCGCCGGACGCACTATCCGGGCCGCATCGCCCGTGGCCTGCGGGTTGACATTGTAGGAAGGGATCACGGTGCGCAGGAGGTCGTTGAGATCGGTGTCGCCCTGATCGAGGAAGTCCGCCACCGGGATGGCGTCGATCGGCACCATCGACTCGGTGACCGTTCGCGACTGGCCGCGGCTCCCCACGGCGACCAAGCCCTCCAGCCGGATGCCCGTTCTAGAGACGAGAATGTCGAGCCGGGTGGTCTCGCCGCCGGCGATCGCGACTTCCCTGTACTCCGCTTCGTATCCGATGAGCGTGACTTCCACCCGGTGGGTTCCCGCCGGGATGCCGTCTATCTCGTACGCGCCGCCGGGGCCGCTTGCGGCCACCAAGTCGGCGCCCTCGACCTCAAGACGGGCGTTGGCCACGCCCGCCCCGCTCGTCGCGTCGCGGACGACTCCTTCCAGCCGGCCGCCCTGGGCCTGAAGCGCTGGCGCTGCTGCGGCCGGTGCGATCGCTGCTGCGGCCAGCGGAGTGGCTGCGGCCAGCGGAGTCGCAACCGCCGGGGCCAACAGGGCGGTCAACCCGGCTAACGCCGCCAAGCGCCCGACGCCCCGCGCAAGGAGGTTGGCGGCAAGGCGCACAAAACCTATCGGTGATTCAGCGACACTTCGCAATTGCCTAACATTCCTTCCTGGACTACACCGACGGCTATCGCCATCCGTCCGGCGGCGAACCGGGCGCTGCGGCGGCGTCAAAGGCTGGCCGCTGACATGCAGGTGGCCCAATCACCGGCCCCGGTCGGCCCCACGCCGCAGGTCACCCTCCCGCGCCAGGATCGAGGGGCCGCGCCCCGGACGGCCAGTGCGGCCAGCGGCAGGTTGAATCGGCTCGAACTTGCGTTGGCGGGACTGCGGGAAGCCATTATTGCCTTGGAGGTCGCGCACCTGGCCCCTCGTCCTACTCGTCGTCCTGCTCATCGATCCCGGCCTCGCCTTCCCACACCCGGCCGGCGCCCCGCACATACTGCCCGGTTCTGATTCGGCCGACAGCGTAAGCCGGAAGCCCGCGTACTGCAAGGCACTTTCCGCCAGCCCTGACGCCGTGAGTCTCGAACGCGAAATCGAGGTTCTGGAAACCGTGCCGCCTGCTCCAGTGGGGAAGGTCGCTCTCGCGGACCGGCACCACATGCAGGAAGAAGATCTTGTCGATATCGTCCGAGTCGCATGGCTCCTTCACGTAGATCAGCTCGTCGCCTCTATAATGCTCGTCGCCTCTGTAATAGACATCGAACACCGAGCGAATCACCGGATCGCTCGTCTCCTCGATGCGCCGGGTGCGTCCCCCCTCGCGCTCGCTCTCCCAGACCGGGTTCAACTCGCTATCGTAGATGTGCCACGACGACATGTGAGCGCCGGCATCCAGCTCCCGATACGGTCGCCCGTTCTGGAAGAGTTCAGCCACGCCGTGGGCAAATGCCATAAGCGGGTAGCCTTCGGTGAGTCTGGAACGTTTATCGGTACGCAGGACCGTATAGTATGTCCGCCCGGTTTCTTCAGGCGGGACCGTGTGCACCATGTACTCGCCACCGGAAACTCTGGGCAGAAAGTCGTGAAAATAGATAACTATATTAATCGCGCGTTCGTCACGGTCGGCGTTAATCACCCGGACATAGTGGCCGCGGTCTTGAAGGCGGGCGAGCTCGTCCAGGAGCTCCGCCTCCGTGTGACGGACGCTATGCTGGACAACGGTCTGGAGCAGGAAGTTGTAGTAGTTGCAGCACACGAAGAACGCGACGAAGCCGACCACCGTCCATTTCGCCAGCGCGCCATGCCAAAGTCGCCCCCTTCTCCCGACGGCGAACTCCATTGCGAATTTGGCGGAGAACGCCATCAGCGTGGTGAAGACGGGGACAAGGAAGTACCAGTAGCGCAGCGCATGTACCCAGGAAGTGCAAGCGATGAGATACAGGCTCGCGAACTGCCCCAGGAGGAACAGCACGAAAATGAGCTCGTCATCGAATTGGCGTCTGAGCGCTCTGGCAATGACGGACACTAGCAGCAGCACGGAGAGAATGGCGAAACCGGCGGCGATGACAGGGGAAGTGTAAATCTGCAACAAACTTCCCGCAATCCATGCCGCATTGTACGCCAACAGCTCCGGGGTCAAGGGCTGCGTACCGTAACCGCCGAGTTCCCGGGCTGCGTTTACCCTGAACAGCGTGTGAAAGAAGACCAGGGCTAGCGGCAGGCCGCCCACCGCTTTCCACCGACTCGCTCCTTTCAAGGCGTGGACGATCCTCGTGAACGGACCGTCCTGCCTGCCGCTCCGGGGGCATTGCCGGCGCATCGCCCCTATCAGGAGCATGGCATAGTAGCTGACCAGCAGCCAGAGCGCGGCGGCAACGTTAACCTCCTTGGACCAGACAAGGCCGAAGAATCCCAGATAGAACAGGAGGCACGTCGGCAGCGTCGAGCGAAGCTCCCGCCGTCCGCCCCCATGCACGAGCATGCGCGCCATCATCCAGGTGCAAAGGCCGAGGAAGAAAACGGTATTGACTTCCTGGGGATACAATCGCGCGGCCGGCTGGTTGGGGAAGAATATCCAGCAGTACGCCAGCACGGACAGCGGCAGCAGACGGACGAGCCGCGATGTCGTGCCATGTTCCGCCTGCTCGTCTCGGGCGAAGCGGAGGAAGGCGGCCGCGAAGGCGAATACGGCGCCAAAGTGCACCAGCCACCGCATTAGGTGATAAAGCCAGGGAGTCGGCCCGAAGACTTCCCGAGCAAGCGAGTTGTAGAAGAGCCAGAAGGGCCGGTATCTCGAGCTGTCCTGACGACTATCAGCCCACGGACAGGTCGCTCTTATCGGGCCAATGGCGGGCGTCCGGACCGCGTAACTGCCGCCGTCCTTCTCGTAGTGCGTGTAGGCGCGCAGGAACCTGCCCCGGTCGTGACCGGTCAAGGTGTACTTCGAGTCCGGAGCGCCCTCGACTTCTGTCCAGGCGGCATCGTCGGGCGCGTCGGCATCGTCGGACTTGGCGCTGGCCCGCTGCCAACGCCAAGTCCGCGCCGGGGCGTCATCGACATCGTGGAGCCGGTCGTCGACCAAGTAGGCGACGATGGCTGCTTGCTCGTCCCCGGCTTCCCTGATGCCGGCCATGCCGAACCCAGGCGGCGACGCATCCGGTACGACAGCGAAGGGACGGTCGAACGCGCAAGGCGCATCCCAGTCGACATTCCAGTCGCCGTAGTCGTCCACCAGGGCGAAGGGCGTGGTCAGAGAGTAGTAGAGCGCCGGCAGAAACAACACGACGGGGATCAACAGGAACAGGACTTTCGAGAGCGGGCCCCGGAGCGGGCCGCGCAAGGTCGGTTCACGCATCTATGGCTGTCCTCCCGAGCGGTGAGCGGGACGAGAAAACCGGCTCCGCACCTGCCGACGATCTCTGTCCGCCGGGGATGCCGCCGCCGCGTCGGGCGGCGGCTTCCCGGAGGCATCCATATATTGTACAATGGGCTGCGCCGTTAGCCCCCGCCGCAACGGCAGGCCATGGAATCCGGCAGGCCTGCCGCCCCGATGGCGTGGCGCGCCGACGGTGGCACCTGATCCGATCGCCGAGCGCCATCCGGGACAGGCACGATAAGCTATGACAAAACGCACTGCCAACGGCGCACCGCTCGGCTGGCCGATCGATCTCCACCGGCGCCGGTTCCGCATCCGCCGGGCCGATGGCGAACCGGCGCCGCCCCGCCCGGTCTAGCGCATGGACCTGGAGCCGGACTCGGCGCTTGATCCTGGACCAAGTCCGCGCCCTTGAAGTCGCTCCTGGCAAAGCTGCTCCCGGCATCCGCAAAGCTGCTCCCGGCATCCGACCGCCGCGCGGCCCGGCAGACCCTTTGGCTGGGCGCGATAACGGCGGTTCAGGCGCTGGCCGGCATAGTTCAACTGACGTTCTCGGCCCGGATTCTTGGGCCCGAAGGCTTCGGGATCCTGGCCATCGTCATTGCCGCAGCCTCGCTCGTCTTCGGAATCGCCACGATGCCGGGCGAAGAGATCATCACGACCTACGTAACGCGAAGCGTAGCCCGAGGAAAACCGGAGGAGGCGGGAAGAGTGTTGCGGCTCGCCATGGGATCCGCGTTGGGCATGAGGCTGCTCTGCTACGGACTGATTGCGGCTGGAACGCACATAGCCGCCGGACTCCTCGGCCTCGTCGACAACGTCTACGTGCTGCCAATGCTCCTTTACAGCGTCACGGGCGTTTTTACGTCCGTCTCCGGGGAAAGCGTCGCGGTGCTGAGACTAGCCGACCGGTTGCAGCTAGGCTTCGCGGTCATGGTGGCGAGCGCGCTGTCCGGGGCGGTGGTGCTCGTGTGGGCCTGGTCCGCCGGCGGCGGACTTCTCATGGTCATCATGTCGTCCGTCGCCAAGACCGCCGTGCTTGGAGCGGGGATGGCACTGTCCGTGGCGCTGTCGGCCGGGCGGGCGGGCGTGCCGGGATTTCTGCGCTCCCTGTCCGTCAAGGTTCCGCGAGACATCCGCAGATTTCAAATTGCGTCCTTCGGCAGGTCCTCCGTAGAGGCGCTGCATGTCCACGCCGACGCGCTGCTGCTAGCAGGATTGACCGGCACGGTCCAAGTCGGGCTGTACCGTGCGGCCCGTTACATCATAGACGCCACGAAGTTGCCATTCCTCGCTCTTGCCCAGGCGCTGCAGGTCGAATACAGCAGGCATTGGTTCGGGGCCGGCGGCGCAGGCGTCAGGAATCTGTCGCGTCGCTTCACGGCGCTGGCGGTGGCAGCGGGCGCAGCGGGATACGGACTGCTTCTTGCATTCCACCAACCCATCATTCGCATCCTGCTGGGCCCGGACTTCGCGGAGGCGGCTAGCCCTCTGCTGTTCATGCTTCCCGGCGCATTCATCTTTACCGGCATCGCGGCGCTATATGTCGTGCCTACGGCGACAGGCCGGGCCACTCCGCACTTGGTAGCCATGTCGGCCGCCGTGGCGGCGCAGGCTATCGTCATCGTATTGCTGGCGCCGAGCCACGGCGCAAACGGAGCTGCGTGGGCCGCCACTGCCCATTCCCTGGTCTTTGCCGCGACCATGATTCCGTTCGTAGTCCCGACACTCCGCCAAACCCGCAAGATCTCTCCTGCCACCGAGACATGTCGCTAACGACGACTTCGCCACGCGGCACCTTTGTCCAGTCGATCCGGGAACGACTCGGCAAGACTAGGCTGGCGCCGTGGATGCTGTGCTACATCCTCCTGGCCGAAATCGCCTTTCAGTTCCTGCTGAAGACTTGGTCGGAAGTCCTCGAAATCGTTCTATTCGTAGGAATCCTGGCGGCCTTTCTCGTATCGAAGCTGGCAGTCGAAGGTCCCAGGGGCTTGATGCGCATATTGGTCGGCACATGGACCCAACGGCTCGCCGCGCTGTTCGTGCTGGCGCTGATGTCGTCGTTCCTGTGGGGCGACCATTCGAGCCGCTCGATCTTTGCGTTGCTAAGGCTTCCCACCTACCTCGTGATAATCGCCATAGTGGCGGATGCCGTCCGGGAAGAGAAAAGAATTCCGTCCTTTTCCTGGATCATACTTGGCGGCATCGCTTTCATATTCATGCTGACATTGGCCGAATACTACTTCGGCAGCGACTTGTTAGGGCTGAAATGCGCGGACGTAGAGAGATGCATGACGTGGAAGGAAGAAGGCTGGCATTGGAACGGGCTGCTCGCAACTCAACAGATGCCGGACCCTTTTTACGGCCGGGAAAATCTGCGCGCGACCGTAATGGCCCAGGCCTATGGAATCAGCAGATTGGCGCTGTTCGCCATACTGGCCTACGCTTTGGGCCTCGGCCTTATGGTAGCCTCTCGACGATGGGCCTCCAAGCTGATCGCCGGGAGCCTGCTGACCATAATTGTTTTTGGCGTCTTTGCGAGCGGATCCCGCTCGGCCACCCTGGCCATTCCCATCGTGTTCGCATCTTTCATCACGTTGAGCGCGGTTTCGCTGCCCCGAGCGATGGTTCCATTGACGGTTTCAAACATAGCGGTGCTAGCGGGCGCTTTTCTAATGTTGCTGGTTCTGCCCACTGGCACGACGGCATTCGACCGCATCCTCGGCAGGCATCTGGACAGGTTCGAATGGGACTTTGCGGACTACGCCCCCATTGATGCGCCGCCTGGAGTGAAGATCGTCGGGGCCGGAATCAGGAACGAGGACATAGCCATCATCGCTTACCTGATCGATGACCGGCACCACCGGGATGACGACGATCCGGTCCAGGATTGGCAGTGGGAGCGGGGCCAAGCCCGATCCGACGATGCCGCCGGACCCGACTCGGACGATGCCGCCGGACCCGGCGACGATACCGAGTCCGTCTACTATGCAAGGCCCGACAACGATACCTGGACCGAAGTCGAGGGCGCCCTGGACCGTAGATACGCCTTGACCGGCCACGACATCGGCAAGTTCCTGCGCGGCTACACGTTCTACGAAAAGAACGGCGACACCTACTTGGCCGTTACGCCCGCGATTGGCCCGATACGAGGACTGTCCGGGCTCCTTCGTCTGGATGAATGGAGATTCAGGAATTGGAAGCTGGCCCTGGAGCTGTTCGCGGACAACCCGTTGGGAGGCAGCGGATACAGGACTTTCCAGCCGGAAGCGCGTGCGAGATTCCCGGACACCAAGACAATCGGCGTCCACAGCGGCTACCTGAAGATACTGTCAGAATCGGGATTGCTGGGAGCGCTCCCGTTACTGGCGGTCCTGGCGTGCGCTGTATGGATGATGTGGCGGTTCGCGCCGGGCGCGTCTGCCGAGGCGACCCTGTGGCGGAACGCCTTTCTGAGCGCGTTCGCCATGATGCTGGCGGTAGACCTGATCGACACTCATTCCAGCGACCGCTACTACTGGATCGTATTGTCCTTTGCCGCGGTTGCCGAGATCTGGACGCGTCAAGATAGAGTCCGGACCGCGGGAGAGACGGCGACGAGCTGCAAGCCATGAGAATCGTAGTGGACTTGCTCTTCGTCGTCCCGGGACGGAACCGGGGTACCGAGGTCTATGTAAATAGCCTTCTACCCGAATTGCATGGCATTTCGGGCCACGACATCGTCTGCCTGACGAACAAGTCGAATCATTCTCGCTACGAAGACGAATTGGGCTTTCAATGCCGGCTGACTCCGGTCGGCGGATCCAACCGGACGTTCCGCGTGTCGTACCAGCAACTCTTCTCGAGCTCCGCCGCCAAAGAGCTTGGGGGGGATGTGCTGTTCTGCCCCGGATATCTTTCCCCCGTTCGCCCGGCGCTTCCTACAGTCGTAGTCATGCCCGACATGAATTTCCGCGATATTCCGAAAACAGTCTCGGCGGGAAGGCGCCTGCTGTACAATATCGCGATTCCACGCGCCTTCCGCTCGGCATCCGCGGTCATAGCGATCTCCCTGTTCGGAAAGGAGCGCATCGAGAATGCGCTAGGCCATGACGGCCATAAAGTCGTCGTGGTCCACGCGGGACCATTGGCGAACCGGGGGACGCGGGGAGACGACTGGTCCGACGTCAAGCGGAAACACGGCGTTCGTGGCGAATGCTTTCTGTCGATCTCCAGTGGAGAGGCGCACAAGAACATCGATCGGCTGGTCCGAGGCTTCGTCGAGGCGAAGCGAAGGTCGCCGGGCGGAGAGCAGCTGGTCCTCGTCGGCCACGACCTGGACGACGGACTCCGCTCCTACCTCGACCGGGAGGGTTTTCGCGATGCCGTGGTCGCCACCGGCTACGTTCCCGAGACGGAGAAGATTGCGTTTCTGAGGAACAGCATCGCATATTTCTTCCCCTCGTTGTACGAGGGGTTCGGCTTGCCTGCGCTGGAGGCGCAGTCCTGCGGGTTGCCGCTGGCTGCGTCGAGGTGCGGAAGCCTGCCGGAGGTGTGCGGCGCAGGAGCCATGTATTTCGATGCCAAGTCCGTTGAAGGTATCGCCGACACCTTCCTGGAGATTCGCGAGGATGAGGAATTGCGCGCACGCCTGATTCGGGCCGGATACGATAACGTCGCCCGGTTTTCCTGGAAGCGCGCGGCCGAGGAAACGCTGGCGGTCCTGGAGGGCGCCGTCGCCCGCGACCGAGGCAAGCTGCCTCCGCAGACTTGGGGAACGAATAGGTGACATTACGAATTTCCATCGTGGTCCCGGTGTTCAACGATGTCCGGGTGGCCGACGCTCTCGAGTCCATCGTCTCTCAGCAGCACGGGCACGAAATGGAAATCATCGTAGTGGACGCCGGATCCACCCACGAGACTTTGGAAGTCCTCGATCGATTCCGGCACAAGATTTCGACATTCATCAGCGGGCCGGACGAAGGCATCTACGACGGCATGAACAAGGGCATCCGCCGCGCCACCGGCGAGGTGGTGGGGATTCTGAACGCCGACGACCGCTACAGCGACCCGCTGGTGCTCCGGGATGTAGCCGACACCTTTGGCGAAGACAGGCATGTCGATGCCTGTTACGGCGACCAGGTCTACGTCAGCAAAGCGGGACGGGTGGTCCGGTACTGGAAGGCCGGAGAGGGCCGGAAAGCCAACTGGCACTTGGGCTGGATGCCGCCGCATCCGACATTCTTCGTGCGGCGGCGCGTTTACGAACGCTACGGCTTATTCGACCTTCGGTATCCCATCGCGGCAGACTACGAACTGATGCTGCGCTTGATGCTCAAGAACAAAATTGACGTGAAGTATTTGGGCAGAGTGGTGGTGAACATGGCGCCGGGGGGCAACTCCACCAAGAACATCAAGAGAATCATCAAGGCCAACATGGAGGTCGGCCGGGCCTGCCGGAACCACGGTCTGTGGAGCAGGCTCATAGTTCCCGTGGTAAAACCCGCCAGGAAGATAGCCCAGTTCATGGGTCGGCCCAAGATAGTGACCGACCCTGAATAACAGGGACTCCCGCTGAACATCGTTGTCGCCGGGGCCGGCGGCTTCATCGGACACCACCTCGTCAAGCGGCTGAAAGCCGAGGGACACTGGGTCCGGGGCGTGGACCTCAAACTGCCCGAGTTCGAGGATAGCGACGCGGACGAATTCATGATTGCCGACTTGCGCGACTTCGAGAGCTGCGTGCAAGCCTCCGACGGCATGGACGACGTCTACCAGTTGGCCGCCGACATGGGCGGCATCGGCTACATTACCGCCAACCACGCCATCTTGACCCGCAACAACACCCTCATCAACAGCCACATGCTGGAAGCGGCGCGGGTTTCGCGGGCAAGACGATACCTCTACACCAGCTCCGCCTGCGTCTATCCCAGCTTTCTGCAGACCGACGGGGACATCGCCCCCCTCCGGGAAGACGAGGCCATCCCCGCGGACCCGGAGAAGGGCTACGGCTGGGAGAAGCTGTTCGCGGAACAGTTGACCGCCTACTACAACGAAGAATGCGGCTTGGACGCGCGCATCGTCCGCTTCCACAACATCTACGGCCCCCTGGGGACATACGACGGCGGAAAGGAGAAGGCCCCCGCGGCGATTTGCCGCAAGGTGGCCCTGGCCGAGGATGGAGCCGGGATCGAGGTGTGGGGCGACGGCGAACAGACCCGCAGCTTCTGCTACATCGACGATTGCATCGAAGGACTGCGGCGCATCATGGAGTCGGGCTACGCCAAGCCGGTAAACCTGGGCTCCGAGGAGTTGGTCACCATCAACCAGTTGGTGGATGCCGTATGCGCCGCCGCCGGAAAACGACTGCTCCGCAACCATGACCTGACCAAGCCCCAGGGAGTGCGGGGCCGCAACAGCGACAATACGGTCCTGAACGAAGTCATCGGCTGGCAGCCGGAAACGGCCATCGCGGACGGCATCGAGCGCACCTACCACTGGATAGCCGGCGAACTTGCCAAGCAGAACCTCTAGGCGGCGACCCCGCGCAAAGAGTCGCCCCCCGCGCAAAGAGTTGAGAATACTGAAAAGGCTAGTCCGCGATATCCTCCCGGCGCGGGCGCACGGCGCGCTCCGCCGGGCGGTGCGCGCCGTGCAGCTCGACCGAGCGCCTCCGATGGCGGTGGACGTTGCCCCGCTTCCGATGGCGGCGGAGATTTCATTCTCGGACTTGCTCTGCGGCAACGGCGCGGGCGCCGGATGGGAAGAGGCGAAATCTTCGATAGATGAAGTCTTCGAATACGCGCCGTGGGCCCACGCCACCGATCCCGAGAGCTGCCGGGCGATCTACCACCTGATTCGCCGTCTTCAACCGCGCTCCGTTCTGGAAATCGGCACCAACCGCGGCGCATCCACCTTATACTGCGCCATGGCGATGCGGGAGTATCGGAAGGCAGACCGCCCTCCTCCCCGTCTCGTCACCGTGGACTTGTTCGACGTCAACGACCTTGCCGCCGCCGAGGCCAAACGATACCGAATCTCCACTCGGCCACGGGATATGCTGGCCCGGCTGGACTGTGCCGACATGGTCGAGTTTTCCATCGCCCGGTCCACGGACTATCTTGGTGGCTGCGAGGCGGAGTTCGATTTCATTTTCCTGGATTACAGCCCCGTCGCGGATGTCGCCTACCGGGACATCGCGCTGGCAACAAGGGCTCTGCGCCCGGGCGGACAGCTGTTGGTTCATTCCTACTTTCCGGACACGAAACCGCTGGGAACGGCCGAGCGCGTCAACTCCGACTCCTTCTTCGCCGTGCGCCGTCTGCGCCGGGAAGGCGCTCGCTTGGTCGCGTTGCCCCTGGGCGCGCTGCCCTGGCGGCGGGAGCAGGGCGGGTCGAACCTTACCAGTCTGGCCCTCCTGGCGAGGGAATGAGCAACGGCGCACCGCCCTCGGGAACGCATGACATGGCCTACTTGACACGGGAGACTACGGAAATGCGGCAGTCCGAAGCGTCTCCCGCTCCCCTCCGCAAGCGGATCATGATAGTCGATCCGCCTTTCAAGCGTCTCTACCACGACAATGCCTCGCTGGTGAAGTTCCCCCTGGCGCTTGGCTATCTCTCGGGGGCGGTCCTGAAGTGGACGGATTGGGAGGTCCAGGCCTACAACGCCGACTTCAATCCGCATAGAAAAGCCATCTCGATCGACAACGTGACCCGCATCAAGGAAGGAATGGACCGCTACCTGCGGACGCTGGAAGACTCGTCGGCGCCCATATGGGCAGAAATACGTTCGGCGATCACGGAGTTCGATCCGGGCATCGTCGGCATAAGCTCCAAGACGCAGAACTTTCCGTCCGCGATGAGGGTTGCGCGAATCGCCAAGGAGCATAATCCCGGCACGCTGGTCGTCTTGGGCGGCCCCCACGCCACCTTGTCCACTACGAGCGCGTTGGATTGCCCTGATATCGATGTGGCGGTGCTGGGCGAAGGCGAGATGACGCTGGTCGAGCTGATCGACGTCTGGGAAAAAGGGGCATCGCTGGGCGATGTGGCGGGACTGGCCTACCGCCAGGACGGTCGCAAGGCGTTCACGCCGCCGCGCGCCAACATTCCCGATCTCGACGAACTGCCTTACCCGGCGGAAGCCGCGCCGCAAGTTCTTCGGGACTACGAAAGCTATCCGGCCAATGCCTTCGGATACGTCTTTTCGGCTCGCGGCTGCCCTTACAGTTGCACCTTCTGCGAGTCCAAAGCCATCTGGACGCAAAGAACCCGCTGGCGCTCGCCGGAAAACGTGGTGGGGGAACTCAAGCTATTGATGGCGCGGGGCGTCCGGTACGTCTACTTCGACGATGACACCTTCGGCATCCACCCCCGCTACATCAAGGAACTGTGCGGTCTGATCGAAACCGAGTGCCGCGGACTCAAATGGGGTTGCGAGATAACCGTGGGCGTCGTCAAGGAGCGATCGGTCGAATACATGAGCCGTTCCCGCTGCGTGCGAGTCAATATCGGCATCGAGTCGGGCAACAACCGGATACTGCGGGCCGTCAAGAAGGGGCACACCATCGAGAAGGCGTATCCCGCCGTGGATCTTTGCCGACGGAAGGGTATTGAAGTCGGCGCCTTCTTCATGATCGGTTTCCCGTGGGAAACGGAAGATACGTTCCGAGACACGCTGACGGCCATCAAGAAGATTAACGCCGACAACATCATGCTGAGCATTTTCACCCCCTATCCCGGCTCCGAGCTGTTCCAGGTGTGCAAGGAGCTAGGGGTGGTGGACGACGACTTCGACATCACGATTTACAATCACCAGAGTCCGGAGAACTGTTTCACCGCCTTTATCCTCCCGGAGCGTTTCAAGGAGCTGGTCCGGGAGGCGGCCTCTGTCGTCGGACGCAAGAACAGCCGCGGCCGGCGGCGGCGGGTAGCCCGGATGCTGCGCCAGCGCGACTTCTATCGCACGGGGCAGATGGCAAGGCAGTTCCTCCTCACCCGCTTGGCGTGGTACTTGAACGGGCTGAAGCTGGTCTTCTCTAGGCGCTAGCCCCTGCATGGACATCTTGCGTTTTCCGACCCGCTATGCGCCCCGGCTGGTCAAGAAAGCGTACCGGCGCCTCTTCGGCGACGAGAAGTGGTTCCTGGTCGTGAACGCCGGCCGGCCCGTGGCCGATTCGGGAATCGACGGACGGGCGCCCGCGGCGCAGTTCAAAGTGCATCACGCTCCGCCCGGTCGTTTCTGGGCCGACCCCTTTCCCATAGTCGTCGACGGCCAGGTTTGGGTGTTCTTCGAGGATTACTCTTTTGCGTCGAAGAAGGCCGCTATCGCCTGCGCCCCGGTATCCGCCGACGGCGACCTGGGCGAAGTTGCCACCGCGTTGAAATGTTCGTATCATCTCTCCTACCCGTTCGTCTTCGAGCGCCGGGGCCGGCTCTATCTGATTCCCGACACCTGGGACGAGAACCGCATCGACCTGTGGTGCTGCCGCCGATTCCCCGGCGATTGGACCCGAGAACGGACGCTGCTGGACGGAGTGAGCATGAGCGACCCGACCCTGCACCGGCAGGACGGGAAGCTGTGGCTGTTCGGCACAGTGAGCGAAGCGAGGGCGAGGGCCAATGCCGAACTGCACATTTACATGGCCGATGCCCTGGACGGGGCGTGGCGGCCCCACCCGGCGAATCCGGTGGTGTCCGACCGCAGGCGGGCCCGTCCGGCGGGTCGGCTGTTCTTGCGGGACGGCCACCTGATTCGTCCGGGGCAGGATTGCAGCGGAGGCTACGGACGGGCGGTTGTCCTCAACCGGGTCGACGCGCTGGACGAGCGCGCCTATGCCGAAACCCCCATCGGGCGCATTGACGGCTCCGGACTGCCCGGCAACCGGGGCACGCACACGATCAACTGCGCGGGCGGCCTCGAATTCCTCGACGGACGAGTCCTGCACCGGCATTGAGCACATTGAGACCTGACCGAAAGACGGCATTCAAGTTCGTCTTCGCGACATTGCTCGTAGCGGCGGCCTTTTCCGCTACATATACGTCATCCGCGGCGGCCTTTTCCGAGTCGGACCTGAGAATCATTCTAAAACTCGGCGGAACGGTTAACGCCGTCCTTTTGCTCGGCGCGCTGTTCTTCCTGCGCTCTGGAGTCATAGCGAACGCTGTCCTGTCGCTGATTGTGCTGGCCAGCGTTGCGACGGCGTACATCATCCATACCGATCTCTATCTGACCGGAAACAGGGCCGTCCTCATTGCGCTATGCGCCGGATCCGGCGCAGGGCTGTTCGTCGCCTTCCGTGTCATCGACGAGCAGCGCTGGGGAGGCATTGCGCTCTCGGCGGCGGCGGCGCTCGGGCTTGGGATCATTGCCAGCGGGCACCGGAGGCCGACGATGTCCCCCGCACCCGCAACGGTGGATACGACGTACATTCGGGACATCTCCTTCCGGGAGACGCCAAACCTGTATTTCGTTTCCTTCGATGCCCTGGCCCCACGCGCATTGCTCAAGAAATACCTTGGCTTGGAAACCACAAAATTTCATGATCTGTTCGATAATTACTTTCGCCGCTTCCCCAATTTCTTCGCCAACTCCGTCCCCACTATTGCTTCTCTCAACACTGTCTTGGCGCTGGACGTGGATGCGTATACCGCACAACGAAAGGAGTTGAATGCAGGGGGAGACAACTCTGAGCCGTCCTTGTTCTCTGGTCAATATCCGTCGAATCTCCTTGCAATCCTCCATGGAAACGGCTACGAGACAACATCAATCTATGTGGACAACTTTTTCGGGGACGAAAAGGGTCAATATATCAACAACTACATCACGATCCAGAACAACACCGTCTGTAATAGACTGGACGCCAGCATATCGGATTTTGCTTTCTGGGGACATTGCCGGATCGGAAGAGGTGAGATGGATATGGTCGCCGAGCGGATCACCAGGGTGAACGCCAACGACAAGCCTCAATTCGTGATAGCTTACCTGTCCGTACCGACACATACTGGTAGCTCGTTCCGGTATGATGATGCGGAACAGCTCGAGGCATTCAGACGTGCCTACATCAACAATAGCGAACGAGCAGCTCGCTACCTGGATTTAGTCGTCCGGCACCTGGAAGAAAATGACCCTGGCGCCATCTTGCTCGTGTTCGGCGACCACGGCCCGTTCCTGTCTCGGGGGCTGCAGTTCGCGGACGATCCGGAGTTCGTCTTCCAGGACAATTACGGCATTCTGGGCGGCGTCTATCCCCGTGACACGTGCGCTCGGTGGTTCGACGAAGCATCGTCCCAGGATTACATGACGATTCTGGACGCCGTTCACGCTCTGCTTCGCTGCCTGTCCGGCGGTGAAAGCCCACTCATCAAGCCGCACAGATATACGCGACCCGAGTACGGGCCTATCCCCCGGCACGATAGAGCTTACTACAGGGACTTTCTCTATGATTCTCGATGATATGGACCAACACGGCACGATATGGCGATCGCCGCCACCGCATTTTGTCTTTGTGCCGACTGCGGCTCTCGCCTATGTCGATCCCGGCTCCGCCGGCTTCCTCATCACCAGTGTGCTGGGCTTTCTGGCGGCCTGTGGCTACATCATTCGGGGGGGCAGGGGCCGCTTGAAGCGCCGAATTCTTCATTCGGACAGGAAAGCGGCGGGCAGAGGCGGCGATGGTTCCGATTCCACGGACGCGCGTCCCAAGGATGGAAGTGCTCAGGGCTGACGGCGGGTCGTTCAAGGACCCGGCCGGACAAGTGTACCGGGTCATGCGGGACACCGGAGAGGCGAGCATCGTTCGCGGGTTGAATCCATCCGCCGCCAGAATAGTGGAGAACCTGCTTGCCGAGCCCTTTTTCCAGGACTTGGTCGATAACGGTCAGGTCGTGGCGACGCAGCTGCTCCACCCGGAACTCCCCCACGCTCGGCACGTGATGAAGGAGGGCTGGAGCGCCGCCGTGGAGCATGAGGTGGTGGACTTCGTGACTTGGCCCTACGAGTGGCCGTTCTCGATGCTCAAGGACGCGGCGCTGCTGCGCAATTGCGGATACTGGAGACCGGAGCCAGAAACGGCTGGCTGCTCAAGGACGCGACGTCGTTCAACGTGCAATGGATGGGCGTACGCCCGGTATTCATCGACATACCGTCGTTCATCCCTTGGGAAGAGGGCGAATACTGGCGGGGGTATCGTCAATTCTGCGCGACCTTCCTGACACCGTTGCTGCTGACGGCGCATCTGGGCATCCCGTTCCACCCGCTGCTCCGCTCGCGCCTCGACGGCATCCCGCCAGAGGAAGCTAGTCGGTACTTTCGTGGGCTGAGGCGTTTCAAGCGCGGAGTCCTGTCGCATGTCTGGCTTCCCGCCAAGGCCGAGCGCAGCGGCCCCCGATCGACGCGCCCACATCGACGACAGCCGAAGACGATGCTGTTCGCGCTGTGGGACAGCCTGCGGCGGCTCATCGGCGGGTTGTCCAGTGGGCGGGCCCGTTCCACTTGGTCGCAATACGCCAGGAATCATTCCTACGACGCAGCCGACTTCGAACGGAAGAAGGACTTCGTGCTACGGCACACCGCGGTGCGCGACCCTGGGCTGACTTGGGACCTGGGCGCGAATACCGGCGCGTTCGCGCGTATCGCCGCCGAGCACTCGGGGGTGGTCGCTGCCGTGGACGCGGATCACGATGCCGTCGATGATCTTTATCGCGAAGTGCGACAGAACGGACCGGAGAATGTCATTCCGCTGGTGATGGATCTGGCGAACCTCTCGCCGGGACAGGATTGGGCGGGTCGCGAGCGTCCGGAACCGGGTCGACGCGCTGGACGAGCGCGCCTACGCCGAAACCCCCATCGGGCGCATTGACGGCTCGGGACTGCCCGGCAACCGGGGCACGCACACGATCAACTGCGCGGGCGGCCTCGAATTCCTCGACGGACGAGTCCTGCACCGACGACAATAAACCGGCTTTGAGCGCATTGAGACCTGACCGAAAGACCGCATTCAAGTTCGTCTTCGCGACATTGCTCGTAGCGGTGGCCTTTGCCGCTACATATACGTCATCCGCAGCGGCCTTTTCCGAGTCGGACCTGAGAAGCATTCTAATGCTCGGCGGGACGGTTAACACCGTCCTTTTGCTCGGCGCGCTGTTCTTCCTGCGCTCTGGAGTCATAGCGAACGCTGTCCTGTCGCTGATTGTGCTGGCCAGCGTTGCGACGGCGTACATCATCCAGACCGATCTCTATCTGACCGGAAACGGGGCCGTCCTCATTGCGCTATGCGCCGGATCCGGCGCAGGGCTGTTCGTCGCCTTCCGTGTCATCGACGAGCAGCGCTGGGGAGGCATTGCGCTCTCGGCGGCGGCGTTGCTCGGGCTTGGGATTATTGCCAGCGGGCACCGGAGGCCGACGATGTCCCCCGCACCCGCAACCGTGGATACGACGTACATTCGGGACATCTCCTTCCGGGAGACGCCAAACCTGTATTTCGTTTCCTTCGATGCCCTGGTCCCACGCGCATTGCTCAAGAAATACCTTGGCTTGGAAACCACAAGATTTCATGATCTGTTCGATAATTACTTTCGCCGTTTCCCCAATTTCTTCGCCAACTCCGTCCCCACTATTGCTTCTCTCAACACTGTCTTGGCGCTGGACGTGGATGCGTATACCGCACAACGAAAGGAGTTGAATGCAGGGGGAGACAACCCTGAACCGTCCTTATTCTCTGGTCAAGACCCGTCGAATCTCCTTGCAATCCTCCACGGAAACGGCTACGAGACAACATCAATCTATATGGACAACTTTTTCGGAGACGAAAAGGGTCAATATATCAACAACTACATCACGATCCAGAACAACACCGTCTGTAATAGACTGGACGCCAGCATACGGGATTTTGCTTTCTGGGGATATTGCCGGTTCGGAAGAACTGCGTGGTTCACTGCAATGGATATGGTCGCCGAGCGGATCACCAGGGTGAACGCCAACGACAAGCCTCAATTCGTGATAGCTTACCTGTATGCACCGGGACATACTGATAACTCATTCCGGTATTATGATGCGGAAGAGCTCGAGGTATTCAGACGCGCCTACGTCAACAATAGCGAACGAGCAGCTCGCTACCTAGCTTTAGTCGTCCGGCACCTGCAAGAAAATGACCCTGGCGCCATCTTGCTCGTGTTCGGCGACCACGGCCCGTACCTGTCTCGGGGGCTGCAATTCGAGGACGATCCGGATTTCGTCTTCCAGGACAAGTACGGCATTCTGGGCGGCGTCTATCCCCGGGATGTGTGCGTTAGGTGGTTCGACGAAGCATCGTCCCAGGATTACATGACGATTCTGGACGCCGTTCACGCTCTGCTTCGCTGCCTGTCCGGCGGTGAAAGCCCGCTCATCAAGCCGCACAGATATACGCGACCCGAGTACGGGCCGATCCCCCGGCACTATAGAGCTTACTACAGGGACTTTCTCTATGATTCTCGATGATATAGACCAACACGGCGCGACCAGTTGATCGCCGCCACCGCGTTTGTCTTTGTGCCGACCGCGGCTCACGCCTACGTCGACCCCGGCTCCGCCGGCTTGGTCATCACCAGTGTGCTGGGCGCTCTGGCAGCCGGTGGCTATATCATCCGGGGGTACTTGGGCCGCTTGAAGCGCCGGATTCTCCATTCGGACAGGAAAGCGGTGGCAGGCGGCGACGGTTCCGATTCCACAGACGCGCGTCCCGACGACGGAAATGCTCAGGGCTGACGGCGGGTCTTTCAAGGACCCGGCCGGACAAGTGTACCGGGTCATGCGGGACACCGGAGAGGCGAGCATCGTTCGCGGGTTGAATCCATCCGCCGCCGGAATAGTGGAGAACCTGCTTGCCGAGCCCTTTTTCCAGGACTTGGTCGATGATGGTCAGGTCGTGGCGACGCAGCTGCTCCACCCGGAACTCCCCAACGCTCGGCACGTGATGAAGGAGGGCTGGAGCGCCGCCGTGGAGCATGAGGTGGTGGACTTCGTGACTTGGCCCTACGAGTGGCCGTTCTCGATGCTCAAGGACGCGGCGCTGCTGCAATTGCGGATACTGGAGACCGGAGCCAGAAACGGCTGGCTGCTCAAGGACGCGACGTCGTTCAACGTGCAATGGATGGGCGTACGCCCGGTATTCATCGACATACCGTCGTTCATCCCTTGGGAAGAGGGCGAATACTGGCGGGGGTATCGTCAATTCTGCGCGACCTTCCTGACACCGTTGCTGCTGACGGCGCATCTGGGCATCCCGTTCCACCCGCTGCTCCGCTCGCGCCTCGACGGCATCCCGCCAGAGGAAGCAAGTCGGTACTTTCGTGGGCTGAGGCGTTTCAAGCGCGGCGTCCTGTCGCATGTCTGGTTTCCCGCCAAGGCCGAGCGCAGCGGCCCCCGATCGACGCGCCCACATCGACGACAGCCGAAGACGATGCTGTTCGCGCTGTGGGACAGCCTGCGGCGGCTCATCGGCGGGTTGTCCAGCGGGCGGGCCCGTTCCACTTGGTCGCAATACGCCAGGAATCATTCCTACGACGCAGCCGACTTCGAACGGAAGAAGGACTTCGTGCTACGGCACACCGCGGTGCGCGACCCTGGGCTGACTTGGGACCTGGGCGCGAATACCGGCGCGTTCGCGCGTATCGCCGCCGAGCACTCGGGAGTGGTCGCTGCCGTGGACGCGGATCACGATGCCGTCGATGAGCTTTATCGCGAGGTGCGGCAGAGCGGACCGGAGAATGTCATTCCGCTGGTGATGGATCTGGCGAACCTCTCGCCGGGACAGGGTTGGGCGGGTCGCGAGCGCCCGGCGTTCGATGCGCGGCGAAGCCCCGACATGGTGCTTTGCCTAGCTTTGGTTCATCACCTGAGGGTCGTGGCGAACATCCCGTTGCGGCTGTTCATTGGCTGGTTGCGAAGCTTGGACGCGACCTGCATCCTGGAGTTCGTCGGGCGGAACGACGAGATGTTCCAAACCCTCCTGGAGAACAAGCGGGAGCACTATGCGGACTACACCGCCGAGAACTTCGAATCGGAAGTTCGCAGATGCTTCTCCGTTCGCGACCGGTTGAAATTGAAAGGCGGCTTGCGGGAACTGTTCTTGCTGGAGCCTGCTAACGGTCGGTAGCGTTCTGTGTTTGGAGTAGAAGCAGGAGAGCCCGGATTGCGAGCATTGTGGGGGTGCCGCGCCAGCGCAATTCGCGCGGGGAGAATGCCAAGGTGTCAGATCCTCCCCGCACGATGAAGGTTCTGCTCCTGGGACCGCTGCCCGCCAAGCCGGCATCCCTTGCAGAACCCATTGGCGGGGCCAGGGTGACTTTCGCGGAAGCGGTCCGAGAGTTGAACCTGCGGGGCTTCGATCTCGACATCATCGACACGGCCAGACCCAGGCCCAATCTGCCCCTTTGGAAGATTTGGGGTTACGAACTTCTCACCTTCGGGCGGGTGATCCGGAAAGTCCTGTGGAGGGCCCGGCGCTCCGATGTGGTGTTCCTTCACATGTCGGCCTATCCGGCGCTGTTGGCGGCGTCCGCCATCCGGACGCTGTGCCGGGCACTGCGCCGTCCTCTGGCGCTGCGGTTTTTCGGGGACAGCCTCTACTTCACCTACCAGCGTTACGGGCCGGTTCGCCGCTGGCTGATGGACCGGACGTGTCTCCGGGCCTCGCTGGTGTACGAGGAAAGGCGGACGCTCCGGGAGTTCGGCAGACGGGACAACTTCCGCTGGCTGGCCAACACCAGGGACATCGCCCCCGTGGAAACCGGGCGAGACCGGGATAGAGTCCGCAGGCTGCTGTTCATGGGCCAGCTCAGGAAGGAGAAGGGGCTGGCCGAAGCGCTGGAGGCCTGCCGCGCACTGCCCGATGACTGCCATCTCCGAGTGTTTGGCCCCCGCATGCCCAATACCGACTTCTCCCTGTTCGACGGCCACCCCAGGGCGAGCTACGGCGGGGCGCTGGAACCGGAGGAGGTACCTCGCATCCTCTCCCAACACGACCTGCTGCTGTTCCTCAGCTACATGAGAAGCGAGGGCACTCCAGGAGTCATCATAGAAGCCTTCCAGTGCGGCGTGCCGGTCGTAGCGACCTCGATAGGCGGAATCCCCGAGCAGGTGGAACACGAGAAGAGCGGGCTGCTGGTGGAGCCACGCTCCGTCCCCGAGTTGAAGTCGGCGATCGAGCGGCTGATCGGCGACCCGGCTCTGTACCGGCGGCTCTGCGCCGGGGCTAGGCAGCGCGGCGAGTTCTTCCGCGGCGGGCGCCACTTCGACCGGTTGGCCGAGGAACTGCGGGGCTTGGTCCGCATTTACCGGCGGCCGTAGATGTCGGACCGGCTCGTCGTGCGGCAGACCTCCTGGATGGGCGCCATCACGGCGGTCCGGCTATTGGGCGGACTGGCCCAGCTGACCATCGCCGCGCGGATACTCGGACCTGAAGGCTTCGGCGTCCTGGCCGTCATCATCGCGGTGGCGGCGCTCATCCACGGTCTTCTGGCCGCACCCGGCGGCGAAGCCGTCACAACTTTCGTAACGCGAGCCCTGGCGGAGGAAAGGACGCAGGAAGCGTCCCGGATAGTGCGTTTCACGATGGCCGCGTCTCTGGGGCTGTCGGTCCTCGCCTACGCCTTTATTGCCATCCTCGTCCTCGCGTCAAGCAGCCTGCTGGGGATCGATAACGCCTACCGGGACATAGCGCTCATGTACGGCGTCGTGGGCATCTTCCTGGCTACCCAGACGGAAAGCCTGGCGGTCCTGCGGCTGTCCGACCGGGTATCTCTGGGTTTGATAATCGCTCTGGCGGGCGTTCTGATCCGAGTCGCCCTGCTCGGAATAGCGTTGTTGCAGGGAGGCGGGCTGTCCGAGGTGGTCTTGGCCCATATTGCCGGCGTCGTAGTGGGCGGGGGCGGGATGCTGGCTGCAGCGGCAGTATCGGCGCCACGGGCGGGGATACCCGGTCTCCTGAGCTCGTTATCGCTCAGAGCGCCGCCTGAAGTGGTGCGCTTCCAGGCCGGAGCATTCGGGAGATCCGCCTTCTCTGCGCTGGCCTGCAACTTGGACACTCTCTTGGTGGCCCAGTTTACCGGCGCCGCGGGCGCAGGACTGTACCGGGCGGCGAGGCAGATTGCCGACACCGGACACTATCCGTTTCAGCCATTGAAGGATGGCGTGCAACTTCAATACAGCAGACAGTGGTACTCGGGCCAGGGCGGGATGCTGCGCCGCACCTCGCTGCGGTTCGGCTTGGCGTCGTTCGCTGCGGCGGTAGCGCTGTTCGGGCTGCTTGCCGTCTTCCATCAACCCTTGGCCCGGTTCTTCCTGGGCGAGGAGTTCGCAGGCGTCGCCCCGCTTCTGCTGATCATGACTCTCGGCGCCTTCGCCATCAACAGCATTTCCGCGCTTGCCGTGCTGCCGGCGGCTATTGGACGAGTCTGGCCGTCGTTGGCGGCGGAAATCGGCAGTCTGACAATTTTCGTCGCGCTCATCGCATGGCTGGTTCCGCTGCACGGCGCGGCGGGCGCGGCCTGGGCAAATGCCGCTTACTACAGTGTCATCGCCTTGATTATGGTCCCCTTCATAATCTCGGCCCTGCGGCAAAGCCGTCGTTTACGGCAGAACGTCACCCCGCGTAGGCCTTAAGGACGCGTACCTCGCGGAGGCGCTTTTCGGGACTGGCAGGCGCACTACCGGTTCGCCGGATACGAGCGCAGCGTAGGCGGATTGACGGGTGCCGTCCTGTCGAAAACTGGATTCACTCTAGATGGGTGGCGAGAAGCGACGCATTTGGGAGAGATGTCGTTACAGGTCGGATGCTCCGGACGGAGCAGCCGGAGACTACAAAATAGGGCGAGCGCGATAGGCAACAATGCGGCAAACGTTCATGGGCGGAACTCCACCTTCCATATGTTATCCAAACCGCCGTCTGCGAGGACATACTGGCCGGTTGAGAGGACGGAGATACCGTATTCCGGAAGAGGGATTTTCGCTAGGCATTTGTCGTCGAATATCGCGCCCCAATCGTTGAAGTAGAAGTCCAGGTCGTCGAAGGCGTACTGCTTGCGATCATCGGGAAGGTCGTTCACGTCGACCGGGTAAAGGTGCAGAAAGAACACGGCCTCCGTGTCGGCGGAGGTGCACGGATCCTTAGCGTAGATCAGCGCGTCCTCGCGAAGATACAGGTCAAAGTCGGAGCGGACCGCCGGTTCGCCGGACAAGAGCGAGTCAACGGCGGACTGTCGCGCACCGGCACTGTCATAGGCATCGTTCACTCTGTAGATGGCACCATCGGCAAGTTCCGCCACCGGCTCCAACGGGAGCGGCGACTCCATCTGCAAGAGGTCGCAATTTATTTGGGAGCGTTCGCCCGCGCCGACCCATACGACGTACTCTTCGGGTTCCCCGTACCGCCGGGATTCCAGGATGGCCCGCTCGAACCAGCGCTGGCAATCGTAGATGTTCCGCAGGTTCCGCCGCGGCACCGGAACCCAGGTCACCCGCGTTCCCGTAATCCCCGCGTTCCACCGGAGTACGTTGGGGTCGTTGCTGTAGTACCGGTACTGGCCGGAGGCGGGGTTCGCACGGACATATTCCACCAGCTCGGAATCCTCCCAGTACGCCGTGTTGAAACTCTGGCCGATGTACCCCGATTCCAGGGCTTCGGCGGTCAATTGCAGATTCCGCTGCACCGAGACGCCGATATGCCAAGCACCGCCGATAAGCGCGAGAGCAATCAGCGCCCGCCGGACCACGGACATCCTCCCCGACGCCCTGCTGCTCAGGAGTCCATCCAGCCAGAACGCCGCGACGAACAGCAGCGGGACGTAGACCGGCACGAGGTACCGGCTATCTATGCCTTGCTGGGCCGTGAACGGCACCACCACGGCCATGATCGCAAGGTACGACAGCGCGAAGCCCCCGAAGACGGAAGACGCCCGGCCCGGGCGAGGGGTGATGAGGAGAAGCGCCGCCAGCAGCAGAACCATACCGGCAATCAGCCACGGCGAGTGCTGCAACTGCCAGTGGATCGGGGACGACGGGTCGGCCCACCCGTGGAACACCTCGACGATCTGGCCAAGCGAATCGAACAGGGACTGTCCCGACGCTAAGGACCTGTCCCCGGCGAGAGTTTCGGAGACCAGTAGGTTGCGCGCCAGCACAGCCGCGAGCGGGAGCGAGGAGATGGCGCCGAAGGCCAGGGCATGCTTCAACCGCTCTCGTACCGGAGTATTGCGGCGCAAAAAGAGCATAAGGACTGCGGAGAAGATGAGCGCGACCCCTACGTACCTCGTCGTCGCGGCCAGCGCGGCGAATGCGGCGGAAAGCGCGAGGCCCCGCACGCCGCTGCGTCGGTTCAGGAACGACTCCAGCAGCATCAGGGCGAGGAAGGTGAACAAGACGAAGAGGGGTTCGCTCAGCAGGGTCGAAGCGGAATGCGCGAGGGGGAGAGACGCCATCACCGCCACTGCTGCGCCGAGCGCGAGCAGCCGCGACTCGAGACGCCGGCTCAGCCAGAGACCCGACACCAGAATGAGCAGGCCGAAGGCGGCCGCGTTCAGGAACCGGCCTCCGTCCACCGGCTCGATGCCGAACAGGCTCAGGAACGCCATCGCCATGGGGAGGAAAGGCGCAAAGAGCACCACTTGCCCGCCGCCGGGACTCAGCAGACCCTCTCCGGCGGCCAAGCTCTCGGCTGCCGCCAAGTAGTTGAAGGCATCGTTGCCGAGCGCCGCGCCGTAGGTGGACGTACGGATGAGGATATGCGCCGTGCCCAGAGCCGCGACGAGCGCGATGAGCGCGGGAAGGAAACGGCGCCCCCCATCCCCATGCGCCCATTTGAAAGCGTCGTTCACCTCTTCATCAGCGGCGGAGCTCCCCGTCCAGGAGGTGGTGGAAATCGCCTTCCCAGAGTTGTGCGGTGGAGCCGTCCTCGTTGACGAGGAACTGGCCGGTTCTGATTTCGGAGATACCGTATTCCGGGAGAGGGACTTGCGCTAGGCACTTGCCGGCTAATCTCTTGCCGTGCGTCTCGAAATTAAACAACATCACTGCTACGGTCAAGACGCTGGCCGTGGCAGGCAGAACGCGGATGCTGAAGGCCGAGACATCCATTTTCTGGACCGCCCACAGTGCCAGGGGAGGGGATACAATATGGGACTGGAGTTGCCGTAACGGGAGCGAAGGCCATTCCTCGAAGAAACCGCCCAGCTACCTGCCGCCCTCGACGCGCACTGTCACGATGTCGATGTCGTGATATTGCTGGTGGCGCACGGACCCGGCGAAATGTCTGAGCAGGCGTAGGGAGAGATCGCCTTCGTTCAGTTCAGCCCGCTCGCCGAGCAACATGATCCGGTCCTCTATGTTCTCCTCGCCGACCGCCGCCGCGAACTCCAGTTCGGCCGTGCCCCGATTGCCGTGCGCCCTCACGCGCAGACATCGCTTTTCGCCCCCCTCCCCCCTTTCGTCCTCTGGAGGAAGGAGGATCAGGAGAGTTTCCTCGCCGACCGCGCGTAGCCGTTGGGTAGACGCGTCGTTCCAGCCAAGGCGCGCGGCGAACGTGCGCAGAAACGCGTCGACCTTCGGCAGGGCGGCTACGTCCAATTCATCTTTGAACCGCCTGGGGCGCGGGTCGGCCAGCCCCGCGAACAGGGTCAGCGCGATCGCCAAGAGTCCGCCGGTCGCCATGCCGTTGCCGAGCAGAATGCGCCAACCGTCCCCGAGGAGGTCCGTGAAGATCAGGTCGTTCTGGAAACCCAGCCCGATCCAGAACGCGAGCCCCGCCACCATGGACTTGCGGTAGTCGAGACCGTCCTGAACTACGAGCTTCATTCCCTGCACGAACAACAGCGCCATCAGTACCGTCCAATAGGCGGCGACGACGGGACCCGGAATGGCGAGCAGGGTCGCCGTCGCCTTGGGCAGGAACGCCAGTCCAGCGAGCATAATCCCCGCCCACACCCCGACGCTGCGCGCGCCGACGCCGGTCAGCTCGACGAGCGGCGTGCTTGACGAACAGGTCGTGTTCGGCATCGTGCCGGCGATGCCGGCGAGCAGGTTGCCGAGGCCGTTAGCCTTGATCGCTCCCTGCACCGCGCGGAAATCCACCGCGCGCGATGTGCGCCACGAGACCCCCTGAATGGCGACGGCATCCCCGGCGATCCTGATGGATCCGATCAGCGCGACGAACGCGAACGTCGGCAGGAGCAGCCAGAAGCGGGCGTCGAACTGCAGATCGAACCCCGGCCAGGAGTAGGCGGGAAGGCCGATCCAGGGCGCTTCGATCACCGGGCCGACATCGTACAGCCCGAACATCGCGGCGACCGCGCAGCCGGCGGCGATACCGATGACGGGCGCCCACAATCGCCAAGCGCCCGAGGCCCAGAGCCCGAGAGCGGCGATCAGCATCAGGCTCGTGACGGCGCTGGTCGCGGCGCCGGCCAGCGAAACGCCGTCGTCTACTGCCGTCAGCATGTCGAACACCAGGGGCATGATTGTGACGACTAGCAGCATCATCACGGTGCCCAGGACGACCGGCGTAAAGATGCGTCGCAGCAGCGAGAGCCGCGCGGCCAGCACGAAATCGAGAGGAACCACCACGACGATTAGCGTCGACAGCAGAGCCGGCCCGCCCTCGACGAGCGCCGTGACGCAGATCGCGATGAACGCCCCGGAGGTGTCCGTGAGAAGCATGTGCCCGGAGCCGAAACGACCCAACCGCATGGTCTGAAACACTGTCGCGGCTCCCCTGACGGCGAGCGCCGTGAAGACCATCCAGGCCAGATGAGTTTCGCTTCCGCCCGCTGCCCGAACCACGATGACCAGTGGCAACACGATTCCGGCAAAGACCAGGACAGCGGCTTGCAGACCCAGGCCCGCGGCGAAGGTGCGCGGAGGATGTTCATCGGGTTGGTAACGGACATCGCGCGCCGTATCGCGTGCCACTTCCATCATCTCGATCCGGGGCCTTGGCCTGCTCTTTTCAAGTGCATCGCGCGCGACGCATCTTTTTTCTCCAGCAACTCGTTCTCGACCGCGTCCGCCAGAGAGACATAGCTTGTCTGGGCGTAACATATAGGGGAATTGTCGGCGCTAGGGCAAGCGTACCGCGCCCTGCGGGTTATATTATGCTTGGAGAGTTGTCATCGGCATTACATCGCTCGTCAAATGCGCGGGCGGCAACGAAAAAATGCGCGGACGGTAACGAAAAGCGAACGAATGGAAACCCACGAACGTCTGACCGAGGACGAACAGGTCGAGGGTGGGTCCGACCGCAGCTTCGGCATCGTCTTCGCATCCGCGTTCGTAGTCATCGGCCTGTTCCCGCTGCTTCACGGCGGGCCGCTCCGCAGCTGGGCGTTCGGCGTCGCGGGAGCGTTCCTGGCGGTGGCGCTCGGCAGGCCGGCGCTGCTGGCGCCGCTGAATCGGGCGTGGTTCAAGTTCGGGCTGCTGCTGCAGCGCGTGGTCAACCCAATCGTCATGACCGTGATCTACTTTGCCGTGGTGACCCCGACCGGCCTCGTCATGCGCGCCCTGGGGAAGGATCCGCTCCGCCTGCGACACGACCGCGATGCGGAGAGCTACTGGATCCACCGCGATCCGCCCGGCCCGGAGCGCGAATCGATGAAAAACCAGTTCTGAACCGGGCGAGGAGACCTCCAATGTCCTTTCTGCGCGAGTTGCGGGGGCCTCGTTCGGCGAATTTGCTCGCAGCCGTCGCCGCAGCTTTGCTGGCGACTACCGTAGGCTGCACTGAAGCGAGGGACCAGAGACCGAGCGCCGCCTTTGCCATCGCAAAGTGGTTTGACAACCACGCCGCGGCCATCTCTATCACGGCCGACGATTGGCCGGACGCGAACCGCCCGGTTGACGACTTCGTGCTGGACATGGGGCTGGTCCTGGACTACGAGATGGTCACTCAGGCATATGCCGACCAAGCGCCCGATTGGGTCGAACACGACTTGACGGACCTCATCCCTCACATCGTCCCCGGCGTGTCGCTAGACAAGTTCGAAGACCGACGGATCGAGTACGACTTGGCGCTCGCGGCCCGGGGTTCGGGCTTCTTCGGGCACGGGCATTGGCACGTCGACCACGACGCGCTCTCCTATGCCCAGGCCTACGATTCGTTTCGGCTGAACTTCGAGGTCATGCGGGAACTGGGGTTGAAACCGGTGGCGTACGCGTACCCTCGAAGCGCTGGACACGAAGAGGAAACCAGGAGGGCGCTGGCCGACGCCGGATTTCTCTCGGGCCGCTTGGCAGGGCCGGGAGGCCAGTCGCCGTATATCGTCCCGGATTCCGACACGACGCCGGATGACTGGTTCTTCCTGCCCGCCCTGACGATGGAGAGCCACGACTTTCAGCAGTGCGACGGCTGCATCAACGACACCGAGGAACTGACACCTATCCTGGACGCCGCCATCGAGAAGACGGCCTGGATCATCCCGGTGTACCATGCCATCGGAATGAGCACGGGCTGGGGACCCTACAGATGGGAGGACTTTCAGGAAGACATGCGGGCCATCGCCGCTCGCGACTTCTGGGTCGCCCCCATGAACGACATCGTTCTCTATCTGCGGGAAAGGGAGAAGGCCGTCGTCGAGATGAACGCGATGGAACAGGATGGGGCGACGAAGCAGATCAAGATCACTCTTTCCGACGGGTTGGACAACGAGCGGTTCGACCAGCCGTTGACGCTGATTTTCTCGCCGCCGGCGGATTGGGCCGGACTGCCGGTGCGCATCACGCAGAACGAGCGGACAGTGGACTGGATTTTCTTGGACGCGGATACCGCGCAGGTTTCGCTCCGGCCCAACGAGGAGCCGTACGTGCTAGAGGCGTGGCATCCGCCGCGCAGCATCGAGGGGCGGCAACCCTAGCAATACACTCCGGCCGCGCGGCCCCTGCAATCCGCCTCCGCAACATGCTGCAAGGCCGGCTCCAGCTCCATCCTGCGCTGCCTCGGCGCCATCGTCGGCGTGTTGCGCATTGCCGAGTTCACCGTGAACGGGGCTCCAGCTACATTCCGCGCTGCCTCGGCGCCATCACCCGCCTGCAAGCGTTCGCCGACCCCTTCGCGCAACGTCAGATGGACTGCGGATTCTTCACAAGCGGTTCATCCGCTTGAACAGGCGCTCCGGGACAGCGCGCAAGACGAACATGATCGGACGCCAGATCCGGCGCACGTAGATCACATCGCGGCGGCGGCGAATTGCCGCCACGACCGCGGCGGCTACCTCTTCCGGGGTCGCGGTCAGCCGCTCCGGCAGGTCCATGCCGTCGGTCATGCGCGTACGCACGAAGCCCGGCTTGACCGTCACCACATGGGCGCCGGAGGCGGCCAGCCGGCCGCGCAGACCGGAGAGGAAAGCGGTGAACCCCGCCTTGGCCGAACCGTAGACGTAGTTCGCGGCCCGTCCCCGCTCGCCGGCAACCGAGCTGACGCCGACCAGGACGCCGCCGCCGCGACGCTCGAAGCGCTCTGCCAGCGCCCCCATCAGCAGCGCGGGGCCGACATAGTTGGTGCGCATCACGCGCTCGGCGGCGGCACAGTCCCGCCGACTTTCCGCCTGGTCGCCGAGCAGCCCGACGACGCACACAGCCACATCGGGCAGCGGATCGAGCGTGTCTAGCAGCGAGACGCCACCATCTTCATCGAGCACATCGCACCGATGCGCGGTCACGGCGACCCCCGCGCGCACTCGGATGTCGCGCACCTCTCTCTCCAGCCGCGCCCCGTCGCGGGCCGCGAGCTGCAATGCGCAGCCGTCTTCCGCCAGCGTGCGCGCGATGGCGCGGCCGATACCCGACGTGGCGCCGATCACCAGCGCTGTCTCGACTCTGCCGTTCACGGTACGGCTTTCCCGCCATCCGCCGACTCGACAACATCGAAGCTGCCCTCCCAGATCTTCTGGCCCTCGCCGGTGAACTGGCCGGTGCGGATCGCGGTGATGCCGTAGTCGGGCAGATCCAGCCGGGCTACGCAGACTCGTCCGTCGACAAGGTGGTTCCTCAAATCAAAGTCGAGATTGTCGAAGCCGTACTGCTTGCGATGGCCGGGGAGGTCGTTCCTGTCAACCGGGTCCAGATGCACGAAGAACATTGGTTCGGCATCCTCCGGACTGCATGAGTCCTTGGCGTAGATGAGGCCGTCTTCAACAAGATACACATCCCAGTCGGAGCGGATGGTCGGCGGGCCGTCTCCGGCCAGTCTTGCCATGTAATCGCCCATCGGCACTGTTTCGATCCTGACCGTCTGGAGCGCATTGCGGGGCAGCACGAGCGCGGCCACGCACAAGCCCGTTTGCGTTCGCGTCCAGGCTTTGGCGACCGTTTCCTCTCCCGGACCAACCCCTGACAACACTATCAACTCGTTCGGCGCACAATTCCTGACGAACGCCTGCGTCAGCCGGCCGTCCACGATCAATCCGATGCTATCCGACTGGCGGTCGAAGTGGGGTTCAATCCTCTCCCAAGTCCTGGCGACGGTATTTTCATCTGCCGGATTTTCATCTGTCGGCAGCCCGATGGGCCGTAGTTGGAGTTCCACTCCATTCAGGATGCTTGGCAGTCTCTCAAAGTGCTTGATTAAGGCCAAATGAGTTATTCCGGCGCTATCCGCGTTTCCCGTGTGGAAGTAGTCATAAGAGTTGACCAAGCCATCCAGGTTCACCACTGGAAAGCGCGAGAAATACCCGATGGTGCCGCCCATGTCCCGCGCCCCGAACACGCCGTCCTCGGGATGCACGCGATTCATAATCTGCGTACCCCCATAAACGGCTTCAGTCCATTCATTGTTAGAAACGGCCTTGATCCATTTGTCGTCAGTTCTGGTTGAGACGCTGATCGCTTCAGCACGCCGAAATGGCTCGGTGAAATCGGCCTTGGCAAACAGGGATACCGCGGCGGCAATTGCAATGCCCACGCTCAGAATGTTTGCCGCCCAAGGCGACCTCGGTCCGATGAAACGGCGGATGAAGTAAATGGCGACGTAACCTCGCACGGGAACGATCAGCGTCATCAGCAGGTACGCCGGGACAAAATACCAAGGCCAAGGCCCCAAGGAAGGGTGAATCGTGAGAACAGTCTGCGCGAATTTGGCCAGATGGCCGGCTGCCAAACTGAACACGCCCACCAGAAATGCCAGCTGCAGCCAGTCCTCCCGACTCCGGGAGCGGCGGGCGAACCACCAAACGAGCAGGACATAGAAGCAGACCTCCAGCGCGACCAACAGCTCGTAGTCGAAGGCGGGAAGATGAAGGATGTCCCGGAAGTTCTGAACGAAGCTGTACCCGCCTTCCCGCTCCCACCGCTGCTGCGACCACATCTGCTTGGTTGCGCCGCTCACGGGCGTCACGCCCCCGAAGACGGTACCGTTATATGCGAAGTACACGAGGATGCCGACGACCGCGCCCAGTAGTGGTGCGACGTGTTCATCGCGAGCACGGAATGGCCAACCCCTCTCGGGGGTGCCGAGGCCCTCTCCATCTCCCTCGACAGGGGGGAGTGACTCACGCCTCGACCACTCGACGAAGCACAGCGCCGCGGTCGCCGCCAGCGATATGGCGATGTACTCCAGGCGCACCCAGGGCAGGACAAAGGCGACCGCGGCCAGCGTCCACTTCCACCGCGCCGGGTTTCGTGCAAAGAGACAGACGGCCAGAATGAACAGGCCCAGCATGAACAGCGCCGCCGCCGCTTCCATTCCTGCAGTCATGAAGGTGATGTGGTAGAGCATCGGCAGCGCGGCGAACATCAGATACCACGGCATGCGCGCCAGCCGGGCGGCCGCGGCGACGAGCGCCACGCCGCCGGCCACGAGCATGATCTCGAACGCCTTGATGGCGAACAGCGCGGCTTCCTTGTCGAATGCCCAGTAGAACGGCGTGATCAGAAACATCCAGATCGGATGATATCCGTTGGTGCGCGTTATGCCGCCGTCGAAGGTCGAGAACTTCCCCTCGGCCAGGTTGCTGGCGATCTGGAAGTAGTAAAAGGCGTCATCGTGCGTGTTGGAGATAAGGCTGATGAGATCGAAGCGGCCGAGCATGTACCAGGCGAACCCGGCCCCGTACGCCAGGATGCCCGCGACGAACAGGACGAACAGCGCGTTGCTCAGCCGGGAAGACGAGGTCCTCACAGCGCAAGCCTCCGCGACAGCTCGGAGGCGAATCTGGACGGCGCCCCGGGCGTCTCGGCCCGGATCCCCTCGAAGGCGTCAAAACGGGGGTAGCCTTCCCGCACCCGTTCCGTCGCACAGTGGGCATCTTTGGCAAAATAGACGCGCCCCCCGTACCGGTGGGTGATCTCGTCGAGCCCGTCGAGCAGCGCCGCAGTGCCGGCGCGCAGCGGAAAGTCGAGCGCCAGCGTGTAGCCCTCCATGGGGAACGACATCAACCCGTCCCCGGCGGGGCCGAACAGCTTGAGCACCCCCAGGAACGAGCTTTGTCCCGATGCGGCGGCGCGCTCCAGAAGGGCGGCGATCCCGGCCGCGCTTTCGTCTTTGGGCAGCACGCACTGGTACTGAACGAACCCTCGCCGCCCGTAGAGGCGGTTCCACGCCTCTATCCGATCCAGGGGAAAGAAGAAGCGGTCGAAATGGACCGGCCGCGCCCCGAACCGTGCGCGTGCCCGCCCGTGCCGGTAGCAGAGCTCGTTGAAGAGGCCGACCGAGATCCTGTTGAGCAGCGCGGACGGCGCATCGGCGGGAATCCGGCATTTGACGCCGGGGGCCGGACGCAAGGGATCGGACGCCAGGCGCGGCGGCAGTGCGCTGCGCTCCATGAACGCGCCGCGCGTCATCACCGAGCGGCCCAGTCCCGCGCCCCGCGCCAGACAGTCGATCCAGGCCACGCTGTAGGGCCAGTCGCGGGACTCCTCGAACAAGGCCATCGTCTCGTCAAGGTCGCGCGCGGCCAGGGTCTCCACTGTCACGAACGCGGTATCGACGGGCCTCAAGCGGAAACGCGCAGATAGGATCACCCCGGTGAGACCCATCCCCCCCAGGGTGGCGCGGAAGAGATCGGCGTTCTCCTTGCGGCTGCATTCCCGTATCGTGCCGTCCCCGCTCGCCAGCGTCAGCGATTCCACATGTGCGCCGAAGGTCCCGTCGCGATGATGGTTTTTCCCGTGCACGTCAGCCGCGATCATGCCGCCGACGGTGACGAACTTGGTCCCCGGCGCCACCGGCGGGAACCAGCCGCGCGGCACGAACGTCGCCAGGATGTCCGCGAGCAGCGCGCCGGCCTCGCAGTCGAGCAGGCCCGTCCCGGCGTCGAACGCCCGCATCCGGTCCATCGCGAGCATCGACAGCGTCAGTTCCGGGTTGAGCGCCGCGTCGCCGTAGGACCGCCCGTTGCCGCGAGCGATCAGCGTCTTGCCGCGATGAAGCAGACCGGGCAGGTCCCCGCGCTGGCGCAAGCGCTCCAACCGGCAATCGACGGATGGATACCGACCCCAGCCCGAGAGGATTATGCGGCCCGCTCCCGGAACGCGAAGCGCGGACCAAGAAACGCGGGCGCCGCCGTGCCCGCGCGCGTCACAGCGCGGCCGCGAACGCGGCCAGGACGCCGATGCCGGTCAGCCAGCTCGCCCGGTCGCGTAGCGCAAAGATCAGGGGGTCCTCGTTATCCGGCATCCGTTTGGAGGTCTCCCCTCCCCCACGACCGATGAGGAGCGCGATGCGCCCCAGCCAGTAGAGCAGCAGCGGACAGATCATCCACAGAAACTCGGGGCGGGCGTAGCGCTCCCCCGTCTCCGGACTCTGGATGTAAAGAGTCAGAATCACCACCGAAGCGACGCCGGTCGCCGCGCCCAGCGCCGCCATTACCTGGAAGTCTTCGGCAAGATAGGCGCGGCCGCCGGAGGCGGACCGGCCGGATCCGCGCAGTTCGCCTTGGCGCTTGGCGATGGCCAGCGCGAGGAACAGGAACAGGAAGAAGGCGATCAGCCAGGGCGACAGCGGGACCGACACTGCCGCCGCGCCGGCCAGCACACGGAACGCGTAGAGCATGGCGAGGATGACCACATCGATGAAGGTCTTCCGCTTCAGCGACAGCGAGTAGGCGCAGGTCATGGCCAGATACAGAAGGACCCAAAGCCCGGCCACGGCGGACAGCCAGAAAGCCAGAGCGAGACCGCCCGCCGCCAGCGCGGCGCCAATGCCGATCATCGGCAGCAGAGGCGCCCTCCCCGCCGCCATCGGGCGGTGGCGCTTGGCGGGGTGCCCGCGGTCGTGCGGAAGATCGAGCAGGTCGTTCAGCAGGTAGCCGCCCGATGCCACAGCCGCCAGGGCCGCAAACACCCCGGCGGCCACTAGGTACGGCCCCGCGTCGGTCTCGTGCACCGCGGCGAGGGGCACGAACACGAGCAGGTTCTTCACCCACTGGTGCGGCCGCAACGCCCGGAACCAGTCGAGCGGGCGACCGCCGAGCCCGGGCAGGAGCCGAGCCTCGCCGTCAAGCGCCCGCACCTTGCGCGCCAGCTCCGGCGGCAAGCCGACCCCGGCGGCGCGCCGCGCCCGCTTCCAGACCGCCAAGTCGCGGCGCCCGCTGCCAATGTAATCGAAGCCGCGGTCGCCAAAGCGGGCGGCCAGAGCAACTGCCCTGGCCTCGCCCACAAAGTTGGTGCGGTCGTCCGAGGCGAGACAGCCCGCCGCCCCCACCATCTCGGCGAGCGGCGAGACCGCCTGCGCATCGGAGGCGGAGACCAGCCACACCGAGCGTCCCGCGGCCTGCGCGGCGGCAATCTCCTCCAGCACGGCCGGGTTCAACGCCAGCGTGCCGGCTGGCAACGGAACCGCCTCCGCGATCCTGCGCCTCAGTCCGGCACGTCCCCTCGCCATGGCGGCGGCCAGCCAGAACGGCAGGGCGAACAGGCTGAGCGGCGAGACCGAGAGCAGCCGGGCGATCCCCTCGGCCAGCAGATCCCCGCCGACCAGCAAGCCGTCGACATCGACGACCAACGGCGGCTCGGCAGCGCCTCGCAGGTTGTCCGGCACAGCCTCGGCCCGGCTTCCGCGGATCAGTTTTCCGGCCCCGTCATCCAGCGCCGTCATAAGCCTTCGCCACGGGTGCGGACGGCGCGGTAATCGCTCTGATCGTGTTGCCATCTTTGTCCGTACAGTACGCGTAGGCCCTCAGGCGATGGCCAACGTCCGCGGCAGCCGGGGTGTATTGATAGGAGGCCCAGCGGGGCGCGACTTTGGTCCAACCGGTCGCATCGCTGCCCCGTTCCCATTGCCATGGTTGGAATCTGGCAGACCCGCATTCAAGCCGGGCCGACAATCTGACGCCGAACGGCTCGCCTGCCACCGGAGCGACAGCGCTGATGAAATAGGCGGGAGCGGGATCGGCGTCGCTGCGAGTTACGCGATAGATCGAACCGTCGGACAACTCGGCCACCAGCTCCAGTCCCAGCAATTCCCTCAACACGCCGATAGTGGCCGGATACTGCATCGAATCCATCCAAGCGACATAGTCGCCGGGCACAGCCAGTTCTATCTGCCCTCTCATCGTATCCAGATCGAAGGGAAGATAGTGAAGGTCCGCATGATTCGCGCGGAGGTATATGAAAGATGACACATTGCTGAATATACGGTTCGCCAATAGATGCTCTTCAACATACCGCATGACATCCGAGCGGGCCAATACCGGCACCATTCCCATGCCTCGTCCCTCGTTGTTCAATACGATTTCACGCACGTTCAGCGCCGCCTGTACAGCCAGCCACAGGGAAAGGGCTGTCGCCAGGGTAGCCACCAGCAGGTTCGCCGTTCTGCCCTCTCCCCCGACGATTCTGTTTGAATCGCCGGCAACCCGCCGGAGGGTTCTCAGGACCTTTCTGGCCGGATCGAGCCCAAGGAACTTGTCCAGCGCAAACACTGCCGCGAACAGGAGCGGGAGATACATAGGAGACAGGTAGCGGCCGCCGAGGGGCGTGAGATCGAAGCCCGCTTGCGCGGCCGTGAGAAAGACGAGGTACACCAGGGCAAAGCCGCCAAACAAGTGGAAGGGCTCCATCCGGCGCCGTTTCCCCTGCCAGGCACGAACGAACGCGTGGCCGACGGACACCGCCAGCGCCAACAGGGCTACTCCGACCAGCGCCGCGGCGGCCACCCTGACGCTCCCGGACGGCAAGTAGAGGAATACCCACTGGGCCAGATCGCTCAGGAATTTGTCCAGAATCTCCTGCACCGTATGCGGCGACGGGCCGATGCGCCCGCTGAGTCTTCCGTGGAACAGGACGTTCCGCAACAGCCACAGCGCCACCGGCAGCGCGGCGATCGACAGGTACAGGCCGATGCGCTTCGCTTTATCCAACGGCACGACGCCGCGCTGGAAGATCAGCAGGGGTAAAGTGGCCATGATCAAGGTGACGCCGCTATAGCGGGTCAGAAAGGCCAAGGAAGCGAACGCCGCCGCCCAAATCAGGTCCGAACGCTTGCCGGTATCCAGAGCCGTGGAAGTCCGAACCAGAGAGAGCGTCACGAACAGGATAAAGGGAGTCTCGGAAACTGCGTGAGACGCCATCCTGGTCAAGGGGATTGCCAGCATGATGGCGACACAGGCCCAAAGGACCAGGACATGGTGTCGGACATGCCGCCGCAAGTATTGACCGGCGACGAATAGAGTCAGTCCGAAGGCGGCGGCATTCAACGGCCCGGCGACATCGTAGGGGACAAACACAAAGAGACCGGCAGCGGCGAGCAGCATCGGATACAGCGGCGGCCAGTGCAAATAGGGCCAGCCGTGAACTTGAACGAAGCCCTCTCCCGCCGACAGACTCTGGGCCGCGGACAGGTAAGCGGCCCAATCCGCGCTCAGTCCCACTCCGTAAGTGACTTGTCGCGCCAGGATGAGTACCGTGCCCAGCGCTGCAAGGGCGGCAAGGAGCAGGGTGAAACGATCGGGCCGCCTGTCTGGCGCCCGTCTACTCATCGAAGCGGACCTCGCCTTCTCATGATGGCGATGCCGGACACCAACGCGCCGACAATCACGCCAGGGTAGTCGCCACTATCCTCATAGACAATTTTGTCGTCGAACGGACTGACAAGGAATGGCAGCGTCGCTCTGGCGATGCGGTAGAACTGATTCTCCAGGAAGTTCCCCCATTCAATCGCGGAGTTGTCCTCATGGAACCCTAAGCTATACGTCATGGACTTCACCGTAGGCAGTTCAGCCAGCGGGACCTCGCCGTCCAATGCCCGGTATTCGCTGCCGAGGTTGAAAGATAGCGCCGCCATGCCGAAAAGCAGGGTGACGACGCCCAGCTTCAGGTAGCGGCCGAACGGAGGCGCGGTGACGCAGCGCTTGATTCGACTTGCCAAACTCGGAGGAGCGAGCCGACGCACCCGGTTCAGCTCCCTCGCCATGCCCAAGACGATAAACGGCAGCAGCAGCGCATAGACGTGCCATCCCAACAGCAACGCCGCGCACGCCTTGACGAGCAACTGCCGGAAGCGGCCCTCCTGGACAAATGCGTTGTAGTGGGGTCACGGCATGGAAATCTCTTGTCGCGCCGGTGCAAGTCTTCATCATCGGCGGAATTCCGCTTCCCAGATATTGCTTGAACCGTCGACAACGAGCACGTACTGGCCGGTTCTGATTTTGGAGATGTCGTATTCCGGGAGAGGGACGTTCGCCAGACATTCGCCATCGAATCTGTCGCCGTGCCGGTCGAAATGGAAATCCAGGTTGTCGAAGCCGTTCCGCTTGCGATCGTCGGGGAGGTCCTCCGGGTCGATGGGGATGACGTGTAGAAAAAACATCGCTTCGGTGTCGGCTGGGGCGCACGGTCGCTTAGAGTAGGTCAGCGTGTTTTCGCGGATATGTATGTCGAAAGTGGAACGGGCCGCAGGCTCGCCTGAAGCCGCCCCCGAAAAATGGCTGTCAAACCACCGCCGTTTCTCCTCGAACCAGTGCTCCATTTCCCAAAGGAGGTTCCCATCGCGGTCAACCTGTCCGGCCCGGATGCCGAAGAGGTCCTTCGTCGGGAGCTGGCGCTCGGCGACGCAGGCGCCGTCGTTCTTCCAGAAACTATGGTGCCATTCAAAATCCAGGGTAGCGCGTTCCGGCATTCCACTCTCGGAATCCAACGAATAGACGCTCAACGGGAACCGCGACCGGTTTTCGTCTTCCCGGATGCAGCTCCGGTTCCTATAGATCAGCCTGTTTCCGTGGAGGTACACATCGTACCCGGAACGAATGCCGCGGTCCGCTTCGGAAGCGCCCGCCGCTCCCCTTCCGTCTTCGCTTCCAAGCGGCACCAACACTTTCAGGATGTCCGGCTGTACGGGCTCGGACGGCCTGGTAGTCGCTCCTACTCGGTTGCCGAGCTGGTCTTCGTAGTACACCGAAGCGCGCAGGCGATGCCCGACATCGGCAACCGTGGGGGTGTACACGTGGTTGGGCCGTTGAACCGGGAGGCTCGCCCAGCCACCCGCATCGCCGCCTTTCTCCCACCGCCACGGGTTCCCTCGCCGCTCTCCGTGGGAGCGGTTGACATAGACATAGAACGGCTCCCCCTCCACCGGAGCATCGGAACTGAGGAACATGGCTGGCCGGGACTCCAGCCGGGACTCCAGGGAGTCGCGTTGCAAGCGATACAGCTTGCCGTCCGCCAGCTCCGCCACCGGCTCCAGCAAGCGCTCCCGAGACAAGGCGCTTCGGAGATCCTCGTCCTGCTGCCGAGAGCATCTTCCCCGCGAGTCGACGAAATCGAGGACATATGCCTCTCCGCCGTCAAGCGCTTTTGACCATGCGAACGGTAGATGATCCGGTTCGCACGGCAAGCTGTAATGGCGGCGCAGATTGTCGGCGTACAAAGCCGTGACGGGTCGGACATTGCTCCAGATCGTGCCTGTCAGAGCCGCCTCCCGAATGTACGACACGCTCTCCGAACGCCTCCACCGCGGGTCGGCATACATGTCGTGTCGCGCACCGGCATTCCAGAGCGGTATCTCGCGGTAATGCAGCGCAACCAGCCAGGCCGCCTGGAGGACAAGCGCCAACATACAGGATGGCACGAGAGCCCCCCGCTGGAACTCGACTCGCCGCCGGCGCGGAACGACTCCCCGCGGCGCCCGCCGGCGCACATGCCGGAGGGCGCCATCCATCAGCAACAGCGCCGCGAACAGGAGCGGAATGTACACCGGAGCGAGATATCTCCACTGCAATCCACTCCAGGTGTTTCCCGACATCATCGCGGCGACGAGCAGCGTCAGGTACGCGAGCGCAAAACCGCCGAACACGCGCAACGGCCTCCAGGCAACACCCGAAGCAGCGGAAGCACCCATTTTCCGATCCGAGCGGCGCCAGAACGCATGGCAGGCAGTCATCACGAGCGTCAACAGAACCGGGGCGGTCAACCCGACGAGCCACCAGTCCAAAACCGCGATTCGCAAGACGTCGGCCACGATGTAGGGAAAGGAGTAGAAAACCCCAGCTACTCTGGAACCGACCGGATATCCGACAAGCAGATAGTTCCGCAGCATCCACAGACCCGTCGGCGCCGCCGCTATCAGCACATAGACGGCGATACGCTTCATCTTCTCCCGTGGCGCAACCCGCGCCGCAAGCAGCAACGGGACCACCGCCAGGATCGCGGAAGCGCCCATGTAGCGGGTTAGCCAAGCCAACGCGCTGTACGCCGCCGCCCGGATCAGGGCTGCGCGGCCGCCGCCGCCCAGGTGGGCATCGATCTGCGTCAGCGAGAGCGTCACGAACAGAATGAATGCCGGCTCGCTCATGGCCTCGGACGCGATCTCGGCGAGCGGAAGGGCCAGCGCGATCGAGAGACAGCCCCACAGCCACAGGAACCGGGAGTGAAGATGGCCCCGCATCCACCAACCAGCGACCAGAACGGTCAGCCCGAAGATTACGGCGTTGAGCGGCCCGGCGATGGCGTGGGGGTCGAGCCCGAACAGCCCCCCGCTTGCGAGCATCGCCGGATACAGCGGCGGATAGGTCACCAAAGAGCGACCCAACAAATCGACAAAGCCATCACCCGCCAGGAGATTGCGGGCCACCGTGATGTAGTTGACGGCATCCCAACCTATGCGTGGTCCGTGGCCCGCCTGCCGCAGGAGCACCAGACCCGCGCCCAGCGCGGCGGCCGCGACGAGGTGGAGTTGCCCCGGTTTCGTGAACAGTTTAGTGACTTGGGTTTTCATGCGGCTTCGCGGAGGCGAAGGAGGTATATTGGCAGCCCTGATCGGAGTGGTGGAGGAGCGAGTCCGGGCGGCGTTGCCGAACGGCCATGTCGAGGAAATCAAGCACGAGTTCGGCGCACTGTCGTCTGCGGAGCGGCTCTATCACGGCGACGGCAGGGTGCGCAAGTATATCCCCTCTCGCACCTGCCGGGACGAATTCTCGACTATCCGACAGCACGCGACAGCCGAAGCGTCCAGTACCCCCAATGATTCCTCGGAGAGGCGGGGCCTTTCTTGCTCGTCGCCCAGGGGAACGAAGAACGCCTTGTTGACCGCCTCGCTATCCTTGATTCGCTGCAATAGATGCCTGAAACCAAGCTGGCGCAGAGCAAAGCCGCACCAGTGCCCAAAGGCCGAGAGCCACAAGGACCTGGCGGCAACCGCCTGGTTCGCGGCTTGTCGCGGGACACGGTCGAACTTCGGCGCTCGGCAGAGGGAAGACAAGACATCCAGCACAGCGCCCGTATCCTTGACAAGAGCAGAAAAAGAGAGCGTCAGGACATCGACTTGGGGCCGGAACACTTCTGCCAAGCGTTCGGAGGTCAGTCTATCGCGTACAACCGCCGCCTCCAGCCGCCGCGCGCCGAAGAGAGCCGATGGCTCTGCCCGGCTTCTGCGGAATTGCATCATCGAAGTTGCGCGGTCCCGGTGGTCTCTGAGAAGCGCCACCAGCAATATTCTGAACCCCTCCTCCCTCAAGGCTTCCACGCTGCGAGACAACGTGGTATCGGCATAGGCCAAGTTAGCCACGTCGCACAGGACTTGGCCCCTCCCCAGCCGATCCAGCCGTTTCCGCGCCCGTCTGAACGTTCTTGGAGAGCGGTAGTAGTACCGCTCCTTGATTTCGAGGAAGCAGAAGCTGGGATGGCCTTCCAAAATCCGGTACAGGAATTCGCTCCCCGACCGCCCAGGCCCCACTACAAGTAGATAATCGTACACGTCCGGACCGCCTTCCAAGGCGCTGGTGGACTTGCAGCGTCACCAGATTGTCGTCTGATAGCTTCCGCGGTATCGCTGGCTGCCCAGGATTTCGGCGCAGTTCAATAGTGACTGGATCAAGAAGACCAAAGATAGCGAGTATAATGCCAATCTACTAATGTCCGCTTCGTCAACCGGCGCCAGGGATGTCGGATTGTCGTCAGTCCGGTGGAATCTGTCGTCGACCAGATAGACGGCGATGAGCGCCCCATGTACGCGCGCGCGTTCGGCGAGTCCGCGCCGGGCGCGGCACCCGGCCGCTGATTGCCTCCGTGGCGGGAATGCCGTAGAATATTCGGTCCATGAGCGCAGCTCTCGCCTTCGCAGCGCTCGCCTTCGACGACGATCAATTCATCGAGCACCTGACGGACAGCGGCTTCACGGAGATTGGATGTGTCGCGCGCGGAGCGCCTGCTTGACCGGAAAGATAATTCCGTGAGCCACCCTGGAAAAGAAGCTCTATCCTGGCTGCGAAGCCTCGCCAAGCTGCTCGACGAATCGACGTGCCGATACCAGGGAGACCCCATATCGTTGGACCGTGGTCTGAATGCCCTGCTACAGATCTGGTCGAGACAGATCGTTCGCGACCGTTCAGTTTTCTGGATCGGCAACGGCGGCAGTGCGGCGCTGGTTTCTCACCTGTCTCAGGATTTGATCAACCAATGCGGCGTCAGATCTCAGACTTTCAACGATCCTTCGCTGATCACGTGCATGTCGAACGACTATGGATACGAGCAGGTCTTCAAGCGTCCCCTGCGGGCCCTCGCCCGTGAACGCGATGTCCTGATGGCGGTATCGAGCTCCGGAATGTCGGCGAACATCGTGGATGCCGCTCGAACCGCTCTCGAGATCGGGATGGACTTGGTGACATTCTCGGCATTCTCGGCCGACAACCGCTTGCACAAGCTGCAATCCACACTTTCCTTCCATACGCCGACCGATATCTACGGACACGCCGAACTAGCCCATGCAGCGTTGATTCACGCTGCTGTCGACATATGTTCTCGATGGGAAGAGGAAAGATGATTATCACTCGCACCCCTTATAGAGTCAGCTTGATGGGGGGTGGAACGGATTTCCCGGCTTTTTTTCGCGAACGTGGCGGCTTGGTAATAAATGCTGCGCTCAACAAGTATTTCTATGTCAGCATGACTCGTCGTTTTGACGACAGCATATGCTTGTCCTACTCCAAGACGGAGACAGTTCGAACTTCGAAAGACTTAGAGCATGACATAGTGCGTACGATCCTTGCGCGGTACGATCTTCATTCCAGATTGGAGATCGGAATGGTTGGCGAGATCCCCGGGGGCACCGGCTTGGGATCCAGCAGCGCCGTCACCGTTGGGTTGCTGCATGCGGTTCGAGTCTCCTTCGGCTTGGAGTGCGGCGCGGATACGCTGGCAAAAGAAGCGGTGATTATCGAAACTGAACTGTTGAAAAAACCCATTGGATGGCAAGATCAATACGGTGTAGCTTTCCCCGCATTGAAGAAGATACTGTTCAATCGAGATGATAGCGTGCGAGTGGAGCCGATAGCGCTGGCGCCCGAGAACCGAACGGCCTTGGAAGCTCACTCCCTGCTCGTGCATACGGGCGGGACGAGAAAAGCGGAGACGGTGTTGTCGGGCCAGTCATCGAATATGGATGCCAATCAATCCGGGCTCGATGCTATCCGCGGTATTGCCCACGATATGATGACGGCCCTTCAAGGCAGTCCGCTCGACTTGCAGTTGATCGGATCGATGCTCAGCGAGAGCTGGATGATCAAGCGTACGCTTGCCGCCAACGTCGCCAATCCGGAAATCGATGAACTGTACCAATCAGGGATCGCATCGGGAGCGTGGGGCGGGAAACTGCTTGGCGCCGGCGGTTGCGGTTTCATGCTCTTCCTGGTGCCGGCAGAACGGCAGGCGGCCATGCTCTCACGCATGGGAAACCCGCCGGCATTCCCGTTGGCGCTGGATTCGACCGGCTCGCGGCTCGTATATGAAAGCGGGAGCCGCCGGAGCGGTTTCTGATACAGGGCGATATGACGAGAGCGTTTCGGAAGTCGCGGTGCGCGGTGTTCCTGGACCGGGACGGTACAATTAACCAAGAGGTTCATCATCTTTGTCGACCGGAGCAACTGCAGTTGTTGCCGGGGGCGTCCGAGGGGCTTCGGAGCCTTCACGAAGCCGGTCACTTGCTGATCGTCGTGACCAATCAGTCTGTGGTCGGGCGCGGTTGGCTGAACAGAGATCGGCTTGACGAAATTCACCGGCGCCTGAGCGGCATGCTAAATGCCGAAGGAGTGAACATCACTGCCTGGTACGACTGCCCACACCATCCGGATGACGGATGTTCGTGCCGCAAACCAGCCATCGGTCTGTTCGAGCGGGGACGTCGAGAGCTCGGGATCTCCCTGGCTCAAGCGTGGATGGTGGGGGACCGGCTAAGCGATCTGCAAGCCGGTCGCGCGGTTGGTGCACGAACCATTCTGGTCGCAACCGGATATGGGCGCCGGGAGTATCGGCTTCCGCAGCGTAAAGAGTACGCCGACTACTACGCCGAATCCCTCATAGAGGCCGCTCAAATAATCATGCGACCCGATATCTTGACCGCGGGTCAATGCAAAGGGGCAGCGGTCTCGGTCGAACCGCCCTGAACCGGGGTGAAGAAACCGAGTCCCCAGCTCAGGTGCATGGTTACGAGGGCCAGCGGGAGCACGAGCGCGGCGTACGAGCGGCGGCGGATGCCGACCGCCAGAGAGCCGAGCAGCAGGACGAGGACATACGCGAGCGGCAGTATCGCTGCCACCCACACCGTGTTGGCCACGGCCAGGACCGGCGAGACGGACAATGCCAGCAGCAACAGCGGGCTGGCGACATGCCGGGGGAGCAGGGAGACCGGATGTCGTAGCGCCACTACCCGCTTCCACCGGCCGTAATCGAAATATTGCCGGGCGAGGTCCCGCAAGGTGCCGCGGGGCCGGTAGACGACCACGAGTTGGGGATCGAACCACACCGTTTCCCCGCGCGCCCGCAGCCGCCAGTTGAGTTCGTAGTCCTGATTTCGAAAGAAGGCGGCGTCGATGCCGCCCACGGCCTCCAGCGCATCGCGCCGGAACGCGCCCAGGAAGACGGTGTCGGCGGGACCCTCGGGACCGCCCAGCCGGTAGCGGGCGCCGCCAGCCCCCAGAGGAGTGGTCATCGCCAACCCCACCGCTCGTCCGAAGAACGTGGTACCGACCGGCTGTTGCCGGCCGCCGACATTGGCCGCACCCGTTCTTTGCAGCGTGCTCACCGCGCGGCGCAGGTATCCGGCCGGCAACACCGTATGGGCGTCGCACCGCACGATGACCTCTCCGTCCGACACCCGCTGCGCCGCGCGCAATCCGAAGCCGGCGGTCCGTTCCGGATTGGGAACCAGCATCACCGCCGGATACAGCCGCCGGACCAGATCGGATGTGGCCGACGTGTCGGATCCGTCGGCGACGATCACCTCTACCGAACCCTCGTAGTCCTGAGACAACACCGAATCGATCGCCCCACCGATGGTCGCCTCGGCGTTCCGAGCCGGGATGAGAACCGACACCCGCGGCAAGGCGCCACCGCCGAGGCGCCGCCCCGGGCGCATCGTCAGCTCCCTCCTGATCCGCACTGGGGTAAAGAAACCGATTCCCCAACTCAGGTGCATGGTCGCGAGGGCCAGCGGGAGCAGGAGCGCGGCGTACGAACGGCGACGGATGCCGACCGCCAGAGAGCCGAGCGCCAGGGTGAGCACGTACGCGAGCGGCGCTGCCGCTGCCGCCCAGTAGACGCCGGCCACGGCCAAGACCGTCGAGGCGGCCAATCCCAACAGCAACAGCGGGCCGGCAAGATGCCGGGGCAGCAGGGATAATCGATGTCGTAGCGCCACTACCCGCTTCCATCGGCCATAATTGAAATATTGCCAAGCGAGACCCCGCAAGGTGCTGCGGGGCCGGTAGTCGACCACGAGCTCGGGATCGAACCACACCGTTTCCCCGCGCGCCCGAAGCCGCCAGTTGAGTTCGTAGTCCTCGCCCCCCCCTAGGGTAGGGTCGACGCCGCCCACCGCCTCCAACGCATCGCGCCGGAACGCGCCCAGGAAGACGGTGTCGGCGGGCCCCCCGGGACCGCCCATCCGGTAGCGGGCGCCGCCAGCCCCCAGGGGAGTGGTCATCGCTATCGCCACCGCGCGCCCGAAGAACGTGACGCCGACCGGCCGTTGCCGGCCGCCGACGTTGGCCGCCCCCGTCCTTTGCAACGTGCTCACCGCGCGACGCAGGTATCCGGCCGGCAACACCGTATGGGCGTCGCACCGCACGATGACCTCTCCGTCCGCCGCCCGGTACGCCGCGTGGATTCCGTGCGTGATGACCTGCTCCAGATTGGGAACCAGCGTCACTGTCGGGTACAGCCGCCGAACCAAGTCGGATGTGGCCGACGTGTCGGATCCGTCGGCGACGATTACCTCTACCGAACCCTCGTAGTCCTGAGACAACACCGAGTCGATCGCCGCCCCGATGGTCGCCTCGGCGTTCCTAGCCGGGATGAGAACCGACACCGGCGGCAGTCGAGTCGCAACGGCCGGCTGCGGGACGACAATGGAATTCTCCTTCATGTCCCATGACTGCAATGGTGTCGAACCGGATGCCACCGGCAAGCGTTCAGTTTTCACAAGACGCCACGGCCGGCGCGGTTCCCTTTGCCGCCGCCAAGCAGGACCCTGGAACCAACCGACCGCCGCTCGGTTCGAAGCGGTTCGCCGGAGACACGCACCATTTCAGAGCATGAGGACATTGCATGACTTGAAGAATATCTCACGCGCGTTCGAATATCAATCTATCGCGACAACCGCCCTGTCTCCTCCAGAATGGGATAAGCTGCTACATACGCCTATCTTCGAGTCATGACCGCTTGGCCGCCCGCCCGCGCGGAGTCCGTTTCCGGCACAGGCCGCGCAGTTCGGCGGCGACGCGATCGTACCAATCGGCGCTCCGAAAGTGGTCCCCTCGCCGTCTTGCTCCCTCGCAGAGCCGCCTGTACAACCCAGGATCGTCCAGCAGCCGCTTGATCGCGGACTCGACCTCCGCTGCGGAACGGGGTTCCACCAGCAGCCCGCTCTTCTCGTGCTCGACCAGTTCGGACACGCCGCCCCACTTGGCGGCGACGACGGGCAGGCCGCACTGGAAGGCTTCGAGGATAGCCCCGGGGTAGCCCTCGCTCCTGTAGTAGCTGGGATACACCAGCAGGTCGTGTTCGCCGAGGACCCGTGGTATCTCCGCCGGGTCCAGGACGCCGCCGTAGGTCGCCCTGGGATGGCCCTCGAACAGAGAGAAATCCGTGTCGGACATGCCGGGGCCGAAGACGTTGAGATGACAACTCTCCGGCAGGCGGCGGCACGCCTCGAGGGCTTCGGCCAGCCCCTTGTCCATGACCAGACGAGCAACGAAAACCAGCTTTTCCACTCTGTCCCGCCCGGTCCGGGCGGGGGCCTCTATCTCCCTCGTGTTCGGGAACCACTTGAAGTTGTCCCTGTTGTCGAAGCTGCGGTGCAGGTACCGCGTCTCCACGTACACTACCGAAGAACGCATATAGGTCCGGTCGGCCAGCCAGCGCGCGAACGCGCCATATTCCAGATAATCCGCCATTATGTCGCCCCCCGGGATACGCAGAGCCAGGGGCCTGCGCACGATCTTGCAGACGGCCCACAGGAGCGATGCCGAGCAGAGCGCCGAAGAGGGCCCGATGATGAGGAACACGATGTCGGAGCGCCATATCTTCCTTGCGGCCCCCCAGGCTACTTTCAGAAACCTCGCCAAGCGATTGGCCCTGATTTTCCAGGCGGGCAGATTCGTCACGCCCCCCGACGTGTCGATGACGTCCACCTCGAAGCCACGCGCGCCCAATTCCCGCACCTGCTCATCGGTCATCACCTTGTTGCCACCGACTACGTTGGTATCGGACGCCCCGGTCTTCTGTATCGGAGCGATGAGCAGGATGCTGGGCGCTCGGCTCTCGTTCCCGGTCAACGTGTTCCTCCTCTTGCTCGAGTTGAGCACGGGCGGCAGCTCTCCCCCTGATCGCGCCGGGCAGCGCGGACCGGCCCGCGGCCCACGGGAAGCTCGCGTCGCCGAGCCGCGACAGCCAGACCGCCGACAGACCTTTTAGGAGAAGTTGCGAGCGGGGATGTCGAGAGCTTGGGATCTCCCCGGCTCAAGCATGGATGGTGGGGGACCGGCTAGGCGACCCGATATCTTGACCGCGGGTCAATGCAAAGGGGCAGCGGTCTCGGTCGAACCGCCCTGAACCGGGGTGAAGAAACCGATTCCCCAGCTACCGATTCCCCAGCTCAGGTGCATGGTCGCTAGGGCCAGCGGGAGCAGGAGCGCGGCGTACGAACGGCGACGGATGCCGACCGCCAGAGAGCCGAGCGCCAGGGTGAGCACGTACGCTAGCGGCACTGCCGCTGCCGCCCAGGAGGCGCCGGCCACGGCCAAGACCGACGAAGCGGCCAATCCCAGCAGCAACAGCGGGCTGCCGAGATGCCGGGGCAGCAGGGATAATCGATGTCGTAGCGCCACGACCCGCTTCCATCGGCCGTAATCGAAATATTGCCAAGCGAGACCCCGCAAAGTATTGCGGGGATGGTAGTCGACCACGAGCTCGGGATCGAACCACACCGTTTCCCCGTTCCCCGCGCGCCCGAAGCCGCCAGTTGAGTTCGTAGTCCTCGGCTCGCACAAGGGTAGGGTCGACGCCGGCCACCGCCTCCAACGCATCGCGCCGGAACGCGCCCAGGAAGACGGTGCGAGCAGGCCCCTCCGCGCCGCCCAGCCGGTAGCGGGCGCAGCCGGCCCCCAGGGGAGTGGTCATCGCCATCGCCACCGCGCGCCCGAAGAACGTGACGCCGACCGGCCGTTGCCGGCCGCCGACGTTCGCCGCCCCCGTCCTTTGCAACGTGCTCACCGCGCGGCGCACGTATCCGGCCGGCAACACCGTATGGGCGTCGCACCGCACGATGACCTCTCCGTCCGCCGCCCGGTACGCCGCGTGGATTCCGTGCGTGATGACCTGCTCCAGATTGGGAACCAGCGTCACTGTCGGGTACAGCCGCCGAACCAAGTCGGATGTGGCCGACGTGTCGGATCCGTCGGCGACGATTACCTCTACCGAACCCTCGTAGTCCTGAGACAACACCGAGTCGATCGCCGCCCCGATGGTCGCCTCGGCGTTCCGAGCCGGGATGAGAACCGACACCGGCGGCAGTCGAGTCGCAGCGGCCGGCTGCGGGACGACAATGGAATTCTCCTTCATGTCCCATGACTGCAATGGTGTCGAACCGGACGCCACCGGCAAGCGTTCAGTTTTCACAAGACGCCACGGCCGGCGCGGTTCCCTTTGCCGCCGCCAAGCAGGACCCTGGAACCAACCGACCGACGCTCGGTTCGAAGCGGTTCGCCGGAGACACGCACCATTTCAGAGCGGGAGGACATTGCATGACCTGAGAATATCTCACGCGCGTTCGAATATCAATCTATCGTGCCACAACCGCCCTGTCTCCTCCAGAGGCAAGCCGGATCTACTCGACCAGGGGGATGAACCTGCGCCACGGATGCCACTCCGTTTCCCACTCCGCGCGCAGCCGGAACTCGTGGGCGGCACCGCATACCTCCGGCCCCGGCGCATCCCAGCGCAGCTCGAGGATGGAGGGCCGGGACTGCGGCGACGATTTCGCTGTATGCCACGTCGCCGTCCGCCCCGCGCGTACGGAGGTGCACGGAGTATTTCCGTACGGGCAAGGTACGTGCGATCCAGTGGACGAGGCTCCGGTCCCCGCGCCCGTCCGCTCTTCGGCGCCGACGCGGAGATCCTCGATAGCGGAGGGGCCGCCACCGATGAGTCCCACGATCTGTCGGGCTTCCTCCGCGGTGACCGCCGTCCAGAGGCCGCGCCATACCGATTTGCTTGCGACTGACGCCCAAGCGTAATCCCCCGCAGCGGTCTCGCTAGCTTTGTCTCTCCGCTATCTTGGGCGATGGTCACCCGCATTTTGCTGCCGCCGGTTCGTGGAGGTGGCCACCGGCTTCATCCCGTAGCAACTGCGGCAATAGTGCGGAATGTCGTTGTCGGCAATTCGTCGGCGCAGTTCCCTGTATTTGTCGTTGTTCCAAACATCGGCGAATGGCTCACTAAAAACGTTGCCCATTTTTACGACGCTGGAATCGGCTATTTGACAGCAGGGGACGACGTCGCCGTTGGCGGCAATGTAGGAACTCTGCCAAGGCCAGGGACAGCGGTTCGCCCTGGAATACCTTTGACCATGCTCGACGCTGAGCGGCATCCCGATCTCGGCGGCGACTTCTCTCGACTTCCGGATAGTCCGGTCCACCCGGGCATCTTCCCTGGAAACGTCTATCGACGCAATTGACTCCTCCATCTCCTCTTTTCCCCAGTCGGTCAGCAAGGTCGTTATAGTCAATTTGTCCACGCCGAGGCGTTTCGCCAGCCGCACCAAGTCCGGCAGTTCGTGGGCATTCCGGAGCGTAACGACCGACCGCAGTTCGATCCCGGGCCAGACGCTGCGGCCGCGGCGGCGGACTAGGTCGGCGACATTGTCGACCACCTTCTGAAAGTTGCCGTTGACCCGGATTGCCTCGAACGTCTCTGCCGTCGCGCCGTCCATGCTGATGATAATCGTCGTTCCCCGCAGGCAGCTAAGCTGCTTGGCGATATTCTCGGTATAAACCGAACCATTGGTTACGATGGAGATGGCCCTCCCCCCAATCTCTCCCTCTTCCAGCATCTCGATCAGATGCCGGTTCAGCAGGGGTTCTCCCATTCCCTGGAGCTTGATCTGACGAAGCATCGGCAACTGACGGAGAATCGAAATGAACCGCTCGGTGGTCAACCGGGTCGTCTTCCGCGCCCAGTGCGTCACTTGGCAATGGTCGCAGGCAAAGTTGCACGTATCGATCGGCTCGACGTCAACGCTGGTGGGCAGGAAAGGAGTCCTTTTCAGCCCGAGAAGCTTGGCTGCCCGCCCGCCGACGGTGTGATAGAACTTTCGAGGACTACCCATTCCTGCCCGGCGCCATAGTCGAAAGAGACTTCGGAAACTATGATTCATTTCCAAGCGAACTCCACATAGCCTGATTTTTTGTCCCCGCCTACCGTCACGCATCAGTCGGGCCTCTCCGCTTCTGAACGAGGAACGCCGCCGTGGCGCAGGCTAGGCCGATAACGAAATTGTAGGCCCCATGGTGAGCAGATGATTAAACGTCATGCCGTACATGGCCATCACGACAACCCATCCGACGACTGAATCTCTGCCCAGTGGCTTCGGCACAGTCCAAAGCAACCGCATCAAGAATAACAGAGACAGCAAGCACAATGCCAATGGAATAATACCCGCTTCGCCAGCCAGTATCAGGTACACGTTGTGGACTCCAGTCGGTTCCCCCCGGTTTCCGATGGGGGCGCCAACGCCACCGCGACGGTCCGAGCAACCTCCCGGCCCTGCCGGATCGCATAGTTCGTGCCCCGGTCTTCCAGATAGATCTGGGCCATGGTCGCCAGAAACAGGTTCGTCACAGGCATGCGCGTAGGGGGAATCAGCCGGCGGTAGCCGCGCTCCACGACGGGCTGCGCGTAGCGCGCGCGCCAGACGTGGGCAGCCAGTATCCGGTCGTCCGTCAGGTCGGGAAACATCCGCCGCAGGTGTTCGAGCGTGAACGCGACCGCTTCCTCGTCCGGCATCCCCCACAGCGCGTCGCTCTCGGGCAGATAGCGGGACAGATACACGATGTGCCGCCCGGCGTAGGTCGAGGCAGGCTCGAAGTTGGTGTGCTCGATGACTCCCACGAAGGGGAAGCCGGGGTCGTTGACGTTCAGCCAGTAGATGTCCGACAGGCTGCAGTCGAGCTCGAGCACGACGCACACATTGGCCAGATAGCGGATGCGCCGCAGGCCGTCCACGTAATCGCCCGGCGCGTACCCGCAAGCCCGTGACCGGAGCTCCGGTGCGGATTTCTCCACCTTGGTCTCGGATGGCCCGGGCCAGCGCGTCGGCGAGGGCTGCGAAGCCGCCGCGGTAATAGGCCAGCCGTTCCCTGCCGCCTCTGCCGCGGCTGCCGCCCCTGAGCTTGAGCTTGTTCCAGAACCACACCGCCGCCACCTCTTCCGCCAAGTCGCCGAACTTGCCCCGCAGGAGCGGCGCCCACACCACCCGGTAGACCCGCTCGCCACCCATGTCCCGCAGCCAGTCGGCCGCGGTGCGGTCTTCAAGGCCGCTCCACTCCTTCACCCGGCGCACGCGCAATGCCAGCAGCCCCAGCCGGATGCGGTCGAAGAACGGAAGGGGCGAGAAGCGCAGGAGGTCGAGGGGCGTCGAGAGCTTGAAGAAGTCGTGGGCGTAGTACGTGCTGGTCCGGGTAGGACGCAGCACCACCTCGGCCGACCGGCCCAACTCCGCGATGAGATTCATCACATGGACGTCGCTGGTGAACCAGTGGTGGTAGAACTTCTCGAGCCGCACCGGCGGCGGGAAAGCTGCCGGCGAGGCCGCCGACTTCGGCGTCCCGCTCCAGCACCGTGGCGCGTAGGCCGCGCCGGCCCAACTCGTAGGCCGCGGCTAGCCCGCAGAAGCCGCCGCCGATCACCGCGACATGGGGCCGGGCAGACGCCGGCCGTCGTGGGCTACTTGTCAAAACGAATTTCCCCTTCCCAGAGGTGTGCGGTGGAGCCGTCCTCGCGGACGAGGAACTGGCCGGTGCGGACGCGGGCGATGGCGTAGTCGGGAAGCTCGCGCAGAGCGACGCACCGCTCGGCTGACCGAAACCAACGGCCACCACGGTCGTTGACGCGGAAGTCGAGGTTGTCGAAGCCGTACTGCTTTCTGTGATCAGGAAGGTCGTTCTCGTCCGCCGGGACAACATGCAGGAAGAAGGTTTCCTGCGCGTCCTCTGCACCGCACGACTCCTTGACATAGATCAACATGTCCTCGGTGAGATGGACATCGAAGGTGGAGCGGATTGACGGCTTACGAGTCAAGATTGCCTCCAAATCTCTCACCGCATCAGTAGCGTGACGGTTTATCAAGGCTGCCGCATCTTCAATCAGATAGACGTCATGGGGTCCAAACACGACCTGCTCAACCGAAAGCCCGGACATATCCGGTAGCCAGGGACCGACAAACCAGATTCTTCCGTCCACGATGCCGGACCAGTGGGCCAAATCAGCCATCTCGCGGAGACACGACTTGGAGGAGCGCCAGCACCAACCGGAGTTTCCATAGTGGTAATTGGCCGGTCTTTCTTCATTTCCTCGATAGAACCGCATGGCCGGGACCGCCCCCCAGTCTGCGTAGACCATGTCCTCTTCCCGCACCCGTTCTTTCAGTACGGCGAGAACGGATTCGATGTTTACGGCAAGAGCGGGATCGATGTTTTCACGTGTCTGGTACGGACTGTCCTGCCGCATGGCGCCCACCCCGGCAAGCACCATCGCGCCGGCCATCGCAACGAGCAAGGCCGGCGTCGTCCACCCCCGGCGCGTGAGCGAGGACAAACGACCGGCGGTCCAATGAAACGCCAAGCCGACCGCCAGGAAGACAATCGGACCCAGATAGATGGTCTGGCGAATGCCCCCAAGCGGATATATTCGCAGCACGGCAGCACCGACCAGAACTGCAAGGGAAAGCGAAAATAAAACTGCGATGGCACCGTCAATGGGGTTTCCTCGAAACTTTCCGAGGAGTGCTGTGGCGAGGAGGATCGCGAATGCGGCAAGCGCCGCTATCGCAACGACATCCGGCAAATGATACGTCAATAGACTCCAGATCCCGTCAATCGAAAACTCGAAGACCTCGAGGATCGAGTGCGGGTAGAATTTTCCCTGATAGTAATACGGTCGCAGATAGCCGGTCGGGGCGAAGTCCGGTGCACCCAACTGATAGCGCGCAGTCATCAAGTAGCTTGTGGCACCTCCCGCCAGAAAGCACGCCGCTGGCGCGAGCAGGGCGATGCGCTGCCTGAGCCAATGAGGAATCCGGCTCAGGTACGAGTTCCATTCCGATGCCCCTAAAGTCGGGGGGGGGGGCAGAACCACAGCGGCGCCAATGACGGCGACGCCGAACAGAACCAAGCCGTACTGGAGCAAGGGCGCGAGGAACAGCGCAACGCAGAGCAGGGCCTTCCGGCCGTGCCGCAGATACCACAGCAGTCCCGCTATCATCAGCGTGGCCAGCAGCGCGTCGATGGAGTATTCGCGCGCATCCTGGGCGTGATATATCGCGGCAACCGAAAGAGTCGCCAGCAGCGCCGCCAGAAACGCGGCCCACCGGCTCGCTCCGGCGCGGGGAAGCAGAAAGAGCAGGGCCGCCACGGTCAGAACGCTGGCCGCCGCCGGCAGAACGCGGATGCTGAAGGCGGATACATCCACTTTCTGCACCGCCCACAGCGCCAGAGGGTACAGTATAGGCGAGGAGTTCCCGTAGCGGGTATTGGGGACTACTTCCGAGAGAGCGCCACTCGAATTATTGGCCGCTGCCGCTTCGTCATGCCGTAGAGACTTCTCCGGCAGGTCATGGAAGCGCAGCCCTGCCGCGGCGACAAGCAGGCAAACACAGGCCGCGTAGAACAGATGCGTTTTGCGGTCCCAGCTGAATGTCATCCTGCACCTTCCGACGCCGCCGCGACGGTCCGGGCAACCTCCCGGCCCTGCCGGATCGCATAGTTCGTGCCCCGGTCTTCCGGATAGATCTGGGCCATCGTCGCCAGAAACAGGTTCGTCACAGGCATGCGCGTAGGGGGGATCAGCAGCCGGTAGCCGCGCTCCACGACGGGCTGCGCGTAGCGCGCGCGCCAGACGTGGGCAGCCAGTATCCGGTCGTCCGTCAGGTCGGGAAACATCCGCCGCAGGTGTTCGAGCGTGAACGCGACCGCTTCCTCGTCCGGCATCCCCCACAGCGCGTCGCTCTCGGGCAGATAGCGGGACAGATACACGATGTGCCGCCCGGCGTAGGTCGAGGCAGGCTCGAAGTTGGTGTGCTCGATGACTCCCACGAAGGGGAAGCTTGGGTCGTTGACGTTCAGCCAGTAGATGTCCGACAGGCTGCGGTCGAGCTCGAGCACGACGCACACATTGGCCAGATAGCGGATGCGCCGCAGGCCGTCCACGTAATCGCCCGGCGCGTGAGGCGCCACGAGGTCGGCGACGATGGGCAGCGCCGGCGTCGCGATCACGGCGTCGGCGGCCAGCGTCGCCTCCGGCGTGACCACGCCGGTCCCCCGCCCGTCGCGTACCCGCAAGCCCGTGACCGGAGCTCCGGTGCGGATTTCTCCACCTTGGTCTCGGATGGCCAGGGCCAGCGCGTCGGCGAGGGCTGCGAAGCCGCCGCGGTAATAGGCCAGCCGTTCCCTGCCGCCTCTGCCGCGGCTGCCGCCCCTGAGCTTGAGCTTGTTCCAGAACCACACCGCCGCCACCTCTTCCGCCAAGTCGCCGAACTTGCCCCGCAGGAGCGGCGCCCACACCACCCGGTAGACCCGCTCGCCACCCATGTCCCGCAGCCAGTCGGCCGCGGTGCGGTCTTCAAGGCCGCTCCACTCCTTCACCCGGCGCACGCGCAATGCCAGCAGCCCCAGCCGGATGCGGTCGAAGAACGGAAGGGGCGAGAAGCGCAGGAGGTCGAGGGGCGTCGAGAGCTTGAAGAAGTCGTGGGCGTAGTACGTGCCGGTCCGGGTAGGACGCAGCACCACCTCGGCCGACCGGCCTAACTCCGCGATGAGATTCATCACATGAACATCGTTGGTGAACCAGTGGTGGTAGAACTTCTCGAGCCGCGCACCGCCGGCGGGAAAGCTGCCGGCGAGGCCGCCGACTTCGGCGTCCCGCTCCAGCACCGTGGCGCGTACGCCGCGCCGGCCCAACTCGTAGGCCGCGGCTAGCCCGCAGAAGCCGCCGCCGATCACCGCGACATGGGGCCGGGCAGACGCCGGCCGTCGTGGGCTACTTGTCAAAACGAATTTCCCCTTCCCAGAGGTGTGCGGTGGAGCCGTCCTCGCGGACGAGGAACTGGCCGGTGCGGACGCGGGTGATGGGGTAATCGGGAAGCTTGCGCAGAGCGACGCACCGCTCGGCTGACCGAAACCAACGGCCACCACGGTCGTTGACGCGGAAGTCGAGGTTGTCGAAGCCGTACTGCTTTCTGTGATCAGGAAGGTCGTTCTCGTCCGCCGGGACAACATGCAGGAAGAAGGTTTCCTGCGCGTCCTCTGCACCGCACGACTCCTTGACATAGATCAACATGTCCTCGGTGAGATGGACATCGAAGGTGGAGCGGATTGACGGCTTACGAGTCAAGATTGCCTCCAAATCTCTCACCGCATCAGTAGCGTGACGGTTTATCAAGGCTGCCGTATCTTCAATCAGATAAACGTCATGGGGTCCAAACACGACCTGCTCAACCGAAAGCCCGGACATATCCGGTAGCCAGGGACCGACAAACCAGATTCTTCCGTTTGCGATGCCGAGCCAGTAGGCCAAGTCAGCCATCTCACGGAGACACGAATTGGAGGAGTTCCCGCACCAACCGGAGGTCCCATAGTGGTAATTGGCCGGTCTTTCTTCATTTCGTTGATAGAACTGCAAGATCGGGACTGCCCCCCAGCCTGCGTAGACCATGTCCTCTTTCCGCATCCGTTCTTTCAGTACGGCGAGAACGGATTTGATGTTGTTACGTATCTGGTACGGACTGTCCTGCCGAATGGCGCCCACCCCGGCAAGCACTGTCGCGCCGGCCATCGCAACGAGCAAGGCCGGCGTCGTCCACCCCCGGCGGGTGAGCGAGGACAAACGACCGGCGGTCCAATGAAACGCCAAGCCGACCGCCAGGAAGACAATCGGACCCAGATAGATGACTTGGCGGGTGCCTCCAAGCGGATATATTCCCAGCACGGCGGCACCGACAGAAACCGCAAGGGAAAGCGAAAATAGAACTGCGATGGCGCCGTCATGGGGCTTTCCTCGAAACTTTCCGAGGAATGCTGCGACCAGGAGGATCGCGAATGCGGCAAGTGCCGCTATCGCAACGACATCCGGCAAATGATATGTCAATAGACTCCAGATCCCGTCAATCGAAAACTCGAAGACCTCGAAGATCGAGTGCGGGTAGAATGTTCCCTGATAGTAATACTGTCGCAGATAGCCGGTCGGGGCGAAGTCCGGTTGACCCCACTGATGGCGTACAGTCACCAAGTAGCTGACGGTACTCCCCGCCAGGAAGAACCCACAGGGCGCGACCAAGTCCAGGCGTCGTTTCAACCAGCCACCGATCCGGCCAGGATAGGCACTCCACCTTGCCTGTCCGGAGACGCGTGGAGCGACGAGGGCGGCGCCAATGACGGCGGCGCCGAACAGGACCAAACCGTACTGGAGCAACGGCGCAAGGAACAGCGAAACGCAAAGCAGGGCCTTCCGGCCGTCCCGCAGATGTCGCAGCAGCCCCGCCATCATCAGCACGGTAAGCAGTGCGTCGATAGAGTATTCCCGCACATCCTGGGCGTGCCAGATTGCTTCAACGGAAAGCGTGGCGAGCAGGGCCGCCAGAAACGCGGCGCCCCGAGCGACGCCGAGACGCGGCAGCAAGAAGAGCATCAAGGCGATGGTCAGAACGCTGGCCGTCGCCGGCACGATTCGAACGCTGAAGGGCGTGCTCTCGACTTTCTGGACCGCGTACAGGACCAGGGGGTACAGGATTGGAGAGGAGTTAGCGTAACGGGTACCGGGGATGACTTCCGAGAGCGCACCTCTCGAAATATTGGCCGCTGCCGCTTCGTCATGCCGTAGAGACTTCTCCGAAAGGTCATGGAAGCGCAGCCCCGCCGCGGCGACAAGCAGGCAGACACAGGCGGCGTAGTACAGACGCGTTTTGCGGTCGCGGCCGAAATCAGCGATGCGCCGGGTCATGGCGCGCATCCCTATCGCTCGCATCGGGCCTCCCCCGCGGCGTCCGGCCGGATCGCTCCGAAGACGGCGGCATTCAACGGCCCGGCGACACGCAAAACAGCCGAAGCGTCCAGTATCTTCAAGGATTGCTCAGAGACGCGGGGGCCCTTGTGCATTGTCGGCCAAGGGAACGAAGAACGCTTTGTTGGCCACCTTGTCCTCCTTGATTCGCTGTAACAGACGCCTGAAGCCAAGATGGCGCAGAGCAAAAGCCGCACCAGTGCCCAAAGGCCGAGAGCCACAAAGACCTGGCACCCACCGCCAAGTTCACGGCTCGTCGCGGCGTGCGGTCGAACTTCGGCGCTCCGCAGAGGGAAGGCAAGATTGCGGCCGCGGGTCCGTGGAGGCGGCTACCCGCTTCATCCCGTAGCAACCGCGGCAATAGTGCGGAATGTCGCCGCTGGCAATTCGCCGACGCAGCTCCCGGTATTTGTCGTTGTTCCAAACATCGGCTTGTCCACCGAGGCGGATCAAGAGTTCGGATTTTCTGATAATCTCATCTATCTGCGGCGAATGGTCTTCCTGGCGGTAGAGAAAAATATGTCTATCGCGGTCGCGACGGAAACGGACGATGCGTCGGGCTATGGCGCGCGCATCCCTTATCGCTCGCATCGGGCCTCCACCTCGACTCCCGTCCAGATCGTTGTAGCTGCGCGGTTGTTTGGAGGTCTCCTCCGAATCAAGGGCCATGCGATGTACCGAGAACCCGTCATCGCGCACCGTCCGACGCCGCCGCGACGGTCCGGGCAACCTCCCGGCCCTGCCGGATCGCATAGTTCGTGCCCCGGTCTTCCGGATAGATCTGGGCCATCGTCGCCAGAAACAGGTTCGTCACAGGCATGCGCGTAGCGGGGATCAGCAGGCGGTAGCCGCGCTCCACGACGGGTTGCGCGTAGCGCGTGCGCCAGACGTGGGCAGCCAGTATCCGGTCGTCCGTCAGGTCGGGAAACATCCGCCGCAGGTGTTCGAGCGTGAACGCGACCGCTTCCTCGTCCGGCATCCCCCACAGCGCGTCGCTCTCGGGCAGATAGCGGGACAGATACACGATGTGCCGCCCGGCGTAGATCGAGGCAGGCTCGAAGTTGGTGTGCTCGATGACTCCCACGAAGGGGAAGCTTGGGTCGTTGACGTTCAGCCAGTAGATGTCCGACAGGCTGCGGTCGAGCTCGAGCACGACGCACACATTGGCCAGATAGCGGATGCGCCGCAGGCCGTCCACGTAATCGCCCGTCGCGTACCCGCAAGCCCGTGACCGGAGCTCCGGTGCGGATTTCTCCACCTTGGTCTCGGATGGCCAGGGCCAGCGCGTCGGCGAGGGCTGCGAAGCCGCCGCGGTAATAGGCCAGCCGTTCCCTGCCGCCTCTGCCGCGGCTGCCGCCCCTGAGCTTGAGCTTGTTCCAGAACCACACCGCCGCCACCTCTTCCGCCAAGTCGCCGAACTTGCCCCGCAGGAGCGGCGCCCACACCACCCGGTAGACCCGCTCGCCACCCATGTCCCGCAGCCAGTCGGCCGTGATGCGGTCTTCGAGGCCGCTCCACTCCTTCACCCGGCGCACGCGCAATGCCAGCAGCCCCAGCCGGATGCGGTCGAAGAACGGAAGGGGCGAGAAGCGCAGGAGGTCGAGGGGCGTCGAGAGCTTGAAGAAGTCGTGGGCGTAGTACGTGCCGGTCCGGGTAGGACGCAGCACCACCTCGGCCGACCGGCCCAACTCCGCGATGAGATTCATCACATGAACATCGTTGGTGAACCAGTGGTGGTAGAACTTCTCGAGCCGCACCGGCGGCGGGAAAGCTGCCGGCGAGGCCGCCGACTTCGGCGTCCCGCTCCAGCACCGTGGCGCGTACGCCGCGCCGGCCCAACTCGTAGGCCGCGGCTAGCCCGCAGAAGCCGCCGCCGATCACCGCGACATGGGGCCGGGCAGACGCCGGCCGTCGTGGGCTACTTGTCAAAACGAATTTCCCCTTCCCAGAGGCGTGCGGCGGAGCCGTCCTCGCGGACGAGGTACTGGCCGGTTCTGATTTCGGAGATGCCGTATTCCGGGATAGGGACCGTTGCCAGGCACTTGTCATCGAATCTGTCGCCGTGCCGGTCGAAATAGAAGTCCAGGTTGTCAAAGCCGTTCCGCTTGCGATCGTCTGGCAGGTCTGCCACCTCGACGGGATACAGGTGCAGAAAGAACGCCGCCTCCGTGTCGGCGCGGGCGCACGGGTCCTTGGCGAAGATCAGACTTCCCTCGCCAAGATAGACGTCGAACACACTGCGAACCGCTGGCTCGCCGACAGTCGCCGACGACAAGTGGGCGTCTAGCCACCGCCGTTTCTCCTTGAACCAGCGCTCCACTTCCCAAAGGAGATTCCAATCGCGGTCAACCTGTCCGGTTCGGTAGCCGCTTTCACATAGTTGCCGAACTGCCACCAACTCTAGCAAGGGGTCCCGAGACAAGGCGCTTCGGGGGTCGTCGGCCTGCTGCCGAGAGCACTCTAACCCCTGGTCACGGAAATGGAAATAGAGGACGTGCACCTCTCCGCCGCCAAGTGTGGTCGACCATGCGGACCGTAGATGATCCGGTTCGCATGGCAGGGCGTAATGGCGTCGCGGACTGTCGGCGTACAATGCCATGACGGAGACGGCATTGCTCCGGATCGCGCCTGTCAGAGCCGCCTCCCGAATGTACTGGACGCTCTCCGAATTCCTCTACCGCGGGGTGGCAAACGCATGTTGCGCACCGGCATTCCAGCGCGGCATCTCGCGGGCATTCAGCACAACCAGCCAAACCGCCTGCAGGGACAGCGCCAACATCAGGACGGCCGCGAGGGCCCTCGCCCGTGAACGCGATGTCCTGATGGCGGTGTCGAGCTCCGGAACGTCGGCGAACATCGTGGATGCCGCTCGAACCGCTCTCGAGATCGGGATGGACTTGGTGACATTCTCGGCATTCTCGGCCGACAACCGCTTGCACAAGCTGCAATCCACACTTTCCTTCCATACGCCGACCGATATCTACGGACACGCCGAACTAGCCCATGCAGCGTTGATTCACGCCGCTGTCGACATATGTTCTCGATGGGAAGAGGAAAGATGACTATCACTCGCACCCCTTATAGCGGCATATGCTTGTCCTACTCCAAGACGGAGACAGTTCGAACTTCGAAAGACTTGGAGCATGACATAGTGCGTGCGAACCGACTCCGGGGCACTGTCAGTCCCTATTGCTCGTCGCCCCTCCGTCATGCCTAGCCTGCGTCGACAGGGGAATGAACCTGCGCCAGGGACCCCACTCCCTTTTCCCGTCCGCCCGCAGCCGGAACTCGTGAGTGGCGCATGCCTCCGGCGCCGGCGCCTGCGCGTCCCAGCGCAGCACGAAGCCGCCGTCGCGGTCCGGGACCGCGGCGACGACCTCGCTGTATGCCGCTTTGCCGTTCGTGGTCCGCGTACGCAGTTGCGCGGCGTATTTCAATCCGTGCGTGATCCCTGCTATCCGATGGGCGAGGGTCCGGCCCCCGCGTCTGTCCGTCCGCTCTTTGGCGCCGACGCGGAGATTGTCGATGGCGTCGGCGTCAGCGCCGATGAGTCCCACGATCTGCCGGGCCTCCTCCGCGGTGAGCGCCGGGCCGGTCATAGTGGTTCCGGGAGCGAACCCCTGCGGGTCCACGAGGTAGCGCTCCATGTCACCGGGCGTCCAGGCCTGGTCCAGAGACCGCAGGGCGTCAGAGAACCCGGCGAAACCCTCCACTGCGCCCGCGCGCCTGCCGAGCGCGCCCACGAGATGGGGCCCGGCGCGATGGGTTTTCTCGCTCAGGGAGTGGCACTCGGCGCAGCGCAGAGCGAACAGACGCGAGGCGGCGCAGTTCAGCATGGCGGTGCGTTCCTCGTCGATGCGGCGCAACAGTTTGACCCGGCCCGAATCGATCAGGAGAGCCAGACGACCGTCCGGCAGGAAGGTCAGGTCGCGGATCGGCCCGCCGCCGACCAATATCCTCTCAACATACTGGATGACCCGGCCGCGGCGGCGCACCCGGAAGATCGAGTGGCCGCCGGGGATGCCTTCGAGGTAAGAGGTTCCGCTCAGCGAGGCGATCAGCAGATCGTCGTCCCACAAGGGAAATGCCCGGCGGTCGTTCACCGTCAGAGCGGAGACTCCCGGCGACGGCGCCCAGGCGAAAACGGGCCGCGTGAAGCCGTCGTGCCGACCCTCCATTCCATACTGCCGAGAGGTCGCGTCCCCATACGGAAGACCGTAGCTGACCTGCGGAAAGCCATAGTGCCGGCCGGGTTCGAGCAGGTTGAGTTCGTCGCCGCCGCGCGGCCCGTGTTCGGCGGCCCACAGGTCGCCCGCCGCGTCGCGCGCCAGCCCTTGCGGATTGCGATGCCCGCGCGTCAGCGTTTCGGCGGCGCCGGTCCCGATCTCGATGCGGAGGAGTTTGCCCAGATCGAGTTCGTCATCCAGAAGTTCATCATCGCTCGCGTCGTGATGCCCCACCAAGACCAGGAGGTGGTCCGGGCCATCCATCAACATGCGTCCCCCGGCTTGAAGCCCGGCGAGGAGGAAGCAGGGCCGGGCATCGAAAACCGTCCTCCAGGCGTCTGACAACTCCACGTCCCGCTCGTCTCGAAGCAACGTCGTGGCTGACACCCGGAACAGGAAACACTCCCCGGTGAAGTAGTGGTGGGAGACGAACAGCTCGAAGCGACCGGGCGAATGCTCCTTCAGCAGAATGTCCGACACCCAGGCGCGGTGTAAGGGGATTTCGATTCCCGCCTCCCCGCCCATCGGAACCCGGCCGTCGAGATACCGAAACGCGCCGTCCGGGGTCATGAGGGCGAGTCGGCCTCGCGGCGTGGCGATGAGCAGGTCGTCGCCCAGAACCTCTATCGCGCCCCCAACTCCGGCGAACGGCTCAAGCGAGTAGGTCTCGGTCTCCAGCGCATATAGATGGGTCCGCAGGACCGCCTCTTCCGCCCCGGCTCCGACCCCCCTCCCCCCAAGCTGGTCGGAGCAAGCGGCTGTCGCGACCCAAAACGCGGTGACCGCCGCCGTCCATAAGCCGCGCCATACCGATTTGCTTGCGACTGGCGCCCAAGGGCATTCGTTCATGATAGTCCGTATTAGTTAGCGCGCATGCCCCCGCCGCCGTCATGCCGCAGTTGGGTCGCTTTGCCTCTGAACGAGGAACGCCGCCGTGGCGCAGGCTAGGCCGATAAAGAAATTGTAGGCCCCCATGGTGAGTAGATGATTGAACATTAGGCCGTACAGGGCCATCACGACAACCCATCCCACGACCAAGTCTCTGCCCAAGGACTTCGGCACAGTCCAAAGCAACCGCGTCAAGAAGAACAGAGACAGCAAGTATAATGCCAGTGGAATAATGCCCGCTTCGCCAGACAGCATTAAGTAGACGTTGTGGACTCCAGTCGGTTTCCCCTGGTTTCCGATGGGAGCGCCCTCCATATAGTGGAGCTGATACAAGCCGTGACCTGCAATGGGCGATTCCAGGACCTTATTGAAACCCATCTCCCACAATAGCATTCGTCTCGATAGCGCTCTCCCGCTACCGACGTTGGAATCGTCTTTGCCTCTGAAAGCCTCCACGGTATTGCCCGGCTCCTTCAGTAGCCGACCCAACACGCCGGCATCCGTCGCGGCAGCTGCGGATGCCGCCATGATCGGGCCTATGGCCTTCGTCTGAACCCGGTGCATCGTGCCATTCTTCTCGTAGGACACCCAGGCGCGCAAGAACTTGCCCTCGTCTTCGCCCGCCGGGACGTATTTGGGCGAGAGCGCGCCTTCGATGTCGGTCCAAGCGGCGTCGTCGAGCGTATTGACATCGCCGGGCTGGGCGTCGGCCCGCTGCCATCGCCAGGGATTGACCGGGTCGTCGTCAGCCCGGTGGGACTTGTCGTAAACCAGAAAAACGGTGACAGTGTCTCCCACCCGCTTCGCTTCGTGCGGGTCGACAATCCAGGCCTCGTCGGTATACCCTACCGGCGCCCCCGGAATGAGCCAAACCACGACGCCGACCATGCAGAGAACAGCCAGGCCGGTATGCACGAGGTCTTGTCTTAGGCGGCGGATGTTCAGCAGCAGGAACAAAGTCAGCATCCCGCCCAGAACGATAACCGCCGTATAGGAAACCGATGCGAGTCCCGCGGCGCATCCCAGGACTAGAGCCACACACCCGAGGGAGCGTTGCCGTCCGTTGTATTGAAACGCCAACGCCAGCGCTGCCGTCAGGCAAGCGATGAAGCCCGCGTCGTTGGGGTCGGAAAAAGTGCCGGTCAGGCGATAGGGCTGCCGGTACTCCGGCAACACGCCAATATCGCGCAGCAACGGCGAGGCCAGAACGACGGCGCAACTTGCCGCCAGAATCCCGAGGGTCCACTTCAACAACGCCTCGGCCCCTATTCGCTCCAGCAGCCAGCGGCCGCCAAGTATGGCAGCCAGGGTGACGAGGAAGAAGAAGGCTTGGCGCAGCACATCTCTGGTCGACAACTCGGCGTCGGTGGCGAGCGAAGTAGCGGAGGAAATGAAGAGGTAGGACGCTATCGAGGCGAGGAGGAACCATCCGGGCGTTCCAAGAGACTTCCACCAGCGGAGGCGCACGAAACCCAGCAGGAGCAGGCAACACAGGAGCATCGCGCCAAGGACGAGCGGCTCCATCACGCCGCCTTGCAGCTTTATGTGGACCAGAATGGCCAGCGCCCAGAAGGAAAAGGAGATGCAGGCTACCGATGCGGACTCGAATCGCCTCCATATTGACGGAATGAGCTGCAACGGACGGCGCCTCTCCGTCATGACCCTCTGGCCGCCCCCCCGCGCGGGGTCCGTTTCCGGCACAGGCCGCGCAGGTCGGCGGCGACGCGATCGTACCAGCCGACGCCACGAAATTGGTCCCCTCGCCGTTTCGCTCCCTCGCAGAGCCGCCTGTACAGATCGGGATCGTTTAGCAACCGCTTGATCGCGGACTCGACCTCCGCTGCGGAACGGGGTTCCACCAGCAGCCCGCTCTTCTCGTGCTCGACCAGTTCGGACACGCCGCCCCACTTGGCGGCGACGACGGGCAGGCCGCATTGGAAGGCTTCGAGGATAGCCCCGGGGTAGCCCTCGCTCCTGTAGTAGCTGGGATACACCAGCAGGTCGTGTTCGCCGAGGACCCGTGGTATCTCCGCCGGGTCCAGGACGCCGCCGTAGGTCGCCCTGGGATGGCCCTCGAACAGGGAGAAATCCGTGTCGGACATGCCGGGGCCGAAGACGTTGAGATGACAACTCTCCGGCAGGCGGCGGCACGCCTCGAGGGCTTCGGCCAGCCCCTTGTCCATGACCAGACGAGCAACGAAAACCAGCTTTTCCACCCTGTCGCGCCCGGTTCGGGCTGGCGTCTCTACGCTTCTCGTCCCGGGGAACCATCTGAAGTTGCCCCTGTTGTCGAAGCTGCGGTGCAGGTACCGCGTCTCCACGTACACTACCGAAGAACGCATATAGGTCCGGTCGGCCAGCCAGCGCGCGCACGCGCCATATTCCAGATAATCCGCCATTATGTCGCCCCCCGGGATACGCAGAGCCAGGGGCCTGCGCACGATCTTGCAGACGGCCCACAGGAGCGATGCCGAGCAGAGCGCCGAAGAGGGCCCGATGATGAGGAACACGATGTCGGAGCGCCATATCTTCCTTGCGGCCCCCCAGGCTACTTTCAGAAACCTCGCCAAGCGATTGGCCCTGATTTTCCAGGCGGGCAGATTCGTCACGCCCCCCGACGTGTCGATGACATCCACCTCGAAGCCACGCGCCATCAATTCCCGCACCTTCTCGTTGGCCGTCACCCTGTTGCCCCCGACCACGTTGGTATCGGACATCCCGGCCTCCTGTATCGGCGCGATGAGCAGAACGCGGAGCGCTCGGTTCTCGTTCTCGGCCAATGTGATTCCTCCTCTTTCTCGAGTGGGCACAGGCGGCGGATCTCCCCCTGATCGCGCCGGGCAGCGCGGATCGACCCGCGGACCGCAGGAAGCTCGCGTCACCGCGCCGCGGCAGCCAGACCGCAAGCAGGCCCGTTCGAGTCATTTTGTGGAAAACTATGAAGAGGGACAAGTGCCCGCACGCCATGCCTACCGCCGCGCAGCATGGTATTTTTTGGGTGCCGTAGCCGAATACGCGGACGGCATTGAGGCGGTCGGCACCTCAAGGTCGGCGTCGGCGACCGATAGCGACACAACCACCTGCTGGGGATGCGCCGACTGGCCACAACAGGCACTCGGACGGGAACGAGCACAGGCGGATCATGATTTCTGGAGAACGGGGAAACATCGTGGGCAAGCACGCAGGATGCGCAGCGTATAGTATCCCTCCCCCCATGGAGGATCTCGACAGCCCGGTTAGCGTCTTTGGCTACCTCTTTCTGTGTCTGAACGTAATGTTCTTTAGCTCTCTCCTGGCTGCCGACGAGCGGACATTCCAGGAGCTGACCAGGGAAGACTACTGGGTCGAGAATCTCACGGCGGTCTATTTTGTCCTGGCGGGCCTCTTGCTGTTCGTCACGACCTTGGCGGAGCGGAATTCCGTCCGGCGCTGCGTCTACATTCTCGGCGGCATGGCGATGGTGTTTGCCGCCGGTGAAGAAATTAGTTGGGGACAGCGCATCTTCGGGTTTGCGACACCCGACTTCTTGATGCACTTGAATGAGTCGAGAGAATTCAATGTCCACAACATCTCCAACGATATGTTTGGCATTATCTGGTTGAACGGCGCGCTGGTCCTGTGCATGGCAACCAGCGCGGCCTTCTTTTGCCGGAAAGACAGGCTATTCGGGATTCCGCTGCCGTCAATCCTGCTGATGCTGGGCTTTCTGCTAATACTTTCCTATACATCAGGAGCAGACCTCGATGAACTCTCAGGAGCGAACTTCAGAGAATACGTAACGAGCATCAGAAGAACCTTCGGATTTATTGTGGTTGAGGAAAAGGCGTTGCTACTGCTCTTTTTCATCTTCGCCTTGTTTTCAAGGCAAGTCGAATTGGTCATTGCTTCGGCTGCCACTCTGGCGCTCGCCTTTGCTCTTGCATACGTGAACTACCTTGCTGCCATCAGTATTGAAAGCCTGCCTAAACTGCGTGGAAGCCTGTTCGAGGTGCGCGAGTATCTGTTCGGCCTCGGCTGCCTTTTCTATTGTCTGGAGACACTGCTGGCTCAGGGTAAGGTTCGCGGCAATCTCGCGGGCGCCATTCGCCGCCTGAAGCTTCCGGGCAGACGGATTCCATTCTTGATGATGACCTGCTATCTGGTCATTGCAGGCAGTATCGGGTTGATTTTCTTGGCGGCATTCGCCGCCAACGCCAGAACTGCCGCCATCGAGGAGGCGCTCTGGTCGGTCACGGCCGACGAACCGGCGGCCCGCTCCAACTTCGACATCTATCTTCGTGAGAATGCGTTGTACTACCTCAAATCGCCGTGCAGCGCGGCGGATGTGCAAGCGCAGTTCTTTCTGCATGTCCACCCGGAAGATGTGGAAGACTTGCCGGCCGACCGTCGGCAGCACGGCTTCGACAATCTGGATTTCCACTTCGACGGATTCGCCGCTCCGGCCTCGGGCGACAGGTGCATTGCGGAGCGTCCGCTCCCCGACTATCCCATCGCCCGCATCCGCACCGGGCAGTTCACGCCTGGCGATGGCGAGATATGGACAGCCGAGTTCCCCGTTGGCGCGGGGGAGGACGGACCGCTGCCGTCCACTGATGTCCCGCCTCCGTCTCCAGGAACCCGGGGCAGTCCGCGTTGACCGTTTCCGACGAGCCTGCGCGCGATCTTGCAGACAGCTCGCAGGACACTAGTTGTGCCGACCGACCTGATGGCGGATAATATGCTGCTGGGAGATAGTCAGCGTCACCACGCGCATCCCCCGTCGGCTGCGCGAATGCCGAAAGCACCGAACGAGACCCACGAGCGTCTGCCGGGGACGAATCGGTCGAGGGTGGTTCCGATTGAGCGCGAATCGATGAATAGCCAATTCTGAACCGGTCGGGGAGATTCCAATGTCCTTTCTGCGCGAGCTGTGGGCCTTCATGCGGGTACGCAGGAAGTACTGGCTGTTTCCGGTCATCGTCATGATGCTCGTGCTGGGCCAGAGCAGCGCGGTCGCCCCGATGATATACACCATCTTCTGAGCCGTGCGCATCCTTGGCGTTTCAGCCTTCTATCACGACAGCGCCGCGGCCCTCGTCGACGGCGGACGGATTGTCGCCGCAGCGCAGGAAGAACGCTTCACGCGCAAGAAGCACGACGCCGGCTATCCGCGGCGCGCCATTGCCTACTGTCTCGATGAGGCCGGAATCGCCCCGAGCGACATCGACCGCGTGGCGTTCTACGACAAGCCGTTTCTCAAGTTCGAGAGACTGCTCGAAACGTATGTCGCGCTCGCGCCGCGCGGCTTTCGGTCCTTCCGCGTAGCCGTCCCGGTCTGGATCAAGGAGAAGCTGTTTCAGAAGGGGCTGCTGCGCCGGAAGCTGCGGGCGCTCGCCCCGGACGTGGACTGGGACGCCAAGCTGCTGTTCGCCGAGCACCATCAATCGCATGCGGCAAGCGTGTTCTTTCCATCCCCTTTCCGGGACGCGGCGGTCCTGACCATGGACGGGGTCGGCGAGTGGGCCACCACTTCGGTGGCCGCCGGCCACGGCGACGACCTGGAGACGATGCGGGAGATCCACTTCCCGCACTCCCTGGGGATGCTCTACTCGGCCTTCGCCTACTACACTGGCTTCAGGGTGAACTCCGGCGAGTACAAGGTGATGGGTCTGGCGCCCTACGGCGAGCCTAAGCACCTCAGGACCATTCTCGATCATTTGATAGACCTGAAACCGGACGGTACGTTTCGCCTGAATCTCGACTACTTCGCCTACTGCACCGGGCTGACGATGACCAACGGCAAGTTCGACGCGCTGTTCGGCGGAGAGCCGCGCAAACCCGACGAGCCGTTGACGCGGCGGCACATGGACTTGGCGGCCTCGGCGCAGGCCGTGATCGAGGAAGCGGTGCTGCGGCTGACCCGCTCGCTGCGGGCGGAAACCGGCATCCCCAATCTTTGTCTCGCCGGGGGCGTCGCGCTGAACTGCGTGGCCAACGGCAAGGTGTTGCGCGACGGCCGGTTCGACGAAATCTGGATCCAGCCCGCGGCAGGCGATGCGGGGGGCGCGTTGGGCGCCGCGCTGGCGGCGAGTCATCGCCTGTTCGGCGAACCGCGTCCCTCCCTGTCCTCACGGTCGCGCGCGCGGAGCGGACGCCATGCGCGGCGCCCTGCTCGGTCCCGCCTTCGGCCTAGACGAGATTCGCGCCACGCTCGACGCAGAGGGCGCGCGCTACGAGACGCTTGCGGACGACGCGCTGATCGACACCGCCGCCGAAGCTCTGGCCGGGGGCCAAGCGGTAGGCTGGTTCCAGGGCCGGATGGAGTTCGGCCCGCGCGCTCTCGGCAACCGGTCGATCCTGGGAGACGCCCGTTCTCCCTCCATGCAGAAGACGCTCAACCTCAAAGTCAAGCGCCGCGAGTCATTCCGCCCCTTCGCGCCGAGCGTGCTGCGCGAAGATGCCGCGGACTGGTTCGATCTCGACCGCGACAGCCCCTACATGCTGCTGGTGGCCGACGTAGGATCCGAGCGGCGCAAGCCGCCGGACGAGGCGCGGGAAGCGTCGTTCGGCATCGATCGGCTGAACGTGGCGCGCTCCGACATCCCGGCCGTCACCCATGTGGACTACTCCGCCCGCGTGCAGACAGTCGACCGCGCGACCAACCCTCGCTACCACGCGCTGCTGGCAGCCTTCAAAGCCAGGACAGGCTGCCCGGTCGTCGTGAACACCAGCTTCAACGTGCGCGGCGAGCCCATCGTCCGTACGCCCGCGGACGCCTTCCGCTGCTTCATGGGCACGGACCTCGACTGCCTCGCCATCGGCAACTGCTTTCTGCGCAAGGCGGAGCAGGACCCGTCGCTCAAGCGCGAGTACGCAGATTCGCTCGAGCCGGACTGACGAGCGGAGCGATCGAATGAAGACAACGCGGCAATACTAGGCGCGGCGCAGCCAACCCGCGACCACGAGAGTACAACGCCATTGTCTACAGCGAGAACGCGCAGCGTGAAGCCGCAACCGTCCGCGCCCGGGCGCATCCGCCGCGCGCTGCGCCTGGTCGGCTGGAACGTGCTGTTTCTCGTGGCGGGCCTGACGCTGATTGGAGTCGTCGGCGAAGCGTACTTCCGGCTGCGGGCGCCCTTCTTGGAGAGCGACGCTTCCGGGGGCTGGTTTCCAACTATCGGGCGCATATACGCCCCCAACGCGGAGGTGCGTTGGACGAACAGGCTTGATTTCTGGACAGAATCACGAACCAACGGCCTGGGATTCTTGGACCGCGAACCCATCGGCCTCGAGCGCGCCGCGGCAAGCTGCCACGTCGCCATGATCGGCGATTCCTTTGTCGAGGCGCGCCAAGTTCCCATCGCCGAGAAATTTCACGTTCGGCTGGAGGAGCTCGCCGCCGAGGAGCGCCGCCATCTGGACATCACGACCTCGGCGTTCGGGACCCAGGGCACCGGCCAGGTCAACCAACTGGCGTACTACGACGAATTTGCGCGGACTCTCCGGCCCGCCCTGGTGGCGCTCGTCTTCGTCGACAACGACTTCGTGGACAATGCGCCAATTCTGTACGGTTTGCGCGAGGGAGCGGACCCGGACCGACTCACCGATGTTTCCGCGACGCGAGCCGCGGACGGGACCATCACGCTGCGACCGCCCCATCCCCCTTCTTCGGAGTCCCGATTGGCCATCATGGCTTCGACTTCTCCACCCTGGCATTCGCGCGTCACGGACCGCCTGAGCGACATGTCTCCCTTCGCGAGGTGGCTGGATCTCAAGAAGCGCGCTTGGTTCCCGGCCGACACCGATCCCGAACTGATCGCCCGGGTGGCGCTGCTGAGCCGGCGCTCCCCCCGCTACGCCGCGCTGTTCGATGGATGGCGGCCAACGACGCGAGACCTCCTCGAGACTCCGTTCCTGTACGCGCGGGACTTGCCGCCCGTTTACGACGACGCGCTCGACTTCACGGCCTTCGCGCTGGACGAGTTCAGGAAACGCGCGGACCGCGACGGCGCCGCATTGGTCATTCTGTCCACGCACACCATGGGCACCCGGGACGACCTCGTTTTCGAACGCATGACCGCTCTGGCCGCATCTCGGGGCATCCCCGTCATCGACCAGTACGACTACATACTCCGCCAGGGCGCCGCTCCGTGGAAGGATGCGACGTGGGCGCACGACGGGCACTGGAACGCCGCCGGCCATCAATGGGCGGCAGAAGCCCTGCTCGAGTACCTGAAGCGGAACCAGGAGATCTGCACGATGCGAAAGACCCCGACCTCGCCCCCGCCACGTCCTTCCTGGCTGGTGGACTACGAGTCCATTGCGTCCGGCGAACCGGCGGCCAGCTCCGTCTTCGACATCTATATTGGCGAGAACACGGTGACCTACCTCAAGTCGCCGTGCAGCGCGGCAGATGTGCAAGCGCAATTCTTTCTGCACCTCGTCCCGGAAGATGTTGAAGACCTGCCGGCCGATCGTCGGCGGTGGGGCTTCGACAACTTGGATTTCCACTACGCAGGAACCGCCGCTCTGACCTTTGGCGGCATGTGCATTGCGAAGCGCTCGCTCCCCGACTGGCCCATCGCCCGCATCAGAACCGGGCAGTTCACGCCCGACGATGGCCGCATCTGGATGACCGAGTTCCCCGTTGACGCGGTCGAGAGCGGACAAGATCGCTGATGCGTCCGGCGCGGATTGTCGACTTCAGTCGATGGCGAGCTGGCGAGGCTTCTTCAAGGCAAGTCCCAGATATGGACTCAAGGCTATGCCCGTCACTGCTCTGAGCGCCTTGAGGCAACGCACCGCGACATGCTTGGCTAGAGATTCCCTTTCACCGGAAAAATGTCGATGCCAAAGATCGAACTGGTCTCGGGTCGCGCCATCCCACGAAGGCGTGAGGAGCTCTCCCGCACCCCCAAGAATTGACGTGATCTCCTGGACGGTTCCTCCGCGTATGCCTAGCCGCAGGAGTTCGGTCCATGAAGAGTCGTGATCCACCCTGCTGGAGAAGCGCCGAACACAGTAGTGAGCGACGCGGTCGGGCAGGTAGTTGATGAACGGCAAGAGGGTCGTGTGAGATTCGATCGGGAACCATCGGTGAGGCGTTTCGAAGATGAAGAGTACGCCCGTCCCCGGATTCAGTTTCGACCAGATTAGGGGAAGCAGTCGCCTTCGTTCGATCGGCAACAGATGCTCGTATACGCCCTGGAGCGTGACGTAATCAAAATTGCCGATCCCGGCAGGCAGATTGTTCGCATCCGGAGACTGGACGAACCTGACGCGGTCGCTCACACCGTAATACTCCGCTCGGTGCCGGGCCAACGTCACAAAATCGGATTTGAAATCTACGCCGACTATCTCGGTCTCCGGGAGCATCCGCGAGAGTACCATGCTCGATGCGCCACAGCCCGATCCGAAGTCGAGGAGACGGCTCCCAGCGAAGCATTCGGGATCGACGTAGCTCAGGATGTTCCAGCGAATGAAGCTCTGAGTCGTGGAAGGATCCTCGTCTCTCATGATCTCATCGTTAAGCCAGACCGGGCCCAGGACACGCAGGATATGCTCGATTAGTTCGATCGAATAAGCCGTCTCCCATTCCCTTCTGGCGACAAAAGTGTCTCCGGAGACGAGAACCCCGCGCTTCCCGTTGCGCTCTTCGATGCGTACCGAGACCTCCGCCGTAGCGGGGAGGCTACGCGATGTCTTCTTTCGCATCTGTCTCTCTAGCGCTTGTCGAAGCGGACCTCGCCTTCCCAGAGGGGTGTGGCGGAGCCGTCCTCGTTGGCGAGGAACTCGCCGGTGCGGATGCCGGCTATGGCATAGCCGGGAAGCTGTCTCACGGCTACGAGTCGCTCTGTTAGCGGAAGCTCGTAGTCGCCGAATCGGAAGTCAAGGTTGTCGAAGCCGGACTGCTTCCGGTGGCCGGGAAGATCGTCCACGTCAACCGGGAAGAGGTGCAGGAAGAAGAGCATGCCGACGGTGCCGCCGGGCTGCACAGGCAGGGACGGCACGGTCATCTCCTTGACTAGAATGCCGCGGCTGTCAATGTAGTGCGTATAGGCCCGCAGTTACCAGCCAACATCCGCGGTGGTGGGCGTGTACACATACGTGGGACTCCGGCGTGCGGAGCCGGAGACATTGGTCCAGCCTTCGGCATCGCTGCCGCGCTCCCACCGCCAGGGACTCAGGCCTGTGAAGCCTGCACGGCGCACGGCAGGGGACAGCCCGACGCCGAACGGTGTTTTCCGGCGTAAGCAGAGCGGGGCTGTCAACTCGTTGGCGCGAGACGAAAAAATCGTAGCTATCGAACCACATGGACCACGAGTGTCCAATCATTCTTCCCGCAAGATTCGCTGCCCAGATTGATGGATAGCGCCGCCATGCCGAATAGCAGGGTGACGACGCCGAGCCTCAGGTGGCGGCTGGAAAGCGCCGCGGCTACGCAGCGCTTGATTCGACCCGCCAAACTCGGAGGAGCAGAGAGCCGACGCGCCCGGTTCAGCTCGTTCGCCACACCCAAGACGATAAACGGCAGCAGGAACGCATAGACGTGCCAGCCCAACAGCAGCGCCGCGCACGCCTTGACGAGCAACTGCCGGAAGCGGCCCTCCTGAACAAAAAGAACCATGCCGTGAAAGGTCAGCAGCGCGCCGAAAAGGGAGAGGCCATTTTCGGTGGCGGGCATATCGTTGTAATACAGCGAATAGTACGAGGAGAACGCCAGCAGAGACGCGGTCAGGGCAATCCGGCGGTCGCCGGTCAGCCGACGGAGGGACAGGTAGGCCAGCGCCGCGCTGCCGACGAAGAAGAGCAGAAACATCATGCGGGCGGCATGGATTTGCGCCGAAAAGTCGTTCCCGAACGGCAGGATGGCCAGTTTGATGAGCGCATAGCCGCCAAGCGGAAAACGATTGTATGGGGTGTAAGAAGGGATGCCGTCTTTATCCAGGGTTTGATGATGGAACATCAGAAGGTTGTGTTCGGGGGATAAATTCGCAGCAACCGCCAAGTGCCCTGCCGATACCGCCTTGTGGAGCCCGGGCCGGTAGAACTGCTCCCGGTCGTTGCCGAACAGGAACACCGTCGACATCGCCAGCAGGAGCAGCAGCAGCGGCAACGATGGGCGGAATGAAGATTTGACCTTCCAGAAGAAGATCATGTTGCAAGCAACTCCGGGGGCGGCAATCCGATCGCCTCGAGATCTCTTCCCCCCGGTCAACGTGATTCCCGCTCTTTATCGAGTCGAACGCAGCCGGCGGATCTCCCCCTGATCCCGCCGGACAGCGCAGACCGGCCCGCGGCCCACAGGCGCCTCGCGTCGCTGGGTCGCGGCAGCCAGATCGAGAGCCAGCGCATTCGAGTCGCTCTCGCGAACGCTGCCGCGAGAAGAACGAGACGGCAAATCATTCCCAAGGTCAGCCCCCAGGCTGCGGCCGAGCCGCCGACCGACGGATAGAGCGCGGCAGTCGCAATCAGATTCGCGACCAAGCCCAGGGAGACAGCCCAGGAACAGATGCCCGGGCGGTCGACACCCTTGAAGTAGGTTCCGAGTATGCCGGCGCAGGCACAGGCGAGCGCTCCAGGGGCGATGATCCGCAGAAGCGGGACCGTCGGCAGGAAGTCTTCGGAGAAGAGGACCCGAACCAGCGGCGTACCGATCGCGAGCACGGCGAGAATCGCGGCCACGGTGCCGCACGCAACGACGCGCAGACAGAGTGTCGTCAGCTCCGGGCGGCCGCTGCCGGCGATACGAGGCAGCAGCGCGTTGCCGACCGAATCGGAGATCATTTGCAGCCGGAGCATGAGCGCGCTCGCGGTTGCGAACAGGCCGATTTCGGCCTTGCTCGCGAACAGGCCGAGAACGAGAACGCCTGCGATCGTTTCCAGTGCGATGCCTATGCTCGCGGGATGGAATCGCAGACCGTAGCCGACGATTCGGGCGGAGACGGCGCGGAACGGATTGGTCAGAACCAGCCCGTGATGGCGTCGCAGGCACCACGCGCACAAGACCACCGTGCAACCATGCGCGACGACGGCCGCCGCGATGGCGCTGCCCACCCCGAGCTGTCCGACCCAGATGAGGACCAGCAGAACGAGGATGTTAACCGCGACATGCACGAGGGTGAACACGCCAAGATGTCCGAAGCGCCTGAGTCCGGCGAGTTGACACTCCATGGCGGCCGAGAACGCCATTACGGGTACCAGGGCGAGCGCCATGTAGAACGAACGCGTCCCCGCCTTGTGAAAGAAGCCGATATCGCTGTGCACGAACGGGACCGCCAATGCGACCGCCAATGCGCCGCCGACGAGGCAGATTGCCAGGGCGCCACCGACGCCTTCCGAAACGATGGCCTGCTTCGTCATGACGAAGTACTGTGCGCCTGCTCGTGCCCCGGGCGTGAAGAGCACGCTGAGAACACCTGCGAACACGACGCATATGGCAAAGCTGCCGCGCCCTTCCAGCCCCAACGTGTAGGCCAGGAGACTCTGGATCGCGAGGCCGAAGATGACCGTGCCGACTCGGGTCGCGAACACGATGGCCGCATCCTCCACGCCGGTCGTGTGCGGACCGGGCGGCCTGTCCGACTCTTCCGGCGTCACGGCTTCGACAGTTCTAACGCCGTGCCAGCTCTTCGAACAGCGCGACATAGGCGTCGGCGGCCTTCTCGATTGAAAAGTCGGCGGCGCGCGCCCGAAGCGCTTCCTCCGTTGGTCTCTCGCCCCGCAGCGTCGCGACCAGCGCCCGAGCCAGCGCTCGAGCGTCGCCCACCGGCGGCAGGTCGCCCCATTGCCCGAGGATCTCGCGCGGACCGCAGGGCGTGTCGGTGCTGACCACCGGCGTGCCGCAGGCCAACGCCTCGAGGATCACCATCGGAAGACCCTCCGAGCGCGAGGAGAGCGCGAGCAGCTTCGCGCGCCGCATGTAGCGGTGCGGGTTTTCGTCGAAGTCCACGAAGCCGAGGTCTTCCTCCACGCCGAGGCCGCGCGCCAGAGACTTGAGCCTTGCCCGGTAGGGCGCCGAGAGCCGACCGAGGATGACCAGCCGCGAGTCCACCTCGCGGCGCGCCAGACAGAATGCCTCCACCAGTGTGGGGTAGTCCTTCGAGGGCGCTTCGCGCCCGACGCTCAGGACCACCGGCGGCTCGCCGGCCGCGAACCAGGGGTGCGCGACTTCCTCCTGCGCCAGCCTTCGTATGCTGTCGGCGGGCACGCTGTTGTAGATGGTGCGAACGCGCCCGGCGTTCACCCCCAAAGATCGCTGCACAGACTCGCCCACGCCTCTGGACACCGCCACCACCGCGTCGGCCAGCGGATAGAGCGTCCGAGCCGCGATTAGCCACTCTGGAGCATAGTAGTCCGCGGGGACGTTCTGCACCGTGACCACTACCGGAACGGCCCGGTCCGTCAACTCGGCGGCGCAGATCGCGGCGGCGTCGGCGCCCGGCAGCGCCGACACCAACCCATGAGGACGCGCCTCTCGAACGTACGTCGCGATCATGTACGCATAAGCATAGACGCGGTGTCGTCTTCGAACGCGCAGGTCGAGACCCTTCCGGCCAAGCGCCAGCCAACTCCGCGCGACCCCGATGGGGTTGACGGTCGTCGCTTCCACGTGGACTCCCGACCGCTGCAGCGTCCGCAGGAGTTTCCTGTCGGTGCCGGGAATCCGCGCCCGGCGGATACGCATCTCGCCAGGGATCGCGGCCCGGTAGTCTCCCGCCAACCGGGGGATCACCAAATCCGCCCGGTGCCCGCGTGCGATGAGCGACTGCGCCAGATTCAGAGTGAAGCGTTCCGCCCCGCCACCGTTCAGACCCGTCAGCAGGAAGCCGACATGGAGCTTGTCCGAGCTCACCGCGAGCGCCCCGCCACCAGTTTCTCGAACAGCGCGATGTAGGCGTCGGCGGCCTTCTCTATTGAAAAGTCGGCGGCGCGCGCCCGAAGCGCTTCCTCCGTTGGCCTCTCGCCCCGCAGCGTCGCGACCAGCGCCCGCGCCAGCACCGGCACGTCGCCCACCGGCGGCAGGTCGCCCCAACCCCCGAGGATCTCGCGCGGACCGCAGGGCGTGTCGGTGCTGACCACCGGCGTGCCGCAGGCCAGCGCCTCGAGGATAACCATCGGCAGACCCTCCGAGCGTGAGGAGAGCGCGAGCAGCCCCGCCCGCCGCATGTAGCGGTGCGGGTTCTCGTCGAAGTCCACGAAGCCGAGGTCTTCCTCCACGCCAAGGCCGTGCGCCAGGGACTTGAGCCTTGCCCGGTAGGGCGCCGAGAGCTTGCCGAGGATGACGAGCCGTGCGTCCACCTCGCGCCGCGCCAGTCCGAACGCCTCCACCAGCGTAGGGTAGTCCTTCGAGGGCGCTTCGCGCCCGACGCTCAGGATCACCGGTGGCGCGCCGGCCGCGAACCAGGGGTGCGTGACTTCCTCCCGCGCCAGCCTTCGTAGGCTGTCGGCGGGCACGCTGTTGTAGATGGTGCGAACGCGCCTCGCGTCCACCCCCAATGAGCGCCGCACGGACTCGGCCACTCCCTTGGACACCGCCACCACCGCGTCCGCCAGCGGATAGAGCATCCGGGCCGCGGCCAGCCACTCCGGCGTGTAGTAATCCGCGGGGACGTTCTGCACCGTGACCACTACCGGAACGGCCCGGTCCGTCAACTCGGCGGCGCAGACCGCGACGGCGTTGGGGCCCGGCAGCGCCGACACCAGCACATGAGGGCGTACTTCGCGAATGTACCGCGACAGAAAATGGGCGAGGGGATAGATGGAGCGCATGCCGCTGCCGCGTATCACGGGTATGCCGGGATACTTCCGACTGAGAACCAGCCAGGTTCGCACGGCACCGAAGGGGTTGACGGTCGTCGCTTCCACCTGGACTCCCGACCGCTGCACCGCCCGCAGGAACTTCCTGTCGGTACCGGGAATCCGCGCCCGCCGGATACGCATCTCGCCAGGGATCGCGGCCCGGTAGTCTCCCGTAAACTTGGGGATCACCAAGTCCGCCCGGTGCCCGAGATCGATGAGCGACTGCGCCAGATTCAGAGTGAAGCGTTCCGCCCCGCCACCGTTCAGACCCGTCAGCAGGAAGCCGATATGGAGCTTGTCCGAACTCACCCCGCGCGCCCCCTCGCCAGCTTCTCGAACAGCGCAACATAGGCGTCGGCCGCCTTCTCGGGTGAAAAGTCGGCGGCGCGCGCCCGCAGAGCTGCCGCCGTTGGCCGCGCGCCCCGCAGCGTCCCGGCCAGCGCCCGCGCCAGCGCCCGCACGTCGCCCACCGGCGGCAGGTCGCCCCAACCCCCAAGAATCTCACGCGGACCGTAGGGCGTGTCGGTGCTGACCACCGGCGTACCGCACGCCAGCGCCTCAAGGATCACCGTCGGCAGACCCTCCGAGCGTGAGGAGAGCGCGAGCAGCCCCGCCCGGCGCATGTAGCGGTATGGGTTCTCGTCGAAGTCCACGAAGCCGAGGGCTTCCTCTACGCCAAGGCCCCGCGCCAAGGACTTGAGCCTTGCCCGGTAGGGCGCCGAGAGCTTGCCGAGGATGACCAGCCGGGCGTCCACCTCGCGCCGCGCCAGCCCGAACGCCTCCACCAGCGTAGGGTAGTCCTTCATTGGTGCCTCGCGCCCGACGCTCAGGACCACCGGCGGCTCGCCGGCCGCGAACCAGGGGTGCGGGACTTCCGCCTGCGCCAGCCTTCGTATCCTGTCGGCGGGAATGGGGTTGTAGATGGTATGAACACGCTCGGCGTCCACCTCCAATGATCGCCGCACGGCCTCGGCCATGCCCCTGGACACCGCCACCACCGCGTCCGCCCGCGGATAAAGCGTCCGGGCGGCGGCCAGCCACTCCGGCGCATAGCCCGCAGCGACGTTGGTGTGCACCGTGACCACCACCGGGACGGCCCGGTCCGTCAACTCCGCGGCGCAGACCGCGGCGGCGGAGACGCTCGGCAGCGCCGAGACCAGCACATGAGGACGCGCATCGCGGAGGTAGCGGTTCAGAATGTGGACGGTAGCATAAAGAGAACGCTGGCGCCGGACGCGCACGCCAGGGTGCTTGCGGCCAAGAACCAGCGCGACCCCTGCGACCGCGAGCGGGTTCACGCCGAGCGCCGTCACTGCCACGCCCTCCGGGCCTCCTGCGGTCGACTGTTGGACTTCCCGCAGGAATGTCCTATCGGTATGAGGAAGCCGCCCCCGATACAGTCGCGCTCCACGGGGAATCGCGGCCCGATAGTCTCCCGCGAACCGGGGGATCACCAAGTCTGCCCGGTGCCCTCGCGCGATGATCGACTGCGCCAAGTGGAGAACAATGCGCTCCGCCCCTCCCCCGGCCAAGCTGGGCAGCACCAACCCGATATGGAGTCTGCGGTCGGCCACCCGTCACGCATTCGCCACGTGTCGGTCGCCGTTGTGCGCCGCCCCTGTCGCGACGCTCAACCCGGCAAGAAACATGAACGCGCCGATGGCGAGCAGATGCTGGAAGGCCATGCCGTAGAGGGCGATGACGATGACCCCGGCTACGGTCGCATCCCGGGCAAGCGACTTGGGCGCACCCCACTGTGCGCGCAGCAGCAGGACAATGGCGGACACGAACAGCAGCAGGGGGACGATGCCCGCTTCGCCCAGCAGCCTCAGGTACAGGTTGTGGGCGTCCAGCGGCCTGCCGTGATGTCCGATGGGGGCGCCGTCCAAGTACGCCAACGCCAGGAAGCCGTGACCGAGGACGGGCGCTTCCATGGCCTTCTCGAAACCCAGTCTCCAGAGCAGCAGTCTGTCCATCGTCAGGGTCGTGCAGATGAGGCCGTCATCGATGTCGAGGCTGCGCAGACTGCCCAACTCCCGCGGCAGGCAGCCGTGGAAATCGTTGCCGGCGAGACGCAGGAAATAGAGCATCTCCAGTCCGGCCAGTTCCGGCGGGATGGGGCCGGCCAGGGCGTTGCCGGCAAGCTCGAGCGTTCTCAAGCCGGTAAGTTTTCCCAGTTCCGGCGGGATGGCCCCAGTCAAGGTGTTGTAGCTCAGATTCAGATGCTCGAGTCTCGCCAGATTGCCCAACTCGGGCGGAATGCGGCCGTTCAATCCCAGTCCCGCCAGATCCAGCCCGGTGACGCGCCCCTCCGGGCCGATCGTCACACCCTGCCACAAACCGACCGGGACCGCCGCGTGCCAGTTGAGCGATACGTCGCCGACCAGCGTGTCTTTCACCACCAGCAACACCGCACAGTCGTCGAACAGCGCCGGACTCGTTGGCGGCAACGGCGTGGAGAATCGCATATCGGCCAAATCATGGTCGGCAACGGCGGCGAGTTCGGGAGGAATGGAGTCGAAGTCGTTGCCCGAGAGACGCAGGACGGACAGGTCGAGCTCTCCGAGAGCGGCCGGGACAGGGCCGGTCAAGTGGTTGTATTTCAGCCACAGCTCCTCGAGGTTCTCAAGATTCGCCAACTCCGGCGGGATGGCCCCTGTCAAGGTGTTGAGGCTCAGATTCAGATGCTCGAGGCTCGCCAGATCGCCCAACTCGGGCGGAATGCGGCCGGTGAGCCGGTTGCGGTTCAGGGACAGCGAAACGAGGTGATCCAAGCGGCCGAGATCCGAGGGGATGCGGCCGCTCAATCCCAGTGCCGCTAGAGCCAGCCCGGTGACGCGCCCCTCCGGGCCGTCCACCGTCACGCCCTGCCAGTAGCTCACGGGCACGGCGCTACTCCAGTTCAAGGCTATGTCCCCGGCCAGGATGTCCCTCGTTGCCAGCAGGACGGCGCAGTCCACGCCAGGATTGCCGGTCGGCGAAGGGTTGCAGAACAGGCGCTCCTCATGCGCAACGCTGGGCGTGGACCGCAACCACGACCACTTGGAATAACCTCCGGAGAAACCCACGACACCGACGAATCCCGCAATCCCGATCAATCCTGTGGCCGCCCAAGCGAAGACGAAGGTCCTCGGTTTGCTGCGGACGTTGAGCAACAGAAACACGACCGCCAGCGCACCGAGTATGACCAGTGCCGTTCGGGATGCCGTCGCCAGGCTTGTGGCGACGCCGGCGGCCAGGCCCAGCCAGCCGAGTGTGCGCGGCCCGCCGTTGGTCAGCAACGCCGCGGCCACCGCCACCGTCATGCAGGCGGCCAGGCCGGCGTCGTTGGGCGAGGCGAAAGCGCCGGTCAGGCGAAAGGGAATCCTGTAGGGCGACAGGATACCGAGATCGCGCAGGACCGACGAAACGAGAATGATGGCGCAACCCGCAATCAGGATGACAAGCACGCCCTGCAACAACCGCTCGGCCCCGGTTCGTACCAGCACCGCGCGGCCGCCGACCGCGGCGGCCGCGAGCACGACGAGAAGGAGGACGTGATACTTCAAGAACTCGGCCGTATCCGGTTCCCGGATCGCTTCGATGCCCAGCACCGAGGCGCCGATCGCCAGATAGGACGCCAACGCGGCGAACAGCAACATGCCCGACGTTCCGCCCAGTGTGTTCCACACGGGGGCGATTGAACCGGACTTCCTCCAGGCCATCACGCACTGGGATCCAACCAGGCCGAACAAGAGGACACAGCAGGCCATGGTGGCCCGTGCAACGATCACCTCGACCTGTGGCGCCCCCCCAAGATGCACGTGCCTCAGGTTGGTCAGAGCGATGATCGCCAATGTCCAGAACGCGGCTGCGATCAGCACGGTCCGGAGCGGCTCGCTTCGGCGCAGCAGCGAGGCCGGAGGTCGGAACCGGATCATGCTTCTCTATCGGCGGCAGTTGAAGTGCTGCAGGACGAAACCCCGGCCCGGCGCCCGCGCACGACGAGCCACCGGGCCAGGTTCAGAACAATGCGCTCCGCCCCTCCCCCGCCCAGGCTGGGCAGCACGAATCCGACGTGGAGTTTGCCGTCGGCCACCGGTCATGCCTTTGCGACGTGTGGGTCATCGTCGATGTGCGCCGCCAGCGCGACGCTCAAGCCGGCAAGAAACATGAACGCGCCGATGCCGAGCAGATGGTGGAAGGCCATGGAGTACAGAGCGATGGCGATGACCCAGGTTACGGTCGCATCACGGGCAAGCGACTTGCGCGCGCGCCACTGCGCGCGCAGCAGCAGGACAATGGCGGACACGAACAGCAGCAGAGGGACGATGCCCGCCTCGCCCAGCAAGATCAGGTACAGGTTGTGTGCACCCAGCGTATCCTGATGATGTCCGATGGGGGTGCCGTCCAAGTATCCCAACGCCCCCAGACCGTGGCCGAAGATTGGCGCCTCCATGGCCGCCTCGAAACCCAGTCTCCAGAGCAGCGGCCTACCCCTCGCCAGGAAAGCGCAGATGAGGCCTTCATCGATGTCGTGGCTGCGCAGACCGTGCAGCTGCCACGGCACGCAGTCGTTGAAGTCGTTGCCAGCGACGGCCAGGGAAAGACCAGAGAATCCGGCCAATTCGTGCGGGATAGGACCAGTGAGGCGGTTGTCGGCCAGCCACAGTTGCCGGAGATTCGCAAGGTTGGCTATCTCGGGCGGGATCGGACCGGTCAGATCGTTGCCGTCGAGCCACAACCTGTTCAGCAGGGTCAGTTTCGCCAGTTCCGGCGGAATGGGGCCGGTGAGCCGATTGCCGGAGAGCTGCAGACTTTCGAGACGACTCAGTTCGCCGATTTCCGGGGGAATCCGCCCCGTCAGGTTCATGTTGCGCAAGTCCAACCCCCAGACACGCCCGGCATGGTCGACGGAAACCCCCTGCCAAGACGCGACGGGTGTAGCGTAGCTCCAGGTCAGCGCCGCGTCGCCGGCCAGGATGTCGCGTATCTTCATCAGACGCGGGCCATCCTCGAACATGGCGGACGTGCCCCGGGGCGACCCCTCGCAGATCAGACCGGCGGATTCCAGATCGTTGTGCCGCACCGCACGGTGCGCGGCCGGCATGCAGTTGGAGAACGCGTTGCCGCCCAGACGGAGAACCTCAAGATGATGCAGGTTGTTAAATTCCGCCGGTATTGCCCCGTATAGACGATTGTTCTCGAGGCGCAGCTCTTCCAGTTGCCACAGATCGCCGATCCGCGGACTGATGGTGCCGGTTAGCGCATTGTTCTCCACCGCGAGCACGCGCAGGTTGGCCAAAGCGACGAATCGCTGCATAGGACCGGTGAGTTCGTTGTTCCCGAGACGCAGCGAAACGAGTCCCTGCAACGGGCCCAGCTGCTCCGGAACCGTGCCGGTCAGCGCGTTGTTCTCCAGCGTCATAGTCCGCAGCCCGGACAATGCGCCCAGTTCCGGCGGGATGGATCCCGCAAGCCGGTTGTGGCCGAGCCGCAGCACGGCAAGGCCGTTCAGAGCCGACAACTCGGAGGGAATCCGCCCGTTCAGTCCTGCGTGCGACAGATCCAGGGCGGTGACGCGAAGTTCTTCCGCGGCGGCGCCGGCGATGGCGGGGAAGCCGACGGTCACGCCCCGCCAATAGCTGATGGGGATCTCGTCGCTCCAGTTCAGTTCGATATCGCCGGCCAGCTCATCCCGCACGTCCAACAGAGTGGCGCAGTCGCCATGCAGGCGCACCGACGTCGCGAGGGAGGGTTGGCAGAGCAGATTCCGATCGCGCCGGCGATCTTGCACCGGCAATTCGCCAACCGCCACTTCATTATCCAGCCGCAACACGACCGACTTGGCTAGCGCGGTGACCGAGGGAGGCACGGGGCCGGTGAGACGGTTCTCGTGCAGCCACAGGTCGGTGAGCGTCGACAGCCTGCCCAGTTCGGGCGGTACGGAACCGGCCAACAGATTGTCGTTCAGCGCCAGCAGCCGCAGATCGCCGAGGTCGCCTAGCTCGGGCGGAATGTCGCCGAAGAGCCGGTTGCGGTCCAGACGCAGCGAGACGAGTCCGGCAAGCTGTCCCAACTCGGCCGGAATGCGCCCGTCCAGCCCCATTTGCGTCAGTTCCAGTGCAGTCACGCGGCCGCGCGAAGGATCCATGGCGACGCCCAGCCAGTCATCGATGGGCACCTCCACGCGCCAGTTGAGCGGCGCATCACCTGCGAGGGCGTCCCTCGCCCTCAGCAATATGGCGCAATCGGCGAGCAGACCGGGATCGGCTTCCCCGGGTCGGCAGAAGACGGAGGCATCGAGGTCATGATCTACAATCTCGTAGAGCGCCCGCGGGAAGGGCCGATTCAAGTCGTTGCCCGCGAGGCGCAGCAACGAGAGATTGTTCAGTTCTTCCAGTTCCGGAGGGACGCGGCCGGCGAGCCGGTTGTGGCTCAGGTCCAGAGCGACGAGGCCGTCCAATTCTCCCAACTCCGCGAACAGGTGTCCGCTCAGTCTAGCGTCCGGCAAGTTCAGGGCAGTCACGCGCTTTGGCGAACCGCCGACTGCGATCCCCTGCCAGAACTCGATGGGTATGTCCTCGCTCCAGTTGAGCCGTGCGTCGCCGGCCAGGACATCCCTTTTCGCCAGCAAAATGGTGCAGTCGGCTTGCAGATCGGAAGCGATGCCAGAGGAGGGTCGACAGAACGCGCGACTCGCTCCGCCTGGCCGATCGCTATTCGTACGGCGGCCCGCTACTCCCGCCGTTTCCGCGTCGCCGATCGGCCCAGCGTCGCCGATCGGCCGACGAGGGCGCAGATCGGCGAGAACGAAGTCCTTGTCGACAATCCCGACCAGACGCGGTGGATCGGGATCGTCCAGATCGTTTCCGGAAAGGAACAGGTGGGTCAGCTTCTCCAGCCCGCCGAGTTCCGGCGGTATCGCGCCGCTCAAGGCGTTGAAGGAGAGTGCCAAGCGCTCCAGGTTGGTCAACTTCCCGAGTTCGGGGGGCACAGTGCCGACGAGTTGGTTGCGGCTTAGATCAAGCGACACGAGTTGGCTCAATCGTCCCAGTTCCGGCGGAATGCGCCCGTTCAGACCTGACCCTGACAGCTCTAGCCTCGTCACGCGGTCCAGCGAGCCGCCGATGGTGACGCCCTGCCAGAACTCGATGGGTATGTACTCGCTCCAGTTGAGCCGCGCTTCGCCGGCAAGCACGCCCATGATAGACAGCAGGAGCGCACAGTCGGCGCGCAAGGGAATATTATCGGCCGACGCGGCGGGGCAGGACGTTGCCCTGTCGGCAACCGGGCGTAGTTCGGGGGGTATGGGGCCGTCCAGGGGATTGTCGCTCAGCCAGAGCTCCCCGAGGTTCGACAGCTTCGCCAGTTCCGGCGGGACGGGACCGGTCAGGGCGTTGGCGGCGAGCCCCAGCGTTTCTAGGTCCGTCAGCCTCGCCAGTTCCGGCGGAATGGCACCGGTTAACGCATTGCCGTCAAGCACAAGGGTTCGCAAGCAGCCGAGGTTGCCAAACGATGCGGGAACACGCCCGTTCAATCCCATTCGGGGCAGTACCAGCGCGCCTAGCCGACCTTCCCGGCAATCCGCGGTCACGCCTTGCCATTCGCCCAGCGGGATGTCTTGGCTCCAGTTGAGCCGTGCGTCGCCGGCAAGCATGTCCCTCGCTTCCAGCAGCACCGTGCAGTCGCCGAGCGCCGCCGCGCTGGCCTGCGACGGCCTGCAGAACACGAGGCTGCCGAGATCGTGTTCGGGAACATCGAACAGCGCCGACGGAACAGGACCAGTGAGAAGATTGCCGGCCAAGTCCAAGCTGACGAGGCCGTCCAGCCTGCCGAGCTCCGGGGGAATGCGGCCGTTCAGACCTCGATTGTGCAGATCGAGCTCGACCACGCGTAGCGGCGAACCGCCCACGGTCACGCCGTCCCACGAGTCGATGGTGGTCTCCGGATGCCAGTTGAGATACGCCTCGCCGGCCAACGTGTCTTTCGCTTCCAGCAGCATCGTGCAGTCGTCAAGCAACGAGCGGATGAATTGCGGCTGACAGAGCATGTAGCTGCCGAGATCGTGTTCGGGAAAGTCGAGCAGCGCCGACGGAATAGCGCCGGCGAACCTGTTCTCTCTCAACCACAAGCCGTCGAGCCAAGCGAGTCGTCCCAATTCGAGAGGGATGGCGCCGCTCAGGGCGTTTCGATCCAACGCCAATGTGCCCAAACCGACAAGTTGCCCCAACTCGGGCGGAACAGGACCGGTGAGACGATTGTTGGCCAAGTCCAAAATGACGAGGCCATCCAGCCTGCCAAGCTCCGGGGGAACGCGGCCGCTCAGACCTCGATTGTGCAGACTAAGCTCGACCACACGTGGCGGCAAACCGTCCACCAGCACGCCTTCCCACTTGCCGATGGGTATCTCCGGATGCCAGTTGAGATCGGGATTGGCGGCCAACGCGTCCTTCACGTCCAGCAGCGCCGTGCAGTCGTCGAACAACGCCGGGTAGGCCGTCGACAGCGGCATGCAGAGCTGGGAATTGGCCCAGTCCTGATCGAGAACGCTGTACGATTCCGGAGGATTGGAGTCGAACTCGTTGTTCCCGAGACGGAGGCGCGACAGATCGAGAGCTTCGAGAGCCGCCGGGACTGTGCCGGTCAGGCGGTTTTGTCTCATCAACAGCGACTCGAGGTTCCGGAGTTGCGCCAGCTCTGGCGGAATGGCGCCAGTCAGGTCGTTGAAGCTGAGATTCAGATCCCTCAGGTTCGCCAGATTCCCCAGCTCCGGCGGAATGCGGCCGGTGAGCCGATTTAGTCTAAGAGACAGGGAGACGAGCCGGTCCAGGCTGCCAAGTTCCGAGGGAATACGACCGTTCAATCCCCAACCCGACAGATCCAGTCCCGTTACGCGTCCCTCCGGGCCATCCGCGGTCACGCCCTGCCAGTGGTTGACGGGCACGGTGCGGCTCCAGTTCAAGGCAACATCTCCGGCCAGGATGTCCTTTACGGCCAGCAGGATGGCGCAGTCCGCGCCGGGACCGTCGATTGGCGGATGACCGCAGAACAAGTTTTCCCCAGGCGCGTATCCGGATTCGCCACGCGATGTCGACCACTCGACAAACACGGAGGGGAACCTCGCGCCTACGACAAATCCCAGAATGCCGATCAGTACTGCGCCCGCCAACGCCAAGCCGATGGCTTTCAGTTTGCTGCGGATGTTGATCAACAGGAACACGACGGCCAGCGCACCGAGCACGACAAGCGACGCTTGGGACATAGTCGCCAAGCTTGCGGCGACGCCGACCGCCAAGCCTATCCAGCCGAGCGTGCGCGGCCCGCCATTGGTCACCAGCGCCGCGGCGAGCGCCATCGTCATGCAGGCGGCCAAGCCGGCATCGTTGGGATCTACGAAGGCGCCCGTCAGGCGAGATTGAAGCCTGTAAGGCAGCAAGATGCCGAGGTCGTGCAGGACCGGCGAAGCGAGAACCATGGCGCAGCTCACAATCAGCACTACAAGCAGGCCCTTCAACAACCGGTCGGCTCCGGTTCGTCCCAGCAGCACCGGGGCGCCGACCGCGGTGGCCGCGAGCACGCCAAGATGGAGAACTTGATACTCTAGCGTCCCGGCCATATCTGATTCCCGGATTGCCTCGACGCCCAGCACCGAGGCGCCTATCGCCAGATAGGACGCTACCGCGCCGAACAGCAACATGCCGGGCGTTCCGCCAAATGTCCTCCAGACGGGGACGAGCGAACCGGACTTCCGCCAGTCAGTCACGCACCGGACTCCTACCAAGCCCAACAACATTGCGCAGGACACCATAGTCGTCCTTGCCACGAAGACCTCGACCTGCGGCAACCCCCAAAGATGCAGATGCCTCAGGTTGGTCAGAGCAATGACGGCCAATGTCCAGAACGCGACTTCGATCAGCGTGGTCTGGAGCGACTCGGCTCGCCGCAGCGGCGAGGCCGGATGCAGGAAGGGGACCGCCCGCTTCAATCGGCGGTAGCTGAAGCACCGCAAGACGAAGCTCCGGAATGCGTGGCTGGGTTGGTTGATGCAGCCTCCTGTTACAAGAGTTTGGCGTTCGAGCCGGGGCGCGAGTGGCTGGCGACCCTCGCGTTCATATCCAGCCTCGGACGCGGTAGATCGCCAGACCAAGGTATTCCCGGAGCGCCATAGTGCTGTTACTCAGCGCCGTGGCGTTCGGAAGTATTTTGAGGATCCATGGACCGGGTCGGACTTGCCGCCAGGGCGCGGCCTGGATCACGTGCAGTCCCGTGCGGCGGAAGGTGGCCGCGGCGCGTGGCATGTGGTAAGCCGAGGTCGCCAGCAGCACATGCTCAATTCCCAGGGAGGCGGCAATCCTCGCGACGAACAGAGCATTCTGTCTGGTGTTGCGGCTATCGTTCTCGATGATCGTGGCGTGGTCCGGGACACCCAGCGCGCCGAGCTGCATCTGCTTGACAGTGGCGTCCGACCGGGCCGGGCTGTCCCACGCGAGACCGCCGGTCACGATGATCAACGGGGCCTTGCCGGCGTGGTAGAGCCGCGCGGCCTGCCATACCCGGCCGTCGCCGGTGCCGCCGAGCAGCACGATAGCATCCGCGGAAGGCGTATCCACGGGAGGCCGGTACGGATATCGCTCCACGAGGGGTCCGGTAACGCTGCCCGCGACGAGCGGCGTCGACCAGCCCCAGAGCCACACTGTCGCGAATGCGATAAGCCAGCCCGCGCAGCGGAGCCGACCGCGTACGAGCGCCGCCAGAGCGAGCGCTCCCGCGATGCAGGCGACGCCGACCGGCATGGCGAACACAGTGAAAATCTTGTCCAGCAACAACGGTATGGCGGCTCCGTGTCGTGTAGGAATCAGTGCAGGAAGATGCAATCAACCGGCACCTGACAGATACGCTTATACCTACCCTTGTAACGGACGGAAAGGAATGAAGACGCCGATCCTTCGGCTGCGGATGCCGGTGTCAATCTCTTGCCGGGAAGCATAGCTTGCCGGTTCGCCCGGATCAAGCCGAACTGAGTCAAGATCGCCATTCTCGCAGCTTCGCCGGCACAACGAGTTACGATGCGAGGCGCGCTTCCTCTCGCCGGATTGCGGCGCACCTAGAACACCCTGATGCAGTGTACACGGGCCACCCGGACACAGCGCATATGGCGGCCCAGCAGTCGAGCTTCGCTATGTCCCGACCGCGTGGAACACTCGGATACAGCGCACCTAGAACACCCGAAACTGTCGGACGGTCATCGCCAAACCCAGCCACAGACCAGCCAGGAGTTCCTTGTCATCCAGTCGACCGCCTGTCAACCGCCGATCAACTGCCTGTCAACGGCTGGTCAACCGCCAGTCAACCACCGCCGGGCGGTACGGCTAAACCTTGCTAGCGACCAGTCGTCAGACTTGGCGATCGAGTTAGTTGAAGAGTAGGAATCCTGCGGGGCCGCTGCGGACCCATGGCCGGGAGCGCGGCCTCCGGCCGTACCAGCAGGAACTCGTCCGGCAGGTGCGACAGGCGCTTGCCAGCGCAACAGCCCCGAAGCGAGCGATGATGCCGGAGCGTCCACGCCGATCTGATCGTGGAGGATCTCGACTGGCAAACGGGACGGCCCAGAAGCGAGTGATGATGCAGCTGCCGACCGGTGGCGGCAAAACCCGCATCGCCGGCGCCTTGCTGCAGAATTGGCTTGCCGACGGACGCAAGGCGGCATGGCTGACCCACCGCAAAGAGCTGTCCGAGCAAACCCGCGACATGCTCGATGACGATGGGGTTCTCGCCATGACCGACGTCGGATGGATGCCGGGAAGCGCCGCACCAGCGACGAGGGGCGGCGTCATGATCCTGATGGCGCAGACAGTCGGACGCCGAACCCTGCACAGAGACGTATGGACTCGATACGACGCCGGTGACCTGATGGTGGTGGACGAGGCACACCATGCCACCGCTGCCGGTTGGGAACGGGCGATCCGCCAGTGGCCCGGCCCCGTGCTCGGGATGACCGCCACTCCATGGCGTCTATCCAAGACCGAGGGCTTCGACCATCTGTTCGGCGAGCTGATCTGCGGTCCGCAGACGGCCGACTTGCAGAAAGACCGGTACCTATGCCCGTCGCGAACGGTGGCGCCGCGTCCGGAGCAGCTCATACTGGGCGGCAAGGTCAGCGTAGGCGGAGACTACGCCGAGAGCGGCATCGAGCGCGCCAACCGGGATCGCCCCGTCATGACGCAGGGCGCCCTCGAGTTCTGGAGAATGCACGCCCCTGAGCGCCAGACCGTCGCATACGCCGTGTCGCGCATGCATGCGCACAACTTGGCGGCAGTCTTCAAGTCCGCCGGAGTGCCCGCCGCGGTCATTCTTGGCGATACCGACCCGCAGACCCGGAAGCGAGCGATAGACGACTTTCGCGACCGGAGAGTCACGGTTCTGGTCAACGTGATCGTCGCTACCGAGGGATTCGACCTGCCGGACGCATCGTGCATCATCATCACGCGCCCGACACTCAGCCTTGCGCTCTACTTGCAGATGGCCGGGCGAGGGTTGCGACCCGAGAGCGAGGACTGCTTGATCCTCGACTTGGCCAACAACGCCGCGACCCACGGCCTCCCGGAGAAGCCGCGCGCATGGTCGCTCGAACCTCGGGGCGAGGAACCCGCGGGATCGGCTCCGGTGGTCCGGTGCGAGCAGTGCGAAACGGTGTCACCAGCTTCAAATCACAGTTGTCCCGAATGCGGGAACGACTTCGGCAAGACGTGCCAGCGTTGCGGAAAGTGGCGGTCTCGGAAGCGTTGGCTCAAGGAACATCTCTGCGGCGACGATCACGACCTGGTGTGCGATCTTTGTCACATCGACGCTCACATAGAGCGCAATCTACCAGTCGTATCGCTGCTGGACGAGCTGATTGACGACTCGGAGGAGAGCGGAGACGTGCCGACGATTCGCAACGAAGCGGCCAACCGGCTCGCTGACTTGCTGACCCAGTTGCTCCGATCGGAACTCCACGCAACTATCGACCTCGGGTTGATAGGAAAAGGTTCGATAGATAAAGAAGAGTCGCTTCACTCTCGGCTCCTAGCATGGTTCAGCCCTGACTACTGGATGCACTCGTTTGCCGATTACGCGCTTTGGCGCGAGTTCTGGAAAACATCGCGCGAGATGGATTTCGAGCAAGCGTACGGAGTCATCAAGGAGGTCGAGAGAGCGCAAGAGTACGGGACCAAGAAAGCGGTCGACGAGTCAAAACAAGACGTTGCTTGGCTTACCAGAGCGAAGCTTCGTACAGTTCTTGTACGTGTGCGTTCGGGCGACTGGCGGCCCCTTCATTTGGCGTTGCTGCCGGGCGACATCGTTCCGAGCGAAGGCGACCGCGACCGCAAAGTCGCCATCGATACCGAGTTCCACCATGCGGACTTGGAGCTGCTCAAGAAGTTGGGGGCCACGGCGAAACCGCAACCGGGTCGAGAGTTGTGGTCCGAGCCATATTACGGATCGTATTTGAACGACTGCCGTGACGCGTTCATCGATCGTCCGAACATTCCGCCTAGACTGCATCGGAGGAAGCTGTCCTTCATGTGGACGACGGGAAGTGGGCCGTTGGAAGTCCTGAGACTGCTCTCGGACGAAGGCGCGGCTCGTTATACCGAGGCTTTGCTGGAACTGGATAATACCTACCGCCAATGGGCAATGCGTCACAAGACGGTGAAGCGCTACCCGTACCTCGCTTGTTCAGGTCTACCGGTAAAGTTCCTGCGCAAGCATGGCCGCATCCGGTGGGCTGGCGAATACGTGCCGTTCGCGGATGTACTCGGTTCTCGCCCGGCCAACCCGGACGCGCTGCACGCATTGCTGTCACACCCGATGGCGAACCAAATCAGGAGCGCGTTCGATCTATGATCTTTCAGAACACCAACGCGCCACCTATGGTTACGAACGGTTTTTCAAAGGCGCCGCGGCCAGGCTTTGCGGCCCAGCGGCGCCTGCCCCGTGTGACGCTTCACCGGCGATCTGTCGGCGCCGCTGACGGTGTGCGCCTCGGCGAACATCTGCAGGTTGTGCCGCCACCGGATACGCTGATTGGCAATGACTCGAAGAGTCCTAAAGGAGAATGGAGATATGCCGCAGATTGACGATGACGTAACCATTCGGCTCGCCGAGGCGCTGGCCGAGTTGCTCCAATCGGAGCGTCAAGCGGTCGTCGACTCTGGCTACAGGAAGCAAGTCGAGCTGCGGCATCGGGTCGCCCAGAGAGAGACTCTGCTGCAGAACTCGGGACAACTTGACAGACGGTTCGAGGAGTATCTTGACACTCTCCCCGACGAGCGCAAACCCCGAGGTCCGGTAGCGCTTAGTCTAGCAGTCCAAGAGTGGCTTGACACACTCAAGCGTGAACTGAGTCGTTGGAGAGGCGAACTTGCCAAGTTGCGGGCCGTAGACAAGGAGCTGGTCTTCAACAGCGCGCGCGCCAAGGTTAGGCGCTTGCTATCTCGCGAAGCACGGAAGGCCGGCCTTTGGCCCGACAATGGCCCACCACCCCCTCACACTTCTTGGCAACCTCTTGCTACGCTATTGGGAAAGAACATATCGCATTCGAAGCCGTCCGCCGTGAAGTTTCCTGACGACCGGCAGATCGACTGTAAACACTGGAACCGGTTCTACGTTGCAGTAGTCGAGTGGCTTGTGGCCAAAGGTCATTTCGCCGATGGCAGGATTGACAGACGTCTCGAAAATTGTCTCTATCATCCACATGATGGACGACGTCCACCCGGCAATAGGTCAGCGGAATTGTCAAACGGAATGTGGCTAAATCAGAACTTGTCTGCAGGTTATATTGTTGAGAAGGCCAGTCTGTTCGTACGTGTATGCGGCGAGGATGCGCGGCAGTTCTTCGTGCGTTTGGGCTAGTTCCGCCGAGTGACCTGATCAGCCCCCCGACCCGCTGGATGCCGCCGACAACTGCGTCGGCGGCTCGACCGACTGCGGTCGTCACGAGGCAACCGATACAGATATTTCGTAGCGGTTCTGCTTGGCCGTGTCCGCAAAGTGGTGCTGGCAATGGACGGAAGGTCAACGAAACGTTAGCAACTTCCGCTAATCCTAAGTCGAGATGCCGATGAATCGAACATCTATTAGACAGCCTCCATGTGCCGGCCTCGGGAGCCCGCTCGCCCGCTTCATCCTGGAAGAAACCGAAGCGACCCTCCGGGGCTATCGCGAACAACGGAATTGGGTGACCGAGCACGCCAACCACGAGCTCGATACTGCTCGCGGCGGCTATGCCCACCGGCAGATATTCGAGTTGGTCCAGAACGCCGCAGATGCGCTAGTCCGCTCGGACGGCAATAGCATCCTGGTGCGTCTGACGGAGGACTACCTGTACTGTGCCGACGACGGAGAGCCGATCGACGAAGACGGTATTGTAGCGCTCATGTCCTCCCACATGTCGCCCAAGCGGGACACGAGCGAGATCGGGAGGTTCGGACTTGGCTTCAAGTCGGTGCTGGGCGTCACGGACGCGCCCGAGTTCTACAGTCATTCTGTCTCGTTTCGGTTCGACAGGGAACAAGCGGCCGAGCGCATCGCGGCGGTCGCGCCAGCGGAGCGCTACCCTGTGCTCCGATTGCCCATGCCCATCGACGCTCACTCGGCAAAGGAGAGAGACGAAGACCTTGGCAAGATGATGGCTTGGGCGAATAACATCGTCCGCCTGCCGCTCAAACCGGGTGCGCGGGAAAACCTCGCCAAGCAAATCCGAGAGTTCCCGCCGGAGTTCCTCTTGTTCGTCGATCATGTCCGCCGTCTGACACTCGAAGACGGGGCGCGTTCCCGGGACTTCGCGCTGCGAAGGTTGAACGACGAGTTGCGGCTGGATACCGGCGAGGGACATTCGAGCTGGAAGTGCTTCAAGACAACGCACGACCTCTCCCCCGAAGCCATGGGAGACCGACGTTCGCTGGACGACAGCGGCAACGTGCCGCTCTGGTGGGCGGTACCTCTGGATGCGCTGAACGACCCCGGCTACTACTGGCACTTCTTCCCGACCAAGACGGCCAGCCTCCTGGCGGGCATCCTCAACGCACCCTGGAAGACCAACGAAGATCGCCAGAATCTGTTGCAGGGACCGTACAACGAGGAGCTGATCGACGCGGCGGCAAAACTGGTGGCCAAACACTTGCCCGAACTTGCCACCGAGCAAGATCCCGCGTTGCACTTGGATGCCCTGCCGCGCCGGTTTGAAGCCGGCGACACCGGGCACGCCGACCAGCTGCGCGACAGATTGTACGAGGAGTTGTGTCAAAGCCCCGTTGTGCCGGATCAGACCGGTTGCTTGTGCAAAATCGAAGATCTTTCATATGCGCCTCTGGAGTTGACCAAGAATCGAAGAGGAAAGGCGGCGCTCAAGAAGTGGGCGGACTTCAATCTGCGTCCCAAAGATTGGCTTCACCACAAAGCACTGACGCGCAATCGAATGGCCAAGGTCGACCAACTCTTCGCCCAGGAATCCGAGTGGTCACGAGAGGCGCCTCGCAAGTCCATCGCTGCTTGGCTGGAGGCTCTCATAGGGGACCGTGAAGGCCAAGCGGCGATCAATCCTTCAATGGCAGCTCTTCAAACGGCAGCCGCGATTCCAGAGGAAAACAGGAAGCGAGAGCGGCTCGCCTACATCCTCCTGACTCAGGACGGCGTACTGCGCACGCCTCACCAGGATAACGTATTTCTGCCCTCGTCAGACGGAGACACTGGATTGGACGCCCAGCTGGTTCACAGACGCCTCGCTTCGGATGCCGAGACCGCATTGTCTCTGAAGGTGCTTGGCATCAGATACTTCTCTCCAGAAAGCCGTCTTCGATCGCTTGCCAGACAATGCTTTGCTAAGTATGACTTGGCTGACAAGACGATGTGGGGCAAGTTCTGGGAAACATCGCGCGAGATGGATTCCGAGCGAGCGTACATAATCATCAAGGAAGTCAAGGAAGCGCAAGAGTACGGGACCGAAGAGAAGATCAATAAATCGGACGATCCTTGGCTTACCGAATATGCCGAATGGAGATTTCGAGCAATCAACGTGCGTGTGCGTTCCGGCGACTGGCAACTCCTTCATTCCGTACTGTTGCCGGGCGATATCGTTCCGAGCGTAGGCGACCGCGACCGCAAATTCGCCATCGACACCGAGTTCCATCAGGACGACTTGGAATTGCTCGGCAAGTTGGGAGCCGCGGCGAAACCAGAGTCAGATCGAGAGTTGTGGTCCGAACCCTTCTACGGGCCGTACTTGGACACCCGCCGTGACTCGTTCATCAGTCGTCCTAGGATCTCAAGTAGACCGCATAGGAAGAAACTGTCTTTTAGAGCGACATCGGGAAGTGGGCCGTTGGAAGTGTTGAAAAGGCTCTCGAACGAAGGCAAAGCACTTTATACCTACGCTTTGCTGTCATGCGAGAGCACCTACCGCCAGTGGGTGATGCGACACGAAACCCAGTACCACTACCCGGACCTCACTTGCTCAAATCCAGCGATAGTGGCGCTGCGGGAGCATGGCCGCATCCACTGCGCCGGCGAGTACGCACCATTCGCGGATGTACTCGGTCCTCATCCGGCAAATCAGGCGGCCCTGCGAATCCTGCGGGCACATCCAATGGCGGACCGAATCTGGGAAGCCTTCGATCTTTCAGAACCGGTTGCGGAACCTGTCGTCGAAGATGTGGAACCTTTCGGCGAAGAGTATCCGATTCCCTTGACTGATTATTGGCCCGGGCTGAAGCGGCACCCGAGCCGACAATTGAAGGACTGTTCGCTCGTCCGGTGCGAGGGGATTAGGGGCAGCGACGGATCCAGCGGCAGACGATGCGCGAAAGATGGTTCCAACATCTATCTCGTCAGCACCGGTGACGAGGAACGCGACTTGCGTCTGGTGGTGCAAGAGCTCGCACTGGGTCTCAGCGGCGGCCAGCTGGGAGAGATACTGGGATACGTTCCGCCGGATGATGTCGCAGAACTACGCGCGGCTGTCCGGCGACGCGAAACCGATGCCGAGAAGCTGCTGGAGGCAGTTGGGGCAGCCAAGCTGCGTTCGCGTTTGCCCCCATCGCTCCTGGCCGTGCTCGAGAGCGATCGTGCGCCATTGACCGGCGTCGAGATCGCGCAAGCCGCCATATACACGTATCACACGGCCGCCCTCAAGGAGTATCGTCACGACTTGAACCACCTGGAGCCGCCAAAGCGTTGGGCAGGCTTTAAGCCAGCCGTGGACTTCGTCCGATCGCTGGGATTTTCCGTAGAGTGGGCCGGACAGCGGAGTGCACGTAGCGAGGAGTTTCTGGAAGTGGAGGGCGCCTACTTGCTTCCGAAGCTGCACTACTATCAGGAGCCCATCGTCAGGAAGGTGCGAGACATGCTCTGCAATGGGCGCCTGAACGGTGGCGGACGGCGCGGGATGATCAGTCTCCCCACCGGCTCTGGCAAGACGCGAGTCGCGGTGCAGGCAGTTGTCGAGGCCATGCGCGACGGTTTCCCCGGCGGTGTCCTCTGGGTAGCGGATCGTAACGAGTTGTGCGAACAGGCCGTGGAGTCATGGCGGCAGGTCTGGTCGAGCATCGGTCCCGCGGGGAAACGCCTGCGGATCTCCAGGATGTGGGGCGAGCGCCGCCGACCGCTTCCGACGAGCAACCTCCACGTCATTATCGCTACGGTACAGACCCTCAGTGCCAAACTGTCGAACCAACCCGGCGAGTACCGGTTTCTGGCTGACTTCAACTTGGTCGTCTTTGACGAGGCGCATCGTTCCATCGCCCCGACTTATACGTCTGTCATGGACGATGTCGGCCTCACACGTTGGAAGCGGGAAGGGGAACCCTTCCTGGTCGGCCTCACCGCAACGCCCTACAGGGGACACGACGAAGCCGAAACACGGAGGTTGGTAAACCGGTACGGCAGCGTTCGCCTGGATACCGGAACGTTTTGCGGCGGTGACGAACCCACGGAAGTCATTCGGGAGTTGCAGCAGGAGCGGATACTCGCACGCGCCGATCACACGACGATCGAAGGGGGCGATTTCTCGCCGAGCAAAGACGAGTTGAAGGCGTTTGAGGAGAGGCCCTATTGGCTGCCGCCAAGCATGGAAGATCGCATCGCTTCGGATGTGGTCCGAACCAGACGTATCGTCGAGGCCTACAAGGAGTTCGCCTCGGAGGAGTGGCCCACACTCATCTTCGCTACTTCCGTGGAGCATGCGAAGACCGTGGCAGCGCTCTTGAACTCGGAAGGCTTCAGGGCCAGGGCCGTGAGTGGAGCGACGGATAAGTCCGTTCGTCAGGACACGGTCGAATGCTTCCGAGCCGGCGAACTCGACGTTCTTGTAAACTACGCTGTCTTCCGCGAAGGATTCGACGCGCCCAAGACGCGAGCCATCATCGTGGCGCGCCCCGTATACAGCCCCAACCTCTACTTCCAGATGATCGGGAGGGGTCTGCGGGGACCCAAGAACGGAGGCAATGATCGCTGCCTCATCGTCAACGTGCGCGACAACATCCGGAACTTCAACAGGGAGCTGGCCTTTTCCGAGTTGGATTGGCTCTGGGGGTAGCGGCGCATCTGTTCTGACCTGTGGCGAACCTCCGTGATCGTGGCAACTCGTTCGGCGAGCGCAATGGGCCACGAACATGACGCGCGAGGCGCTAGGCTCGATCCGGATGTCAGCAGATGATCGACTGACCTTCCAGGCGACCCCTGGTGTTACCGGACGAGTTACCGTACAAGTCACCATACAAGTTTACCGTACAAGTCCGCATCGCTAAGTTGTATTCCGGCCAAGAACACTGACCGGATTGGGGCACATGGAGAAAACGACGCCTGCCGATCTGGATATCCTGATCCAGCGAGGCGAGGGCACCACGCTGGAGTTCGAGGAGAGCCTTTCGTCGTCGTTTGCGCGAGAGCTCGTCGCCTTGGCCAACACCATCGGCGGGAGGATTCTCCTTGGCGTGACCGACGATGGCACGGTGAAGGGCATCGAGGACGCCAATGCCGTGCGCGACCGCGTCCGGGACATCGCCCGCAACTGCGATCCATCTATTAAGGTGCGGGTGGAGCCGGTGGGTCGGGCGCTCGCGGTCCATGTCCGGGAAAGCGACTCCAAGCCGGTCCAGTGCGGGGACGGATTCTTCTGGCGCCAGGGCGCGGCGACCCAGAAAATGAGCCGCGACGAAATTCGCGACTTCTTCCGCACCGAGGGCGAGATCGGGTTCGATCGATCGCCCTGCCCCGGCTTCAGCTACCCGGAGGACTTCGACCGCGAGAAGTTCGACGCTTGGCTTGGCCAGTCCGGCATCAGCGACGAGGCGCCGGTCGAGGATGTGCTGGTCAACATCGAGGTTGCCGAGCGGGCCGGCGACAGGCTGCTCTTCCGCAACGCGGGGGCGCTCTTCTTCGCGAGGAACGCGCGTCGTTTCTTCCCGCAGGCGTACATCACCTGCCTGATGGCAAAGGGCACCGACAAAGTCCACATCCTGGACCGCAAGGATTTCGACGGCGGGGTCGTGGCCGACATCGAGGATGCCATGCGCTTCATCGAGCGCAACACGCGCACCGCCTACCGGATCGAGGGGTTGAGACGACAGAACATCCCGGAGTACCCGATGGAGGCCGTGCGCGAGGCGATCGTCAACGCGGTCATGCACCGCGACTGGTTCTTCGACGGGGCCAACGTCTTCGTCGAGCTTTACACCGACCGCATCGAGGTGATCAGCCCCGGCAGCCTGCCCAAGGGTCTGACACTGGACGGTCTCGGACGCACGAGCATCCGGCGGAATCCGCTTATCGCCGATCTGCTGCATCGCATCGATTTCATCGAGAAGCCGGGCACCGGCATTCGGCGCATCCGGGACGGAGCACGAGAGCGGGACTGCCCGGAGCCGAGGTTCGAGGCCGGCAGATTCGTCACGGTCACGTTCCGTCCGAATCCGGAGGTTCGGGATGTGCGCGAGGATTGTCGGACGATCCCGCAAGCGACCGCGGAGGTCACGCCCCAAGCCACCGGGCGAGACACCATACAAGTTGCCGGACGAAGCACCATACAAGTCGCCGGACAAGGCGCCCCTCAAGTTACCGGACAAGTCGGCTCGGAAATTCGGCTGCTACGGGCAATGTCGGGCGAAATGACCAGACGGGATATCCAGGAAGCGCTTGGCCTGAAGAATCGGGGCCACTTCAACAATGCCTATCTGCACCCCGCCCTTGAAGCCGGCTTGGTCGAAATGACCATCCCGGACAAGCCGCGCAGCAGCAGGCAGCGATACCGCCTGACGCCCGCGGGAAGCGAATACCGGAAACGAATTGAGGAGGGACGGTAGACGGGAGGCCCGACGAGGCTCTATTTGCTGGTCAAGGTGACCGGTTATATTCGGCAACGACACGTCACAGGCATGCGACATCGAGGCGCGAGACGATGCTGACACTTAATTCCGAAGAACAAACTTGGCTGGACGATTACCGCAAGGCGCTCGACGAACGGCACCCGGACACGGTCTTGCGCATGGTCGTATACGGATCCAAGGCGCGGGGCGACGCCCATGAAGACAGCGACCTCGACATGCTGGTCGTCGTCAGAAACGCGGCGACCGGCCTAAAGCGTCCGCTGCGGCGCATTGGCTATGATCTGGCGGCGGAGTCCTGGGCCGTGCCCTCGATCATGGCTTACACGCAGGCCGAGTGGGATCGGCTCAAGGACATGCGATCCGCCTACCGGGAATCGGTTGAACGCGACGGTGTGAGTGTCTTGTGAACCGCGGGATGGCACTCGCGGAGTGGTACCGATCCGCACAGGTCGCTAGGAGCAGCCGATCTTCTGGCGCGGGAAGATTGTCGCGAGGATGCCGTGTCCCTGGCCTGCTCAGCGGTCCTGCACGCCGCCAAGGCGGCCCTTCTGGCACGCGAAGTGAAGACGGAGAGTCATGCGGCTGTCAGACGAATGTTCGGAGGCACGTTGTTCGCACGGGGCATATCGAAGGACAGTGGTCAAAGTATCTTGCCACGAGTTCCGACGATCGTCTGATGGCGGACTACGACGCGGGAATCACATTCGCCGCCGAGGAATCCCGGCTCGAATGCCGGCGGGCGCGGGAGTTCAGCGACCGTATCCGGTGCGGGACACCGGTGGCGTCAAGACCAGGATCAACCATCGTCCTACCTTAGTATTGCGGCCTCGTAAGAGCTGACTACCGCCACATCACGGATCTCGACCACACGTTGCTTGATGCACCCCGATAATCGAAGGATGGAACCGCCGCACTACCACGGGCATCGGAAGCGTCTCCGCGAACGATTCCTCAAGAGCGGCCTGGCTGGGTTCGCGGAGCACGAGGTCATCGAGTTACTGCTGACCCTGGCCATCCCCCGCTTGGACGTGAAGCGGCCCGCCAAAGCTCTGCTCGCGCGTTTCGGCAGCTTGCGTGGGGTCCTCGACGCCCCGCTGTCCGAGTTGTGCTCCGTAGCGGGCGTTGGCGAGGTTACCGCGGTCTGTTTGCAAGTCATCCGGGAGGCAGCAACTCTGTACTTGCAGGAAGTGTCGGAGGGCGTGGAGGTACTCCACGACCCGCAGCGGCTCGGCGACTTCTGGCGCATGCGCATCGGCACCCTCGGGCACGAAGTGTTTGCCGTGGCATACCTGGACTCCGGATACCGGCTGCTCCGAAACGGCATAGAGACTCTCCAGGAAGGCACGATCGATCGTGCGGCGGTGTATCCGCGCCGGGTGGTGGAAGCCGCGCTCAAGCGCCAAGCGGCGGCACTGGTGCTCGCGCACAATCACCCGAACGGAAACGTGGAGCCGAGCGAGCACGACAAAGTGCTTACACGGGCCATTGTGCTGGCGGCCGAAACCATCGGCCTCCGAGTGGTCGATCACCTGATCGTCTCGCCGCAAGAGACGTTCAGTTTCCGGCAGAAGGGACTGCTGTGAGCGCAATCGCCCCGGCTCGCGTACGGCTCGCTTGATGCCCCCCCCCTTTGACACGGGCTGGCTCAACATCGCTAAGTTGCATTCTGGCTACGAACACAGGTCGAGTTGGTGCATGGTGGTGAGAATCGCTCTCTCCGATATGGCTATCCTGATTCCGCACGGCGAACAAATCACACGGAGTTTATGGAGAGCTTCTCGCCGTGGTTTGCGCGCAGGTCGTCGCCTTGGCCACCGTCATGGGCGACACCGGGGGGCTTCCGGCACCAGAACACGGTGGCTGAAAGGTGACCTCGACACGCCGCGCAGCACTAAGCAGCAATACCGTCCAGCGCATGGCGAAGCGATTACCTGAAATGATCCGAAGAGGGACTGTAGATGCCGAAGATTGACGTCACGAAGACCGAGCTAGTCTGGCCCAGTAAGTATAGCGACGACGGAGCACCCAAGGATATTCCTCGAATCAGCTTGCCGTTTCAGGTTATCGAGACCGTCAACGAGAGCCGTGCGACGCGGGAAGTACAGACAAAGACAAAGGGTTTGCCGCTATTCAATGTATACGAGGGCAACGAGGGTGACACTTTCGAGCGCGGATGGAAAAACAAGCTAATCTGGGGCGATAACCAGCTCGTTATGGAATCGCTATTACAGCAATTCGCTGGGACGATCGACCTAATATACATTGATCCACCGTTTGCTACTGGGGCAGATTTCACTTTCGCAGCCGAGATTGGAGCAGGCAACGACAGGCTTACGAAAGAAAAGTCAATGATCGAAGAAAAAGCTTATCGGGATACTTGGCAACGTGGCATAGCGAGCTATCTTGACATGATGTATGGCCGACTTGCTATCATGAGAGATCTGCTAAGTCCGACAGGTTCGATCTACGTTCATCTCGATGCAACTATTGGCCACTATGTAAAGATCATTATGGATGATCTATTCGGCATGGACAACTTTCAAAGAGAAATTATATGGCGAATCGGTTGGATTTCTGGGTACAAGAGCGCAGCAAAAAATTGGATACGAAACCACGACACGATCCTCTTCTATGTCAAAACATCTAACAATTTTACTTTCAATAAGAAGTATGTTCCATACCATGCTGGTTATAAACGACGAGGAGGAGGTGAAAGTGATAAGAAAGGATACCCGATTGAAGATGTATGGAACGCCAACCCATCTGAATTTGAACTTAAAGGAAGTGAATCTCTCGATTCAATCCAGATCAAAAGTTTTTCCCAGGAAAAAACCGGCTATGCAACCCAGAAAAACGAAAGCGTTCTCTATCGAATCCTTGAAGCATCATCAAATCCGGGCAACCTCATCGCAGATTTCTTCTGCGGGTCCGGTACGACCCTCGCCGTTGCCGAAAAACTCGGCCGACGCTGGATCGGCTGCGACCTGGGACGCTGGGGCATCCACACCACCCGCAAGCGGTTGCTCGGCATCGAGAATTGCAAACCATTTGATCTTCTAAATCTAGGTCAGTACGAACGGCAATACTGGCAGGGCGTGACCTTCGGAGAGGAAAAAACCAAGTCCGGTAGTGAGCGGGCACTTTTTGAATACCTTTCTTTCATCCTTAAGCTATACGGTGCCCAGCCGGTATCGGGACTTGAGCACCTGCACGGCAAGAAGGGCAAGGCCATAATCCACATCGGCACTGTGGATGCTCCGGTAACCATCAATGAGATCAATTCCGCGGTGGAAGAATGTGTCAAATTGAAACAGAAAGAACTCCATGTCCTGGGCTGGGAGTGGGAGATGGGGCTGGCGGGGCCAAACAACGAAGTGCGCAAGGGTGGCCTGATGCACCAAGCCGCAAAAAGCGACGGCGTAAAGCTCCTGCTTCTGCAAATTCCACGAGAAGTGATGGAACAGCAGGCTACCGACAGGGGTGACGTTCGCTTCTTTGAGCTAGCCTACCTAGAAGCTGCGATTAGGAGGCGGAAGGAGCGCACTGTGCACGTAGTGCTCAAGGACTTTGTAATCCCCAACACCGAGCTCATCCCAGAGGAGGTGCGGAGCAAGGTCCAGCAATGGTCGGACTACATCGACTATTGGGCGGTGGATTGGGATTTCCGGAACGACACCTTCATGCAGGGATGGGTGACCTACCGCACCCGCAGGGACCGGACGCTGGACCTCGCGTCGGACCCGCACACCTATGAAAGGCCCGGCCGGTATCGAGTGCTGGTCAAGGTGATCGATATCTTCGGCAACGACACATCGCAGTTGTTCGACGTGCAGGTGAAGTAGCGGTGGCGCGCTCGGTCATCGTCTACGACAAGGACTTGCCGGAGGTTCGTGACCGCCGGCCGTGGGAGCCGCCCGTTTCCCACTTGGTCAAGGACAACGACGCACCGACCGGCTGGCGCGAGGACGACTCCGGCCGGCGGCCAAGCCGACTCTTGCTGGTGCCGAAGATTCGCGACGCGGTGGACGCTTGGCGCGATGGTGGATATCCGGGTGCCTCCGAAGTGACCCATCGCCTGTTCGAGCACTGGTTCGAGGAGGATCACGAGGTTTCCGGCTTCGATGCGCCGTTCCGGTACTACTTCTGCCAGCGCGAAGCGATTGAGACACTGGTCTGGCTGGTGGAGATTGCCTGTCAGCGTGACGCCAAGGCATTGATTGAGGTATACGGAACGATCTTCCAGACAGATCTGTTCTCAAAGAACATCGAGTTTCAAACGACGATGGGAGGGGAACGGCAGCTTCGCCGCTACGTCCCGGAGCGGGAAGCGGACGGTATACAGGATCTACCGCCCGAAAACCTGCGGAGGCTCGCGTTCAAGATGGCCACCGGGTCGGGCAAGACCTGGGTGATGGCGATGGCGGTGGTTTGGTCTCGTCTCCACAAGCAGCGCATACCCGGCTCGGACCTCTCCACGAATTTCCTCATCGTGGCACCTAACGTGATCGTGTATCAGCGGCTGGAAAAGGACTTCGCGAGTAACCGGATATTCCACGAACTGCCATTGATTCCCCCGGAGTGGAAGGGCAGCTTTTCACAGAAGGTGATTCTCCCCGGTGAGGATACCGAGCCGAATCCGTCAGGAAATCTCTTCCTCACGAACATCCACCAGCTCTACGAGTCGCGAGACGAGGAGTGGACGCCGGAAAACGCGGTCGAGGAGCTTCTGGGGAAGAAACCGTCACGAGACCTCGCATCGTCAGGCCAGCGCTCCATGCTGGAACGGGTGAAATCGCTCAAGGACCTCGTTGTGCTGAATGACGAGGCACACCATGTCCACGACGAGGATCTTGCCTGGAACAGGTCGCTTCTCGCCATTCACAAAGCGCTGCCGCATGGACTTGGCGCATGGCTCGATTTCTCCGCTACCCCAAAAGACCAGAATGGCATGTATTTCCCCTGGACGGTCGTAGACTATCCGCTAGCGCAGGCCGTGGAAGATCGAATCGTCAAGGCACCCCTCATCATGACCGGGGAGGCCGATCGGCGTCAGCCGACCGTAGACCCTGATGGGGTTACCAAGAACAACGTGGCTGAGAAGTATGGCTACTGGCTAGAGGCTGCGGTCAAACGCTGGAAAGAACATCGGAAAGTGTACAAGCGGCTAGGCATCAAGCCGGTGCTGTTCATCATGGCGGAGAGGAGCGTCTACGCCGACGCACTGGGCGAATATCTGTGGAAGACCAAGGAGTTCGGTTTCAAGGAATCCGAGATACTCGTCATCCATACCAACAAAACGGGTGAAATCACGAAGTGCGATCTCAAAAAGGCCCGTCAGGCGGCGCGGGACATCGACACGGCAGAGAGCAAGATCAAGGCCATCGTCAGCGTGATGATGCTGCGCGAGGGATGGGACGTACGCAACGTGACGGTGGTGCTGGGGCTTCGGCCGTTCACCGCAAAGGCCGCAATACTCCCAGAACAGGTGATCGGCCGCGGGTTGCGGCTGATGTCGCTGGCGAGCCCGGATCGGACGCAAACCCTGGAAGTGCTCGGCACGCGCAACCTGCTCAAAGTCCTGCGCGAGCAACTGGAGGCGGAGGGCGTCGGTGTTGCAAGCACCACGACTATTCCCCCGACTCCGATCATCATTGAACCGGTGAAGGAACGACTGGAGTACGATGTCGCCATTCCCATCACCAAGCCAAGTTTGAAGCACGACCACCGCAGATTGTCGGACCTGGATGTGCATTCTCTCGACCCGATATACGAACGGGAAGAGATCGATGAACCCTTCCGGATCATGTTGAGGCTGGCATTCGCCACTACGGAAACCGAGGTGCATCAGGCCGACATCGCCAGTAACCCGCGACCCGTCCGGGAACTGCTGGCCGATTTGACCAATCTGGTAGCTGACGGGGCAGGTCTGACTAATCGCTTTGCTGAGCTGTACCCGGTAATACGTGATTACGTCAGGAGTCGTTGTTTCGGTCGGGAGATCGAATTGGATGACGACGCCCCGCGCTCCCACCTGACCCGATTGGATATAAGGGAGGCTATCGCGAAGTACTTGGCGCGCAAGATTGCGGAACTCACGGTCGAACGCCGCGAGATCGAATTCGCCAAACAGGACTTCCGCCTGTCCGAAACGAAACGCTTCAGCTGGCGGCGGAACCTTCCGCCTCTGGAAGCGGAGAAGACGGTGTTCAACTTCGTAGCCACCTACAACGATTTCGAGCGCCGCTTCGCAGAGTTTCTGGACTACGCTGGCGACATCCTGCGCTTCGCCGCGCTGGGCACGACGGAACAGGGTGCTTCCGGCACTAAGTTCCGCGTCGACTACCTGAAGCCAAGCGGCGCTATCGGCTTCTACTACCCGGATTGGGTGGCAGTGCAGTGCGATTTGGATGGCGCGATTGTGAACTGGGTGATCGAGACCAAGGGTCGTGTGTGGGAAGGCACCGCCGATAAGGACGAAGCCATGCACGACTGGTGCCGACGGGTGTCGGCGGCCACCGGTGACGAGTGGAAGTATCTACGTGTGAATCAGACCGACTTCCGCCCCGGATTTGCCACCTTTCGCGAGCTCAATGTGACCATCATCGCTACCACGATGTTCCGCGAGCGAGACCAAAGCCGAGCGTTCATGTCTCGCGAGGAGGTTCGACAGGCCATCGAGGAAGGCCGCGCTTGATGACTATCGTCATCGATGCCACGGTAGCCATAGCGTGGTGCCTACGCGATCGCAAAGAAACCGGCGGAGCCGACAGCCTGATGGAGCGAACGAAGACGGAAGCGGCCATAGTGCCCGGCTTGTTCTGGCACGAGGTGCGGAACGTATTGGTGGTGGCGGAACGGAAGAAGCGCTCGGAACCGAACACGGCGGAGTGCCATGTGCAGCGCCTTCGTGGCCTCCCACTGGGAACAGACAATGGTCAGGATGACGGACAGACCATTGCCATGGCGAGACGGCACGGCCTCAGCGGTTACGACGCGGCATACATGGAGACCGCGAAACGCCGCGGCGCGAAGCTTGCCACGCTCGACCGGAAGCTTGCAGCCGCAGCCGACGACGAGGGCATCTCTTTGAGCATCGATTGACCGCAACGGAACAACGATCTTTGCTACTTCCGCGAACATGCAAAGACCGCGGGAGCGCTCTTGAATTCGGAAGATTTCGTGCGACCGTTCCGACGCGACATGACGGTCGCGCCGTGCCTCCGGCCTGTTGCCACGGTTGACAACCGCAGCGGCGTGGGGGCGACGGCTGAGCCATCTGATGGAGACGCCGGACGCCGGAGACATTCAATTTCGTGCACCTATGGTCGATGACAACCGCCTGCCGACGTGATGTTTGAGATGGTTTGGCCTCGCACGAACTCTCGGGATCTTCCGAAGTGGCCAAGTCGCAGGTACTCGGAGCGATCATCGATACCATCAGAACCGATCCCATCTTCCGGGAAGATCGTTACTTCGCGTAGCGTGTCCCGCCATCGAATCTGATGCAGGAGACGCCGCTCCCAGGTGGAATCGCAGCCAAGATTGGCCAACACTACGAAGAATTGTGCGCGGTGGACGAGTTGTTGCGCATGCTCCATGGCGAAACAGAAACTCTCCTTATCGAGCCTCGCGGAATCGACAAGGTGGACTTCGTCGTGGCCAAGGGAGGGCGAAAAGAGTTCCATCAGGTGAAACGCGGCCACCCAAATGGCAAATGGAGTATCGCAGCGCTCCGTTCCGGCGGACTGCTTGAAGCCATGGCCAAGCTGTTAAGGGGCAACGACGATCGGTTCGTCTTCGTGTCGGGCAGCGACGCCCGGGACCTGTCCGAGCTCTGTGGCGCTGCGCGCGACGCCGAATCGATACAAGCATTCGAGCGCGATTTCCTCGGCACCGTGAAACGCAGGAAATCATTCGAGTTTCTGATCGGCTGCTGGAAGTGTGATCGTCCCACTGCCGTCGACATTCTGCAGAGGATAGACATCCGAACGATTGACGAGGGCAATCTTCGCCACAAAGTGCTCCGGGCTGTCCCCGCGTTCTTCCTGGCAGATCCCGGCGAGGTGCTGTCTGAATTGCAGGAAATAGCAAGAAACTCCGTGGGCCACCCGATTACCCGTCGGGATCTCGTCGAGAAACTCGACAACCGGGGTCATCCGCTGCGTTTTGCTGGAAGCCCCGAACACGCGGCTCCTGCTATTGAAGCAGCTACCGACCGCTACCTCGAAGGCGTGCGGGGCCGACTCATACAGCAAACACTCGTGCCGAGGACGGCCGCCGACACGCTCCTTTCGCAGCTGAATGGGACTGCTCCTGACGGCATCATGACCGGCAGTGCAGGGACGGGAAAGACGGCATGCGTCATCGAGCTAGTAGACGGTCTCCGTCAACGAGAGCAACCCGTACTGGCGTTCCGGCTTGATCGCTTGCCCTCCTTATATACCACCGCCGATCTAGGCAGCCACCTCAATCTTCAAGAATCGCCTGTGTTGGTACTCGCGGCTGCGGCCAAAGCTGCCGGGCAACCGGGTGTTCTGATAATCGATCAGTTGGATGCGGTGAGCACCATGTCCGGCCGAAGCTCGGAGGTGTTCGAGCTCGTCGAGCGGCTGATCCAAGAGGCTCGCGGGATGCGGCCCCGTACCACGATCCACACCGTGGTCGTGTGCCGGGCCTTCGACTGGAAGAATGATTCGGGCCTGCGAGGTCTCCTGCCCAAGAAGCATGTCCGGGTTGACGTAACCGAGTTCGAAATTGACGGGGTGAGAGAGCTTCTGACGCAGGCTGGGTTCGATCCCGCATCTTTCGAGCGCCACCAATTGAAGTTGCTGAGGCTCCCGCAGAACCTCGCTCTGTTCCTTGAAGCCGGATTCGACCCGGTTCGAGCACCGGCGTTTCGTACGGCAAAGAAACTCTTTGACGAGTATTGGAAAAATAAGCGAACTGTAGTGGCTGAAACGACCGGGGCTGGCCAGTGGATGAGTGTGATAGAGACGCTGTGCGACGAAATGAACGCCACTCAGCGGTTGTCAGTACCCAGAGAGAAGTTCGACAGGATCTCGCCAGTTTATCTGCATAGCCTTTGCTCGGAGGGTGTGCTCACCTTCGATGGACACCGTTACGGATTCGGACACGAGAGCTTCTTCGACTACTGCTTCGCGCGTTTGTTCATGACTCGATCCGAATCGCTGACTGATTTCCTCAAGAGGTCGGAGCAACATCTGTTTCTTCGCGCCCAGGTTCGACAGGTCCTGGCCTATCTACGCGAAGAGAACTTTCCGCGGTATGAGAAGGAACTTGAGGATCTGTTGTCAGATGAAAACATTCGGACGCATGTCAAGGATCTTGCGTTTGCCATTCTCGCTGACGTGACGGATCCGACGGACAAAGAGTGGGCAATCTGGGAAAGGTGGACGGCGGCAACGCTGGAGACGATCGAGAATGGGACGAAGCCTGACGGGATCTCCGGCGTCGCGTGGCGCCACTTCTTCGGATCGGAGTCGTGGTTCTCGGTCGCCGACAGGCGCAGCATCATCAAGGGCTGGCTTGCCTCAGAAAACGACCATCTTGCCGATTTGGCAGTGAATTATCTGTGGGCTCACCAACGCCATGCACCGGATCGAGTGGCCGAGCTGCTCCGTCCGTACGCCGATGATGAGGGCAAGTGGACGGACAGGTTTCATTCACTAATGGTAACCACCCAACACCACACCTGCCGCGTCTATTTCAACCTCTTGTTACAGCTCGTAGACAACGGCACACTTGATAATATGAGCCTGCCGGGCACCCCTGGCGACTCGTTTTGGCCCATGCTCAATAGTCTAGGCAAGAATCGTCCCGACTGGTTCGCCGAGGTTGTCGCCCACCGCCTCCGCCGACGGTTCAAGACTGTACGTGCAACCCACAATAATCTGCTCCGAAGCGAATTGATCGGCTACGACGAGATTGCGGCAGGAATGCTCCAGAACTCCGCAGAGCACTCTCCCGCCAAGTTCGTCAAACATATGCTACCCGTAGTTCTCGAAATCTCCGACTCCTCTCTAATCGAAGATCATCCATTCAAGCGCGATGCGGTGTGGCAGACTCTCTCGGAGTCCAACCCTAGCGGCGTCGAGCATGTCTGTCTCTCGGCGTTGGCCGCCGCACTCAAGAAGCTGGCCAACGAGGACGGCGATACCGCACTCGAATACATTCGCGAGCTGTGTCCCCGTGACACCTACGTCGCGAATTATCTTCTCCAATCAGTGTATAGCGGAGCGGCTGAAAGCCACGCGGACGAGGCGGTTTCGATTCTGTCCGATCAACCGTGGCGATTTCAATGCGGAGTTGACAGCAACCCAAGATCGTGTACGATGGAACTGATCGGAGCGGTGATCCCACACTGCACGGCGCAGAACCGCGAGAGACTCGAAGCCGTCATCCTGGACTACGTCGGCCCGTTCGAAAGCCCCAGCTCCCAAGATAGATATAATGCGATAGGACTCACGAGCCACCATCTGCTTTCAGCGATACCAAGGGCACTGCGCAGCCCACGAGCAAACAGGGTGTTCGACGAATTAGCGCGACGATTCGGTACGCTGTACGCTGAGACCCAAATAATAGAATCGGGCTTCGTCAGTTCCCCAATCGGGGATACAGCCGCGGCCAGGATGACCGACGACCAGTGGCTATCGGCGATCAAGAAGTATTCTGAAGAATGGCCGCTGTTTGACGGGTACCGGTTCACGGGAGGCGCGCTCGAGCTTTCGCGAGAGCTCGGAAAGCGTACCAAGGAAGACCCGTATCGATTCGCTCGCCTCAGCCTGAAGTTTCCGGCAGACACCAACTCCGTGTATCTGGAGTCAGTCCTCCAAGCGCTGCAAGACGCCTCGATCGAGGTCGAAGTCAAGCTACATGTCTGCCGCAAGGCGCTTGCGGACTCCCGCCAACAATGCGGCAAGTCCATTGCCGATGTCCTCGGGCGCATCGACGATCCGCTCCCTCAGGACGCAGCAGCAATGCTTCACCAGCTCGCCACCAAGCATGAAGATCCTGAAAAAGAACTTTGGCAAAAGGACTACCTCAACGGCGATATCTATGCGAACGGAATCAACACCACTCGCGGACGAGCCGCCCAAGCTATTCATCGGCTCATCCTTGCCGATGCAACAAACATCGCACGATTCCGGGCAACCCTCGATCGGCTGGTCGTTGACCCAAGCACTGCCGTGCGCTCATGCGTCGCCGGTGCTCTCGGAGCCGTCGCGTATCATAACCCAGAGCTCGGCATGCGCCTCTTTCAACGCATGAAACTGGATGAAGACCGTCTGCTCGCGACCGTTCATGTCAAGGGTTTTGTTAGTCGCAACTTACATAACGACTTTCTAACGTTACGGCCGCTCATCGAACGAATGCTGCGCTCTACGGAACCGGAAGTTTGCGAGGCTGGCGCCCGTTTCGCGAGCATTGCCGCCATCTTGCATGAGGGTGCGGCGGATCTCGGCGATGAAGCCCTGTGCGGCAATCCCCGCCAGCGACTCGGAACGGCTCAAGTCGCCGCACGCAACGTCGGCGTTCGGGAGTTCCGAGATTGGTGCGAAGAGCGGCTCCTCTTCCTCTTTAACGATGACGACGGGAAAGTGCGGCAAGAAACAGCATCATGCTTTGGCCGCTTGCCCGCTGAGACACTCGAATCGTACGAAGGCCTAGTTGAAGCGTTCTGCGACAGCAAAGCATTCGCTAACGGCGCGTTCCAGCTGCTTCACGCACTTGAGGAGTCGTCGGGACACTTGCCCGGCATGACGTGCCTAGCCTGCGAGCGGGTTCTCGATGATGGCACTTCAACAGTCATCTACCTGGTACCGAAGCTCGCTTTTCGGACTTACCAGCAGTATCAGAACGACCCGGAATGGACATCGCGCACACTGGACCTGATTGATCGGCTTTGCCTGCGGATATATGCGGATGTCGGGAGCGAGTTCGAGCAGTTCGATCGGTAGCACCGCCCACGATTCTGCGCCCCGTCCTTCAAGTCGTCCTACCCAAAATGACCCTCCCAGACAAGCCGCGCAGCAGCAAGCAGCGATACCGCCTGACGTCTGCAAGAGCGAATACCTGAAACGAATCGAAGAGGCGCAGTAGATGTCTAAGATCAACGTCACGAAAACCGAGATACGGGGAATCACACCCGATGCCGTGAACATCATCACGGATCTTCTTCGAGACCGTTACGCCAACGGCTTCCCTATCCTCAAGGAGTTGATTCAGAACGCCGACGACGCCAGCGCTCGCCAACTGATCTTTGCAATGGATCCCGGCTTCCCGGACTCGCGCCATCCGCTGTTGCAGGGTCCCGGTCTCTGGTTTTTCAACGACGGCAAGTTCCAGAGTAGCGACGCCGAGAACCTTCGTTTTGTTGGCATCGGAAACAAGGCCGGCGACTCCGCTACAATCGGCAAATTCGGCTTGGGCATGAAGAGCGTGTTTCACCTGTGCGAGGCCCTGTTCTATGTGGCATGGGATGGAACGGATCTTTACCACGAGATGCTCACCCCCTGGAAGCGGCACGGCCAAGACCTCGACAGGATGTGGGGTGGGCCGATTATTGACGCCGATGATTGGAACCGTTTGAGAAAGCTGGCGAGCGGACTCCTTGGCAGTGACGACGAAAACCGCACTTGGTTCCTGCTCTGGCTCCCTCTGCGCATGGAAGAACATCTGCAGACGAAAGCGGGCAAGACGACGGGGGCCATCATCAACTATTTCCCAGGTGACGAACCAGCCGGCGAGCTTGAATTCCTGTACGACGCAGACCTCGTTCGCGATTTGGCCGATATGCTTCCTTTACTGCGGCGTCTGAAGCGCTTGGAGCACAAAGGGAAACACAATCGCTTCGTCCTGCAGCTCTCCGACGCGCCGCGGCTCATTGGAGAGGGATCGCTCGAGCGGATCGGCGGCAAAGTCATGTCGGCTGGCAGACGGCAGCTGCTCGCGTTCTCTGGAGGGAGGACTGAGAGTCCCGATGCGGACGGCGTGTTTGCGGACATGAAGGCACGGAAAGAGTGGCCTCCTGTCCGGTATCGCGACGAGCTGGGACACGAACACTCAAAGCCCGATCCGGCGTCGGCGAAGGGGGCGGTACTGTTCTGTTCGGGCCGCCGTGGCGAGACACGTTCGCGCCTTCAGTGGGCCGTATTCCTGCCGGTCGAAGATGGTGGAGAACCCCTCGTAAGCGGTAGCATGGAACGCGGGCACTCGTTGGTCCTTCACGGCCAGTTCTTCGTAGATGCGGGAAGAAAGAAGATCCACGACCACGAGCACCTTCACGAGGAACCCGCGTCTCTCGGTGAATCACCGATAGACGTGAACTTGCTTCGCCGGATGTGGAACCAGCGGCTGGCCCAGGACATTGTGCTCCCGCTGGTGCTGCCGACTCTGGAAGACCATGTCTTGCGGCATGGTTTGTCGGAGGCCGATTGCCGTGGACTGACCGAGGCAATGTCAGAGTCCAAGTGGTTCAAGAACTTTCGAACGCACATTTGCCGGGCTGGCGTCTGGGTGCGAACGCTGGAGGGCAGCACCAAACCGCGATGGCGTGTGGTCGAAGGAAAAGATCGGTCTAGGCTACGCCCCCTTCCCAAGCCACCGGGAACCGACCCGGAGCGTCCATGGAAGGTCTTCCCTCAGCTGGCCGCCTGCGATGTGATGCCGTATGACGCGGAAGCGCCGCGCCTGTCCGATAAGCTGGGCGATTGGCAGCGAGAGGAGTTGGAGATGCTGCTGTCCCAACTCGACGGCCTGTTCGTGGTCCCCCCGTCGATGGATTACGTGATCAATTTCCTTGATAATTTCGCGGGACCATATCTGGATACTGAGCAGGTGCAGCACCGGTTTCGTCAGGCGCTTAGAGACGGTCTGCAGGCGGCCGGGCCCGAAGACCGAGTCGGCGTGGCAGCCAAAGCGAGCGGCCTTGTCAACTTCCTGCAGCAGGAGAGATGGCTTGAACTGAAGGCCAAGTTGCCAGAGCCGGTCCTCAAGGAATTGTGGGCGATCGACGCTCCGGTACTGCTCGTTCCCCGGGGCATGAAGCCCAAAGGCCTGGAGCCAGAGTCCCCGGTCACGGCCTCAGTCGGCGAATCAGACTTGGCCGCTTGGCTGGAAGTGCTGGACCGTGCTCTCGATTCGTCGGACGACGAGGAAGAGCATAAGTCGATTTTGCAAGTGGTACAGGGTTTGTTGCGAACCCTTTCAGCGGAAGACCGGAGGCGCTTCCTAAAAAAGCACCGGACGCTTCGGGTAGTCAGGGTGTGGGATGTGCGGAACCGCATCGATAGGCCGGTGTCGGTCCAGTACCTCAATCGGGTGCGTACGAGAGGCTGCTTGTTCACCTTTGCGGAAGGATTGCGAGAAGATAGGCTGGGGATTGCCCCGCTGCTCGCTCGGGCGATTCCAGACGCCGATGTCTGTCTGGTTCGCGCAGATACCTACCGCGAGCTCTTTTCCGAAGACGAATCCCAGGGTGAAGCTACCCGAATACCCCGCGCGAGCGAAGGCCGGGCGTGCCTGTCTGCCGTGGGTCGTTACCCCGGTCCCTTGGGAGATATTGACGACCGCCGTCACCTGCTCGACCGGGCCAACGATCCCGGCACTGACAAAGATGCCTGCCGTGGCTTGCGCTTCCTCCTGCACGGCTCGCCCGACAAGCGCAATAATATTGGTGCGAAGCTGTGGATCGGCCGACACGGTCAGCACGCTGCCTGGCACCGGCTCTGGGCCGTCATGCACGAAGCCGATGAATGGAGCTTGCTCAAAGAGGATGTCGTGGAGACCATCCCACGGAAACGTTGGCACGACGCGAACATCGCCGAGATCGATCCCGAGACGCTGATTGACGAACTTCGCGATAGCGGCCTGGGCTTTGGAGCCCTGGAGGGGTTCTCCCCAGACGAGCGCGAAGAGATCCTCTCGCATATGGACGCCAGAGACACGATCGAAATCGCGCTGGGTGCCTTGGAACCGGTTCATTACTGGCGCGATGTCATGAATGCCCTGCACCGCCTGCAGACACCGGTTGACGAGGACCTCCGGCGGCTGATACGGAGCACAGCTTGGCTGCCGACGACTTGCGCCGGGCCGGTCAAACCCAAGGATGTCATCGACCTCCGGGGATCGCTGAGCGGCGAAGTCCCCGAGCTCGTCACCGAGCATCGAAAAGCCCACGGCCCCTGCTTCGCCGTGCCTAAAGAACTTGATGATGCCGTCCAGAATCATGGGGCCTCGGGGTGGCTGCACGAAGTCGGCTTCTCGTCTGGCAAGGCGGGTCTCCGGCGCCTCGGCCGGGTGCTCGAGAAACTGCCGGACTACCACATCGGGGAGTGGCCGAAGCGGCTACCGGCTGACGCGATCGGGCTACTCGCTCGCTACGATGGGCTTCCTGGTTGGAGACTGCTGGAAGCGGCAGCGGCTGATCCGTTCCACCCGGATACGGCGTGGGAACAGCTCGGGCAAGCACTCTCGAGAGCGGTCGAACCCCATCGCTTGGCAGCGGTGCTAGACTGGCTCAGCAGTGACAACCATGACTGGCAGATTCGCAAGTCAGCCCATGACAACTACCTGCGCCAACTGACGGAACACGAGCAGAGCGTTCGCGAACACCTACTTAGTCTGCGGCTGGCGTCCGCCGACAAGCATTGGCGGAAGGCCGCGAAGTTGTGCGCCGGCGCCCACGGCGTGGTACGTCGCAGCCTGCTCGACCCGGAACAGGAGGCCATCCTCGGCGATCTCGTTTGCAGGGCGGGTTCAAGCCGCACTGGCGATCAGCCGGGTACGCCTCAAGACGACTTTCAACAGGCGCAGAGCGATGCACCCGGGTTATTGCGCAAGTACTTCCGGGCATGGGACGGTTTCGTACAGCATCCCATCATGATCGGTGTAGTGCTGGCACTACTGGGGCGGCATGTGCGCGAACTGGCAGACCATTACCTGGATTCAAGTAGCTTCAGTTGGCTTGCCGGACAACTGCGATGGTATGACCCCCATAGAATCGAATGGTTGGATGTCGAGTGCATCTATCAGGCGCTCGAGAGCATCCAGGTGGCCGTCCGGGTAGAGAAGGAAGATGAGGTGCGGGTACGCAACCTTCTGGGTGACCCGATACCGGTTGCCCGTGACGAGTGCCCGGACACTTTGCTGGCTGGCCCACTGGAGTGGCAGGGGGGAGCCGCAGTGATGCTTCCGCTACGCCATATCGAACCTGATCGGTTCCCGCCAGAACAGCTTTCCAAACTTCTGCAAACAACTGCCGAACAGCTATCGATCGACCTCTACAACCAGCGTGCCGCCATCCCGTGGCAAGAGCTGGCCAAGAGCGACCAGCTCGAGCTCGGGATTGCCCGTCAACTGATCGTGGACCACATGCCGTTCTACCTCAGACAGCTCTCGATAACGGGCAAACCAATCCAGAAACTGCTAAAGAACTACGACAAGCGGCGGCGCCGGGTTCTCGAGGCCGCAGGCGAAGGCGAAAACCTGTTGATTAAGTCCACCAATACGAATTTACGCCAAGTGCGCAACAAGATCGCCAAGCGCATCGCTCGGAATCCAGATGTACGGCAGGCCGTCTTGCGGGCGGTCAAGAGCAAGATCGCACAATACCAGTATGCCCCCTCCAGCATCCCGCTAGAACTGTTTCAGAACGCGGACGACGCTGCCGTCGAGCTGGGCCAGTGCCGCGCCCACCCGTCGGACGGCTGTGAAGTGCCGACTCCGGCACAGCACTTCGTAGTGGAGGAGCGGGAGGATGGTCTCGGGTTTCTGCACTGGGGGCGTCCGATCAACGACCGCGGTCCGGCCGGTTTCGACGGCGAAGACCGAGGCTACGACCGGGATATGGAGAAGATGCTGATCCTCTCTGCTACCGACAAGCACCGCGACGAGGGGACGACCGGCAAGTTCGGTCTCGGGTTCAAGAGCGTATTGTTGGCCTGCGACCAACCCCGGATCCTCAGCGGTAACTTGGCCTTTTGTGTGGTAGCGGGGTTCCTTCCGCAGCCCTGGGAGAATGCCGACGATGCGCGGCAACGGCTGCTTGCCTTCGGTACGGACCAGGAGCAGGGGACCCTAATCGATCTGCCGGGCGTTAACGGGAAAGTGCGAGCCGAGGTGCTGGAGCGATTCCTGTCGCTCGCGGGAGTCCTCTGTGTGTTCGGACGGGCCATCCGATCCGTCAGGCATGTCGGGGCGTCGGAGTCGTCGTGGTGGTCCTGGAAGCCGGACGAGATTTGCACGGGCATAGAAGTGGGCAAGCTGCACATGCAAGGCAACTGGGGTGACGGCACGAGGGCACTCTGCGTCCGTGCCAGTGACGGCAGCCTGCTCATGGCCCTGGGACCGGAGGGATTCCGCCCGCTGCCTGACACAGTTCCCGCACTGTGGGTCACTGCGCCTACCATGAAGTCGTCAGCTATCGGGTTCGCCGTGAACGGCAGCTTCGACCTGGATGTCGGCCGCGGACAGTTGACAGGCGACACATCCAAGAACGTGAACAAGGCGAAGAGGATCGGACAACAAGTCGGCGATGCGCTCGGCGCGCTGCTGGAACGTTCTCACGACGAAAAGGACTGGAACTCCGTTCGGCCTACCCTCCTGGAACCTGAGGCGGATCTCGACGCGCTGGGCTTCTGGGAGAGCATCTGGTTCGGGTTAGCGAAGGGATGGCTGGATGGGGATGATCTGACGCAAGAGATAGCTTTGGGTGCGCTTGCCCAGCTGTGCGAGTGCCCGCGTGCGATTCCAAATGGACTGAAGGGATCGTTGCGACGCTTCGCCGATGCTGGCGAGATCCGCTATGAGCTAAGCGGCATGATGCTGCGGGAAGATGTCGGCGAGGAGCTGGACACATGGAAGTGCTTCAGGAGTCGTTACTCTGCCCGCGAGTGTGTTTCAGAAGAGATCGGGCGCATCCTGCGGGAGGTCAGGAGTGACGCCAAGTTGGGCAGCCCGCAGTTCCTCGAGTCCATCGGCCTTTCCGAGCTTGTAGAGCTGTTGGATCGCTCCAGGGTCGAACCGGCCGATGCCGAAGTGTTGGGACGACTGCGGCTTCTGACTCCGGAATCGGAGGACTGGGAACGGGACGATCTGCCGGAACGGTTGCGGGGGTTGTTGTTTCGGTCCGCGGCGGGCGAATGGATCGAAGCGCGCAAGCTGCTTGCAGTTCACGGACCGCTTGATCGCGACGGACGGCTCGACCCCGACGAACCGCGGCGGCACGAGCTTGCCCCGTGCCAGTTTCGACTGGACGCCGACTACTACGCCAAAAGGGGTGACGAGCGACCAGCCCTCGCCTTCTTCTGGGTGTGTCGGCGGCGAATGGAGACGCCGACCCGGATGCTTGAGCAATGGGTGCTGGATGCGGAGTCCGACGCGGAGCGGTTCGCTGCCCTCGTATATCTCGCCGATGGCGACCTTGGTGAGCGGATCGCCGACGAGGTGCGCGGACGGGGCTGGCTAAAAACCGCGCTTGAAGATCCCCGCACGAAACGGTTGACAGAAGAACAACAGGACAGGCTGCGTCGAAGACTGCATCTCGTACCGGTGCCCCCACCTCCTCCCCCACCACACCACACCTTGGCAGCGGCTCTAGAAGATATTTATGGATGGTGGTCGAGAGAGGGGCACGAGCGGGCGGTGAAACACCGAGAACGCCTGTACCCCAGCAGAGGCTTTCATGGCCAGGACCTCATGTGGGACCCCGACACGGGCCAGAACGACTCATCGTCGTGGTTCACGCTTCTTGCGCTGGGAAGCTTCCAGAGCATGGGACGTACCCAGAAGGAACAGCACCGCGGGTTTATCCAGCTTTGCCAGAACAAGGGTTGGTGGAAAATCTTCACGGATAGCGACCCCAAGCAGGAACGTGACCGGTGGATGGAGATCATCGAGAAGTACGCTGAATCGAGACATGGTGACGAGGAGTGGATAAATTGGCTGAGTCAATTCCCCAGGCTGTACGTGCTGCGCCGGTGGTTGGACGATTATGTGACAATATTCCGGTCGATAGACCAAATTACAGAGCCCTTCACCCAGAACAAGATTCTTGCCCCGCTAACTAATCCTCAGTTGCAGGGGAGTGGCATCGACGCCCCGCCTCTGACCAGGACGCTGAAGGTCGGTTTTCACCTCATCGTTAGGGAGCTGTTGCATCACGGCGTGATCAAGAATCCTCTCGCGATTCCGCATGCATATGCACCGATAACTCGGGTCAAGAACTTCTTCAGCAAGTTCCATGTTCATGTCGACACGTCGGAGGGCATCCACCGAGTGCTGAAGGAACGCTTGGGAGAGGAAGAAGCCACCTTCGGCGGGGACTACGACATTCCGCTACGCATCCGCTCCCGAAACGACTGGTCGAGCCGCCAAATGACAAATATTTGGCAGTGATCGTCCCGATGCGGGACGCCATACGGTGGTCGCACAACAATGTCGTACGCTAGCGAGGGCAATGACCGGCGTTGCGAGCGGGATCGTCGATCCTGCTCGGGCGAACCGGCGTGCGTAGAGAGGGCACCAGGGTATCTTGACCGTGTTTAGAACCGACCAGCAAGTCCACCACCCGGAATTCGGGACCGGGAGCGTGATCGTGGGCCAGGGCGACACCGTCGTCGTCCGCTTCGAGCACGGCATCGAATCCTGCGAGACCGGCAGCCTGACCCTCCGCCTAGGGGTCGCCGACGCGGTGAAGCTGGGACGATGGTCGCCGCCGCTAGACGTGACTCTCAAGGCCCAGGCGGCGGCCATCAGGTCGTTGAACGACTCCTGGGGCGTTTTCTCCCGCTCCCTCATCGATCTTCTGCCCCATCAGCTCTGGGTGTGCCACCGGGCGTTGCAGAAGTGGCCCATCCGGCTGCTGATCGCCGACGACGTAGGGTTGGGAAAGACGGTGGAAGCCGGACTGATCCTGTCGCCGCTGATCTCCAGAAAAAAGGTCGGCAGGCTCCTGATCCTCGCCCCCGCCTCGCTCGTCGAGCAGTGGCAGTACCGGCTGCGGACGCTGTTCGACATCCGGACGACGATATACCGGCGGGAGGTCGACCGGCCCAGGGCCGACTACTGGAGCACCCACCCCCAAGTCGTGGCGTCGTTGCAAACCCTACGCCTGGACCGCGCGGGACGGCACGAGAGGCTTCTGGAAGCGCCCCCCTGGGACATGCTCATAGTGGATGAAGCGCACCATCTCAACGCCGACGAACAAACGGGCAAGACGCTCGGCTACGAGTTCGTCGAACGTCTGGTCGAAGAGAAGCTTGTCGAGTCATGTCTCTTCTTCACCGGCACGCCGCACCGGGGCAAACTTTTCGGCTTCTGGTCTCTGATGAAGCTGCTGCAGCCCGATGTCTTCGGCCCCGACCGCCTGGAAAGAGAGCAACTGCCGCGGCTGAGACAGTTCCTCATCCGGAACTTCAAGAACAGAGTGACGGACATGGCTGGAAACCGGCTGTTCCAGCCCGTCAACAACGACCCCCAGACGTACGAGTATTCGGATGCGGAGCGGAAGTTCTACGATCTCTTGACCCGCTTCATTCTCGCCGGCAACGCTTACGCGTCGGGGTTGCAGGAGAGCCGCCAGCGCCAAGTCAGCCTAGTCCTCATCGCCATGCAGAAGATCGCGTCCAGCTCGGTGGCGGCGATCCGCGCCGCGCTCGCGAGACGAGTGCGCAAGCTGAAGAAGGAGGTTGGCGAACTCGTAAGCCGCGAGTTGGATCTTCCCGCGGGCGATGAATTGGATCTTCCCGCGGGCGACGAAGAGGATCCCGAGGTCGTGGAGGCGTTCAACCGCTGGGCGAACCAGGAAGCGAATCAGAAACGGTCTCGACGGGCGAAGGACGAGCTGTCTCTCCGGCTGCTGGAGGACGAACTGCCTCACCTCGAGAAGTTGCTCGATGCGGCATCGCTGGTGGAGGAAGAGAGCAAGATCAAGCGCATCGGCGAGATCATCGACCGCCGGTACCGCGACCGTTCCATCCTGCTGTTCACCGAATACAAGGCGACCCAGGCCCTGATGGTCTCGACGCTGATGGCCCGCTTCGGCGAGGACCGCGTGGGCTTCATCAATGGAGACGATCGCCTGGAAGGCGTGCGGCGGCCATCGGGCGACGAAGCCGTGCTCTCGGAGAGACGCGAGGCGACGGCCGAGGCCTTCAACCGGGGGCGGATACAGTTCCTCGTTTCCACGGAGGCGGGCGGCGAGGGGATAGACCTGCACGAGCGCTGCCACACGCTGATTCATGTCGATCTTCCCTGGAACCCCATGCGGCTTCACCAGCGAGTAGGCCGCCTGCACCGCTATGGCCAGAAGAATCGCGTCGATGTGGTGACCATCCGCAACCCGAGCACGGTGGAATCGAGAATCTGGGACAAGCTGGAGACCAAGCTCGCTCGCATCACGGAAGCTCTCGCCTATGCCATGGGCGAACCCGAGGACTTGATGCAGATGGTTCTCGGCATGGCCGATCCGAGGTTGTTCAACGAGTTGTTCGCAGGGGGAGAGTCTGTCGGGGCGGATCGTCTCGAGGACTGGTTCGACGCTAGGACGCGGAGCTTGGGCGGGGAGTCCGCCATAGAGGCCGTGACGAACTTGGTGGGGAATTGCCAGAGCTTCGACCTGTCGGAACTCGATGACGTTCCGAGAAAGGATCTGCCGGACTTGGAACCGTTCTTCTACGGAGCGCTGGTAAGGAATGGCCGCAGGCCGGACCGGCGGGAAGGCTCTTTCAGCTTTTTGACGCCGGATGCGTGGCTCGGCCCCCCGGGGGTACGGCCGCGATACGACGACCTGATCTTTCGCCGGAAACTCGGCGATGAGGAGGAGGCCAAACAGATCGTGGGAGTCGGCCATCAGGTGTTCGATCAGGCACTGTCCCAGGCGGTTGAATTCGAAGGCGGGTTGGCGGTGCTTCGAGACGCCGCTCGCCCGCTGGCGGTGTTCCAGATCCAGGATGCGGTGACCATCGGCACGGGCCACTTGCGCCAGGTGGTCGTGGGTGTCGAGGAGGACGGCTCCGGGGAGTTGGCGCTGCTGCGAGACGAACAGGTGCTGGACCGGCTCAATCGTCACAAGCCTGGGCGGGCTGGGGCGGACGGCGCAGATTTTTCGGTTTCGAGCGACTCGATGTTGGCTTGGCTAGAGCGGGCTCGCGACCATGCCTCCGGCGAGGTTGGCGAATTGCGGCTGCCGTTTCGGAAGGCGTTGGTGAGCGACTTGGCGCTTTTCTGGCCGCCGGCTTCGGCCGGATAGGAGAACGGGCGCCATCTCGGGGGCGAGATTCCCTTCGAGCAACTGGGACAGACATCGAAGAGGGGTCGTCCCGGCGCGCCACTGACCCCTCTTAATCCGGTACCCTTCCGTCTCAGTACCGTCCTTCCTAGTACCCTTCCTCATATACCCTGAGTTTGCCGCTTCCCCGGGCTGAGCTTTTGATGTTCTCCAGAGGGTCGCCCGGCCGCGAACCAGGACTTACGGCCAGCTGCGAACGAGAATTGCGGGCGGCCGTAAACCGGGATCCACGTCCGGCCGTAAACGAAGATCCGCTGCCGACTGCGGCCGAGAATTTACGGCCGACGGCGAACCGGGATCCACGTCCGGCCGTAAACGAAGATCCGCTGCCGACTGCGGCCGAGAATTTACGGCCGACGGCGAACCAGTATCCACGTCCGGCCGCTAACGAGGATCTGCTGTCGGCCGCGAGCGAGGATTTGCGGCCGGCCGAGAACGTGTCATATTTGCGATACATGACCCATTTCGGAGCTACCCTGCGGAACGCCCGCGAAAAGTTGCGCCGGGATGACCGCCGCTACTCGTTGCGCCAAGTGGCCATGCGTGTCGGGATAGAGCCCGCTTATCTGAGCAAGATCGAGCGAGGAGTGGTTGGTCCGCCCTCGGAGGCGACGACCCGCCGCATAGCGAAGGAGTTGGGGGAAGACCCGGACGTGTTGCTGGCGCTGGGCGGCAAGGTGTCCAGCGATCTGCAAGCGATCATCCGCCATCGTCCCAAGCTGTTCGCGGAGTTGCTCCGCCAACTGCGCGAGGCGCCGGATCACGCCATCCTCCACATCGTGCGCGAAGTGCGGGACGGCGACTGGTGAGCGCGAACGCGACCCCACTCGATGGAGGCTTGGCAAATGGCTCCGGAGGCTTCGCGATGATCACCCTCGAAGCGGTTCGACTAGGCGGGCATGCCGTTCGGGGTTCACGGCTCGCAACGGAGGCTTTGCAATGACCACCCTCGACGCGGTTCGACTAGGCGGGCATGCCGTTGGGTGTCCGCGGCTCGCAACGGAGGCTTGGCAATGATCACCCTCGAAGCGAGCGAACTGACCTTCCGGTTCCCCGAAGTTCACGAGAAGGCGGCCTGCTCCATCTCCTTTCAGCGCACGCTCCGAATCCCGGACGATGAAGATTTCTATCCGACACCGCCGGGGTTCGGCAGCTTCCCGTTGCGCCACGTCGACGACTACGAGCGGCGGCTCCCGGATGAATGGCTGCGCCGCGGCGGCCTAATGCTGCCGATGTACCAAGCGGAGGCGCTGTGGCTCGGCTTCAAAGGGAAGTACCCGTTCGCGGTCAAGGTCGCCACGGGCAAGATATGCGCCGTCTCGGGACGCAAATGGGTCCAGAGCCTGAACCGCCGCCCGCAGGACTACCTGGCTCTGCCGCTCCAGCCGTGGCTGGACGGCTACTGCGTGGACAAGGGGGTGATCCGCCAGTTCGTGGCGATGCCGCTCGGCGATGGCTATTCCGTCGAGGAGCAGCTCACGGGCGCGGCCGAGCACGGCGGCCTGCAGATCATGGCTTGGCCGATGAAGCGAGAGGTCTACGAGCTTTACGAGCAGAAGCGACGGGATAGGCGGAAGCGACTGACGGTGCGGGATAGTGCGGCAATGTCGGCAGACTCTGCGCCAGCCCCGGCAATGCGTCTACGGCCGCGGGATATTCCACGAAGGATCCCGCGTTATAGGCCGCGCCCAGAGCAGAGTGGATTGGCGCCCGGCGGGCGCATGAGGCAGAGGATCCACTACGACCGCTACGGCTTGGACGCCTGGGACCAGCGCCACTCGAGCCGCTGCTTCGTCGGCATCGTCAACTCCCGGCAGTGGAAGGCGGTCACCGGCGAGCCTCCGCCCGCCAAGCCGCCGACCGCTCTCGACTACGCGCGCGAGGGGCTGCCCTGGTTCGACTTCTACGGCGAGCTGGAACCCCTGGAGGCGACCGAGACCCTGAAGGGCGTGTCCAGCGTCGCCGCCACCGGCGAGAAGAAGGGGGACGCGCCGCTTCCCGAGAACGACTCTATCGCCGTGGACAACGTCATCGAGCTGGGCGCAAGCCGTCCTGCTCGCGCGGACTCGCGGGTCCGCGAGATGCCGTAGCCAGATGTTCGGCAAGACGATCGACTACTGGCTGCTTCGGCCATTCGTGCATGGCAGGCACCCCGAATCCGAGGAGCTTCGCCAGCTCGAGCGTGACATAGGCATCGAATCCGCGAACGCTCGCTTCGAAAAGTGGAACCGCCGCCTGGACAACGAAATTCCCGTTGATCCGGCTATGCGCTACCTGGACGCCGGGTGCGGCATGGGGGAGATGTCCTTGGCGCTGGCGCAGCGCGGGTGCGGACGCGTGACGGGCATTGACAAGGACCCGTACTACATCGACATCGCGAAGCGCCTTGCCCGCGAGGCGCAGTTGCACGACAGAGTCGCGTTCGAGTGCGCGAACGTTCATGACATGCCGGAACGAGAGTACGACATCGTGCTTTCCTACGAGATGCTCGAGCACGTGGAACGACCTGGCGATTTCCTCCGCCGTGTCGACGGCGTCCTTGCAAGTCGAGAATCGGGAGGGGGAGGGGGCAGGGTAATGATAGGGTTTGGCCCGCTGTTTCATTCGCCGTTCGGGGACCATCTGAACCGGATCTTCAGGTTCCGCATGCCGTGGACGGGAGTCCTGTTTTCGGAAGCCGCTCTTCTGCGTCTCAGGCGCGAGTTCTGGCGACCTGTAGCGGATGAGGCCGAGTCGTTCGAGGATATGCGGGAAGGACTGAACAAGATGAGGTTTTCGGAGTTTCTCCGTTACGTCGAAGAAGTGGGGTGGGTGACGGAACGGTTGATCGTGAACCCGCAGTTGAAGCGATGGCCTGCGCTCTGGCGACTTTCCAACCTGTTGGTGCGCGTGCCTTGGTTGCGCGACTACTTCGCGGCTTCCGTATACGCGATTTACCGGCGGCCGTAGCCGACAGCAGGATCCGGATGGCCATCTCGTGTTCGGTCACGGTGTCCTAGCAGCCGGAACCATGGGCGCCCGGCACCGGTATGTTCTCTCGCAGTGCTTCCCTGCCTGAACTGCGCTGGCGTGACCCCAGCAGCCGGAAACATGGGTGCCCGACGCCGGTATGTTCTCTCGCAGCGCTCCCCTGCCTGAACTGCGCTGGCGCGACCCTAGCAGCCGGAACCATGGGCGTCCGCCGCCGGTATGTTCTCCCGCAGCGCTTCCCCTGCCTGACTGCGCTGGAGCGACCCTGCCGGCACGAACTTGGGGGGATCGAAGTGACACCGTGTACCGACCGATTTGACATTTGGCCAATAGCGTGTCATGTTGCATACACATGACCCACTTCGGAGCTGCGCTACGGAGCGCCCGCGAACGGCTGCGCCAGGATGACCGGCGCTACTCGTTGCGCCAAGTGGCCAAGCGGACCGGGATCGCGCCCGCGTATCTGAGCAAGATCGAGCGGGAAGAGGTTGGTCCGCCCTCGGAGGCGACGATAGTGCGGCTGGCGCACGAGCTGCGACAGGACCCGGATGTGCTGCTGGCGCTAGGCGGCAAGGTGCGCGGCGACCTGCAAGAGATCATCCGCCGTCGTCCAAAGCTGTTCGCGAAGCTGCTCCGCCACTTGCGGGAGGTACCGGACCACGCGGTCCTGCACATCGTGCGCGAAGTGCGGGACGGCGACTACTGACATGAACAGAAGCGCCAGACATGAACAAAGGGAACACATGACCCTCGCAATGGAGGCTTGACGATGATCACGCTCGACGCAAACGAACTGACCTTCGGATTTCCGGAGGTCCACGAGCGGGCGACCTGCTCGATCTCCTTTCAGCGTACGCTGCGCATCCCGGACGACGACCGGAGCTACCCGCTGCCGCCGGGGCTGGGCGACTTCCCGCTGCGCCACATCGACGACTACGAAGACCGGCTCCCGGACGAGTGGTTGCGCCGCGGAGGGGTATTGCTGCCGATGTACCAGGCGGAGGCGCTGTGGATCTGCTTCGACGGCGGGTACCCGTTCGCACTCAAGATCGCCACGGGCAAGATATGCGCCGTGACCGGGGACAGCTGGGCCGAGAGTCTGAACCGCGACCCGCAGGACTACCTGGTTGTGCCGGGCCAGCCGTGGCTGGATGGCTACTGCGTAGGCAAGGGCGAGGTCCGCCAGTTCGTGGCGATGCCGCTGGGCGAGGGCTATTCGGTCGAGGAGCAGCTCACGGGCGCGGCGGAACATGGCGGCCTGCAGATCATGGCCTGTCCAATGAAGCGAGAGCGCTACGAACAGTTGCTGGCGCAGCAGCACCGAACCTACGGGGTTAGAGACAGCGTCGAAACGCCATTCTATCCTGGGGTTTGTTATTCGCCGGCACCAATGGGATTGGCGCCCGGCGGCCGCATGAAGCAGGAGATCTACGACGACGAATACGGCTTGGACGCCTGGGACCAGCGCCACGCGAGCCGCTGCTTCATAAGCATCGTCAACTCCCGGCAGTGGCAGGCGGTCACCGGCGAGCATCCGCCCACCCAGCCGCCGACCGCCGCCCAGTATACGGACGCCGGACTGCCCTGGTTCGACTTCTACAGCGAGCTGGAAGCCGTCGAGGCGACCGAGACCCTGAAGGGCGTCTCCAGCGTCGCCGCCATCGGCGACCAGAAGGGGGACTCGCCGCTTCCCGAGAACGACTCTGTCGAGGTGGACAACATCGTCGAGCTGGGCGCGAAGCGTCCTTCTCGCGCGGGCTCCCAGGTCCGCGAGATGCCGTGAACGAGATTCTCGCGCAGGCGACGACGGTCAAACCCGCCTTGTGGGCCAGACCCGAGTCGCAAGATGCCGTGAACGAAACTCGCGCGCGGCGACGGGGCGATGTCGATCGCCGGCCGAACGCTGGCGAGATGCGGATGCCCGCGGGTTCAATTCCCGCCGCCGGGCTTTTTTCGCGAACACGCGACCCTCTTTTCGCAAACGCACGACCCTCTTTTTGCAAACGCGCGACCCTTTTTCCGCAAACACATGACCCTCGCAATGGAGACTTGACAATGATCACGCTCAACGCTGGCAGACTGACCTTCGGGTTTCCGGAGGTCCACGAGAAGGCGACCTGCTCGATCTCCTTTCAGCGTACGCTGCGCATCCCGGACGACGACCGGAGCTATCCGCTGCCGCCGGGACTCGGCGACTTCCCGCTGCGCCACATCGACGACTACGAAGACCGGCTCCCGGACGAGTGGCTGCGCCGCGGTGGGGTGCTGCTGCCGATGTATCAGGCGGAGGCGCTGTGGATCAGCTTCGGAGGGGGCTTCGGAGGAAGGTTCGGAGGCGGGTACCCGTTCGCGCTCAAGATCGCCACGGGCAAGATATGCGCCGTCACCGGCGACAGCTGGACCGAGAGCCTGAACCGCGACCCGCAGGACTACCTGGTTGTGCCGGACCAGCCGTGGCTGGACGGCTACTGCGTGGGCAAGGGCGAGGTTCGCCAGTTCGTGGCGATGCCGCTGGGCGATGGCTATTCGGTAGAGGAGCAGCTCACGGGCGCGGCAGAACATGGCGGCCTGCAGATCATGGCCTGTCCCATGAAGCGAGAGCGCTACGAGCAGTTGCAGAAGTCGCGTGGAGGCCTCGGATCGTTTGCAGATGAAATGGTAGTATGTTGCTCCCCCCCACCGTCGATGGGGCTGGCGCCAGGCGGACGCATGAAGCAGGAGATCTACGACGACGAATACGGCTTGGACGCCTGGGACCAACGCCACGCGAGCCGCTGCTTCGTCAGCATCGTCAACTCCCGGCAGTGGCATGCGACCACCGGCGAGCATCCGCCCACCCAACCGCCGACCGCCGCCCAGTACACAGCTGCGGGGCTGCCCTGGTTCGACTTCTACAGCGAGCTGGAAGCCGTAGGGGCGACCGAGACGCTGAAGGGCGTCTCCAGCGTCGCCGCCATGGGCGAGAAGAAGGGGGACTCGCCGCTTCCCGAGAACGACTCTGTCGCAGTGGACAACATCGTCGAGCTGGGCGCAAAGCGTCCTGCCCGCACGGGCTCGCAGGTGCGCGAGATGTCCTAGAAATGTAGTCCAAACGGCGGTTTGGATACGCCTTCTAACGCTGCGCCAAGCCGCCAGCGAACCGCCAAGCTGGAGAACCGCGACACGAAGATCGACCTCGACTTGGCGATGACCGACGGTGCGCGACGACTTGTTGCTGTGCCATCACAGATTCGGGAGGAGTAGAAAATGCAATATCCGCCGAAGCTGCGAGACCGGCCGGAACCGTATCGTCTCTCGTGGCCTTGGCGCGGTTTCTCCTGGTCGCCGGTCGAGGGCCAGTACCGGAGGTAAAGGAGAAGCCGAAGCACTGGGCGACTATCAAAGGCACTCTCTCGCCGGCTCGCCACGATGGGCATGGACGAGTTCAAGGACCTGAGACCGGTCGCCGACCTCCGTCGACACATGCTGAGTCGTATCTACCTGACCATCCAGAACCCGGTACGCTGGGAAGGACCCGAACCGTCGGAGGAGGAATGGCCTAACGAGATCGACGATATCGCCGCCAGTTTGGGTAAACGGCTTCTCGATTTGTCGGAGCGTCGCCTGTGGTGGGAACGCTTCAGGGAGTGGCGGAAGGCGTACTATCAATCCGGATGGGGTTCAACGAGCGATCAAGCCGACATCATTTTGGACGACATCTACGTACCGGCCGCGCCGTGCCACTCTGCGCCAGATCGCGCAGGTCCGGACTACTACGCGCCAGCTCGGGCACCGGATCCAGACGGGTTTGTTCGCGAGGTTGTCGCGGAGTTCGAAGCTGCCGCCAAGGAGGTGGGAGCGCGGCTTCAGTAGCCGAGAACGTGTGCGCGGCTGGGACATCGAGAGGGACTGATCTTCGACTGCCTGCGTGAAGCCTTCTTCAGACGATCGCCGACTGTCCCCCCGGCTTGATCTGTTGCGCAACGTTGATCTGTTGCACAACGCCCGCGAGGAGTGTCCAGAAGCGTGGGATCGATTCCCACCCTTCCGTGACTCGCCCTGTTTGGTTACTACGGGAGACCTGAGGAGCGCCCGCGCAATATCCTTGGGGTCAGCCCTGCCGCAATGCGGGTAGGTCGGGTGCTATTCATGCCCGCTTCATCACTGAGAACTCAGCGACCGTTGCGGCGTCGGACGCGACGGTGGCGATGGCCGAGGGGCGGGCTTTGGCGGGGTCGGCGGCCGAGAATCCCGTTGAGGCCGTGGCGGTCTGGGCATTTGAGGTGTCGGGTACGGAGCCTCCTCGTTACGTATGAAGCAGCCTCCCCTTCTGATCGTACGAGGCCGGCGAGTGAACCCGGTAAGCCTGCTTCGCACACCGCCGGTTCAGTAAGTCGAAGGTGGTGATGCCCAGTTCGTGGGCTCTCCTGTCCAGTCTTTCATGACGCTCCAGCAACTCGTTAGCACGCGCACGGGCCTCTTCGTCGGTGAGCCGATCCGCCTCGCCGTCGAGTCGCTTCCACCTCGTTTCCAGGCGCGACTGCTCATGGGCTATGTCTCCCAAAACGGCTCGCTTACGCGAAAAATCCACCACCAGATCGAGCGCGGTGACCGCTAGAAGCACCGCCGAGACCACGACGCCGAGTCCGGTGACAGGTGACCACCAATCAACTATCACGGCTAGGCACCCGACGGCCGAGAGGGCCAGCAGCAACCTGGTCGTCGCCCTGGCAAGACCGTTGTACTTCGCCAAGCGATCGTAGACCCGCGCGAGCCTAGCCGCATCCAACAACCCATCCCAGATGTCGTCCAGCGTACGTTCTCGGACTTCCACGAGGGCTCCTCCTTGCTTCCCGGTCGTTTTTTGCCATTACAAAATCTGTTCACCCAGATCGAACGATGCAACTGAGCACGTTCTGCATCATCCCACCAAATTCCTGAAGCAGCAGGCGCGGGCCCACCATGCCGCACACGGTCAGCCGCATCTGGTTGATCGTGTCGAGGTTTCGGATGTTGTAGCACCCCGCGAACTCGATAATGTGCCGCTGCAGGCACTCCAGGCTAATTTGGTGGAACATCCTGTGGTAACCATGCTTGAGCATCGCCCAGAACAGCTCCATGCAGTTCGCGTGGACCATCTCGCGTACCTAATTTCGAGACCGAGTGCTTCGCCATCTCGTGGTTCTCCAACTCGACCATCTGGCGCCGGAAGGTCGGCGGGTACGCCGGTCTTGTTCTCGGCATGGTGGACACCTCTTCCCCAAAGGGCCGGGTGTCCACGAAATCGGGCAACTTCAGCAACTCCAATGAGAACCGCTCGCTGCAGTTAGTGCTCCCCGAGGCTCATTTTGGAGCGCGTTGCGGACAGAGTGCCTGACTTTGAGACCCAGTTCGTATTACCATCCAGACGCCGGGTCGAGAGACGGCCTGGGCGGCTTTGCGACCAATTCGATAGTTCACGGCAGGACAGACGATGTTCGACACAGTGGACCAGATGCTCCAACAGATTCGCGCGGGAGAGGATGGCCGCGCCGAATTCAAGGTGCTGCGCCTGAGAGGCCGGAGTGTGGTCTCTCCCAACACCGAAGACTTGGCCGGCGAATTGGTAGCCTTCGCTAATGCCGAGGGTGGCGCTGTATTCCTTGGTGTTGACGATTCCGGAGCCGTTACCGGCATCCAGCAGAGCAAGGTAGAAGTTGTCGAGCAGTGGCTGCTCAACGTTGCCACCCACAACTGCGATCCCCCGATCCGCCCGGTCGTCCGCAAGGCGCTGTTGCCTAGCGCTGACGGCGAGGATGCGCACGTTCTTCTGGCGGAGGTCCCCCGTGGGCTGTACGTCCATCGGACTGTCGGCGGACGCTACTACGGACGAGTCGGGTCAACCAAACGCGACCTTACTTCGGCGGAACTGGTTAGGCTCTTCCAGCAGCGCGGGCGCGAGTATGTATTCGACGAACAGCCGGTACCGGCCGCACGCGTAGAAGATCTCAACCGCCACCGGCTCGAAGCGTTCTACGGACGGTCGCTGACCATCCCCTGGCTTGATCTGCTGCGCAATACGCGTGTAACCATCCGGGATGAAGACGGCATGGATCGGCCGACCGTGGCCGGCTTGCTGGTGTTCGGCACGGAGCCGACCGATTTTCTTGCTTCCGGATCAATCGAAGCCGCCTGCTACGGCGGAACCCGCCTGTCCTCGGACGATCTCCTGCATGCCGAGCGGCTAGCCGGTCCCGTTTCCGATCAGATAGACGCCGGTCTGGGCTTTGTAGCCGGGTTCATGCGTAACGCAGGCTCGGAATCGGCAGGCGCGAAGGCCGCGAAATACGACATCGATGTTGTTGACGAGGCCGTCGTCAACGCCGTCGCGCACCGCGACTACTCGATCTCCGGCTCGAAGATCCGGCTGTTTCTGTTCGCCGACCGGCTGGAACTCTACAGTCCCGGCAAGCTGCCCAACACGATCACCCTCGACGACATGCCCTACCGGACTTTCACCCGCAACCAGCTTCTGGTGACCTTCCTGTCGAAAATCCGCAGCAAGCGCACCGGACGGGTATTCCTTGAATCACGGGGAGAGGGCGTTCGCAAGATCCTCCGTGAAGGCGAAGCTCACTCGGGACGGCCTCCTAAGTACGACATGTACGGCGACGAACTCCGGCTCACTTTGTGGGCGCGCGTATAGCGATCGGCTCTTGGCCTTCGGTTATACCAGCAGCGATACGTCCGCCGATTCAAGTACCTTGCGACCACCCTTGGGTGATTCCTGAAGATGACGGCAACGGACTTGCGGGGGGATCGTTGGAGCGTTTTCCTATCCTGTTGATCCGGTCGCCGAGGAACGGCTTGTGCGTCTGCATCGTCGGTGGGCCGTTCTCGTTCAAGCCGGAGGTGATCACGTCACTGGGCGACTGCCACCGGCTACGATCGCTTTGAAGCACTTGGCGCAGGAAGACGAGCGATGAGCAGCACCATCCTGTTGTGCACGGTAGGCGGCAGCCACCAGCCGATCCTCAAGTCGATCGAGGCGAACGAACCCGACTACACCTGTTTCTTCTGCACTGAACGGGATCCCGTCACCGACAAACCGGGATCGATCACGCAGGTGACCGGTACCGGCATGGTCATCAGCAAGCGTTGGGGCGAGAAGCCGACACTGCCGAACATTCCCACGCAAGCGGGGCTGGGCGCCGACCGATTCCATGCGCACCCGGTTCCGGCTGACGACCTGGATAGGGCCTGCGTCGCAATGCGAACCTCGGCCGCGCGCCTGGCTGCGCGCTTCCCTGGGGCCCGGTTCATCGCCGACTATACGGGCGGGACGAAGACCATGACCGCGGCGCTGGTCTACACGACGCTGGACCGAGACGATGTGGAGCTGAAGCTCGTGACCGGTTCCCGGCCCGATCTAGTCGCGGTGCAGGACGGCACGGAACAGGCGATGCGCGCGACCACGGAGCGGCTGCGGGTCGACCTCGCCATGGCTCGCTCTCTCAGGGCGTGGCAGCGGTACGCGTATAGCGAGGCGGCCGCCGGACTGGACGCCATACGCATCGCCGTCGACGCGCCGGATCGTGTTCGGCTCGCCATGGGACGAATTCTTAGCCACGCGCTGGCGCACTGGGACAACTTCGATCATGCGGCGGCGCTCGCGCTTCTCGACGCCCATGCGGGACGCATCATGCCGGAGCTGCCGAGCCTGCTGCCCGATCTACGGCTGTTGACCGGCAACGACGCTCGCCGCGAACCGGCGCGTCTGTGGGATCTCTGGCTGAATGCCGAACGGCGGGCAACTCAGGGTCGGTTCGACGATGCGGTGGCGCGCTGGTACCGCCTGATGGAGTGGACCGCGCAATGGCAGCTGGAGATCGGTCTCGACGTCGATACCGCGAACTTCCCACTCAACTTGCTGCCGCCGGGAATGGACGCGAGGCCCGGTCGGGAGGGCAGGGTCGAGCTCGGGTTGTGGAAAGCGTGGCAGACCGCTGCCCATCACCTGCCGGGCCCGGTCGCCGACTTCTTCACCGTCGAGGGATCGCGCCTGTTCAATCTTCTCAAGACGAGGAACCACTCTATTCTGGCGCACGGATTCGAGCCTGTGCGACAGGCGGATTGGGAGCGGGTACGAGATTGGACGCAAGATATCTACCTTACGCTATTGCGCTGCCTTGCCCGGCAAGCTGGTTTGAAGAAGTCGCTGAAGCAGCTTCCGCAGGAGCCGCCCTCGTTTGTTCGCGAGGTGGTATAGTGCAGAAGCGTAGCGTCGCGCCACCGCAACGAAGTGAGTGAGATGGGCACCAGCGATCAGTCATTCGTCGTCCAGATCGACACCCCGTCGGTCAAGCGGCAAGCATGATGACGGACATCAACACGGCGCTCCGGGAGGCCGACTGGGCGGACTTGCTGACCGCCTACATGCACGACCCCTTCGACAAGGCGCTTTCCGTTAAAGGCCACGAGCCGCGGGCAACCAAGTACGCCTCGGCCGCTTTGGGATACGATATCTCCAGAAGTGGACTCCACCGTTTGGCGGCGCAGGCCGACTTCAATGCCGCTATTGCAGAACGCTTGCCGTCTCCGAACGCGGGACCGAATGGCGAGCGTGCAGTTAATCCGGAAGACGGCCTCCAGCTCACGCACCCGACAAGTGGTGCCGTTCTACCATTGCCGGCGTCGCTCCAGCTGGATCAGGACAGAGCGATTGCGCTTATCGAGAAACTCGTCGCAGGGCTACCGGGTCCGCGTGAACGGTTTCTCGCAGTTTGGCGGATGTTGCCCGACCGGATTGCGACCGTGTTCGGAGAGGATGCCGCGCGGCTGCCGGCAGATACTCGCATCCCGGACCACACGCTGTTTCAGCATGTCGACATCGCAGCAGGTCTGTATGCTGCCGGGGCCGGGAACGACGACGTAGCCTTCCTGTCATTCGTGCTCGGACCTGTGCAGCCGTTCATCGAAGCGGCACGCAGCGTACGTGATCTGTGGTCCGGCAGCGCACTCTTGTCATGGCTCGCCTTCAGTGCGATGAAGCCAATTCTGGAGTGCCTCGGGCCAACCGCGTTCGTGTACCCGGCCTTGCGTGGAGCCCCGCTGGTCGACTTGTGGCTCAGGAAGGAGCGGGGGCTTGATCAGTTGGTGCGGCGACCCACGCTGGACGCGCGCATGGCACCGTCACTGCCGCATCGCTTTACCGCCGTAGTGCCGTGGGGACCGGATGGCGAGCAAGCCGATACGCTGCGGCAGGCATGTCTCGACGCGGCACGCGACGGGTGGCAGCGGATGGCGACGGCGGTGCGAACCGCTGTAAGTGCGCGGCTGGAGCAAGAGCTTCCACCGGGAGATATCCGACGGGATTGGGATCGGCTTTGGAAGCGCCAGATCGACGGCGCACTCGACTTTCAGGTGGCGGTAGTGCCGGAGAGTGAACTGAACGAAGACCGACTCGCACAGCTGGTGGGCGGAAGCGAGTTCTCGTCAGAGTGGCCCGATGCGCAGAAGATCCGCGGCCTTGCAGCGGTGATCCCGTGCGAGCATCGACCAAGTTACGTCCAGGACCATGCCGGCCGCTGGCAAGCGCGCATGGAACTCTCGGCTCGGCTGATGGCGGCACAGCGGACTGTACGACATGTGCCCAGTACCGTTGATCCAGACGCCGGACCATCGCCCGGCAAGTGCACGCTGTTCGGAAGCTGGGAGCAGATGGGGCCGGCCGAGTACAGAGCGTCTCAGAACTTCTGGAGTGCCGCTCAGAAAATCTCCGTCGATGGGGTCCGGCTACGCCCCCGCGAACGGCTGTGCGCCGTCGCGCTCGCGAAGAGATTCGCCGGTCCCGCGCTGCTCGCTTCGGAGCTGGACGTCGAGCCTATACATCTGCGCTTCCCCGACACGGCGACAGTGGCCGCCGCCGACTGGCTGGCCAAAGCGGGAATCGACCATGAGAAAGAGCGCAGGCGGGGCGGTACCTGGAGCGGTTTGTGGCTTCACTGGAGCAACCGGCACCAGGATAAGGACGAGGAAAAGGTTCCAGAAGATCTGTGGGACCGCATCCGCTCTGCACGGAAGCGGCATGGGAGAACGCCAACTTATTACGCCGTCATATCTCTGGACGGCGACGAGATAGGCCGCTGGCTCGCCGGAGAGAAGAATCTCCCGCTGCGTAAGCTTTTGCACCCGAAGATGCGCCGCTACTTCGAGGAACTCGGTGACCCCGCCGCGGAAGCGGGGCTTTCGGCTAGGCGTCCGGTCGGACCAGCGCTGCACGGAGCGATCAGCGCCGCCCTGGGCGTCTTCGCGACCGAGGTCGCGCCGAGTATCGTAAGCGAGCATCACGGGACCATCATCTACTCCGGCGGCGATGACATGCTGGCACTCTGCCCGGTGGCGACAGCGCTCGCCTGCGCTCATGACTTGCGACAAGCCTTCTCCGGTCTCGATGATAAGGCGGGCGACGGCTGGCGCGACTGTAACGGCCGACGGCGCATCACGATGGGAGATAGGGCAAGTCTGTCGGGCGGGATCGCCGTGGTCCACTACCACGAAGATCTGCGCCTGGGTCTCGAGATGGCGCGTGCCGCCAGGGATCGCGCCAAGCAAGCGGGACGCGACACGCTCGACTTGGTCACGGCGCGGCGTTCGGGCGAAACCGCGCGCGCCGTCTGCCGATGGCCGACTGCGGTTTGGCTGAATAAGCTGCGCAGCCAATTCGTCCGTGGCGCTTCGGACCGCTGGACGTACCGGCTCCGTGCCGAATTGCCGACTCTCGCCTCCGGCCTGCTGCCGCGCAACGCACTTCAAGCGGAGATCCGACGGCTCGTCAACCGTAGCGACGCCGACAGCGAGGTCAGATGCGACGGCAGTGCGATTGTGGACGCCTTTGACAGCTACGGCGAATCGCGAAAGGGCGTTCCCGACGCCGAACTGCTGTCCGACTTCGTGATGTTGTGCCAGTCCGCATCCTTCATGGCGCGAGGTAGCGATGACCGCGGCGCCTGAACCGGCAGCCACTGCCGGCGTCCGTTCCATCACGCTTGGTCTGGAACCGCTCGATGTGCTGTTTTTTCGGGACGGCCGCCCGTTCGATGCGTCGGTGCCGCGTGCGACGAGCGGGGTGCCCTTGCCCCAGACGGTCGCCGGGGCTGTACGCACTTGGCTACTCAGGCGTTCGGGAGCAAGCCTGGACAAGCTTGCAGCGGCGATCAATAACGGCGCTTCTTTCGCCGAGGCCGCTGCCGCGCAGGGGGAGAAAGTGGCCGCGGTAGGCCGTATCGAAGTGCGCGGCCCCTGGTTCGTCAAGGAGAGTGAACGACTGGTTGCGACCCCCGCCAATGTCGTCCGGACCGGCGTCAACTCCAAGGGAAGCCTGCGTCGGCTGGATCCGCTCGACGACGATCTTCCGGGGTGGGCGCCGCCGGAGACAGGCATGCGGCCGCTGTGGCTTCGGAGCCGCGTCCGCACCGAGCCAAGAGGCGGCTACTTGCGCCCCGGTGGGCTAAAGCGCTTTCTCGCCGGCGGCACTCCGGAGCCAGACGAAATCGTGGATAGCGACGCAGTATACTGCACGGAAGATCGAGTCGGAATTCAGATTGACCAGGCAACGCGGACCGTGGGCGAGAGCATGATCTACAGCGTTCGGTTGCTGCGTCTGATGAGCGGAGTCACGTTGGCGGCCGACTTGGTCGGTGCGCCGGGGGACTTGGAGATTTGCCCGGACGACGAAGATGTGCTCCCGCTGGGAGGAGAGGCCCGGCGGGCGATCGTGAGACGCGCAGCTGCCTACGAGTGGCCCAGCGCGCCTGCCGGCAAAAGAGACGGACGGCTCATCCTGCTGACGACTCCAGCCCCGTTCGGCGGATGGCGGCCTCCCGGACTCTCCCCGGTCGCGGCTGCCGTACCCGGGCACGTTCCGGTATCCGGCTGGGATCTGGCGCGCGGCGGACCGAAACCCAACCGCTTCGCTGTCCCTGCAGGGAGCGTGTATTTCGTCGGCCCGGATGCGGATCTTTCGGACAGTGGTAGCTCTCTCTGCACGGGCGAGGATGCCGCCGTTGGGTGGGGAACGTACGTCGAAGGAGCATGGAACTATGCCTGACGCGAATATGCTGTTCATTCATGCGCTGACGGGAATGCATCCCGGCGGTGGCACGGCCCTCGGCGCGGTCGACCTTCCGGTACAGCGCGAGCGACACACGCAGTGGCCGATGATAGCCGGCGCGAGCCTCAAGGGCGTCCTGCGCGACGTCTGTCGCGGAACGATAGACAATCAGGAGTTTCTCGCGGCATTCGGCCCCGAGACCACGAACGCATCGGACTTCGCCGGGGCGCTAGCGTTCACCGACGCCCGTCTGCTCGCCTTCCCGGTGCGGTCTCTGCGCGGCGTGTTCGCCTGGGTGACTTGTCCAGCCGTTCTTGATCGGCTTAGACGCGACGTCAAGCTGGTAGCCGGGTACGAAGACAGGCGGCCACCGGCAGGTCCAGCGATAGACCGCCCTGCCACGGCGGCATGCCCCAAACAGTCCGATCTCTTGGTGAACGGCAAGCGACTCCTGCTGGAGGAGTTCGAGTTTCGTCGTTCCGGCGATGATGGCCACATCGCTGATTGGGTGGCCGACAACGCTGTGGAAGATGCACCTACCGCCGAACGCCTGCGGCGTAACCTCGTGGTGCTGCACGACGATGACTTCACCCACTTTGCGCGTCACGCGACTGAAGTGATCGCGCGCATTGGTCTTGACTACGAGACCAAGACTGTGCGGGACAAAGCCCTGTTCTACGAGGAGTTTCTACCCCCTGAGACCCTGTTCTATGCCGTAGTCATGGCGACGGCTAGTCGTAACCCCGGGTCGGAAACTGATGCCTCCGGGATGCTGAAACTTCTCACCGACATCCCACCTCTCGTGCAGATCGGTGCCGACCAAACCATCGGCAAGGGTCTCTGTGCCATCAGAATCGAGCCGGAGAAGCGATGCACCGGCGATCGGCGATCGCCGGAGAGCAGCAATGAGCCGGAGAGCGGCAATGAGTAGCAAGGCAACAAGTAACTTGCCGGGACCGACCCTGGACCAGCGTCGCGCTGGCCACGCATGGAATGCCGTGGCGAGGGTCAAGAAAGATACCAAAAATGCCCAGGGAAGCTATCGCCGCGAGGCGAAGCGCCTGCCGGTCCGCATCCTTACCGCCGGGCTGGGACATGCGCTGTCGTTCGTCCAAACCAAAGGCGGCGATGCAGAGATATTGCTCCGGGATATTGCTGATTGGGTGCTTGACAAGCGCCGCCAACCTAGCAGCTCTGCCAAGCGCCCCGACGCCGATGCGCTCATCCGGCAAATCATCGCAGGAAACGGGACTGATCTTCAGATTTTCGCGGCCGAGACTCTATCGTACCTGGAATGGCTGACCCGTTTCGCTGAGGCAGCACTCGAAGATGATGAACTCGGAACCAGCCGTGCCAGCTAGACCGACTGAGCTGAAGCTTCCGAATGGCGTGGCCGATCTCGCGGAGAAAATCCCCTGCGCCGAGCGCCACCCCGGACTGCAGCTGGACAAGTTCTCGCCACCTGGAAACCAGAAGGAGCAGCGGCAGGCACTTGACACAGTCTGCGACGCCAAGGGAAGCCCCGGGCTCCTTGCTGCACTTTGCCAACGCCGAAACACGATGCTGGAGCACGCAGGTGCGCGGCGCTTCCGGGCTACTACCACGGGTTCGCTGACACTGCATCTTGCGCGCGCTTCCGGCCTCGAGAACGCAGGGATCAATCTCCACCCGATTTACGGCTTCGCTTGTCTTCCGGGAAGCGGCCTGAAGGGCATGGCCCGCGCCTACGCCGAGACCGTGTGGGTAGCCGACCAGGGTTGTCCCGTGGCTGCGTGGAACGAGACTCGATCCGTGTTCGGCTGGGCCGTCCGGTCCGAGAAGGCGAAGAGATGGAGGCCAGCGGGCACCGACGACGCCGATGGCTCCCGAGCCGGAGCAGTGGTGTTCCACGACGCTTGGCCGGTGGAATGGCCACGCCTCGCGGCTGACATCGTGAACAACCATCACAGGGAATATTACGATGGTGATGGCGACCCGGGAGACTGGGAAGAGCCGAACATGGTGTCGTTTCTCTCCATCGATTCGGGGACGGCCTTCGACTTTGCCGTATCGGCAAGGGCCGGAACGAACGACCGGCTCGTGCAGCTCGCGTGCGAATGGCTGCAAGCCGCTCTTGTGCACGAGGGCGCCGGGGCCAAGACCAATGCCGGATATGGCCGCTTCCGGCTCGAGGAACTTCCCCGCCCTGCTCCGCCGCGTTCCGCCCGTCGCATCTTCACGCACAAACTTGAACTGGTGACTCCGGCTTTTCTCGCCGGTGCCAAGCAGGAGAAGGACGATTGCGATCTGAGGTCGGCGACGCTCCGGGGCTTGCTGCGCTGGTGGTGGAGGACGATGCACGCCGCGCATCTGGACCGCACGAACTTGCTCCTTCTGGAAACGGCGCTCTGGGGCGACGCGCAACATGGCGCGGCGCTTGCGCTGTCCGTCCAGCCGGAGCATACCGTCGATCCTCGGCGGTTTGACAAGACCCGGCACCGCAGTGAGACGGGTCTCCAATACTTGACGTATGGCATGGATGCAACGAAGAGAGGGGAGCGCGAGCAGCGCTATTTCGTCGATTCCGGAGCTTGCTGGGAGGTGACTCTGAGCGCGCGGCCTGGGCGTTTGAAGCGGTCGCGTATCGGTGCTGACGACGTATTTAAGCAGGGCCAGGCGGCCCTTTGGTTGTTGTGCCGTTACGGTGGAATCGGGTCCAAGGCGCGCAAGGGATTCGGTTCGTTCGCTGATGTTGAAGTCGAAGGAATCACGGATGTCGAGAGCTGCAAGGACATCGCTACCCGACTACGCCGTGTTGCCGGGCTCGACGGTTGCCGTGGTTCCGTAGCAACCTCCAGCCTTGACGACATGTTGCAGCTAGAGGTGTCCACTCCGTGGCGCAAACCAAGGGTTGCACTCAACCAACTCGGCGGTGCCATCCAGAGCTTCGCTCGGAGGATTCCGCAGGAGAGCAAGATGGCACTCGGCCTGCCGCGGAAGAATCTGCCGACCCACGGGCATAGTCGATATGCCGCGCCGATTCACTACCATTTCGCGGGCGAGAAAGACGGCACCCTGACCCTGCGTCTTACTGCGTTCCCATCGCCCAAGCTGCCTAACCTCGAGACCAGCCGCACCGTACTTGAGGAGCTCGGGATCCACGTAGAGCACGAACTCGAGACCCGGAAGAGCAAGCACGCCGACCGTGGGACGCAGCCCCCAGTGAGCAGCGTGGCACGGGGCAATGGCAAGAGCGGTCGTCCCGATGGCCCGACCGCTTCTTTACCAAAGTCGGGCGATCACGTCCCGGCCACCTTGCTGAAGGAGAAAACCAAAAAGGGCGGATGGAGGGCGAAGCACGAAGCGAGCGGATTGGAAGGTCCTATCCAGAATACCGCAGATGTGCCCGCGGCCGCCGAAGCCGGTCAGGGCGTCAGCCTAGTTGTCCGATACGTCAACCCGCAGGAGATTGCGTTTAACTGGCCTTCGGAGCGTGGCCAAGCCAAGGCGCAACCACCTGGCGGCCCACCCCGATCCGGCGGCAGATCAAGTGGGAAACGGCAACGACCGAGAAAGAAGAGAAAGTAACCCGCGCCTTAGCGCACTCGACGAGCCAACTTCACTAACACACGCTTGCTATACATCCTCGGCGTGTCACGGCCATACCAGGCGAGTTCGGAACCGATCGTTATGGTGCGCTGGCCACGGTCATTGCCCGCCGTCCAGACTTACTTTCTTTTTGAAGCGTGTTGCGGACAGAGTTGACTGACATTGACACCCAGATCGTTCATTAGTGCCGCATGTTCATCCCAATCGCTGTCGGTCGCGTTCAGGACTACCGCTTCCGCACCTACCTTTTCCGCACCTACCGCAACCGCCAGGAATTTGCGATCCGATCTGTCGAAGGTGTTCTCCGGCAGCTCTTCAAAACCTTGCCCTTCGTTCTCGGACGGCGTCACCTGAAATTCGCGGACCCAAGCACAATTAGCTGAGTTCGTGAGCACGTGCTCGAAGAATTTGTCACCGACACCCGAATTCTCCGCTTGACTCATGTAGCGCAAGTATTCGTTCAGAATATAGTGCTTATCGTCAATAGCAACTATTTCCTCCGCAACTATAGAACGCAATCTTTCCACGCACGCCAACTGACACGGTTCGTCAGCGTGGGTCTGGCGGCCGTTGGCGGCTATGGCAACGTTCGTATCCACTACGAACACCTTCATCAAGACTGCTTCATTCTTCTCTTCAACGAAGCTTTGGCGATCGCCGCGATCTCGCCCATTTCGTCGCCGAAGAAATTCTTCGGCCAATTCTCGATCTCTCCAAACGAGTTCAGGCACACATCTTCCAGATGCGCCTCGTCACTCCCTTCACCTCCGTGAGAAACGAAGTACAACTTGACATCCTCGGATGACACTTTCTGCCCGGCTACTTTCCCTTCGGCTACACGACGCTGAAGGCGCCGCAACAAGTGCTCGCTATGACTCTCTACGATAATCTGGATGTCCCTAGTCTTGGCAGCGCTCAGCATGATGTCGGCCAAGCCGCTCTGGACAGAAGGATGGAGATGGATTTCTGGATGTTCCAGCATTACGGTTGAGCCTTCGGGGACATAATAGAGCAAAACCAGCGCAGGCAGTACCTGTGACACGCCAAACCCTACATCGGTCAGTGGAATTGGCACGCTCGACGTGGAGGTCTGGACCATGGCCCTGTACAGGTTTGATCCTGGCGCGATTTCTTCGAGATCAAAACCGCGAGCCAGTCCCAGCTTCTCAAGCCAACGGGCGATGATCCACTGGAACGGCATAGGTTGTTCGCCCTGCCCCGGCAGCACCCTCCCCTCGAAATCACGCGTGGCGGCAAGTATCGCGTCCACGGTACGTTCGCCCCGCTGGCCAACGTCGCTTGGGCTGGCTCCAGCCCAGCTGTACTCTCTCCGCGGGTACTCACGTAATGGCCCCAGATAGTAGAGAGAGTCCGTCAGATTCTCATACGCCAACTCGAATTTGCCGAGGAAATCCGCGTTCAGGTACAGGAGCCTAGTTAGGTTCGGAAACAGGTGCGTCTTGATCGGACGTGGAAGCCAGTCCGGCACGTCTTGCAGGCGTTTGAATCGAAACTCCCTACCGTCGGCCGCCTCATAGTCGACCGCCAACTCGAATCGCTTCTCGTTGGTGACCCGCAGTTCCGGTAGTTCCGGGAGCAGTGGTCCTGAACGCGGCTCCAGCTTGAACCATGCCCCGCCAAACTGGTATGCCAATCGGCACGGCCAAACATACGGCCGCTGCCCCAAGTCGTCTATAGACCGCTTCTCCGGTGGGATTAGCGCCATCGCACCCAACGGCGGGGGCTTTTTCAGGCAAACCTCGCACTGCAGGGCCAACTCGTCACCACTGAACAACGGCTCTCCCCAAGGCTGCTCCGGGTCCTCAATCTCCATCTCCTCGGACAATGTCCACTCCAGGTGCCAGCTAACCCGTTCGCTCTCCTCACGACCGTGGACAATGTCGGTGAACGTCCCCAGACTCACCAAGTTCTTCGGGCCGCCGAAATCAAGGACCAGCCTTCGGTCCGTGGCATCTCGGGTCTGTTTGAGCAAGAGAAGAAAGTGGAGCAGACTGCTCTTGCCAGCGCTATTCGGCCCGAAGAGTCCGGTCACCTTGCCGAGCTCCAGATCGGCTTCCCGCCACGCTTTGAAGTTCTTCAGCTTCAGATGTTTCAGCATGTCTCGCTCCTGCCGGGTATTGCGGTGGCCGAAAGCGGGGCGTTCATCTGGGTGCCCCTATGGGTTCCGTCTACCAAGCCGCCCAGCATCCTACCGCAAAGCAGTCGGATAATCTATGCGCCGCCTAGCCGCAGGCCCCGCTCCTATCCCCCCGGACATCGCCCAGTGTTTCGACTGCGTACCGTCCTCGCGCGCACCACATTGAGTTCGCCGAGGGATCTGCACTAGAATCAACCGCTAGCCACTGTAGACAGGTGGAAGTTTGTCGACCAGTGGCTGCTAGCTGTCGCCACCCACCACTGCGATCCGCCGGTCAGCCCGGTCAGCCGCAAGGTGCTGCTGCCCGACGCCAACGGCCGAGATGCGTATGTTCTCCTGGCCAAGGTTCCCCGAGGGCTGTACGTGCATCGAACCTCCGGCGGACGCTACTACGGACGAGTCGGGTCGACCAAGCGGGACCTTACGCCAGCGGGAGCTGGCCCGCCTCTTCCAGCAGCACGGACGTGGGTACGTGTCGACGAGCAGCCGGTACCGGTCCGCAGGCGTGGAAGATCTCGACCGCAACCGCCTCGAAGCATTCTTCGGACGGTCGCTGACCATCCCCTGGCTTGATCTGCTGCGCAACACCCACGTAACACGCCGGGCTGAAGACGGCGTGGACCGACCCACCGTGGCCGGTCTGCTAGCGTTCGGCACGGAGCCGACCGGTTTCCTCGCTTCCAGATCAATCGAAGCCGCCTGTTATCTCGGAACCCGCCTGTCCTCGGACGATCTCCTGCATGCGGAACGCGTCTCCGATCAATATAGACGCCAGCCTGAGCTTTGTAGCCAAGTTCATGCGTACCGCAGCCCCGGAACCGGCGGGCGCGAGGGGCGCGAAGTACGACATCGATGTCGTCGATGGGCCGTCGTCAACGCCCGTCGCCGCGGGGCGAAGGCGTTCGCAAGATCCTCCGCGACAGCGAAGCTCACTCCGGACGGCCTCCTGAGTACGACGTGGTCGGCAACGAACTGCGACTGACTCTGTGGAGCGCGCACGCATAGCGACTAATCTTCGTTACCCGCGTAACGGCTTGGCGCGTCGACAGCGATCCCAGAACCATCAAGTGGCAAGTGCGATAACGGATCAGACCTGTCGCAGCATTCTCCATACGCTCTGCCCCTTCTTACTCAATAACCGCCAGTCCATCCGCAACCAGCACGGTTGCCTCATGTATGCTCAAGTCGTATTCGTTGCCCTCATAGTACCGCACAGGTCCGCCCACCGGTATTAGATTCACCTCCACGTCACACGACATGCGGACGTACACCCTAGGGATTGCGCCCATTTGTCCGCGGGACTTCCACGTATTGCACGCTCTGCCATCTTTGTCTCGATCGCGAGACGCATTCAGTTCGTAAACGGCCTTTTCGGCTTCGTCCCACTCGGCTCCGTAAGTGCCTCCATCCCGGCTAACACCTAGGTCCCAGCCAGCCTCCCAAAGCTTCGTACAGTTATTGAACCGTTCCACTGGCGGGTGGTCTATTTGCCGCTCATCTTCGCCCTGGTTAATGCGGAACCTACGCTGACCCTGCGGCACAGGACCCTTTGTCCACAATTCCCACTCGATTCCGTTACGCTTGCCAGATTCCACCAGCTCCACTATCTGCCTAGTGACCTGGAAACCGTCGGCCTTTTGCACCGTAACCACGTCACCGCCAACCGCTGTCTTGCGGGCGTCTCCATGCAATAGAACGCCCCAGTTATCGTGACGGCGGTGAGGCCATGGCCGCTTAACGAGCGGACAGAAAGTAACTTCGGGCAACATGAACTCAACGACTGGCACCGTTACAGCCATGTCACTCCCTTCCCCCAGGCCTGTACGCGACTCACCAACGTCCCACTAAGTATGCTAGACTTACCGTTCGCCAATTCAACCATGATGTCAGACCCGCTACCAGCGCTCTTCAATCGGCCGGCCGACGGGAGCGCGTCGCGTTGAGCCTTCGCCCAAACGGACGGAGCAAGCCGGCACTCTCGAACATGTCGTGCAGTTCGGTGGCGTTGACCGCCATTCGGCGCGGAACTAGGCCAAACAAACGAAGAACTGCTCGGCATCCTCGCCGCATACATGCACGAAAAGCTTGACTTTCTCAACAATATTGCCGGCGGACAAATGCTGATTTAGCCACATTCCGTTTGACAATTTCGCTGACCTATTGCCGGGCGGACGTCGTGGATCATGTGAACGATAGAGACACTTGTCGAGTCGTTGGTCGATCTCGCCACCGGCGAAGTGGCCCTTGGCCACAAGCCACTCGACGACCGCAACGTAGAACTTACTCCAGTGTATACAATCCTTCCGATCGCCGTCGGGAAATTTCACGGCGAGGGGCTTCGAAAATGTTATGTTCACTCCTAGCAGTTTAGCGAGAGATTGCCAAGTCCCGCGAACGGCTGTCAACTCCTCTTCCTCTTCATAATCCTCGGCTTCTCCCGTTCCGTCACGCAGCGCATCCTTATCCATCTCACGCTCAATCAGATCGACGAGCGCAGTCTTCCGGGCTGCGTAGAAGCCGTCGAAGTTATCCTCCCGCATATACTTGGGGTCGATCAAGTGGCTGCTCAGGATGTCGTCGAGGGACACGCCGGCGTCGGTCGTTTCCTTATCGAGAATACTGCAGTACAACGATGGGGCCGAGCCTCCAATCTGGCGGTTGGTGCCGGATGAGATCGCGGTCTTGTTGACAATCGCGTTGTACCGGGCACGCGTAATCCTGGGCTTGGTTTTCTCGCACCAGTCGCGCGGAAAAATGTGGTGTATGTCAGAGCTCTCCGAGTGGCGGTTGGCTTCAGCGATCTCCTTGCCGGTTCGGAAGTCCTTCGCGCCGGAGTGCATCAGGAGCGCATGCATCCCCTTGTAGGCAGCCGAGTTGCGCGAGTAGAGAGTGTCCAGACGAGATTCGCTGAAGACTGCATCTCGAATAGTGCGAGGAGGCTCGGTGTCACCCTCAAGCCAAGCCGCCAAGTCTCCGACATCGTTGGCGATCCGCGTCTCGGTCGCGCTACCATATAGTTCGCCGAAGACCCCGCACCAGAACCACCTTTGCAACTTCTTCGTCGCCCCGGCGCTGAGCGGTTTGTTGTCGCGCACCGCAGACAGCGCGGCTAGTGCGGTGACTTGAGATACATAGGGCAGATCCCGCGACCAGTGGATACCGACGCCGTCAAGGAACTTGGCGGCTTTCGCGAATCCCTCCGTGACTCTTTCGCGCCACTGCTTGTACGCATCGGCCGGAAGCTCGAGCAGCGCCGCACGATTGCAAGAGATAGCGGGCAACTCTCTACCCGCCGCTTCGGCTTCACGACGCTTCCCATACGTGTGGGCGAGCGAGACAGCTCTGAGGAAGTCCTTTCTGTCCATGTCCCTGGCTGTTTGGCCGATGTTCTCAAAGAGGGGGATCTCTTTCAGCCGCCTCTGGCGTCCGGGGGTTTCCTTCGTCCCATACCAGTCGGTACGCAAGTTGACGGCACCGGTCGCCGCAAACATCGCAGTCAACAGCTCGAATGCGTCCAGAACCTTGCCGCTCGTGTTGACCTTTTCAAAAACGACGCAGACTGCCTCCTTTGTGGAGTCTTGGCTAAGCCGGATTATCGGCAGCTTGTAGTGACCAATCGACTCGATCACTCGTCCTCGAAAATCCTGGAACAGCTCAATCTTCTCCTGGCAGTACGACCAGTGCTTCATCCAGCCGCCGAACCAGTCGCTGTCCTTGAACACGCGGTTTGCGGGGAACCACATGGCTTCATATTCGCCCTCGGCCGTCGAGAGGTCGTGCAAGACTTCCCGCCCGAAGTTGTCACTGCTGACTTTCTTGGTTGCACGGACGATCTTCACGGCGTCTTCCGGGAAGGGATCTTGTCGCGCGCGTTCGATGTCGAAGTAGAAGAAGACTTCGCGCTTCTTGCCCCGGGCTGTACGCGTCTCGACCGGCTCCGTACGTGAGAACGCTTGGTAGAGACTGGTAACTCGTTGCTGGCCATCGAGGAGCAGTTCGTCCGGTTCTCTGCCCAATTCCGGGACTCCTTCAACGCCGCGGGGCGCGAAACGCACGCTGCCTCCTGTCTTCAAGGTCAACAGCGCACCGACCGGGAAACTCCTCACGACCGATACGATGAGGCTGGCGATGGCGTCTTCCCCCCACACCCATCCCCGCTGAAAGTCCGGAAGCTGTAGCCTGCCTTTCTCCGCATCTCCCAGAACATCCTGCAGACGGGGATTGTGCAACTCGAACATAAGCGCTCTCTTTCGTTCTCTACGCTACAAGTGGCAACCAACTCTCGGACAGAACCTCTGCCTGTTCCGGTACGGTCGGTGCCGCTTGTTGCTGTTTGTCGGGGTTATATCCACGCTTGCGCAGGACGCGTTTGACAGGCACACGGAGCTTAGGGACGCACATATTCTCCCGCACTACACTGCGGCAGGCTTCGTCCAGCGACGAGGCAGGCAGGTTGCAGGCTCCGGGCTCGGAATGTTTGCTGCCCAGCGACGAATTCAGCACCGGCGCCGACTAGCCGTTTTCGTCGACATCCTCGCTTGGGATGACCTGCGAGATGCGCGGGTTCAGCAGATGCCAGCGCTGGCCGATTCTCTCGAGGTCGCCCTCGGCGATGACGGCCGCCTTCCCTTTGTGGGCTCCAATGGCCCGTTCGTAATCGGTCTGACTCAGCTCGGCGATGACCGAACGGACTTGGTTATCGATATGCGCTCGCAGCGTGACCGTACCGTCCGTTTCCTGCTGGTCTCGTCGCAGCCGTCTTACAAAACCGAACAACCGCGCGTCTGGTCGCGACCCGCGTTCGCTACGTTGCCGCAGCGACTGCGCGGCTTGTTGCAGGATCGCGGCGTCCCCCTGAGCAAAACTGACGACATCCCGCGCCCGTCGCGGTTGCACTGGGTACGTGCGTGCCCAAACCAAGCCTATATCCAGCACGGCAAACGACTTGACCAGGATACCGAGTGCCGAACAAAGGTTGGCGCTCACGCCGTCCTCTACGACATTGAAGAAGGCGTCGGGGTCCCCGCCAGCCGTTCGTTCGGTCGCATGCCGCGCCTTGTCCAGCGCATGGGCCAACCGCCTAGTTACTTGCCGCTCGATCGGGTCGGGGATCGGCAAACCCAGGTCGAACACCGGCTGCCCCAGTTCGTCATGCGCTGGCTGCATTGGTGGAGCAATGGCGGGCGTTAGCAAAGTTATGGCGAAGCTGCCCTGTTCGGTTTGTCCGAGGCGAACCCTGCGCAAGAACTCGCTGGCTTCCTGGTTGGAACCGGCACGATGGTAGAAGGGACGTGGCTCTTTCAGTGAGCAGGCCGCAGCCATGAGCATGTCACGCATCCCCTGCATCATGCCGAGCCCGTCGTCCACCGGCACCGTGCCGTCATCGCTCTCGGCGGCCCGCACACGGATGACGTCCCGGTCGGCCGTAACCAAGTCGCGATAGAGCGTCAGTTCGTCTGTCTCGGCGGTGCCCGCAAAGATGTCGATGAGGCGCGAGACAACCTCGGCGTAATCCCCCAGGCGCTGTGTCCGCGGGATAATCACCTCGGGCCATCCGTCTGCGGTGTACACATCGGAATGCTCGCCATAGTCGTCCGTCTTGGCCCATCCCTCGTTGCGGGCGTACGCCGACAGCGCCATGGGAGAAACCGCGCGCAAGGCATCCGTGTCGCGAATACTGACTCTCATTCGACTCCACCTTTCCGCGACTGGTCCATGAGTCCCCGCAGGCCGTCAACATCGAACACGTTCGCGCTCGGGATTCCCACGGTAACCGACCGTCGGTTGTCGGTTTTTTCACTGCCCTTCAGACTCAGCCAATACGCCCGGCGCCTCAGCACAAGTTCATGCTCGGTGATCGTCATCCATTCACGTTTATTCTTCGGCAAATCAAGCACTACGAGGATCCGCGGCGTCTGGACGACTTTGCACAACTGATTGTAATTCCGGGACTTCAGGGGGAATCGGAAGCATCCGTCGCTGGGTGCACCCAGATTCGTGGTCGCTTTTAGCTGCACTCCAAGTGCCGGGCTCATCCCCCCGTTGGCGTGGACAGTCAAATCCACACCACTCCGATCGAAGTCTGGATAGGCCGTGATATACCCCGCCCGCCCAGCCACTGCTTGCACATAGGCCCGCGATAGAGCTTCTTGCTGGTCCGAAACCGTGAGCAGACTATCGGTCATCAGGCTCAGTACCCGTGTGTCACAGGTCTGGCAGACTCGGCGACTCGTACGATAGCGTCAAGCTTGTCGCGAATTTCGTCGTCGATCTCTTCGCACGGAACGTATTCGGCCAGCTCGTAGAAGCTCTTCTTCCGCATCAGGTTCGGCAGGTCGAGTTTGCGATAATACCTCTCGAACACCGGAGTCAGGAATTCGTCGCTTACCTTGGCATCATGGCTCCAGGGTGAGCCTTTGGCTAGGGTCTTCATCGCGCCTCGAATCTTCTCGATGGCCTCGTGCATTGCGTTCACTCTTCTGTCGATTTCGGCAGGCGCAAACAGCGGTCCGAACGCGCTGGATTCCGCCGATTCCCTCGCATAATTTTCGAGCGCGGCCCTGGTGCAAAAGTAGTTCTCTATCTCCCGCCGCTCCCAGATCAGGCATTCGACACCGTCAAGCGTCGGGGCAGGTTCGATGCGATCGAAGAGGGCGACAGCTTGCAGATCCGGACAGGCCTCTCTGAGACCGTAGTAGTGACGCTCGACCTGGACTGGCCGGTTCCCGACATAGCGCACGAACGGCTGCTCCAGCACTCTGTTTGCGTCGGCGTGGGCCAAACGCTGGGCAAACGCCTGCAGGATAGAGAGATCTGTCGATCCCTCCAGATAGAGAATCCAGCCCTTCTGCTCGGCTTGGTAATAGTCCTCGAACCCGATTTCGTTGAGCGCCTTGAGTGTCTGGCTGCCTCGGTCGTCAATCCGATGTGGTGCGCCGACGAACGCAATGACCATATGTCGGCCTGCCGCTTCATTCAGGAGCACCTCGGAGTGACTGGCAGCGATGATCTGGCTCCCGCTCTTGGACGCCGCCTCCGTGAGCAGCCGGTATATCTGGCGCTGGCGAAGAATCTCCAGGTGCGCGTCCGGCTCGTCGAGCAGGAGAACGGCCCCGGGGTTGGCATACATGTACGCCAGGATAAGCAGCGTCTGCTGGAGACCGCGGCCACTGGACGACAGATCAAGCTGTATGTCCCGCTCCACGTAGCTCATCGATATTTCGCCACGTGCCTCGACATAGCGCGCGGCTTTGAGCGTTGCCCCGAACAAGTTCTGTATCTGACCAACGAGCGTATCCCAATCGTCAGGCCGCTCCTCGTGAATACGGTAACAGAGATTGCGCAGAACCTCAGCCGTACGGCCTTCGCCGACCCGAACATTCACCGCTCCATGATCCAGGCGCGTCTCCGTGGCGGCCAAGCCGGACATGGGGGGGAGGAACGCCGTCCGCACATGCGCGGCCTCCTCCGGGACCGTCATCCGGTCCGGCGTCCGGCCTTTGCCCATGCGTAGCGGGCGGCAGTAGAAGGATTCCTGGTTGGCGAAGTCGAACTCCAAGCCGCAGGTCCACTTGCCGTGGGCGCCGATCCCCTTGACTATGACGTCAATTCTAATGTTGTTGGTGTGCTGGTCTCCGTCGACCCGGCGCTTGTCCCGAGTGCGTCGTTCACGCCATAACAGCCCCGCATGAGGTACCGGGACGGCGATGAGGTCTCGTCGGTTGACGGTGACGCCGGGACGTTTTTCCGGCGCTTTTTTTCCCGAGTACTTCTCGTTCCAGCGCTTGAGTCCGATCTCCCAGAGTGCCAGCGCCTGCATCACCGAGGTCTTGCCGGAGTTGTTCGGGCCGATAAACACCACTGCATTGCCCAGCTCTATCTCAACCTCGCTAAAACGCTTGAAGTTGCGGATGGTCAGGTTCGTAAGCATCAGTGCCCTCCGACGCGATGCCCGTGAGTACGTACGAACGGCAACCCCCCAGATGTCCGGCCGCTGCGCCACACCCCTACGTTTGCCAAGTCACTTGTAGTGAACCGCGCCGGCATATTCACCGCTCCCTTCCCACTACCGATTAACCACAGCAATTGCTGTCATTTCTTGGCGGCTCTCGTCACCGTCATCTACTACTCGACAATCCGCCGCTGATAATATCACAGATACTAGCTTCGCACTCAACCGCCGTCGCTACCCTCTCCACCAGTGTAATGGGCGCGAATACGTTCCAGCGCGACCGAACTATACCGCCACTGTTTTGCCGATCTCGACCCTGTTGGGTTCAGTTTCCGCTCGAATCCGCATTCAGGATCTCTTCTCACTTCTTTTAGGACTCCATGAAACTCCGGATTTCTTTTGAATTCAGACATCATCTTGCATTCATTCACTACATCTTTATATACCCATGGGAACTTATTGATCAATTCGTCATCGGATAAATGCAGGCGCGGAGCATGCGGATCGTTCGTCGCACCAACGGTTGCGCCACCTCCACTTGTCGCCGGCCTAATTGACACCGTTACCGAGAGAGCAACCTCATATCCATCTTCCTCCGCGCGGGATGTCTCGATAAGGCTGGATAAGTGATTCAGAAGCCTACGTTGTCCACCGCTCATACGTCTGGGTGGAAGAATGTCCGCTTCCCCGACAAAAGCGATCGGTAACAGATATGGAACCGGAAGCGTCTCCCCGAACCACTTGTGGTACAATTTGCCAAAATTGACAACAGATGCGCCGCCAAATTTCCGGATGGTCTCACGACACTCACCATCGAGATCGCCCAGATGTGCAACGCAGTTTCTAACCTCTATGATCCCTAATAGGTTAGTTTTTACATTAGAAGGAACACGCAATCGCCCTAATGCTTTCGTGATGCTAATAGTGCGTCTACTCAAATTGCTATCAACGTCAACATCTGCCCGTTTGGTTATGCATGCTAATTCATCGCCGTGTTCCTGCACTATTCGCGCCTTCAACATGATTTCCCATGCGTTCAAAAGCAACAGCACGAATGTTTCTTCTCGATAAGAAACGGTAACCTTGTTCCCTATCTCCACAGCGGCTAGAAGCGCAGCCTTTGATTTATGGGTCATGGATTTGTATGTCATGACAGTTGACCTAGGCTGTTCATTACTACTAGACATTTTCTGTACCCAAACTGGACATTACATTCTCTCGTCAGCTGCCTGGACAGCATGGCGTCGCGCTTGGTGCCGAGGACATGTGATCTTCTTTCAGACTGCCCGATTGACCTTGCCGCTCCACTTTCCGCCATGCTCTCCGTCATTCGGCTGCCTGCCGCACCACCACGTAGTCCCGCTCTATCTCCCGGTGGAAGGTCTCCGGCAGGCCGGCCCAATCGTGAACCTGCACCAGTATCGGGATGTCGGACTGTTCCAGAGCCTCGACCAAGTCGCCGAATCCGCTGCCCACGGCTTCGAGGGTCGGGCTCCGGAGAACCAAGTCCAGATCACTCCCCTCGTGGCTCTGCCCGCTGACCCGGCTGCCGTAGGCCCAGACCTCGGCGTCGGGGACATGCTCGCGGAGCATCGCCCGAAGCTGCTTCCGGTAGCGGCTTGGCAGGTCGAGCCGGTCAGTCATCTTCCTCCCCGGCTATCACCTGCGCCAGATGCCTGGCGTCCGCGATGAAGCCGGGGAGCAACTTGAGAGTGGCTTCCGCGAAGTTCTCCCCGTAGTTGTGGGCGGTGTCGTTCCGGTTGTCTCGGTAGACGAACCAGCGTTCGCAGGCATTCACCGATATGAGACCGTGCTTGGCCGCGTGCCGGAAGACGTTCTTGAAGGTCAACCGGTCCGCCTGCCTGTTGCTGGCGAAGTAGGGTCGCAGACGCTTCTTCAGCAGGCTGCCGGACTGTTCCAGCACGATTTCGAACTCCTTGACGGAAGCTGCCCGAAAAATGTCGTAGAAGGAATCCGCGGGTCCGCGCTGTCGAAGCTGGTCGAACGCTGCCTCCAGAACATTGATGCAGCGGACGAGGAAATCCGTGTTGATCCGCATCCTATTCTCCTCTCCCGGACCTCCGAAAACACCCGAGGCCGTTGTACCGCCCGGCACCCAGGAGAACGGGTCCGCCGACCTCTTGTTCAAAGTCGATGACGGCATGGACTAGAAACCGGCTCGCCACCGACTCCGGCACCAGCCAACGTTCCTGCTCCGGCGATCCGCGTCGAGTGTTCACCGGAGGGACGCCTTTGACCGACGACTGCCTGCCGGACCAGATGCGAAGCGGGTCGGGACGCGGCAGCCCGGCATTCTCGCAGGCTTGCGCTATTAGCTTTCTGACTTCGGCGCCGGTTCCCTTCTTGAGATGGCGGTCGAGAACCATCGGCGTGACGCTTGCCCAGACTCTCCCTCGCTGCAGGTACGGGAGCGGCGAAAGGGAGCTTTTCCCACCGACTTCAGCCGGGGCGAGATGCAGCCGGTAGCGCGACTGCGACTCCCCAAGTTCGAGCACGCGGCGTTCCTCGCCGTAATCGTAGCGAGCCACGCTCTCGAATGCGCTCCTGAAGCCCGGTATCTCGCCGAACGACACGCCCCCAGGCGGGATCAGAGCCAGACCGAATACTCGCCCGTCGGCGTGAGACGATCCTACGAAAGCCATCGGCATGATAGCAAGGTGCGCAGCGCGGGTCGGCGCGCCGTCCGGGGTATGGCCAGAGATGACCTCGGGCACGATGGTCTCCCAGCCCACGCGGCGATAGCCGCTCATCAAGGCCCTGCGCAGCATGCGGCAGAGACGAGAGGCGGCCCTGATGTCCAGCACCTCGCCCCTGATCGCTTCCAGCACAAGCCATTCGCCCTTTGACCGGGGAATCCGCAGTTCTCGGGCGGGAGCCGATGCCCCTGAGGCAATAGTTGCCTCAGCGGGATTCTTCCGGCGCACTTATCCTGACTCGTTCATCACTGGCCACCTAGTCCTGGGTCTTGGTTATGTCGCGTGCATCAGGCCCGATGTCCGATCAGTGAACGACCGCAGCATAGATCAGCCTGTTCGACGTCGGCTTGCGCAATCGCCATCATTGCTCTAAGGTCTCACAAAGACTAACCCCCCTGCTAATAATATCTTCAACTAACTGCGCATACCATACAACACCGAGATCAACGCCACCCTTCTTAGCGGTGGCTAACTTACCACTCTCTACGGATGTCTCGACCTTCGCCAGCTCCCCAGCGTACACACCGAGAAATGCAAACTGCTTATCTTTCGAGTACAACTTTTTGCCGTCCTTAACGACAAAATTCACCGGTTTTGATAGCACTAGGCTTCCAGATGATCCCGGGAACAGCTTAGCATCAATAAGAAAATAGGGTTTACCATCGAAATTGACTCCCCATCGCGACGCAACGATGCCAGCCTTAACTATAGGGAATAGATTCACCTCATCATAGAATCCCTTAGGATATCCCACTATCAACACGTCACTAGATACTTCAACATCTATGTTGTTCTTGCCCGCGAACATATCGGCATTGACGGCCCGCTTTGCGACAGGTTGATCATCGTCGTTGATGCGATTGGTAATAAGGTGCGAAATGTCGATCACTGCTATGTCAATCTCATTATCCGGATGAAACTTAGCGTGTGACGCAATGTCATCTGTTGTCAAGGTAACTATATCCCAACGCAACTCGCCGCTTTCATTGATTCGTCTGAGATTGAACGTAACTTCAGTCGGTTTGACATCTTTGCCTCCTTCCTTCATAATAATGACGTGTCGGTTTGTCACAAGCCATTCATCGTAAATCCGCCGCCATTGTGGACGGTTTCCTCGTTTTGGTTCGACTCTGTTGTAGAAGAATCCAGTTCCCTGGCTCTTGTTACCGCAAGAACTAGTTGTTTGTATTATTGTTGAAATGCAGTGCAATGTATCGTTTATAGTCATATCGCAATTCCTATTCTGCTCTTGTAGGGTCCGGTATGTTACCTTGCCTTTTGTCTTGTTCCCACTCGTAACTGCCTGACACAAGCTGCGGCAGCAGCACATCCCGCAGGGCCGCTCCAATACCCCATGATATAGAGGGGTGGGCTCAGGAGAACCAAGTCGAGATCGCTCCCCTCGTGGCTCTGCCTAATGACGACTAGGTTGCCGTAGGCTCAGACTTCGGCCTCTGGACATGCCTGTACGGCAGCGCCCGAAGCTGCTTCCGGTGGCGGTTTGGCAGGGGAAGTCCGTCGGTCGTCTTCATCCCCGTCTATCGCCTGTACGAACTTCCTTAGCGTTCTCGATGAGTCGACGAGCGGCTTGAGCGTAGCTTCCTCGAAGGCTTTTCTGTAGCTGTTCGGGGGGCCACTTGAACTCCCGACGGATGGCTTCTCCTTTCCGAAGTGCACACGCTCAGTGGTGGCGTCATCGAACTTCCCGCGCCGACGGCCTCGCCCAGCTAACTCCCGAAATCGAAGCCCCCCCCGACTTAACCGCTTCAGATCATCCACCGCGCGACTCCGGGCTTTTCTTGTTCATTCATCCTCCGAATCCGAGCCGCTTCAGATTCTCGTCGATGGGCCGCGTTTGAGTTTACGCGCTCCCGCCGGACGACGAGACACTTCATCTTCCCCTCGAAGGGTAACCGCCGTCACCGCCGCCTGAACGCTATGCGACACGGACTTCTACATCCTTGGTGCCTCTCGGCCTACTAGCGTATGGTAGGTGTATGTTACGCATCAACGTAGACATCGACGATCAGGCGTGCGCCGAGGTAATGCGGCGCTATCAACTCGCCACCAAGAGCGAGGCGATCAACTTCACGCTGCGAACGCTGGCCGCCGAAGCCGCGTCCCTTGAAGCCATGTCCGTTAGAGAGGCAGCCGCCGGAGCCGCGGCCGCCGAACTCGGCTCTGTCAAAGAGGCTCGCGCACTGCGTGGAATCGGATGGGAGGGCGACCTCGACGCGATGCGCTCCAGTCGTTCAGCATGATCCTGGTCGATACTTCGGCCGGCTGGGTGCCGGGATTCAACTAGGCACAGTCCCCGTAAACCCACCAGCTACACAATACCGAGAACCTTCCTGCCGAGCGGCACTGTAGGCAGGATTCGACCTTCCACCGCAAACTCAGGCCGTCGCCCAGCCTTCGGACAAGACCTCTAGACAGCTAGACAGCAGCACCCCCGCAGCAGCTAACTCAGGCGGCCGTCGCCCAACCCTCCGACAAGACCTTCGCCTGCTCCAGGACCGTGATCGTCGCCTGCTCCTCCTTGTCGGGCGGGTAGCCATGCTTGCGCAGGATGCGCTTGACCATCACCCGGAGCCTAGCGCGCACATTCTCTCGCAGAGTCCAGTCGATCGTGACATTCTTCCGCACCTTGTCGACTAACTCCCGGGCGATGCCCCGCAAAGTCTCGTCGCCCAGCACCTTCACCGCGCTGTCGTTCGTTTCCAAGGCGTCGTAGAAAGCCAGCTCGTCCTCGGATAGACCCAGCTTCTCCCCTCGGGCGCCGGCCTCCCGCATCTCCCTGGCAAGCTGTATCAACTCCTCGATCACCTGCGCCGCCTCGATCGCTCGATTCTGGTAGCGCCGCAGAGTCCGCTCCAGCATCTCGGAGAAGGATCGCGCCTGCACCACGTTCTTGCGACGGCGAACGGACAACTCCCCCTTGAGCAGCTTCCGCAACAGCTCGACGGCCAAGTTGCTCTGGGGCATGTCCTTCACCTCCGCCAGGAACTCGTCGGAGAGCACCGAGATGTCCGGCTTGTCCAGCCCCGCCGCGGCGAAGATGTCCAGCATGCCCTCGGACGCGACCGCCCGCGAGACGATCTGCCGGACCGCCATGTCCAACTCCTCGTCGGAACGCGCCTCTCCCGCCGCCCGCTTCGACAGCGCGGCCCGCACCGCCTGGAAGAAGCCCATGTCGTCCCGAATGCGAAGCGCCTCCGGGTGGGGCACCGCCAGCGCGAACGCTTGCGACAACTCTCGCACTATCCGCAAGCAGCGCTCCTTGCCGTCCTCCTGGGCCAGTATCTGCTCCTGAGCGGCCGGCAGCAGATTCAACCGTTCCTGCGGAGCGCCCTCCGTCCACTTCGACCAGTCGAACCCGTGGAAGAGGTCGCAACAGACCTCGTATTTCTCCCGCATGACGGCCACCGCCTCGTCCTGGTCGATAGCCGTCCGGCCCGTGCCGCCGCTCTCGGTATAGGTGGCCAGGGCCTGCTTGAGGTCCTGCGCCAGCCCCAGGTAGTCCACCACGAGACCGCCCGGCTTGTCCTTGAACACCCGGTTCACGCGGGCTATCGCCTGCATCAGCCCGTGGCCGCGCATCGGCTTGTCCACGTACATCGTGTGCAAGCTGGGCGCGTCGAAGCCGGTGAGCCACATGTCCCGCACCAGCACGATCCGCAGCGGATCGCCGGGATCCCGGAACCGCACCGCCAGCGCCTCGCGCCGGGACTTGTTGCGAATGTGAGGCTGCCAATCGAGAGGGTCGGACGCCGAGCCGGTCATCACCACCTTGACCGCTCCCTTGTCGTCATCGTCGTGTCGCCAGTCCGGACGCAGCCGCACGAGCTCCCGGTAGAGATCGACGCAGATGCGCCGGCTCATGCAAACGACCATCGCCTTGCCGTCCAGGGCTTCCAGCCGCCGCTCGAAGTGGGTCACGATGTCCTCGGCAATCTGCTTCACCCGCTTCTCGGCACCGACCAAGGCCTCCAGCTGCGCCCACTTGGTCTTGAGCTTCTCCTTGCGCTCCACCTCCTCGCCTTCGGTCGCGTCATCGAAGTCCGGGTCGATGCGCGGCCGCTCGCTCTCGTCCAGGGACAGCTTCGCTAGGCAGCTCTCGTAGTAGATGGGAACGGTGGCCCCGTCCTCCACGGAACGCTGGATGTCGTAGATGCTGATGTAGTCGCCGAACACCGCCCGCGTGTTGGCGTCCTGAAGCTCGACGGGCGTGCCGGTGAAGCCCACGAAGGAGGCGTTGGGCAGGGCATCCCGCATGTGGCGGGCGAATCCGTCGATGAAGTCGTACTGGCTGCGGTGCGCCTCGTCGGCGATGACCACGATGTTGCGACGGTTGGACAGGGCGGGGTGCGTGTCGCCCTTCTCCTCCGGGAAGAACTTCTGGATGGTGGTGAACACCACGCCGCCCGATTCCACCGAGAGCTTGCGCCGCAGATCCGCGCGGCTCTCTGCTTGCGCAGGCGGCTGACGCAGCAGGTCCTCGCAACGGGAGAAGGTGCCGAAGAGCTGGTCGTCGAGGTCGTTGCGGTCGGTGAGGACGACGATGGTCGGGTTGCCCATGGCCGGCTCTCGGACGACAGCCCCGGCGTAGAAGGCCATGGTCAGGCTTTTGCCCGAACCCTGGGTGTGCCAGACGACGCCGATGCGCCGGTCTCCGGGATCGCCCCCCGGCTTGCGGCCCGCTTCGAACCGTCCGCCCCTCTCCGCGACCGCCTGTTGCAGCTTGGCCGCCCGCAGCGTCTCGCCCACGGCCACGAGCACCGCGTGGAACTGGTGGTAGCCGGCCATCTTCTTGGAGAGAGCGCCGCTGCCGTCATCCTCGAACACGATGAAGTCTCGCACCAGCGCCAGGAACTGCTCCCGCGAGCAGACGCCCTCCAGCATTACCTGGAGCTCGGTCATGCGCGAACCGGCCAACTTTCCGCCCTTGCCGGTGCGCCAGGGCTTGAACCATTCCCGTCCGGCGGTGAGCGTGCCGATGCGCGCCTGCACTCCGTCCGAGACCATGAGAATCTCGTTCATGGAAAACAGCGCCGGCAGCTCGGCCTCGTAGGTCTGAAGCTGCTGCCAAGCGGTCCAGATAGTGGCGTCTTCGTCAGCCGGGTTCTTCAGCTCGATGACCCCCAGCGGCAGCCCGTTGACGAACAGCACAATGTCAGGCCTGCGGGTGTTGCGGTTTTCGGTGACGGTGAACTGGTTGACTGCCAGCCAGTCGTTGTTCGAGGGTTCGTCGAAGTCGATGACCCGGACCTGCGCCCCGCGAATCCCGCCGTTATGTGCGGTTCGGTACTCCACCGTCACCCCGTTCACCAGCATGCGGTGAAAGGCGCGGTTGCGGGCGTGGAGGGTTGCTCCTTCAGGGCGGGTCAGCCTGCGGACGGCGTCGTCGAGTGCCTCAATCGGCAAAGTGGGGTTGAACTTGGCGAGAGCGTCCCGCAGCCGCTGCTCCAAGAAAACTTGTCCGTAGTCTGACCGCTCCGCACCGACCGTATCAGGCGCGATGTCAGGTCCACGGACCACCCGCCAACCCAAGCCGACCGGTCAATCCAACGCGATCTGCTCGACATCGGCTTCCGTGCCCTCATCGCCCCCCGAAAGTATCAAACAACTTTAACCCGAAATTGGGTCGGGCTTTCCAGACCCATCCGGATTGGCCTCCTCACCTAGCACCGCTGCCGCTCCCAGAAACTCTTCCAATATCCGAAATATCACATGAAAACCCAGGAAATCTTCCTTCGTACCATGCTCGCAGAGCCAATCGCACAGATTAGTCTTCTCATTCTTGTTGACGGTCAATTGTCGCAGAACCGTCGCAGCTTCTCCCCGCACCCTCGCTTTATGTTCATCGGTGATGTCGATGAATGCCGGTCTTTGTTTACATGCTTTATCGATAGTGAACTGTCCAAAAAGGTTTTCGATTCCGTTCTCTATCGGATTGTCCTCCTGTCGCGGGATATTACATCTGACTAGGTTTTCCCGTCTTTCGTTCCTTTCTTCTTCATCACAATCGAATAGAAGTAGCATCTTTTGCGGAACAATATCACTCAACGGTTGCGTGAACCGCCTCCAGATATTACGTAGATTGCCACTCCCGCCTCCGTCATGCAATTCAACACCCGCAAGCAGTGCCCCCTTACCTAGCAATCTAGCGGCCGTCTCAATATACTTCTTGTCGGTAATGCCCTCCGCAATCACGATAGGTTGTCGCGCGCTTTCGATCGCCGTCTGTATATCAGCAGAGTACTTCCCTGTTAACGTAAACGCGCGGTATGCATGCTGAAATTCGTCGAATTCCTCCGCCCTGATCTGCCGACCATACGGCAGCTGGTAAGTTACGAAGCCATCTCTTCCGAGAGCTTCGTTCATACCGAGGACAAAGAGCGGCGAATGTGTAGTAACCACAAATTGGACATGTGGGAACATCTTGATCAATTCGGGTAGCACTTCATATTGGTGTACTGCGTGCAGGTGAAGATCAATCTCATCCACTATCACTATACCGCGTATCTCCGCCACGCTAGCCACCGAAGTACCTGTGAGATCAAAATCGCGCAGAATCGACAAGAACAGATTCAGTAGACAGGTTTCACCGCTAGACAATTGAAATATATTCGGGATCGATGGACCTACTCTTGATTGAATGGATATTGCCTTATTGTGTCGTTCGCCGACAGCCAAAATCGCATCGCTTCTCCTCGTTACGGCGCGCACCACTTGACGTGCTGTCTTGTATCTCCTGGTTGCACCTCCCGAGTGGTCGATTACGGGAACGGGAATGGTAGATTGACTATCCGCTGTACGATGTCGCTCTATATGAACATCAAAAGCCAAGCTATCGTAGATTACATCGAGCAACCAGTTTTGATTATCACGGAGAGATGCATAGTCAATTACTTGACGATCTGTGTTACCTTCCATTCGTGACACAGTCATGTATCGGGCTCGCGCCTTCAGGTTGGCCTCATTCAACCACGCAGGTTCTTCAAAGCGATTGGCTGGGAAATAGAGAACACAGTTGTTGGCAAAGCTGCTCTTAATTTGCTTCTCACTATTGATGGATATATTCGACATGAGATGATTATACATATCAGATCTCATCGCGGACCATAGCGGTCTCGCATCACTGTTTGCAATCTCTATGGGTTCATCCTGATATTCTTGTTTTTGCTGTCGCAACACTAATTCGGCCATAAACAGCTCATCGTCGAAATCAACCCTGCTGAAGTAGTAGTCGCTGGCTGATGCAATATACAATTGGCTGCGAAGCTTATATACTTTGCCCATTTCCACTTCGCGAGCTTGTGGGTAAGCAATGGTTTTCGCCGCTATCAAGCCGTTGACAATATGGGACAGACAAATGCTCTTGCCCGAACCGTTCTCGCCAACCAGTATGACGGGCTTTGGAATATCACCGTTGAAGGGAAAGGTGATGTTCAATTTATCGATCGGTCCGTAGTTAGCTAGCTGTAATCTGTTTACGTACATTAGTCAGGCTATCTTTCTGGGTCGTCCATGTGTTGATTATCCGAATATCTCCCGACATCAACCTGGTAGCATTGAGTTCCGGAAAGCTGCTATCGTGCGCGAATCCCGGCAGTTTGCAAACGAGCGAACTGTAAAACCGTCAGTGATATGTTCAAGTTCCCTCACTACACTATCTGGGAGGGATGAGCAATTCCAAGCTACCAACCGTGGTTCTACTTCGGTTGGCCGAGTCATCGTTCTGCCTCCGATGCGTTCCCAGCCGGTCGCAGATGCGCCGCTATTTGCGCAGCCGGTTCATCCGGATGTTGGCGAAACTATGGTCAAGCTGGTTGTTCTTCTTCGGCCAGCGCTTTGTCGAGCTCTCGCCGCGCCACCCGCGTGACGAGCACGACTACCGCGATCGTCGCCGCTAGCCCGGCCACGAGCAGCGCCGTTCGGCCCCACCCGGCCGCTCCTCCCGCCGCCTCGGCCACCTCTGCGCTGGCCGCCCCGATGTAGACGTAGAGCAGCGTGCCGGGGAGCATGCCGACGAGCGACGCCGCCACGAAGTGAAGCAGGGGCACGCCGGTCAGACCGTAGAAGTAGTTCTGAACGTTGAAGGGGAAGACCGGGGACAGACGGGTCAGGGCCACTACGCGCCAGCCCTGGGTCTGCACCGCGCGGTCCACGGCTTTCAGCTTGGGGCGGCCGGCCACGATCTTCTCGACTCGCCGCCGCAGCACGTAACGGGCGATCAGGAACGAGAGGGTGGCGCCGACGTTCGCAGCTATGACGACTGCGAGAGTCCCGGTGCCAAGCCCGAAGGTGATGCCCGCGCCTATGGTAAGAGCCGATCCGGGCATGAAGAGGACGACGCACAGCGCGTAGACCGCTGCGTAGAAGAGGGGGCCGAGCCACCCGAACCCGGCTGCCGTGTCGCGCAACCAGTTGACGATTCGGAGAATGAAGCCCGGGTCTTCCTCGGCGGATGGCTGTGGTGCCGTCGACTGCGAATCGGAGGCTTGCCGGGCTGCGCTGCCTGGGGCACCTGGGTTCGTCGTGGACGGGATTAGGGCGGCGGTGGTGGGACGCGACCCAGCTTGCACGGGGATACCTGGGTCCGTGGTAGCCGACAGCAGGAGGGCGGCAGCCGGGCGCGATGCAGCTTGCACTGGGGTGCTCGGGTCCGTGGTGGCCAACATCAGACCGGCGGTGGTCGCACGCGATGCAGCTAGCTCCGGGGCACCAGCGGGCGGCCTCTCCGAAGCTGCGCGGGTGGCGCCGTTCAGCGACCAGTCGTAATCGGCGAAGGCGAAGGCGATCTCCAGGTCGCGGGCGACTGCCTCCCGAACATCATCCGTGCCGTACAGCGCGATGAACGCCGGCACCGACTCCGCCCGCGGACTCCATCCCTCCTCAGTGAAGTCTTCGCCGTACCAGTCGAAGTACCGGGAAACCCGAAGCCGCCCGCCGGACAGCGACACATTCGCGGGATTGGTCAGAAAGGCCCTGGACCGCTCTTCCAGCTGGGATTCGAGTTCGGCGCCCGTGTACGCCCACGTGGGAAGCGGAGCGCACGAGATCGAAGCGCAGTTCACCGCGAAGTGAATCCGCGGATCACGGAAGAAGGGGCGAAGGATGTTGTGTTCGATGTTGTCCAGCGTCAGGGAGTGTCCGCCGACGCTCCACCGGAGATCCGTCCACACGCCGTCGATTTCGCGGATCGACTCCACTCCGGAGTTGTCCAGGATGGCGACTACGGTCAGCGCATTGTACGCGTTGATCAGCAGCGCCTTCAGCTCGTCCCGCTCGAGGCTCCCCAGATCGGCTTGCGACAGGCTCTCGACGTAGGCGTCGAGTTCCGCGCGCCGGCCGGACATGACGCCGTAGTCGACCAGTCCGTCCACGGTGCCGTCCCGGAGCAGGCCGTCCCAGACGGAGTGGTCGAAGCTCCCGGTGCCGCTTGCCAGCGAGCGCTCGACGGTCATGGCCACCGCACCGGTCGCCCGCTGCGCCGCTGGGGCGGCGCACGCCGAAGCCCCGAACGCCAGTGCTGCCAGCGCGACGGAGAGCCAAGCGACGGGACGCATGTGACCTGCCACTCCTCGGCGAGCGTAATCAGGTGCTGCCAGCGCGACCGATAGCAGAGCGACGGGACGGCACCGCCTAACTATTGGCCGCCATCCCCGGAACGCCGACCATGTTGCCTGAACAACCATTCGCAGTCTCCGAACAACCAGCCGCCAGCCGCGGACCATCGCCCTAGCTCCTCTAACCGCCGGCCCCCGATGTTCGACGGGCGACCGTGAATGTCCGACGGGCAACCGTGAATGTTCGGCGGGCGACCGTGAATGTTCGACGGATGACCGTGAATGTCTGGAGGGCGACCGCGAATGTTGGGCGAGCGGCCAAGTCACCTTGCGAGCCGGTTGTAGGCCCCGAGGATTCGCCGCACCTCATCGTGCGGCAGCCCCGGCACCATGTTCCTGTCGCGGCCCACCATCGTGCGACCGGCCACCATCGCGTTCGTAATCGCCTCCTCGGTAGCCTCCGCGGTTGCCAGCATAAGAGGGTCCATGACGTAGTTGGCCAGCATCTCGACGGACTTCACCTGTTCCCGGCCCCCCGCCTCCGGATTGGCGGTCGAAAAGGCGATGAAGATGTCGCCCGAGCTGTTCATCCCGTATCCGCCCATGCGGGCGATCCCTATCGGGGCTCTGCGAGCGAGGCGCCTGAGCTGGTACGGGAGCAGCGGAGCATCCGTGGCGATGACCACGATGATCGACCCGGCGCCCTCGGGAATTTCTTCCAACTCGCCACCGAGGCCATCGAGAGCTGCTTCTCCTCTCTCGCCGCCCGCGCCACCGAGAACTTCATCTTCCGTCCCCGTGCCGCCGCCCCCCGGCATTCGGCGCGGGCGTCCCTCGCTGCCCACACCGAGGGCTTCTTCCGTCCAACTACCGACACCATTGGAGGCTTCTTCTTCCGTGTCACCGCCATCCGGCTGCCACTCGAGCAGCTCCTGTCCCACCGGAACCCCGGCGATGAACAGATTCCCGCGGCGGCCATAGTTGCACTGCACCAGCACGCCAAGCGTATACGGTCCCAGCCGCCTCGAGGCCGTGCCGATGCCGCCCTTGAACGAGTTGCAGACCATCCCGGTGCCGCCCCCGACCGACCCCTCCGTCACGGGACCGGACGACGCGCTCCCGAGCGCCTCGAAGACATGCTCCTTCCTCACATGGAACCCGTTGATGTCGTTCAGGCGGCCGTCCCAAGTCTCCCCTACCACGGGCAGGCTCCACAGAGATGGACTCTCCTGCTGCTGCGACCAGTCGATGACGGCTTCGTGGACGGCTCCCACGCTGTGCGTGTTGGTGATCATCACCGGCCCGTCGAGGAGGCCCGACTCCTCCACCCAGGTCGTGCCCGTCATTTCGCCGTTGCCGTTCAGCGAATACCACCCCGCGAAGACCGGCCTGGAACTCCCCGTGCGGGGGATGACCGCCGTCACGCCTGTGCGAACCGGCCCCTCGCCTACGACCAGTCGGCCTTCGCCTCTGATGATCGTCGCGTGGCCGACCCGTACGCCCGGCACATCGGTGATGGCGTTGTACGCCCCGGGTTCCCCCGGAAAGGGGATGCCGAGGTCACGTGCTCTGGGCGCAGGCGGGGTCTGGGCTTCCTGAGCGCCCGCCAGTCCCGCTCCAGCTAGTGCCGTTCCCAACGCAACCGCGACCGCCACGGGAACGCACCCGATCCGTATTTTCCTCGGAAGCCCCGCTCGCAACCTCATCTGACGCCCGACCCGCAGCTTCTTCCGAAGCCCGCCTCTCGGCTTTCTCCGAACCCCCGCTCGCAGCCTCATCTGAAGGTGCCCTGAAGACCGAAAGTCCATATCACATCGGGACGCAGCCCCACCTCCAGCACCGGCACAACCGCGTTAGTCACCAGAATCATGTCGCTCCCCACCCGAAACTTGAGTCCCGCAGCGATGTCCGCCGCATAGCGCCGCTGCCGCGGGATAGACGACGGCTCGACGGTGTAGCCGCCCGGCCCGGTGAAAGTGACCGGCCCCGGCATTGGATAGGCCGGGTTATCCAACTCCCACTGGGCGAGCACAGCCATCGCGACGGTCACCCCCGGCGTGGCCCGCACATCGAAGCCCGCCACCGTGGTGATCGCGTCGCCCTCGAGAGCGCCCTGCCGCAACAGGTACCCGGCGTTCACGTGCGGAGAAAAGCGATCCCACTGGCCGGAAAGCGCCAACGACGCGCGTCCTCGTCCCCGTCCGGTGCCCAGCAGGTCTTCCTTGTCGCCGGTCGGGAAGGTGACGTCGCCAATCAGCGCCACGGCTACGCCCGACGGCACGCCATTCCTCGGCATCCCCCCGGACAGGCTGATCTTCATCCGCGCCGAGACATCGCCGACGCCCGTAGCCGATCCGGCTACCGAGTTGGTGGCATCGACGACAGGCGCAGTCTCCGATCCGCCAAACCGGTGCGGAAAGGACGGGTCGGCGGAAACGATCTGGGCGTTTGCAGTCGCCTTCAGCCGGGCCCGCACGACCGGCACCGCCACGCCAATATCCATGAAGGACGTGACTCCCGCGCTCACCGCTGCTGTAGCGACGATGTAGTCCATCACCAGGTTCGTCCGCACCCGCAGCATGTCCCGCTCGAAGACCGGCTGCCCCAGCCCCGGATCAGGACCGAGCGCAACATCCGAGTTCTCGTGGAAGAAGTTGAGGACGAGATCGCTTGCGGGCGTCCCGTTGAAGCTCGATACGCGGAAGCCGGTGGCTTCGACGCCGATGAAGAAGCGCCCCATGCCCAACGTCTCGGCGCGCTCGCCAAATACGGGTCCCATCGAGGCGGGACGGCTCCTGCTGGTCCAGAGTTGCCCGCCACTCATCGAGGTCGCCGGCAAGCTCCCGGCCACGTTCGTGATCCCTTGCTCGAAGAAGAGAAGGAGCGCCTGGTTTTGGGGGACTAGCTCGGCCAGGAAGTGGCGGCCGTGCTCGGTGAGCGCGCTACCGGTCTCGGCGAAGTCGTGGCCGAGGCAGAGGGGCGCGCCGCAGCTTCCGAAGACGAACAAATCGGAAGTCAAGCTGCGCAATGTCTGCGCGGATGCCTGCCGGCCCCCCACCGCCATCAGCGCGAGGACGAGGACAAGACGCGCAACTGAGCGCGCGGCCGAGCGCACAGCCGGGCGCACAGCCGAGCGAATGCCCGGGCGAACAGCCGCGTGCCGGCGCATCTTCCCGGACCGAAGGCACGAGCAGGACTGTCTCGGCGCGAGGAACGCTGGTGCAACGTCGTGTTTGTGCATCCGTTCTCCTATCCCGTGCGACCCTCCCCCAGGGCAAGGCAAGCTAGGCGGGGGCAAGCGTCGCGCGCAGGACCAGTCTCGTTTCGGGCGCACCCGGGCCCGAACGCCTTCCCCGCCATTCGACATGCCATCGGCCTTGCAGTCGCCTGCCGGAGCGTAACAACAACTTACTAGTCCGGCTACAACCTGCTAGCCCGGCCCCGTCAGCGATGAATTAGCGGCCGACCTCTGGAACTGCGCCGGTTGCGACTGTCTCGATGTCGCCAAGTCTCGGTAGCGGCGTACCAGCCGACTGTCCTCCGGTGTCGGCGCGTCGTCTCGTCACTGGCCTTGGCCGCAAGCTACCGCCGCTTGACCTACTCCCCGTTACGTACCCATCGTCAGCCATGCGCCATGGCTACCTGAATCCCAACGTTGCGTCCGGCAACCTTCCCTTCCGTTTCTGTCGGCGGATGAAGAGTGTGACCCGCCCCGAGGCCGAACGGGCCGTCAAGCAAGCCCTAGCGAGAAACCCGGCGGCGTACTGGCAAGAAACTGACAAGCTGCTGGGGATAGACGGCGCTGGCTACACGGATTCGGCCCTGAAGGCCCTTGCCGGTGGAGGGCGAACGCTAGTTGGGGTCCAGCCTTCCTGGAGCGGGTCAAACGCTACCGGAAGGCCCCATACAGCCGGTCCGCGGGGGCGGCCCGGAACGGCTAGCCGCAAGGGGCGGAATGCAGAAGCGGGCAACATCGACCCCCGGCCCCTGCTGTCTCGGAGGGCGTCTTGATCGAGGACGGACCCCTGGAATTCCTGGCGGACTATTGGATTGCGCTGGTGGCGGCGGCGGTGGTGCTGGGGGTGGTGGCGGCGAAGCTGGTGGACCGGCGGTTCGGCTGGATCTTAGCACCGATGGCGCTGGCGGTGGTGGTGGGGGTGCTGGTTGCGCTGCATTACAGGCTATTGCTAGTGGCGAACGGGGTAGGAAGCCTGCTGATTGGTTCGTTCCTTGCAGGTTGGGCTTGCTCGATGTGGTCGGTCCGGTCCGGGGACAGGTCGCCAACGAGCGACGAGATGATGATGCTAGCCGTGCTAGCCGGACTATTCGGGCTAGCCGGGCTAGTGTGCCTGCTGATCGATGCCGGACCCCTGGAATTTCTGGCGGACTGGTGGTTTGCGATGGCAAGGCGGGCTGGCTGGAATGGCTAGCCGCAAGCCCCAGAATGTCGATGTCCGGGTAGCGCGGGCGGCCCTGCACTTGACGGGCAACCGGGCGGCGGCGCGGCTGAGGGCGCAAGCTGACGCGGCGGATGAGCTGCTCGCTCAACCCAACTGGTTCCGGCCGAGGGCGGTGGTCCACATCGAGGGCTACGCGGCCCGTAGGCGGCGAGTAGCGGCGGCTATCGAGGACGGTTCGATGCTGTCCGGCTGGACAAGGGAGAACCGGTGCTGGACCATTTTTCGGCTACCCCTACGGTTCCTCCCGCGCACGGAGGCTCCGTGAACGTCTCGCCGCGCAAGCGAAGCCAGGACACCCACGACGTGATCATCGTCGGCTCGGGCGCCGGCGGAGGCATTGCCGCCTACGTGCTCGCTTGCAACGGGTTGCAGGTGCTGCTCCTGGAGGCCGGACGCGACTACGATCCGGTGACGGAAACGCCGATGTTCCAGCTGCCGAAGGACGCCCCTCTCCGCGGAGCCGGAACGGTGGACAAACCCTTCGGTTTCTACGACGCGACGGTCGACGGAGGGTGGAGGGTCCCGGGCGAGCCGTACACGAGCGCCGAGGACACCAACTTCATGTGGTGGCGAAGCCGGATGCTCGGCGGAAGGACGAATCACTGGGGCCGAATCTCTCTTCGCATGGGCGAGTACGACTTCAAGCCCCGCAGCCGGGACGGACTCGGCTTCGATTGGCCCATGTCGTACGAAGACATGGCGCCATGGTACGACAAGACCGAGGCTCTGGTGGGCGTCTACGGCTCCAGCGAAGATCTGGAGAACACCCCTGGATCGTCACCCGGGATATTGCAGCCTGCCCCGTTGCCGCGCGCCAACGAGTTGCTCGCGAAAAAGGCGTGCGCGGGCTTGGGCATTCCGGTAGTCCCCGCGCACATCGCGATCCTGACGCAACCGCAGGAGGCGGACCGGCTGTCCAGGATGCTATGGCCGGACAACGCCATGGCCCAGCGGGTGACCCGCGACTCGATGCGGTCTCGCGCGCCGTGCTACTGGGCCACTCCCTGCGGGCGGGGATGCTCTATCAAGGCCAACTTCCAGTCCACCACCGTCTGTCTTCCGCCGGCGCTAGCCACCGGCAACCTCACGATAGTCACCGACGCGATGGTCAGAGAGGTGACGATCGACCAGCGGGGCCGGGCCAGCGGCGTCAGCTACATCGACAAGACGTCTCGGGCTGACCGACGCGCTCGGGCGCCTGTCGTCGTACTGGCCGCCAGCGCGTGCGAATCGGCCCGGATCCTCCTCAACTCCCGCACTCCGCTCTTCCCCGACGGCCTCGGCAACGGAAGCGGCCTCCTGGGCAAGTACGTCATGGACACGGTGGGAGCCGGCGTCTACGGCCAGATACCGGCGCTGGAGAATCTGCCGCGGCACGCCGAGGAGGGATCGTCCGCCGCGCACGTGTACATGCCGTGGTGGTTGTACGGAGAGCAGGCCGCCGGGCGGCTGGACTTCGCGCGGGGGTATCACATCGAATTCGGCGGAGGACAGCGGATGCCCGGCTACGGGGCCTTCGCCGGCATCGAACCGCTCACCAAGGGGACGTACGGCCAGCGTTTCAAGGAGGACTGCCGCCGCTACTACGGTTCGTTCATGTACTTCGATGGCCGGGGCGAGATGATCCCCAACGAGGATTCCTACTGCGAGATCGACAACGATGTGGTGGATCAGTGGGGCATCCCCGTGCTCAAATTCCACTGGAAGTGGTCGGAGCACGAGTTGAGGCAGGCCGTCCACATGCAGCGGACGTTCGTCGGCATCATCGATGAGATGGGCGGGCACGTGCTATCGAAGGTGCAGACGGATGGCGCGAAGGCCATTGCGGCACCGGGACAGATAATCCACGAGGTGGGCGGCGTGCGCATGGGCAGCCACTCGGATGGCTCGGTGCTCAACGAGTACTGCCAGTCGTGGGAAGTGCCGAATCTGTTCGTGATGGATGGCGGGGCGTTCGTGTCGAACGCCGACAAGAATCCGACGCTGTCGATCATGGCGGTCGCGTGGCGGTCGTCGGAGTACTTGGTCGACCAGCTCCGGCAGGGCGCGCTTTGAGCGGGCCGACCGGCCAGTCTGGACTGCCCGAGCCAGTTGAGCCGACCGTCGGGAGCGGGGCGGCGGGCCAAGCCGAGCGAGCCGGTCCGACCAGCCAATCTGAGCGGCCCGATGCGCCGGAAGGTCCGTCGGCGGGCCGGCGGCCCCCAGACCGCGAACCGGGCGGCGAAGCCGGCTCAGCCCGCGTGCGGGAATCCGGCGCACCCAGCGCGAGCGATGGCCGCGCATCCGGGCTGAGCCGGCGCCGGGCGCTCAAGGTCCTCGCTGCCGGGGCGGCCGGCACGGCGGTCGCCGCCGGGAGCGCGTGCGGCGGCGCGGACCAATCCGGTACGTCCGGGCAAGGAAGGGCCGGGACAGCGCCGAGACCGTCGGGCGCAGGCAATCCCCGCGCCGCCGGCACGCCGACCGACCCGGACCTGATCGCGCCCGTCGTGCCGTGGGACCTCGTGCTCACCGAAGGCGAGCTGGCCACCCTCGCGGTCCTGTGCGACATCATCATCCCGGAAGACGAACATTCGCCCGGCGCGACGGCACTCGGCGCCCCCTACTTCATCGACGAATGGGTCAGCGCGCCCTACGACTCGCATCGCAGCGACCTGGTGCTGGTGCGGGGCGGCATCTCCTGGCTCGACATCGAGTCGGTCGATCGCTTCGGCGGAGAGTTCGCCGTCCTCACGCCACTCCAGCAGCGTCAGATATGCGACGATATCTGCTGGGTGCCGAACGCCGCCCCGGAGCACAAGGCGGCCGCCCGCTTCTTCGACAAGGTCCGCGACCTGACGTCGTCGGCCTTCTGGACCACGGAGGAAGGCATGGCCGACCTGGGATTCGTCGGCAACCGGCCCATGCCCAGCTTCGACGGACCGCCCCCGGAGGTGCTGAAGAAGCTTGGCCTGGTTGGCGAGGCCGACCCGGCGGGCGCCTAGACATCCCTACATTTCCACGTAGCTCATGGATATCCCGCCACGTGCCTCGGCATAGCGCGCAGCCTCGAGCGTTGCGCGGAACAAGCGCCTGCGCGCTCGAAAGCGAAGTCGCGACGCCGTGCCCACGAGCGTGCTCCGTGGCGCCGACCCCGTGACGGCATGCCCCGTGTCGCAGCGACCAATCCCGTGACGCCAATCCCCGGCAAGCCATGCCCCGCGACATCTTGCCCCGTGATATCAAATCCCAGGACGCCATGCCCGCGCACGTGACGCGATGCAGCTGAACGGCCTCGACTGGATCGTCCTCGCCAGCTACGGCGCCCTGGCCCTTCTCGCGGGACTATGGTTCACCCGCCGGGCCGGCTCCGGCACGAACGAGTTCTTCCTGGCAGGGCGCAACGTCCCCTGGTGGCTGCTCGGCACCTCGATGGTCGCCACGACCTTCTCCACCGACACCCCCAACCTCGTCACGGACCTCGTTCGCAACGGCGGCGTCAGCCAGAACTGGCTCTGGTGGGCCCTCCTCATCACGGCGATGTGCACGACCGTCTTCTACGCGAAGCTGTGGAGGAGGTCCGGTGTGTTCACCGACATCGGCTTCTACGAGCTGCGGTACTCCGGACGCGCCGCGTCATTCCTGCGCGGATTCCGCGCCCTCTACCTCGGGATATTCTTCAACGTCGTGATCATGGCGACCGTCACCCTCGCCGCGATCAAGATCGCCGGCGTGCTCCTCGGCGCGGACAAGTACACCACCGTCCTCGTGGCCGGCGCCGCGGTGGCGCTGTACTCGGCGCTGTCCGGCCTGTGGGGCGTCGTCGTCACCGACCTCCTGCTCTTCGCCATCGCCATGGCCGGATCCGTGGCCGCCGCCTTCTACGCGCTGGGACAACCCGAAGTCGGCGGCCTGGCGGGACTCGTCACCCACCCGGACATCGCGCCGAGGCTGGCGCTCCTGCCGGACTTCTCGGACTGGCGAACCGCGGCGACGGTGTTCGTCATCCCGGTCGCCGTCCAGTGGTGGGCGAGCTGGTATCCTGGCGCGGAGCCCGGCGGCGGCGGATACGCCGCGCAACGGATGCTGGCCGCGCGAAACGAGCGCGACGCCGTGCGCGCCACGCTCTGGTTCAACATCGCCCACTACGCGCTCCGGCCCTGGCCGTGGATTCTGGTAGGCCTCGCGTCGATCGCCGTCTACCCCACCCTGGAATCCCTCTCCGCCGCGTTCCCGGACCTCGACCCGAGCATCATCGGCCACGATCTCGCCTACCCGGCGATGCTCGTCTTCCTTCCCCACGGACTACTTGGCTTGGTCGTGGCCTCCCTCGCCGCCGCCTACATGTCGACGATCTCCACCCACCTGAACTGGGGATCGTCCTACATCGTCAACGACTTCTACCGCCGCTTCGTCGACAGCGGACGCGAAGAAGCCCACTACGTTCGCGTCGCCCGGATATCCACGGTGCTGCTGATCACCCTCTCGGCCGCTCTGGCGCTCTTCCTCGACAGCGCAAAGCAGGCATTCGGGCTGATCCTGCTTCTGCACGCCGGTAGCGGGCTGATCTTCCTCCTCCGATGGTTCTGGTGGAGGGTGAACGCCTGGTCCGAAGTCTCGGGGATGGCGGCCTCGGCGATGGTCGCCCTCTGGTTCGGACTGATTCACCACCGGACGGAGCTCCGAGCCATCGACCCTGCCGTGCAACTGCTCATGGGAACGGGATTCACGACGGCGGTGTGGCTCGCGGTGACGTTTCTTACCCGTCCATCGGACCCGCAAACTCTCCAACGGTTCTACGACCGCGTGCATCCATTCCCGGCCGGATGGAGGAGGGCGGTCGCCACCGGCGAGGGGACGCCCGGAGCGCTGGCATCAGGGATGGCCGCATGGGCCCTGGGATGCGTAACGGTCTACGCGGCGCTCTTCGGAACGGGCATGGCGCTGTACGGACGAGCCGCCGAAGCGATCGGGCTGGGGCTGGTGGCCGCGATAGCCGGAGCGGGACTATTCAAGACTCTCCCGCGAGCGGGATTAGGGGGCACCCCGGTTCGGTCCGACCCCGCCCAATCCGAGTAAGCCGATCCCCGCCAAGCGACAAGCCCGCCCCGCGCCCGCCTGTCGGACGAAGCTTGTGAGTCGGGCCAAGCCTGCGGGTCGGGCCAAGCTTGTGAGTCGGCTAGGCCCGTGAGTCGGGCCAAGCCTGCATCGGGATCGGGCTAGGCCTCTCTCAGCCTCCCTCGACCGTGAAGTGGAGCGTGTCCACAACAGGCGGATCCAGCGGAATGTGCGCCGGGTTGGCCACGACAGCGATGAGCCGGTGCTCGCCGGCCGAGAGCCCTTCGAGCATGTACTCGGCGCTTCCGTCCCCCATATGAATGATATTCGCATCCCCCTGCGGGATCATCTCGTTCAGCGGCGTGAGATCGGCATCCACATAGAGGTGGTGGTGGCCGGTTCCGACAACCGGTGGAGTGATTGAGACGATCTCGATTCCCTCGGTCTCTAGCACGACATTCACATTCGACCCCGTCATCGAGCCGGGAGCGGGCTCGACGATTCGGACCGTCACGGCAGCCTCGTCCGCCGACTCTTCGTATGCCGTTTCAGCTGGCGGCTGCTCTTCCATTTCCTCTTGGTCTCCGCCCCCGCACGCCGCGATGACAGGGACAGCCAGCACAAGACCGATGGCCCGAAACAGCCGGTGGTTGCAGCTACGCATAACTACCTCCTTGCAAGGCGAACTACCGCACGGATGCAATCATCCATGTTTTCGTAGATTATGCCGGAACGCCCGGATGAGGCAAGACGGAGCGAGCGGCAGGCGCTACTCGTCGAAACGCCGGCAGGCGCGAAGCAAGTCCGCGCGCGAACAGTCCGTATGAGACCGGCACGGCGCTACTCGTCGAACGCCCTGAAGAAGGCGAGTTCGTGCCGCATGGCCTCGCCATACGCCTCGTCGGCCATGGGTGGCGAGCCGACCGGCCCCAAGGGAACCAGATCGTCCAGCAGCGCCTCCAGAGTTGCGGCCAACTCCTCGAACCCTGGGGACGCGTACGTATCGATCCACTCCTGATACGGATTGGTCGCCTCGTGCAATCCGGCGTTCGCGCAGCCGTTCTCAGTTCCGCCGTCAACAGCGCCGCCCTCCGGCAACCGTCCCCCCGACTGCCGATGGCCGGGCGAAAGTTGCTGGTCCGACGCGAGCTGATGGCCGGGCGACAGCTGCCGACCGCGCAAGAGTTCCTGACCCAGCCACGCATAGAGACGCATGCACGGAGCCATGGCGGCCACGATCACCCCGGCGTCCGCGCTCCACGCCGTTCTCGCCAGGAAGTCCGTATAGCCCCGCGCGGCGTCGTTCGGGATCACATCATCCAGATCGATGCCCAGCTTGCCCGCGTACGAGGCGTGAAGCTCGAGCTCGTCCAGCACGCCCTGCATTAGCACATGCAGGCGGCGCGCGACCTCGATGCGTTCGGCGGTGCGGGCGGCCGCCAGCGCATAGGCGGCGAAGAAGGCCCGAAGGAAGAAGGCATCCTGGGCCACATACTTCTTGAACACGGCAGGGTCCAGCGTTCCGGCGCCGATCCCCCGCACGAATCGGGAGTTGAGACAAGCCTCCGCCAACGCGGAGTGGCTCCTCCACAGAGAGCGGTGAAGGGGCTCTTCCGTCTCGGGGGAATCCTCCCTCTCTAGGGAATCTTCCCTCTCGAAGGACTCGTCCGCCCGGAGCTCCCCCACCTAATGCGGCTCCCCCACTTGAAGCGGCTCGTCCACCCGAAGCGGCTCGTCCACTTAGTTGAGAAGGGGCCCGCTTCCCTCCGGGGGCGCGCGGAAGTGGAAGCGGGGAATAGGCGCGCGGAAGACCGAGCCGTCCCGGCGCCGAAAGTGGTAGTACCCCTCCATGTGACCGACCGGGCCGCGCAGCACGCAGAAGCTCTGGTAGCTGTGCACATCCCCCGGCGCGAGCACCGGAGACTGCCCGACCACCCCGGCGCCCTCCACCTCCTGGTCATGATCCGATGGATCGTGAATGAACCAGTGCCGCCAGAATAGCTGCGCAGTCTCGCTGCCCACATTCTCTATTCTGATGTTGTAGAGGAAGATGTACCGCCGTGCCTGGGGATCGGAGTGCTCCGCCGCGTAGCCAGGGCGCACCGTGACCGCCATCTCGCCAAGTTCCACCTCCGGCGGCGGCGGACCGTGATCATCGTTGCCGGTGCTGTCAGTGAACATCCGCCCCTCCGTAGCCCTCCGCAACGAATCCCATTGCGCGGTTGCGTATCCGTGGCAATGATAGATAGCAATCATAAATGATGCAGCGGCCCACCTCCGGGCCGCACAGTCGTCTAAGAAAGCGGACAACCAGCGCACCAGACAAGGGGGCAGCTATGAAATCCGGGCATACAGTATCACGCCGACGCATGCTAGGGGGAGCGGCCGCATCTCTCGGCCTCCTGGGATTGAAGCCGGCCTCCGCGCTGGGCGGCAGCCTGAGCAGCATGGTCGGGCCTCCCCCGAAGGGGCTCGCTCGGCTCGATCCGTACGACGACATGGTGAAGCTCTCGTCGAACGAGAATCCGTACGGCCCCTCGGACAAGATGATGGAGGCCATGAAGTCGGCCTGGAAGTACTCGAACCGGTACGGCTATCCCGACGGCGACATTCGCGAGAAGATCGCCGAGCATCACGGGGTCGAACCGGAAAACATCATGCTGAACGCCGGTTCCGGAGAGACGCTGCGCGTGGCCGGAATCGCGTTTCTCGAACATGACGAGAAGGTCGTGGGCGTCGAGCCCACCTTCCTGACGGTCTACGTGGCTGCATCGGGCATCGATGCCGACGTCATCGCGCGCCCGCTCCTGCCGGACCACACCCAGGACATGGACGACATCATCGCCGTCACGAAGCGCAACTACCGCGATGTCGGGATGGTCTACATCTGCAACCCGAACAACCCCACCGGCGTTATCGTCGGCGCGGACGACATCCGCATGCTGCTGGACGAAATCCCGGAGGACATCCCGGTCCTGGTCGACGAGGCGTACCACCACTTCATCGAGGACCCGTCGTACGCCACGTCCGTCCCGTACGTGAAGGAAGGCCGGAAAGTGCTCGTGACCCGCACATTCTCGAAGATATACGGAATGGCGGGCATGCGGCTCGGCTACGGAATTGCGCCGGCGGAGATGATTTCCCAGATGGAGGCGTATGCCACGGGCAGCGTCAACGCTCTCGTCAAGTGGGGCGGCGTCGCCGCGCTCGAGGACAAGGAGTCGGAGGCGTGGGTGCGAGATGTCACTCTCTCGCTGCGCAAGAAGACTGCCGCGGCGCTCGAAGCGCAGGGGTTCGAGGTCATCCCCTCCGAAACCAACTTCTTCATGGTTCGCACGGGGCGGCCGGCCGCCGAGGTCAGGGCGGCGTTCCGCGAGCGCGACATCCTGGTGGGCCGCGACTTCCCGCCGATGCTCGACTACCTGCGGGTTTCGATCGGCGCGGAAGAGGACATGGACCGCTTCCTGACGGTCTGGAACGAGATCTTCCCGGACGGGATGACGGCAGCGGGCAACAACGGCAGGTAAGTTCGCGCCGCTTGCAACAGCGAGTAGCTAGGCGGGGGCGGGCCGAACCGGAGGGTTGGCGCCCGCCCGCCGCACCAGCGAAGGGAAGCGCCGACAGCTACGGGCCACCGGGCCACTACGGGCCACCGGGCCAGAGGATTAGCGGGCCAGAGGGTTAGCGGGCTAGAGGACTAGCTCCCCATGTCCTCCTGGCTCGTGGCCTCCGGCGGCCGCAGCTGGCCGAACTCGTACTCCGGCGGCGGCTCCGCCCCGAGCAGGTGCCTGACGAAGTAGTCCCAGCGACGCCGCAGCATGTACGGCTCGAAGCCGAAGCCGTGCCCCCGGTTCGGAAACAGCACCAAGTCGAAGTCCTTGTTCGCCGCTATGAGGGCATCCGCGACCAGCATCGTACTCGAGTGCGGCACGTTCGTGTCCATCGTCCCGTGCGCCAGCAGCAGCTTCCCCCGAAGGTTTTCGGCCACCAGCTGGTTGGCCTGGTTGTCGTAGTTCGTCGTCCCGTCCTCGTACTCCTCCAGCAGCCCCTGCCACTTCTCTCCCCAGTCGTCCTCGTAGTTGCGGTTGTCGTGGTTGCCCGCCTGCGAGACCGCCACCTTGTAGAAGTCGGGATACCGCAATATCCCCGCCGCCGCGGCGAAGCCTCCCCCCGAGTGTCCGTAGATGCCGACCCGCTCGGCATCGATCCACGGATGTCGCGCGGCTAGCTGTCGAATGGCCGCTATCTGATCGGGAAGCCCGTTGTCTCCCATATTGCCGTAGTACGCGTCGTGGAAGGTCTTCGACCGCATCGGCGTCCCCATCGCATCCACCTCGATGACGACGAAGCCGAGCTCCGCCAGCGACTGCAAGTCGCGGTGCGCGGCGCGAAAGCTCCGGCTGCCCACGCTCCCGCTCTGAGGCCCCGGATACAGGTAGTTGATCACCGGATAGCTGGCGGCCGAATCGAAGTCCGAGGGACGGAACATCAACCCGTACAGGTCCGTTTCGCCGTCGCGCGCTTTCACCGTGAAGGGGATGGGAGGCCGCCATCCGGACGCCTCCAGCCGTCCTATGCCGGCCCGTTCGATGGTTCGAAGCACGTTCCCGTCCATGTCCCGAACCGCCGTGACGGGCGGATCGACCGGCGTGGAGTAGCTGTCGACGAAGCTCGTCCCGCCGGGCGCCAGAGACACCGTGTGGTTGGCCCTCTCAGGCGTCAGCAACTCTACGTCGCCGCCGTCCAGCGAAGCGCGGTACAGGTAGCGGAAGTAGGGGTCTCCGGGCTCGCGGCCATTCCCCATGAAGAGAACCGTGCGGCTCTCCTCGTCGTGCTCCAGGAGTTCGTCGACATTCCACGCTCCGGAAGTCACCTGCCGCTTCAGCTCCCCGCTCGCGGCATCGTACAGATACAGGTGCCCCCAGTCGTCGCGCTTCGAGTGCCACAGGATTTCCCCGGATTCGCCGAGGTAGCGCCAGTTTCCGCCAGATTCGAAGAAGGTCTCCTCCACCTCCTCGAACAGGTCCCGCACTTCCCCGCTGCTAGCGTCCGCAATCCGCACGAGAGCCCTCTTGTGGTCTCGCGAGCTCGAGACGAATGCGAGTCGCGACCCGTCGGCGCTCCACTCGACATCGGCGAAGGTCCCCCCGCACGCGACATGGTCGCACACGGTGGAGCGGTGCTGGTCCGGGGACATGTCCAGCCGGACGACGCGGCCCCCGGCGGGCGCATCCACATCGATCGCCACGCGGTGCAGCCGGAAGATCAGCGAGTCTCCGGGCAGGGGATAGCGCCAAGCCTCCAGCTCGGGGTGTCCGGTCTCCGTCGTAACCATGTACATCATGCCCACGCCGCGGCCGTCGTGTTGAAAGGTGGCGATGCGCCGCGAGTCGGGAGACCACTTCAGCACGGGGCGGTCGCTCCTTACCCAGCCCGCGTTGTTGGTGGCGTATCCGAAGTCCTCGGCGCCGTCTTCGGTAAGCTGTATCTCCTCTCCGGTCGCCAAGTCGCGAGACCACAGGTTGTAGTCGCGAATGAAGGCCGCGCGCCTGCCATCCGGCGACACGACATCGAATCGCCCGGGCTCGCGCCCCGGCTCCGGCTCCGGCAACGCTTCGCAGCGAGCCGCATCCACGCCGCAGGCGTAGGCGGTCTCGCCGGAACGGAAGTGGACCGAGCCGTCCTCGATGGACATCCCTCGCAGCGGCAGGTCATAAGCCGTGTAGCTGGTATCCGCCGCCGCGTTCAACGACCGGGCCATGCGTTCGTGGTCGAAGGCGCGGTCGCGGCTGCGGGAAGCGGGATCGACCAGCACGACCTCCATCCCTTCGGCAATGCGGTTCTGGTACCAGAACCGTCCGTCGTCCAGCCAGACCGGTCTCACGCTGCCCCCTAGCACGAGGGGGTTGGCGTAGGTGGCGAGCCGGCGTTCGGCGCGCTCGTAGTCGGCGGCCGCCAGTGCGCGGGTCTCTTGGCCGAGCGCCGGGGAAGCCGGGACGATCGCCGCAGCCGCACCGGCCACGACCGCCGCCATCCGCAATTTTCTCGAACAGTAATGAACCATGGGCAGAACCTGGCACTGAGGTAGGGTGTGCAGGCCAACGCATCGTGGCCGCCAGAAAATGCTAACGATGATGTGCGGCTGCGGCTACCATTGGGCGCCGGCATCTATCCGAGCGATCTCGGCGAGGGCGGCGGTCGCGCTTCGTGGAAGCCGCGCGGCCGGCTGCGGCTACTCGAAACCCCCGCAATCTTGCTATCGTCAACTGGATCGTGGAACTTTCTGCCGTCCGGGGTATCTTTGTCCGACTGCCGTCCGGGGTATCCTTGTTCGAGCCGCCGTAACGTCCGAGCCGCCGTGACGGTTATCGGCGTACGGCGATCCCGGCTGCCCCGGAAGCTTGGCGCGGGCCTTCGATATGCCCGGATATGCCCAGCAGCCCTTCATGCGCGGAGGAGACCTTGACGATGCATCGAATTCCCCTGGTTCTGCGAACCCCATCGATATTCCTGGCAAACGCCGCGGTTCTGCTGGCTTGCGCGACCGCCGCGCCGAGCCAGGAGGTGATGCGCTCGGCCCTTCACGACTACCGGGTCGTCACCGTGGCCGACGGCTTGCGGAACCCCTGGTCGATCGCGTTCCTCCCCGATGGCGAGATGCTGGTTACCGAGCAGGCGGGACAGCTGCGCATCATCCGGGATGGGGTGCTGCTCCCCGACGCGGTGACCGGCGTCCCGGACGTGGTCGCGCGGGGCCAGGGCGGACTCCTCGACGTCGTCCCGCACCCGGACTTCGCCGACAACAGGATCGTGTACCTCAGCTTCTCGAAACCCGACGAAACGGATCGAGGAACGACCGCCGTCGTGCGCGGACGGTACGAGGACGGGGCGTTCACCGATGTGGAGGAGGTGTTTCTGGCGGTTTCCCGCGGGCGCGGCCACTACGGCTCGCGCCTCGTATTCGATGACGCGGGGCATCTCTTCATCACGATCGGCGACCGCCAAGCCCCGCCGCGAGGCGACTTGGAGGCGCACCCGGCCCAGGATCTTTCCAACCACCACGGCACCATCAACCGGATATACGACGATGGCGCCGTTCCGGAGGACAATCCGTTCGTCAGCGATGGAACGGCCCGCCCCGAGATATGGAGCTACGGGCACCGGAATCCTCAGGGACTGGTGATCGACCCGGAGACGGGCGACATCTGGTCCACGGAGCACGGTCCCCAGGGCGGAGACGAGCTGAATTTGGTCCAGCCCGGACTGAACTACGGCTGGCCGGTCGTCGGTTACGGCGTCAACTACGGCAGTGGCACAGCGATCCACGAAGGGACGCACCGGGAGGGGATGGAGCAGCCGGAGCACTTCTGGGTGCCGTCGATCGCGACTTCCGGGCTGCTGCTGTATGCGGGAGACCGCTTCCCGGAGTGGCGCGGCAATCTCTTCGTGGGGGGGTTGAGGGGACAGCAGCTGGCGCGCATCGCCCTGGACGGGCAATCCGTAGTCGAAGAGGAGACGCTGCTCCAGGGGTACGGGCGCGTTCGCGATGTCCGGCAGGGTCCCGACCAGCTGATCTACCTCGCCATCGACGAGGGCCGAATCGTCCGGCTGGAGCCGGTGGCCACACGCTAGACGCCGGCTAGACTCTCCCGCCCAGGCCGCGCTAGACGCCGGCTAGACCCCCCCCGCCCAGGCCGTCCCTCCGCAGGAGCGCCGGCTCAGCCCGGCGTAACGGCTCTCCGGTAGGCGTCCGAGAGCGCCCGCGCCACAGGACCCGGCCGCCCCGGCCCAATCGGCCGGCCGTCCACTTCGACCGTCGCCCTGACCTCGGTCGTGGTACCGCTGAAGAAGACCTCCTCCGCAGCGAACATCTCATCCAGCGTGAAGGAACGCTCGCGGACCGGGAACCCCGCCTCCCTGCACAGCTCGATCACGAAAGCGCGGGTCACGCCGTGGAGGATGTAGTTCGTCGCGGGCACCGTGGTCACCTCGCCGCCGATAACCGCGAAGACATTGTTGTGCGTCCCCTCCAGCGCCATTCCATCTCGCACGAAGATCGCATCCGCCGCCCCGGCTTCCTCCGCCGCCTGCTGCGCCAGAACATTGGGGAGCAGCCCGGTCGTCTTGATGTGCGGCTGCGCCCAACGCTGGTCGGTCACCGTGATCGCGGCGAAGCCTTTCTCCCACCGCTCCGGAGTGGTCCGAACCAGCTCCTTGGCGAAGGCGTAGACCGTGGGAGGGACCCTCTGCTTAGGGAAGGCGTGGGTGCGCGGCGCGACCCCGCGAGTGACCTGCATGTAGAACAGCGAGAATTCGGCGGAGTCGAGGCCGTTCCGCTGCATGAGCTCGTCCCCGACCTCGGCCAGACGGGATGTGTCGGCCTCTATGCGGAGCGAGCGCAGGCACCAGGCGAGCCGGTCCAGGTGCCGCTCCATGAGGAAGCAGCGGCCGTAGTACGCGGGGGCCGCTTCGTACACGGCATCGGCGAAGATGAAGCCGCGGTCATCGACGGACACCTTGGCTTCTTCGACCGGAAGATAGCTGCCGTTCAGATAGACTATCATGGCTGTCTCAGGCCGGCGCTCCCGCCCTTCGGCGGAGCCACGCCACGGTGATCAGAAGCAGAATGGCGAAAACTATCAGGAAGGTGGCGACCGCCAGAATCGCCGGGCTGAGAGCCTCCCGGACTCCGGACCACATCTGGCGCGGTATCGTGCGCTGCTGCACCCCGGCCATGAAGAGGACGACGACGACTTCGTCGAACGAGGTGGCGAACGCGAAGAGGGCGCCCGAGAGCACCCCCGGCGCTATCAATGGAAGCTGCACCTTCCTGAATGTGCGGAGAGGTCCCGCTCCCAGGCTGGCGGCGGCGCGCGTGAGGTCTCTATCGAAGCCGGAGAGAGTCGCGACCACCGTGATCACCACGAAAGGCATCCCCAGCGTGGCGTGCGCGAGGATAATGCCCAGGTGGGTGCGAGTGACCCCCATGGTCGAGTAGAAGAAGAACATCCCCGCCGCGGAGATTATCACCGGCGTTATCATCGGCGATATCAGCAGTCCCGTGACAAGGCGGCGGAAGGGCATTGCCGGACTGGTCAACCCGAACGCGGCCAGAGTGCCGAGCGTCGTGGCCAGGATGGTCGATGCGATGCCGATCACCATGCTGTTCACGATGCTCCCGGTCCAGATCTCGTCGGTGAAGATTTGCCGGTACCATTTGAGCGAGTACGCCTCGCTGTCCAGCCGGAGCATTCCCTCCGTGAAGGTGAAGTACGGTTCCGCGTTGAAGCTGAGAGGCACGATCACGAATATCGGCGCCACCAGGAAGAAGAAGATGCTCCCGCAGATGATCCGGTAGACCCAACTGCCCGTCCGCGACCCGTTCACCGCTTGTTCAGCTCAGGCTGATGTTTTCCACGCCGGCGAGCCGGTCGTAGAGCATGTACAGGAGGAGGACGCCCGCCAGCAGGATCGTCCCCAGAGCCGCGGCGAGACCCCAGTTGAGCGAGGTCTGCATGTGGTAGGCGATCATGTTGGAGATGAGCTGGCCGCTGCTTCCGCCCACGAGCGCCGGGGTGATGTAGTAGCCGATCGCCAGGATGAAGACCAGGAGCGAACCAGCGCCGACCCCGGGCAGCGTCTGCGGGAAGTAGACGCGCCGAAAGGCGAGCCGCGGGCTGGCTCCCATGGAAGCCGCCGCGCTCATGTGCACGCGCGGGATATTTCGCATGACCGAGTACAGCGGCAGCACCATGAAGGGCAGCAGCACATGGGTCATGGCCACTATGGTCCCCGTCATGTTGTAGACCAGCGCGAGTCGCGAATCGTCGCCGACCAGCCCTATGGCGACCATGATGTCGTTCACGACCCCCTGCGTCTGGAGAAGCACGATCCACGCCGTGGTGCGCACCAGGAGGGATATCCAGAAGGGGATCAGCACGAACGCCAGCAGCCAGTTGGCCCGGCGCGGCGGCGAGTGCGCGATCATGTGGGCGATCGGATAGGCCAGCAGCAGGCAGAGGACGGTGATCGTCAAGCTGATGAGAAGCGTGCGCCACAGCAGCGGAACGTAGATGCGCCGTTCTTCCGGCTGCCGGGCGACGGAGCCGTCCGGCATGCGCTGAAAGTCGAGCGCGTTAAGGTAGTTGCGGGCGGTGTAGCGGTCGCCTGCCTCCCTGATGGCGTGCCAGACGAAGGGATCGGCCCAGGCGGAGTCGATTCCGACCATGATGTCGCGCCAAGCGGCGGGGGCGGCCGCCGCCGTGTCCGGAAGGCGGCGCGCGGTCCGCCCGACTATGCCGCCCAGCCCGCCCTGCAACCTGTTTATGCGGCCGGCGACCGGCCCGATCTTCCTCTCCTCGCCGGCCCGAACAAGTTCGGCGGCGGCCGCCGCGTAGACGGCTTCCGCGGGCGGCTCGCTCCCATCCCAGTCGCTCAGCAGCGCCAGCGTCTCCGGCAACGCATCCGACACCACCGGATCGTGGAAGCTGCGCACGAGCATCGTTCCCAACGGCGTCAGAAAGGTCACGCCCGCGAAGGCGAGCAGCGGCAGCACCAACCCGACCGCCCGCAGGCTGTCGCGCATGGTGCCCTTCCGCGCCCTGCGCCGGGCGACGGCATCCTTCAACACTCGCCGGCCCGCCTCCCATGGTCCGCCACCGGGATCAGGTGGTCCGCCGACGGGATCAGGTTCGCCGCGAAGTCCCGGACGGCGCTACGGACTATCTTGCCGGCGGCCTCACGCAAACGCTTCATCGACATCTTCGAAGTCCAGGGCGCGACAGTCGTTGGTAAGCCAGCCGATATTCACATCGTCGCCCACCATCATCGCGCCATGCCCCACGATATTCGGTATCTTGGCGATGATGTCGTCGCGCCCGCACGCGGCGAGCCTGATACGCATGTGGTCGCCCAGGAAAGTTATGTCCTCCACCTTGGCCGAGACCGTGTTCGAGAGCTCCGGTTCTTCCGAATTGATCACGATGCGCTCCGGACGAATCGAGAGCGTCACCGCATCGCCCTCATCGCACGGCGCAACCCTCAGCGCGTTGATAGTCTCGCCGCCGGTCTCCACCTCGCAGAGCGCCCCCTTCACGCGGCTCACCCGCCCGTGGAAGCGATTGTTCTCCCCGATGAAGCGGGCGACGAAGGCGCGCTCCGGCTCCTCGTACAGCCCCTCCGGCTGCGCGATCTGTTCTATCGCGCCCCAGTTGAGGACAGCTATCCGGTCCGACATGACCATCGCTTCCTGCTGGTCGTGAGTCACGTAGACGACAGTCACCCCGAGCCGCTGGTGGATGGACCGGATCTCGTACTGCATCTCCTCGCGGAGGCTCCTGTCCAGGGCCCCGAGCGGCTCGTCCATCAGCACGAGGTCGGGCTCGAATACAAGGGCCCGGGCTATCGCCACGCGCTGCTGCTGCCCTCCGGAAAGCTGCCCTGGCCGCCTGTCCTCCATCTGATTGAGCCGCACGAGTCCCAGGGCGCGGCCGACCCGGGCGTGGCGCTGGTCCGGCGGCATGCCGCGGACCTCCAGCGGAAACGCCAGATTTTCCGCCACGGTCATGTGAGGGAAGAGGGCGTAGTTCTGGAAGACCATCCCGATCCCGCGTTTCCGTGGCGGAAGATTCTCGACCGAGCGTCCGCCTATGCGTATCACGCCGGAGGTGAGCGACTCGAAACCCGCGAGCATCATGAGAATCGTGGTCTTGCCCGACCCGGACGGACCGAGCAGCGTCACGAACTCTCCCCTGCGGATCTCCAGGTCGAGGTTGTCGATGACCATGTCGCGGCCGTCGTAGCTCTTGCTTACGCCCTCGTACGCGACATGGACGTCCTCGGCGCGGCCGGCGTTCTCTGTCGGTTTCTCGTTCATGGACTATTTCCCGGAACATTGACGCGCCGAGCGTCCGGCGAGGGGATGGCGGGGACCGGCGCTCGCGGACAGTCCGGCACTCCTGGATAGTACGGCACGGCGCCACCGGACAGTCCGGCGCTCCCGGATAGCCCGGCGCGAACAAGAGCCGACATGGAAGACGCTGGACAGCATCCCTCCATCAGGAGGAAATGCTGAGGCCGAAGACCAGGTAGGTGCGGTCCACGGCCGGATTCCAGATCCAGCTTACGCTCACGGGCGGAGCGAACGAATCCGAGATCGGAAGCGCTTTGCTCGCCGTCAGGCCAACGTTGACGATGCCCGCATCCGTATTGCCGTAGAAGTCGCTGGCGCCGCCTAGCCCCCCTAGGTGAATCCCCGCATCCACGCCTTTGACCGCGAAGGGGTAGCTCGCCTCCATGTACAGCGTCCCCTCCTTGGTGATGACGGCGCCCAGAAGCGTCACCGGGAAAGCCGACGGACCGGTGACGGCCAACGACGCCTCCAGGGTATGCGACTCTCCATCGCCGAACCCCGTGGTGGCGTCCGGATCCGGGAAGTAGTAGTCGCTTAGCCCTGCGGTTACCGAGAAGCCCGACGCCGTGGACACCGTGTAGGCGGCCCACAAGTCGTTCTCGTTGGCGGACGCGCCATCGGCGCTTATGGAGTACGACCCCCAGGCCCCGACTTCGAACCCTCCGGCCGAGAAGGTGAGCGCCGGCTGGACGGAGAAGGATTCCCCAAAGTCGTAACCGCGCCATACGTAACGACTTACGAGATCGGCGCCTACCGACAGCGATTGGCCTTGGGCGGGCGCCGCGGCGGTCAGAGCGAGAGCTGCAACCACGAACGATAGCGCAGCGGAACGACGGCGGAACTGATAGAGAGATGCTTTCATGGGTGGTCCCTCTCCTCTTTCTCAGAAGGGTGGTCGAAAGTTACGCCGGACCGCCGTGGGGCGGCCAGGGGCGGAAGGTCGCGGACTACTGGCTATCCCGGTTCCGACCGGCGTCGAAACTAGCGAGACGTTGCGATGCCGCGGACGATGGCGGCGATCGCGCCGCCGACGGTTCCGCCCCGCATCCGTACGAGCGAGACATTGCGGGGCCGAAGGCCGCAAGAGTCCCGGATATCGGACACATCCGGCGCGGCGCTCACTGCCGCACCATGGTTACCTGCGTGTTCAGCATCGATTCCGCCAGACCTTGGAAGGTGCCCCGCGTAGGCGGCACATCCGCGTAGTCGCGCCCGACCGCGACACGCACGTGGCGCAGATCGCACTCCGTGTCGTTGGTCGGATCGAATCCCACCCACCCCAACTCCGGGAACCAGCTTTCCACCCAGGCATGGCTCTCGCCACTGCTGGCGCCGTTCCCGTCGGCGGAACCCAGATATCCCGACACATAGCGCGTCGGAATGCCCCAGCTCCGGAGGATGGACGCCATCACGTGGGCGTAGTCCTGGCACACTCCTTCGCGAGTGGCGAGAATCTGCTCTACCGGCGAGTCGACGACGGTGGCGCCCGGTATGTAGTCGAAGAGATGGCAGAGCCGGCTGCAAAGCTCGCGCGCGCTGGTCAGGGGATCGCTCCCGGCCTCGATCTTGCACTCCCTGGCAAACTTCTCCAGGAGCGGGGGGAAGCGCACGAAGCTGCTGGGCTCCAGCATCAGCCACCGGTCCGGGTGCAGGGCGCCGCTCTTCAGCCGCCCCCACCCATCCGGTCCCAGTTCGTCCGGCGTCTCTGCCACGGGCCCCACTTCCACCGAGGAACTCGCGCGGATCTCCAGCCGCCGGTGCCGGCCGGGACGATCGAAGAAGTGGCCCTTGTTGTCGAAGCAGCCCTCGAATTCGAATACCGGTCCCGCGGGGCTGGTCCGAATCGAGAAGCTGCGGGTCACTTGGCGCCGGTCCTGAAGGGGACGCATGTACAGGGTCATCATGGAGGCGCGAACCGGCGCGCTGTACACGAACTCGATGGAGTGCTCGATCGCGTAGCGAGCAATCACGACGGTAGCCCGGCGGTTACCTCGTAATCGACATAGGCGGCCATGATCAGAAAATGAAGGTTTCTGCCGGCCTGTGCCACTTCGTCGTCCGCCTCGTCCGCCGCCTCCAGCGAAGCGGCGAGCCGGAGCGCCATGCGGTGCGGCGGGGCGAGGGGATAGCGAGACCCCACGGGATCGATGCCCCGCAGAGTCTCCTCGATGCGCGACGTGGCGAAGCGCAGCGATCGGGCGACTTCCGGATTGCGGATCAGGAAGCTCAGCACGGTCTCGCGGCTCGCCACCAGGGAGCGGTCGCGGCAGAAGTGCTCGAATGCGCCGCACACCCGGAGCAGATCGGTCCACGAGAGGGACGGGCCGCCTTCTTCGGCTTCTTCACGGGCTCTTCGGCTCCTGTCCCACGAGGCGAGCAGCGCCACCTGCTGTTGCAGCCGCTCGACATACCGGCCCAGCTCCAGGAAGCGCCACGCGTCGTTGCGCGCCATGGCGGTGTCCACTACGCCGGCCAGGAGACGCATCCGGTCGATGGCCTCGGTCGCCTGCGCCGCCGGTCCCGTCTTCCACGCTGCCGAAAAGTCCGAGTCGCGAAGCCACAGGAAGCCCCGGTTGAGACAGACCCACACTCGCAGCGGAAGCCGGGCTCTGATCTGCCGGGCGTTCTCGATGGCCATGCCCCAGCACGAGACCAGCGACGAAGGGTTGGTCTGGTCTTCGACGACTCCGCCGGACAGCGTAAAGGCGTCGGCGACCATGAAGGTCTCGGCCTCGTCCACATCGTCCGGGACCGACGGCGCAGGCTGGCCCAGCGCCTCGTATATCACGCGCCACCCCTCCGCCAGCTCGTCGGCGGCGGTGTCCACGAGCCGCCGCAGCTGGAACTCCAGCAGGATGGCCGTGTGCTCGGTCCGTTCGACGTACCGGCCCAGCCAGTAGAAGTGGGCCGCCATTCGAGCTAGCACGGCGCGCCTCGGGCCGAACGGGGACCGGGAAGGCGCGTATGCGGAGGCGCGCCGACGCTATCGCGCGCAAACCGCGGCATCAGGAGTTTCCCGCTATCCCGCCGGACGAGGGGACCCCGGCGGACCGGCGCGGCCGCCGAGCTACTCACGCAGAATCCAGAGGTCCTTGCAACCCCCTCCCTGGCTCGAGTTCACCACCAGGCTCCCCTTGCGCAACGCCACGCGGCAGAGTCCCCCCGGCACCACGTGCTGCTCGTCCCGCCCCTGGAGGATGAACGGCCGGAGGTCCACATGGCGGGGCTCCAGTCTCCCGTCCACGAAGCAACCCGCCCGCGACAGCGGGAGCACCGGCTGCGATATGAAGTTGGCGGGGTTCTCCTTCACCCGGGCGGCGTACTCCTCGCGCTCGGCGGCCGAGGAGTGCGGCCCGACCAGCATTCCGTAGCCGCCCGACCCCCCGACCTCCTTCACCACGAGATCTTCCAGGTTGTCCAGCGTATAGGAAAGACCATCCGGCTCCCGGCAGAGGTGCGTCTCGACGTTTGCCAGAATCGGCTCTTCATCCAGGAAGTAGCGGATGATGCGGGGAACGTACGCGTACAGCCCCTTGTCGTCACCCACTCCCGTTCCCGGAGCGTTGGCGAGCGTCAAGTTGCCGGCCCGGTACGCGTGGAAGATGCCGGACGTCCCCAGGACCGAATCCCGGCGGAAGGTCACGGGGTCGATATAGTCGTCGTCGATCCGCCGGTAGAGCACATCTATTCTGCGCAGCCCGGCGGTGGTGCGGGCATAGAGCGTGGCATCGTGCACTACCAGATCGTGTCCCTCCACCAGGTCGATCCCCATCTCTCCGGCGAGGAAGGCATGCTCGTAGTACGCGGAGTTGTACCGGCCAGGCGTCAGGACCGCCATCCTGGGGGCGCCCTCCGTACGGGACAGCGACGCCAGAGTGGAGTAGAGCCGCTCCGGATACTCCGACACCTCGCGCACGCCGTACGCCCGGTACAGCGCCGGGAACGCCCACTTCATCACCGTGCGGCAAGCGAGCATGTACGACACCCCCGACGGAACCCGCAGGTTGTCTTCCAGGACGAGAAAACCGTCGCCCGTGCGCACTATGTCGGTACCGCAGACCGCAACGTAGACGTCGTGCGGCACCTTCTGGCCTCGCATCTCCACGCGATACTGGGGACAGCCGAGGACCATATCCACGGGAACGACACCGTCCCGCAGCGATTTTCCCTCGTTGTAGATGTCGCGGAGGAAGAGGTTGAGAGCCATCAGCCGCTGCTTGAGACCCCGCTCGATATGACGCCATTCGGCGGCGGAGACAATGCGGGGAACGCAGTCGATCGGGATGATCTGCTCGGAAGCCTCTTTCGCGCCGAGAACGGTGAACGTTATCCCCTCGTGGAGAAAACGCCGGTACACCCCGTCCTGGAGCTTGGCCAGATCCTCCGAAGGGATCGCCGACAGCGCCACGCCCAGACGGCGGGCCCGCTCCCGCGCCTGCCCGTCCTCGTTAAACAGTTCGTCGTGGAAGGCGGGATCCAGCTCGTAACGCTCGAACGAGCCGGACCCCGCCGCCGGCGCGACGCTCAGGTCGCCCGGGTCACCGGCTACGAAGCCTGTCGACATGCGGCTGGTCAATCCGGGTCGCGGTAATCGTCTTGATCCGGATCCACCATGAGGGCGAACTCCGGGTAGGCGTCGATCCCGAGCTCCGCGGCGTCCTGGCCCAACTCCTCGACGGTTCGCGAGATCCGTATCCCTCCCATGATCTTGCTGAGCAGAAGCCAGAGACCCAGGGAAACGAAGAAGACGAAGATGCCGATGGCGCCAATGCCGACCAGCTGCACCCAGAGGGTCGCGCCGCTGGAGAAGCAGGCGGCCAGCGTGCCCCAGACGCCGGCGAAGAGGTGGGCGGGAACGGCTCCGACCACATCGTCTATCTTCTTCGCCTCGAGGAACCTCAGTCCGGCCAGACAGACGATCGCCCCCACCGCCCCGATCAAGAGGGCCCAGGCCGGACTCGTTATGTCGGGCGCCGCCGTTATCGACACCAGTCCCGCGATCGCGCCGTTGAGGGTCCCGAAGAGGTCCAGGCGCCCGAGTATCGGCCGCGAGAAGATCAGCGCGGTGACGACTCCGGCTCCGGCGGCGATGTTGGTGTTCACCATGATGTTGCTGATGGCCACGGCATCGGCGACGCCGGACATCGCGAGCTGGGATCCGCCGTTGAAGGCGAACCACCCCATCCACAGGATGAAGACGCCCAGAGTGACCGCCGGAATGTTGGACGGCGCCGTGATCTTGACCGAGCCGTCCTTGCGGAACTTGCCCCAGCGAGGCCCGAGCACGAGGGCGCCGGCCAGGGCGGCCCAGCCCCCGGTGGAGTGAACGATGGTCGACCCGGCGAAGTCCGCGAAGCCGAGCTCGTACAGCCACCCTTCGCCCCAGGTCCACGCGCCGACTATCGGATAGATCAAGCCGGTGAGAACGGCGGTGAAGCCGAAGAACGCCCACAGCTTGATCCGCTCCGCCAGCGCGCCGGAGATGATCGAAGCGGTAGTGGCCACGAAGACCATCTGGAAGAACCACTGCGACATCTTGGAGGAAGAACCTTGCTCCACCACGGCGGCCGCCGAGCCCGAATCTCCAAGGAGGGCGACCTCCTCGGCGGAGGGACCGTAGAAGAGACCGGAGGAAAAGGACCCGACCAGCGACCCTACATCGACGTACATCACGCTGTATCCGATGATGTAGTATGCGAGACCCGCGATCGAGTACAGGCCGATGTTCTTCATGCAAATCATCGACGCGTTCTTGGACCGCACCGACCCGGCCTCGAGCATCGTGAAGCCGGCGCACATCCACATCACCAGCACGGCCCACACCAGAGCCGAGAAGGTGTTCAGGATGAAGCCCACCTCTCCGGCAAAGTCCTGGGCGGCCACTGCTCCGGGCGCCAGGAGACCGGCGGCCCCGGCCGCCGCCCCGGCGGCCGCGATGCGGCGAACTCTGGAAAAAGCGGTTGTTAGTGTCCTGCGAGTACTCATGTGCGCCCTCCCTCTCCGGCCGGATGTCCGGCCTGTCTACCGGCTGCTCCGGTCGGCTTGCTAGAATGAATGCACTGATCCGCTATCCAACTGCCTCGTGGGCCGGCAGCATCTCCGGCGGCCCCGGCTTTCCCATATCGCCGCGTCTCGTCGATCAATGGCGCCTGCGCCCGCTCCACTGTCTGCGACCGACCCCGCAAGTCTGCGACCGACCCGAAGAGGAGTACGCCTCGGAGCGCGTTGGAGTGGTAAACTTTTCACCGCAATGCCGGGTTGTGCAAGCGTGCGCCAGCGAGACGAGAACCGCCGCTAGCTAGCCGAACCGGGTCAACAGGTTATCTTGTCATCTGTTTGCGCTCTCATTCCGTTCGGGCGGGGCCGCATCAGGGCCGGGCCGGGCCGCCGTCGCAGGCTGGCCGTACCACGACCAACCGACAAACTCCGGGAGACGAAAGATGATCAATCGCGCTACGAACATGGCCATCGGACTGGGACTGGCGGCCGCGCTTTCGGCAGGAGCGCCGGCGGCAGCCCAGGAGATCAAGTCGCGCACCGGTACGAGCCTCACGGTCGGCGCCCGCGTCCAGGCTCAGTACGAGGCGTCGAGCACGGACGATGCCAATTCTTCGTTCTTCATCCGGCGAGCGTGGGTCACCTTCGACGGCCGGCTCAACGACCTCGTCCGAGGACGCGCCCAGTTCAACGTCGACGGGGCGTCGGTGCTGGAGGCGTATCTGGCAATCGCCCCCAGCGAAGCTTTCGAGCTGCAGATCGGCCAGTTCAAGCGGGGCGTGTCCAGCTTCTGGTTCGCGGCCAACTTCGACCTGCCGATCATCGAGCGCGACGGCAGGGTCACGGGAGTCGATCACTGTCCCGGCGTCGGCGGCGTCTGCTCGTACGGACGCGTGACCTCGGCTCTCGGGCTCGACACCTACGAGCCGGGGCTGCTGGCGACCGGGCGCTTCGGAGGACGCTTCGGTTACCGGGTGACGCTCACGAACGGCGAGGGAATCGGGTCGAAGGATGTCAACGGCGGGAAGTCGGCTTCCGGCAGGCTCTCGCTGTTCCTGCCGGGGAATGGCCGCGTGTCGGCCTATCTCGCGATGGACGAAACGCTGGACAGCGCCGGCGAGAGCATGGGCGTGCCCGCCTACGGCGCGGAGGTGGAGTTCGGCACTTGGCGCCAAGGACCCCACATAATCGTCAACGGCCTGACGGGGCGTAACTGGAAGTTGGACGATGACGCATCGTTTTCGGCGTTCCAGTTGATGGGCTTTTGGTATCTGCCGTTCTCTCCGACTTCCAAGCTGGCGGGGATCGAGCCCATGCTTCGGTTCAGCTGGGTCGATTCCGGCGCCGATCCGACGAAGGTCACCGGAACCGTCGTAACGCCCGGCGTCATGGTCTACTTCGTGGGGAGGAACGGCATTTCCACCAATCTGGACTTGTACCGTTCGGGCGACCGTTCCGATTGGTCTCTCAAGCTCCAGGCGTTCACGTTCTTCTAGCCTGACCGCCGGCGCCTTCCTTCTAGCCTGAAGCGGCGGCCTTCCGCACGGCCTTCCCATCCCTGACTGGTGGTTCCAACTGGGACGAAGAGAGACCGGCGGCGCCAATAGCCTGAAGCGGCGGACTTCCGCGCGGCCCTTCCAATCCGACCGGCGGCCTGACCGCGGCCCCGAATCTCTCGGGGGGGCCGGCGCCGGGAACGTGTAGGCGCATAAGCCCCGCCGACCCGGCCATGGGCCAGAAAGGCGCTGGGCGGCCGGGGACAGTTGGGGAAGCTGGGAGGAAGGAGCGGCGCGAATCCTACGGCGCCGCCGGTCGGTTTTCCGCTTACGGGCGGCGCAGGTCCATCCGCACGCGGGTCACGTCTCCGAAGGGGTCGCCGTCCTCTAGCCGGCGGCGAGCCTCCAAGTCGCCCTTGAGATGCCAGTCGAACCATGCCCGCAGGTACCAGTCGCGCACCAAGTGCGGCAGGTACGCTTCGCCGTGGTCTTCCAGGACTGTCCATCCCAGCAGGTCGAAGGGTTCGCCGGGCTCCGGGCTTGCCTCCAGGACCGCGGGGCCGGTGGGCTTGCGCAGGCGCCGGGGGTCTGCGCCGAAGGGGATGTCGCCCCTTTGGAAGGCCGGCCAGGACAGGTAGCGCGGGGCGTCCTCGACCAGCGCCGTATGGTTCACATCCCGAACGGTCACCAGGACGCGGCTGGACATGGCCCGGCTCCATGCGCTCAAGGCTACCGGCTGGGGATTTTCGACGGGGTCGGGCAGGGCGCGCTCGGCCTCGAGCGGGAACACCTTCGCCGGGTCGCCGCCGGCCGCCCCGACCGCGCGCCGGAACAGACCCGTGAACACCCGCTGAACGAAGGCGTCCTCGTTGCCGATCACTAGAAGCAGGGGCTTGGCGATGCCTCCGGGCGCGCCTTCGGGCGCGCCTTCTCCGGCTAGCATCTCCCGCGGGCTCCAAGTGAAGGGCGGCCCGTTGTTCAGTCCGGCGGCGGCGGCTATGCCAGGCAGGTAGGTGGCTCCCAGCTGGGCGGTCATGGAGCCCAGGGAGTGACCCGCCAGCCCGGCCGGTCCGCCGTCGACGCGACCGTCCAGAATGGCGCACAGGTACCGGGCGGCGCTGGTGGCGCCCATGGCCGACAGCGCGGTCCGGCACGTCTCCGGATCTTCCCCCAGCAAGCGCACCGTACGGAGCACCAGTCCCAGGTCCGACACTCTTTGCCGGAACAGGTTGCGCATCATCATCGTGGCCTGCTCCTCGCCGCCGGGCACGATGGCCGCCGCGCCGGGGCCGAGGTCGAATTGGCCGCCGCCGCCGGCGCCAAAGAGCAAGCGGTAGAAGTAGGGAACCACCTTGGGCTCGCCCGTAAGCATCTGGTAGCTGCGCCGCAATTCGCCGGGCTCGGCCTGCTTGGCGTAGGGAGAATCCTCGTCGTGGAAGACCATGGCCGGCGTGCCGTCGGAGACGAAGGTGGGCGCCGCGACCACATAGCCGTGAGAAGCCAGGAACTCGCCCAGGGAGACCCACAGACCGTGGTAGCCGCCGAGGCCGTGGGCCAGGACGATCAGCGGAAACGCGCCCTGCGCGGCCCTGGCGTCCTGCCACGCTCCCGTGAACCGGTCGGCGAGTATTACCGCGAGCCTTTCCAGCTCGGCCTGCCGCGCAGGGCCTTCCAGCTCCGCCAGCGTGCCGCCGGCGGCGACGCGAGTCGACCCGGGGGGAATCATCGCCCGCATCGCGGCGACCGCCATGCCGTAGTCCTGGAAGAACAAGTCGAAGTAGTTGGCGCGCCGCCCGCTGGCCGCCGGGAGGGGGGAGCGGGGACCGGCAGGCCGCCCCGCGCCGGCGTCGGGATCTGGCTCCGCGGGATACCAGAGCTGGAAGACCACCGCGCGCCTCTGCCCGCTGGCCTCGATCCGGCGTATCAGCGCACGGTACTCGGGGCGGCCGTAGACCGCGTTCCACGGGTCGAAGCGCTGGCGGTTGTCGACGGCGACGCTGGTGGCGACGCCCACGGCGTACTCGCCGTACTCGACGCTGGGGGGCAGCTGGGCAAGCTGGGAAGAAGGAACGGCGAATCCGCCGCCGCCGGCCAGCGACGGCAGGAGCGCCAGTGCAAGGAAAGACGTCAAGAGACGATGCCGCTCGTCAGGTCGTCAGGAAACCCGGAACCATCCGGGCCCGCCGCTGACGCCGTCCCGCCGCGGGCAGTCTACGAACTCCTAGCCAAAGCTGGCCGTCGCTTCCTCGACCGTGTCGAAGACCTTCGTCAAGCGGATGAAGCCGCTAACCTTGAGCACCTCGAGGATATTGTCCGGCACCCTGCACATGTGGACTCCGCCCCCGGCCTGGTTCGTCCTGCGTATGGCGATCAGAAGCGCCCGCAGCCCGGCGCTGCCGATGTAGACGAGCTCATCGCAGTCCAGCACCAGGTTCGTGACTCCCGTGTCGATCACGCCCGCGAGTTCCCCTTCGAAATCCTTGGCGTTGATCGAATCTACCCGCCCCTTGACCGCCCCCACGGCGGAATCGCCAGAATAACTTACTTCGATACTAACCATCTTGTTCTCCCGGTTCTGCAGCGCTCCGCGGCTGCTTCAGCGTCAGGCAGTTGAACCCTTCCGCCCGCCTGTAGGCAAGTGTTCGAATAAACTGCTTCGTGAGAAAAATCCCAAGTCCCCCGATCGGACGGTCCTCCACGGAAAGGTCCACATCGGGCGTCGCCGCATCCTCGAGAGGGTTGAACGGACGGCCGTTGTCGCGAAGGAGAAGCTCAACTTCGGATTCGTCGAGGCGCATGTCCACCGTGATAGTCTGGTCCGCGGCTCCCTCTTCGAATCCGTACGAGACAATATTGGTCAGCAGTTCGTCCATCGACAGCTGAAGATGAAAGACCACATCATCCGCGAGCCCTTGCCCAATGCACCAACCTTCGATGCCCGCGACGGCGTCCCGCACTCCCTCCAAGTCCGGACTTACGGAGATTCGCACTCGGCCATCCGATTCAGCTTCATCCGGTCGCCGGGTCCGCCCTGGAACATGCGCCGCCGCTGCCGGCGAGCTCCTTCGCCCGTACCGAAGGGACTCGTTGACACCGCGGGACCGCACCGGCAAACGCCGGACTGGAGCGACGGCACAGCACTGGGCAAGAGCGACTCCCTGGCCTACGACCACCGTGGAGAAGAAATTCTTGCAGGCATTCTAATACCCATCGCGGCGCTTCTGCCAGTGCACGCGCCAGCTCTCGCCATCCGATCCTCTGTCGAGAAGCCTCCGCCGCGCCGGGGCCGGGGGCGAGGCAGGCCGCCCTTCCCGAACCAGCGCGAAACGATGACGAACCACTCTTCCAGCCTGACTGGCGCCCGAGTGTCCGGCATGCGGATTCGGTCCCTGTCCTTGCGAATGTGGATAGCTAGCAACTATACCTTATCCAGTAGAGTGAACTGGTAACTCGACACTACCAAGGTAGTGCGACTCGCCTTGCAAGTAGAGTGACTCGCCTTGCGGATGACAGGTGCCCGGCTCTTGGCCTCTCGCCAATCCACAATTTTGCCGTCGTATGATGGTTCCTCTTGCCGTCGTATAATGGTTCCTTCGCCGTCGGGCGACGGTTCCTCCTTGTCGTGGAACAACCGTTTGGAACGATGGCTATCGTCTTAGCTTCTTGCCGTAGAACGAGGTTTGGATGCCAACAATTCTTGTCGTAGACGACGAGCCCGATCTGGAGCTGCTGCTGAGGCAGAAGTTCCGGCGGCGGACCCGCTCTGGCGAGCTGAAGCTGCTCTTCGCCCAGAACGGCATACAAGCTCTGGAGAAGCTCAAGAAGCACGATAACGTGGACATGGTTCTCTCCGACATCAACATGCCGGAAATGGACGGGCTCACCTTGCTCAGCCAGTTGAACCAGCTGCACTACGACCTCCGCGCGGTCATCGTCACCGCCTACGGGGACATGAAGAACATCCGCACCGCCATGAACCGGGGCGCGTTCGACTTCGTGACCAAGCCGATCGACTTCCGCGATCTCGAGACGACTATCAGGAAGACCCTCGACCATCTGGATGTGATGAGAAAAGCGCTGCAGTCGAGAGACGAGCTGGTGGCCCTCCGCCAGGAGCTCGGCGTCGCGGCGCGGATGCAGGAGTCGATCCTGCCCACGGACTACCCGTCCGATCCCCGCTACGAGATGCACGCCTGGATGACGCCGGCTCGCGACGTCGGCGGGGACTTCTACGACTTCTTCCGGCTCGAGGACAACCGGGTAGGCGTCGTGATGGCGGATGTGTCCGGCAAGGGAGTGCCGGCGGCCTTCTTCATGATGGTGAGCCGAACTCTGTTGAAGGGGACCGCGATCGGAGAGCCCGACCCGGCCGAGTGCCTCAAGGAGGTCAACCGGCTTCTCGTGAAGGAAAACGAGGAGTCGATGTTCGTCACTGTGTTCTACGCCAAGTTCAACCCGGTTACCGGAGTCTTGAGCTACGCCAACGGAGGACACAATCTGCCCTACCTGGTCAAGTCGTCCGGCGAAGTTCGCCAGGTCCAGTGCGAGCCCGGTCTTTTGCTAGGGATTGTCGATCCCTTCGACTTCCCCAGCGGGACGGTGCAGATGGAGCCGGGAGATTCGCTCTTCATGTACACGGATGGCGTGACGGAGGCGATGGACAAGGACGGGGTCGAGTTCGGGGAGGAGGAGTTGGTGGAAGTCCTGTCCGAGTGCGGCGGCGATAGCGCCGCGGTGGTCAGCCGCCACGTGATCCAGGCGGTTCAGGACCACGCGGGCGATGCGGGGCAATCCGACGACATCACCTGCCTCACGCTTCGCTACCTGGGCGACGAATGACCGGGCGGCTTCGCGCGGCCCGCCGGTTCCCGCCCGCCCACCCGCTCGCGCCCGCCCCCCGGCTCCGAGTTGCGGCGCCGATCCGGCCGCTGCCGTCGGTGGCCGATCTCCGGTTCGCGCTCGTCCGCAGGCTCGTCCGAGCCTCCGCTGGCGCGGTGGTGGCCGGAGCCGTGTGCGCGGGGTGGGGATACGCTCAGAGCGGCGAAGCCGGCGCGCAGGACATGGCTGGCGGCCGGGGCCAGAATCTCCGCCACGGGGTGTTCGCGGATTCGATCGTCTTCGGCCAGTCGGCGGCGCTGACCGGCCCCGCCGGCGAGCTGGGCCGAAACATGAACCTCGGGATTCGCGCGGCATTCGAGGAAGCCAACCGCGATGGGGGCGTCGGCGGCAGGGTTCTCAGGCTCCGCGTGCTCGATGACGGCTACGAACCCGAAGCGGCCGTCATCAACACGAGGGAGCATATAGCGGCGGGCGTGTTCGGCCTCATCGGGGCCGTGGGAACCCCCACTTCAAACGCCGCCGAGCCGGTCGCCAGCAGCGAGCTGGTTCCCTATATCGGACCATTCACCGGCGCCGGGCTGTTGAGGCGCGCCGACCAGCGCTACGTCGTCAACCTTCGCGCCTCCTACCACCAGGAGACGGAGGAGATGGTCGACCGGCTCGTGGAAGATCTCGGCTTCCGGCGCATCTCCGTCTTCTACCAGGACGACAGCTACGGGTTGGCGGGGTTGACCGGGGCTCGGCAAGCCGTCGCCCGGCGCGGCATGCAGCTGACGAGCGAGGCGACGTACATGCGGAACACCCTGGCGGTGAAGCGGGGGCTGCTTGATCTGCAGGCCAGCGATCCGCAGGCGGTCATCATCATCGGGGCGTACGCGCAGGCGGCTCACTTCATCAAGTGGGCGCGGAAGATCGGGCTGGACGCGGTGTTCGTGAACATCTCGTTCGTCGGCAGCAACGCTCTGCTGGCCGAGTTGGGGGCCTCGGGAGAAGGCGTGGTCGTCACCCAGGTCGTGCCCTTTCCGCGCGACACCAGCGTTCCCGTCGTGGCTCGCTACCACGCCGCCCTCGGAGCCGTCGATTCGTCGGCGCAGCCCGGCTTCGTATCGCTGGAGGGGTATCTGGCCGGTCGCCTGGTGGTCGAGACGTTGAGCGCGGCAAGCGGCGAGGCGGACGGTCTCCCGTCGCGCGAGTCGTTCCTCGACGCTCTCGCGCAGTCGGGACCCCTCGACCTCGGCGGCTTCGTGGTCGAATACGGGCCGGAAGACAACCAGGGATCGGATGTCGTCTTCCTGACGGTGATTCAAGGCGGCGAGTTCAGGCCCGTAACGAGGCTGGTCCGGTGATGGCGCCGGACGACCCCCGCAACGGCGACGCCGGGCCGGGCGACATGCCGGACGACCCCCGCAACGGCGACGCAACGGCGGGCGACCCGTCCGCCGGCTCCAGCAAGCCTTCGGGTAACGGCGCGTCCGCAAGCGACGGCGCGTCCGCAAGCAGCGGCGCAGCTGCCGGCAACGACGCGCCGCCCGGCCCCGGGGGGCCGTCGGCCAGTGGCGGCAACGGCGCCGCGAGGCAGGTGCGAGCGATGGACGAACGCATGCAATCCGCCTTCAAGTGGGCCCTGAGCCGGCTCCCGGGGAAGCTGGGCTCCCGTCTGGAAGAAGCCACCGGCGGGCGCTTCGGCATCGGCAGCCAGATCGTCGTGTGGCTGGGAGGCGGCGTGACGATGACGGTCAGCGCGATCATTCTCGCGCTCGTCCTCATGAGCATCGTGCAGTCGCGGCAGAGCGAAGTCACCGAAGGGCAGATGCCCGCGCTCGTCGCGGCCTTCGAGGTGAGCAAGCGGAGCGAAGCGCTGGTGCGGGCGTCGCCGCAGCTGCTTGCCGCGAACAACCCGGAGGATCTCGAGGAAGTGCTCTTCGCCGTGACGATCGAACAGGACAGCCTCCGCGCCTGGATCGCCCGCGCCGAAATCCAAGTGCGCGAGGGCACCGGCGAGAGCGAAGGAGTCGGGTCGCTGGCCGACACCCTGGTCGAGAGCATCAACCAGATTCACGAGTCCGTTCGCAACCGGATGATCTACCAGGACCAGCTGGATCAGATGGCGACCCAGGTGGCCGCCACCGGACTGCGGCTGCAATCGCGGCTTGAAGAGGCGGTGGACGAGCAGCACTTCTTCATGTTTACCGGGTTGCGCGAGCTCGACGACTTCCCGGCGCCGATCACGGCACGAAGATCGGTCGGCGAGATCGACCACTATGCAGGTCTGCTCAACTTCCGGGCGGCGCAGAACGAGACGATCACGCTCATTCAGCAGGCTTTCACGCAAACCGACCGCGAGCTGCTGAGGGCCAACCAGGAGCGGGTGGAGACGGCGCTGAGCGATGTTCGGGACAATCTGGCCAGAGTCCGCCAGCCTCTGAGAGACAGTCTCGCGGTTCAAGTGGAGCTGCTGGGCGACCTGTACGGGGCCGACGCCGGAATCTTCATGACCCGCACGCGGGAACTGGACGAGATTCGGCAGGCCGCCGCGCTTCTGGCGCGCAACCAGCAGACGACGGCGGATCTCGTGACCGTGGTGGATGGCCTGGTCGACCGGGCCGAGGCCGCCACTCGCGATGCCGCCGAGGGCTCGAGCGCGCTGGTGACGCTGGGGTTCTGGTTTCTGCTCGGCGCCACGGTGCTCATCCTCGGGGCCGCGTACTTCGTCTGGAGGGTGTTCGGCCAGCGTCTCCTCGCCCGGCTGGGCGGGCTGTTCGACGTCACGCGACGGATGTCGAGCGGCGATCTCGAAGTCGAGGTGGAGATCGAGGGCAACGACGAGGTGACCGACATGGCCGGGGCGCTGGAAGTCTTCCGGAAGCACGCCCTGGAGGTGCAGAGACTGAATCTGGTGGAACAGCTCGCCGAAGAAGTTCATGCCAAGAACTCGGCCCTTCAGGAGACGCTGGAGGACCTCCGCCGCACGCAGCAGCAGGTCGTGACGCAGGAGAAGCTGGCGTCTCTGGGCGCTCTAACGGCGGGCATCGCTCACGAGATCAGGAATCCGCTCAACTTCGTGAACAACTTCGCCGTGCTGTCCATCGAGTTGATCGAGGAGTTGAGAGAGGAAGTGGGGGAGTTGAAAGAGGAAGAGGGCGCTGCGCCGGGCGAGGCGGCCGAGAACGGAGATGCCGGCGGCGCGGCCGAGGCATCGAGCAACGGCGAGCTTGATGCGGAGCTGGTAGCCGAGATCCTGGATGATCTCGAGATGAACATCGGCAAGGTGCGGGAGCATGGCACCCGGGCCGACCGGATCGTCGAGGGGATGCTGGCTCACTCGCGAGACGAGGCGGGCCAGGTGGAGTCCGTCAACATCAACCTGCTGGTCGACGAGTACGCCAAGCTCGCCTACCACGGACTGCGGGGCACGGATTCGTCCTTCAACGTGACGCTGGATCGCGAGTTCGACGAGAATGCGGGGGCGGTGAACGGCATCGCCCGCGATCTGAGCAGGGTCTTCCTGAACGTCGTCACCAACGCCTGCCACGCGACGGCCGCGAGGCGCCAGGAGTCCGACGATCCATCGTACTCTCCCGTGGTGCGGCTAAAGACGGAAGGACGGGACGACGAAGTCGTGGTATCCGTGCGGGACAACGGAACCGGCATCCCGGACGCGATCAGAGAGAAGATCTTCGAGCCCTTCTTCACCACCAAGACCGGGACTCACGGGACAGGCCTCGGACTCTCTCTGTCTCACGAGATCATCTTGAGCCACGGGGGCAAGGTCGAAGTGGATACCGAGCCGGGCGAGTTCACCGAATTCCGGATCACGCTCCCCCGCGAGAGCAGTATGGCGGTGCAGCAGTAAGACCCGTTCCGCGTCCGCAGGCGGAGCGAGCCAGGAGGGCCGGCGGCAGTTGCGCATGGGCCGGCTTTCCCCGGAAGACGAGAACGAGAGACCCGAGGAGGTGGGGCCGGACGCTAACGAGCCCGGCCCGAGCAGGCGCCTTCTCCCGAAGACGAGAACGAGAGACCGGACGAGAACGAGAGACCGAGGAGAGACCAATTGAGGATTAAGCCCAACTGCCGCCGGGCGGGCCGCCCCGGCTGGACCGCCTTCCTGCTGCTCGCGATGGTCGGCGGACAGGCCGCGGCGCAGCAGTCGCGCCCCGAGACTACGCCCCGCGCGGCCGACGAGGGCGACGGACCGTACGACCGCCTCGTCCTGCGCGGCGTGACGGTGATCGACGGTACCGGCGCGCCCCCCCAGGGCCCGGTCGACATCGTGATCGAGGGCGACCGCATCGCGTCGGTGCGAACGGTCGGATTCCCGGGGATCGACATCAACGAAGACCGCCGGCCCGCTACCGCGATCGAAGACCGGCCAGACGCGAACGTCCACGAGATCGACCTCTCCGGGCACTACATCATGCCGGGATTCGTGGACATGCACGCGCACACGGGCGGCGTCCCCAAGGCGCCCCAGCCCGAGTACGTGTACAAGCTCTGGATGGCGCACGGCATCACGACTTCCCGCGGCGTGGGCCATGGCCCGATGATGTGGGCGCTGGCCGAGAAGGCGAAGGCCGCGCGGAACGAGATCGTCGCCCCGCGGATGTACACCTACGTCCGGCCCGGCGAGGCGTGGGATGGTGGCGCGGTGAATACGGCGGAGAAGGCCCGCGAATGGGTTCGGTGGGCGGCGGCCCAGGAAGTCGAGGAGCAGAAGATCGACGGGTTGAAGCTCGGATCGTACGACCCGCCGATCATGGAAGCCCTGATTGACGAGGCGCACCGGCACGGACTCGGCACGGTGGCGCACCTCGGCCAGATGGGCGTGGCGCGCATGACCGCGCTCGACGCGGCCGAGCTGGGCCTCGACATGATGACCCACTACTACGGTCTCTTCGAGTCGATGCTCTCGAAGTACAGCGTCCAGGACTGGCCGCTCGACTACAACTACCAGAACGAGCAGCACCGCTTTGGCGGCGTGGCGCGTCTGTGGGACCAGATCGACGGCCCCGGCTCGGACAGCTGGAACCGGCTCCAGGACCGTCTTCTCGAGCTCGGCTTCGGGATCGATCCGACGATGACCATCTACGAAGCCAGCCGCGATGTGATGCGCGCGCGGAATGCCGACTGGCACGAGGAGTACACGCTCCCCAGCCAGTCGGACTTCTACCAGCCCAGCCGGGCCGCTCACGGGTCCTACTGGTTCTACTGGGGCACGGAGGACGAAGTCGCGTGGCGGAACTTCTACCGGGTGTGGATGCAGTTCCTCAACGAGTTCAAGAACCGTGGCGGAAGAGTGACCACCGGTTCCGACTCCGGATTCATCTACAAGCTGTACGGCTTCGGCTACATTCGGGAGTTCGAGCTGCTGCGGGAGGCGGGATTCCACCCGGTCGAAGTCATCCGGGCCGCGACGATGCACGGTGCGCTGGAGCTGAACGATCCGAAGGGCGTCGCCCCGGATTTCGGGATCATACGACCGGGGCTGAAGGCCGACTTCGTGGTGGTCGAGGAGAACCCGCTCGAGAATCTGAAGGTGCTGTACGGCACGGGGGCGGTGAAGCTCGACGACGAGACCGGCGAGACCGGGAGGGTCGGCGGGATCAAGTTCACTATCAAGGACGGTATCGTCTATGACGCCAAGCGGATGTTGGCGGATGTGCGCGAGATGGTGCGCCAGGCGAAGGCCGAGCTGGCCACGCAGCAAGACAACGGCTGATACGGTAACGGTCGATACGCAGGCGCCGGGAATGGCGCGCACCGGCGGCCTGCGGACATTCCGCATGACCGGAGTAGCCGCGTTGGCGGCGCTTCCATGCTTCGTCGCGGCTTGCGGCGACCTCGAGACGGAAGCCGACTTCGAGGCGCTGGCCGACGGCGGGACGCCGGCCGAAGATGCGCCGCCGGTTCGCACCGTCCAGCCCGGCGCCGCCGGCCAGGAAGGGCGGACTCTCTCCGAGGAGGAGGCAGCCGCCCTCGCCCCGCTGCCGCACAACGAGGCGGATGTGCGGTTCATGCGGGGGATGATCCACCACCACGCCCAGGCGCTCGAGATGGTCGGCATGATCGCCGAACGCACCGAGAGCGCCTCCCTGCGGCTGCTGGGGCAGCGCATCGCCATTTCGCAGCGGGACGAGATCGCCCTGATGCGGCGGTGGCTCGAGCGGCGGGGCGAGGCGGCGCCGGCCGTCGGCGCCGGGCACGCGCACGGCCTCGGGGAGGATGGCCTCATGCCCGGCATGCTCTCCCGTCAGGAGATGGACGAGCTCGCGGCGGCGAACGGAGCCGACTTCGAGCGGCTGTTCCTCTCGGGCATGATCAAGCACCACGAGGGTGCGTTGAACATGGTCGCCGAGCTCTACGACGGCGGGGGAGGACAGGAAACGGAGATCTTCCGCTTCGCGGCGGATGTGGATGCGGACCAGTACATCGAGATCCAGCGCATGCGGGGCATGCTCGCCCTGATGTTGGACGGTTAGCCGCAAGGGATCTTGTCCAAATAGAATAGCCTGAATCCGCTGTCCGGCCGGTCGTGGCCGTCGGACACGCCTGACCCGAATTCGCGCCGGGTCGGTTAGCCGTTTAGCGGGTAGCCGCCTGGCAGGAGGTGCGAAAGATGCCGAACAGCAGCGACATTCCGATGGAGAGACGACAGAGCCTAGCGGCAGTTCCGCTACTGACCGTGGCGGCCTCGATGCTGCTCGCCGCACAGGGCGCAGCGGCGCAGGATCCCCCTCCCCCGCCGCCGGAGCCCCCGCCCGAGCCGGTCTGGGAGTGGGACCCGGACGACCCTCGCATCGGGCTGGCGCCGGGACTGCACGACGCCGGAACGGCCATCCGGAATCTGGAACGCCTCGTCAGTCTTCCCAAGCCGGCCCCCTTCCTTACATCGGAAGCGGGTGGACGCGGGCCGACGAATAGCGACTTGGCCTTTCGGGACAACCTCGTCTTTCAGGGCAGCTACTGGGGATTCCAGGTGTACGATGCCTCCTCGCCTGGATCGCCGGAGCTCGTCGTCGCCGTGGTGTGCCCCGGCGGACAGGGCGACCTGAGCGTGCACGGGAACCTGCTCTTCATGTCGGTCGAGCAGACCGCCGGCAGGCTCGACTGCGGCGCCGAAGGGGTGCAGGACAGCGTGAGCGCCACAAGGATGCGCGGCATCCGGATATTCGACATTTCGAACATCGAGAACCCGCGCCAAGTGAAGACGGTGCAAACCTGTCGCGGCTCGCATACGCACACGCTGGTGACGGACCCGAACGACGACTCGCACGTCTACATCTACGTGTCGGGGACAGGCCGGGTGCGGTCGCCGAACGAGTTGCCCGGCTGCTCCGGGATGGCTCCGGACGAGGACGAGAACACCTCGCTCTTCCGAATCGAGATCATCGAAGTGCCGGTCGGCGCGCCCGAGGATGCCCGGATCGTCAACATGCCCCGCATATTCGCCGATGCCGAGACTGGCGACATCGCCGGCTTGTGGGCGGGCGGCGGCCACGGAGAGGGGACCCAGCGGACCCGCACGACGAACCAGTGCCACGACATTACAGTCCGCTCGGACCTCGGACTGGCGGCCGGGGCCTGTTCCGGCAACGGGATTCTGCTCGACATCTCCGATCCGGCGAACCCGGTGCGGATCGACCAGGTGGCCGACCCCAACTTCGCCTACTGGCACTCCGCGACCTTCAACAACGACGGGACGTCGATCATCTTCACGGACGAGTGGGGCGGCGGAGGGGCGGCGCGCTGCCGCGGCTCGGATCCCGAGACTTGGGGAGCCAACGCCATCTTCAGGATCCGCGACCGGAAGATGGAGCTGGCGGGATACTACAAGCTGCCGGCGCCCCAGACCGAGCAGGAGAACTGCGTCGCCCACAACGGGTCTCTGATTCCGGTGCCGGGCAGAGACATCATGGTGCAGGGGTGGTATCAGGGAGGTCTCTCCGTCTTCGACTTCACCGATCCGGCGAATCCGTTCGAGATCGCCTTCTTCGACCGGGGACCGATCGACGCGGTGGAGATGCTGAGCGGCGGCTACTGGTCGGCCTACTGGCACAACGGCGCCATCTACGGAGCGGAAATTGCGCGCGGCGTGGACGTGTTCCAGCTGGCGCCCAGCGAGCATCTGTCGCAGGACGAGATCGACGCCGCGATGTCGGTCATGCTCGGAGACTCCAACGTGCAGAACCAGCAGCGGGCCGACTGGCCGGCCAGCTTCGCGGTCGCGCGCTCGTATCTGGTTCAGCTGCGGCGCGGGAGCGGCATCCAGGCGGAGCGGGGAGACCTTGTCGCCTCTCTGCTCGCTCGCGCCGAGAACGCGCAGGGAGACGCTGCGAGCACCGAGGCGCTCGGCGAACTCGATGATGTCGCGGCGGCGCTGGAGGAGGATGCGCGGCGGTCGGCCAATGCGGCCGCACCCGGAGACGCGCGGCGCCTGGCGCTTCTGGCGGGCGCCATCCGGAATCTGGCGAGCGCGCTTCGAGAAGGAGTCGGGGACAGCGACTGACTGCAAGCCGTGCCGCGCTGCCCGTAGCTAGGCCGGCAAGCGGGATCGTTCGATGAGTAGCGGACTGCGAAAGGTGCGTATGGGTCGCTGGCGCGCTCTAGCCGTCCGGCGTCCGGATATGGCGGCGCGGGGCGAAGTTCTGTCCGCGGCCATCCTCCTGAGCATGGGCATCGTTATCGTTGTTGCCGGAACCGCCTTCCTGCTTGCAAAGGCGCGCTTGCGGGGCCGCTCCAGTTTGCGGCCGAAGCTGCGTTCTCCGGCCGAGGGTAGCCGCCGGCGAGACACGCGGACCCCGGCGCGCTAATGGCGAGACACGGCGCCGTGACGGGAGCGCCCGGCATCTCTTCTCCGGAATCCCTCCGGGCAGCAGGCAACGTTGCAGTCCGGCCGGATGTCTATCCTTGATTGGCAACCGCGCAGACACTCGCTTAGCGATGATCGCAGTCAGAGCCGAAGCGCCGAAACTGCTGCACGGCAGCCCGACCAGGGGATGGCGGCGCCGCATGTCGGCCCCCGCCGGCCGCTAGACCTGCTTGGCCGCTAAACCGCTATAACCACCGAAAAGAGCAGAGGAGGCAGACCCAGCCGTGCGTCACGACATCGAAGCGATCCAAGAGAAGATCCGCGCGGAGAGCGCATTTGCCGGGCGACTGGTCGACGAAGTCGGCCGCGTGATCGTAGGCCAGAAGTACATGATCGAGCGACTGCTTATAGGTCTGCTGGCCGACGGCCACGTCCTGATGGAGGGAGTGCCGGGGCTGGCGAAGACCCTCGCCGTACGTACCGTCGCGAGGGCCATCGACACCGGATTCCAGAGAATTCAATTCACGCCGGACCTGCTTCCCGCCGACCTGATCGGAACCCTCGTCTTCGACCCGAGGAGCAGCGAGTTCCAGACCAAGAAGGGACCTATCTTCTCGAACATAATCCTCGCCGACGAGATCAACCGGTCTCCGGCCAAGGTTCAGTCGGCTCTGCTGGAGGCGATGCAGGAGCACACCGTGACGATCGGGGACGAGACATACCCTCTCGACGATCCGTTCCTCGTGCTGGCCACGCAGAATCCGATCGAACAGGAAGGCACCTACCCGCTTCCCGAGGCTCAGGTCGACCGCTTCATGCTCAAGCTGTCGGTCGACTATCCCGACAAAGACGGCGAGCTGGAGATAATCAGGCGCATGGGAACCGGACCCGCGCCGGAAGCGCAGCCGGTCGTCTCTCCGGAAGAAATCCTCAAGGCGCGCGACGCGGCCGACCTCATCTACATGGACCGTCAGGTCGAACAGTACATAGTGGACATCGTCTTCGCGTCCCGGGAGCCGGCGGAGTACGGTCTTGGCGACTTGGCCGGCCTCATCTCTTACGGCGGTTCGCCGCGGGCCAGCATCTGTCTGGCCAAGACCGCCCGCGCACATGCCTTCCTGCGCCGCCGCGGGTACGTGACACCGGAGGATGTGCGCTCGGTAGCGCTCGATGTGCTGCGGCACCGGGTGCTCATCACGTACGAAGCGGAGGCCGAGGAGGTCACGAGCGAAGACATCGTGAACCGGATTCTGGACAGCGTGGAGGTTCCGTAGGCCGGAACACGAGGCAGGGGACAGCATGGTTCCGCGTGTTCCGCGCGAGATTACGAGGCGATGGACAGCATGATTCCGCGCGAGATTCTGAAGAAGGTGCGCCGACTCGAGATCACGACGCGAGGGCTCGTGGACCAGGTGTTCTCGGGCGAATACCACTCCGTGTTCAAGGGCCGGGGCATCAGCTTCGCCGAGGTCCGCGAGTACGACTACGGCGACGACATACGGACCATCGACTGGAACGTCACCGCGCGCACGGGCGTGCCGCATGTGAAGATCTTCGAGGAAGAGCGCGAACTGACGGTGATGCTCCTAGTCGATGCGAGCGCCTCGGGCGACTTCGGCACCAGGGAGCGGATGAAGGGAGAGCTCGCCGTCGAGGTCTGCTCGCTCCTGGCCTTCAGCGCGATCAAGAACAACGACCGGGTGGGGCTGGTCATCTTCAGCGACCGGGTGGAGAAGTTCGTTCCGCCTCGCAAGGGTCGGAGGCACGTCCTCCGCGTTCTTCGCGAGATGCTCTACCATGAACCGGAGGGCAGGGAGACCGACCTCGCGCCGGCGCTCGAGTATCTGTCGCGGCTGATCAGGCGGCGGGCCGTCGTATTCGTCGTCTCCGACTTCATCATGTCGAAGCCTTTCGGCAAGGCGCTGGCGGTGGCGGGCCGACGGCACGATGTCGTAGCCCTGCGCGTGAAGGACCGGCGCGAGGTCGAGCTTCCGGCTATCGGTCTCGTGCAACTCGAGGATGCCGAGACCGGCGAGCGCCTCCTCGTCGACACTTCCAACCGCGACTTTCGCAGAGCTCTGGCGGAGCGGGCGGCAACCGAGCTGGCGGAGCAGAACCATCTTTTCCGGCACAGCAATGTGGATGTCGTCGACCTGAGCACCGGAGAGCCGTATTTGCGACCTCTGATGAGGTTCTTCGAGGAACGGGGACGGCGGGCATGACGCGGGGCGGACCGCGGCGAATGTGGCCGACGGAGTTGCCTGGCGGCAATCGTTCGGCGGCGGCGCCAGTGGCTGCGCCGGCTGCGTCACGGCTACGCGGCGGCAGGTTGCCGAACGGATGGGGAGTACCGCCGGCGGCGGCGGCGATCGCCTTCGCGGCGCTCCTCTTCGGAGCCGAAGGCGCTCTCGGCCAGGCGCAACCGCGAGTCGAGATCGAGCCGGACACTACCGAGATCCACCTAGGCGACCCTCTCGCCCTCCGGCTCTCGATAGAACACGCGGCCGAAATGTCGGTCCGGTGGCCCGACTCGATCGACCTGGGGCCGTTCGAGCTGTTGGCGGCCGAGGTCGGAGAGACGGTGGCGGAACCGGGGGAGCTGGCAAGGACGACCGCCCTGCTCCACGTGACGGCATTCGAGCTGGGCGAGCTGGAAGTGCCCTCGTTCGAGCTGGAGCTCGTGGGAGCTTCGGGGGAGGCGGCCGTCGCGGCCACCGATCCGGTCGTCATCGGAGTGACTACGGTCGGCCTGGAGGAAGGCGGCGATATTCGCGACGTCAAGGGTCCCCGTTCGATAGCGCGGAACTGGTTGCTCCTCTGGCCCTACGCGCTGCTGGCGCTGGCGTTGGCGGGAGCGGTGTTCTGGGGGCTGAGGAAGTGGCGGCGGGGGGGAGCCGACGCGGCCCGCTACAAGCCGATGGAGCCACCGCGCCCGGCGCACGAGATCGCGCTAGAGGCGCTGGCCAGGCTGGAGGCTTCGCCGCTGCTGGATCGAGGCGAGATCAAGCGGTACCACATCGAAGTCTCCGAGATCGTCCGGCGCTATGTGGAGGACCGGTACCGGATATGGGCGAGGGAGATGATCACGCCGGATATCGTCTCGGAGTTGGAGCGGGTCGGCGTCGGCTCCCGCGTTAGCGCGGCATTCGACGACTTCCTCGAATCGTGCGACCTCGTGAAGTTCGCCAAGGTTCGGCCGGAAGTCGCGCAGTGCCGCCGCACGCTGTCGGCCGCGCGAGAACTGGTGGAGCGGACGAAGTTCGTGCCGGCGCCGGAGCCCTCCCCCGCTGCGGCCCCCTCGCCCGCTGCGGCGCAGGACGGCGGGAGCGAGTCCGGGGACAGCGCGCCGCAGCCCGGGGGTAGCGCGGCGCAGGATGGCGGGAGCGAGCCTGGGGACAGCCCGCCAGAGCCGGAGACGGCCGAGGCTCCCCCGGCACGAACCCGCGTCGAGCAAGCGAGCCTCGGACGATGATCTACCGCTTCGCCGACCCCGCCTTCCTCCTGCTCCTCGTCGCCGTCCCGGCATTGGCGTACTACCAGTTCGCCTGGAGAGGCGGGCGAAAGACAGGCACGCTGCGCTACTCCGGGCTCGCCCTCCTGCTGCGAGCCGGCGCGAAGCGAACCGGGCTCGCCCGGCACATTCCGTCGGCCCTCAGACTCGTCGCCCTGGCCGCCTTCGTCATCGCGTTCGCTCGCCCGCAGTCCGCTTCCACGGTGGAGGATGTGTCCGTGGAGGGCATCGACATCGTGCTAGCGCTCGACATCTCCAGCTCGATGCTGGCCGAAGATCTCGCGCCGAACCGCCTCGAAGCGGCCAAGGAAGTCGCAGCCGCCTTCGTGGAACGACGGCGCAACGACCGCATCGGGCTGGTGGTCTTCGCCGGGCAGGCTTTCACCCAGGCCCCCCTCACGATAGACCACTCCGCCGTCACCGCCGTCATGGCCGAGCTGGAGGTCGGCATGGTAGAGGACGGCACGGCGATCGGGCTCGGGCTGGCCACGACGCTCAAGCGGCTGGAGTCCAGCCAAGCGGAGTCGCGCATAATCGTCCTCCTGACCGACGGCCGAAACAACCGGGGCGAGATCGACCCGGCCACGGCTGCGCAGATGGCGGCGGCGCTGGGCGTGAAGATCTACACCATAGGAGCGGGGTCGCGCAGCACGGCGCGGATCCCGGTGGACGATCCCGTATTCGGTCGTCGCTACGTCACTACTCAGGTCGATGTGGACGAGACCTCTCTGCAGGAGGTCGCGGAGGCGACCGGAGGCCGGTACTTCCGCGCCACGGACCGCGAGAGTCTCGAACGCATATACGAAGAGATCGACGAGCTCGAGACCACCGAGATCGATGTGCAGAGCTTCACGAGATACGGAGAGCTGTTCCACCTCCCGCTCGCTGCCGGAATATGCCTGCTGCTGCTGGAAGCCGGACTTGCGCACACGATCCTGCGAAGGGTGCCGTAGCCGCATGTTCCGCTTCGGATTTTCCACGGCTTTGGCGGCGTTCGCGCTGGTCCCGCTGGCCGCCGTCCTGATGTGGTACGGCAGAAGCGCCCGGCGCCGGGCCATGCGACGCTTCGGGGATCTGGCGCTCGTGAGACAGCTCGGCGACACGGTGGACCACCGGGCGCGCGCATGGAAGAACGCTCTGCTCCTTGCCGTCCTGGCGCTGGCGGTCATGGCGATGGCGCGTCCGCAGTTCGGGTCCCGCGTAGAGACCGTTCGCCGGGAGGGGATGGACATTGTCGTGGCGCTCGACCTCTCCGCATCGATGCTGGCCGAGGACATCGCCCCCAACCGCCTCCAACGTTCCAAACTCGAGATCCAGCGGCTGATCGAGCAGCTCGACGGAGACCGGATCGGCCTGATCGCGTTCGCAGGCCAAGCGTTCAGGCAGAGTCCGCTGACGTCGGACTACGCCGCTGCGCGACTCTTCCTCAACGCCATGGACACGGACCTGATGCCGGTGCAGGGCACCGATCTCGGGGCGGCGATCGAACTCGGGCTCGACGCGTTCTCGGAGGCGCCTGTCGAGGAGCGCGTGATAATTGTCGTCACCGATGGCGAGGACCACGAAGGAGGCATAGATGCCGCGGTGCGACGCGCGGCCGATGCCGGCGTCACGATCCACGCCGTCGGCGTGGGTTCGGCGGACGGCGTGCCAATTCCCGAAGCGGGAGGGGGCGGCGCGACAGGCCGGTTCAAGAGGGACGAGGCAGGTTCGGTGGTCACCACCCGGCTGGACGAGGGGACGTTGAGGCGCATCGCCACGCAGACGGGCGGGCGGCTGTTCCGGAGCACGCCCGAAGCGAGCGAGTTGACCGAGCTCATCGCCGAGATCGCGGCGCTGGGCGGACGAGAGATAGATGCCCGCGAAGTGACGCAGTACGAAGAGCAGTTTCAGATATTCCTCGGGGCGGCAATCATCTTACTTTTGCTGGAAAGCCTATGGAACGACAGACGAAACGTGAAGCGCGCGTGGGCCGGCCGGTTCTCTTGAGAGGCGCGGCCACGGCCGCAGTCGTCGCGGCCCTGGCGGCGATCTCGCCGCTCGCGACGCCCTCCGGCGCGCAGGCCCAGGCGGGGCGGTCGACGACCGAGCAGGGTAACCGCCTCTACACGGAGGGACGCTTCTCGGAGGCCCATGAGAAGTATCTGGAGGCGCTCGTGGAAGCGCCCGGATCTCCGGTCATCCGCTTCAACGACGGTAGCGCGCTCTATCAGGGAGAGGACTACGAGGCGGCGATCCAGTCCTTCCGCGCCGCGGTGGAAGGCGGAGATCCCGAGCTGGCGGCCTCGGCGTGGTACAACCTCGCCAACGCGCTATACCGGCAGCAGGCCTTCGAGGAGAGCATCGAGGCGTACAAGCAGGCGCTTCGCGCCAACCCCGGCGACTTCGACGCCAAGCACAATCTCGAGCGAGCGATCCAGCAGCTTCGGCAGAGCCAACAGCAGCAACGACAGCAGCCCGGGGAGCAAGATCCGGATGAGCAAGATCCGGAACAGGAACCGCAGGACGGGCAGCAGGGCCAGGACGGCGAGCAGCCGGCGGACCAGCCACAGCCCGATGAGCGGCCCGACGACCAGGAAGACCCGCAGAATCAAGCCGGCGCAGACGACTCGGAACAGCCCCCCGAACAGGAAGAGCCTCCGCAGGAATCCCCGCAACCGGGGCAGATGACGCGGGAAGAGGCGGAGCGTTTGCTGGAGGCGATCCGGGAAGACCAGGACGAAGTGAACCGCAAGCCTCGCGTGCCTGCGCGCGGGACGAGGCCGCGCAGAGATTGGTGATGTCCGGGGGCATGCGCATCGGGGCCAGAGCGGCTGCGGCGCTCGCCTTGTGCGTCGGCGCCCTGCCGGCGTTGGGCGCGAGCTCCGCGGCGGCGATTCCCCTGGCCCCGCAGGATGCCACGGTCTCCGCCTACCTCGACCGCGTGGAGGTTGGAGTGGGCCAAGTCTTTACGCTCAATGTCGAGCTGCAGGGCGGCCAGCAGTTCGACGAACAGCCGGAACTTCCCGACATGGCCGCCTTCGCCGTCTTCATCCGCAGCGGAACGCAAACGTCTTTTCAGATGGCTAATGGCCGCACCACCATCTCGCTCACGGCCCAATACAGCTTTCAGGCCACATCGGAGGGAACTTTCGAAATCGGTCCGGTAACGGTGCGCGCGATGGGCACGGCTTTCACGACCGAGCCTCTCGCCCTCACGGTCTCCGCCGCGCCGCCGCAGCCAGCGCCAGGGAGCGGGTCGTCTCCACCGCCGATACTCGCCGAGGACGGGAACCTCGCCCCGGACGACCTCTTCATCGTCGCGGAGCCGAACGTGCGCGAAGTGCGCGAGAACGAACCGGTAATCGTCGAATACCGCCTCTACACGCGGGTGGACGTCAATTCGTACGACGTTGTCCAACTGCCCAGCACGGCAGGTTTCTGGGTCGAAGAGTTCGAGCAGCCTAGACAGCCGCAAGTCGAACGGCTGGTTAGAAATGGCCAGCAGTACGCCTCTGTCGTCGTACGCAAGGTGGCGATGTACCCCACCGGAGCGGGGACGAAGACGATCGAACCTCTGGCGATCGAGGCCCGAGTCCGCTTGCAGCGGCAGTCGCGCGACCCGTTCGACGACATCTTCGGGGGCATATTCGACCGCGGATCCCTCTTCGGAGATGTGCTGCGATCGGAGGCGGTCTCCGAACCGGTGACGATCGAAGTGCGTCCCCTGCCCGCCGATGGCAGGCCCGCATCCTTTACCGGACTCGTGGGCGATCTCGCTCTGGAGACATCCGCCGACCGCGACAGCCTGGCGGCGAACGAAGCGCTGACGTGGCGTCTGGACGTGTCCGGCAGCGGCAACCTCAAGGCGCTGCCGCCGCCGGAGGTCGACTTTCCTCCGACGGTCGAGGCGTTTCCACCGGAGGTGACGGACCGGTTCGCCACGACGGACCGCGGCGTCTCCGGAAGCCGGACCTACGAGTACGTGCTGGTCCCGCGCGCGCCGGGGACTCTGACGATCCCCGGAGTAGAGATGGGATACTTCGATGCCGGGCCGGGCCGGTACGCGACGGCCGTGGCGCCCCCGCTGGAGCTCCGGGTGACGGGGCGGGAGGCCGGACCTTCGCTCCCCGGTGCGCGAGCGCGAGGCTCGGTAGAAGAGCTGCGCTCGGATATCCGCTTCATTCGAACCGACACGCCCCGCTTCCGGCAGCGCGGCGAGACGCTCTTCGACCAGGCATGGTTCTGGATCGTGGCGCTGGCGCCCGCCGGCGCGGTCGCCGGGGCGGCCGGCGTGCAGCGGCGGCGGAGCAGGCTGGCGGGCGACCAGGCGTACGCGCGCAATCGGCGAGCCAAGCGCAGAGCGAAAAAGCATTTGGCGCGCGCCGCCGCGCTGGCCGGCCGCGACCGCGCCGGCCAGACCTACGCCGAGATCGCGCGCGCGCTGGAGGGATTCGCGGCCGACAAGCTCGACATGTCGGCCGCCGGGGTCATCCGCGACGAAGTGCGTGCCGCGCTTGCGCACCGCAACGTGCGGAGCGAGGTGGCCGAGGAGTTCTTCGCGGTCCTGGAGGAGTGCGACAGGCAGCGGTTCGCTCCGGCGGAAGGCGGCCCCGGCGAGTTGAAGGCGTTCCTCGAGCGGGCGGAGTCGGCGCTCGCGGCGCTCGGGCAGGAGCTCCGGTGAGCGCCATTCGACCACGTTTCGGCCCGGCGGCGTGGCTGGCGGCTCTTGTCCTCGTGACGGCCGGCTTCCCCGGCGGGGGGCAGACACCGGCGGCTTCGCAGGCATTGGCAGCTTCGCAGGCACCGGCAGCAGCGCAGACACCGGCGGCAGGGCGGGCACCGGCGGCTTCGCAGGCACCGGCGGCAGTGCGGGCACCGGCGACTTCGCAGGAGAACGGCTCCGTCGAGCCTGAGGGTCGCTTCCACCAGGGCAACGAGCTCTACCGGGCAGGCGACTACGCCGGCGCACTGGACGCGTACCTCGCACTGTTCGAAGAGGGAACCGTAAGCGGTTCTCTCTACTACAACATCGGGAACGCCTACTTCAAGGCCGGCGATCTGGGCCGGGCCATCTTGTTCTACGAACGGGCCAAAGCCGAGCTTCCCGGCGACGAGGACGTTCGTGCCAATCTGGAACTCGCGCGGTCGCTCGCCCCCGACCAGATCGCGCCCCTCCCCGGCTTCTGGCTGTCGAACGTCGCGAGCTGGTGTCTGAGGATAATCCCGCGGGCGTGGCTGATCTTGATCGTCGCAGCGGGATACCTAGTTCTGGCAGGCGCGCTTCTATACGGACTGCTTGCGTCGCGACCCCGGCTGCCGACCGGCCAAGTCGCCCGCGTGGCCGCCGCAATCACGCTTATCTTCGCGGCCAACCTGGCAATCAGGGAGTTCGGGATCGGCCGCCCCGACCGGGGCGTGATGATCGAGAGCGAGGCAGAGGTGCAGAGCGCACCCTCCGACGATCCGTCGCTGCATCTCTTCACAATTCGCGAAGGGACTGTCGTGCGCATCGACCGCAGGTCCGACGAATGGCTGGAGGTGGTCCTGGAGGACGGCAAGGTGGGGTGGGTGCGCGCCGGGAAGGTGGAACCGATCTAGCCGGCCTGACCCGGTATGACCGGCCACGGGATGACACGGACTGAAAACGCCGAAGTCGGCGAAGAGCTCGTGGCGGCGCTGCTCCGCGCCCAGCACCCCGATCTGGCCGGGCGGCATCTGCAAGTCGTCGATGGCGGGCGGGACAACTTCATATGCCGCCTCGGAGAAGACCTCGCCGTGCGGCTTCCCCGGCACGAGATCGCCGCGGCGATCGCCGCCAAGGAGCATGCCTGGCTCCCCCCGCTGGCCCGCCGTCTTCCCGTGGCCGTGCCGACTCCGGTTCGCACCGGAGCGCCGGGTTGCGGGTTCCCGTGGCGGTGGAGCGTCGTCCCGTGGATACATGGCGCGACGGCGGCTTCCGAGCCTCTAGACGCCGGAGAGGCATCGCGATTCGCATCCTTTCTGTCGACGCTCCACACGACCGCACTGGGCCGCCCCCGCGCCGAGGACGCCCGAGCCGAAGGTGATCCCCAGCCTCCCGAGAGCGGCCCCGGCCCAGCCGAAGGTGGCCTCCGGAGCGCCGCGCTCCACGAGAAATCCGCCCGCGGCGCTCCACGGCTATCCGACCTCCACCCCGGTCCGCGGTTGCCAAAGAATCCCTTCCGCGGCGTGCCGCTGCGAGAGCGGACACTCGAGGTGGAGGAGCGGCTGGAGAGGCTGCGCGACCCAACCGACGCAATCGTCTCCGAGGTCCTGGAAGCATGGAGGCTAGGGCTGGCCGCGCGGCCGGCCCGGCGCCGCCGGTGCATTCACGGCGACCTGCACCCCGGCAATGTCATCACCTCGTACGGGGGCCTCGCAGGAGTCATAGACTGGGGCGACCTGACCGCAGGGGATGCGGCCACCGACCTAGCCGCCGCATGGATGCTGTTCGACGATCCGGCGGGCCGGGCCGCCTGTCTGGAGGCCTACGGCGCGAGCAAGGCCCAGATGGCACGAGCGATGGGGTGGGCGGTCTTCTTCGGCAGCGCATTGCTTGACCGAGCTGCAGCAGGAGCGGCCGGGGCGGCCACCGCTTCGGGTCTCCGTGCTACCCGCCACCGTACCGGGGCGGCCACCCTGCGCCGCGTCGCGGAGGATATCGCGGACCCATCCTCTCGGACCGCAGCCTCTCTTCCCAGGCAGCGAACGCAGATGCGACTTGACCGGGCGGCGGGAAGAGGGCCGGGCGGGCCAGGCAGCCTCTCTTCCCAGGCAGCGAACACAGGTGTGACTTGACCGAGCGGCGGGAAGAGGGCCGGGCGGGCCAGGCAGCATATCATCTGCCCGGACAGCGAAAGGAAAGCAGATGCGACCCCCGGCGCCAATGTGACTCTTTGCGCCGACAACTCGTCTATTGATACAGAAAACGGTATGGTTATGGTGCCTATCCAGGGTGCGCAGAACCAGCTCGTGCTCGCAGGCGTACGAAAAGCCGGTTTCAGCTAGCAGGCAGCTTTCAGCTAGCAGGCAGCGAGCAGGCTGATGCGACCAATACCGCAATAATGACTTGATGCGCCGGAATCGCGCATCCCCTGGGAATCACGCATCTTAGGGAACGACCCTTCAACCGAGACGGGAGAATTAGCGACGTGCAACGTCACAAGCACTTCTTGTTCGCAGCTGCGCTCGCACTGCCGGTATGCGCTTCGAGTGCGGAAGCCCTCTCCGCGCAAGACTTCATGCTCCGCGAGCCGAAAGTCACGCTTGGAGCTCGCTTCGGCTACAGCATGCTGCGCGCCCAGAGCGAGATATTCGCCTTCACCCAGCGGACGCTCACCGTCGAGAAGAGCGACTTCAACGGCGGCTCGATCAGCTTTGATGTCGGAGTCAGCCTCGGCTCTCGCATGGCAATCGCGGCGAGCGTGGGCTTCGAGGGCAGCGAGACGGATTCCGAGTTCCGGGAATTCGTGGGCGACGACGATCTGCCAATCGAACAGTCCACTAGATTTCGGCGCGTTCCGTTCACCGTGGGCGCCAGGATATATCCCGGCGGACGGGGCAAGCGCATCAGCAGACTTGCGTGGATCCCCAGCAAGCTGGCCCCGTATTTCGAAGGGGGAGGCGGACTGGTATGGTACGAATTCAAGCAGGTCGGAGAGTTCGTGGATTATGACACGAACGATATCTTTGTCGATCACTTCACATCTAGCGCAGCCGCCGGATTGCTTTACGCCGCTGCCGGGCTCGACTTTTCGCTCGGGCCAAAATGGATTTTGACGGGCGAAGCGCGTTATTCTTGGGCAGAAGCCGATCTGAAGGATGACTTCGTCGGATTTGACGAAATCGACTTGAGCGGTCTCCGCGCCATGGTCGGCTTCGCGGTTCGGCTGTAGGGTTACATTGTCAATTTACTCGAACCAAGAGAGAAGTAAGATGCTGCGACAGCGAATCGCTTCACTACTCGGTCCTGCGCTACGCGCCGCCGCCATAGCCTCAATCGCCGCGGGAGCTCTCGCAACCACGGCGGCAAGGGAGGTCGTCGCGCAGGAGGCGGATGGCCGGTGGCTCGCCTGGATGGGCTGCTGGCAGCCCGTCCAGACTTCTTCCAGCAGCAGCTCCTCGACCACGGCGATGCTCTGCATCCAGCCGAGCGGGGACGAGGGCGGAGTGGAGCTGGTATCGGTCGAAGACGGCGCGGTCAAGGCGCGCGAAGCCTTGCGCGCAGACGGCAGCGCCCAGGATGTGGGCGCCGGCGGATGCGAGGGTATTCAGCGGGCGAGGTTCTCGTCGCGGCCGGGACGCGTGTACATGGAGTCGGATGTGGTGTGCGAGGGAGGCGTGGAGCAGACATCCAGCGGCCTGTTCGCCATGATCTCGACCGATTCCTGGGTCGACGCGCGGGTCGTGGCGACTGGCGGAGAGAAGTCGGCGTGGGTGACCCGCTACCGGCTTGCGACCCAGAGCAAGGCCGACGAGGCCGGATTCGGCAACATAGCGGCCGGCTTGGATATGGCGGTACGCTCTCAGCGTCTAGCGGCGGCCGGGGAGTACTTGATCGATGATGTGATAGAAGCGACGGAGCATGTGGCGCCCGAAGCCGTGCACGCGTGGGTTGCGGAGCACGAGAACGCCGTTGAAGTCAACTCTGACCGCTTGGTTCGGCTGGCCGACGCCGGGGTGCCCGAAGAGATCATCGACATGATGATAGCGCGGAGCTACCCCGAAAAGTTCGCGCTCAAGAGCGAGGTAGAAGACAGTCGCTACGGCTACGGCGGGTATGCCGGGCTGTACGGCCCGTCCCCCTGGCTTCACCGTCCGTTCGGTTACTTCGGATTCGACTACGGCTACTCTCCGTACGGGTACGGGTACGGGTACAATCCCTACAGATACGGATCCATCTACTCTCCGTACGGATACGGCTACAGGCCCTACGGGTACGGCTACGGCGGCGGCATCGTACGGATTGACGGACGCGATGGCGGCGGCCGCGTTATCGCTGGAAAGGGCTACCGAAGCAGCAACCGTCCCCAGCCGGTCAATTCGGCCGGGTCCGGACAGCGAGGACAGACGTCTACGGTAGGCTCCTCGAGCGGTCGCCAGTCGACCGGCCGAACCGCGCGACGGCGAGGTGGCGGCGGACTCTAGCTTCCCCGGCGAGGGCGCGCCCCCAGACTGCTCGGTGCGCCCCCCGCGAAGGCGAGCGCCCCCTGCGATGCCAACGAATCTTTCCGTGGACCGGGCATCATGAAGGGGGCCTCGCTAACGGACAGCGGGCCACGCCTAGCGGACTGGAGAACCCACGCTAGCGGGACCTAGCGGACCGCCGCTAGCGGACCTGGAATGTGAGCGTCGCCCAGTTCGACTCGTAGTCCACATCCGGTTCGGAGGTCGTCTCGACCATGTGGATCGTCCGTAGATACCACCGTCCGGCGGCGCTCAGCGGGATTGTAACGACACCGCGCTCATCCGTCCGAGTCGTGACCGCCTCGACATGCTCGTCTCCTTCGTGCTGGTGGTGCGACTCGTAGTTCGCGTACACGAGCTGGTTCGCCACCGGTTCTCCACCGCTCAGGAACAGCACTTCCAGATCATCGCCCACGCCGAGCTCGTACGGGTTTTCCTGCGGGATCAACTCCACCGGATATCCCAACTCGAGAGACCACTCGCCGCTACGCGCGTCTCCGACCTGGACGATCGCCTTCACATGTTTGCTGTAGCGCTCGGTGGCCTCGTCATTCGTCGTGCCGTCGGCCGCGCGCTGCTCGATCATGTCGACGATGCCATCGTGAACGAGGTACTCGTTGAACTCCTGCGCCGTGAGCGTGAAGACTGTGGGAGCGGTCGAAACGCCTATCGCATAGGTACCCGCCTCGCCCGTTTCGAACGTGAGGAGCGCCGTGTCCAAGCTGTCCGGATCCGAACGAAACATCGCCGTGTCGCGCCAAGCGGAGGCCGGCGGGTTAGCTGTGCCGCCCGGCCCCACCACTCTCACATCGATCATGCGATCGCGCGAGATGACGTTTTCGCTCCGGTCGAAGTCGCCGTTCAACAGAGCGACGACATTGGTCGAGTTCGGTTCGAGAAAGAAGCTCTCCAGCTTCAGAAACAGCGTGTGAGCATGCGCCGTGGCGGCAACGGCCACGACCAGGAGCGCCGCGACAACGGCGGCTCGGCGACCATTTCTCATTCCAGACTCCTCTTGCTCAGCCCTTTCATCGGGCTCCTTGCCATTGCCAAAGGAAACTCCGCCGCCGGGCTGCGCAGGCCGATCTTTGGGTGTTCCAAGCCGAGACCCGCTTGATCCAAGCCGACCCGCTTGATCCAAGCCGAGACCCGCGTGTCCCAAGCCGACCCGCTTGATCCAAGCCGAGCCTTGATAACCCGGACAGAACGGCGTAAACCGCCGGCGACAGGGAAAACATATAGCGGACGGCCGCCGAGATCACAGGGGAAGCTTGCCCTCCGCCTCCCGCAGACTCGTTCGGCGTCGCTGCGCATCCGGCATCGCCTTGCGCACCAGGCCCCAGAAGTCCGCCGAGTGATTCCGGTGGGTCAGGTGCGCCAGTTCGTGAACCACCAAGTACTCCATGAGAGATGGCTTCAGCATGACGATGCGCCAATTGAAGCGCAGCGTGCCGTCGGATGCGCAGCTTCCCCACCGCCGTTTCTGGTCGCGGATCAGCACCCGCGACTTCTCTCCCCGGCCGAGCAGGGGCCACCAGCGATCCACGACGGCGGACAGCTGCTCGGCGGCGCGGTCCCTGTACCACGCGACGACGGCACGGCGAACCGCCTCGCGGCGGACGGCGCCGCCAAGGTCCTTGGGCACGGCGATCCTGAAGCGCCCTTGGTCGATGCGGGCTTCCGGACGCCGAACATTCGAAGCCTCGGCCACCACAGGAACAGCGCAGCCCAGGTACGGAAGCGTCTCGCCGCTGACGAAGAGCATGGGCACGGCATCCGGCGTCGTGTCCGATAGCTGACGCAGCACCCAGGGCGCCTTCTTGCGGACGACTGCCCGCAACTCGCTGTCCGGCGCCGCCGCCGGCGCGGCCACCCGGACGCTACCATCGCTCACTGTAATCTGGATCGTCTTCTTGCGCCGGGCGCTGCGACGTATCTCGTAGTCGATCGTCGCGCCGCCGACGGTGACGCTATCTCGCTTCTTCACCGAGTTCGGCCCTCGCGATCTCTTAGGCGGGGCCGCTTTCTAAGCCGGCTTGGCGCGGAAGCCCCTGAGCAGCGCCACATTGCGCAGATCGGCTTCGTTGCCGCGGTCTCCCTTGGGCGTCTCCAGGATCTTGGGGACATGCCGCAGCTGCTCGTCGAGTATCAGCCGGCGAAACACGCCCTCCCCGAGAGTCCCCTCGCCGATCGCTTCGTGACGATCCTTGCGAGAACCGAACGGATGCTTGGAGTCGTTCATGTGGATGAGACCCAGCTTGTCCAGCCCGATGGCCTCGCCTAGCGCTTCCCAGACTCCTTCGTAGTCTCCCACTAGGTCGTACCCCGCCGAGAAGGCGTGGCAGGTGTCGAAACAGATACCGACGCGGTGCCGCTGAGAGGCTGGAATCTGTCCCCGGATGGCCGCGAGGTTCTCGAAGGTGGCGCCGACGGTGGTCCCCGAACCGGCGGTCAGTTCGAGCAGCACGCGAGTCGAACCCCCTACGGCTTCCAGCGACTCAGTCACGCCCTCCGCGTTGCGCTGGATGCCCGCCTCGATGTCGTTGTCGGTGGCGTTCCCAGGGTGCGTAACCAGAAAGTCCAGGCCGAGATCCCGGCAGCGTTCGAGTTCGCCCTGGAAGCAGCGCTGCGACATCCGCCACAGCCGCCGGTTCGGGGACGACAGGTTGATCAGGTACGAATCGTGAGCGCCGGCGACCGCTATTCCGTGTTCCTTCCGCGCCGCCTTGAAGGCTGTGGCCGCGGAGGCGTCGATGGTGGGTTCGGCCCACCGGCTGGGCTGTTTCGTGAAGAGTTGCAGATTCGCCACGCCGATCTCCGCGGCGCGCGCCGGAGCGTTTTCCACTCCGCCCGCCGCCGAGACGTGTACTCCGACTTCGTCCGGCGCCGCCCGGTTCGGCATCGGTCCGCTCCGGCGCGTCACCCGGAGGGTGCCACAGCCCTGGCGGCTTGGAGGATGGCGTTGCTCCTGCCCTTTCTGCCCTGCACCCAACATGAACGCCATTCCTTCCCCCGTCGGCGGCACTCCGTGCGAATCTGCCTGCCGAGCTCGGTCCTCATCCGGGTGGACAGCACCACGACATCGTGCCTAGTCAGCTCGGTCCTCACTTTGTCCAGGTGCTGGCTCCAGCCCCCGCTCCAGCCGGTGGGAACGAATGTCACAGCCACATTCGAGGCACTGCTCTTCACAAGCTTTTCCACGTTATCGTTAGTCTTGGCCTGACCCTCGTCACCGCCCACGAAGAGGACACGCACACGCTTGCCGGGGACATTGGTCGGCTCGTCCTCATCTCCGCGATCCTGCTGCTTGAGGGCGCGGAGGCGTCCTACCTCCGCCTCGTATTGCTCTTTGGGGATGTGGTATGACCTTAGCTTGGCGATTATCCCCTCCGCCTCTTCCAGACGATCCCCGGCGACTTGGTGGAACAGCTTTCGCAGCAACACAAGCGCTTCGCCATAGGCGTCCCTGGCTTCTTGGCATCGAACCCTTGCAAGAATCGCATCTTCGGCCTCCCACGCCGGCTCGTACCGCTTCTCGGCCAGCAGCTCCTCGAACTGGGCAGCGCCGACGCCTCGCTTGGCCAAACCCTCGAGCTGGTCGAGTATGTCGCATGCCGCATCGAGATTCTGAGCATCGGGATTCTGGGGATCCAGATAGCAGGCAAGGCACGAACGGAGGTCACGTGCCGCCGCTTCGCTCGCGCCGAGCCTCCTGGCCCTCTCGCGCAGCTCCGAGACACACTCCTCGCTTGTAGCTAGTACCGAGCTGTCCCTCGCAATCGCGTCGAGCACCGCGTTCCCCCCGGTCTTCAAGAGTGCGGAGAGGAAGCTTCCCAAGACTCCCGCCTCGGTTGCCAAGCTGAGTCCCTCGACAACCGGGTCGACAAAGTAGCCGGGCAAGGTCGCTTTGCCGCCCAGCTCTCCCTCGATGAGCTTCGCCGCCTGAGTGAGATTCCCCGCCGACTCCGCTTGGACGGCCTGGGCGATCCCCAGGTACAGCCTGGTCCTCGCGACGAGCGAACCATAGCTGCCGACGCTGCTTTCAAAGACGCTCCTGGCCCGGATGAAGTGCTCCACGGCTTCCGCGCAACGCGCTTCCCTGTCCTCTCCTGCGGGTACCTCTGTCGATTCTGCCACGCTCTCGCCGAGCGCCAGCACGCCCAGACAGTAGTGCCCGTGCGCCCCATACCGCGCCTCGGCATCGACGGATTCCTGGAAGTGGTCCCGGCCCTCTCGCAAGCGTTCGAGGAAGTCGGCGAGATCGCCCTCGCCACCCGGAAGCTCAACCTCCTCCAGACTGTTGAAGCTGCCCTTGAGCATCCCCAGGTCGGCGTGCACCATGGCTTGATGGTTGGGGTAAGGATCGAGTTTCAGGAGCTCCTTCAACCGCTGTCGCGCCGCCCGGTGCTCCAGGGAGCGCTGCAGGCAGTGGGCGCGACGACGGCGCACATCCAGGAAGAGCTGCAAGGCAGGAGCTTCGCCATCCTCTTCATGGGCCCGCACGGCTTCCATCAGGCGGTCGAAGATGGCCCGAGCTCGTCCGACCTCTCCATTGTGCAACAGATCGGTGCCGATGTCGAGCACGGCTTTGAATATGCTGGTCCGGCGATTATATCCATCAGTCTCGAATGTACCGGACTTGAGGAGAGCGCCCTGCACGAATTCGGCCACTTCGGCTCCCCGCCCTTCCTCGCCCAGTGCCGCGACAACGAACGGCGCCGCCCGCTCGCTCGCGCCATCGGATCCATCTCCAAGGGTTTGAACAATATCATTGCCATCGTAGGCGGAAACGATCTCGGCCCACAACTCGCTCTGCCCCCAACCCGATATCTTGCCGGCCCAATACCAGCGCACCTTCGAGCGGCCCTTCGGCATAGGGGTTCCGGGAGACCGCTCGAAGACCACATCGCGCAGGCCGACATGGAAGAAGGAGTGCGGCCGGTGCTGGTTGAGGCTGGCGAGTTCTTCCACCGCGTCATCTATTTCCTCTTCGCTCAAGCTGCCCAGCGTACCTTCTCTGGAAGCGTTCACCGCTTCGATCAACAAGTGGTCGAGCGTGGGGAAGGACCGGCCATCCGCACCTTCGTCATCCGCTTCAGCTTCAGTTTCCCCGTCGATAGGCTCCGGATCTCCAGAATCGGACTCCGGGCTCTCGGATAGCTTTCCCAGCCAACCCCAGAGGAAGCCGTAGTGCTCCGGCCGCACCGCCCCGGGGAACGCCTGAGCCCCCGGGGGGAGCATGTGCGCCAGCAAAAGGACGACCGTCCGGCGCAACCCGTACTCCTGTTCGATCGCGTCCGCAGCGGCGTAAACTTTCGCTTCCGTCAGCTCCGGTTGGTCGCCCTGGGCGCTTGTGCCGCTACGTGCCTCGTTGCCACCGCTCCGCGGCTCTCCTCCACCATCGCCGAACCCGGGACTGATCTCGCCGTTGTCGTGCTCGACGCCGAGAGCGTCGTACAAGTCTCTCAACAGTTCGCGGCGCCACTCGAGATGGAGGATGCCAAGCAGCTCGGCCGTCATCGCGTTGGGAAACTGTACGCGACGACGCTCTGTCCAATCCGCAAACTTGGCATCGTTCAGCTTCTTTACGGTTTCCACTCGAAATTTCAACTTCCGGGCCACGACCTTCACCAAGTTCGCCCGCAACTTGGTCGCGGCGGCCAGGGTGTCGGCTCTTTCCCTTGCCTCGAGGGCGCGCCACAACCTCTGCGCGGTCAGCCGCTGGGGCGCCCTGATCAGGTTGAGGAGACGGGGGGACAACTTTATCTGATTCATGTTTTCGGCACTGCTTTTGCCTGCTGGAGACCCGGATGAGTGCATTGCGATTTCTGCTCCATGTCGTTCTTGCCGCGTGGATGTGCCGGGCGGACCAAAGCCGGGATCGACCGCAGCGGGGACGGCGAATAACGCCACCGGCACGAAAGGAGTCCGGCGTGGCGGGCGCTCGCCCGGCGCAGCCCCGCTAGGCCGCCGGACCAGCTTCGTCGATAGATGCCCCACCCGTCGGCGACAGAGCCTGCGCCGCGTTTGGCGATGCCCCCGCCACGCGCTCCGCACCCGTCCGCGGACAATGCCCCGGAGAGTGCGGAACTTCGGAAATCGGGGCGGCGAGATTTGAACTCGCGACCTCCTGAACCCCATTCAGGCGCGCTACCGGGCTGCGCCACGCCCCGATTGCAAGTTGAAGCAAGTTAGCCGTTCGCCGAGCGAGATCAAAGACTCGCGCCGGGCCTCAGCGGTTGAAGCAGGGTTCCGCGTTCGCGGCCGAAGCGGGGTGGATGATCCGCAGGACCAACCCTCCCTCCCCATCGTCCTGCCACTGAACCTGGAGCGGCTGCAACCTCAGTTGCCGTCCCGCCCCGGTTTCGCCAAGGGGAGCGACGCCGTAGGAACCCATCACGGTGTTCGTGACGGTGGAGAAAAGGTAGTCGCGCAAGGCCGCGTTATCGATCTCTCCATCCGGGCCCATCGTCTCGCCGAGAGCCTCCACGAGGAGCTCCACCGCAGAGAAGCCGGCGACTGCGCTGTTGTTGGGCGCCTCGCCGAAGCGCTCCGCGTAGCGCCGAACGAATGTCTCTCCGCTCGCTAGCGGGCCTCGCGTGCTCAGCGACGGGTGCCAAACGGAACTGCTGGCGACGCACCTGGCTAGATCGCCGACCTCCGTCACGAACTGGGGGATCGTCGGACCGCCGACCAAGCTCGTCAGCATGGGGCTGTACTGCGCTGCCGCAAGCGCCTTCGTGAATGCGACCTCGTCGCCGAAGTAGCCGCCACCGACGAAGATGTCCGCCCGAAGATTCTTTACCTTGGCGGCCAGCGCCCCGTGATCCGCCGTTCCGGGAGCGTACGACTCGTCCAATACCACTCGCACGCGCGCTTCGCGCGCCGCTTCGCGCACGCCGGCCGCCAGCGATGATGGAAAGCGAGAGTTCTCGTACACGAGCGCCAGGCTCCTGGCCCCGTTCGCCGCCGCCAACTGCACCGACCCTATGAGATACTGCCGGGCGGGAATAAACATCTGAACGCCCCACTGCCGGTTTTGTCCCTCCCATAGCTCCGTGGAGGCGGCCAACGCCATGATCGTCGGGCGGCGAGCAGCCTCGATGACTGGTAGCGCCGCCTCGGTGATCAAGCTGCTGTAGGGCCCGACGAGGAGGTCGACGGTGGTATCGGCGGCGAACCCCCGATAGAGACGTGCCGCCGTCTCCGGTTCGCTTCGGTCGTCGCGCATAACTAGCTGCACACGCCTGCCACCGATGCCGCCCTGCTCGTTCAGCACTTCGATGGCGAGCGTATAACCGTTGCGCATCCGGACGCCCTCCGCCTGCAAGTACCCCGATTCCGGGAACGTTCCCGCGATCTTCAGCGGCGCAGGTTCGGGGGCAGGTTGCGTTACGTTGTCCGAACAGGAGGCGACGGACAGGCCGGAGGTCCCCGCCAGCGCAATGGCGGCGATGCCTCTAAACCGGGTGCAATACATGGGTCTGTCGCTCCTCTACGAACTCGTTTTCAGATGCGGATCAGCCGAAATGTTTTCAGATGCGGATCAGCCGAAATATTATGTAGATGCGCACCGGCCTGCGAGTGGAGAGACTGACGGACCAAACAACCCGGTCCAGGCTCTGCCGGTCGTATCCGTAATGGACTTGTATCGTTCAGCGCCGCATATTCGGGCGAGAAACAACTTATCGAACGCTAGGGAGCATGCGATGGAAGGTGCAGTGATTTCCAACTTGGCCGAAACCGCCGCGGAGACCGCGACCGAGCGAGCCACGCCCGGTTCCGGGACGGCGAGAACCGCTCCAGCCCTCGAAGCAAACGCGGATTCGCGAATAGAGCGTCCCCCTTTCAAGGTCGCCGACCTCGCTCTGGCGGAGTGGGGACGGAGAGAGATTCGGCTCGCCGAGCACGAGATGCCCGGGCTCATGACTGTGCGTGCCGAGTACCGTGATGCGAAGCCTCTCGCCGGGTGCAAGATCATGGGGTCTCTCCACATGACCGTGCAGACCGCGGTCCTCATAGAAACTCTGGCCGACTTGGGGGCGGATGTCCGCTGGGCTTCGTGCAACATCTTCTCGACGCAGGACCACGCGGCCGCGGCGGTCGTCGCCGGGGCGGACGGCGCCGAGGGGCATCCGCGCGGCAGCCCGGTCTTCGCCTGGAAGGGCGAGACGCTAGAGGAGTACTGGTGGTGCACCGAACAGGCGTTGCTGTGGCCGGACGGATCGGGGCCCGACCTCATCGTCGACGACGGGGGCGACGCGACGCTGCTGGTCCACGACGGGCTGAAGTACGAAGAGGACGGGCGAATTCCGACATTCGATCCCGCGAACGAACCTGAGGAGCGGGGCGTCATCCTTCGGACGCTGCGCGGCATCGCGGAAACCGATCCCGGGCGCTGGCGCCGCACCGTCCCTCGCATCATGGGCGTGTCCGAGGAGACGACGACGGGCGTGCACCGGCTGTACGAGATGGCGGAGGCCGGCAAGCTTCTCTTCCCCGCCATCAACGTGAACGACTCGGTGACCAAGTCGAAGTTCGACAACATCTACGGCTGCCGGCACTCGGTCCTGGACGGCCTCAACCGAGCTTCCGACGTGATGATATCGGGCAAGACCGCCGTCGTCTGCGGTTACGGAGAGGTCGGCAAGGGGTGCGCCCAGGCGCTCAAGGGCCAGGGAGCGCACGTGATCGTCACCGAGATCGATCCCATCTGCGCGCTTCAGGCCAGCATGGAGGGGTTCCCCGTGCGGCGGCTCGAAGATGCGCTGGCTACGGCCGACATCTTCATCACGGCCACGGGGAACCGGGACGTGATCACCTTCGATCACATGGCGCGGATGAAGGACAAGGCGATCGTCGGGAACATAGGCCATTTCGACAACGAGATAGACATGGCCGGGCTAACCGAGCGTTGCGCCGCCCGGAACAACATCAAGCCTCAGTACGACGAGTTCGTGTTCGACGACGGCCACTCGGTGCTGGTGCTGTCCGAAGGAAGGCTCCTCAACCTCGGGAACGCGACCGGACATCCGAGCTTCGTGATGAGCGCGAGCTTTACCAACCAGGTGTTGGCCCAGATCGAACTTGCCCGGAACCGGGAGAGCTACGACGAGAAGAAGGTCTACATGCTTCCGAAGCGGCTGGACGAGAAGGTCGCGCGGCTACACCTGGACCACCTGGGCGTGAGGCTGACCGAGCTCACTCGGGAGCAGGCGGACTACATCGGGGTTCCGAAGGACGGCCCCTACAAGCCGGACCACTACCGCTACTAGTCGAGACTAGTCGAGCGCCGCCGCCCCGGCGGCGGGCGTCTTCCCGGCTCCATCGCGCCGGGGCTCGGCATCGCGCCGGGGCTCGGCGGCCGCGCCCCGATCACGAGTTGAAGCAGGGTTCCGCGTTCTTCAGCTCGGCCGGGTACACGATCTTCTGCTCCAACGTCCCAGAACCGTCGTCCTGCCACTGGACCTGGAGGGTCGGCAACCGCCGCTGCCTGCCCGCGCCCGCCTCTCCCAGAGGGATTACGCCGTAGGCGCCCAGGACCGTTTGCGTGCTGTCGCTGAAGATGAAGTCCCGCAAAGCCGCATTGTCAATTCCGCCATCCTGCATCGTCTCCTCGAGAGCTTCCGTCAGCAGCTCCACGGCTCCGAAGCCGCCCGCAGCCTGGTACCCAGCTTCCTCGCTATAGAGCGCCCGGTAACGCTGGACGAACGTCTGGCTGTCCGCCAAGCGGCCCCGGGTGCGAATGGACGGAATCCAGGGCGTGTTCCCCGTGACGCAACGAGCCAGCGCGCCAAGTTCCTCCATGAACCTCGGCTCGGCCGGACCGATTAGCAGACTTGTCAACATCGGGCTGTACTCCGCCGCGTCCAGCGCCCGCGCAAAGGCGATGGCATCGTCGGTGTAGCCGCCTCCGATGAACAGGTCCGCACCCGCATCCTTCGCCTCTTGCGCCAGAGCCGCGTGATCGGCCGCCCCGGCCTCGTAGGACTTGTCCATGACCAAGTTCAGGTTCGCGGCCCGCGCAGCCTCGCGCACGCCGACCGCCACGGAAATCGGGAAGGTCGAGTTCTCCCATACGAGCGCGGCGGTCTCCGCCCCGTTCTCCACCGCCAGCTCCACGGATCCCGTCAGATATCCCCTGGCGTTGCGCAGCATCTGCACGCCCCACTGCCGGGCCTCTCCTTCCCATAGCTCGGCGGAGGCGGCCATCGGCATGATCGTCGGGCGCCCGGCAGCCTCGATCACCGGGAGCACAGTATTGGTGATAGCGCTGCTGTACGGACCCAGGAAGAGGTCGATGTCGCTGTCTCTGGTCAGGCGGCGGTAGATCCCGGCGGCCATGGCCGGATCGCTCTGGTCGTCGTAAGTGGTCAGCTCGACTCGCCTGCCGCCGATGCCGCCCTGCTCGTTCAGCATCTGAACGCCGAGCGCGTAGCCGCGTCGCATCTTGGTGCCGTCCGCGCTGTACACGCCGGTCTCCGGGAAGGTGGCCGCGATCCGAATCGGATTGCTCGGCTCGGCGTTGAAACAGGGCTCCGCGTTCTTCAAGTCGGCCGGGTACACGATCTTCTGCTCCAACGTCCCAGAACCGTCGTCCTGCCACTGGAGTTGCAAGGTCGGCAACCGCCTCTGCTTGCCCGCTCCCGCCTCTCCGAGGGGGATTACGCCGTAGGCGCCGAGGACCGTTTGCGTGGTGTCGCCGAAGAGGCGGTCCCGCAAAGCCGCATTGTCGATTCTGCCGCCCTGCATCGTCTCTTCGAGAGCTTCCGTCAGCAGCTCGACGGCTCCGAAGCCGCCCGCAGCGTGGTACCCCGCCTCCTCGCCATAGCGCGCCCGGTAACGCTCGACGAAGGTCTGGCTGTCGGCTAGGCGGCCCCGGGTGCGAATGGACGAGATCCAGGGCGTGTTACCCGCGACGCAACGAGCCAGCGCGCCAAGTTCTTCCGCGAACCTCGGCTCGGCCGGACCGATTAGCAGACTTGTCAGCATCGGGCTGTACTCCGCCGCGTCCAGCGCTCTCGCAAGGGCGATGGCATCGTCGGTGTAGCCGCCTCCGATGAACAGGTCCGCCCCCGCACCCTTCGCCTCTTGCGCCAGAGCCGCGTGATCGGCCGCCCCGGCCTCGTAGGACTTGTCCATGACGAGACGCAGGCCCGCGGTCCGCGCAGCCTCGCGGACGCCGACCGCCACGGATATGGGGAAGGTCGAGTTCTCCCATACGAGCGCGGCTGTCTCCGCCCCGTTTTCCACCGCCAGCTCCACGGATCCCGTCAGGTTCCCCCTGGCGTTGCGCAGCATCTGGACGCCCCACTGCCGGACCTCGCCTTCCCAAAGCTCGGCGGAGGCGGCCATCGGCATGATCGTCGGGCGCCGGGCAGCCTCGATCACCGGGAGCACAGCCTTGGTGATAACGCTGCTGTACGGACCCAGGAGAAGATCGACGTCGCTGTCTCCGGCCAAGCGGCGGTAGATGCCGGCGGCCATGTCCGGGTCGCTCTGGTCGTCGTAGGTGGTCAGCTCGACTCGCCTGCCGCCGACGCCGCCCTGCGCGTTCAGCATCTCGACGCCGAGCGCGTAGCCGCGTTGCATCTTGGTGCCGTCCGCGCTGTACACGCCGGTCTCCGGGAAGGTCGCCGCGATCTGAATCGGATCGTTCGGCGCGGCGTTGAAACAGGGCTCGGCGTTAGCGGCCGAAGCGGGGTGGATGACCCGCTGGACAAACCCGCCCTCGCCATCGTCCTGCCACTGAATCTGGAGCGGCTGCAACCTGACTTGCTGTCCCGCCCCCGTTTCGCCGAGGGGAGCGACGCCGTAGGAACCCATCACGGTGTTCGTGGTGGCGGAGAAGAGATAGTCGCGCAAGGCCGCGTTATCGACCGCTCCGTCCGGCCCGATCATATCGGCGAGAGCCTCCGCGAGGATCTCCACCGCGGAGAAGGCGGCGACTGCGTGGTGGCCGGGCGCCTCGCTGAAGCGCTCCGTGTACCGCCGAACGAATGTCTCTCCGCTCGCTAGCGGGCCTCGCGTGTTCAGCGACGAGTGCCAAGGCGTATTGGTAGTGACGCACCTAGCTAGATCGCCGACGTCCGTCACGAACTGGGGGATCGTCGGACCGATGGCCAGACTCGTCAGCATGGGACTGTACTGCGCCGCTGCAAGCGCCTTCGTGAATGCGACGGCATCGTCGAAGTAGCCGCCACCGATGAAGATGTCCGCCTGAAGGTTCTTTGCCTTGGTGGCCAGCGCAGCGTGATCCGCCGCCGAAGGAGCGTACGATTCATCCAACACGATTCGCACGCGCGCTTCTTCCGCCGCTTCGCGCAATCCTGCCGCCATCGATATCGGAAAGCGGGTGTTCTCGTACACCAGCGCCATGCTCCTGGCCCCGTTCGCCGCTGCCAGCTCCAGCGACCCTCTGAGATACAGCCGAGCGGGAGTAAGCATCTGCACGCCCCACTGCCGGTTTTGCCCCTCCCATAGATTCGTGGAGGCGGCCAGCGGCATGATCGTCGGACGGCGAGCAGCCTCGATGACTGGCAGCGCCGCCGCGGTGATCGCGCTGCTGTAGGGCCCGAGGAGGAGGTCGACTGTCGTATCGGCCGCCAACTCCTGATAGAGACGCGCCGCCGTCTCCGGTTCGCTTCGGTCGTCGCGCATGACCAAGTGGACACGCCTGCCGCCGATGCCGCCCTGCTCGTTCAGCATTTCGATGGCGAGCGTGTAACCGTTGCGCATTCGGGCGCCGTCCACTTGCAGGTACCCGGTTTCCGGGAACGTTCCCGCGATCTTCAGCGGCGCGGGTTCGGGGGCAGGTTGCGTCGGGTTGTCCGCACAGGAGGCGACGGACAGGCCGGCGGTACCCGCCAGCGCAATGGCTGCGATGACCCTGAACCGGTTGTGAGACATAAGATCTTCTCCTCTATGAACTCTTATGCAGGTGCAAGTCGGCCGGATGAATCTCATGCAGGTGCAGGTCGGCCGGACGAAATCCTATGTGTAGATGCAAGTCGTTTGCAGGTGCGGAGTCGGTCGGTCGTACCGCTCGAAAGGGCTGTGCGCAAGGACATGGCCGGGCCAGCGGCAGTGGCGCGGCACGGCGATGCTACCGTTGGCGTTACACGAAAATCGGGGCGCCCGGATTTGAACCGGGGACCTCTGCGACCCGAACGCAGCGCTCTACCGGACTGAGCCACGCCCCGAAGGCGGAAGTTGTCGGCATCCGAGCCGTTTGGCGCGACGAACCGGCGCCGGGAGCCGCCGAACCCCAGCGTTGCAGCGAAGAAGCGGGTGACCGGATTCGAACCGGCGACCTCAACCTTGGCAAGGTTGCGCTCTACCAACTGAGCTACACCCGCGGGGATCCGTATCGATCCAGTCCGCTTGCCAGTTTGCGCACTGGCGCCTTGCCAGTTGCAAGCTAGCGTCTCGCTTCCACCAGTATTCATGCCGGAGCCTGCCAAGTCCAGCGCCGCCAGTTTCATGCCTGAGTCCGCCAAGTCCAGCGCCGCCAGTTTCATGCTGGAGCCCGCCAAATCCAGCTCGCCGGTTTCACGCCGGAGCCCGTCAAGTCCAGCGCCGCCAGTTTCATGCCTGAGTCCGCCAAGGCCAGCTTCGCCGAGCTTCGCAAGAGCCACCGGTCGGATTTGAACCGACGACCGCCGCATTACGAATGCGGTGCTCTACCCCTGAGCTACGGTGGCGAGGGGCACTGCGGATTCCAGCGGAACGAGTGGAGCCGGCGGGATTTGAACCCGCGACCTCTTGAGTGCGATTCAAGCGCTCTCCCAAACTGAGCTACGGCCCCTTCTTCCTTCCCCCTTGGCCGGGGTTCTCGTTACCGGGATCCTCGTTACCGGGATACAACGGACTCCTCGTTACCGGGTTCCAGCGGTTTTCTCGTTACCGCGACCCAGGGTCTCTTCGATACGGGGCTGACGGGATTCGAACCCGCGACCTCCGGTGTGACAGACCGGCACTCTAACCAGGCTGAGCTACAGCCCCTTGAATAGGGTAATCGGGAGCCTTCCGTCCGCCGCCGCGTCGCAGCCCGTTACCGCTACGCGGCCCCTCCGAACGCGCATCCGGTCCGGCTGCGGACTTGCCGGGTACCGAATGGGGCCTACTGGACTCGAACCAGTGACCTCTACGATGTCAACGTAGCGCTCTAGCCATCTGAGCTAAGGCCCCTCAGAAGACACGACGAGCGGACCGGGGGGGCAGTCCGCTCGCTGGGAGCATATGGTAAAGAAACGCCACTGACCGGTCAACCCGGAGAGACTGTCCGGCTCGGCGGCCGTTGCATCCTCCGGGCCGTGGTATACCTTTGAGACAGACTGTATATTGATAATGGATCAAGTTGTTCCGGATGCCCAGGCGCCGGACGGCTCCGAGTCGGTTCATCGTAGATTCCCCCTCTGAGAGGCGGATGCTGAGAAGCTCTCGCGTGGCGGTTATTTCCGTCGTCGCGGCACTTGTTACAGCCGCGGTGGCGCTGCACAGATATTCAACGGGTTCCGGGGACGATGTCGAGGTCGCGGCGGCGGCTCTCGATGTTTCCTCGTTCTTTCACGCGCCGACCGTCGCGCAGGAAGCGGACGACCAGACCGCCGAAGAGGATGCTGGCGGCGAGGCGCTCTCCTACGGCGGAGTGACGGACCCCGACGAGATGCTCCCGCAGTGGCGCGCAATCTACGATCACGAGCGGGCGTCGCGCGGTCCGGAGCAGCCCATCCCCTTCAACCACCGCTTTCACGTCTCCGATCTGGGCATCGACTGCATGTATTGCCACACGGGCACGGAGCGATCCGTCTCGGGAATCGTGCCCTCGCTCGAGGTCTGCATGGGGTGCCACCGGGTGGCAGGCACGGGACTTCCTCCGATCGAAGAGTTGCGCGCCATGGATGCGCGGGGCGAGGTCGTGGAGTGGGAGTGGGTCTACAAGCTTCCCGAGTTCGTGCAGTTCAGCCACCAAGCGCACGTACGCAACCTGGAGTGCCAGGAGTGCCACGGTCCGGTCGAGGAGATGGACCGGGTCTACCAGTGGGCGTCTCTGACCATGGGCTGGTGCCTCGACTGCCACAGACAGCCCCCGTCCGAAAGCGATATCGCGACCGACCACACGCTGGCACGGGATGCGCCGCCGCCGCAGCCTCCGGGCGAACGGCAGCCCGAGGGCTTCTATCCGCGGGGAATAAACACCGACTACGGCAGGACTCGCGCGCCCGTCGACTGCGTGGCGTGCCACTATTGACCGGGGGCGACGGTTGACCGGCGGTGAAGGCGTGCGCGGGGGACATGGGCCGCGCGGCGCCGGTGGCCCGGACGCGGGCGACGGCTCGAGCGACCGCGGCGCGGGCGGAGCGGAGGGCGTGAACGGAGGCTGCGGCTGCAACGGGTCGTGCTCGTCTGCAGAGCGCCCGGACGCCAACGGCACGTCGCGCCGGAGCTTCCTCAAGGTCCTGGGGACTTCGGGCGCCGGAGCGGCGGCCGTGGCCGCCTGCGGTCCTCCGGACTTCGCCGACAAGCTGATCCCTCTCCTGGTCGAGGAAGAGGGGATTACCCCCGGGGTATCGGAGACGTACGCGACGGTGCTGCCGAATGCCGGCCCGGAACCGGCGCCGGTCCATGCGCAGGTGCGAGACGGGCGCGTGCTGGGCCTGAGCCCGAACGGCCGTTTCGCTAGCGGCCTGTCGTCGCTCTCGCATTCGGCATTGCAGGACCTGTACGACCCCGACCGCGTCTCGACGCCGCTCCGGCGCAACGCCTCCGGCGAGGCCGGCGCTCCGCCATTCGAGGAAGTCGGCTGGGAGGAGGCGACCTCGGCGCTGACCGACGCGGTGCGCGTGGGGAATGCGGCGCTCTTGACGGGTCGCGTCACCGGAACGACGGGTGCCTTCATTTCCGAGTGGTCCCGGGTGATGGGCGTCGAGCACATCGCTTACGAGCCCTTCTCCAACGACGCGCTCGTGACCGGAATGGCGGATGCGGGCGGCGGGCCGGGCGCGCCGCGCTTCGACTTGTCGGGAGCCGACAAGATCGTCTGCTTCGGCGCCGACTTCCTCGGCACCTGGCTAGCGCCCACGGAGCTCGCGGCCGGATTCGCCGCGGCCCGCGACGTCGATGCGGGGCGGCACGCGAAGTTCACCTTCGTCGGCCCGCGCATGTCGCTCACCGGCGCCAACGCCGATGAATGGATCGAGGCCCGGGCGGGCAGCGAGGGCGTCGTGGCGCTCGCGGTCGCCGGCATCGTCGCCTCGGCGCGCGGCGTGCCGCTGCCCGCCGGAGCGCCGGCCGTGTCGCCGGAGTCGGCCGCGGAGTCGGCGGGGATCGAGGCCGGCGCGATAAGGGCGCTCGGCGAGGAGTTGGCGAGCGCCGGCGCCCCGGTAGCGATTCCGCCGGGACTGGAATCGCAGGGCGCCGGCGCCCGAGCGGCCCACGCTGCGGTTGCCGCGCTCAACGAACTCTTGGGCGCGGGCGGGCGGGCCGTCTTCCCGGGCGCCGGCGCCCCCGAGGGCACGACGGCCACCTTCGCGGACATGCTCGCGTTGATAGAGCGCATGAACGGCGGCCAAGTGCGCACCTTGATCGTCGCGGGGAGCAATCCGGCGTACGCGCTCCCGGCGGCGGCCGGGTTCGCCGGCGCGATGGCCAACGTGGCGCACACGATCGCCATCGGGCCGCACCTCGACGAGACGGCGGCGGCGTGCGAGTGGGTGCTGCCGTGCCACCACGCGTTGGAGTCGTGGGGCGACGCCGAGCTGGCCGGCGGCGCGATGGCGCTCGGACAGCCCCTCATGCACCCCGTGTTCGACACCCGGCAGCGAGAGGATCTGCTCCTCGCCGTGGCAAACGCCGCCGGACAGGGCGATGCCTTCGGCGCGGCGGACTACGCCACGGCGCTGAAGAACAGCTGGAGCTCCCGGCTCGGCGGCGAAGAGGCATGGCTGGACGCGCTTCGGCTCGGCGGCGCGACGGCGGAAACATGGCGAGCGAGCGGGGGGGGCGGACCTTCCGGCGGAACGGGTGGAGGCAGCGGCGGGTTGGCCGGCGGCGGCAGCCTCGCCGATGCCGGCAGCCTGATGCAGGACGCGTCCGCGGACACCACGCGGCTGGTCGTCTACCCGACGGCCCACCTCTATGACGGGCGCGGCGCCAACCGATCGTGGATGCAGGAACATCCGGACGCCATCACCAAGGCCGTCTGGAATTCCTGGGTCGAGATGCACCCCGATATGGCGGCCACGCTGGGAGTCGAGAACGGCGACCTAGTGGAGGTCAGCTCCGATCACGGAGCGGTCGAGGTCCCCGTATTCGTGTACCGCGGCATCCGCTCCGACACGGTGGCGATCCCGCTCGGGCAGGGACACACGGCTTACGGCCGCAGCGCCGAGGGAATCGGAGCGAATCCGCTCGACCTGCTGGCCCCCGAGGCGGACCCCGGCTCGGGCGCGCTGGCCTACGCCGGCACGACCGTGACCGTGTCGGCGACGGGCGAGCGCGGCCGCCTGACCATCACCCAAGGTTCCACGGACGACCACGACCGGGAGATAGTTCACATGCTGCATGTGGACGAGGCGCTCCACGACGCGGCGGCACACGAGGTCGATCTGGTCGAGATGGTCGAAGCCGCCTGGGACTCCGACCCGAACAGCCCGTACCGCTGGGGAATGGCGATCGACCTGAACGCCTGCACCGGCTGCGGCGCTTGCGTCACCTCCTGCTACTCCGAAAACAACATCCCGACGGTGGGCGCCGATGGCGCCGCCATGCGCCGCGAGATGTCGTGGATGCGCATCCACCGCTTCGAGGAGGAGACGGAGGAAGGCGGCTTCCAGACTGTGCAGCAGCCGATGCTCTGCCAGCACTGCGGCGATGCGCCGTGCGAGCCGGTTTGCCCCGTCTACGCGACCTATCACAACTCCGAGGGCCTGAACGTCCAGGTCTACAACCGTTGCGTCGGCACCCGGTACTGCGCCAACAACTGCCCCTACAAGGTCCGCCGCTTCAACTGGTTCACCTACGACTTCCCCTACCCCCTGAATCTCCAGCTGAACCCCGACATCACGGTTCGCGAGGTGGGGGTGATGGAGAAGTGCACCATGTGCGTGCACCGCATCAACAAGGCGAAGATCGACGCCAAGGACGAGGGGCGGCTGCTGAGGGATGGCGAGGTGGTCACGGCCTGCCAGTCCAGCTGTCCGTCCAACGCGATCACCTTCGGCAATCTGAAGGATCCGCAGAGCGAGGTCTCGCGGAAGGCGAAGGGCGCGCGAGGCTACCACGTTCTGGGAGAGATCGGAGTGCGCCCGGCGATCACCTATCTCGAGGATGTGTCGCACAGGCATCCGGTCGCGGGACATGGAGATGCCGCCGCCGGGCATGGAGAAGAGGCGGCTGCCGGGGGCCACGGAGGCGGAGCGGGCGACTGATGGCCACCCTGGAGGCGAAAACTCCCGCCGCCCACCCGTCGCTAGCCGACGCGAACCGCGACATCACGCGGCCGATCTCCAAGCCCGAGAAACGCTTCTTCCTCGTCCTCGGCATCGCTGCGGCCGGCCTTGCGCTCATGTTCGGCGCCTGGTTCTACCAGATCGGCGCGGGCATCGGGGTCGCCGGCATCACCCATCCCGTCTTCTGGGGCGTCTACATCACGACGTTCGTGTTCTGGGTCGGCATAGCGCATTCGGGAACGCTGATCTCGGCCATCCTCTACCTCTTCCGCTCCGGCTGGCGCACGACGATCAACCGGACCGCAGAGGCGATGACCATCTTCGCGGTGATGACGGCGGGCCTCTTTCCCCTTATCCATCTCGGGCGCGTCTGGTACTTCTACTGGCTGATGCCGTACCCGTCGCAGCGGCAGATATGGCCGGACTTCCGGTCGCCTCTAGTGATGGACGTCTTCGCCGTATCGACGTATCTGACCATCTCCGCCCTGTTCTGGTACACAGGCCTCATCCCCGACTTCGCCGTGCTGCGGGATCGAGCGAAGGGATTCGCGTACAAGATCTACGGAGCCTTCTCGCTCGGCTGGCAGGGGACGGTTAACGAGTGGCGGCACTACCGCCGCATCTATCTCTTCATGGCCGGGATCGCCACGCCCCTCGTGCTCTCGGTCCACTCCGTCGTTTCCTGGGACTTCGCGCTCTCCATCGTGCCCGGGTGGCACTCCACGATCTTCGCTCCGTACTTCGTCGCCGGGGCGATCTTCAGCGGGGTCGCGCTCGTCATCACCATCATGATCCCGCTGCGGTGGGCGTTCGGGCTCGAGGCGTACATCACCGAGAACCACTTCGAGAATATGGCGAAGCTGGTCCTTCTCACCTCGCTGATCGTGGGCTTCGCCTACGGCACCGAGTTCTTCCTGGCATACTACTCGGCAGACCCGATCGAGATAGAGAGCTTCCGTTGGCGAGCGTTTGGCGACTACGCGCTTCCCTTCTGGATAATGGCCGTCTGCAACGTGATCATTCCGCAGGCGCTCTGGTTCAAGAAGGCGCGGACATCCCTGCCGGTCCTCTTCGGGCTGACGATCTTCGTGAATATCGGGATGTGGTACGAACGCTTCGTCATCATCGTCACATCGCTCGCTCACGAGTACGAGCCGGGCGGTTGGGGACTCTACACGCCGAGCTGGGTGGAGATGTCTATCCTGGCCGGGAGCTTCTGCTGGTTCTTCTTCTGGTTCCTGATCTTCTCGCGTAGTCTGCCGGTGATTTCGATCGCGGAGGTGAAGGAACACCTCGCGCACGAACATGGCGGCGGACACGATAGCGGCAGCCATGGGGGCGGCGCGGCCGGAGACAGAGCAGGCACGCAGGTGGCGCGATGAGCAGGGGCGGCGGTGTGCTCGCGCAGTACGATTCGCTCAGCGGCACGACCGGGGCGATCGAACGGATCAGGGCGGCCGGGCACGACGACATCGAGGTGTTCTCGCCCATTCCGGCCCCGGAGATCGAGGAGGCGATGGACATTCGCTCTTCGCCGGTGCGAGTATGGGCGCTGGTCGGCGCGATCACCGGCTGCTCGCTGGGCGTCTTGCTCACCGCGGGAACGTCCCTGGCCTACCCCCTGGTGACGCAAGGCAAGCCGATCGTTTCGCTGCCGCCGTTCGTCGTCTTCATGTTCGAGCTGACTGTCCTGTTGACGGGAATCTTCGGGATGATCGCGCTGCTGGTCCATACGAAACGTCCCGTGATCAATCTGGATCCGGCGTACCGGACATCGTTCTCGGTCGACCGGTGGGGCATATTCGTTCCGGCCCGCGAGGGAGCGCAGCGCGACGCGGCCTTGGAGTTGATGCGGCAGACGGGCGGCCTGGATATCGAGGTGCAGGAATGACTCGGCGGCGGGCAACGGCCAGAGCCGGCTTGGGGGCGGCCGCTCTTTTCGCCGGTTTGGCGGTGGCGGCGTGCGACGACCAGATGAAGCGGATCCCCTTCTTCAAGACGATGTCCTGGCAGGAGTCGGTCGAAGCGTACGAGGAGCCCGCGCGGGGGGCCGTCGCCGGCACCATGCCGATCGACGGCGAGCGCAGCCACGACCTCCTGGCCGCCGACACCCTGTTGGCCAATCCGTTGGCGGGCACCGAGGAAGAGCTGGCCCGGGGAGCCACGCTGTTCCGGCAGTTCTGCACGCCCTGCCACGGCGTCTCCGGCGACGGCGACGGCCCCGCAGTCGGCCCCAACAGGATCCCGGATATCCCCTTGCTCGACTTGCACAGCGACCTCGCTCGCTCGTACTCCGACGGGTACGTGTGGGGCATCATCACGAACGGGCGGGGATTGATGCCTCCCTACCGCCGCATTCCTGCGGATGAGCGGTGGCACATCGTCGCTCATGTTCGCCGGCTGCAAGCCGAGGCGGCGGCCGAAGCCGCCGACGCGGAGGAGGCGGCCTCGGTGGAGACCACGGCTGCCGCGACGGCTGCCGATCGCGGCGGCGCTCTCCCGGCCGAAGCCGCATCCCCCGCGCCCGGGAGCGATCCGTCGAGCGGCGGCAGGAGCCCGGGCTCGTGACCGGAGGCCGCTCCTCGATCTCCGCAAGCCAGGCGCTCGAAACCGCCACCGGACGCATACCGGCGCTCTGGCTCGGCATCTGGGCAGGCGCCGTCGCGATCGGCGCCGTCGGCTTCGCCATGACCGTCGGCGACGACCCCGCCCGCGCCTGGATGAGCGTCTGGTCGAACTTCCTCTTCTGGACCGGCATTTCCATGGCGGGGATCATCTTCGGAGCGATCCTGCAGGTGGCGAAGGGGCATTGGGGCAAGCCCTTCCGGCGTCTCGCCGAGGCCGGCGGCGCGTTCCTGCCGATCTCCTTCGCGCTCTTCCTCGCTCTCAGGCTGGGCGCCGAGCACATCTTCCCATGGATCGGGCCGGTGGAAACCAGCCACTTGAACCGCGACTGGCTGACGCTCGAAGGCGTCTTCTGGCGAAACGGAGTCCTGCTGGCGCTCCTGTATCTGTTCGCGCTGGTCTGGCTTTTCTTCTCGATCAGGGCCGACGCTCCCCTGGTGGCAGCCAGGCACGGGGGGTGGCGCAGAGCGTTGGTGTCGCTGTTCGCCTCCGGCTGGCGCGGCGACGATGAGGAGACCCGGCGCTGCAGGAAGTGGATCGGACGCCTCTCCGCGCCTCTTATTCTGGCGTGGGCCGTCGTCTTCTCGCTGCTCTCCTTCGACTTCGGCATGTCGCTCACGCCCGGCTTCGTCAGCATGGTGTGGGGTCCGTACTACTTCATCGGAGGATGGCTCGGCCTCCTCGCGCTCGTCGCAATAATGGCGAATCGCTACTCGCGGAGCCGGAGCTTCGCCGGGCTTCAGCTGTGGGGGAAGTGGGACTTCCACGATCTGGGCAAGCTGATTTTCGCGTTCGTCGCCTTCTGGACATATCTCTGGTTCGCTCAGTACTTGGTTATCTGGTACGGAAACATTCCGCGCGAGACGAACTTCTTCATGCCGCGCGCGGAGGGCGTCTTCGGCTTCATGTTCTGGCTGCAGATGGTGTTGATCTTCGTTCTCCCCTTCCCGTTCCTGCTGGGGCGAAGCCCGAAGATGAGTTCGACGTGGCTCGCATTCACGGGAGCGCTGATCCTGCTCGGCTTCTGGGTCGAACGCTGGAACATGGTCGCCCCTTCCGTGTGGCATGGAGAGGGTGTGCCGCTGGGTCTTCCGGAAGCCGCGATCTCGGTGGGATTTCTCGGTCTGTTCGCCCTCGCTTACGGCGCCTATGTGACGACCTTCCCGAAGGTGCCGCTACGAGAGACCATCGCAGTGGGGTCGCCAGGCCGGGGGCCGTGACGATGGTCATCACCAGTAACGGTGCGCGGAGGGCGGGGTGGCGATGGCCCGGGTGCGGTTCCGCAATCAGGCGCGCATTGCAGTGGAGGATGGATGGATTTGTCTGACGAGTACGATCAACTGCTCCGGCGCACGGCGGCTACCGTCGAGAAGTTCAAGGAGGGCGCCGAGGAGCTGAAGGACAAGCTCGGCAAAGCGCGGGCGAACCGCAGGGTTCAGCTTCTGGCCATGATCAATCGGATGGAGAACAAGTACGAGGGCGCCACGAGTCGCCTGGAGCATCTGGCCGACGCCACGGACGAAGCGGGGACGCGGCCCAGCCGGGAGCTAGGGGCGCTGCACCAGCAAGTCGTCTCCGAACTGTCGAACATGAAGCGCACGATCGAGAACCGGATTCGCTGACCGCTAGACGTTCTTCCCGTTCTACTTCAGGAGCAGGGCGCGCTCCAGCAACCGTCGCTGGTTCCTCTCGTGCTTGCCGGCGTATCCCTCGGCGGGGCTAGCGCGCTCCGGACGACCCAAGTACAGAGGGTCGCGTCCGGCGATCTCGCGTAGACGCGGCCTGACGTACGTCCACGCGCCCATATTCTCCGGCTCCTCCTGGACCCAGCATATCTCCGCCGTCTCGGGGTAGCGCGCCAGCGCATCGCGCAGCGCATCGCCCGGGAAGGGGTAGAGCTGCTCCGTGCGCACGATCGGAATGTCGCTCCCGGCAGGGGATGCCGCCGCCAAGTCGTAGTAGACCTTGCCACCGCAGATGATCACGCGGCCAACGCGGTTACCGGGATTCTCCGCCCACTTCGGATCCTGGATGACCGGCTGGAAGGCGCCGCTCGCGAGGTCGCCAATCCTGGACCGCACCTGCGGATGCCGCAGCAAGCTCTTCGGCGTCAGCACGACCAGCGGGCGGCAGGTGGTACGGAGAGCCTGCCACCTCAGGGCATGGAAGTACTGCGCGGGAGTGGAACAGTTGAAGACGCGGATGTTCGTCTCGGCCGCCAGTTGGAGGAAGCGCTCCAGACGGGCGGACGAATGGTCGGGCCCCTGCCCTTCGTAACCGTGGGGAAGCAGGAGCACCAACCTGGACTCCTGCCCCCACTTCGAGTGGCCGGCCACGATGAATTGGTCTATGATCGCCTGCCCTACATTCGCGAAGTCGCCGAACTGAGCCTCCCATAGGACGAGCGCGTCGACCGCGATAGTCGAGAAGCCGTACTCGAAGCCGAGCGCCGCGACCTCGGACAGCGGACTGTTGGCGACTTCGAACGCCGCCTGTCCCTCTTCGATGTTGGCAATCGGCGTGAAGGGGCGGCCGTCGTTGGAATCGTGCAGTACGAGGTGCCGGTGGCTGAAGGTGCCTCGCTCGCTGTCTTCGCCCATCAGCCGCACCGGAGTGCCCTCCGTGACGAGGCCCGCCAGAGCGAGAGCTTCCGCTCCGGCCCAGTCGATCGAGGTGTCCAGCGCGGCGTGCCGTCGCTCGAGCTGGCGGCGGAGTTTGGGGAAGACCGAGAATCCGTCCGGCCAGCGATGCAGGGCGTCGTTCAGCTCTCGCAGCCGCTCCTCCGGGATGCCCGTCGGACGAGAATCCTCGGCGGGATCGGTGAGCCAGCGGAGATCCGGAGCCGACGACTCCGGGAGTGTTCCCGCCTCCTTCTTGTGCGCCGCGACCGACTCCCGCGCCGCAGCCCACTCGGCGTCGACCCGGTCCACCACGCCAGACGCCTCCTCTGGTGCGACGACCCCGCGTTCCGCCAGTTCGCCCGCGAAGATCTCCCTGACGGTCGGGTGCGCGCGGATCTTGCCGTACATCGTCGGCTGCGTGTAGGCGGGTTCGTCCCCTTCGTTGTGGCCATGCCTCCTGTACCCGACGAGATCGATGACGATGTCCTCGCCGAACTGGAAGCGGTAGTCGACGGCCAGCTGAGTCGCCGCCAGGCACGCGGCCGGATCATCCGCGTTCACGTGCACCACCGGGATCCTGAATCCCAGCGCGAGGTCGCTTGCGTAGCGCGTCGAGCGGCTCTCGGCGGGGAGCGTCGTGAAGCCGAGCTGGTTGTTGGCGATGATGTGGAGCGTCCCGCCTGTCTCGTAGGCCGGCAGACGGCACAGATTGAGCGACTCGGCGACCACGCCCTGCCCGGCGAACGCGGCATCTCCGTGGATGAGGATAGGAAGGAATTCGCGGGCGGCGGCCGAGCCGGGGGCGGCCGAACCGGCCGAGTCGGCGTTAGCGCCGCCGGTAGCGACGAGACGGGCTCCGCGCGCCATGCCCAGCACGACCGGGTTCACATGTTCCAGGTGGCTGGGGTTGGGCGCCAAGTGCACTTCGAGCGTCACCTCGTCTTCCGCGACCTGGGACCGTCCGCCGACGTGATACTTCACATCGCCCGATCCGAACTCCGGGAGCGAGGTGGCGATGCCGCGGGAGACCTGCTCCTCGAACTCCGCTACGACCGACTCGTACGACAGGCCCAGGATGTGGGCGAGCACATTGAGACGGCCCCGGTGCGCCATCCCCAGGAACACCTGCCGCGTACCCCGGCGACCGGCCCGGCCCACTATGTCCCGGAGCATCGGGATCACCATGTCGAGACCCTCTATGGAGAAGCGCTTCTTCCCCAGGTAGGTGCGGTGGAGGAAGCGCTCCAGCCCCTCTACGCGGGTGAGCCACTCCAGAGTTCGCCGCTCCCGTTCCGGCGAGGCGGGAAGCCGGTGGCTGTCCGACTCGATGTAGTACGCCAGCCAGTCTCGTTGGGCCGGGGTTTCCATCTGGTCCAGCTCGTAGCCGATGGGGCCGCAGTAGATCTCTTCGAGCCGGTTGAGCACGTCGGCGACGGTGTTCCCCAGGTGCTCGAGGTTCAGAGCCGAGGCCGGGATGCGGGCGAGCTCTTCGCGGCTGGTTCCCAGGAACTCGGGCGAGAGGAGAGAGTGGCGCGGCGGCGGCGAGCCCAGCGGATCGAGCCGCGCCCCCAGATGACCGTAGGCTCTGTACGCCTCGACAAGGCCCCCGGCGACCGCGGCGATCCGGATGTCGTCGGCGTCCACGACTTCCGTGGCGGCGGCGACTTCCGGGGCAACCAGGGCGCGCACGCCTTCGACGGCTGGCGCCGCCGGCCGCTCGCCGCCCAAGCCGGCCAGCGATGGCGGAATAATGCCGCGGTCGCGAAGCGATCGCTCGTACAGCTCTTCGGCGTATCCCGCGTTGTAGCCGTCCGCCGCCGCGCCGTTGTCTATCATCCGCTGTTTGGCCTCGCTTCCCTAGGGTCGTGCGCCGTTGCCTCGACGTGTGGAGGGCGCAGAATGCCCCGCAACCCGTTGCAACTCACGCTCTGTCAACTCCACGAGAGCGGGCTAGCTGGCCCCGCCGTGGCCGTGACCATGCTCCGCGCCTCCCCGCCACCGCTGCCGGGCATCGCCCCGACCCGCCTCGGCAGCCAAGCTGCGGTACACGGTCCCGAGCCAGCGCTCGGTCGATACGAAACCGCCGTCCCACTCGGCCCACTCCTCGGCTACGCCCTCTTCTCGAATCTGCTCGACACTCGTTCCGCGGCCCATCTTCTCGCGGACCATTCCGATCGTTTCTCTAAGCATGCGGAGGTGCAGCCGAAGGTCCTCCACGTTGGAGAGACGACCGTGCCCGGGGATTATGATGACATCATCGGGAAGCCCGCCAAGGATCCGGCCCAGCTCGCCGGCGAGTCCCATCACGCTTCCGCCATTGTCGATGTCGACGAGAGGAAAGCGACCCGCGAAGAAGTCGTCGCCCATGTGAACGACGTTCGAACCCTTGAACAAGATGATCACGTCGCCATCCGCGTGTCCGTTCGGGAGGTGAAAGACCTGCACCTCTTCGCCATTGAATTGGATCGAAAAACCCTGGTCGAAGGTGACGCTCGGACCCCCTGTGCGATCACCGGTAGCGCAATCTCCGGCGAGCCGCTCTGCACCAGTCCGTTCCTCGGATTCGCGTGCGCGACTATCGTCGGTACGGCGCGATACTCGATGCTTGTGCGTGTCGATCAGGAAAACCGGGACATCCGGGCTGGCGGCGGCGCCTCCGTCGTATCCGCACAACTCCCCGAGCGCTTCGCGGATCCAGGAAGCTTGCCGCGCGAATTGGTCGTCGGCCATCAGCACGCCGTCCGGACCCGAGGACACGCCGATGTTGCCGCCCTGCCCCTCCAGCATCCAGACAGTGCCTGCGACATGGGTGGCCGTGACTTCCATTCCGGCGTCCTGTGCCACGGCGGGAACGTGGAGGAGAGCGGTCAGCGCCATCGCTGCGCCTGCGAATCGAATCTTCATAGCTGCGCTCCCGTCGTTTAGCGTGTATGGTCGAGGCCGTTAGCTGGCCCCGCCGTGGCCGTGGCCATGCTCCGCGCCTCCTCGCCGCCGCTGCCGGGCGCCATCTCGACCCGCCTCGGCAGACAAGCTGCGGTACACGGTCCCGAGCCAACGCTCGGTCGAGACGAAGCCGCCGCCCCACCCGGCCCACTGCTCGGCTACGCCCTCCTCTTGAATCTGCTCGACACTCATGCCGCGGCCCATCTTCTCGCGGACCATTCCGATCGTTTCCCTAAGCATTCGGATGTACAGCTGGAGATCCTCCACGCTAGAGAGAGGACCGTGCCCGGGGATTATGCTGACGTCATCGGGAAGTCTGCGAAGGATCCGCACCAGCCCGCTGGCGAGTCCCATCACGCTTCCGCCATTGTCGATGTCGATGAAAGGAAAGCGGCCGGCGAAGAAGTCGTCGCCCATGTGAATGACGTTCGAACCCTTGAACAAGATAATTGCGTCGCCGTCCGTGTGTCCGTTCGGGAGGTGAAAGACCTGCACCTCTTCGCCATTGAAGTGGATCGAGAGACCCTGGTCGAAGGTGACCACCGGTAGCGCAACCTCCGGCGAGCCGCCCTCCGCCAGCCTGTCCCGCACGTTCGCGTGCGCCACTATCGTCGAGGCGGCGCCAAACTCGACATTGCCCCCCGTGTGATCGCCGTGATGGTGCGTGTTGATCAGGAAAACCGGGACGTCCGGGCTGGCGTCCGCGGCGCTCCCGTCGCTTCCGCCCAACTCCCTGAGCGCTTCGCGGATCCAGGAAGCCTGCCGCGCGAATTGGTCGTCGACCATCAGCACGCCGTCCGGACCCGAGGACACGCCGATGTTGCCGCCCTGCCCCATCAGCATCCAGACGCTGCCGGCGACATGGGTGGCCGTGACTTCCACCCCGGCGTCCTGTGCCGCGGCGGGAACGTGGAGGAGAGCGGTCAACGCCGCCGCTGCGCCTGCAAAGCGAGTCTTCATAGCTGTGCTCCTGTCGTTCATAATAGTCGAGCATACGGTCGAGGCCGTGCTCCCGGATACACTTTGCGCCTGGGTTCGGTTTGTCCGCGCCGAGGCCCGGGTGCCAGATAACACTTCGTGCCCGGTTTCGGTTTGTGCGGGCCGGATAATTCGCACGGACGGAGAAGATGTTTCCGTGGCGGGCGTGCCGCCACCGGGACGCGCCCCGCGATCGACCTCGCAACGCTCGGAGACTCTCCCTGCCACGAGCGCCTGTGGGATCGATCTGCGATCGACCGGCGCGAGACCGCGCAACGAGTCGGAAGCGCTCCCGCCCACGAGCGCCTGGGGAATCGGCCGGCCATTGACCGCAGCGCAACCGCGCAACCACTCTATGGGATGCGCACCTTCTTCGTCTTCCTCCTGCTGCTGAGCATCAAGATTGCAGGCAAGCTCTTCTGCCGGGTAGAGCTGGAGTGGGTTCGGGAAGACAGCGACCCCTGGTCGGACCTCCGGGTGATCGCCCTGCTCAACCACACAAGTCTCTTCGAACCGCTGCTCGCCGCGGCGGTCCCCGCCCGTCTGCTCTGGCAGGTCGCAGGGCACGGCGTGATACCGATCGCGGACAAGACGACTGCCAGACCGGTCGTAGGCCGCCTGTTCCGCTGGGTCGCCCGCGATGTCGTGCCTGTGACCCGTGAGCGCGACGACACCTGGAGCGCGGTGCTGGAGCACTTCCAGGACCCGAGAAAAGTGGTCGTGATCCTCCCGGAAGGGCGAATGAAGCGACGGACGGGACTCGATCTGGATGGGAATCCGATGACGGTCAGGGGAGGGATCGCGGACATCCTCGAACTGGCGCCTGGCGGACGGCTGTTCATCGGCTACAGCGGGGGTCTCCACCATGTGCACGCCCCGGGCGACCGGTTCCCGAAGCCGTTCCAGCGGATCTGGCTCGGCGCGGAAGTCGTCGACATCCCGACCTACCGGGAGAAGTTGAAGGAGTCGCACGGCGAAGATTCATTCAAGACCGGCGTGATTGTCGATCTGCAGCGGCGCCGCGACGCCTACTGCAACCGGACAAGCGATGCCACAGCCGCAAGCCGGGGCGTTTGACGATCTTCGCGGGGCGTCTGACGATCTTCGCTTCGCTCCGTCCGGAGGCGCCCGGGGCCGCCAAAGCGATGTGGTCGGCCCAAAGCAATGCGGCCGCCAAGGCAGGTGTGATCCGGCCCTAGCAATGTGGTTCGCCAAAGCGATGTGGTCCGCCAAGGCAGTGCGGTCCGGCCCCTGGATCGGCGCCAGCCGTCAGTCGAAGCGCAGGCGCTCCCAGCGTCCGCCGGGGGCCATACCCCACGCCTGACCGTCGATGACGACCATCGAAATGCGACTCGCGTTCCGGATGTCCGCCAGCGGATTTCTTTCGAGGACGAGGAAATCCGCGCGCTTTCCGCGCTCTAGCGTACCCCTTTCGTGCAGTTGGCCGAGGGCGATGGCCGCGTTGCGCGTCGCCATCCCGATCACATCCAGCTCCGGGATGCCGGCCGCCGCGACAAGCTGCATCTCGAGGTGGTAGCCCGCGCCCCAGCGAGTCGTCTCCGGCGCATCGGAGCCGATGAGCAGCCTTACGCCTTGGTCGTGCAGAGCGCGGACCAGCGCCTGCGCCTTCGGCCAGGCTGCCAGGAGCGCGGCGCGCTCGGCCGCGGAGACCGCCGCGCACCCGTCAGCGAGAGCTCCGACGAAATCGGCTATCGCTGAGTTCTCGGCGGCGGCGCCCGAGGTGGCGGCGCCCCCGTCCCCGGCTTGGCCGACTTCGCTGTCCGAAGCTGATGCGCCGCCCGCCCCGGACATGCAGCCAAGGGGCGCCGCCGCCCGCGCGAGCAGCGGCGTGACCGCCGCATCGCCGGACAGCAACGCCGTAACCGCGGCGTCGACGCGGGCGCCATCCGGGTTCAGTAGCTCCAGCCACGCCGCGCGAGTCCGGGCGCCGCCGCCCGCCGCCCGAGCCAAAGCCTCGCGAGCATCCTCCGGCAGGAGATCGGGATCGCCCGAGACCAGCGGGCTGGCGACTCTGGCCCCCGCCCGCAGCCCCAATAGCCAGCCTTCGGCTTCGCGGTCCGCCCACACCTCCACCCCGTCGCGGCGCGCGGCGCGGACTATGCCCGGGAGCCAGCCGGACGGCACTTCCCGAGACACGGAGATGAAGCGCACTCCGTCATCCAACTGTCTCCGCACCTCCTCGACCGCCGCCTCTTCCGTGTCGAGCGGCACGCCGCGCGCCGCCCCTCCGGCGGCATCCAGCACCGGCCCGCCGACATAGACGCGGGGAACGGGGTCATCCCCGAAAGCGCCCGTCCCTCGCTCCTCGAAGAGCGCAAGCGGCATGGCGCCTTCCCGCACTCCCGTTATTCCGGACGCCAGCATCGACCTCAAGTCATCGGTCGTGCGGGGCGAGGCGTGCGCGTCGATGAACCCCGGCAGCAGATACGCGCCCGAGAGGTCGACGACGACCGTCCCGTCCGGAACCGCCATCGACTCCTGGTCTCCAACGCCTTGGATGCGCCCGCCCCAGACGAGTACCGCGGAGGATCGCGGCTGACCCCCGCGGCCGTCGATGACCGTCGCGTTCACGTACAGTTGAGCGTGGGCATACGCGAACCGGTCTTGCGCGGCCCCCGCGAGCGGACGCTCTCCCGCCGCCGCCAAACCGATGCTCGCCACGGCCGCCGCGCGCAAGAAACCCAACCTGGAAGCCGACAGCCTGAAAGCCGACCACACTCCCGGAGGCATCCGCCGCCGCGCCTCAGCCGCCAACGCCACCCCGCAATCCGGGCTGGCCGGCGGCGCCCTTCTCTCCCGAACCCTCCGACGACCTTATGAAGAGCTCTCGCCGTGGATAGGGGATCTGTATGCCCGCTTCGCCGAACCCCGCGAGGGCCTGCTCGCTGATTTCGTCCGCGAGTCGGCGGCGCTCTCTCGCATCGAGTATCCAGACCCGCAGTTCGAGATTGACCTCCGACGGGCCGAAGCCGCGCGTTATCACGACCGGCTTGGGATCCTTCTTGATCCCCTCCACGGCTAGAGCGATCCGGATCAGTATTGCCTTGGCCCGTTCGATTTCCGACTCGTACGCGACCGAAAAGGGAATTCTCAGCCGGATGTCGTCTCCCGACATCGTGTAGTTGACGATGTCGCGCTGCATTATCTCGTTATTGGGCACGACTACCACGAGATTGTCGGGATTCTTGATCTTCGTGGCCCGCAGGCCTATCTCGACGACATCTCCCCAGGAACCGGTCTCGTTGGGCGCCGTCCACAGTTCGATCCTGTCTCCCACCTCGAATGGGCGGTCCACGATCAGCAGCACGCCCGCGATCAGATTCGAGAGCGTGTCTTTCGCGGCAAGGGAGAGCGCTATGCCCATCACGCCGGCGCCCGCGAGCAGCGGCGCGATTTCGCGCCCCAGCTCCGCAAGCGCCAGCACGACCCCCAGCGCGATGATCAAGAAACGCACGAACCTGTTTACCAGTGGCAGCGCCGTTTCGTCGAACGCGGTGGTGGTACGCGCTATGAGCCCGACCTCGGCCGTCGCCAGGACATCGCCCACAAAGCGACTGGCCGGAACGAAGAGCATTCCCAGCCAGATTGCATGAACCCACCCGGCCGCCGTGGGCAGCGACCAGATTTCCAGCATGCGCCACACCGCCCACGCCACTATCGATAACAGAATTGCCTGGCGCAGGAGACGAACGACCGCGTCGTCCAGCTTGCTCGCGGATTTTAGCGCCCTCTTCATCGCGCGATCCAGTATCCAGCGCGCGAGCAGGTACACCAAGCCCGCGAGCACCGCCACGCCTAGGCTGGGCAGCCACCTGGGAGCCGTGAATGCGGCAATCCGGCGCCACAGCTCGCCCAGATCGATCGAAGCGAAGTCGAATCCCAACAGTTCCATCAGAGCTCGCTTTCTCCATGCGCACACATGCGGGCCGCGCCCCCCACATCGGCGTCCCGGCGCAGAGTTCCTGCAATCGGGGATACGCCCGGAGCGCTCGGTTCACCGCCTTTCCGACACCCGTTGCCCCGACGCGAGTTCCTGCAATCGCGCTAGCGCCGCGGCACATCCCTTCCCGGCAACATAACTTGGTGATTGGTTTACTGAAGGGCTATCGGGAGAGACCTGGATGAGAGCGGCCGAGAGAACGGATATGTTGCATTGAATCGGCAGTTGCGCAATCCGAGCAATATGAACGAAGAACGACAGTCGGAAAACCGGAACGGAGGGTTGGACGAGTGAGACCTTGCGAGCGCGAGCGAGCGCGACAGCGGCCGTTGCCGCCAGCTAAGCTTCGGCAGCCGACGCCGACAGGACGTTCGGACCGGAGGAGGAGGTTCGGGTTCGGAGTCATCCTGTTTGCCGTCCTGGCAACGGCGGCGGGGTGCTCGCCGGAAGTGACCGATCAAGCTAGCGAGGCCTTCAGCGACCCGGGCCGGCTGTCCGCCGGGCAGCGCGAGGGCGGACGGCATGACGGCGGGCAGCTCGAGCAGTCCTCCGCTGGACAGCATCGGGAATCGGTGGGGGGCGGCCAAGCGCAGACCATCGCCGCCACCCAGGCGCAGACCGCCGCCGCCACCAAGATGAAGGTCTACAAGTCGCCGTATTGCGGATGCTGCTCTCTGTGGGTCGACCACATGCGCGAGGCCGGCTTCGTCGTCGAGACCGAGAATACGATGGAGTTGAACGCCGTCAAGGCCGAAGCGGGTTTGCCGCCGCAACTCCAGTCGTGCCATACGGCGCTGGTCGGCGATTATGTGTTCGAGGGACACATCCCGGCGGAGGTCATCGCCCGCTTCCTGAGCGAAGCGCCCGACGCAAGAGGGTTGGCGGTGCCCGGCATGCCGGTGGGATCTCCCGGGATGGAGGTCGGAAATCGCGTCGACCCGTACGACATCATCCTGTTCGATGCCGAGGGCAATACCTCAGTCTACGAAAGCCGTTAGCGTTCCGAAGATGCGATCTCCGGCGTCACCCAAGCCGGGGCGAATGTAGCCGGACTCGTCGAGCCGCTCGTCCAGCGCCGCCGTGTAGATGGGAACGTCCGGATGCTCGTCCGCCATGCGGCTCGCGCCCTCCGGCGCTGTCACCAGGCACATGAAACGAATGTCGCGGGCGCCCTGCTTCTTCAGCCATGCGGTAGCGGCGCAGGCCGATCCGCCGGTGGCAAGCATCGGGTCTACCAGGAGGAACGCCAGCCGCTCCGGATCGGGCGGCAGCTTCGCGTAGTACATGAACGGCTCCAGCGTCTCTTCATCGCGCTGGAATCCCACGTGGCCGGTCCGGGCGCCGGTGAGAATCCGGCCGACTCCCTCCGCCATGGCCAGGCCGGCACGCAGTATCGGCACCACGACGATGTCGTCTTCCCGCACGCGCCAGCCCCGGGCGGTTTCGAGCGGAGTCTCGACGGCCACCTCCTCCCGAGCCAAGTCGCGCGTCGCATCGTAGGTCATCAGCATCGCGATCTCCAGCGCCATCTCCCGAAAGAGCTTCTGCGGGGTGCGCTTTTCCCGCAGGCAGGAGATCTTGTGCTGGACGAGTGGGTGCTCGACGACTGACAGAGTCGGCAGGGGCGTCGTTGGTTCAGGCAATGTCGCACTCTCCCAGGGGTCGCTGTTATCTTTCGAGGCGCCGACGATCGAGATGCCGGCGATAGGTGGCGAAGTCGATGTTGCAACCCGAGATCACTAGCCCGGCGCGCATCCCGGAGAGCCGGTCGCGCAGCGGGCCGCACACCGCCGCCAGCGGGGCGGCGGCCGCCGGCTCCGCCACCAGCTTCGCATCGGCGAACAGCGCTCGCATCGCTGATCGAATCATCTCGTCGTCCACTAGCACGACATCGTCAACGTACCGCTGCACAAGCCCGAAGGTGTAGGGGGCGGCGTGCGGAGCGCCCAAGCTGTCCGCGATCGTGTCGACCGAATCGATCGCCACGGGCCGACCCGCGTCGAGGCTGCGCCGCATGGAGTCCGCGCCGACCGGCTCGACCCCGTAGACGCGGCACCGGGGAGCGAGCTGCTTCACGATGCTGGCAGTGCCGGAGATGAGCCCGCCGCCCCCGATCGGCGCCACGATGGCGTCGAGATCCGGCAGCTGCTCGACGACCTCGAGCCCCACGGTAGAGGCGCCGAAGACCGTTCCTTCTCCCTCGAACGGGTGCACGTAGAGCCGCCCCTCGCTCCTCTCTATCTCCTCCACGCGCTCGAACCCGGTCGCGCCGTCGGGCGCGAACTCGATCTCGGCCCCGTACCTCTTGCACCGCTCGACGCGGGCCGGATTCGCGGAGGCGAGCATCACCACCCGCGCCGACGTCCCCAGGACCTGCGCGGCGTATGCAACGGCAATCGCATGGTTCCCCGCGCTGACGGCCGTCACTCCGCGCCGCAAGACCGCCTCATCGGCAGACAGGAGATTGTTCAAGGCGCCGCGGACTTTGTACGAGCCGGTTCGCTGGAACAGCTCCAGCTTGAGGAATATCTCGCACCCCTCCGGCAGTGCGGCCACGCCTTCGTCCGGCGCCCACCGCCGTACTGGCGTGCGCTCGATCCAGGCCGCCACGCGCTCGCGGGTGTCGCGGCTCTCCCGGGGGGTCGGAGGCCGGGAGGCCGGGGTCGCGCCGAGCGTCAAGCCCCCTCCGGCGGCGAGATGCCGACCTCCTCGGGGGTCGGAGGCCGGGAGGCCGGCGCCGCTGAACGGGCGACGAGTTCGGCCGGCCGGGATTCCGCTGCATCTTCTCCGGCCCGCGCGGCGGGTCCGACGGCCTTGGGCGGCACCCTCAACTCTCGCTGTCCATGTTTTTCTATTTCGGTTTTCCCTAATCTCCAAATGGCCGCCCCAGAGAGCCGGCCGCCCCAGAGAGCCGACGGGGCGATCTTTCAGGCGCACGAGAATAAAGAGTGCACTCTCGCGTATACTCACAGTGGGAGCCGCTTATCGAAAACAGCCAGATGCGACATGATCCTACTTGGAACAGTGCGGAAGCAGCCGACCGCGCGCTCGTTATCCGCGCAAGGAACGGCGAGCGGACGGCCTTCGGCAAGTTGGTCACGCGACACATGCACCGTGCCTACTATACGGCGCTCGGGCTAGTGGGCAATCACGACGACGCGCTCGATCTTTCGCAGGACGCGTTCGCCAGGGCGTTTCGCGCCCGCGCCACGATCGACCCGGAACGCCCGTTCTTTCCATGGCTTTACCAGATCATCCGCCGACTCTGCTTCAACCATGTGCGAGACCGGCGGTCCAGGCGCCAGAAGGTGACGGAGGCGCAGAGCTGGCTCGCCGACGCGACGATGGGCAGGCGACCCCCCAACCCGGCGGTCGCGTCCGAGCGCGCCGAGCTGCGGGAGCGGGTGGCCAGAGCGATAGAGCGGCTGCCCGGACGAGAGCGCGAGGTGCTGGTGCTGCGGGAATTCCAGGAGATGCGCTACCGGGAAATTGCCGAAGTGCTGGACATTCCCGCCGGGACGGTCATGTCGCGCCTGTACCGGGCCCGGCGCTCGTTGGCGCGAGAGCTGGCGCCCTACTTGGCTACCGCGCCTGAAGACGGCTCGCCAAGTAGCGGGAAGGGCGGGCACAACGAATGAACCGGCCGGGACGACCACAGGGCGGCGGGAGCCGACAGGGCGGCGGGAGCGGACTAGGTAGCGGCAACGGACCGGGTGGCGGGGGCGGTCAGGGCGGCGGGAGCAGACAGGGCGGCACGCGCCGATCGGGGGAGAAGGCGCCGGACAGCGAACGGCTCCGCCAGCTCATGATGGCCGAGGTGGACGAGGAAATCTCGCCGGAGGCACGCGCCGAACTCGAGTCGGAACTCGCCGCCGACCCGGATCTCCCCGGAAAGCTGGAGACGTTCAGGCAACTGAAGGAGGTAACCGGTACTATGACTCCGATCAAACCGCCGCGAGAGATGTGGGACGGCTACTGGGAAGATATCTACAGGCGGATGGAACGCGGAATCGGCTGGGCGCTCGCCTCGCTGGGGGCGGTCGTGGTGGGCAGCTGGGCGCTCTGGAACGCCGTGACAAGTCTGATAGCGGACTCGGAGCTGCCCGTGCTCGTCCGGTGGTCGCTGCTGGCGCTCCTGACTGGCGTCATGGTCCTCTTCGTGTCCGTCCTGCGTGAACGCCTGTTCATGAGGAAGCGCGAGAACTCGTACAAGGATGTGATTCGATGATAATCTCCACTAGAAACGACCTGGCCGACCACGAGATCGTCGAAGAGTTGGGAATGGTTCGGGGCAGCACGATCCGGGCCCGGCATTTGGGCCGCGACATCGTGGCGGGTCTCAAGGGCCTCGTCGGGGGCGAGATACAGGAGTACACGAAGATGATGGCGGAGGCGCGCGAGCAGGCGATCGACCGCATGGCGCAGGAAGCCGCGGCTTTGGGAGGCAACGCGATCCTCGCTGTCCGCTTTGCGTCGGCCTACGTGATGGGGTCCGCGGCCGAGATCGTCGCCTACGGCACCGCCGCCCGAGTCAGGAAGAGTTAGCCGTGGCCACGGCGCGGACTGTCGCGATAGAGCGTCGCGAACGCATCTCCGGGGGAGCGCCGGCGGCAGCTGGTACGGCGGCAGCTTGCGTCAGGGTGGCCGCAACTGGCATGGCGGCCGTTGGTGTGGCGCCAGCCGGCATGGCGGCAGCCGGCATCAGGGTGGCCGCAGGTTGCGTTCTGCTCTCCATGGCCGCGCACTGGCCGGCGCTGGCCCAGCAGGGGCGCGGCGTTCAGGCGAGCGACCCGCCGGGCATCGAAGGCAAGTGGTCCGGTTCCGTCGTGCTGCCGTCGGGCGAACTGCCATTCTCGGTGACCTTCGCAAGCGAAGGGAGTACGCTCTCGGCCACTCTCGACATCCCCTCGCAAAGCGCTCTCGGTCTGCCCCTGACAGAAGTTTCGTACGAGGACGGCCGGGTCCACTTCGAGTTCGCGGCCCCGATCGGCTTGGCCGTCTGGGACGGCGTGCACGAGGGAGACGAGATCAAGGGCAGCTTCACCCAGGGAGCCGCAGATGGAGAGTTCTCCGTCGAGCGGGTCGCCACGGAGGGTCCGAGCGCGGAAGAGGGCGCGGAGGAGGGCGCGGAGCAGGATATTCCGTACCTGGAGGAGGAGATATCGTTCGAAAACGGGGAGGTTCGCCTGGCCGGCACCCTGACCTTGCCGGAGGATGGGCGAGGAAGCTTCCCGGCGGTCGTCATGATCACCGGATCGGGACCGCAGAACCGGGACGAAGAGCTGCTCGGCTTCCCGGTGTTCAGGGTGATCGCCGACCATCTAGCGCGTCGCGGGATCGCGTCTCTCCGATACGATGACCGCGGCGTCGGGGGGTCCAGCGGCGACTTGGCGGTGTCCACGGCCCCGGATCTGGCGGGCGACGCTTTGGCAGGCATAGCGCGCCTCGCGGAGCACCCCCGGATCGACCCGCTGCAAATCGGCTTGCTGGGCCACAGCGAGGGGGCGTCGGTAGCTTCCATCGCGGCCGAGCGTTCGGATGCGGTACGATTCGCGGTGCTGCTGGCCGGGCCGAGCGTGCTGGGAGCGGAGGTCATATACGAGCAGTCGGCGGCTGTCGCACGGGCGGGCGGCGCCGATCAGAACCAGATAGAGTGGACGACCGATTTTCAGAAGCGGCTGTTCGCGGCGATGCGGGACGGCGATGACCTGGAGTCTTACCGGGATGAGCTGGGCGGCGCGATTCGCGACGGCATCGAGCGTCTCTCGGAAGCGCAGCGCGCTCCGATCGCCGATGTGGACGGCTACGTTCGTTTCCAGACCGACCAGCAGATCGACGCGCTGCTGGTTCCCTGGTTCCAGTACTTCCTCAGTCACAATCCGGCGGACGATCTGCGGCAAGTCCGAGTCCCGGTGCTGGCCCTCTTCGGCGAACTCGACCTTCAGGTGCTCCCGGCCCAGAACCGGGGGCCGATGGAAGAGGCGCTGGCCGCCAACCCCGATGCGACGGTCGTGGTGGTGCCGCGCGCAAACCACCTCTTCCAAGCGGCGACGACCGGCTCGCCGGCGGAATACGCCTTGCTCGAGAAGGCGTTCGCGGACGGCTTCCTCGACACGATCTCCGAGTGGATTCTGGAGCGCTACGGAAGCTGACCGCCTCGGGCGGCGCCGGGTTTTCCCCGCCGACTTCCGTAGCGACCTTTGCTGCCACCCGCGACCACAGCCAGCCGTGACCCGATGACCCAGTGACGGGCGGGAAGGCGCGCATCCGCGGCTCGCGGCAAGCGGGGTTCGGCTCTTACACGGCTATCTCGGTAGTCGTGGCCAACATGGTCGGAGCCGGGGTCTTCACCAGCCTGGGATTCCAGCTGGAAGAGTTGAGATCCCCATTCGCGCTGCTGATGCTCTGGGTAGTCGGCGGCATAGCGGCCCTGTGCGGCGCCCTGACCTACGCGGAGCTAGGCGCCGCTATCCGGCGTTCCGGAGGCGAGTACGTCTTTCTCTCGCATCTCTACCATCCGGCGGCCGGATTCGTCTCGGGCTGGGTTTCGGCCACGATCGGATTCTCGGCCCCGGTGTCGCTGGCCGCCATCACGTTCGGGACCTATCTGGCATCGGTCTTCCCCGCCCTGTCTCCCACTTGGCTCGCGGTCGGCCTCGTGCTCCTGCTTACCGTCGTGCACAGCAGCACGCGGCGCACCTCGGGCGGCTTTCAGCGCTGGTCGACCACGACCAAGATCGTCCTCATCGGAGCGTTTTGCGCGGCCGGTCTTCTGTTTGCCTCCGAACCGCAGGAGGTGAGGATCATACCGGCCGCGGCGGACTTTTCCACCATGTTCACAGGCGCCTTCGCCGTCTCGCTGATCTTCGTCTCCTACGCCTACTCGGGATGGAACGCGGCCACATACCTCACGGCGGAGCTACGCGATCCTCGCCGCATCCTGCCGCGAGCGCTGGTGGTCGGCACTGTCCTGGTAATGTCGCTCTACCTGGGTCTCAACTACGTTTTCCTGTTCGCCGCACCGGTAGAGGAGATGGCCGGACAGCTGGAGGTCGGGTACATCGCCGCCGGGCACATCTTCGGAGAGATAGGAGCCGCCGTCATGGGGATCACGATGTCGCTGCTACTCGTCTCCACGGTGAGCGCGATGGTGCTGGCCGGTCCGCGAGTGCTGCATGCGATCGGAGAGGACTACGCGCTGTTTCGCTTCCTGGGGAAGGTGGACGAGCAGGGGATTCCCCGGATCGCCATCTGGACGCAGGCCGCCATCAGCCTGGCATTCATTCTCACGGGATCGTTCGAGACGATCGTCGTCTTCTCGGGATTCACGATGGGACTCAATACGTTGCTAGCCGCTGCCGGAATCTTCGTGTTGCGCTACCGCCGCAACCGTCATCGTAGCGACGGCCGCAGCAGCGTCGGCCACCACCATGCCGGCCACCGCAGCGACAGCCACCACCGCGCCGAGGAGCGGTCGTACCGGGCGTGGGGATATCCTGTCACCCCTGTTATCTTCCTGGCCATCACCGGATGGACGCTGGCCCACATCCTGTTGAACCGCCCGCTCGAAGCCGGACTTGGGGCCGGTCTGATCCTGTTCGGGTTCGCTCTCTACCATGTCGCTCGCAGACGCGACATCCGGCAGCGATCTCTCGAAAGCGGCGCGTGAACGAGTGCGCCCGGGTGTCCACCGGTGTTCGAGCCGGACATTTCGTCGGCATTCGTTCGCCGACATCGTTCGCCAACAGCGTTCGCCAACATTCGGTCGCCGACATTTGCGATAGGGAATACCGCAGGCGCGATATGGGAATACCCCCAACGCCTCGACTCCAGGGAGAATTCGTGAAGCCATCCATTCAGCGCGGTTCTCGGGCGGGAACAGGCGCGCCAACGCCGACCAGGGAGGACTAGTGAAGCGCATCATCCAATCAGCGTGCCGCCATTCAGCGTGCCACAGGACGTGTTCAATATTTTGGACAGACTGTTCACAATTTTGGACAGCCAGCTCCGTACGGCTGGCGGTACGGTACGGAGCAGCTTTGGCAGCGCTCCTTGTCGCATTGACGCCAGAACCCGCGAGAGCCGGGCAACAGGAAGGGGATGGGCTTCCATCCATCGAAGAAAAGACGGCCGCCATGCAGCTGATCGACGGCTTCCTGCCGGTCTACTGGGATGAGACTGACGGCAAGCTGTGGCTGGAGATCGCGCGTTGGGAGACCGATGTGCTCCACATGACCGGGCTCGCATCCGGGCTGGGCTCGAACGACATCGGCCTCGACCGGGGGCAGCTGGCCGGGTCGCGGTTGGTTCGTTTCCGCCGGGTCGGGCCGAAGATTCTGATGACCCAGCCTAATCTGGACTTTCGGGCGAGCAGCGACGACCCGCGCGAGGTCCGGACCGTGACGGACGCCTTCGCCCCGTCCGTGCTTTGGGGATTCGCCGCGGCGGCGGAGAGCGGCGAACGGGTGCTCGTGGATGCGACGGACTTCCTGGTACGGGACATGGGGAACTGGGCGGGACGGCTGCGGCCCGGCTCGTATCGCTTCGACGCCGGGCGGAGCGCGATTCACCTCCCGATGACGATGGGTTTCCCGGACAACACCGAGATCGAGGCCTCGCTCACCTTCGTCCGGCAGCCGGGGAGCGGCGGGGGCGGCTTCGGCGGGGGCGGTGGCGGGTGGTTCGAGGGCGTCGGCGCCGTGGCCGCGTCCTCCGAAGCGGCGACGATCCGGCTGCACCACTCCTTCGTGCGGCTTCCCGAGCTTGGCAAGTACGAGCCGCGGGCGTTCGATCCGCGGGCCGGGTTCGGAGCGATGACCTTCGCCGACTACTCGGTTCCCCTCGGAGAAGACATGCGGCAACGCTTCATCCGGCGGCACAGGCTCGAGAAGCGCGATCCGGCGGCGGACATGAGCGAGCCGGTCGAACCTATCGTGTACTATCTCGACGCAGGGGCGCCGGAGCCGGTGCGTAGCGCGCTGCTCGATGGCGCGCGCTGGTGGAACCAAGCCTTCGAGGCGGCCGGCTTTCGCGACGGTTTCCAGGTGCGAATGCTCCCCGAGGGAGTCAGCTCCCACGATGTGCGCTACAACGTGATCAACTGGGTGCACCGCTCCACGCGCGGCTGGAGCACCGGAGGTTCGGTCATAGACCCCCGGACGGGCGAGATACTCAAGGGCGTCGTGACGCTGGGGTCGCTGCGGTGGCGCCAGGACTTCTTGATCGCCGAGGGACTTCTCGCGCCGTATGTCCGCGGCGACGAATCCGATGAGGAGCTGGCCGAATGGGCGCTAGCGCGGATTCGGCAGCTGTCCGCGCACGAAGTCGGGCATACCCTCGGCCTCGGCCACAACTACTACGACAGCGGTCGCGGGCGGATCTCGGTGATGGACTACCCGCACCCGCTCGTGACGCTCGGAGAGGATGGCGAGCTCGACTACTCCGAGGTGTACGACGCCGGTATCGGGGAATGGGACATGGCGGCGATCTCCTACGGATACTCTCAATTTCCGGAGGGAGCCGACGAAGATGCCCTGCTGGCGGAAATTCTGGAGACGGCGTGGGACGAAGACCTCATCTACCTGACGAACCAGGATGTCGGGGTTCACGCCAGGGCCGACCAGTGGTCCAACGGGACGGACGCGGCGGCCGAGCTTCGCCGAATGATGGACGTTCGGCGGCATGCGCTCGACCGCTTCGGCGAGAGCGCGATCCGGCCGGGGCGGCCTCTGGCGACGCTGGAAGAGGCTCTGGTCCCGCTCTACATGCACCACCGCTTCCAGGTCGATGCGGCGGCGTCCGTGCTCGGAGGGCTCGAGTACATCTACGCGTTTCGCGGCGATGGACGGACGCCGGTGCGCCGGGCGCCGGGCGAAGCGCAGCGGGCGGCCCTTGGCGCGCTCGCGGAGACTTTGCTCCCGGAGCAGCTCGCTGTGCCCGCCACGGTCCTCGAGCGGCTTCCGCCGCGGCCGCCCGGCTTCCGGCGCACCCGGGAGCTGTTTCCTCGCTTCACCGGTCCCGCCTTCGATGCGGTCGCCCCGGCGATAGTGGCCGCGGATCACACGGTGTCGCGAGTGCTGGAGCCGTCGCGAGCCGCCCGGATCGTTCAGCAGCACGCGCTCGACTCGGAGCTGCCGGGGCTGGAGGAGGTGCTGCACCAGCTGTACTCCGCGGTGCAGCCTCGGCCGGACGAGACGGCGTACCACGCGCAGCTTCGCTTGGCGGTGATGCGCGTGATCACGGACCGGATGATGATGCTCGCCGGACGGGCTGCCATGCCGCACGTCAGAGCCATCGCCACTCAGGCGCTCGTGCAGTTGCAGGACTTCATCGCGCAGGCCGGGGCGGCGGACCACGAGGCGGCGTTCCTGGCGTTGCTGACGCGGGATGTGCAGCGCTTCCTCGACCGGCCGGCCGACCCTTACGAAGCGCCTGGAACGCCGAACGCGCCGCCGGGCGCTCCGATCGGCGAGCCCGCCATGGAGTGGGTTGCCGGCGCGGCCGGCAGATGGTGGCCCGCGAATGCCTCCGGCGCCCGGCAGGCAGCGGATGCGGCCGGCATCTCGTGGTCCACCGCAGGACCGGCCGGCTGGTGGGATGCATGGTGGCCGGGCGGCGCCCCGGCTTGCTCCGCCGCTACCCGAGGATACTGAGCGCCTGAGAACGACAGTTCCGCAACCAGGAGCGGGGCCCAGGAAGAGCCTTGAGGCGTCCCGGCGCGCTGCGCCGACGACGCCCGGCCCCGGCCTGGACTAGCCGCGCTGGGGGGTGCGCGGCCCATCGCCGTGCTCCCGCACTCGGCAATGCACGAAGGGGCCAGGAAGGGCCTGGAGACGGTCGGCTGTATCCGGTCCAGCGCCCTGCCCTCAAAGTGCTTGACGATGCGCGAGGGGCTACGAAGGGCTGGAGACGGTCAGCTGTATCCGATCGCCACCGCCAGGATTATCGCGGCGGCCCCGAGGACCATCAGCATCAGGTAGCGCGGGAAGACGAAGCGCCACCAAGCCTCGAAGCGCACCCCGCTGGCCGCCAGTATGGCCATCAGAGCGCCGTTGGTCGGCGAGATGAGTTCGCACAGCCCCGCCCCGTACTGGTAGGCGAGGATCATCGTCTGGCGGGACAGACCCAGCAGGTCGGAAAGCGGCACCAGTACGGGAAGGGTGAGCACGGCTTGGCCGCTGACGCTAGGCACGGCGAAGTGCAGGAAGGCCTGCGCGCCCGACATTCCGAGGGCCGACACGGCTACCGGCAGATTTTCCAGCGGCGTGAACAGTCCGCGCACGATCGTGTCGATGATCCGCGCATCCTCCATCACGACATGTATCCCGTTGGCGAAGCCGATCAGCAGCGCGGCGTACCCCATCGACCCGAAGCCGACGGCGTATGCTTCGGCCGTCCCCGTGACGCCCAGCCGCCCGACGAGTCCGACGACCACTCCCATCACGAAGAAGAGCGCGGACATTTCGTTGAAGTCCCACCCGAGGTTCAGCAGTCCCCAGACCAGAACGCCGAAGGTGGACGCGACGATGAGGAAGATCGCCCGGTCGTTCCACGTCATGACCGCCTCGGCGTCTTGCGCTTCCGTCATGTCGGGGCGGACCCGGGTACGCCGCGCATACCGAATGGTCCACCAGATCCAGAGACTCAGGGCGATCGCGAGGAAGATCAACCGGAAGACGCCGCCGGACAGCAACGGGACATCCGATATCTTCTGGGCGATCTGGACCTGGAAAGGATTCATTGGGCTGAAGGCGGAACCCACGAAAGCCGAGCCCGCGCTAACCGCGACCCCGACCATCGGCGCGTATCCGAGCCGTCGGACGAGCAGCATGAGCGCCGGGACAAGCGGGATGATCTCTTCCTGAAAGTTCTGCGTGGCGCCGGCGACCGCGAAGGCGAGGGAGACGACGGGGATGGCCAGGACGGGGCCGCCGAGACGTTGGACGAGCCGGGACATTCCGCGCTGCAACCCGGACCGTGGTCGCGACGCGGACGACGGCGGCGGCGCGAGACTCCGGGTGAGCCGGAAGATCCCGCGTCGCAACGCGCCCGTCGCATCGAACACGGCGAACGCGCCGCCGATCAGGAAGACGAGGAACACGACATCCGCGCGGGCGGCCATCCCGCGAGGGATCGCCACGACCGCGTCGAAGAGTCCGGGGCGGTTGGGCGGAACCTCGCGGTACGTGCCGGGGACTACTACGCTCCGCCCCACTACGGGATCGTCGCGGCGGTCGTACTCTCCCGCCGGCACGACGTACGACAGACCGGCGGCGACGAGGATGAACGCCGTCAGCAGCACCAGCGGGTGCGGAAAGCGGAACCGCCGCGCCGGCCTTACCAAGTGGCCATTATCCGATCCGGTCCACCTTGTGGCGCAGGTGGAAAGATTGACCGCCGCCGGTGGTCTTGCACGGTCGCAACCCCGGCGGAGCGGCGGGTGCCGCATGTCCACGGCGGAGAGCCTGACCGCCGCCGGTCTTGCGCGGGCCCTCCAGCGGGGACTGCCAGAAGCCCTGGCGGCTGCACATGCGTCCGCCCGCTCCCGTCCGGATCACCGCGCGTCCCGAGAAAGCAGCGAGCGCCGCCGCTCCGCTAGCCGGATGTCCGCTCCTCCGCCATCAGGCCGAGGCCCATTTCGCGTCCCTTCGCCACGGCCGGCACGCCCTCGGCCATCCACATCGGGGCGGGCGCGCCGAGCAGGTAGTGATCGAAGAACTGCTGCATGCGAATGGACCAGTCCTTCTGGTTGGCCTTCCGGGCGAGTCCGTGCCCCTCGTCGTTGTAGTTGAGCATGAACACGGGCAACCCGAGCCGCCGCATCGCCACGAACATCTCGATCCCCTGGTACCACGGCACGGCGCCATCGTCGTCGTTGTGAAGCATGAGCAGCGGAGTCCGAATCTTGTCCGCGAAGAAGACCGGCGAGTTGTGGACGTACCGGTCGCGCTCGTCCCACAGCGTGCCTCCGATGCGACTCTGAGTGCGCTCGTACTGGAACATTCGGCTCATCCCGCTCTGCCAGCGGATGCCGCCGTAGGCGCTCGTCATGTTGGATACCGGGGCACCGGCCTCGGCCGCCGCGAAGAGGTTCGTCTTCGTGATCATGTAAGCGATCTGGTAGCCGCCCCAGGAGTGGCCCTGCACCCCGATGCGGTCCGGATCCACGAACCCCTGTTCGATCAACGAAAGCACTCCCGGCATGACGGCATCGAGGGCGCTCTCGCCCGGATAGCCTATCTCGTAAGGGATGTCGGGGACGAACACCACATAGCCCCGGCTCGCGTAGAACGAGAAGCTGACGGAGGCGCGGCTGGGGACCGGCGCACGGTAGCTGTGAAGGCCGTCCGACATCCGTTCGTAGAAGTAGACCATCATGGGATGGCGGATGGTCGGGTCGAAGCCTTCGGGCTTGATCAGGATGCCGTCGAGCGGCGTCCCGTCGTTCGATGTCCACGACACTAGCTCGGCGTTCCCCCACCGGTAATCCGCCTGTTGGGGATTGGCATCGCTCAGCCTGATGCCATCGGCGAAGCCGGCGCCGCCGACCCAAAGGTCCCGGAAGTCGGAAAACGTCTCGCGCGTCCAGAGGTAGCGCTCGGCATCCTCCGCCTTCGCAGGGAAGCCGTACCGCGCATCGTCGAGCGCCAGCCGGGTCGCTTCGCCGGATCTGTCCGTACGGCCCCGCGCGAAGCCTGACGCCTTCGTGCCGAAGTCGAAGAGGGAGAAGAGGACCGGGCCGTCCTCCAGGCCCCGGAGCCTGCGGGGGCCCGTGTCGGTGCGGACGACGCGGTAGCGCATCCCCGCTTCGCGGCCTTCGGTGAGCCGAATGGCCGGCTCGGCCCCCGCTGGGTCCACCCGCCATACGTCGTACCGGTCGTAGACGAGCAGAGCCCGGTCGCCTTCGACCCATACGGGAAATCCGTATGGGGGCGGACCCTGCGGATGGTCGTCCAGCTCGTTGAAGAAGGCGACGGGCAGATGGCCCGTCAGGCTTCGCGCGGCCGCACTGCCGTCCATCGCGGCCGCCTTCCAGTCTCTTGCCGCTTCGTCCCACCAGAAAGCGTAACTGCCCTCCGGCGAGAGACTGGCCCCGGCGAAGCCTCGCAATTCCCTAGCCAATTCCCCGCGGCCGCCCGTCTCCACATCGACGGCCCAGGCATCCTGGTAGCGTCCGTCCCAGGACAGCAACTGGCGGTAGGGCATGTCGGTAATGGCCAGGACGAAATCGCTCGTGCCCGCGGGCGTATTGCGGACATCCGGAACTTCCTTCGTGCCCAGCTGCACGACTTCGTCCCGGCCCTCGTGGACGACCGCCGAGTAGGAGCGGTTGCGCTCCCGCCCGGCCTGGACCAGCTGCATCGGCTGCAGGTAGTCGTCTCTCCAGTTCCAGATGTCGACGCGTACGCGGTCGTCGTCGAGCACCTTCTCGTCCGGTTCGGGATCGGGCCGGGGGGCCGTGCCAAAGAAGACCCGTTCGCCGTCCTCGCTGATCGACACCGCCCCGTGCTCGCTGATCCACCACCCGCCGGGCACCCCCGCCGTTTCGTGGCTGGCAACTTTCCGGGCCTGCTCGCCGTTGGAGCGATACAGGGCGAAGGAGGGCTGGTCCATCTCCCACTCGTCCTTGTCGCTCAGGAAGGCGAAGCGCTCGCCCGACTCATCGAACGCGAGCTGCGTGTAGTGACCCTCGCCGGCGAGCAGCTCCACGGCTTCGCCGCTGACTGGATCGACCCAGTATACTCCGTCTCCTCCCTCGTCCTCGGTCGAGGTCGCGTACGCCAGAGCGTTGCCCGGCCTGGCGACTTCGTAAGCCGCTACATTGGCGTATATGCGCTCTTCTCCAGTCGAGAGATCAAGGAGTCCGAGCGGCGTGCCTTCCTCCTTCTTGTGCCGCTTCTCGTACTCCGCGGAGCGTTCCTCCTCTTCCTCCGCTTCTTCCGCCTCTCCCTCTTCTTCGCCCTCCGCACCCTCTTCTTCGCCCTCCGCACCCTCTTCTTCGCCCTCCGCACCCTCTTCCTCGGCTACCTCGCCCCCTTCGGGATCTTCCTCACCCTCTTCCTCCTCGTCTTCGGGATTCTCGGAGAGGAGGTAGGCCACGAACGCGCCGCCTCCCCGGGGAACCTCGAAAGATTCGATGGGACCGATGACACGTCTGACGGATCCATCTTCGCCGGCGGACGCAGACAGGGCATCCAGCGTGATCACCGCGAGGGAGTCGCCGGGGAGATCGTCCCCATTTTTCCCTTCCAGACGAAGCGAATCGACAATCGCCTGGACCGGAGGCACCTCGAAGGCAATGTGACGAGAGTCGCGGGTGAAGGCTGGTGCGCGCCCGTGGAACCGGTACTCTTCGGATCCGTCGCTTCGCGCGATCACCAGCGTGGGATCGCCGTCCCACGGCTCCAGAACGTACGCCAGCCAGCTACCGTTCGCCGACAGCATCGGCGCGCGGATCGAATTCCACTGGTAGCCGTCTTCGTGATCCAGCGCGCGCTTCGCCCCCGCCGTGACCGCGTACTCGCCGCTTGCGAGCCGAGACTCTTGCGCGGCAAGCCGGGACATGCCCCCGCCAGCCAGGATGCATGTGGCCGCAAAGACCACCGCCGAGAACCGCGCGGCCGAGAGCGCCACGGGAGACCACGCAGGAAAGTTGGACCGGGCGGACACAGTCGAGATCGAGCGCATCTGTATTATCCTCGAGTCTGAAGTTGTGGTGTGGGAGCCGCTAGGCAATGTCATCTCTTCCGCGCCCACCCGCCACCCGCCGGCGCCATGTTCCGCCGCTCGCCGACGCCCTATTCCGCCACCCGTCGGTACCCTATTCCGCCGCCCGCCGGCGCCCTATTCCGCCACCCAAAGGCGCCATGTCCCGCCACCCGCCGACGCCCCTATTCCGTCACCCGCCGGGGACCCTGTCCCGCCGCCCGGACCGGTACGGAAGCGGTTCGGCCCCGCTGGAACAGGCTCGGCCGGAGCAGGCTCGGTCCGGCGCGGACTACGGCTAGCTCGGACGCCGGAAGTAGACCGGCTCCGACGGCAATGCGTCGACATCGACGACCTGCCCGGCCGCCATCACGAGAGACTGCCTGCGGATGTTCGCAATGTCGGCCAGCGGATCCGCATCGAGAAGCAGAAGGTCCGCCAGCTTCCCGGCTTCGATCGTCCCGAAGTCGTCGAGCCGGCCAGCGGCGATCGCCCCGTTGCGAGTAGCGGAGACGATCGCCTCGCCCGGCGTCATCCCCAGCTCGACCAGACCTTCGATGGCAAGCAGCGTCCCGATCCCCGGCTCCTGCCAGATCGGCTTCGGCTCCCGCCCGAACTCCGGCGCTATCCCTGCGTAGTTGTCGGTCCCGACCGTGGTGATGCACCCGCCGCGAACCAACTTCTCCGCATTCGTTCGCCGCATCTCGGTCCCGAGTCCCAGCACTCGCTGGTCGCGGCGCAGCTGGTAGCTCGTCTTGACGCGCTCGACCGGTCGGCGCAGACGTCCCCACTCGCGTGCCCGCGACCCCTCCGCCTCGGTCGCCAGCCGCTCCTCCGCGGCGGCCTTGTTGGCCAAGTGATGCTCCCAGGCGGGACCAGTGAAGGTGTTGACCAGCATCGAGCAGACGATTCCGCGCTCGACGATCTGGGTCACGAGCGCGTCGGAGATCTCCCGGTTCGCGAGCACCTCGGGGTGCTGGATCAGATCTATCCCCGCCTCCACCGCCAGACGCAGCCCCTCGGGATTGGTGGCGTGCGTCTCGGCGATCAAGCCGCGCGCATGAGTTTCTTCGACAATGACGCGCTGGGCCTCGGGCGAGAAGCCGATAAGGGTCGGGAACGCCCAGTGGCTCGTCCCGCCGTACTTGAGAAAGTCCACTCCTTTGCCAAGATACTCGCGGATCGCGACCCTCAGTTCGTCAGGATAGAGGTCCATCAGCTCCTCGCCGGCTCCCTGAGCGATGTGGTCGGAGAACTGCTCCTCGTAGAGCGATAGGTCATCCTCCGGAATCAGCGCGAAGGTTATCGAGTACGGGCCTCCCCAGCCGACGATGTTGCCGGCGACCTGGAGACGCGGCCCGACAGCCCGGCCTTCGGCGATGGCGTCGCGCACCTGTTGGAGCTCGGGCAACGCGCCGTAGCTGTCGCGCAGATGGGTGACGCCGAATCTGAGGTGCATCTGGGCCGCTTCCAGGGTCAGCTCGGGTCCCATCATCCTGTAGAAGACCGAGCTTTCCTTGCGAGCCTTGTTGCCGCCCCCGTAGAGGGAGATGTGGACGTTGGTGTCGATGAAGCCTGGCGTCAGGAACTTCCCCGAACCGTCGATCAGCCGGTAGCCAGCCGGGACAGCCACATCGTCGCTCGGTCCGGCGGCCACGATTCTGTCTCCTCGCACGAGGACCGTCGCATCGCCCAGCGGCGGGCCTCCGTTACCGTCGATCAGGGTCGCTCCAACTATCGCGATTCCCTGCGCAGCGGCGCTCCCGGCGCCGGCGGTGACCAGAATCAACGACAGAACGACGGCGAGGGCGCGGGATATGGCGAGGACATGGCGTATCAGTGACATTGCGGCGGGTCTCCTCTCTGTTTCATCGTCCCAGGTCGGTTTTCCGGCTGGGCGAAACTTGTCGGTTTTCCGGCTGGGCAGGATTTGTCGGTTTTCCAGTCGGCAGGATTTGCGGGTTTTCCGGCTGGGCAGGATTTGTCGGTTTTCCGGTCGGCAGGATTTGTGGGTTTTCCGGCTGGCAGGATTGTCGGCTCCCGGTCGGCGGGACTCGTCGGCTCCCGGTGCGGGACTTGCCCACCCGGATGCAGAAGTGCACGCAACAGGATATTCTGAAAGCACCCTTCCCGCACGGGACCTAACGATCCCCGTATGCGGTACGATGATCCGCGGGGAAGCGGTGGTTCGCCAGACAGCGGCACGTCCGCTTCTTAGTCGCCTTGAACTTGCGACCCTGCATTTGAACTTGCGACCCTGCATTTGAAGATGACTTGTAGCCCCGACATTCTTGTAACCCCGCATCGAAGATGAGAGACGAACGATGGCAACGATGACCACCTCTTTTCCGGTGACGCGCACCGAGCGCTCGCGGCGCGCGGACATCGACTTCGACAATCTGCCCTTCGGGTCCGTGTGGTCCGACCACATGTTCGTGGTTGACAACGTCGACGGCGAGTGGAGCGATGGAGAGATCATCCCGTACGGGCCGATCGAGATATACCCCAGCTCCAAGGCGCTCCAGTATGCCGTGGCGATGTTCGAAGGATTCAAGGCGCACAGGACGCCTTCCGGAGATCTGGCAGTGTTCCGGCCGGACATGAACCAGAAGAGATTCAACCGCACGGCGCACAGACTCGTTATGCCGGAGTTGCCGGAGGAGCTGTTCTTCGCCGGACTCAGGGAGCTGCTCGACATCGACCGCGCTTGGCTCCCGGACGCGAGCCAAGGGTCGTTGTACATCAGGCCCAGCTACTTCGGCACCGATCCGGCCTTGAGCGTCACGCCGGGGCAGTCGTTCCGCTACGTCCTCATGACCGCGCCCGTCGGACTCTACTTCTCCGGCGAGATTTCCCTCACGACCACACGCGAATTCGTGCGGGCGTTTCCAGGCGGCGCCGGGGGCCACAAGCCCGCGAGCAACTACGGCCCCACCATGCTGGCCACCAAGCACGCGCACGACGCCGGATACGACAACGTGATCTGGCTGGACGGGCCCGAAGGCCGTTTCGTAGAGGAGTGCGGCGTCATGAACATGTGGTTCGTCGTCGGCGATACCGTAGTCACGCCGCCGCTCGAAGGGACCATCCTGCCGGGCGTTACCCGCGACTCTCTTATTCAGCTGTGCGCCGATTGCGGCATTCCTTGCGAGGAACGGCGCATCTCCGTGGACGAGTTGCTGGAGGCGCATGGGTCGGGGGCGTTGAACGAGGCGTTCGGTTCGGGCACGGCAGCCGCGATCGCGCCAATCCGCCGCATCTGTCTTGACGGGACCGACATAGTGTTCGGCAGCGCCCCGGGACCGGTAGCGGAGCGGTTGCGCACCGAGCTTTACGGAATCCAGACGGGACGGATTCCGGACCGGCACGGATGGCTCTGGTACGCTTAGCCGGACGGTTGGCCCCGCGCGTGGCCGTAAGGCAGGCGAGCGTAGCCAGGACTAGTGGCAGTGGCCGGGGAGTGGAGCGGCAATCCCGGAAGAGCCAGGGCCTGTGACGGGGCATAGGGCGCCGCTTGGTTCTTGACCGGCGCGACTTCGTAAAGAGCGCGACGACCGGCGCGGCGGCTCTCTCGCTGGCCCGTCCGGCTTGCGCGCGCGACGGCTTGCAGGGGCCCGGACGACCAGGGAACCGCCCTTCCGGCCCGTCGCCCGACATAGTCGTTGTCGGCGCAGGCACCTTCGGAATCTGGACGGCGCTCGAGTTGGGACGTCTCGGTGCGACCGTCGCGGTCGTCGACGCCTACGGCCCTGGCAATTCGCGCTCGACATCGGGCGGGGAGACCCGTGGCGTTCGTTCGTCGTACGGCGACCTTCCGCACGGACTGCTCTGGAGCCGGTGGGCCAACGAAGCGATCCTCCGCTGGATCCAATGGGATGAGGAGGGCGAGGACCTGCTCCTCCCGCGGGTCTTCTACCAGACCGGCGACCTCATCATGCGCGAGGCGATGGTCCCCTATCTGAGGGAGACGGCGAGCCAGTGGGACCAGCTCGGAGTCGACTACGAACAGTTGGGACCGGATGAGATCGGCTACCGGTGGCCCTGGATCGCGACGGAGGGCATCACGGCGGCTCTGTACGAGCCGAATGCGGGGGTCGTGCGCGCCCGGCGGGCCATAGAATCGGTCGCCAAGCGGTTCGAGCTGGAGGGCGGCAAGATAACTGTCGCCCGCGCGAGGCTTGGCCGCTCTTCCGGGCGCAAGCTGCACGATGTCGTTCTCGATTCGGGGGAATCGTCGCTGGCGGCGGCAACCTTCATCTTCGCGCTCGGCCCGTGGTTCCCGAAGGCGTTTCCGGAGCTGTTGGGCGACCGGCTCCGCATTCCCATCGGCCATGTATTCTACTTCGCGGTCCCGGACCAGCGGTTCGCATTCCCCAATATGCCAAGCTACGGGGTCCCTGGGTGCACGGGCTGGCCCGCCCTGGGACCCGACCACCGCGGCTTCAGAGTGCGGACGGGCGGCCAGGCGGGCGACGACCCCGACACCAGCGACCGCTGGGTGCCGCCCGAGGCGCACGAGCGGCCGCGCAGGATCCTCGCGCAGTACTTCCCCGATCTCGTCGGCGCCGCAATCAACGAGACGCGGGCCTGCCACTACGAGTTCGGCCCCCCTGGCAACTTCCTGGTCGACAAGCACCCGGATTTCGACAACGTGTGGCTGGCGGGCCGCGGCTGCGCCGAAGCCTTCAAGCAGGGTCCGGTGCTCGGAGAGTACATCGCCAAGCGCGTCCTGGAGATAGAGGACGACCCGGAGCTGGCGGAACACTTCAAACTCTAGCGGCGGAAAAGGCCGGCGGGATTAGCTCCGCAGCGGTCTTTCTTCCAGCGTGCCCAGCTTCCGTTCTTCCGGCGTATCTAGCTTCCGCTCGAATTCGCGCCGCAGGAGCAGCCAGCTCGCCAGCGCCTGGAGCGCGACCGTGGCCACCGACAGGTACCAGAGGTGGCGAATCTCGAACCAGCCGAGACCGGCGATCCACACCGCGGGAATTGCGAAAGTGACGATGCGCGTGGCGCTGGCCGCGAGCGATGGGAGGGTGTTTCCCAGCGCTTGAAACAGTCCGTTGCAGCTGAAGATGAATCCGTACGCGACGAAGTTCCACGAGATGACTTGCAGGAACTCTCCGCCGATCTCGGTAACGGCCCGACTGTCCGAGAACCACCCCACCAGCGTGGCCGGCACGATCTGACAGAGTAGCGTCAGCGCGAGCATGATGATCCCTCCGGCCAAGACGGCCCAGCGGAACGTCTCGCGGACGCGCTCCGGAAGGTTGGCGCCGATGTTCTGCCCCGCCACCGGAGCTGTCGCGAAGGAGATGGCCATCGCGGGGAGGAAGATGGCCTGCATGACGCGGGTGCCTATGCCGAAGCCTGCTTGCGCCTCGGCCCCGAAGCCCTGAATGCACCAGTAGATGACCACCGCGTAGACGAACATCAGCACGAACTCGCCGCCCGGCGGCATGCCCACCCTGAGAATGCGGCTCCACTCGCGGGGCCGCGGCAGGAGGCGCGACGCGTCGAAGCGGACGAAACGTTCCACTTTCACGAAGTAGGCGACCATCATCAGCGCTCCGGCCGCCGTCGCGATCATGGTCGAGAGGCCGGCGCCGAGCACGCCGAGGGGACGCCCGGTCAGCCACCCGGAGATCATGAACGGGGCGAGCAGCGCGTTCAGGCCGACGCTGGATATCTGCACCACGATAGTCGGCTTGACTACGCCGGCGCCCCGGAGCGCGGCCCCCATCGACACGAGCGCGAACTGCAGGGCGAGGCTCGGGATGAACCAGCGGAGATAGACCTTGCCCGCTTCGATCGTCGCGGCGTCCGCTCCGAGCGTCCTCATGTACCAGTCCGCGAGCGCGTAACCGCCTGCGAGCGTCACAGCGGCGCATAGCGCCGCCAAACCGATGCTCTGGTTGAAGACCAGGGTCGCATCGGCACGGTCCTTGCGGCCGCTTGCCTGCGCTATCAACGCCATGGTGCCGATGCTCAGCACCTGCGTGAGAGCCAGGACCAGGAAGAAGATGTTGCCGGCCGAGGTCAGGCCGGCTACTTCCGCCTCGCCGATCCGGCTGACGAAGTAGACATCGACCAGGTAGTAGAGCGTCTGGAAGACCATGCCGATGGCGATGGGGATCGCCAAGCGAATTATGTGCCGGGGAATGGAACCGGTGGTCAAGTCTTCCAATGGCGCGCTCGCAAAGTGGAGTGTGATGGCTCGAACGTCTTGAAGATGGCTCGAAAAGATGGCTCGAACGTCTTGAAAGAGTGCCAGGAGGAGCCACTTCATGCTACCTTCCTGTCATAGTCGCCCGGAACAGTCCGCCGTCCTCCGCCTCTCGGCCCGCGTCCTCCACCGAAGGGTTACGCCGTGCCACTTCCACACCCGCGCAAGCCCGCGCGAAGCTGGCTCCTTCCCCTCTTCTTCCTGTCCGGGGCCAGCGGACTGATTTACCAGATCGCATGGGTCAGGCAGTCGGTATTTACCTTCGGCGTCAGCATTTACGCGTATAGCGCGGTGATCGGCGCCTACATGATCGGTCTAGCGCTCGGCAGCTATGTCCTCGGGAGGAAGATCGATTCTCACAAGCGGCCCCTTCGCACCTACGCCGTGCTGGAAGCGGGGATCGCGTTGCTGGCCGCCCTGTCGCCATTCGCGCTGGCCGCCGTGCACGGGTTGTATCCGGGGCTTAGCGACGCTCTCCCGGCCGCGGGGGGATGGCTCACCGCTGTCCGGCTTGCGCTTTCGCTGGCCGTGCTCACCCCGGCGACGTTCCTGATCGGGGCGACGCTGCCGGTCATGAGCCGCATCTACGCGACGAGGCGGGGGCGGGTGGGGAGCGATGTAGGCGCGATGTACCTGGCGAACACTATCGGGGCGGCGGTGGGCTGCGCAGGCGCCGGCTTGATCCTGCTCCGCATGATCGGCACGCGGGAAACGATCTTCCTCGGCGCGGGCATAAACCTCCTGGTCGCGGCCGGCGCCTGCGCAGCCCTGCGCTTTGCGCAGGGGGGGAGCGGCGGCACGGCGGCTGCCGGGCCCGGACCCGCAGGCGAGCGCGCGCTTGGGGCCGAGCCCGGGCTGGAAGCCGCGGCGGCCCGGTCCTCTCCCGAAACGCCGCTCCCCCCGCGCACCCTGCGCTACCTCGCGGCCGCCTACGGCGTATCCGGTTTCATAGCGCTCGGCTACGAGATCGTATGGGCCCGCATCCTGTACATCCACTCCTCGCACGCAGTCTACTCGTTCTCCATCATGCTGGCGGTTTTCCTGTGCGCTCTCGCACTGGGCAGCGCCGGAGGCAGCTGGCTGTTGCGGCGAAAGCGGGCGGCGCTCAGACACTTCGGCGCGCTCCAGCTCGCGATCGGTCTGCTCGCGATCGGAGTTCTGCACGCCTTCGCGCAACTGCCCGCGCTGCATCTGGAGGAGAGGTTTGGCGGTTACACCGTCGCCTACGAATTCCTGCTCGCGTTCGTCACGCTCTTCCCCCCCGCCCTTCTCCTGGGAGTCTTGTTCCCAGTCGTGGGCAGCCTGTATACCCGAGAGCGGTCCGACGCGGTGGGACTCCGCATCGGCCTCGTGAATGCGCTGAACACGGTGGGGGCGATCGCGGGATCGCTCGGAGCCGGCTTCGTGCTCATCCCGCTAATGGGGTTGCGCAACACCGCGCTCCTGCTGGCCGGGTTGAATATCGCCATCGGCGCCGCAGCCTTGTGGTTCGACCGGAGCGCGGGGCGGGCCACGCGACGATGGGTCCCCGCAGGCGTGGCGGCCGCGGCCGTCGTGGCAATTCTCGCGCTGTCGCCGGGCCGCTACCTGGGTTCGTACTACGATCAAGCCGACCGGCTCATCTACTACAAAGAGGGCGTAGAGACGACAGTGGCCGTCCTCGACTTCCCCGAGAGAAACTTCAAGATCTCCTTCGTCAACGGCCGCGACGAGGTGCCGACCGACCAGGCGAGCATGGCCGCATTCCGCCTCCTCGGGCACCTGCCCTACCTGTTTCGGCCTGGGGCGCGCAACGCCGCCGTGCTGAGCTTCGGGAACGGTATCGCCACGGGCACTCTCGACACCCACGACATTCCGACAATCGATGCTGTCGATCTTTCGCCCGAGATGGTCGAGGCTGCCGCGATCTACAAGGAAGAGAACTACGACATCCTCGCCAGCGACCGGCTCCGCCTGCACATCGAGGACGGCCGGAACTTCCTGCTCAGAGCGGTGGAGAGCTACGACATTATCTCGGTGGACGCCACTCACCCGGCCAACGCCTCTTCCTGGGCTCTGTTCACGCTCGAGTTCTACCGCCTGGTCGACCGCAGGCTTGCCGACGACGGCGTATTCATGCAGTGGATTCCGATCCACGGCGTCCTGGAGGACGACTATCGCAGCATCCTCAGGACTGTCCGAGAGGTCTTCCCGCACACCACTCTCTGGTCGACCGGCGCGACGCACAGCTACGTCGTCGCCACGCGGGAGCCGATGACGGCGGTGGTCTTCCAGTCGCTGCTCGCCAGGGCCGCCGCCAATCCGACCGTGACGCGCGATCTTGGGCCCCCGGAGACCATCGTCCGCTACTTGGCGATGCCGCCGGATGCCTTGGGGAACTACGTACGCGACGGACCGATCGTGACGGACAACACGGCGTTCTTCCTGCCTAGCCGATGACATTCTTCCTGTCCATCCGGTGACTGGACTCCAGGTCGGACGCTGGCATGCCGATCTTGTCCTCCGGCGCCGATGATGTTCTTCCGGCCCAGCCAAGACTAGGCGGGGCGAACGAACCGGCGAAGCGCCGTTGGTTGCGTCGCCAACCGGATGAACACGACCGCAACGACTACGACGCGGGGCGAACGAACCGGCGAAGCGCCGTTGGCCGAGGGACGGCCGCAACCCGTATCGTTCCGAAGGGGAGGAACCGTAACGCTGGAAGAGGGAGGCTAGAGCAATTGTCGCCAGAGGAGATGCGATCAGCAGGACATGGAGACCGGTCGGCCGCGCAAGACGACGGCGCTCAGGCAGCTTGGATCGACAAAGACATCCGCCATGCGCGGACGCTGCCCGGCAGCTTCTACTCGGATCGCGGCATACACGAGCGGCTCGCCGGCATCTTCTCGCGCTCCTGGCTAATGATCGGACACGAAGAGGAAGTGCGGACCCCGGGAAGCGCATTTCCGCGAACATTGCTGCCGGGATTCGTGGACGAACCCCTTCTCCTGACGCGGGACGCCAACGACCGCCTCCACTGCCTCTCCAACGTCTGCACCCACCGGGGCATGCTGGTGGCCGAGGGACCGGGCCACGTGAAGAATCTGCGGTGCCGGTATCACGGGCGTCGTTTCGCGCTGGACGGGGAGTGTCTGGGAATGCCGGACTTCGAGGAGGTAGCAGGCTTTCCGTCCGCTTCCGACAATCTCCCGCGGCTGCCCCTCGAGTCGTGGGGCAAGCTGCTGTTCACGAGCCTCGAGCAGCCGAAAGCGACATTCGAAGAAGTCATGGGACCGGTGATGCAGCGGCTCGCCGGCTTCCCTGTGGATCAGGCGAGGCCTGCGCCGGAGCTGTTCAAAGACTACACCGTCAGGGCGAACTGGGCGCTTTACTGCGACAACTTCCTCGAGTCCTTCCATGTGCCGTTCGTTCACCCGGGGTTGGCTAAGACGCTCGACTACCAGCTCGTGGAGATCGAACTCTTCGAGCACGGGAGCGTCCAGGCGGGGAGGGCGTCAAGCCGCGACGATGCCTTCGACTGGCCGGAGTCGTCGTACTATCACGGGTGCGACATCGCGGCTCTGTACATTCACGTCTTCCCCAATCTGATGCTCAACTTCTATCCGTGGGGACTGTCTCTGAATCTCGTGGAGCCGCTGGGGATCGACCGTACCAGGGTTCGTTTCAAAGCCTACGTGGTGGACCCCGGGCGGCTGAATACCGGGGCCGGCGCCAATCTCGACCGAGTCGAACGCGAAGATGAAGAGATAGTCGAGGCCGTGCAGCTGGGTACCGGATCGCGTCTGTACTCCCACGGTCGTTTCTCCCCGCGCCAGGAGGGCGCCGTACACCACTTTCACCGCATGCTCGCTTCGCGTCTGGACGCCAACGCCTGATCCCGGCCTCGCACCTGCGTCGTCCGCCTCCCCGCTTGGCGCTTGGTTGGCAGGCACACCGTACTGACATCGCCCTCGGCGCTTTTCGGGGGTAGTGTCTTGTCGGTACATTGCACGATCAAGGATCATGGGAACCGGGCATGGCAAGCCAAGCCAACCTCGACGGCGATACCAGATTGAACGCTGAAAGCGAGCAGATCGTAGCTGCCGTCGTGGCGGCCATCGAACCACGATTCATCGAGCTGCGCCACCAGATCGTAAGCTTGCGCGAGCGGTTGGCGGATCAAAGGGATTACGTTGACCGGCGCTTCAAGGAGATCGACCAACGCTTCAAGGAAGTTGACCGGCGCTTCGATGAGATGAGCGCGTGGTTCAACGAACGTTTCGATGAGGTAAGTGCGCAGTTCGGGGAAGTTATGAACGCTATCAACTCATTGAAACCACGACCGATCGGTTTCGCGAGAGCCGCCGATCCGGACGAAGAAACATCGCGAGGCTAACCTTCCGAGAACGATAACGCTCGCTGAGTCCTGCTTGTTTGCGGAGGCGAAGACGGCGAACGATTGGAAGACCGCAACTGACGGGCAGCCGAATACTGTTCGTCATTCGGCAAGAGCGCGGCGAGCTGTCCTTCCGAGCGGTCAAGAAGAGCGGCGGCAATCCGGGCGCAGGTAGCATCTGCCGGTAGAGCCACGGCCCGAGCCAGAGAGCGGCGCGCCTTCTCTTCCCAGGGATCGCCCGCCACTTCCCAGGGATCGTCCACTGATTCGACGGTGTCTCGATGCCCGTATTCGGCGCCAGCCGCCCCGGGACCTCCTGCCTGCATCGCGTCGTAAGCCTCGCCACCCGGCAAGCATGCGCCCGCCAGCAGCGCCGCTCGCGACAGACCCTCCGAATTCCTCACCGCCTCGTTAGGCAAACGCCATGCGCCAACCTCGCCACCCTCTTCGGTAACGAATATCCAGTCGCCGACCTCGGCGCCCAGCTCCCGGGCGAGCTTTCGCATCGACCCGAAATATGGTCCGGTGGATGACCGCTCGTTCCATGCAATGGTGACGGAGCTGTTTCCGCAACGGAACTTCCTTCGCGCTCCGACAGCCACCCCCAGCAGGTGCGCAAAGGCCTCCGGACACGACCTCCCGCTCCCCCGCACCATGTCCCGATCCACCCGCAAGCGGACCGCCCAGCCAGCGCCGTGACGGTAGCAGCGCGCGGTCTTCTCGAGCGTGGAGCGTGGAGCGTGGTACGGCGCCGAGCGGTCGCGAAGCCGGACATCGCGGCCGCTTATCGCAAATCGGGGCGCCATCGCCAGACTCGCGACCGACGAGGCCGCAACTTCGAAGCGTTCCGACAGCACCCGACACAGATGGTCCAGCGTGGCCACGCCCTGACAAGCGGCGATCTCCTGAGCGATCGCATCGGAGACGGATGCATACTCGTGCCCGCCCCACTCTCTCAAGCCGAATTTGTTCTTGGTCACTCTCTTTGTAGTGTGCGAACCGGCGAGTCTTGCCATCGCGTACCGCGGATTGTAATCCGTTCTCATCTCGCGCTGCAGCTCGGATAGCGTGGCAGGCCTTCCCATGCGCCGAAGAGCCTGTTCGGCCTTCTTGACAAGACCGGCCGAACCGTCGATGTAGCCCACTCCATCCCTGAAGAAGAAGGAGGTGCGCTCGCTCATCCATTGCGCGTGAAAGTCGGGGTGAACGAGCGGCTCCAACACTTCCGCGACCGCATCGGCGCTTGCCACGCCCCGTTCGTCCGACCGCGACCTGACGCTCTCTTCCAAGTCGCTCAACTGCTGTTCGTCTTGCGTCTTGAGGAGCCAGGAACCATCCATGCGGGAACCGTCCATGCGGTACGGTCCCGCGGCAAACAGGAAGAACTCGCCCGTCTTGACGCCGGGGGAGCCCACGCTCGTACCGAAGTCGTCCTCCAGCTGTCCCAACGCGGTCGCCAGTACCGGAGATTGCCATGGGATAGCCGATCCAAGAGTTGCCAGCGCATTTGCGCGCTCGCGAATCGGACTTCCTTTCTGCGTCCGGAGCCAGTCCGCGACCGACTGCCGCACTCTGGACTCGACTTGGCTGACTCGCTGGCGGGAGACTCGGAGCTGGGTCGCCATGCGGGTCTGCGTCGGCGGAGACGGAGACAGCACGCGCTTGCGCAAGATGTGCAGCTGCTTCTTGGTGAAGCTTTCGATGAAGCTCTTCAGGACAGCGCGAATGGCGGCGGCGCGTTCCTCGGGGCTCATGGCGGGGAGCTCGATCTGACCGGTGGTTCGTGCGCGGGCCACGAGCTTAGCTCGCGACTGGCGCTGATGCGCTTGACGCTGTCGGTAGCACTGGATGGGACCGGCTGGCTAACTGGCTAAGGATGGATTTTTTGCGGTTGCACCTTGCTTTTTTTCTTTACGAAAGCTCCGGCTATGCTTGCCTTGCCGCCCCGCATGCGGAAGTTGTTGATAACACTCGCTACATTGCAGGCGTGCCTGACGCTTCGGCGCAATGCACGGTGCAACGCACTTTCCATGGAGCCGATCGGATTTGAACCGACGACCTCCTGCTTGCAAAGCAGGCGCTCTCCCAGCTGAGCTACGGCCCCAAAACGACTCTGAAGGAAGGATGCTATACAGCGGCGCGCTCCGCTAGTTCCCGGAAGTGAAGCTGCCGCGGTTTCGTGGACAGTTAAAGGCTTGGGATTCATCCGGCTTCCCGATTGTTCCTCTTGAAAGCCAGCGGTGATTGCTGGCCGAGGGATCCCAATGGCTAGCGGCTCCGGTTCGCGCACATGCAACTTGCATGCGGGCGGCGCGCGGGCCTGTGCGCATGGCGGTGTAGCCGAGGCGTCAATTGACAACCAGGATGGGACGACGGCGACAACCAAGATGAAGGAGGAAGCGGACATGGATCCACACGTCCGGCGGCCATCTGAATGGCGGCGGCGCCAAATCCTGCATTACGCATCTTGAGCGGCGACATGAGCCATGGCGCTGGAGTTGCCACCCCGAATGACTGGCAACCACTCGAGTGGCTGACCGTCACCGGCTTCAAGAGCATCAAGTCCGTAGAGAAGCTGCGGATGCGGAGGATCAACGTCGTCATTGGCGCCAACGGCTCCGGCAAGTCCAATCTGGTCGGGGTGTTCGCTTTCCTCGAAGCGATGCGAGGAGGCAGGCTCGGAGAGTACGTGGCAAGGGCCGGGGGCGCAGACCGCATACTCCATTTCGGCGCCAAGACGACCGATGAATTGACCATCGAAGTGTCGTTTTGGGCCGATGTCAACGGGTACCGTGTTACGCTCGTACCGGATGATTCCGATCGTTTAGTGCCTTTGGACGAGATCGTGTCTTTCTGGGACAAGCAGCGATACGCAACTCCTCTTCGTGAGCCGCTGTCTTCCGTCGGCAAGGAAGCTGGCATAAGCAAGGATATCGGCACTGGCATTACCAGCTGGATACAGTCACGTCTTGATCGCTGGCGGCTGTATCACTTTCACGACACGGGGACCAAGTCGCCTCTCAAGAGAACGTGTGCGCTTCACGACAACGAGTTCTTCCGTGCCGACGGCTCGAACTTGGCGGCCTTTCTGTATTTGTTGCGAGAAAAGCACGAAGAGTCGTACGGTCTCATCAAGAAAACAGTCCGCCTCGCGGCACCGTTCTTCGACGACTTTGTTCTCAGACCTGCAGCCTTCAACAAAGACACGATTCGACTGGAATGGAAGCACATCGGCACCGATTCGTACTTCGATGCGTCATCTTTGTCCGACGGAACGCTGCGCTTCATGGCTCTGGCGACGCTATTGCTTCAACCAGCGGAGCTGTTGCCTTCCGTAATCTTGTTGGACGAGCCGGAGCTAGGGTTGCACCCCTATGCCGTGGCAATGTTCTGCTCTCTCGTCAAGTCCGCATCGGTTAGAACCCAGGTGGTCATCGCAACCCAGTCTCCCCTGATACTAGACCACTTCGAGCCGGAAGACGTGCTCGTGGCGGAGCGACGCAATGGCGCGTCGACGTTCGCCAGATTGGATACCACAAGCCTCGATGCATGGCTGAGCGACTACAGCCTGGGTCAGTTGTGGGAGAAGAACGAACTTGGCGGCAGGCCGAGCGTCGAACGCAGGTGACACGCTGACCGTGCAAGATGCGCCAAGGAGACTGCTCGTCCATGTCGAGGGCGAAACCGAGGAGAGCTTCGTGAACGAAGTTCTCGCCGACTATCTGCTGGGCCGCGGCTATTCGTCTGTAAGTGCCCGGCTCTTAGGCAATGCCCGGCAGCGTACTCGCCGTGGCGGAATCCGCTCGTGGCCGTCCGTGCGCAATGAAATTGCAAATCACTTGAGGTCGGATCGACAGTGCATAGCTACGACAATGGTGGACTATTACGGGCTGCCCCAGAGCTGGCCTGGTCGGCGAGCCGCAACCGAGTTACCTGTTGAACGACGGGCCGAGCATGTCGAACAAATGTGCATGCGGGACATGGAACAGTGCTTCGAGTACGGTATCGCGCGAAGATTGGTGCCTTTCGTGATGATCCACGAGTTCGAAGCCTTGCTGTTCAGCGACTGCCGCAGGTTCGCCGAGGGAGTTTACGAACCGAGCATCTTCGGCGATTTGCAGCGGATTCGAGACTCGTTTCGCACTCCCGAAGAGATAGACGACTCGCCGACAGGTGCGCCGTCCAAGCGTATCCAAGCGGTGATCCCGAAATACCAAAAGCTTGCGTTCGGCACCCGGGCAGCCAGCGAGATCGGAATTTCGGCAATGCAAACCGCCTGCCCCCACTTCGCGAACTGGCTGGACCGTCTATCGGAGCTTGCAGCTTCTTGACTGGGCATCGTCGCAGCACCGGAGGAGTTTCTCTCGGACCACGAGCGCGGATGCCAGTTTCGATCTCATCCTCGGCGGGGAACGCCGACTTACTCGAATAAGGAGAACTCGTCATGAAGAAGCCCCCTGGGACTCTGGCGCGATGCGCCGTCGCCGCCGCCGTGGTCGTGGCGCTAGCGTGCGCGCAAGCCGAATCCGCAGAAGACGCCGCCCCCTCCGCCTCTTCGGCCCAAGTGGCGGAGGCGCCTCCCCCTGCACCCGAGGCCGACCCGGCCGACGTGGCCTCTCCCGATGCCTTGATCACGGCAGTGTACGATGTGATCTCGGGTCCGGCGGGCGCCGAGCGAGACTGGGACCGGTTCCGCTCTCTGTTCGCTCCCGGCGCTCGGCTCATGCCGACGGGCACCCGCGAGAACGGGCGCAAGGCGGTCAGCGTCTTGTCGCCGGAGGACTACGCGTCGATGGCGCAGGAGGGGAACTGGTTCGCCGATGGGTTCTTCGAGGTCGAGACCGGCAACATCACCGAGAGCTACGGCAACATCGCCCACCGCTTCAGCAGCTACGCCTCCTTCCGAGCGGCGGACGACGCGGAGCCGTTCACGCGGGGGATCAACTCCTTCCAGCTGCTAGACGACGGCGAACGCTGGTGGGTCCTGTCGATATTCTGGCAAGACGCCGGCGATGCGGGGCCGATCCCGGAGCGCTACCTGAACAAGCCGTAGCGACGGGCCCGGCGGCCTGCGCTTCCGCGTGAACGGCCGATTCCGGAGCTCTGCCCGAACAAAGCCGTAGGAGCGGCGGCGCTACTTCAGCCTGATCCTGCCGAGGAGTCCTATGCTTCGTTCGGTGGACTGGACGCCGCCGACGACCTGCTCGCCGAAGAGTTCCACGCTCACGCGCAGGCGCCGGGTCTGTCCTTCGCCGGGCTCGCCCAGCACGGTCCAGCGCGTCCCCGCGTTCAGGCGGTAGCCCGAGGCGCCCTGGCGACTCCAGCGGCCGAACGGGGTCACTTCGCCGCCTCCGGGTAGGCGGACGCCCCAGCCCACCTCCATCGCCACCCGGTCCGGCGTCCAACCGGGGGCGCCGCCTGCCGCCGAGCCCCGCCCCATGGACTGCTGGCCGAGCCCGCCCTGCGCCTGCCACATGGTCTCGGCGCCACTGGCCGCATTGCCCCACGACGGCTCCACCGAGAACGACGGGCCGCCCCGCTCGCGCCCGGGCTGCAGCCGCAGGGCGAGGCTCGCGCCCCAGTCGCGGAAGCCCTTCGCCTGGTGGGCCAGCAGCGTCCGGCCGCGGGCGTCCAAGCTGAGTCCGGTGGCTCGGTGCGTGAACCCGAGCTCGCCGCCGGCTTCCGCGCCGATGCCCGTCTCCGCGTCGCCCCCGTCGAACCGCCCGCCAAGCTCGAGACGCGTGCGCAGCAAAGCGCCTCCAACAGTCCACTGGCCGCCCACCTCCGACGCCAGCCGCACGCGCCGGGCGTTGGCCGTGACGCCGGGCAGCTCCGCCACGTCCGCGGAGTTGATGCGCACCGAGAACGCATCGGCCTTCAGCGCCAAGGGGCCGACGAGCTCCTGGCGCACTCCCAGCGCCCCCATGAGCATCCCCAGACCGGCGCTGAACCGCCCGCCGGCCACCTCTTCCAGATCGGCGCTGCCGCGGCCCGCGCCCACCAAGCCCCACAGCCCCAGGCCGGCCCGGGGCGACCAGTGCAGATACGGATAGAGGCTGGTCAGGCGGGCGTCCACCGAGCCCGCCCCGTTGATCTCGCTCTCGAAGTCGGATTCCATCCCGCTGCGCGATCCGGCCAACCCGACCAGCAGGTCCGAGCCGAACCGGTAGTCCAGCCCCGCGTAGGCCGAGCGCGTCCGGCCCTCGATGCTGAACCCGTCGTCGGGGCCGCCCTTGAACTCGCCCGCGTTGGCCTGTCCCCACAGCGTCCATCCGGCGCGGGACCCGGCCTGCGGGGCGACGGCGCTAGAGTCGCCGCCGTGCAAGCCGCCACCGCCGAACGACAGCTGGAAGGAGCTCTGCGACAGCAAGTTCCGGACGGACACCGGGTTGAGCTCGATCCCGCCCGGCTCGTCCTCCCTCTCCCCCTCTTCCCCGCCTTCCCGCTGGCCGCCGAACGCTACGCCGCCGCCGAAGCCGCCGCCGCCGAACCCGGCCATGCCGTCAGGATCGTTCAAGCCGTTGCCGAACAACAGCATCCCCGCGTCAATCGCCCTGCCAGCGCCGCCGCCCGAGCCGAGGAGAGGATTGGCGGGAATCGATAGCTGCACTCCCAGCAGGCCGGACGCGCCGCGCGCCAGCGCCGCCAGCCCGCACCCCTCGCCGCCGAACGCGCCGCAGCCCACGGAGCGCCCGCCCACCTGCATGTGCGACCGGCCCAGCGCGCCGGACGACTCGATGCCCAGCCGCCCGCCGATAGCCTCGACCGTCTCCGTGCCCAGCGACCGGCCGAACGCAGCCAGCGACCGCTGCAGCGCCCGCGACCGCTCCGATCTCGACGCCTCGACCGTCACCTGGACCCGTTGCACGGCTGTCAGCCCGGCCGGGTCCCGCGCCGTCACCGTCACCACCGCAGCCCCGATCTCCTTGGGCGCGATCGACAGCCGGCCCGTCTCCGACACCGACGACTCCGCCACGCCCGGCGACGACGACTCCGCCACGTAGCTCAACGCGTCGCCATCCGGATCGCGGAAGTACTGTCCCAGATCCTCCTCCGCCGCCGCCCCATACGTCTCCAGCGCCTTCGGCGCGATCGCGCCCACCGGCTCCGGCCCCTCGTTCACGTTCAGAACCGTCACCGTAACGGTCGCCTCGTCGGTCAACCCGCCCGCATCCGCGACCCGCACCGTCAGCGCGTACTCAGGCGGCCCGTCCTCGTAGTTCTCTCCACTGCCCACGTAACGCACATCGCCGCTCGCGGCGTCCACCTCGAAGCGCCCGCCGCCGCCCGCCGCCAAGCTGTACGCCAGCGCGTCGCCCCCGTCCACATCCGTCGCCTTCACTTGCCCCAGGCCGCGCGGCCCCGGCGCATTCTCGGGCAACTCGAAAGCGTACGCCGAGTCGGCGAACACCGGCGCCTCGTTCACGTTCACCACCGCCACCGTCGCCGACACGCGATCCGACAGCCCGGCCCGGTCGGCGACCACCACCTCGAACTCCCAGCTCGATGGACCCGCCTCCGCGTCCTCGCCACCGCCCACGTAGCGCACCGCGCCGCTCGCGCCGTCCACCTCGAAGCGCGACGCATCCTGGCCCGCCAAGCTGTACGCCAGCGTGTCCGACCGGTCAGGATCCGTCGCCTGCGCCACGCCCAGGTCCACCGGGCCGGGCGCATTCTCCTCGATCTCGAACTCGTAGCTCCGCTCCGCGAACCGCGGCGCCTCGTTACGGTCCAGCAGCGCCACCGCCATCATTACCTCGGCCGCGATGCCGCCTAGGTCCGTCGCGCTCACCATAAGCTGCCAGCTTGCCGCGCCCGCCTCCGCGTCCTCGCCGCCGCCCACGTACCGCACCTGCCCGCTCGCTGCATCCACCTCGAACCGCTCGCCGTCGCCCGCCGACAGCGCGTACGCCAACCGGTCGCCCGCGTCCGGATCCGCCGCCGACACTTGCCCCAGGACCAGAGGTCCGGCCACGTTCTCCGCCAGCTCGAAAGCGTACGCAGAGTCGGCGAACGCCGGCGCCTCGTTCTCGTTCACTAGCGTCACCGTCACCAGAGCTCGCGAACTCAAGCCGGCCAGATCAGTCGCGCTCGCCTCCAACTCCCAGCTCCGAGCGCCGTCCGCCTCGAAGTCCTCGCCCGCGCCTACGTACCGCACCTCGCCCGTCGAAGACTCCACACTGAACAGCTCGGTGTCGCCCGACTCCATCCGGTACGTCACGGTGTCGCCCTCATCCGCGTCCGTAGCCTCCACAAAGCCCAGAGCCACCGGCCCTGCCAAGTTCTCCGGCAACTCGAACTCGTACGCCGGAGCGCCGAAGGTCGGCTCCGCCCCGCCCTGCACCTTGTGGCTAGAGCTGTTATCGATAGCGCTCGCCCCCAACCCCAGCAGAGCAGCGGCACTCCCGCCAGCCACTTCGATCGTCCCGCCGTTCAGCGACAGAGCGCCGGCCTCCACGCTGATGCCGTCGCTGTCGACGTCGCCCGTCACCACCGTGTACCGGAACACCAGCTGCGGCGTCCCCGAGCCGGAGACGTAGGACGCCCGCCGGGTCTGCGAGCCGATCGTCAACCCCAGCTGCGGCGTCCCCGTCACGTCCACAGCCTTGTTGAACGTCACCGTGACTTCGATCGTCTCGCCACGAACGAACGTGCCGCCCGCCGGTGGCGAACCGATGGCCACGCCCGCCACCCCAGGCGGACCCAGGCTGCTGTCCACGTAAACCGCGACTCCACCGCCAGGTATAGGCAGCACTAGGCTTGCCGCAAACGTCCCGTCGCGAGCGTCGTTGATCGACCCGCCGTTCAGCGTCAGCGCATTCCTCGCAACGGTGATACCGTGGACGGCGTTGTCGCCCACCTGCACCGTGTAGCGGAACAGTAGGGTAGTCGTCCCAGAGCCCGAGACGTAGTTCGCTTGGCGCGTCACCGAGCCGATCCCCAGTGCCACCTGAGGCGTCCCCGTCACCGTCACCGTGCGGGTGAATATCGCCGTAAACTCGATCTGCTGGCCCAGCTCATGCGTGCGGCTAAGAGAGACGCCTCGCGTAGGATAGAAGTTCATAACCGACGCCGCCGTGAACGTCCCGCCCGCCACCTTGTGGCCGGAGCTGTTCTCGATCGCGTTCGCGCCCAGACCCAGCAGTGCGTCCAACGCCCCGCCAGCCACCTTGATCGTCCCGCTGTTCAGCGTCAGCGCGGTAGCCCCGATGCTGATTCCGTCGTTGTCCGCATCCGCCTGCACCACCGTGTACCGGAACGCCAGCGACGCCGTGCCCGTCCCCGAGGCGTAGGACGCCTGCCGCGTCGCCGAGCCGATCCCCAGCCCCAGCCGCGGCGTCCCCATCACGTCCACAGCCTTGTTGAACGTCACCGTGACCTCTATCCGCTCGCCACGCTCGAACGTGTCGCCCACCACCGGCGAGTTCAGCGTTACGCCCGTCACCCCCGGCGGCCCCTGGCTGCCGTCCACCAAGTGGCTGGAGCTGTTCGTGATCGCGCTAGTACCCAGACCCAGGCTCGCCGCCGTCGTCCCGTCGCGAGCGTCGTTGATCGACCCGCTGTTCAGCCCCAGCGCACTCGCCGCGACGCTGATCCCGTCCGTGTCGGCGTCCGTCGCCACCACCGTGTACCCGAACGTCAGGCTGGCCGTCCCCGTGCCCGAGGCGTAGTTCGCTTGGCGCGTCGCCGTGCCGATCGTCAGCGCCAGCTGCGGCGTGCCGCTCACGGTCACCGGGCGCGTGAACGTCACCCCCACCTCGATGGTCTCGCTCAGACCGTACGTGATGCCGCCCGCCGGGCTGCTCGCTATCGCAGCGCCGCTCACCGCAGCAGCCGTAAACGTCCCCCCGGCCACCTTGTGGCTGGAGCTGTTATCGATCGCGTTCGCGCCCAGCCCCAGCAGCGCGTCGGTCGTCCCGCCCGCCACGTCGATCGTACCGCTGTTCAGCGACAGCGCGTCCGCCGCGATGCTGATCCCGTCACTGTCCGCGTCGCCCGACACCACCGTGTACTCGAAGACCAGCGACGCCGTCCCCGAACCCGAGACGTAGGACGCCTGCCGCGTCGCCGCGCCGATCCCCAGCCCCAGCTGCGGCGTGCCGCCCACATCCACAGCCTTGTTGAACGTCACCGTGACTTCGATCGTCTCGCCACGCTCGAACGTGCTGCCCGCCGCCGGCGAGCCGATCGCCACGCCCGTCACCCCCGGCGGCCCCTGGCTGCCGTCCACCAAGTGGTCCCCGTCGTTGGTGATCGCGTGCGTGCCCAGACCCAGGCTCGCCGCCGTCGTCCCGTCTCGCGCGTCGTTGATCGACCCGCTGTTCAGTCCCAGCGCGGTCGCCGCGACGCTAAGCCCGTCGCTGTCCATGTCCGCCGCCTGCACCGTGTACCGGAAGACCAGGACCGTCGCCGTGCTCGGACTCGAGGCGTAGGAAGCCTGGCGCGTCGCCGCGCCGACTCCCAGCGCCAGCTGCGGCGTCCCCGTCACCGCCACCGGGCGGTTGAACGTCAACTGCACCTCGATCTGCTCGCCGAGACCGTACGTGCTGCCGCTCGCCGGGCTGCTCGCTACCGCCGCGCCGCTCACAGCAGCAGCCGTGAACGTCCCCCCGGCCACCTTGTGGCCGGAGCTGTTCTCGATCGCGTTCGCGCCCAGGCCCAGCAGCGCGTCCAACGCCCCGCCCGCCACGTCGATCGTCCCGCTGTTCAGCGTCAGCGCGGTAGCCGCGATGCTGAGCCCGTCGTTGTCCGTATCCGCCTGCACCACCGTGTACTCGAAGACCAGCGACGCCGTCCCCGAACCCGAGGCGTAGGACGCCTGCCGCGTCAGCGAGCCGATCCCCAACGCCAGCCGCGGCGTCCCCGTCACGTCCACAGCCTTGTTAAACGTCACCGTGACCTCTATTCGCTCGCCACGCTCGAACGTGTCGCCCACGACCGGCGAGCCGATCGCCACGCCCGTCACCCCAGGCGGACCCTGGCTGCCATCCACCTGGTGGTCCCCGTCGTTGGTGATCGCGTTCGTACCCAGACCCAGGCTCGCAGCCGTCGTCCCGTCCCGCGCGTCGTCGATCGACCCGCCGTTCAGCCCCAGAGCGGTCGCCCCTACGCTGACCCCATCGCCGTCGCTGTCCGCCGCCTGCACCGTGTACCGGAAGACCAGGACCGTCGCAGTGCTCGGACTCGAGGCGTAGGACGCCTGCCGCGTCTCCGTGCCGACCCCCAGCGCCAGCTGCGGCGTGCCCGTCACCGTCACCGGGCGGTTGAACGTCAGCTGCACCTCGATCCGCTCGCTCAGCCCATACGTGCTGCCGCTCGCCGGGGTGCTAGCTATCGCCGCGCCGCTCACAGCAGCAGCCGTGAACGTCCCGCCCGCCACCTTGTGGCCGGAGCTGTTGCTGATCGCGTTCGCGCCCAGCCCGAGCAGCGCATCGGTAGTTCCACCCGCCACGTCGATCGTCCCGCTGTTCAGCCCCAGAGCGGTCGCCCCGATGCTGATCCCGTCGTTGTCCGCATCCGCCTGCACCACCGTGTACTCGAACACCAGCGACGCCGTGCCCGTGCCCGAGGCGTAGGACGCCTGCCGCGTCTGTGCGCCGATCCCCAGCCCCAGCCGCGGCGTGCCGGTCACATCCACCGCCTTGTTGAACGTCACCGTCGCCTCGATCCGCTCGCCCCGCTCGTACGTGTCGCCCACCACCGGCGAGTTCAGCGCCACGCCCGTCACCCCCGGCGGCCCCTGGCTGCCGTCCACCATGTGGCTGGAGCTGTTCGTGATCGCGTTCGTACCCAGACCCAGGCTCGCAGCCGTCGTCCCGTCCCGCGCGTCGTCGATCGACCCGCCGTTCAGCGTCAGCGCGGTCGCCGCGACGCTAAGCCCGTCCGTGTCGCTGTCGGATGCCTGCACCACGTAGCGGAACGTCAGGCTGTCCGTTCCCGAACCGGAGGCGTAGGAAGCCTGCCGCGTCTCCGAGCCGATCCCCATAGCCAGCTGCGGCGGGCCGCTCACCGTCACGGGCCGCGTGAACAACACCGCCACCTCGATGGTCTCGCCCAGACCGTACGTGCTGCCGCTCGCCGGGCTGCTCGCTACCGCCGCGCCGTTCACCGCCGCCGCCGTCAACGTCCCGCCCGCCACCTTGTGGCCGGAGCTGTTCTCGATAGCGTTCGCGCCCAACCCCAGCAGCGCGTCCAAAGTCCCGCCCGCCACGTCGATCGACCCGCTGTTCAGCCCCAGCGCGTCCGCCGCGATGCTGATGCCGTCGTTGTCCGCGTCGCCCGAAGCGACCACGTACCGGAACGCCAGCGACGCCGTGCTCGTCCCCGAGACGTAGGACGCCTGCCGCGTCGCCACGCCGATCCCCAGCCCCAGCTGCGGCGTGCCGCTCACGTCCACCGCCTTGTTGAACGTCACCGTCACCTCGATGGTGTCGCCCCGCTCGTAGATGTCGCCCACCACCGGCGAGTTCAGCGCCACGCCCGTCACCCCAGGCGGCCCCTGGCTGCCGTCCACCATGTGGTCCGAACTGTTGGTGATCGCGCTCGTACCCAGACCCAGGCTCGCCGCCGTCGTCCCGTCTCGCGCGTCGTTGATCGACCCGCTGTTCAGCGTCAGCGCGGTCGCCGCGACGCTGATCCCGTCGCTGTCGCTGTCCGCCGCCTGCACCGTGTACCGGAAGACCAGGACCGTCGCAGTGCTCGGGCTAGAGGCGTAGGACGCCTGCCGAGTCTCCGTGCCGACCCCCATAGCCAGCTGCGGCGTGCCCGTCACCGTCACGGGCCGCGTGAACGTCACCGCCACCTCGATGGTCTCGCTCAGACCGTACGTGCTGCCGCTCGCCGGGCTGCTCGCTACCGCCGCGCCGCTTACCGCCGACGCCGTGAACGTCCCGCCAGCCACCTTGTGGCTGGAGCTGTTGTCGATAGCGTTCGCGCCCAGGCCCAGCAGCGCGTCGGTAGTCCCGCCCGCCACGTCGATCCTACCGCCGTTCAGCCCCAGCGCGTTCGCCGCGATGCTGAGCCCGTCGTTGTCCGTATCCGCCTGCACCACCGTGTACTCGAAGACCAGCGACACCGTGCCCGTGCCCGAGGCATAGGACGCCTGCCGCGTCGCCGCCCCGATCCCCAGCGCCAGCTGCGGCGTGCCGCCCACGTCTACCGCCTTGTTGAACGTCACGGTCACCTCGATCGTCTCGCCCCGCTCGTAGATGTCTCCCACGACCGGCGAGTTGAGCGCCGCGCCCGTCACCCCCGGCGGACCCTGGGCGCCGTCCACCTTGTGATCCCCGTCGTTGGTGATCGCGTGCGTGCCCAGACCCAGGCTCGCCGCCGTCGTCCCGTCGCGCGCGTCGTTGATCGACCCGCCGTTCAGCCCCAGCGCGGTCGCTGCGACGCTGAGCCCGTCCGTGTCGCTGTCCGCCGCCTGCACCGTATAACGGAAGACCAGGACCGTCGCCGTGCTCGGGCTCGAGGCGTAGGTCGCTTGGCGCGTCTCCGAACCGACCCCCAGCGCCAGCTGCGGCGTGCCCGTCACCGTCACCGGGCGGTTGAACGTCAGCTGCACCTCGATCTGCTCGCCCAGACCGTACGTGCTGCCGCTCGCCGGGCTGCTCGTAATCGCCGCGCCGCTCACCGCCGCCGCCGTGAACGTCCCGCCAGCCACCTTGTGGCTGGAGCTGTTCGTGATCGCGTTCGCGCCCAGGCCCAGCAGCGCGTCGGTAGTCCCGCCCGCCACGTCGATCGACCCGCTGTTCAGCCCCAGCGCAGTCGCCGCGATGCTGAGACCGTCCGTGTCCGCGTCGCCCGACACCACCGTGTACCGGAACACGAGCGACGCCGCGCCGGTGCCCGAGACGTAGGAAGCATGCCGCGTCTGCGCGCCGATCCCGAGCGCCAGCTGCGGCGTGCCGCCCACGTCCACCGCCTTGTTGAACGTCACCGTCGCCTCGATCGTCTCGCCACGCTCGTACGTGTCGCCCACCGCCGGCGAGTTCAGCGCCACGCCCGTCACCCCCGGCGGCCCCTGGCTGCCGTCCACCCTGTGGTCCCCGTCGTCGGTGATCGCGTTCGTCCCCAGCCCCAGGCTCGCCGCCGTCGTCCCGTCGCGAGCGTCGTTGATCGACCCGCCGTTCAGCGTCAGCGCGGTCGCCGCGACGCTAAGCCCGTCGCTGTCCATGTCCGCCGCCTGCACCACGTAGCGGAACGTCAGGCTCGTCGCCGTGCTCGAACCGGAGGCGTAGGACGCCTGCCGCGTCTCCGTGCCGATCCCCAGCCCCAGCTGCGGCGTCCCCGTCACCGTCACGGGCCGCGTGAACGTCACCGCCACCTCGATGGTCTCGCCCAGACCGTACGTGCTGCCGCTCGCCGGAGCGCTCGCTATCGCCGCGCCGCTCACAGCAGCAGCCGTGAACGTCCCGCCAGCCACCTTGTGGCCAGAGCTGTTGCTGATCGCGTTCGCGCCCAGACCCAGCAGCGCGTCCAACGTCCCGCCCGCCACATCGATCGACCCGCTGTTCAGCCGCAGTGCGCCCGCCGCGATGCTGAGTCCGTCGTTGTCCGTATCCGCCGCCGCCACCGTGTACCGGAACACCAGCGACGCCGCGCCGGTGCCCGAGACGTAGGACGCCTGCCGCGTCTGCGCGCCGATCCCCAGCGCCAGCTGCGGCGTGCCGCCCACGTCCACCGCCTTGTTGAACGTCACCGTCGCCTCGATCCGCTCGCCCCGCTCGTACGTGTCGCCCACCACCGGCGAGTTCAGCGCCACGCCCGTCACCCCCGGCGGCCCCTGGCTGCCGTCCACCATGTGGCTGGAGCTGTTCGTGATCGCGTTCGTACCCAGACCCAGGCTCGCAGCCGTCGTCCCGTCCCGCGCGTCGTCGATCGACCCGCCGTTCAGCGTCAGCGCGGTCGCCGCGACGCTGATCCCGTCCGTGTCGCTGTCGGATGCCTGCACCACGTAGCGGAACGTCAGGCTGTCCGTTCCCGAACCGGACGCGTAGGAAGCTTGCCGCGTCTCCGAGCCGATCCCCATAGCCAGCTGCGGCGGGCCGCTCACCGTCACGGGCCGCGTGAACAACACCGCCACCTCGATGGTCTCGCCCAGACCGTACGTGCTGCCGCTCGCCGGGCTGCTCGCTACCGCCGCGCCGTTCACCGCCGCCGCCGTCAACGTCCCGCCCGCCACCTTGTGGCCGGAGCTGTTCGTGATCGCGTTCGCGCCCAACCCCAGCAGCGCGTCCAAAGTCCCGCCCGCCACGTCGATCGACCCGCTGTTCAGCCCCAGCGCGTTCGCTGCGATGCTGAGTCCGTCGTTGTCCGTATCCGCCTGCACCACCGTGTACCGGAACACGAGCGTCGCCGTGCCCGTGCCCGAGGCGTAGGAAGCCTGCCGCGCCGCCGCGCCGATCCCCAGCGCCAGCTGCGGCGTGCCGCTCACGTCCACCGCCTTGTTGAACGTCACCGTCACCTCGATCGTATCGCCCCGCTCGTAGATGTCGCCCACCACCGGCGAGTTCAGCGTTACGCCCGTCACCCCAGGCGGCCCCTGGCTGCCGTCCACCTTGTGGTCCCCGTCGTTGGTGATCGCGTTCCCGCCCAGCCCGAGGCTCGCCGCAGCCGCCGCGTCCCGCGCGTCGTTGATCGACCCGCCGTTCAGCGTCAGCGCGCTCGCCCCGACGCTGAGCCCGTCCGTGTCCCTGTCGGCCGTCACCACGGTGTAGCGGAACGTCAGGCTGTCCGTCCCCGAACCGGAGGCGTAGGACGCCTGCCGCGTCTCCGTGCCGATCCCCAGCCCCAGCTGCGGCGGGCCGCTCACCGTCACGGGCCGCGTGAACGTCACCGCCACCTCGATGGTCTCGCTCAGACCGTACGTGCTGCCGCTCGCCGGAGTGCTCGCTACCGCCGCGCCGCTCACCGCCGCCGCCGTCAACGTTCCGCCCGCCACCTTGTGGCTCCCGCTGTTCGTGATCGCGTTCGCGCCCAGACCCAGCAGCGCGTCCAGCATCCCGCCCGCCACATCGATCCTGCCGCTGTTCAGCCCCAGAGCGGTCGCGCCGATGCTGAGCCCGTCCGTGTCCGCGTCCGCCTGCACCACCGTGTACCGGAACACGAGCGACGCCGTGCCCGTGCCCGAGGCGTAGGACGCCTGCCGCGTCTGCAGCCCGATCCCCAGCGCCAGCTGCGGCGTGCCGCTCACGTCCACCGCCTTGTTGAACGTCACCGTCACCTCGATCCGCTCGCCCCGCTCGAACGTGCTGCCCACCGCTGGCGAGCCGATCGCCACGCCCGTCACTCCCGGCGGCCCCTGGCGGCCGTCCACCATGTGGTCCCCGTCGTTGGTGATCGCGTTCGCGCCCAGCCCCAGGCTCGCCACCGTCGTCCCGTCGCGAGCGTCGTTGATCGACCCGCCGTTCAGCGTCAGCGCGGTCGCCCCGACGCTGATCCCGTCCGTGTCGCTGTCGGATGCCTGCACCGCGTAGCGGAACGTCAGGCTGTCCGTCCCCGAACCGGAGGCGTAGGACGCCTGCCGCGTCTCCGTGCCGATCACCAGCGCCAGCTGCGGCGTGCCGCTCACCGTCACGGGCCGCGTGAACGTCACCGCCACCTCGATGGTCTCGCCCAGACCGTACGTGCTGCCGCTCGAAGGAGCGCTCGCTATCGCCGCGCCGCTCACCGCCGCCGCCGTCAACGTCCCGCCCGCCACCTTGTGGCCAGAGCTGTTGCTGATCGCGTTCGCGCCCAGACCCAGCAGCGCGTCCAACGTCCCGCCCGCCACATCGATCGACCCGCTGTTCAGCCGCAGTGCGCCCGCCGCGATGCTGAGTCCGTCGTTGTCCGTATCCGCCGCCGCCACCGTGTAGCGGAACACCAGCGACGCCGTGCCCGTGCCCGAGACGTAGGAAGCCTGCCGCGTCGCCGCGCCGATCCCCAGCGCCAGCTGCGGCGTGCCGCCCACGTCCACCGCCTTGTTGAACGTCACCGTGACCTCGATCCGCTCGCCCCGCTCGTAGATGTCGCTCACGACCGGCGAGTTCAGCGCCACGCTCGTCACCCCCGGCGGCCCCTGGCTGCCGTCCACCCTGTGGTCCCCGTCGTTGGTGATCGCGTTCGCGCCCAGCCCCAGGCTCGCCGCAGCCGCCGCGTCGCGCGCGTCGTTGATCGACCCGCTGTTCAGTGTCAGCGCACTCGCCCCGGCGCTGATCCCGTCCGTGTCCCTGTCGGCCGTCACCACGGTGTAGCGGAACGTCAGGCTGTCCGTCCCCGAACCGGAGGCGTAGGACGCCTGCCGCGTCTCCGTGCCGATCCCTAGCGCCAGTTGCGGCGGGCCGCTCACCGTCACGGGCCGCGTGAACGTCACCGCCACCTCGATGGTCTCGCTCAGACCGTACGTGCTGCCGCTCGCCGGGCTGCTCGCTACCGCCGCGCCGTTCACCGCCGCCGCCGTGAACGTCCCGCCCGCCACCTTGTGGCTCCCGCTGTTCGTGATCGCGTTCGCGCCCAGACCCAGCAACGCGTCCAACGCCCCGCCCGCCACGTCGATCGACCCGCTGTTCAGCCCCAGCGCGTTCGCCCCGATGCTGAGTCCGTCGTTGTCCGTATCCGCCTGCACCACCGTGTACCGGAACACGAGCGACGCCGTGCCCGTGCCCGAGGCGTAGGACGCCTGCCGCGTCTGCAGCCCGATCCCCAGCGCCAGCTGCGGCGTGCCGCTCACGTCCACCGCCTTGTTGAACGTCACCGTCACCTCGATCCGCTCGCCCCGCTCGAACGTGCTGCCCACCGCTGGCGAGCCGATCGCCACGCCCGTCACTCCCGGCGGCCCCTGGCGGCCGTCCACCTTGTGATCCCCGTCGTTGGTGATCGCGTTCGCGCCCAGCCCCAGGCTCGCCACCGTCGCCGCGTCGCGAGCGTCGTTGATCGACCCGCCGTTCAGCGTCAGCGCGGTCGCCCCGACGCTGATCCCGTCCGTGTCGCTGTCGGATGCCTGCACCGCGTAGCGGAACGTCAGGCTGTCCGTCCCCGAACCGGAGGCGTAGGACGCCTGCCGCGTCTCCGTGCCGATCACCAGCGCCAGCTGCGGCGTGCCGCTCACCGTCACGGGCCGCGTGAACGTCACCGCCACCTCGATGGTCTCGCCCAGACCGTACGTGCTGCCGCTCGAAGGAGCGCTCGCTATCGCCGCGCCGCTCACCGCCGCCGCCGTCAACGTCCCGCCCGCCACCTTGTGGCTTGAGCTGTTGGCGACCGCGTTCGCGCCCAGACCCAGCAGTGCGTCCAACGCCCCGCCCGCCACATCGATCGACCCGCTGTTCAGCCCCAGCGCGTTCGCCCCGATGCTGAGTCCGTCGTTGTCCGTATCCGCCTGCACCACCGTGTAGCGGAACACCAGCGACGCCGTGCCCGTGCCCGAGACGTAGGAAGCCTGCTGCGTCGCCGCGCCGATCCCCAGCGCCAGCTGCGGCGTGCCGCTCACGTCCACCGCCTTGTTGAACGTCACCGTGACCTCGATCGTCTCGCCCCGCTCGTAGATGTCTCCCACGACCGGCGAGTTCAGCGCCACGCCCGTCACCCCAGGCGGACCCTGGCTGCCGTCCACCCTGTGGTCCCCGTCGTTGGTGATCGCGTTCGTACCCAGACCCAGGCTCGCAGCCGTCGTCCCGTCCCGCGCGTCGTTGATCGACCCGCCGTTCAGCGTCAGCGCGCTCGCCGCGACGCTGATCCCGTCGCTGTCGCTGTCCGCCGCCTGCACCGTATAACGGAAGACCAGGACCGTCGCCGTGCTCGGACTCGAGGCGTAGATCGCCTGCCGCGTCTCCGAACCGATCCCCAGCCTCAGCTGCGGCGTGCCCGTCACCGTCACCGGGCGGTTGAACGTCAGCTGCACCTCGATCTGTTCGCCCAGCCCGTACGTGCTGCCGCTCGCCGGGCTGCTCGCTACCGCCGCGCCGCTCGCCGCCGCCGCCGTGAACGTCCCGCCCGCCACCTTGTGGCTGGAGCTGTTGTCGATCGCGTTCGCCCCCAGGCCCAGCAGAGCGTCGGTCGTCCCGCTAGCCACATCGATCGTCCCGCTGTTCAGCCGCAGTGCGCCCGCCCCGATGCTGAGACCGTCGTTGTCAGCATCCGCCTGCACCACCACGTACCCGAACACCAGCGACGCCGTCCCCGTCCCCGAGACGTAGGAAGCCTGCCGCGTCCGCAGCCCGATCCCCAGCCCCAGCTGCGGCGTGCCGCTCACGTCCACAGCCTTGTTGAACGTCACCGTGACCTTGATCGTGTCGCCCCGCTCGTACGTGTCGCCCACCAACGGGGAGTTCAGCGCTAGGCCCATGATGCCCGGCGGCCCCTGGGCGCCGTCCACCAGGTGATCCCCGTCGTCGGTGATCGCGTGCGTGCCCAGACCCAGGCTCGCCGCCGTCGTCCCGTCGCGAGCGTCGTCGATCGACCCGCCGTTCAGCCCCAGCGCCGTCGCCGCGACGCTAAGCCCGTCGCTGTCCATGTCCGCCGTCTGCACCGTGTAACGGAAGACCAGGACCGTCGCCGTGCTCGGGCTAGAGGCGTAGGAAGCCTGCCGAGTCTCCGAGCCGATCCCCAGCGCCAGTTGCGGCATTCCGCTCACGGTCACTGGCCGTGTGAACGTCAGCTGCACCTCGATCTGCTCGCTCAGACCGTACGTGCTGCCGCTCGCCGGGCTGCTCGCTACCGCCGCGCCGCTCAACGCCGCCGCCGTGAACGTCCCGCCCGCCACCTTGTGGCCGGAGCTGTTCTCGATAGCGTTCGCCCCCAGACCCAGCAGCGCATCGGTAGTCCCGCCCGCCACATCGATCGTCCCGCTGTTCAGCCCCAGAGCGGCCGCCCCGATGCTGAGCCCGTCCGTGTCCGTATCCGCCTGCACCACCGTGTACTCGAACACCAGCGACGCCGTCCCCGAACCCGATGCGTAGGAAGCCTGCCGCGTCTGCGAGCCGATCCCCAGCCCCAGCTGCGGCGTGCCGCCCACGTCCACCGCCTTGTTGAACGTCACCGTCGCCTCGATCCGCTCGCCCCGCTCGAACGTGTCGCCCACGACCGGCGAGCCGATCGCCACGCCCGTCACGCCAGGCGGACCCTGGCTGCCGTCCACCTTGTGGTCCCCGTCGTTGGTAATCGCGTGCGTGCCCAGCGCCAAGTTCGCTGCCAACGTCCCGTCTCGCGCGTCAGTGATCAACCTCATGACCGCATGGGCTCTCTGGAGCGCATTCGCGGCCAAGCTGATCCCATCGTCGTCCATGTCCGATGCCGCCACCGCGTAGCGGAACGTCAGGCTGTCCGGACCCGTGCCCGAGGCGTAGGAAGCTTGCCGCGTCTCCGAGCCGATTCCCAGCGCCAGCTGCGGCATGCCGCTCACCGTCACGGGCCGCGTGAACATCACCGCCACCTCGATCTGCTCGCCCAGGACGTAAGTGTTGTCGCTAGCCGCCGGGCTGCTCGTAATCGCCACACCGCGCACGGCCGGCAGCGTGAACGTCCCGCCCGCCACCTTGCGGCTGGAGCTGTTGTCGATCGCGTTCGCGCCCAGACCCAGCAGCGCGTCGGTCGTCCCCCCCGCCACGTCGATCGTCCCGCTGTTCAGCCCCAGAGCGTTCGCCCCGATGCTGAGACCGTCGTTGTCCGCGTCGCCCGAGGCGACCGTGTACCGGAACACCAGCGAAGCCGTCCCCGTCCCCGAGACGTAGGACGCCTGCCGCGTCGCCGAGCCGATCCCCAGCCCCAGCTGCGGCGTGCCGCTCACGTCCACAGCCTTGTTGAACGTCACCGTCGCCTCGATCGTCTCGCCCAGCTCGTAGGTGTCGCCCACCGCCGGCGAGTTCAGAGCCACGCCCGTCACCCCCGGCGGACCCTGGCTGCCGTCCACCATGTGGCCGGAGCTGTTCGTGATCGCGTTCGTACCCAACGCCAGCACCGCGGCGGTCCCTGCACCGCTCTGGATTGTTCCGCTGTTCAGCCCTAGCGCGCTCCCGCCTATGCTGATGCCGTCCGTGTCCGTGTCGGTCGGGGACACCTCGTACTGGAACGTCAAGCTCTTGGTGCCGCTTCCGCTCGTGTAGGCCGCTTGCACGGTCCCGGCGCCCATCCCCAGCGCCAGCTGCGGCGTCGGCGTGACTGTAACCGGTACCTGGAACGACACCTGCACCGAGATCGTCTCGCCGTTGCCGTAGGTGGCGCCGCTGGCCGGCGTGCTGATGATGGAGACCGCGTTCACGGCGGGCACGGTCATGACCCCGTTCACCTTGTGGCCGGTCGCCGCCGAGACCGCGTGGGAGCCCAGACCCAGCGCCGCGTTGGTCATCGCGCCGCTCCGGATTGTGCCGCCGTTCAATCCCAGCGCGCTCGCGCCGATGCCGATCCCGTCCGCGTCCACGTCTGTCGCGGACACCTCGTACTGGAACGTCAAGCTCTTGGTGCCGGTTCCGCTCGTGTAGGCCGCTTGCACGGTCCCAGCGCCCATCCCCAACGCCAGCTGCGGCGTCCCCGTGACCGTAACCGCAATGTGGAAGCCCACCTTCACAGTGATCGTTTCGCCGGCGCCGTAGGTGTCCCCGCTGGCCGGCGAGCTGGTGATCGCCACCGCGTTGACGGCGGGCGCCGTCGCCGCACCGTTGACCTTGTGTCCGCCGCTGTTGGAAACGGCGTGGCTACCGAGGCCCAGCGCCGCGTTGGTCGTCGCCCAGCTCTGGATCGTCCCGCTGTTCAGTGTCAAGGCGGTCGCGGCGACGCTGATCCCGTCGTTGTCGGTGTCGGTGGCCGCGACCACGTAGCCGAACGTCACCTCGTCGGTTCCGCTGCCGCCCGCGTAGGTCGCTTGCCGGATCGAACTGCCGACGGCGAGCGCGAGCCGCGGCGTGCCCGTCACCAACACGGGGATCTGGAAACCGACTTGAACCGTAATGGTCTCGCCCGCGCCGTACGTGTCCCCGCTGGCGGGCGACGTGACGATCGACACTGCATTCACGGCAGGTGCCGTCGCCGGGCCGCCGACCTTGTGGAGGGGCCCGATTATAGGGCTGAAGCCCAGCGCCGCGTTAGTGCTTCCGGCGCGGATCGTGCCGCTGTTGAGAGACAGCGCACTGACCTCGATGCCGTCGGCGTCCCTGTCGCTGGTGCCCACAGTGTAGCTGAACGTCAGGGTGGTGGTCCCGCTGCCGCTCGCGTACGCGGCTTGCCGCGTCGCGCTCCCGATCGTCAGCGCCAGCTGCGGCGTGCCGGTCACGGTCACGGCCATGCTGAAGCCTATCTGCACGGAGACCGTCTCGCCCGCGCCGTAGGTCGCGGAGGCGGCCGGCGTGCTGGAGAAGGCGACCGAGTTCACCGAGGGGATCGACGCCCGGTTGTCGGTCTTGCCGTCCACCCTGTGGCTGCCCGCGTCCGGGATCTTGTACACGTTCTCATCCAGGACGGCGTCGGAGCCTCCCGCATCGAGGATCTTGTTGATGCCGCCGAGCAACACCGCTTCTTCTCCGACTCCGATCCCGTTGGGGTCCTCGTCGTCGGCCGTCACCGTGTAGTTGAACGTCAACTGACGCGTGCGGGAGCCGGCATTGTAGAGCGCCGCTCGTCTGTTCGCCCCCACGTCAATCAATAGCTGCGGGGTTCCGGCCACCGTTACGGGGAGGTTGAAAGTCGCGGTCGCGGTAATCGTCTCGCCCAGCCCGTAGGTGTTTCCCACTCCCGGGACGCTCGTGAAGGCGAGCTCGACTAACCGAGCGTCGATACTGTTGCCTCCGTTCACCTTGTGGCTCGATGCGGCAGAAATGGCGTGACTGCCCAAGCCCCGTGCCGCGTGGGTTCCTGCCTCGCTCCGGATCGTCCCGCCGTTCAGCGAGAGGGCGCTCGCCCCGATATCGATCCCGTCGGTGTCCTCGTCATCCGCCACCACCGTGTAGCGGAAGGTCAGCGACGCGGTGCCCGTCCCCGAGGCGTACGCTGCCTGCCGAGTCTTGCTTCCGATCGTCAGCGCCAACTGCGGCGTGCCCGTAACCCGCACCGGAATGGTGAACCGGAGATCAACAGAGATCGTTTCATTCGCGTTGTACGTGCTGGATGCTTGCGGCGAGCTCGTGATCGACACCGCGCTCACCGCAGGCACGGTCGCCCGCCCGTCCACTTTGTGAGCCGGCGCGTTGGAGATGGCGTGGCTGCCCAAGCCCCGCGCCGCATCGACTCCCGCCGCGCTCTGGAGGGTGCCGCCGGAGAGCGCCAAGCCGGTCGCCGGCACGCTGATCCCGTCGGTGTCGGCGTCCGTCGCCTTGGTCACGTAGGTGAAGACGAGGGTTTGAGTACGACTGCCGCTGGAGTAGAGGGCGGTCGGCGTCTTGGTTCCGATCCCCAGCGCGAGCGTGGGCGTGCCGGTCACCGTCACCGGCAGAGTGAAGTCCACTTGGACAGAGATCGTCTCGCCCGCGCCGTAGGTGTTCCCGCTTGCGGGCGACGTGACGATCGACACTGCGTTAACGACGGGCGCCGTGGCCGGGCCGTCCACCTTGTGGCCGCTCGCGTCGGCGATGGCGTGACTGCCCAGCCCCAGCGCGGCATGCGCCGACGTCGCGGTCGTGATAGTCCCGTTGTTGAGCGACAACGCCGATGAGACAACGCTGATCCCGTTGTTGTCCTGGTCGGTGGCCGCCACCTCGTAGCTAAACGTCAGCGTGCCGGTTCCGCTCCCGCTGGCGTAAGCGGCCTGCCGCGTCGCGCTCCCGATGCCCAGCGCCAGCTGCGGCGTGCCCGTCACGGTCACGGAGGCGCTGAATCCAACCTGGACGCTGATCGTTTCGCCCGCCCCGTAGGTGTCGCCGCTGGCCGGCGCGCTGGAGATGGAGACCGAGTTCACGGTGGCGGTGGCCACGCTGCCGTCCACCCTGTGGTTCGTCGAGTTCGTGATCGCGTTCGTGCTTAGGCTCGCCGCCACCGTTGCGTCGCGCGCATCGTTGATCGCGCCTCTGTTCAACCCCAGCGCGTTCGCCCCGACGCTGATCCCGTCGCTGTCGCGGTCGGATGCCTGCACCGTGTACCGGAAGGTCAGGCTGTCCGTGCCCGTGCCCGAGGCGTAGTCCGCTTGGCGCGTCTCCGAGCCGATTCCAAGCGCCAGCTGCGGCGTGCCGCTCACGGTCACCGACCGCGTGAACGTCACCGCCACCTCGATCCGCTCGCCCTGCCCGTACGTGTTGCCGTTGCCCGGGGCACTCGCTATCGCCGCGCCGCTCGCCACCGCCCCCGTGAACGTCCTGCCCGCCACCTTGTGGCTGAAGCTGTTGTCGATCGCGTTCGCGCCCAGCCCCAGCAGAGCATCGGTAGTCGCGCCAGCCGCATCGATCGACCCGCTGTTCAGCGACAGCGCGTTTGCCGCGATGCTGAGCCCGTCGTTGTCCGCGTCCGCCTGCACCACCGTGTACTCGAACACCAGCGACGCCGTCCCCGTGCCCGAGGCGTAGGACGCCTGCCGCGTCTGCGCGCCGATCCCCAGCGCCAGCTGCGGCATGCCGTCCACGTCCACCGCCTTGTTGAACGTCACCGTGACCTCGATCCGCTCGCTCCGCTCGAACGTGCTGCCCACCTCGGGCAGATCGACGGTCACGCCCGTCACGCCCGGCGGCCCCAGGCTGCCCTCCACCCTGTGGCTGGAGTTGCTCGAGATCGCGTTCGTACCCAGCTCCAGGCTCGCCGCAACCGCCGCGTCGCGAGCGTCGTTGATCTCCCCGCTGTTCAGCCCGAGCGCGGTCGCCCCGACGCTGATCCCGTCCGTGTCGCGGTCGGATACCTGCACCGTGTACCGGAAGGTCAGGCTGTCCGTGCCCGTGCCGGAGGCGTAGTCCGCTTGGCGGATCGCCGAGCCGATTCCCAGCGCCAGCTGCGGCGTGCCGCTTACGGTCACGGGCCGCGTGAACGTCACCGCCACCTCGATCCGCTCGCCCAGGCCGTACGTGTTGCCGCTCGCCGGGTTGCTCGCTATCTCGGCGCCGCTTACCGCCGCCGCCGTGAACGTCCCGCCCGCCACCTTGTGGCTCCCGCTGTTGTCGATAGCGTTCGCGCCCAGCCCCAGCACCGCGTCAGTAGCCCCACCAGCCACATCGATCCTACCGCTGTTCAGCGACAGTGCGTTCGCCGCGATGCTGATCCCGTCGTTGTCCGCATCGCCCGATGCGACCGTGTACCGGAACACAAGCGACGCCGTGCCCGTGCCCGAGGCGTAGGACGCCTGCCGCGTCTGCGCGCCAATCCCCAGCGCCAGCTGCGGCGTGCCGCCCACGTCCACCGCCTTGTTGAACGTCACCGTGACCTCGATGGTCTCGCCACGCTCGTAGATGTCGCCCACGGCCGGCGAGCCGATCGCCACGGCCGTCACCCCCGGCGGCCCTTGGGCGCCGTCCACCATGTGATCCCCGTTGTCGGTGATCGCGTTCGTACCCAGCCCCAGGCTCGCCGTCGTCGTCCCGTCGCGCGCGTCGTTGATCGCACCGCTGTTCAGCCCCAGGGCGGTCGCTGCGACGCTGATCCCGTCGCTGTCGCTGTCTGCCGCCACAACGGCATAGCGGAACGTCAGGCTGTCCGTACCCGTGCCCGAGACGTAGTTCGCCTGGCGCGTCTCAGTGCCGATCCCCAACGCCAGCTGCGGCGTGCCGCTCACGGTTACGGACCGCGTGAGGATCACCGCCACCTCGATCGCCTCGCCCGTCCCGTACGTGCTGCCGCTGGCGGGGCTACTGGCGATCGACACGCCAGTCACCGACGGGGCCGTGAACGAGGCGCCCGCCACCTTGTGGTTCCGGCTGTTGTCGATCGCGGCCGCGCCCAGCCCCAGCAGAGCATCGGTCGCCCCGCCCGCCACATCGATCGACCCGCCGTTCAGCGCCAGCGCGTCCGCCCCGATGCTGAGCCCGTCCGTATCCGCGTCCGCCTGCACCACCGTGTACCGGAACACAAGCGACGCCGTGCCCGTCCCCGAGACGTAGGACGCCTGCCGCGTCACCGTGCCGATTCCCAGCGCCAGCTGCGGCGTGCCGCCCACGTCCACCGCTTTGTTGAACGTCACCGTGACTTCGATGGTCTCGCCACGCTCGAACGTGTCGCCCACGACCGGCGAGTTCAGCGCCACGACCGTCACGCCCGGCGGCCCCAGGGCTCCGTTCACCTTGTGGCCCGTGGCGACTGCGATGGCGTGGGCGCCGAGGGCCAAGTTCACGTTGGTGCCCGCACCGGTCCGGATCGTGCCCCCGTTCAGAGACAGCGCACTCGGGCCGATGCCGAGCCCGTCGGTGTCCATGTCGACTGGTCCTACCACGTAGCTGAACGTCAGCGTCTTCGTGTCGGAGCCAGCCGAGTAGGCGGCCTGGGCCGCCGCTCCGCCGATCGCCAGAGCCAGCCGCGGCGTCCCTGTCACCGTCACGGGGACGGCGAAGGTCACCTGCGCCAAGATCGTTTCGCCCGCCTCGTAGGTGCTGCCGCTCCCTGGCGTGCTGGAGATCGCCAGCCCGGTCGCCCCCGGCATCGTGGTGGGCCCGTCCACCTTGTGGCCGCTCAAGTTGACGATGACGTGACTGCCCAGCCCCAGCGTCGCGTCAGTTCCCGATCCGCTTCGGATCGTGCCCCCGCTCAGCCCGAGCGCGTTGGCCCCGATGCCGATGCCGTCGGTGTCCCGGTCCGAGGCGAGCACGGCATAACTGAAGGTCAAGGTCCGAGTTCCGCTGCCGACGGCGTAGGCGGCGCGCGCGACTTCGGTTCCTATGCCCAGCGCCAGCTCCGGCGTCCCTGTCACGATCACCGGAACCTGGAACTGCACCCCGACGGATATTGTCTCGCCCGCCCCGTAGGTGTCGCCGCCGGCAGGCGAGCTCGTCACCGAGACCCCGGCCACCGATGGCGTCGTGGCCGTGCTGCCATCCACCTTGTGGCCCGTGGCGGCGGCGATGGCGTGGCTGCCCAAGCCGAGGGTCGCGTCCTCGCCGTGCGCGCTCCGGATACTGCCGCTGTTCAGCGACAGCGCGTTCGCAGTCACGTCGATCCCGTCGGTGTCGGCGTCCGAGGACTGGACGGAGTAGCCGAACGTCAGAGTATTCGTGCCGCTCCCGCTCAGATGTCCGGCCTGCCTCGTGAAGCCGCCGATCGCAAGGGCCAGCTGCGGCGCGCCCGTCACGTCCACGGCGATGTCGAACCCGACTTTCACCTTGATCCGCTCGCCGGCCCGGTACGTGTCGCCCACGACCGGAGCGCTCGCCACCGAGACTGCGTTCGCCGACGGGGCCGTCGCAGTCGATCCGTCCACCCTGTGGCCGCTGGAGTTCGTGATCGCCGAGCTGCCCAGCCCCAGCGCCGCGTTGGTTCCGGCGCCGCTCCGGATTGTGCCGCCGTTCAATCCCAGAGCGCTCGCGTCGATGCTGATCCCGTCCGTATCGACGTCTGTCGCGGACACCTCGTACTGGAACGTCAAGTTCTCCGTGCCGCTTCCGCTGGAATAGGCCGCTTGCACGGTCCCGGCGCCCATCCCCAGCTCCAGCTGCGGCGTACCCGTCACCGTTACCGGAATCTGGAAGGAGATCCGCACCGGGATCGTCTCGCCCGCTCCGAAGGTTTGGCCGCTCGAGGGGTTGCCGATGCTAGCCCCGTTCACGGCAGGCACCGTCGCCGGGCCGTCCACCTTGTGGTTCGACGAGTTGGAGATCGCGTGGCTGTTCAGATAGAGCGCGAGAGCCGTGCCGCCGGCGTTTTCGATGCTTCCGCCGTTCAGGGTAAGCGCATTCGGCCCGATGCTGATGCCGTCGTTGTCCACATCCGTGGCCTTCACCGTATAGTCGAACGGCACTGTGTATACGGTAGCAGACTGCGACGCGAAGTTCGCCTGGACGGTAGAGGCGCCGATCGTCAGTGTCAGCTGCGGCGTCCCGGAAACCGCAAGCGCGGTACCAAACCGAACCACCGCCTGGATCGTCTCCCCGGCCCCGTATGTGGTTCCGCTCGCGGGGCTGCTCGTGATCGTCACTCCGGTCACGTCCGACAACAGCGTCCCGTTTACCAAGTGGCTGCCGTCGTTGGAGATGGAATGGCTGCCCAGCCCCAGCGCCGCGTTCGTGCCCGTGCCGCTCCGGATCGTGCCGCCATTGAGCGACAACGCGTTGACGCTGACGCCGTTGCCGTCGCTGTCCACCGCCTGCACCTCGTAGCCGAACGTCAGCGTTCGTGTTTCGCTGCCGCTCGCATAGCTCGCCTGAACGTTAGAGGCCCCGATACCCAGCGTTAGCTGCGGCGCCCCTATCACCGTCACGGGGACCTGGAAGCCGACTTGCACGGAGATCGTCTCGCCGGCCCTGTAGTGCGTTCCGATGGGCGAACTGGTGATCGACACGGCGTCCACGACCGGAACGGTAGCGGCGCCGCTCACCTTGTGACCGGCATCGTTGGTAATCGCGTGGCTGCCGAGCGACAGCGCCGCCGCCGTCCCCACGCCGGTCTGAATCGCGCCTCCGCCGAGCGACAGCGCATTCGCCCCGACGCTGACCCCGTTGTCATCGGAGTCCGCGGCCGCAACCGTGTACGCGAACGTCAGGGCGTTCGTCCCGCTGCCGCTCGCGTAGGCCGCCTGCCGCACCTTGGAGCCGATGCCCAGCGCGAGCCGCGGCGTTCCCGCCACCGTCACGCCGACTTGGTAGCCGATGCGCACGGAGATCGTCTCGCCCGCCCCGTATGTGTCGCCGCTGGCCGGGCTGCTCGTGATCGTCACCCCTGCAACCGTGGCCGCCGTGGCCGCGCGGCCGTCCACTTTGTGGTCGGACGCCGTGGCGATGGCGTGGCTGCCCAAGTCCAGCGCCGCGTTCGCGCCGAGGGCGCTCTGGATCGTTCCGCCGGCGAGCGACAAGGCGCTCGCAACCATGCCGACTCCGTCCGAGTCCCGGTCCGCAAACTGCACGACGTACGAGAAGGCGAGCGTCTTCGTCCCGCTCCCGCCCGAGTACGCCGCCTGCCGGGTTCCGCCGCCGAGGGACAGCGCCAGCCGAGGCGCGCCCGTCACGTTCACCGCGATGTTGAACGCGACATCCACGTCGATCCGCTCGCCAGCTCCGTACGTGTCGCCGCTGGCCGGCGAACTGGTCAGGCTCGCGCCGGTCACCGACGGGACCGCTATCAGGCTCCCGTTCACTCGGTGGCCGTCAGAGTCGGTGACGGCGTGGCTGCCCAACGCCAGCGACGCGTTGGTTCCCGTTCCGCTCTGGATCGTGCCGCTGTTCAGCGACAGCGCGTTCGCCCCGACTGTGATCCCGTCCGGGTCCGAGTCCGCCGCCTGCACCAAGTAGTGGAACGTCAGGGTGTTGGTCCCGCTGCCGCTGGCGTACGCCGCCTGCTTGGTCGAACTTCCGATCCCCAGCGTTACGTATGGCGCGCCCGTCACCGTCACGGGAATCTGGAAGCCGACCCGCACTTCGATCGTCTCGCCCGCCCCGTAGCTGTTCCCGCTCCCCGGACCGGCGGCGAAGTTCAGCGCGTTCACCGTGGGTACCGTCGTCGTGCCGTTCACCTTGTGGTTCACGGAGTTCGTCAGCGCCAAGTCGCCGAGCCCGATGGCGAAGTTGCTAATGGAGCTGCTGTATATGCGCCCCCCGTTCAGCGTCAGGGCGTTGGGCCCGATGCTGATGCCGTCGGCATCCAGATCGACGGCCTGCACCGTGTACCTGAAGTACAGGCTAGAGACCGAGACGCGGTCGAAGTCGGCCTGCCTGGCGGCGTTGCCGATTGTCAGCTCAAGTTGCGGCGTCCCGTCCACCGTCGGGAAACCGCCGAACATGACCAGCGCTTCGATCACCTCGCCGGCTGCGTAGGTGGTTCCGCTGGCCGGGGCGCTGTTCACGCGGAGGACTCCGGGGCTGCCGACGGCTCCGGTTCCTAGTACGGATTGGCCGTTTGCGTTGTTGATGGCGTGGCTGCCCAATGTCAGCGCCGCGGTGGTCCCGCTCCGGCTTTGAATCGTTCCGCTGTTCAGCGACAGGGCGGTAGCGGTGATGCTGATCCCGTCGCCGTCCACGTCTGTCTCTTGCACGGCGTAGTCGAACGTCAGGGTCTTCGTCCCGCTGCCGCCGGCGTAGGCCGCCTGTCGGACCGTGCTCCCGATCGTCAGCCCTAGCTGCGGCGCGCCCGTCACCGTCACCGCCAAGCTGAAGCCCACCTGCACCGAGATGTTTTCTCTCTCCCCGTAGGCGGCATGGACCGGAGAGGTGGTGATCGAAACCGAGTTCACCACCGGAACCGTCGTCGTTCCGTCCACCTTGTGGCTGCCGGAGTTGGTGATGGCGTGGGTCCCGAGACCCGTGCTCGCGTCCGCGCCCAAGCTGCTCTGAATCGCGCCGCCGTTCAGGGACAGCGCAGCCGCGCCGATGCTGATGCCGTCCGTGTCCTCGTCGGTGGCCAGCGGCGCGTAGCTGAACGTCAAGATCCGCGTCCCGCTCCCGTCGGCGTAGGCCGCGTTCGCCGTGCCGGGACCGATTCCCAGCGCCAACTGCGGCGTTCCGGTCACCGTCACCGGCAAGCTGAAGCCCACCTGCACCGAGATCGTCTCGCCCCCCGCGTACGTGCTCGCGCTGGCGGGAGAGCTGGATATAGTCACACTGGTCACGGACGGCACGGGCACCACGCTGCCGTCCACCTTGACGACTTGGCTCAGTCGGTTATTAAGGGCTTGGGCGACGAGAGGCAGCAAGGCATTCGTCCCTCCCGCGGTCCGAATGGTTCCGCCGGCCAGCGTCAGCGCGCCCGAACCCACGCTCACCCCGTCCGCGTCCCTGTCGCCGGGCCGAACCGCGTACTCGAACCGCAGGGTCCGGGCGCTGACGAGGCGCACGTAATCCGCCTGTTCGGTTGCGCTTCCGATCGTCAGCGCCAGCTGCGGCGTGCCCGTGACCACCACGGGCAAGCTGAAGAGAACCTGTACGGCGATCGTCTCGCCGGCTCCGTAGGTGTCGCCGCTGGCCGGCGAGCTGACGACCAAGATCGAAGTGAACGTCGGTGCGGTAGCCACCCCGTTCACCTTGTGCGCCGTGTCGTTCCCGAAGGCGTGGCTGCCCAGCGCCAGCGCCGCGTTGGTCGCGACGCCGCTGCGGATCGTTCCACCGCCCGCCGTCAGCGCGCCCCCGCCGACGCTGATTCCGTCGTTGTCCAAGTCCGTTGCCCCCACGCGGTACTGGAACGTCAGGGTCTTGCTCCCGCTCCCGCCGACATACGCCGCCTGCGCCGTCTCGCCTCCAATTCCAAGCGCCAGTTGGGGCGTTCCCGACACCTGGACCACCACTGTGAACCCGACCTGCAGCTCGATCACCTCGTTGGCTCCGTAGGCGTCCCTCCTGGCCGGCGAGCTGGAGATGGAGACCGCGCTCACCGCCGGCACGGTCGCCGTCGAGCCGTCCACGTTGTGGTTCGGCGCGGCGGCGAAGGCGTGGCTGCCCAGATTGCGGTTCGCTATCGCGCTGCTCGCCGTAGAAACCAGCACGCCGCCGGTTAACGCGCCCGCGGCCACGCCTATGCCGTTGGCGTCCGTGTCGGCGGCCTGCACCACGTAACCGAATCTGAGCGTCTTGCTTGCGATCTCGCCGCTCAGGAGGGACGCCTGCCGGGTCGCCGCGCCGATGGTCAACGCCAGCTGCACGTTGCCGCTAACGGACACCTCGATGTTGAGACCGACGTCGATCTCGATCCGCTCGCCGGCCCCGTAGGTGTTGCCGCTGGCCGGAGAGCTGGTGACCGTCACCGCGTTTACGGTGGGCGGCGTGGCCGTGCTCCCGTCCACCTTGTGATCACCGTCGTCGGAGATTGCGTGGTGGCCCAAATCCAGGACGGCCGCCCTGCCGGTTGCAGCGCTACGGATGGCGCCGCCGTTGAGAGCCAGCGCGTCCGCCCCGACTGCAATGCCGTCCGTATCCGCGTCGGCGCCCGCCACCGCGTACTCGAACGTCAGCGACGCGGTCCCGCTCCCGGAGGCGTAGGACGCTTGGCGCGTCTGCGACCCGATCGTCAGCGCCAGCTGCGGGGCGCCGGTTACACTCACCGACACCGAGAACCCCACCTGCACCGAGATCGTCTCTCCGGCGCCGTAGGTGTCGCCGCTGGCCGGCGCGCTGGAGATGGAGGCCGAGTACACGGTGGCGGTGGCCACGCTGCCGTCCACCTTGTGATCCCCGTCGTTGGCGATCGCGTTCGTGCCCAGCCCCAGGCTCGCCGCCACCGACGCGTCCCGAGCGTCGGCGATGGCGCCGCTGCTCAACCGGAGCGCGGCAGCCCCGACGCTGATCCCGTCCGTGTCGCTGTCGGCCGCCTGCACCGCGTACCGGAACGTCAGGCTGTCCGTCCCCGAGCCCGAGGCATAGTTCGCTTGGCGCGTCTGCGCGCCGATTCCCAACTCCAGCAGCGGCGTGACGAGCCCGATCCTCACAGGCCGCGTGAACGTCACCGCCACCTCGATCCGCTCGCTCCTCCCGTACGTGCTGCCGCTCGCCGGGCTGCTAGCTATCGCCGCGCCGTTCGCCGCCGCCGCCGTGAACGTCCCGCCCGCCACCTTGTGGCTCTCGCTGTTCTGGATCGCGTTCAGCCCCAGCCCCAGGTTCGCGTCCGTCATGCCGCCGGCGACCTTGATCGTCCCGCTGTTCAGCGACAGCGCGTTCGCCGCGATGCTGATCCCGTCGTTGTCGGCGTCCGCCTGCACCACCGTGTAACGGAACACCAGCGAAGCGCTGCCTGTGCCGGAGACGTAGGAAGCCTGCCGCGTCGCCGTGCCGATCCCCAGCGCCAGCTGCGGCGTGCCGCCCACATCCACCGCCTTGTTGAACGTGACCGTCACCTCTATGGTATCGTCCAAGTCGAACGTGTCGCCCACGACCGGCGAGCCGATGGCCACGCCCGCCACCCCCGGCGGCCCCTGGCTGCCGTCCACCATGTGATCGCCGTCGTCGGTGATCGCGTAGGAGACCGCGTTCGTCCCCAGCGCAAGGCTCGCCGCCGTCGTCCCGTCACGAGCGTCGTTGATCGACCCGCCGTTCAGCCCCAGAGCGGTCGCCCCGACGCTGATCCCGTCGTTGTCGCTGTCGGCCGCCTGCACCGCGTACTCGAACGTCAGGCTGTCCGTCCCCGTGCCCGAGGCATAGTCCGCCTGCCGCGTCTCCGTGCCGATCCCCAGCGCCAGCTGAGGCGTGCCGCTCACGGTCACCGGCCGCGTGAACGTCACCGCCACCTCGATCCGCTCGCCCAGACCGTACGTGCTGCCGCTCGCCGGACTGCTAGCTATCGCCGCGCCGCTCACCGCCGGAGCCGTGAGCGTCCCGCCGGCCACCTTGTGGCTCCCGCTGTTCTCGATAGCGTTCGTGCCCAGACCAAGGGTCGCGTCCGTCGTGCCGCCCGCCACATCGATCGTCCCGCTGTTCAGCGACAGCGCGTTCGCCCCGATGCTGATCCCGTCGTTGTCCACGTCTGCCTGCACCACCGCGTACCCGAACACCAGCGACGCCGTCCCCGTCCCCGAGGCGTAGTCGGCCTGCCGCGTCTGCAACCCGATTCCAAGCGCCAGCTGCGGTGTGCCGCCCACATCCACCGCCTTGTTGAACGTCACCGCGACTTCGATGGTCTCGCCCCGCTCGAACGTGCTGCCCACGACCGGCGAGCCGATGGCCACGCCCGTCACCACAGGAGGCCCCTGGTTGCCATCCACCTTGTGATCCCCGTCGTCGGTGATCGCGTTCGTGCCCAGCCCAAGGCTCGCCGTCACCGCCGCGTCCCGAGCATCGTTGATCGCCCCGCTGTTCAGCGTCAGCGCGGTCCTTGCAACGCTGATCCCGTCGCTGTCGCTGTCGGATGCCTGCACCGCGTAATGGAACGTCAGGCTGTCCGTACCCGTGCCCGTGGCGTAGTTCGCCTGCCGGGTCGCCGTGCCGATCCCCAGCGCCAGCTGCGGCGTGCCGCTCACGGTCACCGGCCGCGTGAACGTCACCGCCACCTCGATCCGCTCGCTTGGACCGTATGTGTCGTCGCCCGCCGGACTGCTCGCTATCGCCGCGCCGTTTACCGCCGCCGCCGTCAACGTCGCGCCCGCCACCTTGTGGCTCCCGCTGTTCTCGATCGCGTTCGTCCCTAGATCCAGCAGCGCGTCCGCCGTACCGGGCCAGCGCCTGATCGTCCCGCCGTTCAGCGACAGCGCGTCCGCCGCGATGCTGATCCCGTCGTTGTCCGCGTCCGCCTGCACCACCGTGTAACGGAACCCGAGCGACGCCGTCCGGTTGCCCGAGAGGTAGGCAGCCTGCCGCGTCGCCGAGCCGATCCCCAGCGCCAGCCGCGGCGAGCCGCCCACATCCACCGCCTCGTCGAACGTGACCGTGACTTCGATGGTCTCGCCCCGCTCGTAGATGTCGCCCACGACCGGCGAGTTCAGCGCCACGCCCGTCACCCCCGGCGGCCCCTCGCCGCCGTCCACCCCGTAGCCCGCCAAGTTCGAGAACGCGTCCGCGCCCAGCCCCAGATTCGCCGAAATCGTCGGGTCTCCAGCGTCGTTGATCTCGCCGCCGTTCAACACGAGCGCATCGGCCGCGATACTGATCCCGTCGCGGTCGCGGTCGGATGCTACCACCGTGTAACGGAACCCGAGCGACGCCGTCCCCGAACCCGAGACGTAGGACGCCTGCCGCGTCGCCGCCCCGATTCCCAGCGCCAGCTGCGGCGTGCCGCTCACGGTCACCGGCCGCGTGAACCCCACACTGACCCTGATTCGGTCGTCCAGACCGTACGCGCCGTCGCTAGGTCTGTCAGCTACATGCACCCCGTACACAGAGGGCGCCGCCACCCTCTCCCGGCTGCCGTCCACCCTGTGGCCCGGCGAACTCCGGATCGCGTTCGTCCCCAGCCCAAGGCTCACCGCCACCGCCGCGTCTCGAGCATCGTTGATCGACCCGCTGTTCAGCGACAGCGCGTTAGCCCCGACGCCGATCCCGTTGTTGTCGCTGTCGGCCGACTGCACCGTGTACCGGAACGTCAGGCTGTCCGTCCCCGTCCCCGAGGCGTAGCTCGCTTGGCGAGTCCCCTCGCCGACTCTCAGCTCCAGCTGCGGCGTGCCGGTCACGGTCACCGGCCGCGTGAACGTCACCGCCACCTCGATCCGCTCGCCCAGCCAGTACCTGCGGTCGCTCCCCGGGTTGCTCGCTATCGCCGCGCCGTTCGCCGCCGCCGCCGTGAACGTCCCGCCCGCCACCTTGTGGCTCTCGCTGTTCTGGATCGCGTTCAGCCCCAGCCCCAGGTTCGCGTCCGTCATGCCGCCGGCGACCTTGATCGTCCCGCTGTTCAGCGACAGCGCGTTCGCCGCGATGCTGATCCCGTCGTTGTCCACGTCCGCCTGCACCACCGCGTACCCGAACACCAGCGACGCCGTCCCCGTCCCCGAGGCGTAGTCGGCCTGCCGCGTCGCCGAGCCGATCCCCAGCCCCAGCTGCGGCGTGCCGCCCACGTCCACCGCCTTGTCGAACGTCACCGTGACCTCGATGGTCTCGCCACGCTCGAACGTGTCGCCCACCGCCGACGAGCCGATGGACACGCCCGCCACCCCAGGCGGCCCCTGGCTGCCGTTCACCTTGTGATCGCCGTCGGCGGCGATCGCGTTCGTCCCCAGGCTCGCCGCCGTCGTCCCGTCACGAGCGTCGTTGATCGACCCGCCGTTCAGCGTCAGAGCGTTCCCCCCGACGCTGATCCCGTCGTTGTCGCTGTCCGCCGCCACCACGGCGTAGCGGAACGTCAAGCTGTCCGTACCCGTGCCCGAGACATAGTTCGCTTGGCGAATCTCCGTGCCGATCCCCAGCGCCAGCCGAGGCGTGCCGCTCACCGTCACGGGCCGCGTGAACGTCACCGCCACATCGACCGGCTCGCTTGGACCGTATGTGTCGCCGCCCGCCGGACTGCTAGCTATCGCCGCGCCGCTCACCGCCGGAGCCGTGAACGTCCCGCCAGCCACCTTGTGGCTCCCGCTGTTCTCGATAGCGTTCGTGCCCAGACCAAGCAGCGCGTCGGTGGTTCCGCCCGCCACATCGATCGCCCCGCTGTTCAGCGACAGCGCGTTCGCCCCGATGCTGATCCCGTCGTTGTCCACGTCCGCCTGCACCACCGCGTACCCGAACACCAGCGACGCCGTCCCCGTCCCCGAGGCGTAGTCGGCCTGCCGCGTCGCCGAGCCGATCCCCAGCTCCAGCTGCGGCGTGCCGCCCACCTCCACCGCCTTGTTGAACGTCACCCTGACTTCGATGGTCTCGTCCCGCTCGAACGTGTCGCCCGCCGGCGGCGAGCCGATGGACACGCCCGTCACCCCAGGAGGCCCCTGGCTGCCGTCCACCTTGTGATCGCCGTCGTCGGTGATCGCGTTCGTCCCCAATCCCAGGCTCGCCGCGCCCGCCCGCGCGTCGTCGATCGCCCCGCTGTTCAACCCCAGCGCGCTCGCCCCGACGCTGATCCCGTCGCTGTCGCTGTCGGATGCCTGCACCGTGTAACGGAACGTCAGGCTGTCCGTACCCGTGCCCGAGGCGTAGTTCGCCTGCCGGGTCGCCGTGCCGATCCCCAGTGCCAGCTGCGGCGTGCCGCTCACGGTCACGGGCCGCGTGAACGTCACCGCCACCTCGATCCGCTCGCCCAGCCCGTACGTGCTGCCGCTCGCCGGACTGCTCGCTATCGCCACGCCGCTCGCCGCCGCCAACGTGAACGTCCCGCCAGCCACCTTGTGGCTCCCGCTGTTCCCGATCGCGTTCGTCCCTAGACCCAGCAGCGCGTCCGCCGTACCGGGCCAGCGCCTGATCGTCCCGCTGTTCAGCGACAGCGCGTTCGCCGCGATGCTGATCCCGTCGTTGTCCTCGTCCGCCTGCACCACCGTGTAACGGAACCCGAGCGACGCCGTCCGGTTGCCCGAGAGGTAGGCAGCCTGCCGCGTCGCCGAGCCGATCCCCAGCGCCAGCCGCGGCGAGCCGCCCACATCCACCGCCTCGTCGAACGTCACCGTGACCTCGATGGTCTCGCCCAGCTCGTAGATGTCGCCCACCGCCGGCGAGCCGATGGACACGCCCGTCACCCCCGGCGGCCCCTCGCCGCCGTCCACCCCGTAGCCCGCCAAGTTCGAGAACGCGTCCGCGCCCAGCCCCAGATTCGCCGAAATCGTCGGGTCTCCAGCGTCGTTGATCTCGCCGCCGTTCAACACGAGCGCATCGGCCGCGATACTGATCCCGTCGCTGTCGCGGTCGGATGCTACCACCGTGTAACGGAACCCGAGCGACGCCGTCCCCGAACCCGAGACGTAGGACGCCTGCCGCGTCGCCGTGCCGATCCCCAGCGCCAGCTGCGGCGTGCCGCTCACGGTCACCGGCCGCGTGAACCCCACACTGACCCTGATTCGGTCGTCCAGACCGTACGTGCCGTCGCTAGGTCTGTCAGCTACATGCACCCCGTACACAGAGGGCGCCGCCGCCCTCTCCCGGCTGCCGTCCACCCTGTGGCCCGGCGAACTCCGGATCGCGTTCGTCCCCAGCCCAAGGCTCACAGCCACCGCCGCGTCTCGAGCATCGTTGATCTGCCCGCTGTTCAGCGACAGCGCGTTAGCCCCGACGCCGATCCCGTTGTTGTCGCTGTCGGCCGACTGCACCGTGTACCGGAACGTCAGGCTGTCCGTCCCCGTCCCCGAGGCGTAGCTCGCTTGGCGAGTCCCCTCGCCGACTCTCAGCTCCAGCAGCGGCGTGCCGGTCACGGTCACCGGCCGCGTGAACGTCACCGCCACCTCGATCCGCTCGCCCAGCCAGTACCTGCGGTCGCTCCCCGGGTTGCTCGCTATCGCCGCGCCGCTCACCGCCGCCGCCGTGAACGTCCCCCCCGCCACCTTGTGGCCCGTGCTGTTGCTGATCACGTGGGTCCCCAGCCCCAGGTTCGCGTCCGTCGTGCCGCCAGCCACATCGATCGTCCCGCTGTTCAGCCCCAGCGCGCCGGCCGCGATGCTGATCCCGTCGTTGTCCACGTCCGCCTGCACCACCGCGTACCCGAACACCAGCGACGCCGTCCCCGTCCCCGAGGCGTAGCTCGCTTGGCGAGTCTCCTCGCCGACTCTCAGCTCCAGCAGCGGCGTGCCGCCCACGTCCACCGCCTTGTCGAACGTCACCGTGACCTCGATGGTCTCGCCACGCTCGAACGTGTCGCCCACCGCCGGCGAGCCGATGGACACGCCCGCCACCCCAGGCGGCCCCTGGCTGCCGTTCACCTTGTGATCGCCGTCGTCGGCGATCGCGTTCGTCCCCAACCCCAGGATCGCCGCCGTCGTCCCGTCACGAGCGTCGTTGATCGACCCGCCGTTCAGCGTCAGAGCGTTCCCCCCGACGCTGATCCCGTCGTTGTCGCTGTCCGCCGCCACCACGGCGTAGCGGAACGTCAAGCTGTCCGTACCCGTGCCCGAGACATAGTTCGCTTGGCGAATCTCCGTGCCGATTCCCAGCGCCAGCCGAGGCGTGCCGCTCACCGTCACGGGCCGCGTGAACGTCACCGCCACATCGACCGGCTCGCTTGGACCGTATGTGTCGCCGCCCGCCGGACTGCTAGCTATCGCCGCGCCGCTCACCGCCGGAGCCGTGAACGTCCCGCCCGCCACCTTGTGGCTTCCGCTGTTCTCGATAGCGTTCGTGCCCAGACCAAGCAGCGCGTCGGTGGTTCCGCCCGCCACATCGATCGCCCCGCTGTTCAGCGACAGCGCGTTCGCCCCGATGCTGATCCCGTCGTTGTCCACGTCCGCCTGCACCACCGCGTACCCGAACACCAGCGACGCCGTCCCCGTCCCCGAGGCGTAGTCGGCCTGCCGCGTCGCCGAGCCGATCCCCAGCTCCAGCTGCGGCGTGCCGCTCACGGCCACCGCCTTGTTGAACGTCACCCTGACTTCGATGGTCTCGTCCCGCTCGAACGTGTCGCCCGCCGGCGGCGAGCCGATGGACACGCCCGTCACCCCAGGAGGCCCCTGGCCGCCGTGCACCATATGGCTAGAGCTGTTCTCGATCGCGTTCGCGCCCAGACCCAGGCTCGCCGCCATCGTCCCGTCCCGCGCATCGTTGATCGCGCCTCTGTTCAACCCCAGCGCGTTCGCCCCGACGCTGATCCCGTCGCTGTCGCTGTCGGATGCCTGCACCGTGTAACGGAACGTCAGGCTGTCCGTACCCGTGCCCGCGGCGTAGTCCGCCTGCCGCGTCGCCGAGCCGATCCCCAGCCCCAGCTGAGGCGTGCCGCTCACGGTCACCGTCCGCGTGAACGTCACCGCCACCTCGATCCGCTCGCCCTCCCCGTACGTGCCGACGTTCGCCGGACTGCTAGCTATCGCCACGCCGCTCGCCGCCGCCGCCGTGAACGTCCCGCCCGCCACCTTGTGGCTCCCGCTGTTCTCGATCGCGTTCGCGCCCAGACCCAGCAGCGCGTCCAACGCCCCGCCCGCCACATCGATTGACCCGCTGTTCAGCGACAGCGCGTTCGCCGCGATGCTGATCCCGTCGTTGTCCTCGTCCGCCTGCACCACCGTGTACCGGAACACCAGCGACGCCGTCCGGTTGCCCGAGAGGTAGGCAGCCTGCCGCGTCGCCGAGCCGATCCCCAGCGCCAGCCGCGGCGAGCCGTCCACGTCCACCGCCTTGTTGAACGTCACCGTCGCCTCGATGGTCTCGCCCCGCTCGTAGATGTCGCCCACGACCGGCGAGTTCAGCGCCACGCCCGTCACCCCCGGCGGCCCCTGGGCGCCGTCCACCCTGTGATCCCCGTCGTTGGTGATCGCGTTCGTGCTCAGCCCCAAGCTCGCCGCCGTCGTCCCGTCACGCGCATCGTTGATCGCGCCGGTGTTCAACCCGAGCGCCGTCGCCGCGACGCTGATCCCATCCGTGTCGCTATCAGCCGCCACCACGGCGTACCGGAACGTCAGGCTGTCCGTACCCGAACCCGAGACGTAGGACGCCTGCCGCGTCTCCATGCCGATTCCCAGCGCCAGCTGAGGCGTGCCGCTCACGGTCACCGGCCGCGTGAACGTCACCGCCACCTCGATCTGCTCGCCCAGCACGTACGTGTTGCCGCTCGCCGGGGCGCTCGCTATCGCCGCGCCGCTCACCGCCGCCGCCGTGAACGTCCCCCCCGCCACCTTGTGGCCCGTGCTGTTGCTGATCGCGTTCCCGCCCAGCCCCAGCAGCGCGTCGGTGGTCCCGCCGGCCACATCGATCGACCCGCTGTTCAGCGACAGCGCGTTCGCCGCGATGCTGAGCCCGTCCGTGTCCGCGTCGCCCGACACCACCGCGTACTCGAAGACCAGCGACGCCGTCCCCGTGCCCGAGGCGTACTCCGCCTGCCGCATCAGCGAGCCGATCCCCAGCGCCAGCTGCGGCGTGCCGTCCACGTCCACCGCCTTGTTGAACGTGACCGTGACTTCGATCGTATCGCCCCGCTCGAACGTGTCGCCCACGACCGGCGAGCCGATCGCCACGCCCGTCACCCCCGGCGGCCCCTGGCTGCCGTCCACCATGTGGCTGGAGCTGTTCGTGATCGCGTTCGCGCCCAGACTCAGGATCGCCGGCACCGTCCCGTCCCGAGCGTCGTTGATCATCCCGCTATTCAGCCCCAGCGCGGTCGCCCCGACGCTGATCCCGTCGCTGTCGCTGTCCGCTGCCACCACGGCGTAGCGGAACGTCAGGCTGTCCGTGCCCGTGCCCGAGACATAGTTCGCCTGCCGCGTCTGCAGCCCGATCCGCAGCGCCAGTTGCGGCGTGCTGCTCACAGTCACGGGCCGCGCGAACGTCACCGACACTTCGATTCGCTCGCCCAGACCGTATGTGGCGCCGCTTGCCGGGGCGCTCGCTATCGCCACGCCGCTAGCCGCCGCAGCCGTGAACGTCCCGCCCGCCACCTTGTGGCTCCCGCTGTTCGTGATCGCGTTCGTGCCCAGGCCGAGCAGCGCGTCGGTGGTCCCGCCGGCCACCTCGATCGACCCGCTATTCAGCGCTAGAGCGGTCGGCCCGATGCTGATCCCGTCGGTGTCCGCGTCCGCCTGCACCACCGTGTACCGGAAGGTCAAGCTGTCAGTCCCCGAGCCCGACGCGTAATCGGCCAGCCGCGTCCGCAGTCCGATCCCCAGCCCCAGCTGCGGCGTGCCGCCCACGTCCACCGCCTTGTCGAACGTCACGGCGACCTCGATCCGATCGCCCCGTTCGAACTCGTCGCCTACCGCCGGCGAGCCGATCGCCACGCCAGTCACCTCCGGCGGCCCGCCCTCCACCTTGTGGCTCGCGCTGTTCTCGATCGCGTTCGTCCCCAGCCCTAGGCTTGCCGCCACCGTTCCGTCGCGCGCGTCGTTGATCGACCCGCCGTTCAGCGTCAGCGCGGTCGCCCCGACGCTGATCCCGTCCGTGTCCGCGTCCGCCTTCACGACCGTGTACTGGAAGGTCAAGCTGTCCGTCCCCGAGCCCGACGCGTAGGAAGCCTGGCGGGTCTGCAGCCCGATCCCCAGCGCCAGCTGCGGCATGCCGCTCACGGTCACCGGCCGCGTGAACGTCACCGCCACCTCGATCTGTTCGCCCAGACCGTACGTGCTGCCGCTTGCTGGACTGCTAGCTATCGCCGCGCCGCTCACCCCCGCCGCCGTCAACGTCCCGCCCGCCACCTTGTGGCCCGTGCTGCTGCTGATCGCGTGAGTTCCCAGCCGCAGCACCGCGTCCGTGGTTCCGCCGGCTACATCGATCCTCCCGCCGTTCAGCCCCAGTGCGCCCGCCCCTATGCTGATCCCGTCGGTGTCCGCGTCCGTTGCCACCACCGTATACTGGAACGCCAACGATGTCGTGCCGGTGCCCGAGGCGTAGGACGCTTGCCGCGTCGCCGACCCGATCCCCAGCGCCAACTGCGGCGTGCCGCCCACGTCCACCGCCTTGTTGAACGTGACCGTCGCCTCGATCGTCTCGCCCCGCTCGAACGTGTCGCCCACCGTCGGCGAGTTCAGCGCTATGTCCGTTATCCCCGGCGGCCCCAAGCTGCCGTCCACCTTGTAACCCGAGTTGGTGATCGCGTGGGTACCCAGACTCAGCGCCGCATCCGTCGAGCCAACCCTGATCGTTCCCCCATTCAGCGTCAGCGCGTCCGCCGCGATGCTGATCCCGTCCGTGTCGCTGTCGGAAGCCACAACACGGTAGCTAAACCTCAGATTCCCGAAGCTTTCGTCGGTAAAGCCCGCCTGTCGCGTCGTCGATCCAATCTTCAGCGCCAGTTGCGGAGACCCGGTTACGGTCACGTCTTGGCTGAAGCTCACCCGGACTATAATCTCCTCGTCCAGCTGGTAGCTGTGGCCGTTGGCCCAAGCATGACTGACGATGTCAACGCCGTTCACGGTCGCCTGGGCGGCCGCCAGGGAGGGGGAGAGGAGAGGGAGAGAGAGAAGGACAAGCGCCATCGCCCCGCGAGGCCAACGCACCGGCCTTCCCGCCGCGGTGCGCACACTCCCGCGCTCGCGAAACCCGCCGAGCCCGATGGCGCTAAGCACCCGAGCTAACGGCCGGTGAGAGATTGGAATAGGGACACTATGGGATCTCTCGGTCTGACGTGACATTCAGCCAGGGGGCGGCGGCAGGGACTCGCCGTTCTCGGCAATCAGGCACTATCAATGAAAATAGCCAAGCTAGTGCGCTTCCGTCCACACTCCAAGCTAACCCTCCTGGCCCACACTCCAAGCTAACCCTCCTGGCCCTCCTCCGCGCGGAGGCGAACTGGCTGGCACTCGGATCTGACGGACGTCAGGAACCCTTCGCCCGCGAGAAGATCATTGCCTCGGTTGGACGCATATGCAGAAGGGAATCCACGTGCCCGTCTCCAGCGGATCAGAGTCCCATTCCACGATCTGGGGCAAGACCGTGCGTCGACTCGGAAGGGAACAGTGCAGACATTTCAGGTTCGCGTTCAGGCCGACGCCGACAAGGAGCGGATAGCCTCCGCAATCGCCAACAATCTCGCGGCTCGCGGTCTTTGGGGCGGGGCCACGCCGCCTTCAAGCGACAGCCAAGGTGACAACACACCGGAGGCGGTTCCGATCTGATCGGGACAGCGCTCGGGATCCGGGATCGTGCGAAAGAGGCAGCGGCGGTTCGATTCGACGCGCGGGGCCGATCCCGGAGCGGCTATCTGAACAAGCCGTAGCGACGGGCCCGGCGGCCTGCGCTTCCGCGTGAACGGCCGATTCCGGAGCTCTGCCCGAACGAAGCCGTAGGAGCGGCGGCGCTACTTCAGCCTGATCCTGCCGAGGAGTCCTATGCTTCGTTCAGTGGACTGGACGCCGACGACGACCTGCTCGCCGAAGAGTTCCACGCTCACGCGCAGGCGCCGGGTCTGTCCTTCGCCGGGCTCGCCCAGCACGGTCCAGCGCGTCCCCGCGTTCAGGCGGTAGCCCGAGGCGCCCTGGCGACTCCAGCGGCCGAACGGGGTCACTTCGCCGCCTCCGGGTAGGCGGACGCCCCAGCCCACCTCCATCGCCACCCGGTCCGGCGTCCAACCGGGGGCGCCGCCTGCCGCCGAACCCCGCCCCATGGACTGCTGGCCGAGCCCGCCCTGCGCCTGCCACATGGTCTCGGCGCCACTGGCCGCATTGCCCCACGACGGCTCCACCGACAACGACGGGCCGCCCCGTTCGCGCCCGGGCTGCAGCCGCAGGGCGAGGCTCGCGCCCCAGTCGCGGAAGCCCTTCGCCTGGTGGGCCAGCAGCGTCCGGCCGCGGGCGTCCAAGCTGAGTCCGGTGGCTCGGTGCGTGAACCCGAGCTCGCCGCCGGCTTCCGCGCCGATGCCCGTCTCCGCGTCGCCGCCGTCGAACCGCCCGCCAAGCTCGAGACGCGTGCGCAGCAAAGCGCCTCCAACAGTCCACTGGCCGCCCACCTCCGACGCCAGCCGCACGCGCCGGGCGTTGGCCGTGACGCCGGGCAGCTCCGCCACATCCGCGGAGTTGATGCGCACCGAGAACGCATCGGCCTTCAGCGCCAAGGGGCCGACGAGCTCCTGGCGCACTCCCAACGCCCCCATGAGCATCCCCAGACCGGCGCTGAACCGCCCGCCGGCCACCTCTTCCAGATCGGCGCTGCCCCGGCCCGCGCCCACCAAGCCCCACAGCCCCAGGCCGGCCCGGGGCGACCAGTGCAGATACGGATAGAGGCTGGTCAGGCGGGCGTCCACCGAGCCCGCCCCGTTGATCTCGCTCTCGAAGTCGGATTCCATCCCGCTGCGCGATCCGGCCAACCCGACCAGCAGGCCCGAGCCGAACCGGTAGTCCAGCCCCGCGTAGGCCGAGCGCGTCCGGCCCTCGATGCTGAACCCGTCGTCGGGGCCGCCCTTGAACTCGCCCGCGTTGGCCTGTCCCCACAGCGTCCATCCGGCGCGGGACCCGGCCTGCGGGGCGACGGCGCTAGAATCGCCGCCGTGCAAGCCGCCACCGCCGAACGACAGCTGGAAGGAGCTCTGCGACAGCAAGTTCCGGACGGACACCGGGTTGAGCTCGATCCCGCCCGGCTCGTCCTCCCTCTCCCCCTCTTCCCCGCCTTCCCGCTGGCCGCCGAACGCTACGCCGCCGCCGAACCCGCCACCGCCGAACCCGGCCATGCCGTCCGGATCGTTCAAGCCGTTGCCGAACAACAGCATCCCCGCGTCAATCGCCCTGCCAGCCCCGCCGCCCGAGCCGAGGAGAGGATTGGCGGGAATCGATAGCTGCACTCCCAGCAGGCCGGACGCGCCGCGCGCCAGCGCCGCCACCCCGCACCCCTCGCCGCCGAACGCGCCGCAGCCCACGGAACGCCCGCCCACCTGCATGTGCGACCGGCCCAGCGCGCCGGACGACTCGATGCCCAGCCGCCCGCCGATAGCCTCGACCGTCTCCGTGCCCAGCGACCGGCCGAACGCAGCCAGCGACCGCTGCAGCGCCCGCGACCGCTCCGACCTCGACGCCTCGACCGTCACCCGGACCCGTTGCACGGCCGTCAGCCCGGCCGGGTCCCGCGCCGTCACCGTCACCACCGCAGCCCCGATCTCCTTGGGCGCGATCGACAGCCGGCCCGTCTCCGACACCGACGACTCCGCCACGCCCGACACCGACGACTCCGCCACGTAGCTCAACGCGTCGCCATCCGGATCGCGGAAGTACGGCCCCAGACCCTCTTCCGCCGCCGCGCCATACGCCTCCAACGCCTTCGGCGCGATCGCGCCCACCGGCTCCGGGCCCTCGTTCACGTTCAGAACCGTCACCGTAACGGTCGCCTCGTCGGTCAACCCGCCCGCATCCGCGACCCGCACCGTCAGCGCGTACTCAGGCGGCCCGTCCTCGTAGTTCTCTCCACTGCCCACGTAACGCACATCGCCGCTCGCGGCGTCCACCTCGAAACGCCCGCCGCCGCCCGCCGCCAAGCTGTACGCCAGCGCGTCGCCCTCGTCCACATCCGTCGCCTTCACTTGCCCCAGGCCGCGCGGCCCCGGCGCATTCTCGGGCAACTCGAAAGCGTACGCAGAGTCGGCGAACACCGGCGCCTCGTTCACGTTCACCACCGCCACCGTCGCAGGCACGCGATCCGACAGCCCGGCCCGGTCGGCGACCACCACCTCGAACTCCCAGCCCGATGGACCCGCCTCCGCGTCCTCGCCACCGCCCACGTACCGCACCGCGCCGCTCGCGGCGTCCACCTCGAAGCGCGACGCATCCTGGCCCGCCAAGCTGTACGCCAGCGTGTCCGACCGGTCAGAATCCGTCGCCTGCGCCACGCCCAGGTCCACCGGGCCGGGCGCATTCTCCTCGATCTCGAACTCGTAGCTCCGCTCCGCGAACCGCGGCGCCTCGTTACGGTCCAGCAGCGCCACCGCCACCATTACCTCGGCCGCGATGCCGCCTAGGTCCGTCGCGCTCACCATAAGCTCCAGCTTTGCCGCGCCCGCCTCCGCGTCCTCGCCGCCGCCCACGTACCGCACCTGCCCGCTCGCGGCATCCACCTCGAACCGCTCGCCGTCGCCCGCCGACAGCGCGTACGCCAACCGGTCGCCAGCGTCCGGATCCGCCGCCGACACTTGCCCCAGGACCAGAGGTCCGGCCACGTTCTCCGCCAGCTCGAAAGCGTACGCAGAGTCGGCGAACGCCGGAGCCTCGTTCTCGTTCAACAGCGTCACCGTCACCAGAACTCGCGAACTCAAGCCGGTCAGATCAGTCGCGCTCGCCTCCAACTCCCAGCTCCCAGCGCCGTCCGCCTCGAAGTCCTCGCCCACTCCTACGTACCGCACCTCGCCCGTCGCCGACTCCACACTGAACAGCTCGGTGTCGCCAGACTCCATCCGGTACGTCACGGTGTCGCCCTCATCCGCGTCCGTAGCCTCCACAAAGCCCAGAGCCACAGGCCCTGCCAAGTTCTCCGGCAACCCGAACTCGTACGCCGGAGCGCCGAACTTCGGCTCCGCCCCGCCCAGCACCTTGTGGCTAGAGCTGTTATCGATAGCGCTCGCGCCCAACCCCAGCAGAGCATCGGCACTCCCGCCAGCCACATCGATCGTCCCGCCGTTCAGCGACAGAGCGGCCGCCCCGATGCCTAGCCCGTCCGTGTCAACGTCGCCCGTCACCACCGTGTACCGGAACACCAGCGACGCCGTGCCCGAACCCGAGGCGTAGGACGCCCGCCGGGTCTGCGAGCCGATCGTCAACCCCAGCTGCGGCGTCCCCGTCACGTCCACAGCCTTGTTGAACGTCACCGTGACTTCGATCGTCTCGCCACGAACGAACGTGCCGCCCGCCGGTGGCGAACCGATGGCCACGCCCGCCACCCCAGGCGGACCCAGGCTGCTGTCCACGTAAACCGCGACTCCACCGCCAGGTATAGGCAGCACTAGGCTTGCCGCAAACGTCCCGTCGCGAGCGTCGTTGATCGACCCGCCGTTCAGCGTCAGCGCATTCCTCGCAACGGTGATACCGTGGACGGCGTTGTCGCCCACCTGCACCGTGTAGCGGAACAGTAGGGTAGTCGTCCCAGAGCCCGAGACGTAGTTCGCTTGGCGCGTCACCGAGCCGATCCCCAGTGCCACCTGAGGCGTCCCCGTCACCGTCACCGTGCGGGTGAATATCGCCGTAAACTCGATCTGCTGGCCCAGCTCATGCGTGCGGCTAAGAGAGACGCCTCGCGTAGGATAGAAGTTCATAACCGACGCCGCCGTGAACGTCCCGCCCGCCACCTTGTGGCCGGAGCTGTTCTCGATCGCGTTCGCGCCCAGACCCAGCAGTGCGTCCAACGCCCCGCCAGCCACCTTGATCGTCCCGCTGTTCAGCGTCAGCGCGGTAGCCCCGATGCTGATTCCGTCGTTGTCCGCATCCGCCTGCACCACCGTGTACCGGAACGCCAGCGACGCCGTGCCCGTCCCCGAGGCGTAGGACGCCTGCCGCGTCGCCGAGCCGATCCCCAGCCCCAGCCGCGGCGTCCCCATCACGTCCACAGCCTTGTTGAACGTCACCGTGACCTCTATCCGCTCGCCACGCTCGAACGTGTCGCCCACCACCGGCGAGTTCAGCGTTACGCCCGTCACCCCCGGCGGCCCCTGGCTGCCGTCCACCAAGTGGCTGGAGCTGTTCGTGATCGCGCTAGTACCCAGACCCAGGCTCGCCGCCGTCGTCCCGTCGCGAGCGTCGTTGATCGACCCGCTGTTCAGCCCCAGCGCACTCGCCGCGACGCTGATCCCGTCCGTGTCGGCGTCCGTCGCCACCACCGTGTACCCGAACGTCAGGCTGGCCGTCCCCGTGCCCGAGGCGTAGTTCGCTTGGCGCGTCGCCGTGCCGATCGTCAGTGCCAGCTGCGGCGTGCCGGTCACGGCCACGGGCCTGCTGAACGTCACCGTCACGCTAATCTGCTCGCCCAGCCCGTAGGTGTCGCCGCTCGCCGGGCTGCTCGCTATCGCCGTGCCGCTCACCACCGGCGCAGTCAACGCCGTGCCGTCCACCTTGTGGCCAGAGGCGTTGGTTATCACATTACCCTGTAGATTCAGACTGACCGTGCTTCCGAACGAGTTATAGACGTGCCCGGTCAACGCCCCTGTCGCGATGCTGATTCCGTCGGTGTCCACGTCTGCTGTCACCACCGTGTACCGGAACACCAGCGAGCTCGTCGCGGTATTCGCGGGCGTAATAGTGTTCGCTTGGCGCGTCGCCGAGCCGATCGTCAGCGCCAGACTCGGCGCGAAGTTGGAGCGCCGGTGCACGGTGCCGCCGAAACGCACCGTGACCTCGATGGTCTCGCCACGCTCGTACGTGGTGCCCACCCACGGCGTGCTGCTGATGGCCACGTTGTTGACAATCTGTGCCTTCGCGTCGCCCGCAACCGTCATGGCGAGCGCCAAGGCAACAGCTAAGCATCTACGCATCTCTTGTCTCCTCCGACCGTGAACACCAGCTTTGTTCTCGCCAGGATGTCCTCCAGCGGCAATGCGCGCAACAGCAGCGGCGCCTCCCAAAATGCCTCATCCTGCACGCACAAGGCTACTCCAAGCGGTCGGGGTCAGCCAGAGGGATTGCCGGCTCATGGCTCCCGCGTGAAGAACAGCCCGTCGGGCAAGAAGGCGCTCCGCACGGCCTCGCGGTCTGCGGCCCCGACGCCTGCGCGGCACATCGCCCCCAGCCAGCGCGCCCGGACCGTCCGAACCACTTCGGCGAAGACCGCTTCCGCCTCCTCGCGGCTCATCATGAACCGTCCTGCGCCAGCCACCAAGTGGTTCTTCCTGGCTCGTACGGGTAGACGTGGACCGGGACTTCGCCTGCCGCGTCTCCGCCACTCTACAGGCCAAGGCGGGAGCGATCGCCGCTGCCACTCGCAATTGCCATCATCCGCTCTAGCGGGTACGGTTCGCAGCATTCGCTTTTCCCTGCCGGAAGATTAGGAAGATGTGCCCGAGATAATGTGCTCGCGTTCGACCGCAGCCGGTGCCGAAGACCGTCCGACTGGTTCGGCGAAGTTGATCCCAACGCTCTCCGGGGCGTCTCTGCTGGCATTTTGCCTTGCCGCGTCGCCCCTTCATGCCCAGATCCCCGGCGATTTGGCGGCCGCTCCCGGCGATGTCCTCTACCAAGCATCGTGCGCCAACTGCCACGGGGCCGACGGACGCGGGGCCGACCCTGCTCTTCTCGCCTTCGAGGAAGATATCCCCGACTTCACCGACTGCGACTTCGCCGCGCGGGAGCCCGACGCAGACTGGATCGCCGTGGCCCACGAGGGAGGGCCAGTTCGGGGATTCAGCGAGATGATGCCCGCCTTCCGGGACGCGCTGACGCCGGAGCAGCTCCAGCTGGTCATGGACTACATACGGACGTTGTGCACCGATTCCGACTGGCCCCGAGGCGAACTCAACCTGCCCCGTCCGCTGGTCACGGGGAAGGCATACCCCGAGGACGAATGGGTCGTGGCGGCCGACCTCCCCGTCGAGGGAACGGGAGGGGAGACGACGGCCGAGTTCATCTACGAGAAACGGTTCGGTCCGCGGAGCCAGTGGAGGATCGCGATTCCGTACCAGTGGGAGCGCGGAGAGGGCGGCGGCGACCGGTGGGGACGGCTGGGCGAGGTGGAGATCGGGGTCAAGCACGCCGTCTTCCACAGCTTCGAGTCCGGCTCTATCGTGTCGTTGTCGGGCGATCTGCACTTGCCGACGGGCTCCGGCCCGGCGGCGGAACCCGGCGGCGCTTCGATCGGGGGTTCCCTGCGCGTCGGTCAGCTGCTCGGGGAGGATTCGTTCCTGCAGGGACAGACCGGTGCGCGACTGCCGCTGTACGAGGGAGGGCGCGCGCGAGTGTTCGGACGGATCGTCTGGGGGCGCAGCTTCGCCAGCGGGAAGTGGGGGCGCTCATGGACCCCGATGGTGGAAGTGATCGCGAACCGCGACTTGGGCTCGGACGGGGCCGAGACGAGCGCCGACGTGGTGCCCCAGATTCAGATCGCGTTGAACACCCGCCAGCATGTGCTGGCCAACATCGGCTTGCTGGTCCCGGTAACGGCCCGGGAGGGACGCCAGGTCCGCCTGATCGCCTACGTGTTGCTGGACTGGTTCGACGGCGGCTTCTGGGAGGGATGGTAGGCCGGCCGTGATGGCTCTTCGCCCGGACATCCGGTTCGGCGGCTCCGGCGTCGGCAGGCTCGGTACGCCGACCCGCATTAGGGCGGACGCCCGTGTCCGCTTCTTCGGATTCGCGCTCCTCTGCGGCTGCGTCGCGGTTGCCGCGTCAGGCCGCTCCAATCCCGTTTCCGCCCAGGATGGGGAACCGTTCGCGACGGCCGACCGCTGCATCGCTTGTCATCAGGGCGTGACCGCCAGGGACGGGACGGGCGTGTCGATCGGCCACGACTGGCGCGCGTCCATGATGGCCAACAGCGCCCGCGACCCGTATTGGCAAGCCGCAGTTCGGCGCGAAGTCATGGACCACCCGGAAGCGGCGCGGGAGATCGAGGCCCAATGCTCGCGTTGCCACATGCCGATGGCCAACGCCGTCGCGGAGCACCAAGGCGGCATGGGCCAAGTCTTCGCCAACCTGCCCGCCGGAAGCGACGACAGGATGGCCGCGCTGGCAGCCGACGGAGTGTCCTGCACCGTCTGCCATCGCGTGGCCGCCGCCAACTTGGGGACGGAAGACAGCTTCTCCGGCGGCTTCGACATCGATCTCGCGACGGCGTCCGATGGCAGTCCCGTCTTCGGTCCCTTCGAGCCCGACAGCGGCGGGGCCGGGATCATGCGCTCGGCCACGGGCTTTCGTCCCCAGGAAGGTGCGCACGTTCAGTCGGCCGGGTTGTGCGCGACGTGCCACACCCTCTTCTCCCACTCCGTCCGCGGCGGCGGCGAAGCGGGCCCCGAATTCCCCGAACAGGTCCCCTACGTGGAGTGGATGGCGAGCGATTTCGCCGGACAACGGAGCTGCCAGGACTGCCACATGCCCGAAGTGGAAGAGGAAGTGCCCGTGACCATGGTGCTGGGGCGGCCCCGGCCGGAGGTGTCGAGGCACGTCTTCCGGGGCGGCAACTTCTTCATGCTTCGGATGCTGGACCGCTACCGAGACGAGCTGGGGACGGCCGCGCTTCCCGCCGAGATGGAGCTGTCCGCTCTTCGCACCGAGGACCATCTGCGGAGCGCGACCGCAAGCGTGGCCGTGACCGGCGCCGAAGTACAGGCCGGCCCCCGCGGCAGGCGGCTGGCCTTCGAGTTGGAGGTGCGCAACCGCGCGGGGCACAAGTTCCCCACGGGCTACCCGTCGCGGAGGGCGTGGCTTCACGTTGTCGTGACCCGCGGCGGCGGACAGGTCGTCTTCGAGTCGGGCGCCTTGGCTGATGACGGCAGCATCGCCGGAGACGACCACGACGAGAATGGCTCCGCCTACGAGCCCCACCACACCGAGATCCGGTCGGCGGCCCAAGTGCAGGTCTACCAGTCCGTGATGACCGACGGCGCGGGACAGGTCACGACCGGCTTGGCGTCGGCGGAGGCGTGGGCGAAGGACAACAGGCTGCTTCCGGAGGGCTTTGACGCGCGGGCGGCGGGCGAACGGGCCGCTGTCCGGGGCGCGGCAGACTCCGACGGCGACTTCGGCCCCGGCGGCGACAGGGTCCGCTATTCGATCGAGGTCGGGCGCCACGACGGGCCGTTCACCGTCACGGCGCGGCTCCGCTTCCAGCCGATCGGCTACCGCTGGGCCGAGAACCTGGCCGCCTACGACGCCTTCGAGACCCGCCGCTTCGTCCGCTATTACCGGGAGATGGCCGCCAGCTCGGCGCTCACGATCGCGGAGGCCGTCGCCGTCGCGAACTGACGCGCGGCGACTCGCCGCAAGGCGCGCCGTCAAAGCGGGTCAAGCCATGATCCCAGGATATCGGTCGCGAGGCCACTCGGCCCTTTCGCCGTCGTACCGGGCGAGTTCGGACGGCAGAGACGAGGGCCTCATCTTCGCTTTGGAAGTCAGCAGCGGCATTCCCCGCAGCGCGCCGGCATCCCGGCTCCTGTCTCCTAACGCCCGTTAGCCGGGATAGCCCAACCTCTCCAGCCCCGGCCGACAGGCTTCCGCCAGCGCCTCCCGGTCGGCGGCATCCAGTCGTTCGAAGTTCGTCGGCGACCGCGGCGGGCGCGGCAGCCGGGACGCCCCGCGCACCCAACCATCGTCTTCGAGTTCCGGCGAGACGAACCGAATCAGCCGCCGCAGCTGCGGTTCCGGCGTCGCTTGCAAGTCCTCGAAAGCCACGTTCAGCAGCCTGTCCGGCGGAAGATCGGCGAACAGCTCGTGCGCGTGCCCGATCATGCCGGCCCAGAAGGCGCCGAAGTCCGCAAGAGTCAACTTGTCGTAGGGCAGCTTGGCTGGATCCAAAAAGCGGGTGGCCAGAGGCTCCGACCAGAGAGTGATCCACTCGCCGAAACGGCCCCGCGACAACGAAGACATGATGTCGAATCCCCTCGAGCGGAGCGCGTGTATCGTGGCCAAGATCATGCGGAAGAGGTAGTGGCGGCTCATGGATATGGCCGTTTCCCGGCCGTCCCGGTACACATGCACGACTCGGGCATCGGGGAACGCGCGGAGCAGCCGGGCGCCGAAGAGCATCGAACCACCGGATCTCTCGACCCATACGTCCGCTCCCAGCCGTCGGCAGAGCCACTCGAACAAGTCGCGGAAGTGGGCCGCGGGAGCTTGGCGGGGACGCCCGTGCACGACCGGCCCCAGCTCGTCGAAGAGCGCGTCGTGGGCGCGCGTCAGGTGAGGGAGAGCGCTGCACAGGATCGGTGGCACATCGTCGCGGCGGTAGCGGGCGCCGGGGGCGCCGAAGGGATAGGCGAGTTCGCTGAAATCCTCTCGCAGCATGAGCTTGGTGCGCTTCCGCTGGTAGGCGTACCAGCCCCACATCTGCTCGCCCGTAGCTCTGCGCCGGCGCATCGCCCCCGTCCCCACGAAGGCGAAGAACTCGGACAGGCTCAGGACCCGGGGGTGCAGATTCAGCATGTTCGACACCATCGTCGAACCGCATCGCCCGGTGCTGAGCACGAACACCGGAGGAAGCCTCGGACTAGGCGAAGATGTCTTGCGGTTTGGAAGAGCCCCCGGATGATCCGGTTGCGCCCGGAGGGCCGAAGCAGGCACCTAGCGCGCCGGTCGCGTCCGAAGGGCCGAAGCAGGCACCTAGTGCGCGGCCGGCGTCACCAGGGCGATGCCGCCTCCGCTTTCAGCTTGTCGGGCAGCCGGTAGCTGAGGTCGTCGATCATCGCGGCATCCATGAGGAACATGAACTGGTCGCCCCACCACCGGCTCGCCACCTTGGGTGCCGCCCGGTGCAGCGTGTCGTGCACCCGCCGCTTGATCCGCATCCAGCGGAGCAGGCCCGCCGTCGCCATCTTGGGGAAGCCTAGCTGGTCGGAAAGCTCGTTGCCCAAGAGCGCTCTGGACACGCGGAAGGCATGGTTCTGAAACTCCCGCTGCTTGGACGGCTCGTCCAGGCCGGCGACCAGCGGCAGCGCCATGACCAAGCGTTGAGCGATCACCGACGCCTCCTCGCCGGGAGGGGGCTCGCAAGCTACCGCAACATCGCGAAACGCGAGCGTGGCTGCCTCGTCGCCCTCGAACAGGAGGGCGTTCGGCGTGCCCACCAGCCACGACGCGTAACGCCATATCTGCATGAATGCGGTGCGGGTCTCCGTATCCAGGTCGGCGCCCAGCCGGTGCGCCTCCTGCAGCAAAGAGGCCGAGAAGTTGGCCGACGAGAGCCCCATGTGCGCAGCGCTGATCGGAGCGCCAAAGACCGACGGGTCCCATTCGCCGGAGTCGCGGATCAAGCGGCGAACCTGCGCATGCACCAAGCGGATGCGGACGGAGAGCTTCCATCCGTCGCCTTCGCGCTCCAGTGCCCCGGGCAGCATGATCTCGATGAAGTGGCGGGTGTTCTGGCGAATGCGCCTCAGGCCGTGCACAGTCCTGACACGTCCCGTGGCGTAGAACGCCTTGCTGATGAGCGTGGCCGCATTGCGCAGCGTGACGACGAAGAAAGCAGGAATGAACAGGTCCGAGTTGGCGTAGAAGGCGCGGCATCCGGCGTGCACCGCGTTGGCGTCCCACCAGGCGGGCGTCTTCTCCGCCCGCTCGAACAGCTCGCGCAAGGCGGCCGGTGCGGCAGCGAACTCCTTCGCATCTCCGTCCATTCCGGCTCGTATGAAACGGTGGCCGCGGGAAGGCTCGAAGCCGGCTAGCGCGTCGGCGGCCGCGTCCGCGGCCGGATCGCCCATGGACACATGGCGCATGTACTCGTCCGCCAAGTCGGGGACTAGCTGCTTGGCCCTGGCATAGCCCTTCTCGTAAGCTGGCGGGATGTTCATTGGGGTCGGCATCCTCCTCCTCCCCGAGACGCGATCTCAAGCCACGCGAGGCGTGGGCAAGGCCCGCCGGCAAGGGCCCTCGGCGACCTCGTCGCCTGTTCGCTCACCTGGGTTGGCAAAGCGTACGCCGACGAGGCAGGGGCCTGTCGGCCGAGATCATGGCCGCAACAAATCAGGCGTTCGAGCACGCGTTAATTTGTGTCGTTGGCTTGGATGCGGGATTACGGTCTACCCGACTGCTGCGTCAATATCCGTCACCTCCCGTTCGGCGTGTACGTGTGACCGATTCAGGGTTGCCGAACTGAAACAACATAATCGCCCGTCGCCGCTCGCGGCCAGTCTCGCCGCCGCCAAGCCCACGAGGCGGGGTCGGTCGTTTGCGGACCCGACCGCCGGATGGAGACGACATTTCCGAGCTTTTGCCGCATTATGGTGTTTAGACGCCATAGAAACGCTTTACGATTCTCTATTTGTGGAGTCGCTCCATTTTCGTGGAAGGAGGGAGCCACGATGCCTTGGCCCGCCCGCCTGCCCCGTGGTATCTTTTCTGGGCGGCCGAAGAGCGATATCCGCCTGACGAGATACAGGTCTTCTAGCAACAGGAGCCAAAGAGAGATGGCCCGAGCAGACCTGATCCTGCGCCTCGTGAAGGCCAGCCGGACGGGCGACGATGCCCAGATTCGGCGGTCTGTGGAGGCTCTCGCCGCCGACGAGCGCGCCAAGAACCACACCGTCTTCGCGGACCGCCTGCTGGCTCTCCTCAATATGGATGACGGCCGCAGGCGCCAACCAGCGCCGATTCCCATCCGCTCGTCGGCCGGGCCTCTCGTTACGGAACAGACGCCCGCGCGACGTCTTGACGACATGATCCTGTCCGGCGACGCGGAAGAATCCATCCGGGAGCTCGTGTCCGAGCAACATCGCGCGGACTTGCTCCGATCCTACAACCTCGAGCCGCGAAATCGCGTTCTCCTCGCCGGTCCTCCCGGCAACGGCAAGACCACTCTTGCCGAAGCGGTCGCCGACGCCTTGAGCGTCTCGTTCGTGGTTGTTCGGTACGAAGCGGTGATCGGCAGCTACCTCGGCGAGACCGCGCAACGAATCAACCAAGTGTTCGAGTACGCCAGGTCGCGCCAATGCGTATTGTTCCTTGACGAATTCGACGCAATCGGCAAGGAACGCGGCGATGTGCACGAGACTGGGGAAATCAAGCGGGTAGTCAGTTCGCTACTGCTACAGATCGACGCTCTCCCGAGCTACGTTGTGGTCGTGACGGCCAGCAACCACCCCGAACTCCTCGATCGCGCCGTTTGGCGCCGGTTTCAGATACGGCTGGAGTTGGCGCCCCCCACGCAAGGGCAGATCGAGGAATGGTTCCGAAGGTTCGAGAGCAGAACCGGTCAATCGCTCGGCTTTTCGTCTCGGAGCTTGGCCCAGCGGCTGCGTGGGGCCAGCTTCGCGGAAGTGGAAGACTTCGGCACCGACGTGCTGCGCAGAGTCGCGCTGGATCAGCCGAACGGAAGCGCCAAGCCGCTTGTCGAAAGGAAGCTTCGGCACTGGAAGAAGCGGTACTCTCCGACTCCCTCCCCGATGGATAACTCCTTCTAGGCCGTGGCCGACGCGAGTCATCCTCTCCTGATATTTCCAGAACCCGCGCGGGCCAAGCCTGCCAGGGATCGGCCTATTCGTCCTCCCCGTATCAGGCGTCCGTCTCATTCGCAGCAGGCGGATCGGATAATGCCTCAGTTTCAGCGGTTGCAAGATGCTCTCGAAGGCAGGCGATTGGCACTGCACGGCAACACCCTCGGCATTCAGCCCGAGCAGGTGTTGGTCTTGGAAACGATAGGCTCCATACAGAACTTCATCAACGCAGTTCGAAGGACCGACGGATTGGAATGGCTAGCCGAGCATGATATCCGCGACATTGAGCCCGAGCACGGCTTCTCGCTTGAAGATAAGCCAGGGAAGAGTCTGAACGGACAGATGTTTATGGTAATGACCGATCAGAAAGCCTTGAGCGATCTACGAAGCATGTTTGAGAAATGGAAGAGGGACCCGACCAAGAAGTTTTCCTCTGGCCTTAGGCCGTTCAGGCAGGTGTTCGAATACCTGAAAAAGATTCGGCCTTGGGGTGTCCGCGACCGAATTCGGGAGACCGGTGTCGTCGAGGATTGGAGGAACCGGCTCAGGGACGAGCAGGAAGCCATTCCCTTCGAGGTCGAGCTCTGGCATAGGGAACCCGGAGACCAACGCGTGACGGCCGGTGGCCGCCTTCGATTCGAAATTGGCGCAATGGGCGGGTCCGTTCTTCAGCAGAGCGTGATTCCGGAGATTGCTTACCACGGCGTCTTGGCCCGACTTCCAGCCAGCAAGATCCAGAGAATTATCGATCGCTTGGACGCCGACGATAGCCTGGACGAATACCCGCCAGACATCCGGCTATTGGCTGCCGACAACATCATGTACGTCCGGCCCGTGGGGCAATGTGCCATCCGGATAGCTGACTCTGAGGAGCCTGCACAAACCGTAGAGTTCGCGACGACCCGGGTGCCGCAAGGAGACCCTGTAGCTGCGCTGCTCGACGGAATGCCGCTGACGGGCCATCAAGCGTTCACAGACTTGGCCGGCGACCCGCACCCCGAGAAGCTAGACGGCGTCGAGTCGCGTGTGATCGTGGATGACCCCGATGGCTACGCGGACACCTACCAAGCCGCGGACCGCTCTCATGGAACCGCAATGGCCTCCCTCATATGTCATGGAGACCTGCATCGGCCGGCTGCCCCGCTTTCCACGCCTCTATACTTCAGACCGATAATGAAACCCGTGAAGGGATTCGACGGGACCGTTGAACGAATTCCTGAAGACGTGTTGCCGGTCGATCTGATTCATAGGGCCGTTCGACGAATGTACGAGCCCGAAGGCGACGAGCCTGCCATTGCGCCCACAGTCCAGGTCATCAATCTGTCCATAGGTGACCCGATCAGACCGTTCTTCCGGGAAATGAGCGCATGGGCGCGTCTGCTGGATTGGCTGTCGTGGAAGTATCAAGTCCTATTTGTTGTCAGCGCCGGAAACGCGGGTCAGGACATAGAGCTTGATGTCCCGACGGAGTCGTTGTCCGAGCTTCGGCCGACCGAGGTAGCGCGAGAGGTCGTTTCGGCTGTCACGAAGGACACGCGCAACCGTCGCATTCTGTCGCCGGCGGAGACCCTCAACGGACTTTCGATCGGAGCCGCTCACGACGACTGGTCCGGCATGATACCGAACCGGCGCGTCGATCCCTTTCCATCTTTTTCCGACGGACCAAACGTTGTCAGTCGTCACGGACCCGGCTATCGGCGGGCGCTCAAGCCAGAGGTATTGGTGCCGGGCGGCAGACAGACAGTGGCCCACAAGATCCCCACACCTAGCAATCGCGCGTTGACGGTTCGGCAGTCAAGGAGTCGACCCGGTCAGGCCGTTGCCGCTCCGGGCCGACATGGTTTGCTGAATGAGAAGGCGTACACGACGGGAACGAGCAATGCCGCCGCGTTAACGACGAGGACAGCGGTAGAGCTGCACGAAATGCTGAATGGCCTTCGGAGCGTCACCGGAGGTCCCCCTGCCGAGTACGAAGCTGTCTTGATCAAGACGCTGTTGGTGCACGGCGCATCGTGGCGTGATATTGCAGATGTCTACAGAGCGGTGATGAAGGGCCGGCATGGCGCGCGCGCGGCGAGAGAACAGGTGGGGCGTTGCCTGGGTTACGGAGCAGTTGACTTCGAGAGGGTAAAGTCGTGTACGGAGCAACGGGTGACCGTACTGGGATTCGGAGAGTTGGACGATAAGGAGGCACATCGGTTTGATCTGCCGATACCCCCTGGCTTGAGCGGACGCGCCCAGCGAAGAAGATTGACAGTCACGTTGGCTTGGCTGACTCCAATCGCAAGTACAAGACAGCAGTACCGGATAGCACGACTTTGGTTCAGTCCCAAGAACGAACTGGCAGGTGATCGAGTGTTCTTCGCTGATCACAATGCCGTTCGGAGGGGGACTGTTCAACACGAGATACTCGAAGGAAAGAAGGCTACGTCCTTTGTGGACGGGAAAGTCGTCAAGATCGCAGTCAACTGTCGAGCGGACGCTGTCGACCTGCCTAGGTCAGTGCGATACGGACTGGCAGTGACGCTCGAAGTGTCGGAGGGAGTGGACATTCCGATCTACCAAGAAGTGCGTGATCGACTGCGCGTTCCGGTACGGCCGCCCAACCGCTGATGCCAACCATGAGCAGAATCGAGAAATCTCGAAGGGAGTTCATCAGGGCCGGGGCCGCCGGCTTGGCAGGGGCCGTCTTGTCGCCGGGACGGCTGGTCGCGGACCCTTACGCGCCGCTAAGCGATGCGCTTGTCCGGCCTGCCGCCAGTTCGGTTCGCGCCGCCGACCTGGGCGCTTCCGCGGCCGCCCGGCCCGTCCGGGTCCGGGGCGCGGTGCGAGCTTCGGGACGCGGGCTGTCCCGGGTCGCCGTCTCGGACGGCCTCCAAGTGGTGGAAACGGGGCCCGACGGAGCCTTCGAGCTCGTCACGACCACCGAGCAGGACTTCGTATGGTTCTCCGTTCCGTCCGGATACGGGTTCCCCATGAACCCGTCGGGCACGGCGCGCTTCTACCGGCCATTGACGACCGCGGCGGAGCAGGCAGCCGAGTTCGACTTGGAGCCGGACCCGGCGTCCCACGAGAACCACACGCTGTTGCTGCTGGGCGACATCCAGACCCAGAACCAGCAGGAGATGGAGTGGTTTCTGGAGCAGGCCGTCCCCGACTGCGGCAGACCGTGAGCGAACTGGGCGACGAGCACATGTTCGGCATCGCGTGTGGCGACATCATGTTCGACGATCTGACTCTTTTCCCCGCCTACGAGAGCGGCGTGCAACGGATCGGCGTGCCCTTCTTCCAAGTCGTCGGCAATCACGACCTGGACATGAGCAGTCCCACCGACGAAGGCTCGATCGAAACCTTCAGCCGCCACTTCGGTCCCCGGAACTACTCGTTCGACCGGGGCGCCGTGCACTACGTGACGCTGGACGACGTGTTCTGGTACGGAAGCCACTACATCGGCTATCTGGATGCGGGCACGCTGGCTTGGCTGGAGCGCGACTTGGCGCGAGTGGAGCCGGGCGCGGTCGTGGTGGTGACCACCCACATCCCCGTGCTGGGAAGCTACCACACTCGACTGGGCCTGGGCTCGCCCGAGAGCAGCGAAGCAATAACGAACCGGGATGTCCTATACCGCCTGCTGGAGCCCTTTCGATCCCATGTCCTCGTTGGCCACATGCATGAATCGGAACACCTCTTCGGCGGGGGGATCCACGAGCATGTCGCCGGAGCGATCTGCGGCGCGTGGTGGAGCGGCCCGATCTGCTGGGATGGCACCCCGAACGGCTATTGCCTCTACAGGATCCGAGACGAGGAGGTCACGTGGCGCTACAAGACCACGGGTCGGCCCGTTAGCCACCAAATGCGCCTCTACCCGCCCGGTTCCGACCCCGAGACGCCCTACGACCTGTTGGTCAATGTGTGGGACTGGGATCCCGCATGGACGGTGCGGTGGTTCGCCGACGGCGAGCCCCGGGGCGCGATGGAGCGACGACGCGGCCCCGACCCGCTGAGCGTCGAGCTGCATGCGGGCCCCGGTATGCCGAGGCGCCGTCCGTGGGTGGACCCGATGCCTGCCGACCACATCTTCCGGGCGACGCTCGCCGGCGGCGAACAGGTCGTGACGGTGGAGGCGACGGACCGGTTCGGCCGGAGCTACGCGGAGGAATGGCGAAGGGACGGATGAACGGTCTGTCGGTCCGTGCCTGCGGCCCGGACGCTATCGCCGTTTTCCGACCGCCATACCGGCGCGTCAACCATCCGCGCCGTGCCAAGTGACTGCGGCCCGGGCGCCACTGCCCTGGTCCGCCGTTGGCCGGCGCCTTACGCGGGGGGCCGGCAGCCTACGCCGGGGGGCCGTCCGGGTGCAACTCGCACTCCGGCGGCTGAAGCCGGGTCCACGACAGCGAGACGATCTGCCACGCCTCCGTCTCGGGATTCCTGGCAAGCAGGAGCGCGTCGGCGCCGCAGTGGCTGAGCTGGTCGTCCATATAGAAGTCGTAGGGCGTCCAGACCATGGCCAGATCGCCGCTGATCCGCACCTCCGGATCGAACATGCGCTCCGTGAAGACCACATCGCTGCCATCCACGCGGGCGACCAGCTCCTCCAGAGTCATGGTCAAGATGTCGAGGGCGCCGTCCGGCGACCGATCCACCGCGCGCATCAGGATCTGCGGGTGCATGACATCGCGAAGCGCCGCGCCGTCGCCCACGGCAATGGCGTCGAAAATCGCCTGGACGGTCGCCAGAACCGCCTCCCGCTCCGCCTCCGTGGGCATGTGGCGGGCGACGGACGGCGCAGACGACGACGATGCGTCCGACGCATGGTCGGACGAAGGCGCGCAGCTCGGAACAGCCAGAACGGCGGTGGCGGCGAGCACGAGAACCGAACGCTTCATGAGTTCCTCCTGGTCTGAACGCTCCCGGTCAATCCGCAGCGCGATCCCGCTCCGGTCTCATCGGAACAAGTATGTTCGGCACCGTGAAGTGCAGGCCCACGGCGGACTTCCCGGCCAACCGCGCTGCCGCCCGGTACACCGCGGCCTGGATGTCGTACTCCCGCGCCACCATCATGGCTTGGTCGGCCGTGATTCGGTGAGTCTTGAAGTCTATCACCAGCGTCCGGACTCTCTCGCCCCGCTCCGCCGACTCCCCGGATGCCCCGGACAAAGGGTGCGCGCCCCATTGAAGCAGATTCGGCGTATCGCAGTCTTCGGCGCCTGATGCGCGGGCGCCGGACGAAGGTTGCACGACCCGTCGAAATAGATCCATCGCGCCTATCCGCCAATCCCTGGGGCCCACGATGTGCACGAACCGGAGCTCCTTCCAGTAGTCGCGGCCAACTTCGCCTTCCGTGTACCACCGCCACTCCTCGCTTGTGACGACCCGCCGAATCTCGTGTTCCATCCGCTCTCGATACTTGCTTCCCGAGCGCAGTACGTAGTCGAGTTCCGGCTCGTCCAGCGACCCTATCGTCTCGTCGAGGATCCGCGAGAGCTCTTCCTCCTCCTCGAGCCGCTCCAGCACGCCGTGGATGACCTTGCCCCGCAGGAGAGGGGAAAGAGACGGCGCCGTCGCCTCGCCGTGAACGGCGGGAGCGAACATCTCGGAATCCAGCACGCCGTGCCGGTAGCGCCGCTCCCACGCTTCCGGATCCGTGGAACGCAGCATGAGCTCCGTCGCCGAGTGCGCCCACGACGGACTCGGTTCGGGCCGCGGAGCGATCAATGCCGGCGGTTCCACCGCAGTGTACCGGTCGAGCCAGTCCAGCCCCGGTGGCCGCGCCGTCCCGAAGCTCTCCATCTTCGAGGATGGGGCAAGCCGAGACGCGCCCCCGTGCACGAGCCAATGGTTGTAGCCGCGCCTCTTCTCATCCGAGCCGACGATGACCAAGTGATCCCGGGCCCGGCTGACTGCGACATAGAGGAGCCGCGCCTCTTCCGCCTCCGCCTCGAGCTGCTCCCGCCAGACGATGAAGTTGCCGCGGCCACCCCTGTCTTTCTTCTTCAGGGCGTAGAGCGGACCAAGCTCCGGATCGAAGAAATATTCGTTCGCCGGAGCGCGCCACAGCGGCTGGTTGATGCTGGCCAGGAAGACGAGCGGCCATTCGAGTCCCTTGGCTTGGTGGATCGTCGTGAGGATGACTAGATCGTCTTCCGCAGAATCGAGGGCAGCTTGGGGGACGCCAACATCACGGGTCGTGGACCTGTCCCATATCTCCAGGAAGGCGGACAAGTCATCGCCCCGGTGGTCCTCCGCGAAGTGGATGAGGCTCTGCAGGTTGGCCATGACCGCATCGGCCCGGTCCATCATGAGGATGTGCAGGCGGTACCCCGTGCGGTCGAGCAACTCCTCGATGAGTTCGTCCACCGAGATCCGGGGAGCCAGCCGACGCAGATCGTCCAGCGTCTCGAGTCCGACCGCCAACGCTTCTCGCTCGATCCGCGCCAGCTCGGGGTGATCGGGGGCCTCCGGCCACTCCCCCTCCGCCTGCCAGATCCTGGCCTGCGCGAGCAGGGGCGCCGACTCCTGCAACAACCGCATGCGGGCGATCGTTTCATCTCGAAGCCCCACGAATGGAGACCTCAGATATCCGAACGCCCTGAGATCATCCCACTCCGCATCGAGGAGACGAAGAACGTTCAGCACGTCCATGATCTCTTGCCGGCTGGCGAGGTGAGTCAGGCCCGCCACATAGTGAGGGATGCCGTAGCTGGTCAAGGCCGCCTTGAACTGCTCCAGTCCGGTGCGGGCGCGGTAAAGCAGGGCGATGTCGCGGTACGCCACAGAGCGCAGTTCGCCGGTAGCGGGGTCGCGGATGGCAAGATTGCCCACAACCTCTTCTATCCGCGCGGCTATCTGGGCGGCTTCGGCTTCGCGTTGGGGGCCGGCCCTCCCCTCGTTCACGACTATCCACTCGACGGAACTGAGCCAGTCGTCCGCGGCGTCGGCCTCGAGTGCCGCATAGTCCACCCGGCTGCGGGGCCGCTCGGCCGCCAGCTTGTCTCCCGTTTCCCCCAGAGCGACATTTCCCACGCTGTTCACGAAGTCGATGATGCGGGGCAGGCTACGAAAGTTGCGGGACAGATCTAGAACTTCGCCACGGTCTCCCAACCCCTGCACAACTTGGTTCCACACGGATATGTCGGCCCCGCGAAAGCGGTAGATGCTCTGTTTCGGGTCCCCCACGAGGAAGAGCTGGGGCCGGGCGGCATCGTCGATATCGAGGCTGGCGATCGCCAGCGCGATGTCGCGCTGCGCGAAGTCGGTGTCTTGAAATTCGTCGATGACGAGTATCCGGTAACGTCTCTGGATGGCGGCTAGAGCGGCCTTCCCTCGAGGTCCCGCCAGAAGATTCCGGGCTTCGAGGATGAGGCTGTCAAAGTCGCGCCGGTTGTCTTCCAGCAACGATGCTTCCCACCGCCGCTGGGCTTCGCTAGCCAAGTCGATCAGCGCATCGCAGATGGCAAGCGCCTCGTCGTCTCCCGGAGTCCACTCCCGGAAGCCATTCTTGTCTTCGAGAGATTCCTCGTCGACGAAACACTCGTTTCTGGCTGCTACGACCTTGTCCCAGGCCGTTTCGATCGCCGGCAGGTCGAGGGACACGCCCGCCGAGCCGTCGGCGGCGAGCCACCGCGCGTACGAGCGCCCCCGCCAGCGCAGGTCGCGCAGCACTGTCCTCACATGATCTACCGCGCCCCTGGCATGCCCGCGCCCAGAAAGTCTCATCCGCTGGAGCAGCGTGCGGGCCGAGGGATCGTTCGCTTCCATCCTCTCGAGAATCAACTCTTTGATGAGCAGGTCCTGCTCTGCCCATGCCTCGTCCTCGTCCATCACCTCGAAAGTGGGGTCGATCCCCAGGCGCAGCGCATGTTCGCGCAGCAGTTCGCCGCAAAAGGAGTGGATAGTGCCGACCGAGAGGCTGTCTATCTCCCACCTGAGCTCTTCGCCGCGCGGCGAGGCTTCTATGCGAGCCGCGAGCTGGCGCTTGAGATTGCACGCCGCCTTCTCGGTGAAGGTGATGGCGGCGATCTGATCCAGCCGGCACGGATTCTTGGGTGGGACAAGCGGCTCTCCGGTGTCGCCTCCAACCCCGAATGGGATGCCCAACTGCCAGAGGATCTTCCCCGCAACGGTCGTGGTCTTGCCGGTTCCGGCGCTCGCGGCGAGCAATGTGTCCCCGGTGGCGTAGATGGCGCGGAGCTGTTCGGCAGTCCACCGTATCTCGCTCACTGTCCGGGCGCCCCTTCGTCCTGGCGCCGTGCCCGGCTATCCCGCGCAGCGTGCCCAGCTGTATCTCGCTCGCTGTCCGGACGCCCCTCCCCCCCGGCGCCGCGCCCGGCTATCCCGCGCAGCGTGCCCAGCCGTATCTCACTCATGGTCCGGGCGCCCCTCCCCCCTGGGCCGCGCGGATCCGCCCTGGCCAAGCGTCCCGGCAGCTTCGCCGCCGCCCTCGGTCGACTTGCCGTCAGCCTCGGTCGCTTGGCCGTCGGCGTCGGCCGCCCTGCTCGCCGCACCGTGCAGCACGCGCAGGGGCAGATGCACGAAGCGGTGCCCCGACTCGATGCCGGAGTCGTTGCGGCGAATCTCGATACCGGGATCCCATGGCTGCCACCTTCCCAACCGAGAGACGACCGGCTCGAAGTAACCCGCGCAGATCCGCGCTGGAATGGACACCGCCAGCCGGAGGGCTTCATGGTGTTCGTCGGAGTCGAACTTGATCATGCCGCCGTTTATCGGCCGACGGGGACTCTTTATCGCTCGGTAGCGGCAGGAGCCCATCTTGAAGCCCTGGTTCGCGAGCGCTTGGGAATACACGATCCCCTGGAGGGCCGTCCCATCCGAAAAGCTGCTCTTGCCCGGCGTTATGCTGCTCTTGTAATCCAGCACGTGGTGGCATCCATCCCTGTCCCGGTCGATCCTGTCGACCCGGCCTCGAACGCGCATGCGCGACCGGCGATTCCAGACGTCGCTCGCCTCCAGAAACTCTTCTTCGTACTGGAATCCGAACATGTGCTCGACGGCGACCGGCTCCTCGGACACGCTTGTCAGATGGCCGAGCTCCCACTCCAGATAGCCGGCCACCGAGTTCGTCACGTCCTCCAGACTCACGGAGCGAAGGACATCGCTCCCCAGCCACTCTTCTTCCTGGCGCGCGTTGCAGACCTGCTCCGCGATCTCTCGAACCAGATTCTCGGCTTCCTCATCGAGCCGGGGAGGGAGCGTGCCGCCGACATAGCCACCGTAGAAGCGGGCAAGGATTTCGTGCGCGATATTGCCGAACGCGAGGGGCGAGAAGTCCTCCGCCGCTTCCTCGATGCCGCCCAGATGAAGGACATGTTTCACAAGAAAGACGAAGGGCGCCCTGGCATAGCTCTCCAGAGCGGTCGCGAGCCAGACGTGATCCGCGAAGGTCTCGTGCAGACAGGCGAGCACATCGGGATCGCGCAATTCTCCGTTCCACGGATTGGGGAGGCGCGGCGCATCGGCGAAGCGGGGGTAGCGCTCCAGACCGGGGCCGCGGCACGCCTCGCCGACCGCCGCCACTATGGCGCGCCGGATATGCGCCGGGCGGGCGGGGGCTATCTGGAAGACACCCTCGGAGGGGAGGGTGAGTCTCGCCCCGAGCCCCTCGTGCAAGAGGACGGCGGCCTGCTGGTCAGCCTCTTCCTCCGTCACCGGCGGGCGACTCGCTTGCGGACGGCTGGCGCGGGGCAATTCGGAAGACGGGTCGTGCTTCGGTACCATGAGCGATGGGAGGAGCGGGGTTCCGCCCGGTCTGGTGGTTCGGTAGCTGATCCGGACCACGCCCTCCTGTTGCGTGACCGAGCGCCATAGAGCTCGTTCTTGCCGGAGTTCGCTCGCTCGGTGTGATAGCGGCAGCCCCAGCTTGGCCAGTCGCACCTTCTCTTGGGCGGAGAAGACGCCGCTAGCGGGTGCGCGCCGGGGGAATTCTCCGTCGTTGGCATGTACGACGAAGACATGCGAGAACGGCGTGAGCGAGGCGTCGCGCGCCTCGAGCAGCTGGACACCCTTCCCGCTGGGAGTCGAAAGCACCAGCTCGTTCGCGGCGAGGATCTTCTTGAGGAGCGCGTGCCACTCCTCGGGGCCGACCATGCCCGGGGCGTGATCGAGCCCGTGCCACTCCCGGAGCAACTTCTCCACGACGATAATTCCGCGTTGGTCCGACCGCACCACATCCCACCGTCCCCCGACGGGGTTGCAGACCCTGTGGCGCATTTCGAATGCGCCCCGCCCCGCCAGGAGCCCCAGAGTGGCTTCGATCCAGGCGGCTTCCGGACGCGGCTCTCGCAGCGGTTCGAGTAGTGCGCGCACTTTGTCGAAGGCGGAGATGTCCGTCTGGGCAGAACGCTGATACCGCCGTTCCTGCGCGAGGCTCTCCAGCTGCTTCCTCCATTCGCCCAGTCCGGCCACCCGCCGCTGGGCCGCGATGATATCCAGGATCCGCAGGTCCACGGCCGTGTCGAAGTACGGGTGCGCAAGCACGCTTCGGAGGGAGCGGTAGTCCCAGTTGCGCGCCGATCCCCTGAGAATCGAGAGGAGAGCCTTGAGGGCCGGCGCTTCCGCGAGGGGAGTCCGGATGCGAGCGCTGGCAGGCACTCCGGCACGGGCCAGCGCGTCGTAGGCGCGACGGGTGTTGTCGCGGCCGCTCCGCGCCACGACGGCGATCTCGTGCGGTTCGGTATCGCCCCCGGCCATGATCTTCTTGATCTCTCGGGCTACCCATGTCATCTCGCGGGTCGCGTCCGGAACCGGCTGCACGCGGATGTCCGTGGCCGGGGGCGCGCGGCCCGGCGTCGGCGCCGAAGAATCATCGGCGCCGACGCCCGGAACCGGCCCTGCTTCCATGCCGGAAGTCGCGGAGCCGGAAGTTGCGGGGTCGGCGGTCGCGGCCCCGCGGGCGGTCGCGAACTCCGCGCCGGCAGCCGGGAGACCAGGGGCGTCGGCCGGGAGTCCGGCGCCAGCGCCGGACGCGCGACCCGACATGTCTAGCGACAGCTGTTCCGGCGAACTCGCGGCCGCCGCACCGTCATCTTCAGGGCCCTGCTCCCGCGCGGCGCTATCGGACGCCGAGAGACCGCGCCCCCCGGTGCCGGCCGCCGCATCGTCGCCCCGAGCCGCTATGCGATCTTTCCGGGAGCGGGGGCGGCCCGGCGGCGGCAGCGCGGCGGCCGCTTGGCCGGCCAACCGGGCTTCAGTTCCCGGGCCGCCGCCAGAAGCGCCGTCCGCCTCGATGTCCTCGTCCGCACCTGTAAGCGGCGGCGCGCCCGTGTGCCGTGCCGCGCCCGTCGCGACGCTCCGCCCACACGCTTGCACCGTGCGGGCGGCCAAGCCGTCGAAGAACGCATCCGGCTCCGGCTCGGCGGGCAGGTAGATATGCACCTCGACCGCCTGTTGTCCGGCCAGCGCCCTGAACATCCGGCGCCGCGCGTTAGGAGTCGCGATGCCGTATATGTGGAGCTTCCTGGCGCCCCCTATGGCCGCCCGCAGGTTGCCCGCTTCGATCTGGGCGGCGATGATCGCGTTCGCCGAGCGCATGTCGAACAGTCCGGCTTCGCCGAGGGCGTCGAGGTAGGCCCGGTATACTTCCACGACCCACCGGTTGCGCCGACGGGCGAAGTCGTCCCGCTCCAACCGGCGCAATGTGGCCGCCACCTCCTCTGGCGCGACGCCCTCGGGCAGCAGTTCGCTCAGCACGGAGTCGAGCATGTGGCCCCGGATGACCCCGCCCGCGCCGCTGGGTTCGCGTCCAAGTATCTCGCGGCCTAGACGGGCCGCATGCCGGCCCAGATAGCGGCGGCGCGTGAGCAGGCCTACGGGCTTCCCCTGGACGCCGAAGCGCTCCGGCAACTCGCTCGCGAGGCTGATCGGGGGACCCAGCCAGCCAACTTGGCCGCGAGCCGAGGCGGCTTCGAGCAGAAGATCGCGCAGGTGGCGGGTCGAGAGCCATATCCAGGCGCCGCTGGAGGCGCCGGGTCCCGCGCTGGCCGAACCGCCGACACCACCCAGTCCCGCGCCGGCCGAACCGCCGGAAGCGCTTGGCCGCCCGCCTGCCCGACCGCTGGCGCTGGCCGAACCGCCGACGCCGCCCGCCCCTGGCCCAGCGCCGTCCAGGAAGGCGTCTACGCAGCTCCGCCACAAGGCGGACGCGGACGACCCTCTAACTACCGTGACCGGCATGTTTCATGGCTCCAATATGGTCCGTCGGGCATCTCTTCGTCCGGCTCGCCGCCGACCGGGCCACTCTGCACGGGGGGCAGGGGCGGGCGGTTGTGAAGCGCCGGGGCGCAACTCATGTTGAAGTTCATGTCACGAGGCCCGGGCCAGGGATGCCATGACCGCGCTGCCTTCCGAACGAAGGGCGGTCATCATTTCTTCATCCTGCTCTTGCACTCCGTCCTCCTACAACCTGCTCTCGCACAGAGGTGGCACGTATGACCACGATCCGTCTCCGCTCCCGTTCTCGGTCGCTCCCCGCACCCCTCGAAGGGGCGGCATCCTCGTTCTCCCGTCTCCTGCACCGAGTCGCGCCGCTGCGGAAGAGTCCCGTTTCGGACGGCACGATGGCTCCGCTCCGACTCGCTTACCTGCCCGGACTGGCCAGCGCGACCGCCCTCGCGGTCCTTGGGTGCGCGACCGGCGACCAGGCCGCCGGAGACCCGTGCTCGAATCCGCCCAACGAGATCGTGGCGGAAAACTGCCTTGACGGCCACCCTTCCACGGAGTGGGACATCAACGGGTACGGCGACCCTAGCATCCAGGGCTTCGGCACCGAAATTTCGATCTCCCCGGGAGAGACAGTCGGCTTCAAGATCGACACCGAGTCGGCCGATTACCGCATAGACATATATCGGATGGGATACTACGGGGGGATGGGGGCGCGCCGCGTCGATTCGATCGAGCCCTCCGCGCCGCTCCCGCAGTTCCAACCGGAGTGCATCAGGGGAGCCATTCCCGTGCTGGCCGCGGACGGCGGCGCCAGCGTCTGGCCCGCCCCGCTGGTCGACTGCGGCAACTGGGCGATGTCCGCGGAGTGGCAAGCTCCGCCCGGCGCCACATCCGGCATCTACTTCGCCCGGCTGGTTCGCGAGGACCCGGTGGAGGGGTGGTTCAAGAACGACGCCTTCGCCCCGACCCCGCTTCCTCCCACTGGCCGGGACTCTCTGTGGGAAGCCGAGGGATTTCGGGCGGTGATGCGCAATGGCCTTCGCGAGCCCAGGGCCAGCCATATCTACTTCGTCGTGAGAGACGACGACGGCGGGTCCGAGATGCTCTTTCAGACCTCGGACCTGACTTGGCAGGCGTACAACCGGTACGGCGGGCACAGCGTCTACGGGCGGCTCAACCCGGCGCGGCTCCGGCTGCACGGCGGCCCGCCTCGAGCGCCCAAGGTCAGCTACAACCGGCCGTTCGAGACTCGGCACTACCGGGCAGTCAACATGGTCTTCAACTCCGAATACCCCATGGTCCGCTGGCTCGAGCGAAACGGCTTCAACGTCAGCTACACCTCCGGGATCGATACCGACCGGCGCGGAGAAGAGCTGCTGGAGCATAAGGTTTTCCTATCGGTCGGACACGACGAGTACTGGACTGGACGGCAACGCCGGAATGTGGAAGCGGCGCGCGCGGCCGGCGTTCACCTCGCCTTCTTCAGTTCGAACGAGATCTACTGGAAGGTGCGCTGGGAGGAGAGCATCGACGGCAGCGGCCAACCGTATCGCACGCTCGTCACTTACAAAGATTCGCAAGACCATCGGAGGCTCGACCCGGAGGAGTGGACCGGACTGTTCAAAGAGCACCGGTCGATCAACGAGGAGGGACCTTGGCCGGAGAATGCGCTCACCGGGACGCTGTTCACGGTGAACGCCTGGCGAAACGACCCGCTGATAGTGAGCGCCGGCTTCGCCGACTTGAGATTCTGGCGCAACACGGAGGTCGCGCGGCTCCGGACGGGGGAGCGCTACGTCTCGATCAAGGGGATCCTCGGCCACGAATGGGATTCGGACATCGACAACGGATTCCGGCCCGCAGGTCTCTTCCGCCTGGCCGCGACCACCATAGACAACACCCTGTACTGCGTACATCCGGGTCGCAGCTGCGAGACTGGCACGGCGACGCACCACGCCGTGATGTACCGGCACAAGAGCGGCGCCCTGGTGTTTGGTTCGGGGACGCTGCAGTGGTCGTGGGGACTCGACTCGCACCATGACACGGAGACGGGGGTGCCGCCGGAGCGCCAGAATGGCGCGTCCACGCGCGTAGGCGTCGATCCCAACGGCCCCGACCGGGTCATTCAGCAGGCTACGCTGAATCTGTTCGCGGATATGGGGGTTCAGCCCGAGACGATGCAGCCGGACCTGATCCGCGCGGCGGCTTCCATGGACAATGTCCCGCCCGTCTCGACATTCGAGCTGCCGGAAGCCGAGGCATCGGGTGTCGGCGGAATGGTTACCATCGCCGGAACGGCCGCGGACGGCGGCGGCGGAGTTGTCGCGGCCGTGGAGGTCTCTCTGGACGGCGGAGCGACCTGGCATCCGGCCGATGGCAGGGCCGAGTGGAGCTTCAGCTTCGACCTGGGAGCTCGCGGCGGCCAAGTTTCGGTGCTGAGCCGCGCCGTGGATGACAGCGGGAACATCGAGGCGGCAACCGGCGAAGGAGTCTCGCTTGCCGCCGCCGTCCGCCAGTAGGCGGCCGACCCGGCGGCGGCTGGCGGCGGCCGACCCGGCGGCGGTGACGGGGTTGGCCGACCCGGCGGCGGCGGGGCTGGTGACGGGGTTGGCCGACCGGCAGCGAGTTTAGTCGGCGGCGGGGTTGGCGCCGGCGGGCCGAAGCGGCGAGACACCTTGCGCAGCCGCTCTACCACGACGCGGCGCGGGCGCCGCCCGACCCGCCCGCGGGCTGGCCGTTTAGCGGGCTAGCCGTCGTTTGCCGGGAAGACCAAGTCGACCCGGCTGCCCTCCGAAGCCGGCCACCGGGCCGTCATCACCTTCGGTTTCGTGTAGAAGTGGATGCCTTCCGGCCCGTAGATGGCGTGCGCTCCGAATAGCGAATCCTTCCAACCTCCAAAGGAGTGGTATCCGACCGGCACAGGGATGGGGACGTTTATTCCGACCATTCCCGCGTCGGCCTCTTCCTGGAAACGACGCGCCGTCCGGCCGTCGCCCGTGAAGATGGCCGCGCCATTCCCCCAGCGGTTGTCTCTGATGAGTTCGACGGCCTCTTCGTAGCTCCGCACGCGGACGACGCAGAGAACGGGACCGAATATCTCGTCCTGGTACACGGACATGGCGGGGGTAACCCGGTCCAGCAGCGTCACGCCCAGGAAGAAGCCGGCATCCGTGAAGCGCGGCTGCCGACCATCGACGATCACATGGGCGCCCGCATCCTCGCCACGCTGCACGTACTCCGCGACTCTGTCCCTGTGTTCCTCTGTGATTAGCGGACCCATCTCCGAGGCCGGATCGTCGCCGGGCCCGATTCGCAGCTGGCACATGCGCTCGCGCACAGCCTCCACGAAGGCGTCGGCGACATCGCCCACCGTTACGGCAACGGAGATCGCCATGCAGCGCTCGCCCGCGGAGCCGCACGAGGCGGAGACCGCGGCGTCGGCGGCCACCCCGATGTCCGCATCCGGCAGAACGACCATATGGTTCTTGGCGCCGCCCAGCGCCTGAACGCGCTTGCCGCGCGAAGTGGCCCGCTCGTAAACGAGCTTGGCGACGGGCGTCGATCCGACGAAGCTCACCGCCTGCACATCCGGATGTTCCAACAGACGGTTCACCGCCACATGGTCGCCCTGCACCACGTTGACGACTCCGGGGGGAAAGCCGGCTTCGACGAGGAGCTCGGCGAGGAAGGCCGGCGCGCTCGGGTCGCGGGGAGATGGCTTCAGCACGAAGGTGTTGCCGCACGCTATGGCGTTGGGGAACATCCACAGGGCGACCATGGCCGGGAAGTTGAACGGCGTGATCCCCGCCACCACTCCTAGAGGGCGGCGCACCGAGTAGACGTCTATCCCGCCCGACGCCTGTTCGTTGTACGTCCCTTTCAGATGCTCCGCGAGACCGCACGCGTACTCGATGTTCTCCAGGCCGCGCGCGACTTCGCCCATGGCGTCGGACGCCACCTTGCCGTGTTCGGCCGTGATGAGCTGCGCCAACTCGGCAGCGCGGTCCGCGACCAAGCCCCTGTAGGCGAACATCAGCTTCGTGCGCTGCGCGACGCTGGTGCGGCGCCACTCCTCGAACGCTCCGCGGGCGGATGCCACGGCGGCATCCACATCCGCGGCGCCGGCCAAGGGCGCTTCGCCGGTCTGGCGGCCGGTCGCCGGATCGAAGACTGGCGCGGTCCGGTCAGCCGTGCCCGGCCAGCGCTCTCCGTCCACTATGTGCGGAATGCGTTCCATGACGTCCGTCACGCGCGGCTCCGAAGTTGCGTATGCAGCGCTCGCTTCAACCAAGTCCATATCCTCTCGCCATGTCCGAGCCTTCAGGCCCTGGGCAGCTATCCTGCCGCCCCTTCAGTTTCTGCCGCCACTGTCAGCGCTCCTGCCGCGGCCCCGCCAGCTCTCCTGTCGCCGCCTCTCCAGCTCCTGCCGCCTCTTCAGCTATCCTGCCGCCCCGCCAGCTCCTGCCGCCCCGTCAATTCCTGCCGCCCCGTCAGCCACCACGCGGATGGTAGCCGAGTATCGCCTTCACTTCCAGGAACTCCTCGAGTCCGTGCCGACCCGCTTCGCGTCCGTTGCCGGACTGCTTGTAGCCGCCGAACGGGAGCCGGAAGTCCGGGCGAGCCCCGTTCAGATTAACTTGGCCGGACCTGATCCGGCGCGCGACGGCCCGGCCCCGTTCCGCGTCGCCCGCCGACACGAACCCGGCCAGGCCGTAGGGAGATTCGTTCGCGATCCGCACCGCGTCGTCATCGTCCTCGTACCCGATCAGCACCAGTACGGGACCGAATATCTCCTCGCGCGCCACGGTCATCTGGTTGTTCACATGACCGAAGATCGTGGGACGCGCATAGTACCCCCGCTCCAGGCCCTCGGGACGCCCGGCGCCGCCCGCTACCAGCTCCGCGCCCTCGTCGATCCCGGCCTGGATCATCCGCTGCACCTTGTCGAACTGCGCGGCCGACGCCAGCGGTCCGACCCTCGTCGCCGGCTCCGCGGGGTCCCCGACCGCGACTCTCGCCGCCGCCGCCGCCGCGACCTCGGCAGCCTCTTCCATCCGCGCATGGGGCACCAGCATCCGCGTCGGAGCGTTGCACGACTGTCCTGTGTTGGTGCAAACGGCAAATACGCCGGCCGTCACAGCTCTTGCAAAGTCGGCGTCGTCCAGGATGATGTTGGCCGACTTGCCGCCGAGCTCCTGCGCCACCCGCTTTACGGTCGCGGCGGCGTTCCGGGCGACCTCCACGCCGGCGCGGGTCGACCCGGTGAAGGAGACCATGGCTACATCGGGATGCGCCGCCAGCGCCGCTCCCACCACTGGACCCGATCCGTTCACGAGGTTGAATACGCCGTCCGGCACGCCGGCCTCGTCCAGTATCTCCGCCAGGAGGATCGCGTTCAGGGGAGCGATCTCGGACGGCTTGAGCACCATCGTGCAGCCGGCCGCCAGCGCCGGCGCCACCTTGCACGCTATCTGGTTGAGCGGCCAGTTCCACGGCGTGATGAGGGCGCACACGCCGACGGGCTCCTTTACCACCCGCGAAGTTCCGACATCCGACTCGAAGTCGAAGCGGGCGAGAACCTTCTTCATCGTCGAGAAATGGGCCAAGCCGGAGGGCACCTGCGCCTTCTCCGCCAGGGTCGTCGGCGCACCCATCTCGGCGCTTACCGTCCGCGCGAGATCTCCCGCCCGAGCCGCATAGCCTTCGCAAATGCGCTCGAGGAGAGCCAGCCGCTCGTCCCGGCTAGTCCGCGAGAAGGTAATGAAGGCGGTTTGCGCCGCCGCCACCGCCGCGTCGACATCCTGCCGCCCGCCCATCGCGATGGCCCCGATGACCTCCTCCGTGGCCGGGTTTACGACATCCAGCGTCTCCTCGGAGGAGGGCTCCACCCACGCGCCATCGATGTAGAAGTTGAGCTGGTTGTCCACTGGTTCAGCCTTTGTATGGGGATTCGGCGCTTATCCGCCGATGCCGCGTTTTGTCCAACTGGTTCGGCTGGCTGTCCGCGGGCCACCTTCGGGCCACATTGGCATTCGGCCAGCCCTCGCGCGCGGGCCAAGCCCATCCGTGTATAGCTCGCACGCGGCGCTTGCGAGCCAGACACGGAAAAGGCCCCGGCGGACCGCATCTCCGGTCCACCGGGGCCCCCTGCCGACATGTCAAGCCGCCAGCAGTCGCTCCGCCGCCACTAGGGGGACAGCCACGACCAGCTGTAGTTCACCCGCACGTAGTAGTAGCCGCCGTTGAACCCGAACGGCGTGCTCTCCGGATAACGCTGTCCAACGCTGAAGCGATTCGGGTTCTCTCCCGGATACGCGCTCAGCAGGTTCTGCGCCCCGATAGCCACTACGGCGTTATCGCTGATCTCCATGTTGACTTCGGCGTCGACGATGAAGCTGCCGCCGTACGTGTGCTCATCGAAGACATCGTACCATCCGTCGTAGTAAGTGCCCCGCAAGAGAGCATGCGCCGGGCCGAACCCGTGCGTAGCCGTCAGCGCGGCGCGGAAGGAAGGAAGCGCCTGCTCCAGCTGGCCGACGCGATCGTCGTCCACAACTTCCGGATTCCGCTTCGTGACCGTGGTGCCGGTGTAGTTGAAGAGCATGTTGAAGCTCGTGTTCCCTCCCATCGACTCCGGCGAGTAGTTCGCCACCAAGTCGACGCCCTGGGTGCGCGTCGAGAAGTCGTTGGTGAAGAAGCGGAACTCGGCCAGATTCCCGGCGCTCGTGATGCCCTCCGACACCAGCCGGCTAACCTCGCTCGGATCGAGCTTGAATGTCTTGGTCTGAGCGAATCGATCCGAGATCGCGATACGGAAGTAGTCGAGGGTGAGCTTGAAAGCGCCCGCATCGAAGACCGTTCCCGCGGCCATGCTGAACGAACTCTCCGGCTCGAGCTGCCTGCCGCCTCGCAGAGCGGCTACCGCGGATGTCGACGGGATCGTTCCACGATTGACCAGATCTCCAATCTCCGTGTCGAAGACCGTGGACACGTTGAACGCATTCTGCTGCCCCGGGGTCGGCGCCCGGAAGCCGGTGCCGCTGCTCGCGCGCACCGCAATCTGGTCGCTCAACTCGTATCGTCCCGACGCCTTCCACGTCAGCTTCGCGCCGAAGTCCGAGAAGTTCTCGTAGCGCGCCGCGGCGCCGAAGGTCCAGGGAGTCTGTCCGCTGCCCAGATTCAAGTCGCCGTAAAGGGCGATGTTCCTGCGGGTCCAGTCGCCCGCCGCAATTGGGCTGAAGCCGGGGAATCCGTTCGATGAAGAGCTGAACCCCTGGGACGCGTACGGTCCGATGGTCCAAGACTCTTCCTGGCCCTGGCCAATGCGGAACCGCTCTTCGCGACGCTCGAAACCGCCGGCCAAGAAAGCCATCTCGCTAAGCGAGTAGGAGACGTCGAAGTTCAGGTTGATCTCCACTTGGTCGTACAGCCCGGGATCGAAGTGGGTCGGCGTATTCGGCCCGAGGGCGGCGTTGACAGTGTTATAGATGAAGAAGTCGGCGAGATGCCTGCCCCAGCTCGCGCTCGCGTCCCAGCTGAAACCATCGGTCGTGCCGCCTTTGACGCCACCGACGATCGAAGCGTCCATGACGTCGCCACCGAACTGCGGCGTGAACCCGCCCGGGAACATCTCCTGGAACGAGAAGCAGTTGGGATCGTCGAACACCTGCTGCAAGGCTACGGGATCCGGAACGTTGTTCGTGATTCTGACTACCGGACAGTTCGACGACCCGTCATCAACGCCGTCCGCGGCGTCGCGCACATCGCCTATCAGCAGCGTCTCGCCGCCGTCCCCGCTGAAAACTCCGCCGCGCGTGTTCGGATTACGGAAGAAGAAGCCGCCGTCGACGCGCTTCGTCGAGTGGTTGCCGAAGACGTATATCTGCTCGTCGTCGTTGAAGTTGTACCCCATGTTCGCCCACAGCTTGAGATCGTCGGTGACTTCCGGCGAACCCCATATCTGCGCGGTGGGCGTACGAACTGCGCTGTTGCCTGCTTGAATCAGATTGGTCGCGTCGGATCGCTGCACGGCCCGGTCCGTCGGATCCTGGTTGCCGTACTCGACGCTGATGTTGGCGAAACCGCTGGGACCGAGCGGTATGCCGACGTTGCCGGCCACCGTGGTCATGTCGCCGTCGCCCTCGTAGTAGCTGCCCCTCTTGACTTCAACGCTGCCGCCCGAGCGGCTATCCTTGAGGACGAAGTTCATCACGCCGGCGATGGCGTCCGACCCGTACTGCGCCGATGCGCCGTCCCGCAACACCTCGACCTGCCGCAGCGCGATACCCGGGATCGACCCGATGTCGGGTCCCTGGGCCCCGTCCGAACGCCCGTTGCCGAGCCATGTGATAACGGATCCGCGGTGGCGGCGTTTGCCGTTCAGCAGCACGAGCGTGTGGTCCGGCGCCAAGCCCCTAAGGTTGGCGGGGCGGGTGATCGTCGCGGCGTCGCTGATCGGTTCGATGTTGACATTGTAGGACGGAACCACGCTGCGAAGCAGGAAGTCCAGGTTGGACTCGCCCTGCCGGGCGACTTCGGCAACCGGGATCACATCCACCGGAACCATCGATTCCGTGACCGTTCGCGGAGGGGTGCGGCTGCCGACCACGACCAACTCGGAGAGGTTGACCGCCGACGGCTCGAGCATGACGTCCACGTTCGCGCCCTGGCCGCTCACGGAGACTGTCTCCGTCCACACGGCGTAGCCTATTAGGCGAACTTCCAGAACATGGTCTCCCGCTGGCACATCGGGAATGGAGAAGGCCCCGTTTGGCCCCGAAGGGACGGAGACATTGAGCGATGGGATCGCGACGCGGGCGTTTTCCAGGCCCCTCAGGGAACTCGCGTCCCGGACCGTGCCCTCGACGCTGCCCTGTGCCAATGCCGCCGAGGGCATCGCCACGAGGGCCGTAAAGAAGGCGGCTGTCACAAATAGTCGTTTGAACATTTCTATACTACTCTCCTTTTTTGAATCTAGTGGGTCTGGATTCACTGCCTGGGACGATCTGGATTCACTGCCTGGGACGATCTGGATTCACTGCCTGGGACGATCTGGATTCGCTGCCCGGGACGATACGATAGCGGCCCGGGCCCGGACCTCGCGTCAGCATTGCAAGTCTCGCAGCCCGAACCGACAAGCCCGAAGCCCGATCAACAAGTCAGCTTGGCTGCTTGACCACGTTCTCCGCCTTGGGTCCCTTGGGTCCTTCGACCACATCGAGCTCGACCCTCTCGCCCTCCGCCAAACTCCGGAAGCCTTCCGCCTGGATCGCCGTGTGGTGGACGAAGACCTCGGGTCCATCATCCAGCGCTATGAAGCCGAATCCCTTCTGGTCATCGAACCACTTGACTGTTCCGCTCCTGCCCATACCTGCTCCTGAACACTTCATGTTGTAACCAAGCGCGCATGCTTGCGCGGGTGACGCATGCGCACACCGTTCCGCACCCCCGCAGCCTTGCGCGTGCTCAACAGCCGCAACCCAGCGAACATACAATACAAGCCATGCGCGCCATTGTCCACTGTCAGTGACGGCGAGGGGGCTACTGTCAGTGACGGCGAGGGGGCTACTTCTTCGCGGTCAGGCTACTTCTTGGCGGTTAGAAAGTTGCGAAGACGAAGTTTCGTCTGGTGATCCTTCATCTTCACGCCTTGCATGCTCTGGCCTCGGATGTAGGTGCGCTGCCAACCCTGCTCCACCGCATCGTCCTCGTGCGCGTGAAGGTCCTCTATGAACTGCTCTCTCGATTCCCGCCAAGTCCGGAACTGGTTGGACAGGCGGCGGTCGTCATCGAGTTTGCGCATCCTGGGGCGCACGCTCTCGAGGTAATCGCGCGGGATCGGCATGATCCGGCAGATGGGCTCGCCCTCCTCGAAGCCGATCCAGTGCTTCGGCCTCGTGATCTTCCAGTTCATCGTGAAAGAGAAGGGCGCCCAGTCGGTTTCGATGATTCCGTCGAGCGGGACAATGCCGTCTTTCGGAGAGTTGGGGCAGCCCCGCGCCCACAAGTTGTGGTCTTTCGAGGTCCGGAAGAGGTACCCCGGCGTGAACGTCAGCACGCCGCTTCCAAAGTGGCTGGCTACCGCGGCGTTCGGCTCGCCATCCCATCGAAACTTGATGGAGCCGATATCGTTCTTCCCGTCCCATCGAACCCAGAACTTGGCCGGACAGAGGAGATCCCACCCGGCTTGGTTCGCTATCAGCAGCGGAAGGCAGCGGTAGGCGAAGCGATCCGGAGTTGCGTCCATCCAGTCGCGGCGCGGGGAGCCCGCGACAATTTCCAGCGGGTCATCGACTAGCCGGTAGGCGACCAAATCCAGCCCCCGGCTGGTGGCGCGGACCACCCTCGAGCGCGACTTGCTCTTCTTAGCCACCGCTAGCCCTTCCGGGCCACCGCCGGCGCGGACGCGCTCCGGCTACCGGCCAAGCTCCGATTGGACCCACTCCGGCTGTCGGCCACGCCGCGGTTGGCGGTGCGGACATCCGTAACGCCGTTTTCCTGGACGGACGCCCCTCGGATCCAGCTATCCCCTCACGACCGGGGCACGCGGTTCTGCGGACCGAAGCCCCCGCCTCCGCCGCCGTTAGAAACTTCGAAGAGCAGTTTGGCAAGGTCGAAGTTGAACATCGTTCCGTTGATCTCGGCAGAGCCTTGCAACCGAACCCAGTCGCGGAGGATGGTCAGCTGAACGACGATCTCGCTAGGCGCACCGGGCAAGGACGATTCGACCGACATCGTGATCCGCCTAGTAGTCACGTCGTACTTCCATGTTCCGTAGAAGGAAAAATTCAAATTGCGATCGTCGAAGCCCATGCTAGGCAACATTACGCGGCCGCTGAGAGTCTGCGCAGACCCGAAGACGAGACGGACATCGGACCCCTCCGGGAGCGGAGCATAGCTCGGAGCGGCAGGTATCAAGTCCTCCAAGTCCTGGATAGGCCGGTACGCGCCCACGATGGTATGATGCACCGTTCGGTACGCGACCCCATAGGGATTGTTGTCGGACTCGCACGCCGTTGCGAGGGAGAGGACGAGCAGAGCCAAAGCGGCAGGCACGAATCTGCGGAGTGATGCGATGCTTCTCATGACGGCACCTCCTGGACTTGCTGCACGGGCTGTTCCTGGACGGATCCCGCGAGCGCATTGTAACAGGCGGGTGGTTGGTCAACGACCAAACGATCCGGGTAGATACGAGTGACCGCTACAACTACCCATGCCTAAGTAATGCTGCCTACCCTGCCCGCGCAAGCGTGTTCCGATGTCCGGCAATCCGCAATAACGGCGTATTGCGCAGGCCCAGGGGCATCCTCGGCTGGCGGCGCATCATGCGGCGCATGCCCGGCCAAGGGTCCGGCGCCGCTTGGAACAAGTCGCTGCAAGGCGCCGTGGCCAAACCCCGAAGTTGCGGCCGGAACATCCTGGCGTGCAGCATACGGGCGAGCGGCGCATGGGCGGGCGACTGCAAGCTGCCTCGGTTCTTGCGTAAGTCGCCTCGGCTCCTGCGTACATTTTTTTGAACCGCCGCATGGCGGGCACGCCTGGAACATTCGCCAAAGAAATCAAGACGATGATCAAGATTCGCCCTGTCCCGCGCGCGCTCGTTCCGGCAAGCAACGATGCCGCGAGCCGAATCTCCGCACCCAACTACGACGAGTTTCAGAGCGACATGGAAATCTGGGAGGCGATCCGGAGCGCGCCCGATTCAGTGCTCGGCGTTACCATGGCGCACTGCGCCACACCCGCTCCGTCCCAGATCATGAAGGGGGACTCCTACGAAGCGCTGCATCACGCGCGGATCAACTTTGCGCGGCTGCGCGAATCGCCTCTGACCCGCGAGGCCGAGAGCGTTCTCTACATCTACGAGATCACGGACCCTCGACGTCCCGGCGTTCGGCAGACAGGTCTCGGCGGGCTGGCTCCCACAGCCGACATCCGGACGGAGAAGACGCCGGGCGGAACTATCATCCGCAACGAGGGCGTTCGCGAGCCGAAGGCGAGGGGACGCGCCCGCCTGACCGAGGCGACCGGAGCATTCATAGGAACCGTGAACAACGCGGTGCCGGATGCCGACGGCAAGTTCGCGGCCGCGCTGGAGCGTTACGCCGATGACGCCGCCCCCCACTTCGAAGTCCGGGGCGCCGGGAACACGACCCACCGAATCTGGCTGGTCCAGGAGGAGCGGGACGCATCCCGGTTCCAGCGGCTGCTCGCCAAGCAGCCCGAAGCGTACGTTGCGGACGGCAACCACCGGAGCGCCGCCGCCGCGATGCTGGGACACGAATTCTTCCTGGCGGTTTTCTTTCCGGCGGAGCGGATGACGATCTACCCGTACAACCGGCTGGTCCGCCTGGAGGGCGAACGGGAGGATGCGGAGTCGCGGATAGACGAAGCGCTGAAGGGGTCGTTCAGGTGGGAGGCGACGACCGGGTGGGAGGCGACGACCGGACGCGCCGAGCCAATTCAGCCGGACACGACCCATGAAATCGGCATCTACACGAGCCGGGGAGGGTGGCGGCGGGCGGTCGCCCGCCAGGGAAGCTACGATCCGGAAGACGCGGCCGGCTCGATAGACCACGACATCGTCCAGCGGACGCTCTTTGCCGGTCTTGGAATCGCGGATCCCGCAGATGAACGGCTGGCTTTCGTCGGCGCCAACAAGGACGCCGGCTGGCTGGCTGCCGAGGTGGACGAGGAACGCGCCACCCTCGCCGTAACGCTGCCCGCGGTGACGATGAGCCAGTTCGTCGCAGTGTGCCGGCAGCGCCAAATGATGCCTCCGAAGTCGACTTGGTTCGAGCCGAAGATCCGGAGCGGACTGGTCATGGCGCTTCTGGACGCCTCCTGACCGCCGCCTCTCGGAGCGCCGCGCGGTCGATCTTTCCCAGATGCGTCCGCGGCAGCGCGTCCGCCAGGTGGATCGTGGCCGGCGCCTTGTACGACGCCAGCCGAGATGCCACGAAGTCTCGCAACGCCAGCTTCAGATCGGACGGAGGATCTTCGGATTTGTCCGCCGGGGTCGCGACGGCGCCGCGCTTTGGCTCCGCGCCGATCGAGGGGACGACCCAGGCTACCGTCTCTGCCAGACCATGACGATTCCGCACGCCGACAACCGCCACATCGGCCACGGCGGAGTGCTGCAACATGCAGCTCTCGATCTCCGCCGGCGCCAGCCACTTCCCCTTGACCTTGAGCATGTCGTCGCCGCGGCCGCGGTAGACGAACCAACCCTCCTCGTCGCAGGCGACCATGTCTCCCGAGACGTGCCACTCGCCCCGGAAAGCTCGAGCTGTCGCTTCGGCCTGCTGCCAGTACCCTGACGCGCGGGACTTCCCCCGCACCCACAGCCAGCCGGCTTCCCCGCAGGGGACGTCGCGCCCCTCGTCGTCGCGCACGCGCACTTCGAAGCCGGGGACCACCGTTCCCAGCTTTCCGGGGCGCGCGCGGCCAAGCCGGTTGCTAACGAAAATGTGCCACATCTCGGCGGTCCCGAGACCGTCCAGCAGTTCCGAGCCGAATGTCTCCCGCCACTGGCGGCAGAGTCCCTCCGACAACGCCTCGCCGGCGGAGGTCGCAAACCGGAGAGAAGAGAGGTCGCGGCTCTCCGCGCCGGGATGCCGCAGCATCTCCCGAACCATCGAGGGCACATTGACCAGCACCGTCGGCCTGAACTTCTCGATCTTCTCGAATACGACTTCCGGGGTGCACCTGTCGGGAAAGAGCGTCGCCGTGGCGCCCACCGAAAAGGGGAAGAAGAGGTTGGACCCCGTCGCGTATCCGAAGAAGAGCTTCGGAACCGAGAGCGTGACGTCGCGTTCGGAGAGCTGCAGAACTCGCTTGCCGTAGCGCTCGGTCGTGTTGGCGAAGGATGCGTGCGTCTGCACGACCCCCTTGGGGCGTCCGGTGGTCCCGCCGCTGAAGAGCCATATGGCGGCATCGTCCCGGTGCGCCGGGAACGGCTGCAGCTCCGCTGGCGAACGCCGCAACCGCTCCTCGAACTCCGTTGTGTCGACGACGAGGATATCGCGTGGCGCGCGTATGCCAGCGCCCCAGTCGGTCCTTCGGCAATCCCCCGAGGCCGGGCGAGCGCCGCCGGCCTCCCGCCGGCTACCGCCCTTGCCCCTGTCCCGAGCTTGCCGAACCACTTCCGAATCCCGGCCCGTCCCGTCCTCTTCCCCGCGAATCACACCGGCGTTACAGTGCATTTTGCCTTCGCCATGGGCGCCGGCGGCCGAAACGCCCTCGTCGGAACGCGAGGCGGCTTCCCTGAAGCGCGGAGCGCGTTTGGAGTCTGTAAGCAGAACGGCGCCGCGGGTGTAGCGGAACAGACCGACGATCTCTTCACAGCGGAGGAACGGATTCAACATCACGCCGACCGCGCCTATTCTCAGCGCGCCAAACAGCGCCGCAACGAAGCTCGGCCCGTCCGGGAGGGCGATCAGAATTCGTTCTTCGGGCCGGACCCCGGCCTCCCGGAGGAGATTCCCGTAGCGGTTGGCCAGATCATCGAGCTCGGCGTAGGTGACTTGGCCCTCGGCGGCGAGGAGGGCGCAACGGCTACCTCGTCCCTCGCGGATACGATCGCCGAGGAAGTATTCGGATATGTTGAACCGTTCGGGCGGATCGAACGGCGGCGGCCTGTCGGCTGGTTCTCTCATCTGGCGAATTCGGCGGACCAGGGATAGCGGATGACGGAAGCGAACCCTCTCCGAAGGCACTCTATGCCCGCCTGTTCGCGGCATCAACCAGACTCGTGAACGTGCACAGGCTGGCGGACCTTACCTGGGAAGATGTGGCGAGGCTCGACCTCGCTCGAACCGTGGCGGTTCTCCCGGTGGGAGCGACCGAAGCGCACGGGCCGCACCTCCCGCTCGACACGGACGTGGTGATCGCGACCGCGATGGCGGAAGCCGGCGCGCGGAGACTGGCGGCGCACGGAATCGATACCGTCATCCTCGATTGCCTTCAGTACGCGCCTGCGGGATTCGCGGCTGCGTTCCCCGGCACGATCGATATTGGCGAGGCGACTTTTGCCGCGCTGCTGGCCGACATCGCCGCCAGCGTTCGGCGGGCCGGGATCGGTACGCTGGCAATCGCCAACGCGCACTTCGACCCAGGAAACCTCAGGGCGCTTCGCGGGGTCGTATCCGCGATGGGCGCCGGCGCCTCGATGAAGATCGTGTTTCCGGATGTTACGCGGCGGCCGTGGGGCGGACGTCTGACCGCCGAGTTCAAGAGCGGCGCGTGCCACGCCGGCCAGTACGAGGGGTCGATAGTGCTCGCCCGCGCCCCCGAGCGGGTTCGTGAGGAGACGATGCGCAAGCTGAAGGACAATCCGGCGTCGCTGCCGGCGGCGATTGCCGGCGGGGCAACCGACTTCGCGGATGCGGGCGGCCCGCAGGCCTACTTTGGCCAACCGGCAGGCGCGACGGCGGAAGAGGGGCTCGCGACGATCGAAGCGCTTGGCGGCATCTTGTCGGAGGCGGTTATCGAGCGCATTCGGAGCGGGCAGGACGAATCCCCGCCGGAGGCGGACCGGACGGCAACGAAAGACCAAAGGGCAACGCAAAGATGAGCATCGCCGCGCGGGGAGCGATCGTGACCGGAGCCGGACGGGGGATCGGCGCCGCTGCGGCCCTGGCTCTCGCCCGCCAGGGCGTTCGAGTGGTAGTCGGCGCCCGCACCGGCGATGAGATAGAGGGGGTGGCGGAAGGTCTGCGCGCCGATGGCGCGGAGGCTTGGGCGGTTCGCTGCGATGTCTCCGACCCGGCCAGCGTCCAGGCAATGCACGAGAAGGCCGTCGAGCATCTGGGCGCGGTCGACATCCTCGTCAACAACGCGGGCGCCGCCAGCAGCGCGCCAGTCGCAGAAGTCGATCTGGCGGAGTGGAACCGGCTCTTGAGCGTCAACGCCACCGGCGCCCTGCTCGCTATGCAGCGCGTGCTACCCGGCATGATCGAGCGGGGATGGGGACGAGTAGTCAACGTCGCCTCGACCGCGGCTCTCCAGGGCGCGCGGTATATCGCCGCCTACTCGGCCTCGAAGCACGCGCTGCTCGGGCTGACCCGTTCGGCGGCAGCCGAGGTGGCGGCCACCGGGGTGACGGTCAACGCGGTCTGCCCCGGCTACACGGATACGCTAATGACGCGCGGGGCGGTCGACCTCGTCGCCAAGTTGACGGACAAGTCGCATGCGGATGCGCTCGCGGGGATTCTGGCGGCGGCGAACCAGCACAGACTGATCGCGCCGGAGGAGGTCGCCGCTTCCGTGACCTTTCTCTGTGGAAGGGATGCGGGTGGCGTCAACGGCCAAGCGATCGTCGTGGACGGTGGAGCCTCCGCGTAACCAAGCTCTTCCTCCGCGGCAGCGAGGCGGACGGCATCGCGGCGGGCGACATAAGCGGCTGGCGGCAGTGAAGCGGGCGGCGCCAACAGGCTTGGCCAGCGCGCCGGATGGTGGCGCCATCCGCGTCACCCAGCCAGCTGGAGGCAGACAAGAGATCGAGGAACGGAATGGAGAACTACTTCGAAATCCGCAACCCTCCCGCCCTCGGCCAACCGAGGGGCTGGAACCACGGGATGCTGGCCCCGGCAGAGGGAAGGATTCTCTTTGTCGCGGGACAGACCGGGACTGAACCTGACAAGCGCAATCCAGCCGACAGTGAAGAACAAGCCGACACGGAGGAGTCGGCCGTCGGGAAGAAACCAGCCGCCAAGCGCCAGACAGCAACTAGCGAGTTCGTCGAACAGTTCGCTGTCGCGCTCGACCGGGTGTTGGCGGTGGTCCGGGATGCGGGCGGCGAGGCCGGCCACATCGGACGGATGACGATCTTCGTGACCAACATCGATGCCTACCTGGAGTCGCGCACCGACGTTGGCAAGGCTTACCGCGCTAGAATGGGGCGTCACTACCCCGCGATGGCGCTGGTCGAGGTCGGCAGGCTCGTCGATGCAGGCGCAGTCGTCGAAATCGAAGCTACCGCAGTCCTTCCAAAGCGCCAGGCCACCGAAAGAGGAGCCGATCCGTGTTGACGCCCGATTCCTTTCTCTATCGCCTCGACCCGGCCACAGCGGTCGCCACGATCACGTTGAACCGCCCGGAGCGCGGCAACGCGCTCACATTCGAAGTCTACAGAGAGCTGAGAGACGCCTTTCTGACGCTCGATACGGAGCCTGGGGTCCGCGCGATCGTGATAACCGGCGCCGGCCGCGCTTTCTGCACCGGCGGCGACGTTCGCGACATCATCGGACCGCTGCTGGAGATGGACGCGGACGAACTGCTGGACTTCACGCGCCTGACTTGCGACCTCATCGCGGCCATGCGCGGGTGCCGGCGACCAGTGGTCGGCGCCTTGAACGGCACCGTAGCCGGCGCCGGGTCCGTAATTGCCACCGCCTGCGACGTTCGGATCGCGGCCGAATCGTCGAAGATCGCCTTCCTCTTTACCAAGGTCGGGCTCTCGGGCGCCGACATGGGGGTGGCGTGGCTTCTGCCGCGCATCGTCGGCCTGGGCCGCGCGGCGGAGCTGTTGATGACCGGCGACTTCATCGATGCCGCCGAAGCGCTTCGGATCGGCCTCTACAACCGGGTCGTGCCGGTGGACGAGGTCCTAGCGAGCGCGACCAGCCTGGCGGCGCGTCTGGCGGCCGGGCCATCGCCTGGGCTGGCGGCAACGAAGCGGGCGTTGGAGCGGGAAGCGCACATGACGTTGCAAGAGGCGCTGGACGAGGAAGCGCGAGTCCAGGCGCTCTGCATGGAGCACCCGAACTTCCGCGAGGGCTTCCAGGCATTCGTCGAAAAAAGGGACGCCGCGTTCACATGATCGACTTCCGGGCGGTCCGCGCCTTTCTCGAAAGCAGGCATGCGAAGCTCGGGGACAGCGTGGCCCGCTTCGCGGCCGTCGAGTTGGCCGAGGAAACCGGGCCGAAAGGCCAACAGCTGTCGCGGGACAGACCGGGTAGCGCCGATGCCGCCGGTGCCGCCGTTGCCGGGGGAGCGCCTCCGGCGGCGGACGACGACTTGGCCCGGCGGCGCGCTCGTTCGATCTGCGTTTCGCTGGGGCGCCGCGGATGGCTGCGGGCGATCGGCGACCAAGATTTTCGGGCATGCTGCGTGGTGCGCGAGTCGCTGGCGTATCGTTCGGCGCTGGCGGATTCCGTGTTTGCGCTTCAGGCGCTGGGCACGACCCCGATCATTCTCGCGGGGACGGCGCCGCCGCACCGGCAGTGGCTCGATCGCGCGCTCTCCGGGAGCGCCATCGCCGCCTTCGCCCTTACCGAATCCGAAGCCGGGTCGGACTTGGCCGGCGTGCAGACGACCGCCGTCCGCCACGGCGACAGCTATGTGCTGAACGGCTCGAAGACATTTATCTCCAACGCCGGGATCGCCGACTTCTACATCGTCCTCGCGGCTACCGATCCCGGCGCCGGTGCGGCGGCGCTCTCCGCCTTTCTCGTCCCGGCGGACACGGAGGGACTCCGCTTCGTCCGGCCGCAGCTCCTCGCGGACCCGCTCCCGTTGGGCGAGATATCATTCGAGGAGTGCACGGTGCCGCTGTCGGCCCGGCTGGCCGGCGAGGGCGAAGGGTACAAGCTCGGGCTGGCGACACTCGACCGGCTGCGGCCCACGGTCGGCGCCGCCGCATGCGGGATGGCGGGCAGAGCATTGCAAGAGGCGGTGAGCCACGCCCGCTCCCGCCGACAGTTCGGGCGGGCACTGTCCAGCTTCCAGATCACCCAGGCGAAGATCGCGCGGATGCTTACCGGCCTCACCGCCGCGCGGCTCCTCGTATACCGTGCGGCATGGGAACGCGACGGCGGCGCCGAACGGACCGACGCCGAGGCCGCGATGGCCAAGTCGTTCGCGACGGAGACGGCCCAGCGGATAGTCGACGAAGCCGTGCAGATACTCGGCGGCAAAGGCGTGCTGAGAGACAGCCCGGTCAACCGTCTCTACCAGTCCGTGCGAGCGCTCCGCATCTACGAAGGCACGACAGAGATCCTGCAACTCATCATCGCGCGCCACCTTCTAGATGCCGGCACCCAAGATGCCGGCGCGCTAGATGCCGGCACCCAAGATGCCGGCGCGCTGGATGCCGGCGCCCTAAATGCCGGCGCCGTAGATGCCGGCACCCCGGATGCCGGCGCCGGTCCGTCGTGAAGATCGTCTGTGCGGGGGGCGGGCCCGCAGGGCTGTACTTCGGCATCCTCGTCAAGCGCTCGAACCCGGAGCACGAAGTCGTGGTTCTGGAGCGCAACCGGGCCGGCGAGACCTATGGCTTCGGCGTAGTCTTCTCCGACGCGACGCTCGAAGAGCTGGCCACCGCAGATCGCGAAAGCTACGAGGCGATCACGCAGTCTTTTCACCATTGGGATGACATCCACATCCACTACCGGGGCGAAACGCTGGTCTCCACCGGGCATGGGTTCAGCGGCCTTTCGCGCGCCGTTCTGCTGGACATCCTCGAGACCAGGGCGAGGCGCCTCGGCGTCGATATTCGGCACGGCGTAGAAGTCGACTCGGAGGACGCGTACGCGGGGGCCGATCTGGTCGTGGCAGCCGATGGCATCAACAGCCGACTGCGCGAGCGGCATTCCGAGGCGTTCGCTCCCGAGACAGACATTCGGCCGAATCGCTTCGTGTGGCTCGGCACCACCAAAGCGTTCCCCGCGTTCACTTTCTACTTTCGGGAAAGCGTGCACGGGCTGTGGCGCGTCCACGCGTACCAGTACCGTGCCGCCGGGACGGCTCCGGCGGACGAGCGCGGCCAACCTGGCAACGCAACGGTCGGGCGAGTCGCCGGCACGCCGGACGGGACCCACGCTCCGGCGGACGAGCGTCGCCCAGCCGAAGCGATCTCGACCTTCATCGCCGAGGCGACCGAAGCCACTTGGCGCAAAGCCGGGCTGGACCAAGCGTCGCCGGAGGAGAGCGCCCTCTTTCTGGAAGAGCTGTTCGCGGAAGAGCTCGGGTCGCACCGGTTGATTCGGAACCGGTCGGTCTGGCGCGCCTTTCCCACCGTTCGCAACCGCTCCTGGAACCACGGCAACATCGTGCTCGTCGGCGACGCGGCGCACTCCGCCCACTTCTCGATCGGCTCCGGAACCCGGCTGGCCCTGCTCGACGCAATCGCTCTGCACGAAGCGCTGGCTGCCGGCAACTTCGAAGTGGCGACCGCTCTGAGCGCGTATGAAGCGACGCGCAGGCCCGAGGTCGAGAGCGTCCAGCGCGCGGCCCAGGCCAGCCTCGAATGGTTCGAAGGGACGGAACGGTTCATGGCCATGGAGCCTCTGCAGTTCGCCTTCAATCTGATCACGCGCAGCCTCCGCATCACGCATTCCAACTTGGCCGTGCGCGACCCGGAGTTCACGGCGCGCGTCGACCGGTGGTTCGCCGGCCAGGTGACTGGCGCCCTGCCGAGCCGGCGGCGGCCGGCCCCGCCCCCCCTCCTCGCTCCCTTTCGGCTTCGCGGCCTCGAGCTGGAGAACCGCGTGGTCGTTTCGGCGATGTGCCAGTACTCGGCCAGCGATGGCACGCCGGACGATTGGCACCTCGTGCACCTGGGCGCGCGTGCGCTGGGCGGGGCCGGCCTCGTCATGACGGAGATGACGAACGTGAGCCCGGAGGCGCGGATCTCTCCCGGATGCACAGGCATGTACGCGCCCGGACATGTCCCCGCCTGGAAGCGTATCGTCGACTTCGTGCACAGCCATTCCGGCGCCAAGATCGGCCTGCAGCTCGGCCACGCCGGACGGAAAGGATCGACCCGCCTCTCCTGGGAAGGAGACAACGAGCCGCTGGAAGAAGGCGGTTGGCCGATAATGGCGGCGTCGCCCATCCCCTGGTTCGAGCACAGCCCCGTCCCGCGCGAGATGACGCGCGAAGACATGACCGAAGTGTCGGACCACTTCAGGCGCGCGGCGCAGATGGCGGAGGAGGCCGGATTCGACCTGCTCGAGATCCACTTCGCGCATGGCTACCTGCTGGCCAGCTTCATATCGCCGCTGACCAATGTCCGGACGGACGAATACGGAGGCGACCTGGATGGCCGGCTCCGCTTCCCGCTGGAAGCGCTGGCCGCCGTACGCTCCGCCTGGCCGCCGGAGAAGCCGATTTCGGTGCGCATCTCGGCGGTCGATTGGGCCAGGGGCGGGATGACCGCGGACGGTGCGGTAGAGGTGGCGCGGCGTCTCAAAGACGCGGATACCGACATCATAGATGTGTCCGCGGGACAAACCGTGCCTCATCAGAAACCGGTATACGGACGGCAGTTCCAGACGCCGTTCTCGGATCGCATCCGGCACGAGGCGGGCATTGCGACGATGGCCGTGGGGAACATTTCATCCTTCATGGATGTCAACACGATTCTCGCCGCCGGACGCGCCGATCTATGCTGTCTGGCACGCGCCCATCTGTGGGATCCCAACTGGACGCGCCACGCGGCATACGCGTCGGGGGCGCCGGTCCCGTGGCCACCGCCGTACTCGGCGCTCGATGGCTATACGCCGCGGTTCGAGTGGGGATACTGAGCGTGCGGCCCGTCGTCCGTTGCGCTTCGGGCCCGCGAAGATGCGACGCGAAAAACATGAGACGCGAAGATGCGCGCGAAGACATGAAGTGTCAGAGGTGGATTCAGGATGATCGAGAGTCGGATTCAGGATGATCGAAGGATGATCGCGCACCGGGAGGAGGGGCAGTGACCCAGCCGAAATACCTTACATATTCCAGCTACCTGCACCTCGACGAGTTGCTGTCGTTGCAGGAGGAGCGGTCCGGCGGAGGCGACGAACCCGAACACGACGAGATGTTGTTCATCATCATCCATCAAGTCTACGAACTCTGGTTCAAGCAGATCATTCACGAACTCGACTACGTGTACGACCGGATGTCGGCGGACGACCTTCCGCGCGTCATTCACACGATGACCCGCATCCTGACCATCTTGAAGGTCTTGGTGGGACAGCTCGATGTGGTGGAGACGATGCGCCCGCTCGACTTCCTCATCTTCCGGCAGCAGCTGGAGGAAGCCAGCGGGTTGCAATCCTACCAGTTTCGAGAGATGGAATTCCGGCTCGGGCTGAAGCGAAGCAACGTGTTCGACCGGTACCCGGAGGGGAGCCATGCGCTGGCGCAGTTGCAGCGCCGGTACCGCGAACCGTCGCTTTGGACAGGCTTCCTGGAGTTTCTGAAAACTCGCGGTTACGACATCCCGGAGGAAGTTCTTAGGCGAGATGTCACGGCGGCGACAGAGCCATCGGAGGCCGTCCAGGCGGCGTTGATCAGAGTCTACCGCGACGATCCCGTGATGGTCATGCTGTGCGAGAAGTTCGTGGACCTCGACGAAGGATTGCAGGAGTGGCGCTACCGGCATGTGAAGATGGTCGAGCGCACGATCGGCGCTAAGCCGGGAACGGGCGGGACGACTGGAGCCGCGTATCTGCTAAGCTCGCTCAACAAGCCGGTGTTCCCCGATCTGTGGGCGATCCGAACCGAGCTGTGACCCGGACTTCGGGTGGCCGAAACGGCGGCCCCGGTCCGCCTCCTCCTTCCTCGAACCCGGCAGGCGCGGCAGGCTTCGCGCCCGGCGACCTGTACCGCGAGCCGAATGCGCTGGCCAAGCACTACTCGCGCTTCCGAGTGGCCGATCGTCTTCTTCTCACAGGGCATTCGCACCAGGCGTGGCCCGACTGCGGCTTTTCCGGGCAGATGCAGGCGTGGGAGGATGCGGCCCGCTTCGTCGACGACAAGTGGGAGGAGGCGTTCGCGCGGGCCGACCGAGTGCGTTCGGGATACGCCCGGCTTCTGGGAGGCTCCGGTCCTCCTGACAGCGGAGAGTACGCGCTCGGCGGCAGTACCCACGAGTTGGTGGTTCGCTTTCTCTCCGCGCTTCCTATGCGTCCGCGCCCCAGGATCGTGACTACCGAGGGCGAGTTTCACTCGATCCGGCGGCAGCTGGACCGGATGGAAGAGGAAGGGCTGGTCGCGGTGGAGCGCGTCCCGGCGAATCCGCTCGACTCGTTGGCGAGCCGGTTGGCCGCCGCGGTGGACGACGGCACGGCGGCAGCCCTGGTCTCGGTGGTCCTTTACCGCGACGCGCACATCCTCGAGGGACTTGACCGTCTTGCGGATCGTTGCGGACAAGTCGGGGCGGAGCTGCTCCTGGACGCGTACCACGCGCTCAACGTTATTCCGTTCGACCTCTCCGATCCTGCGCTGGCGAGAGTTTTCGTCGTTGGAGGAGGGTACAAGTACTGCCAGCTGGGCGAGGGCGCCTGCTTCCTTCGGGTCCCGCCGGATTGTCGGCTCCGCCCCGTCGTGACCGGATGGTTCGCCGAGTTCTCCGCGCTCCCGGACCGTGCCGAAGCATCGCCGTCGGGCGGGCGGCGCGTGGCCTACGGGCCGGGTGCGGAGCGCTTTGCCGGGAGCACTTACGAGCCGGCTAGCCACTACCGCGCCGCCGAGGTGTTCGACTTCTTTCGCGACAACGGATTGTCGCCCGGCTTCTTGCGCCAAGTCAGCCGTCATCAGATCGCTCGTCTCGCGAGCGGGTTCGATGCGCTCGACCTGGACCCGAAGCTCATCGCCCGCGACAGAGAGACTCCGAGCAGGTCCATCGCCGGCTTCCTGGCGTTGCAGTCGCCGTTGGCGGGGAACCTCTGCCGGGCGCTCGCGCTTCGCGGGGTGTCGACCGACTATCGCGACGATCTGCTGCGGCTGGGTCCGGCGCCGTATCTGAGCGACCGGCAGCTGGACGATGCGGTTGCCGCGCTCGGCGAAGCGGTCCGGGCTGTACAGCGAGGGCGGCGACCATGAGACAGCCGAGAGCGGGGCGGCCCTAGGACGCAGGCGAGCCGGGTAGCCCTAAGATGCCTGGGAGCCGGGCGACTGCGCGTCGCACCGCCGGTCGGCCGACCGGGCGGCCCGCCTGTTGGCCCACTCCAAGTCCGCGGGCTGGTCGATCCCGCGCGTGATGGTCTTCAAACTTCCGACGCCGCCGAAGTCGGACGGCTCCAGGTAACGCACCCGCAGCGACCCGAGCAAGCTCATCATCGACGGTGGCTTCCCACCGCCCGTGCCACCGCTCCGGGCCAACAGGCGGGCCGCCGTCGCGACGGTCTCGCTACGGTAAGCCGCGCAGAGCGGCTGCGCGCGGCCATCCACAAGGGGCACATGAGCTTCGTGCTCGCGGTCCGCGGCGAGACCCTCGCCGATGCGGTCCACGAAGGCTGCCGTCACGAACGGCAGATCGCCGGCCAGCACGACGGCGACGCGGCCGCGGGCCGCGGCCGCGCCCGAAACAAAGCCCGCCAGCGGCCCGAGTCCGGGCACCGGATCCGGCACAATCAGGAGACGACGGCCACCGGTGGCGGCGAACGCGAAGGATCCGGCGGCACGATCAGGCGCCTCGCGGCTGGCGGGCGTCCACTCGCCGCCCCCGCCCAGGAACGCCACGAACGGCTCCGCATCGCGCACCGAAAGCACGACATCTTCGATCTGCGAGGCCGCATCGAGGAGCCTCGACAGAGTGCTGCGCCCCCCCACTCGCGCGAAGGGCTTCTCCTGCCCGAGCCGGCGCGACCGGCCCCCGGCTACGATTACGACGGACGGACAGCGCACCCGGCCGGAAATCCGGGCTTTAGTCGGGACCGCATCTGAAACCCCGCTCGCGGGCGGGACCGGGCTAGAAACCGGCGGCTGGGTCGGGATCGGGGTAGAAAACCCGGCACCTGGTCGGGATCCGGTCAGAAACCCTGCGCCCGTTCGCTGCCGCCGCTCCGCGTTTCGAGGCCCGCCGACGCGGCCGAGCTTCCGGCCTGCCCGCGAACGACCGGCGGCGACCCGTGCGCCACTCCCAACTCCTCCAGCAGCGCCTCGACGCGCGACCCTATCTCGTCCCGGATCGCCCGAAACTCCTCGACCGTCAGCCCCTTCGGATCGCGAACGAGCCACTCGGCGCGGCGGCAGGCCGCCACCGCCGGACAAGAGTCGCCGCATCCCATCGTCACCACCGCATCGTAGGGGCCCGGCGGCGCCCCATCCAAACCTTTCGAACGGTGGGCGCCGAGGTCGTAACCCACCTCCGCCATCGCCTCGATCGCGCGCGCATTCACTACGCCGGAAGGCCGCGACCCCCCGCTGCAAGCGCTGACCGCGTCACCCCCAAGGATCCGCGCGAACGCCTCCGCCATCTGACTCCGGCACGAGTTCTCGACGCAAACGAAGAGAAGCCGAGCGACCCCTTTCAACTGGCCGTTCTCCTTCATCGGCTCGCGGGCTAGCATATGGTCGCGCCTATCCGCCGACTCGCGGGCTAGCATCTGGCCGTGCCTAATCCGCCGACTCGCGGGCAAGCATATGGCCGCGCCCATCCGCCGACTCGCGGGCTAGCATCTGGTCCGTTCACCCGCCCAGGACATTGAACTGGCGGCTGAACTTGATTATGAGGGACCGGCTCTGCGGCCCCCGAAGATCCTGGATGCCCCGCACATCGTTGTAGACTATGAACAGCCCCGTCCCGGCCGTGCTCAGCCAGCCGAAGCGCACGTTGGCGGACCAGTTGTCCAGCTGCGTCGAATACTGCACCAGCGATTGCAGGTAGATCCGGGGCGTAAAGAAGTATCCCAGGTTGATCCCCGCCAGAGTCGTCACGAAGCTGCCTTCCTCCAGCGTCACATTGTTGTAGTCGAGCCTCGCCGCCACGCTGAACGACGACCCCGACCTTGCGGTGACCGTCCCGTTCACGCTCCGGCGCGAACCCGACAGGAACGACCCGATGTTGCTCCCGCCATTGAAGGAAAGCTTCGCCGATTCGTCGGTCCAGAAGCGTAGCTGGGACTCCCACCCGTCGTACGTCCCCGCAGGCACCGTCACGTCCGTTCCCGGAATCGCGAATGGCTCCGTCAGGCCCTCCCGGATCCAGTTGACGCCCGTATGAGCCTCCATCCCGTCCTGAAACTCCCAGTGCTGGTCGATGTGCAGCCGGGACGACTCCTCGAAGCCGGGATCGATCCCCGTCTTGTCGCTCCTGAAGGTGAAGTAGGAGACGTGCGGGCGAAGCTCCCGGAAGATCCCGCCAGGGTGAATGTTGTGAAGCAGGAAGACCTGGTAGTAGTTGTGGCCCGTACGGCGCAGGAATCCCGCTTCCGGATTGAAGTCTTCGCCGAAGTGCTGGAACTGCAGGTTGCCGCGCCACTTTCGATCGGTAAGACCGAGAGTCGCGTTGAACGCCCGGTCATCCCCCGTCCGGTCCGGCGTGACGGTCTGCGCCCCCCAGGCATTCAGCGTGATGGCCTCGCCCAGACCGAGCTGGCCGTCCAGAGCGAAGGTCCGGTTGTAGTCGTCTTCGGCGCTGCCGCCCCGGTTGATGAAGGCGCCGCCGATCCGCGACCGGTTCGGGAGTTCCCGCGCCACGCGCGCGACCGAATAGAAGTTGGCATCCTGAACTCCCTCCAGCCCTTCGGTGCCGATGCCCAGCAGCCCGACGTTGAAGCCGGCGGCCCGCCCGGAGATCCGCGCCCCTCCTCTGATAGGCACTTGCCTCCCCCCGGATATCCCTATGCGGCGGCTGAAGAAGAGATCCGCGCCACCGCCGCCGATCGCGAAGAAGCCCGCGTTCTCCAGGAAGAAGGGACGCTTCTCCGGGAAGAGGAGGCTGAAGCGCGTAAGGTTGACCTGCTGGTCGTCCACCTCCACCTGGGCGAAGTCGGTGTTGTACGTGGCGTCGAGAGTGAGACCTCTCGTCACCTGAAGCTTGGCCTCGCCCCCGAACTCGCCCTGCTGGCTGAACGAAGCCTCGCCAGCCGCGTGGTCGCGAGCGGTCGAGCCGAGGACGTACGGAGTCACCGACCCCAGCCGGCGGAAGGGCAATTCGAGACCGCTCAAGTCTCCCGCGTAGTTGAGACGGTAGAGGTTGAATTCCCGCGGCACCGCGGCCCAGAACGACTCCTCGTTCCGGCGCCTGATACGGCGAGACACGTTGAAGCCCCACGCCGTGTCCTCCCCGTACCGGAGCGTGTTGAAGGGAATCCTGAACTCCGCGTACCAGCCCCGCGCGTCCCGGCTCGTCGCGACGTTCCACGATCCGTCCCAGTTCTTGTTGAAGCCGCCGCCCGCGCCCGACTGGGCCCGCCGCTGGGCGTTGAAGCCGCCCCCGAGGAAGAAACCGCCGCCGCGCCCTTCGTTGGCAACCTGCCCGTCGTACTCGATTCCGGATGGCGTCGTCCCGAAGACGAATGCGTTCTGGTCGTCGTTGTAGGTGTCGAAGGCAAGCAGGATCGCATCCGACTCGGAGACCTCCGTGTCCCGAATACGGTCGCCCGGGATGATTTGCGCCGCGTCGCTATCCCAGGCCCAGACTCCTATGTAAATCGCGTTGTTGTCGTAGACGATGCGAACCTCGGTGCGTTCGGACGCCGGTTGCCCATCCTGCGGCTCGCGCTGGGTGAAGCCTGCCATCGCCGGTGCGCCATCCCACACGGCTTCGGAGAGCGTGCCGTCGATGACGGGAGCCTCCCCGACGCGCACCGCGACTCCCTCGGGGATCATCGGGCGGCTGCCCTCTGCCTGTGCGGTTGCCGTGCTCCCGACTTGCGCCCGCAGTTCCTGGACGGAGATCGGCGCTCCCGGCAGACCCAGAGCTGCAATGAGGAGGACGGCGCCGGACAAGCCGGCTTCGGGTCGTACCGGGTTCCTTCTGAAGATCATCACGTGAAGATCGCTCTTTGCTTGAAGATTGCTTTGTTCGGCCCTGACCGCGGGATCGCTTTCCGGATCGCTTTGCGGACACGGAGGGCGTCCGGTTCGATGCGCCCGCCGCACCCGCCTCGATGCGCCCGCGGACGCTAACGGACAGATTCGCGAATCCGCTCGCCCCTGGAGGATCGGCGGTGCGTGCGATTCCGTACCGGGCGCCCATTACTGCAACCGGTACCGTACCGGGTGCCCATTATAGATTGTCGGCATCGGTCTTGTCACCAGAGCGAGTCATGGACAGCAAGTCGGCAGGCGGCTAAGTTCATTTTTATGAACAGTGTTCAATCTCGGCTCAGATTCTTTCGCAAGCATGTTCAAGGGCTTTCGCTGCGCGAATTTCGTCGCAGGATCAACGACCGCCTCCCCCCCGAGGCCCAGCTGAGCCTAGGCACTCTGTCGAACTACGAGCGGCCGGACGACCAGCCGCGAACGGGGCCGCGATCCGGCTCGCCGGCTGCCGGGACTGGCTCGCCGGCTGCAGGGGCTGGAGCGTCCGCTGCCGGGGCTGGAGCGTCCGGCGCCCGGCACAGGCCCGGACCTCGGGCCGATTTCATCGCGGCCCTCAAGAAGGCGTTCCCCCAGCTTCGGCTGGAGTGGCTGATTCTGGGCGACGGGCAGCCGACCGTCGTGGCGGAGGAGCTGGCATCGCCGGGCGGCCTCGAGGCGAAGGCGCGTGGCGAGGGCGACGACGGAGTAGCGTTCGCCGGGGCGGTGCTCGAGCGGTATCCGGATCTGGAACTCCTCTCGCCGGAGGCGTCGGCCATGTTCATGGCGGCGCTAACCCGCTTGGCCATGGGCGAACGCGAGATGGCGCTTGATGAAGAGCGGCTGCTCGATCTGGCGGGCGACTTGCGCTGGCTCATCTTCTTGCCGCTCCGGGCCTGGGGATTCGATCACGCGCCCGAGTACAGAGTCTTCTCCGACTACGCAGTGGCCGCGCTCCACGGCTTGAGCCGGCTCATGCCCGCTACCGGAGAAGGCGATCCGATCTGCGATCACGCCTACTCCGTCTTGCCCCGGCTGCGCCGCGTCCATAGCGTTGGATTCTGATTCGCGAACCCTTCCCAGTGCGGAGACCGTCCTAGAGGGGTGCGGGACGAGGGTGCGCAGGACACCGAGCAGCGGGTGCATTCGATTGTAGCTGAAGCTGGATCTTCGGCTTCGCTGGTCGTCTTGCCGACGGCGCTTGTCCGGGATCGCCCGGGGATCGCCTAGCCGGGATCGCCCGGAAGGACAAAGGGCGCGCGGGGCCTTGTCGGCTCTTCGTTTGTCGTCCCGGCGCCATATTCGTGGTAGCCGCTTCCCCGACGCTATACATTTCAGGACAAGCAATTTGTTCTCATCAACTCTGATATCTTCCTGACTCCGAGGCGCATGGCGACACCGACGGACCAGACGCACAGCACCGACCCCGCCCATGACCTGGAGAGAGTGCTACGTGGTCTAGTCCGGCCTGAATGGCGCGACCTTCGACCGGATGACCTAGTCGCGATGTACCGCATCATGTGCACGGCGCGGGCAATCGACGATCGCGAAATCGCGATGAAGCGCCAGAACAAGATCTTCTTCCAGATCTCGGGAGCGGGGCACGAAGCCGTGCTGGTCGCCGCCGGACGGGCGCTGAAGGCCGGCCACGACTGGTTCTTCACCTACTACCGCGATCGCGCTCTTTGTCTCGAGTTGGGGATGACCCCGTACGAAATGTTGCTGGGGTCGGTGGGAGCCGCCGCCGACCCGTCCACGGGCGGACGCCAGATGCCCGGGCACTTCAGCAGTCCGGAGCGGCACATCGTCACGTCATCCAGTCCGACCGGCACCCAGTTCAACCAAGCCGTCGGCTGCGCGGAAGGCATCGTGCGCGCGCGCACCATCGGGCTGAGCGGGCAGCTGGACTGCGCCGCGCCCACCGTGAAGCCCGACGAGATAGTGCTCGTCTGCGCGGGAGATGGAACGACGTCGGAAGGAGAGTTCTGGGAGGCGCTCAACTCCGCCTCCAACCTCAAGCTTCCAATCATCTTCCTCATAGAAGACAACGGATACGCCATATCGGTCCCGGTGGAGGTCAACACCGCCGGCGGCAGCATTTCGAAGCTCGTCAAAAGCTTCCCCGATCTCTTCATCGAAGAGGTGGATGGCACCTGCCCGCTGGAGAGCTACGTGGTCATGAGGCGGGCCGCCCGGCACTGCCGCGCCGGACATGGCCCGGCGCTGGTTCACGCCCATGTAATCCGTCCCTACAGCCACTCGATGTCGGACGATGAGCGCGCCTACAAGCCGACCGCCGAACGGGAAGCCGAGGCGGCTCGCGATCCGCTGACCACCTTCGGCGACTACCTGATACGGGAAGACCTGCTCGAAGAAGACGAGCTCGAGAGGCTCGAGAAGGAAGTCAAGGAAGAGGTGGCCGAAGCCGCCGATCGGGCAGTCGCCCAGCCACAACCCGCCGCCGAGTCGGTGTACGCGCATGTCTACTCGGAAGAGGTCGATCCCACATCGAGCGACTTTGAAACAGAGCCCAGCTTCGATCCGGACGGACGGCCCGTCACGGTGGTCGATCTTCTGAACGCCTGCCTCCGGGACGAGATGAGGCGGGATTCGCGCGTCGTGGTGTTCGGAGAGGATGTCGCCGACGCGAGCCGGGACGAGTACCTGGAGGAGGTCAAGGGCAAGGGCGGCGTGTTCAAGATCACGTACGGCTTGCAGCGAGAATTCGGGCCGGACCGCGTGTTCAACTCGCCGCTCGCGGAGGCGAATATCGCCGGGCGCGCTGTGGGACTTGCGGTCAGAGGACTCAAGCCCGTCGCGGAGATCCAATTCTTCGACTATATCTGGCCGGCCTATCATCAGCTGCGCAACGAGATCGCCACGTTCAGGTGGCGCTCCGCAGGCGGCTACAAGTGCCCGATGGTCATCCGAACCACGTACGGGGGGTACCTTACGGGCGGGGCGATCTACCACTCGCAGACTGGCGCCTCGCTGTTCACGCACACCCCCGGCATGCACGTGATCTGTCCTTCGAACGCCCTGGATGCCAACGGCTTGTTGCGCACGGCGATCCGCTGCGACGACCCGGTGCTCTTCCTCGAGCACAAGCACCTGTACCGGCAGACCTACAACAAGGGCGTGTATCCCGGACCGGACTACATGATCCCGTTCGGGAAGGCCGCGCTCGTGGAGACTGGTAGCGACCTCACGATCGTCACCTACGGGGCGTTGGTGGAGAGGACGCGCAAGGCGCTGGCCAAGCTCGACCGCGAAGGGGAGCCGGTCCGCGCCGATCTGATCGACCTCCGCTCCCTGAATCCGCTCGACATGGATACGATCGAGGCGTCGGTCAAGAAGACGAATCGCGTGCTGGTGGCGTACGAGGACGCCAAGTCGTGGGGCTACGGGGCGGAAATTTCGGCCCGGTTGGCCGATGAGCTGTTCGAGTGGCTCGACGCGCCGGTGCGGCGCATCAGCTCTACCGACACGTTCGTCGGCTACGCGCCTTCGCTGGAGAACGCGACGCTGCCGCAGGTGGACGACCTGGCGGAGGCGATAGTGGAGATCGCCACCTACTAGCCCCCTGGCAGCCCGGGAGCGCTGGCCCCTCTGGCACCCGGGAGCGTTAGCCCCCCGGCAGCCCGGTACTAGTTCCCTGGCATCCCGTGAGCCGAGTGTCCAGCGTGCCCGCCGGCTTGGCGAGGCTTGTCGAGGGTGTTGCGCAGGTCGGCTATGTAGTCGGGATTCGAGCGGCTGAAGTCCGGCCACACGCCGCTTTGCGACAGGATGACGCCGCCGATCGCGCCCATGCCTCCGTCGGGGGCCGGATGGTCCAGCGGGTTCGAATATTGCACGGAGATCCGGTAGACGTGATCCGTTCGCACCCTGACGCCGCCGCGCCACCACAACATGCTCGCCGGCACCCCTATGGTGGACCCGTTTGCGTCCACCTCGGGCTTCGCTTCCCAGATGATCTTTCCATCCGTGACGTCTTCCAGACGAATCCAGTCCGCAAAGTCGTGCATGTGTCCCCCGATCCCGAGAATGCGTCCGTCCACCGCGGGGCTTCCCTCCCAGCTCATCCCGTGAGTGCCCGGAGGAAGGGGGAACTCCTTCTCGCCGACGGGACCCATGACATCCAGGTAGAAGGGGAAGACGCTCCGGGGCGCGACTAGGCCGTACCCTTCGCGGGGCGTGTAGTGGAGGGTGACATGCAGGTACGCCTCGCCGAACGACTCGGCGGGCAGCGGGGCGAACATCGCGCTCACGAGGATGCGGGTGTCGCGCGACATCGGATATCCGATCAGAGTCGGCAGGGCTTCGCCGGATGTCTCGCGGCCCGCAGCGATGATCCGGCGCGGGACGGCCGAGAACAGCTCGCGGTTATCCGGGTCTATGACGTTCACATGGTGAAGAAGGCGCGGGGGCAGCGCGCCGCCTTCCCGGTCGCGCATCTCCCAGGAGAAGCCGTGCAGCCACCCGTCCAGCGGCAGCCCGGCCAACTGCACTTCCGGCCTCAGGTGCGGGCCGCCCGCCGTCAGCGCCACCGGGCCGATTATGACCTCCGCCTCGCGATCTTCCTCTCGCACTACGACTCTGATGAGATCGTTCGTCTCGGGAAGCTGCGGCGGAGCGGCGCCGGGATCCTCCGGGGACATATCCGGGGAATCCGCGTTCATAGGCGGCATGCGCATGGAGGAATCCGCCCCCGGTTCGGCATCCGGCGCGACATGGTGCATGTGTTCGTGCGCGGCGGCTTGGCCGGGCGGCGGCGTCTCGGGAATCCGGCTCGCGTCTTCGCCGCTGGCGAGGCTCGCATCGCCAGCGGCCGCGTTGCCCATGGCCGCGCCCGTGGCCGCGCCAGAATCTTGCGCAGCCTGTCCCGAATCGGGGGCGGGCGGCCGCGCGGGCCGCGCCGCGAGCGCCAGAGCCGCTCCCGCGAGCGCGACGATCATAGCCACGGACAGGAAGAGAAGTTCGGATGAGCGCGGCCGCATGCCGGGAGAGCTGTCTGCTCCGCTTGGTCCGCCACCGGAACGCCGCTCCGCCGCGCGGCGCGCGAATATCCGCTTCAAGTGCGTGCGGCGACGTAGCGACGCCGGCTCGTATCGGCCGCGACGGCCATCAGGCGTGGGGCGTCAGGGGGGTGGAACGTCGAAGTGGACGTAGTTCTTTGCGGTGAACTCCTCATACTCCTCGGGCACCTCGTCGTCCGGATAAATGGCCTCGACCGGGCACTCCGGCACGCAAGCGCCGCAATCGATGCACTCTTCAGGGTGAATGTAGTACTGATCCTCCCCCTCGTAGATGCAGTCGACGGGACAAACGTCTACGCAAGACGCATCCTTGGTGTCCATGCACGGCTGCGTGATAATGTATGTCATGCGCAGAAAGTACCGGCAGGCCTGCGCATAAGCAATGTCCGTCAGCGCAATCTTGGTCTCCCGGCACGGACAGACTATCTTACCCCGCTGGCGCGTCGGATGGCTTGGCACACGGGATGATTCCGTCCCCGGCGCAAAGGGAGATTTTGCCTCGGCGCAAAGGGAGATTCGGCCCCGGCATCCAGGGAGAATTCGGACTCCCCGGCTCCACATAATCCTGGGACTTGGCAAACAAGAAATTGGCGACTTGAAGCCTCTCGATATCATACAGTCGGCCGGCGCCATGCCGCCGGATAGCGCGATACTGCCGGATGGCGGTCAGGGAGGAAGCGTGCCGACGGTCGACTGGCCTGCGCGCAAGCCGCGCTGGCTCAAGGTTCGCGCACCCGGCGGACCGAACTACATGCGGCTCCGCGGCATGATGAAGGACCTCGAGCTCAACTCCGTCTGCGAAGAGGCGCGGTGCCCCAACATCGGCGAGTGTTGGGAAGCCGGTACGGCGACCTTCCTGATCATGGGCGATGTCTGCACGCGGAACTGCCCTTACTGCGCGATCGCCCACGGCAGGCCGGAAGATCTGGACGAGGACGAGCCCGCGCGCGTCGCGAGGGCGATCGACCGGCTGCAGCTCAGCCACTGTGTCATCACTTCGGTGGACCGGGACGACCTGCCCGACGGCGGCGCCTGGATCTTCGCCGAAATAATCCGCGAGATACGATCGAGGCGGCCGCAGTGCTCGGTCGAGGTGCTGACGCCAGACTTCAAGGGCGATCCGGCCGCGGTCAGAACAGTTATCGCGGCCCGGCCGGAGATATTCAACCACAACATGGAGACTGTCCGCCGCCTGCACACTGTCGCCCGGCCCGGCGGGCGTTACCACCGCTCGCTGGAGGTCCTCCGGACGGGACGAGAGGCGGACGACGGAGTGCTGGTCAAGACCGGGATCATGCTGGGGCTGGGCGAGACCGCCGACGACATCCACGACTTCATGGGAGACGCGCTGGACGCCGGAGTTCAGATTCTGACCCTCGGGCAGTACTTGCGACCCTCGCCTGACCACCTGCCGATAGACCGGTACGTCGCTCCCGATGAGTTCGTGCGTTGGAAGAGGATCGGGGAGTCGCGCGGGTTCCTTCACGTCGAGAGCGGACCGCTGGTGAGGTCCAGCTACCACGCGCGCGAGCAGGTGGTGGAGCTGAGGAAGCGTGCGGCGGCGCTTGCGGCCGGATGATGGCGCTCGCATCCCGACGATGGCGCTGGTGGCCGGATGATGGCGCTGGATGCCGGACGATGACGCTCGTGGACGGATGACGATGGCGACCGAGTCCACCCCGCTCGAAGGCATGCCGCGGGAAGAGTGCGTGGAGCTTCTACGCCAGATGATGATCTCCCGGCGCTTCGAGGAGAGAGCCGCGGAAGCGTACCAGACCGGCAAGATAGGCGGCTTTTGCCACCTCTATACGGGACAGGAGGCCGTGGCCGTGGGGGCGATCGCCCCGCTGCGCCCGGACGACTACGTGATAACGGCGTATCGCGACCACGCCCAGGCGATCGTGCGAGGGATGACCCCCGGCGCAGTGATGGCGGAACTCTACGGGCGAGCGGCCGGGTGCTCCAAGGGCTTCGGCGGCTCGATGCACATGTTCGACAAGTCGCTGAACTTCCTGGGCGGGCACGGGATCGTCGGCAGTCACCTTCCATTGGCGGCGGGAGTCGGATACGCGATCCGGTACAGAGGCGGAGACCAGGTGTGCCTCTGCTTCTTCGGAGACTCCGTCGTCAACATCGGAGCTTTCCACGAGTCCCTGAACATGGCGGCGCGCTGGAAGCTGCCCGTGATCTTCCTCCTCGAGAACAACGGCTACGGGATGGGGACCGATGTCCGGCGCGTGGCGGCCGTTCGCGAGCTCAAGGATCGGGGGCTGGCGTACGACGGCCTGGTCTCGCTCGCCGTGGACGGGATGGATGTGCTGGCCGTGCGCCAAGCCGTGGCCGAGGCGGCGGAAAGGGGACGCGCCGAGAAGACTCCCACCTTCATCGAGGCCCGCTGTTTCAGGTACATGGGGCACTCGATGGCGGACCCGGCCCACGGCACTTACCGCACCAAGGAAGAGGTCGACAAGTGGCGTTCGGACGACCCCATCGCCGAATTCTCGCGGCGGCTCGTAGACGCGGGGCTGCTCGGCGAAGAGGAGTGCGAGGCCCTCGACCGGGAAGCGGTCGAGGTGGCGGAGGCGTCGGCCGACTTCGCGGACAAGAGTCCCTTTCCCGACCCCGAGGAGGCGTACAGCTACGTCTATTCGGACAGCTACGCGAACGACATCCGGCGGCGGGATGCCTGGCGCAAGGAGTTTCGCTAGATGGCCGTGATTTCCTATCGAGAGGCGCTGAACGACGCGCTCCGCGAGGAGATGGAGCGCGACGAATCGATCTTCATCATCGGCGAGGAGGTGGGAGAGTACGACGGCGCCTACAAGGTCACCAAGGGGCTTCTGGGCGACTTCGGCGAGTGGAGGGTGCGCGACGCGCCCATAGCCGAGCTCGGCTTCGCCGGGTTGGGGGTCGGAGCGGCGATGGCGGGGCTGCGGCCGATCATCGAGTTCATGACCTGGAACTTCGCTCTCCTGGCCATCGACGAGGTGGTCAACGCGGCTGCCAAGATGTACCAGATGTCCGGCGGGCAGTACAACGTGCCGATCGTCTTTCGCGGGCCGGGCGGAGCGGCGCTCCAGCTGGCGGCGCAGCATTCGCAGTCGCCGGAGCCGTGGTACGCGTACGTGCCGGGGTTGAAGGTGGTGGCACCCGCGACGGCGAGGGATGCGAAGGGGCTGCTGAAGAGCGCGATCAGGGACAACGATCCGGTCGTCTTCATCGAGAGCGAGATCATGTACAACCTCGTGAAAGACGAGGTGCCGGCGGGGGAATATCTCGTCCCGCTCGGGAAGGCGGATGTGAAGCGGGAGGGATCGGATGTGACGATCGTCTGCCACTCCAAGATGGTGCACCAGTCGCTGGCGGCCGCCCGGACGCTGGCGAAGGAGGGGATCGAGGCGGAAGTGGTGGATCTGCGGACGGTGCGTCCGCTGGATGTGGACGCGATCGTGGCATCGGTGAGAAAGACGAACCGGGCCGTGGTAGCGGAAGAGGGTTGGCCGGTGTGCAATGTGGGGGCGCAAGTCGTCGACGATATCCAGCGCGAGGCTTTCGACTATCTCGACGCGCCGGTCGCGCGGGTGAACGCGCTGGATGTGCCGGCGCCGTACGCGAAAAACCTCGAGAAGATCGTGCTGCCGAATGCCGAGCATGTGGCGGAAGCGGCGCGCGCCGTCTGTTACGCGGGCTAGGCGGCTCGGTGACCGGCGTTAGACGGCTGGCGGACGACGCCAGACGGCTATTGGCGAACAGCGCTGGATGGCGGCCGGCCAACGGCGCTAGACGAATGGCGGCAGATGGCTACTAAGGTCGTGATGGCGCAGCTGAGCCCGACGATGGAAGAGGGCAAGCTCCTCGAGTGGAAGGTCGACGAGGGCGACTCGGTCGAGCAGGGCGACATCGTCGCCGAGATCGAGACCGACAAGGCGAACATGGACATCGAGGCGCTCGGCGGCGGCGTGCTGCGAAAGAAGCTGGCCGATGCCGGACAGACGATCCCCGTGGGCAGACTCATCGGCGTGATCGCCGGACCGGATGAGTCGATAGACGTTTTGATGGCGCAAGCCGCCGCCGAATCGGGGGCCGCGGGCGGCGCGGCGGGGGCCGCGGCGGATGGCGCCGACGGCCGGACGGGCGAGGCCGATGCCGGAAAGGACGCGGCGACCCGGCACGCCGCCGCCTCGCATGCGGGCGGCGGGGCTGCTGCAGCCGCCGCCCGCGGCGACCCGGCGTCTGCGCGCGCCGCGCCGGACCAACCCGGCGCTCGGGCGCCGGGCCGCATCAGAGCATCTCCCGTCGCGCGCCGCATGGCGGCCGAGAGCGGCATCGACCTGGCAAGCCTTGCCGGCTCCGGGCCCGGGGGACGCATCGTGAAAGCCGACATCGAGGCCGCGCTGGCCAGCCCGCCACGCCAACCGGCAGTGGCGCCGGCGCCCGTCACGGCACCGTCCCGATCCCCGGCTCGCCTCGAGGACCGCGTCGAGGAGGCGAGCCAGATGCGCAAGGCGATCGCGCGGCGGCTCGTCCAGTCGATCGGCCCCGTTCCCCACTTCTTCCTCACCACCGAGATCGACATGGTACGCGCGCTGGAGCTGCGCGCCGAGATGAACGCCCGTCTCGCGGACAGGAAGATCGGGGTCAACGATTTGCTGTTGAAGACGGCCGCCGAAGCGCTGACCCGCCACCCCGCGATCAATGCCTCGTGGGAGGGAGACTCCATTCGCTACCACGGGGCGGTGCACCTGGGTATCGCCGTCGCAATCGAGGGAGGCCTTATCACGCCCGTCCTGCGCGATGCGGACCGCAAGGGGCTGAGCGAAATCTCGGCCGAGGTGCGCGACCTCGTCGCGAGGGCGCGGGCCAAGCGGCTGGCTCCCGAGGAGTATCAGGGCGGGACTTTCACGTTGAGCAACCTCGGCATGTTCGATATCGAGCAGTTCACCGCGATTATCAACCCGCCGGAAGCGGCGATTCTCGCGGTCGGCAGCACGGTCCAGAAGCCCGTCGTCGTGGATGGGGAAGTAGTCGCGCGGGAGCGGATGCGCGTGACGATGTCATGCGACCACCGCGTTATCGACGGAGCGACGGGCGCAGCCTTTATCGGCACCTTCAAGAACATGCTCGAGAATCCGCTGGAAATGCTCTTCTAGGGGAGTTGCTTTTCTAGGAACGTTCCCCTTCACGGGGTGAAGATGCCCGCCTATCCGTGCGGGTGGAGGATACGGAGATATGCCGCAAAGCTACGATGTAGTCGTGATCGGGTCCGGGCCGGCCGGTTACGTTTGCGCGATACGCGCGGCGCAGCTGGGACTGCGCACGGCGTGCGTCGAGAGTGGCTCCGACGAGGGCGGAATCGGAGGAACGTGTCTCAACTGGGGCTGCATCCCCGCCAAGGCTCTGCTCGAAAGCGCGGCGCTCGCGCATACGGTCAACCGCTACGGCGCGAAGATGGGCGTGAAACCCGTCCAGGTGGAGTACGACTTCCAGGCGGCGGTCAAGAGAAGCCGCGGACTCACTAGGCGGCTCACCGGCGGAGTGAAGTTCCTTCTCAAGAAGAACGGCGTGGAGGCTGTGCAGGGCCGGGGTCGGCTGGCCGGGCCAGGGCAGGTGGCGGTCGAATCGGGCGAAGAGAGCCGGCTGTTGCACACGAAGAACATCGTTATCGCCACCGGCGCGGTGATGAAGACGTTCCCCGGCTTCGAATTCGATGGGAAGACCGTGATAGGGAGTCGCCACGCCCTGGAGCTCGCGAAGTTGCCGGAGCGGATGACGATCGTCGGAGCCGGTTTCGTGGGGGTGGAGTTCGCGGATGTGTTCGACGCCTTCGGAGTCGATGTGACGCTCGTCGAGGCGCTGGACACCCTGGTTCCCCTCGAGGATCCGGAGATCGGGAAAGCGTTGGAGAGTTCGTTCAAGAAACGAGGCATCAAGAGCCGGACGAACACTCGCGTGAAGTCGCTGGACCGGGAGTCGAGCCCGTTGGTCCTGACAGTCGAGACCCAGGAAGGACGGGAGGAGAGGGAAGAGACGGATCTAGTGCTGATGGCCGCAGGACGGCGGCCGGTCGTGGAGGACCTCGGGATCGAGGAGGCCGGCGTCGCAATGGAAGATGGCTTCATCAAGACCGACAGTTGGTGCCGGACTACCGTAAGCGGAGTGTACGCGATCGGGATGTGTCCGGGCAGCCGATGCTGGCGCACGTCGGATCGCACGAAGGGATCGTGGCCGCCGAGCGCATCGCCGGCGTTGCCGAGCACCCGATGTCGTACGCGAACATACCGTCGGTCGGATACTGCCATCCTGAAGTGGCGTCGATCGGGATGTCGGAGGCGCAAGCGAAGGAAGCCGGCTATTCGGTGGTCGTCGGCAAGTATCCGCTCGGCGCTCACGGACGGGCCATGACGGCGGGGGCCGGGGACGGCTTCGTCAAGATCGTCGCGGATGCCAAGTATGGAGAGATTCTGGGAGCCCACATGATCGGACACAACGTGAGCGAGCTCGTGGCCGAGGTGGGCATGGCCCGCGAGCTGGAAGCCACGCTGGATGAGATAGTCCGGCACGCGCACGCGCACCCGAGCATGGCGGAGGCCGTCATGGAAGCCGCGTTCGGCGCCTTGGGCCGCTCGATCCACAGCTAGACCGCGTGGCGACCGGCGGCCCTCCGCCTGCGGCGCTGGACGCCCCGAGACTCGGTGAACCTGCTGCGGGGCCTCCGCCGTCGGCGAGCGGGGAGTGCGCGCCAGAACTGCAGTCCGACTCGACCGACCCGACCCTCCGCCCCGGCCCTGTAGGGCGAGAGCCGCGAGCGAGCCGGAGACGCGCGCCCAGCCCCCCAGCCGAGCGGCGAGCCGGGTGCGCGCGCGCTCCGAGTCGTCGACCTCGGACGACGGGAGTACCGAGAAGTTCGGGAGCTCCAGCGTTCCATAGTCCAGTGGCGGCGATCGTCGCGGCCAAGCCGCGACCTTCTGCTTCTCGTGGAGCACCCGCCCGTGATCACGGTCGGACGGAAGTCCGCACCGGATCTGCTGCTGGCCGGGGATGAACTGCTGAAGTCCCGGGGGATCGACGTAGCGGAGACCGAGCGCGGCGGCAACGTCACCTATCACGGCCCGGGCCAGCTGGTGGGCTACCCCATCCTCGACCTGTCCGCGTACCGCAAAGACCTTCACTGGTATCTTCGCCGCATCGAGGAGGTCCTGCTGCGACTTCTCGCTCGCTTCGGCCTCCCCGCATTCCGGGTCGAGTCGTACACGGGCGCGTGGACCGGGACCGTTCCCGCGGGCGCCATGCAGCCCGAAGACGCCGCTGGCGAGACCGATGGCTTTCGAACGGTCGCGGCGGAGAGCGCCGAAGCGCTCATGCCCGGCGGGACGATACGCAAGATCGCTTCCATCGGGGTCCGCGCAAGCCGCTGGATCACTTCGCACGGTTTCGCGCTCAACGTGACATCCGAACCTCTCGAGAACTTCGGCTACATCACGCCGTGCGGCATCAGCGGCGTCAAGATGACGAGCCTTGCCTCCGAGGGGGCGAGAGTGACGCGCGACGCAGCCGTGGCTGCCGTGCTGGAGGGCTTCGGCGCGACGTTCCCGAACCTCGAACTGCCGGCGGCGCCCGAAGCGGGCCTCCGCATCTAGCCGACGCTGGGCAGCTCGGTCCGGCTACCATTGCCGTCGCCAGAGAGCCTGCCTGGACATCTCGTCCCGCGTGCGTCCCGCGCGAGCCTGGGCGGCGTCCCCAGCCGGTCGACATTCGTCCCCAACGCCGACTCCACGGCGACCGCGCGGTCCAGGAGAGCGGCATCGGCGCCCGCGCGTCCAATCAGCTGAAGGCCGGCGGGCATCCCGTATTGGTCGAGGCCCGCGGGCAGAGTAACGGCGCACATGTCGAGCATCGACGCCGGCGCCGTGCCGGAAAGCATGCGCCGGTTGACTTCCCAGTACGCCTCCAGCTCGGCGAGGGTGGAGAGAATCGGCGGCGCAACCGGCAGCGTCGGGACCGCCAGCAGATCGACCCGCAGCGCATCCAGCCGGGCGTGAACGCCGGCCGAAAGGCGGCGGCGGAGACCGAGGAGCGCGACGTACCTCACCGCACCGATGTCGTGGGCGCTTTCCAGACGCTTGCCGACCGTCGGGTCCAGGATGTCCGTCCATTCCGGGAGCTCGCGCTCCAGGAACTCCTTGCACTCCGGCGAAACGAGCTCGCCAGACAGGTAGCTGGCGCCAGCTTCGTCCAGCTCCGGAACATCTGCATCCAGCAGTACGGCGCCCGCTTCCTCGACATCGGCTAACGCCCGCCGGACGACGGCGACGATGGCGGGGTCCGCGCGCTCCCACATGTACGATGATCGCGGGATACCTATTCGGAGGCCCGCAAGGGCCGCGGTCGCGGCGCCAGCTGGGAGCATCGCTCCCGCTGCCCGGCGGCGGCGGTCGCTGCCAACCCCTAGCCCGCCGGACGTGCCCGAGTTGGTCGCTTCTTCGCCGCCACCCGGCCCCGCAAGCCGGTCGATCAGCCCGAATGCATAGCGCATGTCGGCGGCCGTGCGCGTCAACAACCCGACCGTGTCCAGCGTCGAGCTGAGGGGCACCACCCCCGTGGTGGGCCAGCGGCCCGTAGTGTGCCTGTGTCCGACGACGCCGGTGGCGGAAGCGGGGATGCGGACCGAACCGCCTGTATCGGAGCCAAGCGCGAGCTGCGCCGACCCCTCCCACAGACTGACCCCCGCGCCAGCGGAGGAACCGCCCGGACCCCGGTGCTCTTCGCTGTCCCACGGGTTCAGAGGAGTGCCCGTATTGTAGTTCAGTCCGACTCCGCCGAACGCGAGTTCGACCGTGTGGGTCTTGCCCATTATCACCGCCCCAAGACTGCGTAGCGACTGGACCAAGAAACCCTCCGTGCGCCAGCGGACGGGTAGCTCCCGCTTGGTCCCGGCTTGGATCGGCAGTCCCTCGACGCCGTACAGATCCTTTACGGATACCGTGATCCCGGCCAAGGGACCCGGATCGTCGCCCCGTTTCACTTTGGCATCCGTCTGGTCGGCTTGTTTGCGCGCGCCGGCGGCGTCGAAGCATATGTAGGCGCCTAGATCGCTCTCTTCGTGACGCCTTATCGCGGCTTCGACGTTTTGACGGGCGCTGCACCGGCCTTGCCGGATCGCGTTGGTGACTTGCTGGATGGATGCGCGGCTCATAGCTGTTCTCCGCCCGGAGTGTCTTGTAGACGCCGCCGTGTCCAGCGTATGGCGCTCAGGATACCACCATCTTCCGGGCCAGATCGTGGCAGATCGCTAACTTGCTCAGCGGGAGAATATGGGGACCGTGCAGACAGTCGTCACCTCGGCGACCGCGGCCAAATCGGACGATCGAACAGGTGCCGGAGCCAACGCCGCCGGGTCTTGCGTCCAGAAGTATCCCAGCGCGGCCAATCCGGTGATCGCAACGTGCCGGAACCATTAGCCGCGAGGGCGACGCCGGTGCCCGGCTGGAAGAGAGAGTTCCCCTGGCTGCGGGCCGGCACGACCCGGCGTTCGGATCGCGCAGCGCCCGACCATCCGCCGGCGGGGCCGCCATCGCGCACAGGACCTGCGGTGCCGCCATCGTGCACAGAAGCGGCGCATGGGGGAGCCGTGAGGGGCGTGCCGGATGATCGAGCATACTGTCTTTCCACGCGGCGCGAGTGGCTGGGAGACCGCATCGAGCCCGCGAGCACGGCGCAGTTGGGCGAGAGAGGACAGTGGCGGTCGGTACTTCGCAGCATGCAGGTCCACGGCTCCCTGGTGCGGGTGCACGGCGACGACCTGCCGGCCGGCTACATGCTCGCGGGCGACTGCGACGGGCACGCCACCCGAACGCCGGGCGTGCTGCTAGCCGTCACTCTCGCCGACTGCGTGCCGATCTTCGTGGCCGACCCGGCCCGAAGAGCTGTCGCGCTCCTGCACGCGGGGTGGAGAGGCACGGCAGGACGCGTGCTCGAGTCCGGGCTGTCGGCCATGAGCGAAGCCTTCGGGAGCAGCCCCGCCGAAGTGGCGGTTCACCTGGGGCCGGCGATCTGCGGAAAGTGCTACGAGGTCGGTCCCGCCGTGTTCGGCGCAGTCGGCGAGAGGCAGCCTGCCGGACCTGCGTGCATCGACCTCAGACAGGTGATCGCGAAGCAAGCGATAGCGGCGGGCGTCGCTAAGGAGCGCGTGTCCGCCAGCGGCGAGTGCACTCTCTGCGGCGGCGGCGCCGAGCGCTACTACTCGCACCGCGGCGGCGACCGGCGGCGGCACCTCGCGTTCCTCGGGATCGCTCCTAGCTCCGGCGCGTCGCTTCCCCTTGCCGGGGGCTGACCGGCGGCGCGGCACGGCGGCCCGTCCGCCCAAGCCGCCTCCACGCCGCTGGCAAAGCGTCGTCCGGACCTGCCGTCGCCTAGCGGCGGGATTACGCCGGGCGGCTAGGCCGCCTCCTCGCCGCTGGCGGACGGCACAGGCGTGTTTGTCGGCGGTCCGTGCACGATCTTGGACCCCAGCCACGCCGTGTAGCCGACGAGAAAAGACGCCACCAGACCGACCGATATGACGAAGTGCCTCAGACGGCTGTCATCTCGCTCGCGCAGAGCGAACCCCGCGAGCACGCCGGCCGTGACCACTGGCACGGCGGCCCAAGTGGCCCAGAAACGGTGCGTCTGCACCACTCCCGGCCGCGCGAACGTCCGCTCCGCCACGACATCCGCGGCCGCCAACCCGGTCAGGTAGGCGGGCATCACGAACAGTGCGGCGATGAGCAGCGCGACGAGCCCCCACAGTTCGAGCGACTCCTTGCCGCGCACCCACCCCAGCAGTCCCACCAGCGCTCCGCTCGCGGTCAGGACGATCGGAAACGAGTGCGCGACCAGATGGAGGTGTTCCCAACTCACCGTCGGCCCTCCGCCGGGGGAGCGCCGGACAGTCCACGCCGCCGGTCGACCTGCAGCGCTTCGACCTGCACCGCCTTGACAACTTCTCGCAACGCCATAGAATGTCGCCTCCTGGTGTGCCCCCTTCGTCTAGTGGCCCAGGATACCTGGTTCTCAGCCAGGAGACAGGGGTTCGATTCCCCTAGGGGGTATCCGACTTCCGAGGATTGCTTGGAAGTCCGCCTAGAAGTCCACCTGCGCCACGAAGAAGAACTGGCCGTCGGCAAGGGTCTCCGAATCCGGCGAATCGCGAAGCGCGGTCGCGTACTGCAACCCCAGCTTGGCGTAGTAACCCGGGTATACGTTCGCGCCGAACACCAGGAAAGTCCGGCCACTCCCCAGAGCCGGATGGAAGCCGTCGTAGCGGACTATTCCCTCCAGCACTCCCCACGCGCGATACCCTAGCTCCGCATACCCTCCGTGGGCTTCGGTATCCCGCGATCCCGGGTTGCGGCCCGAATGGGCAAGGTCGTAGTCGCCCCGCAGGTACTCCGCCGTCAGCGTCCATGTCCTGTAAGACAGTTGAAAGTCGGCTCCCCAGAGCAGCCGCTTGCCCGCAAAAGCCGTCGTGATGCGCGGAACCGCCGCCGGATCCCCGGTAACGATGCCGCGGCCGAGCGGCGCCTCCGTGTCGGAGGAGTAGCCGAACGAGCCGCCCACCTGAATGACGAAGTCATCATAGAAGGCGATCGTGCCGATCGAATTGTACTGAACCCTGCTCGCAAACAGATAGTTGTTGCCGTCGTTCTCTATCGCCCGTCCGTTGCCGTTGAAGAGCCCTGCGCCCACCGTGACGCGGCCATCGAACATGTCCATCTCCCCTTGCATTCCGATCTGCCGGCCAGGCGCTATCGCGGTAACGGCCTGGGAGCGCTCCAGATACGACAGACTTCCCTTCGATTGGAGGGCTTCGTAGCCGAAGGGAGGCCTGCCCATGCCGAAAGAGATCTCTACCTGCGGGAGAAGAGATAGCGTGGCCTCGGCATCCAGCAGTTCGAAAGCTCGGCTGTCCGGATTGTAAAGGGTCTGAAGGTAGTAGTCGAATACAATCCCGATCTTGCCCTTGAATCTCACGCGGGCGTCGAAAATGCCGAATCCGTCGGTGGCATCCGCCCCCTCCGGCACCGCTCTGACGCCCGCCCGGAGCAGACCGCCTACACTGACCGGCGGAGTGGCGCTCTGGCCCAGCGCCCGTGCCGGACACACGAGGAGCAGCGTAACGGCCACCGCCACAAACGCTCTTTGCGTCATCCCATCGTCTCCATTCGCTTGATGCGCACCCTCCGGAGCAAGGTATTGCCTACCGGATATCGAGAGCGCCAAAGGTCTTTTCTACACCGATGCTGTCGAAACGGCGATATGCGGCCCCGTCGTCCAGAAGCCCCGGTTGCCGCTGCGCACGCCCATGTCGCGGGGTGGGGTAATGTGCCGTCGAAACCGCTCGCATCGCGGCGCGGGATCATGGCACGCGGAGAGCGGTCGCGCCGCTATGATGGCGATACGCGGCCCTGCCGTCCAGAAGCCGCCCCCCGGTTTGCCGTCGCGCACTCATCGCATGAGAATCGCCGCTTCTCGAGTCCGGTCGTGCAGGGCGCGGAAGGGCGGTTGCCGCCGCGCGCTCACTGTGGGGTAATCGACACCCGAGTCGCCGGTCGTGCAGGCGCGGAACGGCGGTTTGCCGCTGCGCGCTCACTGTTGGGTAATCGACGCTCGAGTCGCCGGTCGTGCAGGCGCGGAACGGCGGTTTGCCGACGTGCGCTCATTGCGGGAGAATCGCGCCTCCTGGATAGAAACGTTTTCTTACCGTTCTACCCTGCCATATCATATGCTGGTCGGTACACTAGGCGTCCCAGGCCAGGGAGAGACGTTTCTTGTCGTTCAACATTGCGATCGCTCAATTCCGGCCGGTCAAGGGCAACGTCGCCGCGTCCCTGGACGCCTGCGCCAGAGCGATCGAGACGGCCGTCCGCCACGAGCCGAAGCCGAACCTGATCGTCTTCCCGGAGACGGCGCTGACCGGATACTTCCTGGAAGGTGGCGTGCGCGACTACGCGGTCGCCGCCCCCGAACTGCTCGACACCCTGAACGCATCGGCCGGAGCGGAGGGGGCCGGCATCGACATCGCGATCGGCTTCTACGAGATCGAATCGGGGTACGTCTACAACACCGCCATGTACGCTACGCTCGGCCCCGGCGGGATGATTCGGCACCTGCACCGGAAGGTGTTCCTCCCCACTTACGGCGTGTTCCAGGAAGAGCGATTCGTCGAGCCAGGGAGCGAGATAAGGGCGTTCGACGGGCCGCTCCTGAGGACGGCCCAGCTGGTCTGCGAAGATGCTCTGCACTCGATCTCGGGGACGCTTGCAGCGCTGGATGGCGCGGAGATCATTCTGCTGCACGCCGCCTCCCCCGCGCGCGGGGTGGCGCCAGGTCCGGGCGTGCCCGGCAACCTGGTGCGCTTCGATTCGGTGGCGCGTGGAATCGCGCGGGAGCATGGAGTCTTCGTCGTCGTTTCGCAGCTGGTCGGATTCGAGGGAGGCAAGGGGTTCGCCGGGGGCTCGGCCGCGTACGATCCTCGCGGATCCCGGCTTGTCGCGGGTCCGTTGTGGGACGAGGCGCTGCTATTCGTGCACGTCGACCGCGAACAGTTGAAGCGGGCGCGCGCCGAAGAGCCGCTGTTGGCAGACCTGAAGCGCTCGTGGGCACGACTCCTCGTGGACAGTCCCGGATCCGGAGTGCGCCGACCCTCTGTTCGTCCGTCGGAGTGACCGGTTGCAGAAGACGGAGTGGCAGACGATGGAGTGGCCGCCGCCGGACGGAGCAGTCCACCGTCCGCCCGACCCCGCGGATGCAAGTCCGCTCGACATCGACGCAAAACTCGCCGGGAGGTGGCTGGTCGAGTTTCTCCGCGGCGAGATCCGGCGGCGGCGCGGCTTCGAGCGGGTCGTAGTCGGGCTGTCCGGCGGCGTCGACTCGGCGCTGGTCGGCGCGCTATGCGCCCAAGCATTCGGCCCGGAACATGTCCTCGGTTTGCTCCTGCCCTACCGGACATCCAGCGCCGAGAGCCGCGAGCATGCGCTCCTGGCCGCGGACAAGTTCGGGATCCGGACGCGAACAATCGACATCACGGCGGCGGTAGATGGCTACCTGGACCGCCTCGAAGCCGGCGCGGACGGACGCCGGAGAGGGAATGTCGCCGCTCGCCAGCGGATGATCGTCCTCTTCGACCAAGCGGCCGCTCTCTCCGCGCTGCCGGTGGGCACGGGCAACAAGTCGGAGCGCCTGCTCGGCTACTACACCTGGCATGGCGACGACTCCCCGCCGGTCAATCCGCTGGGCGACCTGTTCAAGACGCAGGTCTGGGCGGTCGCCCGCGCCCTTGGCGTGCCGGGCGAGATCATCGCCAAGCCCGCGACGGCCGACCTTGTCCGCGGACAGACCGACGAAGACGACTTGGGAATCGCTTACCCGGAAGCCGATCTCATTCTTCATCGCCTGATCTCGGGGTACCGGCCAGCAGACTTGGTAGAGGCTGGATTCGAGAGGCATAAGGTGGAGATCGTGGCGGGCCGGCTGGAACGCACTCATTGGAAGCGGCGCCTGCCAACGGTGGCGATGCTCTCGGAGACGGCGATCGGGGAGTGGTATCTGAGGCCGGTGGACTACTGACGCCCGACCGAATGTCGCCGGCGTCCACGCACTGGTGGCGCCCGGCTAGGCGGGGCCGTGCAGTGCGCCCGCCGCCACCCGGCACGCCACGCTCATCAGACACTCGCAAGCGGACGGCCAAGCGGGGGGCCGACCGCGAGTTACGGTTCGTAGTAGCGGAAGATCTTCAGTCCGCCGTTCCAATTGAGCACATGCTTGAAGAGCTGCTGCGGCGGCAGCTGCCTGCCGTCCCGCTCGAAAGTCGCCCAGCAGTCGGTGCGCACCTTGAAGCTCCTGAACTTCTCGGTAGCGCCCCTGCACTCGGCGCCAACGAGCTCGAGCTTCCGGCCGCGGTAGGCTGCCAGCAGATCCGCCACCGCAGCCCGGTTCCGCATCCGGATGTTCTGCCACGCCAAGTCCGCCGGATAGTTGACTTCCGGCGCCGACGCGGGCAGCTCGGGCCACACCTTGTAGTTGTGTTCGGACTCGGTCAGCCGTACCGACTCGAGGCTGGCCGTGTCGGCCGCGGAGAGCCCGGCGAGGACGGCAGCCGACAGCTCTTCAAGCGATCCCATGGAGCCGGGAAGCCTCTCTTCCCCGCTGAGCCGGCCATCCGCGCACGCCCTCGGGATGACCGGCAACAACACCAGCATGAAGAGGAAGCCCCCGCGTCGGCGCCGGACGCCGACCAGCTTGCCCCGGCGGCCACGACATCTGTCTCTGCCGCGGCTCAACTTGCCGCTCAACTTGCCGCTCAACTTCCAACTCGACTCTTCGGGCCGCGATTCCGTCCGGAGAACTCTAGTTCTGCGCCGCCGTCGTCCAACCATCGATCCACTGCGGCTGTCCGGGAGCGAAGGCGCCGATGTAGTCGACGCGGTCGAAGAAGCCGTCGGTTGGCGGCGCGGCGAAGCCGCTGGTCAGCGGCGAAGAGCTAGCCGGACGGAAGTCCGGAGCTGCGAGGTTGAACGGGTCCGCGAGCTGCGGATCGACGCCGCTCGCATTGTTCCAGCCGACGCTCTTCCATATCCCTTCCTCGTCGATCCCGTCGTCATCGTTCTCGAACATCGCATCCTGCTGGCCATATACGTAGCTGCTCCGAATCGCGACCCGGCCGACAGTTTCCGCGTTGTCCACATCGAAGCCTCTCTCGAAGCCCAGAACGACGGCGTTGTATACCTCTCCCCCGGTACCGCGCCTGAAGATGAACCCGCGCGTGCTCTCGCTGGCGGAGCCCGTTCCGACCTGCTTCCCGACCAGCGTGACGTTGTAGATGACGGGATCGGTGAGCGGCGTGGCATCGAAGTTCTCTTCGTTCCCGTCGACTTCGAAGCCGTTGTCCGCATCGAAGGGGTCTTGCTGCGCCGCCCAGAACTGCCCCCTGCCCTGCCAGCCGGTCGAATAGTCGAACGAATCGTCCGAGGCGCCGGTCACATAAGCGTACTTCAGGTCTACCGTGCCGCCGAATATCTCGATGCCGTCGTCCAAGCCGAAGTGAGACTGGATGTGATCGAGCTGCGTCCCCCGCCCCACGCCACTGAGGGTGAGGCCGTTGAGCTCGTTGCCGAAGCTGACCTCGTACCCCGCGTACTCGATGCGCACATAGCTGAGCGCGCCGCTGTCGTCGTCATCGTCATCGCCGCCGTAGAGGCCCGAATTTCCTTCGCCGATGCACTCGTCCGCCGGAAAGTTGCAGTTCGAACTTCCGTTGAGGACGACCCCGCCCCAGTCGCCCCGGCGGCGCCTGCCTTCCGGATTCGAGCTGGTAAAGACGATCGGGGCCTCGGCGGTGCCACGTGCCACCAAGCGTCCGCCCCGCCGAACGATCAGCGCGGAGCCGATAGTTCCCACATCGCCCATCAGGACAGTTCCGGCCGGGATCGTGAGGGTCGCGCCATCCTCGACGATCGTCGTGCCTCGGATGAGGTACGTAGCGCCGCCCTCCAATGTCCGAGATTCGCTGATCGTGCCCGAAAGCACCGCGCCCGCGGGCGGTGCGGGCGGCGGGGGCGAGACAGGGTCTCTTCCTCCCCTGCACCCGGCGCCGGCGCCGACGAGCAGCAGGCCGGCGAGCAGCAGGACCGGCCGACGGTCACGCAACAGACCCGGACCACAGCCGTGCAAGAGGTTCGGCCGGCGGCAGCGACTATGAAACTTCATCTCTGCAAATATCATCTCTGCAAATATCTCCCTTGGCAATCCGGAGCATCGAGAAGTGTGGAAACGGGCGCTAAAACGGGCGCCAAGATGTGGAAACGAGCGATAAGCGAAACCGCGCGAGGCGAGACTGCGCAGCGGGCATCGATCTCCCGCTCGGGGCTTCTCGGCGCTAGCGGTTGCCTGACGGCTGCCAGGAAAGTCCTAGCGACAACGACCGGCCCGGCCTCCATCCGCGCAGCCTGTCGCCGCCCTGCGTGAAGCTGTACGCGGCAGCCAGGAGATTCGTGGCGCTCAACTTCGCCGACAGCTTGGAGCCGATCCCCTGCTCCAGAACCAGATCGAACACATTCCGGCCCTCCTCGAAGACGCTCTCGAGGTACTGCGTCCCAACCTGGCTGATCCGCCGTCCAATGCGGTTGAAGAGAAGCGAGACGGAGCTCCGGCTCGACGGATTGCGCCAAGTTGCGCCAACATTCAGCACATATGGGGACTGCCCCTGGAGCTGACGCTTCTGGCTCACGACATCGATTTCAAGCACGCCCGAGCCCGGGACGTAAATCTGCGCCACATTCCCCGTCCGGACCTCGGACGCGACCACTGTCAGGTTGAAGTTGAAGCCGAAGCTCCGGAGCGACTCGGACAGGAATCCCAGGTCGGAGCGCAGTTCGACTTCGGCGCCGAAGTTGTTTGCCGCATCCGCGTTCACCCAGCTCTTGACGAACTCCGAGCTCGGGAAGACGACCTCTTCAATAGGATCAGCGAACCTCTTGTAGAAACCGCTGACGGCAACCACCGCCCCGGACGCGGGGAACCACTCTCCCCGCAGGTCCAGATTCGTGATTCGGGATCGCCTCAGCGCCGGGTTCCCGACGACGAGATACCCGCCCGCGAAGTCGGCGAAGGAGAACGGGGCCAGCTCCCGAAACTCGGGCCGCGCCAGGGTGCGCGAAGCTGCGGCGCGCAAGTTGATGCGCTGGCTGGCCGCCCATGTGATCGTGGCGCCCGGAACGAAGTCCGTGTTGTCCAGATCCGCGCCTGCTAGCGGCTGGCTCCCCGCCGTGAAGACATCCATCGGCTCGACAACCTGACTGGCACTCTCGATGCGTCCGCCGCCGGCGAAGCGAAGGCGAGGCAGAAGATCGAAGTCGGCCATTAGATACGCCGATGTCGTCGCCTGCCTGGCCGCATAGTTGTCAGGGCGAAACGTAGCCTCGCGGATCTCGAACTGGTTGCGGCCCCCGCCGATGTTGCCCGGCACGAAGATCCCGTCCGGCGCCGACGCTTTGATTTCGTCAGGAACGGCGCCATTCGGAATGAACCGGAAGCGCCGACTGAGGACATCCCGGTCGCGGCGGAAGCTTCCTCCTCCAACCTCGATCGTGCCCGCCACTCCATTCACCCGGATCGGCAGCTGAATGTCGAGCGATCCGTTAAAGGCCTTCTCCGCCAAGTCTTGATGGAAGATGCTCCCGCTCTGAATGAAGTTGTCCCACAGGAATGCGCCGCCGAACTCGCGGTAGAGGACCTCGCGGGTGTTAGGCTCGTACCTTCCGGCGTGCGATAATGAACCCTTCCACTCCAGCAACACGCCGCCGAGCGCGTTGAAGTAGTGCTTCCCGCTCAGCCGGCCTTGCAGGAGGGAATTCTCCACATACTGGATCCTGGTGTTCCGCTGGTCCGCGTTGGAGTCGAGGTTGAACCCTTCGAGAACGCGCGACTGGTCCTCGGTGACCCGGTTGAGGAGTCCGTTGAAGGAGATTCGGTGACTTGGCGCGAGAGGGTAGTCGATGTTCAGGAGACCCCCCAGCGTGGTGGCTCGGGTGGACTGCTCGCCCCGGTAATCGACCTCGGGATCCCTAAGTCCCGATGATGCGAAGACGCGCTCCACATAGTCTTCCCGGCGACTCCACGAGTCATCCCACCGCGCCGTCGCGAGGACTCCGACATCCTTGGAGCCAATGGGAATGTCCGTCCCGAAGGCCAGCTCCCCGCTCCGCGCAAACGGGAGCTCGCGGGGAACGCCGGCCCAGGATGGCGCGAACGCTTCGCCGATCGCTTCCAGATCGGACGGGCTCAGATTCGACCGGTTGACGGCCATGTTGCGCGGCAAATTGTCCGGGAGACCGCGCAATCCGCTGTCGATGCCGAGGAAGTCGAGCGCCGCCCCGTTGTAGGCAAGCCCCGTTTTGCCCGTGGTCGCGGTCTCGAGCCCGGCCCCGATTCCAACTTTGAAGAAGTTCTCGCCAGGAACCTTGCGGGTCTCGATCTGAACCAACCCCCCGGCATAGTCCGCCGGCTGCTTGGGAAGGTAGCTCTTGGACGTGGAAACGTTCTCGATGAAGCTGGCGGGGACGAGATCGAGGGGCACGGCCTTGCGGTCGGCTATCGGCGACGGCATTACCGCTCCATCGAGCGTGGTGTTGCCGTAGCGTTCGCCGAGACCCCGCACGAAGACGAACTTCTTGTCGACGATCGACACTCCGGGGACGCGCGCCATCGCCGAGGCCGCGTCGGAGTCGGGGGAGTCGGAGATCTGCTGGCGGCTAATCGCATCCGTGACGGCGGCAGCGGTTCGCCGGTTCTGCATGACCCAGGCAGTCGTGCCACGCTCCTCCGCGACCGTCACCCTCAGCTCGTTCAGCGCGACGGCCTGCTGCGGGAGCGAAATGTCGACGCGGACGATCTTGCCCGGAGCGACATCCAGGCCGGTGATCGTCTTGCTGGCGTAGCCGACTAGATTGGCCACTACGTCGTACTTGCCGACCGGTACCTTGTCTATCGACCAGCGTCCGTCCACATCGCTCATCGTGCCGGTCTTCAGCGCCGGGATGGTTATCTGGGCCAGCCTCAGCGGCCTGGCGGTGTCTTCCTCGACGATCCGCCCCGAAAGACGGCCCACATCTTGCGCCGATGCCGGTTGCGCCGAGGCGGAACGCGTGCCCGCCACGCCCGCGACCAGCAGGAACGCGGGGATGAGAACAAGCGCCCGACGCACGGTCGGCAACGCCTGGCGCGCGGTCGGCAGTGTCCGTACCCGCGTCCGCGTAGTTGCGCGCTTCCACGTAGCTGCGCGTTTCCACGTAGCTGCAGGCGTCCGCGGAGGTACGATAATCCTGAACGGAGGTGTCAATGCAGTTCTCCTGGAAGTGAAGTCTATGGGTGTTTTCCGGGTGTCGAAAAAACGTACACGGAACGAGTAACGGGTAAGTACATGTTCTGTAACAGTCGGATCACATTTCGCATGCGATTCTGTAACCCGGCTACTTTCTCCCTCGGGGGCTACCCTCTTCCCCTGTGCGTTACAAGATTGTTACATATCCGTTACGGAACGTAAGCCAGGGGCAAGCAGGATTAGATGTATAGAGGGGCATAAGAGGAGTGGCCATCATGCGCGATGCACAAATTCTGGTTGTCGACGACGAGCCGGACATCCTGAGCGTGCTCGTATATCACCTGAGCCGGGAAGGATACAGGGTCGCTACCGCGGTCAACGGCCAGCGGGCGCTGAATACGGCGATCGCCGACCGGCCCGACCTCATCATCCTCGACCTCATGCTCCCGGGGATGGACGGATACGAGGTATTGCAGAGGCTGAGGAAGTTGGAGCTAACGCAGGCGATCCCGGTGATTCTGCTCACGGCGCGGCGAGAAGAGGAAGAACGGGTGAAGGGGTTCGAAGTCGGCGCGGACGACTACATAACGAAACCGTTCAGCGCTCGCGAACTCACGCTTCGCGTGGAAGCCGTGCTGCGGCGGGCGCGCGCGGAGCCCGTGTCGGTTTCCCGCAAGATTTCGGTCGGTCCCGTGGTGCTGGACCGCGATGCGCACAGAGTCTTTTCCGATGGCGCCGAGGTCGAGTTGACGCCGCTGGAGTACCGGTTGCTGGAAGTCTTGCTCGAGCGCCGGGGACGTGTGCAGAGCCGCCGACAGTTGATCGCGGCCGCATGGGACGGCGGAGGGGCCTCGTACGAAACGCGCACCGTGGACATGCATGTGGCGCGGCTGAGGATGAAGCTCGGTGACGCCGCGGCGCCCCTGATCGAGACGGTTCGGGGCGTGGGCTACCGGTTCAAGGCTCCCGGGGAGTAGCGGGCGAGTTTGGTGGCCGGACCGTGAAGGTGACGACCCGCTTCTTCGTGCTGGCCGGGGCGTCCATGGTGGCGGCTTACGCCGTGGCTCGGCTGCTGGTTGGATCGGGCGCCACCGGGCCGGCGCTGGAGACCCTCGTGGTGGGCGGTCTCTTGCTGGCGCTATGGCCGGCGGCGCGGTTGGCTGCGCGGCGCATGGACAAGGGGCTCGGCGTGGCGAGGGAGGCGGTGGACCGCATCGCTTCCGGCGAGCGCGATCCCCTGGCCGGGTCGCCGGATTCGCGGTCGGGACGATTGGCGAGCGCGGCTTCGGATATGCCGCTTGGACGGGCGATCGGCCGCATGGTCGACCGGATCCGTGACCGCGTAGCGCTTTCCGAACGCGAATCCGGCGACCTCCGCGCGCTCTTCGAGAATCTGGAGGACGGCCTGGCGATCGTTGACGAGGCCGGGGTTGTGGCTTTCTGCAACCCGGCCTTCGAGGGGTGGGCCGGGCGGACGGTCGCGCCGGGCACCCGGATCGGCACGCTCTTCCGAACCCCTCGCATAGCCGAAGCCGTCGGCGATGCCGGACAGGGCGCATTCGTCGCGGACGAGATCAAGCTGGGCGAGCGCACGGTGCTCCTGTCCGCCCGGCCCCACCGAGCCGGCGCACTCGTGACGCTCAGAGACCGGACCGCCATGCGCAGGCTTCAAGGCGTGCGGCGCGACTTCGTGGCCAACGTCTCCCACGAACTCAAGACCCCCTTGACGAGTGTCGTGGGCTTTGCGGAAGCGCTCGCCGGAGGCGGCCTCCCCTCCACGAGCGTACGCGACTTCGCCGGACGCATCCTCGCCAACGCGACGCGCATGCGCGTGCTGGTGGAGGACCTGCTCGACCTCTCCCGCCTGGAGTCCGGGAGCTGGCGCCCCAGGCCCGAGCCGGTGATGCCGGCGCTGGTCGCCCAAGAAGTCTGGGAGTCCCTGGACCCGAGAGTGCGGCAAGCCGAGCTGAAGCTGGCCGTAGTGGGCGATGACGAGCCGGTTCATGCCGACCCGGGCGCAATCCGGCAGATTCTGCGCAACCTTCTGGACAATGCCGTGCGCTACAACGATGAGGAGTCTCTCATCGCTGTGCGGGTGCGCCCGGAGGGACTCTTCCAGCGTATCGAGGTCACGGACCAGGGACCCGGAATCCCGTCCGTGCACGTGGAGCGCGTCTTCGAGCGATTCTACCGGATCGACCCGGCAAGGTCGCGCGAACGCGGAGGCACGGGGCTCGGCTTGGCGATCGTCAAGCACCTAGTTGAAGCGCACGGGGGCAAAGTGGGCATCCAGAGCGCGGTCGGCCAAGGCACGACCGTGTGGGTCACGCTGCCGCTCTCCACCCAGTTCGCGGAGAAGGAGGAAGCCGCCGGTGCGACCGCCTGAGCGGCGCGCGCTGGCGGCGGCTCTCCTTCTTGCATGCGCCGCCTGCGAGGACAGGGGATCCTCGCCCCGGATCATCATGCTCGACGGGTCCAGCAGCGTATTCCCCATCAGCCAAGCGATGGTGGAAGAGTTCGCCATCCAGCGCCGGGGCGAGGCGCGCTTCGCGGTGGGCGTCTCCGGCACCGGCAGCGGCTTTCGCCGACTCTGCAACGGCGAAACCGATATCAACAACGCATCAAGGCAGATCAACGAAGACGAGTCCGAGGCGTGCGGAGCCGACGGCATCGACCTTGTCGAACTTCAGGTCGCATGGGACGGCCTGACCGTGGTCGCGCACCCCTCGAACGCCTGGGCCGGCTGCATGACGGTAGACGAACTGCGTTCGCTCTGGGAACCCTCTTCGACAGTCGAGAGGTGGGGCGACATCCGCGCCGACTGGCCGGACCGGCGACTCGAATTGTACGGACCCGATACCGGATCGGGCACCTTCGACTACTTCACCGCCGCGGTGGTCGGCCGGGAGGGCGCCAGCCGAAGCGACTATACGGCGAGCGCAGACGACCACATGCTCGTGGCGGGCGTGAGCGGGGATCGCGGCGCCCTGGGGTACTTCGGCTACGCCTACTTCGAAGAGAACCGGAACAAGCTGCGGGCCGTCTGGATCGACGCCGGCCGGGGCTGCATCGCTCCATCCCGGGAGACGATAGCCGACGGCAGCTACGCTCCTCTCGCCCGTCCGATGTACATCTACATTAGTCGCGACGCGCTCCGCAGGCCCGAGGTCGAGTCGTTCGTCCGGTTCTACCTGGACAACGCCGGGATCCTGGTCCCCGAGGCGGGATACATTCCGCTCGGGCCGCCAGCCTACGCGGAGATGCGCCTCCGGCTCGACAGCTAGAAGGTCGTCCGGAGCAGCCGATGTTCGATGCGCGCCGACACCCGGTCCATGAACGCGTCATCGGCCGACTCCTCCTGGCCTGCGGGATTCTTTCCGCGCTGACGACCCTGGGGATAGTCGTCGTCCTCATCACGCAGTCGCTGGGCTTCTTCGCCGAGGTCTCCTTGCTGCAGCTCTTCGGGAGCACGCGGTGGTCCCCCGGCCTGCTGCCGCAGTCGTTCGGGATCCTCCCGCTGCTCCACGGCACGCTGCTGGTCGCCGCCGGAGCCGCGTTGATTGCGCTCCCTGCCGGACTGGGAACCGCCATCTACCTGAGCGAATACGCGTCGGTCCGCAGGAAACGGATCGTGGAACCTGCGTTGGAGATTCTGGCGGGGATTCCGACCGTCGTATACGGATACTTCGCCGTCGTCGCAGTCGTACCGTCCATCCGCTTCCTCTTCCCCAACGCCAGCATATTCAACGCAGCCAGCGCGGCGATCGTCGTCGGCATAATGATCATGCCGATGGTGTCGTCGATGTCGGCGGCAGCGCTGAACGCCGTTCCCCGGTCGATGCGCGAAGCCGCGTACGGACTCGGCGCCACGAAGTTCGAAGTGTCGGCCCGCGTAGTGGTTCCGGCCGGCTTCCCGGGCATCGCGGCCAGCTTCATCCTCGCAATTTCGCGCGCCATCGCCGAAACGATGGTCGTCACGCTTGCGGCGGGAGCCACGCCGAAGGTCACGCTCGACCTGTTCGAGAGCATCCAGACCATGACCGCCTACATCGTCCAGGTGAGCCTCGGCGGCGCGCCCTCCGGCACGATCGAGTACCGGGCCATCTTCGCCGTCGCGCTGTTCCTCTTCCTGATGACGCTGGGGCTAAACCTGCTGGGACAACGGATCACCAACCGATTCCGCAAGGGATACCGGTGAAGTCCCGCAACCGGCGCGCCGCGCCCAGCCCTCTGATCCGCATCAGCCGCATCAACCGCATCAGCCGCGTGCGCGAGCATCTTGGAGTTGTCCGGCGCTCCCGCCCGCGCCTCGCCATGCTCGTCCCGTGACTGATCCCGTGGCGCCGCGTGGCGGACGGTTCGACACCCGGTTGGCGGCGCGAAGACGGGCGGGCGTCGCCTTCCGGTGGCTTTGCCGGGGCGCGGCGGCCTTCGGCGTGGCGGCGCTGGTCATCCTGCTCGCCAAGATCGCGGCGGACGGCTTTCGCATGCTGTCGCCGGACTTCTTTACGCAGTATCCGTCCCGGCTGGTCGAGCGGGCGGGCATACGACCGGCGCTCCTCGGGAGCCTATGGCTGCTGGCGCTGGTGGCCGCGATGTCCCTGCCCGTCGGCACAGGCGCTGCCGTATATCTCGAAGAGTATGCGCCCCGGAATCGCTTCACCCGCTTGCTGCAGATGAACATCGCCAACTTGGCCGGCGTGCCATCGATCGTCTACGGCATCCTGGGCTTGGCGCTCTTCGTCCGCTTCGCCGGTCTCGGGCGCAGCCTGCTGGCCGGCGCCGCAACGCTGTCGCTCCTCGTTCTGCCGCTGGTCATCATATCCGCGCAAGCGGCGATTCGCGCGGTTCCGTCCTCTCGGCGCGAGGCCGCATTCGCTCTCGGCGCCACCCGTTGGCAGACGATAAGGCACCATGTGTTGCCCGCCGCCATGCCCGGCATCCTCAGCGGTTCGATCCTGAGCCTCTCGAGGGCCGCCGGAGAGACGGCGCCCCTGATCATTATCGCGGGGCTGACCTTCGTGACCTTCGACCCGGCCTCGCCCCTGGACCCCTTCACGGTGCTTCCCCTTCAGATATTCGGATGGACCGCCGATCCTCGCGCGGAGTTCCACGATCTTGCCGCGGGCGGCATTGTAGTGTTGACTGCCATCGTGCTATTGATGAACGCAGCCGCGCTACTTATTCGAAAGGCCAGCCGGAAGTGATCCTGGCAACAGAACGGCTTGGGGTCGTCTACGGCGACACGCCGGTGATCAGCGACATCACGCTCGGAATCGCGGCACAGCGCGTCACCGCCTTCATCGGTCCCTCGGGTTGCGGAAAGAGCACGCTGCTCCGCTGTTTCAATCGCATGAACGACCTGCGCCCGGATGCGCGCATCAGCGGCCAAGTCCTCTTTCACGGCCAGGATCTGTACGGCGAGGGAGTCGAACCGGCGGATATTCGGCGCCGGATCGGGATGGTCTTCCAGAAACCGAATCCCTTCCCGAAGTCCGTCTTCGACAACATCGCGTTCGGTCTTAGAATCAACGGCTTCCGGGACGACATTGGCGACCGGGTGGAGGAGTCGCTCCGCGCCGCCGCCCTCTGGGACGAAGTAGGCCACCGGCTCCGCTCGGACGCGCGTCGGCTGTCGCGCGGACAGCAGCAGCGCCTCTGCATCGCGCGGGCTCTTGCCATCGAGCCCGAAGTTCTACTGATGGACGAGCCGGCGAGCGCGCTCGACCCCATCGCGACGCGCCGTATCGAAGAGCTGATTGGAGAGCTGAAGCAGAACTACACGATTGTCGTGGTGACCCATAACATGCAGCAGGCGGCCCGCATCAGTCAGACGACGGCATTCCTCCACATGGGCGAGCTCGTAGAGTACAATGATACGGAGCGCTTGTTCACCAACCCGGGGGACGAGCGAACCGAAGCATACATTACCGGGCGCCTCGGGTAGAGAATTGCAGAAAGTTCGGGTGAACTGAAGGAAGCGCTCGATCGGTCGGGACGGACCCGGATACAGATCCGGATAGGTGAAGATATGGTGTACGGACAGCCAGCTACGCAGTTCGACACACGGATGGAAGACGTTACCCAGGGCCTGTACCGCATGGCGCACGACACCGAGCGGATGGTCGGACGCGCTATGGCGCTGGTGGGGCAGCCCGTGGTCGATGTAGCAGCCATTAGGGAAGCCGACGACCAGGTCGACCGGGCCGAGGTCGAGATCGAGGAGGCGGCGGTGGAGATCCTGGCTCTTCACCACCCGGTCGCAAGCGACCTCCGCGTGCTAGTCACCGTGCTCAAGATCAACAACGACCTTGAACGAATCGGGGACCACGCGGTGAACATCGCCGAGGCGGCGGCGAGGCTCTCGAAGGCCAGGAGAAAAGTTCCGATCCCCCCCGAGCTGGAAGAGATGAGCCGCATGGCCCGCGCGATGCTGCGGGACGCGCTTGATGCCTTCGTCCACCAGAACGCCGAGGACGGGCAATCGGTAATCATGCGGGACGATCGCCTGGACCAGCTTCAGGATTCCCTAGTGCGCGTGATGATCACTCATATGCCGGAACACAACTTCTCGGGTTGCTTGCAGGTGATACTTATCGGCCGCAACCTGGAGCGGATCGGCGACTTGGCGACGAATATCGGCGAGGACGTCGTGTACATGGTGAAGGGAACCACCATACGCCACCAAGATCATAGCGGTTAAGCATCGTTTTGGAGTTGACCCGATTGCGTGGACACTTGATCCTTCGGGGAGGAAGTGTCCATCATGCCGCAATCAACACCGCCGTATCCGCCGGCCTTCTGTGCCAACCGGTCGAGTCCGTTTGCACTGGATCGATGTTTCGCACCACAGTGACCAGTATCCTGGCGTAGCAGCGTCCTGCCACCGCTCCCGTCGCCCGTCCTGCCTCCGCGCGATTGGAATCCACACGCCATATCTGGTCCAACACACTATTGCTCGAGGATAGACAAAAATGACATACAGGAACAAGACGTACGTTTGCTTTGACGGTGATACCGACATTCACTACTACTGGTTGATGAAGGCTTGGAAGCAAAACGACGGTTTTTCGTTCAATTTCTTCGATGCCCATGACTTGAATACCGCACGGGATACGAGCCTACCGGACACAATCAAGGCGAAGCTCCGGCAGCGATTGCTGAACAGCAAGGTCCTGGTGGTGCTCATCGGCGACAAGACACGATATCTTTACGAGTTTGTGCGATGGGAAATGGAGCAAGCCCTGAAACTCGAACTGCCAATAATCGCGGTAAACTTGAACGGCCTCCGCAAGATGGATCCGCAGAGATGTCCGCCGATTATACGCGACGAGTTGGCCATACACGTCAGCTATGGAGCGGCTATATTGGAGTACGCGCTTGACGACTGGCAAACGGCGCACTACGCACTAAAACGTCGGAACGCTTCCGGCCCGCATTATTATCGTGATCATATCTACTCCTCCTTGGAGCGATAGTTTGAGAATACCGTACCCGCTTAGAGTTTGTATATCACGATCGCACTTCAAACGCAGTTGGAAAGGTGCGGTAACCAAGTTATTTAGCATACTTGGTATAACTTGGACGGGATTGGAGATTTTCGAGTACTTCATTCCTCAACTGGCCGATGCGGTCGCTTGGTGGGATGCGGTCGCCCGGTGGATGATTGCAGTGCCATCGCTTGTGGTGGGAGTGCGTGCATATTGGCCGAACTTATCCGTACGGTCCAGATTGCACGGCCAGGATATCGGAATAGAAATCACGGTGGATGATATCTTCAACTTTGATGATGCGATGGTCATCAGTACAAATTCGACATTTGAAACACGGATTTCGGATGGACCCATTTCCCGACAGAGCCTGCAAGGACAGTATACAGAGAAATACTACAAGGATCGTGAGCAAGACTTAGCTAATGATCTCAGGGTACGCTTGAGAGATGTGGAGCCTATCCGGTCCAGAGATGTCCACGCGGGCGACCAGCCAGAGTATGACATTGGCACGGTGGCGACGGTGCGATCGGTAGGCCGTACTGCGCACATGATCGCGGTTGCAAGAATAAACGAATATGGTACAGCGAGCAGTTCACGCGACGATATCTTGCAGGCCTTAGGTAAGCTGTGGCACTATGTTGGCCAAAGGGGCGAGCTAGAGCCGCTTGCCATTCCCGTCCTGGGTACGGGTAGGTCGCGAGTATTGATTCCACGAGAGGAAATGATAAGAGAAATCATCAAATCTTTTGTCGCCGCATGCTCGGAAAAGAGATTCTGTGACAAACTGGTGATTGTTGTTTCCGAGGATGATTATCACAAGCACCAAATGAACCTACAGGAGTTAGGAAATTACCTTAGCCATATCTGTCGGTACACGAGTTTGATGAGAGGGACGGACGCAGGAGAAGGAATAGAGGTACTGTGATCGGCCACGGCCACCACTTCGACCAGGGATTAGTACACCCCTTTAGCCTTCCGTTAACGCCGACCGGCAACGGGAACGTGGCACCGTCGATGGACGCGGTCGAACTGCTTCTGCAACCCCATCGCCGATAGTTTCGTCGCGACCCTCGAATGCGAGTCGCTCAACCGCACTCACCTGCCAGGACCACGACCAAGCGTCAGAAGCCGTCCATCTCGCACGATCGAGCAAGTTCGGTAGTTCTCAATACTAGCCGAATGATCTCGCGACGGGTATTCCTCAGCACGCCGCAAGAGATTCTTCCGGAAACTCCATTGTCGTCTGCGCCAGTCGCTTGTTGGCAGCGTCGACGAAGTCCTGGTTTTGCTCAATAGCAATGAAACGACGTCCCAAGCGTCTGCATACGACGGGACAAGTGCCAACGCCTGCAAACGGGTCGAGCACCAAGTCGCCTGGATCGGAGCTAGCCTTGACAAGGCGCTCTATCAACTTTTCCGGCTTCTGAATGGTATTGAGAGCGTCACGACTGACAAGTTCCTTCGACTTGTAAGTCAACTGCTTTATGTCGCCCCAAACATCGCCGGGGTTCTTGCCAGCAGGATTGAACTTGGTCTTGCCGAACTTGCCGTTGGCAACCGAAGGCACGCGTTCGCAGCGCAAGCGATGCTCCAACTCCACTAACTGCGCTACTCGTATGTCATCCAAGTTGAATACGCGCGGGCGGTTTCCCTTGATAAAATAGCAGATGACATCATAGTTGTTCGTGTAGGTGATACGGCCCTGCCCTAGGCGGGAGGGCTGATACCACGCAATCCGGGATCGCAGCTTGAGGTAAGGTCGATAATCAATGAAGTCCAGGCAGTCCGGCTTGCCGAACAAGTACAGTGCGCCGCCATCCTTGAGCTTTGCGGCAAAAGTGCGAATCAGCTCCAGATTGAACTGCTGAATGCTACCGACTTGGTCCCACTCGTTGGCCGTCGCGCCATAGGGGCCGTCGCAGATAACCAAGTCAACCGTCTCGTCATCAACTTGGGGCAACAAGCTAAACGCGTCTCCGCAGTAAATCCGGTCGCTCATAAGCATTCTGCTCAGAAGCCGTCCACCTCGCGGCGCCGGCTCTGGACCATCCGCAACATGCTCGCCTGGTAGTCCACCGCCGCTTCGCCAGAAGCCGGGGACACCAGACAGTACTCGCCCGAGGAATTCAGCTCCCACGCTCGCTGGTTGTCGCGGAGCGCGAAGTGCAGCGCTTCCCCGAGGCGCTCCTTCACCCGCTCGTCGCGCACCGGCAGCATCACTTCCACGCGGTCATCCAGGTTGCGCCGCCGCCAGTCCGCGCTTCCGATCCACACCTCCGGATCGCCGGCATTGTCCCACCAGAAGATTCGGTCGTGTTCGAGAAACTGGCCGACGATGCTGCGCACGCGGACAGTCTCGCTGAATCCGGCGACTCCCGGGCGTAGGCGGCACTGCCCGCGCACGATGAGGTCTATCTCGACGCCGGCTTGAGACGCAGAGTAGAGCGCCCGTATCAAGCGCGGATCATCGAGACCGTTCATCTTCATCACCATGCGGCCCTTCCGCCCGGCCGCGGCATGCCCGCTCTCGCGCTCTATGCGTTCGATCAGCGCCGCCCGCAGATCGCGTGGCGCCACTATCAGCTCTTCGTACCGCTGGTCCGGGGCGAAGCCGGTCAGGTAGTGGAAGAGGTTGACCGCGTCGCGTCCGATTTCGGGCCGCGCCGTGAGGATGCCGATGTCGACGTAGCCCAGCGCGGTTTCGGAGTTGTAGTTCCCGGTGCCGATATGGCAGTAGGTCCGGATCTCCTCGCCCTCCTCGCGCACTACGAGCGCGACCTTGGCGTGGGTCTTCAGGCCGACCAGGCCGTAGGTGACATTCACGCCCGCCTCCTCGAGCACAGAGGCCCACTCCATGTTGTCGGCCTCGTCGAAGCGGGCCGTCACCTCCACCAGCACGGCAACCGCCTTGCCGGCTTCGGCCGCCTTCACCAGCGCGGCGATTATGCGCGACTGCTCCGCCGTCCTGTACAGCGTCTGCTTGATCGCCACGACATCGGGATCGGCCGCCGCTTCTTCCACGAACTGTTGCACCGTTGCCGCAAACGACTCGTACGGGTGCTGCACCATGAGATCGCCCGCCCGGATGACGGTGAATATGTCGGGACGGTCCTCCGTCTCGCCCTCCCGGATCAGACGCGGCGGAATCATGGGCTCCGGCGGCTCGTATCTGTGGCGCCAAGCGCCTTCGGCGGCGACCCGCCAGAAACCCGGCATGTCGAGCGGGCCCGGAATCTCGTACAGATCCTCGTTGTCCAGCTCGAGTTGGCGAACCAGGAACTTGCGCACTTCGTCGGGCATGGATGGTTCGACTTCCAGGCGCACGACCCGCGCGAAGCGCCGCTCGCGCAGCTCCTCCGAGATCAGCTGCAGAAGATCGTCCGCAACCTCCTCGTCACGCGCCACATCGGCATTCCGCGTCACGCGGAAGAGCGACGCGCTCTCGATGCGCATCCCCCGGAAGAGGTCCGCCGCGAATTCTCTTATGACCTGTTCCCCGGGCACCAGCTGCCCCGTGCCGGGAAGCGTGATCCACCGTGCCGAGGGCGGGATCTTGACCCGCGCGAAGTGGCGTGTCCGCTGGTCCGGATGCTCCATCATGAGAGCCAGCGAGAGCGACATGTTCGACAGGAACGGGAAGGGGTGCCTGGGATCGACGGTCAGCGGCGTGAGTATCGGATATATCCGGTCTCTGAAGACGCGGCTGACATGGTCGCGCTCGGAGTCGTCGAGGCTCGCGAAGTCCCTGACCACTATCCCGAGCGACTTGGCGAACCGGGGCCGGAGTTCTCGTTCCCAGACTTCGGCCAACCGTATTCTCATCGCGTGAACGCTTGCGCGAACAAGATCCAACTGCTCGGCGGGCGACCTTCCGTCCGGCGAGAGTTTGATCACCCCAGCATCGATTACGCGCTTGAGACCGCCGATCCGCTTCATCACGAATTCGTCGAGGTTGGTCTCGGTGATAGCGAGAAAGCGGAGTCTCTCGAGCAGGGGCGTACGGTCGTCCATGGCCTGGTAGAGGACCCGCCAGTTGAAGTCGAGCCAGCTCAGTTCGGTATTGAAGTAGAGCGAGGGGTGGTCGAGCGTCGCGTCGTCCGGCACTGGCGGCGCGCTCATTGCCAAGGGGAGAACGGGCTCTCCTCCTACGCGGTGTCCTGGCTCCGGCCGGACCGCGGGGACGCTGCCGCGACGCCTCTCGGGGGCGGTCGGGCCGGGCCGGCTAGGGGCGGTCGGGGCGGGTCGGCTCGGGGCGGTCGGGGCGGGTCGGCCGGAGGCGGCGCTGCCGGGCCTGCTAGAGGCGGCGCTGCCGGACCGGCAGCCGGAGACGGTCTGGCTGGACCGGCTAGATGCCGTCACGACTCGCGCCGAAGCTGGCGTAAGGCTGAAGTCCGAATACCCGCATGAACAGCTTCCCCTTCTTCTTCAGCGCCCACTGCTCGAGCAGCACTCTGCCGCCACGCTCCAATCGCAGCTCGAGCCGCGTGCCGCGCACTGCCGCCCGGACGCTGCGGACGCGCTGCAGGTGCTCCCGGTCGAGCGAATCCGCTACTCGCAGGATGGCGGACAGCTCATCTACCCGGCGGCGATCCCTGGCGTTCAAATCGCGGTACAGAAAGTGGCCGGCGCGCGGCTCGGCACGCCGGTGATAGCGCGCCAGGAGCGCCACGATAGGGAGCTCGTCCGGAGCGATTCCCGTGATCTCGCTATGCAAGATGAGGTACTGCGAATGCTTGTGGTGCTTGGAGTAGGAAATGTGCTGGCCGATGTCGTGCAGCAGCGCTCCGGCAAGCAGGATGCGCCGGTCTCCCGGTTCGAGGCTATGCGTTCCCGCCAGTTGGTCGAAGAGCGAGAGAGACAGCAGCGCAACGTGGCGAGCGTGGTCCTCGTCGAACAGGTAGCGGCGGCCGAGCGTGAGGGAGCCATCCCGCACGATCCTCTCCAACCGTCCGAGCCCCGATCCGCTGGCCACTTCGTCGGCGAAGTCGAGCAACACCCCCTCCTTTACCCCGACTCGGGGCACGAGGATACGCTCGGCGCCCGCCAGCTCGGCGACGCGATCGTAGACGATCGCCGCCGGGAAAATGACGTCGGCCCGGTCTTCGCGCAGGCCGAACCGTTCAATTCTCTCTCGGTACGACAGACGCGACAACTCCCTGATCGCCTCGCGGAGCTGGGCGCGGCTCAGACATTTGGCGCGCCTGGATCCGCCAACGGCCTCGGTCTGTCCGGCTATCCGCGCCAACGCCTCTATGTTGCCCCCCGTCGCTATCGCTTCGACCGGCGTCCAGTGCTTGCTGGCGTGCGGTATGCGAAGCGTGGCCGCGTAGTCCGCCAGCAAGCTGGCGAAGCGCGCCGGCGCGTCGTCAGCCCCGGCCAGCTCCTCCAGCAGCCGGACCGAACCCATCTTGTGAGACTCGCTCCACATTATGCCCGACCTGTCCGCCAGCGAGACCTCGACGCTCCCTCCGCCCAAGTCGACAAGCATCCACTTGGCATCCCCGAGGTCGATTCTCTGTCTGACCGCCGTCCAGACCAGGCGCGCCTCCTCGCTTCCGGAGATCGGGCGAATTGCTATCCCGCTTTCTTCGGCGACCCTGCGAATGCACTCGGCGCCGTTCCGGCTCTCGCGCACCGCGCTCGTAGCCACCGCTCTCACGTGTCGGATGCCCAGGCGGTCGATCTCGCGCCGGAACTCGCGGAAGCTGGCGATCAGCTTCTCGATGGCGGCCGACGACAGTTCGCCCGCCAGGAATACGGAGTGCCCTAGCCGCACGGGGACCCGCTTGTAGTACAACTCCGTATAGCTGTCCGCGGCCAGCAACTCGGCCGCGACGAACCGGAAGGCGTTGGAGCCTACATCGATGGCGGCGGCGCGAACCGGGAAGTCCACGGGAGTCTGCTCTGGCTGGAACTGGCGGAAACCGCACATGTCCGCGATTCTGTGGGGATGAGCGAGATTGCACAACTGGCGTACGTGGTCCTGCTGGCGTTCCTGGCGCCATTCGGCGCCCACAGATTCCGGCTCCTGTGGCTGAGGTTGCGGCGGCCCCGGCGCGCCGAAGCCGAGAGGTGGAGCGGCCCGCTTCCCATCGTGACGGTGCAACTTCCGGTATACAACGAGGCGAATGTGGTCGAGCGGCTCATCGACGCGGTGTGCCGGCTCGACTATCCAACGGCCCTGCTCGAAATCCAGCTGCTCGACGATTCCGACGACGAAACCGTCGATCTAGCGGCGCGCCGGGTCCGCCGCTGGCAAGAGCGCGGGGTCGATATCCATCACATCCGCCGCAAGTCGCGCGATGGCTTCAAGGCTGGCGCTCTCGCTTACGGGACGACGCTCGCCCGAGGAGAGTTCTTCCTGGTTCTCGACGCCGACTTCGTTCCTTCTCCGGAGCTTGTCCGCGACCTTCTTCCCCCCTTCTCGGACGCCGGCGTCGGGGCGGTGCAGGCCGCCTGGGATCACTTTTCTCCCGATGCGAACTGGCTGACACGAGCGCAGGCTCTCTTGCTGGACGCGCACTTCGCCATCGAGCACGAAGCCAGATACCGGGCCGGACTCTTCTTCAACTTCAACGGCTCGGGCGGGATGTGGCGCAGGGAGTGCGTGAGAGATGCGGGCGGATGGCGGGCCGATACGCTGACCGAGGATGTCGACCTGAGCTACCGGGGACAGCTTGGCGGGTGGCGCTTCGCCTACCTCGACCATGTGCGGGTGCCGGCGGAGCTCCCCTCGACGTTGCGGGCGGTCGAGATCCAGCAGAGGCGGTGGGCGCAGGGAGGCATGCAGTGCGCCCGGCTTCTCCTCCCGCGAATCTGGAGGGCTTCCCTGCCGGGGCGGGTCAAGCTGGAGGCCATGGCGCACCTTGCCGGGCATGTCGTCCACCCGCTGACGCTCTCCCTGGGCGCGACCCTGGCTATCGCCGGATGGATGCAGCCGGAGCCGGGTCTGCCGGGCATCGTCCATGTCGCCGGCGTGTGCCTGGCGACGGTGCCATTCGTCCTCTTCTACGGAACCGCGGGCGTTCTGCGGAAGCGGGGACGGCTCGGCCGCCGAATCGCCGAAGCGCTTCTTCTCGGGCTCGGGTTGGGGGTGCCCCTCGCCTTCGCGGTTTTGCGCGGGTTGGCGGGACGCCGAGCCCCGTTCGTTCGCACGCCCAAGCGCGGCTTCGCGCCATCGGTGGTCTACAGTGCCAGCGTGGCGAGCGGCGCTTCCTGGCTCCGCGTAGTTCTGGCGGTGGCGTTGCTGGGCGCCATCGCGAATGCGGCGTCATCGGGACTGGTGGCCGCCATCCCCTTCACCGGACTCTTCGCCTTGGGCTACATCCTGACGACGCGCGAGGTTTTCTGGCCGCCTCGGAGACAGCCGGTGGGAGCCGGTCCGCCGCCGACATCCGGTCCGCCCGCCGCGCCAGCCATCCCAGGCTAGCGGTCGCCCTGCGCCTCGACGATCCTTTCTACGCCGCTGCGGGTTCGCCCGCCGCGCCAGCCATCCCAGGCTAACAGAGCCGCGGGGGGCAGGTGTATCGCCCAGCGAAGCCATGTCGGCTCCGCCCAGACGCCCGTAGCGAGATAGGCGTCGCGCCCCGCGTAGGCGAGAAAGACCGTTCCGGTGAAGAGCAGCCAGCCCCGGTTTGCCGACAGGCAAGCGAATGGAAGCGTCCAGAGCAGATACCACGGGTGAATGGTGGGCGAGACCAAGAGGGCGGAGCCGCACACCCAGAAGAGGGTTCGGCCGAGCGTCCAGCCGCGGAGCGCGGCATGGATGGCTATCCCGGCCACGATCGCCGCGCCGATCCACTTCCCCGCATCGGGGTGGCCGGGCGCCAGCTTGAGCAAGTGGTAGGCGCCCGGGTTGAACTCCCAGCTGTCGGCAAAGATTCGGAGCCCTTCGAAGAGCGCGGAGCCGGCCTCGACATAGGGAATGTAGAGAACGAGGAGCGCGGCGAGGGCGGCCAGGACGGCAATCGGGCCGTGGCGGCGCCACAGCGCCGGAAGCGCCCCGAGGGGAGCGAACTTCACCGACGCGCCGATTCCCAACAGCGCTCCTGTCCTCCACGCCAGCGCCTTGAGGTCTTTCGATCCGCTTTCGACGCGATTCAGCGTGTCTGTACGCCATCTCGCGGATGGCTCGGGCTTGGGCTCTGGCAGCCGCGTTTCGTGCAGGCACATCGGCTGGGGCGCTTGGGGCAGCGGCACCCGTGGAGGCTTTCGGCGCCGGGACAATACGGCGCCATGGGCGAGTGCCACGGCAGCGAGCATCGGCGCTACCCCGAGCGGATCGAGGTGTCCGTTCCACGCCACCTCGACTATTACAAGCGGCGACCACAGGTAGAGGAGGAGCGGCAGCCTGTTCATGCGGGGGGAGAGCCGGCCCACCAGCCACGCGACCGCGAGGTCGGGCACGAGCCACGCCAACTTGAAGATCCACCACGCCGGAGCGATCCACGCCAGAAATGCGAAGACCAGCTGGGCGCCGGGCGGGTAGATGGCCGAAACATGCGGATGGTTGATGCGCGGCCACCACTCGGTCCGCATGGCTTCCAGAGCCGCAGCTCCAGGCTCGAACGCGTAGGGACTCGCGCCTTCCAGCTGCACCAGCCCCTCCCAGACATACCGGTAGATGTCTTCGGAGAGAGCTGGTTCGGCGGGGAGCACGCCCGCCCGCAGGACGATCCCGCCAAGCCATATCAGACGAAGGTCGATGGCGTGCCGCGCGGTTCGCTCGGGTGGCCGCCCTCGGTCCCCGGCAGCAGCTCCGGAGTCCGGCGGTCCGGCGCTCGCGGCAACGACCCGGGCCGCGAGCAGGTAGGCGGCGAAGGCGCCGACCCACAGCCCGAGCGCCGGGAACGGGGTGCCGTGGCCGCCCCAGGCCATCCACCAGAGGGCGGCCACCTCCGCCGCGAGCAGCGCCAGCAACAGTCGCGCGCCGCCTCTCACGCTACGACATGCGCACTGCGGTACTGATCCCGGCCCGAAACGAGACCGAAGCGCTGCCGCACCTCTTTGCGGCTCTGCGGCGCGCGGGGTGGGCGGCGCGCGGCGACGCCCATGACGCCCATGATGGTATCCAGGTCATAGTGGTCGACAACGGATCGGACGACGCGACGGCGGAGGTGGCGTGCGCCGCCGGCGCCCACGTCATCCAGGAGCCGCGCGCCGGATACGGCCGGGCGTGCCTGGCCGGCATGGCGTGGCTTCGCCGCGCCGCCCCCGAGACGCTCGTGTTCCTCGACGCGGACGACTTCCTGGCCGCGCGCCAGCTCCCCATCCTGCTTCAGCCACTCGAAGACGACGAGGCGGACATGGTAATCGGCGAACGTTCGGCGCGCGGCGGCCCAGGCGTGTTCTGGCACGCGCGACTCGGCAACCTGCTGATACTGGCCTTGCTGAGGTGGCTCTATGGATCGCCCGTTCGCGACATGGGGCCGTTTCGCGCCGTGCGCTGGAGCACGATCGAGTCTCTATCCCTCGACGACACCAGCTACGGCTGGTTCGTGCAAATGCAAGTGCGTGCGCTCCGGGCAGGATGCCGAGTGCGTGGAGAGCCCGTGCGCTTCCGCCGCCGCACAGTCGGACGGTCGAAGGTGTCCGGCAGTATCCGGGCATCCATCCGCGCGAGTTGGGTTATGCTCCTGACGCTGGCGGTCGAAGTGACGCGCCGGTCTCCGCCCCGGCCCAGCTCCGGGAACGTTACTCCCGAGCCGCCATGAGGAGCTGTCGCAACATGGAGGCGGGCAACTCGGCCGCACGCTCGACGACGGCTTCGGCCGACTCCTCCACGATTATCGGAGCAGTGTCGTAGCGCGCGTCCCCGAGCCGAAAGGAAAGCCGTCCACGCGCCAAGTCTTCAGCTTCGGCTTCGATGACGACGACCGCGCTCCACTCCCCCTCTTCATCCTCCACCGTGCCCACGGCCGCCTCGCGCCCACCGTCCCAGATGTGGACTTGAAGGCAGTCGCCGTCCGCCTCGCCGACCTTGTCCAACCTGTCTGCCGCCATCCGCAATCTCCCGCCAACCACCCTTCTTCCCGTCTTTGCTTCCTTCCCGTCCCGGTTTCCTTCGACCGCCGGCAACACACGTCAACTACGGCTGGCAATCATCGGAACATCTAGCACAGGCCCGGTCGAACGTCAACGCGCAGGCAGCGAACGCCGATGCGGTTCGACCTCTTGATGAAGGGACTCCGGGTCGCGGTCGCGAGGCCATGTCTCATGGACACGCATGACGAGATCATCCGCGCTGCAATACCCCGGAACGACAGAGCGGAACACCACGGAATGGACGGAGCGGGAACGATGGATGCGTTCGTAAAACAGGCAAAATCGGCCTGGGCTCGTGGCAGCGCGCAGCCACGAAATTGCCAGCAGGATGCCAGGAGGAGCGCTAGGGGGCGACAACGGAGAATAGAGTGTACGGAAATCATGCAAAGAGAGCAAATTCCCGGCGGTTCACAACATGATGGCCACGAGAGCGTCGCTTCGGTATAACTCGTGTTATACCAATAGGTTACAAGATTGTCGAAAAAGTGTCGATAACTGTCTATATTTTGTGGAATCGTGTGTGCAAAACTCCACGGGAACAGGTGGCGCAGATTGCCGGAATACGGTTTGGAATGCGGTGGAACGGCCCTTTGGAAGGTCTGTGGAACCGATCGCCGAAGCCAACCACTTTTTTTGAAAAAACCATAATGTCCGATGGAAGAGCCGGAGCCCGCCAGAGCCTCCTCGACGCTGTCTCGGGAGGGTCGCGCCCGGCTTGCGATAGCCGCGGCCGACGAGCAGCGTAGCAGGCAAACCAGGCAGGCAGGCGACGTCGCGTCGTATCCTCTTCGCCCGCATCGGTAGCGCCGGATGGAATCGGCAGACTCGGCAGACGGGCGACTCTCGTACGCCGGACTTGGCCACCCCATCGCCAGCCACCATGTTGGAACCGTGGCCCCCGCGGTTGCGGAGCAGGCCAGGCAAGTCGTGGTGGCCGGGGCATAAGCGTGGCAGCCGCGGCGGCGGCAGTTCACGGCGGCGGCAGCTCGCGGCGGCGGCAGTTCACGGCGGTGGCAGTTTGGGACAAGACCTAGAGATGGAGGCAAGAAGTGACAGATTCTGCTAGAGGCGTCTTGATTCTCGGGGCGTCGAGCGGCTTCGGCGAAGCGGCGGCGTGCGCATTTGCCGAAGCGGGCTACGACATTTACGGCGTGCACCTGGACCGGCGGGCCGGCTTGGCCCATGTCGAGCAGATCAAGGCCAAGATCGCGGAGCATAGCCGCCGAGGCACCTTCTTCAATGTGAACGCGGCTTCCGAGAAGAAGCGCGAGCGGGTGCTAGATGAAATAGCGGAGGCGGCGGAACCGGGATCCATAGGCGTCCTTCTCCACTCCCTGGCGTTCGGAACGCTGCTCCCGTTCGTCAGCGATGACGCCCCTGTCGTCGCGGCGGCGCAGATGAACATGACGCTGGATGTGATGGCCCATACTCTTGTCTACTGGACCCAGGGACTGTTGGGCCGGGGCTTGATGCGGGAGGGCGGACGGATATTCGCGATGACGTCGTCCGGGGGAGATCGCGTCATGCCGACCTACGGCGCCGTCTCCGCGGCAAAGGCCGCGTTGGAGTCGCACTGCCGCCAACTGGCGATGGAACTCGCTCCGAAAAGGGTGGCCGTGAACGCCATTCGGGCCGGCGTTACGGATACGCCCGCGCTTCGCAAGATTCCGGGCGCGGAACAGATGATAGCGCAGGCCGCGGCCAGCAATCCTCATCGCCGGCTTGGCACGCCCGGCGATGTCGCGCGCTGCATGGTCGCGCTCGCGGGGCCGGGGACCGCGTGGATGACGGGGAACACGATCCGCGTGGATGGAGGCGAAGACTTCGTCGCGTCTATACCTTCGGACAACGGGTAACCCATGACAGCCGCCCTCCTCGCCGGCGTATTGAGCGCCGCAACCGTTGCGGCTCCCGCAGCAGCAGCCCTCCCGCAGGAGCCCGCCCCGCTCGCCACCCTTCACTTGGATGCGCTTCGCCCGCGCAACATCGGTCCGGCCGTCATGAGCGGCCGGATCGTGGACCTCGCGGTCGTGGAGTCGGACCCTTCCAAGTTCTACGTCGCGTCGGCCACCGGCGGCGTCTTCAAGACGTCCGACAACGGCATCACGCTGTCTCCCGTCTTCGAGCACGAGGGCACGCACTCGGTGGGGGCCATCGCGGTCCACCCCGTGGACACGGCCGTCGTCTGGGTTGGAACCGGCGAGCGGGCCAGCCGACAGAGTTCGTCCTGGGGAGACGGCGTCTACAAGAGCACGGACGGCAGCGCCACCTGGAGCCACGCGGGATTGCGCGATAGCCGGCACATCGGCCGCATCGCGTTGCATCCGTCCGACCCCGAGACCGTCTACGTCGCGGCGATGGGCCACCTCTGGGGTCCCAACGAAGAGCGCGGCCTGTACAAGAGCGTCGACGGCGGCGGCTCCTGGACCCGCGTCCTCCACGTGGACGAAGACACCGGCGCGGTGGATGTGGCGTTGGATCCGCAGAACCCCGAGACCGTGTACGCGGCCACGTACCAGCGCCGCCGCCGGCCGTGGGGATTCCACGGCGGCGGACCCGGAAGCGCCTTGTACAAGAGCACGGACGGGGGCGCCACCTGGGACAAGCTGACCGGCGCGGGCGCGAGCCGCGGGCTTCCCGAGGGCGACATCGGCCGCATCGGCATTTCCGTCTACCGGTCCGACCCGCGGATCGTCTACGCGAGCGTCGAGCAGGGCTATCGCTACAACGCCTCCACCGCCTACACGGAGCGGCGGGCGGGCATCTATCGCTCCGAGGACCATGGCGAGTCGTGGGAGCGCATGAGCGACTGGAATCCCCGCCCCATGTACGCTAGCCAGATCCTCGTCGATCCCAGCGACGACCAGCGCGTCTACATGGTCAACAGCTATTCGTTCTCGGACGACGGCGGCCGCACCTTCACCGTGCCGCGCCAGAGCCTGCACGGCGACGACCGGCTGGTCTGGGTCGATCCGGCGGACTCGCGCCACGTCATGAAGGCGGACGACGGAGGGCTGGGCATCTCCTACGACCGCGGCCTCAGCTGGCTGTACATCTCCGATCTGCCCGTGAGCCAGTACTACCGGGTCGCGGTGGACATGGCCCGTCCCTACAACGTGTACGGCGGCCTGCAGGACAACGGATCCTGGATGGGGCCGAGCGAGACGTACCGGAGCGCCGGCATCCTCAACGGCGACTGGACGCGCCTGGGCGGCGGGGACGGCTTCCTCAACCTCCCCGACACGACCAACAACGCCATCGTCTACACCGAGTCGCAGTACCTGGGACTGTCGCGGTTCGACCTCCGCACCGGCGAGCGCACGGACATCCGTCCGGGCGATCCGGAGGGCCACATCGCCGCTCGCCGCAACTGGACGACCTGGAAGGACATCGCTCCGCCCGAGGAACAGCGGTTGGGCAACGCCATGGCGCCCGCCAACTGGGACGGCCCCTTCGTCATCTCCCCGCACGACGCTTCCACGCTCTACGCCGGGACCGACATCCTCTGGAAGACGACGGACAGGGGCGACTCCTGGACCGCGCTGGGCGACCTGACCACTGGCGTGGACCGCCGCGCGCTGCCCGTCATGGGCCAAGCCCCCGGCGAGTTCGTTCCATCGCTGGACGACGGCATCCCCTACTACCCCACGATCTCCGCCGTCGCCGAGAGTCCTCTGGCCGAGGGTCTGCTCTACGCCGGCACGGACGACGGACGGCTGCACGTGTCCCGAGACGGAGGCGCGACATGGACCGATGTGGCCGGCGCGATGCCGGGCATGCCGGAGGGCGCGTGGGTCGCGGGCCTGGAGCCGTCCCGTCACCACGAGGGCCGCGTCTACGCGGTGTTGAACAACTACCGCAACGACGACTACGCCAACTATCTCTACCGGTCCGACGACCACGGCGCGACCTGGACGTCCGTCTTGGGCGACCTGCCCCCCGAGCGCGTGCTGCGCACCGTGCGCGAAGACCTTCGCAATCCGGACGTGCTGTTCGTGGGCGCGGAGATCGGCCTGTTCTACACGATGGACGGAGGGCGCCGCTGGATCGAACTGCGCGGCGGCATGCCCACGCTGGCGTTCAACGATCTGGCCGTCCATCCGCGCGACAACGACCTGGTGCTGGGGACGCACGGGCGCGGCGTGTGGATTCTGGACCAGATCAACGCGCTCCAAGAACTGTCCCGCGAGGTCATGGCGCGGCCCGCCCACCTGTTCTCCACCGAGCCGGCCGTGCAGGTGCGCCGGGCGGGACGGAGCGTCCACGCGGGCGATGTGCACTTCCGGGGCGAGAACCCGCCCAACGGCGCCTTGTTGGATTATTGGCTCGCCCAGGCGGCGGACAGCGGCGAGGTGGAGCTGGTCGTGGAATCGAGCGGCGGCGAGCGAGTCGCGACGCCGGACGGGACGGCGTTGCAGGGGATGAACCGGGTCGTGTGGGACCTGCGGTACGAATTGAGCGAGATGGCGGACGCTGGAGCGGCGGGCGGCAACCTTGCTGCGGCGGCGGGCGGGGCGGAGCCGCGGGGGCCGCTGGTCGTGCCGGGCACGTACGTCGTGCGGCTGAGGGCGGCAGGCACGGAATCGGTTCAGGAGATCGAGGTGCGCCCGGATCCGCGCAGCCGGGTCGGCGCGAAGGTTCGGGCAGAGTGGACGGCAACGTTGCTGGAGCTAGCCCGGGCTCGCCTGCGCGCGCGGGCCGGGCTCGGCGAAGCGCGCGCGGCGCGAGAAGCGACGGCCGACCCCGAAGTCCCCGGATCCGAAGCCCCCGGCCGGGAGGGCCAGGACGCGGCAAGCCGGGGCGACTCGAAGCTGCGCGACCTGGAACGCGAGTTCGGCGAAGTGTCGAGCCGCATCGGCCGCTTGTACTCGGCGGTCGAGGGCGTGGTCGCGCCGCTCACTCGCGACCAGCAGTCGCGCCGGGCGTACTACCTCCAGGCACTGGAGATTCTCGAGGCCGAACTGGCCGCGGCCGTGCCGCGCCAGTAAGCTTGGCAGAGCAGGCGTCGGGCCACAGGCGACGGAACCATCCTCGTCTGCAAGCCTCGACGCAACCCACAGCCAGAGACGCAACCCAAGCGAAGGCAGGATCAAGATGCGCGCTTCCCCCGTTCGCCTCAGCCCGTTCGTCTTCGCTATCCTGGCCGCCGCGACCGTCGCAGCCCCCGCGCCGGCCCAGGAAACTCCCAGGATCCCGAACCTCGAGTCGTTCGAAGACCCGCTAGCGAGCGATCCGGCGGTCGTCGCGGGCGCGCTGGACAACGGCTTGCGCTACTACGTCCGCCCCAACGGGCAGCCCGAGAACCGCACCCTGCTGCGCTTGGTGGTCAATGCGGGATCCATCCTGGAAGACGAAGATCAGCGGGGCCTCGCGCACTTCGTCGAACACATGGCCTTCAACGGAACGCGCAACTTCGAGAAGCAGGCCCTCGTGGACTATCTCGAGTCCATCGGCATGGCCTTCGGTCCGGACATCAACGCGTACACGAGCTTCGACGAGACGGTCTACATGCTTGAAGTGCCCATGGACGATCCCGAAATGCTCGCCACGGCGTTTCGCATCCTGGAAGACTGGGCCAGCGCCGTGGCCTTCGATCCCGAGGAAGTCGACAAGGAAAGGGGCGTCGTCACCGAGGAATGGCGGCTCGGGAGGGGAGCCGACGCCCGCATGAGGGACCAGCAATTTCCCGTGCTCTTCGAAGGCTCGCTCTATGCGGACCGGTTGCCGATCGGCGACACCGAAGTCCTTGCGACGGCGCCGGCCGAGACGTTGCGACGCTTCTACGAAACATGGTACCGGCCCAACTTGATGGCGGTCGTCGCGGTAGGCGACTTCGACGCAAGCACCATCGTGGACATGATTCGTCGGCACTTCGGCCACCTGCGGAACCCGGCTGACGCTCCCCCACGCCCAACCCACGCCGTGCCTATCGACCATCCGCCCCGGGTCGCCATCACCACCGACGAAGAAGCCCTGATAACCATGGTCAGGGTCTTGCACAAGCAACCTCCGCAGAGCTACTGGCGAGTGGGTCACTTCCGGCGGGGACTGGTGCAACAGCTCTACGAGGGAATGCTGAATTCGAGGATGGACGAGCTGACCCGGCAAGCCGATCCGCCGTTCGTGCTGGCGTTTTCCACGCGCGGCGGCTTCGTGCGCGCCATGGACGCCTATCAGTTGCTGGCCATCGTCGAAGAGGGCAAGATCGAACGCGGCCTGGAAACGCTCCTCACGGAAGCCGAGCGAGTGGCGCGGCACGGCTTCGCCGCCAGCGAGCTGGAACGACAGAAGATCGAAGTCATGCGCGGATACGAACGCCGGTTCGCCGAACGAGAGAACCAGGAATCCGGGACAATCGCCGCCCAGCTTGTGAACGCCTTCCTCGATGATCGGGCGTATCCCGCCATCTTGCATCGGGCGTATCCCGACGTGGAGACGCAGGCAGGGCTGGCGCAGCTGATGTTGCCCGGCATCACCCTCGAAGAGACGAACGCGCTGGTCTCGGAGTGGATGCAGGAAGACGGTCGCGTCGTGCTAGTGGAAGCCCCCGAGAAGGAAGATGCGGAGGTTCCCGGCCCCGAGGACTTTACGGCGATGTTCGACGCCGTCGCGACCAAGACCATCAATCCTTACGAAGACGCCGAGGTGGACGCCGCTCTCGTGCCGAACCTCCCGGCCGGAACGCCCGTGGCGGAGGCGGAATCGGTGGACGAAGTGGGCGTCACGATCTGGACGCTGGAGAACGGCGTGCGCGTTCTGCTCAAGCCGACCGACTTCAAGGACGACGAAGTCCTCTTTACGGCAACCAGTCCGGGCGGGGCTTCGCTTGCGCCGGACGAAGCGTTCATGAGCGCGACGATGGCGGCAGGCTTGGTGACTCAAGGCGGCGTGGGGGCGTTCGACATGACGGCCCTCGGCAAGAAGCTGGCCGGCAAGGCCGTCAGCGTGTCGCCGAACATCTCGGAGCTGTCGGAGGGTATCGGCGGACGCGCGTCGCCCCAGGACATCGAGACGGCATTTCAGCTGATCTACCTGTACTTCACTGCGCCGCGAAAGGATGAAGCGGCTTTCGAGGCGATGAAGGCCCTGTTCGGCAGCATCCTGGCAAACGCTTCGTCCGTTCCCGCCGCCGTGTTCGAGGACACCGTGGCCGTCACGATGAGCCAGGGACACCCGTTCGCCCGCCCCCCTCGAGCTGAAGACTTCGACGAGATCGACCTGGACGAATCCTTCGGCTTCTACAACGACCGCTTCGCCGACGCCAGCGACTTCACCTTCTACTTCGTGGGCGCGTTCGAGCTGGAGGGCATCCGGCCCCTGGTGGAGCAGTACCTGGGGGCCCTCCCCACCTTGGGCCGCGAGGAGACTTGGCGCGACCTGGGCATCGATCCGCCCAGCGGCGTCATCGAGAAAGTCGTGCGCAAGGGGGTCGAACCTCAGAGCCAAACGCGGATCATCTTCGCCGGCGACGCAGAGTACACGCGCGAGGCGAGCGCCGTGCTCGGTTCTCTGGCGGATGTCCTAGAGATCCGGTTGCGCGAACTGCTCCGCGAAGACCTGGGCGGGACCTACGGCGTAGGCGTGTCCGGCCGACTCGAGCGGGAACCGGACCAGGAATACCGGGTCAGCATCAACTTCGGCTCCGCGCCGGACCGGGCCGACGAACTGGCCGCCGTCGTGTTCGAGGAGATCGAGCGCATGAAGACGGACGGCCCCGACGCCGAAACCGTGGGCAAGGTTCGCGAGACGCAACGGCGCAACAAAGAATCCAACCTGCGGGAGAACAGCTACTGGCTTGGACAAGTCCGCCGCTTCGATAGCGCAGGCATCGACTTGGCCGAGATCCCGAGCTACGACCTCATCGATACGTGGTCGGCGGAGCAGCTGCAGGCGGCCGCAGCGCTCTATCTGCGCCTGGATCAGTACGCGAAGTTCGTGCTTCAACCGGAGGAGCAGATCGTCCCGTAGTCCCGGGCGCTGTAGTCCCGGGCCGGACCGTCGCTCGAATCAGGCTGCCAGCCATCGCGGCACTTCGTGCTGCATGTCGCCGGGATTACGGGGCATTTTTCTTGTGTTCGTGTCCAGTCATCTGACCCTCACGCCTTCGAGCCCGTTCTTCGAATTCAGTTACACGCTTCTTGAAATCGGCTACGTCCTCATCGAACGTTCTCTCAGGGTGCGGAGGGGGCGCAGGCGCCAACCACCGAGCGATTCGTATGAAGGCGTTCATGTCTTCCTCCCTACCTGCACTTTGTTCTCAACGGGATGCTGCTACTGAAAGTCCGCGTCCAGCCCGTCTAGCAAACCGACGAGTTCCGACACCTTTTTCTAGCGCTCCAAATAGGCTTGGTAGGTGTCCTGGGCCTCTTTGACAAGCTGGTCGTAGGTGATGTATCGGGCTCCGAGTTCACGGAGCAGCCGTCGGTTCTCGTCTCGTCCACATCGATTCCGGCAGCGACCTTGAAGCCGGCCCGGTAGAAGCCGTGGCCGAGGCCCCCAACCCCGCAGAACACATCCACCACCGCCCAGTCCTTCACTCGCTCCCCCTTCTTCCTTCCTCCCGCTGACAAGCGACCTGCGACTCGACCGAGACGGTCCTTTGTCAAGATAACTTGCGCCATCCAGTTTTGCGTACCCCCGAGACCTCGCTCGGCGTTCGGCCCCGCAGCCCGGAGTGCACAAACTTGTGCCGTCGTATCAACGGGTTCGCAAACGGGGGGGCAGTTATCATCACGCCGTGGTCACGCGTGACCGCCAAACCGATTTGTACGCCATAACTGGTGAAATGTGGCCTTCAACGAAGGTTGTGCGCCACGGATGACCGTCAAGCCGCCTTGTCCGCCACAATCGCTCCGATGTGGCCGACCAAATCAACCTTGTAAGCTGGGATATCCAGAGTTTCAGCAGGGATCGAACTCGCGGGCCAGTTCCTCCGGTGTACGTCCGGCGCGAACTAACCCAGCCAACGGGCGACTCTCGTACGCCGGACTTGGCCACCCCATCACCAGCCACCATGTTGGACCGGGATCAACCGCGCTTACACAACGAGGACGACTGTCGGCGAGAACAGGCCACCTCGGCACGCTCTTAGCCCCGAAGCAGGTATGTCGGTAGGCGAGGCAAGTCGTAATAGCCCTCGTGGTAGCCAGACGATTGACTGGTGGAGTTGGACGGGTTAATCCGAGCTTGAGACCGCGATAGACTATGGACATGCGGTCGATCCAAATCTGTCCGCGCCGTGCGCGGGCCAGTAGACCAGAAACCAGAAAGCTGCTTACATGCGCCTCCAGTTCAAGGGTCAAGTCTTCGTCGAGAACCACCACTTGGCGGTGCCTTTCCACGAGTTGAAAGCGGTTCGGTCGAAGGGGACCAGTCCCAAGGCCAGCCTTCACGACAACTTGATCATCGAGGGCGACAACCTAGCTGCGCTGAAGGCGCTCCTGCCCACGTACCACGGCAAGGTGAAGTGCATCTACATCGACCCGCCGTATAACACGGGCAACGAGGGCTGGGCGTACAGCGATCGGGTGAACTCGCCGATGATGCAGGACTGGTTCGGCAAGGTCGTGGACCGCGACGACCTGACTCGCCACGACAAGTGGTGCTGCATGATGCTTCCCCGGCTGAAGCTGCTGCGAGAGCTACTCACCGACGACGGCGCGATCTTCGTCTCCATCGACGACAACGAAGTTCACCGACTACGGTTCCTGATGGACGAAGTGTTCGGGGAGGAAAACTTTGTGGCCACGATTGTCTGGGAAAAGGTGTATTCGCCAAAAAGCAGTGCCAAGTACTTCTCCGACAACCACGACTTCATCATCGTGTACGCAAGAGGCAAGGAATCATTTGATCTTGGTTTGCTTCCTCGAACCAAGGAAGCCGACGCCCGCTATACTAATTCCGACAACGACCCTCGAGGGCCATGGAAGGCAAGCGATCTTTCCGCTCGCAACCCATACAGCCGTGGAACCTATGCCATTCAATGTCCCGGAGGACGCCGAATTGAAGGGCCTCCGCCAGGTACTTTCTGGAGGTACTCCGAACAGAAGTTCTGGGCGATGCACGAAGACAATCGAATATGGTGGGGAGAAGACGAAAATCAGGTACCGGCTGTCAAGCGATTCCTCTCCGAGGTCAAACCGGGATTGGTGCCGGAGACCATCTGGACGTACCAGGAGGTAGGGCATACGCAACGAGCCAAGAAACAACTCTTGGAGATATTCCCCGACGACTTTCCGCGCTTTACGACCATCAAACCGGTCGACTTGGTTTCCCGGATCCTACGCTTGGCCACCGACAAGGATTCCATCATCCTCGACTCCTTCGCGGGATCGGGCACGACCGCCCACGCAGTGCTGGCGTTGAACAAAGAGGACGGGGGCAACAGACGCTTCGTGCTGGTCGAGTGCGAGGACTATGTGGACACCTTGACCGCGGAGCGGGTGCGGCGGGTGATCAAGGGCGTGCCGAACTCTAAGGACGAAGCGCTCAAGGCCGGTCTGGGAGGCGGATTCAGCTACTTCGAGCTGGGGAAGCCGCTGCGGCGGGAATCGATGCTGAAGGCATCGGGGCTGCCGGCCTACGAGAAGCTGGCGGGGTACATCTTCTTCACTGCCACCGGGGAGGAGTTCGATCCCGACGAGATCAATCGGGATAAGTGGTTCATCGGATCCAGTCGGCTGTGGGACGTTTTCCTGATCTACGACACCGACATCGATGCGCTCAAGAACTTGGCTCTGACGCTCGACATCGCCCGGAAGTTGCCGGACGGAAATCGCAAGCGCCTAGTCTTCGCGCCGACGAAGTACTTGCACATAGAGCAGTTGCACGAGCATCGAATCGCCTTCGCCCAGCTGCCGTTCGAGATATACGAGACGGCGGACAGGCTCGGGCTCGCCAAGTGATCCTCAAGGAGTACCAGAAGCGGACGCTCGCAGTAGTTCGGGAGTATCTGGAACGTTTGACGGAGTGGCGCGACAAGGCCGCCGTCCTGGGTCCAGAGTTCGAGTTCGACTGGGCGGCCAAGGCGTGGGAAAAGATCCCCTTGACGCGCCGGTGCGTGCCCCGCCGCAACGGCCTGGGCGATCCGTTGCCCACCTTCTGTCTCAAGATTCCCACGGGCGGCGGCAAGACGCTCCTGGCGACCAAGGTGATCGACTTGGTCCATACCCTCTTCCGCCAGCGACAGTCGGGCCTGGTGCTGTGGATAGTCCCCACGACCCAGATCTACAACCAGACGCTCAGGGCGCTCAAGGACCGCGACCACCCGTACCGCCAGCAGCTGGACATGTCGTCAGCCGGACGGACGCTGATCCTCGAGAAAACCAGCGGCTTCGCTCCCCGCGACGTGTCGGAGAAGCTGTGCGTCCTCCTGTTGATGCTGCCTTCCGCCAACCGCCGGACCAAGGAACAGCTCCGGATGTTTCGGGACAGCGGCGGCTTCGACCGCTTCTTCCCTCCCGACGACGACAACGAGGGGCACAAGAGGCTGCTGGATAAAACGCCGAATCTGGACACCTTCGAACGGAAGAGCGGCATTTGGGGACGTCATGCCAAGACGTCGCTCGGCAACACGTTGCGCCTGCTGCGTCCCCTGATCGTCCTCGACGAAGGACACAAGGCGTACAGCCGGAACGCCAAGGCGACACTGGAAGGCTTCAACCCGTACATGATCGTCGAACTGTCGGCCACGCCGCCCAAGGACGCCAACGTGCTGGTGAACATCCTCGGCCAGGAGTTGAACGACGAGGAGATGGTCAAGCTCGACCTGCACATCAAGAACAGCGCCAGCGTCAACTGGGAGGACACGCTGCTGGCGTCGGTGGAGCATCGCAAGCTGCTGGAGGAGGAAGCGCGTCTGCACGAGGCGGACACGGGTGAGTACATCCGCCCGATTTGCCTGATCCAGGTGGAGCGGACGGGGCGGGGCCAGCGTCGGCCGGGCATCGTCCACGCCGACGACGTGAGAGAGTACCTGCTGCGCCATCCACAGGTCCGCCCGGAGCATGTCGCCGTAAAGACCAGCAATAAGGACGAGCTCAAGATACTGGACGAGATTGGCGGCCTGCTCGCTCGCGACTGCCCGGTTCGCTTCATCATCACCAAGCAGGCGTTGCAGGAAGGTTGGGACTGCTCCTTCGCCTACATCTTGACGATCCTGACCAACCCGGCGTCGAAGAGCGCCCTCACCCAGCTGGTGGGCCGAATCTTGCGTCAGCCCTACGCCCGGAAGACCGGCGTCGCTTGGCTGGACGAGAGTTACGTGTTTTGCTTCCGGCGCAGGGGAGCGGACTTGCTCCAAGAGGTGCGCAAGGGCTTCGGCCTGGAGGGCTTGCAGGGACTCGAAGGCAAGATCGTGGCCGACTCCGCCGACGGTCCGGCGCGTCCGAGCGAGCCGACCTTAGCCGGCCAACGCAACCGGTACCGGCAGGCGGCCCGGGACTTGGTGCTCCCCGGGTTCATGATCAGGGACGGAGAGAACTGGCGGCTCGTGCGCTACGAGACGGACATCCTGTCGCGCGTGCCGTGGGACGAGGTGGACGTGACCCCGTTGTTCGAGTTGGTCCTGTCCGCTGACCCGGCCGGCGGCTTCAAACTGCACGCCGGATTGGACAAGGGGGCGCTGGTCGTCAGCCCGGCGAGTAGCGCGCCGGAGGCCGAGACGGCCGATGCCGAGATCCCCGGCGCGAGTGTCGGTCCTGCGGCGGCGGACGCTCCGGATGACCAAGTCGTCGACTACTACTTCGCGGCCAGCCACTTGCTGGGAGCCATGCCGAACCCTTGGCGTGGCAGCGAGGCGGCCGAGAAGGTGTTCGGCGCGCTGCTGGACAAGTATCCGCGCCGTCACGTGGCCGCCAACTACATGTTCGTACTCGAAGAGCTGAGGAAGCAGTTGGAGGCGGAGCGGGACCGGCTGTCTCGGCAAGTCTTCTTCGAGATGCTCGATCACGGCACGATGCGGTTCCTGGTGGTCGCCGACGACTTGGCGTTCAACCGCCCGCCGGCCAAGGTCGAGATAGGATCCGGAAGACAGGCCAACCGGACCGACGGAAGCCAGTTCGCCCTCAATCTCTTCGACCGCACCGGCGAAGACGAGATGAACGAACTGGAAACCAAGGTCGCCACCTATCTGGACCAACAGGCGCGACTATTTTTCTGGTACCGGAACAGGAGCCGCAAGGACTACTACGTGCAAGGCTGGAAGCCGAGGCGGATCTACGCGGACTTCATCTTCGCTTTGAAGCCTGACGAGCCCGGCCACGACGAGTTCCACCAAGTCTTCGTTCTGGAAACAAAGGGACTGCACTTGGCGCAGTCGGAGGACACCCGCTACAAGCGATCCGTCTTCGACACCTGTTCCGAGCTGGCCAAGAAAACGGACTGGGCCGAGCTAGTTCCGGCCATGCGCAACAAGGTCGCGCGTTTCGAGATCGTGGACGAAGACGAGTGGGAGCAACGCCTGAACGCCATGCTGGCGTGACGGGGAATTTCGGCGGTTACATTCCCCAGAGGTGTATCGTGACACCGGCTTCCGTCACGCGGCTCGCGCGGAAGACCTTCTGGTCCCAGCTGCGCCCTTCGCGCCGATCAAAGACGACCAGATGCCCTTCCCGGGCGCCACACCGGTCCATGTAGCCCGCCGCCTGCTCCACGCCCTCCGCCACCGTGCGCTCCAAGCTCCCGTGCAGCACCTTGCACTCGACTACGACCTTGCGCGTCCGCCGATCGCTGCGCTCCGCGCCGCCTTCCGGCCACAGCACCAATAGGTCGGTGCGTCCGCGCCCCAAACCGTACTCCCGCTCGATCCGCCCTCCGCTGTTGACGATCCGCTGCAGAAACGCCTGGAGCAGCAGTTGCGGGCCCGCCTCCTTGTACTGGAACCGCTCCACCCAGTGCTCCGAGTGTTCCCGAAAGAACTCTTGAAATGCAACCAGAAGCTTGTCCATCTGCAAGGCGCCGGAAGCGTCCACGTACCACGCCGTCTCGTCCGCCAGCACCTCTTGGGTCACCCAAGTCAGCTCCCGCGGCACGACCTCGGCGTAGATCGGGTTCGCGATCCGAACGGGCCGGTCCCGTGCCACGAGCCCCATGTCCCGGACGTATTCTATGTCCCGGTGCGCGAACTCCGATTTCGCGCTGCCGGCCAGAAGCGGCTCGACGACCCGCCGTACCCGTTCCTCCTGCAACTTGTCCGCCAACTGGTCCAGGTGGGTCTCTCGCCGGAGAATCAGCGCCTCTCTGGCCGCAAGAATGTCCGCGTCCGTTATCGGACGAGAACGGTCCGCCAACCCTTCGCCTTCAAAGCATGTCTCGTAGGCCAGAGCGTTGACCAGCCACGGCTGGCCCCTAGTCTGGCTCCATACCGCCTCCAGCGCGTCCTCCGTGAACGGTTGGCCCGTCTCATCCGTGTGCTGCCGGAGCAGGTCGAGCGCCTGCGTCCGAGAGAAGTCGCCCAGGCGCAGCGACTTCGCCCTGACGTTGAAGGCGCTGCCACCCGCGACCATGGTGTTGGCGGAGCCCGAGTGGATGCGGTAGTCCCGCACATCGCGGACCCCGCACAGCACCACGCTCTGTGGAAATCCGCCGGGCCGCATGTCGTAGCCGGCGCGCAGCTGGCGCAGCACCGAGAGGAGGGAGTCGCCCACCAGCGCGTCGATCTCGTCGATCAGCACCACCAACGGCTTGGGATCGTCGCGGGACCAGCGGGTAAGCGCGTCGCGCAGGGCGCTCTCCGGACCGGCCTTGGCCAGAACGGCAGGCCACGCCTCGTCCAAGTACTCATCGCCCAAAGTGTCGTACGCTCGGCGAGCCAGCTCGTTCAGCACCGTGCGCACGGCGGCCTTGACATCTTCCCGCGCGGCCTGCGCTCCTTCCACGTTCACGTAGACGCAGCGGTAGTCGCCTTCGGAGTTCAGCAGGTCCTGAAGCGCCAGCAGAGCGGAGGTCTTGCCGGTCTGGCGAGGCGCATGCAGGACGAAGTACCGCTTCTGGGCGATCAGACGCCGGACTTCGGCCAATTTCATCCGGTCCAGGGGCGGAATGTGGTAGTGGTCCGTCGCTACCACCGGGCCCGTCGTGTTAAAGAAGCGCACGGGACAAAGGTTGCACGGGCGGGGCGGCGGGGCAACGAGCGGGCCGCCTCGGTCCGCCGCTTACGGTCAGCCCTCCACAATAAAACGCATCATCGCGCCGCGGTCACCCATGACCGCCAAACCACTTTGTACGCCATTATCGCTTAAAATATGGCCGACAACGTATGTTGTGCGCCACGGATGACCGTCAAACCGCCTTGTCCGCCACAATCGCTCCGATGTGGCCGACCAAATCAACTTTGCCGACTGGCAAGCTCCTCATGGCCCAGGAGCTTCAAGGCCCCAAGAGTGCCAGCCCGGCGCCGTGTCCCGGGCGAAGAGTTCGATGCGCCCCTGCGACGGAAACATTTTCTCGATGCGGCGTCGCACTTCGGCCGGCTTTTGCGAATGCGGGCCGCGCCTTGCCGACACCAGCTGCCGGACGTTCCGGGCACCACGCGGTTTGGGAATGCGTCCGCGCTTGAAGACGAGGCACAGTTCGCACTGGCTCAGCGTGTAGAAGCCCGGATTCACGCGCACTTTGTCCCACACGAAAGCCACTGTAGCCCACGAGAATCCCCACGACTTGCCGAGATCGATGGCTTGGTCGAGATGCGGGCTGGTAGCCCACATGAACAACAAGCAGTCTTCCGCGGCAATATTGCCGACTTCAAGGGCCTTCAGATCGGCCAAAGTGACCGTCGGGTAGTGACGCACCGCGCCTCCGGTGTCGCCGGAACCCTCGCCGGCGTGTTGCAGCTGGCCTTTGTAGTCCCACGGTGGATCCGCATAGATGATGTCGAACTGCCTCGTTGGAAGTTCGGGGAAGCCGTCGGTGCGTAACGGCGCCGATCCGTTGTTCCGTCCTGGGGCAGGCAGGGCGCCGGGAGCTAGGACGGATCCGTCAACAGACTTGATCGAGGAAACAGGATTCCTGGTCACGCAGTCTTTCTCAGTAACAAGTGATTGTGCGACACGGGATGGCCGCCAAACTGCCTTGTTCGCCATTAGTGCTGAAATATGGCCAGCAACGCTGGTTGTGCGTCACGGACGGCACGCAAACCGCCTTGTCGGTCACTAACGCCGAAATATGGCCGTCAAAAGATATCCCTTCCCTCGGCGATGTTCAGCAGATCTGGAAACAACAGGATCGCCCCACGGCGGCCGCGGCCAGGGCTGTGCACTCTCAGGATTCCGTCGTCGCGCAGCCGAGACAAGAGCCGGTGTGCCGTGCGAGGCGACAGTCCCGCATTCGCCTTGAAATGACTCCTGTTGAAGACCGGGCGCTCGAAGATCCAGTCCAGAATGCGACTGGCGTGCCGCGATCGCGTCGCATCCGCCATGCGCCGCTTCATGTCCTCGTAGAGATCGAGGATCGCCAGAGTCTTCTCGAGATTTTCCTCCGCCTGCGACCGCACCGCCTTCAGGAAGAACCGGCACCACCCGGTCCAGTCGTTGTCGCGCGACACCGCGAGCAACCATTCGTAGTAGGCGCCGCGGCGAGCCCCCAAATAGGCACTGATGGGGAACATCGGCTGGCCGATGAGGCCGCGCTGCCAGAGGAACAGAGGCACCAGCATGCGGCCAAGGCGGCCGTTGCCGTCCAGGAACGGCTGCAGAGCCTCGAACTCCGCGTGTAGCGCGGCGAGCTGCACCAGCCGGTCCGGGGCCTCTTGGTGGATGTAGCGCTCCCAAGCGCTCATGGCCGCCGGAAGCTTCTCCGCTTCGATGGGCACGAACGTCGCCTGCTCCAACGTGCAGCCGGGCGGTCCGATCCAGTTGGGGATGCGCCGGTATTCGCCCGGAGACTTGCCTTCGCCGCGAACCCCGGAGAGCAACATCCGGTGCGCCTTGAGAAGAACGCGCTGGCAGAGAGGCAGTTCCTGCAACAGCCGCTCGGCCTCCCGCATCGCATTGCGATAGTTGATCACTTCGCCAATGTCGGCTTCGCGCCGAGGAGAATACGCTTCCTCTCCGGCCTCGAACGCCAGCGCCTCGCTCAAGCTGGTGTGGATACCCTCGATGCGCGACGACAGCACCGCCTCCTGGATCGCCAAGGACGACAGGAGAAGACGGGGGTTGGGGATGGCGGAGAGCGTTGCGTCGTATCGTGCCACAGCTTCGACCGCCGGGCCGATAAGCGGGACCAGAGCCAGCCAGTCGAGATGTTCCTCGGGCGGGAAGCGTCCCTCGTGATAGCGAGACGCCACTAGATGCCTAGTCCGCCCATCCAGACAGCTTCGATGGTGCGGGCATTTCGCACATCCTCGAGAGGGTTGGCGCGAAGGATCAAGAAGTCCGCCCGGCGGCCCGGCTGCAACGTGCCGATGTCGTCTCGCCCGAGACAGGCGGCGGCGGACCCTGTCGCCGAGTGCAGGATCGCTTCCGGCGACAGGCCGGCTTCCGTCATCAGCTCCATCTCCATGCGCTCAAAAGTAACCCTGGAAGCGGCCAAGCGGACCCGAGTCGGTTCCGAAGGCTATCGGCACACCGGCATCGGACAGAACTTTAGGTTGCCTTGCGCGACCTGGAGCGCCGTCCGGTACGCCGCCGCCTGGGGCAAATTCCGGACCCGCTCCTGGCGGGCCGGGTCGCTTACGGCCACGACCTGCGCGGAATCCACATCGGACATCAGGAACTCGTCGTCAAAGAACGCGGGGCGTTCGCCGTAAGCGAAGGTGGACACCTCGCGGGTCAGCGTCGGCACGTAGCAGATGCCGGTCTCCAGGAAGAGGCCGATCGCCTCGTCGTCCGCTTCCGCATCGCGGATGCTGTGCGCCACCAGCCCGGTTCCGGCGCGCAACAACCCCTTTGCGTCCTCCAGATAGAACAGGTGCGACGCGACGGGCAGGTCGTGGCCGCGAGCGGCCTGTATCACGGCCTCGTACACCTCGGGGGACATCTTGGAAGTCGTGCCGAGGTTGTCGTCCACGCGGATCTTCACCCAATCCGGCTCCATGGCCGCCACGGAGTTCGCCGCTGCCACCGCCTCGGCGGGCGTGGAACCGGTGACCACAACTAGAACGACCAACTGCACAATCGGGCGATAGGGGCCAACTCTTCTTCTACTTTGCCTATATTGAAAGTCAGCGTCCTGTGCGGTTCGCCGTCGGGTTTCGTGCGTGCTAAGAGAGTGTCGTGCCCGACCAACCTGCGAAGGAACCGTTCAGGGTTAGGAAGGTAGGTGGCTGCCCTCGGGTTCGCGTGAGTACTTTTGGTATTGTCCACATCCGTACGGACGCTCCACGGGTCGTTAGGCGGTGAAACGAAGTCTACGGTTTGTTTACTGTTGTACAGGCGCTCTTTCCACACGACAAACACGTATGTTTTTCCGCTATGACATCCGGCGGCTATCGCACTCCCGCTAGACACCGTTTCGCCTTCGGCCAAGACAAACGCGATTATGGACGGCCCGTCGAAAGGATCGTCGCGGTGTTCAGCCGTCCATGCGGGACTGAGAGTTAGAAGGCTATCTACCCTAGCTTGCCCGCCAACCGGAACGGCGAGCGTCATGAACAGTGTTACAACGGTTGCTACTGCGACGATTCTTCTCATTATACTTCTTCCCTTATGGTAGTTACCCCGCGCACTGGACCTGCTACAAGCAGACGCGCACGGCCACGGTTTTCCCAGCTCCAGCCGGGTCTTCCCTCGCCCCAGCTGGCGTCCCTCAGGTCGAAGGCCGGCTCCCTGTCGCCTCCGAGGATGGCCACGGTCGTGACGCCGAAGCGGGCGTACCGCTCGAGTTCCGCGATGGCGTAGCTCTCGTAGCTGGCGGCCATCCCGGTCGGCGCTACCGAGGTGTCCGGCGTCCAGGTGCCGCCGACATGGCCATGCGCATTCACCAGCCCGGGGATCAGGTACCGTCCTCTGGCGTCCACGACCACGGCGCCGGCGGCACCGGCCGTGGCCGCTATCTCCGCCGCCGCCGGTTCCAGCTCCGCTCCGTCCGGCATGAGAGAGACTGACAGCACCCGCCCGTCCGACACTTGCAAGAGAGCCGGTCCGCGGAGAGTGGCTCCGGCGGACCCATCCCAGATGTGCGCACCGTAGACCACCAAGTCGGCATCGGGATCAAGGACTGACTGGCCACCCCCGCATCCGGACGCGACGATCGAAAGGGCCACGACCATTGCGACGATTGGCGCGAGCCGCCCACTCTTCATCGCCGCACCGCTCCTATCACGCACCTTCCGCTTCACGGTCACACCCCTCCTCATCGCAAAACCCCATCTGCCATGAGCGAACTGCCCTCCCGGCACCACCACCTGAATGCTCCAAGGGCAAATCCGTGTGGCGGCCCAGACCGAACCTACCCTCTCGGCAGCACCACCTGGTAGCACACCACGCCCAGATCGTCGGCGCTGATCCGCGTCGGGATCTTCGGCTGCTCCACCGGACGCAAACCGAATCGCTCCACAACCTCGAGAATGCGGCGAGCGCAGTCCGTCACGCTCATCCCCCCGGCTTCGTACTCCCGCCGCACCTTCGATAGCGCCCGCAGAACCAAGTTGTTCCTGCCGGCCGAAAGCGCCTCGTCGGCACTATCGTACTCGTCACCGAGCGGAGCATCCGGCGACCGCAATATCTCTTCCAGCACCCACCGCTGGCTAGCGGGCAGACCGGAAGTGCGCCGCGTGGGATCATCGACCAGCGCGTTATGATCCTTGCAGATGTCGTCCGCCGCCTCCGCAAACAGGCGATCCAGATCAAGGTCCCCCGGGATGGGACAGCCCGCCTCGCCCTCCGGGTCTATAAGCCGCAGCATCGGCAGATCGTCTCGGTGAAGGATTTCGCCCGACCGGGACACCACCCGCCAGTACCGCTCGTCCGCCCGCGTCCGGCATGCGAAGAACACCGCCGGCTCGTCCACTCCCTCCGACCGGCTCGCGAACGCCGCGCCCATTCCCCAGGGCAGGTTCATCAGTCTCTTCACTTCTCCCTCTTCCGCCGCCCGCTGGATGTACGCCCGAAAGAGTTCTCCCGCGAAGGCGGCGCCGTCCTCCTGTACGCCGGCTTCGTCAAGCAACGATCGATCGTCCTTCGACAGCCTGTCCACGAATCCGGCCAGGTCGGCGTATATCTGGGACTCCGCGCTCACTTCCTTCAGAACCTGCGTTTCCATCCCCACGGCAGCGTTGGCCGCCTGTATCTTCGCCTGCAGCTTGGCCTCCAGCTTCAGCAGACTGTCCAGATCGCCCTTCTTCGGCAGCAGCGTGTACAGGTACGCCGTCTCGTGGGGACTGTGGAGCCGGATTACGCGTCCGTTGCGCTGCACCACCCGCTGCGGGTTCCAAGGCATGTCGAAGGAAAGCACGGCCTGCGCCTGCTGGAGATTCTGCCCCTCGGACAGGACATCCGTGCTCAGCAGCACATCCACCTCGCCGCCGTCATCCGAAGATCGTCCGCGCGGGCCGCCAACCGACTTCGGGCAGAACCGTTGCAGCGCCTGCATGCGAGCATCCGCATCGGTCGCCGACCCCGCCACGACAGTCCAGCGGCGGTCTCCCAGCAGCCCCTGGTCGTTCTCGATCCGGCCCCTCAGGTACTCCGCCGTATCCTGGAAGCCGGTGAAGATGGCGACTTTCTGCGACGGCGTGGACGCCATTATCTCCTTCAAGGCGTCGACTTTGGGATCGCGGAGGCTGCCAAGCAGCTCCAGCTCCCTGACCATCCTCGTCAGAATGCCCAGGTCTTTCTTCAGGTCTTCCGAGAAGTTCTCCCGGAATCCGTCCGCAGCGACCCACTCCTCCCCCGCCATTCCATCTTCGTACTTCGCTAGCGCTTTCTGGAAGGAGGCGGCGTCTATCATGGCGTCATCCCCTTCCCCGGCGAGGTCGCCGATGACCTTCGGCGGAGGAACGCGGCCCTCTTCTTCGAGGGAACGGAGAACCAGCTCGCTGGCTCTCTGCATCCTCTTGACCGTCCTGAGCGCAGAGTACCACGACGACTCGAAGCGCTTGAGAATCGACGACTGGATCAGGCCGGCCAGCGTATCCTCGGAAACTGCGCTATCGGCGGTGTCCACCCGGTAGGCGGACAGGCGATAACGCACCATGGTCAGCCCGGCCACTCCATCCGCGATGGTATTGACGATGCCGGGATAGACGCTGTCCAGGTCGTAGCGCCGCTGATGCAGCTCCGGCTTCGGGAACTTCACCGGCGTGCCGTCGGGGAACCGCTTGTTCTGATACTGCTCCTCGATGAAAGCGCGGTCCCGCCGCACCGTCAGCGCGTCGATCAGCCGGAAGAGCTTCGTCTCCGAAATCCGGCCGACGGCAGAGGCTCCGGCGTCCCTGAAGAAGTGCCGCAGACTGGGAATCTTGAGCGGATCGCCCGCGAAGGCGCCGTCGTGCCTCCCGAAGAGGAGGAAGAGGTTGTGCAGGTCCCACAGCGAGTTGTTGACCGGCGTGGCGGTCAGGAGCAGCAGCTTCTTGGAGGTTCCGCCCATCAGGCGGTCCAGGGCCGCGTACCATGTGTTGCCGGTGTTGCGATAGGCGTGGGCCTCGTCGATGATGACGAGCCGGTAGACATCTTTCTCGACCGGCAGCGCCCGTCTGCCCCCGTTGTCCGACAGCTGCGGGTCCCTGGCAAGCTCCTGGTAGGACACGACCTTGCCGGGCAGATTCGCCTCGGCCAACCGCCGTTTCCACAGGTCGTCCCTGAGCTGGGCCGGCGAGATGATCAGTACGTGCCACCCGTGCTTGCGGGCGTATTCGCGAACGAACTTGAGGCCGATCTCCGTCTTGCCCATGCCGACGCCGTCGGCGAACAGCACGCCTCCGTAGCGTTCGAGTATCCGCCTCGCCCGCACGAATCCGTCCCGCTGGAAGTCGGCCAGCTTCCCGTCTCCCGGCCGGGCTTCCGGATCAAGATCGCCTTCGTAGAGCTCCAGCAGCGCCCGGAGGAACACATCCTGAGGATCGCCCTCCAAGGGCGGGGGATTGAGCAGGTCCAGCAGTTCGCGCTTGAAGTCCAGGCCGTCGTCCCAGAGACCCTCGTACCATTCCATGGCCAGAGCGACGACTCTGGACTGGTAGTTGACGACCCCCAGTTCCAGATTGCCGACGAGTCCGCCTTTGGTGAGGTTGGCGGAAGACACCAGTGCGGCGCCTTCTGTCGCCTGACGTCCGTCGTCCTCGGTCACCCGGCGTTCGCCCTCGGCCATGGCGGCGATTATGTAGGCTTTGCCGTGCAGGAACCGATCTTGGTAGCGGCGCACCTCCACCCTGTCGGATGCGATGAAGTCCCACACTCGTTCCAGGACGGCGCGGCGGGCGGCGGGGAAGGCGGAAAAGTCCCGTTGGCGCTTGAGGCTATTCTTGGACTGCTCGAAGAGCTCCGCGATGGTTACCGAACCTGGCCGCGTCAGCTGCTCCGCCGATGGCGTCGCGCCTATGAGCAGGCGAGCGGGCTGCGCGTTCCCGTCCCGCCGTCCGCTCTCGCCCAGCCGTTCGATCTCCTCACTGCCGGAGGATTTGGTGACGAGGCGTGCAAGGGTGTCCAGCCCCTCCAGTCCTACGTAGGCCGTGGCCACGTTCAGCGGGCCGGAATACTGCTCCGATAGCCACTTCAACGCTTCTTCGTGGCTCCCGTAGCCGACGTTGTCGACTAGTTCGGGGGGACCGGGGGGATTGGTCTCTTTGGAAGGCTTGTTGTCAGGCACCGCCGGTCTCTAGCTGCTGGCCGAGCGACCGATCCGCGAGCCGCGCGATCCTCGCGACCCCTATTCGTTCAGGATCATCTTCGGCGAACATGCGCGAGATTCGCCCTACTTCAGGCATGCGAACTTCTCCAGGACCAAGCTGCGGTAGGCGGGCGTCACGGCCCTCTCGGTGAAGTCGCAGAAGATGAAGCGCAGCTCGTCCTCCTCCAGGCCATAAGCGGCCGCCACGAGAGCATCTACCTCCGCTCGCATACCGTTGCGCTGCGTGTCCGTCAGCGGCCCGCAGTCTACCCCGGCCTCTATGGCAAAGTCGGCGAAGCGCTCGTCCACGCAGGAGAGCCGCGCGGCCAAGCGACCTATGCGCTTCCATGGCGTGTCCTGCCGGGGCGGGAACATGAATCCGTTGAGAATAAAGTAGTTTAGGTTTACCTCTACGTACCTCCGTGCCTGCCAGTCGAAGGAGACACTGTTGAAAACGCCCAGCACATGCGCCTGAGAGAGGGCGCCCCACCCGGCAGCTATGAGATACGGAGCCGCATTAGTCAGCGGAGTACGTGGCGGAATGATACAGGCGATCAAGGTGCGCGAGTCGGTCGCCCTTGACACTCCACGGAATGCCACTCGGCAGTGCTGAACTGGGTGCGTGGCAGGATATTCGAGAACTTTGCCGGGGAACAGCTTCTTGAATACCCGGGAGCGCTTCCGTTTTTCCTGGCAGAACTCCAAAGTTTCTGCCCAGTTGCAGAACCCGGCTGGATCGCGCCCATGCGGGTGGTACTGGCCAAATGAGCGGCCCTTCCACACGGGGATACGACCCTCGCCGGGAGGATTCGTGAAAAGTTGGCGCTGCTGCGTCTCATGCAATTCCGCATAGAGAGCTAGACGAGACGCAGCAGCGCCAACTTTTGACTTTTTCTCGAATGCAGGGTCGTCCAGGTAGTCGAAGCGCACCCCGCGCCTCAGCTTCCCCAGCACCCGGGCATGCATGGGAGTGGGCAACAGCGGCAACTCCCATGTCGGCTCTCTGACCCGATCATTCACCGGCGCGGGCGTCCATGAAGCCAGGGAAGCCAAGTCAACATGAACCCCACGCTCGAGTACACCCTTCGCAAACTCATGTTTGCTGCGAGCCGGGCCGGTCGTTACGAGATGTTCATCCGCCGAAGCGCCAACCTGGGCCGTCACCAGCGCGATCGAATACCGGGGTTCAATATCGAATGCCCATCTCCCGCTGTTCAACAGGGCATCTATTCGGCTCGGACGACACTCCTTGAAGAACCACCGCCGGAAGCCTCTGCTCCCGTGGTTGAGGAAAGCACCCCTCGGCAGCACGACGCCGATGAAGCTCCGCTTGCGGGAAATCGATGCGTACCGTTCGCAGAACAGCTGGTACAGGTCGGTGTCGCCTCTCCCCTGAAGAGTGTATCCATTTCCCGGCCGAAAGAAGTTGCGCTGTGCCGTAGCCTGTCGCACCAGCCGCTTGACTTCTGCGCGAAGTTCGGGCCTTCGCTGGAAGAGGCGTTCCTCCCTCTTGTCCCTCTCGAGAACGGAGCGCACTCCCCAGATGCCGGGATCGTACAGAGCCAGAAAGCTGCGAATGTCAAACTTGATTTTGTTCCACGGGGGGTTGCCCACCACCACATCGAATCCTCGCCGGACGCGGTGGAAGATGTGCGGGAACTCCAGAGGCCAGTGGAAGAAGTTGTAGTGGTCAACGTCAGCTAGCTCCCAGCTCCCGACCATGGCGGCAAGAATCCCGGCGATCTTGCGCTGGTCCACCGCGATGATCGCCTCGGCGTGCGTCTCCAGCGTGTAGCGGGCGCCCTCCAATCCCAACGGCTCCGCCGTCCACAGGTGGAAGGCGCAACGCAGGCCTTCAGTGGCATCTTTGAGGTCATCGTCCAACTCCTGGGAACGCTGCACCTCGCCTGGGGTTCGGTCGGGTATCGCAGCCAGCTCCCGCTGCAATTCCGCAGCCTTCTCCATGGCGTCAGTCACGCGTTTTCCGGTGAGCACCGGGCTGTCGCTGGCTCCAACCACCGCAGGATCGGCCACGCCGATTAGCGCGTTGCCACACTTCAGGTTGCTGCCCAGGTAGGAGAGGGCCAAGCCCGGGACGAAGGAAGCCAGCCACAGCGTGACATTCGCCACCTCGACCGCCATGGGCGAGATATCGACGCCGTAGATGCAGCGCTTGAGGATGAGCCGCCGGAGCAGGTCGCCGTCATCCGGTTGTACCAAGGAGGTCCCGTCGCCTTGCCTGAGCTCGTTCAGCCTCTGTGCGATGCCCGGCAGCCCGCCGACCTCGGCGAGGAATATCTCGATGCGGTCGGCGATCATGTCCAGGGCGGCCGTCAGGAAGTGGGCGCTCCCCATGGCCGGATCGACGACCGAGAAGTCGAACAGGCGGCGCGCCGCCTCGTCAGGTCTTCTTCCGGCGAGCTTGCCGATGCACTCCAGGTGGGCGTCCAGCGCCGGCCCCAGCGAGTGGTTCAACAAGTGCCGCACGAACCCCCGGCGCGTATAGAAGACGCCGTCCGCCTTGCGGCCGCCCGTCTCGGCTTGGTAGTAGAGCTGCGCCCTCCTTACCTCGGGCTTCTCGCCCGCTCTTGCCGGGCGGAACACATCCCGCTTCGAGTCGTAGGCTAGGTCCTCGGGCGCGTGCGCCAATCGAAAGCTGAGCAGCATCTCGTAGATGGCGCCCATGTGCCCGATGTCCAACCCGGCATAGTCGAGTCCCGGCGAATCCGGATCGTCAGTGTCGTAGGCGATGGCGGCCAACGCCGGCCCGAGGTGCGCATCTCCGATCTCGGCTTCTTCCAGCTTCTTGCTTCCGGGGAAGCCGCTGTCAGCGAACAAACTGCCGTTGTAGGCCGGCACGCCTGTGCTGCGGTTGCCGGTGCGGACCATCCGGACCAGCGTTTTGAGGCGGTCCCACAGGGAAGTCGATCTGCTATCCAGATGCGAAAGAGTCTGAAGGGCATCGCGAGCCAAACGGGTCGCGCTGTGAGGCCGGTAAACCGCCGATTCGATAGGCAGGTATCCGCGCGCCTCGGTGTGCAGCAGGAACATGAACCGGAACACGAGGGTCAGCGCCGCCTCCTCGACTTCGCGGAGCACGTGCGGGTTGCTCAACTCCTCGTCTTCCGATTCGAGCCACTCGCCGATGCCGCGCGCGATGCTGGGCAGCGCATCTCTGATGAGCCGTTCCTCCAGCCCCTTGCGCAGCTCTTCCCCGAAGTCCCGGGCTTGCTTGATCCAGCCAGCGAGACGACCCCCGTCGCAAAGAGAGCTGGGCGCGAACAGCTCCAGGTACAGGTGGTGCCTCGGCTCCAACTCTCCGGCATCCACTTCTACGTACTGGCCCGTGGCCGCTCCCGTCGGAGGTCGGCGCTGGAACAGGCGCACGCGGTCGGCCGCCGAGAGTATCCCCCAGGAGGCGCCGAGCTTCTCGCAGTCGGCTAGCGCCCGCCCCGCCGGCAACTCTCCGCTGTCGGTCAGGCGGCTGAGCTCGGACGCTTCCTGGTACGGGTGTACCACGGCAACGGGCGCTTCGTCGTATCGCAGCAGGTAGCCACGCTTCGAGAGTCTCTCGATACTGTATCCGAAGTCTTCGAACCGTCGCCGCCATGTGACGTAGGGCGCACGCGGCTCTCGCACCTCCGGCCGGTCCGTCGCTCCGGTCGACTCTTGGCCGGACTCGCTCGGAGACTCCTTTGGCGTCGTCTCCTCCAGGCTCGGAAGGAGCCGCTGCCGCACGAAGTAGGGGGTCAGCAGCTCCTTGACCCGTACGCCGGGCACGACCGACTCCTCGAGGCGTCGGAACTCTCTGGAGAGGAAGGAGGCCGCTCTCCGAACCGCGTAGTCGCGGCTCTCTTCAAGCAGATCGAGGACGCGGTTGGCGACGAGCTTGCGAATGGGGCGGGCATCCCGCGGTCCGGCGACCCAGACCATGGATGGCCCTTCGCCGGACGAGGCCTCGGCTGATGGCCCGTCGCCGGGTGAGGTCTCCGCGGGTGACAGCAGAATCACCTCGTACGCCTGACGGCCCTTCCTGTCCTTCCACAACTTCTGTAGCGCGCTGCGGCTACATTCCGACCAGAGCAGGTGGTACGCCTTGGTCTCCCAGGCCACCGCGGAGAGCCCGCGCGATCTCCATTCCTGGCCTTCTCCGAAAATAGCGTTGAGCCGTGCGATGACTTCGCTTGCGGCGGCTGGCGTCACAGGCAGGCTAGCTCCCTCGTTGAATGGCGTGGCGGGCGGGCTGGGTTCCCGTGGGTAAGGTAGTATGGTTGGCAGTATTGGGGGGTGGATGACCGGTGCGCCTGACCTCGTGCCGCTTGATCCCTGCCAAAGACAAGCGCGCGGGATCGCAATCCAGGCCCCGGCGACGCCTCCTCGCGCAGGTCGGCGCCGACCTGCCGGAGACAGGCGCGAGGGATCAATCTCAGCGTGTGGATCACAACCTAGGGCGAGTTGCCGCCCTCGATCTCGCGCGCCCTGGGCTGCTACTTGCCGGACGGTCGGCGACTCATCTCTCCTCCCCCTCCGCCCTTCTACTTGATCCCGCGCGCCCTGGACTGCTACTTGCGGGCGGCTACTCCTAGGTACTGGCGGAGCCGCCGGGTTTCTCGGGGCGGGACCAGCGTGATCGGGGCGGCGGGCGCGGCGGCGGAATATGCGTGCCGCTTCAACAGCCGGTCATGGAAGATGAACTTGGCCGCAGCCAGAGCCCGCGCGGCACTACGCCTGTCGCGCACGCCGTCGAAGGCTGCGAAGCTGACGCCGCTCCCGAACTCTCCCGCAGCCAGCTCCGCGGCAAAGACGCGAATCGTCCTGCTGCGGGAGAGCAGAACGACCAGGCCGCGCCGCGCCCGCCGCCGCACCAAGTCCCGTTCCCGGGTCCCCCCGGCCAGCGCGACGGGCAGGCACTCGACCGTCCGGGCACGGCGCAGCCTCGCTAATAGCTCGTAGCGAACTATCACCGGGGACCCGGGGCGGGCGGCACGCAGCGAGCCGAGAGGGCGCACGCCGATCCGACAGGCGGCTTCAAGCTCGGCCTTGAGGAGAGCGCGAAGGCCGGGACGCGGCTCGTAGAGCGACACGGTGCACATCTCCGCACGCTTCCCCACCGAGACGATCTCTTCCAGTTCGCCGAGCACGCCGAGCCGTGTCAATCCGGCAGCGTACGCCTCGCGAAGAAGCCACGCCGCCGCTTCCCTTGCCGCCGGGGCGGGCGGGCGCGCACCCGGTGGCACGCATGAGTCCGCTGGGCCACGGTTGGACGAACTGCCGACCACCCTTCCTCCGGGCGGCTGTGCCGCGGCGGCGTGGGTATCCACCCAGCCCGGGGATTCTGGAAGCCAAGTGCGGGCTCGGGGCCTGCATCCTCTGCTCGGTACGATGAGATGCCTGCCGAGCAGCCGCGCAATCGCCGCTTGAGCGGTTCCCCTGTCGATTCCGAGCTTCCTCGCCAGATCGCGAGATGACGGAAGCTTGGCTCCAGGCCGCACATGGCCATCCCGGATCATTGCCTCGAGGCTGGCGGACAACTGTTTGCACAGGGAGATGTGGTGTCCGCGCGAGACCGGGTACGGCGTGCCTCTGCTCGTCACCCCTTCGCCACCTCCAACGTTCATGCTGTGCGCCGCTGATGTTGGTGCTCCGTCCGGGTATCATCTTGCGCACGGCTGACAACGGGATATCAACGGCCACCGCGCGCGGCAGCACGCGTGCTCCGTTCCTGGCCTGGGGCACGACAGCTAAAGCGCGGGGTAGGTGCGCCTGATCGGGGAGACGGATGGGCCGCCGGGGGATGGCGCGTGGGCCGTCGAAGCGAGGAGACCGATGAGTCTGGTGTCACCGGCAAGGCCAGGCAGCGCGCCCTGTACATCCGGCCGCGCCGGACTACCTCCGGGCAGACTGCGCGTCAGTCCGCCGAACGCAAAGCCGGCAGAAAGTCGTCAAGTCTCCGCGTGTTGAGGACGTGCTCCGGTCCGAGCCATGCACGGCGCGCCTGCTCGATGCCATAGCGCACCAGATCAAGCTCGCCCGTACGGTGCGCGTCGGTCGACACGACCACCGGAACGCCCAACTCCCGGGCCCGCGCCAAGTGGGTGTCCTTCAGATCCAACCGGTGGGGGTGCGAGTTGACTTCCACCGCCACTCCAAAGCTGGCGCACGCCTGTAGAATCTCGTCGATGTCGATCTGTATCGGCGGCCTCCGGTTGATGATCCGTCCCGTGGGGTGCCCCAGGATCATCGCCCGCGGGTGCGACAGCGCCTTCAGAACGCGCCGCGTCTGCTCCGCTTGGTCCAATCCGAAGAAGGAGTGCACGGAGACGATGACCACATCCAACTCTTCCAGCATCTCGTCTTCGAGGTCGAGCGTCCCATCTTTGAGAATGTCCACTTCCATCCCCCTGAGAATCCGGATTTCGGGGAAGGCGGCCTGTATCTCGGCGATTTCGCCCCACTGGAGCCGGAGCTTTTCGGCATCGAGCCCCTGAACCATCGCGAGCGCTTTCGAGTGGTCCGTGATGGCCATGTATTCGTAGCCGCGCCCGGCGCACGCTCGCACCATCTCTTTGATTGACGAACGCCCGTCGGACCATGTGCTATGCATGTGGAGGTCTCCACGCAGATCCGGCTGTTCGACCAAGCGCGGCAGCGCCCCCGCTTCGGCGGGCGAGAACTCCTCCCGTCCCGCGCGCAACTCCGGGGGAATCCAGGCGAGGTCCAGCGCTTCGTAGACTTCCTCTTCGGTGGCTGCGGCGATGGCGGCACCCTCTCTGGCCGGCTCTTCGCCCGTTCCGGCTAGCTTGTCACCCGTTCTGGCTGGTTCTTCGTCCGCTTGCGACAGCTCTTCATCCGCTTCTGTCGGCTCTTCGCCCGCCCTGAAGACTCCGTACTCCGACAGCTTGAGCTGCCGCGCGAGAGCGCGCTTCCGCAAGATGACGTTGTGTTCCTTCGAACCTGTGAAGTAGACCAGCGCCGCGCCCCAGCTGTCACTTGGCACAACCCGGAAGTCCACCTGCACTCCGCTGCGGAGCTTGATCGAAGTCTTCGTCGGGCCGGCCCCGACAACGCTCGCCACGCCGGGGAAGGTCACGAGCGCCTCCGACGCCGCATGCGCATCTCCGGCCAACGCCAGAATGTCGATGTCGCCCACGGTTTCCTTGCGCCTCCGGTAGCTGCCGGCTACGGCCAACTTCTTGATGGAGATGTCGGCGACCAAGTGCTCGAGCAGCGGCTCCAGCAACGCGTCCGCCTCCCCCAGGGTGAGCCTGACGGGAAGGTTGCGGATCCCCCGCAGAATCACCTGCTCCGTCTTCGGGCCGAAGCCGGGAAGCTGGCTTACCTCTCCCTGTTCGGCCGCTTCCTTCAAGTCTTCGACCGATTCGATCCCGAGCTCCTGCCAGAGTCTGCGCGCCTTCTTGGGCCCGATTCCGGGAACGCGCTTGACTTCTATGAGCCCCGGGGGAACCTCGGCAGCCAGTTCGTGCAGGAGATCAAGCTCTCCGCTCTCCACGAGTTCCTTGATGTTCGCGGCGATCCCCTTCCCGATGGATGGCAGCGCCGAAAGGTCGGCATTCTGCGACACCAGCTTGCGCAGAGGGGTGGGGTGAGCGCGGACCGTGCGCACCGCATTCCGGTAGGCGCGCACGCGAAACGGGTTGGCTTCCTGAATCTCCAGCAGGTCGGCCACCTCGCCGAGCAGCCGGCCGATCTCAATGTTCTCCATGATGTTCGGCTACACGATCGTCAGGGCGGGACCCGGAGGAGCCGACTCGTCCCGCTGCGTCGGCGCATCGGAAGAGCCCTGGCTGTCGGCCGCGGACGGCTCGACTGGCGAGCGCGACTCGGGTGCTTCTGGCGGCAGCGATTCGGGCACCTCCGGCGGTGTCGGCTCAGGCACCTCTAGCGGCCGAGATTCCGGCTCATCCAGCGGCAGAGACTCCGATTCCTCCGGCGGCGACGGGAGAATTGGAGATTCCTCTTCATGCGAAGACAATTCCTCCGGCGGCAGCGGCGCGGGCATCTCCAGCGACAGCTGGGATCCCTGCTCCAGCAGCTTCCGAAGACCCGCTTCGTCGATGACTTCGACTCCCAGTTCCTCCGCTCTCTTCAACTTGAGACCCGGATTCTCTCCCGCCACCAGATAGCTGGTATCCCGACTCACCGACGACACGACCTTCGCGCCGAGGGCCTCGATATGCTCTTTCGCCTTTTTGCGCGTTAGCGATGCCAGCCCGCCGGTGAGAACGAAGCGCTTGCCTGCCAACCCGTCGCCCGCTCTTTCCGGAGGCACGGGCCGGACGAATTCGCACAGCTCATCGACTATCGCGGACAGTTCGGGAGACGCGAAAAATGCGGTTATCGCCTCCGCCATCGTCGCCCCGATCCCATCGACGGCCTGGAGTTCCTCCTGACTGGCACCACGGAAGGCTTCGAACGACCGAAAGTGCAGCGCGAGCTCGCGGGCGACCGTCGCTCCGACTTCGGGAATGCCGAGCCCGTAGATGAACCGCGCCAGTTCGGGATCGCGCGCGTCCGCTATCTGCTTTACGAGATTCGCTGCCGATTCCTCGCCGAAGCGTTCGAGCGGAACAAGGGCCTCCACCTCGACCTTGAACAGATCGGGAAGGTGCCTTACCACCTCGCCCTGGATCATGCGCCGCACCCCCGCTTCCCCCAAGCCCTTGATGTCGAGAGCCTGGCGCGATCCCAGATGCAATATCCTGCCAACGAGCTGCGCCGTGCAGGCAAAGAGATTCGTGCAGATCGTGTACGGGCCGCGCGGCACCAGCTCGGTATCGCAAGACGGACAGCGCTCCGGCATAGCCCACGGCGCCGCCCGCTCCCGGTCCGGCTCGTCGATGCGCTCGACCACCTGGGGAATCACATCGCCCGCCCGTTGCACGCGCACGCGGTCACCCTCCCGAATGTCTTTGCGCTCTATGTCTTCGCGGTTGTGGAGATTCGCGCGGCTCACCGTGACGCCGCCCAGCTCCACAGGCCGCATGAGGGCGACCGGCGTGACGACGCCGGTTCGGCCGACGCTGGGGATGATCCGCAGGAGCCGCGTGACTTCCTTGCGAGGCGCGAACTTCAGCGCGAACGCCCAGCGCGGATGGTGCGATGTCGCGCCCACCTCGTCGCGGGCGGCCAATTCGTCGACCTTGACGACTATGCCGTCGATCTCGAAGTCGAGGTCGTCCCGGACAGCTTCCAGCTCCGCGTGGAAGGCGATGATCGCTTCGGCATCCGTGGCGGCGCACGTCCGTTCGTTTACGGGCAACCCCCAGTCGCGAAGCGCGGCGAGCGTCTCCTGCTGCGTCGGGGGAGGCCGTCCCTCGATCGCCAGGATATCGTAGACGTAGATGTCGAGGGGCCGCTCGGCCGTGGCCCGGGAATCGAGCTGCCGGAGGGATCCCGCCGCGGCGTTGCGCGGGTTGGCGAAGATGCGCCTGTCGCTTTCCAGGAGTTGGGCGTTGAGCGCCTCGAACGCTCCGATGCGCATGATGACTTCGGCCCGCAGCGCCAGCAGCTCCGGGATGCTGCGGTCCTCTCCCCGCAGTCGGAGAGGTAGCGCGGGGATCGTGCGCAGATTCTCGGTGACTCCCTCGCCGCGGACGCCGTCGCCGCGGGTCACGCCGCGGGCCAGCGCTCCGCGCTCGTACACGAGCTCGACCGACGCGCCGTCGAGCTTGGGCTCCGCTACATAGCTCACGCGTTCGCCGAGTTCGTTCCTCAGTCGCGCGTCGAAGTGTCTCAGGGCGTCCGGCTCGGACGACGAGTCGAGGCTGAGCATGGGCGCCGTGTGCTCGATCGTCTCCAATTCGTCGAGCGGCTTCTCTCCCACGCGCTGGGTTGGCGAGTCGCGGGTGACGAGCTCCGGGTGCGCTTCTTCGAGCGCCTTGAGTTCGCCGAAAAGCTTGTCGAAGCGCTCGTCCGATATTTCCGGACTGTTGCGGACATGATAGAGGTGCGAGTGGTACCGAATGGTCTCTCGCAGTTTCTCCACAGTCTCACGGAGTTCGGCGAGGGCCTCGGCGGCTTTCTCGGCAGGATCCTTCGCCGTTTCTCCACCGTCCGCGTTCTCTCCGCCCACCGAAGCCTCGGTCCCGGCCCCGCGATCGGAATCTGCCGCGTTCTCCCCGTGTTCCGGGGCTGCCTCTCCCGTCACGCCATCCGCCGTCATGGAAAGCCGTGCACAGGTCTTCCATACGTCAATCGAAAGAGAACTTCCTCGATCCGCTGGAAGTTGCGAACCGTCGCGGGGAAGCTGCTCCGGTGGAGGGTGGGCACCTTCGCCGACTGCATCTTGGCGAGGTTCGCCGACGCAATGTCCGTGAAGTACTGGTCGCCCACCATCAGCGCGGCCTCTGGCCGGTCCGCGAGACCGACTTCTCCGAGCGCCGCCCCCACGAGCCGCCGGCTAGGTTTGCGAATCGCGCGCCACTCCCCGGAAGCGCCTCGCGCGAAGGCATTTTCGGCGCCAGCCGCTCCGCTCCACTCCTCCGAACTGTCCCGCCGGATGACGAAAGCGGCTCCGTCTCCGGTCTCGTATCCGGTTACTACCGGGACGCCCGGAAAGATCGTGGCGAGAGCTTCGAACCTGTCGCGAAGGCAGTTGGAGACGATCACGTGCTGGAGAGCGTCCGAGGCCAGGAGGGACTCGAATGTCCGGGCGAGGTCCGGATCGACCCGGGTGGCGTGGTGAGCCATCAGCGTCCCATCCACGTCCCACAGTACGGCTTCGATCCCGAGACTGCGCAGCCGACTCGCGTCGAGGTCGCGTACGGAGCCGAGGTGATAGGTGGGCCGAATCTCGCGCGAGAGCCTCGCCAGCCTCGGGACGATCCGACGCGCGGTCAGAAGCCAACCACTGCTCACTCCACGTACCTGACTCATCTTCCGTTAGCGGTGTGCCAGCTCCTCGTGCGGTGCGCCGACTCCTGGTACGGTACGCTACTAGTGACCCCGGCTGGACTCGAACCAGCGGCCTCGGGATTAGGAATCCCGCGCTCTATCCACCTGAGCTACGGGGCCAGAGCGGATACGGGCCTGCTCGCAAGATGGCGGTTGGGCCTCGACGCCGCTTGAAAGCTAGCGCGGTAGCGGGCAGGCGTCCAAGCGAACATCTTTCTGGCTCCTGACGACCGAATGCCGCGAGCGCAGCGATGTCGCCCGCGCCAGCGATGTCGGATCCCGCAAACAGACAGACCTTCAGCGACCGAATGCCACGCATCGACACCCTGATCCTGAACCCTCTGATAGTCACGATGGACGCGACCGAGAGGGTCATCGCCCAAGGGGCAGTCGCGGTGCGAGACGGCAAGATCGTCGCCGTAGGGCGCCCGAGCGATCTTGCGGAGCTGCCGGCGAGCGAGACCATCGACGCGGAGGGACAGCTCCTCGTCCCCGGACTCATCAACGGGCACGTCCACATGGGAGATTCCCTGTTCCGCGGGCTGGTGGAGGACCTTCCGCTGGAGCCGTGGCTGGAACGTCTCTGGATTTCCGAGCGAGCCTTCATTACCCACGAGAGCGTGGGGCTCGGCGCCAGGCTTGCAATGGCCGAGATGATCCGGGGCGGAACGACGACCGCGCTGGACATGTTCTGGTTCCCCGAAGCGAGTGCGGATGCCGCTCTGGAGGCCGGCTTTCGGCTCGCCACCGGACCCGCTTTCTTCGACTTCGAGGGGCCGGATGCGATCGCGCCGGAGGAGCGCGTCGCCAGTGCGGAACGCTGGCTGGAGCGCTACGCGGACGAACCTCTCATCACCCCGTGCGTTCAGCCGCACAACCACCTGACCGTGTCGCCGGATGGGGTCAGGGCGGCTCACGAACTCGCCAAGCGGGGCGGCGCTCTCTTCCATACTCACTGCTCAGAGACGAAAACGGAGGTCCGGCAGACGCTCGAACGCTTCGGGTGCACGCCCGTCGCTCATCTGGACAGTCTTGGCGTGCTGGACGAACGCACGCTGCTCGCGCACTGCGTGCATCTGACCGATGACGACTTCTCGCGGCTAGCGGGAAGCGGGGCCGCGGTTCTTCACAATCCTCTCTCGAATCTCAAGCTCGGGTCGGGGTTGGCGCCCGTTGCCAGAATGCTGGAGGAGGGCATACCGACCTTGGTGGGAACCGACGGGCCGGTCAGCTCCAACGACCTCGACATGTGGATCGCGATGCGCTTCGCGGGGCTGTTGCAGCGCGCCATCAACCTCGACCCGGTCCTCACTCCGGCGCGGGAGGTGTTTCGGATGGCGACGACGACGGCAGCCGGGGCTCTGGGGCTGGGTAGCAGCGTCGGGCGCATCCAGGAGGGATATCGTGCGGATCTGGTTCTCATCGATCTGGACCGGCCGCACCTCGCGCCGCTCTACGATCCGTACGCCCAGCTGGTCTACGCCGTCGGACGAGATGACGTCCAGTCAGTCATGATCGATGGCCGCTGGGTCATGCGCGACCGGCGTCTGGAGACGATCGACGAGGCCGCGGCGCTGGCGGAGACTCGCTCTCTGGCTGCGGAGATACGGCGCCACGCGGCTACGGTCTAGGGCTCCACGCGGGCGGCGGACCGAAGAGGCCGTCTCCGTTTCAACCGCCTCCGTTCAACCGCCAGCAGTGGTGGTCGCCACCGCCTTCGACTTGTCCGGATGCACCGGCGACTCTTCCCATTCGTAGGTCTCCCCGAGCACCCACCGGTAGAACCAATCCAGCTCTACGTTGGCCTTGAAGAGCCGCTGCTGCAGCTCGCGCCACCCGTGCCCCTGCTCCGGGGCGACGTAGAGGTGCGTCGGCACCCCGTTGTGCTTCAGCCCCTGGTAGAGTTCGACCGACTGCGCCATCGGCACCCGCTCGTCATTCTCTCCAACGAGAACGATCGTCGGCGTGACCACCTTGTGCAGATCGAACAGCGGAGAGTCGGCCATGTACTGTTCTATCGGCGCATCCTCCGACCACGGCGTTCCGCCGAACCAGGGGGTCCGGTAGATGCGGACATCCGACTGCGCGTACATCGACATCCAGTTGACGGCTCCGGCGCCGGATGACGCCGCTTTGAAGCGATCCGTGTAGGTGATGATCTTGTTGGTCATGTGACCGCCGGCGCTCCACCCCATCTTGGCCATGCGGTTTCCGTCCACCAGTCCGCGCTCGACGAGGTAGCCGACTCCCGCCATGACATCTTTGTGCGCCTGGTCGAAGTAGTTGCCGATCATGTTGCGCAGAAAGCCGTCGCCGTACCCGGTGGAGCCCCGGTAGTTGGGCTTGAACACGAACCAGCCGCGCGCCGCCAGCACGGCTTCGTAGTTGCTGGACCGCGAGAAGCGGAATTTGTCGGACGAGGGAGGGCCGCCATGCGTCTGCACCACTAGCGGATACCGAACGCCTTCTTCGAAGTCCAAGGGATAGAAGAGCAGACCTTCGACTTCCGTGCCGTCCTCGCCCGGATATTGGACGGCCTCGACGCGCGGCAGGCGGAATTCCTCGGACAGATAGTCGAGCACGCGCGTGACTTGGCGGGGCGGCCCCTGTCTCTCGATCGCCCACAGGTCGCCGGCGTTCCGCGGGTTGTTGATGGAGAACAGGTGGGTGTCCGACCCAGGGTCGTAGGCCCACCCCTCGACGGAGTGGTCCCCGCTCGTTACCGGAGTCGCGCGCGAAGCGTCCGAGGCATCGGCCGGAACGGAGTAGAGCTGCTGGCGCACGCCCGTGTTGGCGCGGAAGAATATGGACTCGCCGTCGGCCGACCAGACGGCCCCGTTCACGTCGAAGCTTCCGCCGGGCACTACCGACACCGGGCCGCTCCCGCCGTCGGTGGAGACGACAAAGAGGCGCTGGTTGTAGTAGAAGTCGTCCAGCTGGTCGTTGGTGTTGGCCACGAAGAGCGCATGCCGGTTGTCTGGCGACAGCGACGCGCCGCCCTCGCCTACGTGGTTGGTCGTGATCTGCCGCGCCCCGCTTCCGTCGGGGGCCATCGTCCACAGCTCGGAGTTGAGCATGTCGTCGAACAACGCCGTCGGGGCCAACTGCGCCAGGACCATCTGGCCGTCGCGGGACACCGAGTAGCCGCGGACCATCATCCCGGTCTCGGTCACCCGCTCGGCTTCGCCACCGCTGCTGCGCACCCGCCACAGGCCGCTCGGCCGCCTGTCTTCCTCGTACCGGAAGACGTTGTCGTTCACCGCTTCGCGAGCCTTCTCGGCCTCGGACTTCTCGTCCACCGCCACGAAGTAGATCCACTCGCCGGAGGCTGGCCATTCGACTGCGCTTACCGGAGTCGGGTGCTCGCTCACGGCTTCGGCTTCGCCCCCGTCGGCCGGCATCACGTAGACCTGCCGGTGTTCGGTGTCGTGGCGGTCCGCGATGAACGCGATTCGGGAGCCGTCGGGCGACCAGCGCGGATTCGACTCGCCGCCTTCGCCGTTGGTCATGCGCACAGCACCGCTTCCGTCGAGACCGACTCGCCAGATGTGCGAAGTCGTGCCGTTGGCTTCCCAGTCGGAATCGGTCCTCACGTAGAGCGCCTCCGAACCGTCGGGCGAGATCTGGGGATCGCCCAGGCTCGGCATGTCGATCAGCTCGACGATCGTCATCGCGCGCTCCTGGCCCGCGAGGGTGGCGGGGTTGGCGAGGGAGGCGGGGCCGACCATGGAGGCCGCACCGGCAAGGGAGCCGGGCCCAGCGAGGAGAGCAGCGCCGACCAACAACGATGCGAGAGAGATGGCGGCGACTGGCGCTCGAACCGTCAAGCCGCGGGTGGCGGCAATCCGATGCGCTTCGGCGATGCGTCGGGACATGGCAGACTCCTTGGCGAACGTGCGAGGATCAATTGAAGAGGCTATTCCCGTGCGGTAGATTATCAAAGTGCAAGCCAAGAGCGAAATCCGTCCAGACGCCTCGGACGCCAGCGGTCACGCCGTGAGGATCGGGGTCGAACCCTTTGATGTGTCTTTCGGCGCCGGCTACCGGGTGGAAGACGAGTCGGCGTCCGACATCGAATCCGTCATCGTGGAGGACGGCGGCGAGTTCCAGGTTCACCGCCCGCCGAGCGCCGGATGGCCGGGGCGGCTGTGCTTCGTGGATGGCGTGATGCGAACTGAAGCGCTCCTCACGCGCACAGGCAGCGACGGGACGACCAGCAGCGGGCTTGCGGGAAGCTGGGCCGCCGGGGCAGTGTTGACCGCCGGCGCCGGGCCCGCGCGGATCGAGCATGTGAAGCTGGGCCGCGCCGTCATCTTCACCGGCGGCCACCGGGCCGCCCTGCCCGCCCACCGCAATGGCTGGGAGTGGGCGAGCCACTCGATCGAGGGGGAAGACGCCAACGCCGCCAGAGAGAAGCTGCGCAACTTGATGCGGGGCGTCGAAGCGGAGATCGCGCACGAGCTGCGGGCCGAGGGAGGATTGACGGTGTTCGACGGCCCGCTGCACCGCATATGGCGCAGCTGGGATACGCCCGTAGTGGGATACGTCAAGACGCACCATCGGCGGACGCTGGCCGCAGAGCATTGGGCACGCGTGCCTCTACTGTCGGTTGGCGAACGCTCCAGCGTCTTCGCGATGGCGGACGACTTGTACGCAAGCTATCTGAGGGTCGGCGACGCCGGGCCATGGGCCGGACCGTGGGCGGGGATCGTTCGCATAGAGATACCCGCTGGAGCGGGGCGCGAGGCGGGGATCGACGCAGCGAACCATGCGGCCGGCCTGCTGCCGAAGTTCGCTTCGGCGCTCCATCGCGACGCGAGGGCGCCGGTGAACCTGACCCCCGTGTCGGGGCTCGAGCGGCACCTTCACAGACTGCTGGGCGATTCGCGGCTGGCGATTCGCGCGGTGCGGGAGGCGGTCCTGGAAGCGAACGCATGACAGCGAGGGAGCTGTGGACCGACCGGTTCTTCACTCTCGTTGTAAAGCGGTCCCGAGAATGAACGCACGACAGTGAAGGGAGCGGGAAGAGAGTGAACGAACCGCCCGGCCGAATTGGCCTCGTAGACGGCTCGGAGCAAACTAGTTCGGCACAGTTTCTTGTGGTGCTCGACCGGGACGCGGTCGTGCAGCTTGACCAGGTCGTGGCGGTGTCCACGGAGCTGCCCGGCGGCGATGCGGTGACGCACTACGGGATAGTCACCGAGCTGTACTCCTCTTTCGAGGGCGCATCGCTGCCCTCCGACACTGCGCTGGTCGTGAGCGGGACTCTGCCTGCCGAGCATGTGCGCCGGGCGGAAGTGCGCGTGCTCCGCGTCGTGCCCGAGTTCTTCATCGCCCCCCACGCCGGTTCGGTTGTCCGCATCGCCGCGGGCCAAGACCGGTCGATCGCCCTCTTCGAAGACAAGATGAAGGCGGGCAAGCTGCCGCTGGGCCTCGACATGGGAGGCGGGGCCGTCTACGCGGACATGAGCTTCGTGGATGGCCGCGCCGGCGGACACGTCTCGATCTCGGGCATCTCCGGCGTCGCCACGAAGACTTCCTACGCCCTCTACCTCCTCTACCAGCTGCTGGAGACGGAGCAGGGGATGGACCTGCTTGGCGGGCGCACCGGCCAGGACAGCGTGCGTGCCCTCGTCTTCAACACTAAGGGAGAGGATCTCCTTCACATCGATCGCCCCAACTCCACCTTCGACGACAAGCCCGAGAGTCGCGAGCAGTGGCGGGAGCTAGGGGTGGCGAACCCGGGGCCGTTCAAGTCGGTGGAGCTGTACGCACCGCGGGATTTCGCGTCGGCTACGAGCCTGGTTCCGGGCGTCAGAACGCGCAAGACGAGCGAAGTGCAAGCTTACGGCTGGACGCCCGAGCAGTTCGTCCGGGAGCAGCTGCTGCAGTTCTGCTTTACGGCCGAGGACGAGCGCTCGACTCAGGTCGGGTGGGTGGAGCAGCAGTTCAGGATACAGATGTTGCGGCGGCTGCGCCGACCGGAGGGCGACGACAGCGGCGCCATAGTGATCCTGGACGAGGTGCCTCCCAACACCAGCTTCAACCCGACTCGGCTGGCCGAGCGCGAACCGAAATCGGTTCCGGCGGATCGGGGACATCTAGTGTGCAACTTCCGCGACTTCATCGAGTTGGCCGAATCGATCATCGCGGAGGAGTTCGAGCACGATGTCCGCACTTGGTTCGGGGCGACTGCCACCGGCACGCAGCATGCATTCGTCCGGCGGATCGTCAAGCTCGACAGGCGGATCGGCCCGCTGATCGGGTGCGGGCTGAAGCCGATCTCTTCCGAGAGCGCCCGGCTCCAGGTGGTTGACATCTCGACCCTCCACGACGACGCCCAACGCTTTGTCGTCGGCGCTCTGCTGGAGCGAGTCTGGACGGACAAACAGGCGACGGGCCGCAAGCCGCTCCGCTTCGTGGTGCTTGACGAACTGAACAAGTACGCGCCTGCCCAGGGCTTCTCGCCGCTCAAAGAGTTGCTCGTGGACATCGCCGAGCGGGGCCGTTCGCTGGGGGTCCTCCTGATCGGGGCGCAGCAGGCGGCATCGGCCGTAGCCCAGGCCCTGCCCCGAAACGCCTCCCTCAAGGTGGCCGGGAGGCTCGACGCCAGCGAATCGGAGTCGTACCGCTTCCTCACGCCTGCGCTTCGAGAGCGCGCATCGCGCTTCATGCCGGGGACGATGGTCGTTTCGCAGCCGATCGTGCCCGAGCCGATTCCCATACGCTTTCCCTTCCCGCCCTTCGCCACGAACCCCGACGAGGCGGCGGCGAATGCGGAGGAAGATGAGCGGCTTGCAAAGACGATCATCGGCAATGTCGGGCTGGACGAGGAACCCGGCGTCGACCTGTGACGCGGTGAAGCTGCTCCACACCTCGGACTGGCACCTCGGGACAACGCTCGGCAGACACGATCGCGCGGAAGACCAAGCGGAGGCGCTGAGGGATCTCTTCGACATCGCTAAGCGCTTCGAGCCGGATCTGATTCTGCACACCGGAGACCTGTTCGACGGCTCCCGTCCGCCGTATCCGGCGCTCAGGATGGGCGTCCGGGCTCTCGCCCGGCTCTCGGACATCGCGCCGACCATCGTTATCAGGGGCAACCACGACTCCATCTCTCTGTTCCGCATCCTCGACGAAATATTTCGCGGCGGCGTCTCCCGGAGGCTCCGGTTCGTAACCGAGCCGAGGGTAGAGAAGTTCCCGCCGGCCGCGGGTCTCGCCAGCGATCCGGTGGCCCTGGTGTGCGTACCGTTCATCTCCCCGGGCAGCATCGTGGACTACGCCAGCGACGAGATCGAGAGGTTCGAGGGCAGCTACGCCGACGGCATCAAGGCCCTGAACAGCCACCTGCTCGACAGGGCGGAGAAGCATGCGGGCTCGCGGGGGATAATCCTGTACGCCGCCCACCTCCATCTGCACGGCGCGCGACCGGGCACGTCGGAGAGACGCATGCACGTCGGCGAGGATTACGCCACCCACACCGAAGGCTTGGACCGAGCGATCTACTGCGCCTTCGGCCACATCCACGATCCGCAGCTCCTGCCCGGGGGAATCGCGCGGGGCCGTTACGCAGGTTCGTTGGTCCCGCTCGACTTCGGCGAAACGCGCCAGACGAAGCATGCGGTTCTGGTCACGATAGGCGACCGCACACAGGTGAAAGAAGCGAGTCTGCGCACCGGACGTCCCCTGGTTCGCTTCGAGGGAAGCGTGGAGGAGCTGGATGCGCGGGCCGCCGACGGAGGATTGAACGGCTGCATCCTCAAGGCGACCGTACAGTCGGACGACCCCGTTCCGGACTTGGCGGAGCGCCTGCTCGAGGGATCGCCGGAGTGCACCGTCTTCAACTTGGTCAACCAGGTGTCGAAGAGTCGTGCAAAGGAAATCTCCGAATCGGAGGACGGAGAGGGCGGCGAGCCCGCCGTGGAGGAGCTGTTCGCCGAGTGGCGAAGCAGCGCCGCGACAGGCGCAAAGGCTTCGGACGGCAGCGTGGTCGAGCTGTTCGAGCAGGCGCTGGCCGGCGTTGGGGAAGAGAGCGCGCCGGATTTCGGCGCGGCGCGACTCGGGGAGCGGGCGAAGGGGATCCTGGAGAAGCTCCGACAGAACCGCCACCGCAGCGAGAGGATCTGACCGGTGCGCCCGCTGACGCTTTCGATCGAGGGGCTGCGATCGTTCCGGACGCCGGTGGAGATCGACTTCGACGGCAGGGATCACGTCGCCGTGACTGGCGACACCGGCGCGGGAAAGTCTTCGATCCTGGAAGCGATCACGTACGCCCTGTACGGAAAGACGAGCTTCTCGGCGCAAGGCAATCAGGAGTTGATGAACGACAGCGCCAAGCAGTTGCGGGTAGTGCTGCGCTTCCGGGTGTCTGCCGAGGTGTGGGAGGTAGCGCGCGCGCTGCGGCGCGACGGGCAGGGGGATGTCCAATCGGCCGGAGCGACGCTTCAGCGGCTAGACGATGAGGGCGAAGCAGTCCAGCGGGTGGAGAAGGTGAGGCCGGTCAACGACCGCATAGAGAGGCTCATCGGGATGGACTCCGAGGCCTTTCTCCGCACCGTCATACTGCCCCAGGGCCGGTTCGCCCGCCTTCTTGTGGAAGACAAGCCGAGGGAGCGCAGCGATATCCTCAGGCAGGTGTGGCGCACGGACGACTTGGAGGAGATGGGAGGCCGGGCCGCAGAGGCGCACAGCCGGGTCGAGCGGCTGAGAGACCGGTTGAAGGCTGCGAGCGATGGCTATCCGGACGACCCCGACCGGAGGCTGGCGGAGCTGAACCAACTCCGCGACATGGCGGAGAAAGATGTCGATAGGGCCGCGGCTATCGCCGAAGAGGCCGGTGCCGCCCTGCGCAATCTGCAAAGCGCCGAAGACAGGAGAAGAGTCGCGTCGGAATGGCGCCGCAGTCTCTCTGGCGTTCGTATCGACGACTTGGACGGGAAGGTCCGAGCCGCCGCCGAAGCGATGAACGAGTGGCGTACGCAGCGCGAGAAGGTCTCGGCAGCCAGGGAGAAGGCGGACGCCGCGCGCAGAGCCGAACGGAAGGCGATGGACAGCCTGGTGGGCCGCTCGCGGCAGAGTGGAGAGCTGGAGAAGCAGGCGCGGGTGGCCCAAGAGAAGCTCTCGGCGGTCGAGCGAGGGATCGGCGAGATCAAGCGAATAGAGGGCGAGGTCAAGCGGGGATCCGACCGGGTGGAAGAGTGCGCGACGGAGCTCGACCGGCTCTCGACCGGACTGGAAGAGGCGGAGCGCGCCAAGGAATCGGCGGACGCCGAGCTGGCGGCAGCCCGCCGCCGAAACTCCGCCGCCGCCGCGGCTCGCGATCTCCACGCGGGAGACGAGTGTCCCGTATGCCTGCGCGACCTGCCGCCCGGATGGTCGTCTCCCGGCCAGACCGATCTCGACGCAGCCGAGAAGAGCGCCCGGTCAGCCGGCGATCTGGTTAGCCGGCACACGGGGCAGCGGCTACTGGCCGAGCAGCAGCTTGTTCAAGCCGAAGAAGGCGTTCGGACGGCGGAGGCGGAGCTGGGCCGCGCCGAGAAGGAGCTGGCGCAGTCGGCCGGGGTTCCCGGAGACGCTCCTCTCCCCGAACCGCCGGAGCTGCTCCGCCCGTTCTCCGAGCAGCTCCGGCGTGCGAGCGATGAACTCGCGCGGCACGACCGGGATACGAAGAAGCTGTCCGAGCAGGCGAAGCAGCGCCGCGCCGAAGCCGATGAACTCGAGGCGGCCGCCAACAGGGCCGACAAGGCAGCCGAGAGGCAGAAAGCAGCCGTTCAGGGAGGGCTGAAGGCTATCGGCCGCGACTACGCAGAGTGCCGCGATGCGGTAAGGGACACCATCAGAGCATTGGCCCTGGATACGGTGGCCCCGCCGACGCTGGCCGTTGGCGCCGCGGACTTGCTGGCCGAAGCCGGGGCGTTGGAGGCCCGGATCGCGGATCTCCGCGAGACCACCGGGAATGTGGTCCGCGCCGCCGACGAGAGGGTGGCCCGCGAAGCGGCGGAAGCCGAGAAGTTTCGCTCGGCGATAGCCGAGATCGCCCGCCGACTCGGGATGCGCTTCGGCGCGGGCGCGGAGGAGGGAGTGGCGAAGGGCGCCGCCGCCAAGGCCGAGCGGGCCCGCGCCCACGCCCTGGCGGCCAAGAACGAGGCCGCCAGCTTCGCCGCGATCGTCGATGACGTGAAGAAGCTTCGGGGGATTCTGGACGAGACATCCGAGCTGGCGCTCGCGCTCGGCGACCTCGCAAGGGCCCTCAAGCCGGGATCCTTCCCGAAGTGGTTGACGCTCCGGCGGTCGCGGGCCCTGCTGGCTCTGGCATCTCGGACGCTGGGCGAGATCACCGGCGGCAAGTACTACTTCGCGGACCCGGGGAGGGAGGGCGACCAGTGGTACGTGCTGGACAAGGAGTCCGGGCAGCCACGGACGCCCGCAAGCCTGTCCGGCGGCGAGCAGTTCATCGCCTCGCTCTCGCTCGCGCTGGGCATGGTCGAGATGATGGCCCGCAGCGGCGGCCGCATCGAGTCGCTCTTTCTGGACGAGGGCTTCGGCTCTCTGGACCGGAACAACCTGGACGCCGCGGTCGAGGCGCTCGCGTCCGTGGCTGCCCGCGGCCGGATGGTCTGGGTCATTTCGCACGTGCGGGCCGTCGCCGAACAGATCGAAGATGTATTGACGGTCACCCGCTCGCCGACCGGGAGCCGGGCGCGGTGGCTTACCGTGGAGGACCGCGAGGAGTTCGCCTTGTCCGGCGCCGGAGGGGAGGCCTCGGCGGCGCTGGCGGGGCTCCTCGAATAGCGGCCCCGACCCCGCCTCGCGACGATCTCTCCGCCCGCTCTACCTGACTGACGGTCTCCCTGTCCTCTACCTGATTACGATCTCGTCGATATCGAGGCGAAACGCTCCCAGACCGGGACCGCCCGTCCAGAGGATGCCGCCGAGGCCGGACGCATCCAGGCCCGGGAAGTCGGCGAACCGTAGCGCGAACTCGCGCCACTCCTCCGTCACTTCGAAGGTCTGCGTCGTGGGTATCATGCCCAGACTCTCGCAGAACATCATCACGCGGTATTCGCCCGGCTTGCCCCTGGCCCAGAACACGAGCTCCGAGCCGGCGGAGAGGTCGGCCGTGGCGAAAGCGGCCTCCCCCGGATAGAACATCGCCCCCGCCCAAGGGAAGGCGAAGCCGCCGCCGATCTCGCCCGCAACCGACAGGTAGTGCGCGCTGCCGGCCGCGCCGCCATCCCCTATCTCCACCATCGCCGTCGAATTGCCGCCCCTTATATCGTCGAGCGAGACATCCCATCCGACGCCGTAAGACGCCGACACTTCTCCTTCGTCGAAGTCCGCCACGGGACCTGGAGGAACGGCGGCGGCTGCGACGGGCCTCTCCCGCGCAATCGGAACGCCGCCCTTCCACACGCCCACGATCGCCCGCGTGCGCGTGATGTCCTCGATAGGGTTGCCGTCGACGAGCACTATATCCGCCCGCAACCCGGGAGCTATCCGGCCGCGGTCGGCGAGGCCGAACACCGAAGCCGGCAGGGCCGTCGCAGCCGCCAGCGCCTCTTGCGGCGCGAAGCCGGCCGCGACCAACAGCTCCATCTCCCGGTGCATGCTGGCGCCGTGCGAGGTCCCCGGGTTAGGAGCATCGCTGCCCGCCAGCACTGTCACGCCGGCTTCGTGGAGCGCCCGCACCGTCTCGACCGCGTGCTCGAACGGAAACTCGGCGCTCCGCGCCCCGACTCCGGGGAACACCGAAGTCAGCTGGCTCTTCTCTCCCTCTCCGAGGAACGGTTCGATATCCGGGTCGCCGACCAGGGCGGCGCCGGAGGCGGTACCGCCCAGACCCTCGAGCACGGTGAGCGTGGGAACGACGAAGATCCCCTGCGCGCGAGCTTCCGCCACGAAGTCCGCCGGGGGCGCGGAGTCCGAGAAGATGTGAACCAAGCCGTCCACCCCCGCCGCCAGGGCGGTGCGGGCGGCCGACAGTGTCGTGGCGTGGGCCACCGCCAACTTGCCATGCCCCCTCGCCGCCGCAGCCAGCGCCCGCACGGCCGGAAGACCCAGCGTCGGCGTAGACCGGCCGGCGATCGTGCCGTCCTCGATGACGATCTTGATGAAGTCGGAGCCCTCCGCGATACGCTCCGCGACCCAACCTTCCGCCTCCTCCGCCTCGACCAGGGTGGGGATCTCGAAACCGTACTGCGTGCCGTGGCCTCCAGGCGCCGTTGCCAGAGTCCCCGCCGAGACGAGATCGGCGCGGCCGGCCGCCCCGCCGGCCCGCTGCTCCCGTCGCATCTCGTTCGCGTACGTCGTATCCGTGAACATGTCGAGGACGGTGGTGGTCCCGAAGACCGGAGCTCTCCAGAGCGCATCGCCCCAGGAATGCGTGTGGGAATCGATGAAGCCCGGGAGAAGCGTCCGCCCTGTTCCATCGATCGTCATCGCTCCGGCAGGAGCTGCCACCCCGGCGCCGACCGCCTCGATGAGACCGTCCCTGACCACAAGAGTGACGCCATCGATGACGGTCCGACCGTCGAATACGCGGACGCCGGTGACCGCCCAGGGCTGCTGGGCGTGTCCCGTCTCCGCCATTCCGGCCACGAACAGAACCAAGAGCGACAGCCGGCCTGCCGAAGTCGCAATCACCGCAAACCCTCTCTCTCTCCGCCAGCAGAAGGCAGTGAACCGGGAATCCGCAAAGCGGGTGGCCGCCGCCAAAGCCCCGCGGCCTCCCTGGATATCTCGCGGAAGCTAACCGTGCTCCGCAGTGGATCCCAGACCCGCGCGTACGTCAAACTGATCAGGCCCGGCTCCCGCAACCGGACAGCCTCTCTCAGATACCGCAGCCCCATGTCGTACTCGCCCAGACCCACGGAGGTCTTCGCCTGTTCGACGTACGGGACCGGCTCGCCAGAGGCCTGGCGCACGAGCTGGTCGACTTGCCGGGCCGCCCAGTAGCTCCTCGCCGGATCATCCGCGTCGAAAGCTCCGCGCATCTCCTGCACGCGGCGCCGGTTATCGGGAGTATCCCCCGATATCTCGTAAATTCCGCTGATTCGGGCCTCCAGGGCTCCGGCCGCGTCATCCGCCAGCAGGAGCGTCTCCTCCAAGCCGGCCCAGGCGGCACGGTTCGCCGGTTCGTCGCTCAATACCGCCCGGTAGAGGGTGGCGGCGCCGTCGTGCATCCCTTCGACTGTCAGCCGCCGAGCGGCGCTGATCCTGCCTAGAATCGTCTCGCGGCCAGCCTCCCCCTCTCGGGGCGAGTCGGCGATTCGCCGCCCGAGCTCGGTGAAGATCCTCACGTAGTCTCGTACGAGGGAATCGGATTCGACCAGTGCGGCGTACGCTTCCATCTCCGCTCCCTCCGAATCCGGCAAGAGAGCCAAGACCTCGTCCCAATGACTCTCCATCTCCACCCGGACGGAGTTCACCTTGTCCTCGGCGCCTCCCAGGGAATCGGCTATCGACAGGTCCTCCCTGATATGCCTTAGCGCGTCGAGAGGATCGGACAACGAGTCTCCCGTCTGTAACAGCAGCAGCAGTTGGGTGGCGGCCCGCCACGCGTACGCCTGTCCGAAGCCGGGATCGATATCCGCGGACAGGCTAAAGCTCGCGAGCGCGTCGGCAAGTCCTGCGTCGGCGCTTTCGCCGAACTCCTCGCGCCCCTGCATGAAAGCCATGTACGCCTCTGGATCCACCGGCGGTATCTGCTCCAAGATCCGCTCCATGCCTTCGTCGTCGGCGGCTACCTCCTCTTCGACCGCGATGGCGATCTCGCGGGCGATCTCCGCTTGCACACGGAAGATGTCCGTCAACTCCCGGTGGAAGGTCCAGGTCAGCAGGTGAGTGTCGGTGGGAGCGTGCAACAGCTGCAGGCTGATGCGCACGCTGTTGCCTTCGGTCGCCGCGGCTACCGAACCAGTCACGATGGCCTGAACCTGCAACTCCTCCGCAACTCTTGGCAGGAGCAGCCTCGTATTCGCGTAGCGTTCGACGGATGTTCTGGAAACCACGCGCAAGCTGGTAATCCGCGTCAGATGCGTGATGATCTCTTCGTGAAGCTGGCGCGCGAACATGTCGTCGCCATCCGCGAAGTAGGCCAGCGGGAGTACCGCGATGGCCGTAACCGGGGCTTCGGGATCCATGTCCGCCGCGGTCAGAACGCCCCGTCCGGGGATGACGGTGCCGGAGGGCGCCGGGTCGCCGCCGGGGCCACCGTCCGAATCGGCCCCTGCCGGGACATTTCCATCGCTGATTATGGTGCCGCGGAACCAGAGCGCGGCGAAGGCTACGGACGCCACGGTCACTACCAGCATGGCGATGCGCGGAGCGCGGGTACCGGCCCCCTGGCGCCCAATGCCTTTCGTACGTTCCAATCCGCTCGAGGTCAGGTCATACACCCAGGCGAAGGCGAGCGCCACCGGAAAGCCCAAAGCGGCCGCCACGACCACGGACTGGAGCGCCCATCCGGGCGCATCGAAGGCCGGGAGGACGATCTCCCCCAGTTGCAGCACGACAAAGGCGGCCACCGCGTACACTCCGCCGGCGCGAACGACGCCCCGGCGACGCAGCTCGCGCCAGAAGCGGCTCAACCCCTGCGAGGTTCTATTGCGTGCTTACCCATGCGGGACAACTATCCATCTGCGGGACAACCTTCCATCCGGCACGGTGGGAGAACGTTCTCGGCAACGAGCTGTACACTGGTCCAAAAGACACCGTCCAAAGACACATGGAATCAAGAAAGAAAATCGGGACAAGCAACATCATTCCATTGCTAATCTTAGACAATAGATAGGGCGAGATGGTTCCAGTGGCGACCTTTCAACGCAAGACGATCGGCGTGACTGCCGTCCCCCGCGCTCTGGCTGCCGCGGCTTGCGCATTGGCGATGGCGGCCTGCTCGAGCGACCCGGACCGCAAGATGCTGAGCGTGGTTTCCTGGGGCGGGGCTTACGGACGAGCGCAGGAGATGGCGTGGTTCGAGCCCTTCGCCGAGAGCACCGGCACCGAGGTCTCCATCGACTTCTTCAACGGCGGCTTGGCCCAGGTGCGCACGCAGGTGAACGCGGGCAACGTCTACTGGGATATCGTCGATCTCGATCTGGCCGATGCGGCGCGCGCCTGCGATGAGGGACTGCTGGAGGTCATCGATGTCGACATTCTCGCCCCGGCCCCGGACGGAACGCCGGGGATCGACGACTACGATGCGGGAGAGTTGCCCGAGTGCGGCGTCGGCGTCAGCTATTATGCCGGAGTCGTCGCGTACAACAGGGACTACTACCCGGGCGACAAGCCGGAGACTATCGCCGACTTCTTCGATCTGGAGAAGTTTCCCGGGCGCCGGGGGATGCAGCGCAACCCGCAGCCCAACTTGGAACGAGCATTGATGGGCGATGGCGTGCCGCTCGATTCGGTGTATGCCGTCCTGGACACGCCGGAAGGACTGGATCGGGCCTTCCGCAAGCTCGACACCATCAAGGATCAGATAGTGTGGTGGGAAGCGGGGGCGCAGCCGCCTCAGCTGCTGGCCGATGGAGAGGTGGCGATGACCACGTCGTGGAACGGCCGCATCTTCAACGCCCAAGTCGAAGAGAACCAGCCCTTCGAGATAATGTGGGACGGCGCGATACTCAGCATGGGACAGTTGACGATCGTGGCCGGATCGAAGAATCTTGAAACGGCCCTCGAGTTTCTGACCTTTGCCACGGTCCCGGAGAACCTGGCCGGGATATCGCGTTACATCTCTTACGGGCCGATGCGCATATCGGCGAGACAGTTCGTTGGCCGTCACGTCGGAACCGGTGTGGAAATGGCTCCGCACCTGCCTACCTACCCCGACAACTCGAAGGGGGCGCTGCGCGACGACTGGCAATGGTGGGGACAGCACCGAGACGAGATGAACGAACTCTTCAGCGCCTGGTTGGCTCGCTAGCCATGAGACTTCAGCGCCTGGTCGGCTCGCTAACCGCGAAACTCTTCAGCGCATGGGCGGCCTCGCTAGCCGTGAGAGGCCATGTCGTGGCCGCGTGGTTCGGGGGCGCGGCCACCATTCTGGGAGCGGGGATCTTCGTGCCGGCCGACCGGCTCGAGGCCGTAGCTCAACGAGGCGCCGCGAATGGCGAGTGGCTGCACTGGGCCGGTGACGCCGGCTCCACCCGGTACGCGCCTCTGGACCAGATCGACGCCTCCAACGTGGCGGACCTGCAAATCGCGTGGCGGTGGCAGTCCCGCAACTTCGGCCCGACCCCCGAGAGCTACTACCGCGTGACGCCGCTCTACGCGAACGGCATGATCTACGCGACGGCCGGCTTTCGGCGGGCAGCGGTCGCGATCGACCCGGAGACGGGCGAGACGCTCTGGATGTACCGGCTCGACGAGGGAGAGCGCGGTGGCAACTCTCCGCGGGGCAACTCTGGCCGGGGGGTCGGCTACTGGAGCGACGGCGACGGCGAGAAGAGAGTCCTGCTGATCACGCCAGGCTACCACATGGTCTCCCTCGATGCCGACACTGGGGTCCCCGACCCCGCTTTCGGCGAGAACGGGATAGTCGACCTCAAGCTGGGGCTCGGGCGCGAGATCGACTTGGTGGAAGCGCGGATCGGGTCGAGCTCTCCTCCCGTCATCGTGGGAGATGTCGCCGTCGTCGGGGCGGCGCTGCCCGTCGGCGCGCGTCCACCCACGAAGGAGATGCCTCCCGGCCATGTGCGAGGATTCGATGTGCGGACCGGCGAACTCCGGTGGATCTTCCACACTATCCCGCAGCCGGACGATTATGGACACGAGACGTGGGAGGACGACTCCTGGTCGTTCACGGGCAACGCCGCCGTCTGGGCGCCGTTCACGGCCGATCCCGAACTGGGATACGTATATCTGCCCGTAGAAGCGGGGACGGGCGACTACTACGGCGGGCACCGTCCGGGAGACAACCTGTACTCTCAGAGTCTGGTGTGCCTGGACGCGAGGGATGGAAGCATAGTGTGGCACTACCAGACCGTGCGCCACGGGATCTGGGACTTCGATCCGCCCGCCGCGCCAGTCCTCATGGACATCACGGTGGACGGACGAGACATCCGCGCGGTGGCGCAGGTCACCAAGCAGACGTTCACGTTCACGTTCGACCGGATCACGGGGGAGCCTGTCTGGCCGATCGAGGATCGTCCCGTGCCGGCGGGCGACGTGCCCGGCGAGTGGTACGCGCCGACGCAGCCGTTCCCGGTTCTGCCGGTGCCCTTCGATGTTCAGGGGGTGACGGAAGACGACCTGTTGGATCTGACGCCGGAACTGAAGGCCGAGGCGCTCGAGATCGCGCAGAAGCTGACTCTGGGTCCGATGTACACGCCTCCCACTCTGATCGAGGAGGGCGGCAACCAGGGTACGCTCGTGATGCCCGGCAGCCTTGGCGGCGCCAACTGGCCGGGAGCGGCGTACGACCCCGAGACGCAGCGGCTGTTCATCGGTTCCTCCACCCGGCCTTCCGTGATAGGCCTCGTCCATGATCCGGAGTCTTCCAACATGCGGTATATCCAAGGCCAGGCGCGGGGCGTAGGCGGACCCCGGGGATTGCCTTTGGTCAAGCCGCCGTGGGGGAGGATCACGGCGCTCGACATGAAGACCGGGCAAAAGGCGTGGACGATCGCGAATGACGACACGCCTTCCTTCATCGCGGAACATCCCGCGCTCGAGGGAGTCTCGGTTCCGCGCACGGGGCGGCAGACCCGGGCCGGCTTGCTCGCCACCCGAACTCTGCTCTTTGCCGGTACCGGCGGCGGGACGATGTCGGCCAGCCGGACGGGCCTGCTTCGGGCGCACGACAAGGCGACGGGCGAGATACTGGCGGCGATCGAGCTGCCGTCGCACCAGACCGGGGTGCCGATGACCTACATGCACGGGGGCAGGCAGTACATCGTCGTGGCCGTGGCCGGGCGGGGCGTGCCCGGGGAGCTGGTCGCGCTCCGGCTTCCCTCCCGCTGAGAGTCTTCGGACAGTTCTGCCCGAGGGGAGCCTGCCCGACGCCGGACTATGGCCTCCTGGCCGGCTGAGGGCGTGCCGGCCGAGAGCGTGCCCGTTGAGAGGGCGCCCCGTTGAGAGGGCACCGACTGATAGGGGCCGGCTAAGAGGGTGCCGCCTGTAAAAGTCCTGCGGGGGACGCCATTCCACGAGCGCACCGCCCCGATCTGCCAGACCGAGCAGTGGCGGCGGTGGGCCGGCTACCTCGCCGCCGCCTCGTACGAGCCTTCCCACGAGCGGGAATACCACGCAATCCGGTCGGCAGCGGCGCTAATCGACGTCTCCCCGCTCTACAAGTACCGCATATCCGGCACCGATGCGGCGGCGCTGATGAACCGCGTCGTGACGCGGAATGTGGAGAGGCAGGAGGTAGGCCAGGTCTACTACGCGCCGTGGTGCGACTCCGCCGGCAAGGTGCGCGACGATGGCACGCTCCAACGGCTCGGCGAGTCGGATTTCCGGCTGACTTCGGCGGCGCCCACTCTCAAGTGGCTGCACGACAGCGCCGGGGGCCTGGATGTAGAGCTGGAAGAGGAGAGCGAAGCGCTGGGCGCGCTGGCGCTCCAGGGACCGCTATCGCGGACCATCCTCCAGCAGATTGCCGATGGGGATGTCGATGGGCTCCGCTACTTCGGAGTGATGACGGCGAAGGCGGGCGGCGTGCCAGTCACCATCTCGCGCACGGGATACACCGGCGATCTGGGATACGAGATCTGGGTGGATGCCGGGGATGCCATCGCTCTCTGGGACGCGCTCGTAGACGCGGGGACGCCATTCGGCCTCGCGCCAGCGGGGCTGATCGCCCTCGACATGGCGCGGGTGGAGGCCGGTCTGCTGCTCGTGGACGTAGACTACATTCCGGCGCACCGAGCGGTCATCGAGGCGCAGAAGTCATCGCCATACGAGCTGGGTCTCGGTTGGGCGGTAGCGCTGAACGGTTCCAACTACACCGGGCGGGCGGCCCTCCGCGCCGAAGCATCGAGTCCGTCGGAGTGGCGCTTTCGGGGGATAACCGTGAGCTGGGACTCTCTTGAGCAACTTTACTCAGTAGTACACCTTCCTCCTCAACTTCCTGCAGCGGTTCTCCGGGAGAGTGTCCCCATCTACAGCGGCAGCCGCCAAGTGGGCTACGCCACCAGCCGCGGATGGTCGCCCACGCTCAAGAGGTATCTGGGACTGGCCCACCTGCAAGCGGATTTTGCGGAGCCGGGCGCCGAACTGGAGATCGAAGTCACGGTCGAGCACCGGCGGCAGCGCGCGCGCGCCACCGTGGCGAAGACGCCCTTCTTCGATCCCAGCCGGAAGCGCTCGGCCGCTGGCGCGCCCACGGAGAAGAAGCGGCGGTGAGCAAAGCGAACCAGTACGACGCCATCGTCGTGGGCGGAGGGCACAACGGGCTGATCAATGCGGCGTACTTGGCCCGGGCCGGACTCCGCGTCGTCGTCCTGGAGCGCCGACACCTCGTCGGCGGAGCCGCGGTCACCGAAGAGATATTCCCAGGATACAAGTACTCGGTGGCGTCTTACGTCGTGAGCCTGCTCCGTCCGTCCATCATCCGCGATCTGGAGTTGGTGAAGCACGGACTGACGATCCTGCCGCTCGAAAGCACGATCACGCCCCTTCCCGGCGGCGACTATCTGGGCCGCTGGGCCGATCACGACCAGACGCGCCGCGAACTCTACCGGCACTCGGCCCGGGACGCCGATGCGTACGAGGACTTCGGCACATTGATGTTCCAGCTGGCGCGGGCCGTGAAACCCCTGCTCGGCGTCGTCCCGCCCAACGTGGCCTCGCCCGGCCTGCGCGATCTGAGGACCCTGCTGTCGCTCGGCAAACACGGGCGGAGCCTGAGTCGACAGGAGGTGCACGCGCTATTCAAGCTGATGACGATGAGCGCAGCCGACTTCCTCGACGAATGGTTCGAGTGCGATCCGCTCAAGGCCACCATGTCGGCCAGCGGCATCATCGGCACCTTCCTGGGACCCCGCTCGCCGGGCACGGCCTACGTCCTTCTCCACCACTACATCGGCGAGATCGACGGGGTGTTCCGCGCGTGGGGCTTCGCCAAAGGGGGGAATGGCATGGTCAGCGAGGCGATAGCGTCCTCCGCGCGGTCGCGCGGGGCCGAAATCCGCACCAACGCCGGCGTGGAGAGCGTTCTCGCGAAGAACGGGAGAGTTCAGGGCGTCGTCCTGGAGGGCGGAGACACGCTGACGGCGCCAACCATCGTCTCGGGAGTCGATCCGAAACGCACCTTCCTGCAGCTGCTCGACCCCGGCGAGCTGCCGGAGGACTTGACTGCTTCGATCCGGCGCTTCCGCATCCGCGGATCGTCGGGCAAGGTGAATCTGGCTCTCGGCGAGCTGCCCGAATTCTCATGTTTGCCTGGCCGCGGAGCGCACCACCGCGGAGCCTTCTCGATCAGCCCGAGCGTGAACTACCTGGAGCGCGCGTACGACGACGCGAAGTACGGCGGATTCTCCAGAAAGCCCTATATGGACATCCTCATCCCGTCGGCCATCGACCCCGGGATGGCGCCTCCGGGCCGCCACGTGATGTCGATCTTCGTCCAGTACGCCCCGTTCGACATCGAGGGAGGCTGGGACGACGCGAAGCGCGACGCCTTCGGCGATGCGGTCGTGGACACGCTATCGGAGTACGTGCCGAATCTCCGGGACGCGATCCTTCACCGGCAGGTGCTTACGCCACTGGACATGCAGGAAGAGATGGGGCTCACCGAAGGCAACATCTTCCACGGGGAGCTCTCGTTGCAGCAGCTCTTCTTCTTCCGTCCGGCGCCGGCATGGTCCGACTACCGCACGCCCATTCGCGGATTCTACCAGTGCGGGTCGGGGACTCACCCCGGCGGCGGCGTCTGCGGCGCGCCGGGGCGGCTGGCGGCCCGGGAGATCCTGAAGGACCTGTATAAGTGACGGCGGACGCGGTCGTCATCGGAGCCGGACACAACGGACTCGTCGCGGGGGCGTATCTGGCCCGGGCCGGGTTGAGGGTCGTCATCGTGGAGCGCCGCCGCGCTCCTGGGGGGTGCGCCGCTACGGAGGAGCTGTGGCCCGGCTACCAAGTCGACACCGGGGCGCACAGCCTGGTCGCGATCGACAGCCGGGTAGCGCGCGACCTCCGTCTGGCGGATGCCGGGGCCGAGTTCCTCTCTCCCGACCCGTGCATCGTGTCGCCCCAGGAGGGCGGCGGCGCGCTCATCCTCGGACACGACGCGGCTCGCACCGCCGGCTGCATACGGCGCTTCTCCGAGCGCGACGCCGCGCGCTGGCCGGAGTTCCTGGCCGCGATGTCCAGGGCGGCCCGCACCCTCTCGGCGCTCTACGCGACCCTGCCGCCCAAGCTGGCCGTCCCCGGTCGCGGCGAGGTGGGAGAGTTGCTTCGGCTCGCCGTCCGGCTGGGGCGGACGGGCAGGCGGGATGCCGTCGAACTGCTGCGGCTGATCCCCATGTCGGTCGACGAATTGCTCGGCGAGTGGTTCGGGAGCGACGCCGTCAAAGGGACCCTCGCCGCGACCGCGATCCGCGGCATCTGCCAGGGGCCGATGGCACCCGGGACAGCGTACATGTTCCTGCACCAGATGGTCGGCGCAGACGGCGTAGTCGGCCGGCGGCGCCAGCTACGGGGCGGGATGGGAGCGCTGGGCGAAACCTTGCAGCGGATCGCCGAGGCGGCCGGGGCGGAGATACGGCTGGGCCGCTCCGTGAAGTCGGTCACGGTGGACGACGACGGGCGCGCCACGGGGATCGAACTCGCCTCCGGCAAGCGAATAGCGGCAAGGTACGTCATCTCGGGCGCCGACCCCGGCCAGACCCTCCTCGGCATGGTGGACTCCGGCGAGCTGGCCCCGGAATTCTCGCGCGCCCTGACCAACATCAGGTACCGGGGAGTCTGCGCGAAGGTGCATCTCGCTCTGGCGAGGGCGCCGCGCCTGCGCGGAGTCGACGGCAGCGGCGCGGATGCGGCAAGCCCCTGCGGCTCCGGTGCCGCCGAAGAGGCCGTGCTGGCAGGCGCGGCGCTAACGATTGCGCCCAGCATCGAGTACGTCGAGCGCGCGTACGATGACGCCAAGTACGGCCGGCCCTCCGAATCGCCGGTGATTGACGCCGTGCTGACGACCGCGCTCGACCCCGGCTTGGCGCCCGAAGGCCGCCATGTGCTCTCCGCGCTAGTCCAGTACGCCCCTTTCTCGCTGGCCGACGGACAGTGGAACGAAGCGCGCGAGGAAGCGCTGGGAGATGCGGTCGTATCGGCGCTCGCTACCTACGCGCCCGAGTTGCCAAACCTGATCGTGCACCGTCACGTGCTTGGCCCCGCCGGCCTGGCCAGACGCTTCGCCCTCCCGGAGGGCAACATCTACCACGGCGAAATGACGCTCGACCAAGTCTTCTTCGGACGACCGCTTGCAGGCTGGGCCAGATATCGGACGCCGGTCGAGAACCTCTATCTGTGCAGCGCCGGCACGCACCCCGGCGGCGGCCTAGACGGGCGCCCCGGGGCAGCCGCAGCCGCAAGGATATTGCGGGACCACAAACGCGGACGGCGGCGCAACCGGTAGGCGGGCCGCCAAGACGGGGGCCGCAAGGGCTTGGCTAGCCGAGCAACTCCTCGACCGCCGCGCGCTCCTCCCGCAGCTCCATGTCCGTCACGGCCATGCGGCTGCGGCTGAAGTCGGTCAACTCCAACCCCTCGACCACCGAGTAGTCCCCTCCCGCGCACTTCACCGGGTGCGAGTAGACAACTCCCTCCGCCACGCCGTAACGACCCTCGGCGTGGACCGCCATGCTCGTCCAGTCGGCGGATGGCGTCCCGTTCACCCAGCTTCGCATGTGGTCGATCGCCGCCGATGCCGCAGAAGCGGCCGACGACGCTCCCCGCGCGCCGATAATCTCGGCGCCCCGCTTCTGCACCCTGGGGATGAAGGATTCTCGATACCAGCTTTCCTCCACCAATCCGGCTGCCGGTTCGCCGGAGACGGTGCAGTGAGAAATGTCCGGATACTGCGTCGCCGAGTGATTCCCCCAGATCGTCATGCGCCGGATGTCCCGCGAGTGCGCGCCCGTCTTCCCGGCAAGCTGGCTTAGCGCCCTGTTGTGGTCGAGCCGCGTCATCGCGGTGAACTGGCGGCGGTCCAGTCCGGGAGCGTTGGCCGACGCGATCAGGCAGTTGGTGTTCGCCGGATTCCCCACCACGAGGACGCGAACGTCGGGCGAGGCGCTCTCGGAAAGAGCCATGCCCTGCGGACCAAATATCTTTCCGTTGTCGGCCAGCAGATCGCCTCGTTCCATCCCGGCGCCGCGCGGCTTCGCCCCGACCAGCAGCGCATAGTCGGCTTCGTCGAACCCCTCGTTGGCATTCGATGTGCTTACAACCCCGGCCAGGAGCGGGAAGGCGCAGTCGTTCAGCTCCATCTCGACGCCCGCCAGCGCACCCAGCGCGGGCGGTATCTCGATCAGTTGAAGCACCACCGGTTGATCCGGCCCAAGCATGTCGCCCGCGGCGATCCTGAAGGCAAGGGCGTATCCGATGTTTCCCGCCGCTCCGGTGATGGCTATCCGTGATGGTTCAGTCACATTGCTATCCGTGCTCGCTCGGTGATCCGTAGTTGGTCGGTCGTTATCGCGCTTGGCCAGTCATAGCGCTTGGTCGGTCATAGTCGGTCGCAATGGTCGCAACGACGGTTGCAGGGCACAATATAGCACTGCTCCGCTACCCTCATAGTTACGTGACCGGTAAACTCCTGCTGGCACCGGTCGGCAACGGTATTGGCCCCGGCGGGATGCGCTACCGGCCCCGGTCGGAAATGGCGCGGGCCCCGGCGGGCGACCCCTTGTCCGAACTCCGCCAGCACATGGATCTGTCCGCCGCGCGGGCGTGACGCTACCGGGCCCGCCGACGATAGGGATTCTTGGCCGCACGGGCGAGCGCCCCGTCGATTATGGCCAACCGGCGACAGACCTCGGTTGCGCCGTCCGGGACCATCGCTTCCCGGATGGGCGGCGGAAGAAGAACTTCAGGGCGCGGCATCAGCGAAGAGTGCGGCAACTGGGCACAACGCCAGACGCGGCGCCAAGCACAACGCCAGACGCGGCGCTAGGCACAGCGCCAGATGCGGCCCCATACGCGGAGAGAATAGCTCATCACACATACCGCTGTTGGCCGACAAGACTCCGAACGAGCCGGACCGGCGAAACCTGCCGCCCCGGCCTGCCGGGGCATGGCGCTACTACTCGCGCTCGGCGCGATCCTTCTCGCGATGCTCGTTGCCGCAGTCATAGCGGGCGCCGGGCGAGGGGGCCCGGCTCCGCACCCCGAGTACGGGCCGATGCTGCAAGGCATCGATGGCGGAACCCTGGGCGCTCCCCTCTGGGCGGGCTACGCCGCGGGGATCGCGACCATCGGCATGATGTGGCTCATGATGAGGATAGGGATGAGGCCCGGCCACTGGATCCACCGCGTGATCACCGGCTGGACGGCCGCGTACATCCTCATCTTCATCTTTCTAATGCAGTCGTTCGGCGGCTACGCCAGCGGCACGACAGGCACCTTCCTCGGCTTCGCGACCCCCACTGCCTGGCTGGTCTACGGCATCGGTTTCGCGCCCTGGATTCCCCTGCTGGCCTTGACCCTGTCGTTCGAGAACGCATACGCCGGCCCCGAGGCGGAGGCCCGTTTCCGCGAGATACTAGCGGAGTCCGGGGCGGCGTCCCGGCCGGACGCCTAGCCGCCGGGAAAGGACGGGCCGGTGGAAGCGAATCGGGCGCAGATCGCTCTTCTGGCCATAGTCGGCTACATGCTGCTCTGTGTCGGCGTCGGACTCTGGTCGCTCGGACGGACGAAATCGACGAAGGACTTCTTCGTCGCCGGGCGACGCTTGGGCGTAGTGGTCACGGCGTTCGCGATCTTCTCCACCACCATGAGCGGATTCGGTTTCGTCGGCGGCCCCGGGCTCGTGTATTCGATGGGTACCAGCTCGATCTGGATACTCTCCACGATAGTCTCTTCCAACATCATCGTCCTCGCCCTTGTGGCGAAACGTCTGCGGATGGTGGCGGAGCTTCGAGGCTGCGTATCGCTTCCCGCCGTGGCGGCCGCCCGCTACGACTCGCGTTCGGTGCAGGCATGGGTCGCGGTAGTGATCCTGCTGGGCGTGCTGGGCTATCTGGCCACCCAGATACTGGCGATGTCGTTCGTGCTTCAGAGCGTCCTGGCCGCTGCGGGAGTCTTCCAGGCGCCAAGCCTGGGGCTCTGCGTCGCCATTTCCTGCACGGTGCTGATCTTCTACTCGGTGACCGGCGGGATCGTCGCTTCCGTCTACACGGATGTCGTTCAGGGGGCGATCATGATCGTCGCGGCGGTCCTTGTCTTTCTCACCGTTATCGGGACAGTGGACGGCGGCATGGCGGAGATCAGCCGAATCGTGGCGCGGGACGACCGGGCGGCGGGCGGACCGTGGGGAACTCTCGGCATGATCGGCGCGCTGTCGTGGTTCTTCGTGTTCGGCCTGGGCGTGGCCGGACAGCCCCACATCGTCACCAAGTTCATGATGCTCAAGCGATTGGGCGAACTGCGGTACGTGATACCGCTCAGCGTTCTCGCGTACACGACGACGGCGCTTCTCTGGATCGGCATCGGCTTCGCCATGCGCGCCCTGGTGATCTCCGGAGCGCACCCGCCGCTCGCGGCCCCGGACGCCGCCTCAGCCGACTTTCTGCAGGCGGTGGCCCACCCCATCCTGGCGGGCGTCGTCTTCGCCGCGCTTCTCGCCGCCATCATGTCGACGGCTGACGCGTTCTTGAACATCGGCGCTGCCGCCGTGATGCACGATCTCCCGAACGCGATCCGGGGCCGCTCGCTCCGCAACGAACTCGCCTGGGCCCGCATCGTCACGGCCTTGCTGGCCATCGCGGCCGCGCTCGTGGCACTCTACTCCGGCGATCTCGTGGCCCTGCTCGGCGCATTCGGCTGGGGCACCTTCGCCGCAGGTCTTGTTCCGGTAATCGGGATCGGACTCAACTGGGCCCGGGCGAACGCCGCCGCCGCGAACGTCGCCATCGCAAGCAGCATCATCGTCAACTTCGGGCTCCGGCTAGGGGGCGTTCGCCTGCCTTACGGGATCGATCACGGCGCCGCCGCCCTGCTGGTCTCGCTCGTCCTCTTTCTTTCTATCTCGTTCTTGTCCAGACCGGCAGCCTCGCGGATTCCCCGCGATATCGAGGATGTCATGAGAATCTGAAGTCGGGTCGGCCGACATCGATGATCTAACGTGAATCCGGCATCGGCGCCTCGCGAGCACGCACACGCCGCCACGCTCGATGAGGCGTGTGTGGCCAAGCCCGACTCCTTGTGCGCGACACCGGACCGTCGCAACCGTACTATGGTGTGCAGTTTTGAAGTCATGATGATGTGCAGTTGACTTCGCGCGCACCCTGCGTCCCGGTCCCCGTAACCTCTGTCCATAGACCTTGGAGAGCCTGCCAATGCAAATGTCGAGCGCCGTCCGAATCCCGAGAATCTCGTCCGCCTTCCGTCCGTTCATAGGCGGATTCGCTCCTCTCTGCGCCGTGCTCGTATCTGGAGCCGCCATTGCCTTCGCGCCCTGCGGACTCGGCTTCAGACCGCTTGCCGGCTTCGGACCGCTTGCCGAACTCGCCCCCTCCGCCGCCCAGGAACGGTGGTTGGCGATCGAGGGCGGAACAGTCTTCGACGGCACCGGGGCCATTCACGAGAACGCGACCGTGCTGGTGCGAGACGATCGCATCGAGAAGATCGGGCGGGCAGGCGAGGTAGAAGTCCCGTCAAGCGCGGAGCGACTAGACGCCACGGGCAAGTTTCTTGCGCCAGGATTCGTCGACTTGCACTTCCACTACTCGCCCGGCGCGCACGCGTCGATCGATGGATCGGGTGCGGACTCTTCCCCCGGGCTGCCCCTTCTCTTCCTGGCCAACGGAGTCACGACGCTCCGCGAGATGGGCATTTGGATAGAGGACAACGAGCGCTGGCTGTCCGAGGTGCGCGACTTGGGGCTTCCCACGCCGCGTCTGTTGTACTCCGGCCCCATTCTGGACGGGACTCGCCCCGCCTACCCCACGCTATCCAGGGTGTTGCTCGACGAGATGGATGCGCGCGCGGTCGCCAACGAACTCATGGACCAGGGCGCGACATCGTTGAAGGTGTACTTCCGGCTGCCGGCATCGCTGGCCGGCGCTGTGATAGAAGAGGCGGACAGGAGAAATGTGCCGGTTCACGGGCACCTGGAGATCGTCTCTCCGGGTGACGCGATCCGGCTAGGACTCGACGGCATCGAGCACACGAGATCGGTAGGGCAGGCGCTGGTCTCGCCGAAGGAGGCGGAGGCGTATCGGCAGGCCGTGCTGCTAGAGAGCGCGCACCGGTCGGAGGGGGGCTACGAACTGTGGGCCGGCCTGGACCCCCACGGACCGAGGGGAGAAGAGCTCATCCGCCTCATGTTGGAGCGGCAGGTCAATCTCGATGGCACGCTGGCCGTATTCGAGCCGCCGATGGATTCGGAAGAGCCTGGAGTCGAAGTGCGGTGGGCGGGGATGCGCACCATGGCCGCGTTCACCGTTCGCTACGCCAAAGCTGGCGGTTCGGTCACCATGGGATCGCACGGCTTGGTGGCGAATGCGCCGCCCGGACTGGCCTTCCAGCGCGAGTTGGAGACGCATGTCGAGGCCGGGATGACGCCGGCCGAGGCGCTTCTTGCCGCGACCAGAGTCGGCGCGGAGGCGCTGCGGCTGCCCGACCGGGGCACGCTGGTGCATGGCAATCTGGCCGACATCGTTCTCTTCGACGCCAGCCCGCTAGACGACATCGCGAACGCTCGCCTGGTTCATGCCGTTGTCCTGGGCGGCCAAGTGCTGGATCGCGACCGGCTGATTGCAGCGGCGGGCGACCTTCAAGCCCGCGAGGCGTCGGGTTCCCGCTGAACTCAGGCTGTCCGCGACATCAGGCTCCCGCTGACCCTCGGGGTTTCTGCGACCTCGCAGGCTGCCCGTGCCTCCCAGGCTGCTTGTGACTCTTAGACTTCCTGCGATCCTAGGCTCTCGCTGACGCCGACAATCTCTCTATCGCTTCCTGCGTTTGCGTTCGTTCTTCCTGCGTCGGTGTTCGTTGCGTAGTACGCTCTTGCAGTCTTTCGGTCCGCTTTACCGCGCCGCGCCCAGCAGGTTGGCTCCTCCAGACCCCGACCCCCCGAAGCTGTACCGCAAGCCGACCGTGAGACCAAGGTAGGAAATGCTGTCCAGGGTGACCGTTGTCGTAAAGGGCGTAGTCCCGTCCGACTGCACAGGCGCGTGGCTCCGGATAGCGACCCAGCGAGCGTTCTCCGCCTGAACCATGCCCGACCTGGACCAACGGAACTTCGTCACCAGCGCAGTATTGCCCGAGAGCGCGAATTCGATGCCGCCGACAGCTTGGTAACCCAGCGCCATGCCCGACACGGAAGCGTTCAGCAAACTCATCGTGCCCTCGGCAGAGTTCTGCCACTCCAGATCGCCTAAATCGGTCTTGCGCACCCAGCGGCCCATGTAGGTGGCATCCGTTCTTGTGAAACCAACGCCGCCACCTGCAAAGAACCTCACCGCCGATCCGCTCGTGGAAGCCAGGATGTTCAACCCGAGTTGGCTCGACTCGAAGTTCAGAAGACTTGCGGAGGGCGGATCGACAGTAGACCACTCGCTCTCCTTTGATTGAAGAGCTGCGTCATCGCTTCCGCCCATTCGCACCATCTGGCCCGGCTGCCTGCGGCGCAGGTACTCCAATTCGACGCGTAGCATCCCCATGGAGTACCCCAGGCTTACCGCGCCTCCGAAGCCCGTAGCCGCGCCGAATTGATTGGTTACGAAGCGTCCGGCCGTGCCGCCAGTGCATGCGGCGTCGGTCGGGGCGTCGGCGGCATTCGCGTACAGGAGGCGGTCGCACCGGGTAGGGTAGTTCACGCCGAAGAGGTCGCCGGTCACGCCGCCTGCACGGGCAGCGCCCAAATCGACGCCTAGGTATAGCTGTCCAGCGGTGTGCGTCGCCGCCCCAAACAAGACGACAAACACCATGAGCGCCGCCCGTATACCTGCTCTCGACAAGGTCACTGTTCCACTCCTCCTGGTTACGGATGCCCCCGGCTGACGAGCGAGGGGGCGAAGCCTGCAAGCTACTGATCCCAAAGACATTACGTCTGGCCTGACCTCAGGCCTTACTTCTTCAGAAGCGGGCGACCGGGGTCGAACCGGCGACCTTCAGCTTGGAAGGCTGACGCTCTGCCAACTGAGCTACGCCCGCGAGGGCCTCCATCCCGGAGAGAGAAACTGCGTTACGCGACTGCGCTTCCTAGTCGCAGACGGAGGCTTTGAGCGTGGACAAGTGACACCACCGGGAGCGACAAGTCAACCTGCCCGACCGCGACTTCGCCGCCCGCCACAGCTCGTTTTCCATACGCTGAGTGGGCCAGTACCGTTGGGTCACAGTCCGACAAGAGGGGCCATCACTTTGCTGGGATTCCCAAGTCGAACTACTCCTTGAGTATTTCCGCGAAGGACTTTCCGCTCTTTAACATTCTAATGGCTTCGTCCCTACCTCCGAAGCTTACCCGCAATTTAACCAATTTGTCCCGTTGGGGTTTTGGAAAGGATTTCGCGACCGCGACAGGCCGCAGACGTACCGACTTGTCCACAGGGGAGAGTATCTTACCCGCAAATTGCGCACCCGCCTGCAGCTGCGTCCGCACTTTGCTGGCATCAAGCCTGCTTTTCAGTTCCAGCGGGATGACCATATTCTTCTTATCGATAACGCACAAGAAGTCGCATTTCTCATCTTGTGGTCCTACGCCTAACTCAGCCAACTCATTACAGTCCATATCAATAAGAATGCGCTGTCCCCGCAGGCCCTCAAATCTAACTTTGCAACCCGACCCCTCGCACTTCTTGGCTACACACGCCTTTGGGATTTTGGATTGAACCCTGCTAACCAGACTGTCCAGATCTCAATCCTTCTATGCGATTCGATATTCGCGCATATTTATTGTATGTATCGATTGCAACATCATTGAATCCAGAGGTGAAATCGCCACAGTCCTTTCCAGAGCGGAAATCGCCACAATCCTCGTCGAACACGAGCTCCGCTACGCGGGTCCCTCCGGCACTCTCATCGGGTTTGAACAACCACAGCCCTAGCTCTTCGGGGTCGAGTGCAATATATGCATCATCAATACCTGTTCGCCGATCCTCTGGCAGGTCCGATAGGCGTACAAGGTTGGCCAGCTCATCCACAACCCACTCGCTGTGTGTCGTGATTACGATGCGGACACCCACGTGCACTGCCCTCGCCAGGAGTTTGACGAACTCCACCTGCATCCCGGGATGAAGGTGAGATTCCGGTTCTTCGATGAACAGCACATCGCCAACACGAACAGCATGCCGAAGATAGAGCACAACCGGCGCAAGTTCCGACACCATCGACGACGTATGCATGAGCGGCAGATCGCTTGTCCGTTCATCTTTCCATTCATCGGGACGATACGAGAATTCGGGATATCCCGTTACGGAATTCCTAGCATGGATAGTGCCGCGCAACACATGGATTTCCAGCGCCTTGGCAACGTCTTCGATGTCGCCCGATGATTCAGACGTGCGATCTCCCAGTCCAATCAGGATGTCCATGAAGTCGGCAAGCACTCCCGAGACCGTCGGCAACTGGGGTTCCGGGCTAAATCCTGTACGCGCGGCACTACGGACCAAGGAACGTACGATTACTCTGTGAGCGTGCATGATGCCGGTGCGGCTCGCCGGCAGGTAGTGCGGCACGCTCACCAGAGGATTGAGCAACTCTGCGCCGCACATATCAGTAAGCATCCCCAATACCTCCCTGGCCAATACCGGCCCTTGCCGGATAGAGGGGATATCATCGTTGGTCGCGACCAGATACTCGATATGCTTCCGAAACTCCGCGAAGTATCGAACGACCTCGGCTGTTTCAGGCGACCCCGGATACATAGGAACCGAGCTCGGTACCGAAGCTCCTAGACTGGCACTGTCGCCTTTTGTCGCGTACCGGTACTCGACGATGCCGACATCTGATCCTCCGCGACGCTCCGCCACAATCTGGATGCCATCCTTGACCCCGTTACGGATCAAGGTATTGGTCTCTTTGACTCCGAAGCACCGGCGAATTTCAAAATCAAGCTGGTTATCCAGCCTGCGAACATCTTCGAGCCGACGCCGGACGAGCTTTGCAACGGATTCTGGTAGCGCGGCAGGGTTTCTCTCTCTCTCGTTCATTGTCTGCGCACTGCCCCTAACCCTCTCCGCCCAGCCGATCACCGCCTCAACATCTTCGGTGGAGATATCCATATCGTCATCCCTTGGATCGTGCTCCGGACCAAAGATTGAGCGACTGTGCTGGTAGGGATGGTATCTCCGCGCAGAAATCTTGCCGGAGAAAAATCTGTGCAGCGCGTACATGAGGATCGCCAGGTAAGACTTGCCCGTGTTGCTGGGGCCAACGAACACGGTCATCGGGCGTAGCTTGATCTTCGCCTCGGCGATTGGGCCGAGGTTGGTGACAGCCAGTTCGAGGTTCTTCGACTCAGATGGTGCGGTCACTGCTCTTGCCCTGGTCGAGTTAAGGCCGTGATCGGCTGGCATCACGGCCAAGGCCGACCTCCAGTCCGCCGACGCTCCGGTCGATTGCCCGCGGGGTTCTGTCGTACGGCGGGGTTCTGTCGCACGGCAGCGTACTGGTTCCAACCAAGAACATGAGGATTCATTATCGTCTTGAACAGTCTGCCGAGGACTTCCGGTCTCGATTGCGCTCCGATACCGCGCCTTCCTATCGTGGCTTTGCGTGTCTTCGTCGTTCGTCATGCCGAGTGACCCAAGTCTAGCAGGGGATATCAAATGAGCGTCAAAAACATCTCGGAGTTGGAGCTCGAGCCGGTGGCCGCCGGATCCGGTACGGCGAGGCAAGTCCTGATCGGGCCAGAGGAGGGCCAGAACTTCGCGTTGCGGCGTTTCGTGATGCAGCCGGGGGGAGGCATGCCGCTGCACACGAACACGGTCGAACACGAGCAGTACGTCCTGCGCGGGCGGGCGCGGGTGTCGATTGGCGATGCCGTGCACGAGGTGAAGGGGGGCGATGTCGTCTACATTCCGGCGGGCACCCCGCATTCCTACGAGGCGGTCGGCGACGGTCCGTTCGAGTTTCTGTGCGCGGTACCTAACAAGCCGGACACGATAGAGATAGTCGAGAGCTGACCGGCGCCGAGCGCCGACCGTCGACAACGCTGGCCTGCCCCGGCCGTGGCTAGACGATCAAGCTGCCGAGCCCGGCTAACCGTGGCCGGGTCCAAGCACGAACGGACCTCGACCTTGACCGGACGGTCAAGCTGCCGAACCGGTTAGCCGCGGCGGCGGGCCGGTTCGCGCAACCCTTCCGCGACTTTCGCAAACGACTCCGTGACGTCCCGCATCTGATCAGCACCGGCCAGCAACACCTCGTGCTTGATCCAGACAGTCGTGCGGCAGATCTCTTCGCAGACAGGCAGGCGATCGTGCGGCCGCTGCGCGAACCGGCCCCCACCTGCCGACCCGGCCCGGCGGGCGGCCCCCGAGACAAAGCCCTGCCGGTATAGCGGCTTGGTGTAGCCGGGGTGCGCCGGGATGCCCTCCGCCCGCAGCGCCTCGATAACCCGCGCCCGCCCCGCCTCCAGAAGCCGTCCCCGCAGCCGGATCATGAAGATGTGACAGCCGTGTCCGGTGATCCGGTCGTCGGCATCCGGGAGCAGCACGCCGTCGACCTCGGCGAGTCCGGCCGCGAGCGCCTCCATCGCCTCTCGCCGAACGGCCTGCTCTTCGGGCAGCCTGTCCAGACCGCACAGCAACAGCGCCGCCTGGCTCTCGGCCATCTGAAGGTTCAGGCCCGTTAGAGGGTGTTCGTGCCGCACCCCTCCCGGCTCGCGGCCGCAGTCCGAATAGGCCTTCGCCCGCCGGTACGCCTCTTCGTCCGCGGTCAGAACCATGCCGCCCTCGCCAGCGGTCAGGTTCTTGCTCGATTGGAAGCTGAACGCGCCCGCAGCGCCGAAAGCGCCGACGCCCCGGCCCCGCCAGCTGGCGAGCCAAGCCTGCGCCGCGTCCTCGACCAGCGGAATGCCGTACCGGCGGGCGACCTCGCCGAGGCGGTCCATGTCAGCCGGGCGTCCCCCGATGTGGACCGGCAAGATGGCGGCCGTGCGCTCCGTGACCGCCTCCTCGACCGCCGCCGGATCCAGATTGTGGGTGCCCCGCTCCACATCGGCAAAGACAGGAACGGCGCCGATCGACATCGGGGCTAGCGCCGTCGCCGCGAAGGTGTATGGAGTCGTGACTACTTCGTCGCCCGAGCCAACCCCGGCGGCCACGAGCGCCGCCTGCAGAGCCATCGTTCCGTTGCAGCATGCCACGCCGTATCGCGCCCCGTGCAACGCCGCGAAGCGCGCTTCGGCTTCCGGAACCAGCTTCCCCCCGGCGCCCCACCGCCCGGACCGCAGCACACCTTCCAGCGCACGCTTCTCGGCTTCGCCCCAGCGCGGCCAGGAGGGCCAGGGCTCGCTGCGCACGGGCGGCCCGCCATCAATCGCCAGCCGGTGCCGCGGCACCAGAAAAGCTCAGGGCGACCGGAGCGTCGGGTAGGCAATCCCTAGCTGCTCCAGATACGTCTCGTACTTCGTCTCGTCGAAGTAGAACGGCTCGATCAGCGGCCTGAAGCGCGCCATGATGTCGACATTCAGGTCTATCGGAGGAGGGTCGTCCGCCGTGATAAACGGCTGGTACTGCTGGTCCTTGCCCTGCACCTCCCGAAAGTACGTCCACGCGTCCTCGACGAGATCGGGATCAAGGAAGAGCTTGAGCGCCGTCCGCGCCAGCACCTTGGCCCCGGCTACCGCCCCTTTATGCGCGATAGGGGTCGCCATCGCGATCGCGTTCGACCAGTGATGACCCTGCAACCCCGGAATGTTCGACGGGAAGCGCAGGGTCACCGTCGGCACGGTCCAACCGATGTCCCCGATGTCGTCCGATCCGCCGCTCCGCCGGTCGTTCTCGCCCTCCGGCGGCGTCCCGATGCCATCCAGTTCGGTGTTCAGCCCAGGGGTCGATTCGTTCCCGACCTCGGCCTGGACGGCACGCGCCAGCGCCTGGTCGTCGTCATCCCACTCGGGAAGGCCGACATGCTCGATCTGCTCCCACATGGTCTCCGCGATGACCTTGTTGAAGTGCCGCGGAGCCGCCGCGCCCCGCACCCTGTAGGTCATCTCGGTGTCCGTCATCAGCGCCGCGCCCTCGGCGATCTTCTTCGCGACATCGTAGTTCCGCAGGATGCCGTCGAAGTCCATCTCGCGAATGTAGTACCAGACAGTCGCGATCTGCGGCACGACGTTGGGCTGGTCCCCTCCGTCCGGGATGATGTAGTGGGACCGCTGGTTGGGGTGGAGGTGTTCCCGGCGGAAGTTCCACCCGATGTTCATCAGCTCGACCGCATCGAGCGAACTGCGCCCCCGCCACGGCGAACCGGCGCTATGCGCAGCCTCCCCCGAGAAGGCGAACTCGACGGAGACGAGACCTGTCCCGTTCGCCTGTCCCCAGCTCACGCCGAGGTTGTTCCCCACATGCGTGAAGATCACCAGGTCGATGTCTTCGAAGTAGCCGTCGCGTACGAACCACGCCTTGCTCCCGAGCTGCTCTTCGGCGACGCCCGGCCATAGAACCAGAGTCCCTTCGATCCCCTCCTCCCGCATGACCTTCTGAAGGGCGAGCGCCGCCGTGACGTTCACCGCCTGGCCGGAGTTGTGGCCCTCTCCGTGGCCCGGAGCTCCGGGTACGAGAGGCTCGTGCCACGCCACCCCCGGCTTCTGGTTCGCCTTCGGAATGCCGTCGATGTCGCTGCCGAACGAAATCACCGGCGATCCCGACCCCCACCGGGCGAACCACGCTGTCGGAATGCCCGCCGAACCCCGCTCCACTTGCCACCCGTTCTCTTCGAGGATGCCCGTGACGTAAGCGGATGTCTCGAACTCCTGCTGCCCCAGTTCGGAGAACGAGAAGATCTTGTCCACCATCACCTGCGCGAGTTTCGCCATCGAGGCTACCTCGGACTCCACCCGGTCCAGCGCCTGTTGGCCGGACAGCGAGCCGGGCACGGAAGCGAGAGCTGCCGCAATGACGAGGGCGCATGCCGGAGACGCGACGGAAGTCGGAAGCGGCGGCCAGCTCCAGCCTTGCACGCGCGAGCATCTCTTGCTGGCCTTGCTGCTCCTGCTGGTCGTGCTGCTCTTGCTGGTCGTGCTGCTCTTGCTGGTCGGACATTCCCTGTCGTGCGATGTCTTGAAGAAAAGCATTGCCGGCCTCTTGGAAAATGGTTTGCAGATGCAGCGCGGACTCACCCGGCAGCAGCCGATCAGAGTGGCCCGGAGAGACTGTTCAGGACCCAGCGTTGCAAGCGGGCTCGTTCACGCGCCGGTAGTCCTCGACGAAAACATCCGTCTTCTCCGCCACGGCCGCGAGCACCGGTGCGGACTCTCCACCGTGCACCCCCATGTGCACGGCCTCCCAGGTAAGCCCGAATCCTGTCTGGCCGCTCCGCTGGTCGAGTACCCACTTGTGAAAGCCGACTCCGACCCTGAACGACGGTCCTGTCACATGAATGTTCACCATCAGGTGCGCTTCGGGGGATTCGCCAGTCGGCGCAGCATCCGGCGTTGCATCGGGCGCTGTCTCGGCCGGGGCGTGGATGGTGGACAGATCGGATGTGCCAAGCAGCTGGGCCGCCCGCAGCCTGTCATCCACCAACTGCCGCACGCTTTGTCCGGTCAGGCCCTCCAGCGGCCCAGCGTGATCGGTCAGGTCCTCGAGAGCGCCACCGGCATCGATATAGGCGAGGGACCCGATCCGTTCGCATTCGTTGAAGAGCTGGAAACGTTCGAGGGCCGATCCCTCCGCCGCCACATGCGCGACCGCGGATTCCTCCGTCTCGCCGGCTGTCGGGGACTCTGCGGCGGCGGCAACCGGGGACCGACTCCCACCAGCAGTTGGGGACTCGGCGTCGACCGCCGGGGACTCGGTGCTGGGCGGAGCGCACGACACAAGGAAGCAAGCTAGAGCGCACAGCCCGCAGGAAGCGGTCACGGTACGCAGCGCTTCGCCGATGATCCAGACTCCTATCCGCAGGCGTCTTCGTTGATGCGCAAGTACTCCAGCACAAAGTGGTCTAAGCGTTCTGATAGGTTCTGCATTATGAAGCCCGCATCTCCGCCGTGCATTCCATAACGGCCCCTCTGCCAAGTAACGGCCCTGCCACTTCGTTCAGATGCAGAATCGTATAGGGCCTTATTGAACTGAAGAGTTATGCTGTACGCGCCTTGTTCGCGGTAGTCCGATACAAGCACCCCGACATTCACATACAGATAGGGAGTCGCGTCAGCATCGTACAGCCGAGCAGCTCGGAGGCGGCTTTCCGCCAACACTTGTACACGCTCCCTGGTCAGCCCTATCGCGTCTCCCTCTTCAGGAACGTCCGCGACTACAAGGTCTATCTGTGCGCACGCGTTGTATAGTCGGAACCGGTTGAGCGAGTCGGCTTGCGCCGCTGATCGGCTAGGTAGCGCGACGGCCAAGACAGCAACGATGACGAACACAGTTCGCATTAGCGCTCCTTCCAACAGCCGGGCCGGGAAACGACGCAGCCCCGCACGCTCGACCAGCCCGAAAAGCGGAGGGGGTGGGATTCGAACCCACGTGGGCTTGTCGCCCGCCGGTTTTCAAGACCGGTGCATTCAACCGCTCTGCCACCCCTCCATGCAACCGCTCTGCCACCCCACTTGGCAACCGTCCTGTCACCCTTTTATGGAGATGCGAGCCGGACATCATCGGCTACGAAAACAAGCGGGCGACCGGTCTCGAACCGGCGACCTTCAGCTTGGGAAGCTGACGCTCTACCAACTGAGCTACGCCCGCACGCCAAGTGGGCCTCGATCGTGCTGTATCGCGAACTCTCCAGCGCGTGGATGCTGCTGCCTTCCACGGCTGGCTATCCGCTGGCTGGCTATCCGCCGCATTTGCTGGCTACGCCGCTGCACTTCGGGTGATGATCTCATGGGGCGGGAGGGACTCGAACCCCCGACTTCTGCGATGTGAACGCAGCGCTCTAGCCAACTGAGCTACCGCCCCTCCTCCACGCGGCCCGCGCCAAGCCGCCGAACCGACTTTACCCTGCCGCCGCTAACCGCGCCACTCCGGAGACCCCCCGCCCGCACTGCCAACCTCTACACATCGGACGGCTCCAGCCCCTCGCGTCATTCAGTTGCGCCACGGCATGAAGAGCCTGGAAAGAGAATCCACATTGTCCTCGACGAATTCCCGGAAAGACTTCTCCGTGTTCGCGCGCGTCGAAATGTAACACTGCTGACATGTGTTCTGTTTCGTAAAGCGCTCCAGCATGTCCTCCTGGCGGTCGAAGTAGGCCATCACCATGGCGCACGGCGTAAGCCGCCCGTCGGGATTGATCACGAGAAAGCGGCGCCCCGCCTGGCAGCCGGGAATCCCCTCCTCCGTCAGAAAGCGATGGAACTTCCACAGAACGCGCGGCGTGGTGTACACCGGATATCCGGCGCTACGCAGGTCTATTACCTCCTGGATGCTGTCGGCCAGCCCGTCGAGGCCGTCCCCTTCGATGAGACCGCTCCTGTCCTGCACTCGGAGGTGGGTGTAGACGGAGAAGTTGATCGGGACGCCCCAATCCTTCGCGACCCGCACCATGTCGCCGATATCCTTGTAGTTCCACGCGGTGATGCAGACGTTGAGAAGGATGTCGTCTTTGTCGTCGCTGGTCCGCGCGATCTCCGGCACCACCCTGGCCATCCGGTCGAAGAGGCCGGGGATGCGGCGAAACTCGTCGTGTCGTTCGTCCGGGAAGTCGAGCGACGTGGACAGCTGGTGCATTCCGCTGTCCTTGAGTCTGAAGAAGCGCTCGGGCGTCAGATTCGACGCGTTAGTAACGACGACCATCCACGGCAGGCCGCCTTTGTTCGTCATCGCATCGACGATGTCGTAGACGTCCCCGCGCGCCAGCGGCTCGCCTCCCGACGCGTGCGAGACCACGGGCCGAAGCTCCCGGCAGATCGCGGCGTAGTCCTCCGCGCCCAGGCGCTCTTCCTTGATCGGTCCGCCCCAGTTGCAGTGCCAGCAGTTTGCGGTACAGGCGTGGGTGATCTCGAATGACACCGAGAGCGGCTTGTCCTGGAATCGGTTCCGGATTCCGCGCGCCAGCATGCGTACGGCCATCCCCCCAGAAATGTTCGGCATCCGTCGCCCTCTCTCTTGACGCTTGTCGCTCGGACCCGGTGGGGGCCCCGCTTATCCCGCAGCTTCGACAGTACTACGCGGCCCCGTCTCTATCGGGGGCAGCCCTCTGCCTCTCGGGTGGCCGCTACCGGCCTCGCGCTCCAGACCAACTCCAAGCCTTGAGCGCCTGAATCACCTGCCAGCCTCGAGCGCCCGGATCAACTTCCAGCCCCTGCGTTCCGGATCAACTTCCAGCTTCGCGCCCCCAGAATCACCTGCGAGCCGCACGCTCCAGAATCAACTCCAAGCCTTGCGCCTCGGGTCAACTCCCAGCCTTGAGCACCCGGATCAACTCCCAGCCTCGCGCCCCCAGAATCACCTGCGAGCCGCACGCTCCAGAATCAACTCCAAGCCTTGCGCCTCGGGTCAACTTCCCCGCTGGACAGTCGACTTGCCAGCCCTCCGGGATTTGAACCGCCTCCAGGCGCCGGGGGCCGCCTTGACCAGATAAAGTCCGAAGATCACCACGACGCTAGCTATCAGGACCCAATTCGGGATGCCGAAAGTCTTGCCGAGAAGGGCGAGAAGGTAATAGCGGGGATACCGCGCGACCACCAGGGCGGTCAGCCACTTCCACATCGGATAGCGGATCGAGAAGACGAGAAACTTGAATGGGAAGAAGGGAATCGGCGTAAAGCCGGTGACGATGATGGTGGCGAAGGGCCACCTCATGAAGAGCGCGATGGCTTTGCGGTAGAACTTCTTCTTCTTGTAAGCCTGGATGTTCTGGAGATTCAGGACGGGGACGAAGACGGCGTGGTCCATTATCCCGGCGGCAACCGTGCCCAAGGTCGCCCACAGCGCCGCCAAGTGGAGGTCGGCGACTTTTCCGAAGTAGATGAGGACGGGCTCGTGGGGGAAAATCGAGATCGCCGTGTTGGCCGGGATCGAATAGAAGGCCAGAAAGATGTAGCTGTCTGGCTGGAAGTCCCGGAGCATCAGAATGCCGGTCGTGACGCCGGTCACGATCATCAGAGCGCCCATCACCCACACCAGCGGGCCCAGCTGCGTCTGGCCGGTCTCTTCCGGTCCGATAGTGTCCGGGATCTCGTGCTCGCCTGTATTATTGCGCTGCAATCGTCCCTCCGGCGTATACTCGTGTATTGGGTAGTCCGGCCCCGCTTGGTCTCTCTGGTTCGGCTCAGCTCGGGACATGATGCACGTTAGACTGACCGAGGCGGAGGAGTTCTTGCCGGAGTTGCAAGCCCAAGAGCAGTGTAAGCTACGCTATTGCTGGGCGCGTAGCTTGCGCCGGTCTCTGGCCGCCGACCGGCGGCGCTCGTGTACGCTTGGCGTGGGGAACGCGCCTGCGGCGGGAACGCGCCTGCGGCGGGAACGCGCGTGCAGTTTTGGTTGGAGTAGCCTGGATTGGGGTAGTTTGGCCGAGAGAGCGACGCATGGCGGGGAGAGCAACCCATGCCGGCCGCGGGCGGAGTAGCGCGAGCTGCCAGCTCGAGAGTCGCGTAAGCCGGACGGTCCGGCAAGCTGGCCGGCCCCGGCGGGAGTTCATGAGGAAGGTTGCCGTGAAAGAGAAGAGAGCGGGTTGCCCGGAGTGCGGCGAGGCAATCGGAAGCGCCGATCAGACGTGCCAGAAGTGCGGAGCGGCTCTGTCGTACGGCCCGGGCGAAGCGGATGTGTGCTGCGCCGTCTGCGAGAGCGCCATGAGCGCGTATGCGGAGAGCTGCCCCGAGTGTGGCGAGACGGGCTACCCGGCGCTTCGCCCTCGCAAGGGCCGCAAATGGAAGGGGTCGAAGCCGGAGGGGCTGCCGAGAGAGGCATCGGGGCCGGACGCAGCCGCCGGGGGATCCGGGGCCAGCTGAGGCGCCGGGGAGTCCGCCCGGAGCTTCACGAACCACAACGGCCTGGCCGACGCCGCCGCGCGAGCGGAGACACTGCGTGAGTGGAGACTCCGGGTGAACGGCGGCACGGGCGGGCGGCTCGACCGCACGTTCATCGTCCTCCACGAGCCGCAGGACCTCGTCAACATCGCGCTCGCCATCCGGGCGATGAAGAATCTGGGCATGTCGCGCCTCCGGCTAGTCGAGCCGGCGGAGTTCGACCCATGGCGTATCGGCGGGATCGCTCACGACACCCAGGACATCGTCGACCGCGTGGAGCTGTTCGACGACCTGCCGGCCGCCCTGGCCGACGCCAGCTACGTCCTGGGGGCGACGGCCCGACGCCGTTCGGCGCGCCACGACTGGTGGAGTCCGGCGGAGGCGGCGGAGGAGCTCGTTCCTCGCGAGGAACCGCTGGCCGTCGTCTTCGGCAGAGAGGACCGGGGCCTGTCGAACGACGCCCTCGACCTGTGCCACGGTCTCGTATGCATCCCCGCCAACCCCGACCACAGCTCGATGAACCTGGCCCACGCGGCCGTCATCATCATGTACGAACTTCGGAAGGTGGCGCTGGGACCCGCCCGGCAGAGCTCGCGCGACATCGCCTACAAGAAACGTCGACAGTCTCCTCCCGCCCAACACCGGGAGCTCGAGGCATTCTTCGACAAGTGGCAGCGGGCCATGGAAGAGATCGGACTGTTCCACGGGATCGATCCGGTTCCGAAGATGCGCAGCTTCCGAAAGATTTTTCAGAGAGCGAAGCTCGACCGCCGAGAAATCGGCCTTCTGCTGGCCACGGCCTACGAAGTGCTGCACTTCGGGGAGAGAGAGAAGAAGAGGGCCGCCGACCGGGCGAGCCTTGCCACCCTTGGTCCGGGCGCGGGCCGCGTCGTGGACGAGCAGTCGTCCTCTGGCGGCGAAGCCCCGGATTCCGATCCTGGCTCAGATTCGGCTTCGCAACCTCGTCACTAGGTCTTCGTTCGACTTCGTCTGACGCATCAGACTCAGGACTTCCTGCATGGCGTCGACCGACGGGTAGCTACTCAACTCTCGCCGCATCGCGCGGGAGACGGCCAGCTCGTTTTCCTCGAGCAACCGCTCTTCGCGCCGCGTCGCGCTCGAGTTGAGGTCGATCGCGGGGAAGATGCGGCGATCCGAAAGTTCGCGGTCAAGCACAAGCTCGCTGTTGCCCGTCCCTTTGAATTCCTCGAAGATCACTTGGTCCATTCGCGACCCGGTATCCACCAGCGCAGTCGCGATGATCGTCAGCGAGCCGCCTCCCTTGCTGGCCGGAACGGAGCGGGCGCTCCCGAAAAAGCGCTTCGGCTTCTCGAGCGAGTTGGCGTCGATTCCTCCGGTCAGAGTTCGTCCGCTCCCCTCCTCGATGATGTTGTACGCGCGAGCCAAACGGGTTATCGAATCCAGAATCAGAACCACGTCCTCTCCCATCTCGGCCAGCCGCCGGGCCCGCTCGAGGGTGATCTCGGCGACCTGCGTGTGGCGCAGCGCGGGATAGTCGAAGCTTGACGCGGCGACTTCGCCTATGCCGATGGACTCCATCTCCGTCACCTCTTCCGGGCGTTCGTCCACGAGGAGGATGAAGATCTTGCAGTCGGCGTGATTGCAGGCGATGCCCTTGGCGATGGATTGCAACACCATCGTCTTGCCGGCTTTGGCGGGCGCGACTATCAGGGCGCGCTGGCCCGTCCCCAGCGGGCATACGAGGTCGATGATCCGGTTGGTGTAGTCGGGCTCGTTGTTGCGTTCCAGATCGCATTCCAGCCGTAGACGGCGGTCCGGGTGTTGAGCGCTCAGCCGGCTGAATTGTCGTCTATGTCCCAACTCTCCCGGCGGTTGGCCGTTCACGGAGTGGAGGTGTTTCAGAGGCGGGCTCTTGCCGGGGCGCGGCGGGCGGCCCGGCTGGCCGCATATCTCGTCCCCGGTCCGCAGATCGTACCGCCCCACGATCTTCGGGCTGACGTAGATGTCGTCATCGCTCGGGGTGTAGCTGGCGTACCGGCGGCGCACAAAGCCTGTCCCCGTGGCTAGCCGTTCGAGAAGACCGAGGTACGCATCCTTCGGCGCATCGGGCATATCTTGCGCCGGCGGCGCACCCGGGGCCGGCGACATCGACGGCGGCGGTTGACCCCCGGCTTGGCGCCGATTGCGCGGGCGACGGCGATTGCGGTTCTTGCCGCGCCCCGGCGCCCGCCCGGCGCCCGGGTTCTTTCTGGCGCGAGGCCGACCCTTTCCGCCGCGAGGCGGGCCGCGACGGGAGTTGGCGCTACCCGATCCCTTGCCCCCGCCGGAGCGGTTGCCGCCGGAGCCGCTGCCGCCGCCCTGGCCCTGCCTGCCGGCCGAGCGATTGCCGCCGGAACGACTTTGCTTGCCGCCGGGGCCGCGACCGCTGGTCCGGCCACGCTCGCCGCTACCGTGGCCACGCGTCTGGCCGGTCAAAATGTCTGGTTCGTCAAAGTAAGTTCAGAGGGTGGCAACAATCTTGTAGGTGATGCGAAGCTTTGGCTTCATAGCGCGCGCGCATGTCTTCAAGCCGGCAACCGGGGATAGTGCGGCCCAAGGAGTCCGCCCAGGAATCGTAGCGCATGCCCTCAATGTGCGCAGCAATCTCATCGAGGGAGCACCGGCATCTCATCGAGGGAACACCGGAACTTGACCGGCGAGGCGCATTCGCCAACACGGAAAACGCGCATGCCGAATGTTTTGTATACTAATATCCGTCCCCAGATGCTAGTTGAGTCCGTATTGGGCGGCTACTCGTCTGGCTGGCCCGCTTCGGGCAGGCTTGTCCGTTCACCGTACGATTGAGAGAATTCCGACCATGATTCAAACGCTTCTTGCCAGAACGGCCACTGCGGCCGCTACGCCAACGGCGCCGAGCCGTCATCTCAACCGGTTATCGCGCCGCCGCTCGCTCCGCGCCATCGCAACGACGGCCGCGGTAGCGGCCGGCACCATCATCTCAGGTTGTGGCGGTGGCGACAATGGCGCGGACGCCAATGCCGACACGCCAGCCCCCGCCGCCGCAACGCCGCCCGCCGCAACGCCCGACGAACCATCGTCCAACCTTGTCCAGGTGGAGTGGATCACCGTCGATCAAGCGGCGCAGACGGTGACGATCGACTTGGTAGCGGGAGAAACTGCCGCCAATAACCGCTGGAACTTCAACGGGTACTCAAACGGAGAAGCCACGGTCGTCGTACCAGCAGGATACGCCGTGACCCTCAACTTCGAGAACCGCGACCCGATCAACTACCACAGCGTCGGAGTGCTGGAGCGCGCAGCCAGCTATCCCGCGATCTTCACCGATCCGGTGCCCGTATTCGACGGAGCCATCACAACCAACGCCACCTCGATGACAGAGTCCACACCGCCAGCCGACGGCAGCGAAACGATCGCCTTTACCGCTTCGTCTGCCGGAGAGTTCGCTCTCGTGTGCCCAGTGCCGGCCCACGCTGTTACCGGAATGTGGATCGGCTTCTCCGTTTCGGAGGCGGGAGAGGCTGGACTGCGAACATAACCAAGCCGGCGTGAAACGGCACTACCGGGCATCGCCGGACGGGGCAAGCTGCCGCCCGTCCGCCAAAGGCGCCCGTCTGTCGCAAGCGACCGGCTGCCACGGGCGACAAGACCCGCCGTGAGGCGACCATGGTGGAGATGATGCGGCGTACGCTTCTCTGGGCGTCCACGAATCCGTGGCTCTCTCAGCGTCTCCCGGAGCGCGACTTCGTTCGCCGTGCCGTGCGCAGATTCATGCCCGGCGAGACTCTTGAAGAGGCGTTGAGAGAGGCGGCCCGGCTGCGGAGCGCCGGGATCCCGGCGCTGGTCACCTTGCTCGGGGAGAATGCCAGGACGGCCGAGGAGACGCGCGAGATCGTCGCCGAGTACGTGCAGGCCATGGACAGGGCGTCCGAAATCGGGCTGGACATCGAAGTCTCTACCAAACTGACCCAGCTGGGCCTGGATATCGACGAGTCGCTCGCGCTCGACAATGTCCGGCAACTCGCCGCGAGCGCCGAAGGCCGGAGCACCCTCTGGATCGACATGGAGGGAACGCCGTACACGGATGTCACGCTTTCTATCTTCCGCGCGGTCAGGCGGCAACGCGAGAATGTCGGCATCTGCCTGCAATCCTATCTGCGGCGCACGGCGGATGACATTGAAGCGCTGATCGAGCTGGGTCCCCGAATCCGGCTTGTGAAGGGGGCGTATTCCGAGTCGCCCAGGCTTGCATTCCCCGCCAAGAGCGACGTCGACGCGAGCTACGTGGCTCTGTCGCGGCGGCTCATGGATCACCTAGCCGATGGAGGAGACGGCTTCCTGGGACTGGGCACGCACGACCCGGCAATGATCAAACCGCTATCGGAGTACGCGAAGAAGTCGGGGCTGGATCGCCGGCGCTACGAAGTCGAGATGCTATACGGGATCGGGCGCCGCGAGCAGGAGAGACTGGTCCGCGACGGGATTCCTCTTCGCGTGCTGATCAGCTACGGAGCGGAGTGGTTCCCGTGGTACATGCGCAGGTTGGCGGAGCGTCCGGCCAATGTATTGTTCGTCGCCCGGAGCATGCTCAGGTAGAACCGGCGGATCCGGCGCGCGCGCAGTCTCGGACGGCATCCGCATGCCGCCCTCGTTCAGATTGCGGTGGCCGCGGGCGCCGTCGCCACCAAGCGCCCCGCCCGTCCCCCGAGAGTCGCCGTGAAGCGGTCTCCGGGAGCGCACCCTCCGGCAACCTCTACGCGCAGGTAGTCTCCGGTGACGCCGACAATCCGCTCATCCCTCCCCTCGGCGACTATGTCCGCAACCTGCCCCACCCGCTTCCCCTGGTAGTCCTCCCCCTTTTGGATAGCCATTTCTCGGAGCGTTCGGGACCGCGCCGCGGCAATGTCTCCCGTGACCATGCCGGGCAGGTCTGCAGCCGCCGTTCCGCTTCGCACCGAATAGGGGAACACATGCAGATACGTGTACGGAAGCTCCTCGACGAGCGCCCTCGTCTCCTCGAACTCTTCGCTCCCCTCGCCAGGGAAGCCGACGATGATGTCGGCGCCAAGGCCGAAGTCGCCGAGGCGTTCCGCGATGGCGAGAACCCGGCTGCGGTACGCCTCTCGCGTATGCCACCGCCGCATGAGCCGAAGAATGCGATTCGATCCGCTCTGCATCGGCACATGCAGGTGCGGCGCCAAGCGTCCTTCCGAGTCGGCCAACAGATCGACGAGCAGGTCGTCGATCTCGGTCGCTTCGATGGAAGAGAGACGGATGCGGGCGGGGACCTCTTCGAGCAACATCTCGCACAGCGAGGCCAGCGTGACCCCGGCGCCGAGATCATGGCCGTAGTGGCCGATATGAATGCCGGTCAGCACGAGTTCCGGGTGCGCGCGCGCCAGGACGGCGGCTTCGGCAACCACCTCGCCGGGCGGGCGCGACACCGAAGCTCCGCGAGCGATCCGGGTCGCGCAGAACGAGCACTTCCTGTCGCAACCGTCTTGTATCTTGAGCCACGCGCGGGTCCCTCGGGCGTTGCGCTGCAACGGCGCGTTCGCCAAGCCGGCTCCAACGATGCCGCCGCTGGCCAAGCCGGTTCCCGCGCTGCCGTCGCCGGCAAGGCCCGAGAGTTGTTGCGCCACGGCTGTGGCATCGTGTCCGGGCACGACCCCGTCGACACCCTCCAGCGTGCGATACTCGGCCTCGCGGAATGCCGCCGAACAGCCTGCAACGACGATCCGCAAACTCGGATGGCGGCGCCGGAGACGGCGCACCAGCCGCCTGGCGTTGGCATCGGCCTGGTTGGTCACGGTGCAGCTGTTGATGACCGCGACATCCGCCGAACACGCTTCGGGCGCCGTCCTGGCTCCCTTCGCTTCAAGCTCCTGGCGGATGCGCTCCGTATCGTACTGGTTCGCCTTGCACCCGAAGGTGTGGAACCAGACGGATGGCTTGTCGCTCACCTTCTACCGTTTCTCGGCATCGCCATTTCTCGTGTCCTTACGCCTAGCCGTCCGGACCTGTTCGCCATCTGGAACCAACCTGCCACTAGTGAGTATCCTTACTACTTGGTTATTGTAGCTTGATGATGCACCATTGGTAGTTGGTGATGCACCATTGCAATCCGGATCCGGCGCTCCGGTGTGGATAAGTTGGCACGGGGGTTGCGGAAACTTCGCCAGTATTGTGGTGGCCGCTCGCGCCGGACAAGACACCCCCGTGCGAACATAGCTCGAGAGGAGTCCGCTTATGTCGCTAAGGTACAAAGTGTCCAGAGTCCTGGCCGCCATGACGATCGTGGTGGTGGTCGCGGGTTGCGGGGACAATACTCCGGTTGCCCCGGTAGACCCGTTCGAGAATCCATCCACTATCCGGGTGGTCAACGCCCTTAACGGGCCGGTGCTCTTCTTCTACGCGCGTACGTGCGGCACGCAGGCTTGGGGCGATGACCTTCTCCCGCTTGATCCCGAGGAGGGAACGATACAGCCAGGGTCCACCAAGGAGTTTACGGTCGAGGCCGGCTGTTACGACCTGTGGGCCAGGCATCTGGAGACCATCGAACCCGGGCCGCTCGTCGACAAGAGAGAATTCGACCAGCAGACATCTCAGGTCACAGCGCTGGTTTGGGTCTTGGCTGCGGAACCCACCACGCCGAGCTGACACGAGTAACGAGAGAGCAGGCTCTGCAAGGAGCTATGGAGGAAGGGGCGATATGAACGACCGGCTCGCTGAAGTTGCGGAGGCCTTAGGGGCCAACGGCAAGGGGATCCTGGCTGCCGACGAGAGTTCGGGCACGATCGAGAAGCGCTTCGATGGCATAGGCGTCGAGTCGACGGAAGCCAACCGGCGCGACTACCGGGAGATGTTGTTCCGCGCGACAGATGCCCTCCGCAATCACATCTCGGGCGTCATCCTGTTCGACGAAACTCTCAGGCAGTCGGCCGTGGACGGCGCTCCGCTGGTAGACATCCTTTCCGGTGCGGGGGCCATACCGGGCATCAAGATCGACTCGGGCGCGAAGGAGCTGGCCGGGGCGCCCGGCGAGACGGTGACGGAGGGGTTGGACGGCCTGCGAGGACGCCTTTCGGAGTATTACTCGCTGGGGGCGCGCTTCACCAAGTGGCGGGCGGTCATCGACATCGGGCGCGGGGGCGACCGTTCGATCCCGAGCCGGTACTGCATAGCGGCGAACGCCCATGCGCTCGGACGCATGGCCGCGCTCAGCCAGGAGCAGGGGCTGGTTCCGATCGTCGAACCGGAGGTGCTGATGGACGGCGACCACGACATCGATCGCTGTTTCGAAGTCACGGAAGCCACGCTCGAGCAGGTCTACGCGGAGCTCTTCCTGCAGCGGGTATTCCTCGAAGGTTCGGTGCTGAAGCCCAATATGGTCCTTTCGGGCAAGCTGTGCGCCGACCGAGCCGGGGTCGAAGAGGTGGCGGAGAAGACGGTTGGCTGTCTCAAGCGTGCCGTTCCTTCGGCCGTGCCGAGCGTCGTCTTCCTCTCCGGCGGCCAGTCGGATATCGAGGCGACGGCGCATCTGAACGCGATGAACGCCGGCTACGATACCCCGTGGAATCTGAGCTTCTCCTACGGACGGGCGTTGCAGGCCGCCCCGCTGCAGGCTTGGCGCGGAGCGCAAGCCAACAGGTCCACCGGTCAGGCTGCATTTGCGCACCGCGCGCGCATGAACGGTCTCGCGGCATTGGGCAGGTGGTCGATGGAGTTGGAAGAGAAGGCGGCCTGACGGCGAGAGCCCGCACGGCAGCGGGGAGCTAGGCCGACACGGGCAATCTCAGGATGACCAGATCGCGCGCATAGCCTCCATGTAACTCGCGTCGATCTCGGAGGTGGCGGCTTTTCCGGGCCGCCCGGCGAGAACGCCGCGCTCGGCCATTCGCTGCCCTCCGACATAGACGGCCTCGATATCGCGGTCGTCGCCGCCGACCAGCCACGCGTCCATCGCGCTCTCCAGCGAATGGCCGAGCAGGTGTGGGCCGTTCGCGTCGAGCACGACCAGGTCGGCCCGGCAACCCGGTTCGATCCGTCCGGTCGGAACCGGGTTGCCGGGCCAGCCGCCTGTCGCGCCGCCGCCCCCAGCCGCCAGCCAAGCCCACGCATCCGGCGCCGTGCCGATGTCCGCGGCCAAGCGGGCGCGGCGGCGATCGCGCAGCCGCTGTCCGTACTCCAGCTGGCGGACTTCCTCTATCGGCGAAATGCGGACGTTGGCATCCGATCCGATCGCGGCCGCGCCACCCTCGCGCATATGCTCGCGCACCGGGAAGACGCCGTCCCCCAGATACGCCTCCGTAAGCGGCGTCAACACGACCTTCGCCCCGCTGCGGCGCAGCCGGACGCGCTCCGCGCTAGTCGCGTGCGTGGCGTGCACCAAGCTCCAGCGGGGACCCAGCTCGACCGTATCCGCCAGCAGATCGATCGGCGTTCGTCCCAACACGGCCCGGCACCTCTCGACCTCCCGCTCCTGCTCGCTGATGTGGATGTGGAGGGGCGCGTCCGGACCCAGCGCTTCATCCACGCCCGCCACGACTTCCGCTATCTCGGAGGGTGGCGCGGCCCGGAGCGAGTGCGCCGCCGCGCCGGCCACTTTGTCGCCGAGCGCCTGAAGGGTTTCGAGGAAGCTGTCCACCGAATCGTGGACGAAGCGGCGCTGCGCCGGTAGCGCGTCCGCGCCGCCGAAGCCCGATGTCCGGTAGTACACGGGAAGCAGCGAGAGCGGGAGGCCGATGTCGCCCGCCGCTGCAACTATCGCATCGGCGCTTTCGCTCGCTAACCCGGCGCCGGTGGAGCCGCTCCGGCCGTCTCCATGCAGATGGTGCAGGTAATGAAACTCGGCCACATGAGTGAATCCCGCGCAGAGCATCTTCGCGTAGCAGCGGCGGGCGACCGCGAACAGCCGGTCCGGAGCGACAGATCCCGCCAGCCGGTACATCGCTTCGCGCCAGCCCCAGAACGAGTCCTCTCCGCCTATGGCCTCCCCGAAGCCGCCCAGCGCATGTTGAAAGCTGTGGGAGTGGGCGTTCGGCATCCCCGGGATCGCGAGGAAGCCGTCGTACGGCCCCCGCCCGGCACGGATGGCGGCAATCGTCCCGTCGGCGGCTATGTCGATCGCGCGGTCTCGCTCGAGGCCGCTCGTGCTCAGGACTCCCCTGAACATTAGCGTAGTGGTCGCCGTACCTGTAGAAGTCACAGCTTCGAGAATATCAGTAGACCGTGCCGGGCGGATAGCATCGGACCTGCCGGGAGGGTTCGGATAGCGGCGGCCCGATCCTGCGCGGCCGGAGCAATGCCAAGCCGCGTGCCCCGGGCCATGTCCCGGCGCTCGGCTGGACTGACCGATGCCGCCGGTTTGACCCGGGACGGTCGAGAACCGGAACGGATACACTTTTGCCGAGAGATGCGAACCTGAAGCAGTTGCACGCACAGCACGCTCCAGCAGGTCGTCGGCCGCCCGGAGGCCACCGGCGAGACCGGAGCATGTCCTCCGCCCCGCCCCGCCGGCGGGAGCCGCCGCCGGTGCCGCTCGCCGGTCGGCCGCCGGATCGCGCGCCGGCGTACGCCCGCCTCGCGCCGGCACGGGCTTCATCCGGGCTGGAGGGGATCGCTTCCGGACTAGTCGCCGTCGCTCTCGTGCTGGCAGGCGCGGCCTTCGGGCTGACGACCGGCGCGCACCCCCTCTCCGCCACGCAGGGCATCACGACGGCAGCCGCGTCGGGACGCGTAGCGGACCAGGACGGACAGCCCGTGGCAGGCGCGCAGATAGACCTCCGCCACGCGAACACCGGCGCGGCGTACGCCACCGCTAGCGACGAAGAAGGGCGCTTCAACTTCGCCAACCTTCGGCCCGGCGGCCCTTACACGCTCACGGTGGCGCGGATCGGCCTCCGGACCGTTTCCCGCGAAGGGCTGTTCCTCAGCATCGGACAGCGCCTACGCCTCGAGATCGAACTCTCCAGCGCCGCCCTCCCTCTGCCGGAGCTGGCTGTGCGCGTAGACATGGACCCCGAATTCGATGAAGCCCGGATGGGCACGGCGAAGCTGGTCGACCGGGAGGCGTTGGAGCGCCTGCCCACGATCACGAGAGACTTCACGGACTTCGCCAAGCTCGCGCCTCTGGTGGCGGTGGATGAAGATGGGGCTTCGGTGGCCGGTTCGAATATCCGATTCAACAGCATCCAGATCGACGGAGCCCTGAATCAGGATGTCTTCGGCCTCTCGCCCACGGGCGTCGCCGGCGGACAGTCGCGGGGACGACTGATTCCCCTGTCGGCGATCGAACAGCTCCAGATCCTCATAGCGCCGTACGATGTTCGGCAGTCGGGCTTCACCGGAGGCGTTCTGAACGCAGTCACCCGTACCGGTACCAACGACTTCCAGGCTTCCGCGTTCACCTTCTTCCGCAACGAGGCTCTCGCCGGCGACGCGCTGATCGGCGGAGTCGCCCGCGAACCGGGCGATCTCGACAACTTGTACGCGGGATTCGACGTTAGCGGCCCCATCGCGCGCGACCGGGTGCACTTCTTCGTCGCGGGCGAGGTGGAGCGGCGGGCGCGGACCCCGGATGGTTTCACGGTCGGCGTCGACGAACCCCTCAGGACGCAGCTGGACGCCGACTCGGTCGCCCGGTTGTCCGGCCTGCTGGCAGGCTACGGAGCGGAAGCCGGCGAGGCGGGGCTCTACACTCTCAATAACAACCTCGCGAATCTGTTCGCGCGCATCGATGCCCGCATCGACGATGACAACTCGTTGATGCTGCGGTACAACATGGCTCTTGCCGGTGACGATCCGGCCCCGAACAGGCTGCCGGGCGACGCCTACGAGCTGTCGTCGAACGGAACTCGCCGGAACTCTCGCAACCACTCGGTCGTGGGCCAGTGGTTGGCGACCCTCGGACCGTCTCTGTCAAACGATCTGACGATCAACGCGCAGATACTTCGCGACCGGGAACGGCCCAACGCGGCATTCCCCCGCATCGAGGTGACGCTGGAGGGAGGCCCCGACGGGAGCGGATACCGGCGCCGCGTGCGGGCGGGCTCGAACTTCTTCGGACAGGACAGCGACCTGGCTCAGGACGTACTGCAGATTTCGAATGCTCTCACTTTGTCCCTCGGGAACAACCACCTCACGGTGGGGGCCGGCCTGGATCGCTTCGCCATACGGCGCGACTATCTGCCGGGCGGGCTCGGGAGCTACACCTTCAACTCGGTCAAAGACATAGCGGCGAACGCGCCATCGGAGTACACGGTCAACTTGCCGCTTTCGGACGATGCGGCCACAACCCGCTTCGTGGTGAACCAGCTCTCTGCCTTCGTCCAGGACGAGGTGTCGGTCGGAGAGGCGCTGAACCTCAGATTGGGCGTGCGGATGGACCTTCCGCTGAGGCCCGGACCGCCCCCGGACAACCCGGCCGTGCGAAGCTCCTTCGGAGTCGGCACGAACCAACTTCCCGGAGGGAATCCCCTCTTCTCGCCGCGCGCAGGCTTCAACCTCAGGCTCGGGGCGAACAAAGAGGTGCAGATCAGAGGGGGAGCGGGGCTATTCACCGGGCGGCCACCCTTCGCCTGGCTCGCGAACGCCTATCAGAACAGCGGTCTCACTTCTGCTTTTCTCACCTGTCGGCGACGGAATATCGGAGTGCCCGATCCGGAGATCGTGCCGGCCTTCGATCCAAAGTCGCCAACTCCAACCTCCTGTGCCGACGGCGCCGGCGCTAGCTCCGCGCTCCCCGTGATAACGGTTTTCGATCCGGACTTCCGCTTTCCGCAAGACTTCAAGACATCCCTTGCGGTGGACCAGCGCCTCCCGGCGGGGTTCGTGCTCTCGCTCGAAGGCGTCTACACCAAGGCGGTCAACCAGATAGGCCTGCAGGACCTGAACATCGGACCGGTCGTTCCCCTCGGCGACCGGACACCGGAGAACGGCTTCACCGATGGCTTCGGCTACGGAATCCGCGAGACCTTCGCCGATGCCGGAGACGGGAGCGAGTTCGTCGATCCGCCGCCGGGCAGCGGACCCGGCGAGCGGGAGCCGATCTTCTTCCCGCGGCGGGTCGATGAGGCGTTCGGACAGGTGATCAAGGTCGGCAACCGCACGGCGAACTTCGCTTATGCGCTGAGCGTTAGGCTTCGCAAGCGCTTCGGCGCCTGGCTGTCCGCCGAGGCCGGCTACGCGTACAACCGTTCGGCAGATGTGAGAAGTCTCGTTTCGCTCGACGCAGTGGCGAACTTCGGCTTTACGGCGATCGAAGGAGACCCCAACAACCCCACTCGCCAACCCTCGCTCTTCGACCGTCCGCACAAGCTCCTGGCGACAGCGGCGGCGCGGCTGCCGAAGAAGCTGGGAGGCGGCGAGCTGTCGCTTGTGTACGTGGGGCAGTCGGGCAGGCCGTACTCCTACGTCTACGCGGACGACATCAATGGCGACGCCTATCCCGGACTGGGGCAGGCGGCCTCCCTCGCCAACGACCTGATCTTCGTGACAGATGGAGTGTTCGACTTCCCCGACGCGAACAGGTCGCCCGTCAGCGGGCTGCTCTTCGAACAGCTCGTCTTGCGCGAGCGGTGCTTGAGCGGAAGCAGGCAACGGATTCTGCACCGCAACGCCTGCCGCACGCCTTGGTCTCACCAGCTCGACCTTCGGATCAGGCAGGAAGTCGCCGTTGGCGGCGCGCAGGTGGCTTTCATGATCGACGTGCTGAACTTCGTCAATCTGTTCAACAACTCTTGGGGACATGTCCAGACGGTGAACCCGGTGGTCCAGCTGCTCGCCGTGGAGAACCGGGTGGAGGATGACGCGGAGCCCAACAGCGTCCTCCCCGAGGCGGACGATCCCCTGGGGGCGCGCTACGCCGGAGCACTCCGAAAGAGCGATACGGGAGGAGTCGCGGCGGCCGTTCCGTACGTGCCTCGCATCGGGGCCTCCCAGTGGCAGGCGCAGCTCGGGATCGAGATACGTTTCCGCTAGCTTCTGCCGCAGTTTCGGCGGCGGCGACCGACAGGAGCGCGCGGCGCCCTGGACCGCGATGCGTTGCCGCCAGTGTCCGCGCCGGGTTCGCCGACGGCGACCGGCAGGAGCGGGCTTGGCTGCAGACCGCAATGCGCGGCCGGTAGCTTGTTGTCGCCAACCGGCATTACATTCGTTGTCCAAATTCCATCGTCTCGCGCCCAGAGTCGCCGCTCGGCGGCGCCCGGCGACAAAACCACACTTCTCGGAAAATCAGAGAGCCATGCGATCACATCGTCCGACTATCGACACCAATCCCCACTCATTCTCGACGACTCCCCGCCGGCCGGGGAGCGTCCGGCCCGCAAGCTTCGCGGCGGCGCTGGCCGCATTCGCCCTGGCGGCGGGAGCGACCGCTTCCGTCGAGGCGCAAACGAACTCTCGAGGGCCGACGTTGACAGGAACGTCGTTGGCGGACCCGCTGCGGACGGCCCCGGCCGACGTTCATCCGGCGGCATCCGCCAGTGCCGGCGGCATGATCGGATTCGGCACCGCCGCGGTCGTCGCGGGCGACCTGATATTCGTGTCGCGGCCCGGCGAATTCGCTCTGTTCCCCATGCCCGGATCCGGACCGGGCAGCGTGCACGTGTTTCGGCGTGGAGCGAATAGCTGGACAGAGGTCGGCGTGGTAACCGCCCCCGGGGGCGAGTACGGAGACGGCTTCGGACAGGCGCTGGCCGCGCAGCCCGGCTTGTTGGTGGTGGGCGCGCCAGGCGAAGACGAAGGGCGCGGAGCGATATACGTCTTTGTCGGCATGGGCAATTCGTGGGACTTCATGGAACGCATTCAACCTCCGGACGCCATGCCGGGCGACGCATTCGGATCGTCTGTGGCCGTTGGCGGCGATGGGACGTTCGGAGTCATCGGCGCCCCCGGCCGTGGAGCGAGCGGCTCCGTCTTTGGCTACTTCATGAGCAACTACGGCATGGAGAGAACCGAGATTACCGGATCCGACGCCCCGGCGGATGCCCGCTTTGGAGCCTCGCTGAGTCTGGAGGGGAACTTGGTTCTCATAGGGGCGCCCGGACCGTTCTCCCTGGGCTCTTTCGGCCAACCCGCCCCGCCTCAACCGGGGGTCGGCTATGTGTTCCAGCGTAGCGGAAACGACTTTGAGGAAGTCGCGCGGCTGACCCAGGCCGGGGGGATGGTCCTGGGCGCATCGGTCGCGATGGCGGGTGGAGAAGCGCTCATCGGATCGCCATTTGGCGCACAGGGGATGGGCGCCGTCTACCGGTTCGCAGCCGATGATGCGGGCGAGTGGTCGCATACCGGGGAAGTCGGGGGGACGGGCGGCCGGACTCCGGGCACGCTCTTCGGCTACTCGGTGGGGCTGGCCGGCGAGCGGCTCGTGGTGGGCGCTCCAGGTGCGGGCCAGGGCATGGGCGGGGCCCACGTCTACGCCATGGGAGAAGATGGCGAGTGGAGCGAGGAGACTGCGCTGAACGCCGAGATAACCGGCCTCATCGGATTCATGGGCAACTCGGTCGCAGGCGGAGATGGCTTCGCCGTGGTGGGCGCCCCCGGCGCAGCCTTCTTCGAGGGAGTCGGGTACGTATTCGAGCGTGGCAGCGACGGCGTCTGGAGCGAGGCGCATCCGATCCACGAAGCGGTGTCGGGACCGCGAGCGGTGACCGGCGGCGAGCAGCGTTGTCCCGAAGAAGGAGAGGTCGCCGGCTTCCCCTGCTCGGAGATCGAGCTCCTGTCGTTTCTCCCCACGACCGAGGTGGGAGGCGCGCGCGGAATCATGGTCAGCGACATCTGGGGGTGGGTGGATCCGCAGACGGGCCGCGAATACGCGATCCTGGGCCGGTTCGACGGAACTTCGTTCATCGATGTGACGGACGCCGAGAACCCGGTCTATCTCGGCAACCTTCCTCTCACGGAGGGGGCCTCGCCCAACCTGTGGCGTGACATGAAGGTCTACGACGATCACGTCTTCGTGGTGGCGGACAACGCCGGGCAGCACGGACTTCAGGTGTTCGATCTCGCAAAGTTGCGAGATGTCGCGTCGGCCCCGGTCGTGTTCGACGAGGACGCCCACTACTCGGAATTCGCCTCGGCGCACAACATCGTGATCAACGAGGAGTCCGGCTTCGCCTATGTCGTCGGGGCCAGTGGCGGAGGCGAGACGTGCGGAGGCGCCCTCCACATGGTCGACATTCGCGATCCCCGGAATCCGTCGTTTGCCGGATGCTACTCGGATCCCGCCACCGGACAAAACGGTCCGGGCTACACTCACGACGCTCAGTGCGTCATGTACAGCGGTCCCGACGAGGATTACGCGGGCCGGGAAATCTGCTTCAACGCCAGCGAGACGGCGCTCGGAATCGGCGACGTCACCGACAAGGATAACCCTGTGCCGGTCGCCAGCGCCTCGTATCCCAACGTTGCGTACTCGCACCAGGGCTGGCTGACGGAGGACCAGCGATACTTCTATCTGAACGACGAGCTGGACGAACTGCAGGGCGGGACCAGCGGGACCCGCACCCTCGTATGGGACGTGCAAGACCTCGATGATCCCATCCTGGCGCGGGAGTTCGTCCAGGACAACGCGGCCTCGGATCACAACTTGTACGTCCGGGGCAACTACATGTACCAGTCGAACTACGTCAGCGGGCTGCGAGTCTTCGATATCTCGGACCCGGAGAATCCGGCCCCGGCGGGGTTCTTCGACACGGTAGCAGGCAGCCCGGATGTCGCCGGTTTCGCGGGATCGTGGAGCAACTACCCGTTCTTCCCGTCCGGGAACATCGTCGTGTCCAGCATGAGGGAAGGACTGTTCGTGCTCAAGCTGCGTCGCGAGGAACTGGTTCCCTGACACCCTGACCGACTTGCCGGGCAGCGCTGGTCTCGGGATACGGCCAGCGCTGTCCGGGCTCGCTTCCCCGGACTCGCTTCCAATGTGGTACAGCGTGGTACAGCTACGGCCGTGGCGCAGCTACGGCGGGCGCGGCTTTCCCTTTCGCCGCTAGCTCGCCTCCTTCCGCTGCGAGCTCGGGGAGCCGCGCACGAAGGGCAGGGGCTAAACTGGCAGCATGGAGTTTGACTGGCAGACGGGGCACTCTCGCAGGCGGGCGGCGGGCCGCTAGCTCTCCCCCGCTAGCTTCCCGCCCGCTGGCGTCGCGCGACGCGGCGAAACGCCAGCGAGGCCAGAAGGCCCACGACCCCGAACGCCACCACGACGGCGAACACATGCTGGTGGCCGGCAACGCCCGGAGAGCGGTCCAGCAGGACGCCCATCAGCGGCCCCATGAAGATGTCGGGGGTGAAGCCCGCGACCGAGACGATGCCCGTGGCGCTACCCGTGAATGCCAGCGGCACCGCGCCTTCCGCGAGCAGGGCGAAGTAGACTCCGCGCAGCGCATAGATGCCGGCGCTCGCCATCGCGATCGTGACGATGAGCATCCATGCAGGTCCTGGAGTCAGAACCCCGACGGCAATCAGCCCGCAGCTAACGATGAGCGCCGCGAAGCTCAGCACGACCACCCGCGACGCATCGATCCTGTCGCCGAGAAATCCCGCGGCCGCAGCTGCCACCGCCCGAATCCATAGCGACATGGCGCCGATTCCCGACGCGGCGACATCGCCGTAACCAAGGGCATCGCGCGCCAGGAGGGAAAAGTCGTCGGTCGCCTTGTAGGCTGTGTAGGAGCAGACGACTATCACGCCTTGCAGCCAGACGGTCGGCATCCTCATGGCTGCCATCACGCCGCGGAGGGCGGGCCACCGCCCGCCGGCGGCCGGCGTAGAGTCCCGAGGCCGATGACCTGCCGCTGTCTCCGCCGGGACGGACGGCGAAGGGAGCGCCGCGCCGGCGGGCGCCGCGCCCTGACGCTGGCGATCCAGGGGCGGGGCGGCACCGGATTGCGCCACCGGCCTGTTGTCCGGGATGATTATCCACACCGCGGCCGCGCCAGCCAGCGTCAGCGCCGTAAAGACCCAGATGACCGCGCGAAACGCGCTCTCTCGCTCTTCGGGCGTAGAAGCGGAGGCATCGCCCGGGAGCAGCAACGCGAAGACCGCGACGGCGAGCGAAGCGACCAGGGCTCCGATGAGACCGCGGCCGCCGTCCAGCAACCCGTACGCCCTCCCCTGCATCGAAGCCCCGCCCCACTCGCGCGCCGCCCGAATCATCGCCGCCCAGAACAGCAGGATCGAAGTGCACCCCCAGAACGCCCAGAGGACGTTCATGGCGCCGGGGGAAGGGATGCCGGCCAGGACGATGCCGCCCGACCCGGTGGCCAGAAGCGCGGCGGCCATCAGCCGACGTGCCGGGTACCGGTCCGCCAGCGGCCCGCCCGCCAAGTAGGAGACCATGGCCACGATCCCGTACAGCGAGAATGCCGTCCCGAGCTCCAGATTCGTGATGCCGAACACTTCGAGCATGGTGGGACGGAATACGCGGGCGACTACGAACGGGAGCAGAAAGGCGCCCTCCCCCGCAACCATCAGGATCAGGATGATGAGACTGCGCCGCCCAGCTCTCTCCCGCTGCGTCAAGGAATCACATGGTCCCGATACCGTACGTTCGGCCCGTGCCGTCAGCGGTCCGGCCGGTCCGGGCCCGCGCCACTCCCCCAACTGCGCGCTTCGACGCGCTCGAGAGGCGTCATTTGACGGCTCGGACGCAACGCTTGCCGCTCCGCCAGATCGAACCAGTCGCCCGGGGCTAGAAAGTAGAACCGGCCACCGTTGTCGAGCGTGCTGGCATGGTCGTAGATCGCCACATACGACTCTCCGACCACTTCAAAACGGTCGTCCTGCACGACGATTGCGGTGTTCTCGTCTATCCCGATGCCTAGGAGCTCCGGCTTTGCTTCGACTATCTCGATCAGGTCGAAGTGACGATTTCTCTGAAGGAGATGCTGGTCGATAGCCGTATTCCGGAGAAAACCGAACCCCTCTTCGTGATCGCCCATCATTATCGTGTTCGTGCGCGTATCCCCCCGGGCCAGGTACGACCCCTGGATCGTGGCGCCGGCCGAAGAGCCGCCGATGACGCCGCCACGGTCCAGCAACGCCCAGAGCTCCTCCTCGGTACGCGTACCGAGGTACGAGTCGGCAATGCGCCATTGCCGTCCCCCCGTGAACCAGACGCCATCCGCCTTCTGGATTGCCTCCACGAACGCATCGCTGTTCGCTTCATCGCGGTCGTCCGTGTGGCGCAGCGTCAGGTTGCGGACGCCCGCCGCGTGGAAAGGCGCCAGACCGCCGAACGACATGTCGTACCTGTCGCGCCCCGCAGCCGTCGGGATGACCACGATGCTGGCGGCGGGGCCGCCGGCTAACTGCACGAAGCGATCCACGATCTCCTGGCTGCGCATCGCGCCCCCTACGATGACTAGAGATCCGTTGGCGGGGCCGACTTCCTGGCCTGTTCCCGCGAGCGGCGCAGCCACCAGAAGCACTCCTGTCACGGCCATCGCGCGCATCGTTATGCTTCTCATTCGCCTAGTTCCTTGTTCAGGTCAGCACTGGTCTCGCCGGAAATCCGCCGGGCGGCACGTAAAGCCCCACTCCTGCCACAGACCGCTCCCGGCCGCCTTGGCGGACGCCTCTGCCTCGCGAATCTCCTGCTCGTAGAGCCGGTTCGGCGGAATCACGTAGGCCAGGGCGTATCCGCTCGCGACCATGTGCTCGTTGAGCAGGCCGGCGCCCGGCAGGTGAAGGTGGGCAAGGTCGCGCCCGAAGACATCGCGGCGCGATACATCGTACTCCACGCGGATAGTCGTGCCGATGGGCGCCACCCTCAGCAGCTCTTGCCTGGAACGCTCGCCCCAAGGCTCCTGGGCGATCTCCGGGGCGTCGATCGACAGCAAGCGTATCTCGCGACCATCCGCGCACCGTATGGAGTCGCCGTCGGTCACGACGGAGAGCCGGCATTGAGCGCTGAGCGACGGAGGAGGGGGCGGGGGCGGCGGAGCCACCGACTGCCCTCCGCAGCTGGTGGCCACGAGGCAGACGCCCGCAGCTACGAGGCAGGCGCCGGCAGCCGTCACGATGGACATGGCGCGACTGGCTATCGCTTGCGGCCCCGACTTTGCGGAAAGATGAACGCTGTCCGGTTGGCGCAACTGCTTGCTGGGGGCGATGGCTCGCTGCCTTGCGGTGATAACTTGTCGGGATCGGCCTCTACGGCGAATATCGACGCCGGAGGGTTGGAATTCAACAGACTCTGGCGCGCTTCCCGCTTTGTCTGGATGGTTCCCCGAATCTGTTCCTTGAATTTGGAGGGTTCTCATGCGATGGAATCGGATAGACGCACCGCTGCGCCCGGCGCACGTGACGATGGCGATGACACTTCTCTTCCTGTCGGGTTGCGGAGGAGATGCGGAGGATGAAGGCGCCGCCGGCGAAGCCGCCGCCGAGGAGAGCATGGGCGATGCCCACGGAGATGCGGCCGATGCCGATGGGGCAGCCGATGCGGGGGCCGCCGGACCCACGCCCATCCGCGAAGAGGAGTTCGCGGAGGAGCTCGGGATCGACCTCGACGAGATGGAAGAGCGCGAGAGCGGACTGTTCGTTCAGGTGCTGGAGGAAGGCAGTGGGCCGGCAGTCGCTCACGGCGACCAAGTAGGCGTCCACTATACGCTCTGGCTGACGGATGGACGCAAGGTTGACTCGAGCCTTGACGGCAATCCGCCAGAGCCTCTTCTCGCGGTTATCGGGTCGCCTGGCTGGATAAGGGGCTGGGTCGAGGGCGTCACCGGGATGAGGTTGGGCGAGCGGCGGAAGTTGGCGCTTCCTTCGGAACTCGGATACGGGGCCGCGGGCCAGGCGCCCGATATCGCGCCGCACAGCATCCTCGTTTTCGAAGTCGAACTGGTTGAACATGTGCCTGCCGGAGAGGGCTGACGTTAGGTGGCTGCGTATGTTCGCTATGCGCCTCGGAGCGGGGCCGAGGGCGATGCGGGGCGCTGGGGCGTCGTCGTGAACGAATCTGTCGTGGCCGACCTCGCGGCGCCTCCATTCGAAGAGGAAATCCGCACGGGCCGGTCGACGCCGCTTGACGAAGTAGAGCTGCTTGCCCCGGCGACGCCGTCCAAGGTGATCGCGGTCGGACTGAACTTCCGCAGCCATCTCGGCGGCCGGGACGAGCCGACCGAACCCGGACTCTTCGCCAAGCTTCCATCGGCAGTCATAGGTCCCGGCGAAGCGATCGTCTTCCCCGCAGGCGCAGAAGCGGTGCACGCCGAGGGAGAGATCGTCGTCGTGATCGGCCGGACCACCCGTCGCGTGGGGATATCCGACGCGCCGAGCCGCATCTTCGGCGTGACGGCGGGCAACGATGTGAGCGAACGTCGTTGGCAGCGCGACGACTTGCAGTGGCTTCGCGCGAAGGCGAGCGATTCGTTCGGTCCGCTCGGGCCGAGGATCGTAACCGGCTCCGACTACACCGGACTAATGGTGGAAACGCGCATCAACGGGAAGGTCATCCAATCCGGAAACAACCGCGATCTTATCTTTGGCATCCCCGAGATCGTCGCGTACGCGAGCCGCTACTTCACCCTGTACCCGGGGGATGTGATCTACACGGGGACCCCCGGCACGACGGCAGCTCTCTCTCCGGGCGACCTTGTCGAGGTCGAAGTCGAGGGCGTAGGCGTGCTGGCCAACCACGTGGAGGGGCCGAGCGGCCACGTCGGGCCGCATGATGCCTGACATGCAGCGGTCGCCGAAGCTCTGGGCCGGGTCGTGCGCCGCCGCTGCGCTCGCGATCTCATTCATGGCCGCGGCCAGCCTTGGCGAGGCCGGCGCTGCCGCGAGCCTTCCAGTCGCGGCAGACGATCGAGCGCCGCCGCCGGCATCCGCTCCGGTCGCGCTGGAAGCGACGGCCCCTGCGCAGTCGTCCGGACGGCCGGACCGGCTCTCCCCAGGCGCTCGGACCACAGCCGGACAGCGAGCGGATACCGAGCAGTCGTCCGGACGACCGGAGCGACTGTCCCCAGCCCGCGCAGTTGACATGCCCTTGCAAGAGACCGCGGATTTGGTGTCGGTCTTCGAGCCAGGGCGGCTGCTGCTCGATACGAACGGCGACGGCGTGCCGGACTTGGTGAACGCCGCGCTCGTCCTGGGAGACGATCCCACGCCTGCCGCGCTCGCGGCGGCGGCCGAGATCTCCGCGCGGCTGGGCTTCGAGACCATGGCGATGGACTTGCCGCTGTCCCGCGCGCCGGAGGGGCAACAGCTGGGGATCGCCGCCGGGCGCGCAGGGCTCGCGGCCGCCGGTCTGCAATCTCCGGGCATCGATCCTCTCTCGCTCGACTCGGGCGAGGGAGCGGTTGTCGTGAGGGAGGACGGGGAGCGCAGTTGGATCCTGGTGGTCGGGGGCGATGACGATGGGCTGCTGGCGGCCGCTCGCCTGTTCGCGGGAGTGCTGCCGCACACGCGCACGTTGCAGACGGCAAAGCTGGAGGAGGTGCGGGACGACATTGCCGCTGTGCTCGAGGAGGGCGGCATCTCGGGTGCGCGTGTGCGGCTGACCCAGGCGCGGACGCGGAGCGGTCAGCCGGGCGTGGGGCGCGTCGTCGCGGAGATCGAGGTGGCCGTCGCGGAGCTGGACAGTGCCGCGACTCTCCTGCGGGCGGCGGCTGACGCGCCCCCCGCCGGCGATGCTAACCCAGCCGGTGCGGACCCTGTCGGCGATGCGGACGAAGCTGGCGCGGACGAGGCTGGCGCGGATGAGGAGCAGGCAGAAGCCGAAGAATCCGTCGGCGCCGAGCAGGACGAGGACGATGCCGCGGCCGACGAGAAGCGGCAGCCGTTCGCCTATCCCGGACTGGAGTCGGTCGAAGCGCGGCTGGCGGGCGGGGCCACCGTGCGCATCGCCGGGCGCGCCCCGCCGGATCGTCCCGGTCCGGTGCCGGGCCGGCCAGGCGGCGGCGCAAAGAGCGGCATGGACCTGTCGAATCTGTACACATCGGATGGACTGCTCGGAGGCGGCCTTATCCCGACCCGGGTGGATGCGATGCTCGCTCCCGGCGCGGAAGGCAGCGCCGGCCTGCCGGATCTAGCGGCCCGGCTCGGGCTCGAGTCCACCGGCCTCGTCATCCCCTTCGCCAAACCCGCCTCGTCGATCGACCGGCCCGGCAGCCAGCCGACGCTCGTACTCACGGGGACCGACAATCCGCTGACGCGACAGCTTGCCGACAGTTCCCGGATCGACTTGGAGGCGCTGGAGCCCGGCGAAGGACTCGTCCAGGTCGTTCCGAAGGCGTTCGGCGGCAAACCGGCGCTCGTGGTGGCTGGCGCGGACGCCGCCGGGGCGGAGCTCGCGCTCGGCCGTCTCGCTCGCACATTTCCACACCTGTCGGAGCGCGGAGCGGACCGCCCCACGATCGACGATGTCGAGCGCGAGCTCTGGGACGCTCTGTCCGGGCACTCGCCCGTGGGCCAAGCGGCGATCGGCCTCTACAAGCTCGGACGCATCGCCGACAAGCTCGCCGAGCGCCAGATCGTCCGCGCCAGCGTCCTGATGTCGGTCGAGAAAGCCGACCCGCAGCTGGAAGCGTACCTCCGCGACCGGGCCGCCGGCGCCCTCGGGCTACCGAACGTCAGCGTCACGATCGACGACCGCGATGTTCGGCGGGCGGCGACCATCTTCTCCGACACCCTGTCCCTGCCCTCCGAAGTCGAGAGCTTCCGCGAACTGATCCGCAGCCGCGTGCTCCCGGCAGCCGGCTCCGCCGGCCCCATCCGCGTCGAAGCCCGCCTCAGCGAACCCCCCGAGATTCGCCGCCAGCTGGAGCGAGAGACCCGCTCCGCCATCCTCCAGGCCGGCGCGTCGCCGGAGGATGTCGAAGTCCGCATCCTCTCGGCCTTCAAACAAGGATATTCCTGGCTGGAAGAGGTTGTCCTCCCCCAACTCCAAGGCCGCAGCGACATCGGAGAAGTCGTCATCCGCTTCCGGCGCAACGATCCGCCCCCGGAGTGGCCCCAGCAGGCGATACACACGCCGGTGAGGTGGCTGCACGAGATCTTCCCCATCGACGAGGCCATGGCGAAGCGACTCGGCCTGCCCCTGGAACGGATTCGCTTCGAGCAGACCGCCGCCGGCCCGGTCTACGGGGTAGCCGCCTTCGACACCGCGGGCGCCGAGATTCTCGCCGGAGACTTCGACCCCCGTTGGGTGCTCCGCCCCTACTTCGACCGCTTTCGGGACTATGAACAGGTACGGGTGACCACAGGCTGGCTCCGAGCCACAGCCGGGGACCGCATGCTGGCCGACGAGCGCATCGTAACGGACCCCGAAGCGTTCTGGGATCATTATCAGAGCAAGACGCTCCCCGCCATCTACGACTACGTCATGGAGCTCCACGACGGGCTTCCATCCGGAGGAAGCGCCGATGCGCCGTACTTCGGCGAGTTGAGAGTGCAGCTGGCGATGAGCGAACCCAACTACCGTCTCGGCATCGACAACGAGATTCACGCCCCGATGGACGCGCTTCACGAAGAAGTCTACTTCGGCACGATCGAATTCTTCGATCTCCTGGGACGGAACTCCAGAGGGCAGGGACTGACCTTCCCCGGACGGATAATCCCGGTGATGCTGCCCAGGGCCGACGGAGCGGCGGCCGAACTCCAGACCAGCTTCACCGGCTTCGCGACATCCCGGCCCGCCGTCGTCGTGGTCGCCGAGGATTCCGCCGGGGTCGCCGACACTCTCCGGATGGACATCCCCAAGACCAGCCTGGAGCGGCCTTCCGCGAAGCTGGCTCTGCTCAGAGCCGCCGATCCTGAGCTGGCGCACTTGGCTCTGCGGGTTCGGGTCGACACCGATGCCGATGCGCGCGACAGCCTCCTGACGTACGCGCCGCCCCGCCAAGTGGACCGAAGCATGGTCTCCGCCGAGCAGGTGGCCACGACCATCCGGGAAATAGAAGAGCTGCGGGCCAACGGACTCTACGCTTCCGCGCTGGCCCACCCGGGCCTCGGCTCGCTCGAAGTGTGGGCCGAATGGAGCCACGAGCAGGATCCCGACTCCCGCCGCACCGCAACCCTGGCAGCCAACGGCGCCCCCGACAGCCTCCCCGAGTGGCGCTCTCTCCTGCCGGAGGGGTGGAGCTACGACGGAGAGCGCCTCGTGCAGTGGGAGACTCCGATTCCTCCTTCGGAAGGACACGAGATCCTCGCGAAGATGGCCGCGACATTCGACGAAGCGACGATGTACAAAGTTGGCGACTCCTATCTCGGCAAGGAGATATGGGCGCTCGACCTCATGCCCCCGGTACGAGCCTCTCACTGGTCCCGGACAAAGGCGACCGCCTACAAGCCGACGATCGTCTACTCCGCGCGCCAGCATGCGAACGAAGTCTCGTCTACCAGCCATGTGCTCCGGCACGCCGAACTGCTTCTAACGGACCCCGAGCAGCGGGACAAGCTCGACAAGGTCAACGTCATAGTCCACCCCTTCACGAACCCCGACGGCGCCCGGCTGGCATACGATCTCTTCCAGATCACGCCGGACTTCATCCTCCACGCGGGATATCTGGGTTCCCTCGGCATGGACGCGACGTCAGGCTCCCGCGACGACCACCCGATCTACCCGGAAGCGCCCGTGCGCAACCGCATCTGGCGCAGCTGGCTTCCCGACATCTTCCTGAATCCGCACGGCTATCCTTCGCACCAGGTCGTCCAGCTCTTCAGCGAATACACCGGTCTGGTCAGGCGCGGCCGGGTGACCGAACGCAACTGGGGATTCAACAAGGGTTGGTTCATGCCCGGCTTCGGATACGTCGACAGTCCCGACCTGCCGCGGCACAAGGATGCGGCCTTCAAGATCCTCGACTACATCACGCGCGGGATCAACTCCAATCGCGATGTCTTCGAGATGAACCAGCGCAGCTACGAACGCTACCGCCGCTACGGGGTCGAGTACGACCCCGATGTCTTTCGACTGCCGATGACCGACAGCGTGCTCATTCAGCTGCCGTTGAAGGGTTCCAGCGGAGAGGGTGGCGGATACGACTCCCGAATCACTATCTGGAGCGGCACGACGGAGGCCCCGGACGAGACGGCGTACGGCCCGTGGATGGAGCTCGTCGCGAAGGCCGGTCTGTCGTGGGACCAGGCGCTGCTCGACTACCTTTACGATGGCGAACACGAGGTGAAGCGCTCGGGCTCATCCTTCTTCGGCGGGGTAACGCTGGGGATAAGCCGGCAGAGGCCGCCTGAAGCGGAGGAAGCCGACCCGGAAAATGGCGACCCGGAAGACGAAGAGACCAACATCAGCCAACGAGGAATCTGATGCAGATACCATTCAAGGCACCACCGCCCGATCCAAGCGCGACCGGCATCGAACGAGTCGTTCGGCGTCCGATCCGGCGACTGCTGGCCAGGGCGTGCGGCTTCGCGATCATGCTCGGCGGATTCGCGCCCGTAGGCGGACCAGCGCTATTCGGGGGGCCGGAGGCCGGCGGACCATCTCCGCTCGGGGGGCCAGGGGCCGGCGCTCCAGCCTCGAGCGTCGCCACCCTTCTTGCCTATGTGGAGTTCGGCGTCGTGACGTTGTACGCGGGTGGGGCGTTACACGCGCAGGAGGAAGAGGAGGGCGAGCAGGAGCAGGGAGAGGAAGAAGAAGCCGTGGACGAGACGGCCGAAGCGGATTCGACCGTCACCACGACCCAGGGAGTGTTCAGCGAGGAGCAGGCGGCTCGCGGCGAGGAAATCTTCTGGACGATCTGCTCGGAGTGTCACTTCGAGGAAGATTTCGGGGGACCGTTCATTCAGTCGTGGGCCAGCGTCACCGTCAAGGATCTCCTTGACGAAATCATCGCCACCATGCCCGAGGACAACCCCGGGGGAATGCCCCTGCAAGAGTACATCGACGTCATCACCTACCTGTTCAAGATCAACGGGATGCCCGCGGGCGAAGACGAACTGACCGAGGAAGAGCTCGACGCGGTCAAGATCGACTACGACCCGGACGCCGGTGGCGATCCTCCGCCGGAAGGCGACCCCGAATCGGAAGACGGCTCGGAGCCAGCGGACAGCCCCGGTACCGGGAGGTGACCGGGACCCGCTAGCTCGGGCGGCAGTTGCCGCCGCCGTCGGGGGAAGGGGTCGAGCGACAACTAGCGAAACATCGCGACGATGCGGACGCCGGTCCGCTCAGGCCTTGGCCGCCCGCAGCCGGTTGATCGCGGCCGCGCCTTCCAGCAGCAGCCATATCTCTAGGACGAAGATCGCGCCCCCCAGCACCAACAGATGCCAGTCATTGTTCCCGGAGTACCCCGCGAGGTTCACGATCATCGCCCATGTGGTCATGACGAGAAGGAACGACATCGGGATAAGCGTTATCCAGTACGGGCGCTTCTTCCGCATCAGGTAGAGCGACACGATCAGCAGAGTCAGGCCGGCCAGCAGCTGGTTCGTGGTTCCGAACAGAGGCCATAGCGTCATGCCGCCGGCGCCACGGTCGACCGACAGCGCCAGCAAAGCGCAGCTGACGACGGCAACGGCTGTGGCAACCCACCGGTTCTGCAGCGGCTTCACGTTGTACTCCGCGCCCAGCTCGCCGATGATGTAGCGCTGAAGCCGGACCGCGGTATCCAGCGTCGTCGCGGCGAAGCAGATCACGACGACCGAAGCGAAGATCTCGGCGACCCCCGCCGGGATCCCGAGCCCGCCCGCGATGGCTCCGACACCCTTGACGAAGGCCACCGTGGCGCCGGTGGTCGCCGCGGAGAAGCTGCCGTAGTGTTCCTGCCAGAGGGCCAATCCCGCCACCGGACCCGCATCCTGAGAAAGATAGATCGCGAATCCGGCCGTGCACGCGATGATCGAAGTGACCGCCAGAGTTCCCTCGCCCACCGCCCCTCCGTACCCCACGTAGCGGGCGTCCGGCTCCCTGGACAATTGCTTCGATGACGTGCCGGATCCGACGAGACCGTGAAAGCCGCTAATCGCCCCGCAGGCGATCGTTATGAACAGAAGCGGCAGCCACGACGGCGTGTCCGACGGAAGATTCGGGTTGACCGCCGGCGCCACGACCTCGGGGTTCGCGACCAGAACGCCCACGCCGATGATCGCCAGCGCCACGAACAGCTGGTGGCCATTCACGTAGTCCCTGGGCTGGAGGAGCAGCCAGACGGGAAGCACCGATGCGATGAACGTGTACGCGAAGAGAACGACTATCCAGCCGACCCTCCGCCCGTCCGCCTCCGCCGCGGCTCCTGCCGCCCCCGCGTCTCCGCCCGCAGCCGCCAGTTGGGCTTCGGTGGGGCCGAACCCGATCAGGTCGGGCATCGTGAACGGCATGTCCTGGCCGAACCAGATGAGGACATAGAGCGTAGCCAGCGCCCCCAGGGATGGAAGCAGTATCCCCGCCCCCGTTCGGTATATGAGAAAGCCCACCACCAGCGCCACGACGAGCGACCCCCAGACGGGCACGACCGCGCCGGGGTTGGCCATGAACAGATTGGAGATGATCACGGCGAACACCGCGTTCACCATCAGAAGGAGGAAGAAGATGATGAGAAGGAAGAGCACGCGGGCGCGCTTGCCCAGGATCGACTCGGTCAGAGTGCCGATCGACCGCCCTTTGTGGCGGGTGGAGATCCACAGGGCGGCGAAGTCGTGCACGGCGCCGGCGAAGACAGTACCGAAGACAACCCACAGGAAGGCCGGCAGCCACCCCCAGATTACGGCGATCGCCGGTCCGACGATCGGCGCGGCGCCTGCCACCGATGTGAAGTGGTGCCCGAAGAGGACATGCTTGTTGGTGGGCACGTAGTCCACTCCGTCGCGGAACTCGTGCGCGGGCGTCACGAAGTCCGGGTCCAGCTTGAACACCTTGCCGGCGATGAAGCGGGAGTAGATCAGCACTCCCGTGACGAAAGCAAGCAACCCCACTAGCAACAGGACTATCGCGCTCATCGCATGACCTCGGTCGAAGTTTCGTGAACCGGAATGCGTCTCAGGGCGTCGGCCCCTACCGGATCTGTCTCTTGGAGCGTGACGCGCAGTAGTGGCCAATCTCCCAGCGTCTCGGAGATTCTCGCAAGGTAGCCGGCTTCGCGCTCCCGCCGCGCCGCCATGAAAGGATCGTCCGGCGAAGCCGAAGCGGCCTCTGGTTCTCCGTCATCGCCAGTGTCTCCTGCGGGAGCGTCGCCCGCAGCCGAGGCGGGGACGCCGACCGCAGCCGGGGCGGGGGTGTCGATCGCAGCCGGATCAGCAGTAGTGCCCGATGCCGGAGCAGGGGTATCGCCCGCAGCCGGATCAGCAGTAGCGCCCGATGCCGGAAGCACCTTGTTGACGACCACCGCGCCGATCGGAATGCCGTTCCGGGCGAGCGCCTCGACGGCCTTCTCCGTCTCCCAGATCGGGAGCCGCTCGGGGGTCACGACGAAGACGAAAGCCGTCTGCTCCGAGTCGGCGAGCACCCGGCGGGCGCGGTCGAACCGGCTGCGGCGCTCTTCCAACGCCTGAAGCAGCGGGTCGTCGCGCGGAATCTCGTTCGTGTCGGTGCCGGCCACGTTGTTCCACATCCGGGATATGGCGCCGACCTTCTCCCTCCGCTTGATGAGTCCGCCGATCCAGGCGGACATCGACTCGGGCAGGGCGAGCAGGCGCAGAGTCTGGCCAGTAGGCGCAGTGTCGAAGACGATCCGGTCGTACTCCTCGGCCTCGTCTTCCAGTATGCGCGTGAACCGGTCGAAGAGAGCCGCTTCGGCCGCGCCCGGCGACACACGGGCGATGTCGATCTGCCGGTAGACCTCCCCCAGCAGGCGCGGCGGCGCGGCGGAGGCGACACGCGACTTGACGGCTTCGATATAGGCGTCCGCCTCGCGCTCCGGATCGATCTCCATCGCCGAGCAGCCCGGGGCCACCGGGCGCGGCCGGCCGTCGAGCCTCGTCTGGAGAATGTCCGACGTAGAGTGGGCCGGATCGGTAGACACGAGCAGCGTCTTGTAGCCCTCTCTCCCCTCGCCCCTCCGGCCCGCCAGTCGAAGAGCGGCCGCCGACGCGATCGTCGTCTTCCCTACGCCGCCCTTGCCGCCGAAGAAGAGGATGCGGCGGTCGGGGAAGGGAAATCTGTTCAGCAACAGCGAAATCCCCCCTCTGGCGGGCGCTCCATCCCCACACGCCGATGCCATTCGTGAAACTCCTCGATGAGCGACGGATAGAGCTCGAGCATGTAGAAGTGCACCGGATTCGGCACGCCCAGCAGATCCGAGAAGCCGGCCAGCATGAACATGTCGTGCTGCCGCAGGTACTCCCGGTGAATCGCGGAGCGGTACGGGGCGATGTAGAGACCCTCGTAGATGTCTCTCGCCTCGCTGAGCCATCTGCGCCAGCGGGGTGTCCGGGTCGGGGCGCCCCCATCGTCTGCGGACGCGTCGGGAAGCGTTCGGCGGGTCAACCTCCCGACTGCCGCCGCTCCCACGCCCTCACGCGAGGAATAGCTTCGTCGAACACCCGCTCGTAGTTGAGGCGTTCCACCTGCGCCCGGGTCTGGGCATCGAGCCGCTCCCACAGCGGAGCGTACACTTCATGATTGGCCACGTACGACTCCCAGCTCGCCGGGGCCACGGCGTCGGTTCCAAAGAGGAAGCGCGTCGGATGCCTCGCTATCAGGGCGGCCCACTCATCGCTGCTCGCGGGGTCGCCGACGATGTACTTCGCGACTTCATCCCACGAGATATCCATAAAGACGTGCGAGAGGCGCGGATCGGACAGCATGCGATCGAGCAGGTCGACATGGCCTTCGCCGGGCGCCACGAACCGGCCTAGTCCCGTATGCGCCCAGATGATGCTGGTCCCGGGATGAGTAGCGAACAGTCGCATCAGATCGTCGAAGTGATCGGGCGGCTCGGCCGGACGCACATTGTCGATGTCGCAGTGGAGGATGACGACCAAGCCGATCTCCTCGGCCGCCTCGAGGATGCGCCCCAGCGAAGGATTGCGGAGACTCGGCGCGTGCCCGGAGATCTTGGAGGACACGAACTCCTTGTGAATGCTGAACTCGCCGATGCCCGCGAAAACTCCGGGGAACGTCAGCAACACGCGCTTGATGTGGCTGGCGGCGTACATGTCCGCCGGGTTGAATCCCGTGATCATCGGATCGATGCGCCGCTGGCCGGCGTCGGACAGCGCCAGGTACTCCTGGGCTATTGCCGCGTCCACGAAAGAGTAGTAGTAGAGCGGAGCGTTCGAGCGCAGATAGTAGTCCGGGGCCCGGTCCCCCGAAACGAAGTAGTCCCACTTCTGTTGCAGGGGAATGCCGAACATGGCCACCCGGCCCACCCGGTCATCCACCATGTCCAGGTACTCCTGCGCGGTAATGCCCTCCTGAATGTAGTTCAGCAGGTGAAAGTGGGAGTCGTTGAAGAGCGGCTCGGCGGCAGGCCGCGACTCCGGGACGACTAGCGCCGGCTCGGACGCGGAGCCGCTGGCAGCCAACGATGCGGCCGACGATAAAGAAGGGGAGGAAACGGAAGACGAGGAGGCGGCAGGCGACGACAAAGCAATGGAAGAAGCGGAAGGGGAGGAAACGGAAACAGACGCTGGGTGCGCAGACCGCCCCGCGCCACAACCAGCCAACGCCAGCACGGCGATCATCGCGCCGCCGGCCGCAAGCGAGTTACGGCAAGCCCAACGCAGCGACTTCACGGCAAGTCCATCACATCGAATCCTTCGCCTGTTCTCGCGGAGGGGACAAATCGGATACGCGGCCAAATGTCGGATAACCGGTACTAGGCGGCAAGGAGCGCTACCTGGCTGCCGGCTGAACTAGCGGCGTAGGTCGTCCTGCCGCCGCCTACCGGGCTTCCCCTGCCTCCGGGCCTCCGCCACGATCCCGTTCTCCACGCCGCCGGAAGGGCATGGCAAGCATTCCGCGCAGCGTCCCCCACTCCGACCGGGCCACATTCTCGAGACCGAGGCGCAGGCTGCCGGGCTCGGCCCGAAGGCGAAAGCTCCCGAACAGGCGATCCCAGAACGAAAAGATGCTGGAGTAGTTGGAATCCGTCTCGGGCCGGTAGTCCGAATGGTGCACCCAGTGCATCCGTGGCGTCACGATGAGCCAGCGCAGACACCTGTCGGCCCTTGCCGGCATCCGAACATTGCTGTGGTGGAAGAGAATGACCGGGAGGAGGATCGTCTCGTAGACCAGAAGCTCTCCGATCGTCAAGCCCAGCAGCGGCAACACGGCCAGCCGCACTGTGGAGGAGAGCACGACTTCCCCCGTATGGAAGCGGAGTCCGGAGCTGGCATCCAACTCCGCATCCGCATGGTGCACGGCGTGAAAGCGCCACAGAAGAGGGACCCTGTGGTTGAGCCGGTGCCAAGCGTATTGCCAAGCGTCGAAGATGATGACCGCCAGGACCACGCGTGCCAGCGACGGCACGTCGACGAGGTTGAGCAATCCGATCCCGGCGCGGGCGGCGCCCTCCGTAACGAATAGAGTGGCTGCTGCGAAGATGACCGCCGTTATCGCGGCGTTCCCCACTCCGAGCGCGGCGTTGCGGATGCTGTGCCGAAGGTGATCGCTGCGCCCCTCGAACATCGGGATGGCGCTCTCGGCCAGCCACAGGATGGCTAAGGCGGCCGCGGCGCCGGCGCCCTTGAAGATCTGGAGGTCATCGAACATGGATGCTCCAACCGCCGGAGCGGCGTCTCGCCTTCACCGCCGGCCGATTCCGAGGCGCGGAAAATGCCGGGGTCGGTCACGTCCGCCCGGGCGACTCTCGGTAGCCGGGCGCTCCCGGCACGTGCGTTACCGGGGCAGAGTCAGAACTTGGCCGGGATAGATCTTGTTCCCGCGGAGGTTGTTGGCAGAGCGGATTTGGGGCACTGTCGTCGCGTGCCGCCTGGCTATCCCCCAGAGCGAGTCGCCGGGTTGCACCTGGTACTTCCCCCCCGTCGCGCTTGCACGACGCTCGACATAGGCAGCGTACTGGCGCGGAAAGAGCACCACGTGATAGTGCGGCGGCCGACGTTCGTACGTCGCTTCCAGCACCCCCGCACCCTCCAGCTGCAACAACGTGCTTTCGAGCCAACCTCGGCACCTGGAGTTCGGACGGCGAAGGTCCAACGCCATCCCGGTGGGGTGCACGGACCTGGCCGATGCGTTCCTGGGCTGGCGGTTCTGCGGCCGCGTCAGACTCGTCACCACCAGCTGCTCGCCGCAACCCCTTCTGTACTGCGCCGCGAGACGCTGAATGAAGAGCTTCACCTCGGGACGCGCGTAGGGGAAGGAAAGGTTATTGAGCCGGAAGTCTCGCGAGTCCCTCACGCGCACGAGATAGCCCGCATTGACGAAGCGCTCTAGCTGTGCCGCGTTGGCGATATACGTGAAGTCGTGCTCCCGGGCGACCTGGTTCTGCTTGTCGAGGGAGCGAGTGGAGCCGCGGAGACTCTGCGCGGCAGCCGGGGATAGCTCCGCAAGACCTGCGACGGAGAAGACGGCAACACCAACCGCTAACGGAATAGAACTTGCGACACCCCGTTTGAAAGTCGATCCAGTATTCACGATAGACCTCCCCGCACCAATTTCCACGCTGTCGAGAATAGGCGCATAATCATACGCCGCCTGGGATAAGGGAGCAAATTTTGGCGCCTGGGGTGTCTGGCCGCCCGATTCTTGGCGATCCTACGACCTTGATGATCCCGCACCGGCGCCCGACTCGGTTCGCCGAATGCCGAAGAACGACTCCCGCTGAACGAGGGCGCGGCGCACCCTCTCCGGGTCTGCGCGGGTGAACCGGATACGAGCGCCTGGGCGCGCCTGGGCCAGCGCGTCCAACGCGAGCGGGTCGACGCTCCCGAGCTTCGGGTAGCCGCCGATCGTCGGCCGGTCGCGCATGAACACGAGCGTGGTCCCGTCGCCCGTGACCTGAACCGTGCCGTCGACGAATGGCACGGAGTCCAGCTCCCGCGGCCCGGACGTCAGGGCCGGGCCTGCCAGCCGGCTCGCAATTCGATCGCTCGCCGCATCCAATGTCCACTCCGCCTGGAATACGCGTTCCCGGTCCACGGCCGAGAAGTCGAGCCACTCGAAGGCGGTGATCAGAGGCAGCGCCACGAGTTTGGCCACGGGCGGCACGAGGCTGGCAGGCACCTGCCGCAGCCGGGTTCTCCGGTCGGGATCCCTCCAGCGAAGCTCTTCGCCGGGCCGCAGAGCGTTGCCCAGCCAGCCCGGCAGTTCATCGCGCAGCACGGCGGAGGCGGAGCCGAAGGCCCGTGGGGCTTCGAGCCCGCCCGGGAGCGCCAGATACGCTCGCATCCCGGATGAGCTGTAACCGAGGCGAAGCAGCTGGCCGGGCCGGGCGCGGATCGCCCGCCAACTTCCCGTCTCCCGGCCATCCAGTTTGGCGGCGCAATCCGCGCCCGCCAGCGCGAAGACGGTCTCGGCGAGGAAGCGCAGCGCGAAGCCGCCCAGGGTGATCTCGAGCACGGGAGCCGCCGGATCGTTTCCGAGCATCCGGTTGGCCCAGAGGCAGGCGCGCTGGTCCATGGCGCCTCCGGGCGTGAGCCCGGCGCGCCGTCCCCGCTGCCTTCCGAGGTCTTGCACCGTGCACAACGGGCCGGGGTTGTCGACGACGCCGTGCGGCTTCACCGGCACGCGGCAGCGAACTCCTTCGGCCCGATCTGACGAAAGGCGACGCGCGCGCCGGGCGTGAACCGAGCTGTCCGCTCGGCCGCATCCGCAAACAGCGCGGAGGGCACGCGGCCTATGAGCTGCCACCCGCCCGGGCTGTCCGCCGGATATACGCCGGTTCGCCGGTCGGCGATGCCGACCGATCCGGCGGCGACGCGCCGCCGCGGCGACGGCCGGCGCGGGGCGGCGATCCGTTCGTCCACATCTCCCAGATAGGCGAAGCCTGGCGCGAAGCCGGTGGCAAGCACGGTGTAGGTCCTGCCGCAGTGGAGCCCCACCGCCTCCTCGACCGACAGCCCCGCGCCGGCCGCCCAGCTCTCCAAGTCCGGTCCCAGCTCCCTGTCGTAGCAGACCGGCAGCACTACGCTATCGCCCTCGGCGGGCACAGGGGGCTTGCCTCGCAGACACGCCGCCGCGGCGGCCCGCAGCGTCTTCTCGACCTCGTCTGGCTCCCATGTCGCGGGAGACCCTTCGACGAGCAAGCGGTTGAAGGCGGGGATCGTAGCGCGCACATCGACCATGCTGTCGCGCACGAGCCGTTCGAGCGTCAGGACGCGGGCTATCCCGTGCCGGTCCGCGGCTACCGGAAGCGTGACCAGCGCGCTCGCAGGTCCGGGGAAGGCGACGGTCGCGACTTCCGAACCGGTGGTCACGTCCTGCGCGGCACAACTTCGCGGATGCGGCCCAACACTTTCGTAGCCGATGGATTGTCGCCGTGTACGCAAAGCGTCTCGGCGGCCACCGCCACGCGGCCCTCGGCCGTCTCGGCGAATCCCCGCAGCAGATGCCCGACGTGAGCCGCCACCGCGCCTGGATCCGTGAGAACGGCTCCCTCGACCGAGCGAGGTTGCAGCCGTCCGTCCCCCGCGTACGCGCGGTCGGCGAAAGCCTCGAAGACCAGCTTCAGTCCGGTGTGCGCAAGCATCTTCGCATATCGCTCCCGCTCCGGCGTCGCCTGCAGCACGAACTCCAGCGATCCATCGACCGCCGCAACGCCTTCCGCCAGCCTCGCCAGCAGCCGGTCATCCTTCATCATCGCCAAGTAGAGAGCGCCATGGACCTTTACATGACGCACTTCCACTCCCAGCGCCGCCCCGATCGCCTGCAAGGCGCCGATCTGGGCCTGCACCTCCCGGACCAGCGAATCGACCGGCCAGTCCAGCTTCAGGCGCCCGAAGTTCCTGCGGTCGGGATAGCCCGGGTGCGCACCCGCCTGTACCCCGTGTTCGGCAGCCAGAGCGAGCGTTCGAGCCATCGTGTCCGGATCCCCGGCATGCGCGCCGCACGCGATGTTGGCCCAGTCGACAAGCGGCATGACCGCCTCGTCCGCGCCCTTCTCCCACGGGCCGTAGCTCTCTCCCATGTCGCAGTTGATGATCATTCGAGAAACATGCCCTCCCGCCGCGTGATGATGTCCTATTGTCCGCTTTATCCGCTCGCCGGCCGCTACAGTTGCCGCCGAGGGAAGATACTCTCGCTGCCGACCAGCTTCTAATCGGTTCCGGGCCAGCCACTATTCGCTTGGCGCACCGGCGCAAGTCCACGGCGGAGCGCTCGGAAGATCGCTCCGGCCAGGGTTGCCCCGGCCGCCGACCGCTATCCCGCCGCCGACCGCTATAATACTATGAATCGGCCGCCGTGCCGCCGGCCCCGCCGCCTTTCGCAAGCGCAGCCGCGGCTCGTCCCGGGGCGGCCGCCATTCGTGACAAAACGCCGGAGGAGAGTGACGATCATGCAGCTTCCCTCGCCAGCCCTACGCCTGCCCGCCGCTTCCCCCTACCCACCTGCCGCTTCCCGCTATTCAACTTCACCTGCCCCTTATCTAACGGCACCTTCCCGCCATCCGACTACGCCTGGAAGCGACGCTAGCGAGTTCACGACGCCCGAGACTCAAGCGGAATTCGGTTATCGGACGATCCGCCGGCTCCAACGACGTTTCCGGCCATCCGGTCGCGGTATCGGTCGGGCCCGCGGACACAGGGCCACCGTTCGCGGCGTCGGTCTGGCCGACGGATACCGGGCCGCCTTTCGCGGTATCGGTCGAATCCGCGGATACCGGACCGCCTCCAGACGACCTCGGCAAAGCTTCCCGGCGCTCCTCCTAGCCGCGCTGGGACTGTGTCTGCCCGCAGCCGGCATCTCGGCGCAAGCCGGGCAGGACGAGCACTTGGAGATCGCGAAGCGCGTGCTGGCGAGCCGCCCGCTCTTCGACGGGCACAACGATCTGCCGTGGGCCATTCGCAACGCGGAAGCGCCGTCGGATGTCCGCGCATACGACCTTTCGCGGCCCACGCCCGGGCACACGGACATGCCGAGACTCCGCGCCGGGGGCGTCGGAGCGCAGTTCTGGTCCGTGTACGTCCCGGCCTCGGCGATGGCGACGGGCGGCGCGGCGCGCATGCAGCTCGAGCAGATCGACATCGCCCGCCAGATCATAGCGGCCCACTCCGAGGAACTCGGCCTCGCCCTGACCGCCGCCGAGGTGATGGACGTGTTTCACAAGGGAAAGATCGCCTCTCTACTCGGGATGGAGGGAGGGCACGCGATCGAGAACTCTCTCGGCTCGCTGCGCGCCTTCTACGCGCTCGGCGTCCGGTACATGACGCTCACCCACAGCGCCAACGTCGACTGGGCCGACTCGTGCTGCGAAGCTCCCGAACTCGGCGGTCTCTCCCCCTTCGGAGAAGAGGTCGTACGCGAGATGAACTGGCTGGGCATGCTCGTGGACCTGTCGCACGTTTCGCCCGAGACGATGCACGATGCGCTCGATATCGCGGAAGCGCCGGTCATCTTCTCCCACTCATCCGCGCGCGCTGTTACGGACCATCCGCGGAATGTGCCCGATGATGTCCTCATGCGGCTATCGGAGAACGGCGGAGTGGTCATGGTCACCTTCGTGGAACCATTCGTGAACCAGGCGGTCGCCGACTACGACGGGCCGCGCGAGGATGCGCCGCGGGCAACGCTGGCCGATGTCGCCGACCACATAGAACACGTGAGAAGGGTGGCCGGAGCCGACCATGTCGCGATCGGAGGAGACTTCGATGGCATCGACCGCGGGCCTGTCGGCCTCGAGGACGTTTCGACATATCCGGCCCTCTTTGCCGAGCTGTCGCGCCGGGGCTGGACCGAGTCCGAGCTTCGCGCGCTGGCGGCCGACAATATGCTTCGCGCGATGAGGCAGGCGGAGGGCGCGGCACGGCGTCTCCAATCGGAACGAGGCCCGTCCACCGCTACAATTCAGAAGATGGATGGAGCTGTCCCATGAGAACTCGCCCCGCAACTCTGGTTTCCCTTCTCTTTCTAGCTGCGCTCGCCCCCGGAGCGGGGCCCCTCGCCCCCGGAGCAGGGTCCCTGGCAGCCGGAGCGGGGTCCCTGGCAGCCCAGGATGCCGGACTGCCCGAGATAGCGGAGCCATTCAAGGTCGGCACATTCGAGATCGACGGGGTCGCGCGGGTGGCGCTTGTGCTGCGCGACGCACTGATCGTCGATATCGAGCGGGCGAACCGGTGGCTGCAGCGCGATTCCGCATACCCGGCGGTGCCGCCCCCGGCAGACATGCTCGATCTCATCGGCCGCTACGACTACGGAGTCAGGTTGCGCCTGTACGAGATCGTCAACGAACTGGTCGCCCAAGACAAGCTCTCCGGGAGCGCCCCGGCCGACTTCGTCTACGACCTGCAGGATGTGCGCACGCTCCCGCCTATCATGTATCCGGGCAAGATCCTGAACGCGGCGGTGAACTTCTACAGCCACGTCAACGAAACCGGCACGGAGGAAGAGCGGCGCGAGGCGCGGCGGCAGCGGCGGGAGAACCGGGGCGTGCCCTACCTGTTTCTCAAGCCGGCGCGGGGCGCCGTGATCGGAGCCGACGACCAGATCGTGATTCCTTTCGGCCGCGACCGGACCGACTGGGAGGTGGAGCTTGGCGCGGTGATCGGGCGCACCGCCAAGTACGTCTCCGCCGACGAAGCGGAGAGCCATGTGTTCGGCTATACCGTGACTATCGATGTGTCCGACAGGGGAGGCCGTCCGCCCGGCGGCAACCCCCTGACCTCCGACTGGCTGGTCGGCAAGGGACACGACACCTTCGCGCCCATGGGACCGTGGATCGTGCCCCGCGAGTTCTACGGCGATCCGATGGAGAATCTCCGCCAGACCCTGAGCGTCGGCGAAGAGCGGATGCAGGAGGCGACGGCCGGCGACATGATCCACACGCTTTGGGAGCTGGTCGAATACGGCTCTTCGATCATGACTCTCTTTCCAGGAGATGTGATCAACAACGGAACTTCGGGAGGCGTAGGCATGGGGACGGCGGTGCGCGGGGAGGAGAGGTATCTGCGCCCCGGCGAAGTCGTGACCGCTTCTATCGATGGGATCGGCACGCTTCAGCTCGAGGTTGCAGGCGAGGCCGAACCTCCCGGCGGGACGGGTGCGCGCCTGCCGCCGGTGGGCAGCTACCGCCGGGGCGGATAGTCGGCGAGCCGGTAGCCGGTAGCCCACGGTCGGCGACACGGATAGTCGGCGCCCCGGTGGGCCGCGCGGCTCCCGAGACCACCCGATACGGATCCATTCGATACGGAGTCGGGAGCATGACGGAGCCGCTTCACCGCGTCGGGATGTACCGCCCAGGCCCTGCGACTTTCGAGGCGGACCATGTCCTCTGGAACTACGCTGGGCCGGTCGACCCAGCTCGACTGGAGCGCCAGTACGGAGAATTCGCTCGCTGCGTAGCGGCATCCGGGGCCGAGATCGAGTGGATTGACGGCGTAACGCAGGCGCCCGGCGTCTCGGCAACTGGACCCGGCGGCACGGCAAGCGATCTCGGTGACGCGGCAAGCGAGCCTGTGCACGCGGCAGGCGAACCCGGCGGCACGGCAAGTGCGCCTGGACACGCGGCAGGCGGGCTTGGCGGCGCGCCAGAGCCGCCCGCCAACGTGAAAGGAGCGCCGGACAGCGCACCGATCCACCAGCTGGCCGACGCGATCTTCCCCTTCGACCCATCCTTCATGACCCCCGGCGGCGCGATCCTTCTACGCCCTGGAAAGAAGCTGCGCAGACCCGAAGCGGCGCTCCACAGAGATTTCTATGTCAAGCTAGGCATCCCCGTTATGGGAGAAGTCGTCGCGCCGGGAGTGGCCGAAGGCGGAGACCTGTGCTGGATCGACCGCCACAACCTCGCGGCAGGGCGCGGCTACCGCACCAACCAAGCCGGTATCGACCAGCTCGGAGCGATCCTCGCCCCGCTAGGAGTCGAACTCCACTCCTTCGACCTTCCTTCCTGGAAAGGAAGCGCCGCCTGTCTGCACCTGCTGTCGCTGGTCAGCCCGCTCGACAGCGATCTGGCGCTCGTCTACCCGCGGCTGATCCCCGTGGCGTTCGCCGGACTGCTGCGCGAATGCGGCATCGCATGCCTGGAGGCGAACGACGAAGAGTTCCTGGAGTCCGGCGGTCTCAACGTGAACGTGCTGGCGATCGGCCCGCGCCGGTGTATCGCGATCAATGGCTTCCCGCGTACACTACATCTCATGAACAAGGCCGGTTGCGACGTCACCTGCTTTGACGGAGACGCGCTCTGTCAAGTATGCGAGGGCGGCCCAACCTGCCTGACGCTGCCCCTTCTCCGAGGGCCGGAGAACCCGTGCGCCACGCCTGCCGACGGCACGCGGTTAGCTGGGCCGCGCGCGGCCGAACTGCCCCAGCAGGCGCCATGAAAAAACGCAAGTTGATGATACGGATCGTCATCGGACTGCTCGTCGCCGCGGTGGCTCTGGTCGCCACTGTCTTCGGCGTCGGGTCCGCTCTTCCACGCGAACACACCGCCACCGTCCGGGCAAGCTTCGCCGCCGCTCCCGAGGATATCTTCGCCACCGTCGCGGACTACAGAGCGCACCCTGAGTGGCGGCCCTCCGTTCAGCGCATAGAGGAGCTGCCCGAACGAGACGGGAAGCCCGCATGGCAAGAGTTCGGAAGCACTGGTCCCTTGCCAATGGAGCTCACCGAGAGCGAGCCCCCCTCGAGACTTGTAACGACGATCTTGTCGGACGGAATGCCGTTCGGCGGGCGTTGGATCTTCGAGATACGAACCATGGCCAGCGGCGCGACGTCAGTCACCGTCACCGAGGAGGGCGAAGTCTACAGCCCGGTCTTCCGCTTTGTGAGTCGTCTGTTCATGGACAAGCATGCGACTGCCGCCACCTTTCTCACCGATCTCGGGACGCGCCTGGGCGAAGACGTAGTGGTGGAGGAGATCGGCTAGCGGCGACCTCCAGCTATGCCCGGAGCGGGATGGCCGCCGCCAGAACAGCGCTCAACGAGACGACCAGGCGCAACGACCTCCCGGGTTATGTGCCTGGAGCCGACGCAAAGAAGTCGTGTATGCCGCCGAGGCACATCTGGAAGCCGATAGCCAGCAGAATCATCCCCCAGAACCGGTCGAATACCCGCACCGCGCGCTTGCCGAGCCTTGCCGACAGCGGGCTGGCCGCAAGCAAGATGAGAAATACGACCGCCGAGGCCGCGACGACCGCGCCAAGGGTCTTGACCGGCAACCCGAGGAGAGGATCGGCATTCCTCTCGTCGAGCGCCAGCGTGATGACAGCGGTGATCGCCGCAGGACCCGCCAGCAGAGGCATCACCAGGGGAACCCAGAGATGGTCCTCCGTCTTATGCGGGCCCCCGCGTACCGAAGTCAGCCCCGAAGCGGAGCCGCGAAACAGCTCCAGCCCCGCAAGCAACACTATCAGGCCGCCCGCCGTTCGGAAGGCGGCGAAGCTCACGCCGAACAGATCGAGCAGGAACGCTCCGCCTACAGCCGAAACGCAGAGAATGCTGACTACGCCTATGCTGACCATGAAAGCCGCGTTCCGGCGTTCAGCCGTGGAGTAGTCGGTGGTCGCAGCCAGGAAGAACGGGACTTCCGTTAGCGGATTCGTCAGAGCGATGACCGCGGCGCACGCGTAGAGAAACTGTTCCATAACGCGCACAGATTAACGGTGCTGTCCTGCCGCGCAACCTCCGGCCGTCCCCGCCGGGGAAGCCTCCCGTGGCAAGGTTGGCCGGAATCATCCATCTTTCAAGGCCAGTCCTGGCATAGATTATACCATCCGGAGCAAAGCATGAAGCCCACTGTCCTCGGAACACTCCTCTTCCTCTCGCAGACCCTGATTCCCCCCACGGCGCTCAGCGGTCGCCCGCCGGGGGATCTCCCCAGCAGCCCGCTTGGCGCTTTCGACGGCAATCCGCCCAGCGCTTTCCACGGCAGTCCGCCCAGCGCGTTCCACGGCAGCACGCCGGGTGCTTTCCACGGCAGCACGCCGAGCCCCTTCAACGGCCACGGTCAGCAACAGGAGCGGTCGTACGACTACTTCGCGCCCCAGCGCGAGATGATCCAGCGGGGGGTCCAAGCCATTCTCCAGTGCAACGGCCTATTCACCGGAGAGCGGACCCTGAAGCAGGTATTCGCCCAGGAGCTGGCATATCTGCGCAATCCCGTGGGGACGGCCGAGGGCGGCGACTACGTCGTGGACTGGGACAAGAAGGCGGTGGCGATAGGCGCGCCTGGAGCGGCTCCGGCGATGAGAGCCGCGTTCCGAGAGGGAATCGGGTGCGTGATCATGTCTCCCGACCAGACTTTCGACGAGATCGACGATCTTCCGCTTCTCGCGATGCCCGCTCCGCCCGGCGACCCGGCGAGGATGGAGTGGCCGGACGGCGATGTCGTGCGAAGCATGATGTTCCCCCCCGGCATCGACGCGGAGGCGCTGCGCGCCGCTTCTACGTGGGCCTTCGAGCGCGACTCGGAAGAGCAGGTGACTCTGAGCCTCATCGTGGTGCACGACGGCAAGATAATCCACGAGCGCTATGCGCCCGGAGTGAACATGTTCACCAAGACGCGCACTTGGTCGACCGCGAAGAGCATCGCGACGACGCTGATAGGCATGCTGGTCGACGCCGGAGATATGGCTCTCGACGAACCCCTCGGCTTCGACTGGCTGCCCGAGCGCGCCGGATCGCCCGAGACCGATCCACGCCGCGCCATCACCCTCCGGCATGTGCTCAACATGTCGAGCGGTCTCTATCCGGTGGACAGCTGGGGAATGGAGTACGCCACCGGGTCGGGCTTTTCCTACTGGGCAGGCGCCAGTTCGGCGGATGGGGCTCGCAACCGGGCGCTAATGCGCGCGCCGGGGACTTTCTGGGACTACGAAAACTACGATACCCTGCTTGGAATATACGCGATGAAGCAGGCGATCGGAGACGCGCAAGCGTACCTCGAGTTCCCGCGCAAGCGGCTACTGGACAAGCTCGGCATGCGCAACACGCTGCTCAGCACCGATCGCTTTGGCGACTTCATCCTTAGCAGCCAAGTCTATACGACGGCGAGGGACTTGGCCCGCTTCGGCATGCTCTACGAACAGAACGGCGTCTGGAATGGCGAGCGGCTGCTGTCCGAGGAGTGGATCGACTTCGTGCGAACCCCGGCGCCGGCCACCTCCGGGAGAGGAAACTTCTACGGCGGCCAGTGGTGGCTGGTCCCCGACAATCGCACCGATGTGCCGTCCGACGCATACTCGACCGCCGGCAACCGCGGGCAGTACGTGGTCGTTGTCCCGTCTCGCGACTTGGTAATAGTTCGCCGGGGCCTCGACTACGGCCGCCAGGGGTTCAGCCAGTGGGACCTGACGCGGGAGGTCCTGAAAGCCTTTGACGGAGTGGCTAGCCGCTGACTCGCATGCCGTGGTCGACCAACGGACCCGGCAGAATTGCAAGGAGTCTACAAGAACGGATTTGTGCGCCGCTCGTGGCCTACGGTGGTCTCCGGACCGTGGCCTGGGTAGAGAACCGTCTCGTCGGGAAGCGTCATCACGCGAGAGCGAATCGAGTCCATGAGGCGGTTGAAGTTGCCGCCCGGAAGGTCCGTTCGCCCGATCGATCCCCTGAAGATCACATCTCCGACGATGGCTGCGGCGTTCGGCACGGAGACGAACATGACATGACCGGGAGCGTGGCCGGGAGCGAAGACGACATCGAAGTCCGAGCCGCCGAACGAGAGGGTGGCGCCGGGCGCCAGAACGGCGTCGGGGGGAGGCGGCTCCTCTAGAGGAACCCCGAACGCCGCAGCCTGCGCCGCCGCATTGTCGTACAGCGGCCGGTCCAGCGGGTGCAGATAGATGGGAGCCCCGGTGGCCGACTTGGCGGCCGCCACGCCCTCGATGTGGTCCAGATGGGCATGAGTCAGCAGCAGCGCCGCAATGTCGACGCCCCGGCCGCGAGCCGCAGCCAGAGCGGCGGGCGTGGCGGCCCCCGGATCCACCAGAAGCCCGGTCCGTCCGTCATCGCATATCACCAGAAGCGTGTTCTGAACGAACGCCCCGCCAACAAAATTCAGGATCTCGATATGTCGTCCTCCACCTGTTTAGCCTTACATCAGACAACTTGTTTCTTTACTGGTATACCTTACTAACTTACTGCGTTACCTTACAGTTCAAAAGAACCCCTGCAAGGCAATCAACTGCCGTCGACTGGAAGATGCGATGTCGGCCGGTCCCCTGCACCCTTCCCGAATCAGGCGCCTCTTGGACCTGCCTTTGCACCGCCGAGCGCCGGACTTCATGTCGTCCAGGAACACCGCGCATACGACCGCGTACCTGAAGACAACCTGCGTATCACGAAGCGACGCCACCTCCGAAAACAACCGGGAGCGCAGCTATGCGAAGACAGCCTCGACTGACGCTCCTTCCGATCATCTCCGCTATCCTTCTCGCGTCGCTGCCCGAGGGCGCACTCGCGCAGGAAGGCCGTGTCGACTTCACCCACACCGTGAAGAACGACTCCGAATTGTTCGAGGAGTTCGAGGCGTTGGGCGGCGAGATATGGGGCGAGATTCCCACGCACAAATCGCTCGAACGACTACTGCTCTTTAGCGCATCGAATTCGGTCATGGTTCCCGCGCCGAAAACGGATGAAAAGCTGTCCTCCGCCATGGGAGGGCTTGGCATGGAGGATATGTCGCCTGAAGAACTCGAGATGATGCTAAGCAAGCTGGAGGCTGGCTTAGGCGCGCTGGCATCGATGACTGAAGAGTTGGCGGAGCTGGGCGAGGAAGAGCTGAAGGAGATAGCGTGGGATCCGGGGAGTTTGCTCCAGAGCTACGTCGACCTCGACGATGGTTCGGTCACCGATTCCCGAACCCTGATGGGACGCACCTTCCGGATCGAGTACGAGCGTCCGGACTACGAGTGGAGGCTGGCCGACGAGCAGCGCGAACTGCTTGGCTACGTCGTTCACAAGGCGACGACGGTCCACGAGGGCTCACCCGTCGAGGCATGGTTCGCGCCTCAGATACCGGTCCAGGCCGGCCCGGGGACATTTGGCGGGCTCCCGGGACTCATTCTCATGGTCTCGATCGATGACGGGGACAAAGTGTATCTGGCGACCGGAGTCGACTTGACGGAGCTGGACGAAGGCGAGCTTCGGCCGCCCGAAGACGGCGACCGGATCTCGCGGGACGAGTGGGAGCGCCTCGTAGCGGAGAAGATTAAGGAAACCGCAGACATGGCTTCCCAGGCCTTCCGACGGCCATTCTGACGCTGCGCCGAGAGGTTGATCGAGCCGAGCGACTATCCGGCCGAGAACGCCCGGCATCCGCGACAGTTTTGGACGTTGGAACCCCCAAGCGCCGGATGTACGGTCGTCCAGAAATAGTGCACAGACAACCCGTGTACTGCGGGGGACCGAGACAGAGCTGCGCACTGAGAAGCGACGAGGAGATGACACTATGCGAAAACGGCCTCTACTAGCCCTTCCGGTCATCGCCGCAATTCTCCTGGCGTCGGCACCCGCGGGTGCGTCGGCGCAGGAAGGCCGCGTCAACTTCACTCATTCCGTGAAGCTCGACATTGAACGCCCGGACGAGTTCAAGACGCTCGGCGTCGAGATTCCGACGCACAACTCGACCGAAATGCAGTTGCTCTTCAATAGCACGAAGTCGGTCTGGGGCCCTGTGCCGGACACAGACCGAACAGGGAGAGAGACTGTTGTTTCCGTAACGCTTACGAGAGAAGAATTTGGTATGATGCTGGCCTCGGGAGCGTACGATAGACTTATGGCTGCTATGAGAGGGGAATCTGGCGGACCGCAGCGAAACCAGGGGACTCTGGTCCAGCGCTACGTCGACTTCGAGGATGGTTCGGTCACCGAATCCCTCGACTTCATGGGACGCGCCTTCCTGGTCGAAGACGAGCGTCCCGCCTACGAGTGGAAGCTGTCCGGCGAGCAGCGCGAGCTGCTTGGCTACATCGTCCAGATGGCGACGACGGTCCGCGATGGCAAGCCGGTCGAGGCGTGGTTCACGCCCCAGATACCGGTGCAGGCGGGTCCCGCGACATTTGGCGGCCTCCCGGGGCTTATTCTCATGGTCTCGACCGATGACGGGGACACCGTATACCTGGCGACCGAGGTCGACTTGGCGGGATTGGACGAGGGCGAGATTGGACGCCCGAAGGACGGTAGCCGGGTCTCGCGGGACGAGTACGAGAGCATCGTGGCGGACAAGCTGAAGGAACTCGAAGAAACCCGCGGTTCCGGGCGGAGGCCCTTTCGATGATGCCGAGAGGTTGATCGAGCCGAGCGACTATCCGGCCGAGAAACGCCCGGCATCCGCGACATTTCCGCGAGCCGGAGGCGCCGAGCGCCGGACGCCAGCCGTCCATACCAAGTAATGCGCGTACAACGGTGTGCCGCGGTAGTGTGTCTCATCTCTCTAGATGCTCACGCGCAAACGCTCACGCACGGGCGGCCATGGCACGAGACAGCTGCCGACCACGAGCACGAGGCAAACGGCACCCCGAAGCAACGAGGCGATGACCATGCGAATACGACAACGACTGCTGCTCCTTCCCGGCATCTCCGCCATCCTTATCGCGTCGGCGCCCGCAGGCGCGCCCGCACAGGAAGGACGCATCAGCTTCACCCACACCGTGAAGATCGACATTGAAGTGCCAGACGAGATCAAGGCGCTCGGCGTCGAGATTCCGACGCACAACTCGACCGAAATGCAACTGCTCTTTGACAGCTCGAAGTCGGTCATGGCCCCTGTGCCGGACGCAGATCAAGAGCGTCGCGTCCAGCGCGTCGGGAGGGCCGGGAGGGGAGGAGTGGATATCGTCATCATGGAGGGTACGGCCGACGCCTCCATGATGGCAGCGATGGCAGCCTCGGGGCAGGGAGCATTTATACGAGCCTCCGGGGGGCGGGGTGCGCGCAATGGGACTTTGGTCGAGAGCTACGTCGACTTCGAGGATGGTTCGGTCACCGAAGCCCGCGACTTCATGGGACGCACCTTCCTGATCGAAGACAAGCGTCCGGCCTACGAGTGGAAGCTGGCCGGCGAGCAGCGCGAGTTGCTTGGCTACATCGTCCAGAAGGCGACGACGACCCACGATGGCGAGCCTGTCGAGGCGTGGTTCACGCCCCAGATACCGGTCCAGGCCGGTCCCGGGACATTTAGCGGCCTCCCGGGGCTCATTCTCATGGTCTCGATCGACGAAGGGAACCGGGTATACATGGCGACCGAGGTCGACTTGGCAGGATTGGAGGAAGGCGAGATTCGGCCGCCCGAAGACGGTAACCGGGTCTCGCGGGACGAGTACGAGAGCATCGTGGCGGACAAGTTGAAGGAACTCGAAGAAACCCGCGGTTCCCGGCGGATCATCCGGCGTCCCTTCCAATGATGCGCCGAAAGATCGTCCGCCCGGAACGCCCGGCGGCCACGAAAGCTTGCGCGATTTCCAGTCTGCCACGGAGCGTGCCGCCGGCCTGGACAGCCTTTCTTGTCCTGGCGGCTTCCCTCTTCCTGGTACCCGGCACGGCTCATGCGCAGTCGGACTTCAAAGTCAACGGCGTGATCACCGACACGGCCGGCGCAGCGCTCAGCGGAGCCATGGTGGTGGCGCTCGCCAAACCCGACTCTGTGCTGACAAAGTTCACGACCACCAACAGCAACGGCATCTTCGTCCTCGATCGCCTTGCCGCTGGAGAGTACATCCTCCAGGTCACCCTCATCGGGCATGAGACCATCCGCCAGGACATCTCCGTCACGAACGCGGACGCGGATGCCGGCACGATACGGATGAGTATCCTGGCCGTAGACGTGGACCCGCTCGTGGTCACCCTGGACCACGTTCCATTTCTGAGCCTCGGCGACACCCTCGCCTACAACGTGCGGGCCTTTCCCACGCGTCCCAACGCGTCGGTGGAGGACCTTCTCGGCCAGTTGCCCGGCGTGGAAGTTGCGAGCGATGGTTCGATCAAGGCCCAGGGAGAAGATGTCGAGAACGTTCTCGTGGACGGAAAGGAGTTCTTCGGAAGCGACCCGAAGATCGCCACCAAGAATCTGCGCGCCGATGCGGTCGACAAGGTGGAGGTGTACGACAAAGAGTCGGACATGGCGGAGTTTACCGGCATTCCGGACGGCGAAGAGGAACGAACCATCAACCTCGAGCTGAAAGAAGAAGCCCGGCGCGGCCACTTCGGGCGGGTGGGCGGCGGCCTGGGCGCCGACATCCAGCAGAGTGGCGCACTGCGCCCCGTGCTTGGCGAGTCGGTCCCCGGCGGGCAAGGGCCAACCGGAGCGAGCGCTCGGGGCGCCCGAGTCCCATACACGGGCGAACTTACCGTCAACCGCTTTTCCCCAACCACCCAGCTGTCCTTCATGGGCAAGGCCAACAACGTGAACCAGCCCGGCTTCGGGATTGAGGCTACTCTTTCGAACTTGCTCGCAGGCGGCGGGCGTCTCCCGGGAACCGGCGGCGGCGGACTGACGGAGAGCTTGTCGCTGGGGCTCAACGCAAGCCGCGACTTCGGCAGCAAGAACTGGATACGGACGAGCTACTTCTTCAGCATGGTCGACAACTACCAGAACGAGACGCGCAGGCAGGAGCAACTCCTCGGGGCGGCCGCGTCGTCTCTCGTCAACAGAGCCGCGACGACGCTGTCGGACAACTCCTCGCACCGCCTCAACTTCAACTCCCAGATCGTCTTGGCCGAAGGAAACGAATTGAGGCTGCGAGGGAACTTCAACGCAAGCGGATCGGGGTCGGAGGGCACCGACTTGCAGCAAAGGAACATGGCCGACGGACAGTTCGTGAACAGCGCTTCCACCAAGTACGACACCGATGCCGACAACCTCGGCGGCAACGCCCAGCTGACCTGGAGAAAGCGTCTCAACGACAACGGCCAGAGTCTGGTTGCGGAGGCCCGTCTCAACGCAGGCAATTCGGACCGGGCGAGAAATCTAGCATCGGAGCTGCTGGGAGCCGGGGAGCCGGGTGGCGGAGGCCGGGACGGCGGGACGCGCGACATATTGCAAGAACAGACGAACACCGGGCGGGACCTTGCGCATTCGGTGCGGCTCTCCTTGACGCAGCCCCTCGGCCGCAGCACCCTCGAGATCTTCGGCGAACGGAGAGCGGTCGCCGATGACGAGGACCAATCCGTCTTCGACATCCTCCCTGGCGGGCGGCTTCTCAACAACCGTCTGAGCTCCGGGTTCGAGCACAGCTACACGTATTGGCGCGGTGGGGGGCGCTTCAGCAGCCGAGGCGAATCCAACCGCCTGACGCTCGGAGCCAGAGTACAGCACTCGGCTCTGAGCGGGACGATTCTCGACCAGATCCAACGCGACCGGGAGGTCGCCACCCGCTATACGCACATCTTGCCCTCGGCGCTCTACACGATTCAGCTGAGCAATGCGCGGTCGATCGAGTTGCGGTACTCGACTTCCACGCAGGACCCGCAGATCAGGGACCTCCAGCCGTTCGCCGACAACCGCGATCCGCTGCGGATTACGACCGGCAACCCCGACTTGGCGCCGGAGTACACGCACAGGCTGCGGGCGCAGCATCGCTTCTTCGACCAGTTCAGCTTCGTCGGCCTGTTGGCCGATGCGAGCGTCAGCTACACGTCCAACAACATCGCCCAATCGCGCGACATCTCTTCTGGTGGCGTGCAGACGATCTCGCCCGTGAATCTGGGGAGCGCATGGTCGGTGAGCGGCGGGGCGAACTTCAGCAGGCCGCTGCGGTGGCTCGGGGCTAGCGTCAACCTGGACTACCGAGTCTCGTACTCCGTCTCTTCGGAGCTGGTGAACCAAGCCGACAACACGAGCACGGCGCTCCAGCACACCGCCTCGATCGAATTGCAGAACCGCTCGAAGCGGAACTTCGACGTGCGCGGCGGAGCCTCGCTTTCCTTCAACGACGTCAACTACTCGTTGAACGAAGAGCTGAGCCAAGGCTATCTGAACACCACCATGAACGGGAGCGCGGACATCTATTTGGGGGCGTGGACTCTAGGCACCAGCATCAACTACCGCATCTTCGACCAGAACCTCCTGGGACCCGGGCAGAACATCGCTCTCTTGCAGGCATCCATTAGCCGCTTCGTGCTTGGCGACCGGGCCGAAATCGAGCTGGCGGGATTCGACTTGCTAGGCCAGAACCAGGGCGTCACCTACACGAACTCGCCCGAGTTCATCCAGGAGCGGCGGTCGGAGTCGCTGGGTCCGTATGTGATGCTGAACTTCACCTACCACATAGGAAGTCCCGCGGGGGGCGGCAAAGGCATCTCCAGGATACGCGGCTGACCAAGCGAGATTGCCCTAGCCGCGCCCCAGGCCGAGGGCGATGCTCCGCGAAGCGGCGGCGGGATCGTCCACGGGGGCAGTATCCGGCCGCGACGCTGCAACCAGGTGATGCGCAGTTATCCGCGAAGCGGCGGCGGGATCGTCCGCAAGCGGGATTGCCCGCGGGGGGATAGTTCAAGGGATGCGGAGTCCGGACGGCTGCGCGCGGGGATTGTCCAAGCGCAACGGAGGATAGTTCAGTGCGCCCGGGAGAATTCGAATCCCCAGCCTCCTGATCCGTAGTCAGGTGCTCTATCCAGTTGAGCTACGGGCGCTCGTTTCAAAGCCGATGACATGCACGGCTCGCTCTTGCTGCGGTCCGGCGCGAACGGCTGGCGCTGCTACTGCCGATGCCGCGACGGCGTGACGGCCGGTCGGCGCTGCGTCGGCGCTTCGATGGTGCAACGGCAGCGAACTCTCGCTTCTCGCTCGCTTCCCGCTGCGTGCCGCCACCGTCTTATGCCCAGGAGAGGATTCGAACCTCCACGTCCTAGTCGGACACTAGCCCCTCAAGCTAGCGCGTCTGCCAGTTCCGCCACCTGGGCGTAGCCGCTATCGCGGCAGCGCTTCAACCTTCCAACCATCTCTTGGCCTCGGCGCCAGCCGCGCCTTGGCCACACACATCGTTCGGCCACCTAGGTATCATCGCGCTTCCTAGGTATCATCCCGCTTGTAGCCGGGAATGCGGCCAGCTGCCACCTAGTTTTCGGCGGCCAGTTGCCGCCTAGTGCTCGGGGGGGGAGTCGAACCCCCACGGGAGATTATTTCCCACAGGATCCTGAATCCTGCGCGTCTGCCAATTCCGCCACCCGAGCCTGTTACGTCCAGCGCCTACGCCAGCCAATGTCCATGCCAGCGGCTAGCCAGTTGCCTGTGCCCTACGCCAGCGCCAATGCCTATGCCCGCCAGCCAGCGCCCTACGCCGGCGATCCGTTCGCCAGTACGCCCGACTCGCCAGTACGCCCGACAGGATTTGAACCTGTGACCTCTTGCTCCGGAGGCAAGCGCTCTATCCAGGCTGAGCTACGGGCGCCAGATACATCATGCGCCGTCAGGGAGTCGAACCCCGAACCTACTGATTAAGAGTCAGTTGCTCTGCCAATTGAGCTAACGGCGCGCCAAAAAAGTGGAGCCGAGGGGATTTGAACCCCTGACCTCTGCAATGCCATTGCAGCGCTCTCCCAACTGAGCTACGGCCCCGAAGTTGTCTCCAAGTCCAATATGCCATGCATGTCATGCCAGGTCGCAACAGACCCGGCCGCTCATGCCCCCAAGGGGAATCGAACCCCTATCTCCACCTTGAAAGAGTGGTGTCCTAGCCGTTGGACGATGAGGGCCCGCTTTCCACAGATTTTCACGCTCCATGTCGTTCTACGTGGCACGGCGCCTCGGTGTGACGCGCCCGCCAGGACTCGAACCTGGGACCCCCGGCTTAGAAGGCCGGTGCTCTGATCCAACTGAGCTACGGGCGCTTGCAAGTTCTCTTCTGCCCCGCCTTCGACCGCCTCGAAGCCGCTGCAACTGCCCAAGCGGCGCCAGCGTAACACAGACCAGCGCACAGGCTGTACCGGCCTCGCCCAGAGGCGTCCAAAGCTCGCGGCGGGGATTGAACCCGCGACCTCATCCTTACCAAGGATGCGCTCTACCCCTGAGCTACGCGAGCCCGGTTATCTGTACCTCCAAACCACCTCACCATACTCCGGCATGCCATCAATCGAAACAGGGGCGGAGGGACTTGAACCCCCAACCGCCGGTTTTGGAGACCGGTGCTCTACCAGTTGAGCTACGCCCCTTCATTCTCCAAAAGGCGAGGCCTTCATCCAGATGGCTAGGCCTTGCCCCCCGCAGCGTACCCGGCCTGCCCATGGGCATACCCGGCCAGCGCGGGAATGGCTGGGGACGGAGTCGAACCGTCGACACCGGCGTTTTCAGCGCCGTGCTCTACCGCCTGAGCTACCCAGCCCATGATCGAAACGCCAAGAAAGAACCGATCTCGGCGGCAAGTCGGGCCGGAGATAATAAGCCCCATGCCGCCACTGCGAAAGCAGCCACGGGAGAGCGCTCCGTGACCGTACCCAACTACTTGTGCGTCTGCCGAGTCGCCTCGAAAGCGATGCCCGGCGGCCGCGCCATCAGATCATCCCAGTAAGGATTGTCGCGTTCCGACGGATGCACCGACAGATCGACCCACCGCAGATTGCGGAACCCGGCTGCCCTGAAAGCGCTCCAATACGTCGTCGGCGCGAAGTAGAAGTTTGTGAATCCAAACCGCCGTCCATCGGCGTTGGTAACCTCGTAGCGTATTACATCTCCGTCTCTCGCGGGATGCGTACAGGTTCTCTCGAATGCGTACTTGGCCCACGAATCCGAGGGCAGGGGCGGGTTCCACGGATTGTCGTTCACGCCCACGAACCGGCCGCCGGGCTTCAGCGAGTCGTAGCAAACCCGGCAGAAGCGGTGAAGTTCCTCTTCCGAGCGCGCGTAGTTCAACAGGTACATCGCCACGACGACATCCACGGGGCGGGACGGCTTGAACGCGCCGGCATCCTGGTGCAGATATTTGCAGCCCAGGGGATGGGCCAGCTCCCGCTCTTCCGCCAACCGAATCATCTCGCCGGAGATGTCCACGCCGGTCGCTTCCGCCGCCCCGGCTTGCTTCAGCAAACGTGTGTAGAAGCCCTCTCCGCACGCCATGTCGAGCACGGTCTTCCCTCGAATGTCTCCCAGAATCTCGAACAGGGTGTACCGCTCGATGAATTCCCGGAAGGGCAGCTGCTTGGAATCGCGGTACTGCTCGGCAATCCGATCGTACTGGGCCATCACTCCTCGTTGCGCTCGGGGGTCAGAACGATGCTCACTCGCTCGCCCAAGCGGAGCTCGTCCAGAATCCGTCGCAGGTCCGCCTCGAGGTTCTTGACGAAGTTGGAGCCGACGCTAACCGAGAAGTCGATGCGGATCTCGAGGTTCTTGTTGTTGCCAGCCCGCAACTTGGGCATAACTTTGGTGCCAAGCACGTTCCAGACTTCGGGAGGCACCGTACCGGAGAGTTGAAGCGTTGTTCTCCCCAGCGCCGGTGTTACCGGCGGCACCATTGGTGACACAGGCGGCACCGGCGGTACTGGTTCCACTGGCGGCACCGGTTCCACCGGCGACACCGTAGGCGTCTTGAGCTCTTCGGCTTTGGCCTTGGTCAGAAGGAATACGTCGGGCTCGAAGACAACCTCTTCCTGAGGAACCGGCTCCGAATACCACACCCGGCGGTAGGAGCCATCCGGATTGGCGCCGGACGCCAGCCCGAAGTCTCCATCCAGCACGAACTGCACAATCTGCTGGCGGAGGATCTTGTCGGGATCGATCAGCCGCGTTAGCGAGCCGTCGAGAAAGCTCTGCCGCAAACTCGTGAGCGGCCAAGCCTCGCTTTCCTTGAAAGCGGGCGGCCAATGACGGTCGATATACCCGGCCCCCGGCCTCTCGCTAAGCAGCCCTTCCGACTTCATGGCACGGATGATTCGGCCGCCGACCGTATCGCCCGCGCTGGCGTGTCCGGCACCGAGATCAATGACTCCAAGCTCGCTCGGCTCGCCCGAGGCGTTTGGATCAAAGAGTATTACATACCGGTAGCTGGCCCACACCTCGTCTTTGCAGGCCTCTTCGGCCTCCTTGGTCCTGTCGAGAACGTCAGCGCTAGAGGCGCTGTCGTACTCGCCGCCGAGGAGCCCCTGTTCCAGCTCGAACGCTACACGTTTCCACGCGAGCCACACCTCGACCTTCTCGCGAAGTTCGCCGCCCGGCTTCTTGACGCACCAGACTAACGCCGCTGGATAGAGCCGTGGCGACTTGCCTCGCCGTTTCGTCCAATCGCGAATGTCCCCGGCAACTTGGCCGCTGGTCTCCCACACTGCCTCCGGGTCCAGGACGACCAGAGCAAGGCGCGGAGAGTCCGGGACAGCCGTGCCGTCCTCCGGGAACATGGACACCGGCAGGGAATCCGGCAGGGTGGCTCGTCTTCTTCGTCGCTTGTTCGCGCCAGATTTAAATTCCCCTTCGACAAGCTTGCGGATTGCCGGCTTGATCTCGGTTTCTTCGTCCAGCGAGGCGCGCCTGTCGTTGGCGACCTTCTTCAATGTCGCTTGGTGGTGGATGCGATAACCATCCGTCCCGAACTTGCGAACGAAGAATCCGGACGTCTTCAGCTCTTCGGCGGCGTTGTCGATGGTGGCGATATCGACTTCCGGCTCGCCAAGCGCGAAGCGCAGCTCGGGCAGATGGGCAACCTTTTCGATTTGTCCGCCGGAGGACTCGAAGAGGATTGCCGTGCCGACGCGGCGGTGGATGTCGCGCAGCGCCCCTTTGGCATCCGCGTCAAGCGTTCCCGCATGAGCCATCGGTCCGGCCAGATCGGCATCGATGGCGGCATCGAGCCGAACCTCGCCCAACTGGCCCAGAACCAGGGCGCGGAACTCCGGCACATCCAACGGCGCCGATCCGAGCGTTATCAGGGACTCAGTTCGCGCCTTCTTGAAGTGTTCGCGGGCGGCCCAGGAGATCCACAGCGCCAGCATGGCGAGCGCGCCGCGGGTTTGTTGAAACTGCGTCAGCGCGCGCCACTTCCTTTGGAATACGGACAGCGTTGCGGGATGAAACGGATAGCACGCCTCGAACCGGCCTCTCAGAAATTCCTTCGCCTTCCGCTCCGATACCGCGGTGTCAACCGCCATCCACTCAGCGGGAAGGTGCGCCTTTCGGTCGAAACACCAGTTGGCGTAGGTCGAGGCGATCCTTCTACGAACGCGATTGCCGCCGAGGTCTTCAAAGAGCCGTCGGCGAACGACCTCGCTGGTCTCGGACTCGTCGTTGGCGATCAGGTCGCGGGCGACACGCCGAACGACCTTGGTGATTCGGTCCTGCCATTGCAAGTCCCAATCGGTCATTTCGACTTGGCTGCGAGGCAAGCTGATCACCGCTGCCGCGTGGCGGGTACCGGTGACGGCTACAGTCAGATTCTGGATAAAGGCGTGGAAGCTGTCGGCCATGTCTCGGTGCCGGTTGACGAAGTTGAGTACTTCGTCGAACAGCAACAGTGCGGGGCCGTCCGCAGCCGCGAATACGCGGGCGAGCGCCTCCGTTCCCGGTGGCGTGGTGCGGGCGGCCGCGCCCAGTGCCGCTACGCCTTGATCGCCAGCGAGTTGGCGGGCCAGATCGATCCACGGCGTCTCGCTCCCGACTGCCGGGTCCCACGCGTTGCCGACGAATACTCCGACGCGGGCGGATGGAGCCGTGACTAGCCCGATCTCTTTCAGAAGATCGGCTACGCCAGGGAGCTTGGAGGCATCCGCACCCGCCTTGGCCAAGTGGTAGAGGGAGGTGAGCGTGTGCGTCTTGCCGCCGCCAAACTGGGTGATCAGCGTGAGTACCGGCGCCGTGTTCTCGGTGCTCCCCGAAAGCCGCCGGAGCACCAACCCCGTCTGCTCCTTCAGAGCTCGGGTGAAGCAGGTGCGCGAAAAGAACTTGACCGGATCGCAATAATCCTCGGGAGCCGTGCCGGCAGCCACCTGCTCGAGAGCGATGGCAAATTCGTCCGGACTGAACGAGCGGCCTTCGCGCACTTCCTTTCGCAGCGTAACAATCCTGTACCATGGCGTCCTGCTCATAGGCCGTACCTCCTAAGGACGGCATGTGGGAGTCGCGCGTGCAACCGGCTCTGTATAGAACACTTGTTTTTGGGCACTACGTCCAGACGGCGAGCGGCGTCCAAGTCACAGGTTCCGTGCTCACTGCGTTGCGTGGCCACGCAACTGGGATCGCAAGTCTTCAAGAAATGACTTGAGTGACGTAGAGTTCTTGCCAGCACGATAGAAGACCATTTTCCCCACAAGTTCCGCGGCGAAATCCACTCCTCCGAGGAAGGCGTGGTGCCCGGCCTTCCTGATCTCGGTTTCCAGGAGATTCTTGTAATAGTCACGTTCGCACTTCTCCTTGGGCACGTTGGGGAGATGGCCGACGACCCGCTTGAACGACTCGGGGTCGGCAAGATACCACCGCTCGATGTGTGGATCGGGGCACGCGACGACCAGCCTGTGTTCCCAATCGAGGCTCGCTGCATCCTTCACTTCCTCTCTTGTCTCCGCGAATTTCTTGCAGTTGCTATCGATCGCAACCACCACTAGATCGGCGGGAACCATGCCGCTCGCTGCATCGATGCGCTGATAGAGCTTGAACTCAGCGATCGCCTTGGCATGGCCTCCTGTAGCGGAACGCACCCGTAAACGCGTCTTCTTTCGCTCCTCATCTGCAACACGCGTCAGCAAAGGCTTCAGAAACGCTTCATGCGCCCGGTCTTCAACGAACAGATCAACTACCACAGGTTACTCATCGATGAACCCGCGCCGGACCAGATTGCTGAAGATGGCTTCGTCTGTGGCGCTAGCTAGAGCCCTTGCTATCTCAATGTCCTCGAGCAGTGGGCCGGATGTCTCGAAAGGCTCGATCACCGTGCCGTCAGAAGTGAGGCGGACATTGAACAGGCCGATGTCGGCACGATCGGATTTTTTCTTCGCTTGGCGATCGGACTCCCTCTTTAATTTCAGCACCATGTCGACAAACAGCGGGGAGTGCGTGGCGACGACGACTTGGCACCGTTCACTAAGTGAGAAGAGAAGTCGGGCGATTAGCTCAAGCTGCCTTGGATGAACCCCATTCTCCGGCTCCTCCAAAGAGACCAGAGATCCGCCCCAGGGATTCGCGACTATGGAGCAGAGGGCGAGAACCCGCAGCGTGCCCTCCGACAGGACGCGCGAGGAATACGCGACGCCCGCTTGCCGGATCATCAGGTTCAGCATTCCATTCTGCTGGTTTAGATCGATTATCAGCGACTCCACGCTCGGCACTATTAGGCGTAGCGCCCGCAAGATTCCGTCAAAGTGCTTGGGTTCCGCAGCCTGCAGCTTGAACAGGAAGGGCACAATATCCTCAGCATGAATACCGATATCGAACACATCCGCAGGAGCTCGCTCTATCCGCATCGCCAAACGCGGCTCGAAGTAGTAGCTGTTCCAGCTATACAACTCCCCACGAACATCCTCCAGCCAATTGTAATCGGCACCACTGAGGCTCCTATCAGACAAGAGAGTGTGATTCTGTCCGACCGGCTCCTTTCGCGGGCGAGCACGGCGACCCTTGCCCTTCCGGCGGACAACGAAGTGGGAGTTAACGCGCTCGATGGCAGCAGTGCCTTTGGGTGTACTCGCCCGGGTAAGTCTTGCCAAGTATTCGTCACCAATGCTTAGTTGACCCGATCCGAAGTGGATCTCTGGCTCAACGCGATAGCGGTAGCACTCGGTCTTTTCGGTCTTTACAGTCAGATCGGCTTCCAACGTGAATTTGGCGGTCCCTTTGCGTAGCATCTCCGGCACCCCGCCGGGAGGAACGGAGAAAGCTTCGAAGGGATATCCGCGCACCGGGATCTGCCCGTCTAGCGCATCCGACAACGTGCGTGCGAACCCCATCCACCTGAGGGCTTGAATCGCGTCCAGCAGATTGCTCTTGCCGACCGCATTTGGACCGAACAGTACTGCTAGCTGCGGCAGCTCGACTGTTACATCGCGCAGCGACTTGAAGTTGCGCACGGTCAATCTGTTGAGCATCTGTTCCTCCAAGCGGCGTAAGCGAGACGGATCGGGTGCCGTCGCTGCGATTGAACAGTCATCGCCTATTATACGCCGTCATCGTTGCCGCGATTATCTGCCAGAGTCTTCTACTACCGGGGTACGGCAAGCAACATGGCATCGAGCAGTCGCTTCTCCTGGCTGCCGCGAGGATAGAGCGCCGATAGAGCGTTGGCCAAGCTCAGGAAGCCGGAACCGCGCTGTTGCTCGGCCTTGACCAACACTCGCAGGGCGTTAGCGTAGCCGCTCGCTTGCAGCAGCATCGCCGCGTGCAAGCGATCCAGTGTCGTAACGCCGACCTTCCGAATATCAGCATCCTCATCTAGAAGACCTCCTCGTCGGGTCGGCCCGGCGGCCTTGGGCGTGGCATTCGGGAACATCGAATATTGCAAACCGCTCTCTGGGTCGGCCTCTATCCAGCCAGCGACAGCCGCTGCCCCAGCGTCGCCAAATAACTGCTTGGCGCGCTCAGCCACTGGCAGCAGCCGCACCACGCCCTTTTTCTGGCCGATGATGCGTCCGGTCCAGAGGTCGAGGGCGATACCCATCGGCTGGGCAAAGCGACGCACTACGTCAAAGGGCAGGTTGAAGCCCTTCGCCGCTATCCCGGCTTCAGCTTCTCCGTTTGCCTCCTCTTTCTCGCCTCCGTTGCCCGACGCTATCGTGCTCTGGAGTGTCCATAAGAACAGCGCGGTCAGGCGGGCGTCTTCCTCCAGCGCACCAACCGTACCATGGGTGCGGCCTTCAACGGTGCCGAGGACAGTCTTGAGTGCCGTGCGGCCAACGACCTCCCATACCTTTTCTAGAAACTCCGGCAGCCGGACGGCACGACCCTCGGCAGTCTCGACGACGCCGTACCGGCTGTATATCTCCAGTGCAGGTCCGATGCAGGCGAACACCAAGTCGGCACCCCGGATGTCCTCGTCCTGCAAGCGCTCCATCCAGCTAGCCACGCGGTCGGGTAGTTCACGCAGGACATCGGCCCAGTCACCGATGGTGGCGTCCCCTGGACGCGGCCGGCAGATGAGGTGGACGCTGGTGGCGAGGGCGGCAGATTCGCGTGCGCGTAAGCGCGACGCCATTTCGGTCGCGATCGGCCAAGAGCCTGTAATTGTCCATCCGCCGCGAATCATGCCGGAGAGCAGTGCTTCCCATCCCTCGGTAGTCTTGTGGGCGAAGACAACAGAGCCGATGCCGTCTTCGCTCAGTACGCGGCGCCCCTCGGCGAAAGCCTTCGCCATCGTCTCCTCGAACCAGTCACGGTCCTTGGGGCATCCAGCAACCTGCCTAGTCTCGTCCTGCACGGCCTCGGCCGTCTTGGGCGAAAGCGGGTTGTCTGGATCGAAGGGGTCACGCAGTAATGGGTTACCAGGCAGTGTGCGCTTGAGCCAGACGAGGAAGAAGTCGGAGAGATCGGAATAGGGGATGGCGTCGTAGTAGGGCGGATCGGTGAACCAGACGTCGGCGGCTTGATCTGGAAGTGGATGGTCGGTGGCATCGGCAGATTGGACTTGGCCTAGCTTCTTGGTGCGGATCATGTCGACAACTTCCGCTAGCCATTCGGTCTGTGTCCCAATGTCGCCTGTTGAACCGCTGATCGGAACCGCCTCGGCAAAATCCCACACCATGGGCAGCGCTTGGCGGCCGAAGGTATCCATGAGCGATTCCCCCGTTGCCTTCCAACGACAGCCGCTGCTGTTCTGCATCGCGGTCTTGTCTATACAGATTGCCACCGCTTCTCTCATAACCACTTCATCGACGGTAGGAATATCCGGTAGCCGTCCTAACTCAACCAGCACCGCGTTCTGCCGCGCCGTGAACAAGTCGCCCCACTGCACCATGCCGTATCGCTGAACGCTGAACGCACGTCCTGCGCCCGAGCCGCCACCAGCAGGTGTCGGTTCATCCGGCACCGGGCACAGCCCCTGCCGCCCGCCCCGCTCCCACTCGTCCAGCATACGCGCCACCCGCTGCTGAGCCTTTCGCACCGCCACGTAGTCCGATCTAGTCGGCAGCCGGTAATGCCGCCCCCTCTGCCCAGGCTTGAGCGTCACGACCGCCGTAATCCGCGCTCCGCCGGTCCGTCGTCCTTCCGCGTCGAAAATCGTATCCGCGCCACCCCGCCGCGCCGCAAGCTGCGCCCGCACCCGCACCGGCGGCAGCACCACGCCGCAGCACAGGCATGTCGCCTTCGCTCTCGACACCGTGCCGCCGCGCACCTCTTTGTTCTTCTTCGGCGCAAACACCTCGAATACGACGCTAGGTGGCTCCCCCTCGTAGCGCTCGACCCGATGCCGCAGCGCCCACTTTCGCTTGGCCTTCTTGCATAGCCAGAACGAACGCATCAGCGGAATCTCCGCGCCGCAGTTGGGCGCTTCGCAGCGCACTGTACGCGCCCACAAGTAGGCGATCGGCGTCGCTCCGTCGGGATCCTTCGGATATAGATCGGCTAGCTCCCGCTCGGCCTGCCGCTTGATCTCGCCGCCGACCCGGCGCAACTCGTCGGCCAACCCAGGCCCGTGCCGCGGAATGTCTTCCAGCATCACCTTGAGAATCAGGCACGCCACCGGATTCAGATCGCTGGCGAACGTCTCGCAACCCAGTCGCAGCGCCTCCAGCGGGATCGACCCGCCGCCCGCGAAGGGGTCCACCACCAACGGGGCTGACCCCCCCCCATGCGCAGCACACACCAGATCGCGCCCTGTACGCACATAGGCATCGCTTGCCGCCATGTACCAGTTGGCGAAATCGGCGATGAACTGGAGGAAGACTCGCCGCAATCCTTCATCCGACGTGATGTCGGTTGTCCACCTTGCTGGCCGCCCGGGCATGCCAAGCAGAATCTTCCGCGCTTCCCGCTTGAAGCCCTCCGGACAGTGCTCGTCGCACGGATCCGGCAACAGAAGCGCCAGCAATACCGCCCGAGAGGAAGCCAGCGGGCGCCGTGCCCACCACAGGTGCAGAGTGCTCGGATGCCCGTGCCGAATCGACTTCTCCCGCACCGCATGCCTGGACACCGCGGCAACCGGAAAGTCAACCTCCGCTAGACGCTTGCAATCGCGCGGGATCATGAGCTACCGCCCGGAGACTCTTCTCCGCGGCCGCCGTGCTGCCGCCGCTCCTTTTCCCAGAACTTCATCGGACGCTTCAGGGCGTCAACGCTCAGGTGAAAGTGAGAATCGACCCGCTCGATGACAGCAGCGCCTTTGGGTGTACTCGTCAGGGTAAGAGTCGCCAAATGTTCGTTGGCAGCGCCGAGTTTACCGGATCCGAAGTCGATCTCCGGCTCAATGCAATATCGGTAGCACTCGTTCCTCACGGTCGGGTCGGCTTCCAATGTGAATCTGGCGGCTCCTTGCACAGCATCTCCGGCAACTCGCCCGGAGGAAGATTGCTCTTGCCCACGGCATTTGGGCCGAGAAGTACCGCCAACTGCGGCAACTCGATTGTTACATCGGGCAGCGACTTAAAGTTGTGCACGGTCAATCTGTTGAGCATCTGTTCCTCCAAGCGGCGTAAGCAAGACGGGTCGGGTGCCGTCGCTGCGATTGAACAGTCATCGCCTATTATCGCCGTTTTCGTTGCCGCGATTGTCTGCCAGAGTCTTCTACTACCGAGGCACGGCTAGCAACATGGCGTCGAGCAGCCGCTTCTCCTGGCTGCCGCGAGGGTAGAGCGCCGACAGAGCGTTGGCCAAGTCCAGGAAGCGGGGACCGCGTTGCTGCTCGGCCTTGACCAACACCCGCAGCGCATTGGCGTAGCCGCTCGCCTGAAGCAGCATCGCCGCGTGCAAGCGATCCAGCGTGGTAACGCCAACCTTCCGAATATCGGCGTCCGCGTCCAGAAGACCTCCTCTTCGTACCGGTCCCGCGGCCTTGGGCGTGGCACTAGGGAACATCGAGTATTGCAAGCCGCTTTCCGGGTCGGCCTCTATCCAGCCAGCGACAGTTGGAGCGCCAGCGTCGCCAAATAGCTGCTTGGCGCGTTCGGCCACCGGCAGCAGACGCACTACGCCCTTTTTCTGACCGATGATGCGTCCAGTCCAGAAGACAAGGTCGATACCCATCGGTTGGGCGAAGCGGCGCGCCACATCAAAGGGCAGGCTGAATCCCTTGGTCGGTACCCCAGCTTCGGCTTCTCCGCTTGCCTCCTCTTTCTCGCTTCCGTTGCCAGACGCTATCGTGCTCTGGAGCGTCCACAAGAACAGTGCGGTCAGGCGGGCGTCTTCCTCCAGCGCACCAACCGTACCGTTACGGGTGCGGCCTTCAACGGTGCCGAGGACAGTCTTGAGCGCCGCGTGACCAACGACTGCCCATACCTTTTCCAGAAACTCCGGCAGCCGGATGGCGCGGCCCTCGGCAGTCTCGACGACGCCGTACCGGCTGTATATCTCTAGTGCCGGTCCGATGCAGGCGAACACCAAGTCGGCACCGCGGATGCCTTCGCCCTGCAGCCGCTCCATCCAGCTAGTCACGCGGTCGGGCAGTTCGCGCCGTACATCGACCCAGTCGCCGATGGGGGCGCCCTCGGGACGCGGACGGCAGATGAGGTGGACGCTGGTGGCGAGGGCTGCGGACTCGCGAGCGCGGAGACGAGTCGCACTTTCGGTAGCGATCGGCCAAGAGCCGGTGATCGTCCAGCCGCCGCGAATCATGCCGGATAGCAGCGCCTCCCAACCCTCGGTAGTCTTGTGGGCAAAAACCACTGAGCCGACGCCGTCTTCGTCTAGTACGCGGCGGCCTGCTTCGAAAGCTTCCGCCATCGTCTCCTCGAACCAATCGCGATCCTTTGGTCGGCCATCGACTTGCTTGGTTTCGTCTTGCACGGCCTCGGCCGTCTTGGGCGAGAGCGGGTTGGCTGGATCGAACGGGTCACCCAATAGCGGATTGTCAGGCAGCGAGCGCTTGAGCCAGACGAGGAAGAAGTCGGACAGGTCCGAATAGGGGATGGCGTCGTAGTATGGCGGGTCGGTGAACCAGAGGCCGGCGGCTTGGTCGGGGAGGGGGTGGTCATCTGCAGCGTTGGCCTGCTGCACTTGGCCTCCCGCCACAGCTCGTACAGCGTCTATGACCTTGCATGCGGCGGTGATTCCCGACAGGAAGACTCCCCGCGCATTGCTCGCCGGTGTGGACTCGCAGAAATCCCACACAATGGGAATGGCTTGGCGTGCAAACAGATGATAGGGGTTTTCGGCATCGGGGCCCCACCCAACAAGGGAGTTGTTGCCATCCGCCATTCTGCCTAAGAGCAATGCGATTATGGTTTGCTGAATGCTTGGCTCTAGCATTGCAGTGGATCGCCCTAACTCCACTAACGCCGCATTTTGCCGCGCCGTGAACAAGTCGCCCCACTGCATCATGCCGTATCGCTGAACGCTGAACGCACGTCCTGCGCCCGAGCCGCCACCAGCAGGGGTCGGTTCATCCGGCACCGGGCAAAGCCCCTGCCGCCCGCCCCGCTCCCAATCGTCCAGCAGTCGCGCCACCCGCTCCTGAGCCTTCCGCACCGCCGCGTAATCCGCATCCGTCGGCAGCCGGTAATGCCGCCCCCTCAGCCCAGGCTTGAGCGTCACGACCGCCGTCATCCGCGCCCCGCCGGTCCGCTGTCCATCAGCATCGAAAATCACGTCGGCACCGCCCCGTTGGGCCGCAAGCTGCGCCCGCACCCGCACCGGCGGCAGCACCACGCCGCAGCACAGGCATGTCGCCTTCGCTCTCGACACCGTGCCGCTGTGCACTTTGGTGTTCACCTTCGGCTCGAACACCTCGAATACGACGCTAGGTGGCTCCCCCTCGTAGCGCTCGACCCGATGCCGCAGCGCCCACTTTCGCTTGGCCTTCTTGCACAGCCAGAACGAACGCATCAGCGGAATCTCCGCGCCGCAGTTGGGCGCTTCGCAGCGCACCGTACGCGCCCACAAGTAGGCGATCGGCGTCGCTCCGTCGGGATCCTTCGGATATAGATCGGCTAGCTCCCGCTCGGCCTGCCGCTTGATCTCGCCGCCGACCCGGCGCAACTCGTCGGCCAACCCAGGCCCGTGCCGCGGAATGTCTTCCAGCATCACCTTGAGAATCAGGCACGCCACCGGATTCAGGTCACTGGCAAACGCCTCGCAACCCAGCCGCAGCGCCTCCAGAGGGATCGACCCGCCACCCGCGAAGGGGTCCACCACCAACGGGGCGCCTCGACCCCCCCCCCCCCCCCATGCGCAGCACGCACTAGATCGCGCCCTGCCCGCACATAGGCCTCGTTTGCCGACGCGTCCCAGTTGGCAAAGTCGGCGATGAACTTGAGTAGGATGCGCTGTAACCCTTTGTCCGGCTCAATGGCGGTCTTCCATCCCGTTAGCCGCACGCCATCCCGAAGGAGAATCTCCCGCGCCTGCCGCTTGAAGCCCTCCGGACAATGCTCGTCGCACGGATCCGGCAGCAGAAGCGCCAGCAATACCGCCCGCGAAGAGGCTAGAGGACGCCGCGCCCACCACAGGTGCAGAGTGCTCGGATGCCCGTGCCGAATCGACTTCTCCCGCACCGCATGCCTGGACACCGCAGCAACCGGAAAGTCAACCTCCGCCAGACGCTTGCAATCGCGCGAGATCATGTGCTACCGCCCGAAGACTTCTCTCCTTGGCCGCCGTACCGCTGCCGCTCCTTTTCCCAGAACTTCATCGGACGCTTCAGAGCGTCTACGCTCAGAGTGTAGTGGGCAACTTTCCTGACCTCGCGCCAGTCGTGCTGGACCGGGTCCCGAATCGGTTCCTGAAGTTCGGGCTCGCTTGCGCAGTTGGTCACCACATAGAGCCAGAAGCAGTCTCGGCGATCCTCGGCGACGCGCCGTTCGTTCGGCGTGAGGAGGATGCTACCTCTGGTACCGGCCAGACCCTTCACTTCGATCAGCCGCAGGTCGCCCGACTGCCGGTCAACGCTGCGCACATCGTACCCCAGGTTTTCTTTATGGACATCGTCGACCCACCGTCCCCGAGCCTCCTCGTGTTCCATCACGACCCGCATCGCAGTCATCTCGGTTTCGGGGTGGGGCCGCATCCTCCGGACATCGTGGTTCTCGCGTTCGGGATGCGGCAGGATCAGCACACTGGCCAACCGTTCGACCCCTTGCAGAGTTACCGCCCGCTGCCGTTCCAGCTCCTCACGGCGGCGTTGTCGCCGCTCAAGCACTTTCTCGTGGCGGCTATTGGCTTGCGCTAGACGGCCCTCGGCGCCAGGCACCCTCCTGTTCACATCGCCGTCGGCACGGCCGATCTCCAAATCGATCCGCAGCAGAACTTCCGTCAAGGAGAGATCGACGTGTTCGGCAATGCGCTCGACCTCGGCCGTCCGTTCCGCGCGAACATCGTCGATAAACGGGGCCAGGGCGTTCTCGTTCAGCCAAGCGTCCGCCTCCGGGCGGGCGGCTACGCTGGGCAGATCGGCGGGCGCAGCGGTGGGACTGAGATCGCCAAGGATCTCCGGACCGCGGATGCTGGGAGAGCCTTCGTTCCCCAGCTCCAGCACGATTAGCCGCTCGTGAATGACGTGTCCGAGACCATCCACGACTCGCGCCCGGTAGAAGTCGAGCCGGGCTGGCGCATCGTGCGCCACGGAGTGGAAGCATGCGCCCCTGGCAAAGGCCTCCTGACCCCGTTCGAGCACATGTCTGCGCAAGGATTCAAACAGCGGATGTCCGGGTGTCACCCACTCGAGATTGTTCTCTTCCGCCGTGTCGCGGTCTGTCGACATGCGCGGATATCTGGTCGACAACTCCGCGAGTTTCCAGTCTGGCTCCCGCTCGTACTTCTTCAGATCGTGTGGCGTCCGGCCCGGATCGAAGGTGTGAGCCAAGCGGTGAACCGGCTTCAAAGAGAACGCGGCGTAGTGGGCGGATGCGTCCATGAACCGCGCAATGGTCTCGGGAACCACGCGTCGCTCTTTCGCCCGGGCCCGGCGCTCGATGAGCATGTCGAGATTGAGCGTCGTGGCGGCCAATCCTTCCAGCGCCGTCTGGCAGATGTCCCTGAAGCGACGTACGTCCACATCCTTAAGGAGACGCTCCTCCAGGTCGGCGTCGCCCAGCTCCCCGGCGTAGTAGCTCCGCAGAACTTGCTCCACATGAGCGGACGGCAAGACCTCGCCGACTACGTTGAACACCGCATCGTCATCGAGGGCATCCCGGATCGACTGGAGTTTGTCCAGCAGACGCTCGAGCACCCGCCCCTCGACGGTGTTGGTCGCGACGAAGTTGAAGATCAGACAGTCATGGCGTTGTCCGTAGCGGTGGATGCGGCCCATGCGCTGTTCCAGCCGGTTCGGATTCCACGGGATGTCGTAGTTGAACAGGATGTGGCAGCACTGGAGATTGATGCCTTCGCCGGCCGCTTCGGTGGCCACCAGCACCTGGATAGCGCCCTCTCGGAACTGCTGTTCGACGTACAGCCTACTTCCGGGTTCGTCGCGGGAGCCGACCCTCATGCCGCCGTGAATGCACCCGACGCTGAACCCCCACTCTTCCAGGTGTTTCGTCAGGTGGACCAGGGTGTCCTTGAACTCGGTGAAGAGCAGCAAGCGCTGGCCGCGATCGTCGAAGAAGCCCTCGGCCTGCATGATCTTTCGAAGGTGTCCGAGCTTCGCCTCTTTGGCCGAGCCTTCTACGGCCTTGGCTTCCTCCGCCAGCTCTCGGAGCTTGGCAATCTCGTCACGTATTTCTGCGGGGCTACGGGCGAGCGTGGCCGCTTCCACCGCTCGCTCCAGGCGTTCGCGCTCGGCGTCCTCGAACTCTTCGATTTCTTCCCAGTCGGGCAAGTCCCGCGGCACCGTTAGCACCAGCGTCTGGGCTTTGAGACTATCCCGGGTCTTGAGGCCATCCTCCAGCCGCTTGACCCGATTCTCGAGCGACCGTCGCATGGCATAGGTGCTTGACGCAAGGCGCCTCTGGTATAGCGACATCAGGAAGCCGACCGCCCTGGCCCGTGGGTCGTCGCGACGAGCGGCTAGCGCACTTTGTCGTTTCACGAACCTCGTGATCTTGTTGTAGAGTTCGTACTCGGGACCATCGATGGCAAAGCCGGCAGTACGCGGGATTCGCTTCGTGAAGACTGGCTTGGAGGCCCATGAGCCGTCGGACTGCCGCTCCGGAAATAGAACCATCGCCTCCTTGGTGCGACGAAGATAGAAGGGCGCATGCTTCCGGTTCATGGCCTCGCGGATCGACTTGACATCGGCGTAGGCGTCCTGGTCCAGCAGTTGCAGGAACAGAGTGAAGTTCTTCTCGTCGCCCTTGTGGGGCGTGGCAGTCAGCAGAAGCAGGTGATCGGTATTGTCGCGCAGCATTTCCCCAAGCCGGTACCGCTGGCTCTTGTGGCTCGCGTCACGCGCCGACATTCGGTGCGCCTCGTCCACGATCACCATGTCCCAATGCACCTGCCGCAAGCCGGGCAAGATATCGGTACGCTTGGCGAGATCTAGCGACGTGATGACCTGTCTTTGCTTCATCCACTGATTGACCCCGAACTGATCCCGGATATCGCTGCCCTTCAGCACGAGAAACTGCTCGTCGAACTTCTCCTTCAGCTCCCGCTGCCATTGGAACGACAGGTTGGCGGGACAGACGACAAGCACCCGTTCGATGAGGCCCCGCAGCTTGAGTTCGCGGAGCAGAAGGCCCGCCATGATGGTCTTGCCCGCGCCCGCGTCGTCCGCGAGCAGGAAGCGTACGCTGGGCAGCTTGAGAAGATGCTCGTAGACCGCCTCGAGCTGGTGGGGCAGCGGGTCCACGCGGGATATGGAGAGCCCGAAGTACGGATCGAACTCGTATGCGATGCCGAGCGCATGGGCCTGGATGGCGGTCCGCAGGAGACGCCCATCGCCATCGTACGACGGGGCGGGGTCGGTGATGGCAAGGGTTGCGATTTCATCGGGCGTTAGGTTGACCCGGCGGAACTTCTCCGTGCGACGACCGACGAGGCCTGCTGCCCATACGCCAGGACCGTTGGCCTGAACGGTCTCCACCTGCATAGGCTCGCTGAAGAGGGGTCCGGTGAGAATCTGTCCTGCGCAGATGGGTGCTTCAGCGGTCAATGGTGATCCCCTCTGTTTCTCGGACAAGCTCTATGGCAGCAACTTCTTCCTCGCTTTGATATCCTGATGATAGTATCGGGGAGAACTAGCTATTGCGCCATCGGGCACTCGTCGCCTCGCCAAGCAGCAGGCTGGTGCCACGGCTTCACATAGAAAACGGACAGGTATGCCTAGTAGCGCTACCCATGTCGTCTTCGCCGGCGACACTGTGCTGGATCCGTTCCTGGGCACAGGTACGACCTCGGTGGCCGCCGCTAGGTGGGGCAGGAACAGCATTGGTATCGAGGTCAACCCGGACTACCACGACTTTGCGCGGAAACGACTGTCCGAATCAACCTCGTCGCTGTTCGGCTGCGCTACGGTTCACACCGAAGATCTGCGCCGATTTCCATAGCTAGCCAAGTCCAGGCCGCCGGATGGAACACGCTCTGCCATGGCTCACGCCGAGCGGCCGCGCCGATCGACATGAAAGCTCCGGGGGTGGGATTCGAACCCACGACCTAGTGGTTAACAGCCACCCGCTCTGGCCACTGAGCTACCCCGGATCACGACTTCAAGACAGGTGCCGAAAAGCAATAACGCCTCGTCCCCATGTCCACCCGGGGCGAGGCGCGATCGTTATAGCGGGGGCAGGATTCGAACCTGCGACCTTCGGGTTATGAGCCCGACGAGCTACCAGACTGCTCCACCCCGCATCGGTTAGTCGGACTTTTACAATACGGAGCCAGGGGCCGGCATGTCAACTGGCACGTGCTAGCTGACATAGTGCCAGCTGGCACTATACCGACTTGGCGTTCGCCCCGTGCCCTTGCCGTTCTGTCCGTTTCTTGCCGCAATCTTGCAGCCACCCGAAGTTAAGCGGCACTAATGAAGATCTACACGAAGGGCGGCGACGGCGGCGACACGACACTCTTCGGAGGAGAGCGGGTCGCGAAGGCCGACGGGCGGGTCGAAGCGTACGGGACGGTGGACGAACTCAACTCCATCATAGGGGTTGCCGTCGCGCTCGGCGGAGGCCGGGCCTTGGGCCGCGTTGCCGAGGGGGAACTTCGGGCCGTGCAGGAGGACCTGTTCGTCATTGGCGCCCGGCTGTCCGCTTCCAATCCGGACCGGGCTAAGCGCAAGGACCTGATCCCGCTCTTGTCGGCGGACCGGACCGCGGCTCTGGAGGATTGGATCGACCGGATGGACGCCGAACTGCCGTCGCTTCAGTCGTTCATTCTGCCGGGCGGGTCGCCGGCTGCCGCCCAGTTGCATGTCGCTCGCACCGTCTGTCGGCGGGCGGAGCGGGCGGTCGTCGCGCTCCTCGGCGACCAGCCCGACTTGGGGGAGGCGATCGTCCCGTATCTGAACCGTTTGTCCGATGCTCTGTTCACGGTGGCGCGCTTCGCTAACCGGCGGTTGGAGTGCGCGGACATCGAGTGGATGCCGCAGCGGCGCCGGTCCGCCGAGGACTAGAGCTGATGTCGGGGGCGAATGACTGTTGGGACCGTTTATCCCATTGCCGAGGGGGCTGCTTGTCTCGAGGGGGCTGCTTGTCTCATGACGGTACGAGGACCGCTTGTCCGATGATCAGGGCGGAGGCCGTGCCATGCGAGTGAGCCGAACGCCATTCCGGTTGACGCTTCCGGGCACCGATCTTCGCGGCGACTATTGGGCGGGCGACCCGGGGGTCAGCGACTCTCGGGCCAGCGACTCGGGGGGCCGCCATTCGGGAGCCAGAGACCCGGGGGGCCATGATTCGGCGGCTGGCGGTTCGGGGGCCGACGACGCGGCTCTCGTAGTTTGCCACGGCTTCAAAGGCTTCAAGGATTGGGGCTTCTTCCCTTACCTGTGCGAACAGCTTGCGACACGTACCGGTCTCGCCGTCGTCTCGTTCAACTTTGACGGCGCCGGGGTTCGGGAGTGGGACTTCGACGATCTCGCGGCCTTCGGCCGCAATACTTTCTCTCGCGAACTCATGGACCTCGAAGCGATCCTGGATGGATTGTCCTCGGGCAAGCTGGGCGACCTGGAGGTTCCCGTGGCTTCTCGCTTCGGCTTGCTGGGCCACAGCCGTGGAGGCGCGACGTGCCTTCTCAAGGCGGCGGTTCGCTCGCAGGTGCAGGCGCTGGTCACCTGGGCCGCAGTCGCTTCGGTCTCCCGCTACGAAGGATACGAAGAGCTGTGGGAGGCGGGGCAGACGGTGATCATCCCGAATGCCCGCACCAAGCAGGACATGCCGCTGGAGCGAAATGTTCTTGACGACATTCGAGCCAACCGGGAACGCCTCGACGTTCTGGGGAGCGCCCGCTCTCTAGAGATTCCCGTGGCTGTGATTCATGGTTCGGCCGACGAGTCGGTTCCATTCGGCGACGCCCTCGATATCGTCGGCGCGGCGGGAGACAGCGCGATCCTGGTCCGGGTGGACGGCGCCACCCACACGTTTCAAGCCGTGCACCCGTTCCTGGGGCCGACGCCTGAACTCGAGGCGGCGATCGAAGCCTCGGTGACGCTATTCCGGCGAGCATTCCGCGTTCCGTGAGACACCAGAGTCGTAACACCCGAGAGTCATGCACCCCCGCGGGCGCGGCGCCCGCAGAGACGACAAGCTCCTTGCGAGGAGAGAGGGAGGACAGATGAATTCACGTTTGCGGATGGCGGGACTCGCCCTGGTCATAGCGGCCGTCGGGTGCAAAATCGCTTCGACGGAGCCCAGCGACATGCCGGGCGACAACGCCGACTTCGAGACCCAGGTCGAAGCTGTTATGGGACGGATGGTCGACGGATGGAATAGCGGAGACTTCGAAGAGTTCATGAGCGGCTATCACCGGTCTCCGCTCACGACTTTTCTGGGAATCGGAAGTTTGCTCGCAACCAACAGTCTGATAGTGGGATACGACGGAATACGCGCCCATTACGAACCGCACTTCGTGGCTGGCGCCCAGAGGGACAGATTGAGCTTCACCAATCTGCATTCTCGCGAAGTGTCCGACTCAGCCGGCGTCATCACGGCTCGGTACGCCCTCCGAAACGACGGCGCCGTCACCGCTTCGGGAGCCTTCACCCTCGTGTTCCTGAATCTGGAAGGTACCTGGCTGATCGTGCACGACCATACGAGCGGAGACCCTGGCGGCTGATGCGCGACTTCGATTACGTGATCGTGGGGGGCGGCTTGGCCGCGTCGGCGGCCGTGGACGGCATCCGCGAAGCCGACCCCACTGGCTCGATCGGCATCCTGACGGACGAGCAAGACCCGCCATACCACCGTCCTCCGCTCTCCAAGGAGTTCTTGCAGACGGAGAATGCGCCGCGCGAACTGCTCCATGTGAAGCCCGCGCGCTGGTTCGCGAACGATCCGAACCTCGCCCTCTTCACGGACACGCGCGTCGAGCGTCTCGATGCGCGCGCGATGACGGTATGCACGGCCGGTGGCGGCGCGGTGCGCGGACGGCGGATTCTGGTCGCGACCGGCGGGCGGGCACGGGCGATCCCGGTGCCCGGAAGCGATCTGGCTGGCGTGACGACTCTCCGCAGCGTGGAGGATTCGGAGCGCCTGCGTCTTGCGGCGCAGCGTGCGGAGAGCGTCGTGTCGGTAGGCGCCGGCTTCATCGGCATGGAGGTCGCCTCCACTCTGTCGAAGGCCGGCCTGAATGTGACGGTGGCCGAAGTGGAGAAGCGGGTGTGGTCCGGCGTGTTTCCGGAGGCAATGTCGCACTTCCTCCAGCGGCACTTCGAAGAACGAGGCGTCCGCATCCTGCTCGGATCGGGCGTGTCGAAGTTCGTGGATGCTCCCGAGTTCGGGGCCTACCGGCAGGCGCAGCGGGCGTCGGCTACAGGCCTCCCTGACGCCCCCGGCGCCCGTCGCTCCCCGCCGCGGCCGCCGGTTGATGGAGAAGATGCGGAAGAGAGCGGGAAGCTCTCGCGGGTGATACTCGACAATGGCGAAGACATTCGCGCCGACGTGGCCGTAGTGGGCATCGGCATGGCGCCCAACGACGAACTGGCGGCCGAAGCCGGCCTAGCCGTGAGAGACGGGATCGTCGTGGATGCCTGCTGCGAGACGACCGCTCCGCACATCTATGCGGCCGGCGATGTCGCGCGCTATCCGGACCCCCGCACGGGTCGCATCGAGCGCACCGAACACTGGGATCACGCCAAGGCGCACGGGAGACAAGCCGGCCGCAACATGGCGGGGGCCGACGAGCCGTACGACCATCTGTCGTACTTCTTCACGAATGTGTTCGACCTCGGCATCAACGTCATCGGGCGTACGGCTAACGCCGAGTCGGCGGTCGTCTCGGGCGAACTGGGCGCAGGCCGGTCGATCGTCTACTGCGTGGAGGATGACCGGCTCGCCGGCACCATCCTCATCAATGCCGCCGGAGCGATGGAAGACTGCCGGAGGCTGGTGGCGCGACGCCCCACCGTCAAAGAGCTGCTGAGCGAGTTCGAGAATGCGCGGCCGCAGGTTGGAGAGGGAAGGCAGGCAGTCTTCCTGGGAAGCTAGACCTCCTTGTCTCTCCAGCGTCCCCGCCAGAATAGCCAGAGTCCGACTACGGCGGAGACGGAGTAGGCGAGGGAGAACGACCAGAAGACGCCGTTTTCCTCTATCCCGAAGTAGAAGGCGAGCGCCGCAGCCAGGGGCAGCTGGAACAGCCAGAATACCCAGATGTTGATCCATGTCGGCGTGCGAGTGTCGCCGGCCCCGTTGAACGCTTGCATCGCCACCATCCCCCACGCGTAGAAGATGTATCCGTAGCTGATGATGGTGAGCGCCCGGGCACCCACGTCATGAGTCGCGGGATCGGGAGCGAACGGCGCGATAATGGGGTGCGCGAACGCTACGAGAAAGACGGTGATCACCGCCATGAACAGCATGTTCCACATGCCCGTCACATAGACGGCGCGCTCGGCGCGGTCCGGCTTGCCGGCGCCGAGATTCTGGCCTACGAGGGTGGCAGCCGCGTTTGCGAGACCCCATGCCGGCAGCAGGATGAAGATGACGATTCGAATCGCGAGCAGATAGCCGGCCAGCGCGACTGTCCCGAACTCGGACAGTATCCGGATCGATCCGATGTAGCTGACGTGCGTCACCAGCATCTGCGCGACGCCGCCAACCGCCAACCGCGCGAGTCGCATCACCACGGAGGGATCGAAGCGGATGTCCTCCCGCCGCACGCGGATCCGCCTCCCCCGCGAAAGGCGCCAGAGCTGGTACATGGCTCCTATCCCGCGGCCCGTGGTCGTCGCGATCGCGGCGCCGGTCAAGCCGAGCTCCGGGAAGAACCCGATGCCGAAGATGAGAAGCGGATCAAGTACGATGTTGATGATGTTGGCCAGCCACACCGAACGCATGGCCATCGTGGCGTCTCCGGCCCCGCGATAGATCGCGTTGTTCACGAAGAGAAGGATGATGACGATCATCCCGCCCATCTGGATGCGAGCGAACATCGTGCCTGCCGCCACGACCTCCGGGCCGCCCCCCATGGCCCGCAGCAGCCACGGAGCCAGCGTGGCTCCCGTCACCCCGAGGACGGCCGCGATCCCGCCGCTCAGCATGATCGCCTGTACCGCCGCCCGCGCCGCCCCCCGTTCGTCTTTCTCGCCGGTTCGCCGCGCCACCATCGCGGTGGTCGACATGGCGAGCCCTATGGCGACCGAGTAGATGATGGCGAGCAGCGACTCGGTGAGCGCTAGAGCCGCCAGAGCGCTCGCGCCGAGCTGCCCCACGAAGTACGCGTCGACGAGCACGAATAGCGACTCGCCCGCCATTTCCAGCACCATCGGGATGGCCAGCAGCGCCACGCCCCGGTTCAGGCTGCCGGACGTGAAGTCCTGCCGGGTCCCCGACAACGCCTCGGAGATGGCGGAGATGAAGCTTCTCAGGCGGCCCCCGCCCCCGCCTGGAGGCGGCTGCTCGCTGCCCCGCTGATCTGGAGTCAGCGCGTCCAGATTACGACGAGGTTGCAGTCCACGAAGCCTAAGTTGTCTGGCAGTTGGTTGACGATCGACGGCGGCGCATCGGTACACCGGTACGCCTCGATTCCCTTGACGCGGCGGTAGCGGATCTCCCCCAGATCGCGCTCCGTATAGCCGAGACGGCTCGCCAGGTAACCGTCGATGAAGATCAGCCGGTTCCGGAAGAAGCGAATCGAAAGTTCGCGCTTGAACCGGAAGAGGGTCTCGAGATCTCGGTAGCTCTCGATCTCCGGATAGGTGGCGAAGTATCCGTCGTCCACGATGGCCCGGCGGTCGTAGAACCCCGAAGTGAGCAGGTACGGATCGCGGCCCGTGATCGTCACTTCCAGCGGGGCCAGCGCGACGGCGCGCGTAACGAGCTCGACTCGCAGCTCAGCGTCCTGGCCGGTAAGGATGTCGATCGTCTCGTCGCGCGGGTTGAATGCGACATGCTCCACCCGCAGGCCGTAGTGGCCCGGAGGAATCGCCCGCAAGACAGCCCGGCCCAACGAATCCGTAACGCTCGAAACGGGCAGCGGCGAGAACTCGAGGCTGGCGCCCCGCACCGGCCGCCCATCCTCCGCCGCCACCACCGAGAAGACCAGAAAGGCGGGATCTCCCAGATCGACTTCGAGATCGACGAACTTCGGCCGGTCGAGGTCGACTCTCCGTTCTTTCCCCCGGTGGGCCTCGTACCTGGCGCGGACACGGATCCTGCGAAACGCGGTCAAGCCGCACGCCTGGTACCGGCCATTGCCATCTGCCGTGACAGTAACCGGCTCTGGCGTGGGTTCGCCCCGCTCGTCGTCGTAGCGGATGGTTACAGTGGCACCCGGAAGGGGAACCTCGCTCTCCTTGTCGCGGACCACGCCCTCTATGCCAGTTTCGATATCCGAACGCCCCATGCGCTCGCAGATGCGCAGTGTCCGCTCGGTGGAAGCGTCCTGTCCGAAGAGGGGATCCGAAGCCACGAGGAGCAGCGTAGCTGTTGCGGACATGGCGACCCGCTTCCATCGCGTCTCGACCTTCATCGTTTCTCAGCCATCGCCAAGTAGCGCCCGTAGCAGTGCATTGGCGGCTTCTCCAAGGTTGGTGGCCCCACGGTTGTAGTTGCGGCCCAGCACGACGCCGTAACCGCTCTCCGGCTCGAAGACCAAGTACATGTTGTACCCTGCGACCGAACCTCCGTGCCCGACGAAGCGCACCTGTTCGCCCCGGATCGAAACTGCGCGAATCGAAAATCCGAGACCATACCCGCTGTCCGGATCCTCCGGCGTCTGAACGGTCGTTATCTTGCTGCGCGTTCCGGACTCGAGCAGCTCGTACTCGGTCATCCCCATGACAGCTGCCGCGAAGGTGGCCAAGTCGCCAACCGTCGAGTAGACGCCCCCATTAGGCACTTTGTAGCCGCGCCCCGAATGCTCGCGCGCAGGAAGCTCCGCATTCACGCTCCCCGCGCCGCCATTGGCGAAGCCCGTCGCCACGCGATGGCGAAGCTCGGGACCGATTATGAAGGTGGAAGAGCGCATTCCGAGAGGCTTGAAGATGCGGTCCTGGACAAGATCGATGAACGACTGCCCCGCCGCCCGCTGGAGGGTGTAGCCGAGAACTCCGAAACCGATGTTCGAGTAGTGATATGCGGTCCCCGGGGTCGTCCGAAACCCGGTTCGGGGAATAGATGCGAGCACCTTGTGGCCCCAGTCCTCGATCGGGCCGCTAGCGGCTCCCGGAAGTTCGGGTTCGCGAACGAGGCCCGCGGTATGGCTGGCTAGCTGGCGGAGCGTGATTGGTTCCATGCCGCGCGGCGGATCTCGAAGATCGGCGGCCTCGGGCAGATGTTCCGTGACGGCGTCTTCAAGGGCGACCACGCCATCCTCGGCCAAGTCGGCCAACAGCACGGCCGTCACCGACTTGGAGATCGAGCCGGTTCGGTAGATCGTTCTCACGCCCGCCGGCACTCGATTCTCGGGATCGGCCCATCCGAAGCCGCTGCTCCACAGCAGCCGGTCCCCCTTGAAGACGCCAGCCGTGATTCCGCCTACTCCGTCGGCCGCCACATCTGCGGCGATCCGCCGCGCGAAGCTGTCGATAACAGCCGGATCTTGCGTGGCGGAAGCGGGCGGAGCGTTGCCGACTGCGCCAAACGGCAGCAGGGCCGCCAGGGCGCATAACGATATCCTGCGTGCGTGCAAGGCTCTCTCCTTCGAACGGGGTACCCGCGCCGATCCTCCCGGCGGGCGGCTACGCTGGCGGCAACCGCCCAAAGCTCGCAGCTCCGGCACTTCGCCGGAAGGGTGGCAATCACTTGGCAACGGGAGTGAGCGGCCCCACCGGCAACGATGCGTGGTCGCGGGAAGGGTGGCCGACACTTCGCCGGAAAGGTGACAGTCACTTGGCGGCGGAAGCGGGCGGCCGCACCGGCGACGATGCGTAGTCGCGGGAAGGGTGGCCGGCACTTCGCCGGGCGGGTGCAGCCGCGTCGAGGGGACGCCGACCGGCGGCAACTGGCGGGCTGGAACCATTTTTCCTACTCTCTTGTTGTCTGTATTGCCGCGTGGGATGATCTTGCGGCATCCTTTCCGGGCAACCTCTTCGCGTTCGCCGGCACAGGCCGCGAGCTCGAGGAACCGCGCGTATCGTTTGAGAAAACTCTTCCTATGTCGCTTCTGAAGAAACTGATCTTTCGGATGGATGGCGCCGCGGATAGCGCCAAGACGCGCTTTACGAGCGTCCGCGGTACGACCTGGGAAGCCGAGTTCTCCATATTCTCGGGCACCTCGCGCCAGTCCCCCAGGCTGTTGGTGATGTTCCGCAACCAGGACGACATCTCGATGCCGCAGCGATACAACCAAGCGCCGCCCGGCGTCTCGAAGGTGCCGAAAGAGGCGGTTCAACAAGTTGACGAGGCCGGGCTGCGCGAACTGCTTTCCCGCTCGGTAAAGGTCTAGGCCAGTGGCTGACGACGCCGTCCGGCGCCCGGAACCGCCCGCATCCAAGCGGGCGCCTGCGCCTGGTTCAGCGGCCGACGACGCCGTCCGGGCTCTGTCCCGCGTGTTCCTGGACGACGGGCTGATTCAGTGGGAGGCGTACGTGTCGGGCGGGCAGCCGAATACGCCGCGTGCGGCGCGCATCTACTTCGTTTGTCTTGAAGACCCCTTTGAACGGCCCCGTTGGACGGCGCACGAGAGTCGAAATGCCGCAGAGGCCACTCGCGCGCTCGACCGGTTGGAGGATGTAGAGCTGGTGGAGTTGCTGGGCCGCTCCAAACCGCTGCCCTAGGCTATGTTCTCACGGGCGTGCGAATAGCCGGATAGCCGGAGGGGGACCGCGGAGAGCGGCTACCGGACTGTGACAACCACTTTCGCGCGTTCTCCGGGCGTCCCGCTCACACCCATGTAGCCATGCCACACGGCCACCTCCGTCGGCCCGGGATCCAAGCCGTATACGCTCGCAACATACAATAGCGTAGTGGGCGTCAAACTGTTGCAGGCCTGACGGCCCGACACCACGACCATGGCGATGTTGAGGTTATCGCCCTTTTCCTCGAGAGTGCCCCTTACCTCGTCGCACTCGAGCCGGCCTACTATCTGGCCGGTTACGCTTAGCGAGCCAACCATCCCGACGACCCGCGCGAACTCCGGAAGCGCTGTCCCCTCGGCCGCGACAGTCTGGGTCACGGACGAGACTACCGGAGAGACCCCGAGGCCTAGATCGATGCAGGCTGTCAAGCCGGAGAGCGGCGGCAGCCCTAGCACTAGCAAGACGACTCGGAGTGTCCGGTTGTTGTTACCCACGGAGGCCTCTCGACGGACGGGCGACTCGGCAGTCGCGCGCAAAGTCGCCAGTTGCGTTTCGTTGGCGACCGCTCAAGATAGCGCCGCCCAACTACGGTGTCATGGGCCACGCTAACGCCGCCCCGCCGATGACACCATGTTGCAGGGTGCGGCATGGCATCGTAGATATTGTGTCAGCGCGAGATGGGAAGCGAGGCCTCGTATGATCGCACGAGAGAACGGATACCGAGCCGTCCGGCGGCGGCCCCGGATCTCCACTATCGCGCGCAGGGTCTCGGGTGCAGTTGCAACCATCTTCCTGGCTGCCGGTTTTCCGGCAGCTGAAGCCCAGACTGTAGCGGCCTGCCCGGCGGAGATGGATGCGGGGCTGACCGGCTTGGCCGGCGTCGTACGGGACTCGGCCTACGGCGTCACCATCCCCGATGCGACGGTGTACGCGTCATGGGACGATGATCTCGGGCAGCGCCGCACGCGCTTTATCGATACCGACCGCCAAGGCACCTACCTGCTCTGCGGCCTGCCTCCTCGAAGCGATCTCGCCGTGCACGCCGAGTTCATCGCATTCGAATCCGAGCCAGTCATGGTCACGATCGCGCCGGGGCCGCCGGCAGGGTGGGACATAGCCATAAGAGTCGACAAAGCGCTAGGAAATCCCGGCAGGATAGTGGGTCGCGTGACGGACCGGCGCTCGGGACGCCCGGTGCCGGGAGCCCGAGTAGGCATCGAGGACCAGCACGAACGGGCCGTGCTCACAGACCGGCGCGGAGTTTACGGATTCAAGGATATCGAGCCGGGTCTTCACAAGATGTCCTTCGACCACCTCGCATTCGAGCCGGTCGACCAAGTGGTCTACCTGCCCAGCGACATTACGGTCGAGGTGGACTTCGAGGTCACGGGCGACACGCTCAGGCTGGAGCCGCTGGTGGTCACCGCCGTCCGGGAAAAGCGGCTGGAGATGCAGGGCTTCTACGAACGTCGCACGATTGGCGAAGCGGTTGGCGGAGGTCTGTTCGTCACGCGCGAAGACATCCGGAAAGAGAGCGCAATCAGAGTCACCCACTTCCTGGGCCGGCTCCCCAGCGTCCGAACGGCGTGTTCCGGCGCCGGCAACAACAACTGCCAAGTTCTCATGACGCGTGGCCGCGACTGCTCCGCCAGCGTGTATTTGGACGGCGTACTGGTGATCGGCCGGGGACGGGGCGGCGACTCAATCGACAACTTCGTTTCGCCGGCCGAGATCGCCGCAATCGAGGTCTACCGTGGCCCCAGCGAGCTTCCAGCGGAGTTCGGAGGATCGGATGGACAGTGTGGCGCGGTCGTCATCTGGACGGGCGTGGTAAGCCAGCAGTGAGAACAAGCGGCGCGGCCGCGCACATCGTGCCCGGCCATACGAGGAAGCGGTATCCGCAATGACTTCTGCAGCCTGTGCGTCTGCGAGCGGTGGCCGATTCGGCCGTCGGCGGCCCCGGCTCGCGGCTGTCGGCCAACGCACCACTAGGATAGCCGCCCTCCTCCTGCTGCTGCGTGTCAATGCTCCCGCTGCAGCTCAAGACGTTGCGACCTGCCCCGCCGATCTGGACGAGACGCTGACCGGATTGGCCGGTCTCGTCCAAGATACGGCCGACAGTTTCAGTATCCCCGGCGCAGCGGTATTCGCGTCATGGACTGGCGGCCACGGCCAGCTCCGCAGCCTCTCTGTGAGAACCAACTCGCGAGGTATTTACCTGCTATGCGGCCTGCCTACCGCGCAGACCATCGCGGTGCACGCCGAGTTCGCCGGATTGGCGACCGAACCCGCAAATCTCATGATCGAGCCGGGGCCGCCGGCCAGGTGGGACATAGCGCTGAGCGTTGTCAGCGAGCTTGCCCGGCACAGCCGGATCGTCGGGCGCGTGACGGATCGCAGGTCGGGCCGACCGTTGGAAGGGGCGAGGATAACGCTTGTGGGCAAGAGCGAAGGGGAAACGCTTACCGATAGCGGCGGGCGTTTCGCATTCGCCAATATCGATCCGGGCGCCTACAGCGTGAAGTTTGGCCACCTCGGGTTCGAAGAGGTGGACCATGTGATCCAGGTGCCCAGCGACCGCACCATGGAGGTGGACTTCGAGGTCACTGTAGACGCGATCAGCCTGGAGCCGCTCGTCGTCACGGCGGTTCGGGACAAGCGGCTGGAGCTGCAGGGGTTCTACGACCGGCGCGAAATCGGCGAGTCGATCGGGGGAGGGATCTTCGTCACCGGCGAGGACCTCCGGAGAGGAAGCGCCTACACCGTGGCGACCCACCTCGGGCAGTTGGCGGGAGTCGAGACCACTTGCGCCGGCGCCGGGGCCAATAACTGCGTGGTTCGCATGACGCAGCGCGGCGACCACTGCACTCCATCTGCATACCTGGACGGTGTGCGGATCATGGAGGGCAGAGGGCGGAATCTCGTGCGCGGCCGAGCCGGCGGCGATTCGATAGACAACTACGTATCGCCGTCGGAAGTCGCCGGGATCGAGGTTTATCGTGGCGCGGGCGAACTGCCGGCGGACTTCGGGGGGTCCGTGGGCGGATGTGGCGCAATCGTAATCTGGACGGGGCGTTCAAATCCGGGATAGATGACCCGGATGCCGTACCCGCTTCCAGCTACAGCCTCGAAGCGCTCTGTCCAGGGCTGGAATGCCGGCTGATTCAGCCTCGCACGCGACCTGCAGAGCCCCGAGACCGCCGCGCTCGCTACCCTCGACCAGCTCCATGCCAACCGGAAGGAAAAGCGTGCAGGGCGGTCGCCTTCGCCATGACGACAAGCTTCGCGCCCGGCGCCACGGCCAACTCCTCGGCCGCGTCCAGGGTGACTATCGCGACTAGCTCGACCGGCCCTTGCATGCGGAGCCTGACCAATCCGCCCATGTCGCGGCGCTCCGTTACCACCGCCGAGAGCCGGTTCCTGGTGCTCAGGCCGCCCGTCCCCGGCGCCCGGTCCGCGTTACCCTCGCCGTCTCCCCGGACAAGGCCGTCCATAAGGGCAAGGATGAGGTCTTCCGGCCGGTAGGCGATCTTCACGCGCTCGCCAAGCGCGGCGCTCCCGAGCGCCGCCAGCGAGGCGCCGCCGATATCCACCTTCACCATCCGCCCGCTGGTCCCCGTCACCACGCCTGGAATCGTGAACTCGGCCCCGGTGACCCGAGCCGTATAGACATCCACCGGATTCTCGTACAAATCCTTCGGCGTGTCGGTCTGGATCAGACGCCCGTCGCGGATCATCGCCACCCGGTCGGCGAGGTGGAACGCTTCTGTCCGGTCGTGCGTGATGAGGAAGACGCTCGTCGCCCGGGAGCGCACGGCTCGTTCGATATCCTGTCTCAGGTCAAGCTTCGAGTCGGTATCCAGATTCGCCGTCGGCTCATCCAGGAAGAGCACTTCGGGATCGAGGACAAGCGCCCGCGCCAACCCCACTCGCTGCGCTTCGCCGCCGGACAGCTCCGACACATGCGCCCCGAGCAGGTGAGAGATATGGAGCTGGTCGCAGACCCGGCTCACCCGGTCCTCCGATTCGGAACGAGGCACGCCGCGCAGCTTCAGACCCAACCCTACGTTGTACTTTACGGTGTCGCGCCAGAAGTGGGGACGCTGGAAGACTACCGCGGAGGCCCGGCGAAGAGCGCGCTCGCCCTTCCTGCCTGACTCGCCCCGGAACTCGACCCCGCCGGCATCCGGCTTCTCGAGCATCGCAAGCAGTCTGAGCAGGGTGGACTTTCCGGCGCCGTTCGGCCCGAAGGCGGCCAGCAGCTCCCCCTCCCGGAGATCGATCCCGTCGATATCGACCGCGATCTTCCGGCCATACGTCTTGCGCAGCCCGCTTCCGCGCAGGAGCGGCGGCAGGGGAGTCGCGGTCATTCCGCCAAGTTGCGGTCAGACCGCCGAAGCACGTTAGGCCGCCGAAGCACGCGTGAACGACCTGCGAGCGAACAGGAGGAGGACCGCATTCACGCAGAGCGCGATCAGCATGAGCACGATCCCCATCGCGATCGCGACTTCGAAGTTGCCGCGTCTCGTCTCCAGCACTATCGCCGTCGTCATGACCCGCGTCTCGTCCAGGATGTTGCCGCCGACGATCATCACCGCGCCAACCTCGCTTACGATGGCGCCGAACCCCGCGGCCACCGCCGCCACCAGCGAGGTCCGGATCTCCCTCAGCCGGAGGAGAATCGTCTGCCAGCGGCTCGCTCCGAGCGCGCGAGCCTGGAGGGCCACATCGGCCGGGATGCCTTGGGCCGCCGCCAAGCTTACCGCGGCTATGTAGGGACCCGCGATGACCGCCTGCGCGCCTATCATCGCCGCCGGCGTGTAGAGGAGGCGCAGATCGCCGAGAGGGCCGGCGCGCGACAGGAGGAGAAAGGCCGCCAAGCCTACGACGACGGGCGGCAGGGCTAGGCCGGCGTTGACGAACGCCACGACCGGCAGGCGGAAGCGGAAGCGCGCCAAGCCGACCGCCAGACCGACGGGCAATCCGATGATGATCGCCACGACGAGCGCCGATCCGCTGATTCGCAGCGAGCGGAGGATGACGTTCCAGACGTACAGGTCGCCCGACGTTAGAAGCCGGAGAGCCTCGAGTAGCGGATCCACAGGGCCGAATCTGTTGCGGCGCGGAAGCTTCTTCAAGACTGGCCGCCGACGCGGCGTCCGGCTTCAGGGGCCGGGCATGCCGTTACCCGTCGACGCGGCGTCCGGCTTCAGGGACTAAGCGGGCCGTATCCGTCGTCGGACGCCGCGCCATCCGCGGGGGGCCACGGCCAGAATAGCTGGAATTCCCGGCCGCGATGGCGAAACTCCGCGATCGCTCGGCGTCCTCTCGGCGATACGAGCCACTCGGCCAGCGCTTTGGCCGTGGCCGGACGCAGCGCAGCCTCGGGCTGGAGCAGCGAGTAGACGTTGCGCAACGACCGGTCGCCGCCTGCCAGCGGCTCCAGCCCGACCGTCCCGGACAGAAGCGACAGGGTGGCGCCGTCGGTGAGCGTGTACGCCTCGCGCTCGCTCGCCAGTTGCAGCGTCATCCCCTGTCCTTGCCCGGACTCGGCGTACCAGCCGCCCCGAGCCGCCACCCCCGCTTCATCCCATAGAGCGACCTCGCGGTGGTGAGTGCCCGAACTGTCGCCCCTGGAAACGAAGCGGTGCCCGCCACGCGCGATCTTGGCGAAAGCTGCGGCGGCCGGCGACATGCCCCTGATCCCGGCCGGATCGCCAGGAGGTCCGGCTATCACGAAGCTGTTGTACATGACCGGGCGGCGTTCCCGAGCGTGACCGGCGTCGACGAAGCTCGCCTCCGCCTCGGGGGAGTGAACCAGGAGCAGGTCGAGATTCCCGTCCCTTCCGAGCGCCAGCGCCTCGCCGCTCCCCGCGATCACCGTGCGCACCCTCACCTCCGGATGCTCCTCGTTGAACCGCGCGATCAGATGCTCCAGGAGCCCCGAGTCGTACGCCGATGTGGTGGCGCCCAGCACGATCGACTGTCGGTCCCCCCGGCAGGCGCTCGCGGCAAGGACAACCATGAGCGCGGCGAGGAGACTGTGCGGACGGCCAGGGAGCGCTACACGGCGCGTGCCGGACACTCCGAGGAGTTCAACCGTGTCTGATCCACCGCACTACCTGCGGCAGGGTCGCGCGCTGGCCCTTCATCAGCACTCCCACCCGGTAGATGCGTCCGGCGAGCCAGGCGGATAGCAGAACGGACACTGCGAGCAGCGCCAACGCGAGGGACCACTGCCAGAGGGGAACAGCCGCAATGAACAGCCGCGATGTCATCACCAACGGGCTGAAGAAGGGGACGAGAGAGACGATGACGGCCCAACCGGCGTTCGGGTTCTGTATCACGCCCTGTATCAGGATAAAGGGGATAACGATCAGCATCGTGATCGGGATCAGGGCCTGCTGCGCATCGTGTTCGTTGCTTATGGTCGCGCCCGCTCCGGCGAACATGCCTGCGTAGAGCAGGTACCCGAGCATGAGGAAGAAGGGCACCAGAGTCACTGCGCCCCACGGGATCCCCAAGCTGGCGATGTCGATGTTCGCGCGGGCGAGCGTGGCAGAACCAGCCGTGACGCCGAAGACGGCCACACCCCCGACGATGACTGCCCAGATGGCCAACTGAGCGAGACCCACCGCACCGACCCCTAATATCTTGCCGAGCATCATCTCCCACGGACGAAGCGACGAAACCATTACCTCGACGATGTCGGACTGCTTCTCTTCGAGGACCGCGCGCACGATCATCTGACCGTAGATGATCAGAACCATGTAGAAGACGAATGCAACGACGAAGCTCACGACGCGATAGAGATCCTGCGAACGAGCTTCGCCGGATTCAGTCACGTTGACGACATCGAACCGCGTTCTCAGAAGCAGAGCGTCCGTGTCTATCTCCTGAATGCCGAGCGACAGCAGTCTCGCGCGAACCGACGCTCTTCGGAGCGCAGAGCTGATCGTGCCCTCCGTGATGGTCGGAACGTTATCTCGCGAGAACAGCGTCGTACGGTCTCCAGCTTCTTCGCCTGTTGGCAGAGCGATCTCGCGCGCCTCCATCTCCGCGGCGCGCCGGCCCGCCGCGCTCGGGATCGCGAGAAGCATCTCGTAGCTGACGGAAGAGAGACGTTCGCCCGCCTCGGAGAGGGAAAGATCATCCAGTTCGCTGGCGCGCGCCGCCTGGAGCGAATCCGCGAGCAGCTCCTCGACCACCAAGTCTCCAATTAGACCCGAGCGATCCGCCACGCCGATGACCGCGCGACTGTCCGCGGCGCCCGTCGCGTTCTCGAGCGCAATGAAGACGCTCAGCCCCATCAGCGCCACGATCAGTAGCGGCGCGCCCAGCGTCGTCAACAGGAACCACTTCGACTTCACGCGCTGCGCGAACTCGCGGCGGGCCACGGCCAGCATCTTCGGCGTGAAAGGCTTCATGCGGCCGCCTCGTCTTCGCTTTCGTCCTCGTGCGAGATGCCTACTGCCGTAGCCTTCTCGATGAATATCTCGCGGAGCGACGGCTCCACGAGTTCGAACCGCGAGATTTGCGCACCATAATCGATCGCTCGCCGCAGGAGTTCCTGGGGATCGGCTCGCTCGGCCAAGCGCACTTCTACGTAACCGCCGTGCTCGGCGACTCGGTCGACCAGGTGGGGGGCGTCGAGAAAATCGTTCCCGCCCTCGAAGGCGATGGCCACATCGCGCCGTCCGGCCGCCGCTTTCAGATCGCGCAGGCGGCCGTCCAGCACCTTCGTCGCTCTTGCGATCATGCAGACGCGCTCGCACAACCTCTCGGCGTCTTCGATCATGTGGGTCGAGAACAAGACCGTCGCGCCCCCGCGCTGCCTCTCCAAAATCAGTCTCTTGAATAGATCCACATTCAATGGATCGAGGCCGCTGAACGGCTCGTCCAGGACGAGCAGGTCGGGTTCGTGCAGAATCACTCCAAGAAGCTGGACCTTCTGGGCCATCCCCTTGGAGAGCGTCTCCACCTTGTCTTTCGCCCGCTCGGCAAGGCCCATCACTTCAAGGCCCTTCAGCGCCCGAGCCATGGCCGCTTTACGCCGCAATCCCTTGAGTTGGCCGAAGAATGCGAGGTGGTCGGCAACCGACATCTTCTGGTACAGGCCGCGCTCCTCGGGCAAATACCCGATCCGGCTCCGCATATCGGTTATGTTGCGGGAGCCCAGGACCTCGACCGAACCCGAGTCGCCGCCGATGATGTCGAGGATGATCCGAAGCGCCGTGGTCTTCCCGGCGCCGTTCGGGCCGATCAGCCCGTAGATCGAGCCGGGTGGCACCTCGAGATCGAGATCGCGAACCGCGACCTTCTCGCCAAAGGTCTTCGTGACGCCATGAAGGCGAATGGCTGGGCTGTTCACGCGCCGATGATATCCGCTCGCCGGGATAGCGCCAAGCTTGTGCCTGTCGCAAAGGAGGTATTCATCGCCATTATTCTTCAGGTGTTCCGTCTATGGTGCACTTCCATTGTATCGACTTCAGCCGGAGAAGGTTAGATGGCGATTTTTCGCAGCATGTACGACTGCACTGCCAAAGTAGGAAGCGGCGGACGCATCACAATTCCTTTGGATGTGCGAGATGCCATGCGGCTCCGCGAGGGCGATGAGCTGTTGATACAGCTGGAGGAGAGCCAGTCCGGCAAGCGCCAGTTCACCGCGTACAGGATTCGTTCGGCTCCGGTCGACCCTGTAGAACGCTCTGAATAGTAACGCCTTGGCCACGCTTATGTTTCAACGGAATCGCCGAATGCGATAACGGCCGGCCACCGAGGGCGCTCGCTTGGCACGTTCGGCGACGGTCGCCGGGGTCGATCGCTTGGCACGTTCGAAGGCGGTCGCCGCGGATAGTCGCCATAGCATGTTTTCAACGGGGTCGCCGAGGGCGATCGCCATGGCATGGTTGACGGCCGTCGCCAAGGGGTGGTCGCAATGACGTGTTCAAGGGCCGTCGCCGGAGGTGGTCACGATGCCGTGTCTACCGGCGATCGCCGAAGGTGATGGCCATCGCGCCAAGCACCAGATCCTCGCACCCGCACCCTTCGAAACCAGCCGCCTCCATTCGGTTGACGATCTCCCGCTGGCTCGGAAACCGCTTCAGGGACTCTGGGATGTAGACGTACGACTCGGCGTCGCGGTGTAGCGCCCACCCGGCCACGCGGGCGACAAGATTCAGATAGCCGATGTAGCCCCGCCGGATCAGCGGAAGGCGGGGATGGCCGAAGTCGAGGGCGGCCAGCCGTCCACCCTTCCTGAGACACCGGAAGCTCTCGGACAGAGACGCATCGAGATCGGCGAAGTTTCTGAGCCCGTAGCCAATGACGACGCGGTCGAACGAGCCGTCCGGGAAGGGCAGGCGCAGCGCATCGGCGCACACCCAGCCGTCCACGCGCGCCCCGCCTCTTCTGCGGCCGGCCTGCATCATCTCGAGCGTGAAGTCCGCGGCAACGACATCGATGCCGCCCGTTGGCGCGGCACCGGCATCGACGCGCCCGTATGGAGCCGCCCCGGCCAGCCCGGTGACCGCGCGAGCCAAGTCGCCGGTGCCGGCCGCGAGGTCGAGCACGCGCTGCCCGGCGCGCACTCCGGCCACCTTCAGCAGCCGCCTCTTCCACCGGCGGTGGAGCGATAGCGACATTACATCGTTCGTCAGGTCGTAGAGCGGAGCTACGCGGGAAAATAGCTGCTTGACGTACACGCGTTTGTCGTCGGGCCGGTCTATGATGCCGGAGATTCGCCGGTTCAGCTTCACGTCAGCGACGCTCCGCATCCGACGCCGGCAGCCACGACGGCAACATGGCGTGTCGATCGGAATGAGGAACTCCGCGGGTCGGCGGCGGCACGCGCGACCGCCCGGCCGTGCACCGATTCGGCATGCGAGATGCCGCGGTCGGCATAGGCGGCAACATGGCGTGTCGATTCGGCATGCGAGATGCCGCCGTGCAAGGTCCCCGGCGCATCCACCGAGCGCAAATCCCCCGAGTTGCCCACTTCTCCTCGGGCGTATACACTGTATACATGCAGCTGCCGAGACCCCTTTGCGCCCGCCTGCCACGTAGGCTGGAGGCGGAAGTCGAAAGAGTGTTCCGAGAACACCAGTGGCGCCCGTCCCAAGGGTTGAAGACCATTCTTCAGGAGTGGCTCGCCACCGAGAAGTTCGCGCGGATCGAATTCAGGGAAACGCGGGCGGGGCGGCGGGCAGCTCTCCGGGACGGCCCCGAGGTCTGGGAGATAGCGGCAGCGGCTGGACCGGATCTGGCCATGAGCGCCGCTGTCGGCCAAGCCTTCGCCGGCACCCGGAGCGCGGCGCTGGAGGACGCCCTCGCGTACGCCAAGGAGTATCCCGATCAGATTCGCGCCATCATCGCGCATGAGGAGCGAATCGCCAGCAAAGGGCTGGACTGACGGCCGGGACCTCCCAGCCGCCGGTCATCGAGCTCCAGCCAATCCTCCAGCGCCGCCTCCAGCCGACCCTCCAGCGCCGCGCCCAGGCCGACCCCGCCCCCTAGCGAGACGCCGCGCCCGGCCTGCGCCAGCCCTAGGCGCAGCTAGCCTCGACATCCGGCATCTTCCAACGCTCGCAAGAGCACCCGCGCCTTGTCGCCCGTCTCCAGCCACTCTTTCTCCGGACTCGAATCGTAGACGACGCCCGCCCCGGCCTGTACGTAGACGCGATTTCCCGCGATTAGCAGAGTCCGAATCACGATAGCCATGTCGAGGCAGCGCGATCCGTATCCCGCGTACCCGGCCGCTCCGCCGTACGGCCCGCGCCGCGTCGGTTCCAGCTCATCGATTATCTCCATGGCCCGCACCTTTGGCGCTCCGGTCAACGTGCCCGCCGGGAAGCAGGCCCTGAATCCATCTATCGCGGTCAACCCCTCCCGTAGCCTGCCCGAAACCTCGCTCACCAAGTGCATTACATGACTGTAGCGCTCGACTTCCATGAAGCGCGACACCTCGACGGAGCCGGCTCGCGCGACACGGCTGACATCGTTTCGTCCCAGATCGACCAGCATGAGATGTTCCGCCCGCTCTTTCTTGTCGGCGAGCAGCTCGGTGGCCAATGCCCCGTCTTCCCCCGGAGTGCCGCCACGCGGCCTGGTACCCGCGATGGGCCGGACAGTCACCCCGCCGTCTTCCACCCGTACTAGCGTCTCGGGCGAAGATCCAATGAGCCGAACATCATCCAACTCGATGAAGAAGAGATAGGGAGACGGATTCCGCCGCCGAAGGTCGCGGTACAGCCCCAGCGGATCTCCATCGAAGGTGGAGCCGAGACGCCGCGAGACCACGACTTGATAGGCATCGCCCGCCGCGATGTAGTCGCGTACGCGCTCGACCGCGGCTTCGTAGTCCTGACGAGAGCGGTTGCCGACGAGCGCCATCTCCGCTGGGACTAGATCTGCTGCGGACGCCTCCTCGCCTTGGCCCCCCTGCCCCCCCTCCTCTTGGGACATTTGATCCCGGGGCTGGGACCGCTGGTCACGGGGCCGGGACACTTGATCCCGGAACTGGGATACTTGATCCGGGGGCTGGGACCGCTGATCCCGGGGCTGGGACACTTCATTTCCGGACCGACGCGCGGGTAGCGGCAGCGGCTGCAGGTCGTGCGGCTCGTTGAGCTTGTCTACCCACTCGGCGAGTCCGGCGAGCGCGTCCTCGTAGAGCTGCGCGAGATCCTGCTCCGCGTCTTCCGCGCGCGAGATGCGGACAGCCGCCACCGCAAAGGCGCGCGAATACAGCGTATCCATGATGAGGACGCGCTCGGTGGCCATGAAGTACGCATCCGGAACGCCCAAGTCGTCACCCGGCGAATCCGGCAGACGCTCGAGCCAGCGCACCGCGTCGTACGCGAAGTAGCCGACCGCCCCGCCCCAGAAGCGAGGCAAAGCAGGAATTGAAACAGGTTCGAAACGGTTTAGCCAAGCCTCGAATGCCGCGAAGGGATCGCTCGTGACCTCGGGTTCCCCCCAGCCGTTCTCGCGAGTCCAGAGGCGTATCTCGCTGCCGTCGAGACGCCATGCTTCTCGGGGATCCGCCCCAAGAAAGGTGTATCGCGCCCACCTCTCCCCACCCTCGACCGACTCGAGGAGGAAGGAAAAGGCAGGCGACTCCGCGCCCGATCCCGAAACCGGGGAACGGCCCCGCCGCAGCTTCGAGAAAGCGGTGACCGGCGTGTCGAGATCGAACGGGATTTCCACCGCCACCGGGACGATCCGTCCAGGCTTTGCCAGCCGCTTGAAGTCGGAGTAGTCCGTGAGGACGCCGGTGCCGTCGATCATGCGACTCTCCAGATTTGATGCCCGCCCCGGACTTGATTATCGCCCGGGACCTGATTCCCGCTCGAGACTCGATGATGCGCGCCCGACACCTACATTCCCGCCCCAGACTTGATTCTCGCTCGAGCAGGAGGGAAATTGCCTGACATGGATATGCGCGGACTAATGTTGTTCCTTCACGTCACGGGACTCGCACTCTGGTTCGGGGTCACGCTAGCGGTCGCACTGCTTGCCGTGCGCGCCAACCGGACGGAAGACGAGGCGATCATAGCTTTCGGCTACAGCTCCGGCCACAGGCTGCTCAAGGGCCCGGGGCTCGCCGGCATGGCGCTAACCACCTTCGCCGGATTCGGGCTGACCGGCGTCGGGGGATACGGCTTCTTCGAACTCGTGCCGCACTGGCTGTTTCAGATGCAGGTGCTTGGCGTGCTCGCTTTCCTGCTCGGCGTCGCGGTGCAGATTCCATTGGCTGGCCGACTCGCCCGCGCCGCCTCCTCCCTCGACGGCACCGAAGCGGAGCGCACTTCGTTCGCTCGCCTGAGAAAGCGGAACGCCATCGTTTCCTCGGTTAACGGTCTGCTGATCCTGGTCGTCATACTGCTAGGGACGGTCAGGCCCGGCTGACGCCCCCCTTGCGCGGCTAAGCTCGGCCTGGGGCAGGGCCGGGCACGCTGATCGGCCGCAAGCGGCATCGCCCCACGATGACCCGACAGCGAGCCACGCGGCCCTGACGCCCTTCCGCTACGCGGGGCCGGGCGACACCGGCCGGGAAGCTTACTCCGGCTCCTCTTCCTCCTCCACAAGCAGGCCGGCCAGCCTCGCAAAGCGGGTAGCGCGCTCGTAGGATCGCAGGGCGGTGGACCCGTCTCCACCGCTCTCCTCCGCCAGCCCCAGCATCTGGTAGGCCACGTAGTACATTCCGGGAATCGTCGACTTCGTGGACGGTTCGGGCCACTCGTCCCACCCCAGCACGTCCTCCACCTCGAACACGTCCCACAGCAGATCCCTGGTCCGAGTCCTGTCGATCCAGGTCAGACTCCCCGCCGCTTCCCCGAAGTGTCTGCTCAGGTCATCCACATCCGCCGTTTCCACCAGCGGGCCGTTCACGAGCCGCAGCGCCAGCCCCTCGCGTCTAAGGTGCGGCTGAAGACCCCACTGCATGAATACCGGAGGCGCGGTCGCCGCGAAGTAGACGGGCCGGTCGCCAAGAGACTGAACGATGATGCGGTAGACCATTATGTCGTTCGGCTGCAGCACCGTATTGCCGCGCAAGCTAGCCGTTATCCACGGCGAGATCGTGAATGTCGTGTCTTCGGGGATGCGGAACAGCTGATTCAGGTCGTCGATCTCTTGGTCGCTCATGGAGATTATCGACCGCCGGGGCATTCTGGGTTCCTGTTCCGCGTAAGGTCCCACAGCGTTCTCGAAATCGAATGGCCGCTGGCAGACGATAGTCGTAGGAGAATCGGCAGCCGTCTTCTCGGCTCCGCACGGCGACGTCAGATCGCGCAGCTGCTTCGGGTACCACTTGGTGTTCAGATACGAGTGAACCATGACGGTCACGTCGCGCCGGATCCCTTCCACTTCCTGAAGATACCAGAGCGGGAAGGTGTCGTTGTCCCCATTCGTGAATAGAACCGCATACGGTTCGACGGACTGGAGCATGTTGTACGCCCAGTTGCGGGCCGCCCACTCCCCTGTCCGGTCGGCTCGCGCATAGTTGAAGAGAAGAGGCACTAGCGCGACCGCAGCGACCAGGGCGACTCCTCCGGTGTGCACCACCGTGGAGCCGCCATCCGACCGCAAAACGGCAGAGCCGCCAGTGGACGCGGACACCGCCTCCGCCCCGGCGCCCTCTGCAGCAACCCTTGCCGCCCCCATCGACCGCCCTCCTGCGCCGGGGCCGGACCAGCCTCCCCAGAGCGAAACGAGACCCAGTCCGGCGTATATGCCCACCAACTGAAATCCGATGATGAAGAAGTAGTCGCGTTCGCGAACTTCATGATCCAGCAGGTTGGGCACTTCCTCCAGATAGATCGAATAGCCGTACTTGAAGTTGAGGTAGAAGACGAGAAGGAGCGTGCTCGCAAGAAGCATCGTCCCCCCGTAATAGAAGGTCCTTCGGTCTCTCTTCCAGTGGGTCCACAACCCGAGCAGAGCGAAGAAGAGGAAGAGGATGCTCGCCGCCAGCCGCGGTATCGGGGGGAGCGTCCTCGCCCACTGCCAGTCGAAGTACTGCCAGTAGTTCGCAAGCTGGGCAGTGAAGGGCGCCTGTCTCTCGGTGATGGGCCCCGGGCCGTACTGGTCGCGGATCAGCGACATGGCGAGCGGTTCGCACTGCACCGACATGATCTTCCTGCCGTGCCGGTCCTCGACCCGCTTCGGCGTGATGGCCGAGACCAGCGACGGGCACTCCGGATCGGCTTCGTCGATTATGGGATTCTGCGCCGACCGGATGGGCACGAAGAGCAGTTGAAGCGAGTAGCCGACAACGAGCAGCAAGAGCCCCGCTCCGGCCGTTACCGGGTGCACCGCCGCCCGCCAACGGTGGCGCAGCACGAATGCCGCCAGCGCAAGCACGGGAAGCAGCGACATGGTGTGGTTCGACCAGCCCAAGCCGAGCAGGAAGGCGATCAGAAGGAGCAGCCGCCTCCCGCGAAACGTGTCGGCGTGGTCCGCCCAGAGCATCGCCAGGTAGCTCACGCAGGCTACGAAGAAGAGCGAGAGGGTATACACCTTCTCGTTGAGATTGGACTGGGTCCAGACGGTGAAGACCGTGGCGCCGATCCATACGGCGACCATCGCGGCCAGCGCTACCTCGCGCGGGCTCCGTCCGAAGCGCGCGACGATCCGGGCGACCACGAGGAACCAGAAGAAGGTTGCGGTCGCCGACAGGGTTGCGCTCAGCAAGTTGATCCGCAGCGCGACGGGAAGTCCGGTCCAGCCCAGCATGACTTCCCAGACGCGGCCAACCACGACGAAGAGCGGGTTGCCGGGGGGATGGGGCAGGCCCAGGATGTGGGCCGTCGTGATGTACTCGGACGTGTCCCAGAAGCCTGTCGTCGGGGCCAGCGTCAGGATGTAGAGGGCCCAGACGGCAAACGCCGTCAGCAGCCCCCAGCCCCATACGGGGAGAGGGCCAACCTTTTCCCGCTCAATCCGGCCGTGCGGCGGTCCTCCGCTCGGAGGGTCGCCGTTCTCGCGAACTGAACGGGCCGAGTGGTCGCGCCGGTTCATGGTGCCAAAGCTACACCGCGCCGACCAAGTAGTTCGAGGGGGAAGGCTGGAAGCGGAGCCCCACGACCGCCCGCATGCTCAGCGACCGTCCGCATGCTCAGCGACCGTCCGCATGCTCAGCGACCGTCCGCATGCTCAGGCGACCGTCCGCATGCTCAGGCGACGGCAGCCACCCTGCTCCCGACGACCTCCGCGATGTGCTCCAGCGCCCACTCCAGGGCGGACTTCTCTACCGTCAGCGGCGGCGCAAAGCGGATCACCGTCTCGTGCGTCTCCTTGGCGAGAATGCCGCGCGCCTGCAACTCCTCGCAGAATGGGCGCGCGCCCCCCGCGTCGTCCTTGAGCACGAGGCCCATGAAGAGGCCGCGGCCGCGCACATGATCGACATGCGGCGAGTCGAGCGCCTCCAGCTCCGCCTTGAACCAGCTGCCCAGCCGATCCGACCGGGCCGCGAGATCCTCGTCCCGGACAACGTCGAGCGCCGCCATGCCGACCGCCGCGCCGAGCGGGTTGCCGCCGAACGTCGAACCGTGGTCGCCGGGCGTGAAGACATCCATGATGTCGGCATTCGCGAGGATGCCCGACACCGGGTACACGCCTCCGCCGAGCGCCTTGCCCACGATCATGATGTCGCCGCGGTCATCCCCGTCCCAGTCCGCGCAGAAGAGCCTTCCGGTCCTCCCCAGGCCCGTCTGAATCTCGTCGTTTATCATCAGGACGCCGTTGGCCCGGCAGATGTCCAGCGCCCTGCCGAAGAACCCGCTGGGCGGAACCACGACTCCCGCTTCGCCCTGAATCGGTTCCACCAGGAAGCCCACCGTGTTGGGCGTGATCGCGGCTTCGAGCGCATCCGCGTCGCCGTAGGGGATCGGGACGAAGCCCGGCGTGAACGGACCGAAGCCGAACGTCGAGCCGTGGTCCGAGGAAAATCCCACGATAGTCGTCGTGCGTCCGTGGAAGTTGTCTTGGCAGACGATGATCTCGGCCTGGTCCTCCGGGACGCCCTTGACCGTGTAACCCCACTTCCGCGCCGCCTTGATCGCGGTCTCCACGCCCTCGGCGCCGGTGTTCATGGGGAGCGCTCGCTCGAAGCCCGCCGTCTCGCAAAGCTGCTGCAGGAAGGGCCCGAGACAGTCGTTGTGAAAAGCCCGCGACGTGAGCGTGAGCTTCCCGGCCTGCTCCTCCAGGGCGGCGATAATCCGGGGATGGCGGTGCCCCTGGTTCACCGCCGAATAGGCGCTCAGCATGTCGAGGTACTTGTTGCCCTCGACGTCCCAGACCCACGCCCCTTCCCCGCGCTCCAGCACGACGGGGAGCGGGTGATAGTTGTGAGCGCCCCACTCCTCGACCTGAGATAGATAGTGGCCGGTGTTCATCTCGTTCCCTCGCAAGCTGTGTTGGTTAGTCTGTGCCGGGACCGGGGTCCCAGGCGCTAGCTCCGGAGTCTAGCTCCAGAATCCAAGAATCTAGCTCCAGAATCTGTTGGAGACATTTCTCGGGGCACCCTTCCTGACGCCTCGATGAGACGCCTCGATGAGCCTGCTGGGGACGCCAACTTCGAATCGGGCTATACGGACGACTCGTACCGCCCCGGCGAGCTGCCGCCACCACCCAGTCTCGACCTCGGACAAGTTTAATCAGAAGTACGCAAGAGTATGCATCCTCCGTTGAGGTTGCAAGTTCTGGCGATGCAGATGCCGGTTGCCGGACGGTGCGGTACCGCGCAAAAAACGGTCCGTAGAAGGCTTCTCTTCTTCGGCGCCGACCCAGACCGTTTGACGAACCGCCGGACCGGCATACAAAGTTCTGGGATGAACACGACCGCCGCCACCGCCGGTACGATGTTGCCCGCAGCGCTGGAGCGCGAACTTCAAGCCCTGCTCGCCGACCGTCTTACGACCGCGGAAGCCGTCCGCCGACAGCATGGCGCGGGCGAATCGTTTCACGCCAACCACCCTCCCGACGCAGTTGTCTTCCCCGATTCCACGGAGGAAGTGTCGGCGATCGTCTCCGCCTGTCACCGCCACAAGGTGCCCATCACGACCTTCGGAGCGGGGACCTCGCTCGAAGGACATGTCGCGGCGATGCACGGCGGCGTCACGGTCTCGACTAGCCGGCTAACCCGTCTGATCGAGCTGAACCCGGAGGACATGGACTGCCGCGTCGAGGCCGGCATGACTCGCAAGGATCTCGGCCGACGCCTCAAAGGCACGGGCCTCTTCTTCCCTGTCGATCCGGGGGCCGACGCGACGATCGGGGGCATGGCCGCGACCGGCGCTTCGGGAACGACCACCGTACGCTACGGCACGATGCGAGAGAACGTTCTCGGGCTCACCGTAGTCCTCGTCGATGGCGCCGTGATAAGAACCGGCTGCCGGGCGAGGAAGTCGGCGGCGGGCTACGACCTGCGGGGTCTCTTCGTCGGGTCCGAGGGGACTTTGGGCATCATCACCGAGGTGCAACTCAAGGTTCACGGAGTCCCGGAAGCTATCGCGGCCGCCGTGTGCTCGTTTCCGACGCTGGACGACGCGGTGGGAGCCGTGACGCTGACCATACAGAGCGGGGTCGCGGTCGCGAGGGCCGAACTGCTGGACGATGTGCAGATGGACGCGATCAACCGCTACGCGCAGCTGGAGTATCCGGTCCTGCCTACGCTCTTCTTCGAGTTTCATGGCTCGGCTGCGGGGGTCGAGGAGCAGTTGGCGGCGGTCGCCGAACTTTCGGAAGAGTTCGGGGGGAGCGTTCTGGCGCAGGCCACCCGCCCGGAGGATCGATCCCGGCTGTGGTCGGCCCGCCACGAGGCATACTACGCGGCGCTCGCTCTTCGGCCCGGATCCCGCGGTTGGGCGACCGATGTCTGCGTCCCTATCTCGGCTCTCGCGAAGTGCATCTCGGATACGCGGGCGGACATCGATGCCGAGGGACTGATCGCGCCGATCGCCTCCCATGCGGGGGATGGCAACTTTCATGTCGTATTCGTGATCGACCCTGACGACGGCGGGGAGATGGCGCGTGCGGAGCGGGTAAACGAAAGGATGGTGGAGCGGGCGATCGCTGTCGGTGGGACATGCACCGGCGAACACGGAATCGGGTTCGGCAAGATACGCTACATGGGAGCGCAGCACGGCGAGGCGGTAGACGTAATGAGAGCTGTCAAGCAGGCTCTCGACCCCGATAACCTCATGAACCCCGGGAAGGTCATCGATTGAGCCAACATCCGAGCCAACATCCGAGCGGACATCCGAGCCGACATCTAAACCGATTTCTGAGCGGACATCTAAGCCGACATCGGTCGGGGCATCGGCTGCCGAACATCTCTCGGTCGCGGAATCGACTGTCGAACGTCTCGTGGTCGGCGGCCCTGCTCGTCTGCGGCGCAGTTGTCGCTGTGAGCGCGTGTGCGCAGCCTGGAGCCGACGACGGCGCAGGGGGCGGCAGCGACTCGGGAAGCGTGGCGGACCTGGCTATCGTCGGCGGCAGGGTGATGGACCCCGAGACGCAGCTGGACGCAATCCGCAGCGTGGCGATAACCGGCGGCCGCATCACTGCCGTCACTGACGAGGCGGTCGCGGCGCGAGACACCATCGACGCCTCCGGCCTCGTCGTGGCGCCCGGATTCGTAGATCTGCACGCCCACGGACAGGACTCCGTCAGCGCGCGTCTCCAGGCGCTGGACGGCGTGACCACCGCCCTTGAAATGGAGATCGGCGTCTATCCGATCGCTCCGTGGATCGCCGAGCGCGAGGGGAGGGCGCTAATCAACTACGGCGCGACCGTGAGCCATCCCGGAGCGCGCGTCAAGCTGCTTACCGGGGTGGATGTGGGCCATTCCACGCTCACGCCACCGGGGGAACCCAGCGCTTTCGAAGCGGACGCCGTCTACGCAGAACTGGCGGATGACGAGGTCGTCGAACTCAACGGGCTGATTTCGGCCGAGCTGGATGCGGGCGGACTCGGGATCGGCTTCGGCATCACCTACACCCCGGGCGCATCCAGAACGGAGATCTTCCGGGTATTCCAGCTTGCAGCCTCTAGAGGGACGGCGGCCTACGTTCATGTACGAGGAGCGAACTCCGGGGGGACGCTAGGCGCATTTCAGGAAGTGTTGGCGGATGCGCTGACGACCGGCGCCTCGCTGCACATCGTCCACGTCAACTCCAGCGCCGACGAGATGGTGCACACCGTCATGGAGATGATCCGGGGCGCCCGCGAGCGCGGCGTGGACGTAACGACGGAGTCTTATCCCTATACCGCAGGATCGACGCGCATCGAGTCCGCGCTCTTCGACGCGTGGGAAGGACTCGCCGACGAGGACTACCAGCAGTTGCAGTGGTCCGGCACCCCCGAGCGCCTGACCGCCGAGACGTTCCGGCAGTACCGTGCCGAGGGCGGCTGGGTCGTTATCCACGGACGGAACGAGGAGACCAACGAGTGGATAGTGGCGCAGCCCGACATCATGACGGCCAGCGACGGAATCCCCTATCTGTACGAAGCCATCCACCCGCGTGGCGCCGGGACGTTCTCGAGGGTTCTCGGGCGCTACGTCCGCGAGCGGGGGGCGCTCTCGCTGATGGACGCTCTCGCTAAGATGACTATCATGCCGGCGCAGCGGGTCGAAGGGTTCGCGCCCGTGATGGCGCGGAAGGGCAGGGTGCAGGAAGGGGCCGACGCCGATCTGACGCTCTTCGACCCCGACAGGATCATCGACAGGTCGACGTACGAGAACCCCGCGCTACCCGCCGAGGGAGTCGAGCATGTCGTTGTCGGGGGGACCGTCGTCGTCCGGGACGGCGAGGTCGTGCCGGGCGTCTACCCCGGACGCGCGATCACCAGCACCAGCCGCTAGCCCGAGCCGCCGCCACCGTCATACTGCCATACTGCGAAGTCCCAACTGGCCCGGCTTGCGGACAGGCGGCCACCCCCGCTAAGGCGAGCCGTCGTCGTCGGCAACACGCAACTGATCTCCACGGCGCACCAGAACCCCCGAGTCTACCAGTCGGCGTATGGCGTTACCAAAGGCGGCGCGGAGCTTGGCGCCCGTCCGCCGGAACCCCATCAGGCGGCACGCCTCGACTACGGCCTCCTCGTCGCTGATTCCGTAGCTGCGCTTCACGACCAGCCGCAGCGCTGCCCCGATCTCCTCCGGCGCGATCATCGCAGGATCACGGAGCTTGCTCCCTGTCGGCAAGTTGCTCCGGTCGCGAACCTCCGCCACATCTTGGTCCGTCCTCCACACGAACGATCCTCTACGCTGCAGCCGTCCGAGTCGAACGCCCCTGTCCACGGCCCGCACCACTCGCCCCAGTATACGACTCCCCACCTTACGTAGCCCAGCTGCACCTGCCACCCGGGCGGCCACTTCGGCTTGGTGCACTGGACTTTCGACATCCACAACCTTCACGACCCACGCCAGCACCCGATCCAGGCGAACTTTGTGGAACTCACCGGGGCCTATCCGCATACCCGGCTTCGCAATCCGGTACGGGTCGGCCAGTGTCCTCGGGGGCGGAGGTGCGGGAGGCGGCGGCGGTGGAGGAGGTGGTGGCGGTGGAGGAGGAGGTGGGAGTGGATCGTTCGACAGGGCGGCGGCCCGCCGAATAGCGTCCTCCGTCTTCTTGATCTCCCGCTCCCGGTTCTTTACCCAGTCGGTGCTCCATATTCGATGGATCCTCCATTCGAGTCCTTCGAGCACCTCCTGCCGCAAGCGGTCCCTGTCCCGCGCAGAGTGCGCACTGTGGTACTTCGCTCCGTCGCACTCTATTCCTAGCAGGTGGCGACTTGGCCGCTTCGGGTCCACCACCGCCAAATCAACGCGGAACCTTGCCGACCCAACTTGGCGCTCAATGTGGTGGCCGCGTTCCTGCAACTCCGCCGCAACGGCCTCCTCAAACGGCGACACTGCCACGCCCCTATCGGACGCCAACACATTCAGCACCCCTGTCTCGGCGTACCTCAGGTAGGTCTTGAGAGCCGCAACGCCCCGGGCCTGCGACCGGCTAAGGTCCAAGTCGCCCGCGACGAAGTTGCAGTACACCACGCAGCGGCGGCGCGCCCGCGTAATAAGGACATTCAGCCGCCGCTCGCCCCCATCCTGGTTGAGGGGACCGAAGTTCATATACATGCGTCCAGCTTCGGTCTTGCCGTAACCCACGCTTATGAAGATCACGTCCCGCTCGTCGCCCTGCACATTCTCCAGATTCTTCACGAAGAACGGCTCAAAGGGGTTGCTCCCGAAGAACTCCTCCAGCGACGGATCCTGCTGCCGCAAGATCTCCAGCTCGTCCTCTATCCGTCGGGCCTGAGCTAGACTGAAGGCGGCTACCCCGAGGGTGCGCCCCGGATGTTCGCGGGCGTGGTCCATGACGGCCCGCGCCACGGCGCGAGCCTCGTCGGAGTTGACTCCTCGGCGCTCGTAGTAGGCTGCCGGATCGTAGCGGAAGTCGATGCCGGTGTTCTCGCGGCCCCTGTCGGGACTAGGGAAAACGACGAGGTGTCCGTCGTAGAACAAGCAATTCGACGCGGCGATCAGGGACTCATGGCGGCTTCGGTAGTGCCAACGCAGCATCCGCGTTGGTGCCCCCCGAGCCCGGAACATGCTCAGGATGCTCTCCAAGTTGGCGGTGACGGAGCGCTCGTCGTCGTCCGCTATCCGGTCAAAGAAGGTGGTGGGCGGCAGCTGCTTGCTGTCTCCCACTACTATGGTCTGCTTTCCGCGCATAATGGCACCCATCGCATCCGCCGGGCGCACTTGGCTGGCTTCGTCAAAGATCACCATGTCAAAGTTCAACGACCCCGGCGGGACAAACTTCGCAATCGAAAGCGGACTCATCATGAACACGGGCTTGGTGGCCTGGATCGCTGCACCCGCCTTTTCCATGAGCCTGCGCAAGGGAAGGTGGCGGCTCTTCTTCTCAAACTCGCGGCGCAGGACAGCCAGCTGGCCGCCGCCGTGTCCACGGGGCATGCGATCCCAGTGAAGCTGTGCGACCAGTGCACGGTTGCGCTTTAGTCGGCCCTCGTCCTGCCGCCGGAACCTTTCGATGACGCCTTCGTGCATAATCCCGTCAAACTCGGCCAGCTCGGTACGGTTCGTGAACGCTCTCTCTAGCCACGCCGAGTAGAAATGGCGCTCGTATAGGCGAACCAGATTCCGGCCAGCACCCTGCCACTCCTCCGCGACCTTCGCTACGCTCTTCAAGCCGCGGTCGGCCAAGCGGCTTGCGACTTGGTTGAAGCGCACGATGTCGTTCAGTGTGCCGGGTTTTCGGACAGCTTCTTCCAGCCAGCACTTCAGCTCCGAGAAGGGACGCTCCATGTGACTGGCGTTGGGAGCGAATCTAGCAACGTCCCATTCCAGCATTTTCGACACCTTGCCGAGGGAATCAGCCAGTGCCGGTGCGGACTTGCGGCAAGCCATCGCGGCCGCCTCCAGCTCTCCAAAGCGACTACGCTCGTCCAACAGATCGTGCACGACAGGCGCAACGTCGTCGGTCTCAATCTCTCGGTGAAGGCCAAGCAGCCACTCGCCGGTCTCGCAAAGCGTCTGATACGGAACTGTATCCCAAGCCAGCCGCAAGCGCGGATACAGCTGTGCGACAAGGTCTTGAGCACTCTCGATTTTGCGACGCAGCCGCTGGGCGCACAGCACTCCGTCCACGATCGCTAGCCGATCCGCAAGGCTCTTCGGCGGATTGGTTCGGCACAGTCCTCGCAGTTGTCTGCGGGCTCTACGGTACATCCCGTACACCATGCGCCACCACTTTTCGCCATGGGCTTCCAGCGCCTGCCTGCACAAGAAAATGTCGGTGTCCCACGCTCCCGGGATCAGCACCGGGTCGTACCGGGATTGGACTTGTACAAACTCCCGAGCGGTTTCAACTAGCTCCTGGATACGGCTCGTTTGGGCCCCCCACTCGAGGTTTCGGTGGTCGACCATATCCAGGTCGGGGGCTTCCACCGCCGACTCAGCCGTGCGCACAAAGAGCTCCACTTGCGACGAATCCAGGTCGTCGTTAGGCCGCACCCCAATAGCCTCGCAAAGACTGTCGGCATCTCGCAGGTGGCGCTGAAGCGCGGCTAGTGCAGCCGCCAAGCCATCGGCTACATTCCGCTGTTCGTTGGGCAGATAGCGTTTCCGCGTGCTGCCCCAGTAGACGTGCTCGCAGGGCCGACCGATCTCCTTGACAAGGTTCTGCGCATCCCGCACGGGTTCTCGGGCCAGGACAAAGTCGTTGCGATTCCAGGAAGCCGTGTCCTCGACCTCCAGACGAGGCCAGTCGTCCCTTCGACCTACGGCCTTCTCCTGCCCGGCGGCGTCGCCACGTTCACAGTCTTCGATCAGCGCCAGCTTGCCGATCAGCGCGTTGGGTGACAGCGCGCTGTCACCTATCGGTGCATTGACGGCCCGAGAGTAGTCGTTCAACCGTTTGCGCCGCTTCTCCAGCAGCGCCCGGTCGACCTCGGCGTCGTCCAGCTGCGGCCTGCGCAGTTCCTCCAGCGTGGGCTTCAGTTGTTCCGTCAATACGGCGCGCTTGTTGGCCTTATCGCTGTGCAGCTCAAGACAAGCGTCTCCGACGCCAACGCTGTCCAGACGCCGCTTCACAACGTTGAGGGCGGCCATCTTCTGGGCGACGAAGAGGACTGTTTTTTTCTTCGCGACAGCTTCCGCGATCAAGTTCGTGATCATTTGCGACTTGCCCGTTCCCGGCGGGCCTTGGACAACAAAGTTGCGGCCTTCTATCGCGTCTACTATCGCGAGACTTTGCGAGCTGTCGGAGTCCAACACGTTGTGCATGTCGGCGGCGGACAAGTGGTCGTCAACAAGCAGGTGGTCATCCAACTTGTCGGGATCAAGTATGGGAGGCTCCTGGAAACCGAGATCCCCTTCGTAGAGTGCCTTCATAACCGGGTGGTTCGCCGGGCTCTCGTCCTCGGGCCAGTTATTGGGGTCTAAGTCCCGGTAGATGAGCTGCTTGCTGAAGGAAAAAAAGCCTAGGTGAACGGCCCTGTCGTCCACCGACCATCGCGGCATGTGCATTACCGCCTGTGTGACTTCGCGCAAGTAGCTTGCTACATCCAGTTTATCGTGGTTGTCCAGCTCTGGAAGGTCAATACTAAAATCAGTCTTAAGCTTTGCCTTGAGGGACAGGTTGGTACCGATTTCGTCGCTGGTCCACTTCTTCACCTCGAAGCGCGCTCGGACGCTTGCGCGGGAGAGCTCCACCGGCACCAACACCAACGGTGCTTTGCGCTGGATGTCGCTCGACTCCGCTTCATACCACTCCAGCATCCCGAGCACCAAGTAGAGGATGTTATCGCCTCGTTCCTCAATAGATGAAGCCATATGGCGAAGGGTGTTCCGGAGACGGATGTTCAGCCGATCAGGATCGTGAGGCGTCCGCAGCTGGTTTTCCAAAGGGCGGTCCGCCGATACACCGTCCTCCCGAGCGGACTTGGCAATGAAGGACATTGGACGCCCTTCCTGCACGAGGATGCGGAATGCTTCCTCGGGAGCCTTGTCAACGACATTAACCCCCTTCGCCTTCAGGGGGCGGAAGGACAGCAGCGGATTTCTAAGAGTCAGGTCAAGAAGGTCCCGGCGAGTGTTCTCAATCTGCCGCTCTACTTCGCCTAGTTCCTCTTTGGCGGTGCTGGGTTCATTCATGGTGTCGCCGGATTCCTCCTCGGTGTCGTTGGGTTCATCCTTGGTGTCGAGCGAACCTCGTTGGTCGCTACGAATGAATCTTGCCGGAGAGTCCTGGGACGGCCGGCCTACCAGCACCGCCGTCTTCGCTCCAAGGAGTGGTTGCAGCCGCCACTTCCCATCTGGCCGCCACTTCCCATCTGATGGACGCCGCCTAGCCAAGATGACGCTGAAGCTGGATGGTGGCCTTGGGCAGGGCGCATCCGGGGTAGCAAGTTTGCCACGGGCGGCTAGACGCCGGCGATGTTCCTGATCTCGTTGGCCAGCCGGGAGCGCGCTTTGGCGTTGGCGCACACCACCAGGATCGAGTCGTCCCCCGCGAGCGTCCCGACCACGCCATCCAGACGCGCTTCGTCCACGGCGGCGGCGACCGCGTTGGCTCGGCCCGTCAGCGTGCGGATGATCAGCAGCGCATCGCCGGTACCGATGTCCCTCGCGAAGTCCCGCAGGGCGGATTCCAGGATGTGGCGGCTGTTAGGGGATGGGGTCCCGGGGGCCGGCATGCAGTAGCGGGCGCCGTCCTCCTCCGGACGCTTGAACACGCCGAGACGCCGAATGTCGCGCGAGACCGTGGCCTGGGTGGTGGCGACACCCCTCGCGGCAAGCGCGGCCGTGAGTTCGGCCTGCGTCCGGATAGTCATCTCATCGAGGATGCGTTCGATCGCATGCTCCCGTACCGATCTCGGGTGCACTACCGTCATGCCGGTATGTCCTCCAGCAGCCGTCCCTGGCGCCACGCGGCGCGGACTGGCGCTTCCTGGCGGTTACCGAGCCATTCTTCCAGAGATGTCACTTCGCGATCTGCCGCATCGAGTTGCTCCCTCGTTTGGCGGGGGGCAGGACCTCCGGGCGAATCGTGAGCCGCGACGGCGGCATCCGGCCGCAACACGCCAAGCACATCATCGCCGGCTGCCGGACAGCAGCTGCGCAATGCCTCCAGACCCAGCTCCCACAGTTCGACGCCCTCCGCCTCCGCTCTTCGCACCGCCTTGCCAACTTGCTGGTGGGCCGTTCGAAACGCGACACCGCGCCGGACCAGGTGATCGGCAAGCTCCGTCGCCGTCAGCATGCCGCCCGCGAGCGCCGCTTTCATCACGTCTGTACGATATTCCGTAGCCCTGGCGATTGCGATAGCGGCCGCTAGCGACCACTCCGCGCTGTCGAGGGAATCGAAGAGCCGCTCCTTGTCTTCTTGAAAGTCACTGTTGAATGTGAGAGGCAGCCCCTTCACCAGCGCAAGCAGCGCCGTCACATTGCCTATTCCCCTCGCGGACTTGCCCCGCAGGATCTCGGCAGCCTCGGGATTCTTCTTCTGCGGCATGATGCTGCTGCCTTGCGCGACCGAGTCGTCAAGCTCGATGAAGCCGAATTCGCGCGTGCACCAGAGGATGATCTCGTCCGCCCACCTCGACAGGTGCACGAGCAGGACCGCGCAGGCGTAGGCCGCGTCCAGAACGTAGTCGCGGTCGCCGACGGCGTGCATGCTGTTGGCGAAGGTGCGGCGGAGCCCCAGGAGAGCGGCGGTGCGGGCGGGATCGATGGGGAACGAAGAGCCGGCCAGCGCTCCGGCGCCGAGCGGGGATTCGCCGGCCGCGCGGTGGGCGGCGCGCAGCCGCTCCGCATCGGCTCGCAGAGAGGCGGCATGCGCCAGCAGGTGGTGCGCGAGGCTCACCGGTTGCGCTCGCTGCAAGTGCGTGTAGCCGGGCAGGAAGGTCTCGCGGTGGGCGGCCGCCTGCCCGATGATCACCCGCTGCAGCCCGGCGACTCCGGCGAGTATGTCCTCCAGCCGCTCGCGCACGTAGAGCCGGAGCGCGACCGCCGTCTGGTCGTTGCGGCTGCGCGCCGTGTGAAGCCACTTTCCGGCCTCGCCCACGCGCTCGACCAGCGTTCGCTCTATCCAGCTATGAATGTCCTCGTCGGCGCCCTCGACCTCCAGGGCGCCATTCTCTACTTCTTGGAGGATCTCCCCCAAGCCCGACAAGATGGCGTCGCTCTTTTCTTCGTCGACTATTCCCTGCTCGCGCAACATCCGGGCGTGCGCGAGGCTGGCAATGAGGTCGTGGCGAACCAGCCTCCGGTCGAAGTGAAGCGATCCAGTGAAGTCGCGAATCGCCGGGTGGATGGGGCTGTCGAAACGCCCGCTCCAAAGAGCTGTGGCCGGCTCGCCCCCGTCCGGCCCCGCGCAGTTGTCCGGCCCCATCAGACGTCGCCCGGCCCCATCGCCCCGCGGGAGGTCTCTACCTCCGGCCGGCGGCTACCGGCCGGATCGTTCCGGCCACGGAGGAAGCAGCCGGAGCGGGGGCGCCGGGGCGTCCGGTGACGAGCTGCGGGCCGGTAGCTCCGTTGTCTGCCGGACGGCCCGGCGTGGCCGGCGCTGCGGCAACACCGCTGCCGCCCGTATCGCGCCCGGTCCCGTTCTTCCCCGTCTCGGGCGGGCGCATCTGTCCGCCGGCCTCGCCCGCCGCCGCCCGAACCCGCGCCGCCAGCCCCTGGGGAAGCCCCCACAGCCGCACGAAGCCGCCCGCGTCGGCCTGGTCGTATACCGCGTCCTCGCCGAACGTCGCCAAATCTTCCCGGTACAGAGAGAAGGGCGATGTCCTCGCGACCGGCGCCGCCGAACCCTTGAACAACCGCACCGTCACTTCGCCGGTCGATGTCGCGTGCACCTCGTCCAGGAACGCATCCAGCGCCGCCCGCAGCGGCGAGAACCAGAGCCCCTGGTAGACCATCTCCGCATACCGGTCGGCCACGCGTCGCTTGAACTCCGCCGTGTCTCTGTCCAGCGTGATCGACTCCAGATCCGCCAGCGCCGCCACTAGCAGCGTTCCAGCCGGCGTCTCGTACACTCCGCGGCTCTTCATCCCCACGAGACGATTTTCGACCAGATCAACTCGCCCTACGCCATGTGCCCCTGCCTTCTCGTTGAGACGCTCCACCAGAGCCACCGGCCTGAGCGCCTCCCCATCGACGGCAACGGGCGTCCCTCGCTCGAAGGAAATGACCACATCCTCCGGCGTATCCGGCGCACTGGCCGGATCGACGGTCAACTCTCGCAGGTCGTCCGGCGCTCCCACGGCAGGATTCTCGAGAATGCCTCCCTCGAACGATGTATGCCACAGGTTGCGGTCGATGCTGTAAAGCTGCTCCGGGGAACCCGGCACATGAATGCCTCGCGCGGTGGCATAGGCGAAGGCATCCTCCCGCGAGGCGATTTCCCACTCCCGCCACGGCGCTATTACGGAGAGGTCGGGCGCGAGCGCCTGGTACGCGAGTTCGAAGCGCACTTGGTCGTTCCCTTTTCCGGTACACCCGTGCGCGACGGCGTCGCAATCGAACTCCCGCGCGACCGCCACTTGCGCCGCCGCTATCGCGGGCCGGGCCAACGATGTCCCCAACAGATAGCGCCCTTCGTACACGGCCCCCGCCTTCAGCGCGGGGAATGCGCAATCGGTCAGAAACTGGTCGCGGAGATCCACGACGCGACAAGCCGCCGCACCCGTCGCCAGAGCCTTCTCTCGTATCTCGGCGAAGTCTTCCTTCTGGCCTACATCGCCCACGACCGCGACCACTTCGCAGCCGTAGTTCTCTATCAGCCATGGGATCATCACCGACGTGTCCAGGCCGCCCGAGTACGACAGCGCGACCCTTCTTACGCTTTGCTTTGTCATTCGCTTTTCTAAGCCTGCCCAGAGTTCGACTTCTCTTGATCGCGTTCAGACACCCTCGATCCGGATTCCTGCCTCCATGCGGCCCACCACCCCCGTCCGCCACCGCCATGCCGCGAACGGACGGTCTCGCGCGACCACCTAGCGCCGCCAACAGCAGACGAGGAATCAAGCCGGACCGCTTGCCGAGAGCGCTGGACTGTTGCCGAGAGCTTCGCCGGGAGGGAAATCGACGCGTGCGTGGAACCGCTTATGGATTTATACGACTATCTGAATAAAAATGCAACCAAGCGCAGACCAGTGATCCAACCTCCGGCCGAGGTCCGACCCATGCTTGGCAACCTCAGACCGATCCCGCGGCTTGGGCCAGACCACTCTCCTCGTCCACCTGGGCTTGGAGGCTGCGGACCGTATGACGACGGTGCTGCAACCCGATGATCGCGTCGGCCGCCGCCGCCGCCGCGGAGAGCGTCGTCGTGTAAGGCACCCGCCGGGAGACGGCGGCACGGCGAATCTGATAGTCGTCGTGCTGAGCGTGCTTCCCCAGAGGCGTGTTCAGGAGGAGTTGTATCTCTCCCGATACAAGACGGTCGATGATATGAGGCCGTCCCTCGTGCACCTTCATGACGACCTCGCACGCCACCCCTCGCGTGCGCAGGTACCTCGCCGTCCCCGTCGTGGCCAAGATCGAGAAGCCCATCTCGTGGAAACGCCGCGCGATCGGCACCATGTTCGGCTTGTCCCGGTCGTGCACGGTGATCGTCACGGCCCCCTCCGTTGGCAACCCCTGATAGACGGAAATCTGCGACTTCGCGAACGCTAGGCCGAAGCTGTCCGCCCAGCCCATGACTTCGCCGGTAGACCGCATCTCCGGGCCCAGCACGGTGTCCGCGTCCGGGATCTTGTCGAAGGGGAGCACCGCTTCCTTTACGGCGATCTGGCGGGGCACGAGCTCATCTCCCAGGCGAAGCGAAGAAAGCTTCACTCCGGCTAGCACCCGAGCGGCCACGCGAGCCAACGGTACGCCGGTCGCCTTGCTGACGAAAGGCACGGTGCGGCTGGCGCGCGGATTCACCTCCAGCACATAGACAGTCTTGTTATGTACAGCGAACTGAACATTGATCAATCCCTTGACATCGAGAGCCAGCGCGAAGTCCCGCGTGTAGCGCCGCATCGCCTCCATGTCGACATCCCTCAGCAGATACGGCGGCATGACGCACGCCGAATCCCCGGAGTGGACGCCTGCATCTTCGATATGCTGCATGATGCCGCCGATCACGACGGTCTCTCCGTCGCAAACGGCGTCCACGTCCGCCTCGAAAGCATCTTCGAGAAAGCGGTCGAGCAGCACCGGGTGCTCCGGCGATGCCTCCACTGCGCGCGTGAAGTATTCCCGCAGCGAGGGCCTGTCGTAGACGATTTCCATGGCCCGGCCACCTAGCACGTAGCTGGGCCGGACGAGCACTGGGTAGCCCGTTCGCTCGGCGATGCTCGCCGCCTCTTCGAGGTTGGACGCGGTGCCCCCCGGCGGCATCGGCACCCCCAACTGCCGGCACAGCTTGTCGAAGCGCCGCCGGTCCTCCGTCATGTCGATCGATTCGACGCTGGTCCCGATGACCGGGACGCCCGCTTCTTCCAACCGGCGGGCGATCTTGAGCGGCGTCTGGCCGCCGAACTGCACTATCACGCCTTCGGGCCGTTCCTGCTCGACGATCGCGAGCACGCTTTCGAGCGTTAGCGGCTCGAAGTAGAGCTTGTCGGAGATGTCGAAGTCGGTGGAGACCGTTTCCGGATTCGAGTTGATCATGATTGTCTCGAACCCCTCTTCGCGGAGGGCGAGCGATGCCGAGACGCAGCAGTAGTCGAATTCGATCCCCTGGCCTATGCGGTTGGGACCGCTCCCGAGAATGACGATCTTCCGCCGCTTCGATGGCGCCGACTCGTTCTCGGTTTCGTAAGTCGAATATAGATAGGGGGTTGCGGCGGGGAACTCTCCCGCGCAGGTGTCGACCATCTTGTAGACTGGCGCGAGTCCGGCGGCTTTGCGGGCCTCGCGCACGTCAGCTTCGGGGATGTCGCGGAGCTGAGCGAGTTCCGCATCGCCAAAGCCCGACCGCTTCGCCTGCGCCAGCAGTTCCGGAGTCATCTTCTCGGCGGTCGCGAAGTCCTCGCCCGCATGCACCAGCTCCTCCAGCTGCGACAGGAACCACTGGTCGATGCCGCTCGCCTCGCTCAGCTCCGCGACCGACAGTCCCGCCTGGAAACCCCTGTAGAGCTGGAAGGGCCGTTCGGGCGTCGGAGTGCGTATCCCCGCCAGGATCGCATCCTTGCTCCTGCCGGCAAGACGATCCGCGCCCGGATCCGCCGCAGGCAACCAGCCCGCGCGGTCATTCTCCAGCGCATGGAACCCCTTGAGCCAAGCCTGCTGAAACGTCCGACCAATCGCCATCGCCTCGCCGACCGACTTCATCTGCACGCCTAGCGTCGCATCGGCCTTTGGAAACTTCTCGAAGGCGAAGCGGGGGATCTTGACGACGATGTAGTCGAGCACCGGCTCGAAACAGGAGGGCGTGACCTCCGTGATGGCGTTGGGGATCTCGTCGAGACAGTACCCCACCGCGAGCTTGGCGCCGATCCGCGCAATCGGGAAGCCGGTGGCCTTCGACGCCAAAGCCGAACTCCGCGACACCCTCGGGTTCATCTCGATCACGAGCAGTTGGCCGGTCTCCGGATTCACCGCGAACTGAATGTTGCAGCCGCCCGCATCCACGCCGATCTCGCGTATCACCGCGATCGCCGCGTCCCGCATCCGCTGGTATTCCCGGTCGGATAGCGTGAGAGCCGGGGCCACGGTGACCGAGTCGCCGGTGTGAACTCCCATCGGGTCGAAGTTCTCGATCGAGCAGACGACCACGACGTTGTCCGCCTGGTCGCGCATCACTTCCAGCTCGAACTCCTTCCAGCCGATGACGCTCTGGTCGATCAGCACCTCCCCCACCGGGGAACTTCGAATGCCCGAGCGGACAAGATCCTTGAACTCGTCCCGGTTGTACGCGGTGCTGCCTCCGGTCCCGCCGAGGGTGAACGAGGGGCGAATGATCGCCGGGAAGCCGGTCTTCTCGACCACCTCCAGAGCCTCCTCGAGCGACTTGGCAAAGCCGCCCCTGGGGAGTTCCAGGCCGATCCGAAGCATCGCCTCGGCAAACTTCTCGCGATCTTCCGCCAGCTCGATAGCGCGGACATCGGCCCCGATCAGCTCCACCCCGTACTCCGCCAGAACGCCACGCTCCGCCAATTCCAGGGCGACATTGAGCGCCGTCTGTCCGCCCAGGGTCGGGAGCAGCGCATCGGGCCGTTCGGCCTTGATCACTCGAGTGATCCACTCCGCCGTCAACGGCTCGATGTACGTCGCGTCGGCGATATCGGGATCGGTCATGATCGTGGCGGGATTCGAGTTCACGAGGATGACCCGGTATCCCTCTTCGCGGAGCGCGCGGCACGCCTGCGTCCCGGAATAGTCGAATTCGCAAGCCTGGCCGATCACGATCGGACCGGAGCCTATGAGGAGAATTGAGGAGATGTCGTCGCGGCGTGGCATGTCGCGGCTAAGCTATCCGTTCAGATACGGCCCCGCATCTTCGACCGGGCGCCCGGCACCCCTGGCGCGCCTTCATCATCGACGTTCCGGCAGAAGTCGCTTCCTTACATCTTTCGGACAGAACGCAACGATATCCAGACGAGCCTGCGGACCAGAAGCAAATGCCGAAGTTGCTTCCGGGCGTCTTCCGGCAGGACGCCCGCGCCCTCTCAGCCCAGCGTGTGAGACCTGTACGACACGGACTTGCTCTCCCAGAGACGCGGCGAATCGCTATGGCGCTGTGATCGATGACAGGTAGGTGACTTGGTCCCCGCATCGGCAGCGGCGGCGCAAACTGCGTGGCGGTAGCTGTTAGGTTATCATGATGATGATTCACCAACGGATCATTGGAGAGTGAACTTGACTGTTGTCACCCACGATCACCGCCCGGTTGTGCTGAACCCGGAGAACGGCGACCACTTCCGAGTGGTAGCTCGGTTTCTGAGAGTCGGAAGGGCCAAAGCGTGAAGGTCGACCAAGCCGAACATGTTCGCAGGGTTGCTGTCCCGACAGAACGCCACGATGGCTGAAGTGGACATCAGAGGACAGGAATTCAGCGAACCGTTTCGACCCCGTGCCAGGTTGCTGCAACTGCTTGGCGACGAACTCATCGGCAGTCCCCGGCTAGCCGTATTCGAGCTGGTAAAGAACGCGTACGACGCAGATGCAACCGAGGTCGTCGTCCGTCTTGATCTCGCGAATGCGGACGGGCCGACGATTACCGTCTGCGACGATGGTGAAGGCATGTCGCCTGATACCTTGCGGGATGTATGGATGGTACCGGGCAACGAACACCGTAGTAACCAGCGCCAGGAGAAGAAGCGTTCAACTCTTCATAACCGGCTTCCGCTTGGCGAGAAGGGTCTCGGGCGATTCGCCGTCCACAAGCTCGGAAACCGCATAAGACTGATAACGCGGGCCCGCGACTCGAACGAGTGCGTCGTGGATATCGATTGGAACGAATTGATCCGCATGCCTTTCCTGGATGAGGCCCTAGTAACGGTGCAGGTTCGCCAGCCGGAGGTCTTTACGGGCGAACAGACGGGAACCCGTATCGAGGTTAGCGAGCTGCGACCACCTGAGTGGAGCCGCGGGGAGGTTCGTCAACTCTACAAACAGATCGCGTCGATCTGCTCGCCGTTCGAGGACAACGACGATTTCCGCGCGGTGTTCGAAGTCCCCGGCAAGGAAGACTGGGTCAAGGACCTGCCCGACTTCACAGAGATCCTTGCGAGGGCCATGTGGAAGTTCTGCTTCAGCGTGGACAACAAGGGCCGCCTGGACTTTACGTACAAATTCCGTCCGGCCGCGGGCTTCAACCTTGATCCCCGGACAGCCAAGAAGACTAGAGATCCGCTGCCGCTCCCAGTTGAAGGCGAGAGGGGCCGCAAGATTGTTGCCGATGAAGCCACCATGAAGGGCATAGGACCGGTCGAGGGTGTGTTCCACGTGTTCGATCGCGACAGGGCGGTGCTCAAGCAGCTGGGCGACACGCATTTAATGGCCAACTATCTCAACCAACACGGCGGTGTTCGAGTCTACCGTGATGGCATCCGGGTGTACAACTACGGCGAAGCGGGCGATGACTGGCTCGGCCTTGACCTCCGGCGCGTGAACGTGCCGACGCGCAGGATTAGCCGGAACATCATTCTCGGCGCAGTTCATCTGTCGCTGGAACACTCTCGCGATCTCCGCGAGAAGACCAACCGCGAGGGCTTTATAGAGAACGATGCTTGCACTTCGTTGCGCCGGATCGTGCTGGGTGCCCTCGGTGTGATGGAAGCAGAACGACGGATAGACAAGGATCGACTCAGGCACATTACGGAAAAACTGAGTGATACGCTCTCTTTGAAGGTCGAGAAACCGATCAGCAAGTTGAGGGACGCCCTCAAACGCCACGGCCCTAAATCGGTTGAGCGGTTCGAGCCGTACGTGGCCAAGATCGAGCGCGACTATCAAGATATGCAGGAGACATTGCTAACGGCCGGCATGTCGGGGCTTAACCTTGCGGTCCTGTTCCACGAGGTGGACCGTGGCGTCCGGGCTCTTTGCGGGGTCATCGTTGACGGCGGAGACCTGAAAGAAGCGACGCGCCAAGCCGAGGGATTGGTGCAGTTGCTCGATGGCTTTACGACTCTGTTGCGCCGCAACAGTAAGGGCATTCACGATGCCCGCAGCCTCGTGACAAGAGCCCACCAGTCCAACTTGCTCCGTCTTCGGTACCACCGCATCGGATTTGAATCGCCCTTGCTAGGAGAGGCTGCTCTCGGATTCAAGTCGCGGTTCGCATTCGGCTTGGTGCTCGGAGCCCTAAACAACTTGATCGACAATGCGTTGTACTGGCTGCGGCTGCGCTGGCCAGACCTCCCGGCAGCCGACAGCCGTCCGCAGCGGCAGATCCTTATTGACACAACCCGAGATCTGCAAGGTGGACCTGCGATTGTCGTGGCAGACAACGGGGTGGGGTTCCAGGACGCCCCTGAGATTCTTGTCCGGCCCTTCTTTACTCGCAAGCCGACTGGCATGGGGCTCGGGCTGTACTACGCGAATCTGGCAATGGAACTGAGTGGCGGACGGCTCGCCTTCCCCACGAAGGGCGAAGTCGAAGTGCCGCCCGAATACGACGGTGCCGTTGTTGCCATGATCTTCAAGCAGGCAGATTGATGCTTGTGGACACCCCGATGTTCGCGTCGCCCCGAGTCATAGCGATCGACGACGAGAAAGACCATCTGGATGGCCTAGTGAGTAGCCTCTCCCTTGGTGGCGTAGCATGTTTGCCGCTTCAGTACACCGGATTCGTCAAAGAGCAAGCTCAATTCCAGCCGTGCCCGGATGTGCGCATCATTTTCGCCGATCTGCAGCTGGACGTATCGCAATTCGATGACATGGCTCGATTCGGCACGCTCCGCAGTGTGCTGCAGGAGATCATTAGACCCCAGGGTCCCTATTTCATCGTGCTGTGGACGCAGTACCCGAAAAAGGCAGTCAAGTTGGAGGAGTATCTTCTCGAACGCCTCGAAGGCGTAACGAAGCCCTTCAAGGTCCTTCCTCTTGATAAGGCCGAGCATGGCGGCGGCTATGTGAAGAACAAGGATAAGCTGATTGGAGCAATCTTCGACTTGATCAAGGAATTGCCGCAGATCGGCGCTCTGTTCGACTGGGAAACCGGCGTGCTTCGCGCCGCCGGGGACACCGTAACTTCGGTGCTGAAATTGGCCTCCACCAAGCAACCTGATCAGCGGGCGTCAGAAGTCGGACGGATCCTGTCGCAGCTAGCGATAGGGGCGGTGGGCAAGAAGCATGTGGAGGTTGATCGCTTCCAGGCCGTCAATGAAGCCCTGCTGCCAATTCTTGCTGATCGGAACGCGAATCGGCGTTCCACGGTCAGCGACGCTAGGGTGTGGAACACCGCGATCCCTTCTCCTCTCTCGCCGGAGCCCTTCACCCTGGAGGAAGCGGCTAGCCTCAACCGCATGGCTAATGTCGATGTTCCTGACAAACCGCGCACCATTGATTCCAAGGCTTCCGAACGCGGGGCAGTAATTCCGCTGCCAACGAAACTTAGGCGGAGCTTCAAGGAACGTTTCGGGATTGAAGAATCGGATGCCGCCAAGAAATCATTCCACTGCAATTGCTTTGCGGCTGACAACGATTGTTTCCGCTGGGTGCTGGTGCAAACTCAGGCGGCCTGCGACCATGTACTGTCGCGTCCGGGGCCCGTGCCCTGCTATCTCGGCCTCGAAATGCCTTTTCCAACCAGAGCAGGAGTGCCACCGATGGCCCTGTGGAAAAGCCCTGCGTTGGAGCTAGACAGTAAGATCCGGCAGTTACGTGTCAGCGCCCTGTTTCCTCTGTCAATCGGACCGGCGAAGTTCTCTGAAGCCATCGACAACGCCACGCCGATCTACCGACTGCGCGAGCAGATGCTCAACGAATTGATATACCACATGCACAGTCATGGTGCGCGGCCCGGCATGATGTCCTTTCGCGACGAGTAACGAAGAAAGTAGAGATCAAGCCGCCACCAGCGACCGCACCACCGACTCCATTACTGGCGGACAAACTCCGTTGCCCAGCAGATGAATGCGATCGCGGCGTGTTCCGACAGGGAACACATAGTCATCCTCGAAACCCATGGCGCGCTTGAGTTCGGGCACTTGAAGCATGCGCATCGTAGCGCCCCCGCGGCCTGGCTCGACCAGCGCAAAGCGGTCGACCGTCGTGATGGTGCGTAGAGGGCGATCCAGCGACTGCCAACCCCCGCTGCCGTCGCTGCCGTAGTACACCAGCAGAAAGCTGGACCGCTTGCCGAGCGCTTCGAATCCGCGCTTCGCTCGTTCCAGCGTTGCCCGTGCCCGTCGCGGACGGGACAGAGGAGAGGTCTTCCATGTCCCCGCCGGGTCAAGGATCGATCGCACCGTCTTCGGCTGTCCGGGATCGGCGTGCAGCTCGCCGGTCGGATCCTGTTCCAGGTCGCCTACTAGAAACAACCGCCGTCGCGCCTGCGCCACGCCGAAATCCGATGCGGTCAAAGTGTGCTCCGCAAGGTGATAGCCAATCTTCTTTAGTCGAGACTTCACTTCTTCGTAGCGAGACCACGACCGCATGTATATGACGTTCTCCAGCACCAGCCATCGGGGGCGGAACAGCTCGGCAAATCTGACCACTTGAATAGCCGTTGCGCGACTGGCCTCGTCACGCGGAGCTGACCCCTTGGCACAGGTGTGATTGCGGCACTCGGGCGAAGCCAGCAACAGGTCAACCGGTCCTACCCGTTCCCGGAAGCCTTCCATCGAGAGATCCTCAAGACGGCTGGTCACGGTGTGCGCGTTAGGGAAGTTCGCGGCGTACGTTTGGGTCGCGGTCCCCCACATGTCGACAGCTGCCACCATCTCGACTCCAGCGGCGCGAGCACCCGCACTGCTTCCGCCCGCACCGCAAAAGATATCACATCCCCGAATCATCGCCCCGCCCTTCGCCAACATCGAAATCAGAGGATCGCAGAAAACGCCGTAATCGCTGGGCTAGTGCCATATCATCGCGTGTTTCGCACCTCCCAGACAACCAGAACGCGCCACCCATATCACGCAGCGCATCTTCGGTACGCCGGTCACGGGCAACGTTCTGCTTGAACTTTCCGCTCCAGAAACCGAGTTCTGCTTTGGGGAGTATACGCATACCGGCAGCCGTTTGTGCCTGTGCTAGAAGCACCCATGCACAAACACGACGGCTCCGTAGCGCGGAAACACCAAGTCGGGGCACCCCGGCAGGTCCTTGCGGTGGAGGCGAAAACGGAATCCGAGGCGGTGCGCGGTGCGGCGTACTGCCAGCTCCAGAACCGTATCGCGGCCCCGGATGCCGACCATCATCTTTGCTGCGCTGCACAGCGTCTACGATATCCAGGTGCCTGTCGCTCGCTCCGATCGGGTCCTGTTGCCGTGACTGGGACGGATGACATCTCCGAAGATCAATCCGCAGACGATGCCACCGCAAACCGAGACTAGCTCTCGGGCGCGATACGGCACCGCTTCCGGTGGCACGGATTGCACCGAAGGCTGCCGCCGAGCTGGGCGACGACCGCGAGCGCACACTAGGGTTACGTGGCCGGCGGAACTCGCACCGCATCTCGCTCAGTCATGACCGGGCCTTCAGCCGGCACCGCCAGTGCTAGCGTCAGCGACACACCGCAAATGGCTCGTCTTCACCGCTTTGTAATCTTCGGACCTACGTACACAACATGGATTGGCATCTCAGGCCACGAAAAGTGAAGGCGTAAAACGTGGTGGGGAATCTTGCCGTGCCATGGGCAAAACAGAGGTTTTCCAGTGATTGGGTGCGAGAACGTCAATTGTTGCCGGAATTTTCTTTTCTCCCTATCCGACGAATCGGAGAACCATGCGGAGTCCCCTACAAAGTGATTTTGATAGAGCCGGTCGCCTTCGGGAGTACGTTTCCCCCTACTGTCGAAAGACTGCGAGTACCGATCCAGAATTCTGAGCAGTTTGAGAATGCGATCGGCCGAACTCCGGGCGAATGGAACGCCTTCGCAGAGGGGATTAAAGCAATCGTCCGAGAATCTTAGATTTGGGAAACGCGTCGGTGCAACACTCCTTAACTCGTGCCACAACGTGATAGGTTCGCTGACGAGCTCCGCCTCCATCGTCTCGGGATCAGTCCAGTTCGTGATTTCCACACAAAGACACCTAGCATCTTCGCCCAGCTTCCAGGTCACATTAATAGGCGACTCGCACCACTTAGAGGGACTGAAGCTCACCAGCCCACACTCGTCCAAGTCATTCAGTATCCGATACGCAGCTTCGCCAACGGCAGTATCGGTAACTAGATCGCCTCCACATTCCAGATAGTCGTCACCGCCGTGGCGGCGCTCAGTTTCCCAGAACGGGCCCTTGCTCACCCAGGTCATCACAAGCCTACGATCATCTATGGCGAGCAGTCGCAGTGCCTCTTGTACACCTAAACCATTTTTCACTTTTGACGCCCATAGCAACTCACTACAATGAAACTCTCTCTTGAATTGCTGAGCCACTTCGCGCATACTCCTAATTTGGCCAAGCGCACTGTGAAATTCGGCTACAGTGTTGAACTGGCCGTAAACAGACAGTTCGTTGGCGAGAATCGTCACATCAAGCCCACCCGGCGAAGTAGTCCATATCCCTGTCGAATTGATCGAAGAATCCTTCCGGCCAACTATCGATGCGGCCATGCCCATCGATACATGGACTCTCCACCTGGGCGACGTTGACATCATCGTCCGACCGCGGGCGAAAGAAGTGTAGAGCGACTGATTCGGCCGGCAACATCTGATTTTTCACCGCGCGCCGAATGCCGTTCAACACATGATCGCTGTGGGTCTCGAGAATAACCTGCACACCGGCAGAGGCAACTTCGGCCAGGAACTCTCCCATCCGTGCCTGTCCAGCCGGATGAAGATGAACTTCGGGATTCTCGATCAATAACAGGTCATTCTTCTTAGCAGACAACGCCGCTACGACGATCGGGAACACTTGCGTCAACCCAAACCCCGTATGAACCGGGCGATGGTATGCCGTATCTTTCGCTGTCCTCAGTCCCATCGTCATCACATCCGTCATCCGCACCTTCCTAAGTTCCAGATCGCAGCCAGGAAAGAAGCTGGCCATCCGCTTCTCGGTTTGCCGAAGGCGAGTGGGCGGGGCACCGTCCGCCGCCAACTTCTCCAGAACTTGCTCGTCGCCGCCAGCGTATAGAACGCTGACAGCGTGTTCTCCCGTTACACCGACAACCGGTGCACGTTGTATATCAATAAGCGGATACATTTCCCGCGGACCCTGACGTTCGGCAGTAAGGTACGTCAGCCCCCCCAGCCGCCGAGCGAGCGATTTGGCCAAGTCTGGCTCTTCCCTCCGCCATGGCATCAAGTAACGTATTCCAGAGGACTCCCAGCCCCCATCATCCCTACCGTCTTCCACCACGGTAGCCCTCGTCACGTCCATCGTCATATCGCCATGGTCCCCGGTGAACCCCCATCGCACGGGCGTCTCGTCATCCAACAGCGCAATTGCCATGGAACGTCTTCCATGTACCTGGTCCACTACATCTGCCACTGTACCTAGATTTACAGCGCTGCCGTTGAGCATAAGGCAAGAAGACCACTCATGATCTCGAATGGTCTGATGCAGCAACGCCAACGCCTGTAGTACAGACGACTTTCCCGACGCATTGACCCCAGACAGCAATGTCAACGGCCGCAACGGAAGCTTTAATATGGTGAAACACTTGAAGTGTTCCAGATCAATACGTGTGAACACCGAGAATCTCCTGAAGTGTTTTCCTCATCATGTAAAAACGACATCTCACCTTTCGCACGTCATTCGGACCGTACGTGATTGCCGTAATAAACTCATCTTCTTGCAGTAGCTGCCGGATCGCGCCGCGAAGTTCCGTGGCCCACGCCGTAATCTGATCCTGGCTATAGCGAGACAAGCCAGTCGACATTACATCCCACAGAGCCGCGTTGAGAGGCCCCCTTTTTACTCTTGGATCGTTGCCAGCCTCAACCAATCGCCTACTGAAAGCATATTGCCCAAACAGAAAATGATTGTTGACAAGACTTCGTCGGAACTCAGTCGACAATTTCGCAATTGCATCCGACGGCATCTCGTTTTCTGAATTCATCTTGCGCAAGGAGCTGGCAAGATATGAATCCATGTCGCCACTATAATAGGCGAGATCAAGAAGCTGAAAGGCGCAAAATCTATTGACAAACTCGCGATCGCGCATCGTCTTTCTATTCAGTCTACCGCCCGTAGCCTTGCGAAACGTTTCGGTTTGGGATTCATCTTTGAGAAAACGAGTCGCTTTTCCCATAAACAAACTGTTGCGCATCTGCTGCCTGGTAAGTGGTTGGCCACTGTTTACTCGCTCAAAGATGTCCAGTTTGGCACGGTTGGGTACTTTCGAATCAATGATATAAAAGATAAGGTTGCAGTCTTCGATACGATTCTGGAGTTTTGGCGGCAACTCGGAGAAACGCTTGCCATTGAGTTCGTTTCGCTCCGGTAGCCAAAGCCGCAATTCATCAGTCACGAAGCGGTGAAACGTAGTCAGGCGCTGCAGACCGTCGACAACAACCATTCTACCTTGATCATCTTCGGCAAGATAGAATACGGGTAGGGGGATACGCATGACTATCGACTCGATCAGCTTGCTCTGTTTGCCTTTCGACCAGACGAAGTCGCGCTGGAACTCGGGATCCATTACGTAGCGGGAATGTGCAATCCGGCGCATCACTTCGAAAATCGTTCGACTCTCTTGTCGAATCAACACATCGTCAATCGGATACAGCCCTTCGAATTCAGACTTTGGGACCGTCGTCCTAGACAGGGCGGCTACCATTATGTGGTCGCTCCAATCAGTAAGTATGGGCGTTCGGGAAGTTCGCGGCGTACGTCTGGGTCGCGATTCCCCACATGTCGGCAGCTGCCACCATCTCGACCCCTGCGGCACGAGCGCCCGCGCTGCTTCCGCCGGCGCCGCAAAAGATGTCACATCCCCGAATCATCGCCCCGCCCTTCGCAAACCTTGAACCCAGAGGATCGCAGAAAACGCCGTAATCGCGGGGCTAGTGCTTCATCGTCCCGCGTTTCGCACTCCCAGACCACCAGAACGCGCCACCCCATGCCACGCAGCGCACCCTTGGCGCGCCGGTCGCGGGCAACGTTCTTTCTGAACTTCTCGCTCCAGTACTCGGTCCTGCTCTTGGGGGTAGACGCATACCGGCAGCCTTTGTGCCTGTGCCAGAAGCACCCGTGCACGAACACGACGGCTCCATAGCGCGGGAACACCAAATCGGGACTCCCCGGCAAGTCCTTGCGGTGGAGACGAAACCGGAATCCGAGGCGGTGCGCGAGGCGGCGTACTACCATCTCCGGGACCGTATCCCGGCTCCGAACGCTGGCCATTATCTTGCTGCGCTGCGCAGCGTCTACGATATCCAGGTTCCTGTCGCTCGCTCCGATCGGGTGTTGCCGCGCCGGGACAGATGTCCTCTCTGGAAGATGGATACGCAGAAGACACTAACGCAACAGACCGCGGAAGAAAGCCGGTGAGACGGATGAGAACGCCGCTGAGACAATGAGAAAGCCGGGCAATTAAGTGAATGACGCGCCAGAGATGACGACCAGCGCCCTTGACTTGGTGATTGTTGGAGCCGGGCCGTGCGGGTTGGCCGTGGCCATAGCCGCCAAGCAGCACGGGCTGCGCTTCGCCATCGTGGATCGCGGATGCATAACCAACTCGCTGGTTCAGTATCCGTACTACATGACCTTCTTTTCTACCGCGGAGCGTCTCGAGATCGGAGGAATTCCGTTCGCCATTCCCGAGCCTAAACCGACCCGTCGCGACGCTTTGGTCTACTACCGCCATGTGGCAGACCGCCACGGCGTGACTGTCCGGCAGTACGAGGAGGTGACGGAGATCGTCGGGGAGAGGTTGCCGAAGGCGGGCGGTGAGGGATACCGCATTAGGACAGTGCGGCGCAGGGGTGCGCACAGCCGCGGGGCCGAGAAAGAGATGGTGGCGCGTGCCGTGGTGATCGCCACCGGCGGATTCGGGAGACCGAACCGGCTGGAGCTGCCGGACAGTCATGGCGGCTATCCAGAACGGATAATCCACTACTACAAGGAGCCATATCCTTTCTTTGGGCAGGATGCTGTCGTAGTTGGCGGCGGGAACTCGGCGGTCGAGGCGGCGCTGGACCTGCACAGGAATGGCGTGCGGGTCCGCATGGTGCACTTCGCCGACATCTTCGATCGGGGCGTGAAGCCTTGGGTGCGGCCCGACATCGAGAACCGGGTGGCGGAAGGCGCTATTCCCATGCACTGGAAGTCGCGGGTTGCTGCGCTTGGCCCCGGTACCGTCACTATCGCGAGCGAGGACGGTGGATCAACTGCCGATTATCCCAATGATTGGGTGTTCGCGATGACGGGCTGGCGTCCCGACGGGAAGCTGCTCGCGGAGCTGGGGGTCGAGTCCGATCCGGTCACGGGAATTCCGGCCCACGATCCGGCGACGATGGAAACGAACATTCCAGGCGTCTATGTCGCGGGAGTTATCGCGGCGGGCTTTGACGCCAACAAGATTTTCATCGAGAACGGCCGCGAGCACGGTGCGATGATCGCAGCGGATATCGCGCTTACTGCATGAGCAGCGAGATCTCCCGAAGGATCCAAACAGGGATCGCTTGGTCGCGAAGGGTGGCGGGGGCGAATAGCAGCGCACGTGCCGCTCGCTCGGCTACCGCGTCGAACGGCGCGTTCCCGGACGAGGTATGCAACACTGCGTCCTCGACTCTTCCATCGGCTCTGACAAGCAGCCAGTAGTACGTGGCCGTCTCGGCATCGATGTTCTCGGCGCGAATCACTGGCAGGAGGGTTGTGGCTAGCGTCGCCTGGGCTTCCGTGTCCCACACAAGGCGCGGTCCCTGGCTGTAGGCTACGTAGGAAGGGCCATCTGCCAGGAGTTGCTCTAGGGTCGGGAGCGGCGGCGCGGCGGCGGAATCTCGTCGTCCGTCGGCGAGGCTGTCTGGTTCAGCCGCGAGCAAGTCGGCACCGGCCAGTGCCGAGTCCGGTTCAGCCATGCCGAGAGCGAGCGAGTCGCCGACGGCTAGCGCCGAATCCGGTTGGGCCGATACGGACGCAATAGAGTCGGTGGCAGCCAGCATAGAGTCCTGCTCAGCTGCGACGGTCGCGAGTGAATCTGTGGCGGCCAGTGCCGAGTCCGCTTCAGCCATGACGACCGGGAGAGAGTCGGCCGCGGTCCATATCGAATCTTGTTCAACCGCAACCGCCGGGAGAGAGTCGGCGGCGGCCAGCGCCGAATCCGGCTCAGCCATGACGAGCGCGAGCGAATCAGTGGAGGCTAGCACTGTATCCGGTTGGGCCATGACGAGCGCCAGAGAGTCGGTGGCGGCCAGCGCCGAGTCCTGTTCAGCCGCGATGGCCGCGATCGAGTCGCGGACCCCTGCCTCGATCGAAGCTATGATCGCGGCTATCTCAGGCGAGACCGGTTCGCCCCGGTCCGGCGGCGGCGCAACTTGGGCCATGATGCTGTCCGCCCGCGGAATGCTGTCCCGGTCCGGCGGCGGCGCGGCTTCGGACGCGAGGCTGTCCGGCCGCCGACTGGCGTCTACGGCAAGCGTGTCACGCTCGGCCGCCCCGGCGCGGCCGGCCTCCTCGCCGGACTGGCCGGACTGGGTGGTGTCGGCTGCAACCGAAACCGGCTCCTGCGCAGGCTCGCTGACAAGCGCCGGGCGGCGCGACACCAGCCGACAGCCGCCGGACACCGCAAGCGCCGCCGCCACAGCCAGAGCCATGCCGCGCCAACACCTCCCGCGTCCGGTCAAGGCTACTGCACGCCCCCTGCGCGCTTCGCACCCTCCCGGTGCCACGCCAGCGAAATAAGAAACGCCAGTCCTCCCCAGACGAATGTGAGGACGAGGATCATCATCGTTACTGCCGTTGGCGACATGCGGCTGACCTCCAAGCTCTCGAGACTTTTTTCTCCGCTACCCTGCACCCCTCCCGTCAAGGCCAAGAGCGTCGGCGGCACCTTGCATCGCCGCGATCACGAACGCGATATGCTCGCCCAGCTCTTCACCGAGTTCCTCGCACTTCTCTACTATCTCCGCGCGGCTCACCGCCGCTGCAAACGACTTGTCCTTCATCTTCTTCCGTACGGACTTGGGTTTCATCCCCTCGAGCCGCGTCGGGCGAACGAGCGCACACGCCGTGATGAAGCCGGTGAGTTCGTCCACGGCCCGAAGCGTCCGGGCCATCGGCGAGGCGTCCTCGACACCGGCGTAGCTGGCGTGAGCCATTATCGCGCTGAGGATGTCTTCATCGACGCCCCGCTCGCGAAGGATAGCGACTCCCGTAGAGGGGTGCCCGGAATCCGCAGCGTGTTCGTTGTTCGGCCAGCGCTCGTAGTCGAAGTCGTGCAGGAGCCCCGTGACGCCCCACCGCGCCTCGTCCTCCCCATACTTCCTCGCATAGGCGGACATGGCGGCCTCGACCGCCAGCATGTGGCGTCTCAGCCCCGGTCCCTCCGTGTATTCGTGAACGAGCGCCAGCGCTTCGTCCCGAGTCGGTACCATCCGCTTCAATCCGATCGCAGTGCGGCAAGAAACCGCTGGGGATCCTCCTGGCTCAAGAGGAGCGAATATCCATCAAGAGTCGGAATGTACACGACCCGCCGCCGGTCCGTGAGATAGACCAACGCCTTCTCTCCACCCCGGAGTCGGAACCAGCCTGCGGAAAAGCTGCCCAGCGCCGTTCCCATCGTGCGCCGTCGCGGGACCAGATCAGGCGCGTTCCGCAGATCCACGATACGGGCTTCCCCGAGGTCGAGACGGTCCAGCGGAATCGTCCTCCCCCAGAGGTCGCCCACGAGCTTCAGCTCCTGCGGATGGATCTCCGCGCGGCTGTTCTGCGTCGACCAGGCTAGCCAGCCCATCATGACCGTGACTCCGACGAGCAGAACAAAGATGACCGCGAATAGCCAGAAGGCGCCGCGTCCGGCGGCCGCGGGAATGGGAAAGACTTCCATTTCGCTTCCTCCTTTGTCCATTTTCAGCAGCCTTGTATGCGTGCCCTCTTCGACGGCCGGTGCATGCGTGTCCCCTCGCTACCCCCGTACTAACTATCCCCGTTCGCCTGGATTTCGTCGAGCACGCGGCGGAGCCTGCCCGGAGCGTCGCTGACGAGTCCGTCCACTCCCCAGGCGAAGAGGCGCCGCATGTCGCTTGGTTCGTTCACCGTCCACACGAAGACTCCGATCCCGTCGGCATGCGCGCGTCTTACGAAGCGAGGCGTGACGACGCGAATCGCTTTCTGCCGTTCCGGCACCATCACCGCAGCGCACTCCTTCGGGGCGAACCAGCCGCCGACCCCGGCTTTCCCGAGAATCACGTATCTGCGGAGCTCGTCTTCATATGCGCAGCGCCACCGAGCCTGCACAGTCGCAGGTTGGACATTCGCACGTTCGAAACCGCCCACGAGGATACGTTCGCGATCCTTGCTCTTCGGCAGCCACTCGCCGAGCGCCCGTCCCGCCGGTCCGCATTTGACCTCGACGATGACTGGCAGATCCTCCACCGCCTCGAGGACCTCGTCTAACCGCGGGATGCGAACGCCCTCTTCCCGGAATGGAAAAGTCCTCCCCCGGTCGGGCGTGAAGCGGTAGCCGGCATCGTATTTGCGAAGTTGGCTCAGAGTGAGCTCTTCGACAGCCCCCGACCCGTTGGTGGTTCTCTGGAGCGTCGAATCATGGATAACCACAAGCTGCTCATCGCTGCTCAGCCGGATATCGAGCTCCACCGCATCGGCGCCTGTGCGCACCGCGTGTTCGAACGCGGGGATCGTGTTCTCGGGGGCGACCGAGGCGGCTCCTCGGTGCCCGATTACACGTAGGGGCGACCCAGGACCGAAGAGATCGCTGGCCAGATGGGGCACCTGGCGGCGGGCGCTATCTTCCGGAGGTTGCGAGACCGCTGGCCGTCCACCCGCCCGGCGCCGTCATACCGAGCACAGCTCCACCGCTTCGCGCAGCGAGCGCAAGGGGTCGCTGCTGCGAGGAACAAATTCGTGCGCCATGTAGCCGTCGAAGCCGGTCGCGGCGATCGCGCGCACGATAGCCGGGTAGTTCAACTCCTGCGAATCGTCGATCTCGGCGCGGCCCGGCACGCCGGCGGTGTGGTAGTGGCCGATCCACTCCTGCGCCTCGCCGATGGTCCGAATGATATCCCCCTCCATTATCTGCATGTGGTAGATATCGTAGAGAATCTTCACGCGTGGCGAATCGACGGCGCGTACTATCTCGAGCGCGTAGCGCATGTGGTCGCCGATGTAGTCGACATGTCCGTCCGGCTTCGAGTTGAGCACCTCCACGAGTATCGTCACGCCCTCCGCCTCCGCGATTGACGCGCCCGCCTTCAGACAAAGAATCGAGTTCTCTATGCCGGCAGCGTCGGCCATCCCCCGCCGGTTGCCGAAGAAGCAGATGACGTTGGGAATCGATGACCGGGCCGCCAGGGGAATGCCCGTTTCGAAGGCTTCGATGATGCCCGGATGGTTGCGCGGCTCGTTGACTCCGTCTTCGATCGTACCGGCTCCGATGTCACCGCACGACACCACCAAGCCGTGGTCATGCACGACCGGCCAACCGGAGGCGTCGATAAGATCGATTGCCGGGAGACCGATCTCCGCTACGGCTGCGCAGAAGGGAACCAGGGGGATATCTCCGTAGCACCAGCGCGAGACGGACTGCTTGACAGCGCCGGTGGAAAGACCGGCGTCCGTAGAATGCCTTGCGTCCGCGGAACGCCCGGCGCCAGAAGGCGATGCCGCGCGCGGCTCTGTCGCATGAGCAGGGTCCGGGGCGGCCACCCCTTTGGCGATCAGGCCTAGCGACGCGGCGCCCGTCGCCCGGAGAACATCTCGCCGACTGACTGACCGCGGTCTACGCGGTTGTCCGCCGCGGCGCCGCTCCTCGGCCATCGAGGGTCTGTCGGGGCGCCGCTCCTCATCCATCGGCGGCCTGCCGGAGCGACGGTCTTCATTCATCGAAAGACTCCAGGTGTTCAAGGCTGGCCCGAACGGATGCCAGCGGGTCGGCGGGCGCGTCGTGTTCCACGAAGTAGTGGACCAGCCCGGCTTGCGACGAACGTTCGAATATGGCCTCGAAGTCGATGTCCCCCGCTCCCACATCCACCATATCGCCGTCAGCGGTACGGTCTTTCACATGGCAGAGCTCGAAGCGTCCGGGATAGCGCTGGAAGTAGTCGAACGGGTCGCCGCCGCCGTGGACTAGCCAGAAGAGATCGACTTCGAAGGAGACGAGGTCAGGGTCGGTGTTCTCGATCAAGATGTCGAGCGGACAGGTGTCGCCGGCACGCTCCAACTCGAAGTCATGGTTGTGATAGGCGAAGCGGAGTCCCGCTTCGCGTGAACGCTCGCCGAAGTGGTTCATCTCCTCGGCTAGGCGCCGGTAGCCGTCGAGCAAGAGCCGCGCCGCCCGCCGTTCGCCGCCGACCCGGCCAGAAGACGGCTCGGAGGAAGCGGACGACCCCGGCCTCTCCGCGGGCGACAGGTAGGGAAGAACAAGATACCGGTGACCGATCTCTCCGGCGGCGCTCGCGGCGGGACCAAAGCTCGACCGCAACTCGTCCAGAGACAGGTGAACGGCCGGCGCCGCCAACCCCTCCGCATCCAGTGCAGCGCGAATCGCCGGCGGCGAGCGGCCGAAGTACCCTGCGAACTCGACCTCGCGGTATCCCATCTGCGCCACTTCGGCGAGCGTTCCCTCGACATCGCGCGCCATCAGACTGCGGAGCGTATAGAGCTGAACTCCCCAACCGGCGGCCCGGAGTCGGCCGCGGGCCTCGCCCTTCGGCGCCCCGTACGCAGTGGGCGCCGTTCCGGTCCGACTCCTCGAACCAGCTGTCCGGACTGCCTGGGCGCCGGCCGCCGCCACGCCCCCAGTACACGCCAGCGCGGCCCCCGCCGCCAGAGAGCGCTCCACGAATCGTCGTCTATTCATTGCTAGCGGCAGTCTACCCTCCTCTACGCCCAGCCATCGGTGCCAGTCATCGCTTGGGCCTGGACCGTACAGCCCTCGCGCCGTCACGCACACGCTCCTTCGTCTGTCCGAATCGCACCGCCGTCACGCACACCTTCCTCTCTCTGTACGAGTCGCACTACGTTATAGTATCCTGGTTACGTAACGTTGTGCACGGGACCCGCTCCGGGGAGAGTTGGCCGTTGTGAGACGACGCAGGGCACTCGAGATAATGAGCGCGGCGGCTGGCGCGCCGCTGATCGTGCCGGGCAGCGCCGTGGCACAGGCTCTTGCTCTAGGCCGCCGTATTCGAGCGGAAGTCGGCCCGGCCGGGATCACGGGCAATATCCTGACGCTGACCCCGGCCCAGGAACGAGCGGTAACCGCACTGGCCGAAGCGATTCTGCCTCGGACCGATACGCCCGGCGCCACCGATGCGGAGGTCACCGCCTTCATCGACACCATACTCACCGGGTGGCTGGACGACGACGACCGGGACCGTTTCCTGGCTGGCGTCGACAGCGTGGACGAGATGACGAGGGCTGCGCACGGATCCGCCTTCGCCGACTGCACCCCGGAGCAGCAAGCCGAGATCACGGCCCGGATGGACGAGGAAACCGACCGGCTGCGCCAAGACCCCGACGAAGACGAAACCCAATCTTTCTTCTACCTCATGAAGTCGTACACGCTCTCGGGCTACTTCACCTCCCGGCCAGGGCTCCAGGCGCTCGGCTACAGAGTTGTCCACCAAGACTTCAAGGGGTGCGTCTCCCTGGGCAGCGCGGCGAGCGGGGGATGCGGATGAGATTGCCGGGCAAGCGCGCGGATGAAGCGGCGACCGGGAAGCCGGGGGTCGAAAATCCGGGAAGCGCGGATGAAGCGACCGGCAGGTGCGCCCACGAAACGCCGGCCGAAGAACAGCGGGGTCGCGGCTGATGCGCCGGGAAGTCTACGACGCGATCGTCGTCGGTTCGGGCATCACAGGAGGGTGGGCCGCCAAGGAGCTGACCGAGCTGGGGCTTCGCACGCTGGTTCTCGAGGCGGGGCCGATGATCGTGCCGGAGCGAGATTACACGGAGCATGTGCCGCCGTACCGGATGCCCTACCGCGGATGGAATGATCGCAAGGCGCTTGAAGTGGAGCAGCCTGTCCAGAAGGAGTGCTACGCCTGCGATGAAATGGCCCGAAAGTTCTTCGTCAACGACAACGAGAATCCGTATACGACACCCGACGACAAGCCGTTCCTATGGATAAGAGGCCGCCAAGTCGGCGGACGTTCCATCATGTGGGCGCGGCAGTCGTACCGCTTGAGCGATCTCGACTTCGAGGCCAACGCTCGCGATGGGATAGGCGTGGACTGGCCGATTCGGTACGCGGACCTAGCGCCGTGGTACGATCACGTCGAGGCGTTCGCCGGAATAAGCGGACAGGCCGAGGGCCTTCCGCAGCTGCCGGACGGCGTCTTTCTGCCTCCCATGGAGATGACCTGCGTCGAGAGAGAGGTGCAGAAGGCCATCGCGGACCACTTCGGCGACACCAGAATGATGACCATCGGCCGCACCGCCGTTCTCACCCGCGACCACAAGGGGAGAAGCGCCTGCCACTACTGCGGACCGTGTCACCGCGGCTGCCGGACCAAGAGCTACTTCAGCTCCCTCAACGCCACGCTGCCCGCTGCCGAAGCCACGGGGCGGATGACTCTGCGTCCCGACAGCGTGGTGCACAGCGTGATCTGGGACGCGGCGCAGGGACGGGTCGCCGGGGTGCGGGTGATCGACCGGCTATCCGGCGAGACCCTCGAGTTCTTCGGGACGATAGTCATGCTGGGTGCGTCCGCGCTCGAGTCGACCCGCATTCTCCTCAACTCGACATCCGCCGACTTCCCGGATGGACTGGCGAACTCCAGCGGAGTCCTCGGGCGTTATCTCATGGACCACACGATGTCCACGGGGGCGAAGGCGAAGTTCCCCGGATGGGAAGACCACACCTTTACCGGCGAACGGCCCAACGGAATCTACATCCCCCGCTTTCGAAACGTGACCGAGCCCTCCGCCGACTTCATTCGCGGCTACGGATACCAGGGGTGGTCGTGGCGGATCGGCTGGGGACGCGGCGCCCACATGCCGGGATTCGGGCCGGACTTCAAGAGACAGCTGATGGAGCCGGGCGAATGGGAGTTCGAGCTAGGCGCTTTCGGGGAGTGCCTGCCTCGCGAGGAGAACTATGTCGAGCTGGACCCCGATCGCGTCGATGCCTGGGGGATCCCCGCGCTGCGCATCCACTGCGAATGGGGGGAGAACGAGCGCCTCATGATGCAGGACGGCGCGGAGCGCGCGGCCGAGATGCTGGATGCCGGCGGAGGGACAGACATACATCTCAACACCGATCTCGTGGCGCCCGGTCTCACGATCCACGAGATGGGAACCGCCCGGATGGGCAGAGACCCTGCGACATCCGTCCTGAACGGCTTCAACCAGACTTGGGATGCGCCGAATCTGTTCGTGATCGACGGCGCGGCCATGGCGTCGTCCGCCTGCCAGAACCCGTCGCTCACCTACATGGCCATGACGGCGCGCGCTTGCCACTACGCGGTGTGGGCCCGGAACCGGGGCGAGGTCTAGCCGAGAGCCAGTCCTCCACTACGCAGCCAGTGCGCCGCTAGGCTGTTCTGCCGGAACGCCACCAGACCGGAAAGCGACAGCCCCGGCGGATCAGAGGGATGCCGCGATTGCCTCCGCGGCCCGCCCGACGTCCGCCATCGTGTTGTATATGTGCGGACAGAGCCTGATACCCGGAAATTCGCCGACCCGCAGCGCCCCGGCGACCCCGTGCTCCTCGTACAGCCGGCTGTATACGGATCCGTGGTCGGCGCCGGGCAACTCCGCTATGACTACCCCCGCGCCGAGCTCCGGCGCCGCCGATGTGTGGAAGCGCACCCCTGGCGCCATCTGGCTGATCGCATCCTTGAGCGCGGTTCCGAGCGCGCGCACGCGGGCGTTGATCGCCGCCCCGCCGATAGCCTGCTGGAACTCGACGGCGGTCGCGACGGCCGCGACAGCCGCATCGTCCCGTTGGCCGTACGTCCCGAACTTGGCGGCTCCGCCGCCCGCGACGGCGCCTTCCCAGCCTACGCCCACATCGCTGGGCCATAGATCGGAGACCCGGGCCGCCTTCACGTAGAGCACTCCGGCCTCTTTCGGTCCGCACAGCCACTTGTGAGCGCTGCCCGTGTACGAATCGCACCCCATGTCGTGCAGATCGACCTCGACCGCGCCGAAGCTCTGGGCACCGTCAATGTGCGTGTAGATGCCGCGCTCCCTCGCCATCGCGCCGAGTCGGCGGACCGGCAGCTCAACCCCCGAGATGTTCGAGATGTGCGTAACGGCGAGCACTCTGGTTCGCTCGGTCAGAGCGTCGGCGAAGGCGGCGGCCAACTCGTCCTCCGTGCTCGGCGCTGGCGGAGTCGAGACGCGGACGACCTTGAAGCCCCACCGGTCCGCCCGGACATCCCACGCCACATTGTTGGTGGGGTGGTTCTGGTCCCACAGCACGACCTCGTCGCCGCTGCCTAGCGTCAAGCCGTTGATCACGGTGTTGTTGCTCTCGGAGGTGTTCCGCGTGACGACGATCTCTTCGGGCGACGCGCCCAGCAACTCCGCCAGCGCCTCCCGTGATTTCTGCGCCAGGGCGCCGAACTTGGCCCTGTTCTGGAAGGACGCATCCTGGTCGATGTCGGCGGTGTGCCGGAAGACGGCGTCCTGCACCGAATAGGGCGACGGACACAGATTGGCCGCGTTCATCAGGATCAGCCCCGGACGGAGCGGGAAGTGCGACTTGACCAGCTCCCAGAACGCTTCGTCGCCCGTACTTGCCGAGCGCCGCCGAGCCGAGAGTTCGGCGACCTGAGGACGCGGAGCCTCTCGGGCGCGCGACCACCCCGTCGTCGCCACCAGGGCCGCCCCGCCGGTAGCGGCTTGCTTCAGAAAGCGACGCCTGCCGGGCGGGCTGGCGTGCCCCCGGCCGGACATGCTGGCGCTGCCATTACTTGGCGAAGTGCGATCAGCCACTCTGGACCTCCGGAGTTGCGGGCGGCCAACTCTCGCGACGAGCCGCCACCCTCCTTGGGCCGCCGCAACAGTCGCGCATAGATGGCAGCCGCCGGACGGTAGCAACCGTCGAAGCTATAGCCGAATAATACGATTCCCCTACATGTTTCTGCACGACCCGTAGTTATCGTCTTCTGCTTCCGGAGGCCGTCATGGACACCTTCACGCCGACTCTCCTGCGACGCTCGACTTCACTTCGTAGCCCCTCTTGCCACCGTACGCCGACGCGGACCAGCCTCTTGGGCCAGAACATCACATGCCATAGCCCTAGCGGCGGGACACACCGACCTAGGCCGCCGCGGACCAGCCTCTTCGGCTTTCGCGCGATCCTTGGCAGCTTCGTCCTCGCGACTCTTGTCGGCGGTGTAACCGAGATCCCCGGCCGTATAACCGAGAGCTTGGCGGCCCAGGAGACAGGCGCGCCGCTCGCGCTGGAGACATGGCTCGACTGGGAGCGAGTCGAAGACCCGCAGATTTCCCCTGGGGGCGAGCAGCTAGTGTACGAACGCCACTGGGTGGACAAGATGAACGACACGTGGGAGTCGGCGATCTGGATCGTGAACCGGGACGGGACCCGGGCACGGCACCTTATAGATGGGTCCAGCCCGCGCTGGTCCCCCGACGGGAGCCAACTCGCCTTCCTGGCGGCCGGCGAAGACGGGAACCAGCAGATCTTCGTGCGTTGGATGGACGCGGAAGGCGCCGTCTCGCAGCTCACGCGGCTCACCGAGTCCCCTTCGAGCCTGGCGTGGTCGCCAGACGGAACGCGGATTTCCTTCACCATGCGCGTCCCGGCGGAACAGCCGGGCTCCCGCAACTGGGGAATATCGCTGCCGAAACCGGAGGGGGCCAAGTGGACTCCGGGACCCCGGATCGTCGAGCGACTCGTCTACAGACAGGACCGGGTCGGATTCCTGGACGACGAATACGTGCACATCTTCGTCGTCCCCGCGCACGGCGGAACTCCACGCCAGCTGACCAACGGCGACTTCAACCACGGCGCGCCCGTCTGGGAACCCGGCGGCCAGTCGCTGCTCTTCAGCGGACTCGTAACGGAGGACGCGGTCTACCGATGGCAGGAGAGCGAGATTTACCGGCTTGACGCCGAATCGGGCGAGTTGAGCCAAGTCACGAGCAGGAAGGGGCCGGACCGGCGGCCCACGCCATCGCCTGACGGGCGGATGATCGCCTATGTGGGGCACGACACGACGACCTTCGACTACATCGAGTCCGCGCTCTACGTGATGGAGGCCGACGGATCGAATCCCCGCGCCCTGACAGCCGAACTAGACCGTAGCCCCGGCGCGCTCCATTGGTCCCCGGACGGACGCGGCGTCTACTTCAACGTCTCGGCGGACGGCTACGCGAACCTCTACTACGCCCCGCTGGACGGCGACCCGCGCGCGGTCACCGAAGGCCCGCAGATGTTCAGCGTGGCCGGAGTCAGCCGGAGTGGCGTGGCCGTGGGCATGTGGGGCGACGCGCACGAACCCGGCGACCTCTACGCATTTCCGGTCGCCGAACCCGCGAACCGGACCCGGCTCACCCATGTGAACGCCGATGTGCTGGCGGGCGTGCAGCTGGGCGAGGTCGAGCAGGTGTGGAGCGAGTCCTCCTACGATGGACTGCCTATCCACGGCTGGGTAATCAAGCCGCCGGAGTTCGACCCGTCGAACGCGTACCCGATGATGCTCGTGATCCACGGCGGGCCGCACGGCATGTACAACGGGGGCTTCAACTTCGCGTGGCAGGAGCACGCGGCCAACGGCTATGTCATCCTCTATACCAACCCGCGCGGCAGCTCCGGATACGGGACCGAGTTCGGGAACGCGATTCAGTACGACTATCCGAACCACGACTTCGACGACTTGATGTCCAGCGTCGACGAAGTCATCTCGCGGGGCTACGTGGACGAAGACAACATGTTCGTGTACGGATGCTCGGGCGGCGGCGTGCTGACCGCCTGGGTGGTGGGGCACACCGACCGGTTCCGGGCCGCGTCTTCCAACTGCCCGGTGACCAACTGGTTCGCCTTTCCGGGCGAAGTGGACGGCAACTACCTGCGCTGGTACGCCGACTTCGAGAAGTTTCCGTGGGAGGATCCCAGCGAGCACATCCGGCGGTCGCCGATCAGCTACGCCGGCGATGTGACGACGCCCACGATGCTGATGACCGGCGTGCTGGATCTGAGGACGCCGATCTCGCAGACGGAGCAGTTCTACCAAGCCCTGAAGGCGCAGAAGAAGCCGACCGCGATGGTTCGTTTCGAAGGCGAGTGGCATGGCACGTCGCGGAAGCCGTCAAACTTCTTGCGAACGCAGCTCTTCCTGAGGAAGTGGTTCGAGCGTTGGGGGAGCCACGACGATGCGGATGCCTCGGCAGCAGGGCTCGACGGCAGCTAGCGCGGGACGGCAGCTAGCGCGGGACGGCGGGCAGACTTGAAAGGGTAGCCAAGCTGACCTGTACGGGCGTCCGGGCAGGCGGCCCGGCCACCTTAGACCCCGTCTAGGCTAGCTGCTCGGCTCGGGAGGAACAGGCCACGGAGAAGCGGAGCTAGTTGAAGGCGGTCTCGGATAGAACGGAGTCCAGCCGCGTGACGAGGAGGTCGGCGTCCTCTTCCGAGAATACCATCGGCGGCTTCACCTTGATGACGTTGTGGTCCGGGCCGTCCGTGCTCAGGAGAATGCCCCGCTCGCGCATTCGCTGAACGGCCCCTTCGGCGATGTCGGCGGCAGGCTCGAGGTTGCCCGCAGCCGACTGCCGGACGAACTCGATTCCCGCGAAGAGACCCCGGCCGCGCGCATCGCCGGCCAGCGCGTGCCGGTCGCACAAGCGCTCGAAGCCGCGGAGCAGGTGTTCTCCGACCTTGGCGGCGTTCTCCTGCAGCCCTTCCTCCTCGATGACATCGAGGACCGCGAGGCCGATCGCGCACGACACGGGGTTGCCGCCGAAGGTGTTGAAGTACTCCATACCGTTGGCGAAGGAGGCGGCTATCTCCCGCGTAGTGACGACGGCCGCTAGAGGGTGGCCGTTCCCGATCGGCTTGCCCAGGGTGACAATGTCGGGGACGACTCCGTGCTCCTCGAACGCCCAGAAGGCATTGCCTGTTCGACCGAAGCCGATTTGCACTTCGTCGGCGACGCAAACCGCTCCGGCGGCGCGGACGCCGGCGTATGCCGCCTTCAGATAGCCTGGCGGAAGCGGTATCTGGCCGCCGCAGCTGAGGATAGACTCGTGGAAGAAGGCGGCCGCGCCGGGCGGGCGGTCATGGAACCAGGTCGGTTCGGTCTCGAGCGCCCGCGCCGCCTCCGCGACATGCTCGGCGTAGATCGGCGCGACCTCGGCGGGGTCGCCGCGGTGACAGCCGCGAAAAGCATCCGGCATCGGCGCCACGCGAACCCAAGGACGGCACCCCTTGCCGCCCGGCCCGTCGAACTTGTACGGGCTGAGATTGACGACGGAGCTGGAGTTCCCGTGATATGCCCCGCCGAGAACGACCGCGCCGACCTTGCCGGTGTGGGTGCGGGCCATCCGCAACGCCAGCTCGTTCGCCTCGGTTCCCGAGCAGACGAGGAAGCACACCTCAAGCGGCGCGGGGAAGCGGGCCGCCAGCCGTTCCGTGTACTCGAGGATGCTCTCGTGCAGGTAGCGCGTGTTCGTATTGAGGACAGCCATCTGCCGCGCTGCCGCTCTAGCGACGCGCGGGTGCGAATGTCCGACATGGGCGACATTGTTCACGCAGTCGAGGAACGGCTGGCCGTCGATGTCGTAGAGCCAGCTTCCCCGCCCGCGCACGATGTGAAGCGGCTTCCGGTACGACAGGCTGAGCGACGGCCCCAGTCGGCTCTTGCGGTCTTCCATGAGCGTTGCGGCGCTCCGCGGCCGCGCTGCCGTCGCCTCTCCCGGAAGCCGGAGTAGGAGGTTGGGGTCGGGGCTGATCGACGTCCACACATCCCGCTGGCTCGGCGCGGCGACGCCGGGAAATGTGCCTTCGTAGCCGAGCCGGTCCGCGAACACCTGGAAGTGCAGGTGGGGCGGCCAGCCGCCATTGCCGGGCGCGTCGCCAATCCACCCGATCGTGTCCCCCGGGTCGACCGAGTCTCCGGTGCCGACCGCTGCCAGAGACTCCGGGGACAGGTGCCCGAAGAGCGTCCAGAAGCGGACCGGCCCCTCCATGGCCGCCGGCCCGCGCTCCACGGCCGCCGGATCGGGGTCCACAACCAAGTCGTGCTCCAGGATGATCGTAGGACCGTAATCCAGCCGTCCGCTGTTGTCGCGAACGGCGGCCACGCGGCCGCCGAACGGCGCCTGCACGGAGGTGCCCGGTTCGGCGAAGAGGTCAACGCCGAGGTGGACCGTCCGCCATTCGTCCACATCGTCGCCCGGCGTTCGGAACGCGTCCCCCCGGTACCACCACCTGACCTCGTCATAGCGGCCGATGCCGGCCGCCGCGCCCGCATCGCGCATCCTGTCGGCCAAGTGCCTCGAGAACGCCGCGTCGCCAACCGAGTCGAATGTCCCCGCGTCGTCGCCAGACCCGACAGACAGATCAAAGGTCACCGACGGAGTCACGCGCGGATCCGGTACGATCACGGGCGCGGCGGCCGGCGCAGCCTGCTTCAGTGCCGCCACGACCCGCTTGGCCCGGGGGCACGCCGCGTACCCGCACGCATCGCGCAGCCGGTACCGGCCCAGATTCGGGGGGAGCTGGTCCAGCCGCTCGATAAGCGCCCAGGCGGGCACCCGGCTCGACACCAAGTAGTCGTTGTCCGGATCCTGCGCGGCTCGTATGGCGGATATCGTCATGCTCTGGGCAAGCCGGAGCCGGATCAACTCGTACACGACATCCGCCTCGGCCTCGACGAGCGGACACTCCGGAGAGAAGCCCCTGGCCACATCGCAGAAAGCGCCGACCGGATCGCGACTCCCGAATCCGGCATAGGCGCACGTGACAGCCAGCTCCGCCACCCTCCACGAGTAAAGGGCGTCGCCGAAGTCCACGACGCCAACGACCTTGGGCGCTCCGTTCCGCATCCGGGCCGGATCCACGATGATGTTCCCCGGATTCGCATCGTTGTAGACAAGACTCAGAGGAAGCCCGGACGCCCGCGGCGCTACGAATTCCGCATGACGCTCGAGGATTCGCGAGATCATCCGGCGGCGGCCGCGATCGGGAATCTCGCCGGCATTCGAGGCCACGAGCCGAGCGGCCCCTCGCAGGTCCCAGATCATTGGGCGGTCCTCGACTGGCACTCCCGCCATGGAACGGCTCAAGATCCCCAGCATCCGGCCGGTCTGTGCGCGGAGCTCCGGCCCCTTCGGACGAAAACCGCGAAGTGGAATGCCCGGCACCTGCGCCACGAAGCGTACGAAGTGCGCGCGACCGTCCAACTCGTGCTCAACCAGCGCCTCGCCGCTCCGAGCGGACCGGAGCATTGGCAGCTGGTAGCACTCCTGCGACTCGTCCAGGACGGCAAGCACAGCCATCTCGAGCTCGAGCACCGACCTCTGCTCCAGCCCATTGGACACCTTCAGATACCCCGGCGTCCCGGAAGCGGCCGTCGAGATCTCGAACACCCTGTCCCGCTCGCTGTCATGTTCGCGGGCCCGGCCTTCAACGCCCCAGTACCGCGAGGCCAGCTTCGCTGCCTCATGTTCGGACAGCGCCGGCCTCCCCGCCGCATACCCGGCATCCAGCGTCTTCACTGCCGCCTACCCGCCGGGCAGGTGGGAACGGGGGCTAGATTTGGCCGCCGTCCGTCCCCCTACGGATCCAGGCCATCCAGCGCGGCAACAATGTCCGCGTGCTCGGGCCGGACGCGGTAGTCCACTTCGGTGAACTTCCACTGGACCCGGCCCTCCATGTCGATGACGTAGGTAGTCGGGTGCGGAATCTGGCGTCCGCCACGGGCCTCTTCGTTAAGCAGCCCGTAACGGTAGATGATCGCCGATCCGTCGTCGGAAAGAAGGGGGAAGTCGATCTCGTAGTCGTACTCCTCCACGACCCGCTCGGCCATCTTGGCGACATCGCCAACTGGATCGGGAGAGAGCGCCAGAAGCTGTGTCCGCTCGCGCTGCTCCGGTGTCAGGAAGTCACGCAGCTCTCCGAGCTGCTTTGCGCAGTAGGGTCACCAGTGCCCCCGGTAGAAGAACAGCACGACATTCTTCTCGCCACGGTAACCGGAGAGAGTGACAGCTTCGCCCGCGCTAGTCAGCGCCGTGAAGTCCGGCGCCATGTCTCCGGCGGCTACGCGCTCGAGGTCCGCCGGCGGAAGGTCGTATCCGTCGACGGGACCTAGCGTATAGCCGGGAGCGGCCTCCTCCGGCGCGCCGGAGGAGTCATCCTCCCCAGCGCAACCGCTCAGGCCGGCGTAAGCGAGCGCCCCCGCCGCGAGAATCATCACATGCCGCATCTTGGCCTCCCCCTTGTTCTGCCCGGCCGAACCACTACCTCCGGGCGCTGCCCCTATGCACCTGTCAGAAGTCCGCATGCGACGGAATGTAATGCCCGCGCGAAACCCAGGCTATTAACTGTCCGCTAACTGTCCGCCGAAACGGCGTGACCTTTATGCGCTCCCTGGCGTCTGCTCGCTTATGCGCTTCCTGGCGTCTACCTGATCGGCAAGAAGGAGAGATGATGCGAAGATGGCTTGATAGGATGCTCGTGGTTAGTGGCTAGAGGCGCTTTACGCCAAGCGTCCGCCACCAGGGTCTTGCTCCAAGGGATCATTCGCGCGCACGATGGTGTAAGTAGGTCGACTAGACTGATTAGAGACAGCTGCGGACGGCGAAGCAACGCCAACTCCGAAAAAATGCACAGGACATGACTATGCGAATACAGCATCGACTACCGCTCCTTCCGATCATCTCCGCTATCCTGTTCGCGTCACTGCCCGCGGCTGCGCCTGCGCAGGAAGGCCGCGTCAACTTCACATACATCCTACCCGACATGAAGCTCAACTCCGAAATGATAGAGGAGTTCAAGGCATTGGGCGGCGAGATATCGGGCGCCGAGATTCCTACGCACAGGTCGACCGAAAGACTGCTGCTCTTCAACAGCACGCATTCGGTCATCGTCCCTGGGCGGAAAGCAGATCAAGAGCTGCCCTCCCTAATGGGCGGCGGCATGGATCTGTCTGATATGTCTCCTGAAAACATGGCGAAGTTGGAAAGAAGTATGGCAGCGACTATGAGCGTGATGGCATCGTTTGCAGAGAGAAGCGAGGAAGAGCTAAGGGAGTTGGCGTGGGATCCGGCGACATTGCTCCAGAGCTACGTCGACTTCGGGGATGGTTCGATGACCGAGACCCGCGAGTTCATGGAACGCACCTTCCTGGTCGAGGAGAAGCGTCCGGCCTACGAGTGGAGGATCGCCGACGAGCAGCGCGAGTTGCTTGGCTACGTTGTTCACAAGGCGACGACGGTCCACGATGGGGCACCCGTCGAGGCGTGGTTCGCGCCCCAGATACCAGTACAAGCCGGCCCGGAGACGTTTGGCGGCCTCCCGGGTCTCATCCTCATGGTCTCGATCGATGACGGGGACACTGTATACCTGGCGACCGGCCTTGACCTGACGGGACTGGACGAAGGCGATATTCGGCCGCCCGAAGACGGTAACCGGGTCTCGCGGGATGAGTACGAGTACATCGTAGCGGACAAGTTGAAGGAATTCGCATCCACGTTGCCCCCGAGGTTGCCCCCGAGGGCTTGACGCCCAATTCGATGATGTTGTGTCGTATAGACTGAACAGACAGCTGCGCCCACGAGGCGTTGGAAGCGTTTGCCGCGCCTGCAACCTGAGTCTGAGGCGGGGTTGGCTCACGACAAGGGGCGAGAGATCAAGGGAGGAAAGAGTGAAGAAGAAACTGACAGACCTAGAGGTCATCGTGGTACCGCGTTGGGTGCCAAGGGTTTTGGCGATAGCCATGATCGTCTTTAGCCTGTCGTACACCGTGCGGGTGGCGCGGCAGTTGGAACTGCACCCCGCGCTGGCACTGGGGGTGGGGCTTCTCTTTGCGGGCCTGATGGTCGGAGTTGCCCTGGTGTGCAGGAGATCGGGAGCGTACCGAAGAGCACGCGACGAAGTGCAGAAAGCCAGAACAAAGACTCGGGAAGGACTGGAGGTTATTGCGGTACCGCGATGGGTGCCACGGGTTGGCGCAATAAGCCTGTTCGGTTTTAGCGCCGTGTACACCGTCCAGGGGGCGCAGCAGTCGGGACTGCACCCCGGGCTGGCACTTGGCGGTGGGCTTCTCTTTGCGGGCCTGATGGTCGGAGGCGCCCTGCTGTGGAGGAACGCGAGGAACGAAGCGTAGAAACGCGGTGTGGAGGTCCCTCGCACACGGACCCCGAAGGGCCCCTTTGAGGCCCGTCCTTGAGTCTGAGGCGGGGTTGGTTCACAACAAGGTGCGGAAAGATCAAGGGAAGAAAAAGTGGATAAGAAACTGACAGACCCAGAGGCTATAGCAGCACTGCGTTGGCCAAGGGTTTTCGTAACAGCCATACTCGCTCTTAGCTTGGTTTCCATATGGCAGGATGCGCAGCAGTCGGAACTGAACCCTTGGTTAATGGTTGGCGGTACGCTTCTATTTGTGAGCCTGCTGGTCGGAGGCACCCTGCTGTACAGGAGAGCGAGGACAAAGCGCAAGAGATCTGATACAAAGAGCGCATAAGCTCTATTGTTAGAGGCAGTTGCGGACGACGAAACAACGCCAACTCCGAAACAACGCAAGGACATGACTTATGCGAATACCGCCTCGACTTCCGCTCCTTCCGGTCATCTCTGCTATCCTTGCCGCGTCGCTGCCCGCGAGTGCACCTGCGCAAGAAGGCCGCGTTAACTTCACCTACACCCAACCCGAAATGAAGCTCAACGCCGAAATGATAGAGGACTTCAAGGCATTGGGCGGCGAGATATCGGGCGCCGAGATTCCTACGCACAGGTCGACCGAAAGACTGCTGCTCTTCAACAGCACGCATTCGGTCATCGTCCCTGTGTGGAAAGCAGATCAAGAGATGTCCTCCCTACTCGGAAGCATGGGACGGAACTCCGACTTCACTCGCTCCGACTTCGCCGATATGTCTGATGAAGACTTGGAGAGGATCCTAACAGGTGTCAGCGCAATTATGAGCGTGATGGAATCGCTTGCAGAAAGAAGCGAGGAAGAGATAAGGGAGTTGGCGTCGGATCCGGCGACTTTGGTCCAGACCTACGTCGACTTCGAGGATGGTTCGGTCACCGAGACCCGCGAGTTCATGGAACGCACCTTCCTGGTCAAAGAGAAGCGTCCGGCCTACGAGTGGAGGATTGCCGACGAGCAGCGCGAGTTGCTTGGCTACGTCGTTCACAAGGCGACGACGGTCCACGATGGCGCACCCGTCGAGGCGTGGTTCGCGCCCCAGATACCAGTCCAGGCCGGCCCGGAGACGTTTGGCGGCCTCCCGGGTCTCATCCTCATGGTCTCGATCGATGACGGGGACACTGTATACCTGGCGACCGGCGTTGACCTGACGGGACTGGACGAAGGCGATATTCGGCCGCCCGAAGACGGTAACCGGGTCTCGCGGGATGAGTGGGAGCGCGTCGTAGCGGACAAATTGAAGGAATTAGCGTCCACGTATCTCCCGGGGGGCGGCCGACGCCCATTCCGATGATTCACAGGGGATAGTGCCCGCCGAGAACGGTGCGTTGCTGTAGTGCGTCTCATCCGAGCAGACTGACAAGTGGTTTTCTTGCGCACGTTTAATCAGGGATAAGCCCTTTCCGCCTCCCCCTCCTATTCCTGCGAGATATCCGTCGCCTCCCCTCGACACTCTCCGGGCCTCCGTTCATCCCCGAGGGGGGCGAGCGCTCGACATCCGCCCCTCGCTCCACATGCTCGACCTGGCCGGAAGCGGTTTCCCCCTTGTCAGGCTTTCGGCTGTCAAGGCGGTTCCGTTATGATGCAATGCGTTACATCCAGCGAGCGGCGGGCGGCGGGCCGACAACCGGCCACTCGCGCTCGCCGTGGCTCCCGTAGTGCAGTGGAAGCAAGTACCCCGTAATGCAGTGGAGGTAAGCACGATGCAATGTGTTCGAGGAAGCGCCCGGTACGTCCTTTCCGTTCTTCTGTTTTCAGGGATTCTCCTGACGTCTGCGGCTAGCCTCGCCGCGCAAGACGTTGGCGACGGATATCAAACGCCCGCCCCCGAGTTGACCGCGCTGGTCGACGCGCCCGTTACTCCCGGCATCAGCCTCAGTCCGGACGAGTCGGTGCTCCTGCTCACGATGCGGCCAAGCCTGCCCTCGATCGCCGAGGTGGCTTCGCCAGAGCTGAAGATCGCGGGGATGCGCATCAATCCGCGCAACAACGGCCCGAGCCGGTCGAGGCCTTCCAACGGGCTGGCGCTGCGGACGCTGGACGGCGACGAACGGCCAGTGACTGGCCTCCCCGAGGATCCGCGCATACGGAACACGCGGTGGTCGCCCAATGGACGGTGGGTAGCCTTCACCCACGACACCCAATCGGCCATCGAGCTGTGGCTTCTCGATGCGACTTCGGCGTCGGCCAGACGCCTGTCCGATCTCGACGTCTCGAACGTGGGATCCGCCTTCGCGTGGGCTCCGGGGGGAGACGCTCTATACGTGCAGGCCGTGCCGCCGGGACGCGGTCCGCCACCCGAAGAGCCGATGGTTCCAACGGGTCCGAGGATCGAGGAAACGTCCGGGGAGACCGCCCCGGCCCGCACCTACCAGGACCTGCTCCAGAACCCGCACGACGAAGCTTTGTACGAGTACTACGCGACCGCCCAGCTGGCCCGCGTGAGTCTCGACGGATCGGTGGAGATGCTGGGGCAGCCGGCCATCATCGCCCAGTTCGCGCCCTCCCCCGGCGACAAGCACATCCTGGTCACTACGGTGAATCGCCCCTACTCCTACCAAGTTCCCGCATCCCGCTTTCCCAGAACCATCGAGGTCTGGGACGGGGAGGGGAACGCAGTTCACAGAGTCGCGGAGCTGCCGCTTCAGGATAAGGTCCCCACATCGTTCGGCTCCGTGCCCGCTGGCGTACGATCGGTCTCCTGGCGTCCCGATGCCGACGCCACCCTGTACTGGGCCGAGGCGCAGGATGGAGGGGATGCGCTCGCCCCCGCCGACATCCGGGACAAGGTGTTCGCCCACGAGGCGCCCTTCTCCGGCCAACCGGTCGAGCTAGCGGCTCTTCCGCTGCGCTACGGCGGGATCACCTGGGCGGAAGAGGGCTTCGGTCTCATCAACGAGTCGTGGTTTTCGACGCGGCAGCGGCGTACCTACCGCCTTGACCCGGACAATCCCGGCAACATGGAGATCATCTTCGATCTTCAGACCGAAGACAGATACAACCACCCGGGTTTTCCGCTTTTCGCTCTCAACGAGCGCGGCCGGGGCGTGCTGCGGACCGCGGATGGAGGCCGCTCGATCTATCTGGCGGGGCAGGGAGCTTCCCCGGAGGGCAACCGTCCATTCCTGAGAAAGCGCAACCTGGAGACCGGCGCTGAGGAGGAGTTGTTCCGGTCGGAGGCGCCGTACTACGAGGGAGTGGTCGACTTGCTGGCGGACGGGAAGCTGCTCACCCGGCGCGAGTCCGTGAACGAACCGCCCAACTACTATTTGCGCGACCTGGATAATGGCACGGTCCACGCGGTCACGGACTTTCCGCACCCCTATCCGCAGTTCGCGGGCATTCACAAGGAAGAGATCCAGTACGAGCGGGAGGACGGAGTGCCGCTCTCGGCCACGCTCTACCTGCCGGCCGGCTACGACAAGGAGCGCGACGGTCCCCTCCCCACCTTCATTTGGGCGTACCCGACCGAGTTCAAGAGCGCCGCGGCAGCCGGACAGCGCAGGGGATCGCCGTTCCAGTTCACGCGCATCAGCTACTCCGGGGCCGTGCCGTACGTCACGCGGGGATTCGCGGTGCTCGACAACGCCTCGATGCCGGTTATCGGCGAGGGGGATGCCGAGCCCAACGACACCTTCCGCGACCAGCTGGTGGCAAATGCGCAGGCGGCCGTCGATGAAGGCGTGCGGCGCGGCATAATCGACCCGTTGCGGGTCGGCGTCGGAGGACACTCCTACGGCGCCTTCATGACGGGCAACCTGCTCGCGCACTCCGACATATTCCAAGCTGGAGTGGCGAGAAGCGGGGCGTACAACCGCACCCTGACGCCGTTCGGATTCCAGCGAGAACAGCGGCTCTTCTGGGAAGCGCCCGACCTCTACTTCTACATGTCGCCCTTCATGCACGCCGACAAGGTGAACGAGCCGATTCTCCTGATCCACGGCGAAGACGACAACAACTCGGGCACCTTCCCGATCCAGTCGCGGCGCTTCTACGCGGCGCTGAAGGGTCTGGGCGCTACGGCGCGCCTGGTCTTCCTGCCGGCCGAGAGTCACGGCTACGCGGCTCGCGAGTCCGTGTTGCATGTGCTCTGGGAGACGGACCGATGGCTCCAGATGCACGTGAAGAAGGGTGTGGCCACCACGACGGACGACGCGAGCGACGATCAGCGGTAGCGACATCCGTTCGGTGGCCGAGCGCTGCGACAGCGGGCCGCCGAACGCCGGTAACGACGCTCCGCTTGTGGGCAACGACGCTCCGCTGGCGGGCAATGACACTCCGCTTGGCGGTAGCGAGACTCCGCTGGCCGGTAACGACATTCCGCTCCTGGTCGAGGCGGAGGGTCCCCTGCGGATCCTTCGCCTCAACCGCCCCGAGCGGCTCAACGCCGTTAGCCTCCCCCTCTACCAGGCGCTGGAAAGAGAGCTCGCGCGGATTGGAGGGGACGCCGGGGCGCGGTGCGTGATACTGACCGGAACCGGGCGGGCGTTCTGCGCGGGGGCCGACCTGAAGGCGCACCAAGATCGCAGGCTGGGCCCGGAGGAACGGCGCATCTACATCGAGACCGGCCAGCGAGTCTACCGGGCGATCCAGACGCTGCCGCAGCCAGTGGTTGCCGCCGTGAACGGCCATGCCATCGGGGCGGGGTGCGAACTCGCCCTCTCGTGCGACTTCGTGATCGTCGCCGAGGAGGCCAAGCTGCGCATGCCCGAGGTTGCTCTGGGGACGTTCATCGGCGGCGGCACGGCCTACACCCTGCGCCGGCGGGTCGGCTACGCGCGCGCGGCCGAACTGATCCTGACCGGACGCTTCTTCACGCCGGGAGAGGCCCTGGCATGGGGGCTGGCCAACGAGAAAGCGCCCGCCTCCAAGGTGCTGGCGGCCGCGCGCGCTCTCGCTACCCGGCTGGCCCGGAACGCGCCGATCTCGATGAGGCTGGCCAAGCGGCTGCTCGACCGGGCCGACTCCGCCGCCCCGGCCGAAGCGTTGGAGCTCGAGAGGGACGCGCTGGCCGCCTGCATGGCTTCGGAGGACTGGCGGGAAGGAGTCGCCGCCTTCGCGGAGAAGCGCGATCCTGTCTACCGAGGCATCTGACCCGGCGCGGCCAACGGGAACACGGAATCCGAGGTCGCAGGACGAAACCGGATCGAGCGCGCCGGTTCGCAGATGGATGCCGGCTTGGAGCGCTGGGCAGCGGAGCCGACGGCCGAAGTTCCGGTCGAAGAACGCGGGTGCACAGGTTGAAGCTGCGGGTTCAAACGAGATGAGGAGGGAATAGACATGGTTACCGCAAGCCGCAGAACGCTCCGGATCACGCCTCTTCGTACGCTGACCCTCTTCGCGTGTCTGGCCGGCCTCGCGACGACGCCCGTCGCCGCATCCGGACAGGAGGAGCGCGCGATAGCCCTGGTCGGAGGCCAGCTGCTCGACGGCTACGAGGCGCCGCCGATTCACCATGCGGCGGTCGTCATTAGAGGGAACCGCATCGTCGCCGCGGGGCCGGCCGCTACGGTCGAAATCCCCCCGGATGCCGAAGTGATCAATACGGCGGGCAAGACGATGATGCCCGGGATAGTAGACGCCCACATGCACATCATGATTCTGGGCCACGGCGACTACAGCGAGTGGTTCCCCTGGTTCGAAGACGGCCACGACGAGATCGTCTACGAGACATCGGCCAGGCAGCTCCTGGCGGCCGGCGTTACGGCCGGCGTCGATCTCGCGGCTCCGATGTCGAGCCTCGCCTTCCGGGACAAGGTCAACCGCAACGAAGCGCCCGGCCCCCGCCTGCTCGTGAGCGGTCCCTGGGTCACGCGCTACGCCTGGGACTTCCTTCCCGCCGAGCTCCGCGTCTTGCACGACTCCCCCGAAGAGGCCCGCCAGCGGACGCAGATGCTGGTCGACGCCGGCGTCGACGTCATCAAGACATGGATCGGCACGACCGAAGAGGACATGCGCGCCATCAAGTCCGTGGCCGGACCGGCCGGGGTCCCGATCCACTGTCACGTCTACGAAGAAGAGGTAGTCTGGGGGGCGATCCGCGGCGGCTGCGATGTGCTGCAGCACGCCGGCTCCGGGGGCAGCGTCCCAGCCTACTCGCAAGAGCTGGTCGACTACATCGCCATGAACAACGTCCCGGTCGTCCAGACGATCTCGCACCGGATCTGGATATACCCGGCCACGCTCGAATTTCCGGAGCGGCTTTGGGATCCCGACATTATCGAGAGCTTCCCGCCCCTGATCCGCGAGCAGGTGCTGGGCTCCTACACGAAGGACGACTTCTGGCGCAAGTCGTACTTCCGAACCACGCCGCGCCAGATTCGCAACAGCGAGAAGGCGGCCCGGCAGTTCATCGACGCCAACGCCCTGATGGCGATGGGCACCGACACCGGATCGCCGCTCAACTTCCACGCCGAGTCGGCGTGGCGCGAGATTTCCGCGCTAGTCGACATGGGAATGACGGAGATCGAGGCAATCTCGTCGGCCACGAAGGTGGCGGCCGAAGTCCTCGGACTGCGCGAGACGGGGACGGTCGAGCCGGGCAAGCTCGCCGACATTATCGTCGTTGATGGCAACCCTCTCTTCGACATCAATGTTCTGGGCTACGTGACCGATGTCATCAAGGATGGGATCATCTACAAGCGTGATGGCGTCCCGGTGTGGGCGATGGACGCGCATCAGAGCGGTACGAGCGGCTGACGATGCGCCGTTGCCGCTCGGGTAGGGACCCGGGCAGAAGAGTGTCGCCGGCGGGCGCCATGCTAGCCGCCCTTTCGCTAGCTGCCGGCTGCGCGCCGCAAGACCGGGGGGCCGGCGGCGACCCCAGCGGCGACGGCGCTCCGCGAGCGACTGACGCGACCGCGAACGCCGCCTTCGATCTGGTCATAACCGGCGGGACAGTCGTGGACGGAACGGGCGCCGACCGCTTCATGGCCGATCTCGGCATCCGCGACGGACGCATCGTTCGAGTGGGCCGGGAGGGCCAACTCGCCGGACAGGGGACAGAGGAGATCGACGCCACCGGGCTCATCGTTTCTCCGGGCTTCATCGACCACCACAACCATGTCCAGAATCAGATCCACCGCAGGCCGCTGGCGGAGAACTTCATCCGCCAAGGCATCACCACCATCCTTCCTTCGCTCCACAGCGGCGACCAGCCCTGGCCGCTCCGCGACTACATCGAAGACCTCGAGGTCGCGCCGAACGTCGGCTTCTTCGCCGGCCACAGCTGGACTCGCAAACAGGTTATGGCGATGGATGACCGGGCGCCGACGCCGGGCGAGCTCGACCGGATGCGCAACCTAGTTCGCGAAACGATGGAGGACGGAGCCCTCGGCTTCTCCACGGGACTGCTCTACGTGCCGGCGAACTATGCCGAAACCGAAGAGGTCATCGAACTTGCCAAAGTGGCCGCCGAGTACGGGGGCATCTACTACACGCACATGCGCGACGAGGCACGGCAACTGCTCCCGGCTGTACGCGAGGCGATCAGGGTGGGCGCCGAGGCAGGTCTTCCGGTCCACATCAACCACTTCAAGGCGATGGGGGTCGCGAACTGGGGCCAGACGACGGAGTCGCTGAGACTGGTCGACTCGGCGCGCGCGGAGGGCATCGACGTCAAGGTGGACGTCTACCCCTACACGGCAGGCAGCACCGGGTCGAGCGTGCTCTTCCCGCAGTGGGTGTTGGCCGGCGGCATCGATTCCTTCAGGGTGCGCGTCAACGATCCCGAGACGCGGGCGCGGATTGAACGCGAGACCGAAGAGTGGATGCACCGCGACTGGACGGGCGGCGACCTGAGCCGCATCCAGTTCCGTACCGTTCCGGCTCTTCCCGCATACGACGGCAAGCGGATGTCGGAGCTGGCCGCCGACCGAGGCCTTCCCAACAGCGACGCAACGGGAGTGCAGCTGGCTATCGAGCTTCAGCTGGCGGGCGGCTTCAGCGCCATCTACCACTTCATGGACGAGGCCGACGTTATCCGCATCATGCGGCACCCGTACGCCATGTTCGAGACCGATGGAGACCCGGTCGGCTACGGGATCGGCTTCCCGCACCCTCGCAGCTACGGATCGTTTCCCCGAATCCTGGGCCGCTACGTCCGCGAGATGGGCGTGCTGACCCTCGAGGAGGCGATCCGGAAGATGACCTCGCTGTCCGCGGACGAAATCGGGCAGACCGACAGGGGGCGAATCGACGAGGGCATGCGAGCCGACATCGCTATCTTCGACGCGGGCCGCATCATCGACCGGGCCGACTATGTCGATCCGCACCGGTATTCGGCGGGCATCCTGCACGTGATCGTCAACGGAGAGCCGGTGATTCTGGATGGCTCCGTCACGGGCGCGAAGCCCGGGCATGTCCTTCGGGGACCCGCGCGCCACCTCACCGAGAACCGCTAGTATCCGGGCGGCTTGAGAACTCGATGACCGACAAGTCCACTCTACTTGGATGACAGCGCTTAGATGACAGTCGAATCCGATACGCATTCGGGCCACCCGCCCGACCTCATGAACAAGCTCGTGTCGTTCGCTAAGCGGCGCGGCTTCATCTTCAAGTCTTCCGAGATCTACGGAGGAGTGGGCTCCGTCTACGATTACGGACCGCTCGGCATCGAGCTGAAGAACCGCATACAGCAGCTGTGGTGGCGCGAGATGGTCTACCGCCACGACAACATCGTGGGGATCGACGCCGGCATTCTGATGAACCCCGAGGTATGGGTCGCGAGCGGACATGTGGGCGCATTCTCCGACCCGCTGATCGAGTGCCGGAGCTGCCACAGGCGCTTTCGGGTCGAAGATGTGCCGGTCAAGACCGGCGGCGAAGCGCCTCGATCCGGCAGTGCGGCCCCAGGCGGCGCGGCCCCTGACAGTGCGGCCCCAGGCGGCGTGGCCCCTGATAGTGCGGCCCGCGGCGGCGCGGCCCCCTCCGATGCGGATGGCGCCGGTACACTGGCGAAGATCCCGGAAGAGGAAGAAGAGGAAAGCCTCTCCCTCGCGAGGCAGTGTCCCGTCTGCGGAACCCGCGGGCAGTGGACCGACCCGCGCAACTTCAACCTCATGTTCAAGACCTTCATGGGGGTCGTGGAGAACGAGGCGGCGACAGTCTATCTGCGTCCGGAGACCGCGCAGGGGATATTCGTCAACTTCAGGAACGTTCAAGATTCGCTCCGCCAGAAGATCCCCTTCGGGATCGCCCAGGTGGGCAAGGCGTTCAGGAACGAGATAACGCCGGGGAACTTCATCTTCAGAACCCGCGAATTCGAGCAGATGGAGCTTCAGTTCTTCGTCGCTCCGGAGAGCGCGGACGAGTGGTTCGAGAGGTGGAAGGCACGGCGCATGCGCTGGGTGGAAAGTCTGGGGATACGCCCCGAGCGGCTGCGTTTTCACGAGCACGGGCCGAACGAAGTCGCGCACTACTGCAAGTGCGCCTACGACATCCAGTACCGCTTCCCGTTCGGGTGGCACGAGTTCGAGGGAATCCACAACAGGACGGACTACGACCTCGGAAGGCACCAGGAACACTCGGGGAAGAAGCTGGAGTACTTCGACCAGGCGGCGAACCGCCGATACGTGCCCTACGTGATCGAGACATCGGCCGGGCTGAGCAGGACTCTGCTAGTGGCGCTCGCGGACGCCTACGACGAAGAAGATCTCGGCGGGGGGAAGAAGCGTGTCGTCTTGCGGCTCAGTCCGGCTCTCGCGCCGGTGCAGGCGGCCGTCTTCCCGTTGGTAAAGAAGGATGGGATGCCGGAGATCGCCGAGAAGCTGGCGAGCGAGCTCCGCGGATCGCTGAACATCGTCTACGATGCGGCAGGGTCGATAGGGCGGCGGTACCGGAGACAGGATGAGGCGGGAACCCCCTTCTGCCTGACCGTCGACGGCCAGACTCTCGGCGACGAGACAGTCACGGTGCGCGACCGCGACACCCTTGTGCAGTCCCGTGTGCCGCTCCGCGGCGCAGGCGCGTACCTCCGGGAGGCAATCGCCGCATCCGCCCCGGGCGCGGATTGATCTCCCCGCCCGGCTGAAGTCGCCCTAGCCCGATCGATTCCATGCGCATCAGCGTCGCCGAGATTCGTGACCGCGCCAAATGGCTGCGCAGCGCCGTCGAGCGCAGGGAGTACGAAAATCGGAGCGGCGCCGGAGAGCTGTCGCCGCTAGCGGAGATATACGAGGAGCACCGGCTGCTGATGGCTCCCGAAGTGGTTCCCTCCCTTCAGCGAGCCCTGGCCGGCGCGAGCGGGGAGGAGCGCCAGCGGCTCAAGGCGCTCCTGAGGTGCGTGGCAGGACAGCAAATAAAGGCTGCGGTGGCCCGGTTCGAAGATGAGCTGCGGTCGTGGGAAGCCGGAACGACGGTATCGCTCGCCGGGGAAGAAGTTCCCATGAAACGCATGTCCGAGCGGTTGATGCGCACGGCTAACCGCCGCGAACGGCTGGAGTGGGCGGCGGCCCGGCACGTCGGAATTGAGGAGGCCGACGCCTTGCGCCTGGATGTGTTGCACCGGGAGCGCGAGGCCGTAGGCAAACTTGGCCTGGGAAGGTATGTCGAGGCGCGAGAACAGCTGAGCGGCCTGGACCTGCAGCGCATGAGGCAGCTGGCCGGCGAGATACTGGAGCGCACGGACTCCACATACCGGAAGGCGTTCCGGAAGGAGGCGGGTTCGCGCATAGACGCGGGGGACGGGCCGCCGCCGGGCCGCTACGACGCCCTCTGGCTGATGGGGATGCACTGGCTCGACCGGCCTTTCGAGATTCAGCGGTTCTTCGCGCGGCTGCGGCAGGATGTGGAGTCGATGAAGCTGCCGCTGGGGCGCGGCGCGGGCGTCCGCGCCGACTTCGAGCGCCGCCCCCGCAAAGATGCGGAGTCGTTTTGCGCGGCCATCCGCGTGCCCGGAGACATCGTGCTGTGCATCTGTCCTACCGGAGGGTGGGCGGATGCCCGCGCCGCCCTGCGCGAGACGGGCCACGCCCTTCACTACGCTTGCGCGTCACCATCGCAGGCGTGGGAAGAGCGCGTGCTTGGAGACCCTTCGATCGGCGAGAGCTTCGCCCTGCTCTTCGAAGGGCTGGCGCTGGATGTCAGCTGGGTGCGGTCGGTGCTGGGCCTGGATGGCGAGCGCCTGGAGGAGTACGTGTCGCTGGCGGGCTTCCTCCAGCTCTACCGGCTGCGGCGGCTCGCGGTCCATGTCCTCTGGGAGCTGGAGGTAGCCGGCACGGAACGACCGGCCGAACGGGCCGGCCACTATGCCGAGGCGATGAGCGAGGCAACCGGCTTCGCCCACGATCCCTCGATGTATCTCTGGGACTACCGGCACGGCTTCTGGGCGGCATGGGAGCTGCGTGGATGGGTCCTGAGCGCGATCGTGCTCGACCGCCTGCGCCGCCGCTTCGGGAATCAGTGGTACAGAGACTCCGCCGCCGGCAACTTTCTTCGGGAGGTATTGTCGGCAGGACAGCGCGAAAGCGCCGTCGAGCTCGCGACCCAGCTGGGCGCCGACGGCCTCTCTCCCGAGACGCTGGTGTCCTGGATCAAGCGGTGGCGCTAAGGCTGGCGGACCAGCAGGCGGCCAGCATCTGGCCCAGCATCGCCCCGTTCGTGATCGGCGCGGCGGGCGGCCTCGCCGGCATCGCATACGTTCGCGCCATGCTGCGGCGCAACGCGGCGCTCGTGCGCCCGCCCGTATGCGATGCCGGCGGCCGATCGCTACCGGTGGCGCTGGCAGAGTACTCGGATGGCGAGACCGTCGAGTACATCGACACCGGCCCCTCCGAGCCGGACGGAACGCTGGTCTGGATACCGGGGGCCGACGGACCCAAGGAGACATTCCGCTACCAGCTGCTTCGCTTCAGCCAGCGCCACCGGGTAATCTGCGCAGATCTGCGCCGTTCCTTCGCGCCCGGAGACGGCCTGGACCGCTTGGCCGGCGACATACGCGAACTCGTCGAAGCGCGTGGCGTCGATCGCCCCTTCACGCTTGTCGGAGCCAGCCTTGGAAGCGCCATAGCCATGCGCTACGCGACGCTGCACCCCGATCGGCTCTGCGGCCTAGTGCTTTCCAACCCCCTGGCCCGGGTCTCCCGCGATCACATAGGGTTCAACCGCAACGCGCTGATCCCCGTAGCCATGGGGGCGACCAGATATCTCCCGACGCGGATCAGCCGCGCCTTGGCGCGCCTCTGGAGCCGCTTCGGGATCTGGGTCTTCGACGACTCGGCGGGGCGCGATGCCCTGATCGACTATGTTCTCTACACAGGGTCGCGGACCGTGTCCGCCGCGGTCTCCACGCGGCGGGTCGACGGGCTGGACGGCCTCGACCTGCGGAGCGATCTCCGGGGAATCGAGACTCCGGCTCTGATAGTGAAGGGCGTGACCGACACATACTGCCCCGTGAGCTGGGCCGTGGAGATCGCGGAGCTGCTCCCCGCAGCCGAGTATGCGCCCATCGATGGCGCGGGGCACTGCGCGCACATATCGCGCCCGGAGGTCTTCAACGACACCTTGGAAAGGTGGTTGAGGCGGACACGGACCTCGCGCGCCAGCTCGCTTGGAGAACAGAGGGAACAACCGGCGGCCGCCCCGGAACCGGCAGCCGCCTCGGATGCGACGCTAGGCGACGTCACCCGCGACCTCTAGGGTGACCTCCCAAGAAAACGACCGGCGGCCGCCCCGGATGCGACTCCGGAGGGATAGCTCCGGTGGCCAATAGGCCGCACTGACGACGACCGGCACGGAGGCAACTTTTGGCAAAACAAGTCTTTTCTTCGCGAGCCGCAATGATGCTGGCAATGCTCGGCATGGCGGTTGGAACCGGAAACATCTGGCGCTTCCCGCGAATAGCGGCGACCAATGGCGGCGGGGAATTCCTGATCACCTGGGTCGTCTTCCTCTTTCTCTGGTCCGTCCCGCTGATCCTCATCGAGTTCGCCGCCGGCAAGAAGTCTCGTACGGGTCCGGTAGGCGCTTTCATGAAGTTGGCCGGCAAGGGCACCAGCTGGATGGGCGCCTGGGTGGCCTTCGTGTCGACCTCGATCTTGTTCTACTATTCGGTCGTCATGGGGTGGACGTTGCGCTACCTCTTCGGGGCTGCGACCGGCACGGTGCCCCTCAGCGAGTGCGACCCCGCGGCGACCGGCTGCGTGGGACCGCAGCAGTATTGGGAAGGCTTCATCGGCTCGCCTTGGCCCATCCTCACGCATGCCATCGCAATTTCCCTCGCAGTCGTTGTCGTAATTCGCGGCGTTCGGGGGATAGAACGCACGGCGCGCTTCCTCATTCCAGCCCTTCTCCTCCTCGTTGTGGCACTGACAATTCGCGCCGTGACTCTGCCGGGGGCGAGCGCGGGGCTGGACTTCCTCTTCTCTCCCGATTGGCAAGCGCTCGGAAACGCGGAGCTCTGGATTCAGGGCCTGACGCAGAACGCTTGGGACACAGGCGCCGGCTGGGGTCTCATCACTGCCTACGCCATCTACATGAAGAAGCGCGAGGACACGACGCTCAACGCGTTCATGTTGGGCTTCGGCAACAACTCGGTGTCGCTCCTGGGGGGCATCATGGTGCTCTGCACCGTATTCGCGCTCCAGCCGCAAGCGGCCAGCGAGATCGTAGGGGCGGGGAACGAAGGACTCACCTTCATCAGGCTTCCGCAGCTGTTCGGACTGATGCCCGGCGGACCGGTATTCATGGTCGTCTTCTTCCTGGCTCTCGTTTTCGCGGCGTGGAGCAGTCTGATCGCTATGATCGAACTTCCGGTGCGCGTCCTAACCGACGCCGGCATCGCCCGGCGCCGAGCCGTGCTGACGGTGGGCACCCTCGGCTTCCTGCTGGGGCTGCCATCGGCGATCTGGATCGAGGTCTTCAGAAACCAGGACTGGGTGTGGGGCATGGGGTTGATGGCCTCGGGCCTCTTCTTCGCCATCATGGTCTTGCGCCACGGCGTGGACCGTTTCCGAAGGAGGCTCGTCAACAGTACCGGCAGCGACGTCAGAATAGGAAAGTGGTGGAACGTGGCGGTTCCGCTCGTGGCCGTGCAAGCCGTCGTGCTGACCGTCTGGTGGCTGTGGCAGGCGGTGGACCTGGACGATCTGGCCGGCTCTTTCACGCCGTTGGCGGAGGGCAACGCAGGGACCGTCATCGTTCAGTGCGCCATCGCCATGGCCGTCTTGGTAGGCCTAAACCGGTGGCTGGCCGCGAACGCCACAGGCGCTGCGCCGGAGTCTGCCAATGACGGCTGAACGCGCGGTGCGACGTCCCCGTTCCTGGAAAGCCCGGTCCGAGCTTGCGGCGGAGCTGTCCCCGCAGCTGACCGCCCTCTACCCGAGTCTCGAGATCGCGCTGAGGTGGGAGAATCCTCTCGAGCTGATCGTGGCGACGGTCCTCTCGGCTCAGTGCACCGATGCGCGGGTCAACGAGGTCACACGCTCGCTCTTTCCACGGTATCCCGATGCCCTGGCGTATGCCGAAGCGCCGCTGGAGGAGCTGAAGGAGGCGGTGCGCCCGACCGGTTTCTTCAACAACAAGGCGCGTCACCTCCAGGGTCTCGGCCGGCGTCTGAGCGAGGAGTACGGGGGGGAGGTCCCCGCCACGATGGATGAGCTGCTTACGCTGCCCGGCGTCGCGAGAAAAACTGCTAACGTCGTGTTGTCCAACGCCTTCGGCATTCACGATGGAGTCGTCGTCGATACGCACGTGAAGCGTCTGTCGCACAGGCTGGGGCTCACGAACGAAACTAGCCCGCCGAAGGTGGAAACCGACCTGATGAGAGTCTTGCCGCAGGAAGAGTGGCATCCGTTCGCCTGGAGGCTGATCTGTCACGGCAGGGCGGTTTGCCAAGCGCGGAAGCCGAAGTGCGGCGAGTGTCCGGTCAGCGGCCTCTGCCCGAGCGCGGGAACCTTCGGCTAACGGCGCGCGCCTCCACGCCGCGTGCGCAGCGGCTCCGCGAGATTGGCGCGGCTGGGTCCGGTTCCCACGGGCGGCGGGATGGGTGACGCGACGCGGCTGAAGCGACATATCCGGGCCGCCGCCTTGGACGCGTCCGGGCGGACGGCGTTTCTGGATGGGTGACGCGGGGCGGCTGAAGCAACAGATCCGGAGGGCGGGAGAGGGGCTCGGTTTCGATCAGGTGGGGTTCGCCCCCGCCGACGCGCCGCTTCACGCTGCCGAGTTCCAGGATTGGCTGGCCCAGGGCTACCACGGCAAGATGGCGTATCTGGCGCGAGAGGACGCGGTGCGACGGCGCATCGACCCTCGCGAGGCGCTCCCCGGGTGCCGGACGATCATCATGACTACGCTGTTCTACGGCGCCGCGCCGCACGGGTGGGCCGGGGCAGGCAGCAGCGCCGTCGTCGAGACTGCGGAGGAACCGGATCGGCAACGCGCCGCCGGTGCCGCGCCACCTGTGCGACCAGCGGTAGGCGGCAGCGGCGAGACTGCGGAGGGATCGGATCGGCAACGCGCCGGCGGCACGGCGCTCCGGCCGGGGCCCGGGCGCCGGCTTCCCGTGGTAGCTCGCTACGCGTTCGGCCGAGACTACCATCACATCTTCGAAGACCGGCTTGGCCGCCTAGCCGATGCCATAGAGCAGCTGCGTCCCGGCACCCGGGCCCGCCGCTACGTGGACTACGGCCCTGTCCTCGAGCGCGACCACGCCCAGCGGGCCGGACTGGGCTGGATCGGCAAGAACACCATGCTCATCAATCCGGACCTCGGATCCTACTTCATGATCGGAGAGCTGCTCACGGACCTCGACATCCAGCCCGACGAACCATTCGTCCACGACCGCTGCGGCAGCTGTCGGAGGTGCATAGACAGGTGCCCGACGAACGCGATCATCGAGGGACGGCGTCTCGACGCGCGTCTCTGCATCTCGTACCTGACTATCGAGCTGAAGGGATCCATTCCGGAACCGTTGCGTTCAGCGATCGGCACGCGGGTCTTCGGGTGCGACATCTGCCAGGAAGTCTGCCCGTGGAACGCCGGCGTTCCCTCCCCGGCCCGGCATCCCTTCGCGCCGCGCCCCGGACAGCCGGCGCCACCCGGCGACATGGCGGCCTGGGCCGACGAAGTAGCCGGCATGGGCGAAGAGGAGTTCCGCAACCGCTACCGGGAGACCGCCTTCAGCCGCCCTGGCCGGGATGGCGTGCTTCGCAATCTGGCCGTCGGCCTCGGGAACGCCGGCGGGACGGCGGCGCGGCAAGCGCTGGAACGCCTAGCGCGAGACATCTCGCCGCTCGTTCGAGAACACGCGCGCTGGGGACTCGCCCGCATGGAGCTTGCCGCGCAGTAGACCTGCTCCCGCTTGACCGCGCGCCTATAGCCTGGCACCGATCTCCACCGGTGGCGCGTGCGTGGGCACGGCCTTGTCTTGCCGATCGCCTATAGCCCTACAAACCGGACGCCGCCCCCTCCTCAACCCGGCACGCGACCGCTACTCCGCGCTCGTCGTTCGGAGCTTGCCCTTGCGGCGCTTTTCCTTTCAGGCTTGACGCGCAATCGAGCCTCGCGCCATCTTGTCCGTACGATTTTTCGACTAGCCTAAAAATCTTGGACTCGGCAGGGCAAGAAGATGCGCATCGTAAAGCCGGAAAGGCTTAGCAGGCGAGATTGGCTCAGAATCGGCGCCACCGGCGTTGCCGGATTGTCGGGGGCCTCCGTGCTGAATCTGGCCTCGCGAAGCGGTACCCGCGAGGCGCTTGCGGCCGCCGGCATAATCGAGCCCCAGGGCGGCTCTCGCCAATCGGCTTCCACGCTGGACGCAGTGGGCGCCGCGCACTCCGACCCGGCGACCAACCCGCCTCAGGCGCCAGGCCACCCAGCGAAAGAGATGGGGGTCGTCGGCACGCCTCGCCCCACCGACTCCTTTGATCCAACCGCCTTCCTGACGCACTTCGACTACGGCGAAGCAGTTGCCGGCCCCGGCGGAAGCGTAGTCCGCCAATGGAGGATCGTCGCGGTCGACCGGGATATCGAGATCGCCCCCGGGGTCTTCTTCCCGGCGTGGACCTACAACGGCCAAGTGCCCGGCCCGACTCTACGCTGCACCGAGGGCGACATCCTGCGGGTGGAGTTCGTAAATGCGGGGTCGCACCCTCACACCATCCACTTCCATGGCACGCATCCGCCCGAGATGGACGGACTCGAGCCGCTGGTCTACCCGGGGGAGCGCTTCACCTACGAGTTCGAGGCAAAGCCGGCCGGCCTCCACCTGTACCACTGTCATACGATGCCCCTGAGGCGGCATCTCCATAAGGGCCTCTACGGAACTTTCATCATCGACCCGCCGGAGGGCAGAGAGCCGGCAAGGGAGATGGTGATGGTGATGAACGGCTTCGACAGCAATCTGGACGGGGAGAACGAGGTGTACGCCGTCAACACCTCCGCATTCTACTACCAGCATCACCCCGTCCGCGTAGGCGTGAACGACCTCTGCCGCGTGTATCTCGTGAACATGACGGAGTTCGACCTTGTCAACTCCTTTCACCTGCACGCCGGCATGTTCAAAGTGTTCAGATCCGGAACGCGGCCAGACCATTACGACCTCACCGACACGATCATGATGTGCCAGGGCGAGAGACATGTCCTCGAATTCGCCTTGGAATTCCCGGGCAAGCATATCTTCCATGCGCACCAGAGCGAGTTTGCCGAGCTGGGATGGCTGGGAACCTTCGAGGCGGTCCCCTATCTCGCTGCGGGCGATGGGGCGCCGATGCGGGGTGTAACCGACGGCCATGTCTGACGGATTGTCCGTGGCTCCTCTTCTTCAGCACTGGTCGCAGCCGACTCGGCGGATTGCAAACGGTCATGTCTGACCATCCGTCCGAGGGCGGCGCCGGACACCGGCCTGCCCCCCGACGCCGCTGGCTGTTTGGCCTCCTGCCGCTGGCGTTGCTTGCCGGGTTGGTGGCGCTCTTCTTCGCGACCGACCCCACCTCCTCCTTCCGAACCGCGTTTCCACCCGTCGAGGAAATCACGATCGAGCGCGTCAGCTTTCCCGAGAGCGGCGTCATGCGCGTGCACATCGTGAACGGAGGCCCCCAAGCGGTAACCGTTGCCCAGGTCATGGTGGACGAAGCCTACTGGCGCTTCGAAATCGACCGGGATCCGACACTTCCGCGTCTCGCGCGCGCAACCCTCGAGCTGGCCTATCCCTGGGTCGAAGGCGAGAGCCACGTAGTCGCGCTAGTGACTTCCACCGGCCTCACTTTTCAGCATGAGGTTGCCGTGGCGACCAAGTCGCCGCAGCCCAACCGCCAATACTTGACGATGTTCACTCTTCTCGGCCTCTATGTGGGCGTGATTCCAGTGTTGGTGGGCCTGTTGTGGTATCCGTTCCTTCGGAGGATCGACCGCAAGTGGGTGCATTTCTACCTCAGTCTCACCGTGGGGCTGCTCGCGTTCCTCGCCGTGGACGCGCTCGAGCATGTGATCGAGTCCTCCGAGCTGGTGGCGGAGGGGTACCAGGCCGCCGGACTGATCGCGCTCGGGCTGGCCTGCTCTATCGTCGGCTTGAAGGCGCTATCCAACATCGGACGCGGCGAACGCGGAGCGACCAGCGGCTTGGCCGTCGCCTACCTGATCGCGATCAGCATCGGGCTGCACAACCTCGGCGAAGGGCTGGCCATAGGCGCTGCGTACTCTCTTGGCGAGATCGCCCTGGGGAGCTTCCTCGTTATCGGCTTTGCCATCCACAACACGACCGAGGGGCTGGCGATCGTCGCGCCGATGGCCGAGAAGCGCCCCCCGTTCCGGCACTTTGCCATAGTGGGCGCTATCGCCGGCGTGCCGACCGTCTTTGGCGCCTGGAGCGGCGGCTTCGCCTATTCGCCGGCGCTGGCGACGTTCTTTCTCGCGGTCGGCGTCGGGGCCATCATCCAAGTCATCATAGAGGTGACGCGCCTGGTCCAGAGGAGTTGGCCGCGCGGCCTGTTCACTCCGCTGAATGCCACGGGTCTCCTGATTGGCCTGCTGGTCATGTACGGCACTGCACTCATGGTGACCGCATAGAGCTATCGTATACACCGTATACCGTGTATACATACCTTGATACTGCCCCAGATTTGGCACTGACATCGGACTTCGCATGCCCCCACCTTTGCCCGCGTACGTGGTGTCCCCCCACATGCGGACAGGTAGGCAGCCAGAACACTTCGGCAATGTCTTGGCGTAGACACTCAGTATGCCGTCGTACGGAACACCGGTTGGAATAGCTCGGTTCGATGGGCGCAAGCCGGGTCGGCGAGGCAGCTTCCGCAGTCGGGTTCGGTCATTTCGGGACAACGGGTCCGGTTCTGGAAGAAGAAAGCATCGACCGCCCCCATTGAACGACCGCTGAGAAGCCGAATCTGCTCCACCGCTTCATAGCACGCCGCGCGCACCGCCTCCTCTTCATCCGCGGTGACGACCCTTCGAGCGGCCACCTTCCGGGCCAACTCCCGGTCTGTCACAGTGACGACCCCCAGCCGCAAACAGCTTCGGAGGCAGTGGTAGTCGACGATGGGAGGCACATCCTCGAACACATCCTCGCAGGACCCCCCGCATGATCCGAAGTCCAGAAATCGTTCGGGGCGCTGGTTGAGAATCGCGGCCAGGAGAGCCGATTTCTTGCGCAGCGGATCCTCCTTGTAGCCACCGACAGAGTCCAGGCGCTGGAGAAATGCCGCTAGCGGGCGCTCGGCTTCTTGAACCTCTTCGAGGAGCGACGCAGGCGTGAGGCCGAGAGCCAGCATGTCGGAACCGTAGGCGCGGGCGCAGCGGGAGTGCAGGCGCCGGGCCGGCAGTGGATTGCCGCCGCCGTCATCGCTCATGCGGCGGTCGAACTCGGCATCGCCAACCAGCGACTGACCCGTTGGCGCCAGCGCCTCGGGAGCGTCTTCCAGCCAGCGCAGATAGGCAGCCCAAAGGTAGTCGCTCCCCTTGCGGAGAACGCCATCCAACCGGGCGATCATCGGCGCTTCGTAGCGCCCGGCGCGTTCGGTCCAGAAGCCGAACTGCTGCACGGTCGCCGCGAAGAAGAAGTCGAGCGCCGCCGGATGGCCCGCTTCGGGGAAACACGGCCCGGTAAAGTCGAAAGCCGAGACCGAGGAAGATGAAGCGATGCGGCGGGCGACGCGGCGGATGCGGTTCTGGTCGAGACTGGCTCTCGGGTCGCTATCGAGCCCGATCCCCTTGCGGCTTCGCGGGGCCGCCAGCCGAGAGCCGGACGGACGGCCTAGCTTCGCCGCCCCTTGTCGCCTTTTCGGCCTACCCGGCGCCTGGAGAGCTGGGCGCTCCGCCGCGTCGCCCGCCAGCAGCGCGGCCGGGCCGATCCCGGTGACCACTCGCGCTGCCTGAACCACCCCGTATCGCGCAGCGACAACCGGATGGTCTCCGGCCGCGATTCTCGCCAACACCGTGCCGCAGAAGGTGTCGCCCGCACCCGTCGGATCGACTTCCCCGGCCTCGACGGCGCCGATCTCGGCGACATGGGTCCCTAGCACGACCCGCGCGCCCAGACTCCCTCTTGTAACGAACGTCGCGCGACCCGGCTCCGTCGCCACCTCGCGCGCAGAGCCGAACAGGAGTTCGGCTTCCCGCGCATTGCAGAAGAAGTAGTCGCACGCCCGCGCGACGCGGTGCACCGTTTGCCGGTGCGCCCGGATACCGGCTTCATACGTTCCGCACCCCACGCGCGCTCCCGATCCCGCCAGCTTCTCGCAGAAGGCGAGTTGAGCGCCGGGATCCAGAAAGGGTCCCACGTATGCAAATGTGCCGCGCCGCACATCCGGCAGCTGTTCGAGTAGGAGTTCTCCCTCGGAACCCTGCACCGCCCGGCGGTATACGGTCTCGCCACCGGTCGTATAGTCGATTTCGAAGTGCGGCAATCTCCCGGGAGAGACGGAGGGTCCCCGCCAATCCATCAAGGCAGCCGCCTGCTCCAGCTCCGGCGGCATCGGGTCTGGCCGGGGAGCGACAACTGTGACCTCCGCGCCGGCCAGCCGCCCTGCCAACGCCGTGTAGAGTCCCGCGCCACCCGTGGAGCGCACGGTACGACCGGGAAGGTGCAGCAGGTCCAGGGAGGGACTGCCGACTACGAGCAGCCGGGACCGCCGAGACGGCCGTCCCCTATCCGCCTGATCCCCCGCCACCATCACTGTGGACTGCCAACTGCGAGCAGCCGGGGCCGCCGAGACACCTAGCCGGCGCTGGGCATGCGGGGGCCGAACCGGGACCCTCCAGGCCGGCTCAGCCCTTCCGAACCGGCTCCCCCGTCATTCTTCGGCGGTATTTCCGCGTTGCAAACCGCTCCTAGCCAGCCAGTTCGGGCGGCAATTGCGACCGGGGCGGCCGGGTTCGGCCGCCCCGGCGACCGACTCCCGCAGCGTGCTCGAGACGGCGGTCGGCCAGAGCCCCTCAGCTTCCCTGCTGGTCGTCCGTCGTAATGCGCGCGGCGGCACCGGCAGGCCCACGGTCCCAGTCTTGCGCACTCGAGATGTTCGGCATGCCCCAGGCCCCGCCATTCCACCCCTGGAACCCCTCCATCTTGAAGGTCCAGAGACCCGTGGTCATGTCGCTCACCACGATGAGCCCGTCTTCGTTGCGCACATCCACTCCGAACGTCCCGTTGAAGACGGCGGGACGATCCGCGTTCGGCGGTCCCAGATAAGTATCGTAGTGCCCGACCGTAACAGGATTCGCGGGGTCCATCATGTTGAACACGACGAGACCGTCCAGATACCCCGACACGAAGACATACGGCCAGCGCACTTCATGATTATGAACCAGATTCTTCCAGTTCGCCGTCCACGCCGCGATCGGGCGCCGAATCGCCGGCGTCTCGCCGCTGAGCCCCGGCCTGAGATCGAATATCCGAAGCGGAGCGTACTGATACTCCGTCTCCGCGATAGCGAAGTTGCCATCCGGCGTCGGCGTGAAAGTGTGCCCGCTGCGCACTCCGGAGACCCCAACAATCTGCGTCAGCAGTTCGGGACTCTGCAGATCCGTCACATCGTAGATGTAGTAGCCCCCGAATCCGCCGCCGTAGAAGCGGTCCGTGCCCGTCGCCGGGTGGTAGCCCAGGTAGAAGTCGTGATATCCCCGTCGCCGGTTCATCGGATCGCCCTGGTCCGGGATCGGTATCTGGGCGGCCATGTCGCTGGAGCGCCCCTCTACGAGGGCTCCCAGGTCGTAGACGGCCGCATAGGGCCCCGAGACCGTGGCCACCAAGTACACGTTCATGTTGGAGTGCTTGTACACGAAGATGTTATGGAAGCCGCCGGGGAGATCAGGCTCCTTGATGCGCGCGACCTCGCGCACCGAAGCGGGGTTCGGCAAGTCCGTCACGTCGAGCACTACCGCCCCCATGTCCGAATCCGGCCCGCCCTGTCCGAATTGTAGCGACTGCACGACGTAGTACCGGTCGTTCCACTTGAAGTGCTTGACGTCCATGCCGCCGGTTCGCTGGTGAAGATCCTGGTCTTCGATTCGCCATTCGTAGATAACCTCGGGGTTCTGCGGATCCGCAATCGACACGATGTCGAGCCCCTTCGGGCCTACATCGCCATACTGCATCCGGGCGACGTACGCATATGGCCGGTGCAACTCCTGTTCGATATCGAGATCGGCGATGCTGAGCCGCGGCCCGAGCGGCGTATGGCCGAGCACCTCCATGTTCGCGCTTCCACGCTCGACGACTTCGACCTGAGCCGACGCTCTCGCCGGCAGCGCCACGGCCGCCGCCACGGCGACATTCGCTATAACCATCCACCTGTTCAACTTCATCTCGCCTCCATTCGTTCGCCTACCGCTCTCCAAGTCGCTCTCGCACGCTTCCCGCCACGGCCTCCACTCCGCCGACGCATCCTCCGCCGACATCGCCTTCGCGCCTTCCGGTCCGGACCCGGCGGAGGGTGACTCCGCCTTGCCCCGCCTAGCCGCTCCCCATGTCCTCCGCGCTTTCCGGTCCGGACCCGATCGATGTCGCCCCGTTAGTTGCGGGCTGCGCAGATTCCCGATGTCCTGCGCGCCTCTCGACCGGACCCGAGCCTCAACTCCTGGGATCAACCGAGAAAACCATCGACATGCCCGCCTCCAGATGCTCTGCAATATGGCAATGCGCCATCCAGCGGCCAGGGTTGGAGACTTCCAGCAAGATATCGAACGTCGATCCCGCCGGTATCACCGCGGTGTCCTTCCAGGCCAAATTGCCGGAGGGGACTCCGTCCCTCGACAAGACGAGGAAGCGTTGGCCATGAATGTGAATCGGGTGCTGCATCGGGTGGAACGAGCGGCGGAGGTTGCGGATGCGGATCTTCCGCACATCCCCTTCCGTGAATCGCCAGTCGATCTCCCGGTTCTCTTTGCCAGTCGCCACATCGCGCATGATCCAGGTGAGATTCCGCGACGTCGAAAGGTAGTTCATCATCGGCATCGCATCGGCCCACTCGACGGGCGGGAAGTAGAGGGTGTCCAGGGCCATCGCGGCGACGATGTCGCTCGGGAGCGCCCCCACTCTCGCCGTCAACTCGAGCTCGTGGTCCACCGGTCTCGCGAACTCCGCCCGGTACCGGTCTATCTCCTCGACCACATCGGCGTGCTCCCGCAAGGTCAGGAATGCGGCCGAGTGATCCTCGGCAACGGGATCGTCGAGGACCGTAACGATGCCGAGCGTGTCGGTCTGCGGATAGAAGCGGCCGTTGAAGTGGTCGATGGCCTGGATCGCATTCACGAGCGCATAGCTTCCGGGCTCGGCGAACCGCGCATCGACGATATATCTCTGGGCCGGCGCGAGAACGATGTTGGAGACGAACGTCTCGCGCTCGAATTTGCTCACATCGGCACCGACCAGCTTCAGCTCGGCCCCCTCCAGAGCAAGGTTGAAGGTGCGTGTGTTGGCGACATTCGTCAGATAGAGACGCCGCACTTCTCCGCGGCGGAGCGTTTCTCGCCATAGCGGCTCGCCATTGACCAGCAGCTGATTGCCGAAGCGGCCCATCAGGGTATGCACGGCGGCCTCGCGCCCGTAGGGGAAGAGCCCCGCCTCGTCGACGAGCAGATCATCGAGCATGAGGAAGTCTTCGCCGTTCGCCGGTCCGTAATAATCGGCCGCCGACGCGCTGACCAACATGTTCCCGTACAGGCCAAGATCTTGTTGGATGTCCTCGCGGTGGTGCGGGTGGTACCAGTAGAGCCCGGCGTCGCGAAAGTAGACGCGGTAGATGAACGACTCGCCCGGTTCCACAGGATCCTGGGTAACGCCCGGCACCCCGTCGAACTGGTTCTCGAGGCGCACTCCGTGCCAGTGGACAGCCGTCGGCAGGTCGATGTTGTTAGTGAAGAGAACGATGATCTCGGCTCCTTGCGGAACGCGGATCAGAGGGCCGGGATACTGCCCGTTGAAGCCGTACATCGTGAAGGTGCGGGCGCCGATTTGGCGGCGGACGAATCCGGCTTCCAGGCGGAGCGTGTCTCCATCCTCCACCTCCTTGACTTCGCGAAACACGGCCTCGCGAATCATCGCGGGATCCATCCCCGGGTCGGGCAGGAAGGGGGTTACGCCGGGCGTCGCGCCCATCAGCCCCGGCAGCATCATCGGCATCGGAATGGGCTGTGGGGGCATGCGCCAAGCGACCTCCGCGCTGTCCGGCATCGCATGGCCCGAATGCTGCTGTCCGGCGGTAGCGGCTACAGGCGAGACGTCGTTGACAACGATAGGCGAAGCGGCGGCGACGGCAGGCGGAACTGCGGCGGCAACGGCAGGCGAAACCGCCATGACGAGGCTGAGGCCAACCAGGACGGCCGCCGCCCGGCATCGCGGCTGGGACCACACGAGTATCGGCACGAGCGGGTTGCGGCCGCGCACCTGAGCGGCTTCTTCGGCTACGCGCAGCCGGGCCACCCGGCCGGTGACGACTGCGCTATAGCGGCGACGCGGAAGAATGTCAGTAATACTGCTGGCAGCTCACGTCCTCGAATGGTCCGTGTCCGGCCATCGTATGCAGCCGCCCGGACGGCGAGATGCCGGTCAGCACGATCGGACCCTGCCACCGCTCGACATCCTCCGAAGTCTCTTCGCTGACGAAGACGATGAACTGATTCCATGCGACCCGCCCGGCGATGCGGTTCTCGCCGGGCAGCGCTCCAATGCGCTTGTACTCGTCCAATTCGGGCTTCGCGACCCAGACGAGATACTTGGCGCCGCGTCGGCGGGGCAGCTGCTCCACCCGGATTTCCACGTGAAACGTTTGGAAGCCATCCCGGTCGACCGTGATCTCGAACGGCGATCCGGGCTGCGTGAGAACCATCGACCCCCGGGCGCCCGGAGCGCTCTGGGTCGGTCCCAGCCGAACCACCTCCGGATCGCCGAGGCATGCCCCGGACAGCGGCGCGTCCTCGCCGCCGCTCCCCCGCAGGGGGTGCGCAGCAAGCTGCGCCGCGGCTCGCGGCTCCGCGCCCATCGCCACTCGCGGACCCCCCGCATCCTCTCCAGCCAGCAGAGTCGCGACGACCAGCGCCGCGGCGGCGCCAAGGACGCGCCGCCCGAACCCCGCCAACTCGCGCTGTTTCTTCCTCTCAAACACGATCAACACCGCCAGTCATCCCGTCAGACCCCCAGCATCGCCCGCACCTTCGGGTCGATCTTGTCCGGGGTCCAGAACGGCTTCCACACGAGGCTGACGACCGCCTCGTCCACGCCATCCGCCGATTCGGCGGCGGTTTTCGCCCCTCCGAGGATTTGACCGCCAGCCGGACAGCCGGGGCTCGTCAACGTCATCGTGACGCTTGCCGACCCCTCTTCCACACCGACGTCGTATACCAAACCGAGATCGACGATGTTGATGCCCAATTCAGGGTCGATCACCGTCCTGAGGGCATCCCACACACCCCCCGCGACTTCGCCGCTCGCAGGGGAGGCCTCCCCGTCGACCGCTCCCGCCGCACCGGAGGGCTCGCCGCCTCCGCCGTCCTGTTCGTCGCATGTTCCGGCTTGCTCGGAATCGCTTCCTCCGCCGGCTGGCTGCTCGCTGCTCATGGAGCGTCGCTCCCTTGAATGTCAGTTGAATGGTGGCGGTCGATGTCCGTCCACCCCCGGCATCCCAATCTACGGCGTCACGCCGATCAGGATCAAAGGCGCCGCCGGTACGCCCCGGCCCTGCGCACCCGATGACCGCCGTTGGGCTTCGACGGATCGTAGACGGGTTTTCCCATGGGTCTCGTCTTCAAGGTGCCCTCTCGAAGCTTGTCGATGCGATCTCGCGCAATGTCGATGTACTCCTGAACGACATCGCATCCATAGGCCGCGCGCCCGTGCTTCAGCGCGGCAATCGCCGATGCGCCGACCCCCAGATAAGGGTCGAATACGGCGTCGCCCTCGTCCGTCATGGACAGAACCAGTCGTTCCACCAGTTCGACAGGGAATTGGCAGGGATGGACCGTCTTTTCGGGATGGTTGTTCTTGACGTTGGGGAACGACCATACATCCGATGGGTTCTTTCCCTTCGGATTGCCCGAGAGCTGTCCGATCTTCGGTCCTTTGAAGTGACGTTTGCCCGGATACTTCGAGGGGACCCTGATCGGATCCAGATGCCATGTGTAACTGTCGCTCTTGGTCCACCAATTGATGGTCTCGTACCGCCCCGACAGCCTGTTGGCACAATGAAGACCGTGACCGAAATGCCAGATTATCCGATTGCGGAGTTTCAAGCCGTTGGCGAGGAATATCGGATAGAGAAGAGCGTCCAGCGGGACGATCGTGCCGTTGTGGACGTAATTTCCGACCTGCCAGCACACTGAACCGTTATGGTGCAGCAGGCGCGCGCACTCCGCGATGACTTTCTCTTGCGAGGCTAGGTAGGCCTCCATGGACATGCGGGAATTTTCGTAGGACTTGCCGAGATTGTACGGCGGCGATGTGACGATCAGCTTGAATGCGCCGCTATCCAGCCGTGACATGAACCGCAAGTTGTCGCAGCGCTCGATCACCATCTTCGGCAAGAACGGCCGCGAGTTGCCGAGCGCCGATTTGCCGCTTGCGAACTTGTTTCGCGTGTCGCTCGGCCCTGCTGTCATCGCGGGATAGTCAATGGCGTCCAACCCAACTGAAGTGTTCCGGGGCGCGGGATGCTTAGACTTCTCGAAACGAATACGGTTTGTCAAGTCGAGCTTAGCTTGCGATTCGTCGGTCGCTCCGCTGGCTACCATGTGGTGCTCTGTGCCCACCTGGTAGCGAAGCGCAGGAACCACGAGGATCCCGCGGATCTCAGGAAGCCGCGTGCCCCGCGCTGCTCCGCCCGTTCTTCGCCGGGAGCCAGAAGGCCCGCCAGCACCCTGAGCTTTTCAGCGCTCAGCCTGTCTGACGCGGCAGTTCGTTCCGCCGCATCCAACAGACATTCGGCCGGATTGCCGCGCCCTGCCGTCACGGCCAGGAACCAGTCGACAAGGTAGAGGTCTTCGCCCGGCGCATCCGCGCACTCTCGAAGATGTTCCGCACAGGCGCGAACATCTCTCTCGTTTCGATCCGCCAACGCCAGTAGGCCATTCAGCGCCAACGCCTGCGGCCCGAACGTGTATCTCTCCGTTTCATCGGGCAGCGACAATAGCTGTTCCGTGTATCGGCGACAGCGGCCAGTATCGCCCTGGAAGAATGTGCACTGCGCCAAATTCAGCAGGGCGCTGGCTCTGTCCTCCGCCGAACACTCGAGCTCCTCATCGAGATCGCGGCAGCGGCGCAGCTGTTGATTCGCACGATCGAATTCGCCGAGCTCGAGGAGCACCGCTCCCAGGTTGTTCAGGTTTACCGATCCGGTCCGATCTTTCCGCGTCCGGTCGGTCGGCTTGTCCAAAGCCTCCAATACTTCGCGCAGACGACCGCTGCGAGCGGCGATCCAGCACTCCGCCGCAGCCAGCAGGCTCCTGCCGTCGAACCCCAGCTGAACGAGCCGGTATCTTTGCTGCTCGAGAAGCAACTTTGCCTCGGCGCGAGAACCGTGCTGCCCCTTCTCGCTGAATAGAACACGGAACGCCGAGCACCAGGCGCCGGCGTACGCGGCATCCGCCCTCGAGATGGAGTGGAGCGCACGGGCTATCTCCCGCATGGCCAGCCTCCGGCGGCCCCGAGACCCGCCGATCGCTGTTTCCAGCACCGCTAGCTGCACCTGGATCGCCCGGGCCAGCGCTTCGGCCGTCGCGTGTTCGTGCGCCTCGGCCAAACGCTGGCGGTGCAGGCCGATTACGATGCGATCGCCCGACGCCAGCGCGGCCCGCGACAGTCCCAGACACACGCGGCCTTGCTCGTCTCCCGTGCGGGCCACGGCTGCAATCTCGTTCAGCACCCCCGTGGCACGGCGAAACCTGCCCCGCTGAAGCTCCGCATCCGCAAGGAGGAAGCCGGCGCGCAGCCTTTCGGAGTCTCCCGAGGAGTCCGTCGAAACACTATCGAACGCAAGCGTGGCGGCTCTGCACGCCACTGGCGACCTGCCCGCCAGCAACGCCTCGCCAGCCACCTCGCAACCCAGCTTCATCACTCGCTCTCGTTGCCCGGCTGCCGCCAGCTCGCAAGCGGCGGCGGCCCGTGCCGCGAGCCGCCCGTTCTCCAGCGCGGCAGCGGCCCGCACATGGGCGGTCGCCCGCTCCCGGCGTTCCATCTTCCGCCCCAGCACATAACCAGCGAGCGGGCGGGTAAGCTTGACGGCGCCGCGCCTGGAAGTGACCCAACCCTTCGCCTTCAGCCGGTCCAGGCAGTTCGTGTCGCCATTCTGCGCAGCGTCCGGATAGAGCGCGCCCGCCGCGAAGATCAACTCGGCGTGGGCACGGGCCGCCGGGGCAAGGAGCGATAGAATCGCCACCACGCCCCTCTCTTCCGGGGCAAGCGACTCGAACTGGGAGTGCACCAGCTGGCGCACTTCCTCCGATTTGTCGTAGGCCAAGCGGCAGCCGCCGTTCGGGGCGCCTCCGCCGTCCGGCTCGTACCTGTACCGAAGCCACGTCTGCGCTATCGCGCGCGCCAGAGCCGGATTCCCGCCAGACAACCGCGTACTCTCGACGGCCTGCCGGGGACTGCAGAGTTCGTCGACCCGGTTTACCGCCACCGCGCAGGACTCGTCGTCCAGAGGGTCGAATGGAAGAACGACATCCACCTGGCGGGCGGCCCTGGCCTTCCGGGCAAATCGCTTGCCCGACAGGCAGGCGATCATCGCCCCCGACAGGTCGCTCGTGCCGAGTGCGTCGTTCACTATGGCCCAATGCTCCGGATCGGCCCGAATCACGATCAGGCGGAGCCGCCCGGCATGCCTCTGTAGCTCGGCAGCCAACTCCGAAGGGCTGGCCAGAGAGCCCGCGAGCCACTGCACGATTCCTCCCTCGCTGGCCACGAAGCGGGCGAATTCGCGCAGGACCGCGCTACGACCCATGCCGCGTTCTCCGGCTACGGCCACTCTCAGCGGCACCGGGCAGGAGTCGTAGAACGCCGCGGTCAGTTTACGAAATTCGACGCTCCGACCGTACAAATGGGTCGCGTTCGGCTCGCGAACGGCAAAGCCGGCGGCCTCGCTTTCCCCTTCCGCCCACTGCACGAGTTGCGACAGAGGCAGCGCCGTCCCGAGCTGCCGGTCGCTGCCGATAGTCCGGTAGTGCGCCAGCGCCGACGCATGATCTCCCTTCATGCACAGCCCTCTTATGAGCGCGCGATGAGCTTCTTCATCGAACTCGTTCTGCCGGACTAGCCGGAGCGCGGCCAGGCAGGTCTGGTCCCAATCCCCGTTCTCCTCCGCCGCCCTCTGCGCGTTCCTCAACGCCAGCGCCACCAGCACGCGGCACCGCTCGCGCTCCGCGTCCAGCCATCGGTCGAACCGCTCCGCCCCCATACCAGCCAAATCTGGAGCGAACTCCCCCCGGTAAATGTCCAGCACGGCATCGTGGCTCTTGGTCTTGAGCGCACGTTCGAATCCGTCGAGTTCGTAATCGATCCGGTCGGGCAGCAACCGAACCGAATTCGCATCGACCGCGACCACCGGACCCATCTTGGACCGAATGTCGTAGACCGCTTGACTCAAAGAGTGACGCGACCTCCGGTTCTGCGTCCCCCAGAGCAGGCGGGCGAGATCCTCTCGCACATGAACGGTGCGCGGATGCGCGACGAGATAGAGAAGCAAGGCCGTGTGTTTGCGGGACCGAAGAGAAATGTGGAAACCGCGCGTGTCCAAAGCCGCGACTCCCCCGAAGCAGCGGAGCGTCAGCATGTTACCCTCCCCATAGGCGGCTGGCGTGACAACAAGAATCACGTCGGCTCATCCTGGGGAGAGGGTCTTAACTCACTATCAACCTGTTACGCGACAATGTGTTAGCCACCGCTGGGAGTTGGGAAGAGCACGGTTCCGCACGCGGATCGCAGGTGTGCGATAGCCCATCGCGTAGCCTGCCGCGCAGCCGGTCGCGCAGTCCGAAGCGCGCGATCATGGAGGTGCAACCTTTTTTCGACCCCCCTCGTCTTACCGCTTCTGTGAGCGTCTCTGCCCACGCGAGCCGGACGGGCCGCGGCGGCAAGACGAACGGCAGCAGAGACCGGATCGGATCAACCCGCTCGAAGACTTTGGAGAACATGATTTTGGCTTCGCGATTCGCAGACAGCTTCTATCGCTCCGTCGGCCACCCGCGCATTCGGGACGGCGGACGAGCCATCCTCGCCTCGACGCCCGCCGAGGCCGACCGCTTGGCGCGGGACCCGGTCATTCGGGGCGGCGCGCGAGCCATCCTCGCGGCCCTCGCCATCGCGTTCATCGGCGGGTTGGCCCCGCGGGTTCCCGTCCACGCCCAGGAACCCGCGGGCCAGACGGCGGGCGCGGCCAGCGGGCGCACCCTGCCGCCATTGCTGCGCGCCACCAAGACGACCGATCCCCCTAGGATAGACGGGATCCTCGATGACGCAGCCTGGAGCGCCGTGGCCCCGGCCTCCGGCTTTGTGCAGATGCGGCCCAACTCCGGCCGCCCCGCGACGGAAGAGACGGAAGTGCGCATCCTCTACTCGGATGATGCCGTCTACATCGGAGCGCGAATGCACGACCGCGACCCGGACCGGATCATCAGCCGCCTTGGCCGCCGCGATGAAGACGTGGCCGCGGATGCGTTCTACGTGGCTTTCGACAGCTACTTCGACCGGCGAACCGCCTTCGCGTTCGGGGTGAGCGTCGCGGGAACCCAGTACGACGAGCTCCTATACGGAGATGTCCGCGACGATAGCAGCTGGGACGCGGTCTGGCAGAGCGCCACGCGCACCGACGAGTCCGGATGGACCGCCGAACTTCGAATTCCACTGTCGCAGCTCAGATTTGCCCGGCCCTCCGGCGACGAGAACGACGGCTCCGGCGGAAACGGCCTGGGAAGCGGCCCCGGTAGCCGTGGCGACCCCGAAACCGAGCCCGCCGGAAGCGTCTGGGGCATCAACTTCTGGCGCCAACTTCCACACTCGGGAGAAACCAGCTCGTGGTCCCCGATCCCGGCCGATGGAGGCCGCTTCGTTTCGGCCTTCGGAACGTGGAGGGGGATAGAAGGCATACGGCCCCGCAACAATCTGGAGATACGACCCTACGTCCGCGCTTCCGCGACTCGCGCCCCGCTGTCGTCCGGCAATCCTTTCTACTCGGCCACCGACATGAGCCAGACCGCAGGCGGCGATCTGAAGTACGGGGTAACCAACAATATCACGCTGGATCTATCCGTGAACCCGGACTTCGGACAGATCGAGGCGGACCCGTCAGTCGTGAATCTGAGCGTCTTCGAGTCCTTCTTCCCGGAGAAGAGACCCTTCTTCCAAGAGGGGGCCGACATCTTCGACTTCGAGATCGGCGCGGGGGACGATGACAACGAGTCGCTCTTCTACAGCCGGAGGATCGGGCGCGCTCCCCAGGGCTCCGTAAGGACCCAGGCTTCGCACGTGGATGCGCCGGCCGCCACCGCCATCCTGGGCGCGGCCAAGCTCTCCGGGAAGACGGCGAGCGGTTGGTCGATCGGCTTCCTCGACGCCGTTACATCGAGCCAGCACGCCCGCTTCGCGACATCCGATGGAGCCATCGGCGAACAGCTGGTGGAGCCCGCCACGAACTACGCGGTCGGTCGGCTCATCAAGAACTTCCGGGACGGAGAGACCGCGATCGGCCTCATCGCCACCGCCGCCAACCGGCGGATCGGCGAGGAGAGCCCTGTCTCGTTCCTGGCGGGCTCCGCGTACGCGGGCGGCCTCGACTTCAGACACCGCTTTGGCGGAGGGAACTATCAGTTGTCCGGGCACGCCCTCGGCAGCCTGGTGAGCGGAAGCCCGGGGGCGATCGCACGCCTTCAGCGCTCGTCCGTACGGTACTTCCAGCGAACGGATGCGGACCATGTCGAGCTCGATCCGGACCGCACAAGTCTCTTCGGCACGCAGTTCCAGTTCAGCGTTTCCCGGGTGGGCGGAGGGCATTGGCGCTACGGCGTGTTCGGACAGAGTCGCTCTCCCGGCTTCGAAGTCAACGATCTTGGATTCCAGCAGAATGCGGACCAGAACCTTGGCGCATCGTGGCTCAGCTACGAGCAGTACGCGCCGCAAGGACCGTTTCGGCGGTGGGGGTTGAACACCTCCATCTGGTCGGGGTGGACCTTCGGCGGGGAGCGTCTGTTCTCGGGCGGCAACATCAACGGAAACTTCCAGCTCAAGAACTATTGGTACGGCTTCATGGGGTTCGGCCAGCAGCTGGCGGGCAAATCGCCAACGGCGCTACGGGGCGGACCATCCATCTACTATCCCGCCTCATGGAATGGATGGGCAGGCTTGTTCACGGATTCCCGGCGGCCAATCCGCCTGGGAGCCGTCATCAACCTGGGGGGCGAGTACGGCACGGAGACGAGCCGGTTTAGCGTCTCGCCACGTCTTACGGTTCGGCCCGTGAGCCACATCGAGCTCTCCCTGAGCCCGAGCTTCAGCTGGAACAATCGCGACTGGCAGTACGTGGCCCAGCCCCGGTCGGCGGAGGGAACGCACTTTGTGTTTGGTCGCTTGCAGCAGCGGACCGTGTCCCTTACGACCCGGCTCGACTACTCCTTCACCCCGAATCTGTCGTTGCAGCTCTACGCCCAGCCCTTCGTCAGCGCCGGAAGCTACGACCAGATGATGCAGGTATTGGACCCCCGCGCGCCCGCCTTCGACGATCGTTTCCGAGCATTCGGCGAAGACGAGATCAGGAGGGTCGAGGCGGGGAGTTCGGGAGGGTATCTGGTCGACCAGAACCGCGACGGACAGCCGGACTATCTGTTCCGCGACCCGGACTTCACCGTCAAGTCGCTCCGGGCCAACTTGGTGCTGCGGTGGCAGTACCGGCCCGGGTCCGCCGTCTTCGTCGTCTGGGGCAGAGACCAGAGATCGTACGCCAACGACGGGGAGTTCCGTTTCGGCCGCGATTTGGGCGACATCGCGAGCATCCCGTCCACGAACATCTTCATGGTCAAGTTCGATTACTGGCTAGGACTGTAACGGGCGGCTAGGGCTGTAGTCCGAACGCCGACTAGGACTGTAGCGGGCCTCCAGCCGCGGCATCCGGCTTTGCGTCCGCCGGTTCCCGCAGAGATTCCCGGATAGCCTCGGTCACTTCATCGACTAGATCGGGCCAATCTCGTTCGTCCGTCTTCGTCACCGTGATGAAGTTCTCGACGATAAGAAGCGCGCGGACTCCTCGCACTTCGAAGATGCGCGCCGCGAGAAGATCGCCGTCGGCAGATTCCCGGTCGAAGTAGCTGCGGCTACCCGCTCCCGGAACATCTCGGTCGAGCACGAACTTCGCCGCCCGCGGGTTCGGCGTTCCCTGTATCCTGATTCGAACGGCCGGTTTGGTCATTGGCCCTGGGGAATGGTCTGTTGACAACGCAAACTCTTGTAGCTTCGCAAACCGTTATGATTTGGCGAACCGTTATGATTTGGCGAACTCTTGGCTTGGCCTGCCTGAAACGACTTGGCCGACTTGAAACTACCGCAAACTGCCGCGCTCACCAATTATATGTAGTCCACGCACCGCAGGCAGAATCCGAGCAGCCGAGCCGCACGAGAAACGGCGATTCGTCGGAGCGAGGCGCCAAGTGATATTCGACGCGCCGCACCATGCGGGCGCCGCACCGTGGACAATTCGGTTCGCCGCCGGGACCGGGGTGTCTTCTGTCATGACGCTCCAGAGCCTCTCCCGCATCGAAGTCCAGGAGAAACCCCGAAGTTGCATCCGAAGAGCTGGAAGAATCCGCTCCGGCCGAGCCATCCGGAGAGGTCGCAGGCGAAGCGTCGTTCGCGCGCTCCTCGGTAGCTGTTGACGAGTCCGTGCTTGCCGGTCTGGAAGATCGCGAATCATCGTTGTTCATGGAGGAGAGGATATCCTGAAGAGCCACGGGGCGGCTAGACCAGAACCTTATGCGTCGGGCGCCGACGATCCGAAGCTGACGCCGCGTACCGTCGCCGGCGAGGAGACGACTTCGGCCTCGTCTTCGACCGTGGACGGAGCGACCGTAGACGGCTCACAAGGTCTGGCGTTCGATGCGTTCGACGATGCAGACGCCACTCTACTGAGAAGCCGGTTCCCGATCCTCTCGAAGAAGGTCTACCTAAACTCCAACTCTCTCGGCGCGCTCTCCACCCGCGCGATGGAAGAACGTCGGCGCTTCGAGGAACTTTGGAACGAGATGGGGGCGGCCGCCTGGTACGAGATATGGCTTGCCAAGCTGGCCGAAGTTCGCGCCGCGTTTGGCGCAACTATCTGCGCCGCAGCCGAGAACGTAGCCCTGATGCCGAGCGTTTCCGGGGCGCTCGCCGCCGTATGGAGCGCGGTCTCCGCCCATAGCCGCGGGTCGCGGCGAACCAAGGTCGTGACGACCGAACTGGACTTCCCCACCATCGGCCACCACTTCCTCTCGCAGCAGCCTGCTGGGTACCAAGTCGAGATCGTTAGAAGCCCAGACGGCATCCATGTGCCCTTGGAGTCGATAAGAGAAGCGGTGGACGAGCGGACGGCTCTACTCGCCACTTCTCACGTCTTCTATGCCAGCGGCACCATCCAGAACGCAGCCGAGCTAGCCGCAATCGCTCGCGAACGCGGTGCGTTCATATTTTTGGACGCCTATCAGTCAAATGGACAGATGGCGATCGATGTCGGGCGGCTAGGGCCGCACTTCCTCGCCGGGGGCGCCCTCAAGTGGCTGTGCGGAGGGCCTGGGATGGCCTATCTCTATGTCGATCCGGAAGTTCGCCTTCCCCCGGCAACGCTGTCGTGGTTCGGGGTGAAGAACCAATTCGACTTCGACATCCGAGACGCGGAGCCCCGCGAAGACGCCCGCAGATTCGAGATGGGCACTCCGGCGGCCGGCGTGGCTTACACGGTAGCGGGCGGCCTCTCGACTATCCTCGAGGTCGGAATGGAAGCGATCGAACGCCGCAACCGGCGGCTGGCCGATGATCTCAGGGGCCGTCTTGCCGGCCTCGGATACGCGCTGCGCCAACCTGCCTGTCGCGCGGCCCGGTCCGCGCTGGTCGTGATCGAGCACGAGGAGGCCCGGCGCGCCGTGGGCGAACTGGCCAAGCGCGACGTAATCGTCGACCACCGGGGGAAGCTCCTTCGCCTCTCTCCCCACTTCTACAACTCCATCGAGGACAACGAGCGCGCGGTCGCGGCACTGTCGATGGTCTGACGTGGTGCGTCTGCCGCGAGGCCGTCGGACAGCTGCGCCAAGAGCCGCCTGATGGGGGGCTGCGTCAGGCCGCCGGATAGCCGCATCAGGCCGCCCGACAGCCGCGTCAGGCCGCCGGATAGCCGTGTCAGGCCGCCGGACAGCCGCGTCGGACCGCTGGCTGCCGTAACGCACGATGGCTGCCCGCAACTTTCTAGGTACATTGGGTGGACGTAGTTGACGGTTTCGCGGACGCCATCAAAGTTGGGAACGACGATGGAGACGACGATGCCGGAATGGCCGGAATGAGATGCGCGCACAGTCCGCTGGAGATCCCGGCGGAGCGCTTGCCGGATTGATGCCGCCCCCGGAGCGCTCGCCCGAGACGCCGCAAGGAGAGGCTCGCCCGATACGCTGTCGCGAGAAGTCGACGCCGAACGGCGGATACGTCGGCCTAGCCTCGGCACCGGCACAGATCCGGTCCATGCGCTGCGCGCAGACCCGGACCACGCCATGACCATCGTCCGGCAGTCCTTCGGCCGCCCGAGATGATCTTCAGCTACTTCTTCCTTCTCGTGGCCGTGCTCGCGATCGCAGCCGGGTGGGCGGTCCGCCGCCGCCTCGGAGCCCGGACGCGAACCGGCGTCACCGACGACATGATGCGCCAGATCGAGACCCGCGGCGTCGTTGACGCAGAAGATGTCGACCCCTTGGATCTCAGTCGGGCGCAGGCTGAGGAAGACGCCTTCTGGACGCAGACGTGGGACGAACCGGAAGAGTACGGATAGGCGGTTCGTCGGCGGACAAGGCGGGACGAGTCCCGGTGCGGACTGGACGGCAGGCAACGGTTCCGCCGCGCCGGTAGTCAGATTATAGATGTCCTGGAACCAAGCTAAACCGGTGGGGAGGCGGGAACCCCGGCGCGCGAAGGGCGGCCCCGGTAGGGGAGGTCCCCAGCGCGGGAAGGGACGAGGCGCAAACCGCGCTCTTTCCCCTTGCGCACGCTTCTCCCAGCTATCCGATAGTCATACAAGAAAGGTCACGAAATGACGATGCGCACTGTGTCTCGCCGTTTTCTCGTCAGTACGATCGCCTGTTCCCTGGGGACGCCGGCCGTAGCCGTCGCGGCGGCCAGAGCTCCTGCGCAGCTACAGCAGCTAACCCTCGGTGCGCCGGTCGCCACCTACCCGGAGGGGCTTGGGGCGTTGGCTGGCGTGAGGGAGCTCGAGGACGGGAGGGTGCTCGTAAGCGACAACCTGGGCCAAGCGCTGATCCTGTGGGAGCCCGGGGCTGGCGCGGATACGCTCGCCAACGTTGGAGAGGGACCGGAGGAGTACGGATCGCCGGCCTCCCTGTTTCCTCTCCCCGAAGGGGCGACATTGCTGCTCGATTTTGGCAATATGCGCATGACGCGTATCGAGGCGGACCTCTCCTTCAGCGAAACTTGGCCGCTCGTGCAGCAGGGAGCCAGCTCGGAGACGGCGGGCGGGATCGGTAGCGCCGTTGCCGCCATGCGCATAGTGATCCCGCGCCAAACTGACGCGCACGGGAACGTCTACTACCAGGAGCGAGTCGGCGGCATGATGGCAAGATCCGACTCGGCGATCATCAAACGCTTCAACCTGGCCAGCGGAGAGACGACGGATGTCGGCAAGATCGGCTTGGCCGAGACGAACCGGAACGAGTCGGGCGGAATGACCAACCGTTCGATGGTAATTCGGTCAGTGCCGTTTTCCGCGCAGGATGCCTGGAGCGTGACGAGCGACGGCCGCGTGATCATAGCCCGGGCCGGCGACTACCGCTTGGAGTGGATCGCTAGCGACGGAGAAGTCGCGGTCGGGGAGCAGGTGCCATACGACCCGGTCCGGGTTCGGGATGAAGACCGGGAACAGTGGGGCGCCCGTTCCAGCGGAGGCGGAATAAGGATGATGGTCACCGCGAACAGTAGCGGCGGCAACGTCGACCGGCAGATGTCCATGGCCAGGGGAGCGCCGGGCGCCGAGAGCGACTTCGATCCCGACGACTACGATTGGCCAGACTTCAAGCCGCCTTTCCCGGCGGACGCGATCAGAACCGATGCGCATGGCCGCGCGTGGGTGCAGCGCCATGTTCGCGCCGGGCAGCCGGTCCTTTACGATCTATTCGACATGGGGGGAGAGAGAGTCGCCCAGGTCGAGCTCCCCGAGGACCGGAGACTCGCGGGATTCGGGCAGAACAGCGTATATCTGGTCCGTGCGGACGACTTCGACTTCGCTTGGCTGGAGGAGTACGAGTCGCCAATGCCCTGAGCGCCATTGAGATAAGCGCGCTCCGCGCCTCACTGGAAACGGAGGATCCCAAAATGAGATCGACGATTCTTCGCATCTGCGCCGCGGCTCTGTTTCTTTGCGCCACGCTGCCGGTCACTGCGAAAGCGCAGGAAGATACGAGCGCGGATGAGGCTGCCGTCATCGCGACGATCCAGCGGCTCTTCGACGGCATGCGCGCCAACGATGGCGACATGGTTAGATCGACTCTCGCCGATGGGGCGACGCTCATAAGGACCGAGGGCCGAAATGGTGCGCCGGCGACATCGATCGACGGCTTCGAGGGCTTCGTGAACTCGATCGCCTCTGCCGAACAGCCGCTTGACGAGGTGTTCTGGGACTACGTCGTCCAGGTGCAGGATCACTTGGCTACGGTGTGGACCAAGTACGCCTTCTACTTCGGCGAGACCTTCTCGCACTGCGGCTATGACGCCTTCATCCTCGCCCGGAGCGGCGATGGCGACTGGAAGATCGCGGCGATTGCCGACACCCGCGAATCCGAGCACTGCGAACTGCCGCCGGACCGGTACAAGTGACGTAATCGTCGACCGCCGCGGGAAAGCTCCTTCGCCTCTATCCCCGCTTCTACAACTTCCTATCGAGGACACCTAGCGCGCGGTTGCGGCCTTGTCAGAGGCTCGCCCGAGACGCTGCCGGGAGGATTCGACGCCGAGCGCGCGGTTGCGACCTGTCAACGGTCTGACATGGGCGTCTGCCGCGAGACTGTCGCATAGCTAGGCGTCGCGGTGCGGACCGGACGCCAGGCAACGATTCCACCGCGCCGGCAGTCAGACAGATGTCTTGGAAAGCGAACCGGTGTGGGAAGGAAGGTGGCGAAATGACGATGCGCACTACGTCCTACGGTTTTCTCGTCGGCACAATCGCCTGTTCGGTGGCACCGTCGGCCGCCGCCGTCGCGGCAGCGCACGCTCAGGAACTGCCGCAACTAACCTTTGGCGCGCCGGTCGCCGCCTACCCGGAGGGTCTTGGGGTGCTGGCTGGCGTGAGGGAGATCGAGGATGGGAGAGTGCTCTTCGGCGACGAGCTGGCCCAGGCGCTGATCTTGTGGGAGCCGGGGGCTGGCGCGGATACGCTCGCCAATGTTGGAGAGGGACCGGAGGAGTACGGATCGCCGGGCGACCTCTTTCCTCTCTCCAACGGGGCGACATTGCTCCTCGACATGGGCAATGTGCGCATGACGCGCATCGAGGCGGACCTCTCCTTCAGCGAAACTTGGTCGCTTGTGCTGCTAGAACCCGGCTTGCGCACAATGATCCCGCGCCAAACTGACGCGCGCGGGAACGTCTACTACGAGGAGAAAGTCCGCGGCACGATGTCAGGATCCGACTCGGCAGTCATCAAACGCTTCAACTTGGCCAGCGGAGAGACGACGGATGTCGGCAAGATCGGCTTGGCCGAGACGAGACGGCACGTGTCGGGCAACATCTCCAATGTTCGGCAAGTGCCGTTTTCCGCGCAGGATGCCTGGAGCGTGACGCGCGACGGCCGCGTGGTCATAGCCCGGGCCGGCGACTACCGCCTGGAGCGGATCGCTAGCGACGGAGAAGTCGCGGTTGGGGATCGGGTGCCATACGACCCCGTGCGGGTTCGTGATGAAGACCGGCAAAAGTGGGGCGCCCGTTACACCGGAATTAAGGTGATGACCTACGTGAACGCTGACGGTACCATCGACCGGCGGATGCTCACGGGCAGGGGAACGCCGGACGCCGAGAGCTACTACGATCCCGACGACTACGATTGGCCCGACTTCAAGGCGCCTTTTCCCGAGAACGCGGTCAGCGTCGACCCATCTGGCCGCACATGGGTGCTGCGCCATGTTCGCGCCGGGCAGCCAGCCCTTTACGATCTATTCGACGTGGGGGGAGAGAGGGTCGCCCAGGTCGAGCTTCCCGAGGACCGGACACTCGCGGGATTCGGGCAGAACAGCGTATATTTGGTCCGTACGGACGATTTCGACTTCGCTTGGCTGGAGGAGTACGAGCCGCCAATGCCTGGAGCGCCATCCAGATGACGCACCGCGCCTCAATCGAAAACGGAGGCGCCCGAGCTGGGTTGACGATACGCTCGGTGTCTTGCCGTTTTCTCGCGGGTACGATCGCCTGCTCCGTGGGGACGCCGACCGCAGCCGTCGCGGCAGCGCACGCTCAGGAACTGCCGCAGCTAACCCTCGGTGCGCCGGTAGCCGCTTACCCGGAGGGGTTCGAGTCGTTGGCCGGGGTTAGAGAGCTCGAGGACGGGAGGGTGCTCGTCAGCGACAACCTGGGCCAGGCGCTGATCTTGTGGGACCCCGGAGCCGGCGCGGATACGCTCGCCAACGTTGGAGAGGGACCGGAGGAGTACGGATCGCCGGGGCCCCTCTTCTCTCTCCCCGAAGGGGGCACATTGCTCCTGGACTTCGGAAATATGCGCATGACGCGCATAGAGGCCGATCTCTCTTTCGGCGAGACTTGGCCGCTTGTGCAGCTGGGATCCGGCTTGGAGGAAGGCGACGCCCCCAAGGCCGTTGCCGGCATGCGCACGACGATCCCGCGCGCGACCGACTCCATCGGAAACGTCTACTACGAGCAACGACTCGGCAGCATGTTCGCGAGGTCCAGCTCGGCGCTCATCGAACGCCGCCACTTGGCCAGCGGCCGAGAGGAGGACGTTGGCAAGATTGGCTCGGCCGAGAAAAAGCGGGGTCTGCTTGACGCTCTGTCGGGCTTCCTGTCGCGCATCTTTGGAGGCCGCGGGAGGCCTAGTCCGCCTGAGCCGTATTCCGCAGAGGATGCCTGGAGCGTGACGCGCGACGGTCGCGTGATCGTAGCCCGCCCCCGGCCTGACCACTACTATCTTGAGTGGACCGATCCCGGCGGGGACATGGTGGTAGGGGATCCGGTCCCATACGTCCCGGTGCCGGTTCGGGATGAAGACCGGGAACAGTGGAAGCCCCCATCGGAGGGGCCGCTGCTGTCGATCATTCTTGCCCCGGACAGCATCGTCTCCATGGCAATGCAAACATCGGCCCCCGAGAGCGACTTCGATCCCGGCGACCTCGATTGGCCCGACTTCAAACCTCCGTTTCCGGCGAACGCGGTCAGAACCGATCCATATGGCCGCACATGGGTGCTGCGCCATGTTCGCGCCGGGCAGCCAGCCCTTTACGATCTATTCGACGTGGGGGGAGAGAGGGTCGCCCAGGTCGAGCTTCCCGAGGACCGGACACTCGCGGGATTCGGGCAGAACAGCGTATATTTGGTCCGTACGGACGATTTCGACTTCGCTTGGCTGGAGGAGTACGAGCCGCCAATGCCTGGAGCGCCATCCAGATGACGCACCGCGCCTCAATCGAAAACGGAGGCGCCCGAGCTGGGTTGACGATACGCTCGGTGTCTTGCCGTTTTCTCGCGGGTACGATCGCCTGCTCCGTGGGGACGCCGACCGCAGCCGTCGCGGCAGCGCACGCTCAGGAACTGCCGCAGCTAACCCTCGGTGCGCCGGTAGCCGCTTACCCGGAGGGGTTCGAGTCGTTGGCCGGGGTTAGAGAGCTCGAGGACGGGAGGGTGCTCGTCAGCGACAACCTGGGCCAGGCGCTGATCTTGTGGGACCCCGGAGCCGGCGCGGATACGCTCGCCAACGTTGGAGAGGGACCGGAGGAGTACGGATCGCCGGGGCCCCTCTTCTCTCTCCCCGAAGGGGGCACATTGCTCCTGGACTTCGGAAATATGCGCATGACGCGCATAGAGGCCGATCTCTCTTTCGGCGAGACTTGGCCGCTTGTGCAGCTGGGATCCGGCTTGGAGGAAGGCGACGCCCCCAAGGCCGTTGCCGGCATGCGCACGACGATCCCGCGCGCGACCGACTCCATCGGAAACGTCTACTACGAGCAACGACTCGGCAGCATGTTCGCGAGGTCCAGCTCGGCGCTCATCGAACGCCGCCACTTGGCCAGCGGCCGAGAGGAGGACGTTGGCAAGATTGGCTCGGCCGAGAAAAAGCGGGGTCTGCTTGACGCTCTGTCGGGCTTCCTGTCGCGCATCTTTGGAGGCCGCGGGAGGCCTAGTCCGCCTGAGCCGTATTCCGCAGAGGATGCCTGGAGCGTGACGCGCGACGGTCGCGTGATCGTAGCCCGCCCCCGGCCTGACCACTACTATCTTGAGTGGACCGATCCCGGCGGGGACATGGTGGTAGGGGATCCGGTCCCATACGTCCCGGTGCCGGTTCGGGATGAAGACCGGGAACAGTGGAAGCCCCCATCGGAGGGGCCGCTGCTGTCGATCATTCTTGCCCCGGACAGCATCGTCTCCATGGCAATGCAAACATCGGCCCCCGAGAGCGACTTCGATCCCGGCGACCTCGATTGGCCCGACTTCAAACCTCCGTTTCCGGCGAACGCGGTCAGAACCGATCCATATGGCCGCATATGGGTGCAGCGCCATGTTCCCGCTGGGCAGCAGGCACTTTATGATCTGTTCGATCGAAATGGACGCAGAATCGGCCAGATCGAGCTTCCCGAGGACCGGAGACTCGCAGGATTCGGGCAGAACAGCATATTTCTGGTCCGTACGGACGACTTCGACTGGCTAGAGGAGTACGAGTCGCCAACCCTCGGAGTGCCAGCGACATGACGCGCGAATCCGAGCGCTGCGAACTGCCCCCGGACCGGTAGCTCTCTGCGGTAGCAGGTTATGCTGCCGTGTCAGAACCGGGCTAGTCTGCCCACAGGCGGGATGCTGTCGTCGTCAGCACTTGGGTTAGTCTGCCCGCGGGCGAATATGCCGCCGTTTCCGACGTCGGAGCCAAAATGTCCGCGGGCGGATATGCCGCCGTTTCCTGCGCCGGACGAGGAGGCGGTCAGCGCTTGGCGAGGACGGAATCGGGGACCAACGGGCGACCCCCTGCGGCAGGATCGCCGACCCCCGCCGCTGCACTGAAGCTCCCGGCGTTGCCCCGCGCCGGCATGTCCGGGGGAGACCACAGATCGGTGTCCGGGTGGAAGTCGGCCCACGCGAACCAGTAGGCGTGCCGGGCGTCCGGATGTGGCGGCAGCTGCTCGCCATCGAGCGGCCCCGATACGGCCTCGCCGGCGAAGTTCCAGACGCTGCCCGTTTCGACATCGCGGCGCTGGCCATCGACAACTTCGAAAGTGAGCGTCCGTCCCCCTGCGACGGCCCGGTATATCCTGGCGTTGTACGCCATCGAGTTCCAGAACGCGACGATGGGCTCCCCGCCCGCGAATGCGCTCGCCGCCCAAACGTAGATCCGCCCCAGCCCGCCTTGGTCCTCGGCGGCTGCCCGGGCTAGCAGGGAGAGCGGGAACGCCATCCCGCCCGTCCCGGCCGGCACGCCCAATACCCACTCCTTCGGTGGCCGGCGCCGGTCGATCGGATGGGCGGTCGGATAGTTGACGAACGAGTTGTGACGATTCCGGTAGCTGCCGTACGGGTAGAGCGTATACAGAAAGTCGTAGCCGGTGACCCGCGAAACTACCCAAGTGTCCTTGAAGATCGATATCCAGGATACGAAAGTCATCAGCTCGTAAGGCACTCGCGCCAGCCGCGTGCCATCCCCCGGGCCGCATGTGGCCGACTGCGCCAACTGCGGGTAGAGCGTACCGGATCCATCCTCCATCACGAGACTGTTGTTCAGGACGTAGTTGGAAACTGCCAAATCGTCCTCGCCCCCGGGCGGCGGACTGAACACGCCGACCGAGCCGGTGAGAGGAGAGTAGGTGACCGTGAGCCGCTCGCCCGGCACGCTCAGATTGATCACTTCATGATACCAGAGAAGCTTCAGGGGAATCGCTATCTGCTGGCCGCCGAACTCCAGGCCGATAACCTGATCCGAGTAGGAGACGTAGCCCACATCGGGCGCGCGGAGCCGCTTGGCTAGCCGGGGGTTGGTGAGCGCAGGGACGTTCGAGCGATCCATGCCCCCATCATAGAAACTTGCGAGTGGAAGAGTGCACGTGGCGCTGGCCCGCGCGGGGCCGGTCGCGTCGCCGGAGCAGGCGGCCAGCAGAGCCAGCCATAGCGTCGCCAGCTGAAGCAGAGCCAGCCGGAGTCCGGCCAGCTTGGCGAACTGCCCGGACTGGCCGACGCGCCTCTCTCGAGAATGGCCGCTAGATGAACAAGGGCACGTTATCGGCATCCACCGCTTTCATCTCGGCCTTGTCGCTCTGCACATCGTCCTGGCTGCCCGACTGCTGGCGCTGCCCGATCGCAATCACTGCGATGCTGGCGGCTAACGCCAGAATGACCTTGATCTTCTTCTTCATCGTCACCCTCCATCCCCTCGCACTCCCGCAAAACGAACGTCCATGTCGTACATGGAACCTGTGCGCCCGGGACTCGCCTTGCCCAGTCCCGGCTCGGTTCGCATAGCGTAGTCGTCGCAAATACAGTAGCGCCCGATCACCACCGCGTCATTGGGCGCTGCGGGACCCTGCGCGTTCCTTGCGCGCGTATGTCGCGCGTATGTCGCTAGGACATGACCTTACCTGCCTTGAGCGGCAGAAGTGCCACTTTCCGCGTCCGGGCCGGTCCCGTCCGGGCCGGCGCCGGTCGTGCTCGACTCGATGACCAACCGGTTCAGCGCCGCTTGGTCCAGAACCAAGTCGGTACGCGACAGCGTGATCCCGGCCGAGTCCCTGGCCTCGATCTGCACGGCGCCGGCACGCACGCGAATGTCGACCCGCGCCGAATCGCGTGGCGGGACCGTGTCGAGCACGACCTCCGCGACGCCCGCCGACGCGAAGACGTACGCCGTCGAGCCGAGGGAATTGACTAGAAGGAGACGGTAGTCCCGAAGGGGTCCCTCGCCCGGCAATAGCGGGATCGAGGACTCCTCTTGCGCCGCCGACCCTCCTTGCCCCGCCGCAGGGGACAGCGAATCGGTAGCCGGCGAAGTCGAGCCTACCGGAGCCGGGGCGGCGGCTTGCGCTTCCTGTCTCTCGCCGTCGTCTCCGAGATCGCCGGCGCCGCTTTTCGCCTCGCCGCCCGAGCCGCACCCGGCCACTACGCCGCACCACACGGAACATGCTAGCGCCGCAGCGCCACGCTTCACGGCGCCAGCACCAGCTTCCCGAACACATCGCCCGCTTCAAGCCGTTCCTGCGCTTCTCGGGCGCGGTCCAGCGGCCAGACATCGTCTATCACGGGTTCGAGCGTGCCGTCGAGCACCAACGCCATCACGGCTTCGAACTCCGCCTTCGTCGCCATCGTCGTCCCCAGAACCGCGCCCTGCTTCCAGAACAGCCGCGGTATGTTCACGACGCCACGCGGTCCGGTAGTGGAACCATAGACCACCATGCGGCCTTTCGGGGCCAACGCTCGCAGACACCCCTCCCACATCGCTTCGCCAACGCTGTCCAGGACGATATCGACGCCCCGCTTCGCCGTTTCCCTCCAGACGCGCCCCGAGAAGTCCCCGGACAACCGGTCGATGACCACATCTGCGCCCAGCGCCTCGGCGCGCCGCACATTCCGGGGACCGCTCGTAACCGCGAACACCCGCGCCCCGATATGCGCGGCTATCTGGATCGCCGCCGTCGAAACGCCGCCGGACGCGCCGGTGACCAGCACCGAATCGCCTGGTTCCAGCCCGCCACGGGAGACGAGCCCGCGCCACGCCGTCTGGTAGACCAGCGGCGCGACGGCCGCCGCCTCGAAGGGGAATCCGTCCGGCAACCGCACTAGGTTGCGGGCGGGCGCGACGGCTAGCTCCGCGAAACCGCCGGGCAGGTGTTCGCCCAGGACACGGTAGCGGGGACACAGCGGATGTTCCCCGCTAGCGCACCACTCGCACTCCGCCCGCGCGCACCAGATTCCCGGATTCGCCGTTACACGGTCGCCGACGCTCCACTCGGCCACCCCGTCTCCAACGGCGGCGATCTCTCCCGCCATGTCCGATCCGCCAACATGAGGCATCCGAAGCCGGAGGCCCGGCAAACCTCGCCGAGTCCACAGGTCGAGGTGGTTCAGGCCGGCGGCCCGAACGCGAATCAGCACATCGCCGGGGCCCGGGACGGGATCGGGGATATCGCCCACCCTGACGACCTCCGGCCCGCCGTGCCGTTCAAAGTACGCCGCTCTCATGCCTGTAAAGCTACAACGCGGGCAGTGGCCGCGGCCAACACGCCGCGGGATCCTGGGAGAATGCCCGCAATTCGCCAAGCTATGGTCTGGCGCGGGCTGTGGCGGTCGCTAACGGTTCCGGGTGACGATCATGGAGAGCGGCCGGCATCTGGCTATGGTCTGGCGCGGGCTGTGGCGGTCGCTAACGGAGGGGCGCCGCGACCCCGCTCTTACCGTTCGGAAGCGCCGAGCGCACCCGGACAAGGAGCCGCCCGAGACCGGCCTGGTTGAGAACCGTTCTCAATCAAGCTTGATATGTTGCCAACCCCCCCCGTATATTGCAGGTCAGTTTCGGATCGCGGCGAACAATTTCGCGCAGGTTACGTACAAGCGATGCGTCGGCTACGTGCAAGTCACGGCCAGACCCCGCGCATCTCGGGTATCCCGCACGTAGAGTGTCGGAGCGTTCCGGAAACAGATCGGCGTACCGTTTCGATCCAGGCTGACCCCCTGCCGGGGTCGGCTTTTCGCTACTAATAGAGGAGTTGCATGTCCGAACCACTCTTGTCGATACGCGGGCTCCGAGCGAGAGTCGAGGGCGAGGAATCCGAGATTCTGCGGGGCGTCGACCTGGATGTCCGCCACGGACACGTGCACGCGCTCATGGGGCCCAACGGATCCGGAAAAAGCACGCTGGCCAAGGTCGTCGCGGGGCACCCCGCCTACGAGGTGACCGCGGGCGAGATCATCTTCGAAGGCCAGGACATTCTCGACCTCGAACCTGACGAGCGGAGCCGCGAGGGGATATTCCTCGCCTTCCAGTATCCCGCCGAGATTCCCGGAGTCTCTATCGCCAACTTCCTCCGAACCGCGGCCAACTCGCGCTTGGCCGAGGGCGAGGAGATGGACGTGTTCGGGTTTCAGCGGAAGCTGGCCGAGAAGATGGCCATGCTCGAGATGGATGAGACCTTCGCGGGCCGGTACGTGAACGACGGTTTCTCCGGGGGCGAGAAGAAGCGTAACGAGATACTGCAGATGGCGGTCCTGGAGCCGACGCTGGCAGTCCTGGACGAAACGGACAGCGGCCTCGACATCGACGCGCTCAAGATCGTGGCCAATGGGGTCAACAGCCTCTCCGGAGCCGACGAGTCGCTCGGAGTCCTCCTCATCACCCACTACAAGCGGATTCTCAACTATATCGAGCCGGACCGCGTTCATGTGATGGTGGGAGGGCGCATAGCGGAGAGCGGAGGGGCCGATCTGGCCGACAAGTTGGAGGCCGAGGGCTATCACTGGCTGCAGTCGCCCCCCTCGCCGGCTTCAGCCTCGCCGGCCGGCTCCGCGCAAAGCGAGTAAGGAAAGAGAAAACCGATATGCCTCAGAACGAGACGATCAGCGAACTCGGCCTCGACGAGTACAAGTACGGCTTCATCACCGAGGACAAGCCGGTCTTCAAAGCGGTGCCCGGGCTCTCCCGAGACATCGTCCGGCAGATCTCGACCCACAAGGAAGAGCCCCGGTGGATGCTCGACTTCCGCCTCAAGGCGCTCGACATCTACGAGTCCAAGCCGATGCCGGATTGGGGAGGCGATCTCTCCACGCTAGAGGCGACGCTCGACCAGATCTACTTCTACCTCAAGCCGCAGGAGCAGATGGAGCGGTCTTGGGACGATGTTCCGCAAGAGATCAAAGACACGTTCGAGCGGCTCGGGATTCCGGAGGCGGAGCGCAAGGCTCTGGCGGGCGTCGGGGCGCAGTACGAGTCGGAGATGGTGTATCACTCCCTCAAGGAGCAGTGGGAAGAGCAGGGGGTGATCTTCGAATCGATCGAGGATGGCCTGGAGAAGCACCCGGATCTCTTCAGACAGTACTTCGCAACGATCATTCCTGCCGCCGACAACAAGTTCGCGGCGCTCAACTCGGCGGTATGGTCGGGGGGATCCTTCGTCTACATCCCGAAGGGAGTAACCGTCGAGATCCCGCTTCAGGCGTACTTCAGGGTCAACGCGGAGCGGATGGGACAATTCGAACGCACCCTGATCATCTGCGACGAGGGCGCGGAGGCCCACTACATAGAGGGCTGCACCGCGCCGGTGTATTCGACCGAATCGTTCCACTCGGGCGTGATAGAGATCATCGTGAAGCGAGGGGCGCGGTTCCGCTACACGACCATCCAGAACTGGTCGAACAACATGTACAACCTCGTCACCCAGCGGGCGCAGGTGCACGAGGACGGGAAGATGGAGTGGCTCGACGGCAATCTGGGATCGAAGCTGACGATGAAGTACCCGTCCTGCTATCTGGTCGGCGACCGGGCGCACGGAGAGATACTGTCGATCGCGTACGCCGGCGACGGCCAGCACCAGGACACGGGGGGGAAGGTGGTTCACGCGGCCCCCGACACCACTTCGCAGATCACCTCGAAGTCGATCTCCAAGGGCTTCGGGCGAGCGTCGTACCGCGGACTGTGCAAAGTCTACGACGGCGCGTTGAACGCTAGGTCGAACGTGGAGTGCGATGCGCTCCTGCTGGATGAGACGTCGCGCACCGATACCTATCCATATATCGAAATTGACGAGAACACGGCTTCGATCGGCCATGAAGCCACTGTCTCGAAGGTGGGGGATGAGCAGCTGTTCTACCTGATGAGCCGGGGGATGGACGAAGCGGAAGCCATGGCGATGATCGTGCGCGGCTTCATCGAGCCGGTAGCCAAGGAGCTGCCGCTCGAGTACGCGATCGAGCTGAACAGGCTGATCGAGCTGGAGATGGAGGGGTCCGTCGGCTAGGCGGCCTGTAGAGCGCGGAGCCTTCGAAGCGGTGGCGCCATGACGAGCCGTCGCGCCAACTCTGCGCCGGCGCCGGTGTCGGGCGCCCTGGCATCGTCCGACTTCTCGCCGCTCGTCCCGGGCGTCGATGACCCCCCCGAGGTAGCCCGCGCGCGCGCGGCTGCGTGGAAGCGCTTCTCGGCCTTGCCGTGGCCGACGAAGAAGTCCGAGGCGTGGCGCTACACCGATCTGTCGGCAGTGGACTTCGGCGCGCTAACTCCCGTGCTTCACGGAGCCGCGCGCGCCGCCGCCGCGGACGGAGACGGGTCGCTGCCCGAAGAAGCGCGCGGGGTGTTGGCGCGCTCGGGCGACCGGTCGGGCGTCGTGGTGCTTCGGGACGGGCAGGTCTCGCACATCCGGCTCGAGCCCGAGGCCGCCAGCGAAGGGATCGTGCTCTGCTCGATTCGGCAAGCGGCGGAGAGTCACCCGGACCTCCTGCGCCACGCGCTGTTCGAGGCCGATCCCGCTCCCGCGGAGGAGAAGTTGTGGTCGCTGCACATCGCGCTGCTGGGAGGCGGGTTCTTCCTCCACGTCCCGCGCGGCGTGAAGCTGGGAGCGCCCGTCCACGCCTTCCACATCTTGGAGCGCAGCGGCACGCTCTCTTCGTCTCACTCGTTCGTCCACGCCGAAGAGGGAGCCAGAGCCGCAGTCGTGGACGAGTTCCTGACCGGAGGCGCGGCGGGAGAGGGCGATGCCGGGGGCGGCCGCAACTCCCGGAACGGCGCGGCGCCTCGCCTGGATAGCGTGTCGCTGCACGGAGCCTCCGTGACGGGCGACGCAGGCTCGGTCGTCGAATACGTCTCGCTGCAACGCTTCGGCCCAGGGGTCAGGCACTTCTCGACGCAACATGTCGAAGCCCGTAACGACTCGCGCCTGGTGACCTTCAACGTGGCGCTGGGCGGCGAGCTGTCGCGGGCGGATGTTACGAGCCTGCTCGCGGGACCGGGGAGCGACAGCCAAATGCTGGCCCTCTGGTTCGGCGACTCTGCACAGCACTTCGACCACCACACGCTCCAGCACCACGCCGCGCCGCATGCGCACAGCGACCTGCTCTTCAAGGGCGCGCTGGCGGACAAGGGCTCCAGCGTGTTCCGAGGGCTGATCCGGGTCGACAAGGGCGCCCAGCTCACCGATGCCTATCAGACCAACCGCAATCTGCTGCTCAGCAAGCAGTCTCGCGCCTCCGCCCTTCCGAATCTCGAGATAGAGGCCGATGATGTGCGCTGCTCGCACGGCGCCACGATCGGACAGGTCGAGGACGGGCAGATCTTCTACCTCATGAGCCGTGGCCTGACGCGGGGCCAAGCCGAGAGGCTGCTCGTGTTCGGGTTCTTCGAGGAAGTGCTGGCGCGCCTCCCGCTCGAAGGGGTGCGAGAGCGCGTGAGAACCGCGATCGAGGAGAAGATAGGGTTATGAGCCGCTTCGTAACTGTCGCAAGGCTTGAAGATGTGAGGGAGAACGAGCTGACGGGCGTCACGGCCGAAGATCTGGCTATCGTGCTTGTCAACAGCGGCGGCAAGCTCTACGCGCTCGAGGACTGCTGCTCGCACGAGCAGTACCCGCTGTCGGATGGCGAGGTCGTCGCCGGCGAGATCACCTGCATGCTGCATGGAGCGCGGTTCGACATCGAGACCGGTGCGCCGAGAGCGCTCCCCGCCGTGCGGGGCGTTCGCACATTCCAAGTGCGGGTCGTCGGTGACGACATCCAGGTCGACCTCGGCTGACAGGGAGGCGGGCGCGTCCGGCAGCGTCCACTCCAACCGGGCGTCGTCCGACAGCGCTCCCCTCGCAACTCCGCCGCGCACGGAGACGCCATCGTGGGATGTCGACGCTATCCGCGCGCAATTCCCCATCTTCGAGCGCGAGGTCTGCGGCCACCCCCTAGTCTACCTCGACAACGCCGCCTCTTCGCACCAGCCGCTGCGGGTGCTCCGCCGCGTGCGACGGTACCAGCGGGAGCAGCACGCCAACGTCCACCGAGGCGTGCACCAACTCAGCACCGAGGCGACCGACGCCTACGAAGATGCGCGCGGAGCCGTGGCCGACTTCATCGGCGCCGGGAACCCGTCCGAGATCATCTTCACGCGCGGCACCACCGAAGCCTTGAACCTCGTCGCGACGAGCGGGGGGAACGCCTTCATCCGCCAGGGGGACGACATCGTCCTCACCAAGATGGAGCATCACTCCAACCTCGTGCCTTGGCAGCTGCTCGCGGAGCGCACGGGCTGCACGCTCCGCTTCGTGGACATCACGCCCGATGGCAGGATCAGTCTTGACGATCTTGACCGGCAGCTCCGGCACCGGCCGAAGGTCGTGGCCTTCACCCACGTCTCGAACAGCCTAGGCACCATCAACCCGGTGCGCGAGATCGTGGCTCGCGCACGGTCGGTTGGCGCTCTGACCGTAATCGACGGAGCGCAGGCGAGCCCGCACATGCTGGCGAACGTGGCCGACATCGGCTGCGACTTCTACGCTTTGAGCAGCCACAAGATGTGCGGCCCCACGGGGGCCGGCGCGCTGTGGGCCAGGAGCGAACACCTGGAAGCGATGCCTCCGTACCAGGGCGGAGGCGAGATGATCTCCGAGGTGAAGCTCGAAGGGTCTTCGTGGGCGAAGCCGCCTCACAAGTTCGAGGCCGGCACGCCAAACATCTCCGGAGCCGTGGGGTTCGGCGAGGCGGCCCGCTTCCTCTCGGACATGCCGAGCGGCGCGTTAGAGGCGCACGAAGCGCGGCTCACGGCCTACGCGCTGGAGCGGCTAGACGCTATCGAGGGACTACGCCTGTACGGGCCACGGGAAGACCGAACGTCGATCTTCTCCTTCACGTTCGGCGATGTGCACCCGCACGACATAGCGACGATCCTCGACCAGCGAGGCATCGCCGTGCGTGCGGGACACCACTGCAACCAACCGTTGATGGATCACTTCGGAATATCCGGCACGGCGCGGGCGAGCCTCTATCTGTACAACTCCGCGAACGAAATCGACATTCTGTGCGACGGTCTGGACATGGCGGCGATGGTCTTCGGCGGCATATCCTGAATGTCCATGGCAGAGAAGAACATGTCCCAGGCCGACAGCTCCCGGTCCGCCCCCGGTCACCGGCGGCCATCGGCCAGGAAGCCGGCGGATGCCGGCCCGGCCAAGCGGGCGCCGGGGGACCGCAGGCCACCGCCGGGTTCCGGCGGCCGGGCAGCTCCGGGAGCCCGCGGACGGGCAGCTCCGGGAGCCCGCGACCAGCGGATCCCGGCCTCTCTCGACTCGCTCTACCAGGAGGTCATCCTCGACCACTACCGGAGGCCCCGGAACAAGGGCAAGATGGATGACGCCACGCACGCGATCACGATGAACAATCCGCTTTGCGGAGACGTCATCGAGATTCTCCTGCGTTTGGAGGATGGGCGAATTCAGGCGGCTCGCTTCCTCGGCCGGGGCTGCTCGATCAGCCAAGCGTCCGCTTCGATGCTCACCGGACGGGTTCGGGGGAAGTCGCTCGAGGAGGCTCTCGAAATTTCCGAGAAGTTCACCTTCCTCCTCCACGGCAACAGCGCTCTGCTGGCTGACGACGATCTCGGAGACCTCCGCGCGCTCGCGGGCGTCTCGAAGTTTCCGGTCCGGATCAAGTGCGCGCTGCTCGGGTGGAACTGTCTGGAAGAGTTGGTCCGGGGGCAGACAGGCGCCTGCCCCGCGTGAGATTTGGCTGCGCGTGTCCATGAGCGATCGTCCCGCCGGCATGGAACCGCACAGCAGCCCCGCGCCGATGGCTGGCCGCGGCCGGCAGCGAGCTGGCGCGGGGCAGGCGCCGACCCGGGAGACGACGCGCCGCCGCCATCAACGGCTATAGCCAGTCGGCAATCGATGCCTCCGCCGCCCACCCCTCCGTGAAACCCCGAGATGCCGTGCCCCCCGGAGACGCCGTGCCCCCCCGAGATGCCGCGAACCCCCGAGATGCCAAGGACCCCCGAGATGCCGGGGACCTTCGCTCTCGGCGCGGCGAGGCCGACGCTTCGGAGAACTTCTCCGGACGCATTCTCCGGAGCGGCGGAGGCATCTACCACATCGGCGTAGACGGCACGGACACCATCGTCGAAGCCTCCCTTAGCGGCCGCCTGAAGCGCTCCGGCCAACAGGTGGCGTCAGTCGGCGACTTCGTGGAGGTGGAGGGCGGCGGCGCTATGCGCATCGCCCGCGTCTGGCCGCGCCGAAGTGCCCTCGCCCGGCGCGCCGGGAGGCGGCAAGAGCAGGTCATCGTGGCGAATGTCGATCTAGTTGCCGTCGTGATCTCGGTCGCCGCGCCCAAGCCCGATCTGCTGATAGCCGACCGGCTCATCGCCGCAGCTACGCTCAACGACATCCAGGCTACGCTGGTCGTCAACAAGACGGACCTTGCGCGGCGCGGCCAGACCGCGACAGCCAACGAGCTGCAATCCTATGCCGCGCTTGGCGTGGAAACCCTTCGCACAAGCGTCAGGAGCGGTGCGGGTCTGGCGTCGCTTGCGGAGCGGCTGACCGGGATGGTAACCGTGCTCAGCGGCCAGTCCGGCGTCGGCAAGTCGAGCCTGATCAACGCGCTCGTTCCCGGCCTCGGTTTGCGCGTGGGCAGAGTCGGCGTGCGCCGGGCGCTCGGCCGACACACGACGGTGGCGACGGAGCTATACCGCTACCCGCCCGGCGGCTACCTCGCGGACACCCCCGGGCTGCAATACATCTCGCTCTGGGACCTGGATCCGGCGGCAGTGCAGCGGGGATTCTCCGAGATCGCAGCGGCCAGCGCCGGATGCAAATTCGCGAACTGCCGCCACCGGGCGGAACCCGACTGCGCCGTCATGTCCGCCGTGCGCGCCGGCGAGATCGGGCGTCGGCGCTACGACAGCTATCTGCGCCTGCTCGCCGAGGCAGAAGAAGCGCGACAGAGGAGATCGCCAAGGGACCCGTAGAGCTCGGCGAGAGCCGCGATGCCTTTGCGGTAGACTTCCAGGTCGAGCCACTCGTCGGGGGCGTGCGCGTTGCACCCGGGGAGCGCGAAGCCGATCAGGAGCACCGGAGACCGGAAGGTCTTCTCGAACGACTGCACTATCGGGATCGAGCCGCCCTCTCTTATGAACGCGGGCGGCGTGCCGAATCCCGACTCCAGCGCCGCTGCAGCCGCGTCGTAGAGAGGATGTTCGGTATCGGCTGCCCACGGAGACCCCAGGTGCATGCACTCGACCTCGACCGTCACGCCCTCCGGCGCGAGATCGCGGACCCGCGCTTCGAACGCCTCCGCCACCAGGGATGGCTCCTGGCCGGGGACGAGTCTCATGGAGACCTTCGCCATGGCCCTCGAAGGCAGTACGGTCTTCGAGCCATCGCCAGTAAACCCGCTCAGCAGTCCGTTGATGTCGAGCGTCGGCCGGTACCACAGCCGCTCGAGGGCCGAGAAGCCGGCCTCGCCGCCGAGCGCCACCGCTCCCACGCTCTGGCGCAGCGCGGCTTCGTCCACCGGTAGCCGTTCGAGACCGGACCGCTCGCGGGCGGTTACCGGCCGGACCTCATCGTAGAAACCCGGCACCGTCACGCGGCCATCTCCATCTTTGAGGCCGGCGAGGATCGTCGCCAGCGCGTTCGCCGGATTGACGACCGCTCCGCCGTAGCTCCCCGAGTGCAGGTCGGTCGCCGGGCCAACGACGTTGATTTCAGTGTAGACGATGCCGCGCAAACCCGTCGTTATGCATGGCAGCTCAGGCGAAAACATCGCCGTGTCGCTGATGAGGACCACATCGCAGGCCAGGCGCTCGGCGTGTTCCACGAGAAACGCCTCCAGGTTGCGGCTACCTACCTCTTCTTCCCCCTCGATCACGAACTTGAGGTTGACGGGCAGGCCGGCCCCGGTAGCCAGACGCGTCTCGACCGCCTTGATGTGCATGTGGACCTGCCCCTTGTCGTCCGCCGAGCCGCGAGCGTAGAGGCGGCCTTCCCGCACCGACGGCTCGAAAGGCGGGTCGGTCCACAGGTCGTCCGGCTCGGATGGCTGGACATCGTAGTGTCCGTAAACGAGCACGGTAGGCGCACTGTCCGAGACGCGCCGTTCGCCGACCACGATCGGGTGGCCGGCAGTCGGGACGACTTCCGTATCCGGTATCCCCGCCGCAACGAGGTGTTCGGCGACCCACTCCGCGCAGCTGCGCATATCGCCGCTTCGGGCTGGATCCGTGCTTACGGAGGGAATTCTGAGAACGGTCTCGAGCTCTTCCTGGAACCGCAAGACTTCCCGGTCAATGTAGGTGGCGAAAGCTGTCATCTCTGATCCTGTCAAGTTTCCCTCGCTCTAACGTCGCGCGTCTCGGCGGCGATTCTTCCGCACCCGGCCGACCGGTTACTGGACGCTCCCCCGGCCGACCGGTCTCGACGCACTCCCGCAGACCAATCTTGGACGCCCGCGGCCGGCGGGTCTTGAACCACTCCCCGGCGAACGGGTCTCGATCGCTCCTCTCCGCCAACGGGACGTGATCGGTCCCCGGCCAGCGGGTCCTAACGGCAGCTTAGCCGAAATCCTGCTCCGTGACGATCGCTCCGACGCGCGCCGACGACGGGCGTAGTCAAAGACTGCGTCGCTAGAGGGGTACGGATTGCTCCGTGACGATCACGCCGATGCGTGACGCAGGTCCCAGCCCGAGAAGCTTCCCGAGCCCGGGGAGCCGGGCAAGCGCCAGGAGCGCACCGACTCCGGCGGCGCCGGACGGACCAGCCGAGACGCGGGCGCCCAGTTCGCCCGATCCGAGCGCATCCGCGCCGACAACCCAAGCCTCCTCCCGGAGAGCGACCGCCGCGTCGAGGAGCGGCGCCAGGAACTCCCAGGCGACCGTCGATGGCACGCCGGCCGCGAGACCGCCCATGGCAGTGCCGAACGGCGGCTCGGCCGATGTCATGCGGCCTAGCCGCATGCTTCTGCCGAAGCAGTCGGCGCGCCACGGCTCCACCGCTATGAAGCTCGGTCTTTCCTTGCCACAACACTGCGCGAAGTGGCCGCACACGCCTGTCGCGAGGCCGCCAACGCCCGCCTGAACGAACAGGTGCGTGAGCCGTGGCGCGCCGACCCCGGCCAAGCCCTCCAGCATCTCCGCCGCGAGGAGCGTATAACCCTCCATGATGCGGCGCGGCGTCTCCTCGTACCCTGGATACGCGGTATCCGAAACGAGGAGCCAGCCGTTTCGCGCCGCCTCCCGGCCGACATGGCCTACCATGGCATCGTACGCCCCCGGGAAGCGGACCACCCGAGCCCCATGGCCCGCAACCGCCCGCGCTCGCGCCCGGGGAGCGTCCTCCGGAAGGAAGACGACGCAGCGGCATCCGAACTGCGCGCATCCCCACGCGACCGCTCGTCCGTGATTGCCCGCCGAAGCCGTCGTTACCGTGATCTCGCCCGAAAGAGGGTGCCCGCGGCGAAGACTGGCGGCCGAGGGGCGCACCCCGCTCCGCCGCTCTATCTCGTCCTGAAGAGTCCGCAAGACCCCGTACGCCCCGCCTAGCGACTTGAACGAGCCAAGCCCGAAGCGCCCCGACTCGTCCTTTGCCCAGACGGCTTCGACCCCCAGCGCCTTGGCAAGACCGGGCAAGGCTACCGTCGGAGTCGCCTCGTAACCCGGCCAGCCCCGAATGACCTCGCGAGCGCAAGACGCCGCGGCCGGGTCCAGAATGTCCGGGCGCGACGGCTCCCGGCTCAACTCGCTGGACCGCAACGCCAGTCTAAGCACTGTCATCCCCAAGTGGCTCCTCGCTGTCTGGACGCGACGCATGGTCGCATCCACCCGACCTCTCGATCCCGGTCCGCTGACGCTTGCGCCACCTCCGGGGTCCGGACGCAACGTATGGTCGCATCCACCCGACCTCTCGAGCCGGTCCGCCTGACTCCGCTTCCGGCGCACACGAGCCGTTCCACGCCGACATCTGTCGTCGGTTGTCCCATCCCGCCCGGTTTCCTCAGTCGCGCAGACCAGCGAGCGGGCCGATGGAACGGCGCCTCCCGCTAGCCGACGCTGCGTCACCTCCGCGGTCCGGACGCAACGTATCGACCGCACCACTTGTTTGTTGCTTTGTGCCTGCCGTCGCACATACGAACAGAGAACCGGCGAGCCGCACGGCTATTCGGCCACTGAAACGAGCCGGACCGCGAGCGGGATCCGAGCAACCGGATCGCCGACGAGCCTCGCGCTGGTCTCTCTCTGCGAGTCCGGACCTCGGACAGGCCCCGGGAAGATCTCGCCGGACGCGTACCGCACCCATGGAGTAGCGCAATGGAGCTTGGGTTATTCTCTATCAGCCTCGCTGTAAAGGATCTTGCCGTCTCGAGGGCTTTCTACGAGAAGCTGGGCTTCGAGAAGACCGGCGGCGAACCCGAAAAAAACTATCTCATAATGGTGAACGGCAAGACTGTCATCGGGCTGTTTCAAGGCATGTTCGAGAAGAACATTCTCACTTTCAATCCTGGGCTGACCCTTGAAGGCAAGCAGATGGACTCTTTCGCCGATGTGCGAGTTATCGAACGTGCCCTGCGCGAGAAAGGTGTGAAGATCAATCATGGAACCGACAAGGCCGACGACTCCGGACCGGCCCATATCGTCCTCGAGGACCCGGACGGCAATCCTGTCCTCATCGACCAGTTTTTCTAATGGAGAGCATGCGACAGACAGGCGTGCGCAGGCGGACAGGCGCGCGCAGACAGACAGGCGTGCGCAGACATCCATGACCCGCCGCGTGGCGGGCATGCTGGCCGCGGCGCTCCTGGCGCTAGGCTATGGAGTCGTAACGGCGCCTAACGTGGCCGCCCAGGAAGAAAACTCGCCGGAAGAAGCCCCGTCGCGGGAGAGCGCGGACGCCCTCCGAGTGTTCTTCGACTGCCAGGGCGGACGCAACCGCGGGTCCGTCTGCGACTACGACTTCTACCGTCGCGAGATCTCCTACGTGAACTATACGCGAGATCGCGAGGACGCCCAGCTGCACATCCTGCTCACGGTGGCAAACACGGGCAGCGGCGGCCAACGCGTTATGATCGACTTCATTGGACGCGGGGAGTTCGCCGACATCGACGACCGGCTCGAAGCGGTGACGCGCGCAAACCTCGCGGACGAGCAGCGTCTCAGCCATGTGGCGCAGATACTGGAGCTGGGGCTGGCGCGGTATATCGCCCGTACCGACCAGGCCACGGACCTGGAGATTCGGTATGACGCCGAATCGCGGGAACAGTCCGTCGCCACTCCCGAGGACGATCCGTGGAATTTCTGGACCCTGAGGATCGGGGGGAACGTCAACCTCAACGTCGACCAGCGGACGGAGAGATACGAGCTAGGGGGAGATTTCACCGCCAACCGTATCACCGACGCCCTGAAGTTGGAGTTCGAAGTCGAAGGGGAGTACGACAGGAGGGTGTTCGACACCACCGATACGACCTCCGTCACAAGCATCCGCAAGAGTTACAGTGCCGATGGCCTTGCCGTCTGGAGTCTTTCCAGGCACTGGTCGCTCGGAGCGAGAGCCAGCTTCTCGCACTCCAGCTTCGATAACAAAGACTTGGGGTTGCGCCTCGGACCGGCGATAGAGTTCAACATATTTCCCTACTCGGAATCTACCCGAAGACATTTCAGCTTTCTCTACACGGTCGGGGTCAGCTTCAACGACTATGTCGAGGAGACCGTCTTCCTGCAGGAGAAGGAAACTCTCCCGCACCACCGGGTCAGCACGCGTCTCAGCGTCCGGCAGCCTTGGGGCCAGTCGTACGGCTCGCTGACCTTCTTCCAATACCTGCACGATCCATCCAAGAACCGCTTCTCCGCCCACGCCGGGGCCGACTTTCGAGTTTTCCGCGGGTTGTCGCTGAGGATAAATGGAGAGTACTCGCGCATCCGAGATCAGCTGAATGTGCCGGCCGGCGACGCAAGCGCCGAGGATGTGCTCCTCCGCCAGCGAATTTTGCAGAGCGGTTTCCGGTACAGGCTGTCGGTCGGATTTTCCTACACATTCGGTTCGATCTTCTCCAATGTGGTCAACCCGCGACTGAACAGTTTCTGATTCCAGGTTCGTTCGACGCACACTTCTTGATAGTGGCCCGCTTGGCGTGCCGCTTGGGCGTCCTAGCGGCGCTGCGCACGGCCCCTCCCGGTCTTGTCGGTACCGTACTCCGCCACCATGTTTCGGATAGAGAGGGAGTCGCCGGAGCGGACGGCCACCAGTCTCGCAGAGCCGCACATCAACCTTAAGCAGCGTGAGGTGACCTATGTCCATGAAGTGCTTGTTGGCCTCGCTCGTCGGAGCCCTCGTCGTGTTCCTAGCTGGTTGGATTCTCTATGGATTGGCGTTCGGCGGCTTCTTCGCGGCTAACGCCGGTTCGGTCGGCGAGTTGGGGATCAAAGATCCGCCCGCCATAGGGTGGATCGCCCTCGGAGCGGTCTTCTGGGGCGGGCTGTTGGCGACCGTCCTCGGCTGGAGAGGAGCAACGACGGCCTTGGCGGGCGCCAAGACCGGCGCGGTTCTTGGCTTCCTCGTCTCGCTGGCACAGGGATTCACCTTCCTGGGAGGAGCGAACATCTCCACCTTGCTATCGACGCTCGTCGATCCGTTCGTATTTGCGGCGATGCTGGCAAGCGGGGGAGCGGCCACCGCCGCCATGCTCGGACGCGGTTCGGAAGCGGGGGCCTGACCTCCATTCGCCCAGCCCCGACAGACGGGAGGAACGCCACTTGATCGCTCCCGGACGTAGTCGGACAGCTTTCGTAGCGCATAGCGCAGCCCGTAACCAGAAGCGCAGGGAAACCTCTCGGCGCATCACCGGCGGGGAACCCCCGCCTACCAGGAATCAGGAAGTCGATCATGGATCATCTTGAACGCCGAATGCCTCTAGTGGCGCTCTGCGCGAGCGCCTTGGCGGCCGCTCTCATCGTCGCGGCGCCCCCCACCCCTGTCGCCGGCGCCGCGCCGCTCTCGTCTCCGACGGGCGCAACGCCGCTGGCCATTCAGGAGCGGACCGGAGCGGAAGGCCCGGCCAACTACCGCCTCGCGGCTCGCTTCGCACCGTACAAAATCCAGGATCTGATCTACTCCACGACCGTTCGTCCGCGGTGGATCGAGGATTCCGAGAAGTTCTGGTACGAGTGGGAGACATCCGAGGGGTCCTTCTACTACATCGTCGATCCGGCGGCCGGCGCCAAGCGTCAGATCTTCGACAACGACCGGCTAGCCGCCGAGCTGACCCGCATCACGCGCGACCCGTGGGACGGACAGCACCTTCCGATCCGGGCCATCAAGTTCATTGACGCCAACACCCTCCAGTTCGAAGTCGAATCTTCGCAGGATGAAGAAGAGGACGCCGAATCCGACATGGAGGAGATGGACGAGGAAGAGATGGACGAGGAGGAGGAAGAAGGAGACCGGCAGCGGCAGCGAGCCAAGAAGAAGGTGTTCCACTTCGAGTATGATGTGAACACTCGCACCCTTCGCGAACTCGACGATTGGGAGGCGCCGGACAACCACCCCTCATGGGCCAGCGTATCGCCCGACGGGCAGACCGTGATCTTCGCCCGGAACCACAACCTCCACATGATGAGCGGCGACGACTATCAGCTCTTCCTGGAAGCGCGGCGCGGCAAGAGCGGAGATGAAGCGGACGACGCGGAAGAAGACATCGAGGTGGAGGAAGTCCAGCTCACGACAGACGGCGAAGAGCACTACAGCTATGCCGTCTTCGAGCGGGGAGACACCGACGTGGAGCGGGAGAAGAACGCCGACGAACGCAAGTCCGTTTCCATCTCGTGGTCGCGCGACTCTCGCCGCTTCTCGCTAATCCGGAGAGACCGCCGGGAGGCGGGAGACCTGTGGGTAATCCACATGGTCGGCAACAAGCGTCCCGAGCTCGAGTCCTACAAGTACGACATGCCGGGCGAGGAGAATGTCTCTCAACCCGAACTCCTCATCTACGACTTGCAAGAGCGGCAAATGGTCGAGGTCGCGACGCCGGACGAATGGAAGGACCACCGTCTGTTTCAGACCTACGCCAGGCAGTTCAGATATCCCGACAGCGAGGAGCCGTTTCGGTCACTGTGGCTGTCTCCCGACTCGGACGAACTCTTCTTCGTGCGGCAGAGCCGCGACCAGCACCGGGTCGACGTGATGGTCGCCGACGCTTCCACCGGGGAGTCGCGGACGCTCGTCGAAGAGCGGCTGAACACGTATGTGGAGTTCCGGGGCCTGGAACTCCTCGACTCCGGAGATATGATATGGTGGTCGGAGAGGGACGGATGGGCGCACCTGTACCGCTACGGGCCCGACGGATCTCTGCGAAATCGCCTTACGGAGGGCCCCTGGTCGGTCCGGCTGGTCGAAGGGGTCGACGAGGACGCGGGCGTCGTCTACTTCCAGGCGAACGGACGGGAAGAAGGCGAGGATCCGTACTACTGGCACCTGTACCGCGTGAATCTGGATGGCTCGGGGCTGGCCCTGCTCAACCCCGGGGACTTCGACCACCGGGCGTCGATGGGCGAATCGAACCGTTTCTTCGTGGATAACTACTCGCGTGTCGACACGAGGCCGGCCGCGGCAGTGTACAGCGCGACTGGGCGACGAGTCCTTGCGCTCGAAGACGCGGATTTCTCCAAGCTGAACGAGGCCGGATACCACTTTCCGGAGCCCTATTCCGTGAAGGCCGACGACGGCGTGACCGACCTTTACGGCGTCATGTACAAGCCGTTCGACTTCGATTCCACCAAGAGCTATCCGATCGTCGCGTACGTATATCCGGGTCCGCAGACGGAGTCCGTGGCGAAGTCGTTCTCGACCTCGCGCTACGAGACGGCTCTGGCCCAGTTCGGGATCGTCGTGATTACCGTGGGGAACCGCGGGGGCCACCCGGCACGCTCCAAATGGTATCACAACTACGGGTACGGGAACCTTCGAGACTACGGGCTCGCCGACAAGAAGACGGCTATCGAGCAGCTAGCCGACAGACACCGCTTCATCGACATCGACAGGGTGGGAATCTACGGACACTCCGGCGGGGGATTCATGTCTACCGCGGCGATGCTCGTGTATCCGGACTTCTTCAAGGTGGCCGTCTCGTCATCGGGCAACCACGACAACGACGTCTACAACCAGAACTGGTCCGAGAAACACCACGGCGTGCGAGAAGTGGTCGACGACAGCGGCAATGTCTCTTTCGAGTACGAGATCGAGAGGAACTCGGATCTGGCCGCCAATCTGAAGGGGCGCCTGCTACTGACGACGGGCGATATCGACAACAATGTGCACCACGCGGGAACCCACAGGATGGCCGAGGCGCTGATCAGAGCCAGAAAGCGCTTCGACTACTTCGTATTCCCCGGCCAGCGGCACGGGTACGGGGACATGAGCGACTACTGGTTCTGGCTGCGGGCGGAGTACTTCGTCAAGCACCTGCTGGGCGACACCCGGTGGACCGCGGACATAGCGCAGCTGAATGTGGAAAGGGAACAGACCGCGGGCCGCCGCTAGGATGCGCTAGAGACAGGCTGCGCTAAACGCCGGGATGGGGCGGCGGGCCGCCCGCCCTCGCCGGCGGCCCGCTCGCCGCAAACCCGCCCGTCGCTCGAACCGCATGCCGCTTGCGGCGCCAGCTTGCGCTCTACGGCACCAGCTTGTTCGCCAAGTCGCCGGCCCTGAATATCGCCATCTTCGCGGGGTCGATGTGCCGACGCATCGCGGCCAACAGCTCCTCCGGCGTCACAGCCTCGATCGCCGCTTCCTGATCGGCCGTGAAAGAGAGCGTCCTGTCCAAGAAGAGGGAGTTCGACAGCATCGAGGCGACTGCGCCGTCTTCCGCCCGCCCGTTCTCCTGCTGGTCCAGGAAGCCCCGGCGAGCCGCCTCCACTTCTTCGTCGGTGAAGCCCTCCGCAAGGGCCAGCTCCAGCTCCTCCCTGAAGGCGTCGACAACCTTGTCCGCATTCTCCGGGGCGAAGATCGCGTAGCCTATGAACTGCGCATAATCGTCTATGCTGTGCGCGGTAAAGTTGGATCCCACTCCGTACGACAGTCCATCTCTGCCTCGGATCCTGGCGAACAGCCTCGAGTTCAAGCCGCCTCCCAGCATGTAGTTCGCCAGGATAAGCGCCGGGTAGTCGGGGTGGTCGTCCCGCATGCGAAGGCGCTGGCTCGCCACCATCATCGCGTTTGCCTTGTCGGGCGTCTCGATGTCCACCTCGGCGGCATCGACATCGGCTAGCCTCTGCGGCACTCGAGAGTACGGCTCCGCGGCCGTCCAGTCTCCAAACAGCTCTTCGATCAAAGCTCCGATCTCGTCCGGGTCGAAGTCCCCGACGACCGCCATCGTGCCCCCTTGCGCTCCGTAGAACTGGCTCCAGAATTCTCTCGCTTCATCTAGCGTCACATTCTCGATGAGAGCAATTTGTTCTTCGAAGGTAGGCGAGTAGTGGGGATGGCCGGCTGCATAATCCTGCCCGTAACGCTGGAAGGCTTCCAACGCTAGCGCCTGGGGTTCGGACATCTGAGCTTCGATCGACGCCAAGCGCTCTTCGCGCAGCAGCTCGAACTCCGCCTCATCGAACGCGGGCTCCGTCAGGACTTCCGCGGCAAGCCGCAGCACCGCCGGGAGATTTTCGCGGACGGTGGCGAACGACCCCCCGACGGAGAGCGCTCCTCCGGATACGCCACCCTGGGCCTTGAGCCGCCGCAATTCGTCGGTGATCTCCTGGCGGCTCCGCCGTTCCGTTCCGCGCATCAACAGGCCCCCGGCGAACGACGCGGCCGTCGAAGCGCCCATGAGGGCGCCCTCGGTCCCGTGCCGGAACGAGAACTGCACCGTTACGGCGTCGCCGCGATTCTCCTTCGGGAGAAACGCCACTTTGAGCCCGACCGGCAGCTCCGCGCGCATAGTCCGGCTCTCGATATTCTCGATGGTCGGCTCGAACGCCTCGCCCGCGGCCACAGCCTCTCGCCCCCGGTACGTCGCGACCAGCTCCCCGACATCGGGCGCGGCCGGTATCTCGGCCCGGGGCGGCGTTTCGTCCGTCGGATAGAAGAGTCCCATCGTCCGGTTGGAAGGCTTGAGATACGCCTGCGCGACCTGCTGCACGGCTTGCGGCGTCACCTCCTCTAGCCGGTCGCGATGCAGGAAGAAGAGGCGCCAGTCCCCCATCGACGCCCACTCGCTGAGCTGAAGAGCGATCCCCTGCGGGTCGTTGAACGCCAGCTCTATAGAGGACCGAAACTCCGTCTTGGCGCGCTCGACCTCCTCCTCGGAGGGCGGCTCGTCGGCAATGCCCTCCACGACTCCGACCATCGTCTCGACGGCCTGCTCCAACGAGCCTCCCTCGCGGACCTCCGCCGTCGTCAGTAGAACGCCCGGCTCCTTCAACTGGAACGTGAACGCCGAGGCTCCGGCGGCGAGGCCCGGCTCGACAAGCTCGCTGTAGAGACGGCCCGCCGGCCGGGTGGAGAGGATGTGGGCCAGCACGTCGACGGCCGCGAAGTGCTCGTGCGACCCTGGAGGCATGTGATACGCGGCTAGCGCGAGCTGGACATCGCCCACGCGCCGCAGCGTGACCGTGCGCTCTCCGTCTTGCGCCGGCTCGGCTGTGTAGGTCGCGAACAGCTGATTCGCCCCGGAGCGGTCGGGCCGCGGGATGCTCCCGAACTTCTCGGCGACCGTCGCGAGCGCGTGCCCCGGGTCGAAACGACCGGCCACGACGAGGATCGCGTTGTCCGGCTGGTAGTACTTCCGGTAGAACGCCTGGAGACGATCGATCGGTACATTCTCGAGGTCCGCGCGCGCGCCGATCGTGGAGTTCCCGTAGTTGTGCCAGTCGTACGCCGCCGCCAGCACCCGCTTCATCAGAACTCCTTGCGGGCTGTTTTCCCCCGCTTCCCACTCGTTGCGGACCACCGTCATCTCCGATTCGAGATCCTCGGCCGAGATGAAGGAGTTCACCATGCGATCCGCTTCGAGGTCCAGAGCCCACTCGAGGTTGTCCTCCGAGGCGGGCAGCACTTCGAAGTAGTTGGTGCGGTCGAACCAAGTGGTGCCGTTGGGGAAGGCGCCGCGCTGCGTCAGTTCGTCCATGATGTCGGGGTGGTTCGGCGTGCCCTTGAAGACGAGGTGCTCGAGAAGGTGGGCCATTCCAGTCTCGCCATATCCCTCGTGCCTCGAGCCGACGAGATACGTGATGTTCACCGTGATCCTCTGCTTGCTCTCGTCCGGGAAGAGCAAGAAGCGAAGCCCGTTCTCGAGTGCGTACTCCGTGATTCCCTCGACGCTCGCCACCTCGGCTACTCCCGGAGGAAGCTGCCCGTTTGCGCCACTCGGCGCCGCGCTCGCGGCGGCCAACCACAGAGACGACGCAATCGCCAAGGCGGTTGTAGCCGCCGGCCGCCGCGCTCTATTCCGCGAAACGCGGATTCGTTCGTTCCTCGCCATCGTCGTGTCCCTCCCGCTCTCGTTTCTCCGCACGCTAATAACAGCCCCTAGTCGCTCAGTCCCTCGTCGGACAGCCTGTCGTCGCGCAGCCCTCTACATGTTGTCGATTATCGCCTGTCCGAATTCGCTGCACTTCAGCAGCTCGGCGCCTTCCATCATGCGCTCGAAGTCGTACGTCACCCGCTTCTGGGCTATGGTCTCTCCCAGGGCCACCTCGATCAGGTTCGCAGCCTCGTTCCACCCCAGATACTCCAACATCATCCCGCCCGAGAGAATGACGGAGCCGGGATTCACCTTGTCCTGGCCCGCGTACTTGGGCGCGGTTCCGTGAGTGGCTTCGAAGACGGCGTGGCCCGTCTCGTAGTTGATGTTCGCCCCGGGCGCGATGCCGATTCCGCCGATCTGCGCCGCGAGCGCATCGGAGATGTAGTCGCCGTTGAGATTCATGGTGGCGATTACATCGTACTCTTCCGGCCGGGTCAGGACCTGCTGCAGGAACGCATCCGCGATCGCATCCTTGATGACGACTCCGCTCGCCGTCCTGCACCAGGGGCCGCCACCGAACTCTTCGGCGCCAAAATCGTCCCTGGCCACTTCGAAGCCCCAGTCGCGGAAACCTCCTTCGGTATACTTCATGATGTTCCCCTTGTGTACAAGGGTCACGCTGGCCCGATTCCACTTCTCCGCATGCCGTATGGCCGCGTGGACGAGGCGCTTGGAGCCCTCGCGGGAGACGGGTTTCACTCCGAGGGAGCTCGTTTCCGGGAAGCGGATTTCAGAGGTTACGCCCATCTCTTTCTGAAGGAACTCCAGTACGCGGCGCGCTTCGGGCGTTCCCGCCATCCACTCGATTCCGGCGTATATCCCTTCGGTGTTCTCCCGGAAGATCGTCATGTCCACCAAGGCGGGGAAGCGCACCGGCGAGGGCACCCCGTCGAACCAGCGCACCGGGCGAACGCAGGCGAAGAGATCGAGTTGCTGCCGCAAGGCAACGTTGAGAGAGCGGATTCCCCCGCCCACGGGCGTCGTCAGGGGACCTTTGATAGCGACGAAGTGGCGCCGGATCGTGCGGAGGGTCTCCGCAGGCAGCCATTCGCCTGTCAGGTCGAACGCCTTCTGTCCGGTGAGGACCTCGTGCCAAACTAGCTTCCTGCTGCCGCTGTAGGCCTTCGCCACCGCCGCATCGAAGACTGGCCGGGCGGCCCGCCAGATGTCCGGGCCAACGCCATCTCCCCGGATGAACGGGATGATCGGACGGTCCGGAACTGTCAGCTCGCCGCCGACCATGGTAATGCTTTCCCCTCCGGCGGGGGGCGGCGAGCCACCGGCGGCATCGAAGGAGCTGCCGTCCGGAGCCGAAGAGTTGGCGTCGGGGGCCGAGGAGTTGCCGCCCGGAGCGGATGAATTGCCGGATTTGTGGTTTGTGCTGGGCATCGCTACCTAGTTTAGTCGAATGGTTGGTTTTGCAGCCGGCGTTCTGGCCCCGGCGGTGTTCCGATGCGCCTCTCGCCTCTCCAGTTGTCGCTGCAGAAGTCGCACCGATCTCAACTGGATCTCGCCTGCAAGTAGAGGCCGCCGCAGCGTTGGGTAGGCTCGCGGCGTGGGAGCAAGACAGCTTACGCCAGAGAGCTTCTACTGACAATGTGGCGGGAACGCCCGCGGGCCGGTTCCCCGCTGGCCCTCTCTCTGCGCATCCTTGGCTCTTTTGGCGTATACAGTGTATACGCACTTGCTCGGCGGCGAGGCGGCGTCCAGCCGATCACGGCCATGCCAGGAGGGTGCGAAGAAGCGATTATCGCCGCGATGGTAGAACAATAGCTCGCCCTGCCGCCGACAATGGTCCGCCCCGCCACTTGGCCGCTAAACCCCTTTGGCGCGACAAGTCCGGCGTTCGGCTAGCGCCGGCCTCCGGCGAGAGGGCGAATTTCCCGCCCGACGCTCACTGCGCCGGTCATGGCGGCAAATGCCACTCCAGGCGGATCACGCTGTCACCCCTGATCCAGGTGATCAAGGGCGGTTTCTCGGCTTCCTCTATCAAGTCGATCAAGTCCTGGACCTCTCGCAGCGGCCGTTCGCCACCCCGAATCAGGAGATCGCCAGGCACAAGCCCCAGACGCGCAGTCGCAGTACCCGGCGCTACCCGGAGAACCAGTAGCCCCGCGTGGCCAGAGTAGTCGCGCACAGGTTCGAATTCCGCTCCCGCGACTGCCCTCCGGAACCGCGTGGCGAGGCCGGACAGGTTCATCGCCTTCTCTGCGAGCTGCGAGGCTCTCTGCCGGACCTCTCCTGCCGACAACCGTCCGTTGACGTAATCCAACGCTGCCCGGACGCTCTCGAAGGTGCGATAGGTTCTCTCGCGCTCTTGCTCCAAGTCGTCCATAAAGTCGATCATGTCGTCGAGAAAGTCGTTCAGATCGGCAACAGTGTCCGCGATTTCGCCAGGGATGATGTTAGGGGTGAATCGGACTATGACGCTGTCCGCCGTGTTGGAGTGCAACGTGAACGTGACGACATCTGGGAATCCCGCCCCGAGGGTGTCGGGGCGCAACGTGATTCCGATTACAGGCGCCCGGTTTCTCGGGGGAGCTGTCACCACGAGATCGGCCCGTTCGCCGGTCATCCCCCAGAGATGACTATCCCACCAGATCCACGGAAGTTGGTCAGGATTCGGCGGACGGACACCAGGCGTCACGCCGATCGAGTACCGGTCCTCGCCTCTTGCAATGCTAAAGACAGCCGAAAGCATCGGCCTGATCGACGCTCGCATCCGGGGCCAGCTTGCCAAGGTGATCTCGCGTCCGTCGATCGCCAAGATGCGGTCGCCAGCGACGATTCCGACGGCCGCCGCCGGCCCGTCCTCCTGCACCGCATGAATACGCACCGCCCAGCGACAGCGCTCCTGCCCTTCCTTGCTCTCCCAGTCGCAATCGCGGCTTTCCTCCAAATTGATCCTGATCCCGAGCCACCCGCGCTCCTCGTTCTCCTGGCCCCGGCAGGGCGCGGGCGCCAGCGCGGCCGCGGCGACCAAGACCGCAGTCAAAGCCCTACCCGGCAGCATCGTCGCCCAGGCCGCCGGGCGGCGGCCTGACAAGGCGTCCCGGATGGTTGCAGCGGCGGCGGTTCTCACCAGATACGCGTCCTGCTGGAGGGATCCAGCTCCTCCGTCAACCGATGCCGCATCTCGATGAATTCCAGTAGATAGACGCTTGCCACCGGATCGTCCGGGTGGCTCTCGAGCCAGTCGCTCAACGCCTGGATGGCTCCATCCAGCCGGGCCAGCGACCGAGCGGTCTCGATTGATCCGGCTACCGAAAGCCCTGTCGGCAATTCCTGTCCCGGGTCCGCCGCGGCGCCTCCAAGACCGACCTGCAGCAACGGAGCGCGAAACTGCTCGATCTGGTCCAGGCCATCGAGCAGGATGCGGTCATCGCCCGACGCCACGACCTCCGGGAGTCCGGACGAGGCGCTCTCGCCCCCGCCGGTGAGTTGAAGACCTGCAACGAGACCGCCCAAGAACAGCACAACGGCCGCCGCGGCTTGCAGGGGCGCCATTTTGCGCAACCAACCGCCGCGCCGCCGGGCGAGCGAGCCGCCGGGCTTGGCGTAGCCGGGCCAAGCCTCGGCGGGGCGGCCAAATACGGTAGCGGCGCGCTTGCCGCCAACTCCGCGTTCCGCGACGTTCGCCGCAAGCGCGGCCTCTATCGCGGCCCACTCGCCCGGCGGCGGCTGTTCGTCGGGCAGCGCGGAGAGCGCCATGCGGAGACGCCCCATCTGCTCGTACTCCTTCTCGCACTCCGGGCAGGCGCCAAGGTGCTCCCACTCGGCGCCGGCGGCTTCCGGCTCCTCCAGCAACGCGGAAATGCGCTCCGTAGTCAGATGCTTCACCATTTCCGGTATCCTTCTTCTTTCACGTAGCCTGGGGCGATCAACTGACGCATCCGGGCACGCGCCTTGTGCAACTGCGACTTCGAAGTGCCCGGCGAACAGCCGAGCGCTTCCCCTATGTCCCGGTGCGTCCAACCTTCCACATCGTGCAGTACGAGAACGTTGCGATATCCCGGCGGCAATCTGTCCAGCGCCTCCGTCAACACGCGGCGAGTCACTATCGCCTCATCCTGCGGCTCGGACACCCGGGGAAGCTGAGCCGCCGACTCGACCGGCTGCCGTTTGGACGACCTGCGCAGCCGGTTGAGAGCCACATTCGTAGCCAGGCGGAACAGCCATGTGCCGAACCCCGCCTCTCCCCGGAAGAGGCGAATCTTCTCGAACGCGCGTATCCATGTCTCCTGAGAAAGATCCTCCGCCAAGTGGTCGTCGCCGGCCAGTCGCCGCACAACGGTGTAGACCCGGCGCGAGTGCGTCTCGTACAACGCGCTCATCGCCGACCGGTCTCCCGCCTTGGCAGCAGCGACCAGGGTGCGCTCGTCCAATCGATCCCTCGCAACCCAAGGTATTGACTCAGCCGGCAGCGCCGTCTTCCCGTACGCCCTTATGATGCGTGGGCCGGCCTACGGGTTGCCCGGAGCCGAACAGAGCGGAACGTGTCCTGCGCTCGCGCCATCGCGTGGCCCCCGCTTCGCCTCTCGACGCTGCACAGGGCCCGGCGACGGGCGTCCTTGAACAGGGCCCGGCGACAGGCGTCCTTGGGGCTGCTCGGACGGCGCTTCCCGGCTAGACCGGGCGGCGGGCATCCGCAAGGCCGACCTTTCCTCGGGACCGGCCAATCTCCATGCCGCCGAAGATCAGCAGCGCGACGGCGATTCCGGCTACCGCATCCGAAGCGTAATGAAACCGGCCATACACCGCACCAATGGCAAGCGCGGTCTGAGGGACGATCAGCAGCCAGAACAGTCGCGCGTCCTCCCGGCCGGCGGCGAGAATCGCGACCAGCGAGGCGCCGATGTGAGTGCTTGGGAAGGCGGTTCCCTTCGATGACCCGGCCTCCAGAATGGTGTGCACGAGACCATATGCCGCGCCTCTTCCGATCTCGCCCCCGATCTGCGGGAATTCGTACCTCGGCCCCGCCACCGGGAAGAAGACGAATCCCAGATACGAGACGAAGAACACCGCCGCCACGGCACACGATGTCCGGTGGAGAGCGGCGGCGCCTCGCAGCCAGTACACGCCGAGCAGAGCGCCCGGAATGATGGCGTAGTATGCCATGTAGCCGAGGTGCAGCGCCTCGGAAAGCGCGAGGGAGGGGAAGAGCGAGCTCAACTCCACGCTCGGTTGGAGTCCGAACAGCGCGGCATCCCACTCCTGCACGGTCGCATCGAAGAACCGTTCGGTAAGGAAACGGTTGAGGATGGACAGCTCCGCATAGGCCGCCGGCGTGACGAGAACGGCGTAGGAAAGCCGCAAGAACTCCCACAGGCTCGCGCGCGGGTACCGCCACGACTTCAGCCGCAGGATGGCGAGAACCGCCACCGCGTGGGCCGCGCCGACCGCAGCGCCCGCCACCCCTCCGAACACGAGCGCCAGCAGGCCCGTGGCGGCAAAGTATCCGATCGCCAAGCGGTCCAGCGGCTTGAGACCCCCGGAGCCGACTACAGCCACCCGTGCTCGCGATACCAGCGGTGGGTGCGGGCCACGCCCTCGTCTAGGCTGACCATCGGCTGCCACGGCCTCAACAGCCGCAGCGTCGGCCCAATGTCGCAGGTCCATGAATTCATGGTCATGTCCTGCGCGACTCTTCGATCCAGCGCCGGCCTGCGCCGTATCGTGCGGGCGCCTGCCTGAAAGAGCGCTCCGGCCGCCAATACGAGAGCGGATGGGATGCGGACGGCGCGGGTGGGCCGCCCCGCCGCATTGCCAAGAGCGCTCGCGACCTCATCCCAGGCGTGGGTGGTCTCCCCGGCTATGGAGAGCGGCTCCCGCGGCGGGGCGGCGCTCGCGAGGGCGGCCAGCACGGCAGAGGCGACATCCGTGACGAATACGGGCTGCAAGGGGTTGGTGGTGCGCGGACTTGCCACCCAGCCGCGCGCGGCGAGGCGGAAGAGCGGCAGAAGGGCCGAGTCGCGCGGCCCGTATATCCCTCCGGGCCGGAGGATGACCACCTCCATGGGACCGCCCAGGGCCGCCAGGGCCGCCTCCGCCGCCGCCTTCGACCGGCCATAGGGGCTGGAGGGACGGCCCAGGCCATCCGGACCGCGCGCCGCCAAACTGCTGATGAAGACGAAACGCTCGACGCCGCTGCGGGCCGCCGCGCGGGCCAGTCTCTCCGTGGCAGCCATGTTCACGGCCATGAACTCCGCTTCGTCGCGGGCCTTGGTGAGCGCGCCACAGTGCACGACGGCCGCGCACTTCGCGAGCGCCTCCCCGGCATCCCCTCCGAGCGGCGAAGCTCCGCCGTTCGCTGCGGCGCCATCGGCAGCGGCGGGCACATGATCGCTCAGATCGAGCGAAACCCTCTCGACATCCAGCCCATCGATCCACTTGGTGTCGCTCGTCAGCCTTACGGTGGCGGCGACGCTGTGCCCGCCGGCCACCAGAGCCTCGGCAATGTGGCTGCCCAGGAAACCTGTGCCGCCCGTGAGAAAGATCGGCGCCCGCGACATGGAAAGACGGCGGCCCCAGCCAGTAGAACGGCGCGGCGACGCTACAGCGCGGTCTCGTAGATGCGATACTTCCGGTACACCCTGCCACCGAGACGCTTCACCGCCGTATTCATCTTGTGGTTGTCCTCCAGCACCCAGGATTGCTCCGCCTCGTTGAAGCCGCGCGCCAGCCCATTCCGGATCAGTCCAACGTAAAGCACCGCATCGATCCCCTTCCCGCGCCACTCCCCAAGCACTCCCAGTACGAGCACCCGCATCGCCTTGATTCGCCGCTTTTGGATCAGCGCTCTCGCAAGTCCCAGCGGCGACAGCCTGCCATTCATCTTCTGGAGGATCGGGTTGAACTCCGGCACGGCGAGCACGAAGCCGATCGTCTCCCCCGCTTCGCTCTCGGCGAAGAGAACCAGCTCGGGCCTGACTATGGGTTTCAACTCCGCCGCCAGATGGGCGATCTCGGCGTCCGTCATCGGGACGAAGCCCCAGTTCTTCTCCCAGACCGCGTTGTAGAGTCGTCTGACGAGGCGGAGTTCCTCCTTGAAGCTGGACATTCTGATCTGTCTGAGGCGGACCCTGCGCTTGCGGGCGATTCGATCCGCCAGACGGTACAGGTGCTCGGGGTCTTGCTCCATCGCGCGACGGTAAGCGTACAGATCGAGATGGTGAGCGTACAGATCCTTGGCCTTCGTCAACCCGGCGCCCTCGAGCAGCGCCGGATAGTACGGCGGGTTATGCGCCATCATTATCGTCGGCAACCCCGGGTCGCCTTCGACCAGCACGCCGCATGTGTCGTTGATGGAAAAGCTGGCGGGGCCCCGCATCGAACGGCGGCCTCTCTCCCGGAGCCACGCTGCCGCCGTCTCGAGGAGCGCTTCCGCCACCTCTGCATCATCGATGCATTCGAACCAGCCGAAGAAGCCTGCGCCGTCTTTCCACACGGCTTCGTGGTTGCGGTTGTCGATAGCGCAGATGCGGCCCACCGCCTCGCCGTCGCGCAAGGCGATGTACGGTTGAACTTCGGAGTGGCGGTGGAACGGGTGTTTCGAGGGATCGAACGCGGCCCGCACATCTCGTTTCAGGGGAGGCACCCAGTTGGCATCCCCCTCGTACACCGACCAGGGGAGATCGATGAACCGGCGCAAGTCGGCGCGGGTCTCCACAGGTTCGATTCTGACCGGCCGGGCCATCCGAGTCAGACTAGGCCCTGCCTCTTTGCGACCCGCTCCACCGTGTCCAGCACGAAGTCCAGCTCTTCCTCGCTGTGGGTGGCCATGTAGCTTGTGCGCAACCGGCACCCATCCTCGGGCACCGCCGGAGCAACCACGGGATTCGTAAAGACGCCCTCCGCGAAGAGCGCTTTCCAGAAGTGGAAGGTTTTGTCCATCGGACCTATGAGGATGGGCACGATGGGAGTCTCCGTGGGACCGATTTCGAATCCGATCGACCTGAACCCCTCCATCATCTTGCGAGCGTTCTTCCAGAGTCGCTCGCGCCGCTCGGGTTCGTCGCGGATGATTTCGAGCGCTTTCAGCACGGTCGCCACGGACGCCGGCGGCATGCTCGCGCTGAAAATCAGTGCGCGCGAGGTGTTTCGCAGATAGTCGATGACCTCGAATGCGCCTGCGGCGAAGCCGCCGATCGAGGCGAAGGACTTCGAGAAAGTTCCGAGGATGAGATCCACCTTCGACGTCAGACCCCAGTGCTCGGCGGTGCCTGCTCCGGTCTCTCCGAGTACGCCGATCCCGTGGGCGTCATCGACGAGCAGCGCGGCGCTGTTCGCCTCCGCAATGTCGGCCAGGGCCGGGAGGTCGGCGATGTCCCCCTCCATGCTGTAGACGCCGTCCACCGCTATCAGCTTGCCACGCTCTGGCCCGTCGATGCTCAGCATTCGCCGGAGGGTGGCAAAGTCGTTGTGGTTGAAGCGACGGACCTTGCCCAGGCCTAGCCGCACTCCGTCCTGAAGGCTGGCGTGATCCAGTTTGTCCAGGTAGACGGTGTCGTTACGTCCCAGCAGCGCCCCGACGGTCCCAAGGTTAGTCTGGTAGCCGGTGGAGAAGACGAGCGCGGCCTCCATCCCCACGAAGTCCGCCAGCTCCTCTTCGAGCTGGTCGTGAAGCTGGATGTTGCCGTTCAGGAAACGGCTGCCCGTGTTGCCGCTGCCGAACGTGTCGAGCGCACGGCGCGCCGCTTCGAGAACGCGGGGATCGTGAGTGAGCCCCATGTAGTTGTTGGAGCCCACCATGATCTTCTTGTCGCCGTTGATCACGACGTATGTGTCGTGCGATTCTTCGATGGGGAGAAAGTACGGGTACAGACCCGCTTGGCGGAGATCCGCCGCCGCCGTGAACGCCCGGCATTTGGCGAAGAGTTGAAGCGGCTTGGTGGGCGTGACCGGAGTCGGCGAGCGTTGCATCACGGCCTAACGTGTGAGATTCGTCTGAAGTGGCAAAGTAACCGAGATTCGAGGCTGGCGGCAAGCAAGAGGGCGCTACCGCTTGGCAGCGGGGGAAGCGCCGGGCTAGCGGCGAGCAAACGGGCGCTGCGGCCCCCGGCATAGGCGTCGATGATGCGCTGCTCGCGAAGCGCCGGGCTAGCGGCGAGCAAACGGGCCCTGCTGTCAGGCTGGCGGCGTCCTCGAGGGAGGGCAGGCCCGGCACGGGGAAGGAGCGAGCTTTGGCCAAGGTAGACAACTTCGACATCATCGCGATTGGCGGCGGCACGGCCGGGCTGGTTACCGCGGCCGGCGCGGCCGGGCTGGGCGCGCGCGCGGCCCTGATCGAACGTGACCGGCTTGGCGGAGACTGCCTCTGGACCGGGTGCGTCCCATCGAAGGCGCTGGTCAGCTCGGCCAAGCTGGCCCACAAGCTCGACAACGCGGCCAGCTTCGGCCTGCGGAGCGGCGAGCCCGTGGAAATTCGGGCGAGGGAGGTGCTGGCCAGCGTGCGCCGCGCACGCGCTCAAATTCAGCCCCACGACGATCCCGACCGGTTTCGCGCCATGGGCGTCGATGTCGTCACCGGTTCTTCCGCGCGATTCGTCTCCGAACACGAGGTGGACGCCGGCGGACGCCGAATGCGGGCGCGCCGTTTCGTGATTGCCACTGGATCCCGGGCGGCCGTGCCGCCGATCCCCGGGCTGGAAGATGCCGGCTACTTCACGCACGCGGAAGCGTTCGATCGCGACACGATCCCCCGTTCCCTGGCCGTCGTGGGCGGTGGCCCGATCGGCGTCGAGCTGGCACAGGCGTTTCGCCGTCTTGGCGCCGAGGTCACGATCGTCGAGATGCTCGACCGTCTCCTGGTCCGCGAAGAGCCGGAGCTCGCCGACCTGCTCACGGGCAGACTCCGGGAAGAAGGCATCCGCATCCGGACCGGCTGCTCCGTCACCCAGGTGGAGCGCGCGGGAGCGCGGCGGCGGGTGACGATCTCGCCCCAGGGAGCGAGCGGTCCGACGGAAGGTGGCGGGCCGTCGGAGGGGCGCGCGGAGACACTCGAAGTCGACGAGATCCTCGTGGCAGCCGGACGGACGGCGAACACCGAAGGTCTGGGACTGGATGCGGCGGGCGTCGAGACCTCCGGGGGGTGGATCGCCGTCGATTCGAAGCTGCGTACGTCTAGGAAGCGCATCTTCGCGGCCGGCGACGTGACGGGCGGCTACCTCTTCACCCACGTCGCCGACCACGAGGCCCGCGCCGTCGTCCAGAATGCGCTCTTTCCACTGCGGACATCCGTCGACTACAGCGTCATCCCCTGGTGCACCTATGCCGATCCCGAACTGGCCCGCGTCGGGCTCACCGAAGAGGAGGCTCGAGACCGGCACGGTTCCGCGGCCTCGTCGCACGTCTACGACTTGGCGGGCCTCGACCGCGCCATCGTCGAGCGGGCGGCTCTGGGGCGAGTGAAGATCGTCGCGGGGAGAGGCGGGAGGATTCTCGGCGGCCACATCCTCGCCCCGAACGCGGGGACGATGATCAGCGAAGTCGCGTTGGCCATGAAGGCGGGCGTGAAGCTCGGCGCGCTGTCCTCGTTGGTGCACCCCTACCCGACCATGAGCGAAGGCGTGCGCCGGGCCGCGGACGCCTACCGGAGGTCGCTGCTGACTGGACTTACGAAGCGCGCAGTGGATCTTGCGCTCCGGATCGGCCGGAGAATGCCTGCCTGATTCCGTCGAGGGAAGCCGGCTATCCCGGACCGATCCGGTGTCCTCCGGCATAGATGTTGAACCCCGTCGGCTTCACGAAACCCGCTAGCGTCATCCCGAACTCCCGCGCCACATTCAAAGCGAGGCTCGACGGCGCGCCAACTGCCGCAACGACGGGGATGCGCGCGGCGAGCGCCTTCTGCATGATCTCGAAGGACGCTCGCCCGCTGACCACCAGAACCGAGTCGGCCAGCGGCAGCCCGCCATCCAGGAAACGCTGGCCTATGACCTTGTCGAGCGCATTGTGGCGGCCGACATCTTCGCGGAGCAGCCGCAGATCTCCGTTCGTATCGAAGAGACCGGCGGCGTGCAGCCCGCCCGTCCGTCCGAACACGCGCTGCTGGCCACGGAGCGTTGCGGGGAGCGACACCACGATCGAAGCGGCCATTGTCGGCCCATCGTGCGCGAGGGGCGCGCACCCGCTGATCTCGATCGCCTCCAGCGAGGCCTTTCCGCAGACGCCGCAACTTGAAGTCGCATAGAAGTTCCGGTTCAGCAGGGCGGGATCGAAGTGCGCCGTGCCACTGAGCTGCACGGTCACGATGTTGTATTCCTGCGGTTCGACATCGGTGCAGTAGCGCAGAGCGGCCACATCGCTGCGCCGCGCGAGGATCCCCTCGGAGAGGAGAAAGCCGGCGGCGAGCTCGAAGTCATCGCCCGGCGTACGCATCGTTACGGCCACTTGGTGCTCTTCGCCGTTCGCGTTGCAAATCCTGACTTCCAGCGGCTCTTCGACGGCAACGGAATCGCGCCGCGACCGCCGCGACCCTGCGGCCACGCGATCCACGGTGACGCGCGCCGTGTTTCTTCGAGGTGCGACCATGACAGCTAAGCTATCCGGCCCGCATCCGTGCTGGCAGGGGTTGCCCGGCTTTGTTCGCGGAAGCGACCTTCTTGCGCGAGTCGCAGCCAGCTTTATCCGCAAGTATCCGCCTTTCTTGCGGTTATCGAGTCTTCCATGCGTAGTCCGGACACTTGCAGTTAGCGCGCCAATCGGCAACAATGACGGCAAGCCGAGCGACCGGACGCGACCACGAAGGCGAGGGTGGCGCGTCCCTGACGCCCGACACTGGGACACCGTGCAGACGAGGGGGCGAGGACGCCCGTCATGATGGCCGAACACACCCCCCGCGACAGATGAACGATCTCTCGGACGCGGCGTTGTTCGCCAAGTGGCGAGGCGAGGCGGCCCCGCTGCTTCCCCTGTTGCATGCCTTCCACGCGCGCGACGGCTACCTCTCCGAGGAAGCGCTGCGAGCCGTGGCGGCGGAGCTCCGGATCCCTATCGCCGAACTCTTCGGCACGGTGACCTTCTATCATCACTTTGCCCGGGAACCGGGAGGGCGCAACCGTCCCCGCGTCTGCACCGGGCCTGTTTGCGCGCTACGGGGAGCGGCCGCCCTTCTCGACGAACTTCCGGGCGCCGCCCATATGCCTTGTCCCGGCAGGTGCGACCAGCCGGTCCCGGTGCTAGCGGCGGACGAAGTGCGCTGCGGCGCTCCCGGCGGAGATCTCGTCAAGCTGGCCTCGCCGCTCCCGCCGGCGCCGCCGCCCGGCATCGAAGAGTGCGTCTTCTCGCATATCCGCGTCCCGGGCAGGGCCACTTTGAAGGGCTACAGGGAGACGGGCGGCTACTCCGGTCTCGACGACGCCCTCGCGGGTCGGCCCGAGGGATTGCTCGACCTGATCGACGCGAGCGGCTTGACCGGGCGCGGCGGCGCCGGCTTCCCGACAGGCCGAAAGTGGAGGGCCGTCGCGGAGGCGGAAGGCACGCCCAAGACCATCGTCTGCAACGCCGACGAAGGCGAGCCCGGCTGCTTCAAGGATCGCGCGATCATGGACCACGACCCGCACGCCGTCCTGGAGGGCATGCTCGCCGCCGGCTTCGCCACCGGCGCCGAACGCGGATTCATCTATCTGCGCTTCGAATATCCGGAGACGTTCCATATTCTCGAAGATGCGCTGGCCGAGGCCCGGGCCGAAGGCTTGGTAGGGCCCGATGCCTTCGGCCCGGGCAAGCGCTTCGAAATCGATGTCCGCCGCGGCGCCGGCGCATACATCTGCGGCGAGGAAACATCTCTCCTGAACAGCCTCGAAGGCGGGCATCCCTTCCCACGCAACCGGCCGCCCTTCCCGGTGACTCGCGGCTACGAGAACCTCCCGACCGTCGTGAACAATGTCGAAACCCTCGCTTCGGCGCCCCACATCATGGCCCGCGGCGCCGAATGGTACCGGAGCCTCGGGCGCGGCGGACACGCGGGCGCCAAGGTAGTCTCCCTTTCCGGAGACATCGCGCGTCCGGGGAATTACGAGGTGCCGATGGGCTTTCCTCTTCTCGCCCTGCTCGAGGACATCTGCGGCGGGGCGCCGGGGGGGCGTTCCATCCGCGCGGTAACCATGGCCGGGCTCTCCGGCGGTTTCCTCGCCGGGGACGACCTGGACGTCTCGCTGGACGAGCCCGCAATCAGGGAGAAGGGATCGTTTCTCGGCGCCGCCGGGATCATGGTCTTCGACGACTCCCGCGACATGGTCGACGTCGCCCGCATGGCGATGGAGTTCTTCGCGGACGAATCTTGCGGCAAGTGCTTCCCCTGCCGCATCGGGACGCAGCGGCTGACGGAACGCCTGGCGGGCGACGCCGGCCCCTCCGAGCTGGACAGCTGGACCGAGGAGGTGCGCGACATGGGCCTGACAATGAAAGAGACGAGCGCCTGCGGCCTCGGCCAGGCGGCCCCCCTCATCACGGAAAGCCTGTTGCGATACTTTCCGGAGGCCGTCGAACGCCATGTGGGGGTGTCGCCTTGAGACTGCCGAGGTCCTCGTCGAGACTGCCGCGGACCTAAGGTCGGCAAGAAGCGCAGGAACAATTTGCCTGAGCCAAGCGTATCCGTGGACCCGCCCGCATGATAAAGTTGCGTCTGCGCAGCCCGCGCAGCGGCCGGGGACCAGCGGTGGAGACCGAGCTTGAGCAGCAACAACGGAAGACATGAATTCGAGATCGCCCTGGATGGGGAGAGAGTCCTCGCCCGTCCTGGAGAGAGCATCTACGAAGTCTCCGAACGGCACCGGCGCGACGTGCCCACGCTCTGCTACGATCCGCGCCTGGAGGCCTTCGGCGCATGCCGCCTGTGCGTCGTGGAAGTCGAGGGCGCCCGGAATCCGGTAGCGTCGTGCACCACACGGGCCGAGCCCGGCATGCAGGTCGCCACTCGCTCCGAGCGACTGGAAAACCACCGCCGCGTCCTGATGGAGCTGGTGGCGTCCGAGAACCGCGACGCCGATGTCGATCCGCTCTCGGGCTACGCCTCCCAGGAAATGGCGACTCTCCTCGACCGCTACGACGCTCGTTCGGGACGCTTCGCCGGCGCCCTCTCCGGGAAGAGCCGGACGGACGATGACAACCCCTTCATTCTGCGCGACTACGACAACTGCATTTCCTGCTACCGCTGCGTCCGAGTCTGCGCCGAGCAGGAAGGCGACTTCGCGATCTCGGTCATGAACCGCGGCTTCGACACTCGGATCACCACCGAGTTCGGAGGCCTCCTCAAGGATTCCGCGTGCACCTTCTGCGGACAGTGCATCCAGACTTGTCCGACGGGCGCGCTCGGAGACCTGAAGGCGCTCGCGAACGCCGAAGCGCCTGGCGAGACCAAGAAGACGAGGACGATCTGCACGTACTGCGGGGTCGGCTGTTCGGTGGATGTGATGAGCCGCGGCAACAAGGTCGTAGGGGTGCTGCCCGCGATGGACGGACCCGCCAACGAGGGAGCGCTCTGCGTCAAAGGACAGTTCGCGTTCGACTTCGTCGGCCATCCCGACCGGCTGGCCCATCCGCTGGTGCGGGGGGAGGACGGCAACCTCCACGAGACGGACTGGGACAGCGCGCTGGATCGCGCCGCGGACGGCTTTGCGCGCGCCGTGAAGGACCACGGCAGGCACTCGGTCTACGGCATCGCTTCGGGGCGCGCGCCCCACGAAGCCGCGTACATGATGCAGCGTTTCATCCGCGGGGGGTTTGGCACCAACCAGATCGACAACTGCAGCCGTGCCTGACACGCTCCCACAGTCGCCGGTCTGGCGGCTTCGATCGGGCGGGGCGCGATGTCGAACCCTCTCCGGGACATGGACAAACCCGATGTAATTTTCTGCATCGGAACCAACATGACCGAGTGTCACCCGGTGGCTGCCACCCGCATCAAACGGGCCGTCGGCCGGGGCGCCAAGCTCATAGTCGCCGATCCGCGGCGGATACCCCTGGCCGACCTTGCCGACCTCTACTTGCCCCTGCGGGTGGGGTCCGATGTTCCGCTGCTCCTCGCGATGGCTCACGTCATAGCGCGGGACGGCCTCGCCGACGAGACATTCGTGGCCGAGCGCACCGCCAAGTGCGACGACTTCCTGGAACATGTCTCGAAGCGCCCGCCGGAGTGGGCGGAAGAGATCACCGGCGTTCCCGCCAGCCACATCGAGCAGGCGGCCAGGTGGTACGGCGCCGCCGAGCGCGGAGCGATCTATTACACGGTCGGGATCACCGAGCACATCTGCGGCGTGGACAACGTCCAGAGCCTTTGCAACCTCGCCCTCATGACCGGCAACCTCGGCCGCGAGGGAACCGGGATCAACCCGATGCGCGGCCAGAACAACATTCAGGGCGCCGGCGATTGCGGAGCTCTCCCCAACCACTATCCCGGCTTTCAATCGGTGCTCGACGGCGAGGCGGCAGCCAAGTTCGGGGCTGCCTATGGCCGCAAGATAGATCTTGAAATCGCGCCCACGAAAGTGCAGGCGCTCGACATGTGCGGAGACCGCGTTCGGGCCATGATCATCAACGGCGAGAACACCGTGGTGACCGATCCCGACCGGCTGCACTGCACCCACGCGCTGAAGAGTCTCGACCACCTCGTCGTGGTGGACATCTTCCTCACCGAGACGGGGGAGCTCGCCGATGTCGTCCTTCCGGCCACCGCGTGGGCGGAGACCGAGGGCGTGTGCGCAAATACCGAGCGGCGCGTGCAGCGCTTGCGGAAGGCCGTGGATCCGCCTGGCGAGGCGAAGCCGGATTGGTGGATCGTGTCCCGGATTGCCCAGCGCATGGGTCATGAAGGCTTCGAGTTCGAATCGGCCAAACAAGTCTTTAACGAACTGTGCCGCCTCTCCCCCATGTATGCGGGCCTCGACTGGGACCGAATAGAACACGGCGAGTACCACTGGCCGGTCCCGGACCGAGAGCACCCGGGGACGCCCGTGCTCCACCGGGGCGAGTTCGAGAACGGGCGAGGCATCTTCCAGCTGATCGACTACCGCGATCCGGCCGAGACGATATCCGACGAGTACCCGGTATGGCTGACAACCGGACGACGGCTGGCCGCGTACCACACGCGAACGCAGACGGGCCGCTCCGGCGGACTCGACTACCTCCTGCCGGAAGAGCGCCTGGAGGTGAACCCCGGCGATCTCTCCATGTGGGGCATCGGCGACGGCGAGTGGGTGGTGATGACGAGCCCGCGCGGTTCAGTGCGGATAAAGACCGAAGCGAACGACCGCTCGCCGCCCGGAACTGTCTTCGCCTCTTTCGGCTTCGGCGACGTGCCGGTGAACAACCTCACCGGGGGAGGCTACGATCCGGTCACGCACACTGCCGAGCTCAAGGTCTGCCCGGTGCGGATAGAGCGGGCCTGAGGGACCGCCTCGTCTCAGCCGGTCTCGGCCGCGCCCTCCGGCGGCGCATAAGAAGCGATCCTCCCTTCCAGCGCCGACGCCATGCACGTCAGCGGGCTCGCCAGATAGACCCGGCCCGGCCCGCTGCGGCCCGGGAAGTTCCGATTAATTGAAGAGATCGTTATCTCCTCCTCCGAAACCGACACCCCCGGCCCGGCGTTGATGCACGCCCCGCAACCGGGGGCGAGCACTTCGAATCCGACATCGCGGAGCGCCCGATCGTGGCCGCGCTCGATGGAGTAGGCTTCCACATCGACAGAGCCGTACTGGGCATACGCCCTCACCGATCCGGGGACACGCCTGCCCGCCGCGACCGCTTCCCTCGCCACTTCCCCGTACATGTCGAAGTCGGCGCGCTTGGCCCCCGTGCACGATCCGACGAAGACGATGTCCACCCTGGCGTCCCCCTCCACTTCCGAGACCCGGACCCCATTGCCGGGATCGCCGGGGAGCGCCACCATCGGCTCGAGACGGCCGGCATCCAGCTCGATCGTGGCCGCGTACCCGGCCCCGGGATCGCTCTCCAACCCCTCGCACAGCGTCCGAAGCTGCTCCGCGGGAATGCCCCTCCGTTCGGCGAGCCACTCCACGGTCTTCCCGTCAGGGGCGATGATGCCGGTGAAGCCGCCGACTTCCGCCGCCATGTTGGTCAGGGTCGCCCGTTCATCGATCCCCATCGCGCTTACCGCAGGCCCCGCGAATTCGATTATCCGCCCGATCGCTCCGCCGCTCTTGACGATAGGGTGGCGAAGCAGCTCCAGGATCAGATCCTTCGCGACGACCTGCCGCGCGAGTTCTCCGGAAATGCGAACCAGGATGGACTCCGGCACCTCCATCCGCACATCGCGAGTCGCCCATGCGTTGACGATCGCCGATGTCCCGACCCCGAAGGCGACGCATCCGAGAGACCCCGCGTGCGGCGAGTGCGAGTCGCTTCCGATTATCAGCTGGCCCGGGAGCGCATATCGGTCCTGGACGATGATGTGGCAGATGCCCTCGCTCCCGAGCCGGTCGGGGAGTTCTCCATGCAGCCGCACTCCCTTCTCGGCCGCGAAGTCTCGCTGGCGGTCGTGGAGCGCGCGAGCCGCATCGAGCAGTCCGGCCGCTTTCCGCTCCGGAGAGATGACCTCTCCGAGAAACGCCAAGTGGTCGCGGAAAAAGACGATCGACTCGGGCTCCACCAGCGCCGCATCCGCGGCGAACTCCTCCCAGAACGTCGATGCCATGGGAGTTACGTACTCGTGGGAGAAGCGGAGATCGGTGCGCAGGAAGCCCGTGTCTCCCGGCTTCACGGCAGGAACCCCGACGGCTCCTGACGCCGCATCGGTAACCCAGTGCCGGGCGATGATCTTCTCCGCGACGGTCTGCGGGCGGGGGTGCGGGGTCTCGATCTCGGGGATCGCGACGAGACCCTTCAGCCGCGCGACCGCGTAATCGAGCAGTCCGCCGAACTCTATGATGTCGCGCTGGATCTGCCCCGCGTCTCCGGTGAAGGACTCGAGCGCGATCTCCTCCCCGCGCCTGATCTTCTCGATCAGCGAGAAGTCGGTCGAGGCGAGGAGGCCGATATTCGCGCAGTTCTCTCCGTATATCCGCTCTATGTTCTCGCCGATGACGACTCGTATGCCGGCTGCGCGTTCCGCGTACGGCGACGCCTCGCGACTGGAGCCCTTCCCCCGCCTTTTGCCCGAGACCGAACAGACGAAGCCCCCGTTCTTCACATCGTTACGCCCGACCGGAAGCTCGCCGCCGCAGAGGAGACCGGCGTACGGGTACTCTCCGAGCGTGTCATCGAAGTAGTAGCACACCCAACCCGGCGTGATCTCATCGGTGGATATGTCGTCTCGGAGCGGAATCGAGGGATCCCACTCGAGATCCTCGCCTTCTAGCTGGCGCCGAACCAACTCGGGGTCTTCGGTGAGGAAGAGGATGCGGCCCTTTAGACGCACCGTCGGGGGCCGGCGGCAAACATTCTTTGCAAGGAGATGTTCGAGCATCGTTAGCGAGCTACTCCTGTGGTTAGTGAGCTACTCCTGTAGCGTAGGAGAATCGCGGTTGGAGAGCCGCGGCCGGAAAGACCCTGCATCTCGGATGCCAACCCGGATGACGATGCTAACCTGGATGACCTGGACCGGGCCAGCGGACGGCCTTTCCCTGCTCGCCCCGCTCGCCCCCGCCCGCCAGACGCCGGTTTTCGCGCCCCTGGGCCTACGGCGACGGCCAGAATACCGGAATCAGCACGGACGCCAACACGAGGAGGAGAAGGTTGAGGACCCCTCCCACCTTCACGAAGTCCGCGAAGCGATACCCTCCCGGAGCATAGATCATGACATTCGTCTGGTATCCGAACGGCGTAACGAAAGAGGCGGACGCCCCGAACATCACCGCGACCAGCAGGGCGTAAGGATTCACCCCCGCGTCACCGGCGGCGAGGATGGCAACGGGAGTCAACATCACGGCAGTCGCAGCGTTCGAGACGATCGCGGTCAAGACGGCCGTCACCAGATAGAAGGCCGCGATCAACCCCACCTCGCCTAGGCCGGAGGTGACTTTCACGACCCCTCCCGCAATCAAGGCGGCCGTCCCCGTCGATTCCAGCGCCACCCCCAGCGGGATCAGCCCGGCCAGCACGAAGACTACCAACCAGTCCATCTCCTCGTAGATCTCCTCGATCCTCACGCAGCGCGTGAACAGCATCAGCGCCACGCCGGTAAGGGCGGAGGTCATTATGTCGAGCACGCCGAAACCGGCCATCGCGACGACGCCCGTCATGATCAGGGCGGCCACGGCCGCCCGTGGCCGTCCCGCGGCGCCGGCCTTGACCTCCGACACGGGGATGAAGCTGGGGTCGTCGGCCAGCCGTCCGAGGGCCGCGGTGGTCCCGTGGACCAAGATGAGGTCGCCGACGCGGAAACGGATGTCCGCCAGCCGTTCGGTGACCGTCGCGCCGTGTTGCTGGACCGCGAGCACAGTCGAATCGTGCCGCTGGGCGAAGGCCAGATCCTTCAGCGTTCGTCCCACGAGGTGCGATCCGGGCGCGACAATGACTTCGACCAGGCGGGCGGGGGTCTCGCCGCCCTTTTCTTGCCGGCGGGTGCGCTCGGTCGGCGTGACGAGCCGCTGGCGCTCGGCCAGGAGCAGCAGGCGGTCGGCGGCGCCCTGCACGTACAGAACATCGCCGGGGCGGATGTGCTGCTCGCCCCGCGGAGCCGTGATGTCCTGCGGTCCCCGTTCAATCCCCAGCACCGACACGCCGTACCGCTCGCCCCACTTCAAGTCCGCCAGCGTTCGTCCGTTGGCAGGAGAGTCGTCCGCGACCAGCAGCTCGGTCACGAATCGCCGCACATCGTACTTGCTCGAGAGGTCGGGCGGCCGCACCCGCCGCGGCAGTTGGGCCCTGCCGATGGTGAAGAGATAGAGGAGCCCGACTCCCAGCATGATCAGCCCGAGCGGGGCGATCGAGAACATCGTCAACTCATCGTAGCCGCGGGCCTCCGCCTGGCCGTGCACGACGAGGTTGGTCGAGGTGCCGATCAGGGTGACCGTGCCCCCGAGGATGGAGACGAACGACAGCGGCATGAGGTAGAGAGAAGCCGGTTCCTCGGCTTGGTCCGCGAGGGAGATGAATACGGGAATGAACACCATCACCACGGCGGTGTTGTTGAGGAATGGCGACAGCAGCGCAACTACCAGACAAAGCACGAACATCCGCATCCGGGCGCTCCCTAGCGGAGCAGTGCGCGCCCAGGTCCCGATTGCGGACACCATGCCGGTCTTGCGGAGCCCCAGGCCGAGCATGAGCATCGCGGCAACCGTGACCGTAGCGGTGCTGGAGAGGCCCGACACGGCCTCCCGCGGCGAGAGGATGCCGCCGAGCAGCAGGACGACCGGAATCGCCAACGCGACCTGGTCCAACCGCAGCCGGTCTATCGCGAACAAGACCAGCGCGGCGAGCGCCACTACGAGCACGAAACCGATGTCGAATGTCATCCAGTCGATGGTCGGCTATCCCCTTTCTGCTCTTGCGTGTTCTAGCTACCGGTACTTAACTTGGTCAATTCTTGAGATGGCGCATATAAGGGACGCATGCCGCGTCGCGGAGGACCATCTATACGGAGTTCGTTATCAAACGACGCCTGCCAGCGCAAGCATTCCACGGCGGGCCACATAACACGCAGGAGGTCGAAATGAAGGTTTGGTACAGGAAGCTGAAGTTGGCGCTCTGTGCGGTGGCGGTACTTACGATACTACCCGCCCAGTCTTCTGCACAGGTGTTCTGGTCCGCCGATGCCGGAGCGGGGATAGCGATGCCTATGGGATCCCTGAGCAACGGCGCCGGATCCGGCCCTTCGTTCCGTGGCGGGCTTTCGTATTTCCTGTCGTCGCGGCTTGCACTCAGAGGCGAAGCCGGAGCTTCTCTGATGAGCGTGAAGGGGCAGACGGACATGATGCTCCACCTCTACAACTACACTGGCGGTCTCGAGTATCATCTGACCGATCCGACGGGCAGCACCACCTTGGCGTTCGATGCGACCGCCGGCGTGGGCACCTTCCGGTCGGATGTTTTCACGGTCATGGATCGTCCGACTGCCGGATCGAGGAAAACCTCGAGATTCTATCGCAGCTACCCTGCGGCGGGTCTTGGGCTCACGGCCGGTTTCAACTTCGCCCGTGACGCCGACACCGGCGTACCCGTCGTTACGCTATTCCTTCGCGGCGGAATGACGATGGTCATGGCCAAGGAAGAAGATTCCGCGGACTTCATGGCTTTGAACGACCAATCCGGGTTCGGCATGGCGATGCAGCTGCCCTTCACGGTCGGATTGCGCCTCAACGTTCCCTGATCCGTTAGCTGACGGCATGGGGGTCGCGCGGTAGCGAAGAGGCGAGGTGACAGAGGGTTGATGGCGGCATGCAGCTTTTCAGGCGTGGTTGAAAGTTGCACCGGACTTTCTGGCGATAATGGCACAACGGTCGCCAGAAGAAGAATGGGTATCGGAGCGCGCATCGAAGGCGAGAGTCAAGGAGGGGCCAGATGAGAAGCAAGAGCCGTATGATGCTAGGAGTGGGGGTTGTCCTTGCGGTGTCGTTGTCCGGTTGCACTCACCTCGTGCACAAGCATCAATTCGACAAGTCCATGGAGGCCGTCCACGATGGGCTCGCGGAGCAGGATGAGCGGCTCGGGGCGCTCGAGGCATCGGTGTCTTCCCTTTCGGAGTCGGTTGACCAGCTTTCCGAACGGATGCAGGCGTTGGCCAGGGACTTTGGCGGGCATGTCGAGGACGATGACATGCACGGTATGCTGGGGCTGGCGCTGCCTGTCCACTTCGACTTCGCCAGCTCGGAGATCCGCGCGGTGGATCGTCCAGTTCTAGACGCCTTCGCCGCGGCCATGATGGCCTTTCCGGGGGCTCGGGTAACGGTCGAGGGGTCAACGGACGGCGCTGGTTCGGCGGCTGCCAACATGCGCTTGTCCAATGCCCGTGCCATGTCGGTTCGCGACTATCTCGTCGAGAACGGCGGGCTCAGCTCTGACAACATCAGCGTTGTGGGGCTGGGCGAGACCCGGCTCCTCAGCGAAGAGACCGGCATGCAGAATGCCGAGGCCGGCATGGAGAACAGAAGGGTGACCTTCGTCGTCGAATGGGCGGGGTGAGAGTGAACGAACGGAAGGCCCTCGCGCCGCTCCTGCTGCACATGCGCAGCAGGCTAAACTGGTAGCATGGAGTTCGACTGGCAGACAAGTCAAAGCACGCCGTTCAGTATCGGCCTACTCTGCTCTTTGTTGGTTGTTGAGTAGAGCGCTACTCTTTCCCAGGTAACGAGGCAACTACCGGCACGAAATCTAGAGCATCTCCGCCGCTTGCTCGGCGGGTAGGAAGAAATGGGTAGGAAGAAGAGCCCCCAGGCTTCGGCGCGGGGGCTTTTCTCTTCTTCGCCCGCTTCTCGGTTCGCTTCTTCTGGCGGTTACTTGGCAGCGGTGGAACGAGTCGCTCTCTTCCCCAACGGTCTTGGGCGGCGGATAGTGGCCGTCTCCGGCGATGCTGCCGTTCGCGTGGTGAACGGTCTCGCGTCGAACGATGTTCGCCGGGTCATCGACGCGCGGACTGGCGCGTACACATTCTTTCTTGACCGCCGCGCCCGGATCGTTGCCGACCTCCGGGCGCTCCCCGCCCCGGCGGCGCTGCCACTTGACGATGTCCGGCTTCCCGGCGACGCTCCGCAGCAGCTTCCCGACGCTCCGCAGCAGACACTCTGGCTCGATGTTCCCGACCCGGCCCTGGGCGGGCTCATCCAGCACCTGCGGAAGTACGTACCCCCGATCTTTGCCACCCACCGGCTGACCGACATTCGTGTCGTGACGGTGATCGGACCCGAAGCGGAGAGAGTCGTTCAAATGCAGGTAGCCTCCGATGGGGCCGACACCGTGCATATGGCTCTAGCGGACGCCGCGCAGACAGCTCCAGGGGACGCCGTGCATATGGCTCTAGCGGACGCCGTGCAGACAGCCCCGGCGGATGCCTCGCAGATGGCTCCTTTGGAGGTGGCCGCCGCGCGTCTAGGCGACAACCTTGGCCTGATGGTGCGCCGCGAAGAAGTGGAGGGGCCAGGCTTCGACTTCTACTTCGAGCCCGGAGCGGCAGCCCGGCTCGTCCGCCAGCTTCAAGAGAGCGTCACGGAGTGTGGCGGGGACATCGCAACCCCGGAGGATTGGAATATCCTGCGTGTTGAACGCGGATTGCCTCTCTTCGGTTCCGAGCTAGGCCCGGAGCGGCTGGCTCCCGAGGCGGGGCAGAATGCACGAGCCATCAGTTTGGAGAAGGGGTGTTTCACAGGCCAGGAGATCGTGGCCCGCATTCACTACCGTGGCCACGTGAACAGGCGCCTTCGGGCGCTGCACTGCGATGCGAAGCCGACCAGCCCCCTCGAGGACCCGGGGCAGCTGTCAGGATCTGCGCTTCGCCTCGCGCCGAACAGCCGCGCCGAGCTGAAGTCGTCGGATTCTCCCAGAAAACAACACAGCCGGCATGGATCGCCTGTGGGCGTTGTGACCTCCGCCGTTCTCTCTCCTCGCTTCGGCCCGGTCGCGCTCGCCTACGTACGCCGGGAAGTCGAGCTAGGCCAAATTGTGCGCCCGGAGGCGGCGCCCGATCTGCACTTCCGCGTCGCCGCCCTTCCATCTCCGGGCCAGGAGCAACCCGCTCCCGGCCCAGAAGGCCTGACGGCGGGATAGACGACGGTACCGAATTTCGGGCGATCAAGCAGGAGCAACCCGCTCCCGGCCCAGGGAGCGCCGACGGCACGCGCGAGGGGTTCTCGGGCCACAAGAAGGTGTCTCGGGCCGCGGCAAGGCTCCGCTGCGCCGACTGCCGCAAAGCGTCCTTACTTGTCAGCAAAGCAGTAAGGATAGATATGTAAAGATGTAAGGCGACAACCGCCGATGGCGGCGTTTCGGCAAGTTGCCTACTCTGACGGCCCTTCTTATCCTTAGTCGCCGTGATCACTTACTTGGAAGCAATTCGACAGGCGCTACGCGAAGAGATGGAGGCCGACCCCTCCGTCTTCCTGCTGGGCGAGGACATCGGCTCGTACGGCGGCGCTTTCAAGATTACGGAGGGTTTGTTAGCCGACTTCGGGGACGACAGGGTCATCGACACGCCGATCAGCGAATCGGCGATCGTGGGAGCGGCGGTCGGAGCTGCTCATATGGGACTCAAGCCTGTCTGCGAGATGCAGTTCATCGACTTCATCGCCCCGGCCTTCGACATCATTGTCAACTTTGCCGCCAAGGTTCGTTACCGTACCGGCGTAGGCGCTGGTCTCGTGATCCGCGGGCCGTGCGGCGCGGGCGTGCGGGCGGGACCGTTTCATTCGCAGAATGTCGAATCGTACTTCGCCAATGTGCCCGGGCTCAAGATGGTCGCCCCAGCCACCGTTCGAGATGCAAAGGGGCTGCTCAAAGCGGCGATCCGCGACCCCGATCCGGTCCTCTACTTCGAACACAAGCGTCTTTACCGCCGACTCAAGGATGACCTGCCCGCGGGCGAGGACGTCGTTTCGCCGATCGGCACGGCGCGGACGCACCGGCGGGGGGACGATCTGACTATCGTCACCTACGGCGCCACGGTATACACCGCCGAGGACGCGGCGAAGCGGTTGGCGGAGGAGGACGGCGCGGAGGTCGAGATCATCGACCTGAGAACGCTGCTTCCGCTGGATGAGGAGGCTATTCTTGGCAGCGTCAAGAAGACCGGCAGGCTGCTCGTGCTCCACGAGGCGCCGCTCTTTGGCGGATTTGGAGGCGAAGTGGCGGCAGTCGTGGGCGAACGGGCCTTCGAGTGGCTGGACGCACCGGTGTACCGGGTCGCCGCGCTTGACACGCCAGTGCCTTATGCAGCGACGCTGGAGGACGCGCACCTGCCGCAGGTCGAGGATGTCGTGTCGACGGCTCGCATGCAGCTGCGGTACTGAAGTCCTGGCATGTGGCTGTCAAACTGCAAGGCCATAGGTACCATGCCGACTCCGGGCCGCCGAACCGGGCGGCGGGCTTCGGACGGCTTGGGCGTGGCATGCATGACGGCAGCCAGACGCCAAGCTCCGAGCCGCCGAATACGCGACGGGGACACGCTTGGGTCGGGACCGGGGCGATCACTTCTAGAGGAGAAAAATGGCTAAGGTCGAAGTAATGATGCCGCAGATGGGCGAATCCATTGCGGAGGGAACGTTGATCCGTTGGCACAAGGCTGTTGGCGACAGTGTCGATCGCGACGAGGATCTGTTCGAGATTTCGACTGACAAGGTCGACGCCGACATCCCGTCGCCGGTGGCCGGCGTCCTCGCCGAAGTGCGGGTGCAAGCCGGCGAAACGGTCGAGATCAATACGGTCGTCGCCCAGATCGAGACAGACGTCGCTGCCGCTGCAGGATCGCCCCCCGAAGACGGGGGCGCCGGGGCCGTGCCGGACGAGTCGGAAGCTGGCGCCGCTCCGGACACGGCGGACCGCGGGGACCGAGCGACTGTCGTGTCCCCGGAACAGGCCGGCACGGCTCTCCCGGAAGCGGTCGCGGCTTCGCCGCCAGCCTCCCGAGAGGAGCGACTGCGGGCCCGGTCCACGCCGCTCGTACGGAAGATCGCGGCCGAGCATGGCGTCGACATCGGACAGGTGGCGGGCACGGGGAGCTCTGGGCGGGTAACCCGAGACGACATACTCGCATTCATCGAGACCCGGGGCGTAGCCTCGGCGGCGGCCAGCGCCCTAACGGCAGGCGAAACCCGCGATGGAGCGGCGGCCGGAGCCGTTGCACCCGCCCGCACGGCGACACCGGCCACCGCCGAGGCGCCGACGCCTGCGCCCGCAGTCGCCCCGGCGCCCCCATCCGCTCGCCCGCCGGCACAACCGGGAATGCTGCGCGTCCCCATCCACGGCGCGACGCTCGACATAAGGCTCGGACCCGTCCCGGTCCGGGCGAGGGACCGCGTGGAAGAGATGAGCCGGGTGCGCCTGCGGACGATGGAGCACATGCTCATGTCCAAGCGGGTCTCCGCGCACGTCACATCCGTGAACGAAGTCGATTTCGAACGGGTGGTACGCCTTCGGCGCGCGTTGAAGGCCGACTTCGCCGCGGAAGGCATAAAGTTGACGTACGGTCCCTTCATCTATCGGGCCGTGGTGGAGGCCTTGCGGGAGTACCCTGTCGTTAACGCGTCCGTGGACGGATCTCGGATCGTGTATCACGGCGACGTGAACATCGGCATCGCGGTCGCGGTGAACGAAGGAACGGAGCTAATAGTTCCGGTAATCAAGGACGCCGACCAACTCAGCCTGCGCGGCTTGGCGCAGCGCGCGAACACCTTGGCCCAGAAGGCGCGAGACCGGGCGCTCGACTTCTCCGACATCGAGGGAGGCACCTTCACCATCACGAACGTCGGCGTGTTCGGCAACCTCTTCGGAACGCCGATCATCAACCAGCCCCAGGTCGCGATCCTCGGGACCGGCGTCATCGAAAAGCGTCCCGTGGTGGTTCAGGACAAGCTCGGCAACGACGTGATAGCCATTCGCAATATGGCCTACTTCGGTCTATCATACGACCACCGCGTCGTCGACGGCGCCGTCGCGGCTTTCTTCCTCAACAAGGTGCGAGACTACCTTGAGACTTTCCCGAGCGAGACGGGAGACGAGTAAGGAGACGAGTTAAGTAGATGGAAAGCTCGGTCGCAGCCAGCGAGCGCGGCTTCGGAAGAACGCTCCGGCGAGATCGTTGGTGGATCCCGCCGCTTAGCGTAGCCGCGGGATTGGGCGCGTTCGGCGCCTACGCCACATGGGCGGTCCTCCAGGGCGGCAACTACTTCGCCAGCCCCTACCTTTCGCCTCTCTACTCGCCGTGCATCGCTTCGAGCTGTCCGGCCGAGATTCGAGTGCTCGGCCTCGGGTGGTGGCCGTTCTCGCCAGCCATCCTCATGATGGGAGTCATCCTCGGCTTCCGCGGGACATGCTACTACTACCGGAAGGCATACTACCGCGCCTACTTCCTCGATCCCCCAGCGTGCGCGGTTGGAGAATTCCGGGGAGAGAAGTACTCCGGCGAGACGAAGCTGCCCTGGGTCCTCCAGAACCTCCACCGCTACTTCCTCTACGCGTCCATCGTTATCTGGCTCTTTCTGGCCTACGACACCGTGCACGGCTTCTCCTTCGAGGACGGGGTCGGGGCCGGGGTCGGCTCGGCCATGCTTCTGATCAACTTCGTGCTCTTGTCCGGATACTGGTTCGGCTGCCACTCGTTGCGGCACCTGGTCGGCGGGAACATCGACTGCTACTCGTGCGCGCTGGCAGGGAAAGCGCGGCACAAGATGTGGCGGGGCGTAAGCTGGTTTAACAAGAAACATATGAACTGGGCCTGGACGAGCCTCGCGTTCGTCTGCATGACCGACCTGTACATCCGGCTCCTGGCCATGGGCGTGTTGCAGGACCCGCGGCTCTTCTAGGAGGAATATCCTCAAGGTGCAACCGGTGCGGATTGCGGAACGCTACGAGCACGATGTGCTGGTCGTAGGCGCCGGGGGCGCCGGGCTCCGGGCGGCGATAGCGGCTATCGAGGCGGGGGCCTCCGTGGGCGTGGTCTGCAAGTCGCTCCTTGGCAAGGCGCACACGGTCATGGCCGAGGGCGGCATCGCCGCGGCGCTCCGCACCCTCCGCCCGGAAGACGGTTGGCGGGCCCACTTTCGCGACACCATGCGGGGCGGGAAGGGGCTGTGCGACTGGCGGATGGCCCGCGTTCTCGCAAAGGAGGCGCCCGAGCGAGTGCGCGAACTCGAGGCGTGGGGCGCGCTCTTCGACCGAACCGCCGACGGTCAGATGAACCAGCGACCCTTCGGAGGCCACAGCTACGCGCGGCTGGCGCATGTGGGGGATCGCACCGGCCTGGAGATAATCCGCACCCTCCAGGACCACGCCGTCCACGAGGGCGCCGACGTCTTCATGGAGTGCACGGTCTTCAAGCTGCTGGTGGTCGAAGGACGAGTCGCCGGCGCGCTGGCCTACTGGCGCACGACCGGCGAGTTCGTGCTGTTTACCGCCAGAACCGTAATTCTCGCTACCGGAGGGCTTGGACGGGCGTGGAAGGTCACCTCCAACTCCTGGGAGTGCACCGGCGACGGAGTAGCCCTCGCCTACGATGCCGGGGCCGAGCTCATGGGGATGGAGTTCGTCCAATTCCACCCGACCGGGATGGTGTGGCCCGCAAGCGTTCGCGGGACCCTGGTCACCGAAGGGGTTCGCGGCGAAGGCGGGGTCCTCCTCAACAGCAAGGGCGAACGTTTCATGTTCCGGTACGTGCCCGAGATGTTCCAGGGAGACTTTGCCGAGAGCGAAGAGGAGGCGGACCGCTGGGCCGATGGCGACAGAGTGAACAACCGGCGCCCTCCGGAGCTTCTGACTAGAGATGTCGTAGCCAAGGCTATCGTAGCGGAGGTGGAAGCCGGGCGCGGCAGCCCTCACGGCGGAGCCTTTCTCGATATCGCTTCCAAGCGGAGCCCCGAATACATCAAGGCGAAGCTCCCCAGCATGTACCACCAGTTCAAGGAGCTGGCGGGCGTCGACATCACCGCTAGCTCCATGGAGGTGGGGCCGACCACGCACTACGCCATGGGAGGAGTGAAGGTTCACCCCGAGACCGCGGCCACCCGCGTTCCCGGACTGTACGCGGCGGGAGAGGTTGCCGCGGGACTCCACGGAGGAAACCGTCTGGGCGGCAACTCTCTGTCGGATCTTATCGTCTTCGGCCAGCGGGCAGGGGCGGCGGCGGCAACCGAGGCGGCCGAGACGTCGGCGAGCGAGACGGCCCGGATTTCCGATGGCGAAGTCGATCTGGCGATACGCGAAGTTGTCGCGCCATTCGATCAGGAAGATGGACCAAACCCCTTCGTCGTGCAGGAGGAACTGCAACAGGTCATGCACGAGAAGGTGGGGATCGCGAGAACCGAGGAGGGATTGCGCGGCGCGCTGGACGAGATCGGCGAACTACGCAAGCAAGCCGGGCGCTGCGCCGTCGAAGGGGGTCGAGCGTACAACCCCGGGTGGAACACATGGATAGACCTGCAGATAATGCTGACCGTATCGGAGGCCATCGTCCTCTCCGCGCTTGAGCGCAGGGAGAGCCGCGGGGCGCATACCCGCATCGACTACGCGGACGCGGACGCCGAGCTGGGGACTGTCAACTTGACGGTCAGGGCGTCGGATGATGGACGGATGGTGACGGATGTCGAGCCGGTCTCGGAGATTCCGGAAGAGTTGCACCAGCTCATAGAGGAAGGGGCATAGCGGCTAAGTGGCGGAGCGGACTATCGAGGTTTACCGGGGAACGGATAGCGAAGGCGAAGTAAAGTCTTACGCCGTAGAAGTCGATGAGGGGATGGTGGTGCTGGACGCCATCCACCGCATTCAGAACACGCATGCGCCCGATCTGGCAGTACGCTGGAACTGCAAGGCGGGCAAGTGCGGGTCTTGCAGCTGCGAAGTCAATGGGATGCCCAAGCTGACCTGCATGACGCGGCTGTCGGACTACCCGGTCGATGAGACGATAACGGTTACCCCGATGAAGGCTTTTCCGGTCATCCGGGACCTCGTCGCCGACGTATCGCAGAGTTACAGAAACAACGCGACTATTCCACGTTTTCGACCTCGTCCTGGTCGTCGAGGTGAAGAAGACGGTTGGCGGGTGCGACAGTTCGAGGTTGAACGGGCACAGGAGATGCGCAAGTGCATCGAGTGCTTTCTATGCCAGGATGTCTGCCACGTGCTCAGATCTCACGGCAAGCACGAGGAGTTCGTCGGCCCCGCGTTTCTCGTGCGTGCGGCCGGCTACAGTCTGAACCCGATCGATTCCGAGGACCGGAGCGAATTCCTCGAAGGCGCCGGGGGGATCGGTTACTGCAACATCACCAAGTGTTGCACCGAGGTTTGCCCGGAGGGCATCACGATCACGGACAACGCGATCATACCGCTGAAGGAACGCGTCGTCGACCGCTTCTACGACCCGCTGAAGTCGCTGGTGAGACTCGTCAGGCGGAGGAATTAGCGCTGACGCAAGGAGGGTACCGTTATTCCCACCTGTGCGCAAACGATATACTTGACACACGTGCATTCATGGCTAATATTACGTGTATATCCTAACGCGGAGGGCCATGATGAAGTTCGACAACCTGCTGGAAGTGCAACAAACATTCGACTCCGAGAAGAAGTGCCGAGAGCATCTGGCGGCCGTGCGCTGGCCAAACGGGATCGTCTGCCCGAAGTGCGGAAGCTTTGGACATATCAACCCCGTTAATACGCGCAAACTTTGGTGGTGCGGTGACTGCAAGCGACAATTCAGCATCCGCATCGGGACGATGTTCGAGGGAAGCCGCGTTAGCTTGGCAAAGTGGTTTTCGGCGATATGGCTTATCACGAGCTACAGGAAGCGCATCAGCTCTCATCAACTCGCCCGTGATATAGGCGTTACGCAAAAGACGGCGTTGTCTCTCCATCGTAGCATTCGCGAAGCGATGACGGATTTGGACAGTGGGGGCAGCCCGTTAGCGGTGATGGAGAAGGGCGACCCCTACGGTGCCGGTAAGGAAGAGAACGGACACAACCAACAAACGTCCGGGAGTAAGGAGCGATACGGAGAGACAACGAGTGCGACTATCGCCCTGAAGAAACGGGGCAACCTTCGCACCCTGATGATGGAAAAAGGCAACACTGTCCGCCTGACGGTAAGCAAGAACGTGATGATCCCCGATTCACATGTCAGCACGGAAAGCGTGAGCGGGCCACCGTCGTTCGAGCAGGTTCTAGGTTACGCGGCTAACCCAGAATCTAGTCACGAAACGTTTATCAATCTGGTACAAGGCGACTGCCTTGAGAAGCTCAAGGCGATCCAGCCTTCAAGCGTTCATCTTGTCATCGCCGACCCGCCGTATTTTCTTGACGGACTCGATGAGAAATGGCGTAAGGGCAAGGCGGATTCCATCAAGGGGACGGGCGCAGTCGGCGGTCTGCCCGTCGGAATGAAGTTTGATCCGAAACAAGGGCGACGGCTCCAAGCGTTCATGGAACGGTGTGCCGATCTCTTTCTCACCGCCATGAAGCCGGGAGCCTTCGCCGCAGTATTCTCACAACCCCGGCTGGCGCATCGAATGGCGGCGGGACTCGAAGATGCTGGGTTCGAGATACGCGACCTGCTAGCGTGGCACTTCACGCGCCGGGCACAGTTCAAGGCTTTCTCGATGGATCACTTCGTAGAGAAAATGGAAATTCCCGACGACCGCAAGCGGACGATGAAGCGGAAATTGGCAAGACGCAAGACGCCACAGCTGCGCCCACAGTTCGAAGCTGTGATTCTCGCGCAAAAGCCGCGAGAGGGGACGTTCGTAAATAACTGGCTCACCTATGAAACGGGACTGATGGACGCATCCGCAACCCTCAATGGAACCGCACCCAGCACGGTAATGATGGTTGAGAAACCGCTAAACCGGAACGGACACCTCACGCCTAAGCCAGTCCTTCTCTGCGAACACCTCATTAATCTGTTCTCCACGCGTGGGCAGGTTGTGCTCGACCCCTTCCTGGGAAGCGGCACAACGGCAGTCGCCGCTGTGCATACGGGGCGTTCCTGCATCGGGATTGAGATAGAGGCGGACTACATCCGCGTGGCAGAAGATCGCTTAAAGGAGATGGAATGATGACTGGCATCCGACCCAAGCAACACGCCCGCATGGGTGAGTTCCACCTACAAGAAGCCGTGCTGGACGTTCTACTTGAAGCGAAGCACGAGAACGACTGCATTGGCGCGGCGGAAATTAGTCGACGATCGGGCATATTCAGGGAGGGGGGAGACATCGACCGGGGCGAACCAAAGAGTATGAATGACGCTATTGCGACGGGCTTACTTATTAAACTGATGAAAGAGGGTAGTGTTCAAAGATGCCCTCAGAGCGGTAATAAGAGGGGCGGCTGGGAACTCACGGAGCAGGAGTTCACGAGACGACGGGACGACGTGCGTATAGGCTAGAGTCGCCAGAACGTTTGATCTAGGTACGCGTGCCACTGACCGTCCCGATCATCAGGCCGCGCCTGTAAAGGTCCAGATCCGAGATGTCCACTACATGCATACCGCGATCCGCCGGATCCCCCCATCCGGCCGCCAAGTATATCCTGTGCGCGAGACACAAGCGCGGTAGCAATTTGGATCGCCCGCTCCGGGTGTCCGCCTAGCTGTGCTCGAACTTCTGCGGCCTGGATTGCCACTTCGGCATTCACCGGCACCAAGTCGAGGGAGGGGTGCAGCTGATTCCGGCGGTGCTACGGTGTGTGCGCGGACGATGAAGCGGGAATTGGCGAGACGCTGCAAGCTGCGCCCACAGTTCGAATCCGCCATTCTTGCGCAAAAACCGCGAGAGGGGACGTTTTTGTTGATCAATCTGTTCTCCAAACGCGGGCAGGTTGTGCTCAACCCTTTCCTGGGAAGCGGCACAACCGCAATCGCCGCCGTGCGAACGGGGCGCTCCTGCATCGGGATCAAGATAGAGGCGGACTACATCCGCATGGTAGAAGATCGATTAAAGGAGGTGGAACGATGACTGGCATCCGACCCGAGCAGCTCGCCCGCAGGGGTGAGTTCTACCTACAAGAAGCCGTGCTGGACGTTCTCCTTGAAGCGAAGCGCGAGAAGGAGTGCATGGGCGCGGCGGAAATTAGTCGACGATCGGGCATATTCAGGGAGAAGGGCATAGCTGGCCTAAATGACGCCATTGTGACGGGACTGCTCAACAAATTGGAGAAAGAGGGCAGCGTCGAAAAATGCGGTGAGCAATGGGAACTCACGGACCAGGAGTTCACGAGACGGGACGCCGTATCCTAAAGTACATCATTATGGCTTTCTCTCTTAGCTTCTAGGCACCCGGCCCCCGAGCGCTTTACATGTGTGTCAGCCCTTATGCGCAAGTTCTAGCCCGAGCCACCAGGAAATCCGCTCCCTTACACGCAAGACACTGACAAACCGTCCCGATCACGCCGCGTCTGTAAAATCCAGGTCCGAGATGTCCACTACGTTCATACCGGCGATCCGCCGGATCCCCCATCCGGCCGCCAAGTATATCTGTGCGCGAGACACAAGCGCGGTGGCAATCTGGATCGCCCGCTCCGGACGTCCGCCTAGCTGCGCTCGAACTTCTGCCGCCTGGATTGCCACTTCGGCATTCACCGGCACCAGGTTGAGGGACGGGTACAGCTGAATCCGGCGAGCTACGGTGCGCGCGAAGGCAGGTTCCGTCTGCTGCCGGTAGACCTCGGAGAGTATCTGGTACAACGAGATTATGGATGTCTGAGCGCGTATCTCGTCGGCTCGAATGCCGGCCATGACGAATCGAGTTTGCGCGGAGAGCTCGCCGCCGGTCATGTAGAGCGCTAACACTCGAGCATCGACATGAACTAACGAAGCCTCCGCCAAGCGAGCCAGCCCGGACGGCGCTTGCCCCGGCGCGTCGCGCCCTCCGTCGTGCTCCAGCGCCACGCCCTTTAGCCGGATTCAACCATGGATGCCGCGTTCCAGCCGGTCATCCGCCTGCAATCTCTGGCCAAGAACATGATGCATCCTCGAGGTTGCTAAGCAGACCCCGTAGCTGATCATGGGAGTCCGCCGACAGCTTGACCATGCGGATGCTCTCGCCTTCCTCCACGAACACCGCCAAGCGGTCCCCCGGCTTGAGACCCACCGCTTGACGTACCGCACTCGGAATAACGAGCTGGTTCTTGCTGCTCAACTTCGCGGTTGCAACCATGGGCGCAAGATACGCTTTACTTTTCTGCCTTACAACCCCTGTTGTCTACTACTCGGACAGGTTGGTCATCCGTGACGGGTTCCCGAGCGTGTCCACGCGCCCATCGGCGATGTCCGAGCGTCCCGTGTTGTCCGAAGCGCCCCGTCGGACTTGCCTCTCGCGTTTCCCCTCACACCGTTCGGAGGCAACGACCGGCTCTGGCCAGCCAAACCCCGTCAGTCGGGCAACCGGCCAAACCCCGTCAGTCGGGCAACCGGCCAACAAGCCAGATAAAGTAGGCGATGTAGAGTACGAGAAGCAGCGCCCCCTCAATCCGGCCTATTCTCGCTTTCCGCACGGCCAGTGGGATGAGAAGCACGGAAAACACCAGTGCGGGCAGTATGTAATCGACAACTACCGTGGGGTCGAGGACGAGCGGACGAAGACCTGCTGCCGTACCAAGGACCAAGCCCAGGTTAAATACGTTGGAGCCAATGATGTTGCCCAAAGCGATATCGCTAAGGCGGCGGTAGGCGGCTGCGAGAGTCGAAGCAAGCTCCGGCAAGGAAGTGCCGACGGCAATGACCGTGGCACTAATGAATGTCTTCGGAACATTGAGAGCGGTGGCTATCCCCGTAGCGCCCGTCAGTAGCCAATCCGCACCGTACATGATAGCCGGCAGGCCAACACCGACGCGGACCAGAGATAGCCAGAGGCGAGGGTTCTCCGAGTTGTCGGCCGAGGGGCGCTCCGCCGCGCCAGACATCGGTTCGCCAACCTGCCCGGAGGCGGCTAGCCGCCTTTTCGCTTCCGGCACCGGCATGTCCTCCTCCGGTGTCTGGTTGCGTCCCTTTGAAGATCGTGCGGCGGTCCTCGACTCCGCGCGTTCCAGCTTTATCAGGAAGAGCATATACCCAAGCCAGCCGACCACGAGCATCAAGCCATCCAGGCGGCCAATGGAGTCGTCGAGAGAAAAGCCTACGACGAGCGATAGCACGATGATTATGAGGGGAGTTTCCCTCACAATCAGCCGCCGGTGGACGGCAATCGGCCGAATGAGAGCGCCGAGTCCTACGATCAACCCTACATTCGCCGCGGTCGACCCCATGATGTTCCCGACCGCAATACCCGGATCGCCCGCGAGCGATGCCTTCCCGCTCACCACCAACTCCGGCAGCGATGTTCCAAAGGCGACGACAGTCAGTCCGATGACGAGGGGACTGACGCCAAGGCGTTGCGCTAGCCCGGCCGCTCCTCGGACGAGCCAGTCGGCGCCGAGCGTTAACGGAACTAAGGCGACCGCGAATAGAAGAACATCGTTCAGCAAGGTTCCAGAGCTCCTGCCGAGTAGCGAGACGCGAGCTCTGAAGGTCCGAAAGTTGTTGTAGACATGCCCGGTGCGCGGACGGCGCCCGTGCGGACCAAAATTGTCAGATCTTGCCGGTTCTGGATGCTGTTTGCACGCGGGATGCCGAGCCCTTGGTCGCCCCAGCGGTCTTTGACGATCCTTGATCGGCGCCCGATGCCGGCGAGACAGGTTCCGACATCTGGAAACGTCCGTCTACTTGACCACCTTCGTCAAGTTTTACGCGCTTGGAGTGGATGTCGCCCTCGACTTGGCAGGATTCCTGCAACTCCAGCTTGCCGCCACAAGTCACGGTCCCTACGATTTGACCGCCGATCACCGCATCTTGGGTATCTATGTCTCCCGTGACTCGCCCGGTCGCGCTGATGACAACCGCCTTCGTCGTCTTGATCGAACCAGTAACCGTTCCGTCGATACGTACCGCCCCATCACAGTAGATGTCGCCTGTGATTGTGCAATTGGGAGCGATCAGGGAAACAACATCGCTCTGTGTACGACCGTGTAAAGCCTGCCGGGAGTCTCCTCTAGCCATGTCAATTCAGTCCTTTATTCCGATCCCGTACTCGAGTAGGCACCGTTTGTGCCAGACCTTGCAGTATTGCCCTCGGCTATCAACGGTAACGGGTCGACCGGCAACCCGTTATGCTCAATCTGCAGATGCAGATGCGGAGCCGAAGATATCCCCGTGTTGCCGGAAAGAGCGATGACTTCAAGCCGCTCCACGCGGTCGCCGACAGCGGCAAACAGCCAAGAGTTATGGCCGTATAGAGAAGTTAGCCCGTCAGGATGTCTTATGCGCACAAACCGTCCGTAGACAGCATCTTCGCCAGCCTCCTCGACACGACCTGCCTGAATCGCTCGAACGTAGGCTCCCGTAGGAACGGCAATGTCCACGCCGAGGTGAACTTCCTGTGATCCGCCGCTTCTCGAGCCGAAATTTCGGGTCAAGAACCCTCGCTGGGCCAGTGGCCAAGCGAGGGCTGTCGCATCATCCTGATTCAGGGACGACGAATTCGCGGGCAACGCCGATGACGCCGCGCTACCCAATACCGTTGGTGGCGTCTGAGCGTCCGAACCCGTGGCTGTAACCGCCGCTTGCAGCGCGGCAAACCGGCGCTCTGCCATAGCTAGGCGACTCGCAAGCTCCGTTAGCTGAGGTTGCTCCGCACGTAGTACAGCTAACTCCAATTCTAGCTCCTTGACCCGGGTGGTCGCACTGCGCGCCACCCAGGAGAGGCCGATACACCCACTAACAACAATGCCCATCACCACCAAGATAATCCTGTCTCTCGGTAGCCTGGCAGCAAATCCGGCGCCGACATCCACGACAAGATGCTTCGTCCACGCCTTGAAGCTGTTCATTCCCGGAGATCCTCGGACAGTTCTTTGCCACCCATTGCCGTCACAAGCCGCAAGAAATCATCGAAATTGTAGAATGGAACGACTACTTCGCCCGCGCCGCCCGACTTGGCACGAATTTTCACCTTGGTGCCCAGGCTTCGCTCTAACCCGACTTTCGCTCGCTTGACGACGGGATCGTGGGGTTTCGGTTCAACTTTTGGCTTCGCGTGGAGCTTGGCTCGCACGCGACGTTCCGTTTCTCTTACCGACCACCCTCGCTTTACGGCTTCCATCGCGATCTTCGTCCGCCCGTCCTGATCCGGCAACATCAGAATCGCCCTTCCGTGGCCGGCGGACAGACTGCCATCTTCCAAGAGGGCGATCACTTGGTCAGGAAGCGAGAGAAGTCGCAGCGAGTTAGCTATCGTCGATCGGTTGCGTCCGACGCGGCGAGCTACATCTTTTTGCGTGAAGCCGAGTTTCTCGATCAATAACTTGTAGCCTCGCGCTTCTTCCATGGCCGACAGATCCTCGCGCTGAAGATTCTCGACCAGCGCCATTACCAGCATCTCGTTGTCGGCAAGATCCCGAACGAGTACCGGGGTCGCATTCCAGCCCAGCTTCTGAATCGCCCGAAACCGTCTCTCGCCTGCGATGATCTCAAACGCGGAGCCGACATTGCGCACTAGAATCGGGTGTAGAAGGCCATTCTCTTGAATTGAATTTGCAAGTTCAGCCAGACTTTCCTGCGTAAAGTTGCCGCGTGGTTGAAAGGGATTTGGGCGTATGGCTTCGGTAGGAACGCTCATTTCGCCTACGTTCGCACTTCCGTCCGGGTGTTCGCCCAGGAGTGCAAGCAGGCCCCGGCCAAGCCGGCGATCGTCTTTAGGCACTAGCAGCAGCTTGGTGCCGCCCAATCAACTCGCGGGCGAGACTGAGATAGCCCCGGGCTCCGCTGGACAGCACATCGTAGAGAGCTATGGGCTTGCCAAACCCTGGAGCTTCGGCAAGCCGAATATTCCGCGGGATTCTTGTCTTGAAGACCTTGTGGCCAAAGTACTCGCGTGCATCTGCCGCCACCTGCTTCGCAAGATTTAGCCTCGAGTCGTACATCGTGAGCAGCACACCTTCAATCTCGAGTCCCGGATTGGATCCACGCTGCACAATGCGGATGATGTTAAGGAGTTGGCTCAGCCCCTCCAGCGCATAGTATTCGCACTGGATGGGAATAAGCACGGCGTCGGCCGCCACAAGAGCATTCAGCGTCAATAGTCCTAGCGACGGCGGCGAGTCTATGAGCACGTAGTCGAAGTCGCTCTTCAGCGTCTCGATCTCGCGCCACAGAATGCGGTCACGGTCGGCATGCCGGACCATCTCGACTTCCGCGCCCACGAGATCGCGGCTAGCCGACACCACGGAAAGACAGGAAAAGTGCACTTCCTTCCGTACTGCTTCCTGCATTGGCTGCCCGTTTACCAAGCACTCGTAGACGCTCGGTATATCCGCGCTCTTCCGCAGCCCGAGCCCGGAGGTCGCATTTCCTTGTGGGTCGCAGTCGATAACAAGGGTTTGCAATTCTGCGATCGCTAGAGACGCACCCAGGTTGACCGCGGTAGTGGTCTTCCCGACTCCACCCTTCTGATTGGCAATCGTTATCACGCGGGCCAATGCAAACGTTCCTTACCTCTCCTGGGTTAGCACCGGTCGGCTTCTAACCAAGTGCACGACCATGAAAGGGAGGGCGCCTCGGGGCACCGGCTCCATACTACTGCCACCACGCCAAACAAGCGACGTACTCTGCAATGTCGCAGAGTACCGAGCAAGCTTTCGCTCGGCTCGGGATCGCCCGTGGCGACGCTCCTTCTCCCGACGGCTAGCGGTTATCACGGGACCAAGCAGGCCCGGAGAGCTATTCGCTTCTTCGTCAAAATGCCACGTTCCCGATTTCAGGGGCTAGCAATGCCCATTGGTTCAACAAACGGTCGACTCCCCAAGTGACTTATATTCGACCTGCTCCCGGATGTTTCACGTGAAACAATTTCCATGTCCAGCGGCTACCTGCTCGGGGCGGACCGACCGGACAGGGCGTCGCAACCCAATCCCGCGTGCCGAGGATAACTCCCATCATTCAGGGATAGCTGGCGAGAAAAGGCCACCACTCGAGGCCGAGCACTCGACCCGGGTGGGACAAAGTGGTGCTCCGACGCGAACATCGGCGCATGAGCCTTACGGTGAACTGCTCCTCTTGGTGTTCGCGTCCCTACGAGCAAGTGGCTGTCCACCTTTCGACCTCCTTGCGCAGGCAGCTTCCTAGTCCCGCCGTCGGGGCTGGTCCGAGACCATCGACGGGCTGCCGCGGTTTTCGACCTTCTGCTCGCGGCTTCCTTACCCCGGCAAGCGCCGTCCCACACCGTCCGCTCCGTCAACTGGGAATGAGAGGCACGCTTGATCCGCGGTGGGCGGGCAGCGGCGCGGCAACTCCAAGCAAGTGTTTCACGTGAAACATCCGTCAACCTCCCGACCTCCTCCCTGGACCCGCGATCATGGAGGAACAAGCCATATAACCGGACTCCGCATCCTGATATGCGTGTGTATGCAGTTCGGGTATCAACGGACCATCAAAACGCCTTCCCGGGACAGCTGCTTCACAAGACCCCTTGCCAGATACCACGCGGAAACAAGATAGTTTGCCGATCGTTTCTCCGCTTTTACTTGGTCGGGCCGAAGGCATCCGGAAACCGGCGAGCGTCCGGGAAACGAGCACTATTCTCGAAGACGTGACGAGATGGCAGCTTTCCGAGCGCTCGGGGCGAGAAGCCCGGCACAGATGAGATGTGGCGTGTGAAATGTGGCCTCCAAGGTGTGGCCTCGACTCGACAATGCGAACCTCCCCCGAAGAACCCCAAGAGGAACCTTGATCCACACCAGAGACCGCCTGATCCTGGCACTGGACGTGCCGACTGCCCACGAGGCGCGCCGTTTGGTCGATGCGCTCGGTGATACCGTCTCCTTCTTCAAGATTGGATTGCAACTATTTCTCTCGGGCGCCTACTTCGAACTCGTGGATTGGTTGCGTGCGCGAGACAAGAAAATCTTCGCCGACCTCAAACTCTATGACGTTCCCCGGACGGTCGGTGCCGCTGTCCGGCAGCTGCGCGCCGGGGGTGTCGAGTTTATCACCGTGCACGGCGACGCTGCCATCCTCCGGGCAGCGTGCGAGGCGGGGACGGGCGGAGCGACGGGACCGGGCGGACCGAAGGGCGGTCCAGGCATTCTGGCGGTTACGGTTCTCACCTGCATCGCGTCCGACAATACCGACCTGGGCTTTGCGGACGAGATCTCGACTGTAGCGCTTGACAGGGCGCAGCGGGCGGCGCGAATGGGCTGCGCTGGCGTGGTGACTTCGGGTTGGGAAGCCGGAGCAGTCCGCGCGGTTGTCCCCGGCACCTTCAGGATCGTCGTTCCAGGGATCCGTGATAGCGCCGATTCCGGAACAGACGACCAGAAACGTACCGTCACCGTTGAGCAGGCCTTCGAGGCGGGGGCTGACTACATAGTCGTGGGACGCCCCATTCATGGCCACCCCGACCCCGCGCACGCGGCAGCCGCGATACAAGATCGAATAGCGGCGCACTTCGGCAATCGTTCGTAGGCAGCCCGACCCGCCACACCTATTACGAGGCAGGCTGTGGATGTGGCCCGCAATGCCTTTCGGCAAGCATCCGTAGGCCTCCCGCGCCGATTCCCTGCGTGTCTCCGCTACCCCGAACGTCCGAGGCGTCGAAGCTCGCCGACGGGTCATCGAGACGGCTCAACCTACCTCGCAAGTTAACACGACCCTTTGCGTTAGCAGACCCGTAGAGACTTGGCGAGGGTCTTGCAAGCGTCAGAGCGCTCCAGGGGTTGGCAAGCGTCAGAGCGCTCCCAGAGTTGGCAACGGGAGAGCGATCGAGAGACAGTCGCGCATGGACCCGTAGCTATACGCGGCAAAGTCACGGAAGGGTCACGGAAAAGGACGTAACCGGGGATCGGACGATAGAGCTATCCCGTTGTTGCACATGAGGTTATGTATTTTTCGGCATATGCTTCGCCTGCTCCGCTTCGGGGGTCGCGGCAATAGTGCCCAGGCCTATCCGTAACGGCTCTCGTGGAGCAAGGGGCACCTTTTCTACATACAAGGGGCACCTTTTCTACATACAGGTGTAACGGTTGATACGGCCATATGGGCATACGAGCCATCCAACCCTTCCGGAGCCATTGCGTAAATGATAGAGCTTCCAGAGGTAGAGCGGATGATCGAGAGCATTGCCGGTTACACGACCGGCAAGACCGTCTCGAACATCGAGATAGACGACCCAAAGGCAATTTTCCTTGAACACGATATCCTGCGGGAGCACCTGGAGAACCACGCCGTCGATTCCGTGGTGCGCCATGGCAGGCATGTCGTTCTCCGCTTTCGCTCGGACTACAGCCTCGTGTTCGACATGGGCGGAGACGGCCGCCTGCGGCTGGAGTCGCAGACCGCGCCGCTGACCGAGAAAACCCGAATCCGGTTTCAGTTCGCCGCTGGACGGGAGCTCCGCTTCTCTTCGTCAGATTCCGAGGCGACTGTGCGGGCCGTGTTGGGGAGCCAGTTCGATGACAATGGCCTGCTTGAAGACTTCGGCATCGACCCGCTGAGCGACGAGTTGGACCTGAGCCGGTTCAGGCACCTCACATCGAAGAACAGCCGCTTGACGCTCAAGGGTTTCCTTCTGAACCAGAAGGTCATCGCCGGCATCGGTAACGATTACGCCGACGAGATATGCTTCCAGGCCGGTGTTCGGCCCGACCTGAGGGTTGGCCACCTTTCCGGCGAGCAGACCCGTCGCCTCCACCGGTACCTCAAGCGGGTCTTGCGACGCGCGACGCTCCACTGGGGTGCGGCCCATTCCGATCCCGGCTGGTTGATCAACTCCCGGTCGAACGGGAACTCTTGTCCTCGGTGTCGGCACGAGCTTACCTACTTGCGGGTCACTGGCCGCAAGACGGTGGTTTGCCAGCGGTGCCAGAGCGGGCGGCGGATATCGTACAAGCGGGACGGTTCGGCTAGCGTCTCGCCTTCGCCAGCGCTGTCCTGATCGACGGTTGGGCGGAGCCGACCGTCAGGCGCCTGCCCGGAGCGGCCGAGGGGACGCGTTACCCGGACGAGCCTTGATGGCCCGATAAGCGGCCGTCGAAGAACGCCGGCAAGGCAGAGGACGAAGCGCTCGGTCGTTCTTGCGGCCCTGCTACTTGGCGCTCCCCAGCTACTCCTGGCGCAGCGGATATCCGGGGAATCCTCCGCCGAATCCTCCGGCCCCGATGGAGATCCAAGCTTTCCCCGGCGCAACGAGCGGGTGCGCGACCATACCGGCCACCCCTTTCGGACTCCCGCCGGGTCGCCTCTGGAGCCGGTTCACAGGATCGCCATCCTTCGTGCCGACCGGGACGAAGCCGGCGGGGCGATAGTCCTCGCAACTGTCGGCGACCGTCTTCGGTTCTGGATCAGCCGGAGCCAAGATGGCAATCTGGAGCTTGCCGGGGCGATCCACGGCGGCGTTTCTTCCCGTTTCGACCTCGCCGGGCCTGATCAGCAGCTTGTAGCTACGGACTACAAGGTCGGTCTTCTCTTCAGCGCGCTCTTCGGCGGCTTGGCGGCCAGGGCGGAGCTGTATCACGTCAGCTCGCACCTCGGGGACGAGTTCATCCTCGACACCGGCGCACAACCTGTCAGCACCAGCCGCGAGGGATTGGATCTCCTTCTGCAAGGGTCGCCCTTCCCGGGCTTGGTCCTCTATGGCGGCCCCGGGATTCTAGTCAGAACGTCGAACGATTTTGATCGATTGTCGCTCCGCGGGGGTGCGGATTGGGAGTCGGCTTCTCCTGGCCGCGCCCGGCTCTACGCATCGATCGACTTGTTCAGCTGGGCCGAGGTCGGGTGGGCTCCTTCTCTTGCCAGCGAAGTGGGTTTGGCGCTGGGCCAAAGGGTGCGTATCGGGATGCTCTTGCAGGTGGGGCGATCTCGCACGGAGCAGTTCTTTCGCGAACCCGAGATTCTGATCGGGTCGTCTATTTCCTATGTGCGTTGATCTGCTTCGCGAGGAACCTTCGCGAGCCACTTCGTCAGCCGAGATTTCGAGCGGGGGACACTCGCGCCGCGCAGGGTTTTGCCGTCGCGAAACCCTGTCGCGAACCTTGCAAGCTTCTCGCGAGCTTATCGCGTCGGCTGCGCCTTCCTTCGCTTGTTCGACATGTAGATCTGCTGCGGGAACGAGGCGAAGTTCAACGCCGTATAGTAGAGGTTAAGTCCTGCCGCAAAGTTGATGAACACGAACGTGAACACTGCCGGAAGCGCGTAGGAAATCATCTTCATTTGCATGTTCGTTTGCATCCCGCGCTGCGTGATCCAGTTCAACAGCAACATGGATCCGCCCATCAGAGCCGGCATGATGAAGTAGGGGTCTCTCAGCGAGAGATCGGGAATCCAGAGAAATGGGACGCCGCGGAACTCGATCGTGTTCTGGAAGACGAAGAAGAGCGTGATCAGGATGGGAAACGGCAGTAGCATCGGCAGACAGCCGCCGATCGGATTCACTCCATGCGCCCGGTACAGCTTCCCCATCTCTTGCTGCATTCGCTGCGGTTCGCCTTTGTACTGCTCTTTTATCCGGTTCACCTCCGGCGTCAGCGCCATCTGCTTCATTTGCTGGCGCGTCGAGATTTGGTAGAGCGGCAACAGGAGGGTGCGGTAGCCGACGCCGATCAAGATCAGGATCCAGCCGTACGCCATGGAGAACGACTCGTTCATCCAGATGATCAGCGCAACGATGAGGTTGCCCAGGGGGCGGGTGAGCCAGCGCAACCAACTCCAACCGGAAGGGTTAAGGTTGTGCAGCTCTTGGCCGATGTCCTTTAGGCGGGCGAAGTCTTGCGGCCCGACGTAAACAAGGAATTCGAAGCCGCCCGCCCCGGCTACAACCGGGAAAGTAACCCGCATCTCCGCCGCGTTCGGCTCCAGAACGCCCTCGAGGATGGCGCCGCCCAGGGCCGGACCGGCGGGCGGGACCACTATCGCGGCCAGCCAGTACTTGGACTTTGACCCCGCCCAGCTATAGGGTCCGCCGGATGCAACTTTCACCTCGCCGTTGTCCACGCGATCCAGCCGCTCGGCCACTATCTCTCCGGAGCGGCTGCGGGTTACCAACGCCATGGCCGACCGGTCGTCGCTTGGCAGCGCCTCGTTCATCGCCAAGCCCCGGCCCAACCCGATCGCCACCGCATGACCTATTTCGTCCAGCCCCCTCAACCCGCCCGTGACCTCTATCCGGTAGTCGCTAGGGACGAAGCGATAGGTCACATCGAACGTCAGCTGGCCGACGGGGGCCTCGAAGCGAAGTTCAGCCGGCTCTTCGGTTACATCCAGCTGCAATGCGGACGGCTCGAAGACGATGGAGGCGAGCGAGACGCTCTGGTCCCGGATTTCGAGACCGTATTGCAGGAGGGCATCATCCGGTCGAAGGAGGTCGACCCTCGTACCCTCCGGAACCCCTGCTGCAAAGTTCTCGTACTCCAACATCGTCGCGCCGACGAGAGCCGCCCCACGAGCGCTGAAACGGTATTCGTAGAGATTCGACCGGACCACCACGACCCCTTCTTCGCCCGGCGGCGCTTCCAAGGCTTCCTGCAGCGCCTCTTCGATTGTCGTCTCGCCATCACGGCCAGCCGCCAGTCGTTCCTGCTCCGCCAGCGCCGCTCCAAGGATGTCTTCGGCGGACTCCGGGGAATCGGGACCCTCCTCGTCCTCCGTCTCGCTTGGACTGCCGGCGGGCGTACCAAGCTCTCCGGGGATACCGGCTTCTTCGGCGGCTTCCGGACTGCGGGGCCGCGGCGGAAAGGCGACGGTCGAGACAACCATTACGCCGATCATGAGCGCTACCGCCAGCAGCAGGCGCTTGTCCATCAGCCGACTCGCGGAACTAGCGGTCCGGAACGATCGACGCTGCCGCCCGCGAAGTGGAAAGTGCCAGAGGAGGTCAAGCCAGGAGTCAGCGCTTTCGTTCGCCGAGCAACGTTCGTTCGCCGAGCGGCGAATGCCGAGAGGACACGACACGTTCGACCCTGGCAGGCACCGGCTTGCCGGGGACCGGATCGTAGCCGTACGAGCCCAGCGGATGGCAGCGCAGCAACCGTGCGGCCGCCAGCCACAATCCCTTCAGGACGCCGAACCGGCGCACCGAAACGACGGCATACTCCGAGCATGTGGGCTGGTAGCGGCAGCTACCAGGCAGCCACGGCGAGATGGCCGCCTGGTAGACTCGCACAGCGGCGATTGTCACTTTGCGCATACCGCCTCCAGTAGACCGGCCAGCGACTTCTTCAACCGCCCGTGCGAAGCGCCGTAAGCTGCTCGTTTCGTCCTGAACACAACATCCAGATTAGCCTGTCGCGACTCGAGTTCGGGCAGCCAATGAACTCTCGCGATCTCGGAGAGCCGCCGCCGCACCTGGTTACGTTCGACCGCGCTATGGCCGTAACGCGGGGTTACGATCCCAACTCTCGGGCAGCCGGTCGACGAGGGAACCGTGAAGATGTCGACGAAGCGACCCGGACGACGGATGCCCTTTCGCATCGCATCCCGTATGTCGCGGCCAGAACGAACCCGCGCCGCTCGGGGAAAGCGCAACCTCCGACTCGGATGGCAGACGCCCGACTTCGCGGCGTCGCGGTTCGCTACCGACTCTGCCGCTTTCTGTGAAATTCATCGCTAACCGTCAAACGGCTGCGACCCTTCTTGCGGCGGCGGGCCAATACCTGGCGGCCAGCCTTCGTCTTCATGCGAGCTCGGAAGCCGTGGTCCCGGATTCGCTTTTTGTTGGTCGGCCTGCTGAAGGCGGGTAGTCCCATTCCGCATTCACCTTGTGCTTGCGCGCTCGGTAGCCGACTCGCGCCTGGGTTCGTGGTCCCTGCGCGGCGGCTTGTACGGACGCGGTCCGAAGTTCTGTCGTTACCATCAAGGTTAGCCCATGAGTATACTCTTCGGGCGCAGCCGTTGTCAAAATTTCTCCCCGGATGACCGGATGACCCCGGATGACCCGACGAAGCGAAGCGCGCGCAGACGATACGGACAGGCATGCCGACACCGCGCACCCGTCTCGACATGCGGGTCGGACTTGGCGAAAGTTTCCGTCAGGAGACGTCCAGGAGACATTTCGCGCTCCGTCCGCCCGATCAAATTCGTCTTTTTCGACACCAACGGATGGATTTGTCGTTGACACTCGGCGGAGGGATTATCTAGTATCACTCCCTGCCGACACGACACCCTGAATCTGCACCTGCGATGCGATGGAGCTGACGCCACAAGAGACCTGGACCAAGATTCTTGCATCCGTGCAGAGGTTGCTGCCCACAGAGAGCTACAAGACTTGGCTTGCCCCGACGAAAGTCGTCTCGCTCGTAGATGACACGCTCGTAATAGCCACATCTTCGCGGTTCGCCGCCGAGTGGGTCCAGGACAAGTACGGCGAGCTTCTGGCAGAAACCGGCGAGCGCCAAGTTGGCACGCGGTTCGAACTCCACTTCGAGTACAACGCGGACGACAACCGCATCGACTTTCCGACGGTCAAGATCGACAACTCCGAAGACCATATCTTGGGCAAGCCGCGCTTCACTCTGGGGACTATCAACGATCGGTACACCTTCGACCGCTTCGTCATCGGCAGCGGCAACAACTTCGCGGCGGCGGCCTCGAACCGGGTGGCCGACGCCCCTGCCACCGATTACAACCCGCTCTTCATCCACGGCGATACGGGACTGGGCAAAACCCACCTGTTGCATGCGATCGGCAACGCAATCGCAGCCCGCGATCCGGAGATGCGCGTGGCATACATCCCCTCGGAACAGTTCACGAACGAGATGATCGACGCGATCAGGACGGGGCAGACCGCCCTGTTCCGCGAACAGTATCGGCAGATCGACGTTCTCTTGATCGACGACATCCACTTCATCGCAAACAAGGAAGGCACCCAGGAGGAGTTCTTCCACACCTTCAACACGCTGCGAGGGTTCGGCAAACAGATCGTAATCACCAGCGACCGCCCCCCCGACGACATCCCCGGCATCAGCACCAGACTTGTTTCGCGCTTCGAGTGGGGCCTCGTCACGGACATACAGCCCCCCGACTACGAGACTCGCTGCGCCATCCTGGATCGCAAGGCGAACGAAGAGAACCTTGATATTCCAGAGGACGTCATCGGATACGTAGCGAGCATCAGACAGACATCGGTGAGACAACTCGAGGGAGCGATCATCAGGCTCCTCGCCTGGTCGTCCATCAACCACGGGTGCGACATCACCATGGAACGGGCCAAAATCGCCCTGACGAGGAAACCGGAATCAGCGGCACCAGAGGTTTCGCCAAAGGAAATCATCTCTCGCGTCGCCTCTTCCTGGGGAGTGGAATCCGGCGAACTCATCTCGGCCCGGCGCCACCAAGCCGTCACCGTCCCGAGGCAGGTCGCGATGTACCTGATCAAGTCGGAACTCAACCTGCCGTACTCCAACATCGGCAAGCTATTTCGAAGGAATCACTCTACCGTCATCCACTCGGTGAATAAAATTGCAGCCGAGATCACCTCCAACCTGAGTCTGAGGAAACGAATAAAACAGGTCCACCAGGAGCTGTTCTGAGGTAACGGCTATCGTTGGCGTCCTGGTGGAACGATGTCGAAAACCGCTCGAATAAATGTTGAAAATGCATCGGTTATCAACAGATTGAGAGGTCAGGCTATCTTGCGAGGATGGACGGATGGGCAATTCCACCGGATTTGCCCAATCTCTCGACAAGGCTCCGACAGCCGGATTGCGGCACCGGAATGCGCGTAAAGCATGGTTATCGACACAATTGACATCCCCTACTACTACGAAGAGAGATATTCATAAATATTCAGTAACAGCCTGGGGCTGTCGATAAAACGAAATTCCGCGCCATGTCCGTTACGTGTGGATACGTGCGGAGAGCCGGTTTACGCGACAACGAAATGAATGCATGATAGTCGCATCGAAAATTAGGCAAGACGAAAGCACACGATAAACACGAAGTGGAGCGGCGATGAAATTTTCCATACCCAGCGATGTCCTCCGTAACGGCTTGACAGCTATCGCAGCGGCCTTGCCGGGCCGTTCGGATCATCTGCTTCCGGTGCTAGCGAACATCTTGATCAAGGCCGATGAAAAGGAAATTCGCCTGTGCGCGACGGATCTGACGGTCTTCGTTTCTCTCCGTTTGGAAGGGAACGTGACTCGCCCCGGATCAGCGGCTCTTCCTGGCCGAACGTTGCTGGACATTTCTCGGACGCTCGATGACGCGCCGGTGAGCTTCGACTCGTCGGACGTTAGCGGCAGCGGAGACACGCAGGGAGTCGGCGCGGTTGCGAACATCGAGTGTGGCCAAGGGAGTTTCAAGCTTTACGGCCAAGCGGCGGAAGACTTCCCGGACTTCCCGGATGTGGACGCCGAGAAGTCGTGGAAGATGTCCGCCGGCGACATTCAGTCGCTGGCCGAGATGACGAGTTTTGCCGTATCGAAAGAGCAGAGTCGGCCGATACTGAACGGCGTGCTTTGGCACCTGGGGCCGAGCGAAGAATCGGGCAAGAGCCTGACGAGGATGGTTGGAATTGACGGACACCGCCTAGCCAAGATGACGCTTGAGCTGGAGGGTGGCGGAGACCTTCCCGAAGCGGATTGGATAATGTCTCCGAAAGGACTCGAGCAGATACAGAAGCTGTTCAAGCCGGATGAGTCTCTCGAAGTGGCTCAGGGCGAGAACCACATCGCTTTTCGGTCCGAGAGGGCGGATGTCTACGCCGGGCTGCTGGCCGGAAAGTATCCGGACTACGAGGGAGTGATACCGGCGGACAACGACAAGAAGGCGAGGATGAACTGCGCAGCTCTGGAGTCTTCGGTGCGGCGCGTGGCGGTCATGGCGAGCGGCGAGACTGCGCGGCGGGTGAACTTGTCGTTTTCCAAGGGCGTGGTGGACCTGGAAGGCGAGACTCAGGATGTCGGGATTGCTCGGGACCAGATAACCGCAGACTACGATGGAGAGAACATCGAGATAGGGTTCAATTCGAAGTATCTTCTTGACCTGCTTAGACATATGCCGTCGGAAGACATGGAGATGACATTCAAGTCGCCCGAAAGGGGGGTGACATTCGAACCCGTGGATGGGGGAGTGGACTACTTCTGCCTAGTCATGCCGATGAGGGTCACGAACTAGAGGACTTGCTGCGTGCCCGGAGCTAGAACGACAGCGCCGCCTCGTATGATCTGCACCGAGCATGGGATCGGGGCAGGCTGTTCGGCCATCTTGGCGCAGGAGCTCTAGCCGTGTCGGTGCGCTGCCCTGGATGCGGGTACGAGAGCGCGTCTTTCGAGGTGTGCCCGTACTGCGGAACTGCCGTGGGAAGTTCATCGGCGGCCGAGAGAACTGGCGGATTGGGAACCAGCGGTGACGGCGGTGACGGCGGTGGCGGACAGGTCGGCGGGAGCAGCGGGGGAGGCGCCGGGCGATGCGCGTGGGAAGATCCTGCGGCATCCTTTCCGGGCAACTTCTTCGCTACCTGGCGGAGAAGCTTGTTCGAGCCGGCCGCCTTCTTCAGGGAAGTTCCATTCGAGCGCGGCATTGGGCTGCCGCTTCTCTACTACCTGGCGATCAGTATCGTGAGCTCGCTCTTCTCCCTCGCCTGGGTCTCGCTGTTTCCGGCGCCTGCGATAGAGATTTACGAGGGTTGGTTGGGCGACTTGTTGACGAACGATCTTCTCGTCTTCTTTTTGACTCCATTCCTTGCAGCCCTCGCGCTCGCAATTTCTGGCCCGCTCATCCATCTCTTCGTTCGCATGATGGCCAGAAAGTCGCGCGGCATTGCGAGCACGCTACGGGTGCTATGCTATGCCAACGGTCCGTCGGTGTTCGGCTTTATCCCATGGGTCGGACTGCCCGCAACGCTTGTTTGGTCGGTGGTTATGACGACCATCGGGCTGCGCGAAGCGCACCGAATGACCACGGGCGCCGCCTTCCTGACCATATTCCTGACGATGATTGTCTTCGTGATGGCTGCCTTCGCCGCCGCTGCCCTGATATTTTTGCTCTCGATCATGGCATTGCCCGGGATTTGAATCCCTTCCCGGGCTTCAGCTCCAGCGCAGGTTCTCGTAGCGCCGCCCGGTGGTTCCCTGGCCATCTTCCAGCGCTGGCGAACGACTTGGTCGAGGCCGAGGGGGAAGAGGGGAAGCACGGCCTTGCGGCGGCCGCGGGTTGGTGCAGGCTACGTTCGGGGGTTAGCGCAGGCTACTTCGAGGCGGGGAATACGCCGTCGAAAATGAAGTCGGCGGGTCCGGTCAGACGAACTCTGCCGGCGGGGACGCGGGGTGGAAATTCTACCGAGAGAGTGGCCCCGGAGCGAGTCGCGAAGTCGGTACGATCTCCGCGCCGTCCTGCCGAGCGTAGCGCGAAGGCCGCCGCGATGCAGCCGCTGCCGCATGCCAGGGTCTCGGCCTCGACGCCGCGTTCGTATGTGCGGATGAGCACTGCGCCACCTTCTTCCTGCGAAACTAGATGGACGTTTGCGCCGTCCGGGCCGCACTGTTCGGAGTGGCGCAGCGTCCTGCCAAGTTCATCGAAGTTGCCGACATCCACCGTACTCGCCGGCAAGACCAAGTGCGGCGTCCCTACCGTCACGAGCCAAGCCTCTGCGCCTCCGGTATCGGCAGGCACGGGCGGCGTCTTGGGCGCGCTTCCTCGATCCGTCGCCAGCTGCTCGGCCGAGGCCATGTCCACGGCTGGGCGCGTGCCAGGAGTCGTGTCGGCAGCAACGTGCGCCACGAGATGCGAGCCGGGTGCGAGTCGACTGACCGCCGCCCGGTTCAAACGCACTCCGAGCTCTTCGAGCAGGTAGTCGAGGGCCACGCCGTTCCGCAGCGTACGCGCCTGGATGCTTCCATCGTCAGTGACCAGCGCATGGTCGGCTGCCACTAATCCTCGGTCCGCCGCGTACTGGGACACGCACCGGGATCCGTTCCCGCAGGTGCCGAACTCGGCGCCATCGGGGTTGAAGAAGCGGACCCTCAACAGGTCTTCGTCCATGACTCGAACCGTGACAAGCCCGTCGACCCCCACGCCGCTGGCCCGGGGGCAGATTTGCGAGGCGAGAGCAGAGGGATTCTGCCGTCCCAACTCTTCCGCGCGAACAATGACAAAGTCGTTGCCGGCGCCGCTGTACTTGCTGAATCGTGGCATGTTGGAAGGAGCGGGGCGTCAGGGTTTCGGAGGAGCGAGGAGTCGGGGTCGGGGGCCCGGAGCCATGGTCAGGGCGTTTCGGTCATGGCCACGGGTTGCGGGGCAAGGGAGCCCGGGCATGGAGCCGGGGGGCAAAAGGAAACCGGCCGCGAGCACGAAGCCCGCGACCGGTTCATCCTGTCCACCGAAGCCTGACTCGGCGCGACGCACGCGAGGCGCCGCGAACTTGTTCAGGCCGGCGCGCATCTCTCGGAAGCGACACCGGATTCTTGCGAGCGAATCCTGGCCTACGCTACCTCGAGGCGATCGCTTGCCCGTGCCGAGTCAGACCCGGTTCTACATCCTGCAGACACTAGATCACCTCCTTTCAAAGAGTTCACCATCAGGGCGGCGAATACAGCCGATGCCGAAGCAATGATGCACGATTCTTGACGAGGTTGCAAACTTGAAGGTTGCAAACCGCGATGATGAGGGCCGGTTGGGCAATGCGCGGTCGTGGCGCGGTTGGTAATGTGCGCTGTTGTAGCGCGGTTTGCGCGATGCGCGGTTGCGTGATGCGCGCTTGTGGCAAGGACGACTACCAGGCGGAAGGCTGCCCATGATGAACGGAAGCTCGATGTTGGCCCGCCCCGGGGCATCGGCGCTGTAGACGCGGTGGAATCTCAAGTCCCGGCCGCCGCATCGTCGGTAAAGGAGCAGCAGGAGGAGGCGGTCCAGCGTCTGTGTCGCCACTTCAGCCACGACCACCTCACCGCCTCCGAATTCGAACACCGGCTCGACAAGGCTTATGCGGCGAGGACGGTGGCCGAGCTCGCGAGAGTGGAACGAGGCCTGCCGCCGCTTGGAGACGAGGCGGATGCGCAGGGGATCGTCGCGGGCATGGCTGGCGCTGCGCCCGCAGCCGTCATTGTAGACCCTACCATAGCCGTCTCGAACCGCGACTTTGTCGTTTCCCTCTTCGGCGGAACGGGGAGGAAGGGTAGATGGACGCCCGCCAAGGGGATGTTGGCGCTGACCGTCATGGGCGGGACGGAGTTGGACTTTCGCCACGCGCGCTTCGGAACGCGCGAGGTGTCGGTGCATCTTCTTGCCATCATGGGCGGCGTAGACATCATCGTCCCCCCGGGGGTGCGCGTCGAATGGAACGGCGTCGCGATAATGGGCGGCGTAGACTTGCCCGAGCCTGCCGAAGCGGTTTCAGGGGCGCCAGCTGCTGTTTCGAGAGATGCGCCGGTCATACGCGTGTCCGGCCTGGTTTGCATGGGGGCGGTGGATATCGTGGAGCGGCTCCCGGGCGAGAGCGGGAGGGATGCGAGGAAACGCATCAAGGCGGCGAAGAAAGAAAGGGATGAGCGGCACGGACGGCGTAGCCGGAGGCGCAAGAGACGACGCGGGCGACGCAAGAGACGACGCGGCTAGCGCGATTCCCCGAGGGTGCGGCTACGTGGCTCCTGGGGTTCGAGGAGAGATGGCTGCCCGGCGAAAACACGCGGTGCGTTCGGTTCCCGCGGAGGCCGTTGGCGACATGGTTGCAACTTGCTTGACTCCCGGCGCGCGGTAACGGTATAGTCTCCCTCGCCGACGCTTGGCGGCGCGGCAGTTGCTCGGCGGCGCGGCGGGTCGCTCGGCGGTGGCTACGGTCGCTCGGTGGAGGCGGCCGCTCGGCAGCGGAGTCGATTCCCGATTGATTCTTGCCGGCTGCCTATTGGCCCAGCGGTTCTGACAATGACGATAGCAGCGATTCTGACGGCGACAAAAGCGGGGTGGGAAAATGCCGGAGATTCCAGACGACCTCAGGTACACTGCCGAGCACGAGTACGTGCGCGAGTCCGAGGATGAAGGAGAGGTCTATATCGGGATCACGGACTACGCCCAAGGCGAGTTGGGGGATGTCGTCTACGTCGAGCTCCCATCGCCGGGCGACGAGCTCGACCACATGGAGGCCTTTGGAACGGTAGAAGCTGTAAAGACGGTTGCGGAGCTGTTCTGTCCGGTGGCCGGAACCGTCGTGGAGGTGAACGAGGAGATCGAAGCCGATCCCGAACTTGTCAATAGCGACCCGTACGGAGCGGGGTGGATGATCCGGTTGCGTCTGGACGCATCGGCGGACACGGATGAGCTTCTCACGGCAGAAGAGTACGACGCCCTCATCGAGAGCGAGGGCTAGCGCTGAACCGGCCCGCCGGATCGTCGTTCGCCGGCAATCTCGAGGATAGCCGCCAAGACATTGGCGGATAACCGCAAGACAGTCGCCTGAGCAGTTGCCTGGCAGGCTTACCCTGAGAGACCACTTGAGACTCACCGTGCCGGATCGCCCGAGACCCGCCTTCCCGAATCGCCCGAGACCCACCGTGCCGGATCGCCCGAGACCAGGCTTCAGCTAGAGATGCGATTCGAGTTGCAACCCTCGAGGGACTTCGCGGCGCGCCACACCGGCTCCCCCCCCGGCGACATCGCGGAGATGCTCGAAGTCGTCGGGGCATCGAGCGTCGAGGAAGTGGTCGCGCAAACCGTTCCGGAGAATATCCGGTTCCGCCGCGATCTGGAGTTGCCGGAGGCGGTTAGCGAGCAGCAGCTGCTTGGCCAGGCGGCGCGGCTAGCGCGCCGGAACCGGCTCGAGCGATCCTTCCTCGGTCTGGGCTACCACGGGACTTTTACCCCCGGGGTCATCCTCCGAAACATCATGGAGAATCCCGGTTGGTACACGCAGTACACGCCGTACCAGGCGGAAATTTCCCAAGGCCGTCTCGAAGCTCTGCTCAACTTCCAGACGATGGTGATCGACCTTACCGGTTTGCCGATCGCGAACGCCTCGCTCCTGGACGAGGGAACGGCCGCCGCCGAGGCCATGCTCATGCTCTGGAGCGCGAGGGGAGGCTCCGAGCGGAACGTCTTCCTGGTTTCGGACGGCTGCCATCCTCAGACGATTGCGGTCATCAGGGGCCGCGCTCGCCCTCTCGGCATCGATGTGCGGATCAGAAGCGAGACCGGGCAGCTGGAGCCGGGAACTTCGGCTTTCGGCGCGCTTCTGCAGTACCCGACCACCGAGGGCGCGGTGGTCGATTACACCGGGTTGTGCGCCGCGCTTCACGAGCAGGGCGCCGGAGTCATCGTGGCCGCCGACCTGCTGGCGCTGGCCCTTCTGAAGCCGCCCGGAGAGTTCGGGGCGGACATCGCGGTCGGAAACACGCAGCGTTTCGGAGTCCCCGTCGGGTACGGCGGCCCGCATGCGGCGTACCTCGCCGCCACGGAAGCGTTCAAGCGCAAGTTGCCCGGCCGCATCATCGGGGTCTCGATCGATGCCGACGGCAACAGGGCTCTGCGGATGGCGCTCCAGACCCGCGAACAGCACATCCGCCGCGAGAAGGCGACATCCAACATCTGCACGGCCCAGGTTCTCCTGGCCATCATGGCGGCGATGTACGCGGTGTATCACGGTCCTTCCGGGATCCGCGCAATCGCGTCTCGGGTGCGCAACCTCGCGTGGATACTCGCCGAGGGCGTGAAGCGTCTTGGCCACTCCGTCGTGCACGAGCACTTCTTCGACACGCTTCAGATAATCCCTTCGGGGTTCGCCTCGGCCGACATACTGTCTCGGGCCCTGGCACGCGGCATCAACCTGCGCGACTTCGAGGACGGCACCGTCGGGGTGGCGCTGGACGAGACGGTGTCGGCCGAGGATGTGGACGACCTGCTGGCGATCTTCGGGCGGGAGGACGAGACCGGGGCCGGGCCGACTGCCGCCGATGTCGCCGCAGGAGCGGCGGAGCCGGCCTATCCCGCCAGCCTGTCGCGCACCTCTCGGTACCTGGAGCATCCGGTCTTCAACCGGTACCACTCCGAAACCGAGATGCTCAGATACATCCACAAGCTGGAAACGCGCGACCTGTCCCTTAACACGAGCATGATTCCACTGGGCTCCTGCACGATGAAGCTGAACGCGACATCGGAGATGGTTCCGGTCACATGGCCGGAGTTCGGGGCGCTTCACCCCTTTGCGCCTCCGGACCAAGCCGAGGGCTACCGGCGCGTCTTTACCGAACTCGAAGAGTGGCTGTGCGAGATCACCGGACTCGCCGCCTGCTCGCTGCAGCCCAACTCGGGGGCGCAGGGAGAGTATGCGGGGCTGCTGGTCATGGCGGCTCGCCACGAGCAGATGGGCGAGGGGCGCCGCGATGTCTGCCTGATTCCTTCCTCCGCCCACGGCACGAACCCGGCTAGCGCGGTGATGGCGGGAATGAAGGTCGTCGTCGTGCGCTGCGACGCGACCGGCAACATCGATGTCGAAGATTTGCGAACGAAGGCGGCGGAGCACGCCGAGCGGCTGGCGGGGATAATGATCACCTATCCCTCGACGCACGGCGTCTTCGAGTCGGCGATCCGGGAGGTCACCGGGATCGTTCACGAGCACGGCGGGCTGGTATATCTCGACGGCGCGAATCTCAACGCCCAGGTCGGGCTTTGCCGTCCGGGCGACTACGGAGCCGATGTCGTCCACATCAACCTTCACAAGACGTTCGCGATCCCGCATGGCGGCGGCGGTCCGGGGATGGGTCCGATCTGCGTGACCGCGGAGCTGGCGCCCTATCTGCCCGGCCACCCGCTCGTCGACACCGGAGGGGAATCCGCGATCCTGCCGGTGTCGGCGGCTCCGTGGGGCAGCGCCTCGATCCTGCTTATCTCGTGGGCGTACATTGCCATGCTGGGGCGCGACGGCGTCCGCCACGCCTCCGAGATGGCCGTGCTCAAGGCGAACTACATGGCGTCGCGGCTAGGCGAGCGCTTCGACATCCTCTACCGCGGCGACAACGGCCGTGTGGCACACGAGTTCATCGTCGATCTGAGGCCGCTCAAGCGCAGCGCCGGAGTGACGGCGGAGGATGTGGCGAAGCGGCTCATGGACTACGGGTATCACGCGCCGACGCTGTCGTTTCCGGTGCCGGGGACGATCATGATTGAGCCGACGGAGAGCGAATCCAAGCGCGAGCTGGACCGTTTCGTGGACGCGCTGCTCTCCATCCGCGAAGAGGTTCGGCAGATCGAGGCGGGCGTGTGGGACAGGGCGGACAATCCGCTGAAGAATGCGCCGCATCCGGCCCCCCGCGTTGTCGCGGACGACTGGAATCACGGCTACTCGCGTTGGCAGGCCGCCTACCCGGCGGAGCATGTCCGGGATTGGAAGTTCTGGCCGGCGGTGGGACGGGTGAACAACGCCTATGGCGACCGCAACCTTGTGTGCGCATGTCCTCCGCTCGAAACCTACGAGACTACGGAGTAGCAGGGAGTTCAGCGTAGCGGCGACAAGCTGAAGAACTTGGCGGAAGAGCTAGAGGAGTTCGGGGCAGCGACGGGCGCGTCAAGGCCGGAAGCCTCATCCGCCCGAGCTTCGGAATCGACAAGCGTAACGCAGAAGCGTGACGCGGAGAGGATCCCGCAAGGCATGGCGAGACTCGTATTTCACGGTCAGAGTTGCATCGAAGTCGTTACGGCGGACCAGACCCGGATCCTTGTCGACCCCTTTCTGTCCGAGAATCCGCTTGCCGTCGTGGGACCCGGCCACTTCAAGGACCGGCTCGACTATCTTCTCCTGACCCACGGCCACGGCGACCACATCGGCGACACGTGGGAAATTCTCGAGGCCACCGGCGCGCAGCTGATCGCGACGTACGAGATCGCGGCCTATGCGGGCGAGGTGCAGGGGCACGCGAACAGTCACGCCATGCACATCGGGGGCGGGCACGACTTTCCTTTCGGCCGCGTCAAATTCGTTACGGCGGTCCACGGAGGGAAGGTGGATTCGCCCGGCGCCGAGGGGTACACGACCACCGCGGCGGGGATCGTGCTGTCAGTTGACGGCGCCCGGATATACCACGCCGGCGACACCGGCCTCACGCGGGACATGGAGCTTCTGCGAGGCAGCGTGGATGTCGCGCTGCTCCCGATAGGCGACAACTACACGATGGGGCCCGAAGACGCGGCGCGCGCCGTCGACATGATCCAGCCCAGGGTCGCGATCCCCATGCACTACGGGACATGGGAATTGATAGATGTGGACCCGGCGCTCTTCGCGAATGCCGTGGCCGGCGCGGCCGAGGTCGTGATCCTGCAGCCCGGCGGCGCATTGGAGCTTTGACGGGGGCCGGGGGGCCGCCGCTCGAACTGCTTCCATATGCGGTAGCCGACGGGGCGCGGAACATGGCGGTGGACGAAGCCATGCTCGACTGCGCCGCTTCCGGCCGCCACACGCTGCTCCGGTTCTACGGGTGGGATCCGTGGTGTCTTTCGCTTGGCCGGCACCAGGCGGCCCCCCGGCGGCTCCTGGGCCGCCCGCGGAGAAAGATCCGCCCTGGCGTGGATGCCGTTCGGAGGCCGACGGGCGGCCGGTCGGTCTTCCACGGCCCCGAGATCACCTATGCGTTCGCGTGCCCTGCCCGGGCGTGGGGCGGTCCCAGGGCTGTCTTCCGCCTTGTCCACGGTGCGCTGGCCGCCGGGCTGCGCTCGCTCGGCGTCCCCCTCGACGACGATCTCGCGGTTAGAGGCGGGGCCGCGGCGGCGGGCGCGAACCCGAATGGCAGGCCTGAACGGAACGCCGGATCGCTGGGTCGCGACATCGCGCCGTCGCAGGAGGCGTGTTTCGCTGCTCGCGCTCCGGGCGAGCTGACCATCGGCGGACGAAAGGTGGTCGGCAGCGCGCAGTGCCGCCGCCGCGGCGGCCTGCTTCAACACGGCTCCATCCTTCTGGAAGACCGGCAAGGCTGGGGAGATCTCTCCGAGGACCGGCGCCAAGACGCCTCTCGCGGCGGATGGCGTAGCGCGCGGAGCGCAGTCGGCTTGCGCGAGGCGGTGGATGTCCCGCTCCGCCTCGAATCCATCGTCGCGCGCCTCGAGGCGAGGCTGGCCGAGTCGTTCGGCACGCCTGCGGTCCCATCGGAAGCGGTCGGCGTCGCACAAGGAGCGCTCCGCCGCGAGACGGCGCCATCCGGCTCTGCGGAAGTTGCGGTTGCCGCGGCGGAGAGAGCCCATGGACCAACCGGAGTTGCAGCCGCCATCCATCGAAGCGCGAGAGGGTTCGAAACCCGGCACCGGACCTCGGCATGGCTCTGGCGCGCGTCCGGGACAGTTCGGTAGCCTGCGCGGCGCGGGTCCGGGCCCGACAGCTGCCAACCAAGCCCGCGGCAACTTGACGGCCGGTCAGGGCTGGTCTAGGTTGTCTTCGCTCGCAACTGGTGCAAGCTGCACGCGCTGCGCCGGTTTGTTCGGCGAGGAAATGAACCTTGTCAGGAGGCCACATTGATAGCGTCTATAGTCTGGTTACAAGAGCAGACCCCCGCGTTGGGCGAAGGAGCGACCTTCAACCTCGGGGAGATCTGGACAGCCGGAGGCTGGATGATGTATCCGCTCGGGTCGGCTCTCGCCATCGGAATTCTGATCATCATATGGAAGCTGGTCGACCTCCTGACGAAGGCTAGCCGGAACAGCAAGGCGCTGGGAGATGCCGACGAACTGATCGGCGCCGGAAGCCTCGAGCGGGCCCGGGACGTCTGCAGCGAATCGAACGCGCCCGGGGCTAATGTCCTCCAGGCGGGACTCGATCGCCATGACGAAGGCACGGAACGAGCCAGCCAGGCGATCGAGAACGCAGGAGCCATTGAAGTTGCAGGCCTCGAGAAGGGGCTGGTCTGGCTTGCGACGCTTTCGAACGTTGCGCCTCTCCTGGGCTTCCTCGGCACTGTTATCGGGATGATCGCCGCCTTCCAGGCGATCGAGGTCGCAGGCGAGGTAGAAGCGACTCTCGTCGCCGGCGGGATCAAGATCGCCCTGATCACGACTGCGACCGGTCTCACGATCGCCATTCCGATCAACATCGCTCACAACTACTTCGTCACGAAGATCGACCGCTTGGTGATCGCCATGGAAGAGAGCGCGCAACGCCTCATCGATGCGCTCTACGAGCGGGAGGCGCGGCAGAGCTAGCGGATCGCCGGCTCGCCCGCCGCCGGTCCGGCCCTGCATGGCAGGACCGGGCCGGTGGCCATAACTCCGGGGGGCAGCTCGGGGGACTAGACGCACCCGGGGCGCTCCCCCGCCTGTTTCCGCATGCCAGGGATGTACCGGGAGGTTCCTCTATGAGCACTTCGCGCTGTCTAGCATTGCGTCCGCGGGCGCCCGCCCTTCTCCTTCTCGCGGCGTTTCTGTCCCTCCCTTCCGTCCTGCTGGCGGCTCAAGGCCAGGGGGCTGTCTCGGGAACCGTCACGGATGAACTGAGCGGCGTAGCCTTGTCCGCCGTGAGAGTCGATGTGCGGGACCAGGACGGCTCGGTGGCCGGGTCCGCCGTAACGGGGACCAGCGGCTCGTACCGGATCGAGGGCGTGCCCGCGGGCGAGTATTCGGTTCGCTTCACCTCTCCAGGCTGGAGGACGGTAACCGTCGAAGGCCAGACGGTAGTGGCGGGCCAAGCCACCTCCGTCTCGGCGGCCATGTCCGAGCATGTGTTCAACCTCAATCCTCTCACCGTAACGGCTTCGAAGACGGAGGAGAAGACGCTGGACGCTCCGGCGGCGGTCGAGGTTATTCGGAGGGCGGACATCGAGGGGCGCCCGACGACGACCATCGGCGACCATGTGCGCGACAAGCCCGGCGTGGACGTCATCAACACGGGGGTCCAGGGGAGCTACACCGTCATCAGGGGCTTCAACAACATATTCTCGGGGACGGCGCTCACGATGACGGACAACCGCATCGCGCGGGTGCCTTCGCTCAGGGCCAACGTAGCCCACCTCAATCCGACGACCAATATGGACCTGGACAAGATAGAGGTGGTTCTGGGGCCAGGGTCCGCGCTATACGGGCCGAATGCGGCCAACGGCGTGATCCATACGATTACCAAGTCGCCGATCGACTACCCCGGGGCCAGCTTTGCGGTGGGCGGAGGTCTGCGGCAGCAGAAGGACGGCGCGGGTGCGGGCGGCCTTGCCGTCACCGGAAGCAGCAAGCCGCTCTTCCACACCGAGGGGCGCATCGCCGTGGCGCCGAGCGACAAATTCGGCTTCAAGGTGTCGGGCCAGTACTTCTCGGGGACCGAATTCGCCTTTCGCGACCAAGTCGAGGTGCAGGCGCAGACGGGCGCCATGGCCTGCGTGCAGGCGAACTTGGCGATATCGAGCCCCGCATGCGCACCGTTCACCAATGGGCTGAACCTTACGGAGCCGGCCGACCAGCTCATCTTCCAGCAGTCCGTGCGCAACGCCGCCAAGGGCCGGGATGACAGGCTGAGGCGTTATTCGTTCGACGCCCGAGCCGACTTCCGTCCCGGTCCCTCGACTGCGGTCGTCCTCTCCGGGGGACGCAACAGCGCCTTGAACTCGGTGGACCTGACCGGCCTGGGCGCGGGCCAAGTCATCAACTGGACCTACAGCTACCTTCAGGGCCGCGTCACCTCCGGCGACCTCTTCGCGCAAGTCTTCTGGAACCGGAACGACAACAAGGAAACGTACCTTGTGCGCAACGGGCGGCCGTTGATCGACAAGTCGTCCTTGCTGGTCGGACAGCTTCAGCACTCCACGACGGTCGGCGAGTCTCACCGGCTTATCTACGGGGCCGACTACCTGCGAACCGCCCCCGACACGGAGGGGACGATCAACGGCCAGAACGAGGCCATCGACTTGGTGACCGAGTTCGGCGGGTACGCGCAGTGGGAGTGGGATCTGTCTTCCAAGTGGGACTTCGTGACCGCATTCAGGGTGGACAAGAACTCGGAGCTGGAGGCCCCCGTGTTCTCGCCCCGCGCGGCTCTGGTCTTCAAGCCGGATCTGTCCACGAGCCTCCGGGCCACCTTCAACCGCGCTTTCTCGACGCCGACCACGACGAACATGTTCCTGGACATCTCCGGCGGGACGGTGCCGATCACCGGGACGCCGTGGAGCTACGACATTCGCGCGACGGGCAGCCGGAACGTGGGGCACATCTACAGGCGCCAGGGCGGAATTCCCATGCACATGTCGCCGTTCAACGGCTTGCTCGGCGGTTCGGACCGCGACTTCCTCCCCACGACGACGGAGCAGCTGTGGAGGACAGCGACGGCCTTGGCCGTGGTTAGCAATCGCAGTCTTCAGCCCTTGCTGGATGCGATTCCGGCGCCCAGCGCGAGCGATGTCGGCATTATTCCGCTGCTGCTCGACCTGGAAGTGGCCACCGGAGCTGCGCCTCCTCCGGGGTGCGTCGCGGCTCCTTTCTGCACGTTGGTGGACTTGCAGAATCTCGCCGACGTAGCGCCGCTCAAACCGACTATCAACAACACGTTCGAGGTCGGATACAAGGGCTTGGTGAGCGACCGCGTGCTGATAGGCGTGAACGGCTGGTGGAGCCATATCTCCGACTACACTTCGGCATTGCGGCTTGTCTCGCCCAATCTTTTCCTGAACGGCCAGGATGTCGCCGCGTATCTGGCCCGGCACTTCAGGAATTTCGTCGGGGTGGCGTTCCCCGATGCCGCTACGGCCGATTCTGCCGCGACAGCTCTCGCCACGAGCCTCGCGCGCGTCCCGCTGGGGACGGTCACGCCGGAGAGCGTTGGCGGCACGACATCGGCGATGGCGTACGTCTACGAGAATCTGGGGAGCGTCGATGTTATCGGCGCGGAGATCGGCGCGGACATCAGCCTCAGCGAAGCGATCAACATCTCGGCCGCGTTCTCGTGGGTGGACAAGAACCAGTTTTCGAGCAGCGGACCCGGAGGGGAGATGATACCGCTCAACGCGCCGACGCTGAAGGGATCGGCGGGGTTCGCCTACCGCAACGACGATGCGGGGATCAATGGGGGAGTGAGACTTCGTCTGCAGAACGGCTTTCCGGCGAACTCCGGCGTGTACGTCGGCGACGTGAAGGGGTATGGCACGGCCGACCTAGCCCTCGGGGTGCGGTTGCCGGGGTTCGAGGATCTCTGGTTCCAGCTCGATGTTCAGAATGTGTTGGGCAGCTCCTACCAGACCTTCGTTGGAGCGCCCGAGCTGGGTCGCATGATCCTCGCGCGGATGCGGTGGGACTTCAATCCGTTCTAGCGTGCCCCCGCCGCTAGCTACCGGGGCTGGAGCGACCCGCCCGGCCTGAGCGCCGGGTCCCCGACCGTTGCGGACCTTGCGGGATGTCGCTGCCTGTGGGCGTGGGAGCGGCATTCTACGATAAGCTAAGCAGGTACCACGGTGGCCGTGGGCGGATACCAGGATGGGTTGATTGAGAATGCGCAGGAGATCCTAATGGCCGCGATTGTGTTCTTGGCGGGTTGGGCCGTCTGGTCCCGAGTCCGTCGCGACAATCAGCTTGGACCCTACGGCGGGAGGAGCCATAGCTCCTCCTCGAGGGTGCGATAATCCTGCGCCATTTTATGTCGGCGGCCTGATTTGCCTGCTGTGATTTGCGGGCTGCTTGCCCCGCGATATCGAGGGCTCCGTCGTCGGGCTCTGGTGTTGGGGCAGCTCCTTGTTCTGGCGCTGGTCTGTAGCCCGGCCAGCGCCGCTCAGACCGGCGGGCTCGCCGCTCCCGAACGCCGGAACGGCGCTTCTGTCTCCGCGGCGGATACGGTTCTGGCCCGCGCCCGCCGACTCCTCGAAGTGCAGATGCCCGTGTCGGCATCGATTCTGCTGGCCCGCGAGTTGTCGGCAGATGCCGCGCGGTCGGGCGAAGCGGCGCTGCTCGCCGCGAGCGCGTACGCCGAGCAGCGGGCATGGAACGATGTGCTGCGGCTGCTCGGCCGCGGCGAACCGTCCGGCGCGGAGCGGGCGCGGGCCACCCTCCTCCTCGCTCGCGCCTACGCCGGACTCGACAGCGCCACGCAGGCCGCGGCGCACTATGGCGCGTATCTGGAAGCCGTCGGCGGAGAGGCGTCTTCGGGTGGCGCGGCGGAAGGAGCGGCCGCAAAGGAGAAGCGGGGACCCGAGCCTTCGCCGATGCGCGACAGGTCCGGAGAGTTTCGACTCGCGCGGGTGGAGTATGCCCAAGCCCTGGAGAGGGCGGGAAGGCTCGCTGAAGCCAAGGAACAGCTGGCAATAGCGGAGGCCGAACTCCCCGACATCGCTCACTGGCTGCGGCTGTCCCGCCTCTACCTGGTAGCCGAATCGGACGAACCGGCTGCGTTCGGTCTCGCCGACTCTATCGCGAGCGAAGGCTCGGCGCCCAAGGACTCCGCACTGGTTCCAGCGGCGCGCCTCGCTTTCCGTACCGAGCAACCGGACCGGGGCGTGGCGTTGGCGCGACGCCTGGACAAGGGCGCCTGGAACGAACTGGCCGCATGGCATACCGGGCCTCACTTCCTGGCGACAGGCGATAGCGCGGCTGCGGCTGCCGCATTCGCCGACGCGATCAAGGCGGGGCTTGCCAGCTACAAGACGGGGCCCCTGCTGGTCGAGCTCTCCAGATCCTGGCGCACGTTGCGCGATGTGGGGCGCTCGGACAGCCGCTCCGGATGGCGGGAACGCGCCGTCGGCTACTTGGCCGAGGCACTCGAACTGGCTCCCGAGGCCGAGCGCCCCGGCATCGCCGGATCGCTGGCGAGCGCCTACTTGGCGCTCGGCAAACCAAGGCAAGCCGCCGAGGTGTTGGATCCATGGCTGGACGGCGACTCGGGGGGCGGTGCGGGCAGCCGCGCGTCGTTGTGGCTGGCGCGAGCGCGAGCCTACGAGGCGACCGGAGAGCGCGGCAAGGCTGCCGAAGCCCGGGAAATTGCGGCCACCGGTAGCGGCGAGGCGGCTGCCCGCACCGCGTACCTGCTGGCCGACGAGCGGCACGATGCCGCCGACCAAGACGGCGCGGCGGCGGCGTTCGAAACAGCTTTCCGCCGCTTTTCCGCCTCCAGCTACGGCCAACGCTCGCTAGAGAGGGCGGCGCTGATCGCCTTCCACGCGCGCAGGTACGAAGAAGCCCGGAGCCACCTCGCCGAATACGTGGCGAGATATCCGGGGGAGCCCTGGAGGCAGGGCGCCGAGTACTGGATGGCGAGAGTGGAGGATGCTCGGGGAAACGGCGCCGCCGCGCTGGCACGCTACCTCGAGGTCGTCCGGCTCGATCCGCTGGACTACTACGCCATTCTCGCCGCTCCGAGGGCCGGAATCGACAGGTGGCAGACGATCGCGCTAGCGGAGCCGGTGTCTCTGCCGACGCTGGACGGCGTCTACCGGACCGCGATCGAGCGGATGAACAAGCTCAGAAAGCTGGGCTGGCTCCGCCGGGCGCAAACGGAGTACAGAGCGGCGCGAAGGCGCGGCCCGTCCGGCTACGGACAGATTCTCGCCTTCGCGTACGCGCTTCACGAAAACGGCTGGAGCTATGAAGGGATTAGAGAGGGGTGGCGCGCCCACCAGGCGCGGGGCCGGTGGAGCCGGCAACTCCTCGAGGCGATCTATCCGCTTCCGTTCAAGGATGCGCTTGTCGCGGCGGCGGAGCGAAACGGCCTTTCCGCGCACTTTGTAGCCGGCATCTCGCGGCGCGAGTCGATGTTCGATCCGGAAATCGAGTCGAGCGCGGGTGCCGTGGGGCTCATGCAGCTGCTCCCGGAGACGGGCAGCAACATCTCGCGGCGCGCCGGAGTGCCCGGTTACAAACGCGGCCAGCTGACAGTCCCGGAGGTGAATCTCCTCCTCGGAAGCCGCTATCTGGCGGAGATGATCGGTCGCTTCGACGGATTTGAAATCGCGGGGATGATCTCCTACAACGCGGGGCCGCACCGCTACGAACGTTGGCGCGACTTCCCGGAGTTCGGGGACGCGGAAGAACTCGTCGAGCGCATCCCCTACAGGGAGACGCGGGAGTATGTCAGGGCGGTCACCGAGCTGTCGGAGATGTATCGCTTCCTGTACCCCGAGCTGAGCAACCCGCCCCCGGCGAGGACCAGCAACGGCAATCCGTGAACGGGACTAGCTAACGGCGCGGGGCAGGCTCTACTAGATTGGAGCCATGCCGACGACATCTCGCCAGCGGCTCTTCCTCCTGGATGGCTACGCGCTCCTCTATCGCGCGTTCTACGCCATGATAAAGCGCCCGCTCACCACATCGGCGGGGGAAAACACCTCTGCGCCGTACGGGATCGCGCGCTTCCTGATGCGCCTGGTGGCGGACCACTCGCCCGACTACCTGGGCGTGGCGTTCGACAGGGGCGACAGCTTTCGGACAGAAGTGTACCCGGCGTACAAGGCTAACCGCGAAAAGATGCCCGACGAGCTGAGGGCATCCCTGTCCAGGTGCCGCGAAGTCCTGAAGGCGTTCCGCGTGCCGGTCCTGGAGGCCGAGGGGTGGGAGGCGGATGACGTGATCGGCACTCTCGCCGGTGCCGCCGCCGCCGCAGGTCTGCAGACGGTAATAGTCTCGGGGGACAAGGACTTCCACCAGCTGGTCGACGAGCGCACCGCCTTGCTGATCCCGGGCCGAAGCGGCGCGAGCCGGGTGGAGCAGGAGTGGGTTACCGACGAAAACGCGGAGGAGCGCTTCGGCGTCCCGCCCGAGCGCGTCACGGACTACCTGGCCCTGCTGGGAGACAGCTCCGACAACATCCCCGGCGTACCAGGCGTCGGCGCGAAGACGGCCTCGGCCCTGATCCGCCAGTTCGGGAGCCTGGAGTCGATACTGGCCAGGGTCGAGGAGGTCGCGCCCAAGCGAGTGCACAATGCCCTCGTGGAGCATGCGGAGGCCGCGCACTTCTCCAAGCGGCTGGTGACGATCCGGACCGACGCGCCCGTCGACCTGAATCTGGAAGAGCTCGAGGCCCGGCGCCCCGACAGAGACAAGGCGGCGTCCCTGTTTCGAGAGCTGGAGTTCCACAACCTGCTCCGCGAAATAGAGGCGTCCGCCCCGGAGGTCGAGAGCTTCTCTCCTGAAGTGGAAGTGGTTTCCGACGAGAAGCGCCTCGCCGAAGTGCTGGCCATTCTGGGGCGCGCGGAGAAGCTGGCTCTGTTCGTGGCCGGCGCTTCCGCGGACCCGCTGCGTTGCGATCTGGTGGGCGTCGCGCTGGCCGCTTCGGCGGACAAGGCGTTCTACTTCCCGACCGGCCACCGTTCGCCGGATACCATGGCGGAAGCAGCCGGCGACCCAGGGGGCGGCCTCGAGCTGGCGCTCGGCTCGCCAGCTCCCGCGGCGCCGTGCGGCTTCCCCGGAATGTGCGCCCCTTCGCTGGATGGACTGCGGAAAGCGCTTGAGTCGGATACGCCGAAGATCTGTCACGATCTCAAGTACGCTGTCCAGCTCCTCGGCCGGCAAGGCGTTACGGTAGGCGGCCTCGGAAGCGATGTGGCCTTCGACACCAGCATCGCGTCGTACTGTCTTGACCCGGCCCGGCGGGACCGCGCTCTGTCGGCGCTCGGACCCGACAGGCTGAGGGCGGAACTCTCGACCAGGAGGAGCCTGACGGGAACCGGGCGGAAGCGCAAAGCCCTGGCGGAGATCGCCCCGGCGGAGGTGGCCGAATGGGCCGGGCCTCGCTCCGCCATCCTCTTCCCTCTCGAGAAGGTCGACAGCTCCGCCCTCGAACGCACCGGCATGATCCGTCTCTTCCGAAAAGTGGAGATGCCCCTCGTCTCGGTCCTGATCAGCATGGAAAGGGCGGGCATCTTGCTGGATCTCGACTTCTTCTCGGAGCTCCGCAGGCGAGTGCGGAACGATCTTCTCCAGGTTCGTTCCGAGATTCGCAAGATCGCCGGCGCCGAAGTCAACCTGCGGTCCGTCCCGCAGATGCGCGCGCTGCTCTTCGACAAACTCCAGCTTCCCGTTCTCAAGAAGACCAAGACGGGGCCATCCACCGATGAAACCGTCCTGGAAAGGCTGGCCGAGCAGGGACACCGGGTGCCTCGCCTCGTGCTCGAGTACAGGGAGCTCGACAAGCTTGACGGGACATACGTTAGCGTTCTTCCCAAGCTGGTCGGCGAGGAGGGCCGGATACGCACCCGGTTCAATCAGACGGTCGCGGCCACGGGGCGCCTCTCTTCTTCCGATCCGAATCTTCAGAACATCCCCATCCGCCGGTCGCTGGGGCGCGAGATCCGCAAGGGATTCATCGCCTCTCCCGGTCACTTGTTCGTGGGGGCGGACTATTCCCAGATCGAGTTGCGCGTGATGGCGCACGTCTCGGGGGACGAGGCTTTCGTCGAGGCGTTCAGGGCCGACCGCGACATTCATAGCGAGACGGCAGCCCGGCTTCTCGGCGCGAAAGCAGAGAATGTCACGCCGGAGCTGCGCAACCAGGCCAAGACTATCAACTTCGCGACTATCTACGGCCAAGGGCCGACTACCCTTGCGCGACAGCTCGGCATCTCGCGCGACAAGGCCAACGGCTTCATCGTCGGCTACTTTGAGCGCTTCTCGGGAGTGGCGGCTTACCTCGAGAAGATGAAGGAAGCTGCGAGAAGCCAAGGGTATGTCGAGACGATCACCGGGCGTCGGCGGTACATTCCGGAGATTCGGTCGGACAATCCCGGCATACGGAGCTACGGCGAGCGGACCGCCACCAACTCTCCGATTCAGGGGTCGGCGGCCGATCTTGTCAAGCTGTCCATGATCAGGCTGCACGGCCGACTCGCGAGTACGAACGCCAGGATGCTGCTGCAGCTGCACGACGAGCTTCTAATCGAAGTTCCGGAGGCGGAGGCGGAGATGGCCGGCCGGGTTGTGAAGGAGGAGATGGAGGGCGCGTTCGAGCTGGATGTGCCGCTCAAGGCCGACCTCGGCATGGGGCGGAGCTGGTACGACTGCAAGTTCGCGAAGGACGACTAACGGAAGGAGATCGATACATGTCGCGGAATAGCACGCGGAGAGAGTTCCTGCAGGCAACGGCCCGGGCCGGAGGCGCATTGGGGGTCGCCGGGAGCGCAACGGGCATTTTGGGTGCGCTGGGCTGCGCTCCGGGGGGCGGCGACTCATCCGGGGGCGGACCCGGACAAGAGATGGGAAGCGGCGCCGGGGCGGTCGCGCCCCGGCGGATACTGATCCTGGGCGGAACGCGCTTCATCGGGCCGCATCAGGTCAAGTACGCCCTCGACCGGGGCCACGAGGTGTCGATCTTCACCCGCGGGCGAACGGCGCCGCCCTTCTATCATGACTACTTCGAGCGAGTCGAACAGCTGATCGGCGACCGCAACGACGATCTGACCGCGCTGGAAGGTCGCGAATGGGACACGGTGATCGACAACTCCGCGTCGTATCCGCGTTGGGTCGACATGACGACCGCCCTGCTCCGTGGCTCGGTCGGCCAGTATCTCTTCGTTTCTTCGATATCGGCTTACGCGGACTTCGCCCAGGCGGGCATCTCCGAGGACTACCCAGTTGGCCAGCTGTCGGCGCCCGACGTCGAGGACATGAGCGAATACGGGCCGATGAAGGCGAAGTGCGAGCAGCTGGTGCGCGATGCGTTCGCCGAGCGCGCGATCATCGTGAGGCCGGGATTGATAGTCGGGCCGGGCGACAACACTGACCGGTGGACCTACTGGCCGGTGCGCGTCGCCCGCGGCGGCGAGGTGCTGGCGCCGAACAGTCCCGATGATCCGGTGCAAAACATCGATGCCCGGGATCTGTCGCAATGGATCGTGAGGTTCGCCGAGGCGACGGGCGGCGGGACGTACAATGCGACCGGCGAAGTGGAAACCTTCGGCGGAATGCTGGACGAGGTCCGCGCGGCGGTGGACTCCGACGCGACGTTCACCTGGGTGCCTGCCGGCTTCATGGAGCGGAACGAGGTGGCGGCGTGGATGCACATGACGAATTGGGTCCCGCCCAGCGGTGGCACGGTCGGCCTGAACCAGGTATCCGTTGCCGCCGCCGTGCGGGCCGGGCTGACGTTTCGCCCGGTCGGAGAAACGGCGCGCGACACTCTGGAGTGGTGGAATGCGCTGCCGGAAGATCGGCGCGCCGCGCCGCGCGCCGGCCTCCCCGCAGAGAAGGAGGCCGAGGTGCTGGCGGCTTGGCGATCTTCCGGCAGGGCCCTACACGATGTCGTCGAGCAGGAACAGGTCCGTGAGAAGCGCCCGCAGGTGAGTCGAGGCGTTCAGGTTGTCGACTAGCTGCGAGTCGATGGTCTCCTGGGCCAGGACGGCTCTCACCACGGCGCCGGCCTTGGCCGCATCCTCCGTGGTAACATCGATTAGTTCGCGGTACGCAGCGGCCTGTTCGTCGGTGTAGGCGGCAGCGGCAGGCTGCGCCCGCCCTTCTTCGGTTCCCTCGAGGAGCAGCGCCGGCAGGCCGTTCTCCAACGCCAGCAGCGCATCGTTCGCCTGCCCCAGGTGGCTTCGGAGCTGTCCCCCCACCTTCGTGGCTTCCTCGGAGGTCGCGCCGAGCGCCGCGTAAGAAAGAAAGAACTCGTAGGCCTTCTCAAGCGTCTCGATGCGAGCCTTCAGGCCGTCCCGGTTCAAGCGTTGGCGACCCCATCCCGCTCTGTCGGCGCGTCGTCTCGTCCGCGGCCCTCAGGCTGCGCGCGCACCTTCCAGAGGCGGTGGTCGTAGTGCGCGAGGTACTCTTCGCGCGTGATCCAGCCTTTGAACATCGAACGTGTCATCCAGCGCTTCTCGGGCCGAACCGCGAAGTAGATGTGGGCGATGACCAGAGTCACTAGCCCCACTCCGCACAAGCCGTGCAGCACGAACATCAACCCCCAGGTCGCATCCGAGAGGAAGTAGGGGTTGCTCTCCCAGAACCAGGTGTCGATTCGCACCATCATGAGGAGTCCGGTGATGATCGCGCCGAGCGACACGACCGTGACCGCGGTGTGATATACCCGCTGGTCCAGGGTGTACTTGCCCGAGAAGTCCTCCTTGGCGGGACGGCGGCTTAGGAACTTCCTCACCGAGTCCGCCGCCTGCCGGATCTCGGGCTTGCCGATCCACACGGATCTCCAGTCCTGCTTCGTGGTCGCTCGAACTATGTGGTAGATGATGAGAAGCGTCAGGGCGATCCCGGCGACCCAGTGGATCGTGACCCAGGCGAACTGGATTCCGGCCACGGGAAAGAAGGCGGTGACCAGCAGAACGAGCATCGACACCGCGGTCAGCCAGTGAAATGCGCGCGACGCCGTGGAGTGTCGTTCGACGCGCGGGGGGATGGCGTCAGGGGGCGGGGCAGCGGCGGTCTTGGGTCCCGCAGGAGCCAGGACTGCCACATACAGGGCGTGCCCCACCACGAAGATGACGCCGGCGAAAAGGGCGGCCCACAGCAGGTCCCAGGCGACTCCCACGAGAATTTCCTGGCCCCACGGATTCGGAGCCGTGCGGAGAATCTCCACGCTCAGGCGCTGCCGGGGTTCCGTACCGCGCGCCGCACCAGGTTGCGCGCGAGCGGGACCTTGTAGTCGTTGTGCCGGAGAGGCCGGAAGCCGCGCGTGGCCAGCTCCCCGGCGGCCCGGCCGGTATCATCGTTCGCCGGCTTCCCGCGGACGAAGCTCTCTACCGCCGCCAGCCGCACTGGAGTGGGCGCCACGCCGTTGAGCGCGATCTGCGCGCGCTCGATCACGCCTCCGGATTCGACGATGGAGGCGGCTACGCTGGCGAGGGCCCAGTCCCAGGACTTGCGGTCGCGGACCTTTTCCCAGTAGAAGCGCGCGCCCGCCCAATCCGCAGGTATGCGGACATGCGTCAGCAGATCGCCGGGTTCGAGGACCGTCATTCTCTCGATGTCGATCTCCGGCCCGACGAAGAAGTCCTCGGCCTCGTAGACCCGCTCGCCGCCGCGGTTGCGGACGAGCATCTGCGCCCCGAGCGCGACGAGAGCCGTGGCGGTGTCCGAGCCGTTGACCGCCACGCACCGGCTCTGTCCGGTGACCGCGTGCTCCCGGTTCATGGAGCGAGGCGTGCCGGCGTAGCAGATGTTGCCTCCGGCCCGGTAGCACGGCCATCCGCCCCGGTAGTACCAGCAGCGCGTGTCCTGGATCAGGTTGCCGCCGAGAGTGCCCTGGTTCCGTATCTGCGGCGTGGCGACCTCGTCGGCGGCCTCGGCCAACAAGCCGAAGCGCGAGCGCACCTCCTCGTTGGCCGCGACATTGCGGAGCGTCGTCATCGCCCCGATCTCCAGCCCGCCGCCGCTTGGGCGGATGCCCGCGAGCTCGGCGACCGTGCCCAGCTCGATCACGGTATCCGGCCGCTTGATGCGATCTTTGAACCAGTCCATGGAGTCGAGGCCGCCGGCGAGGACCCAGCTGTTGTCGTGCCGGTCCAGCAACTCCAGCGCCTCCTCCACGCTTCCGGGCTGGAAGAGATCGAAAGCGGGGATCATGTCGCGAATCACTGCCATCGTTCCGCTCCCCCGGTCAGCTGTGGATTTCCGTGAGTTCGTGGGGCGGCGCTCTGCCCTCCAACTCGGCGAGGATTACGTCGGTCGTCAGGGGTATGCGGCACAGGCACCGTCCGCCCAGCGCATCCGCGATGGCCGAGGTGACGGCGGCGGAGCCGGCTCCGACTGGCGGCTCTCCAATTCCCTTGGCCCCGATAGGCGTCTGCGGATCGGGCTCGCCGACCGCCGCCCAATCCATGGCGAGCGGGACATCCAGTATCCCCGGCGGCCTGGCGGTGTAGAGCCGGTGCGCGAAGGGCACCCCCCACTTCGGGTCGAATACCCACTTCTGGCTGCGAGCCTGTCCGAAGCCTTGAATGCTGCCGCCGTGGATCTGGGCGGCCAGACTCCGCGGGTGCACTACGACGCCGCAGTCGGCGGAGCCGGTGTAGTCGACTATCTCGACATCGCCGGTCTCGACATCGACTCGAACGACCGCGAAGCCGACGACCCACGACCAAGTCGATCCTTCGTGTTCGAAGGTGTCCTTGGCGACGCCCATCGCGCCCTGGCCGGCGAGCGCCGCTGCGGACGCCCTGGTCACATCGTTGATGTCTTCGGGCAGCTCCTGGCCCGAGTACTCGCCGCCCATCGCGACCGCTAGCTCGGCCGCCCGGGCGAGGCTCAGCGAGCCGCCCGGCCCCGACACGCGGCGTCCGGCCACTCGGTATGCGCTCGCCGGCCCCCCCAACTCCGCGGCCGCTATCCCTTGCAGCTTACGCTTCAGGTCCAGCGCGGCCGCGTAGTTGGCCCGCGTGTGGGCGTGCGTCGTCTGGCTCCCCGCCTGGACCGAACTGTACGGCAGATGTTGCGATGAGTCGCCCCAGATGACCGCGCAGTCTTCCCACTCGATGCCGAGTTCATCGGCCGCGGCGCGACCCGTGTCGGCCATCGAATGCGTCCCGAGGTTCCCTATCCCCTGGTGGATGTAGAGCTTGCCGTCCGGCCGGACGAGGAGCAGGCCGTCGAAGCCCGACGACCCCCCCACATAGGGGCTCACCCCTACTCCGACACCGGTCACCGTCGTACCGTCGCGCTGGCCGCTGAGCCGCTGCTTCTCGCTCCAGCCGAAGCGCTCGGCGCCGACGTCTATCGCCTCCCGCACGAAAGCGCTCGTCGTGGTGGCCCGGCCCGGCCCGAATGCGGAGTCGTGGGACGGCGCGTTGACCTTCCGGATCTCCACCCGGTCGATCCCCAGCTCCCGAGCCGCCTTGTCCACCAGCGGCTCCAGCATCGCCACGATCTGCGCTCCGCCCGGCCCCCGTTGCGCCGCCCGCGGAGGCGTATTCGTGTAGATCGAAATGCCCCGGAAGCGCATGGCCTCCGGCTGGTACATGAGATCCGCGACGGCACCGGCCGTGTTGTAGTCTCCCGACCGCCCATAGGGTCCGTGGTCCTGGACTATGTAGAGGTCGATTCCCGTGATCTTGCCGTCGCTCCGGAATCCCATCCTGGTCCAGGCCTGAAATCCCGGCCGCCCTCTTCCGATGTAGTTCTCTTCGTACCGGTTGATTCGAAGCATTACAGGCCGCTTGATCTTCCGCGCCAGGAGAGCGGTGACCTCGTATATCGGTGCGCCGGCTATCTTGGAACCGAAGCCTCCCCCGCAATACTGCCCCACGAAGACAAGGTCTCCCTGGTCGAGGTCGAGCCGGTTCGCCAGGCTGGCGTGCGTCCGCTGCGTGCTCTGCGTCGAGCCGTACAGGTAGCAGCGCCCGTTGTCCCAGTACGCCATGGAGCTGCGAGGCTCCATCGGGTGGTGGGTTAGCGACTGGTGCACCATCGTGTCTTCGAGGACGAAGTCCGCCCCCGCGAACGCCGCCTCCAAGTCGCCGTGCTCCCACTCGTCCGTGGGCTCGCCCATCGGCAGACGTCCCTCGGCCTTCGCGCTACTGAAGTCCGCTTGGCCCCACTTCACGGAGACGAGTTCGCGTCCGCTCTCGCCGAAGCGGAGCACGTTCCCTTCGAGGCGGGCGTCAGGCCCGCCGGGCCGCAAACTTTCGAGCGGGTCGACGACGAAGGGCAGCGGCTCCAAATCCACCTCTATCGCCTCGATGGCGTCGGCGGCCGTCGTCTCGTCCACCGCTGCAAGAGCCAGGATGGGCTCGCCCACGTACTTGGGTTCGTCGGTTAGGGCAGCTTCGCCGGGGGCATCCGGCTGGTTGACCTCGCTCGCTCTCAAGATCCCGATCACCCCGGGCATCGCCAGCGCCCGGCTCGCGTCCACGCTGCGCACGCGAGCATGGGGCATGGGGCTCAGGAGGAGCTTCGCGAACACCATCCCGTCCGCCTTGAAATCTTCCGCGTACTTGGCCCTTCCGGTAACCTTCGCCCGCAAGTCCGGCGGCGATATGTCCCTTCCGATCAGCGCCATCGGCCTACCTCCCCTCGACGTGAGAAGGATACGATCCCCTCCGAGTGCGTCCAGGCATCGGCCCGCCTACTCTCTCACGCTCCACTTGTCACGCCATTCGCCGCACGTACTCGGCGGCGCGCATGGCAGAGTTCAGAATCTTGTTGTAGTCGCCGCAGCGGCAGAGGTTGCCCGAGAGAGCATGAGCCGCTTCTTCCCGGGACGGCTCCGGCTTCTCGTTGGCGAACGCAACCATGCTCATGATGAATCCCGGCGCGCAGAACGCGCACTGGAACCCGCCCTCGTCGATAACCGCCTGCTGCACGGGGTGCAACGTTCCATCCGGAGCTTCCAGTCCCTCGATGGTGGTTATCGTCCGGTCGCGAACCACATTCGTCAGAAGCGAGCACGAATAGTGAGTCACCCCGTCGACAAGAACGGTGCAGGCGCCGCACTCCGCGCGGTCGCAACCCAGCTTCGTTCCAGTCAGTCCTAGCTTGTAGCGGAGCGTCATCGCCAGAGTTTCCTGCGGCATGACATCCACGGAGCGGGAGACCCCGTTGACTCGCAACGAGATCATGCGGGGCAGAGTGGCACGGACGGACGAGGCGGATGCGCCAGGGGCGCGGAAGAGGTGGTTGGATGAGGAGACCACCGCCCCGGCCGCTATGACGCCCTTGATGAAAGACCGGCGCGAGTGACCGGAAAGAGTCGCGAACGCTGTCTCGGCGTCAGTCATGTGCAAACCCCATGAAGCAGTCGGGCGGAAACTTGTCTCCTGCAAAGGTATCTGTCCGCAAATTCCAAGAATTGGAAAAACGCAAAACGACCAACTAATATGTTGGCACGAGCCCTTCAGCGAGACAAGGGTTGTGTCGGGAGCGAACCGAATGTTCGCTTTCTCGATGGCGCATTCTGGCCACTGCTCAGCCCTGGGCGGGGCAGGCTGCCGGTGCGCCTCAACGCTCGCAGAGGACGTACCGACCGATTAGGTATCCCTTCGAGCCATGTCTGAAAGGTAGGGTTAGCTTGGCTAGATTGCCGAATTCGGGGGGGGGGGGGGGCTGCCCCGGTTTGCGTAACGCGCTAATCGTCCTGTTCATCGGTCTTGCATCCGCCTGTGTGCCGTATCGTGGCCCCACGGCTACCTCGACGCCTGCCGCCAGGACCGTCGGGGTGTTCCTGAACGAGCCGGAGGCATTTGACGGCTATACTTTATTTAATAGACACCGCAGCAAGACGATTTACCTGATTGATAACCAGGGGCGGGAGGTGCACCGGTGGGAGTTGGGGGCCCCAACCCCGTTTGCCAGATTGCTGAAGAATGGCAATCTGCTGACTCTCGCCAATACCGATCAAGGCCGCTATGTGCGGGAAGTTGACCGGAACGGGAATATCCTTTCGGACTGTACTCAGGGGAGTCCGCATCATGACTTCCTTAAAATGCCCAACGGGAATGTGCTCCTGCTGTCCCGGCAACGTAAAACGCCGGAGGAGGTCATCGCCGCCGGCGCCAACCCGGAATTCATCGGCCCTGATGGCTTGATGGCGCCGCATATTGTGGAAGCCCGAATTGCCGGGCCGGCAAGCTGCGAAATCGTTTGGGAATGGTCGGCGTGGGATCATCTGATTCAGGACTTTGATTCCAGCAAGGCCAATTACGGCGTGGTGGCCGAGCATCCGGAGTTGATTGACCTTAATTTCCACCTCTCCGAGTTGCCTGATTCGATAGACCCGTCGGACTGGATACACAGCAACGGAATCGACTATAACCCGGAATTGGACCAGGTTATGCTATCGTCTAGTAATTTCAGCGAAATGTGGATTATCGACCACAGCACCACCAGAGCCGAGGGGCGGGCCGGCTCCGGCGGCGGAAATAGCGGCAAGGGAGGCGACCTGCTGTACCGCTGGGGCAACCCCCGCGCCTATCGGGCCGGGACGCTTGATGACCAGCAACTTTTCTGGCCGCATAATCCCCAATGGATTCCCCCCGGCCGGCCCGGCGCCGGCAACATCCTCATTTTCAACAATGGCATTAGGGTTTGGGAGCGCCCCCGCGCTTATTCGTCGGTAGATGAGATTGTTCCGCCGGTGGACGGGGCCAACTATCGGCTGGATCCCGGCGTGGCTTATGCGCCGGCAGAACCGGTATGGACTTATACTGCCGCAACGCCCAGCGACTTTTTCGCCCCTTATATCTCAGGGACGCAACGGCTACCCAACGGAAACACGCTGATTTGCGATGGGGTACACGGCACGCTTTTCGAGGTAACGCCGACCGGCAAAACGGTTTGGAAGTACGTCAACCCGACGACCAGCAGCGGCCCTTTGCGGCAAGGCGAGCCGGTGCCGACGGAACAACTGAGAAGTGGTAGAGAAGTACCGGCTAATCGGGTGTACCGCGCTTACCGGTATGCGCCAGACTACCCGGGTCTGCAAGGGATGGACTTGACTCCGGGCGCGCCAATCGAACTGCCTGCGAGCGTCGATGGATAGGCGGAAAGTCAGCCAGCTGTACCAGCGATCCGAGTACGCGGTTCGGTGCTATTTTCCGCGCTCAAACGTCCCTGAACCCACCACTGGCGCTTCTCCGAAGCGATCCGGCTGCCAGTGCAGTGCCGTGCCACTGTAACCGTATCTCTCGTGTGCATCCCAATCCACCGCCGTCACGCCGATGCGCAGCATCTGCCACGCTCCGAGGCGCATTCTGGCCACTGCTCAGCCCTGGGCGGGGCAGGCTGCCGGCGCGCCTCAACGCTCGCAAAGGCGTACCGACCGATTCGGTATCCCTTCGAGCCACGCCTGAAAAGCAGGGTCCGCAGGTGCGCAGAGCGCTGTGCCATCCGCGAGGAATTCGTCCCGTATGCTGAGGCCGGTCAGACTGGCGGGGAGTGCGCCTTCCAAGTCGGGGTTATTGCTTGCATCGAACCTTTTCAGCCTGGCTAGATTGCCGAATTCTGGGGGGATGGTTCCGGCCAGCTGGTTACCATCCACCGATAAGTGTTCAAGGTTAGCAAGGTAGCCGAATTCTGGGGGGATGATTCCGGCCAGCCGGTTATTGTCGAGCGAGAGGTACTCGAGGTTGGCGAGGTAGCCGAGTTCCGGGGGGATGGTTCCGGCCAGCTGGGCATTGTCGAGCCCCAGCTGTGTGAGATTGGCGAGGTTGGCGAGCTCCGGAGGGATGATTCCGGCCAGCTGGTTATAGCTGAGGTGCAGGCGTTCGAGGTTGGCGAGGTTGGCGAGTTCGGGAGGGATGGGGCCGGTCAGGTGGTTCCAGGAGAGTCCGAAGACCTTGAGGTTAGCGAGGTTGGCGAGTTCGGACGGAATGGTTCCTTCGAGGCGGTTCCGGGAGAGTCCGAGGAACTTGAGGTTTGTCGAGGCTGCCGAGTGCCGGGGGGATGCTTCCGGTCAACCTGTTAATGTCGAGCGAGAGGTTTACGAGGTTGCCGAGGTTGCCGAGTTCGGGGGGAATGGGGCCGGTGAGATGGTTACCGAAGAGGTTCAGCTGTTCGAGATTTGCGAGGTTGCCGAGTTCGGGGGGAACGGGTCCGGTGAGCCGGTTACCGAGGAGGTTCAGCTGTTCGAGATTTGCGAGGTTGCCGAGTTCGGAGGGAACGGGGCCGGTGAGATGGTTACCGGCGAGCAACAGCTGCGTGAGGTTGCCGAGGTTGCCGAGTCCGGGCGGGATGGCTCCAAGCAGTTGGTTACCGTGGAGGTTCAGGTATTCGAGGTTGGAGAGGTCGCCCAGCTCCGGCGGGAGCGTACCTGCAAGACCATTGTTGGCGAGCTGCAGCTCTATAACCGCGCCGCTACCGTCCGTAGTTACCCCGTGCCACCGACCGAGCGGCGCGTCCGTGAGCCAGCGCGTCTTCTGCTCCCAGGCCGGTCCGCCTGCCGCCTCGTATAGCGCTACCAGTGCCGCCCTGTCGGGTTGGTGCGCCGCTGGCGAACGCTCGCAGAGGCGTACCCGCCGAGTTGGTATCCCTTCGAGCCACGTCTGAAAGGCGGGGTCTGCGGGACCGCAGAGCGCGGTGCCATCCGCGAGAAATACGTCCAGCGTGCCGAGGCTGGTCAGGCTAGCGGGGAGTGGGCCTTCCAACTCGGGGTTATCGCTTGCTCTGAACGATGTCAGCTTTGCCAAGTTGCCGAGTTCTGGGGGGATGTTTCCGGCGAGATGGTTATCGCGGAGCCACAGCTCGCGGAGGTTGGCGAGGTTGGCGAGATCGGGTGGAATGGTTCCCTCCAGCCGGTTGTGATCGAGCGTCATGTGCAAGAGGTTGGCGAGGTTTCCGAGTTCCGGGGGAATGTTCCCGGCCAGTATGTTCTCGTAGAGTGCCAGGTATTCGAGGTTGGCGAGGTTTCCGAGTTCTGGGGGGATGTTTCCGGCCAGACGGTTACGGTAGAGCCACAGGTGCTTGAGGTTGGCGAGGTTTCCGAGTTCCGGGGGAATGTTTCCGGCCAGCTGGTTATCGCCGATGTACAGGTATTGGAGGCTGGCGAGGTTGCCGAGTTCTGGCGGAATGGTTCCGGCCAGACGGTTCCCGGAGAGCCACAGGTACTGGAGGCTGGCTAGGTTGCCGAGTTCTGGGGGGATGGTTCCGGCCAGACGGTTCCCGGAGAGCCACAGGTGCTTGAGGCTGGACAGGTTACCGAGTTCCGGCGGGATGGTTCCTGCCAGACGGTTGTCAGAGAGTTCGAGCGTTGCGAGGTTGGCGAGGTTGCCGAGTTTCGGCGGGATGGTTCCAACCAGTCGTCGGTTTGAGCGAAGGGACAGGCGTTCAAGGTTGGAGAGGTCGCCAAGCTCCGGCGGGAGCGTACCTGCAAGACCATTGCCGGTGAGACGCAACTCTATAACCGCGCCGCTTCTATCCGTAGTTACCCCGTGCCACTGACCGAGCGGCGCGTCCGTGAGCCAGCCCGTTTTCCGCTTCCAGGCTGGTCCGCCTGCTGCCTCGTATAGCGCTACCAGCGCCGCCCTGTCGGGGTGGTGCGCCGCTGGCGATACGGCGAATTCCGGGTTTCCGGAGGCTTGCCGTGCCGTTGCGGTGATAGTTGCCGCTAGCATGGCGACCACGGGAAGGGCCAAGCTCCAGCGGGATCGTAACCGGGAGACGCTCTGCAGTGGGCGGATCGTCATCGTTTCTCCTGTCGGGTCAACGTATACGGGTCTCGAAGTCGGCTGCAGCACCCAGCCCGCGGCCGCGGCGCCCGACCAAGGTTAATCAACCCGGCTGCCACGGTACCGTTCCCGATCCATCCCGCAGCTTGTCGGCGCGCCTCAATGCTCGCAGAGGCGTACCGACCAATTGGGTATCCGATTGAGCCACGCCAGAAAGCCCCTAAAGCTATGATCTGCGGGCGCACAGAGTGCGGTATCGCCCGCCAGAAACTCCTTCAGCATGCTGAGCCTGGGCAGGCTGGCAGGGAGGACGCCCTCCAGCTCGGGATTGCTCTCCACATTGAACCACTCCAGCTTGGCCAAGTTGCCGAGTTCTGGCGGGATCGATCCGTCGAGGTTGTTATTGCCCAACCTCAGCGTCCGCAAGTTGGCAAGCCCCCCCAATTCTACAGGTATCGAGCCCGTCAGCTGGTTATGGTAGAGTGACAGGATTTCGAGGTTGTCGAGGTTGCCGAGTTCCGGGGGAATGGTTCCGGTTAGCTGGTTATCATAGAGCCACAGGTGTTGGAGGTTGTCGAGGTTGCCGAGTTCTGGCGGGATGTTCTCGGCCAACAGGTTATCGGCGAGGTGCATGTGTGCGAGGTTGGCCAAGTTGCCGATTTCTGGCGGGATCGGTCCGTCGAGGTTGTTATTGCCCAACCTCAGCATCCGCAAGTTGGCAAGGCCCCCCAATTCGGCAGGTATCGAGCCCGTCAGCTGGTTCCGGTCTAGATCCAGGTACATGAGCTTGCCGAGGCTGCCGAGTTCTGGGCGGATGGTTCCAGTCAGCTCGTTTCTACTGAGGCCCAGGTATTCAAGGTTGGAGAGATAGCCCAGCTCCGGCGGGAGCGTACCGGCGAGGTCGTTGTTATGGAGAGACAGCTCTATAAGGCTGGCGAGATAGCCCAGCTCCGGCGGGAGCGTACCTGCAAGACCATTGTTGCTGAGCTGCAGCTCTATAACTGCGCCGCTACTGTCCGTAGTTACCCCGTGCCACCGACCGAGCGGCGCGTCCGTGAGCCAGCGCGTCTTCTGCTCCCAGGCTGGACCGCCTGACGCCCCGTATAGCGCTACCAGAGCTGCCCTGTCGGCATGGTGCGCCGCTGACGATACGGCGAATTCCGCGTATTCGGAGGCTTGCCGTGCCGTTGCGATGATAGTTGCCGCTAGGGTAGCGGCCACGGGAAGGGCGAGGCTCCAGCGAGATCGTAACCGGGAGGCGTTCAGCAGTGGGTGGATCGTCATAGCTTCTACTGTCGAGTCAACGTATATGGGTCTCGAAGTCGGCTGCAGCGCCCCGCCGCCGCCCGCGGCGCCCGGCCAAGGTTGATCAACCCGGCTGCCACGGCACTGCGCCCGATCCATCCCGTAGCTTGTCGGCGCCCGTCAACGCTCGCAGCGGCGCACACTCCGAGTTCGTATCCGATTGAGCCACGCCAGAAAGCCCGTAAAGCTATGATCCGCGGGTGCGCAGAGCGCGGTATCGCCCGCCAGAAACTCCGTCAGCATGGTGAGCTTGGTCAGGCTGGCAGGGAGGACGCCCTCCAGCTCGGAATTGCTTTCCACATTGAACCTCTCCAGCTTGGCCAAGTTGCCGATTTCGGGCGGGATCGGTCCATCGAGGTTGTTACTGTCCAACTTCACCCTCCACAAGTTGGCAAGGTCCCCAAGTTCGGCAGGTATGGCGCCCGTCAACTGGTTATGGCCGAGGTCCAGGGTGGAGAGTTTGCCTAGGCTGCCGAGTTCGGCGGGGATGCTTCCAGTCAACTGGTTATTGTTGAGCCGCAGGCTAAAGAGTTTGCCTAGGCTGCCGAGTTCTGAGGGGATGGTTCCCGTCAGCTGGTTATGCTTGAGGTCCAGGACTTGGAGGTTGGCGAGATTGCCGAGTTCGGGGGGGATAGTTCCAGTAAGCTCGTTAAAGTAGAGCTGCAGAACATCGAGGTTGGCCAAGTTTCCGAGTTCGGCCGGGATGGTTCCAGATAGATCGTTGCCGCCGAGCGACAGGTCCTGGAGGTTGGCGAGGCTGCCGAGTTCGGGGGGCACTGCACCTGTCAGCTGGTTACCGTGGAGCGACAGGTATCTGAGGTTGGCTAAGTTAGCGAGTTCGGGCGGGATATTTCCGGTCAGCTCGTTAAGGCTGAGGCCCAGGATTTCGAGGTTGGCGAGGTTTCCGAGTTCGGGCGGAATGGGGCCGGTCAGCTCGTTGCCGTTGAGCGACAGGCGTTCGAGGTTGGCGAGGTTTCCGAGTTCTGGGGGAATAGGGCCGGTGTGGCTATTGCCGAGCGACAGGATTTCGAGGTTGGCGAGGTTTCCGAGTTCGGGCGGGATGGGGCCTGTGTTACCGCCGAGGTACAGGCGTTCGAGGTTGGCGAGGTTTCCGAGTTCTGGGGGAATGGGACCGGACAGTTTGGTATGGCTGAGCACAAGTTCTTCGAGGTTGGCGAGGTTTCCGAGTTCTGGGGGAATGGGGCCGGACAGTTCGTTATAGCTGAGCACAAGTTCTTCGAGGTTGGCGAGGTTTCCGAGTTCGGGCGGAATGGGGCCGGTCAGCTCGTTGCCGCTGATCGACAGGTGCGTGAGGTTGGCGAGGTTGCCCAGTTCTGGGGGAATAGGGCCCGTTAACGGGTTCGGCTCGCTGTGGAGCCCGATGCGGTCGAGGAACAGGCCTTCTAGGTTGGAGAGGTCGCCCAACTCCGGCGGTATCGTGCCCGCGAGGCCATTGTCGACAAGATCCAGCTCTATAACCGCGCCGCTGCTATCCGTAGTTACCCCGTGCCACTCGCCGAGCGGCGCGTCCGATAGCCAACCCGTCTTCTGCACCCAGTCGCTTCCGCCTGTCGCATTGTACAGCGCTACTAGCGCCGCCCGGTCGGGGTGGGCGCGGCTTGGCGTTGCGGCGAAGTTTCCGTTTCCGGGGGGTTGCGCCGATGTGGCAGCGATAGTCGCCGCGAGGGTGGCGGCCAAGAGAGGGGCCAAACTCCGGCGCGAGCGTACTCGGTAGGGTCTCTGCGGCGGGTGGAGCGGCATAGCGTCTCCTACACATCAATAGTCCGAGAGGTCGGAGCTGGTGCGCCCGGCAGTTGCAGCCGGTATGGAACAGCCGCTCGTGCAGTCGGCATCTTCTAGCTGCGCGGCCCCGTAAAGTAAGGAATCTGGAGGGGACGAGACTAGCTTGGCGTTGAGTCTTGTTGGGCAGTCGTTGGCGTTCAGCTCCTCCAATCTTCCAGGCTGCCGCCGCGCCTCACCGCTCGCAGAGCCGGACCCGCCGCTTTCGCAGCCCTTCGAGCCACGTCAGGAAGGCAGGGTCCGCGGGCGCGCAGAGTTCGGTGCCACCCGCGAGAAATTCGGCCAGCGTGCCGAGGCTGGAGAGGCTGGCAGGAAGTGCGCCTTCCATCTCGGGGTTACTGCCCACACTGAACTTTTCCAACTTGACCAGCTTCCCGAATTCATCAGGGACGGATCCATTGAGGTTGTTACTGCTCAACTCTAACTCCGCCAAGTTGGCAAGGCCGCCTAATTCGGGAGGTATGGCGCCTGCCAGGCGGTTACGGTGGAGGAACAAGCGTTCGAGGCGCGCGAGGCCGCCGAGTTCGGGGGGTATGCTTCTGGCCAGCTGGTTGCCGTGAAGCCACAGATGTCTGAGCTGGCCGAGGTTGCCAAGCTCGCGGGGTATGCCCGCGGCCAGCTGGTTGTCGAAGAGCCACAAGCGTTCGAGGCGTGCGAGGCCGCCGAGTTCGGGGGGGGCATGCTTCCGGCCAGCTGGTTACCATGGAGCCACAGGTATCTCAGGTTCGCGAGATTGCCGAGTTCCGGGGGTATGCTTCCAGTCAGCCGGTTGTCGTTGAGGAACAGGTATTCGAGACGTTCGAGGCTCCCGAGTTCGGGGGGTATGATTCCGGTCAACAGGTTGCCGTCGAGCCACAGGTATTCGAGGTGGACCAAGTCGGCGAGTTCGGGGGGAATGGTTCCGGTCAGCTGGTTGTCGTCAAGCAACAGGTGCTTGAGGTTGGCGAGGTTGCCGAGTTCAGGGGGGATGTTTCCGGTGAGCTGGTTATTGTAGAGGCCCAGGTATGCGAGGTTGGCGAGATTGGCGAGTTCGGGGGGAATGGTTCCGGTCAGCTGGTTACCGTGGAGCCACAGGTGTGAAAGGTTGGCGAGGGTCGCGAGTTCCAGGGGGATGCTTCCGGCCAGCTCGTTGCCGGCCAAGTCCAGGCCCGTGAGGTTTGTGAGGTTGGCGAGTTCTGGGGGGATCTTTCCGGTCAGCCGGTTATCGTAGAGGCTCAGATGGTATAGGTTGGCGAGGTTGCCGAGTTCGGGGGGAATGGTTCCGGCCAGCTGGTTCCGGTCGAGCGACAGGGACCCGAGGCTGGCGAGGTTGCCGAGTTCCGCGGGGATGGTTCCGGTCAGTTGATTACCGTAGAACGAGAGCTGTCTGAGGTTGTCGAGGTTGCCGAGTTCCGCGGGAATAGGGCCGGCCAGCTGGTTATTGCCGAGCCACAGGTATCGGAGGTTGTCGAGGTTGCCGAGCTCCGCGGGAATGCGGCCGGTGAGCCGGTTACCGAAGAGCGACAGCTGTGTGAGGTTGTCTAGGTTGCCGAGTTCGGGGGGAATGGTTCCGGCCAGCTGGGTATTGTAGAGGTTCAGGGTTTCAAGGTTGGCGAGGTTGCCGAGTTCGGGAGGGATTGGGCCAGTCAGCTGGGTATTGTCAAGGCCCAGGTATGTGAGGTTGGCGAGGTTGCCGAGTTCGGGCGGAATGGTTCCGGCCAGCTGGCGGTCTCCGCGTCGGCCACCGAGGTACAGGCCTTCGAGGTTGTCTAGGTTGCCGAGTTCGGGCGGAATGGGACCGGTCAGGCGGTTCCAGATGAGACCGAGGCTTGTGAGGTTGTCTAGGTTGCCGAGTTCGGACGGAATGGGGCCGCTCAGGCGGTTCCAGGAGAGATCAAGGCTTGTGAGGTTGGCGAGGTTGCCGAGTTCGGGCGGAATGGTTCCGGCCAGCTGGCGGTCTCCGCGTCGGCCACCGAGGTACAGGCCTTCGAGGTTGTCTAGGTTGCCGAGCTCGGGCGGAATGGCTCCGGTGAGCGGGTTCGAGTTACGGTAGGGCCACTGGCGGTCAAGAAACAAGCCTTCGAGGTGGCCGAGGTGGCCGAGTTCTGAGGGAATGGTTCCCTCCAGGCGGTTCCAGGATAGTTCGAGGGTTCTTAGGTTGGCGAGCTTGCCGAGTTCGGGGGGAATGGGGCCGGTGAGCTCGTTATCGTTGAGCGACATGTGCGAGAGGTTTGCGAGGTCCCCGAGTTCGGGCGGAATGGGACCGGCCAGCTGGTTACGGTAGAGCGACAGCTGTTCGAGTCTGCCGAGCTTGCCGAGTTCGGGGGGAATGGGGCCGGATAGCTCGTTGCCGCCGAGCCACATGTGCGAGAGGTTTGCGAGGTCCCCGAGTTCAGGCGGAATGGTTCCAACGAGTTGGTTAGAGTGAAGGTACAGGCGTTCAAGGTTGGAGAGATCGCCCAGCTCCGGGGGGAGCGTTTCAGCGAGACCATTGTTATTGAGATACAGTTCTGTAACCGCGCCGCTGCTATCCGTAGTTACTCCGTGCCACTCGCCGAGCGGCGCGTCCGATAGCCAACCCGTCTTCTGCACCCAGTCGCTTCCGCCTGTCGCATTGTACAGCGCTACTAGCGCCGCCCGGTCGGGGTGGGCGCGGCTTGGCGATTCGGCGAAGTCTCCGTTTCCGGGGGTTTGCGCCGCCGCGGCGGCGATAGTCGCCGCGAGGGTGGCGGCCAAGAGAAGGGCCAAACTCCGGCGCGAGCGTGGTCTAGAGACGCTTTGAAGCGGGTGGAGCGGCATAGCTTCCTCTATCGGGCTGGTGTCGGAATGGATCTCAAGGTAGCAAGCTGCGGCACCCGGCTCGATGGGGCTGCCACCACTGCCACCGCCGCTGTCCTCGCCCAGGACTAGTCCGCTCGCGTGACGTAGGGCAGACTTCGCCACGGCCTGCTAGAGGATGTCTCGCAGCACCGGGTTAAGAGAGAGAAGAAGGACCCAGCCACCTCCTCCGGGCCGGTCGGAAGCGTCGTCGACAAGGCCTCGCGCGATGTCGATGCGGAGAAGATCGTAGAAGAGTCCTACTCCCACTCCGGCCGAAGCCCGTAGTCTGGAGCTGTCGCCAGCGCCGAAGCGTGCGGATGAGTCCTCCGCTGCCACGGAGCCGTTCCCGACCCATCCCGCAGCCGCCGAACCGCGAACCCGAATCCACGGCGCCGCGACGCTTCGCGACACTTCGCCCCGCCAGAGAGCCATTCGGTCGCCGCCCCAAACCCGGAAGTCGTAGCCGGGCAATGTGCCGCGTCCGCCCAGGAGGAAGAGCCGCTGGGCCGGAAGGCTGCCCCCCGCCAACCCGAGTGCGATCTCGCTCGTCCATGCCCACTCGGCATCCAGTGCGCTCCGTTGCATGCGCAGCGCGAGCTGTCCGCGCACGTAACCGAAGCTTCCCACGGCAGCCGAGGCGCCCTCCGCCTCCACCCCAAGCGACCACTTCGAGCCGGCCCGGCGTCCCAGCTCGAGATCCGCTTGCGCGTCGATTGCGACAAGCCGGCCCTCGTCGACGGCGCGGACTGGGCGGGCGCGGCGGCCGCCCCAGACCGATCTCGAGATCACGTTGTCTGCCGCCCGGTGGCTGAGGGCGGAGATGCCGGCTCGCCAGCGGAGCGGTCTTCCCCGCCTGGCCAGTCCGACGCGCCCGCCGCTCGCGAAGTAGGGATCCTGGTAGTCCTCCCCCCTGGCCAGCACGGACAGGGTCCGGAGCGCGCCCGAAGCCACCGACCTGCCGACGTCCCGGCTTTCCCGCAACCATCCGTCCGCTTCGAAGTCGAGGCGGCCCAAGCTCACCCTGAGCCCCGCCGCCGCTTCCGGGCGGCCAGTGCCGGTCGGATAGCCGGCCCAGAGGAGCAGCTCTGCGCGGTCATCGATGCGGTAGGCGCCCCCAGCTCCTACGAGCAGCCCCTCCGCCCGGCGCACACGCAGCCCGGCCGACGCGTTTGGCAAGAATGCCTGAAGCCGGTTGCCGCCGAGCAAGCCCCAGCGGCCGATTGTCGTCCCGGTCCTCTCCCACAGACCTTCGATCTCCCCGTCGGCCTCGCCAAGCGGCAGGCCGGGCGCTTCTCCTCGGGTGATGTCGTCGCCCATCGCCGAGGACCCGCCATAGAGAGATGACCTCCATCCGCCGTAGCGGGCGAGTTCCGCGCCGGGCCGCGCAAGGAAGTGGCGACCCGCGCTCAACGAGAATTCTTCCCCGCCGAAGCGATAGTCCAGAACGGTGAGCCGACCCCGAATCACAGTCTGGAGAGGGAAGTCGAACCACGGCAGGGACCGCACGATCTCGATGTCCTGCTCCGCAGGCAGCCAGTACCGTTCTCGCCAGAGCGCCGACCGAAGGTCCAACGTGATCTGAACGAGGTCGGGGTCGCGGTAGGCGGTTCTCGTGAACGTCAGCCGCATCCGCGCGACCGCTCCGCTTTCGCTGTCGACGAAGAGCGACCCGACTGCGGCGGGCTCGTCGGCGACCCTCGGGCGAAAGTGCAGCTCGAAGACCCGGCTGGTCTGGCCGCGGACGCGGATTTCGAGCGAGTCGGCTATCCGGTATTCGTAATGTTCCGGCGCTCCAGGTCCGGCGGGGTGAAGCACGTTCGACACCTCGTCGCCGCCACCGACATCGATGCGGTCCTCGAAGTTGTCGAGGATGAGTTGCAGGTGGTCGGCATGATAGCGGATGTTCGTTGGCAGCCGTATCTCGTGGCGGCGGCCAATGACCGTCTGCATGCTTCGATCCGGAGCCTGCCAGCGAACATCGAGCGCTATCTGGTCTGCGCGGATGACGCGCCGCTCTCCCATGAAATCGCCCAAGAAGTACACATGGCCCTCGACATCGGCGCGGAACCGTTCGAGCGTGCTGTCGGCGAAGGCGTAACGGCGCGCTTCGATGGCCCGAGCGATGAAGTGGAGAGCGCGATCCGAGTTCCACGCATCCGGATCGGCGGTATCGGGCGACGCGGGGTCTTGGCCGGCGGGGCGAGCCTGGGGGCGATCCTGCACCCCGATGCCAGGGGCGGCAGGACTGGTCTTCCCGCTGATCTCGAAGCGGGCGGGGCGGATGGTCGCGCGCGCTTCCGGTCCCGCGAGATGTTCGGTGCTGCCGCGTGTGCTGTTGGCGGCGCTGCCGGCGTTGTTATCGAGAGTGCCGTTGGCGGCGCTGCCGGGAGTCGGTGCCCCGGCGGTCGCGTCTACCTCATCCGTGGTCCCGAGCGCCTCGGTAGGCGAGAAGACGCAACAGGCGGCGGCGAAGCAAAAGAGGATGGCTCCCGTCTCATGGCTCTTGGGCGACCACATCGTCCATGAGCGCTGCTTCTCCTGCCAGTCCTCTTCGTTGCCTCGGTCTTTCCATGCTCACGACTCTTCGTTGACGACATCGTCCATCAGGAGCTTCTCCTGCAAGTCCTCTTCGTCGCCTCGGTATCTCCATGCTCACGACTCTTCGTCGACGACATCGTCGATCAGGAGCCTCTCCTGCAAGTCCTCTTCGTCGCCCCACTCCACGACGCGCCGGATGCGATGCACCCAGTACTCTACATCGAATCCTTCCTCGGTCTTCAGCATGCGCTTGAAGGCGGGGGAGATGTCGCCGAGCACTTCCGCGAGATCCTCCGCTATCGAACTTGCCTGCGCGGCCTTCGCTTCGTCCGGGAGAGAGGCCATGGCCCGAAGGATCGATCCTTCCCCCCGCGACGCTACGATTGGCCTGTCCAGCGTGGCTACGTACACATGCGTGCGCCGGCCCGGTCCCCTGCGTTCTTTGATCGGAGTCAGGCCGTATATTTGGTCGGAGCGCCAGTACTTGGCGTACCCGAGGTGGATCATCCGGTTGCGCTTGATCTCCACGCTGCCTCCGTTTCGCGCCGGTGCGCCCTATGGCCGTTTGCCTTTATGTGACTGCTTCGCCAGCGATCAGGCGGCGCTCCCGTCGTGATAGTCCTGCGGAATGTAGCCTATCTGCCCGCTCTCTCGGCACAACAACACGATGACGGAAGCGCTGGGGTCGTGACAATCTCCTGCAGAATGTAGCCTATCTGCCAGTTTACCGTTGAGCAAAGCGTCTTCAGCATGTCTTCGGCATGATTCCAGGATCCATGGTCGATTTGGTTGCGCAGCCGCCTCGCGCGGAGCTTTCTCCCCGCGACGCGCGGTGCGCGACAGGAGTTGCGGCCGACGCCGCAGTCGGGCGAGCGGCTCCTCTCGTCTTGTTGAACAACTCTTCCCTTCAACCTACTCTCAGCGCTCAACAGCCGAACAAGAAGAGGCCGCGCCCGAAGCGCGACCGCGAAATGGCGGCCACGACCAAGGTGGCTATGGCATGACGAGAGCATGACGAGACCCCGCACAATTCGCGATCCTCTGTGGGGGAATATCCACATGGACGCGGACGCCGCGGAGATAGTGGATGCGCCGGAGTTCCAGCGTCTGCGACGGGTCAAGCAGCTTGGCGTGGCCCACCTCGTGTACCCGGGCGGCGTGCACACGCGCTTCATGCACGCGCTGGGCGTGTACCATCTGGTGACCAGAGCCCTTTCCTACCTCGAGCGGGGCGGCCATCTCGACGGCCTTGACGCCGACAGCGCCGGCAGTCTGCCGATCGTCAGGCTCGGGGCGCTCCTCCACGATGTGGGTCACTACGCCTTCTCCCATGCGGTAGAGGAGCTCGGTCCCGAGTCGATACCGGGGAACCATGAGGATCTCGCGGCGCACTTCATGGCATCGGGGCCGATCAGGCGGGTTCTGGACCGGCATGGTCCGGAGACGGGCGGGCGGATCGGCGACCTGATACGCGGCGCCTCCAGTCATCCGCTCCGCGGACTGGTCGCAGGGTCGCTCGACCTGGACAAGATCGACTATCTGCGACGCGACGCATTCTTCTGCGGCGTGCCGTACGGGGCGGTGGATGTCGACCGGCTGCTGGGCGCTCTCACCCTGGCCCGCGAGGAGAAGGACCATCCGCTCGAATTGGCGGTTAGCGAGAAGGGGATCGGCGCGCTGGAAACGCTCCTGTTCTCGAAGTACCAGATGTACCGGAACGTCTACTGGCACCATGCCGTGCGAGCTGCGACCGTCACATTTGTCCGGCTTATTCAGGCGGCGCTGGACATCGGGGTGTTGTCGAGCGAAGAGTTGGCCGGCCCCAGCGACGATGAGCTGCTCCTGATGGTCGGGCAACGAATCAGGTCGTCGCCTGCCGCTCTTGGCGGCGGCGGACTCGCCGGACGCGTCCCGGATGCGGATGAACTCGGGGCGACCCGATGGCGGCAGAGTGTCCCGAACGGCCGTGGCTCGAGGGAAGTTGCGGGCGACCATCCTCGTCGGCGCCGGTATGCGGCCCAACTGCTGGAGGCGCTCGTCGACCGGCGTCTCCCGAAGCGCGTCGTGGAGATCTCGGGCGACCAGCTCCCGAGCCAAACCGGTTCATGGCCATCGCGGCGGGCCGACTTGGTAGCCGCGGTCGAGCGCCGCATGGCGCTCGAGTGGGGAATGCCGGAGGGATCGGCGATGCTCGACTACCCAGGGTATCCGGGCATGCTCGAGCTCGACTTGCTTCTGGTGCGGCAGGACGGCGAGGTGAGGCGGCTGACCGGGATGGGCGAGAGGGGCCTGATCGATCTGCCCCGGCTGGGCGGCTCGCTCCACCATGCAGCGAGAGTGTTGCGCATCTTTTCCTTCGAAGACGTCCGGCCACGGGATCCGAAGCCGCTGCTCGCGCTCATAGAGGCTTCCGAAGAAGAGGTGGAGGCGAAGCTCGCTTCCGAGACGGCGCTACTGGTTTGAGGGCGCGTTCTCAGCCATGATCCAGACATGATCCCGTTGAAGAAGTTAGCCCTCTTGGCGCGGTTGACGCCGCCAACTTGACCTTGCCCGAATCCCCTTGACGATGTCCGAACCTGCGATCTCGGCGGCACGCGACAACGGACACGTTCCCTACGTGGCGCTCGACCACCTCGACACGCTTTGGTTCCAGGTTGCGGGGACGATATGCAACCTGAGATGCACCCACTGCTTCATCAGCTGCGCGCCCGACAACCGCAGCTTCGAATTCCTGCCCCTGCGCGAGGTGGAAGAGTGGCTTGTCCAGTCTGAAGAGTGGGGAGTGAAGGAGTACTACTTCACCGGTGGCGAGCCCTTCATGCACCGGGACCTTCCGGCGATGCTGGAGAGCGCGCTTGAGCGGGGACCGGCCTCGGTTCTCACTAACGGAACTCTGCTCCCTCGCCGGATGCTGGCTCCGGTCGCCGCCGCCGCCCGAAGATCGCGGTACTCGCTGGAGATTCGAGTCTCGATAGATGGACCATCGCCCGAAACCAACGATCCGATTCGGGGTCCCGGCACCTTCGCGCGCGCCATGGAGGGTGTCCGCAAGCTGCTCGATCACGGCTTTCTCCCCATTGTCACGGCAACGCAGCTGTGGGCGCCAGAGGAAGACGAGGAGGTGAGGCGGAGCTTCGTTGCGCGACTCCGCGACATCGGATACGAGAAGCCTAGGCTCAAGATAATCCCTTCGCTCCGCATCGGACGCGAGGCCGCGCGCGACCGCGGATATGCCGGGGGGGAGCGAGTCACGAGCGGAATGATGCAGGGATACGATGCGGGCCAGCTTCTCTGCTCGGCGAGCCGGGTGGTGACGAGCCGCGGCGTTTACGCGTGTCCGATCCTGATCGAAACGGAGGAAGCGCGGCTGGGGTCGACCCTGGAAGAGGCGGCGCGACCGGTTCGGCTGAACCAGTCGGCGTGCTACACGTGCTGGTGCCATGGAGCGATCTGCTCCAACTATGGAGGCATCGGGCTGGACAACTCTTGAGGGCCGTTGCGTCGGCGAGGGCGGTGCGCCGATGAGGGCGGTGCGCCGGATCGCGGTCTTCGGAGGAGTCTACAGCAACTATCTCGCTCTCGAAGCCGTGCTCGAGGACGCGGCCGATCGTGGAGCCGAGGCCTTCTACTGCCTCGGCGATCTGGGGGCTTTCGGCCCCTTCCCCGACCGTGTCTTCCCTCTTCTTGTCGACGCGGAGGCGCAGGTCGTGCGGGGGAACTACGACGATTCGGTGGCCCGAGGTCTGGACGACTGCCAGTGCGGATACACGGACCCGCGCGACAACCACTTCGCCCGGCTCTCGTATCGCTACACGTACCGGCGTACCGCAGAGAGGTGGCGCCGCTGGCTGGGGCGTCTACCGGGCGAGATCAGGCTCGACGCGAACGGGACCCGCGTGCTCATGTGCCACGGGAGTCCGCGGCGGATCAACGAATTTCTCTGGGAATCGGCCACATCGACATGCTTCCTGGATCACTTGGCCCGCTCCTGCGACGCGGATGTCGTGCTGGCGACCCACACGGGCATTCCGTGGCAACGAAAGCTCTCTGGCGGGCGGCTCTTCGCCAATGTCGGGGCGCTCGGACGCCCGGCGAACGATGGCCGGCCCGAAGTCTGGTATGCCCTCGTCGATTTCGCTCCCCGCGCGCGCGTCCGCTTCGTGCCGGTCGCGTACGATCATGTCCGGCTCGCACACGAGATGCGCCGCGAGGGGCTGCCGGAGGAGTTCGTCGAGACGATCATGACGGGTTGGTGGACGACATGCCTCGAGGTCCTGCCGGCCAAGGAGCGGGCCCGTGGGTGCTACTAGGAGGACGCCGTGGCCACCGTAGCTTTCTTTCAGCACCCGGACTGTAGTCGGCACGACACGGGGTGGGGCCACCCCGAGCACCAGGGACGTCTCCGAGCCATCATGGGGGCGGTCGAGCGCGCCCTGCCCGGCCTGTACGCGGATGTGACGCCGGTCGTGCCGCAGCCGGCGGATTCGGCGGCCTTGGAGCTGGTCCACTCCCGCGAGCACATCGAGCGCGTGCGGTCCGTCTGCGAGCGTTCGGCCAAGACGGGGCGGGTGCTTCAGGCGGATGAGGCGGAGGGGGATACGGTCGTGTCGCCGCGCAGCTGGGACGCGGCCCTGGCTGCCGTCGGCTGCGGCATCGCGGCGGTCGACGCCGTGGCGTCGGGCGGCCACCGCGCCGCTCTCTGCGCCGTCCGTCCGCCGGGTCACCACGCGACTCGAGATCGGGCCATGGGCTTCTGCCTCTTCAACAACGTCGCGGTGGCCGCCCGCCACGCGCTCGCCCGCCGCGATATCGACCGCGTGCTGGTCATCGACTGGGATGTCCACCATGGGAACGGCACCCAGGACATCTTCTACGAAGACCCGGCCGTCTTTGTGCTCTCCATGCACCAGCACCCCCTATATCCCGGCACTGGCATGGCAGATGAACGAGGGAGCGGCGCGGGCGAAGGGACGACGCTCAACCTGCCAATGCCTGCCGGCCTGGAAGCCCCGCGCTACGTCGGTGCGCTGCTCGAGGGGCTGGATGAGGCGCTGCGCAGCTTCGCCCCCGACATGGTTCTGGTCTCCGCAGGATTCGACGCGGGCGCCGGGGACCCGCTGGGAGGGTTTACGCTAACTCCTGGAGATTTCGCTACGCTGACGCATGAAGTCGTCGGGCGCACCCGGGATACGGCCCGGAACCGAGTGGTCTCGATGCTGGAGGGCGGCTACAACCCGGACGAGCTGGGGCGAAGCGTCGTGTCGCACCTGACCGCCCTCAACGAGGCCGCCCTTCCAGTCTAGAGTCCTGTTCGCCGGGTGAAGCGTGGAGCGCGGCGGGCGGGCGAGTGCAAGAGCGAGCGTCGTGCGGCGCGAAGAGCGGATACCGTGCAGGGACGCACGTGGCGGGAAAGGGTACCGCACCGGGCGGAAGCGGGCGCCGGTGCGGCTACGTGTGCCGTCCGAAGAGCGGGCGCCGTGCAAAGAAGTCAACTGCCGTGCTACTATAGCCCACCACCTCTCTGCTAACTCACTTGGCCCAAGGAGGCGTACACGCAATGTTCTCGCGTTCACGTAGTGTCCTCGCCGCCGGCGCACTGGCCCTATGCGTCCCGGCAACCGCTTCACCCGCCCCGCTGGGGGCGCAGGATGTCCCGACATCCGCGCTAGGAGCCATGAAGTTCCGCCACATCGGCCCGGTCGGAAACCGGATAACGTCGGTGGCGGGCGTTGCCGGCGATCCCCTGACCTACTACGCGGGAGCCGCCTCCGGAGGGCTGTGGAAGACGGAAGACGGAGGCGTGAACTGGCGGCCCGTGTTCGACGACCAGCCGGTGCACGCGATAGGAGAGGTCGAGGTCGCCCCTTCCGATCCGAACATAGTGTGGGCCGGCACCGGCGAACCATTCATCCGCTCCAACGTCTCCATCGGAAACGGCGTCTGGAAATCTCTCGACGCAGGCGAAACGTGGGAGCACATGGGGTTGGAGGGCACCGGCAGAATCAGCAGGATCATCGTTCACCCCGCGAACCCCGACATCGTGTACGCGGCGGCCATCGGCCATGGCTACGCCCCCCAGGGCGAGCGGGGCATCTACCGGACGATGGACGGGGGCGAGAGCTGGGAGCACGTGCTCTTCGTGGATGAGGAAACCGGCGCGAGCGATCTAGTCATGGATCCATCCAACCCGCGTACGCTCTTCGCCGGCATGTGGCAGATCGCCATTCGTACCTGGACCCGGAAGTCGGGCGGACCGGGCAGCGCCATTCACATGTCCCGCGACGGCGGCGACAGCTGGACCCGGCTGGAGGGCAACGGCCTGCCGACCCGCGAGATCGGCAAGATCGCCCTCTGCTCGAGCGCGGACGACCCGGATCGCATCTACGCCCTCATCGAGACCGGCGACGGCGTTCCCTGGGAGGGAGGAGACACCGACGGGGGCGAGCTCTGGCGCTCGGACGACGGCGGCCGCACCTGGAATCTCACGAGCTACAACCGGGATCTGGCCGGCCGAACGGCGTACTATACCCGTTGCGAAGCCAATCCCGACGACGCCGACGAGGCGTACTTCCTGGCGGCGGCGTACAGCACCACTCTGGACGGGGGAGTCACGGCGACCGCGGCCCCCTTCCTGCAGGGCCCTGTGTGGGACCACCACGACATGTGGATCGATCCGGGCGACGGCGACCGCCAGATAGTGGCCGGCGACGGCGGACTGGCCATCTCGCGGAACCGCGGGAAGACCTGGTACCGGGTGCAGCTGCCGATCGCCCAGATGTACCACGTGACGGTAGACGACGCGATTCCCTACAACGTGCTCGGGAACAGGCAGGACGGCCCCTCGACGCGCGGTCCGAGCAATAGCCGCACCGGGGGTCTCTTCCTCTCCGGAATCCCGAGAGGGCTATGGCAGACGGTGGGCGGGGGAGAGTCCGGCTTCGCCACCCCGGACCCGTACGACCACAACATCGTCTGGTCGAGCGCCTCCGGAGCCGGGGGCGGGGGCGGCATCGTATCCCGGTGGGACGCCCGCACCGGCCAATACCGCGAGGTCGAAGTCTGGCCCGAGTCGACGATCGGTCACTCCGCCGACAGCTTGCGCTACCGCTTCCAGTGGACCTTTCCCCTTCTCGTATCTCCCCACGACCGGAACACGATCTACGTGACTAGCCAGCATGTCCACCGCACCACCAACGGGGGACAGAGCTGGAAGGAGATAAGCCCCGATCTGAGCACGAACAACCGCGAGCGGATGGGCATAAGCGGAGGCCTCACCCCGGACAACATCGGAGTCGAATACTGCTGCGTGATCTACGCCTTCGACGAATCGCCTCTGGAGCGCGGCGTTTTCTGGGCCGGCACGAATGACGGACTCGTGCATGTCAGCCGCGACGGCGGCGCGAGCTGGACCGACGTGACCGCCAACATCCCGCAGCTGCCCCCCGACGGAGTGGTGAGGGGGATAGACGCATCGCGCTATCAGCCCGGCAAGGCGTACATCGTGATCGAGCACCATCAAGTCGGCGACTTCGAGGCGCGGGCGTACCGAACCGACGATTACGGGGCGAGCTGGACGTCCATCGCCAACGGGATAGATGACGGAGTCCTCAGCTATACGCGCAGCATCCACGAAGACCCGGTGCGTCCGGGGCTGCTCTACCTGGGCACCGAGGCGTCGCTGTACGTCTCGTTCGACGATGGGGAGATGTGGCAGCCGCTGCATACGAACCTTCCGCATACGCCCATGTACGGGCTGGTCGTTCAGGAGCGCTTCAACGACTTGGTCGTCGGCACCTACGGACGCGGCTTCTGGATCCTGGACGATGTGACGCCGCTGCAGCAGCTGACGGCGGAAGTCGCGGCCAGCCCGGCGCACCTGTTCGCACCGCGGCCTGCGTACCGCTTCCGGCCGGTGTCGGAGCCCTTCGCCATGTTCGACGACCAGTCCGACGGAGATAACCCGCCCTTCGGGGCATCGATAAACTTCTGGCTCGGAGAAGAGACCGGGGACAGCGTGAAGATCGAGATCGCGGACGCTTCGGGCGAGGTGGTGCGCACGCTGGAGGGGATCGGCGTGGAGGGCATGAACCGCGTATGGTGGGATCTGGCCGGCGAGCCGGCGACGGAGATCAAGCTGCGAACGAAGCCGCTCTACGCCGACGACATAGACTTGGGCGATGACCGTTGGCGTCCTATCCCCAGCGGACTCGGTCCCGGGGGCGGGGCTGCCGTGATCTTGCAGCCCCCAGGCGAGTACGCCCTCACGCTGCGGGTCGGCGACGAGAGCTATCGGCAGACTCTGGAGGTGCGGAAGGACCCGCACTCGGAGGGGACGCTGGCCGACATTTCTTCCCAACTGGCCCTGCTGGAAGATCTCCGCGCGGACTACGATACCGCGGCGGCGCTCATCAACCGGGTGGAGTGGGTGCGGCGCCAGATTCTGGACGCGAAGGCCGTTCTGGAGGATAGGGGTGGCGAGGATGCGCTGGTCGCGGCCGCCGACTCTCTGGACCAGAGTTTGATCGAGTCGGAACAGGCGCTATTCCAGATGCGAGCCACCGGCACCGGACAGGACGGGATCCGCTATCCCGGGCGACTGGTGGAGCGGCTGGGCTACCTGTTCAACACCGTGTCCGTGTCGGACTTCCAGCCTACGGACCAGCAGCGGGAAGTCCATGCGATCCTGCAAGAGCGGTTGCTGCGGATCAAGGGAGAGTTGGAGGAGCTCCTGGAGAACGACCTGGAGGCGTTCAACCGGCGAATTCAGACGCTCGGGCTGGGCGTGATTTCGTGACAGGCGACGCCGCGGCCGCCTTGGCGGTCGCGGCTCCAGCCGCCGGAGTATTCCTGTGCGCTCGGCTCTACGAGCGGCCGCGGGCGGTCCGCTTCGTGGATGTCATGGTCTACCTGTCGGTGCCGGGCTTCGTCGCGTGGGAGGTGCTTCCCGATGCGTGGGGCGATCGCGACCTGAGCGGGGTGGCGTTGGTCGTTCTGGGGTTGGTGTCGGTCACCCTGGCCGAACGGGTGTCCAGCGCATGGGCCGAGCGCGCGGACGGGGTGGCGATCTTGACCGGGCTGTCGGGGATCGTCCTGCATGCCTTGCTGGAGGGCGCCGCCCTTTCTCCCGGCGGAGCGGAGCAGGTGAGCGTCCCTTTCGTGGCGGCCGTGGCGTTTCACCGCGTCTTTGTAGGCTTGGTGATCTGGTGGCTGCTGTGGCCCCGGCACGGCGTGGCATTTGCGGCCGCAGGAGTCGGGGCGATAATGGTCGCGACGCTGGCAGGCTACTTCGCGGGGACGGAGCTCGGCACGGCCGCCGGCGCCGGAGGAATCGAACTGTACCAGGCTTTCGTGGCCGGGACTCTGTTGCACGTGGTGTTCCACCAGGGGTGGCGGCGAAATCGTGCCGGCCCGCACGGCGGTGACAGCGCGGATTAGATGTCGCTCCCAATAACCCATCTATCGAGAACTTTTTCGAGAGGAGACCGTCATTGCCCGATCTTCGGCCCGCTTTCCTGAGCACCGCCTCCCGCGAGATGGAAAATCGGGGAATAGACGCCTGGGTGCTGTACGACTTCAGGGGGTGCAATCCGCTGGCGGCGGACCTCGTCGGACTCCCGGGCGGCCAGAAGCGCCGCTTCTTCGTAGTCGTGGAGCGGGGGAAGGTCCCGCATGCCCTAGTGCAAAAGATCGAGGCGCCTGGATGGGAAGGGTGGCCGCACCGGCTGACCAGCTACATCGGGTGGGAAGAGATGGAGAGGGAGTTGCGACGCATGCTGGATGGCCTGGCCGTCGTGGCGATGGAGGTCAGCCCCGCCGACTCGATCCCGTATGTGGACTACGTTCCTGCAGGCGTAATGGAGCTGGTCGAGTCGCTCGGGCCGCGAGTCGTCACTTCGGTGGATCTTGTTTCCGGGACGGCCGCCCAGTGGGGGGCTCGCGGCTACGAGTCGCACAAGCGGGCGGCCGGACTCCTGGCGCGCACGGCCCGCACCGCGTTCGAGCTGGCGGCCCGAGCGGCGGGGCTGGACGCCGTGGCGGACCCGGCGACGGCGCCGGCGTTCGATTCGGATGGCGAAGCGGCACCGTCCACGGAGCACGACTTGGCCGAGTGGATCAGGTCGCGGCTACGGGCCGGAGGGCTGGTCGGCTTCGATACGATTGTGGCGATCGGGCCGAATTCGGCCAAGCCGCACTACGAGCCGCCCGCCGCCGGGTCCGCCCCGCTCGAGCCGGGGCTGACGCTGATGATCGATCTGTGGGGACGCGTCGCCGGCGAGCCCGAAGCCGTCTACGCTGACCAGACGTGGATGGGCTATCTCGGCCCCGAGCCTCCCGCCGCTCTCGAAGCGGGCTGGCGCGCCGTCGTCGCCGCCCGGGATGCTACGGTCGAGTACATTCGGAGCAACCCGGGCACAGCCACCGGAGCCGGTGCGGACCGGACGGCCCGCCGCGAGCTGATCCAGCGGGGCTACGAGGACGCCATCTTCCACCGCACGGGCCACGGCATCGACCGCGAACTTCACGGAGTCGGCCCCACGCTCGACAGCATCGAGATGCGCGACGACCGGCAACTCGCCGCGGGCACCGGCTTCTCGGTCGAGCCCGGCGTCTATCTCGAAGGACGCTTCGGACTGCGCACCGAGATAGATGTCTATATGCGGGAGGACGGACCGGAGGTTACTCCGCCGCGGATCCAGTACGATCTGTGGAAGGCGGAGGCTCGCTGATGACGAGGCGTCCGTTCGCGTCGCGGGCCGGGAGATCCGCGACCGCCGAGCGCAGGACGCATCCGCTCCGCCATGCTCGTCCGCGGAATTCGCTGCCCGCGTCAAGTGCCCCGGGGGCCGGGGGCCGGGTGCATACGCTTCGCCATCCTCGTCCGCGGAATTCGCCGCCTGCGTCGAACGCCACTGCCGCCGAGTGCCGGACGCATCAGCCGGAGAGGATACGATAGAGATCTCGTGGGAGCAGATCCGCGTTCATCCGGCTCGCCCGTTCCGCATCAGCCGGGGCGTGAAGACCGGGTGCGATCTCGTATGGGTGCGCATCAAGCACGACGGGCTGGAAGGGTGGGGAGAGGCCGCGCCGCAAGCCTACTACGGCGAAACGGTCGGCACGGTCGAAGCGGCGCTGCGCGAGCTGGTCCCGTGCATCGAGGCGGCCGAGGATCCCTTCCGGATAGAGACCATCGAACGCGACTTGGCGGCAAGTCTGCACGGCAACGGCGCGGCCCGCTGCGCGATTTCGTCGGCCCTCCACGACTGGGTGGGGAAGCGCAGCGGCATGCCGCTTTGGCGGTTGCTAGGGCTCGATCCGGCCGACGCTCCGCCCAGCTCCTTCACGATCGGGATCGACGCTCCGCCGCAGATAGCGCGCCAGACCCGGGAGGCCGCGGCGTACCCCATTCTCAAGATCAAGCTGGGCAGCGACGACGATGAAGCCCGGCTGAAAGCCGTTCGCTCGGCGGCGCCCGACAAAGTCGTTCGGATAGATGCGAACGCCGCGTGGTCCCCGCGCGAAGCGGTCGAGAAGATCGCCATGTGCGCGGAGTACGGCGTGGAGTTCGTGGAACAGCCGCTACCCCCGTCGGCGGACAGCGAGCTGGCGTTCGTTCGGGCCCGGGCCGCTCTCCCGATCATTGCGGACGAATCGTGCGTCGTGGCTGCCGACATCCTGCCGCTGCGGGGCCTCGTCGACGGCATCAACATCAAGTTGGCCAAGTGCGGCGGCCCGCGGGAGGCCGCGCGGATGGTTCACGCCGCCCGCGCGTGCGGGATGTCGGTCATGTTCGGGTGCATGCTGGAGACGACGCTCGGGATCGCCCCGGCGGCGCATCTCTCCCCGCTTGCGGACTACGCCGACCTGGACGGAGCCGCGCTCCTCCGCTCCGATCCCTTCGCCGGTCCCCATCTCGAGGGGGGGCGCATCGTGCTGGACGACGATCCGGGGCTCGGGGTCACGCCCGCGCCGCGCAAACAAGCGCGCTCGAGCTCGGCGTCCTGAACGGACGCGCAGTCCATCCGGCGTCCCGCATCGTCGGCGTGCAACACGGAGAGTTCCTCCCCCATCGCCTGGTAACAGCCGGACTTGGCTTCCTCCTCGACCGCCCCGCAGAAAGAGAAGCCGTCGTCGGTCGTCGACGTGAGGTTCACGAAGTGCTTGGCCACGCCCACATAGCACCACACCCGGAATTCTTCCGGGGCTTTGCGGCATTCGCTCCGCGACTTTCCGTGATCCTGCATCGTCCGAGCGCTAATGTCGCGCCCCAGACTCACGAAACATGTCTGCCGCCACGCCTCCGGCGCTTCAGTGCAGCTCCGTGCGGTGGCGCCAATGTCGTAGTCGTTCAGGTACAGCATGGTTGAAGTCTGGAACAGGTAGCAGGCCTCCAAGTAGCGATCGTCCAGGACCGAGCACGGATAGTGCGGGTCGTCGGCTCGGACCGGCTGGAACGCCGGATCGGCCCCGGCGTCCATCGCCGTCATCGCGCCGTGGCGGCGCTGGCTCGCTTCTTCGGCGCCTTCCCCGGCTTCTTCGGCGCTCTCCCCGCCTTCCGCCGGCCCGCCCGGGTCGCCCGCGTCCGTCGCGGCCAGCCGCGAGGCGGGGTGATGCGGACGTATCTCGTTAACCAGATTCTCCATGAACGCCCCTCCATAGCACGATCCCCGATCCCATCTGGTCCTCAGGAAGTCGCACCCATCCAGCGCTTTCATGAGGTCGTGGCCGTAGTACATCGTCAGGCCGTGCCCTACGCCGTGGAGACATTGGAAAGCTAGAAAACGTTCTCCGGTATCCTCGAATAGGGCGCACACCGCCTGGACTTGTTCGGCATCCGCCGCCCCCTGGGCAACGAAGTAGGCCTGGATCACGCCGTGGTAGCAGCCCGACTGGAGAAGAGCCGTGCACTGGCGGAAGATTTCGGCGACGGGGACTTCATCCGTGTAGGCGGCGATCCCTATCGCGTGAGTGTAGGTGTGTCCGTCTCGCTCGACATCGATGTCCGCCACGGCCAGCGTCTCGAGAACGCCGAGCGACGCGCCGACTCCCGCTCGGTCCAACTCTGCGAGCAGCCGGGCTTCGTAACAGTCCTGCTTTTCCTCCGTCCCCAGGGGCTTGCACTCCGCCAGCGCCGCCCTGGCTTCGGGAGATGCGTCCGGGGGAAGGGTTCTGTTGTCGCCGCAACCGCCGAGGAGCAATGCGAGAGTCATTGCGGTAGCCGCTCCCGGACACATCCTCCGAGCCGTGCGCATCTTCATCGTGTAAGACATTCTCGCGTTTCCGTTTCCGCTGTGGTGTCCATCCTCGTGAAAGCGTGCAGCTGTCCCGCCATGTTGTCCCCTCGTTGCCCCGGCCAACGTACGCCGTTGCGCCCCGCTTGCGTCTTTCTCGCGCCCATGAAGGTGCATCCGTACTCGCTCCACTTGGCGTTCCCGTTCCTGGAGTTGCGACCCGCCGCTCTGTTCTCGCGCGCATGAAGGCGCCCACGCATCGAATTGCAGGCGCTTGCAGGCGCAGGAAAGATTTGCAGGCGCGGAAAGCGCGCGCCGGAAGATGGCTAACTTGCTAAACGGGTGCGCGACTATCAAGCGCGCGCGGCTATCAAAGCGTGCGCGGCCTTCGGAGAGTCTGCGGCGATCAATGCGTGTGCCGCTTGCGGAGCGTCCGCGACTATCAAGCGTCGGCGGCTCTCGGAGAAGTCTGCTGCTGTCAAGCGTCACAGCATCGCTTCCGGGTCCCGGTCGATCTCGATGCGGGTACCGGAGGGAAGCCCGCCCCGGGACTTGCCCAGATGGCGGAGGACGCCGCCCAGCGTGGCAGCGCGGTCGGCTCGCAAGAGGAGGTGCCACCTCCACCGCCCCCTGAGCCGCTCGATGGGACACGGCGCGGGACCGGTAACATCGATCGCCTTCAGGCGGTGGTCGCGAACCAGGGCCCGCGTGCGGTCCGCGAGACCTGCTGCCGCCTCGGCTACGCGCGCTTCGCCGGTCCCCGACACGACCAGCTTCGCGAGACGCCGGTGGGGCGGATAGCCCGTCCCGCGGCGGTCCTCGATCTCGCGTTCCGCGAACCCCTTGTAGTCGTGCACGGCGGCTGCAGCGAGCGCGTGGTGCCGCGGGCACAAGGTCTGGACGAGCGCCTCCCCGGGCTCGTCGCCTCGCCCAGCCCGCCCAGCGACCTGTTCCAGTAGCTGGAAGGTGCGCTCGCTGGCGCGGAAGTCGGGGAAGTGCAGGCTTACGTCGGCGTTGATGACTCCGACAAGCGTGACTCCCGGGAAGTCGAGGCCCTTGGCGATCATCTGCGTGCCAAGGAGAATGTCCGCCTCGCGCCGCCTGAAGGCGTCGATGATTTTCGCGTGCGCCCACCTCGGACCGGCCGTGTCGAGATCGAGCCGCACGATGCGCGCCTCCGGGAACAGTTCGCCGGTGCGGCGCTCCACCTGTTCCGTTCCGACGCCGGTGAAGCGCGGCGAGGGCTCGTCGCACTCGTCGCACTTGTCGGGCGGGATCGCCTCGAATCCGCAGTGATGACACACGAGGCGCCGCCGGTTGCGGTGGAAGGTGAGGGTCACGGAACAGCTGTCGCAGCGCCAAACGCGCCCGCACGATGTGCACTCCGCGAACGAGGCGTACCCCCGCCGGTTGAGGAAGAGGATCGTCTGCTCTCCCCGCTCGAGCCGACGGGAGATGGCGTTGCGCAGCCGGGTGGAGAAGAGCCTGGGCGCGCGGGGATCGGCTGGCGGCCGCCTGTGGGCGCCGTTGCCGCCTGCGGTGGGAGCGCGTTCCTGGCTCTCGAGTCGAGCGGACGCCCGGCGCTCGTCTCGGGCAGCCCCGCCGCGCTCGTCTCGGGCAGCCCCGCCGCGCTCGTCTCGGGTCGCCATGCCGCTCCCGGCGGGAGTGGCGTTCGGGTCCTCGGCAGTCGCCGCCATGTCGATCAGCTCGACCTTCGGCAGTCCGTGGGGCGTGACGCGCTCTTCCAGTTCCAGAAGGTGATAGCGCCCATCCTGCGCGCTGTGCCAGCTCTCGAGGGCCGGGGTAGCCGTGCCGAGGATACAGAGGCACCCTTCCGTCCGCGCGCGCATGATCGCTACCGACCGGGCATGGTAGCGGGGAACGTCGGACTGCTTGTAGCTGCTGTCGTGTTCCTCATCCACCACGATCGTGCCCAGCCTGCGCATCGGCGCGAAGATGGTGGACCGCGGTCCGATCGCTATCCGCTTCTTCCCCGCGCGGAGCTGGCGCCAAGCGTCGATACGCTCGGCATCGGAGAGTCCCGAGTGCAGGAGCGCGACGGCATCGCCGAACCGCGCGCGGAAGCGCTGCACGATCTGGGATGTCAGGGTGATCTCGGGCACCAGGATTATGCCGGACCGGCCCTCGGCCAGCTGCCGCTCCATGGCCTCCAGGTAGACGAAAGTCTTCCCCGATCCCGTGACGCCGCGCAGGAGGACGGTTCCCTTGGATCCGGCCGCTTTCGGCGAAGCCCGATCCAGGGCGCCGGGCCGGGCGTCGGCCGGAGCGGAGGCGGCCGGAGCGGTCGTCGTCCGCGTTGCGGTCGATCCAGCGGCGGCTGGCCCGAGGGGATCGAGCTGCTGCAGGGCGGCGAGGACACGCGCTTGGCCGGGCGTGGGCTTGAAGCGGGGCTCCGGGTCGGCAGCGCCGGGGAACGCGCCGTCCTCGACCCTGCGGTCCTCGTAGACGGCGACCTCCTTCGCGGCAAGGCCGTCCAGGACGGCGCGCGAGAACCCGAGCTGCTTCGTCATGTGTCGCACCGTGGCCTCGCCGCCGATGGATTCCAACGTCTCGTATGCTTCGCGCTGTCGCTTGGCCCTGCCGAACAGCTGGTCGCGCTCGGTCAATGTCGGCAGCTTCCCGACCAGCCGGAGCAGGCGCTCGGTCCTGGGGGCAGCGGCCGATCCGCGCCCGGCCCGGCCTGGCGTCATGAGACCGGGCGGCAGAGCGGCTCTGAGGACGACGCCCAAGGGGGCAACGTAGTAGTCGGCGATCCAGCGACAGAGCGACAGGAGCGCTTCCTCCACCACCGGAGCCTCGTCGAGCACGGCATTCAGATCGCGAAGCGAAAGTCGTGACGCGCGGTCGTCTCCGGCGGCAGCGACGCGGTCCACGACGCCGATAGCGGCAGAATTGCCAAGCGGCACGCGCACGCGCACCCCCGGGGCCACCGCGCCTTCTAATCTGGCCGGGATCGAGTAGGCGAGGGTGTTCAAGAAGGGTCGCGCGACGGCCACTTCGCACACGCTCTTCCGGGCCGCGCCCCGCGACGCTCCACCGTTTTCCGTGGTGTTCACGCCGCCTTCGCCGGCGCTGCCTTCGGCTTGGCCTGCTTGAACAATACCGTCCTGTGCGCCGGCAAGGCTTGACAATCCCCGGACAAGACTACTTGTTTGCCAGAGTTGACTTAGAAGGGGGTCGCTTTATGGGCTGCCTTGCCCTGAACGCATCGCACGAGCCGTTGACGATAATCCCGGTCCGCCGTGCCGTCCGTCTGGTCATAGACCGGAAGGCCGACGCTTTGGAGGTGGACTCGCAGCGTCCCATCCGTTCGGAGCGCATCCAGATGGACGCGCCGGTTGTCATCCGTCTCATGCGCTTCATCCACATCCCCCGCCGCTTCCGGCGCCAAGTGACGAACACATTCCTCTTCGCGCGGGATGCGTACCGGTGCCAGTACTGCGGTCGCCACAAGAGCGAGCTGGGTTATCGCGAAGCTCTCACCAGGGACCACATCACGCCGCTCTCCCGTGGCGGGAACAACGATTGGTTGAACGTGGTCACGGCGTGCAGCAAGTGCAACTTGAAGAAGGCGGACCACCTCCCGAACGAATGCGGCATCGCTCCTCTCTCCGAACCGCGAGAGCCGGACCATGTCGAGCTGGTCTGGGCCGTACGGAAGGTCACGCCGGTGCAAGCGAAGTACATCGGCATCTTCTACGGCAGGGATGTGTTGACGGCGCTGTACCCGTGAACGCTTCCTTCCCTTTCTGGCCGGTCCTCGTTAGCGTGCACGCGCCGGCGAGCGCGCCACGGCTGTACGCGTGAACGCCGCCCTCCCTTTCTGGCGGCTTCCCTTCCCCCTCTGGCCGGCGCCTAGGCGAACAGTGTCAAGATGGGCCTGAACGGCTTCGGTTTCGGCGAGGTCATACTCATCGCCATGCTCGTGCTGATCGTGTTCGGGCCGAAGCGCCTTCCCGAGGTGATCCGAACCCTCGGAAAGGTAATCCGCGAGTTCAAGAAGGGGATGAACGAGATTCAACGCGAACTTGACACGGCGGGGCGAGAGGTCAACTGGCAGTCGCCCCCCGCGCCGCCGAAGCCCCCTGCGCAAGGCGCCACGCCGAGAGCGACTGTCGCGGCCAAAGCCCAGGGCGCCGGCGACACGGTCAAGCCGCATGCGGCAGAGGAGTCAGGTTCCGAGTCTACAGCTTCGGACGGCCTGTCCGCCATGTCGGCAGATCCCTCCCAGGTGAGCGCTCCGGCCGCGAAGGCCGACGGAGTTGCGGCGGATCCACCGGCGGCCGCGCCGGATGCGGAGTCGGCCACGACCTACACTATCGAGCCCCCTCCAGTGCCGCGGGGCGGGGAAGATCCGGCAGCGGAGTTCATCGACCCGTGGTCGGGGGATCCGCCACGTTCCAGCTTCGGACAACCGGTAGTCAAGCCGTCATCGGGCCCCGACCTGCCTGCGGCGGACGGAGGGGACGGGGGCGCTTCGGCCGATGATGTATCCGGAGGCGATGACGCCGCGAGCTCCAAGCCAACAGTGGGTGGCCCGCAAGCCTAGCGCGGCGGCTCGCAAGCCTAGCCTTGTTCTCCGCGTCCTCCGCGAAGGAGTTCGCGATAGCGTCGGTTGTCGCCCTCCAACGCAGCTAGCAGTCCGATGGCCTGGGCCCCGTCCTGGTCCAGTGTCTCGGGAAGGCCTGGGCCAACGATCTGCACCAGCGGCGCTTCATCCCCCGTCCCCTCGACTTGAAGCTCCAGTTCGCTGCCGCGTTCGCACGGGTTGCACAAGATGCCGTCGCTGGCGGGAGTCCCCCCGATGGACCAAGTCCCCTCGACGCCGCGCAGGGCGAAGCCGGCGAGGGCTTCCGGCACCCGAAGAACGCCGTGCGCGACGCCGCTGCCGTCATTCTCGAGGCGCAGCTCGATTGGTCCGTGCAGAGCCCGCAGCACGGAGGCGGCGGGCATGGCGCCCTCTGACTTGGCGTCTCCCCTACTCCACCGAAAAGAGGCCTTGAGGCCGTCGTCGCGGAGCGCCGCGTCGCGGAGCTTCCGGAAGGCCAGCGATCCCTCGAAGGTGACAGGAACCACCGGCTGAAGTTGGTTAGCCGCTCCAACAATGGAAAAGCCCGCGAACCGCAACTCGACCGAACCGTCGCTCGGCGCCGCGCCCTTGGCCGCGGGCTGGCCGAGCAGCTGCAGTCTCATTCTAGCTCTCATGCCGTCCGGATCTGTCGGTCCGGTTTCGTCGGCGCCCCGTCCGGCTGCGCCCTCGCCCGGCTCGGTCCCGGCTCCTTCGCCCCTACCTGCATCGGCCCCGCGGGGGCGCGGCGCGTCAAAGACGCTCTCCACTCGCGGTCTGCCTGGCCCGGGCAGATTCGGCCGCCTGCCGGCCTCGGTTTGCAGCGACGATCCCCCGCCCCAGCTAACGAGTTCGTAGCTGACCGCGGCTTCCAGGTCGCGGCTGCCGGACTGCCAAACGAGCCCCGTCACCCGCGGGGCCGAGACCGTCAATATGCCCTCCGGGAAGTTCGGCTGGACACCCGGAGGGCGGGACGCCTGCACGATCGGGAGCCGGGACCGCGCCCCCGCCAAGTCGCTGGGCCCCGCCCCGGCCGACAGCGCCGCCGAGATTGACCGAGAGCAGGGAGGCTCTCCTTCGAAGAGCACCAGAAGCGTATTCCATCCGCTGGCGAGTCGTATGTCCTGCGCCAGCCGGGCGGGGGTATGCCGGGCGGGGATCTGTTGGCCGTTGACCCAGACTTCCAAGCGAGCGCACGCCTCGCTTTCGATCGCGAGCCGGACAGTCCTGTCGACTTCGGCTTTCAGATAGGCGTGCGCCAAGCCCGGCTCGCCCGGCTCGACCAGTTCCGAGAAGTCGAAGCGGACTGCAGAATCGTCCCTTGCCAGCGACCAGTGTCCCGATGCCGTTGCGAGGTTGCGATCCGGGAATCGCTCGACGCCCGGCGCCGAGAAGGGATCGGTTCCAGCTTCGATCTCCGCGCTCGTTACCAGCCAGCGGTCTATGGGAACCACCTGAGCTTCCGAGCCCGAAGGAACCGCTACCAGCGCGGTCACTGCGGCTACTAGCGCGCCCGCCGCAGCTACCAGCAGCGGACGAAGCCACGTTCCGAGCTTCATTCTAGCGGACAACTTCATTCCAGCGGCTCGTCCTGGCTTCCTGTACTGCTTGCCCGCAGGCGGTCGATGATGAGAGGAGTTATGTCTACCCGGTCGCTGAAAATCACAACCACGGCGCTCGTGGCATTGATGACCAGATCGTATCCCAACTCCGTCTGGATTTCTTCGATGACCGGCGCGATCTCCTCTTGTATCTGGGCCAGACCGTCGGCCTGGAGTGCGGATGCCTCTTCCTGCTTGTCCTGCTGGAAGCGTTGGAAGTTCGTGATGATGTCCTGGCGTTCGCGCTCCAAGTCTCGCCGCTCGGCGGCCGTCAGGCTGTCCGTGCCGAGCCGCACTTCGATTGCGCGCGCCTGGTTCTGCCGAGCTTGCAGTTCGTTCGCGAACTGTTCCTGGAATGTGGCGAGTTCTTGCTGGAGCGCCTGTCCGGTCGGCGACTGAAGAGCCACCGCGTCAAGATTGACCACCCCTATCTTGATAGGCGTCTCGCCCTCCTGGGTTGCCGCCTCGCTCTCCTGGGCCGCCACGGGGGCCGCCTGCGCACAGGCCGCCACCGCAAACAGGACGAGTTTGCGCGCCATGCTGCCACGAGCGAACAGCTTCTGCGCGCCAGAACTCGGCGAAGGCCGTCTCGTGGGGCGACCTGCCGATATTGCGGTTATATCCAATCTATCCATCGATTCTCCTCCCAAATTTCCTCTCAAACAATCCTACTCTCTCCATCGCACATCTTCTTTGGTACACCATTATAGGGTGATTGGCGAGTTCCAACACTAATCGGGAAGCCGCCTGAACGTGGAAGCGGTGGCTTGATCACTACCGGGCAACCCATTCCGCTAGAGAAGGTTCATACTAGGCACCTAGGTACAAAGACCAGCGGAAATCCCAGTGGAAGGAACAAGAAGATGAACCTGAACAAGCTTTGCAGGAGCTCTGCAGTTGCTTGGTCGAACGCGGTCGTGGTCGCCATTATCGCCTTGATCGTCACTACGGCAGCGTGTTCGGACGGAGTTGCAGGGCCGGTCGTGGACGACGATGATCCGGCGCACCTGACAATCGCCGCTGACGTATCCGCTCTTGCGCCGGGCACCCACATCCGTGTAACCGATCAAGGGGGCACGCCTTCTTTGATCAGCTTCAGCTTCGCAGATTCCCCCGATTGCTCGAAATCCGCCGATGCTACGGACGAAGAACGTGACCGGCACTATCAGTGTATCGACGATCTCTTGGACAGCGGTGGGTGTAAGCAAGGGGTTAGGCTGCACCCTACGCTAACCGGACGGCTGGACGCTTTCTGCTTGGAGTAGTAGCAGACACTTGTCCCCCTGGGGGGTTGCTTGCCAGCTCCAACCGCTGGTCCGGCAAAGCTGGCAACGACTACCTGGAGACGGTCCCGACGTAGGCGCGGCTAGTCCGGAGCGAGCCGCGGGGCGTACTTCCAACCTTGGGCAGGTCGTGCCTACGCTGCCCGGTACGGCAGGTTCGGTTCCGCGCTGCCACGTCTGGCAGATTCCTCCCCTCCACGCCAAACTGCGTGACATGTTCAGCCGAAGTTCGTCCGCGCCTCTCGAGTGCTGCCCGCCACGCCGGCAGCATCCTCTCGCGGCAATGTCCTCCGTCGTAGCCGGCTACGCCCTCGCGCCGACGCCCGCCGCGAAGTCTTCGCTAGCGCCCGGTCGGCAGCCCAGGACCCGCGTATCGAGAGTGCGGGTCTGGAAGCGAGCATTCGTAGTCGGCGGCGTTATCCTTGCGACCCTCCCCGGCCTCCTCCGGGGCGAGAGTCCGGTTCCCTCGGCTTCCCAGACAGGCGCTCAGGGAAGTCCAGGTCCCAGGGCATCCGGGGGAACAGCTACGGTCCTATTTGCGAATGCCATTATCATCGACGGCACGGGAGCTGCGGGCTTCATCGGCGACCTGCTTGTCGAGGGAGGCCGCGTGGCCGGGGTCGGCCCTCCCGAATCCTTCACGGTTCCCGAGACGGCCGTGCGTCGCGACCTCGCGGGCCTCGTCGTCGCGCCGGGGTTCATCGACATACACAACCATTCGACCACGCGCATATTCGAGGATCCGCTGGCGACGAGCCAGATAGCGCAAGGAATAACGACGATCGTCGTGGGAGCGGATGGCTCTTCGCCTTGGCCCGTCTCCGGCTACCTGGAGCGGATAGACCGGCTCCAGCCCGCGGTGGACGTAGCCACCTTGGTCGGACACGGAACCGTGCGCCGGGCGGTTCTCGGAGATGACTTTCGGCGGACGGCGACAGACGCCGAAATCTTCGCGATGGCCCACAGGGTGGAGCGCGGCATGAGCGAAGGCGCGTTCGGCCTCTCCAGCGGTCTGGAATACGACCCCGGCTACTACTCTTCCACCGGCGAGCTGATCGCTCTCGCCCGATCGGCGGCCGCTGGCGGCGGCTTCTACATGACGCATCTGCGCGACGAAGAGGAAACCCTGTTCGAAGCGGTCGAAGAAGCCATTACGATCGGCCGCGACGCGGACCTTCCCGTTCATATTTCGCATATCAAGGCAGGGAACGCCTCGGTCTGGGGAAGGGCTCCGGAGGTGCTGCGGCGGATTGAGCAAGCCAATGAAGAGGGGATCGATGTGACGGCGGACCAGTATCCCTACTCCGCCTGGCAGTCGGTGCTGGCCATCCTGGTGCGCTCCAGGATGTACTCCGATCCGGACTCGGTGGCGGCGGGCATAGCCCGTGCCGGCGGTGGCGGTCGGCTTCAGATAGTCGGGTTCGATGCCGAGCCGGAGCTAAACGGAAGACGCCTGGATGAAATCGCACGGTCGAAGGGATTGACCGAAGTCGAAGCGTTCATGTGGATCATGAAGAATGGCGGGTCCAGTCTTATTGGACACACCATGTCGGAGGCGGATGTCGATGCGTTCATGGCATCGCCGCGAGTGATGACCGCGAGCGACGGCGGGATAGGCGGCGCGCACCCGCGCGGGGCGGGGACATTCCCCAGGGTGCTGGGATTCTACGTTCGCGACAGGGGCATCCTGCCAATCGAGCGGGCTGTAGCGCGGGCCACGTCGATGCCGGCCCGCCGGCTGGGTCTGAGCGATCGCGGCGTGCTGCGGGCGGGCGCCAGGGCCGACTTGGCGATCTTCGACCCTGGGCGCGTAGACGGCCGGGCCGACTTCGATGACCCCCAGCGGCTTCCGGAGGGGATCGAGAGCGTGTGGGTGAGCGGAGTAGAGGTCTGGGCGGCCGGATCGCCGACTGGCGCCCGGCCGGGCCGCGCCTTGCGCCGTCCACAGCGCTGAACCTGCCGTCTTGCTGGCGGCGACCGCGGGCGCACGACGCTCCGCGAGCAAGCGATGGACTCTATCCGCCGGACACTCCGCCTCGTCTACGGCTCCTCCGGCACGGCGGCGGGCGGCTCGCCACGCCATGCCACGGCAGTGATCTCTATGCCGCCCCGCACATACTGTTCGACTCGAACCCGAACCCAGCCTGGTTCGACGGCGAAGACCACATCATCGGCGATTCTGGCTGCCAGCGCCTCGCAGAACGCGCCTTCATCCCGAAAAGACCAGAGATAGAACTTGAGCGCCTTGGATTCGAGACAGCGGTCCCGCGGCCCGTAGTCTATCGTCACCCGCCCGAAGTCGGGCTGTCCCGTCTTCGGACAGAGCGAGGTAAACTCCAATGCGGAGAGGGTGACGCGCTGCACATTGGATGCCGGAATCGCTTCGGTGCGCAACGCTTCCCGTCCCTCGCGGGGATCTCGGGGTCTGGGTAGCGGACCGCTAGCCGGCAATTTGGTCACGTGTATCTGCAACTCCTCTTGTGGTTTTGCCGCTCTGTTCTCGCTACATACAAATGCGGCGGGCCTCGGCTGGACGGCAACCGCGAGAGCGCGTCGCATCCGAGTAGTCGAAGACGCCCGAGCGTGCGGTTCTCGCAGCCCGCCGGTAAGGTAATCGCTGGTCACGGTGCCGCATTGGGCGCCTTGCACGACAAGCGCAGAGGCCAACAGGTCGTCGCGGCAGGCATGCGTCGGTCACGCTGCCGCGTCGGGAGCTGAACCGCTGCCGCGCCCGAACTGAACCCGCGGCGCTACCTGGAGATCCTACGGGAGCTGGTTCGACATGCCAAGAAAGCTCGAGTTAGGCGATCTCAGCCTTCAACTGCCCAAGCTGGCGCTGAAGCAGTTGGGCGACCCCGCCCTGCCGACTCGCCTCCTCGCGACCTCCCTCCAGAAGGATGTCGTGATTCGGAAGGTCCCGCTCGACTTCACTGTCGGGGGGAGCGCGGCGATCGATGTCTTCAACGCGCCGGATGACAAGGATCCCGCGCGCCTATTCACGGGAAAGCCGCCATCCCGCAGGTCGAGCAGTCTCAAGATAAAGGCGCCCGTAGGCTTCGTCTCCGGGTCGGCGTGGCTGGCCTATCGTACATCCGCGCAAGTGGGTGCGGAGGGGGGCTTCAAGGCGGCCAAGTTCGGCTTCGCCGGCCAAGCGGAGGGCAACCTGTCCGTACTCTTGCACGACTATAGGCGGCACGGCGCGGAGGAAGTCGTCGTCACGTCTATCGCCGACGACTTGGCCAGTGCGCGTTTTGCAGTATCCGCTGCGGATGTGCGCTCGCTGGCCCCTGGAGAAGCCCTCGCCTTCGAGGTGAACGGAAAGCTGGGCGCCTCCGTCAGCCTGAGATGGTCGGACTTGTTCACGAGCCACATCGCTGCCCTGAGCGAACTCCTGCCGGGCGGCGGGGAGTTGAGCCTCAAGACCGGCGCCAGCCTGAGAGCCAGCTTCAAAGTCGGCATAGAAGACCACTTCGTCGTGGTGTTCTCGCGTCAGCATCCGGGCGAGATCGATGTGGCCATAAGGAAGTCGGACAGGGATGAGCTAGCGGTACGCGCCGCCGCCAAGGTCACGGTGCGCTTCGCCGACAAGGCGCTGGCGGAGGAAGTCCTCGGGGCGGCGCTGGACGCGCTCCTCGGTGCGCCCTTCGCCAAGGTGAAGGCGATCCTTGAACGACCGCTGCTCGAACGGGCGGGACCTGCCGGGCTTTCCGGGGCGGATCGCGCTCTCGTGGAGCACGCCATCGGCCGGCTGGGGATCGAAGGTGGCGAAGGCGCCAGCCTGTATACGCTGAGGGAAAGACTCGGGCGGCTGGAAGCCGATGTATCGAAGCTTCTCGTGGACATCGCCGAGACGAAGGCCTCCATGGCGGTCGACTTCCACTACAGCCGCACTCGATCCGAGGAGGCGCTGATCGAGGCGACATTGAACGAGGCTAGTCTGGGAAAACGCTTCGGCGCGATGCACGGCGCGATGCTGCGCGGCGACTTCGAAGGAGTCCTGGAAGACGGTTCCTCTAGCGAGTCCGATGGCGTGACTCTGCACCGTTTCCTGGAGCAGGAGACGATCCGGACGAAGAGATCGTGGGGCGTATCGCTGGGTTTCGGCGACTTCTTCTCCGTCGGAGGGCGGGCGCGGAGCTCGGTCAAGGAGGTGCTGCGAAGAGACAGGCGCCTGGACCGCAGCCGCTACAGCTTCACGAACATCAGGGCCTACAAAGGCAGTTGGGGCAAGGACAGCTGCGAATGGAAGACCACGCTGGCGGCAAAGTCGTCCCGGTGGGCGTCCGGGGCCGCGCCATCCGCAAACGAACTCGACTACTCGTTGGACATGCTGCTCCAATATGAAGAGCGGCGCCTCTCTCGCCGTGACGTCGGGTGGCTGGTCGACCTGGGAGTCACCTGGGGGATGCTGGCGGCGAGCGGGGCTGGCGCGGCCCGCCGGCGTCTTGAACAGCTTGGCGAGGGGCGGGAGAGCGTCGAGGTATCCTTTCACCTCAACCTGGGCGACTTGGCCTTTCGCGCCATGCTTCCGCTCCTCGCGGCGGAGGACGCCGAGGGGTTTGGCCGCGCCCTGGCCCGAGCCGTGCCGTGGATCGCCGGCGAGGCCGGACGCGATGGCCCTCGGGCCAGACAGTCTCTGTACGGAGGGTTGTGGCGCCGATACCTGGAGGACCCCGCGATGGCGCCGGGCCGCCTCGCCCGGGGGGCTTCGGAAGCCGCCCGAGCCGCGGGACGCTCCGGCCTCGCCGGCTTCGAGCGGCAGATGACGCATTGGTGGACGGCGGGCAGCTTGGCCCAAGAGAACCCGGATCTACGGGGACGCTGGGCCGCGCTGAGACTGGGAGCGCGGCGGCTGCACGACGCCATTTCGAGCGAGGGGTCGTACCGCGAACTGCGGGGCGCGGCGAAGCTGATGAGCCAGGGCTGGGAGCACGCCTTTCACATGCGAGCGATAGGGATATGCCTGTCCGAGGCGTTGCGCGGCCTGCCCGGATCGAAGGGCTACCTCAACCGGGCCCTGCGGGTGGAGTACGATGAGGGCGGGGAGCGCGTCGTGCTCAACCTCGCCACCGCCTGACTTCTTCGCCCCTGCCGGGTGCGGCGGCATCTCGCTCCCCGACTCGCGCGCCTGTTTTCTCGCTCGCTCGCCATCGCCCAGCGCTCGCCATCCGCTGCCGTTTCTGGCCCCGCCTCTCTGGCCGGTCCATATTCGATAGCCAGAGGAGGTTCCGAATGGAAGTCGTGCGCCTGCGAGTAAACGGAGACGAGCGTGTCTGTGGGGTGCCTGCTCACCACACTCTGCTGGAGGCTCTGCGCTACGGGCTCGGCCTGACCGGATCGAAGCAGGGCTGCGACAAGGGCGACTGCGGGGCGTGCACCGTCATCATTGATGGCAGGGCCGTGCTGTCGTGCATTACGCCCGTCCGAGAGGCGGAAGGCCGGGAGATCAGGACCGTCGAAGGCTTGTCGGCGGGGAACGTGCCCCACGCCGTCCAAGATGAATTCGATCTGAAAGGGGCGGCGCAGTGCGGCTTCTGCACCCCCGGCATTCTCTGTAGCGCGGTAGCCCTCCTGGAGCGGAACGCCTCCCCATCGCGCGATGAAATTCGAGCCGCGCTGGCTGGCAATCTCTGCCGCTGCACGGGCTACGAGAAGATCTACGACGCGGTCGAGGCGGCTGCTGCCCGCGTCGGCGCCCCGGTAGCGGCAGAGCGGGCTGCCAAGTGATCGAAGAGGGAAGTCCCGACCGCGCGGACCGGGGCGTTGGAAGCGCTGGTCCGGACGCAAACGCCGATAGCCGAGGCGGGGGCGCCGACGCCAACGGCGCCGGCCGGAGCTATTCGGTTATCGGCCAGCGGATGCGCAAGGTGGACGGCTTGGCCAAGTCGACGGGCCAGGCGCGCTACACCGACGACATCCAGCTGCCAGGAATGCTCCACGGAAAGATTCTGCGGAGCCCGCACCCCCACGCGCGGATCATCTCCATCGATACGGCCAAAGCCGAACAGCTGGAGGGAGTGCGCGCCGTCGTGACAGGCCGCGACATGCCGGTGGCATACGGAATCATCCCGTGGACCCCGGACGAGTATCCGCTCTGCCTCGACCGCGCCCGCTATGTGGGCGACGGCGTTGCCGCGGTAGCCGCCGTCAGCGAAGACGCGGCCAATGCCGCCCTCGGCCTGATCGACGTCGTCTACGAGGAGCTGCCCGCCTACCTGGATCCCCACGAGGCTATCGCCGCCACGGCGGGTCCGTTCATCCACGAACCCCGCAAACCGGGGCAGAACGGGAACATCACCAAGACTGTCCGACTCGAGTTCGGAGATGTGGAGGCCGGACTGAAGGAGGCGGCGGTCGTCGTGGAGGACGACTACTTCTTCGAGGGCACCACCCATACGCCCATCGAGCCGCACTGCGCCATCGGACTCGCGGAGGGCAACGGCAAGCTCACGGTCTGGTCGGCGACACAGGTTCCACACTACCTCCACCGGGAACTTGCGCGAGTTCTGGAGCTGGACCCCGCCATGGTCCGCGTCATCCAGCCTCCGGTCGGGGGAGCCTTCGGCGGCAAGTCCGAACCATTCGATCTGGAGTTCTGCGTCGCCAAACTGTCCATGCTGACAGGTCGTCCGGTGAAGATTCTCTACACGAGAGAGGAAGTCTTCTACTCGCACCGGGGCCGTCACCCCTTCCACATGCATTACAAGACGGGCGTCACCGAGACGGGGCGGATCACTTCCGTGGACGCCAGGACAGTGATTGATGGCGGGGCGTATGCGTCATTCGGACTGGTCACCACGTACTACTCGGGACAGCTCCTGACCGCGCCGTACAAGATGCGGGCCTACCGCTTCCACTCCACTCGCGCCTACACGAACAAGCCCGCGTGCGGACCCAAGCGTGGCCACGGCTCCGTGCAGCCTCGATTCGCGTTCGAAGTTCAGCTGGACCGCCTGGCGGAAGCTCTCTCTCTCGATCCCTTCGAACTCCGCCGCCGGAACGCCCTCGATCCCGGCGAACCGACGATCAACGAGTTCAGGATCAACTCGAACGGCTTCCTGCAGTGCCTGGATTCGGTGGAGAAGGCCAGCGGCTGGCGGCGCAAGTTCCGGCAGCTCCCTTATGGCCGCGGAGTCGGAGTGGCGGGATCCACCTACATCTCGGGCACGAACTACCCCATCTATCCGAACGACATGCCGCAGTCCGGCATCCAGCTGCAGGTGGATCGGTCGGGCCGGGTATCCGTGTACTCGGGCGCCTCCGAGATCGGGCAGGGGGCCGACTCGGTCGTGGCATACATAGTCTCGGAGGAGTTGGGCGTGCCAGTAGACCAGGTGCGGGTGCTGGCGGGGGACACAGACTTCACGCCGGTGGATCTGGGCGCCTACTCGTCGCGGGTGACATTCATGCTCGGGAATGCGTGTATCGACGCGGCGCGGAAGATCAGGCGGCAGGTCCAGAAGGCCGTGGCTCGGGGGTGGCAAGTGCGGCCCGGGGAAGTCGATTTGACGGGAGGATTCGCCGTGGGTCCGGGTAGCCCATCTCCGAAGAAGATGCCGCTGCGCGAAGCCTTCAACTTGGCGGAAGCGGCCTTTGGCACCTTGGGGGCGACCGGTTCCTACAACACTCCGAAGGACATTCACGGAGATTATCGCGGCGGCACGATCGGGGCTTCTCCCGCCTACTCCTTTACGGCGCATGTGGCCGAAGTCGAGGTGGATGCCGAGACGGGCAGCGTGGACGTGAAGAAGATATGGATCGCCCACGACTGCGGCCGCGCCCTGAATCCAGTCCTCGTGGAGGGGCAGATGGAAGGGTCCGCGTACATGGGATTCGCCGAGGCGGTCATGGAGGAGCAGATCTTCAAGGATGCGGACCAGGGGCGGGCGGGCCTGCATAACGCTCCGTCGCTGCTGGACTACCGGATCCCCACGAGCATGGACACGCCGGCGCTCCGCTCGCTGATAGTCGAGTCGATAGATCCGGAGGGGCCGTACGGCGCGAAGGAAGCGGGGGAGGGGCCGCTACATCCCTCTATTCCGGCCATAGCCAACGCCATATACGATGCGGTAGGGGTGCGTATGAATGCGCTGCCTTTTTCGGCGCCCAGAGTTTGGCGCGCCTTGCGGTCGGCGGGCGACGACGGCGCGCGGCCGAGTGACGATGGGGCGCTTTCGCGGCGGGCCGCTGTCGGGGGGAGGAATGGCGCCGTTGGACACTCTGCGCTCGGCAGGCGCTCTGCGGGCGGCGAGTGACGATGGGGCGTTTCGGCGGAAGGCCGCTGTCGGGAGGAGGAACGGCGCCGCTGGACACTCTGCGGCCGACGGGCGCTCTGCGACCGATGGCCGCTACACGGCCAACGCCTAGTCTGCGACCGACGTGCGCTCCGTGGCCGACAAGCGCGACGCGGCAGAGAGGCGCCCCAATGGTCCGAAGAGGCAGTAAGGGGCGACCGGCCGCATGCTGAGGCTGCACCCCTTCCGCTACCACCGCCCGGCGACCCTGGAGGACGCGGTTGCCCTTCTAGACAAGCATGGCGATGACGCCATGCCGGTCGCAGGCGGTACCGATCTCATGCCCAACATGAAGCACCGGCTCTTTACGCCGGGTCATGTGGTTTCGCTGAACGGCATCGACCACATGCGGGGGATCGGCTTCAGAAACGGAAGCGCCCACGGACCGCCGAAGTCGCTGCGGATTGGAGCGCTGGAGACGCTGGCGAGCGTCGCTGCGCACCCGGCCGTGCGACAGCGCTTCCGCGGACTGGCCGAGGCGGCCGGGCTGGTCGCCGGCCCCCAGCTCCGGAACATGGGCACGATCGGCGGCAATGTCTGCCTCGACACGCGCTGTACGTACTACAACCAGAGCGACTTCTGGCGGCGGTCGCTGGGCTACTGCCTGAAGAAGGATGGCACGGTTTGCCACGTCACCAAGGTGGGGAAGAAGTGCGTTGCGGCGCACTCCGCGGACACTCCGCCGAACTTGATCGCCTTGGGCGCGAGGCTGACGCTGGCCGGCCCGCGGGGAGCGCGGCAAGTCGACGCCAGAGACTTCTTCGTGGCGGATGGCATCTGGAACACCCGGCGAGCCTCGGGAGAGGTGCTTACGGAGATCATCATCCCCGTCGCCGCCGGCGTGGTGCGGCGAAGCGCCTACAGCAAGCTCCGGCTGAGGAAGTCGATCGACTTCCCGCTGCTGTCGGTGGCCGTCGTGGCCGACTTCGAGGAAGACGAAACGATCGCCGCACTGACGGGAGTCGTGTCGGCGCTGGGGGCGCGGCCCCGAGTGCTCGCCGGGTGGAGCGAGATGGCGGTGGGCGAGCGCCTGGGCAACGAGCTGGTGGAGTCTCTCGCGGAGCGCGCCCGGCGGCAGTGCCGGCCGCTCGACAACATGATCGTGGACGCCGAGTGGCGTCGCGCGATGGTCCCCATCTACGCAAGACGAGCGCTACAAGGGTTAGGCGGTCGGCACGGGCCATGACGCGGCAAGGCCGATGACGCGGCGAGGGGACAGGTCGCCAGCGAACAGGTTGCCTGGAGCGTTCGGAGCGCGGCCGGCACGAGCCGCGACGCGGCGGGAGACCCGGCTTGGCAGGAGCGAACCGTGGAGCTTCCCGCGGGGTGGCTGGCTGCCGGCAATGGCGCCCCCGGATGCGCCGGGGGGACCAAGGAGGGCGAAGTGAGCAAACATTCCAGCGTGGTGCTGGCCAAAGTGGCGGGTTGCATAATCTTGGTCGTGGCGATCATCGCGGCGCTCGCATCCTGGCAGGCGCAGCCCTCCACTCGGACTGTCGTGGATGACGCGACGCCGGTCTGGCCCTCCGGCGATTGGACGATTTTCGCGCAGAAGGTTCGCTTCGCCGAGGAGCGAGGCTTGGCAGAGATGGAGCTGGGAGACGCGATCGCCGCGATGGCCGAGTCCTTCGTCGGCACGCGCTACGTGCCTGGCACGCTCGACCTTTCGGACACCGAAGAGTTGGTGGTCAACTTCCGCGAGCTGGACTGCGTAACGCTGGTCGAAACGGTGCTCGCAATAACTCGCTTCGTCCGTGAAGATGGCGCCGAAGCCCTGGCGGACCCGCCCGCAGCGCGTGCCAAGTACGAATCGAAGTTGTCGGAGATTCGTTACAGGAGTGGCGTTCGCTCAGGGTATGCGAGCAGGCTCCACTACTTCTCCGACTGGCTGGCCGACAACGAGACCAGGGGTCTTCTACGCTCGGTTACCGCGGAGCTCGATCCGTCGGTTGATGCGGAGTCGTTGAACTTCATGTCCGCGCACCCCGAACTCTACCGCCAGATGGCGGACTCCAGCGTCCTGCGGGAAATCATGGCCGCGGAAGAGAGGTTGAACAGCGGCGCTGGGCGGTTGTACGTGCCGCAAGACCGGATCGCGCGCGTGGCCAGCCAGATCCGAAACGGCGATGTGATCGCGGCGACCTCCACGGTCAACGGTCTCGATGTGGCTCACACCGGATTCGCTTTCTGGCGCGACGGAGCGTTGCACTTGCTGCATGCGCCGCTGGTCGGCAAGGCGGTGGAAATCTCCGAACTGCCGCTAGCCGAACGGATCGTCTCTCTGAGCGGGCAGGACGGAGTTATGGTGGCCCGCCCTATCGAGCCTCGGAACTGAAGCCGATCCGCGAAGCGGGTCCTATTTGACAGTCCACGCGAGGCCGCCCTTGATGCGCCTTTCCTTGGGGTCGTGCGTGAATCCGTCGTAGGACAGTTCCTGGTTGACGAGCGGCGGCCGCGATCCGAAGAGGTTAAAGGTCGTCACGAAGGCGGTCATCTTGTCGGCAATCTTGCCCATTAGCGTCAGGTCGAGAGTGCCGAACGATCCGATATCCACGAAGTCGGGATCGGTGGAGTCGAGGTCCTTGTAGGCCGCGATATAGTGGTAGTTGCCGACGACGGTATAGCGGCTGGCGGAGAATCCCAGCGTAGCGGACAGTTTTAGCTGTGGCAGGGGCCATGCGATGGGGTGGTAGCGGTTCAGCCGTCCGGCGCCCTTGGTGGCCGGCTGCAATTCCACATCGTTAACGGTCAGGGCGTCAATGTCGTACTTGGCGGTGTAGGTGGCATCGAGGCCCGTGATTAGTTCGAGGCTGCCCATGGGCCTCCTGCTGGAGATGCTGACATCGAATCCGGAGGTTTGCATGCCGGGCCAGTTGACAAGATCGGCTCTCATACGTTCAATGGCGTTGGCGGCGCAGGTGCCGGTTCCCCACCCATCGGGACACTTGATGAACTCCTTGACGGCGTCTCTCGAAGCGCCCCCCTCGTCGTAGAGGCGGGTTATGCTGGTATTCGGCATGACGCTAATGACGTTATCGAAGTCGTAGGTCCAGAAATCGAAGGTTGCCTCGAGCCGCGACGGGAAGTGGAAGAAGACAAGCCCCGCGTTGCCCGTCAGCGCGCGCTCCGGCTTGAGATCGGGGCTGCCGTGCGAGTCGATCGCTCTCCATAGTTCCGCCTCGCCTATGTATCCGACTGAAGCGTTATTGTCGGTATTGACGTCGTCGACCGAGGGTACGCGGAAGGTGGTCTGCACGGATCCGCGCAGCGAGAGCTGGTGCGAGGGGGATTCGGTCAGCGTGACCCGGCCCGCGAGCTTGGGGTCGAAGCTGCTCGCGGAGGCGTGGCGCTCGTAGTTGGCGGCGAGTTGCAGGCTCAGCCAGTCGCCGACGGTAATGGGCGCTTCGCCATAGAACCGGTGAACCCGCTGCTGGTCCGCATACGAGAAGTAGCCGACCGTGAAGTTGAACTGCCCAATCTGGTCGAGGCATGTTCTGTCGCCCGGTACGGGACAGGGGTTCAAAGCCAGATTTCCGGGGCCGTTGGGCGTGGCCGAGACATCGAGGTACCGGAACTGGTAGCCCAGGGCGTACCCGATGGCGTCCTCGACGATGTTGCCTGTAAAGGTGGCCTCGGCCACGAACAGGGCGGCCGTGTTGTCGAGGTCGACCACTTCGTTGATCCATGCCAGCAGTTCGGGGGAGTTGGCCAAGCTGGCGGAGTAGCCCGGGTTGTCCATCGTCACGAACTTCGCGCCCGGCTGCTGAGAGCGCTGGTGGGCGCTGCTGAAGGGGTTGAAGTACATGCATCCGCCCTGGCCGGCGACGGCCCCGCCGGTGGGTCCCAGCGACATGCCGGAGGCGGAGGCGGGGTCGACAACGACGCCGACGCCGCAGTCGGGGCCGCCAAAGCCTCTGAAGGCGAGAAATCTGCGGTATACGTACTCGGCGGGCTGGTTCACGTTGCCCGCCGCGCGCGAATAGCTGGCCGCAACGTTCAGGTTGCTGCCGCCGGGACCGAGACTCTCGAAGCTGCGGTCCAGCGAAGTGGCGACGCGGAACGTGTTGGAACGGCGTGGCAGGGAGCGGCCCGGCCCGCTGTTGCCGACCAGGCGGCCCGAGAAGAACCAGTCGTTCTCGAGGCAGCTATCGGTCGAGGGGAAGCCGGCGCTAGCGGCGCTAGTCGCGCAGAACGCCCGCCTGCCGGGGTGTTGTGGCGAGACCATCTGCAAGTTGTCGTACGCCGATACGGGCGGGAAGGATGGCGTAACACGCCACTCCGGCTCGTCCGCCAGCGCGAACAGCGCCTCGACATGCAGATTGGCGCCGCCGCCCAGCTCGCTGTTCAGCTCGGCAAAGGACCGGAGGTGGCTCTGCTTGTCGATGAGGGCGTCCCAGTGCTGGTAGCGGAAGCGGCAAGCGACTCCGGCGTCCTCTCCGCCGAAGTCCACGCACGCCGGGTCGATGAACGCGCGCGGATTCGTGCCGAACTGCGCGTCCACCATCTTGTTGCGGAACTCTGCGGGCGTCTCGTCGCCGGACAGGTCGGGCATGAGGAACGAGCCGGGGTTGCCGTAGAAGGACCAGCCGCCACCGCCGGCTCCCGGGTACGGCCGCAGCATCCAAGGTCGCTCGGCCGTCTGTAGCTCCTGGCGCGCTGCCCACTCGCCGGACAGAACGATGTTGGTTCTCTCGCCCAGCTTCATGCCCCAGATGGCCCCGACGTTCGAGTCGCCGGCGCCCGAGAAGTGTTCGTGCGCGCCCGATATCTCGAGGCCCTCGAAGTCCCTGCGGGTCACGAAGTTGGTCACACCGGCCACCGCGTCCGAACCGTAGATGGCCGAGGCCCCCTCCTTGAGCACCTCGATCCGGTCGATAGCGACTGTAGGGAAGGTGTTGATGTCCACGAAGCGGCCGCCGATGAGCCGTGCCGGCACGTATACCTGGCGCTCGCCATTCAACAGGACGAGGGTCCGGGAGGCGCCCAGACCCCGGAGATTGACGCTCGCCGCGGTCTCCGGCACCAGCGAGGCGGTTCCGTTGTAGTAGCCGCTGAGTTCGCCTAGCGATCCCTGGTTGGCCCCCAGCTTCCTGAAGAAGTCGATCGCCTGCGGCGCGCCCTGCTCCTGAAGCTCAGCCCGGCTGGACACATCGACCGAATACGGCAAGTTGATCGGCGGAGCGGCAAAGTTGGTGCCCGTCACCACGACCGTCAGATCCCGCAGGGTGGCGGTCCTGGAAGACAGCATCCGGACATCCACCACCGTGCGCGCGCCGGCCGTAACCTCGACGCCGTCGCGGCGCGCAGGCTCGAATCCGGGGTAGACGAAGCGCAGGGAGTATGTGCCGGCCGGCAGTCCCGTGACGTTGTAGACGCCGCTGGACGATGTCAGCGCGGTGCGCGGCTCGCCTTCCAGCGCGGCCCCGCTCACCGTAACGCTCGCGCCGGGCACCGGAAGCCCGTCCTCGCCGCCCACCGTGCCGCTGATCGCGCCTACGGCCTGCCCGTGCACGGCCGCGGGCAGCGACATGCCGGCAAACGCGGCCACAGCCGCAACTGCAAGGCGCGCCCCGCACAGCTTGCCGTTTCCTCTCATGCGGGGCTCACCGGACTCGACGTCGCTCGCACCGAATTCGCGAGCTTCAGGCTAGCCCCATGTGCTTCAGGGCTAGCCCGCTCGCTTAGGTCAGCCGATCTGCAAAGGCGTCTTTACTTGATAGCCCATGTGAGGCCGCCCTTGATGCGCCTTCCCTTGGGGTCGTGCGTGAATGGGTCGTAGGACAGTTCCTGGTTGACGAGCGGCGCCCGCGTTCCGAAGAGGTTAAAAGTCGTCACGAAGGCGGTCATCTTGTCGGTAATCTTGCCCATCAGCGTCAGGTCGAGAGTGCCGAACGGGCTGATATCCACGAGGTCGGGGTCGCTGGAGTCGAGGTCCTTGTAGGCCGAAATATAGTGGTAGTTGCCTACGGCGGTATAGCGGCCGGTGGAGAACCCCAGCGTGGCGGTCATCTTCAGCTGGGGCAAGGGCCATGCGATGGGATTGTAGCGATTCAGCCGCGCGACGCCCTTGGTGGCCGGCTGCATTACCACATCGTTAACGGTCAGGGCGTCGATGTTGTACTTGGCGGTGTAGGTAGCGTTCAGGCCTGTGATGAGTTCGAGGCTGCCCATGGGCCGCCTGCTCGAGACGCTGATATCGAATCCCGAGGTCTGCATGCCGGGCCAGTTGACGAGGTCGGCCCTCACTCGTTCGATGGCGGCGGCGGTGCAGGTGCCGGTTCCCCACCCATCGGGGCACTTGATGAAATCCTGTACGGCGGCTCTCGAAGCGCCTCCCTCGTTGTAGAGTCGGGTTATGCTGGTATGCGGTATGACGCTAATGACATTGTCGAAGTCGTAGGTCCAGAAATCGAAGGTTACTTCGAGCCGCGACGGGAAGTGGAAGAAGACTACCCCCGCGTTGCCGGTCAGCGCCCGCTCCGGCTTGAGATCGGGATTGCCGTGCGAGTCGATCGCCTTGTACAGGTCAGCTTCGGCTACATATCCGATTGCAGCGTTATTGTCGGCGTTGACGTCGTCCACCGAGGGCACGCGGAAGGTGGTCTGCACGGATCCTCGCAGCGAGAGCTGGTGCGAGGGGGATTCGGTCAACGTGACCCGGCCCGCGAGCTTGGGGTCGAAGCTGCTGGCGGACTTGTGGAATTCGTAGTTGGCGGCGAGCTGCAGGCTCAGCCAGTCGCCGACGGTGATAGGCACCTCGCCATAGAGCCGGTGAACCTGCTGGTTGTCCGCGTACGGGAAGTACCCGACCGTGAAGTTGAACTGTCCCGCCTGTTCGAGGCATGTTCTGTCGCCCGGTACGGGGCAGGGATTCAAAGACAGGTTTCCGGGCCCGTTGGGCGTGGCCGATACATCGAGGTACCGGAACTGGTAGCCCAGGGCGTACCCGATGGCGTCCTCGACGACGTTGCCCGAAAAGGTGGCCTCGGCCACGAACAGGGCGGCCGTGTTGTCCAGATCGACCACTTCGTTGATCCACGCCAGCAGCTCGGGGGAGTTGGCCAAGCTGGCGGAGTAGCCCGGGTTGTCCATCGTCACGAACTTCGCGCCCGGCTGCTGGGAGCGCTGGTGGGCGTTGCTGAAGGGGTTGTAGTACATGCACGAGCCCTGGCCGGCGACGGCCCCGCCGGTGGGTCCCAGCGACATGCCGGAGGGGGAAGCGGGGTCGACAACGACGCCCACGCCGCAGTCAGGGCCCCCGAACCCTCTGTAGGAGAGGAAGCGGCGGTATACGTACTCGGCAGGCTGGTTCACGTTGCCCGCCGCGCGCGAATAGCTGGCCGCAACGTTCAGGTTGCTGCCGCCGGGACCGAGGCTCTCGAAGCTGCGGTCCAGCGACGCGGCGACGCGGAACGTGTTGGAACGGCGTGGCAGGGAGCGGCCCGGCCCGCTGTTGCCGACCAGGCGGCCCGAGAAGAACCAGTCGTTCTCGAGGCAGCTATCGGTCGAGGGGAAGCCGGCGCTAGCGGCGCTAGTCGCGCAGAACGCACGCCGACCGGGGTGTTGTGGCGAGACCATCTGCAAGTTGTCGTACGCCGATACGGGCGGGAAGGATGGCGTAACCCTCCACTCCGGCTCGTCCGCCAGCGCGAACAGCGCCTCGACATGCAGATTGGTGCCGCTCCCCAGCTCGCTGTTCAGCTCAGCAAAGGACCGCAGGTGGGTCTGCTTGTCGATGAGGGCGTCCCAGTGCTGGTAGCGGAAGCGGCAAGCGACTCCGGCGTCCTCTCCGCCGAAGTCCACGCACGCCGGGTCCACGAACGCGCGCGGATTCGTGCCGAACTGCGCGTCCACCATCTTGTTGCGGAACTGTTCGGGCGTTTCGTTTCCGGCCAAGTCGGGTATGAGGAACGAGCCGGGGTTGCCGTAGAAGGACCAGCCGCCGCCGCCGGCTCCCGGGTATGCCCGCAGTATCCCGGGCCGCTCGGCCGTTTGCAACTCCTGGCGCGCCGCCCACTCGCCGGACACGACGATGTTGGTTCTCTCCCCCAGCTTCATGCCCCAGATGGCCCCGACGTTCGAGTCGCCGGCGCCCGAGAAGTATTCGTGCGCGCCCGATATCTCGAATCCCTCGAAGTCCCCGCGGGTCACGAAGTTGGTCACACCGGCCACCGCGTCCGAACCGTAGATGGCCGAGGCCCCTTCCTTGAGCACCTCGATCCGGTCGATAGCGACCGAGGGGAAGGTGTTGATGTCCACGAAGCGGCCGCCGACAAGCCGGGCCGGCACGTATACCTGGCGCTCGCCATTCAACAGGACGAGGGTCCGGGAAGCACCCAGGCCCCGGAGGTTGACGCTCGCCGCGGTCTCCGGCACCAACGAGCCGGTTCCGTTGTAGTAGCCGTTGGTTTCGCCTAGCGATCCCTGGTTGGCCCCCAGCTTCCTGAAGAAGTCGATCGCCTGCGGCGAACCCTGTTCCTCAAGCTCCGCCCGGCTGGACACATCGACCGAGTACGGCAAGTTGATCGGCGGGGCGGCAAAGTTGGTGCCCGTCACGACCACCGTCAGGTCCTGCAAGGTGGCGGTCCTGGAAGACAGCATCTGGACATCCACCACCGTGCGGTCGCCGGCCGCGACCTCGACGCCGTCGCGGCGCGCAGGCTCGAAGCCGGGATAGACGAAGCGTAGCGTGTATGTGCCGGCCGGCAATCCCGTCACGTTGTAGACGCCGCCGGACGATGTCAGCTCGGTGCGCGACTCGCCTGCCAGCGCGGCCCCGCTCACCGTAACGCCCACGCCGGGCACCGGCAGCCCGTCCTCGCCGGTAACCGTGCCGCTGATCGCGCCGACAGCCTGCCCCTGCACGTCCGCGGGCAGCGACATGCCGGCAAACGCGGCCATGGCCGCGACAGCAAGAAACCCTCTGAACAGCTTGCTAGTTTTTCTCATGGTAAGCGCCCTTCTGTCCTACGGGTTTGTGGCCCCGCGCACGCAGCCGACGTCTAGCTCTTGCGGTGCATTTCCACCTTTACAGCGCATTTCCGCCGCGCACTTCGCGGCAAAACGTAACTACAATACAATAGAAGCGTCTTGGCATCCGTGCAAAATTGCAGGACAATGTCGCCGCTATACACCAGGGCATTCTCGGGCCGACGCGCCCGCTTCGCGCTAACCTGCCTGCTTCGCGCTGGTCCGCCCGCTTCGCGCTGGTCCGCCCGTTTCGCGCTAACCCGCCTGCTTCGCGCTAACCCGCCCGTTTCGCGCTGGTCCACCCGTTTCGGGCTAACCTCTCAGCGAAGTCGTCCTATTTGACAGTCCACGAGAGGCCGCCCTTGATGCGCCTTTCCTTCGGGTCGTGGGTGAATCCGTCGTAGGACAGTTCCTGGTTGACGAGCGGCGGCCGCGACCCGAAGAGGTTAAAGGCGGTAACGAAGGCGTTCATCTTGTCGGCGATCTTGCCCATGACCGTCAGGTCGAGAGTGCCGAACGATCTGACGTCGACCAGAGCGGGATCGGTGGAGTCGAGGTCTTTGTAGGCCGAGATGTAGTGGTAGTTGCCGACGACGGTGTAGCGGCCGGCAGCGAATCCCAGCGTGGCGGTCATCTTCAGCTGTGGCAGGGGCCATGCGATGGGGTGGTAGCGGTTCAGCCGTCCGGCGCCCTTGGTGGCCGGCTGCAATTCCACATCGTTAACGGTCAGGGCGTCGATGTCGTACTTGGCGGTGTAGGTGGCATTGAGGCCCGTGATGAGTTCGAGGCTGCCCACGGGCCTCCTGGTGGAGACGCTGACATCGAATCCGGAGGTTTGCATGCCGGGCCAGTTGACGAGGTCGGCTCTCACGCGTTCGATGGCGGTGGCGGCGCAGGTGCCGGTTCCCCACCCATCGGGACACTTGATGAACTCCTTTACGGCGTCTCTCGATGCGCCTCCTTCGTCGTAGAGGCGGGTTATGCTGGCGTTCGGCATGATGCTGATGACGTTATTGAAGTCGTAGGTCCAGAAATCTACGGTCGCCTCGAGCCGTGACGGGAAGTGGAAGAAGACAAGCCCCGCGTTGCCCGTCATCGCGCGCTCCGGCTTGAGATCGGGGCTGCCGTGCGAGTCGACCGCCTTGTACAGATCGGCCTCGGCTACGTATGAGGCTGCGGCGTTATTCTCGGTATTGACGTCGTCGACCGAGGGCACGCGGAAGGTGGTCTGCACGGATCCGCGCAGCGAGAGCTGGTGCGAGGGGGATTCGGTCAGCGTGACCCGGCCCGCGAGCTTGGGGTCGAAGCTGCTGGCGGAAGCGTGGCGCTCGTAGTTGGCGGCGAGTTGCAGACTCAGCCAGTCGCCGACGGCGATGGGCGCCTCGCCATAGAACCGGTGAACCTGCTGGTTGTCCGCGTACGGGAAGAAACCGACGGTGAAGTTGAACTGCCCCGTCTGGTCGAGGCATGTGCGGTCGCCCGGCACGGGGCAAGGGTTCAAGCTCAGATTTCCGGGGCCGTTGGGCGTGGCCGAGACATCGAAGTACCGGAACTGGTAGCCCAGCGCGTACCCTATGGCGTCCTTGACGACATTGCCCGAAAAGGTGGCCTCGGCCACGAACAGGGCGGCCGTGTTGTCGAGGTCGACCACTTCGTTGATCCATGCCAGCAACTCGGGCGAGTTGGCCAAGCTGGCGGAGTAGCCCGGGTTGTCGGTCGTCACGAACTTCGCGCCCGGCTGCTCGGAGCGCTCGAGGGCGTTGCTGAAGGGGTTGTAGTACATGCATCCGCCCTGGCCGGCGATGGCCCCGCCGGGGGGTCCCAGCGACATGCCGGAGGGGGAAGCGGGGTCGACAACGACATCCACGCCGCAGTCGGGGCCGCCGAACCCTCTGAAGGCGAGGAATCTGCGGTATATGTATTCGGCGGGCTGGTTCACGTTGCCCGCCGCGCGCGAATAGCTGGCCGCAACGTTCAGGTTGCTGCCGCCGGGCCCGAAGCTCTCGAAGCTGCGGTCCAGCGAAGCCGCGACGCGGAACGTGCGGGAATGGCGCCGCAGAGATCGGACCGGTCCGCTGTTGCCGACCAGGCGGCCCGAGAAGAACCAGTCGTTCTCGAGGCAGCTATCGGTCGAGGCGAAGCCTACGCTTGCGGCGCTAGCCTCGCAGAACGCCCGCCTGCCGGGGTGTCGGGGCGAGACCATCTGCAAGTTGTCGTACGCCGCTACGGGCGGGAAGGATGGTATGGTCCGCCACTCCGGCTCGATCGCCTCTGCCCACAGCGCCTCGACATGCAGGTCGGCGCCGCTGCCCAGTGCGCTGTTCAGTTCGCCAAAGGCCCGCAGGTGGGTCTGTTTGTCGATGATGGCGTCCCAGTGCTGGTAGCGGAAGCGGCAAGCGACTCCCCCCGCATTGGATCCGCCAAAGTCTTCGCACGCCGGGTCGACGAACGCGCGCGGATTCGTGCCGAACTGCGCGTCCACCATCTTGTTGCGGAACTGTTCGGGCGTTTCGTTTCCGGACAGGTCGGGCATGAGAAACGAGCCGGGGTTGCCGTAGAAGGACCAGCCGCCTCCGCCGGGTCCCGGGTATGGCCGCAGCGCCCAGGCCCGCTCGGCCGTCTGTAGCTCTTGGCGCGCTGCCCACTCGCCGGACAGAACGATGTTGGTTCTCTCGCCCAGCTTCATGCCCCAGATGGCCCCGACGTTCGAGTCGCCGGCGCCCGAGAAGTGTTCGTGCGCGCCCGATATCTCGAGGCCCTCGAAGTCCCTGCGGGTCACGAAGTTGGTCACACCGGCCACCGCGTCCGAACCGTAGATGGCCGAGGCCCCCTCCTTGAGCACCTCGATCCGGTCGATAGCGACTGTAGGGAAGGTGTTGATGTCCACGAAGCGGCCGCCGATGAGCCGTGCCGGCACGTATACCTGGCGCTCGCCATTCAACAGGACGAGGGTCCGGGAGGCGCCCAGGCCCCGGAGATTGACGCTCGCCGCGGTCTCCGGCACCAGCGCGGAAGTTCGGTTGTAGAAACCGTTGACTTCGCCGATCGACCCCTGGTTGGCCCCCAGCTTCCTGAAGAAGTCGATTGCCTGCGGCGCGCCCTGCTCCTGAAGCTCCGCCCGGCTGGACACATCGACCGAATACGGCAAGTTGATCGGCGGGGCGGCAAAGTTGGTGCCCGTCACCACGACCGTCAGATCCCGCAGGGTGGCCGTCCTGGAAGACAGCATCCGGACATCCACCACCGTGCGCGCGCCGGCCGTGACCTCGACGCCGTCGCGGCGCGCAGGCTCGAATCCGGGATAGACGAAGCGCAGGGAGTATGTGCCGGCCGGCAGTCCCGTGACGTTGTAGACGCCGCTGGACGATGTCAGCGCGGTGCGCGGCTCGCCTTCCAGCGCGGCCCCGCTCACCGTAACGCTCGCGCCGGGCACCGGAAGCCCGTCCTCGCCGCCCACCGTGCCGCTGATCGCGCCTACGGCCTGTCCGTGCACGGCCGCGGGCAGCGACATGCCGGCAAACGCGGCTATGACCGCAACGGCAAGAAACGTTCCGCACAGCTTGCTGTTTCCTATCATGGACGGCCTAGTGTTATACGGCCAAACTGCTCCGCGCATCCCGCTGGCGTTCTAGCCGCAGATCGTTTCGCGGTAGAACCGAATATCGTAACTAAACGGCGCATTTGCACGCGGCCGCATTTGCACGTTGCCCTGTATGGGACGCTGCCGCGTTGGCACGCCGCAAGATGCGAACAAAGTCTGGCCAAAGACGGTCTGGTTAGCATCGCGAACGAGAAGTTGCGCATAGTTGACATGCCGGGGTAGCGGCGCAGCGCAATAACCGGGATCGCTACTTGTCGGATGGCCGTTCAAGCATGAGGAGTCCACCGTTGTACGAACCGGGCGCCATATCTGCCCCCCGCTCCGATGCGACCGCTCGAAATGCCGTGCCGCGGGCTGGAGTGGTCGTCGCCATGGTCGTCGTCTCGCATACGGTAGTCGATACCTACACGGCATTCGTGACCCCGCTGTTGCCCCTGATCATGGACAATCTCGGGATTTCCATCACGTTGGCGGCAACGCTGGCGACCGTTCTATGGGTGTCTACAGGGCTCCCGCAGCCAGTATTCGGCTATCTGGCCGACCGCTTCGGCAAACGCGCCTTTATAGCCGCCGGTCCTCTAATGGCTGGCATATTCTTTTCCCTCGCGGGATTGGCGCCGAGCTACCTGGTCTTGCTGCTGCTTATCGTCCTGGGGGGGCTAGGGTCGGCGGCTTTTCACCCTCCGAGCGCCTCGCTTGTGGCTCGGGCGGGCAAAGGGCGGAGTAGCGGCAAATTGGTCGCGCTCTTCTCGTTCGGAGGCGCGGCGGGTTTTGCGGCAGGGCCGGTAATCGCCGTCGCGCTCGTCGGTTTCGTTGGCCTCGGCGGACTATGGATAGCGATGGTCCCGGGGGTTGTTCTGGGGACGCTCCTCTGGTTTGTCGTAAAGGGACAGGCGCGCCAGCGGGCGGAGGGGCCTCCGCCTCCTCCGCGGAAGGCGCTGGGACTCTTGAAAGGCCCGCTCGGCCTCGTCTTCGTCATATCGGCGTCCGGCGCGTTCGCTCAGAAGACGATTGTCACTTTCATCCCGATCATAGCCGGCCACGCTGGGGAGAGCGCGCTGACCGGCGCCGCCGTCCTTAGCGTTTTTCTGGGTGCGCAGGGTCTGGGGACGCTGGCATCGGGCTTTCTTGCCGATCGCGTCAACCGGCAGCGCCTGCTTGCGGCGGTCAGCGCCATTGCCGTGCCGGTGCACATCCTGGCCATTGTCCTGCCCCCCGCGACCCCCGCGGCGATCGCGATGGCAGCCATCGCAGGCTGTCTGAACATGGCGCTGCTTCCGCCCGTGGTGGTCATGGCGCAGGATATCTTGCCCTCCGGGACCGCGGCGATGTCGGGTACGGTCATGGGCATGGCGTGGGCAGCGGGCGCGTTGGGGATACCGGTCGTCGGCGTCTTCGCCGACATGTTCGGACCGGTCACGGCGACCGCATGGGCGATGCCGGCGCTCCTGGCGGGGACGGTGTGCGCGATGCAGCCTGCGCTCAAGCCGTACAGCCGCGCCCGGCGGGCTGCCTGAATCTGTCTCGAGACAGTATTGTTCGAGGCGCTGACACCTACTTGATTCTATCACGCATCCCTGATGTCCGGACCCGAGCCGGGGATGGCGCCAGAGACGCGCGCTGCCCGTCTAACACCTGATTTGCCAGGAGATGAAACCGATGCCGTGCAACCCGAAGAGAATAATCTCTGCGCTGGCGGGGACCCTCGCACCTGCCTTGTCGGCAGAGTGGCCTAGCGGCGGGAAGTTGGTGGCGGGAACCCTCGGGTCCGCCGCACTGACGATCGGCGCCTGGCTTGCAGTCGGCGTCTTGCTGACAGTCGGCGCCGCGCTAACAGTCGGCGCCTCGCCGAAGCTTCAAGCACAGCAACAGGAACGACTTCTCGGGTTCGGGCCGCAAGCTGCCGAGGAACAGCTGGCGCTAGAGGCTCGGCTCGGCGAGGAAGTGCGCGCTGCCAATCTGGAATCGTGGATGCGTCGCATGACGCGCGAACCATTTTTCGTCGGCGCCCCATACAACTACGAAAACGCGATGTGGGTGGCGGAACAGTTCAGGGCGTGGGGTTACGATGTCGAGATCGCGGAGTACGAAGTTCTGTTCCCGACTCCGCTCCTGCGGCATGTGGAGATGCTGGAGCCGACGTCCTTCGTAGCCTCTCTCGAGGAACCGGCGATTCCGGAGGACGGGACATCGGGAGTGGAGGGCCGGCTGCCCACCTATAACGCGTACTCGGCCGACGGGGACGTGACGGGGGAGCTCGTCTACGTCAACCAGGGGATTCCCCGAGATTACGAAGAGCTGGAGCGCATGGGCATAGATGTGCGCGGGAAGATCGTGATCGCCCGCTATGGCGGGTCGTGGCGCGGAATCAAGCCGAAGGTCGCGCACGAACATGGAGCGATCGGGACCCTACTCTACTCCGACCCCCGCGATGACGGATTCTTCGTCGGCGACGCCTATCCGAAGGGCCCCTACCGGGCCGAGTTCGGGGTTCAGCGCGGGGCTGTGCAAGACATGCCGCTCTATCCCGGAGATCCGCTCACCCCCGGCGTGGGGGCTACCGCAGATGCGGAGCGCATGACTCCCGACGAATCGCCCACGGTGATGAAGATTCCCGTGCTCCCGCTCTCATGGGGCGATGCTCTTCCCCTGTTGCGCGCCCTCGAGGGACCGGTTGCGCCCCTTTCGTGGAGGGGCGCGCTGCCGCTCACCTACCATGTCGGCCCGGGCCCGGCGACGGTTCGCATGCAGCTGGAGTTCGACTGGGGCATGGAGACGGCGTACAACGTGATCGCTACTCTGCCGGGATCGGACTTTCCGGACGAGTGGGTCATCCGCGGCAACCACCGGGACGGATGGGCCATGGGAGCCGCCGACCCCATTAGCGGGCATGTGGCGATGATGGAGGAGGCGCGGCTGATCGGCGAGTTGGCGAAGGCGGGGATGAGACCGGCACGCACGATCGTCTACGGCTCGTGGGATGCCGAGGAACCCGGGCTGCTGGGATCGACGGAGTGGGCGGAACACCACGCCGATGAGCTGCGCGCGAAGACCGTGGCCTACATCAACACCGACGGGAGCGGGCGCGGGTTTCTCCGGATGGGCGGGTCGCACACGCTCCAGAGCTTCATCAACCAAGTGGCCCGCTCCGTCCGCGATCCGCAGACCGGCGTGTCGGTTTGGGAGCGGTTGCACGCCGCCAGGGCGACGGCCGGCAGCCGGGAGCCCGGCGACAACTCCAACATGCGGATCAGCCCGCTCGGCTCCGGCTCCGACTACACCCCCTTTCTTCAGCACCTGGGGATCGCGTCGCTGAATCTGAGCTTCGGGGGAGAGAGCGGCGGCGGGTCGTATCATTCGCAGTACGACTCGTTCGACCACTATACGCGATTCGGCGACCCGGGATTCCAGTACGGCGCGGCGCTCGCGCAGACTACCGCGCTTGCGACCCTGCGGCTGGCGAACGCGGACATCATACCGCTTCAGTTCTCTCCCTTCGCGGAGAACGTGAAGAGATACTTCGACGAAGTGGCCGAACTGCTTGGCGAGATGCGCGAGGCGACCGAGCGCCGCAACGCCCTCCTCGCGTCGAACGCGTTCACCCTGGCCGCGGACCCGACGAAGACGTACGTGCCGCCCGACTCGCAGGAAGCGGTCCCGTTCGTGAACTTCGCTCCCCTCCAGAACGCGATTCGGCGGCTGGACGAGAGCGCCGCGGCCTACGACGAGGCCTATCGCGCGGCGTGGGCGGCGCACAGCTCGGGAGGCGACGGCTCTCCGGACGGGGCGGATGAGCACGCGAGCCGGCAACAGCGGCTGAACGCCCTGCTCATCCGGTCCGAGAGGCTGATGACGCACGACGAGGGACTGCCGCGGCGCGGCTGGTTCCGCCACCAGATCTACGCGCCGGGGTTCTACACCGGGTACGGGGTCAAGACGCTTCCCGGCGTACGAGAGGCTATCGAGCAGCGAGCTTGGGATGAAGCGTCCGAGCAGGCCGAACGTCTGGCTACCGTTCTGGACCGTCTGGCGGAGACGATCGACGAAGCGTCCGGGCTACTCGGCAGCTAGTCGGCTCCCTCGTGCTCGCCGGGCGCCCTTCCGGCTGTTGGCTGCTTCTTGTGGTTCCTGGCGCCGAATGTGGGCCGCGGCGACTTGTCGTAGCCGGGCGCCCTTCCGGCTATTGGCTGCTTCTTGTGGTTCCCTGGCGCCGATGTGGGCCGCGGCCATCTGTGTTCGCTTGCCGGCAGCGCCTGCTATTAACTTCGTGAACGCCACCTAGCACCCACCTCACTGGAGATGACAATGGAATACAACCCCGCCCTTCCGTGGTACCAGCGGCTTCACTGGCAGGTACTGGGGGCCATGGTTCTCGGCACGCTGGCCGGTCTGATCTTCCAGGAGGCGGGAGCCGAGAAGATTGGCTGGATCGGCGACCTGTTCATGAAGCTGCTCAGGATGATCATCGTCCCGCTCGTCCTGACCTCGATCGTATCGGGGGTGGCGTCGATCGGCGGGGGCCGGGCGATCGGCCGCATGTTCGGGAAAACGATGGGCTACTATGTGCTATCCAGCTTCCTGGCCGCCGCCACCGGGCTGTTGATGGTGAACCTCATACGGCCGGGCGTGGACGCGGACCTGGGCGGAGCCGCGCGGGCGGAGCCGCCGGAGATCGACACTCCCGACTCCTTCACCGATCTCATCCTCGACATCGTGCCGCAGAATGTAGTCGAGGCGGCCTCATCCGCCGACATGCTCGGGCTCATTTTCTTCTGCATAGTCTTCGGCGTGGCGATCACCGCCCTGCCGGAGAAGCCCGGCAAGATCGTCACCGACATCTTCGGCTCCTTCTTCCGCGTCATGATGGTCCTCACATCGGGGATAGTGAAGCTTCTCCCCATAGGAGTCTTCGCGCTCATCACCGACATGGTGGGCACCACGGGATTCGATTCTTTCTCCGCGCTCGCGCAGTACTTCGCCACGGTAGGGTCGGGTCTCGCGATCCATCTGCTCGTCACCATGCCGCTCCTGTTGATTCTCCTCGGGCGGATCAAGCCGATGACTCACTTCGCCAACATGCGCGAACCGCTCCTGACGGCTTTCTCGACCAGCTCTTCGGGGGCTACCCTCCCCGTCACGATAAAGACTGTCCGCGAAAAGGTGGGCGTATCCAACAAGGTGTCGTCTTTCGTTCTCCCGATGGGCGCCACTATCAACATGGACGGCACGGCGGTCTTCGAGTGCGTCGGGGCCATCTTCATCGCGCAGGTGCTGGGAGTCGATCTCTCGGTGATGCAGCAGGCCACCGTGGTATTGACGGCGCTTCTCGCCTCCATCGGGGCGGCCGCCGTTCCCTCCGCGGGCCTTGTCGTCATCTTCATCGTGCTCAATGCGATCGGCTTGGGAGATCATCCGCAGGCCATCATGATCGTCGCCGCCATGCTGGCCATCGACCGGCCCCTCGACATGTGCCGGACAGCGGTCAACGTGTTCAGCGATTCGTGCGGGGCGGCGATCATCGCCCGTTCCGAAGGCGAGAAGGATGTGGACCGAGAGGTGCGCTAGAGTGGAGAGAGCGTCGCTCGCGGGAGGCTGCTTCTGGTGCCTCGAGGCGGTGTTTCAGCTACTCGCCGGCGTGCGGAGCGCGAGGCCGGGGTACACTGGCGGAGACGCCGCCAACCCCACCTACGAACAGGTATGTTCGGGCAGAACCGGACATGCCGAAGCCGTGCGCATAGAGTTCGATCCGGCTACGCTCTCCTTCGAGGACCTGTTGAACGTCTTCTTCGCGATCCACGATCCGACGACTCTCGATAGACAGGGAGGGGACACCGGCACCCAGTACCGCTCGGCGATTTTCTACGAGAGCGAGGCCCAGCGGGCGACGGCCGAGAGGACGGTAGCGAACATCGAGGCTGCGGGCGTCTGGCCAAGTCCCATAGTGACGGAAATCGTGCCGCTCGGCGACTTCTACCCTGCCGAGGAGTACCATAACGACTACTTTCGACGGAACCCGAACCAGCCGTATTGCCAGGCGGTAGTCGCCCCCAAGGTGGCGAAGTTCCGCAGGGATCTCCTGCATCGGCTGAATGCCCGATCCGCGGCGGCGAGCCCGTCGGCGGCGAACCCGTCGGCGGCGAGTCCATCGGCGGCGAACCGCTAGGGAGAATGCGACCATGTTTTCTAGCCCAACTCGCAAAGAGAAACAGGCGGTCCTGGCCTACGTCGTAGTCCTTGCCGGCGTCGTCGCGAGCGCCCGCGCCGGACTCTTCCCGGGATCGGGCGAGGCTTTCGACGGGTCGCTCTTCGATCACCCCTACCGGCTCTCGATGGCGGTGGCGGGAGGTATCCTGGCAGTGGCTCTCGGCGTTCTCGCAGGATGGATAGGCCGGCGCCGGGAGAACATCCTGCTGGGAATAGGCGTCTTGGCGGCGGGCAGTTTGCTGACGCTCTTCGCGCTCTCCTTCAATCCCTACATCCTGTACCCTGGCGACCAGTATCCGGTATCCTTCGGCTGGCTGGTCGCCGGAGCGCCATTGGCGGGGCTTACGTGGCTCGTGGCGGCCGGGAGTTCGCTGCGCCGAAGCGGAAGGAGCTCCGCGTAGGGAGTTCGGGAAGCTCGGAAGACACAAGGAGCTCCGTCGGCAGCGACGCCGATGCCTCGCCGACACCTCCGGCAGCGCGGAAAATCCCCAAGAAGCTGGAGGCGCATGGCCACATCCGCGTCGACAACTACTACTGGCTGAACCAGCGCGATGATCCTGCGGTAATCGATTATCTGGAGGCGGAGAACTCCTATGCCTCCTCTCTCATGGCCCACACGGGAGAACTCCGCGAGCGCCTGTTCGACGAGATCAAGGGCCGCATCCCGCAGACCGACTCCTCGGCGCCGGTCAGAGAGGGCGCCTTCCACTACTACGACCGTATCGAGGAGGGGCGCGACTACCCTGTCTACGCCCGCCGCCGCGGGTCGCTCGCCGCGGAAGAGGAGATCATCCTGGATGTAAACGAGCTCGCGGCGGGCCACGACTTCTATAGCGTAGACCACGAAGTCAACTCCGCCGGCGATGCGCTGGCCTACGCGGAAGACACCCTCGGACGCCGCGTTCACACGATCCGGTTCAAGAATCTCGACGGCTCTCGTCGCTCCGGCGGCGAGGAGTCGTACCCGGAGGCGATCGACGACGCTTCGGGCAGCATGGCCTGGGCCGAGGACGACCGGACTCTCTTCTATGCGAGACGCGACCCCGGCACGCTGAGGGCATGCCAAGTCTTCCGGCACATCCTGGGGCGCGACCCCTCGGAAGATGTCCTCGTCTACCAGGAAGACGACGAGGAGTTCAGCTGCCGCGTGAGCAAGACCAAGTCGAAGCGCTACATCGTCATCTCTTCCTCCCACATGAACGCGGATGAGCACCGCTTCCTCGACGCGCGCGTCCCGGAAGGGGACCCCACGCTGTTCCTTCCGCGCCAGCGCGGCCACAGCCACGATATAGACCACTTGGGAGATCGCTTCTGTCTCCGCACGAACTTCGACGGCGACTCGAACTTCAAGCTCGCGCTAACCCCGGTGGACGAGAGGTCCCCCGACAAGTGGGCGGTGGTTGTCCCGCACCGGAGCGATGTCTTCCTGGAGGACTTCGAGCTCTTCGACGACTACCTGGTAGTTGCCGAGCGGGAGGCGGGGCTGACCCGGCTGCGAGTTTGCGAGTGGGGCGGCGAAGAGCGACGGGCCGTATCCGGCGGGCGACCCGCCGCGTCCGAGGGCCGACAGGCCGTATCCGATGGGCGCATGGTCGCAGGCGCCGAGCGCCAGATCAGCTTCGACGAACCCGCCTACAAGGTGTCCATCTCGGACAATCCGGAGCTGGAGACGACGAAGCTGCGCTTCGAGTACGAGTCGCTGTCGGCGCCGCCGGCGGTCTACGACTACGACATGGCGACTCGGGAGCGGACGCTGTTGAAGGAGGACGAGGTCCTTGGCGGCTACGATCCTGACGACTTCGTCGTAGAGCGGCTTCACGCCGCGGTCCATGGTGGCGCCGCGGTCCACGATGGCTCCACGGGGCACGATGGCTCCGCGGGGCACGATGGCTCCACGGTCCATGATGGCGGCACGAAAGTTCCCATCTCCCTCGTGTACCGGCGCGGCCTGGAGAGAGACGGCACGAACCCTCTTCTCCTCTATGCCTACGGCTCGTACGGGATCAACACGGAGCCGTCCTTCTCCTCTGTCCGGCTGAGTCTTCTCGATCGCGGCTTCGTCTACGCGATCGCCCATGTCCGCGGGGGCCAGGAGTTGGGCCGGTCCTGGTACGACGACGGGAAGATGTTCAAGAAGATGAACACTTTCACCGACTATCTGGAGGTGGCGGAATTCCTGGTCGCGGAGGGATACACCAGCCCCGACCGGCTATTTGCGCATGGCGGAAGCGCCGGGGGGCTGCTCATGGGAGCGGCCGTCAACCTCCGTCCGGACCTCTTTCGCGGCGTGGTCGCGAATGTCCCGTTCGTGGATGTCGTGTCCACGATGCTGGACAGCTCGATTCCTCTGACAACGTTCGAATTCGAGGAGTGGGGGGACCCGAAGGAGGTGGAGTCGTACCGGTACATGCTGTCGTACTCGCCGTACGACCAGGTGACGGCGCAGGCGTACCCGAATATGCTGGTCACCGCGGGCTTGCACGACTCGCAGGTGCAGTACTGGGAGCCCGCGAAGTGGGTGGCGAAGTTGCGCGCCTTGACGACCGGCCATAACCGGCTTCTGCTCAAGACGCACATGGATGCGGGGCACGGCGGAGGATCGGGTCGCGACCGCCGCTACGAGGAGCTGGCGTTCGAGTACGCCTTCATTCTCGACCTTCTTGGCGAATAATCGTATCTTGCAGACCCGGCGACCAGTTAGCTTGGCGTTCGACAGCTAGTTCGGCGTTCGACAGCTAGCTTAGCGTTCGACAGCTAGCTTGGCGTTGGGCAGTTAGCTCGGCGTTCGACATCGCTCGGCGCTCGCGACAGTCACCCGACAGATGAAGAGCAATCGCCTTGGATCTAAGATCGCACGGCATAACCGTACGCAACGTCAAACGGAACCCCTCCGTGTCCGACATCTATGCGGATGCTCTGAGCGGGTTGGAACCCAATGCGGTGCGCGCGGCCAACGGGGCGCTGGTCGCCTTTTCGGGCGCGAAGACCGGCCGCTCCCCCAACGACAAACACATCGTGCGGGACTCCGAGACGGAGGAAGATGTCTGGTGGGGTCCGGTCAACTTCCCGCTTGATCGCGAAGCGTTCCTCCAAAACCGCGGTCGTGCCCGGGATTTTCTGAACGCCCAGGACCTCCTCTACGTCATCGACGGCTTTGCGGGATGGGATCCCGCCCACCGGCTCCGCGTGAGAATCATTTGCAGCCGCCCGTATCACGCCCTCTTCATGCACAACATGCTGATCAGGCCCACGGCCGAGCAGTTGGCCGGCTTCGGCAGGCCCGACTTCGTCGTCTACAACGCGGGCCAGTGTTCGGCCGACGACTCCTTGGAGGGGGTGACCTCGAGCACGAGCGTCGATCTCTCCTTCGCCGACAACGAGGCGTCCATACTGGGCACCGAATACGCCGGAGAGATGAAGAAGGGCGTATTCACGATAATGAACTACCTGATGCCGAAGCGGGGCGTGCTTTCGATGCACTGCTCCGCGACGACCACGCCGGAAGGCGGCGCTTCCTCGCTTCTGTTCGGGCTGTCGGGGACGGGGAAGACGACGCTCTCCGCCGATCCCCACCGGCTCCTCATCGGCGATGATGAACACTGCTGGACGGACACGGGAATCTTCAACATCGAGGGAGGGTGCTACGCGAAGACGATAGATCTCTCGGAAGCGAAGGAGCCGGACATATACCGGGCGCTTCGCCACGGGGCCGTGCTCGAGAATGTCGTGTTGCGGGAAGACGGCAGCGTCGAGTGGTCGGACTCGTCTATCACGCAGAACACTCGTGGCAGCTATCCGATCGAGTACATTTCGAACGCCAAGGTCCCGTGCGTGGCCGGCCACCCGACGGATGTGATCTTCCTGACGGCAGACGCTTTCGGCGTGTTGCCGCCGGTGAGCCGCCTCTCTCCCGAACAGGCGATGTACCACTTCATCAGCGGGTACACGGCCAAGGTTGCGGGCACGGAGGTGGGCGTCACGGATCCGGAAGCGACCTTCTCGCCCTGTTTCGGGGGACCGTTCCTGGTCTGGCACCCGGCGAAGTACGCGAACCTGCTCGCCAGCAAGATGCGGGAGCACGGGGTGTCGGCCTGGCTCGTAAACACGGGGTGGAGCGGCGGACCGTTCGGCATCGGCTCGCGGATAGACCTGCGCCACACCCGCGCCATGGTGGATGCGATTCACGACGGCGCGCTGCGCGGAGCTCCAACCGAGCCGGATCCGGTGTTCGGCATCGATGTCGTGACTTCGGTACCAGGCGTCCCCAGCGAGATACTGCGCCCGCGCGCTACATGGGCGGATCGCGCATCGTACGACGAGAAGGCCGCGGCGCTTGCCGGGCTCTTCCACCAGAACTTCAAGAAGTACCAAGGCGACTGTGCGCCGGAGGTTTGCGCGGCGGGCCCCGTCGGCTAGGGGATCCCGTTCCGGAGCGACTTCGGCATTCCGGCCGTCGGAGCCAGCCGGGTTGGCCGCGCTGGCGTCAGCTACGGAGCTCGCCACGGGTCGAGCGCGCGGAAGTCGCGCCGGTGGCATAGCGGAGACCGGCGAGGACCAGGAAGGGCCGAACCAGGCAGAGGAGGAATCTACATGCGGATAGGTGACCGAGGACCGTGGCTGCTACGCGGGGCGCATTGGCCGCGCGTGGCCGCTCTGTCGGCCGTGGCGGCCGTTGCGATGGCAGGATGCACAGGCGGGCAGCGCAATGAGCTGCGCCCGGCGCAGCTGCGTCTGGCCGGCAGCGGCGCCGACCTCGCGGGCGAAGCGGGGAGCGACGGGGCCGCCCATGGACAAGATCGCATTGCCGCGGGTGGCGGTGGCGCCGGCGACGGGGCGAGCCACGGCGGCCACGGGCCGGCGGGCCCGGGCGAAAGCCTGGCCCAGGAACAGGCCCCGATCTACGGAAATCTGGGCCCTCACTCGCGCGCCATCCTCACGAAGTCCGAGAAAGCGCAGACGTACTTCGACGAGGGTCTCCTCTTCATGTACGCCTTCGGCACATCCATCGCGGAGAAGTCGTTCCGCGCGGCGCAGATGGAGGACCCGGATTGCCCGGCTTGCTATTGGGGCGAAGCGTGGGCGCTGGCCCCGTATCTGAACGGGGGCATGTCGCCCGGCAGCGAACGTGCCGCCTACGCCGCCATCGAAAAGGCCAAGGAGCGCCGGTCGGCGGCCAGCGAGGTGGAACGCGCGCTGATAGACGCCTTTGCCGTGCGGTACGAGGCGGAGCCGGAGCGCGACCGCCGCAAGATGCTGGACACGCTCTACGCCCGGGCGATGGACGAAGTCGCGGCCCGCTTCCCCGAAGACCTGGACGTTCTGACCCTCCAGGCCGAGGCGTGGATGCTGTTGAGGCCCCGGCGCGGCGATGTCGATCTCGCAGCGAGCGATGTGACGAAGATCCGCGCCATCCTGGAGAATGTTCTGGGACGGGACATCCGTCATCCGGGCGCATGCCACCTCTATATCCACCTAGTGGAGGCGTCGGAGCGACCTGATCTGGCGGAGGCTTGCGCCGACCATCTGGGAAGCCAGATAGCCGTGAGCCATATCCACCACATGCCCACGCACATCTACATGAACATAGGGCGCTGGGGCGATGCGGTTCGCGGCAACCAGCAGGCGTGGCACGCCGACCAGAAGGCCGGTCACGGCGGACCGCCCGGCGTCTACCCGTCCCACAACCTGCACATGCTGGTGAATGCGGCAGTGATGGACGGTCAGAGCGCGGTGGCCCTCCAAGCCTCGAGAGATTTGGCGCGGCACCGAGGGGTGTGGTCCGTCTACATCCCGCTCACGCAGGCCGCCTTCGGCCGCTGGACCGATGTACTGGAAGGCGACGGTCCCACATCCGACGGGCCCATGGAGCAGGTCGCGTGGAGCTTCGCTAGGGGGCTGGCGCAGGTGCGCCAAGGAGAAGTCGAAGCGGCGCAGAAGCATCTCGAGGAGATCGAGAAGCAGTTGGCGGATGCCGATCCGGACGCGCGGTTCCGCTACAGCCCGCTAGCCGATGTGATCGCGCTACCGCGTTCGATCCTGGCGGGCGAGATACTCCATGCGCAGGGCAGGGCGGAAGAGGCGGTCGCCGCCCTCGAAGCCGGCATCGAGAAGGAGGATGGGTTGATCTACTCGGAGCCGAGGGCGTGGCACATGCCGGTGCGTCACACGCTCGGCGCGGTTCTCCTGGAAAACGAACGCGCTGCCGAAGCCGAGCAGGTTTACCGCGACGCTTTGGAAGATCTACCCAATCAGGGGTGGGCGTACTTCGGTCTCATGCAGGCGCTGAAGGCGCAGGGCAAGATGGATGCGGCGGAGGAAGCGAGTCGCAACTTCGAGCGCACTTGGGCCAGGGCGGACACTTGGCTGCGGGGATCGCGCTTCTGATCCGCGTCTGACCGCGAGCGCCCGCGTCAACGGGTCTCGGGGCCGCCTGTTCGGTCGTCGCGCACGAAGCGGTCGCGTGCCGGCATCATCGTGTCGACGACGGTCGCGGAGTCGGCCACCGCATCTTCCGGCAACAGGTCGTTGAAGAAGAGCATCGCGGCGACCAGCGCGTAGACTTCGTCATCCGTCAACGATCCGGGGGCGTCGAAGGGCATAGCGCGCCGCGTGTAGTCGAACAGGGTCGTGGCGTAGGGCCAGTAGTTGCCGACGGTCGACCGAACCGCCGGGTCGTTCGCGAACGGGAAGGCATCCCCCGGCACGCGACCGGCGACCACATCGAACGGGCCTTCGCGGCCGGTGGGGCCGTGGCAGGCGAGGCAGAGCTTGTCCCACAGCGCCAGCCCCTCGGCTACCGTGCCGCGCCCCGGCGGCAGTCCCGCTCCATCCGGGGCGATATCGATGTCCCAAGCGGCGATCTGGGAAGCCGTCGCGGGCGTGCCGAAGCCGAAGCGGGCGCCGCCGGGGCGCGCACCCGTTTGCCGGTCGCCCTCGCCGGTCGCGGTCATGCTTCCGGGCGCCGCCGCGTCCCCGGCGCCGGGTTCTCCTGCGCTCTGGTCGCCCGCGCCGCCGCAGCCCGCTAGTACGAGCAGTCCGGCCACCGCGATCATCTTTGCGCCCGGCCACACGGGCGTCCCTGCGCCCCGCGCCAACATTGCGTCTCGGAGTCCTAGCCGCCGGTCTGCGCCTAGCCACGCGAGCATCCTCGCGCCCCGCGCCGGCGCCAAGCTTCGGATCTCCCGCCGCCTGTCCGCGTCTGTCCGCCTCATACCGGCGCGAACCCTATCGAACCGTCGCTGCCCACGCGCCACCCCCTGACTCCATTGTAGTGATAGCGCGTGCCGGGGCCGCGTGCGGCGACCATCTGGCTGTAGGTGGGTTGCACATACCCCGTCTCGTCGGTCGCACGGCTCAGCAGGTGCGCGGGAGAGCCATCCCACTCCCAGCCGTACCGAAAGCGGGTCGTGCACTTGGGCAGGAGAGGTTCTTGCAGCGCCGCCTCGCGCCAACTTCCGCCTCCGTCCGTGCTGACCTCGACTCGATCGATCAATCCGCGACCGGTCCACGCATACCCGGCTATCTCCACGAACCCCGGCTCGGCAAGACGGCGGGGATAGGCGGGGTACGTGATGAGCGACTTCGCATCCATCACGAAGGAGAAGATGCGGGCCGTCTCGTCCGGCAGCGGGTCGGTGTACTTCGAGGTCTCATCTCTGAACATGAACGGGCGGTCCGACAGTTCGATCCTGCGCACCCACTTGACGCTCGAGTTGCCCTCCCACCCGGGCAGGAGCAATCTGGCCGGGTAGCCCTGCTCCGGGCGGATCGCCTCGCCATTCTGTCCGTACGCTATCATCCCGTCGTCCCACGCCTTCTCCACCGGGATGCTGCGGCTCATGACGGCGGCGTCTGATCCCTCCGCCAGGAACCAGGTGGACTCGGGGTGCGCCCCCACCTCCTCGAACAGGGTGGCGAGCGCCACTCCCGACCACTCGCTGGTACTCAGCAGACCATCGATGTCCTGCGGGCTGCGCTCCGCGTTGGGCGAGGCCGTGTAAGCGCGTCCTCCATTCCCCGAACACTCCAGGAAGAGCAGCCGCGACACCTGCGGAAAGCGCTTCAGGTCATCGAGCGTGAAGAGGGTTGGGCGGTCCACCAACCCGTGGACCAGGAGCCGGTAGCCAGCGGGGTCGATATCCGGAATTCCGTGATGGTGGCGTTCGAAGTGGAGGTCTGCCGGTGTCAGTATTCCGTGGAGATCCTGCAGCGGACTCTGAGTAACGCCGCCCGCGGAGCCGGTTACGAACTTGCGTGGGGTCTCGTACGGCGACCGCGACCCGACCACATCCGGACGGGCTCCAGCGACCTTCGTCGGGTCCGGCGATGTCCGTGTCCCCAGACCGGTCCCTCGTGCCACGCTTGCGGTGAGGGCCGAGCCGGCGACCGCGGCCGCTCCCGTTATCAGAGCCCGCCGGGTTACCCCTCCGCTTTCCTTTGCGCCGGACCCGCTCTCGCCCGACCGGGCTTCGAGAGATCCATCGTCCGTCCTCTTGCTGTCGGCCCTCGTCTCCTCGTTCATCGCCGCATCGCGTCCGTCTCCATGCCTCTTGTTCCCGTCTCCGCGCCTTTGTTCAAGGTGCGTCCGTCCGAATCTGGCAAGCTGTACAAACTACCTCTCCATCCGGCCGCTATCGAACCGTCCCTCGATAGCCGCCGCTACCCGCCGCTACCCGCCGCCGCCCGATGGTCTCGGAGACATGCGGAATGGAACCGGAGATAGACAGATCGCCTGGCAACCGCCGCCGCCTGCGTCCGGGGCGCGGGATCGGTCACCGGCTGGCGTGCCATTCGCGCAGTATCTCCGCCTCGCGTTCAGCCGGCAGCCCTGGCCGCATGCTCGCTTGGCGCTCGGGCGAACGGGAGAAGTGAAAGGCGAGCGTCGCTTCCGTAGTGTCCGCCAGCGACCGGAACGTCAATCCGTGCGCGACCTCGTTCGACAGGTCGAAGCGGGCGAATCCCTCGGCGCCCGGCGTCGGCGGACGCCAGACGGGCATCTCCGCGTAGGGGCGCACGCCCCGCTCGGCGAGGAATTCGCGCGGCACCCACGTAAAGGTCGCCTCGGCCGTCGTGACGGCTCGAATGCCGTAGAGCAGCTCCGCCATGGGACGCGGCGTGGCCGGCCCGACCAGATTGAATATGCCCGTGTGCCGCTGGTCGGCGGAGAGCGCCATGAAATCGCCCAGGTCGCGCACATCGATTATCTGCACCGGATCTGTTCCGTCTCCCGGGGAGAGAATCTCGCCGCCGCGATGAATCCGCACCGGCCAGTAGGTGAAGCGGTCGGTGGGATCGTCGGGACCGATGATCAGGCCGGGGCGGAAGATTCCGTACCTGCCGGGGAATATCCGCATCGCTTCGCGCTCGGATTCCGCCTTCGCCAAGCCGTAGGGCAATCTGGTTATGTCGGCGCTGGCGCGGTCGACGCCGGCCGTCTCGTAGGTATAGGCCGGTTCCTCCGCCGTCATGGGCACCGCGGAGTGGCTGGCGTACGCCGAACGCGACGAGACGTAGTAGAAGTAGCCGACAGAGTCTCGCAGGAACTCGCCCGCGCTGGTTACCCAATCGGGCCGGGCGGTGGAGTTGTCGATCGCCACATCCCACCGTCGTCCCCGCAGCGACTCGAAGTCTCCGTTGCGGTCTCCGACCAGCTCCTCGACTCCCTCGAACATTCCGGGACGGTTGCCACGGTTGAAGATCGTCACTTCGAGGCCTTGCGCGAGCGCCGCGCGCACTTGGTATGGGCCGATGAAGCCCGTGCCGCCCAGGATCAGCAGGCTGCCCGCGCGCCCCCGCCTGTCCTTGGGCCGCGGCCTGCCGCCAGCGTTTTCCGCCGGAAGCGCGAGCGCCTTGGCCGCCCCCGGCACGCCTGCTCCGAGGCCGCCCCCTGCCGCCGCCACCAGCTTGAGAAAGTCGCGCCGGGTCGAATCAGTGACCATTTCTTGCTCCTCTATTTCCTTGCGCCGCGCGCCCGGATCCCCGTCCTGTCAACGGAGCTGGCGCGGTCATGTGAAAGCGATCCCCCCGGCGAGTTTGCCGATTACGGACCGGCCGGCTGGAGGCGAATCCGTCCGGGATCGCAGCGTCCAACTGCGCCTGTCCGGGGTCACAGCCCAGCGGCCCGTCCGGGGTCACAGCCCAGCGGCCCGTCCGGATCGCGGCTCGCCGGCCGGTCCGCGTCACCGCTCGGCTGCCCGTCCCGCCCCGCGCGGTGTCCGTATTCGTTCGACCAATCCCCGCACATCCTCCGGCGGCGGCGGCGTAAAGCGAGAAACCACTAGCGCGACCGCGAAGTTCACCGCCATTCCAATGGCTCCCACCCCCTCGGGCGATATCCCGAACCACCACTGCTCCGGCACGTTCGCGGCAGGATTGACGAACTTGAAGTAGATGATGTAGGCGGCCGTGAACGTGATTCCCGACAGCATCCCGGCAATCGCCCCCTCGCGATTGAGGCGTTTGGAGAAGATTCCCAAGACGATGACCGGGAAGAACGAAGCCGCCGCCAGCCCGAAGGCGAAAGCCACCACCTCCGCGACGAAGCCGGGGGGTTGAATGCCGAGTCGCCCCGCCACAAGGACGGCCACGCCGGCGCTCACCCTGGCGGCAATCAACTCGCCTCGCTCGCTGATATTCCGTTTGAAGTTGCGTTTGAGCAGGTCGTGGCTGATCGCCGTGGACAGTACCAGCAGCAGCCCGGCCGCGGTCGACAGCGCGGCAGCCAACCCTCCTGCCGCCACTAGGCCGACCACCCAGTTGGGCAACCTCGCGATCTCCGGACTCGCCAGCACCATGATATCGCGGTCGATGGTCAGCTCGTTACGGGCCGGCGCCCCCGGAGTGGTCCCGGCGGTTTCGGACCCGGTATACTGAACCAGGCCGTCGCCGTTATGGTCTTCGAATGATATCAGACCGGTCGCTTCCCACTTCGTGAACCAGGCCGGCATCTCCGCGTACGGCTGATCCGTCACCGTGTTCAACAGGCTTGTCCGGGCGAATACGGCAACCGCGGGCGCCGCCGTGTACAGCAGGGCGATGAACAGCAGCGCCCAGCCGACGCTGATGCGGGCATCTCGCACGCGGGGCACGGTGTAGAAACGGATGATGACGTGCGGCAGCCCGGCCGTCCCCACCATCAGCGCGACGGTGATAGCCAGTATGTCGATCGTCGACTTGGTGCCGTCCGTGTACCGGGCGAAGCCCAGCTCCTGATGGAGACCGTTCAGGTGGTCCAGGAGGTAGCGTCCCGACTCCTGCTCCGCGGCGCCGAATCCGATCTGCGGCACGGGGATCCCCGTAATGAGGAGCGAGAGGAAGATCGCCGGCACGGTATAGGCGAAGATCAGCACGCAGTACTGTGCCACCTGCGTATAGGTGATCCCCTTCATCCCTCCCAGCACCGCGTAGAAGAAGACGATGCCCATGCCGATAACCACGCCGAGCGTGATGTCGATTTCCAGGAAGCGGCTGAAGACGATACCGACGCCCCGCATCTGGCCCGCTACATACGTGAAGGAGACGAATACCGCGCAGATGACCGCGACGACGCGCGCAGTCTGCGAGTAGTAGCGGTCGCCTACGAAATCGGGGACGGTGAAGGCGCCGAACTTCCTCAGATAGGGAGCGACCAGCAACGCCAGGAGCACGTACCCGCCCGTCCACCCCATGAGGTAGACCGACCCATCGTACCCCAGGAACGAGATGATGCCGGCCATCGAGATGAAGGAGGCCGCCGACATCCAGTCCGCCGCTGTCGCCATCCCGTTCGCCAACGGGTGAACTCCCTTGCCGGCGACGTAGAATTCGCTCGTGGTGTTGGCGCGGGACCAGATCGCGATCGCTATGTAGAGGGCGAACGAGAGTCCTACCGACGTGGCCGTCCACTGGAGAACGGTCATCCGGCGCTCGCCTCTTCCTCGTCGGGCGCGTCTACATCGAATTCGCGATCGAGGCGGTTGATGAGAACGACATAGACGAAGATGAGCAGGACGAAGATGTATATCGAACCCTGCTGCGCGAACCAGAATCCAAGCGGGAAACCGCTACCGGGTATCCGGATCTGGTTGAGCGCGTCTTTGAACAGTATTCCTGCGCCGTAGGATACCAGGAACCAGATTGCGAGCAGTATCCCCACGTACCGGAGGTTGCAGCGCCAGTAATCCGCCGGGTTACGCTTCATCGCGGTTCCGGTCCTCCTCGGCGCCGCCGCGCTCCCCCGTGGGCGCCGCGCGCTCCGTCGTCATCCACGCATTACGTCGTCATCCAAATGGCGGCCCCATTCTTGTTCCTCGCCCCAGCGGAACCGTTCGAGCGGCACGCGGCCCCGATGGTCGAAAGATATCCCCTCGCTGACCAACAGCCGGTACTGGGCCGCTTCTTCGTCCCCCGAGCCCCGGCGACGGCTGACCTCGCCACGCGCGTTGATCACTCTGTGCCAAGGGAGCGGCCGGCGAGCGGCGTGGAGCGCGTACCCTACCAGGCGTGCATGGCCTCCGACGCCGGCTAGCCGCGCGATTTGGCCGTACGTCGCCACCCGGCCCTCGGGAATCCGGGCTACTACGTCGCAGATGCGTTCATGGAGATCCGAAGCCACATCTCTCCTCTGTTTGCAATCCGGCGCCCGGGCGCGTCACGCGGCGGCCGGTTCCACGAAGTCCGCTGCCGAGCGCAAGCTCGGGGCGCGTGAACTTGGCGATCCGCACTTTGCCGCCCGCTGCCGCCGCCCGCAAGGTCACGGTCGCAATGGACAGGGGCAACAGGCTGGACGGACGGATGGAGCCCGGCGACAGGGACGGAAGACAGACGGCGACGTTTGAAGATCAAGGCTCATGCACTGCTACCGAAGGTGCTATTATCCCAGGCGTAGTGCAATCGCCGCCATGGAGGACCGAGACCGATGAACGCCGGTGAACGACCGTAGCCCGCAGCCTGATGACGTCGTCGGCGAATGGTTGCCACGGAGCGATTTCTCGCTGCTCCGCAGCGTCGCGGCGGTCATCCTCGGCTTCGTCGTGCTGACGGCCGGCGCCGTCGGCTCTGGCCGGCTGCTGATCTGGGCGGTCGGCGTCGACTCCGGGGATGCGCTCGCTCCAGGCTTCATCGCGGCCAACGCCGGGTCGCGCCTTCTGGTCGCCATCGTCGCGGGCTACATGACGGCCGCCGCCGCGCCGCGCGCGCCCCGAACCCACGCGGGCATGCTGGCTCTGGTCCTCGTCTTCTTCGGCGTTGCGGCCCTCGGCGGCTTGGTCGCGTCGGGCCAGCCGACGGATCCCGCGTGGTATCCGGTCGCGATACTCGTAGTCGGCTCCGCGGGGGTCGTCGCTGGAGGGGCGCTTCGCGCGCGGCGGCGAGCTGTCCGTCAGCCTCGAGCTTGACGCGCGCTCTATCCTCCGCCGGACACGGCACGGAGAAGATGGCGCCGTCGTCCACCGGCTCCTCGTCATAGACTTGGTGGCCGGCTAGACCCCGGCAAACACGGCACGGAAAAGGTGACAACCCCCGGATGAGACCCGAGACAGTAGCCGTCAAGGCAGGCATGAACCCGGATCGCGCTCACCGGGCGATCGCTCCCCCCATAACCCTTTCCACGACCTTCGAACGGGGCGAGGACGGATCGTATCCGGGCGGCTTCGACTACTCGCGCGCGGGCAACCCCAACCGGCAAGCGCTGGAGGAATCTCTTGCGGCGCTCGAGGGCGGCGCCGGAGCCGTCGCCTTTCCATCGGGCATGGCCGCGACCTTCGGCATAATCTTCAACCTTTCGCGCGGAGACCATGTGGTCGCCGCGGACGATGCGTACTACGGCACAGGTCTTCTGCTCCGCGAACAGTTCGCGGATGCCGGAATCGACACATCGTTCGCCGACATGACCGACCTTGACGAGGTGCGGTCCGCGATGCGTCCCGACACGCGCCTCGTGTGGATGGAAACTCCTTCCAATCCCATGATTCGCGTCTCCGACATAGAGGCCATATCGCGCATCGCCAGGGAAGGCGGGGCGTTGGCCGCGTGCGACAATACGTGGGCGACCCCTCTCCTCCAGCGGCCATTGGACCTCGGCGCCGACATCGTCATGCACTCGACCACGAAGTACCTGGCCGGCCACAGCGATGTCACCGGCGGCGTGGCGATCGTTCGCGAACAGGGGGAGACGCTGGACGCGCTGCGAAAGGTGCAGACGGACGGCGGGTTGATCCCGGGCCCGTTTGACAGCTGGTTGACGCGCCGCGGCATAGAGTCGCTAGCGCCGCGGATGGCCATGCACTGCGCGAACGCGCTCGACATCGCGCGCTTCCTGGACGCCCACCCGGGCGTGGTTCGGGTTCACTACCCAGGATTGGAAAGCGATCCGGGGCATGCGCTCGCCTCGCGCCAGATGCGGGACTTCGGTGGAATGCTCTCGTTCGAGGTAGCCGGCGGTCGCAAAGAGGCTTTTGCGGTTGCGGCTGGGGTAGAGATCATCGCCCGCGCCACCAGCTTGGGAGGAACCCATTCTCTAATAGAACACAGAGCGTCCGTGGAAGGGGCGGCCACGCGCGCGCCGGAGAGCTTGCTCCGGCTATCGGTGGGGCTGGAGCATCCCGATGATTTGAAGGAGGATCTCGCGAGGGCATTGGCAGCCGCCTAAGCGGGCCGGGCGGGACATCCGAGTGGGACGTGACATGTTTGTCTGCAATCATGTCTACCAACGTCGGAATTGTAGCCCGTGTCTGCGGTCAGCCGATTACCGAGCGTTTGCGGGCGCCATCCGAGTTTGCGGTCAGCCGATTACCGAGCGTTTGCGGGTGCCATCCGGGTCTGCGGTCAGCCGATTACCGAGTAGGAGGAATCCGGATTGGGCGAGCGCAGTCGGCTGAAGAAGCCGGCGTTGAAGGACTTCCGGGTGTACTTCATATCGAAGCGCACCGGATCCGCATCGTGATCGCGTCCGTCCTCGACGCTCTGAACGATCTCGGCCATTAGCATGCCGACTACAGGGGCGTTCTTGAACTGGTTTCCCGAAGTCCCCACCGCCATGTAGAAACCGGGAAGATCCGACTTGTCGTATACGGGAATCCAGTCATCCGTGACATCGTACAGGTCGACGCGCCCCTCCCACGAACCGGGGTCCGCCAACTCCTCGACGCGCAGCCCTCCCACACGCTGCGCGTTCCGCCGAAGCTGGGCCATCCACTGGCTGCTGAGCGTCCTGTCGAAGTCGTCCGGATCCTCCACCCAGTCGGCGTGGTCGCACGGCAGAATCTCCGATCCGATGAGGATGCGATTGTTGGTGTCCGGGCGCGAATAACAGCCCGTATCGCCGTCCGAGAGCACGAATCCCGCCGTGTCGTAGTCGATGCCGGCAGGAGCCGGGACTTGGCACAGCTCCACCCTGAAGGGGCGCGTCTTGATATTCATCCGCTCCTCGACGCCCGCCATCCTGTTGATGACGAAGGAGTGGGGTCCGCCGACATTCACGACGACTGGCGCCCGAATGTCGGAGCCGTCCTTCAGTCGAACGCCCGCCGCTCTCCCGTCTCTCTCGAGGATTTGCACGACCTCTGCGTCGAACCGGAATTCTCCGCCCAGCGCCTCGCAGCCCGCTTGCACGTCGCGGCAAGCCAAAGCCGGGTCCGTGATGTAGCCTGATTCCGGAAGATAGATGGCCCCGGCGACCTCGCCGCCGGTGGGTTCGGCAAAGGAAGGATCGTCCAGCGCGACAGGGGGTCCGAAGCGGCGCGTGTCGAGAAAAGACGCTTTCGCGCGGATGCCTTCCGCATCGAGCTCCTCGTAAGCCACGTGAAGCTCATCGAGCGCCGCCATCACGTGTTTCAGGTAATGATTCCTGCTGGTCTTCGTGATGAGACAGCCCGTGTTGACGTAGCGTGCCAGCTCCGGCGCCCCCGGCAGTCCCACGTACTTGCCCCAGTCGATCCAGTAGAAGTACGACTCGCGCGCCATGGCGACGCCTGTCGGGGTCGAATAGTGGAAGCGGATGATGGTGCCGCTGCTCCCGGTCGACCCGCGCCCCGCCGCTGGATTCTTGTCGATGTTGAGGGTGCGAAAGCCGCGCTTCGTCAGTTCGAAACCTGTGCAGCAGCCGATTATCCCGGCGCCGATGACGATCGCGTCGTAGTCCTTTGACATGTTCCCTCCCGAAATTTCCTCCGGGCTTGGGCGATCCGCTAGATAGTCGCTATCGCTCCGACACAAACAGGCTAGTCGCTATCGCTCCGATACGAAAAGGAAGTAGTCGTAGATGGCGCGGGCGATCTGGGCAATAGCCGCCTCGCGCTCCGATACCGGCGCATCGGAATCCTTCACGAAGATGACGGCGATCACATGCCCGGCCCCTCCGGGAAGATAGATGTATCCCACGTCGTTCGTGGTTCCGCCGATCGTCCCGGTCTTGTGCCCGACGGCAGTTCCGGGAGGCAGCGCCCCCTTGATCCGCGCCGCGCCCGTCTCCACGCGCAGCATGATGTCCTTGAACAGCTCGGTGCTCTCGGGACCCAGCGCAGCCCCCTTCCACACGGCGTCCAGCAGCTGCGCCATCGCCGCGGGCGTCGAGGTGTCGCGCGCATCTTCCGCGAACGCCCGCCGGGCGGCCTCGCGGGCGCTATCCGGCACGGCTCTCGCCCGCTCGACAAAATCTTCGAGCGAGATCCGGCCATCGCCCGGGGCGTCGACCCCGGTGTAGTCGGCGATCAGGAGGGATGTCGGGCGGTTCACGCTCATGCCCTCTATGCCCAGCTCGCCCAGGCGCGCATTCACGGCGTCCGGGCCGCCGGCAGCCGCAAGCGTCAGATCGGTCGCGCTGTTGTCCGAGATGAGCAGCATCAGCTCGAGCAGATTGCGAAGGGAGAGCGCCACGCCCGGATCATCGAGCAACCTCGAGATCGTGCCGCTCCCCGGGTGGATGTCTTCCGGTTCGAGCTCCACCATGTCGCTTAGCTCGAGCTCGCCCCTGTCCACGCGAGCCAGGAGCTGCGCGGCGATCGGAACTTTGTATGTGGAGGCCATCGGGAACCGCTGATTCTCGTTCAGCCACACGGAGCGGCCACTCTCGATGTGCATGGCGCCCACGCCCACCGTGCCCCCGCTGATGTCGGAGAGGCGTTCGATCTCGGCGAGGAGGCGGCCTAGGCCGGGATCGTCCGCGGGTGTCGTGGACTGCGCCGCGAGCGTCGCGTGGGGGAGCGATGCTCGTGGCAACGGAGCGGCGGCTAGAGCTGCGACCGTCAGAGATGCGACCGGAGCGAAGTTCCTCAAGCGCATAAGGTGTCCTCCTTCATTGCTTACAGCGTCTCGGGCGTCCCGGCCTCGTCGGCGCACCCGTCGAAAGACTGTCCGCCGGACCGCCCGGCGGCCGCGACAGTTTAGGCGTTGGAAGCCCTAGAGCGCTGGATGTCGGGTCGTCCAAAAGTAGTGTGCAGACAACCGTGTACCGCGGCAGCGTGTCTCATCCGAGCAGACTGACAAGCGGCTTTGTTGCGGGTTAGCATGGACCGAGGACAGAACTGCGACCACGCAGCAGCGAGGAGATGACAATATGCGAAAACGGCCTCTACTACCACTTCCGGTCGTCGCCGCGATTCTCCTGGCGTCGGCGCCCGCGGGTGCGTCGGCGCAGGAAGGCCGCGTCAACTTCACTCATTCCGCGAAGATCGACTATGAACCTGTAGTGTTAAAGAATTCCGAGATGTTCGAGGTCGAGCTTCCGACGCACAACTCGACCGAAATGCAGTTGCTCTTCGACAGCACGAAGTCGGTCTGGGGCCCTGTGCCGGACACAGACCGAGCAGGGAGAGAGGATGACGTTGTCGTAACGGTTATGACGAGAGCCGACATGAGGATGATGGATGCCATGGGGATACATATCGCGGACGGGGTCGATATAATTGATGAATTTAGGGCATCCTTTGGCGGGGGGACTCTGGTCCAGCGCTACGTCGACTTCGCGGATGGTTCGGTCACCGAATCCTTCGACTTCATGGGACGCACCTTCCTGGTCGACGACAAGCGTCCCGCCTACGAGTGGAAGCTGGCCGGCGAGCAGCGCGAGCTGCTTGGCTACATCGTCCAGAAGGCGACGACGGTCCGCGATGGCAAGCCGGTCGAGGCGTGGTTCACGCCCCAGATACCGGTGCAGGCGGGTCCGGCGGCATTTGGCGGCCTCCCGGGGCTCATTCTCATGGTCTCGACCGATGACGGGGACACGGTATACATGGCGACCGAGGTCGACTTGGCGGGATTGGAGGAAGGCGAGATTGGACGCCCGAAGGACGGTAACCGGGTCTCGCGGGACGAGTACGAGAGCATCGTGGCGGACAAGTTGAAGGAACTCGAAAAAATCCGCGGTTCCGGGGGTGGCGTCCAGCGGCACTTCCGATGATGCGCCGAGAGATCGTCCGCCCGGAACGCCCGGCGGCCACGACAGTTCGCACGACTTCCAGCCGGCCGCGGAGCGTCGCCGCTAGTCGAGCAGGTCGATAATGGCCGACTTCGAGATCACTTCGGAGAAGACATGAGGCGCCTCGCCGGGCCGGTACATCACATAGAACGGAATTCCGTAGCGGCCGAACGCCGCTAGGTAGCGGCCAATCGATTCGTCGCGCCTGGTCCAGTCGGCCCGCATGGCGACCACGCCGTGCCTCTCGAACGCTCCGGCCACTTCGGCGGTTTCCAGGAAGAGCGCTTCGTTGACTTTGCAGGTGAAGCACCAGTCGGCGGTAACATCGACAAACACGTAGTTGCCCGCCGCGGCCAATGCCTCGGCCTCCTCCTGGTCGAAGGGTTGCCAGGCGATCAGCCGGTCCTCCGGCGCCACCCCCAGGCTGGGCGACCCGCCCGCGATGCGGCCCTGCGCCGCGACGACTACCGCAGCTACCGCCAGCGCCCCGGCCATGACCGCAGCCGAACGCCGGACCCAGCGGCCCGCGCGCGGCCGGCACGCCAGCCACACGGAGAACGCTATGGCCAGCAGGCCGATCTCGAAGAATGCGACGCGAGGGGCCGACACCAAGCCGGAAAGCACGAATAGCAGCCAGACGAGCGCGACCGCGAGGAGGAAGCCCATCACAACCCTGAATGTCGCCATCCAGCGCCCGGGTCTCGGCAGCGCGCGGGCCGCGCCGGGGAAGGCCGCCAAGAGCAGATAGGGGAAGGCCATGCCGGCTCCGATGGTGCCGAACATCGCCACCGTCGTTCCGGTTTCGCGGGTCAGGGCGAAGCCGAGCGCCGTACCGAGGAAGGGCGCCGAACACGGAGTTGCCATCAGCGTGGCGAAGAAGCCGGTGGCGAGGTGGCCGGCCACTCCCTCGGACGGAGCTGCGGAGCCCGCCCGGGCGAGCCAGCCAGGCAGCCGAATCTCGAACAGTCCCCACAGGTTGAGGGTGAAGAGCAGCATGATGACCGCCAGCGCCCCGACGAAGGGCGGCTCCTGGAACTGCATCCCCCAGCCCACCGCGACGCCGGCGCTGCGTGCCACGACCGCGGCTGTCGCGAGAAGCAGGAACGAGATGACTATGCCGGCGGCGGTGGCGAGGCTGCCCGTTGCCACTGCGCGGCGGCCGCCTTCGGCGCTCTTCACCAGGCCGAAGACTTTGAGGGAGAGCACCGGCAGCACGCACGGCATGGCGTTCAGGATCAGGCCGCCGGCGAAGCCGAGAAGGATGAACCAGAGGAACCCGGGTCCATCGCCCGCCGTCTGTCCGGCGCGGCCCCCGCCTTGGCTGGCGCCCGCGTCGCTCCTTGCGGCGGCAGCGAACAAGCTCTGGTTTGCCGGCGCGCCCCGGTCCATCGCCACGGTCAGCCCCGTCGTCGCCACCGTGGTGACCGGTGCTAGGCACATCTTGTCGTCGCACGCCTGATAAGTGACGCTCGCGCGGATCGGATATGTGCCGGGGGCCGCGCCGGGCGGCGTCTCCAAGCTGCTCCGAATCAAGACTTCGCCCTCGTAGACCGAGATTGGATCGGCCGCGAAGTCGAACTGCTTCATTTGCCCAGCCGGATACCTGGGAGCGCCGGCGGCCTGCCATCCCGGCGGAAGCTGAAGCTTGACATCGGTTGCGATCAGGTAGTCGTAGGTCGGCTGGTTGCTGTTGGTGTGCCAGCCGTCTTCGATCGCGACCCGGACCACCATGCCGGCCGTATCGCCGGGAGCGTACGCCGTGCGGTCAAGCGCTACGCCGACGTCTCCCTTCTCCAGGTCCAACGCCCTCTGCGGCGGGATCTGCTCTCCTGCGGCGAGCGGCGCCATGGCCAGCGCGGGCACTGCGGCCATCGGGGGTGCTACGGCCATTGCGGGCGCTACGGCCAGGATCCCCGCCTTGACCAGGAAGAGACCCAGAACGCCAAAGCCGATCCGGGCGAATGCTCCCGCGGCCGCTGCCCTCCGCTTTTCCGGTTCCAGGTTTCGTGAAGGCTTTCGCCAGACGCGTGTCATCATTCTTCGTCGCCGAGTTTCATCATCCGAACAAACAAGTTGATTCTGCTCCGCAATCTACCTCCGAAGCTACGCCGCTGCTTCTCCCAGGTGGCCCTCCCCCCGCTTCCGCCGCCGACTTCATCTGCTCGTGGCCCAGCTACCGCGCGCTATGCCCCGGTCACCCTCCTGCCGCTTCCCGGCTCAACCTACGGCCACGCGTATCCCGCCGGCGCGTGCGGCCATCCACGCTTTCCCCCGCTTTCGCCGCCGGCCGCCACCCGGCGAGTCAGACTGACCGAATGTCCGCGTACGCTGGCTACCCTTCAAGCATTTTCTGCTCAGGCGTCGCTGCCGGATGACGACTCGAGCGGAGATTGCCCGCCGCCTTGCGCTTGGCCAGTGCGCCGCCCTTCAGGCGTTGCTGCCGGATGACGACTCGAGCGGAGGTTGTCCGCCGCCTTGCGCTTGGCCAGTGCGCCGCCCTTCAGGCGTCGCTGCCGGATGACGACTTGAGCGGAGATTGCCCGCCGCCTTGCGCTTGGCCAGTGCGCCGCCCTTCAAGCATTGCTGCCGGATGACAACCTGAGTAGTGTGACAATCGGATGTTCTGGCAAGGGAGGCGCGGCCACGAGGAGCCTACGCACGCGACGTAAAGCCCGTCCCCTCTTTCGCTCCTCTCATCACAAAGGCGGTCGGCACATGAAACGGTTTGGTCTGTTCCTGCTTCGGCACATGAAACGGTTTGGCCTGTTCCTGCTGAGAGTCGGTACTGGGTGGCTGCTGGTGGTGTGGGGGCTGGACAAGTGGGTGAATGTCAGCCACGGCCAAGCCGTAGCCGAGAGCTACTACCTGGGGATCGGCACCCAGGAGTTCCTTCTCCGCATCTTCGGCGCATTCGAGATACTGGTAGGCCTCTTGGTAATGGTCGGTCTGTGGCGGAGATGGCTCTATCCCGTGACGTGCCTCATCCTGCTGACGACGGCTCTGGCGGTGTGGAAGTCGATAATCGATCCCTTCAACTGGTTTGAGCTTCGTGGCGATGCGGGGAGCGCTCTCTTCCTCCCATCGTTGATCGTGTTCGCCGGCGCGGTTGTCCTGTGGGGGACCATGAGCGAAGACAACCTGACCGTGGACAGCGTAATGGAGAAGAGAGGCGACTGGGAGTCGCGCTAGGCTACCGAGGGGCGGTCGTCATCGTCGTCGCCACGCTCGCCCGGAGGGATACGTACGCCTAGGGGCGGTTATCGCTACCTAGGGGCGGTTGTAGCCACCCGGAGTAGGTAGTCAGCCGTGCTCCGGTTCGGGCTGGCGCACCCGGCCCATCCGCCACACGCCGATCGCGACCAGTATCGCGACAATCGCCAAGCCGGCCGTCTCCGCAAGGACGATTAGCGAAGCCATCACGAAGGCCCCGGCCGCCGCGATGAGTCCGGTTACGAGCCACCCGCCCAGCACCACCAGGATGCCGGTAACCCGCTGTTCCGCGTCGGTGGCGCGCCAAGTGCGGTCGCCAAGCGAAGCTCCCATGGCGGCCATGAAGGTGATGTAAGTGGTCGAGAGGGGCAGCTTGTTGGCAGTCCCGATCGAAATCAGCAGCGCGGCGACCGTGAGGTTCACGCTAGCGCGCAGCAGGTCGTAGGGCGGGTCCGAAGGGTCTATGGCGCGAGGCGCCGTACGGGATTCCACTTGTCTGCGGATGCCCCTCGGCGACAGGCGGCGCACCCCGCGGAGGCACGAGTAGCCCATGGCGACGATTGCCCGTCCGATGCGGCTCGTGGCGAAGCGCTGGGAAGTGTGGCTGCTCGCGGCCAGCCGGATTTCGGTGTCGGTCACCCGTCGCGCCTTCCGCGAAGTCGCCAGCGCAACGGCCATGACGGCTCCGGCGATCAGAAGCACCCATGACGGCGTGGCCACTCGGCCGGACAGGTCGACGCCTTCTACGAGCACCGCCTGGAAGGCGGCGACCGACGGACCGATGAAGTTCACGAGATCGTTCCCGGCGAAGGCGATCGCGAGCGATGCCGTGCCGGTCAGCACCACTGCTCCTATGACTTTGGCCGGATGGCGCCTGTAGACGCCGGCTAGCCCGCCTGCCACCACGAACACTGCGCCAAGCACCCACACGATCTGCTCGCGGAGCGCATCCATCGTCCGAGCATCGATGATGGCCGCGCCCTGAAGCCCTTTGTACAACACGAAGTATGCCATTGCCGCGAACGACACGCCGGTCCAGAGCCACCCCCACCGCGGGAAGCTTGCCCGAAGATCGTGCCCGTACAGGAGCCGCACCAGGAACATCACGACCGCCGCAGTGACGAACGCCGTGACTACGGAGAGAAAGATGGCCGAGTAGATGCCAAGCACCGGCCCCTGGTTGATGACGCTGAGGGGACCGCCCTCGCCTCCCGCATCGGTCCATATTGCGACCGCTATCGAGGCGCCGACGAGCTCCGACACGATGGAGACCGTCGTACTCGTCGGAAGTCCGAACGTGTTGAAGAAGTCGAGGAGCAGCACATCCGCCGCCATCACTCCCAGATAGAGGGCGAGGATGGCCGTGATGATGATCTCGCCGTGCTGGTTGGTGAAGTAGCTGGGATCGAACACGCCCCGGCGCGCCACTTCCATGAGACCGCTGGACGTCAGGGCGCCGAAGACTATCCCGGCGGTCGCGATAACCATGATGACGCGGCGGCGGGCGACTCTCGACCCGAATGCCGAGTTCAGGAAGTTGACCGCATCGTTCGCGACGCCGACCCAGAGGTCGAGTGTCGCCAGGACAAGAATCAGAAGAAGAGCGATGGTCGCGGACACAGGGCAAGCTTATCTCTTGATCGGTTGTTTCAGTTCGCGAGACGAGGTTGATTCGGCCGCTCGCCGGCCAGTGCCCGCGTGGACGGCTACGCAGCTGCCGTATCCCGCTTCGGCGCCCCGCAAATGGGTCTCGTGCCGGGAGCGCATAATTGGCCGGTTGCGAACAGTTGTCAAAGGACGCTGTCTTTCCGCCCCATGCCGCGTGCCCGGCCGCGGCTCCGCTGCGCGCCGGTGCGCCGCCGATCCCCGGCTCGGCCGCGAACCCCGTGCCGCGTGCCCGGCGGCGACGGCTCCGATGCGGCCAGGGTCGCAGATGGTGGCCCGGCCGGAAGATGATGGCGCGCAAGGCATCCTGGCGGCAGTCCCGTAGCAGACATAGGATGTGCGCCACGCGCGGCGATCGTGCCGCGCAGGAATCGCCTACCTGCAAGGAGACCAGATGGACCTCCCCCCCTTCGAGATGGAGCGGTGGCAGTCGACCTTCGAGCACCGGGTGGACTACAACCTCTCCGAAAGCGGCGTGGACCCGTACACGCTCGCCGAACTCATGCAGCTGATCGATCTGGACCCGGCGGATGTTCATTTGATCTATGGGCAAAGCGATGGCTCCGATGAGCTCAAGTCCGCAATCGCCGGGCTGTACGACGGGGCAAGCGCCGACAATATAGTCGCCACGACGGGTGGGGCCGAAGCCAACTACGTCGTCCTCTGGCTACTGGTCTCGAAGGGCGACCGGGTCGTCGTGCTGGAGCCGGCGTACGGCCAGACGACAGGGCTGGCACGCGGTCTTGGAGCGGATGTCGTTTCCTGGAAGCTCGAAGAGAGCAGCGGATGGCAACCCGCAGTCGGCGCTGCAGCCGAGGTCGTAACTCCGGGCACCCGCCTCGTCGTGATCACCAATCCGAACAACCCCACCGGGTCCGTGCTGGCCGAGTCCGCCATGGACGAGATCGTCGAGGCGGCCGAAGCGGTGGGCGCATGGCTCCTCGTGGACGAAGTGTACGCGGGGGCGGAGGTGGCCGGGCCCGAAACGAGCAGCTTTTGGGGCAGATACGACCGCGTGCTCGTAACGGGGTCGCTCTCCAAAGCTTACGGTCTTCCGGGGCTGCGGCTCGGATGGATCGTCGCTCCGGCGCACATGCGCGAAGAGCTGTGGGCCCGGAAGGACTACACGACGATCACGCCGGCGACGCTATCGGACTTGGTGGCGCGCCGCGTGCTGAGTCCTGAAATCCGGCCCCTCGTGCTCGAACGGACCCGGGGGATTGTTCGGACTAATCTGAAGACGGTCGCAAGCTGGCTGGACGCTCACTCGGATGTGTTTGTCTACCAGCCGCCCAAGGCGGGCGCCATCTGCTATGTGAAGTACGACATCGACATGAACTCGTCGGCCCTGGCGGAACGGTTGCGGTACGAGAAGGGAGTGCTGCTGGTGCCGGGAGACCACTTCGGCATGGACTACTACCTGCGCGTGGGCTTCGGCAACCCGGCTACGGAGCTCGAGGAAGCGCTGGATCGCATCGCGGCTCTGCTCGGCGATCTCCGGGTGACGGCCGCCGTCGCCTGAGCCTCGGCCGACCGGGCCCACCGATCCGGAGGCATGCCGTCCCGGTCTTAGCCGGTGGTCGCTGCCGGCTTCCGGCGACTGGCCACCACGGCCCTCCAGAGCCAGAAGAACGTCAGCAGCAGCGCGCCGCCGCCCGCCAGCAGGCGTACGGGGTTGTCGGTCACGCGGCTCCCCGGATCGTCGAGCAGCGCACTGAAGATCGTCAGCGGATCGTACAGCACTCCCGCCTTGCCTACCCGCGATACCGTGTGCGTGAGAGCGATGTCGCTTCGGGGATCGCCCTCCATGATGACGAAGTCGCCGAGCTTGCCCGGTTCGAGAGTGCCCCGCGAAGCCTCCAGCCCCAAGCTGCGCGCGGCGTCGCGGGTGGCGGCGTAGAGAGCGTCCTCGGGCGATAGTCCGGCGGTCACGAGCGCGTCCATCTCCTCGTGCACGGCAAGTCCCGGCGCCAGCGCCCCGGCCGTCGCGGTCGATACCACCCCGCCCGCAGTGTGGAACTCCCGCACGAAGTCCCTGAGAAGCTGGACGGCCGCGCCTAGCTGCTCCGCTTCCTCCTGGGTCCGGTTCCCAAGCAGGCGATCTTGAATCAACCGCGTGACCATGGGATGTTCCAGCAGGGGGTTCATGCTGTGCGGGAGCCGGTAGGTCGCCGCGATGCGTTCCTGCTCCAGGAGGCGTGGCGCGAAGGCCACGCCCTGGGCGCCCAAGGCGCGCGCCGATTCCATCACCGCTTGCCTGTCCGCCAGGAGCCACCTCGAACGGCTCCAGACTATCAGCTCCCGCTCTGTCTCCGGGATCGGCTGTCCGGCTATCTCCGGCGGAAGAGCTGCCAGGACGGCTTGGCCAAAGGCGCCCTGCGGCGTCGTCGACTCTTCTCGGGGCGTCGCCGGCCGGGGCACGGGGATTCTGCGATCTTCGCTGCCGGCGGGCGGCAGCGTGCCTTCGCCGGGCGTCCTGGGCGCTTCCTTGACGGCCACGGTGGTGACGCCGAGCAGGAAGGCCAGGTAGGCCGCGTGTTCATCCGTCCGGATGTCTTCGCCGGGTTCATCCAGCACATCGATCAAGCCCGGCACGACCCAGAAGCCGTCGGCGTCGAGCGCTTCGGCACGCGGCGGGGCGGCGCACTCCGGCTCCGTGCCCACGCAGGCCACCAGTCCATCGGTGATGACGAGCTGGCCGGGCGTCCACACGGCGCCGGTGCCATCGATGATGTTGGCATTGGCGATGACCAGCGTTTCCGGGGCGCCACACGCCGCGAGGACGGAGAGCGCCGCCACCGCCGCGCTAGCGCGCGCCAACCGTCCCTTTCGGTGCCGTGCCCGGATCCCCGGCGCTCCATGCCTTGCCGCACCGTCGGGGGCTACGAAAGCGTTGGCGCGCGCTAGCCAGCCGCCGCGCCGTCCACACCACGTCGTTCTAGTCATTGAACACCGTTCAGTATTTTGAGCACCTCGTCGTGAAGCCCGGCCGGCGCGGCGACCACCGAAGCGCCGCCGACAGGGTCGTCTCCTTCCCAGGTGGTGATCACGCCCCCGGCCCCCCGGATTATCGGGACCAGAGCCGCGATGTCCCACTGGTACATGATCGGATCGACCATGATGTCCGCTCGCCCCGAAGCGACGAGCAGATACCCGTAGCAGTCGCCCCAGCCGCGAACCATTCCGGCCCGGGACTGAAGAGTATCGAATGCGGCTGCGCTTTTGAACCGGCCCGGCGCAGTCGGATCCGTAGCGAGCAGGGTGGCTTCGGAGATCGCGCGACCCTCCCGCACATGCACGCGTCTGCCTGCCAGCGTGGTGCCCGAAGGCGTGCCTATCATCAGCTCTCCGGTGACCGGCTGGTGGATGACCCCCAGAACAGGCTCTCCGCGGTGCAACAGACCGATCAGAGTGCCGAAGAGGGGCACCCCGGCGACGAAGGAGATGGTGCCGTCTATCGGATCGAGCACCCAGACGTATTCGGCATCCTCGTTCCGGCGGCCGAACTCTTCGCCTATGATTCCGTGGCCGGGAAAGCGCTCGAGAATCCGGTCTCGCAGCAGCCTCTCCGCGTAGCGGTCCGCCGTGGTCACTACCGACCCGTCTTCCTTCGTCTCGACAGCCAGATCGGGGTGCCTGAACATGCCGACGATAGCGCGGCCCGATTCATGGGCCAACTCTTCGGCAAAATCCCTTAGCGAGTCGGGATTCACGGCATCCTCCTTGCAACAGGCGCCAAGATGATGGACTCCGATGGTTGGCGAAGGTGTAGACGCATGGATGGCTACGTTGTAGACGCGAAGATCGCAAAGATACTACGGATGCGGGCCGGGCAAGATGCATCGGCGGCTCCGCCGGTGGCGGGCGACCGATTCGGCGCACTCCAGGGTGTCCATCTCGGGCGGTTCTGGTCACGGCGCCGGTCCGGCATTTACGTTACCCGGCCCTAGCAGCTTGACCAGCTCGTTCAACAAGTTGACCAGCTCGTTCAACAAGGAGATGCGATGCACACCCTACCCGACCTCCCGTATGCGCATGACGCGCTGGAGCCGACCATCGACGCTCGGACGATGGAGATCCATCACGGGAAGCACCACCAAGCCTACATCAGCAACTTGAATGCGGCGCTTGAGGGGCATGCCGATCTTGCCGCTCTCTCGGTCGAGGATCTCTTGCGCGGCATGGACCGCGTACCCGATTCGATCCGCGGCGCCGTGCGGAATCACGGCGGCGGCCACGCCAATCACTCCCTCTTCTGGACCGTGATGTCTCCCGGCGGCGGCGGACCCCCCACCGGAGAGATCGCCTCCGCGATAGACCGGACGTTTGGTTCGTTTTCCGACTTTCAGGCGGCTTTTCAGCAAGCGGGGGTAGCTCGCTTCGGCAGCGGCTGGGCTTGGCTCGTCGTCGACGGCGCCGGGGAGCTAGCCGTGTATTCGACGGCAAACCAGGACAGTCCCTTGATGCAGGGCGATACGCCTGTTCTGGGCGTTGATGTCTGGGAGCACGCCTACTACCTGAACTACCAGAACCGGCGGCCGGACTACCTCGGCGCATTCTGGAATGTGGTGAACTGGGACGAAGTGGCCGCCAGATACTCGGCCGCTGGCGGCTAGCGGCACTTCCCGTGACCGGGCGAAGAGCGAGCGGTATCTAGCCCGGGGCAGCGCCATCCAGCCGAGGCGCGGGGACGTGTGACGCGCCGTCCCCGCGCGCGGCCCTGCGGCCCCGCCGGTCAGTCGCCGAAGCTGATACCGAGCGCCCGCGCCGTCAGTATGATGTCGCCGTCCAGCGGAACCGTTTTGATGCCGGCAAGCGCGTCCGCGAGGGGCACCGGCTTCACATCCGGCGGATCGAGGGCCACCATGGTCCCGAACTTGCCCTGCGCGACGCACCGGACCGCGGCAGCGCCGAACCGCAGCGACATCAGCCGGTCGTACGAGATCGGCGTGCCGCCACGCTGCAAGTGTCCCAGCACGAGAGACCGAGTCTCCCTCCCCACCCGCTCGGCGATCTCGCGCGCGACCATCTCGCCCACGCCGCCCAGCCGCACGCTCTCGCTGGCAGCGCCGTGCACCGCCTTGGTGGTGACGTCGCCACCGAGAGGCGTCGCGCCCTCGGCAACGCAGACAATGCTGAAGGTCCGTCCCGCAGCCTCCCTGGTCCACAACTTCGTGCAGACTTTCTCGATGTCGAACGGAATCTCCGGTATCAGGACCACATCGGCGGTCGCCGCCAGTCCGCTGTAGAGCGCGATCCATCCGGCATGCCGTCCCATGACCTCCACGACCATGATCCGCTCGTGGCTCTCGGCGGTCGAATGAAGCTTGTCCAACGCATCGGTGGCCGTCTCGACCGCGGTCAGGAAGCCGAAAGTGAGACTTGTCCCGCGAAGATCGTTGTCGATCGTCTTGGGGACGCCGACGACGGGAAGCCCCTTGTCCCAGAGCCTCTTCGCAATGTGGAGGCTGCCGTCGCCCCCGAGCGCGATCAGCGCGTCGAGGCCGAACCGCTCCATTCCTTCGAGGACTTCGTCCGACCGGTCTCTTTTCTCGAATGTTCCATCCGGCTTCGGAATAGGCCACGAAAACGGATTCGCCCGGTTGGTCGTACCGAGGATAGTCCCCCCGCGATGAGTGATTCCCCGCACATCGTCAGGCTTGAGCGGAATCACATCGCCGTCTTCATCCGGCAGAAGTCCTCCGTATCCGTGCTCGATTCCCGCGACCTCCCAGCCGCGGTTGATCGCGCCGAGCACTATCGCCCTGATGACCGCGTTGAGTCCGGGCGCATCCCCCCCGCCGGTGTTGATCGCTATCCGCGAGATCTTCTTCTTCGGGCTCATGATGAGATATGTCCTCTCGGTCCTTGTCGGTCCTTGCCAAGAACAGTCGACGATGCGAACGACGCGGGGATCGACGGCAAGTGTTGACGCCGGCCTTCCCGGCCGCCACCGTCGTTCCGATATGCACCCCTCCAGCGCTCCAGAGCAAGTGCGCCGACTGACGGCGATCCTATTCGACCTCGACGGAACCCTCGTGGATTCCGAGCGTCTGATCTACGAGTCATGGCGTCATACCATGGAGACTCACTTCGGCGAGGTTCCCCCGGAGGATGTATGGCGACGAACGCTGGGAAGGCCGCTGCGCTCCCAGTTCGGCGAGTTGGTCGAGACGGCAGGGGAAGTGCGAGCCATGATCGACACCTATGTGAAGCACAACCTCGCGGCGCACGAGAAGCTGATCCGGACATTCCCTGGCGCCCGAGAGACTCTTGAAGCGCTGCGGAGTGGCGGTTTGCGGCTGGGCATCGTAACGAGCAAGGCTACGCCGGGAACGAAGAAAAGCCTCGCGGCGTGCTCCCTGGACGAGGCCCTCTTCGATGTCATCGTCACCTCGGATGAACCGGTTCCGCCAAAGCCGGATGCGGCGCCCGTTCGTCTGGCTCTGGAACGGTTGGGCATCCCGGCCGAGGACGCGGCGTTCGTAGGCGACTCGGTGTGGGACATGAGAGCCGGCCGCGCGGCCGGGGTCACGACGGTCGCGGCCCTGTGGGGACCATTCTCGGAACGCGAACTGGCTCCCGAGCGCCCGGACCTGCTACTGGATTCGATCGAGGAGTTGCTGCCGCCGAGCGTCTGACCCTGCCGTCGAACGTCCGATTGCTTCCCCGAGCGTCCCGCGTAGCCCCCGAGCGTCCAAAGCGAAAGTGGAGGAGAGCTGTCGGCCTTTTCAGGCCGGCTTGTCCGCGAACGACAAACTCCCGCCCTCCAGCGACACATCCGCGAGTGCCGCGGCGAACGCTTCGTCGAGGGTTCCGGCAAAGTGGAAGTCTAGCTGCCGGCAAACCTCGCCCGGCAGATCCTCCAGGTCTCCTTCGTTGTCCGCGGGCAAGATGATCTCTCTGATGCCGGCGCGGTATGCGCCAAGCACCTTTTCCTTGACGCCCCCGATCGGGAGGACGCGTCCGGAGAGGGTGATCTCGCCCGTCATCGCGATGTCGTGGCGCACCGGATGGTTGCCCAGCGCGCTCACCAGGGCCGCCGCCATCGCTATGCCGGCCGACGGCCCCTCCTTCGGAACGGCGCCCGCCGGCACATGGATATGAATCTCGTGGTCGCGGAGGCGCTCGTCGGACAGCTTGAGCTGGTTCGCCCGGCTGCGGGCGAAGGTGAGGGCCGCTTGGGCGCTCTCCTTCATGACATCGCCGAGCTGTCCCGTCATGACCAGCCCTTCCTTGCCCTTGAGCACGATCGTCTCGACGAGCATGATGTCGCCCCCGACGGGAGTGTAGTACATGCCGGTCGCCACCCCGGTCGTGTCTTCGTTCATCTTCTTCGCGGGATGGACCTTGGGCTGGCCCAGCAGGTCGCGCAGGCCGCCGGCATCCACGGCCACCTCGGACTGGCCGCCAGCTATCTTCCGCGCGGACTTGCGGCACACCGACCCGAGCTCCCGCTCGAGATTTCGCACGCCGGCTTCGTGCGTGTAGCTGGTGACGATCGTTCGTATAGCGTCGTCATCGACTTCGAGGTGGTCGGGCAGCAGGCCGCTCCGCCGCTTCTGCCGCGGCAAGAGGAAGCGTTTTGCGATCTCCAGCTTCTCGGCCAGCGTGTAGCCGCGGAAGTCGATCACCTCCATGCGGTCGCGCAGCGGGCCCGGAATCTGCTGGTAGATGTTGGCCGTCGCGATGAAGAGCACTTCCGACAGGTCGAAGGGGACGCCGAGGTAGTGGTCGACGAACGCCCCGTTCTGAGCCGGATCCAGGACCTCCATTAGCGCGGCCGAGGGGTCGCCCTGGAACGAGATGCCCAACTTGTCGATCTCGTCCAGCAGGAATACGGGGTTCTTGGTGCCCGCTCGCTTCAGTCCCTCGATGATGCGGCCCGCCATCGCGCCCACATAGGTTCGCCGGTGCCCCCGGATATCGGCCTCGTCGCGGGCTCCGCCGAGCGAAACGCGCACGTACTTGCGGCCCATGGCATCGGCGATGGATCGAGCGATGGAGGTCTTGCCGACGCCGGGCGGCCCGACGAAGAGCAGGGTCTCGCCGGTTCGGTCGTCTTCGTAGGGATCGCTCTCGGGAGCAGCTTCCTCTCCAGCGGATGCCTCGCGTTCCTCGCCGGCGGATGTCTCGCGAGCGCCGCTCGCCTCCGCCTCCGCTCCACCGGCGTTGCTTATTCCAACCTCTCCGGCCTCGCCAAGGACCTCGCCACCCGCTTCGCCGCCGTCCGCGTCGTCCGCGGAAACGGTCTCCGCTTCGGCAGTATCCTGTCCCGCTGTCTGGCCGGCTTCCTCCGCGCCTGTCTCGCCGGCTTCCTCCGCCCTTGCTTCGCCGCCTGTCTGGCCGGCTTCCTCCGCCCCTGCCTCCGCGGCTTCTTGCGCCTCCGCCTCGGCAGCTTCGCGGGCCAGCGCCTCAGCCGCCTGCGTAGCCGCCGCGTCCTCCTGGAGTTTGCGAACCGCCAGGAAGTCGAGAACCCGCTCCTTCACATCTCGCAGGCCGTAGTGGTCCCGTTCAAGCACATCTTCGGCGCGGGAAATGTCGAGCTGCTCCTCGGTCACCTCCGACCATGGCAGATCGGCAACGAGTTCGAGATAGGTCCGCACAACCTGCGACTCGGCTGCCTCGCGCGGAATGCGCTCCAGCCGCCGCAGCTCGCGATCAACCTCCCGCCGGGCCTCCGGCGGCAACTCGAGGGCCGCTATCCGCTCCCGGAGGTCGTTCGTCTCCTGAGAATCGGTATCCTCCCCGAGTTCCTTCTGGATAGTCTTCATCTGCTCGCGCAGGAAGATTTCGCGCTGGCGCTCGCCTAGCTCCTCCTGAACCTGCTCGCGGATCTCTTCCTGCGCCTTGAGCAGCACGAACTGTTTCTGGAGGTGAACGAGGAGCGTCCGAAGGCGCGTCTCGACAGAGAGCGTTTCGAGGAGATCCTGCTTCTGGCCGACATCCAGTTCAGCGTAGGATGCTATCCGGTCGGCAAGCTCGCCCGGCGTCGACGCCCCGAGCAGTTGATCGACTGTGCCCTTGGTAAGGCCGCGAAGGTAGCATACCTGGGTGGCGCGTTCGACGAGCTCCTTGTAGAGAGCCGTGAACGACCGGTCGTTGGGGTCGATGGGGTCCATCTCTTCCATCGGCCGCGCAACAGCTTCCAGGTAGCCGTCCCGCTCCGCATACTCGATGACGTCCGCGCGGGTGTCTCCCTCGAGGAAGACCTGGACGCCGCCCCTCATCTTTCTCATCTCCGTGATCTGGCAGATGGTGCCAATGCGGTGGAGCTCCGATGGCTCCGGCAGCTCTACTCTGGCGTCCAGCTGCGCAACGGCGAACAGCTGCTTGCTACCGGAGATAGCCTCTTCGATCGCTCTCATCGTCTTGGCTCGGCCAACCGTGATCTGGGCGCCCACGGCGGGAAAGACGACCATGCCGCGAAGAGGCAGCACGGGCAGTTGCAGGCGATTCGCGAGGACAAATCCGGTGCTCCCGCTTTCCGCTATTGTTGGTGCAGGCGCGTCTTCCGTTGGCACCGGCGCGTCGCTTGACTTCGGCGTCGGCGCGTCGCTCGACTTCGAATCCTGGACGGCGCCCGACTTCGGCGCCGGTGCGTCGCCCAACTTCGAGTCCTGGGCGGCGTCTGGCTTCGGATCCTGGGCATCGCCCGGCTTCGCCGCCACTACGCCGTTGTCCCCGCCGGAGTCTCCGTCGGGCGGGGTTCTGTCTCCGTTTTCTTTGCTCATCTCGTTGTAATCCCTAATGGCTCTTCGGCTACCTGTCTACGGTGACGTCGGCCCTGCGTTCTTGCTGCCGACCCTCGCCAGCGGTCTCGCGCGACTGCGGCTCTCCCCGCCGCGCCGGATCCACCGTGCCAGGGGTGGGCCACAAAGCTCCTAACGTCCGGCTTTCGAAGAAGATGCGCGGCTTCCCGGAAGCCGTGATTCTCGGGGCCAAAGCTGCCATGCACATTTTGTGCCATGGCCTGTCGAGCCGTAACGACACGCGCGACGCTCCATTCGCGCCCGTTCCCCATTCAAAGCGGCGGGCACATGTCGCACAACCGTCACGCTGGCATCATATACCGGCCGCGGACCGCTCCACCGGCCGGGGACCCGCCGCCAGCAACCTGCTCGGCATACCCGGCCACCCCCGACAAATACCCTTGCGAGGCTAGCTCCGATTCAGAGCCGGGGCTATGTTCGGGCCATGGCGAACCAGATGACAAGCTCCGCTCGTATCGCGGCTCCGGATCCCGAACAACGCTACTACCGGCGCGGGCTAGGTCTGAAAAAAGAGGTCAAGCCCGTGCTCGCATCCGAGTACGGAAGCGCGCTGATGTCCATGGTGCGCGACTCCGGCAACGAACTGACCGCGGGCCGGGTGCGCATCCGCATGGCCAAGAGCATGGGCTTCTGCTACGGCGTGGAGCGAGCCGTCGAGTATGCCTACGAGGCCCGCCAGAAGTTTCCGCGCCACCGCATATTTCTGGTGGGAGAAATCATTCACAATCCGCGCGTGAATAGCCGGATCGAGCAGATGAACATCGAGTTTATCTATCCTGCGGAAAGCGGGACCTTCGACTTCGGGATCGTGTCCAGCAGCGATGTGGTTATCATTCCCGCGTTCGGGGTGACCCATCGCGACTTTGAAGTATTGCACGAAATCGGTTGCATCGTTGTAGATACGACATGCGGTTCGGTGCTCAATGTGTGGAAGAGGATCGAGAGCTACGCCCGCGACGGGTTTACGGCCATCGTCCACGGCAAGACCTATCACGAGGAGACCCTGGCGACTGTTTCCCGCGCCGAGAAATTCGAGGGCGGCAACTACCTGGTCGTTCTGGACATGGGGGAAGCCGCGGCGGTCTGCGCGTTCATCCGGGGCGAAATGGACAGTGCCGCATTCATGAAGAAGTTCGCGGGAGCGTGCTCTCCGGGCTTCGATCCGGATCGGGACCTGGAGCGCATCGGGGTAAGCAACCAGACGACGATGCTGGCGTCGGAGTCTCTCGCCATTGCGGCCAGGCTCGGCGAAGCCATCGCCGACCGGTGGGGCGCCGCCGAACTCGCGACCCGGTTTCGGAGCTTCGACACGATCTGTTCCGCCACCCAGAAGCGCCAGGATGCCGTCAAGGAGATGATGGACGCCCCGCCCGACCTGATGATCGTTGTCGGCGGCTACGGATCTTCGAATACGAACAACCTAGCCCATCTCTGCGCGCGGTACACGCGGACCTATCACATAGAAGATGCCGCGTGCATCGATGACGGAACGGGAAGGATGTCGCACAAGCGAATCGGCGGCGCCGATATCCTGGAAGAGGATGGATGGCTGCCGCCGGGCGAGGTGGAGATCGGCCTTACGGCGGGGGCGTCGACTCCGAGCTCGACAGTGGGCGAGACGATAGCCCGGATACTCCGCCTCTCGGGGTTCGATCCGGCGACGCTGCTGCAACACTGATCGACGGGTAACCGGCAATACGGACTAGCTCCGGGCCGCCTGGTCCGCTGCCGCTCCTCGCCCCGCTGCCGTCCCCTAGCCTGCCGCTTGTCCACCGATGATGTGCGGGAGCGGTGGGCCGACGACGCCCTTCGCCCGCTGCCGCTCCTCGCCCGCTACCGTCCCCTAGCTTGCCGCTTGTCCACCGATGATGCGCGGGAGCGGTGGGCTGAGGCCGCCCTTCGCCCGCTGGCAATGGGGCCTTCGCGCGCGGCATGCGGGGGCAGAATAGTCTTGGCGGGCATGGCTGCCAGCGGCTATATTGGACGCAAGCAGGCAGCTAAGTTCAGTTAACTGCCTTCCAAACGTCGCATCGCCTTTCCAATCGAGGAGGATCCAGGATGAGAATGCGCAAGTTCAATATGTTGGTCCCGGCAGTTTTGGTTGCAGCGCTAACCGGATGCGGCGGAGACAGTGACCCGACATCCCCGCCCCCGCCGACCGGCCCGCAGGATCTGTCCGGATCGTACTCGCTGCAATCTTACACCTCTGCGCTCACCGGCGGGATAACGCTCACGCCGCCGACCGTATCGGGGACCATGCAGGTGACCCAGACCGGTGTCACGGGCGGCGTGGCCTCCGGGACCGTGGCGTTGTCGGTTAGGATTCCGGACGGGGCGGGGGGCGTCAGAGAGGTGGACGATACCGGCGCATATACCCAGAACCAGGATGGGACCTGGGCGCAGACCGGCAACTTGGTGCAGGGCGCCGGCACGTACACGTTGGCCGGCAATGTGCTCACGATTGTCGTGACCGATCCTGCCGCATCCGCCTCGAACTCGGTTTGGCAGAAGTCGTAACCGAGCTAGCCTGCCGCTCGGGCCGGGGCGACGCCTTGGCCGAGGTCGGGGCCGCCGTCGCGAGTCGGCGACAGCCGTTGGCGCGACCGCCCATGGCGCGGCTCGCGTTGACGGCTGCGGTGGCGGGCGCGGGGTTGGGCTTTTTTGCGGGCAACCCCGCGCCCGCCCGTGCCAGCGCCGTCCAGGCGCAGGACCTGCGTGGCCGCGTAATCGACGGCAGCAACGCGGGACCCGTCTCCGGCGCCACGATCCTCGTTCGGAACACGCCGCTCCGCGCAGTCAGCGGGACGGATGGCAGCTTCGCGATCGCGGGACTGCCGGACCGCGATGTAGTGCTGACGGTGTCGGCGCGAGGCTTCCGTGCAGCGGAGGTCGCAGTCGAAGGACGCCGCGCGGAGGGCGTGGATGAACTCATCGTCTCGCTCGACCGGCTTCTCTACGAAGTGCCCGGGGTAACTGTAACCGCCAGCAAGGTGGCCACCCGCTACAGCGATATTCCGGTTAGCGTCGCCGTAATGAATGGCGAGGAGCTCCGCCGCCGTGACGCGCTCACGTTGGCTGAAGCGCTTCCCTTTTCCCAGGGCGTCACCTTCAACGCCGGCCAGATCGACATCCGCGGCTCCACGGGAATCGCGCGCGGCGTCGGAAGCCGGGTTCTCATGCTTCTCGATGGCCACCGCATGCTTTCGAGCGCAAGCTCGGCAATCGACTTCGCCGGCCTTCCCGTGCTGGATGTGGACCAGATAGAAATCGTCAAAGGGCCGCATTCGACGCTCTGGGGCACGAATGCGCTCGGCGGGGTCGTGAACATCATCACGAAACGTCCGCCACGGGAGCCGGAAACGATCGTGCGGGGGTTCTACGGCGTTTACGACACCCCCTCGCGGCTCACGTTCGCGGATGGAGCGCTGAACCGCCGCGGGCTCGCGGTCCAGCACTCTCGCCGGCTAGGACAGGTCGGCACGACGCTGTATGTAGGGCGCGAGGAGTCGGACGGCTTCCGCCAGAACGGAGCGATGAAGCACTGGCAAACGAGGCTCAAGGCCGTGTTCCCGGCGGAATCCTCCAATCCCCTGGAGGTGTTCGTCAACTGGTCGAGACGGGACGAGGAACAGTTCTTCCGCTGGTTGTCCGAGGACCGGTCCCTGGAAGTCGACCCCGCCTTCCTGGGCGACTGGACCCAGACCGACGACGTGATCGTGGGCGCGACGGCGAACCCGGTCGTCACCTCGGATTACCGGTTGCAGGTGCGTCCCCACATGTATCACTCCACCTCCCGCAACTACTACAACGAGAACGACGACTACTACAACTCCACTCGGTTAGGAGCCGATGTCCAGCTGTCGATCTTTCCGGCGCTGGGCCATCTATTGACGGTCGGCGCCGAGGGTGCGCGGACCGTAGTGACCTCCAACTTCCTCGATCCCGCGCCGACGGTGTCCGATATGGCGGTATTCGTCCAGGACGAGCTGTACCTGTCTCGGCGCATTCGGGCTTCGGCGGGCCTGAGAGTCGACTATCGCGATGTCTCCGTAACGGGGAGGAACGTCGTCCTCAACCCGAAGCTGGGCGTCGTCTTTCGGGCGAAGCCGTGGCTTAGCCTTAGAACGTCGTTCGGCCGCGGATACCGTTCCCCGAGCATAGTCGAACAGTTCACCTCGACGACGGTGGCGGGCATACGGGTCATCCCCAACCTCGATCTTCGCGGAGAAGCCGCGTGGGCGCGGGAGGTAGGGGCCACGATGTCGATCGGCGACCGCCTCTGGTTCGACACGGGGCTGTTTTGGAGCAACTATACCGATCTGATCGAAGCGGCTCCAGCGCCCGGCGAATTCTTCACTTTCCAGTTTCGCAACGTGGCCGCGGCCACTGTCCGGGGCATCGACGCAGGCATGGAATTCGGCTTGATGCCCGATGCCCTCAACCTTGGCGTCACCTACCTCTTCCTGGACACGAAAGACGCCAATACGGGCCGCGCGCTGGCCTACAGGTCGCGCCACAACCTGACGGCGACGGTTTCCGTCACAGGGTGGGAGGGCGTTGCCGGAGCTGTCGATGTCCGCCACCGGAGCCGCGTGCAGGAGGTGCTGGCCTACCCGTTGGACGACCGGCAGTCGGTTACGCTGGTGGACCTGCGGCTGTCGAGCCGCATCCTGGGAGCGGATATTCAGGCCAAGGTCGAGAATCTGTTTCAGACCAGCTACGTGGATGTGCAGGAGCGCAATCCGGGGCAGACGCGGAGCGTCCGGCTAACGGTGATCCCCCGCTTCTAAGGGGCGGTTCAGCCTCCTCGACTCCTCCTGCGCCGGAGTTCCGAGTCTCGGCTCTGCGGAAGCTCTTCGGAAAAAAAGGCTGGACAGGCCGCTCCACCCCTAGATCGCTGCAGGGCCGTCCAGAATCTAGATCGCTCCGGGGCCATCCAGGTCTAGAGCGTCGAGGTCGGTAGCGGGGCCATCCGCGTTCCCCTGGGCGGGAAGGCGCGCGACTTCCAGGTCGATCGTCTGTTTGAGATCACGGTTGACGAATATCGCGAAGGTGTGCCCTCCGAACTTCCTGAACGTCATGTTGTGAACTCCCACGATGTGGTCGAAGGTCGGAGATATGCCTGGCGCCGGGGCGCCCGCGACGCTGAACTGTCCCTCCACCTTGAACAGCTCTGCGCCATCCTCGTCCATGCACCGAATCTCTATCTCGTGCTCGCGATCGACTTCCGCGAGCGCGAGGCTGATCCGCAGGACCAGCTGGAGCGACGGGTGCGTGAAGGGGACTTGCGCGGCATGAATCGTGTTGAACAAGCCCATCACGTTGAGCTTGCCCTCTCGCGATATGTTGGCGCAGTCGGCCAGTGCAGCCAGGAGTATCTTCATCTAGTCTCGCCTCGAATCAGTATCTGCGAACGCGCGTCAACCGGCTGTCATCAACTGACTGTCATCGATCGTACACGAAGCGCTCGACCGCGCCGTGGACCCGCAGGACCGTTTCGTCGGACGGGGGGCGCGACATCCGGCTCGCGAATACGGTCACCACGAAGTTCGCCGCCAGTCCCCAGATTCCGCCGTGCGCTCCCAAGGGGTGCGGGAACGCCACGAGAGTGATGTAGAGCGTTACCAACCCGGCTGCGATGCCCGCCAGGATGCCGGTGCGGGTCGTAAGCCGCCGGGACGGGAAGCAGACGCCAAGGATCGCGGGCATCAGCTGCAGCGCTCCGGACCCCGAAAGAGTGACCAGCACCACCAGGTACTCGGCATTGGCGACGGACAGGTAGTACCCTATGGCGAGCAGGACCACCACGATCAGCCGTCCTACGAGGATGTAGTGGCCCTGGCTCGCGTCTCGCGAGATGTATCGCTGGTACACATCGCGCGTGAGGACCGTCATGTTCGAGTGCAGGATGGAGTCGAGCGTCGACATCGCCGCCGCGGTCGCTCCGGCGAGTATCACGCCGGTCAGGATGGCGGGTGCGTGAGCGCTCAACATCTCCGGGAAGATCCGGTCGGGATTTTCCAGCCCGGGCATCGCCAGCGCCCCGCCGAGTCCTACGAGGACGGTCGGGATGAACAGGGTCATCAGGTAGAGGGGCGTGGTGGCTCCCAGCCACTTGATCGTGCGGGCCGAGGCCGCCGTGTAGTACCGGATCATCATGTGGGGCTGGAACACGATGCCGAAGGAGAGCACGATGACCATCCCGAACCACATCCCTGGCGTGAAGAAGCCCTCGGGACCCGGAAGCGACAAGAGGTCGGGCCGCTCGGCCGCCACGCGCCGCCACAGGCCGGCGGGGCTGCCGTACAACTTCACCGTCAACACGAGCGCGCCGGCCCAAACCGCCACGTACATCCATGCGCCCTGTATCACATCGGTCCAGTAGACGGCGCGCAGCCCCCCCATGATCAGGTAGGCGGCCGCGACGACCAGCAAGATCAAGGTGCCCGATTCGACGGAGATGCGGTCGCCGGAGGCGGTGGCCAGGATGTAGCCGAGTCCCTTCGCCTGGACCTGGATGTACAGGATCGTGAACACGACCGAGACGACGGCCGTCGTTATGCGCACCGCGTCGGATTCGTAGAAGTCCGCCAGCAAGTCCGCCGGCGTCATGTAGCCGAACGCCTTTCCGAGCGCCCAGATACGGCTTCCGATCACGTAGGTGATAGCGCCGACTAGAACCGTCCATGCGCCTGCGGCCCAGAATCCGATGCCGTGCGTGTAGAAGAATCCGCTCGAACCGAGGAAGGCGAATGCGGAGTGATAGGTGGCTACCACGGTCAGGTAGAGGACGACGAAACCGGCCTTGCGGCCATAGAGCAGGAAGTCCTCCAAGTCCACCGACATCCGCCGGTTCGCGACCGCCCCGAGGATGATGGTCACGATGAGGTAGAGGAAGATCAGGCCCGTTGCGATGACCCAGGGCTCCATCAGGGTTCCGTGTCTTTCCGGGACCGGTCGGAAGAGCGTCGGGTCCGTTGGGAGGAGCGCCGGAGCCGGTCGGAGGTCCGGTCAGCGGACTCTTCGGTTTGGGCTCGCCAGATCAAGACTCCGATGAGAGCGAAGTAGAGGGCGAGCAGATAGGCGAAGAGGAAGGGCATCCCGCCGATCCACGGTTCGGCCCGGTTCCCGATCCAGAAAACGAGGGGCGGTTGCGTGAATGCGAAGAGGACGAGGAAGAGAGCCGCGAGGCGGCGGCCGGTTGGCGTGCGGGGCAGGAAGTGCGATCGAAAGTGACCCATGACTGACAACTTATCACGATGCGCCCTTCCTAGCTTCCGGTCTCCTCCTCCCCGGCTATCGCGACGCCGAACGCATCGAGGACCAGCGCGATCGGATTCCCGATCGTGAGCCGGCCGTCTCCGGCGAAGAGGAGCGCGACGGGCTTGCGGTCGTTCGGGCCGGGGTCGCCGCCCCTATCCCGGTCGCGCGCCACGATGAGCGATCCGGAATCTCCGCCCTGGCTGAAGTTGCAGCAGACCATTATCTGGCCGGTGAAGCGCGCCATGCTGGACCCGGCCGAGCCATACACGACGTTGACGGATGCGTTCACCGCCTCGACCGTCCCCGTGGTGAGCCGGGTCGTTCGCCCGTACTTCTGGACTCCCATTCCGGGCTTGGCCTCCAATGCGACGGTGCGCGGCGAGCCGTAGCCGCCCGGCGGCGTGCGCGGGACCACCTGGTCCGTGAGCGCGATGGCCGCGTCGATCCGGTTGGACGCGGTGGGCGAGAGGATGACTGGTTCGAACGCGGCCAGCGTGCCGATCACATCGTCCGGGCTCGATCCGCCGTCCACCGGTCCCGGCTGCAGGAGCGAGTCGCCTGGCTTGGCGTCGCCCGCGGGGACGAACACGTGCCAGTTGCTGAGCGCGTAGCGGCGCGTGCCGTCGGTCACGACCGCGCCTATCGTGCCCGCGGTCGATCTGGTGTGCCCGGTGGACACTCCGATCGGGACCGGACGGTCGAACCGCCCTGTGGGAGCGGGGCCGCCTTCCGTCGCGGGCGCGGCGGCTGCCGGCGGTCCGGCCATGAACGGCCCCGCCTGCCGCACCAGAACGGGGAACGCCCCGAGTTGGCCAGGAAGGCCGGGGAGCGGGAGGGCCGGGTCGACGAACACCTTGATCTGCGGCAGGCCCGCCGGCGATAGGCTGACGCCCACCGCGGTGACCGCCGGCAGCGCCAGGAGCTGCGGCTCGTGCGCGCGCTGCACCTGGATCGCCCCCGCCAGAAGCTCGCTGACCGGAGTTGGAGCCAGCCGGAGCGCCGTGTCGTCCCGGGACCGGGCGTCGTCCGCGGACCGGATGTCGGCCCCGGACCGAATAAAGAGGTAGTGAAGGTTGATCGCGGCGAACGCCACCAGCACGGTCGCGATTGCGACGATGAGGTTCTTGCGGGGGGACATCGCGCTCACTGGTCAGCCGTCTCCATCGCTCGAACGTCTCTGTCGCTCGCGCCCTGGGCCCGGAAGACCCCGGCGCCGACGATCCGTACCGGGTGCCCCTCGAACCGGCTGGGGATGTCGCCGGCGCTCGCGTGTTCGGAGACGAACACCTTCAAACAAGGCCTGCCCTTGTGAACGCCTACGCCTACGCCGGAGATGCCCCGCCGGTCGAGAATCTTGCCGGCGAGCCGTTCGCTCGCAGTCTCAATCGAATGTTTCATCTGCCACCTCTTCGGACCGCTCCCGGCAAATTGGGGCCGTTCCTGGCAAATAGACTCTACCCTGCCGCCGGCGGGCAAGTTTCGTACTTTGGCGAGAAGCGGTCGGGCGATCTCCAGTCGGCGATGGTCCCGGTCGCGTCCCCTCTCCAGGCGGCCTCCGGGCCAAGTCAGGAATACTCATGATGAACGGAGTCTCCAGCATGCGTAAAGCGACAGTCGAAACAGCCCTTCGCGCCCGGCGCGGGTTCGCCAACCAGCTGCCGTTGATGGCGCTGATACTTGCCGGGCAGGCGCTCGCGGTACAGCCGCTTGCCGCGCAGGAAGCCGGCGGCGGACGCGAGAAGGCCCAGGCCGCGGTCTCGGAAGTTCTCGATGCGCTCCACCAAGCTGCATCCGATGCCGACTTCGACCTCTACTTCAGCCTCTACGCCCGCGAGGCGGTCTTCCTGGGAACCGACGCGACCGAGAGATGGACGCGCGAAGAGTTCATGGAGTATGCGGCGCCGCGCTTCGCGACGGGGACCGGATGGACCTACCACCTGCTGGAGCGTCATGTGGGAGTGGCCGCCGGTGGCGAGACTGCGTGGTTCGACGAACGGCTGGACAACGCCAATCTCGGGGAGACGCGGGGGAGCGGCGTGCTGGTGATGGAAGACGGGGGGTGGAAGATCGCGCAGTACAACCTGACGATTCCCGTCCCCAACGAGTTGGCTCGCGATCTGGCGCAGCAGATTCGGGCGTTGAAGGGAGAGGGCGGCACGGGTTAGCCGACGGGGTACCTGTCGGCGGGCGTGGGATCGCCGCGCCGGAGTCGCGCAGGCCGTCGTTAGCGCGGCACGGGCGTCCCCGCCACATCGATAGTCACCTCCCGCGGCGCCGGTCGGCCGAGCGGGGCGAGAGTCTCGGCGCCCCCTGGCCAGCGCACCCAGACGCCGGTCGGATCGCCGGCCATCCCCATCACCTGCACTACGTCGTCTTGCGACCAGTATCCCGAACCGGCCCGGACCTCGCGAACCGGCCCGAAGGCCTCGCCGTACTGCAACCGGATCGCGGCGCCGATGCCGGCGGGGTTGCCGGAGCGTCCTCTTAGGCGCACGCGCAGCCCCGGCCGCGCCCCGGTGTTCCGGTACAGCTTGGTCGTGGCTCCGTTCTGGCTGGCGAGCAGATCCACCCTGCCGTCGGCATCGTAATCCGCGAAAGCCGCCCCCCGCTGCTCGCCGTAAATGGCGATGCCCGACTTCTGGCCGGGGACGGGCGTTAGCGTTCCCCGGCCGTCGCCGCGCAACAGGAGGCCGCGTCCCGAGTCTTCGCGGTCGATCTGGACCCGGAGCGCGAACAAGTTCTGGCTCAGGAAGACATCCTCGTGTCCGTCTCCGTCCAGGTCGGCCACGCCAGCGTGAAAGGCCGGGGCCAACTGCGCTTCGCGAGGCAGCTCGACCGCCTCGAAGGAACCGTCGCGGTTAAGGAAGAGGATGTGCGCCAGAGTGGTGGCCTCGACCTTGGGGAGGAGGTCGGCCGGCTGGCCCAGGATCTCGCTGATGCCGAGCTCTGCGTAGTGGCCGTAGCCTTGGACCGAGCCTCGCAGGAAGGGGAGACCGCCGGCGAGCGTCAAGAGGCCCTGAACGGGGACCATCGAGCGCGTATAGTCGTCGTAGCGGGCTTCTATGACGTCGACCGTGCCGTTGTTGTCCAGGTCGGCGTGATAGGCTGTCGCCGGGTACTCCGGGGTGGCGGCGAAGCTCGAGTTGAGGCCCCGGTTCGTGGCGATCAGGTCGGGCAGTCCGTCCTCGTTCAGATCCCCTGCCGCTATGCCATTCCACCACCCCGTGAGGGAGGCGAGGCCGAAGCGGTCCGTCGCGTCCTCGAAGCGTCCCTCTCGGTTGAGCAGTAGGCGAACGGGTCCCCACTCGACGGCGAGCAGGAGATCGGGGTCTCCGTCCGCATCCACATCGCTGAACACGGCGCCGGATACGAGTCCGGCGTCGGCCAGGAGCGCGGCGTTGGCTTCGTCGGGCACGTAGCGGCCCGCCCCGTCGTTAAGGAATAGTCGAGATGTAGCAGGGACCGGGTACTGGCCCGGGACAACGCGTCCCCCGGCGAAGAGATCGACGTCGCCATCTCCGTCGTAGTCGGCCGCCGCCAGGGGACCTGTGCTCGATGGCGATGGGGGGAGGGGCTGGGTCGAGACCACGCGGCCGTCGCTGCCGAGCGTGAGCACGGTGGCCACCGGCTCCGGCCGGCTCGCCGCGGCGTTCTGACTGGTCGCGTGGTCGTACGACGACGTCCCCACGGCGACCATGGCGCCGGCGGATACGGGCACGACCACGATGCCGGTCTGGTCGCCCGCCGAACGTGCCGCCCCGGCCAGACTGGCAGCGGCGCCGGTCCCGCCGCGAACTGTCGAGAAGCCGAGTGTTCCATCGTTCCGCAATAGCGCCAGTCCGGATCCGCCGGTGCCCCCGATGAGCGCGTCCGGATCCCCATCGCCATCGACATCGCCCCAGGCGACGCCCGGTCCCGCCTGACTCAGCCGCACCGGGATGAGAGGCTGCTGGGCGAAGTCGTCGAATGCGTTCTCCCGGTGCGCGTGGCCGAGCAGCCCGGAGACATCCGTAAAGAGAGGCGACGCGGCATCTCGGGACGGAGCGGGGGCGCCGGGCGCGCCGGCTTCATCTGCGGGCTGGCGGGTCGCAGGGAACTGTTGGCGATCCGAAGGCTGCTCCTGGCCGGTCGCCGTGGGCTGGCCCGGCGGCGTCGCCCCGGACCGCCCCGTCGCTCCGGCCTCCATGACTTCGTACACCCTGTTGGCGCGCACCCCGCTTACCCGGCTGACCCTACCGCTCCGCCACGTGACTTCTATCGACATCTCCCCGTCGCCCGCGGCGAATGCCGCCATCGCCTGCGAGCTCGAGAGATACGCGCCTCCGGCGGCTATCTCCTTGGACTGCACCGGCAGGCTGGATTGCACCGGCAGACTTCCGCCGCTCCGGTCCGCCGCTGGTCCGCCGCCGGTCCCCCCATCGCCGTTACCGTCATCGCCGCTACCGTCATCGCCTCCCTGCAACAACCGGATGCGCGCCCCTATCCCCGCCGTGTTGGACGCTAGGCCCACCAGCCGAACGGCTACCCGAGGCGCGCTCCCGACATTCCGGTACACGCCGGCAGGCGAGAGAAGCCGGTTGGTGACGATGTCCAGGTCGCCGTCGTCGTCCAGGTCGCCCACGGCCATCCCGTGCGTGATGTCGTCGGCTCCCGCGAATCCCCAATCCTCGCCTACCTCCTCGAAAGTCAGGTCGCCCCTGTTTCGGAACGCCACGTTGGCGAGCCGCAGCTGCGGGAAAGCCAGTATCCGCCGCCGCCACTCGGCCGGTGGCACGCCCCGACCCGCCGCGTCCTTGTCCATGGCGTCGTAGAAGTGCCCCGTCCCGAGCAGAAGGTCTTCGTAGCCGTCGAGATCGACATCGAGGAAGACCGTGCCCCACGTCCAGCCAGAAGCATCGATCCCCGCGTACTGCGCCGCCTCCGCGTAACTCTGGTCCGCCCGGTTCAGGAACAGCGTGTTGCGCGGCTTCTGAACGCGCGTCTCCACCTCTCCCGCGAACGGTCTGTCCGCCTCGCCGCCGGAAATCTGTCTCATCCTGCTCCGGTGGTCCCGGCTCAACATCTCCGCCACGAAGAAGTCGATGTCCCCGTCGCGATCGACATCCGAAAAGTCGACGGCCATGGATGCGAAGCTCGTGTTCCTGACGGCGAGCGGGCCGGCCATTCGGAAGGCGCCGTTTCCGTCGTTGATCCAGATGTGATCCGGGCTGTGGAAGTCGTTGCAGACGTACAGGTCGGGGTCGCCGTCTCCATCCATGTCCTGGAACCGCGCTGCTAGCCCCCACTCGAGCGGCTCCTCCGCCAGCGGCTCTCCATCTTCGCCGAGGAACGAACCTCCGGTCAGGGAGAGCTGCGCGAAGCGTCCCGTCCCGTCGTTCAGGTAGAGTCTGTCGGGCTCCGCCAGCTCGAGGCGGGGCACCCGGCCGTCCACGATCTCGCCGATCCGGAAGTGCTCCCGCAACTCGGGCACGACTTCGATCTCTCCGCCGCCGGTGTCGCGATAGATGCGGCTCGGCTCCAACTCCGCCGGAGAAAAGAGGTCCTGAACCGTGGCTACCTTGTTGTTCACCACATAGAGGTCCAGGTCTCCATCGCCCTCGACATCCGCCAGCGTCATCGACATGCTGCCCAGGGCGGAGGCGAGCCCCGCCTCCTCCGTGGCATCCGCGAAGTTGCCGGCGCCGTCGTTGACGTAGAGCGCGTTGGGTCCTCCGAGAGCGTTGACCAGGAGGTCCAGGTCTCCGTCGCCATCGACATCCGCCATGGCCACGCCTGTCGAGAAGCGGCCGGCGGCAGCCACCCCCGCCTCTTCGGCCACCTCCTCGAAGCGCCAGCCGCCGAGATTACGGTAGAGGTGGTTGGGACCGTCCATCCCGGCGAAGTAGATGTCGGTTCTGCCGTCCGCGTCCACATCGCCCAGCGCCACTCCGGACCCGTTCAGGTAGTGGCTGTTGCGAACGTACTGCTCCTCGGCGACGACATTGGCGAAGGATATTCCGGTCGCGGAGGGGTCCATCCGCTCGAAGCCCGCCGCTCCGCCCGAGACGTCCAGTTCGGCCCAGCGGTAGCCGTCGGCTTCGACCCAATCCAGCGAGCGCGGCCCGCAACCGGCGCAGACCGCCGCGGCCAGGAAGGCGACCAAGCCGGCGTTTCCGCCTCTTTGCGGGATCTCGCTTGCATCCCGCGCACTTCCTGCCGTTCTAAGGAGTTTCAGGGTGTCCAGCGGGGCATCCACGGTTGTCCATCGGATCGAGTCATTCCACAAGATACGCGGTTACTCTTCTCATGCGGCTGCTCTTCGAATGCGGCGCCCCTTGCTTGCGGCTGCTCTTCGAATGCGGCACCCCTCGCTTGCGGCTGCTCTTCGAATGCGGCTGCCCTCGCTTGTATCGTTTCTGGAACGTTCGTTTCCCGGGCGTTCGCCTCCGCCCAGGGCGAACCTTCCGGTTTCTCGGGGGACGGCAATTTGCGGGAGCGCGGAGTAGTGACGGCGGGTCTCCGGCTACCCGGCAGCTGGGCAAAGAACCGATCTCCAAGCGAGGAGCCGGTCTACTAGGTAATGTCCCCAAGGCGGAACCGGGAAAGAATTCTACAAAGTTATCAGCGTGCAGCTTGCTATGGAGAAGCGTGCAGCTTGCCATGAAGAAAGGAAGGATCGTTCAATGAAGAGCATGAAGATGAAGAAGAGCTTCGCAGGAGTCGCGGCTACGACCGTCGTTGCCGGTGCAACGGCGCTTGGAACGGCGACCGGCGCACCCAGCGCCGCCATGTCCTCTGCCACGGCTACCCCCAGTCCGGCGGCGAACCCGGTAGCCATGCGCGACGAACTGCTGGGGCACTTCCAGCGCTCGAGCTACAAGATCGCGGAACTCGCTCGGGTGATGCCCTCCGACAAGTACTCGTGGGCCCCGGGCGAGGGAGTGATGGAAGTGGGGGAGGTCTACATGCACATCGCGCGCTACAACTTCATGTACCTCGACGAAAATCTCGGGATAGCTCCGCCGGGCGGCTTCGACTACGCGGACATCGAATCGATACGGGACAAAGACGCGGTTCTCGAGATCTTCGAGATGTCGGTCGAGCATGTGAATGCGCAGGCGAGCGCGCTGACGGAGGCCAAGCTCGGCGGGGATACCGAGCTGTACGGGCGCACGGTGCAGGGCTGGGCCGTTCTCGTCCAGCTGGTCTCGCACATGAACGAACATGTCGGGCAGTCGGTCGCGTATGCGCGGATGAACGATATCGCTCCGCCCTGGTCGCGTTGATCCCCCGTTCTCAGCCGCTGCGCGCGCGCATGACGGCCCGGCGCGGAGGCGGCCCAGCTGTGCCGGATAGGTCGCGACTGGTCGTCGTCGGATAGTCGCTACCCGGGAGGCTAACCCAGGCCGGGGATTATTCGGAGCGCGTTCCCGTAGTAGATCTTGCGGAGCGCTTCGTCGGGCAGATCAAGTCCGTACATGCGCCAGAAGGCGTGATACTTGCGGTAGTACGGGAAGTACTCGTCAGCAGTCTCCAGGACTCTGAAGTAGGTGGGGTACTCGTCCGGCGCCCAGGAGTCCTTCCCCATCAAGATGCGATCCTGGTACTTGATGAAGAATTCGCGGGCGAAGCGGGGCTGGCGTGCCGGTTCGTAGATGACCGCGCCTAGTCCGACATTCATGTTTGGCAGCTCGTCGAGCGTCTGTCCGAGGCGGCCGAGGTCGTGACCCAGCCACGCCAGGTGGGCGGCAATGAACGTCGTCCCGGGGTGCTTGCGGAACATGCGCAGCTGCTCGCCGAGCACCTGCTCGAAGGTGGGCGGGGCGGTCTGGCGGCGGCGGGGCCGCAGGCGCAGCTCGAGCCAGCGCTCGTTGCGCTCGTCCATCGGCTGCCAGAACTCGGCGGGATCGCCGGAGTGGATTAGGACGGGGATGCCCAGTTCGCCCGCTTTCGCCCAGACGGGGTCGAGGCGGGGGTCGTCGACGGGGACGCGCTCGCCGCTGTCGTCCGTGAGCCAGAGGCCGAGGTTCTTGAAGATCTTGAGCCCGCGAGCGCCGGACCGGACATCCTCTTCCAGGCGAGCGGCGGCGTTAGCTCCGAAGGCGGGGTCGTCGATGTCGCGGAAGTCGATGTTGGCGAAGACGACGAACCGTCCGGGATACGCCTCCTCCAACGCCTCGATCTGCTGGACAAGCCTGGCGCCGGTACCCCCGCTCAGGTTGACGCCGATGGCCATATTGAGCGCGTCCATGTCGCGGATCATCTGGTCGAGCTGGGGGCGCGGCATCGTGCCGTCGATGTGCAGGTGCACGTCTATAAAGGGGTAGGCGGCTCGCGGGACCGGGTTTTCCGGAACGACCAGTGTCGAGCGAGGATCGTAGTCCTCGATGGTCATCGCGGGTTGGCCGCCGGGCGGAGGAGGGCCCCGGCGTTCCTGGGTTGACGCAACTGCCGGGGCGCACAGGAGCAAGGCCATGGCTGCCGCGAGCCGCCCGGCCGTCGGCAGCAGCGCCGCTGTCGGCGAGCGCTGCCGTCGTCGTTGCACTACGGTCGTCGTGGCCGGGCCGAGTGTCATGTGGGCTGGCCGCTTCGGCGAACGCCGCCGTTGTCGTTGCTCTGCCACCTGGGGGCATTCCGCAATCGGCCGACGATCGCGGTAGGGTGCGATGCTCGTGATAGCTCCTGTCTTCTTGTCCGTTCGCGGTCAGTGTCGACGACGGTCAGTTGTCGACGACGGTCAGTTGTCGAAGATCAGCGCCAAAAGTCGGCGCCGAAAGTCAGATGATGATTACCGTGCGACAAATGTTGCTGCCGCATCTCGCATGCGACAACCGTATGCCTGGCGGCGGCGCGACCCGGCAGGCCGACTGGGCTCGTCTCTGCCACCCACCAGCCCCGCGTCTAGACAAGCCGAGGTGCCCGGCGGCGCGGGGTGGCGGTGACCGGCCCGTGTCCGCCACTCGTTCGCCAGCCAGCAGCGGGGCGTCCGGCGGCGCAGATGGCCGCGCTGCTAACTGCCGGTTTCACATTGCGCACATTTCCTCTAATGTACGATAGTCCAATGTACCATGGTCCGATCATCGCCCGGTCGAGCGATCCGGAGCCGGTTCGTAACGCGAGGCCCGGCAGCTACGCTCGCAACGTGCACCTTCACCAAGGGACGAGGTAACCAGGATGGCCACTACGCGCTCAGGAATCTTTCTCAATCGTTTGCCGGTGTCGGCGATCGTCGCGATCCCGCCAGCGGCCTGTCGTGCCACCGCGGGCAGGTGCGCGAGAGGGCTCAAGCGCTCGCTGGGGGCGGCGCGCGCAACCGGTGTCGCACTCGTGGCGGCGGCGCTCGCGCTCGTCGCCGGGTTGCCGATGGCGCCGGCTGGGCCATATGGAGCGTTGCTTGCTCAAGAAGCCGGCATGGAGGGCTCGGACCCCATGATGGAGGCGGCCACGGCGGCGCTGAAGTGGCGCGAAATCGGCCCGACGATCATGGGAGGCCGGGTCGCGGACCTCGCCGTGGACGAATCCGACCCATCGACCTTCTACGTCGGTACGGCGACGGCCGGGATCTGGAAGACGATCAACCACGGAACGACTTTCGAACAGGTCTTCGACGACAAGATGGTATCGTCGATTGGCGATGTGACCCTGGCGCCCTCCAATCCGAACGTGGTGTGGGCCGGCACGGGCGAGCCGCAGAACCGGCAGAGTTCTCCCTGGGGCCAGGGAGTGTTCCGCTCGACCGACGCAGGGCGCAGCTGGACCCATCTCGGGCTGGAGAACACCCACCACATCGCCCGCATGCAGGTCCACCCGCGTGATCCGGACGTGGCCTACGTGGCGGCCGTCGGCCACCTCTGGGGCGCGAATCCGGAGCGCGGAGTCTACCGGACGACCGACGGCGGCGCCTCGTGGGACCGCGTGCTCTATGTGGACGAAGACACGGGCGCCATCGATCTGGTCATGGATCCGGGCGACCCGGAAACGCTGTTCGCGGCCATGTACCAGCGCCGGCGCGCATTGTGGGGCTTCAACGGCGGCGGCCCCGGCAGCGGCATCTACCGGACGACCGACGGCGGCGACAGCTGGACTAGGCTGGAAAACGGCCTGCCCGGCGGCGACCTCGGCCGCATCGGACTCGACATCTACCGCGGCGACGGCAACCTCGTAATGGCGATTGTCGAGGCAGACAAGCGTCCCACGGAGCGGCGCGGAGGCGGGTTCGGCCAGACCGATCCCGACCGGGAGACAGGCGTTTACAAGTCGACGGACCGCGGCGAGTCGTGGGAGCAGGTCAGCACGACCAACAACCGCCCCATGTACTACAGCCAGATTCGCATCGACCCGAACGATCCCGAGCGGATCTACCTCGGCGGAGCCAATCTGTACCGGTCCTCCGACGGCGGAAACAACTTCACGCCGGATGCCGCAAGCGGTGTCCACTCCGACCACCACGCCCTCTGGATCAACCCGGCGAACTCCGACCACCTGGTTCTCGGCGGCGACGGGGGAGTGTCGATCAGCTGGGACCGCTCGGACAGTTGGCGGCAGCTTCGGAATCTTCCCATTGCGCAGTTCTACGAGATAGGTGTCGACAACCGCGAACCGTACCACGTCTGCGGAGGACTCCAGGACAACGGATCGTGGTGCGCTCCATCCGAGACTTGGTCCAACCAGGGGATACGCCCCCGCGACTGGTACAACGTGGGAAGCGGCGACGGCTACTTCACGATCCTGCACCCGAATGGCGAGACCATGCTTGCCGAGTCGCAGAACGGGAACCTGATGCGGGTGAATCTGAAGACGGGCGAGCGGATGCGGATGCGGCCTCTCGGGCGGCCGGAGGAAGACGGCGAAGACCTGCCGGAGTACCGCTGGAATTGGGATACTCCGATCGAGGTGTCGCCGCACGACGATGCCACCGTCTACTACGGTGGAAACGTCCTCTTCAGGTCGAAGGACTACGGGCAGAGCTGGGAGCAGATTTCGGGCGATCTGACGAAGAGTATCGACCGCAAGACTCTGGAGATCATGGGCGTGCCCGGCTCCGAGCCGATGATGTCGGCCAACGACGGCACCTCCTCGTTCGGGAATCTGGTCTCGATCGAAGAGTCGCCCGTCGACCCGAACGTGATCTACGCCGGCAGCGACGACGGCAATGTGCATGTCACGCGCGACGGCGGAGCGACCTGGACTAGCGTGGCCGGAAACATGCCCGGGGCGCCGGACCAGCTGTACATGACCCGGATCGTCGCATCGCACGCGGACGCCGGCACAGCGTGGGTGGCGGGCGACAACCACCGGCACGACGACATGGATCCCTATCTGTATGTGTCGAACGACTTCGGCGAATCGTGGCGGGCCGCCAGAGACGGATTGCCGGACGGGTGGTCGCTCAACGCTCTTCGGCAGCACCCTCGCGCGGCGAATCTGCTCTTCGCCGGAAACGAAGTCGCCGTCTACTTCTCGATCGACGCGGGGGAGTCGTGGCACTCGCTGATGCGGAACATGCCGCCGGTGCCGGTGGACGACATCCAGATTCAGGAGCGCGAGAACGACTTGGTGGCCGGCACGCACGGCCGCGGCATCTGGATCATGGACGACATTACGCCGCTAGAGGAGATGACTCCGCAGACGCTCGCTTCCGCGGCGCACCTCTTCTCCATGCAGCCGGCTGTGGCGTACGCGTTGTACACTCCGCAGGGGTGGACTCCGGGCGTCTTCGAAGCGCCCAACCCGCCGGCCGGCGCGAGGATTCGCTACTGGCTGGGAGAGGACATCCCCGCCACCGCCGATGAAGATGCGGACGGCGACGAGGAGTCCGAAGGGATGAGCGGATCGGAGACTGGAGAAGTCGCGATCTCTATCCTCGCGCCGGACGGCGCGGTCATGCGCGAGATCGCGGGAGACGGCAGCCGAGGTCTCCACGAGGTGATCTGGGACCTCCGCTACGACTCTCTGGCGGCCGCGCCACGGGTGCTCCCCGGCAGCTACGCCGTTCGGCTAGAAGCGGCCGGCGAAACCCATGAGACTTCGGCGACGGTGAGGCTGGACCCGCGTGTCCGGATCTCCGAAACCGATCTGATGGCCCGCCAGGAAGCCCTCATGAGCGGTTACGAGCTGTCCAAGTCTCTGACCGAGGCCCGGCGCGCCAGCCGTCGTCTGCGAGACCTCCTGTCCGGCATCGAGGAGCAGCTGGAAGGGCAGGATGCGGCCGAGTCGCTGACCGGCGAAGTCGAAGCGCTGGACGAAGAGCTCGACGAGATCGGGGACGAACTCGACGATGCGGCCCAGGGAGGCGGCGCCGTCCGCGGACTTGCCTCCTACCATACGGCTCCGACCGAGGACATGTTGTGGAGGCTTCAGCGGGGTTGGGACGTTCTACCGGGCGCCATCGAGCGTCTGAACGACCTGATCGAGACGCGGATGCCCATGCTCTACGACGCCTTGCAGGCGGCCGACATCAGACCGAGCCTGGGCGATCCGGTAGCGGTGCCTGTGCCGCCCGGCGGAGCGCCGCGCTGAGGAAACAGGCACGCCGACGGTAAGGCGTGTCAGTAAATAAGTAGGTTGGCGTCGTAAGTCTGTAAGGCGATAACTACTTATTGTAAGCCACATAAAGCAAGGGACCGTCGTTTGGTCGAGAGGGACCCGAGGCAACAGTGAGCAGGAACTCGGCCAGCGATCCACGCATGAATCGTCTGGCTAGCTGGTCCGGAGGGCCGAGATAAACAGTGAGGGGGTTTGAGAGCATGGCACGTTTCGTACACCTGTCCAGGCGGTATCGTATTTCACGCTCGCGCCGGCGGTACTGCTCGCTGATCGCGCTGGGTCTGATAGCGGCCCAGCCCGCATTCGCCCAGGACCGCGGCGAATCTGCCAAGAACCGTCCTTCGGATGCGCAAGCCCGGTCCGAAGCGGTCCGGAATCTGACCGCTCCCGAAGACTTCTTCGGCCACCCGATCGGGGCCGACTACGAGTTGCCGAACTACCGGGATCTCAGCGACTACTGGGAGATGCTGGCCGCCGAATCCCCGCGCATGACTCTCCAGTCGATAGGGGAGACGGCCAACGGGCGCCCCCAGCTCATGGCCATCGTCACCTCGCCCGAGAACCACGCCAACCTCGAGCGCTACCGCGAGATTTCCGCGCGGCTGGCGCTGGCGAAGGGCGTGTCCGAGGAAGAGGCGCGTTCGCTCGCCCGCGCCGGGAAGGCGGTCGTGTGGATCGACGGCGGGCTGCACGCGACCGAAGTCCTGGGTGCGCAGCAGTTGATGGAGACGTTGTGGCAGTTCGTCAGCGGCTCCGATGACGAGACGATGCGGATTCTGGACGACGTGATCATCCTCTTCGTCCACGCGAATCCGGACGGAATGGATCTCGTGTCCAACTGGTACACGCGGACGGCGGAGAAGACGGAGCGCTCCACCCGAGGCATACCAGTCCTCTACCAGAAGTACGTCGGCCACGACAACAACCGGGACTTCTACACTTCCTTCCAGCCGGAAACGGAGAACATGAACCGGCAGATGTACCGGACATGGTATCCGCAGATCGTCTACAACCACCACCAGACGGGACCCACCGGGACCGTTCTCTTCGCGCCGCCCTTCCGCGACCCCTTCAACTACAACATCGACCCGATGGTCATCACCGGGATCGATCTTGTCGGCGCGGCGATGCACTCGCGCTTCACGGCCGAGGGGAAACCCGGCGCGACGCGCCGCCGGGGCGCGAACTACTCCACATGGTGGAATGGCGGCCTGCGGACCACGCCATACTTCCACAACATGATCGGGCTCTTGACCGAGACGATCGGGCATCCCACGCCGATGGAGATTCCGCTGATCATGGAGCGGGTGCTTCCCAACGACAATCTCCCGGCTCCGATCGCACCGCAGCCGTGGCGCTTCCGGCAGTCGGTCGACTATTCGGTGACCGCCAACAAAGCTGTGCTAGACCTCGCATCGCGCTACCGGGAGACATTCCTCTACCGCATCTGGCGGATGGGAACGAACTCGATCGAGCGGGGGAGCAGGGACAGCTGGACGATCCAGCCGAAGCGAGTCGACTGGCTGCGGGCGGAGATGTCGGCAGGCGAGGGAGAGACGGACTTCGCGCGCAACGTGGGGGGCTTCGGGGGCACCAGAGGCACTCGAGAAGACTACGACAAGCTCTTCGATCCGGCGTTGCGCGACCCGCGCGGCTACATCCTCCCCGCGGACCAGCCCGACTTCCCGACGGCCACGAAGTTCGTCAACTCGCTGCTCGAGACGGGGGTGACGGTGGAGCGGGCCACCTCGGACTTCGTCGTGGAGGGCAAGAGCTACCCGGCGGGCTCGTTCGTCGTGCGGACCGCGCAGGCTTTCCGTCCGCAGGTCCTCGACATGTTCGAACCGCAGGATCACCCGAACGACTTCAGCTACCCGGGAGCGCCGCCGACCCCTCCCTACGACAACGCCGGGTGGACGCTGGCTATCCAGATGGGCGTTCAGTTCGACCGCATCCTGGAGGGCTTCGACGGACCGTTCGAGGAAATCGCGGAGTGGAACGCCGCCCCGCCGCCGGGGGAGGTCACGGGCGCGGACGGCGCCGCCGGCTTCCTGTTCAGCCACGAAGCCAACGACGCGTTCGTGGCGATCAACCGGCTCCAGGCCTCGGAACACGAGGTGTTCTGGCTCACCGAGCCGCTGGCCGTCGGCGGCATGACGCATCCGGCTGGCGCCTTCTACGTCAAGAGCATGGGGAGGACGGCGGATGACGCAAGAAGGCTGGCTTCCGATCTGGGGCTCGACTTCCATGGGCTGCCGGACCACCCGCAATCGAGTGCTCTCCGCCTGCGCACTCCCCGGATCGCGCTCTGGGACACGTACGGGGGGTCTATGCCGTCGGGCTGGATCCGCTGGATACTCGAACAGTTCGGATACACGGACTTCGAGGTGGTCTTCGCGCCGGATCTCGATGCGGGCGGCCTCGCCGACGACTACGACGTCATAATCTTCCCGCACGGGGCGATCGGACAGGCGTTCGCGAACAGAGCGATGGCGGCGGAGGACTCGGCCCGGCAGGCGCTGGCGCGCAGCTTCGGCTTCGGAGGGCCCGATCCCGAGTCGGTGCCCGCCGAGTACCGCGACCGGCTGGGACGCGTCACGCCCGCGGCCACGCTCCCGGCGCTGGCCGACTTCCTGCAAGATGGAGGATCGATCGTGACCATCGGCGGCTCCACCGCCCTGGGGAGAGCTCTCGGGCTGCCCCTCGAGAACCACTTGGCGAAGAGTGGCGGGGAGAATCCGACCCGGGAGGAGTACTACGTGCCGGGGTCGATCCTGGAGGTGCGGACGGACAACTCGCGGCTGGTGGCCGCGGGGACGCCCGAGCGGGTCGCCGTGTCCTTCAACAATAGCCCCGTGTTCAGCCCCTCTTCGCTGCGCGCCGCTAGCGAGGCGGGACAAGTCGCGCCGCTAGCCTGGTTCGATACGGACGAGCCGCTCCTCAGCGGTTGGGCGTGGGGGCAGGAGCGCCTCGAGGAAGGGGTGACGATGGCGGAAGCTCAGGTGGGCGAAGGCCGCCTCTATCTGTTCGGGCCGCTGATCACGCGGCGGGCGCAGCCGCACGCCACCTTCAAGTTCCTCTTCAACGCGATAGCGCTGTCTAGCGCGGAGGAGCGGCGCCCTTAGCGTAGCCTCGGTCGCAACTTCCGGTTTCCGCGGAGCCCATTTTCAACGCGATAGCGCTGTCTAGCGCGGAGGAGCGGTGCCCTTAGCGTAGCCTCAGTGTCGCAACTGCCGGTTTCCGCGGAGCCCATGTCGAGGGAGCCGCGAAGGTGCAGGGGTGAAGTTCGCCGCCCCCTTCGGCTTGCTTCGCTTCGTCCACTCCGCCGGTCCGCCGGCCGAGTTACGCCTCGTGAGTCGTCCTTCCGCCGGCGACGGTTCGAAGGACGGGGATCTCCTTGATGGCGCTTGGATCCGCGTCGTGGGGATCGGCGGCCAGCACCACGAAGTCCGCCAGCTTGCCGGCGGAGATGCTTCCCTTCAACCCCTCCTCGAAGGAAGCGTAGGCCCCGCCCATGGTGCAGATGCGGAGCGCTTCGGCGACGCTTATTCTCTGGCTCGGCCCCCACACCCGTCCGTCGAAGTCGGTTCGGGTCGCCATGCTCTGGATGGCCATGAGAGGTTCGTAGGGACCCGGGGTGTAGTCCGACGCCGGCGCCACGGGAATGCCATGGTCCAGGAAGGACCGGTGCGCGAACATCCACTCCATCTTCTCCGGGCCGTACTCGACCCACTTGTTGCCGTGGTAGTGGACATATGTGTAGAAGGGCGTCGGGATCGCGCCGGCCGCCTTGATCCGCCGGAGCAGTTCGGGATTGACGAGGGAGCAGTGTTCGATTCGGTGGCGCGGGTCGGGCCGGGGCCATCGTTCCTGGACGCGCTCGTAGGCGTTCAGGACCATGCCGATCGTCACATCGCCGTTGGCGTGGATCCCGATCTGCCAGCCGGAGCGGTGAGCCTGTTCCACAGCCTCGTGGATCTCCTCCTGGCTCATGGTGAGGATTCCGTAGTCGTCCGGCCGTCCCACGAAAGGGGTGCTCATCCGCATGGTGCGCTCGGAAGCCGAGCCGTCGGCGCCGTACTTGACTGGCCCGACGCGGAGCCACTCGTCTCCGAAGCCCGTTGTCACGCCAGCCTCGCGCAGGCTCTCGTAGGGGCCGCGCATGAGCATGTAGGCGCGGCAGCTCAGCTCGCCCGCCATGTAGGCCGCCTGGTAGGCCGCGAGGCTGGCCGCCGACGTGCCGGCATCGTGGAACGATGTCAGGCCCGCCTCCGCCATGAGCCGCGTGATCAGGGCGACCCCCGCCTGCCGGTCTTCGTCGGTGTGGGTATTGGGGATCAGCGAACGAAAGACGTAGTTGGCGCGCTCGGCCACCAGTCCCGTCAGTTCGCCGCCGGCACGGTAGAACTTGCCGCCCGGCGGGTCCGGCGTGCTGGCGTCGACTCCGGCCAACTCGAAGGCGCGCGAGTTGTAGACGCTGGTGTGTCCGCCCCTGTGTCCCACGACCGCCGGATGGTTCGGCACCGCTTCGTCCAGGTCCCGCCGGTCGAGAGGACGGCCCTCGGCCAGCTTGGTGTCGTCATACTTGAATCCGACAACCCACTCGGTTCCCTGGCCCACCTGCGTCTCGCGGGCCCTGGCCGACATCCGCTCCTTGATTTCGGCGATGCTCCGGGCGTCCGCATTGACGTCCTTGAGCTCCTGCACGCCGGCCCCGGCAGGGTGGGTGTGGGCGTCGATGAACCCCGGAACCACGACGGCATCGCGGTGGTCGAGGACCCGCGTATCAGGTCCCTGCAAGTTCTCGATGTCGTAGCGCGAACCGACGGCGACGATCATGTCGTCTCGGACGGCGAAGGATTCGGCGACGGGCATCGCCTCGTCCATCGTGTGGATCGTGCCGGCGTGGACGATCAGGTCCGGGTCCAGTCCTCCGCCGTTGCCGCCGCGTCGCGAGGATGTCCCGCCACTGTCGCCGTCGGGGCGAACGCACGCCCCTGCCGCGAGCCCTGCGCCCACCGTTCCGGCGACCACGCCCAGAAACTCCCCGCGCGTGAGCGGAGTCATGGCGATGCGACCGAGGGAAACTGGGTCAACTCCAGCGAGCGGCTTGGGTTCATATTTCGCAAACTATCCGGCGAGGGTCCCGAGGCAAGAGGAAAAAAGTGTTCCTATCGGTCATACTGAGCACCTTTGACGCGCCCGGCGCTCTGGAGCTTGCCCTTTGGGGCTACGCCAACCAGAGGATGCGCGACTTCGATGTCGTCATCGCCGATGACGGCTCGGGTCCGGCCACCAGAGACCGGATCCGGCGCGCGCGAAAAGCCACGGGCTTGGCGATCTCGCACGTGTGGCAGGCGGACGACGGCTTCAGGAAGTGCCGCATCCTCAACCGGGCGATCGTCGAGGCCAGAGGGGAATACCTCCTGTTCAGCGATGGCGACTGCATTCCCCGCGAGGACTTCACCCGGGCGCACGCGCGGCTTGCCCGTCCCGGCCGCTTCGTCTCCGGCGGCAGGGTAAGTCTGGTACGCGAGATGAGCGACGAGACAAGCAGAGAGACAGTGCTCTCGGGGGAGCTCTTCGACCCGGCGTGGATTCGCGCGCGCAGAGGGTTCCTGCGCAAGAGGGACCGGCTCAAACTCGCCCGTTCGTCCGCCTGGGCGGCTGCGCTCGACAGGCTGACCACCACCGGCGCGACCTGGAACGGACACAACGCTTCCGGATGGAAGGCGGACCTTCTGAAGGCGAACGGCTTCGATGAGCGGATGAAGTATCCGGGCGAGGACCGAGAGCTCGGCCAGCGGCTCCGCAACGCGGGCATCCGTTCGGTGCAGGCGCGCCACAGGGCGGTGTGCGTGCACATCGATCACCCTCGTCCGTGGGCCGGCATCGGGGATACGGCCCTGAACGAGAAGCTGCGGGCAGAGAGCAGGGGACCGTCCCGGATTGCCCGTCTCTTCTCCGGTTCGGCGGGCGGGCCGGTCCGGACGGAGCACGGGATTCGAAAGACAGGAACGTAGTCCCGTACCGCGGCCGGGTGCCATTTTGGCCATGATATCCTATCCTGTTTGACACGGCAGATCCGAAAGCGACAGCAAGGAGGTAGCGCGATGAAGTTTCATTGTGAACGTTCCGGGAGACGGGGTGTCGGAATGTCCTCCGGGCCGGTACTCGGTGCGAGCGTGGCGCTCCTCCTTGGCGCGCTGGTCGGATTGGCCGCTCCGCCCGATCCTGCCGACGCCCAGGAGAACCCGGGCGTCCTAGTCAGCACTCGGTGGCTCGCGAGCCTGTTGGGTCGCCCGAATCTCGTTGTCCTGCATGTGTCGATGGGCGGTATGCAGGAGAGGATGGAGTTCGTCCCGGGATCGTACCGGCTCGACTATCGCGACATCGTGACCGAGCGCGATGGCCTCCTCATCGAATTCCCGCCGGTAGACAAGCTCGAGGAAGTGTTCAGCGCCGCGGGGGTGGGCAACGACAAGCATGTCCTGCTAGTGGGAACGGGCGGCCACCTCGCTGCGCGGGCCTACCTGACGCTCATCTACCTGGGGCACTCGGGTAGAACCTCTGTGCTCAACGGGGGAATCGAGGCGTGGAAGGCGTCGGGAGGCGAAGTTGTCACTGAAGCCGCCAAGCCTCCGGCGCCCGGCCGCTTCGTGGCCGATGTCAGGGAAGACCTGCTAGTCTCGGCGGAGTGGATAGAGGAACATCTCGACGATCCGAGCGTGACGCTGATCGATGCGCGCCCGGAAGACGAGTACACGGGCGAGCGGCCGGGGCGAGACTTCCTCCGGGGCGGCCACATCCCAGGCGCCTACAACCTCTACTGGCAAGACTTGGTGGCGGAGGGCGTTCCAGTGCTGGATCTGGACAAAGCCAAGGCGCGTTTCGCGGAGGCGGGGGCTTCGATGGACGGCGTGGTCGTCAACTACTGCCTGATCGGCATGCGCGCGAGCTACACTTATATGGTCGCGAGATACCTGGGATACCGCGTGAAGTTCTATGACGGTTCATGGAACGACTGGGGCCGGCGGGAGGACCTTCCGATCGTCGCGGGAAGGGACAGTGGCTAGATGATCGGCCGAAGCCGGAAGCGCAAGGCGGCCGCTGGCGGCGGCGAACCGCCCAAGTCGAAAGATGAGTGGCGCCGCGAGCTCTCGGAGCCGGCTTACAAGGTGTTGTTCGAAGAAGCGACGGAACCGGCCGGCACGAGTCCGCTGAACGAAGAGAAGCGCCCGGGCACGTTCGCGTGCGCTGCGTGCGGGGCTCCGCTCTTCACGACCGACATGAAGTACGACAGCGGCACGGGGTGGCCGAGCTTCTTCGAGAGCATCCCGGGGAGTCTGGAGACGAAAAGGGACTTCAAGCTCATCTTGCCTCGCACGGAGTACCACTGCGCGCGTTGCGGGGGCCATCACGGCCATGTCTTCAACGATGGTCCGGAGCCGACGGGGAAGCGGTTTTGCAACAATGGCGTGGCGCTGCGTTTCAACCCGGATGGCGACGAGCCGCCCGCTAGCGGTGGGGGCTGACCGGCCCTTCGACTCCTCGCCGCCTCCTGTCGGAGCGTTGGGAGAGGCGATCGGGCGGCGCGGACCGCGTCGACAACGCCTAGTCCCTTCTGGCGCAATGCCCGGGTGCGCCTGTTGGCGCGGGCATCGGTTGGCGCGGGGCCAGCCATGGGCCGTACTTGGCTGGGCCGTTTGGGGGGCGGCTTTGTCTCTGGCCGCTGTCCCCGGCGCAATGGCCGGTGCCCAGCTCCCCGGTTCTTCCGGAGCGTGCGAGGCCCGCGCCGCCGCGCCGACGACTCCGGGAAGACCGGGCGCAAGTGGCGGGCCAGCGACCGATCTGAACTGCATCAGCCTCTTCTCCACCGCCCGGGGCGGAGAAGCGCGCGGCCTCGTCGAACTGCGACGGATTCCATCTCCCTTCGGCGTGACGGTGACGCCCGCCGGCCACCACATCTACGAACTGGTCGCCCGCATAGAGGACCTGCCGCCGCCCTCCAGCCTCGGCCCTTACACGACATACATGGCATGGGCCACCCCGCTGGAACTCGATCCGGTGACGCCTCTCGGCCCGGTGGGCAACGGCGAGCACGAACTGGGCCGGGTCGCCTTCAACAAGTACCTGGTCATGATAAGCGCCGAGGCGTCGGCGACCGTCGAGACGCGGCAGGGGCCGCTGGTCCTTCGAGGCCGGTCGCCGTCCAGCCTGATGGAGGCGCACGATCTCCTGGCCATCGCTCCCTCGGCGACCCGGCGGCCGGCGGGCGGTGGCCGGCCAAGCCGCTGGCGAGCGCCGCCCGCCTACCCCGGCATCCCGATGCTGCCCGGCGTAATGGCACTGGAGCCGCGCGTAGCGCCCGCGGGCTTGGCCGGCGCGGCCGGCGTGCCGCCGTTGGAGAGCCTGCCGGAAGCCGGGCCGCGCCAGTTGATCGAACTCCCCAACGGCGGCACGCTCGACCTCGAAGCGACCGTGGTGCGCCGCGAGATAGCCGGTCGCTCGGTCGCGATGCTGGCGTTCAACGGCCAGCACCCCGGCCCGCTCATCAAGACGGCCGAGCGCTCCACCATCTTCGTCAACTTCACCAACAGGACGCCCTACCCGACGGCGGTGCACTGGCACGGCATCCGGCTGGACAACCGCTTCGACGGCGTGCCCGGCCTGACCCAGGATCCCGTCGCGCCCGGGGAGTCGTTCCAGTACCGAATCTTCTTCCGGGACGCCGGCATCTACTGGTATCATCCCCATCACCGAGAGGATGTCCAGCAAGAGCTCGGGCTGTACGGAAACCTTCTGGTCGCGGCCGCTGACGACGGCTACTACGGTCCGGCGAACCGCGACGAGATTCTGATGCTCGACGACATCCTTCTCGACGAAGAAGGGATCGTCGACTTCGGCGGCGAATCTGCCAACTACATGCTAATGGGCCGCTTCGGGAACCTGCTCCTAGTCAACGGCGAGCCCGGCTACAGCCTCGATGCGAACAGCGGGGAGGTGGTCCGCTTCCACCTGACGAACGCATCCAACACGCGAACCTTCAACGTGTCCTTCGTGGATGCCTCGAGCGTCGTCGACGAGCCGGACATGGGCGTATCGGCTGCGGGCCAAGGGACGCTTCTTCTCTCGAACGCGGATTCCGTCCGTCTTCCGATCAAAGTCGTCGCGTCGGATGTCGGCCGGTTCGAGCGAGAGGAATGGGTTCGGAGCGTCGTGCTCGCTCCCGCCGAACGGTACGTGGTCGATGTGCGCTTCGAACGGCCGGGCCGCTACCTCTTCGTCAATCACGTGCAGGGCATCAACCACCGCCAGGGCGTCTTCCGCCCCGAGGCGCGGATGCTGGGCAGCGTGACCGTGGCGGCTGCGGTGGCGGCACATGACCACGGAGCCGCCTTTCGGACGCTGCGCCGCAACCTGGACGTGATCGAAGATATCGACCGCTACAGGCCGCGCTTCGAGGAGGAGGCCAGCCACGAATTGGCGATGACGCTTGAAGTAGCCGACCTTCCGCTCCCCGTCGAACAGTCGATGGCGTACGATTGGATCTACTTCAATCCGGTCGAGTGGACCGGGACGATGCCGCGGATGAATTGGGCTTCGACCGGTCGCGAGATCCGGTGGATCCTCAGGGAAACGAGCACGGGCCGGGAAAACGAGGAAATCGAATGGCGCTTCGACGTCGGCGATGTCGTGAAGATCAGGGTGATCAACGATCGAAGCACCTTCCACGCGATGCAGCATCCTCTGCATATTCACGGCCAGCGCTTCCTCGTGCTCTCGCAGAACGGGGTCGCCAATCGGAACTTGGCCTGGAAGGATACCGTGCTGCTGCCGGCCGCATCGACGACGGAGATATTGCTGGAGCTGTCCAATCCCGGCCGGTGGATGATCCACTGCCACATCGCCGAGCATCTCGAATCCGGCATGAAGATGGTCATGGACGTCGCGGAGAAGTCCTGATCGAATTGAGAGGAGACCACAAAATGCGGAAAGCCGTCCACAGCTGCATCCGGCGCGGAGACAACAGCGGCATGCGGCCCGAAGGCGACGTCAGTTCGATGCTTCTCGGGTGGCGCGCCGTCCTGCTCGCATTCGCCGCAACGGGCTTCCTGGTCGCGTTTGGAGCCGCGGAGCTGAGGGCCCAGCAGTCGAATGAAGACTTCATAGCCGTTCAGGCTCCCACGGTCGTCCTCTCGCATGTGAAGGTTATCGACGGCACCGGCGGCCCCTCGCTGGAGGACCAGGCCATCGTTATCCAGGGCGGCCGCATAACGGACATCGGCTCGACCGGCGAGGTGGAGGCGCGGGTGAGCAACGCCCAGATTATCGATCTGCAAGGCCATACCGTGATCCCCGGTCTCGTCGGACTGCACAACCACAGCTACTACACCGGCGGAAATGGCCGGGCGGCGCAGCTCTCCTTCTCCGGGTCGCGGCTCTATCTGGCGTCGGGGGTGACCACGATTCGGACGACGGGCGCCCGCGCTCCATACGAGGAGATCAACCTCAAGCGCGCCATCGACGAGGGCCGGGCCATCGGGCCGAACATGTTCACGACCGGTCCGTATCTGACCGGGGAGGAGGGCTCTCCGAGCATGGCTCACCTCGACGGTCCGGAGCAGGCCCGCCGACTCGTGCGGTACTGGGCCGAAGAGGGCGCCAGCTGGTTCAAGGCGTACACCTGGATCAGCCGCGCCGAGCTCGGGGCGGCCATCGACGAGGCGCACAAGCTCGGCGTGAAGGTGACCGCTCATCTCTGCTCGGTCGGATACAGAGAGGCCGTGGCGCTCGGCATAGACAACCTGGAGCACGGCTTGCTCGCGAACAGCGAGTACTATCCGGGGAAGCGGCCGGACGACTGCCCGCAGGGATTTCGCAACGGCTATGCCGACCTGGACATGGACTCCGAGGAGGTGCAGGCCACGTTTCGGGACATGATCGAGAACGATGTGGCGATGACGTCGACGCTCGCGGTCTACGAAATCTCCGTTCCGGGACGCGGCCCGATCGACGAGCGGGTCTACGATATCCTGGCCCCGGAGATCGCGGAGGAAGTGCGGGCGATCGCGGAAGTGCGCCGCAACGCGAATCTGGAGTCGGGCATCGCGTTCGATCCTCGCGTCTACCAGAAGGCGCTCGAGTACGAGTACGCGTTCGTCAAGGCGGGCGGAACGCTGGCCGCGGGGGTGGATCCGACCGGGTATGGCGCCGCTCCTCCCGGCTACGGCGACCAGAAGAACTACGAACTGCTGCTCGAGGCCGGGTTCACGCCCGCCGAAGTGATTCGGATCATGAGCGCGAATGGCGCGAAGGTGCTCGGCATCGATGACGACACGGGCGCCGTGGAAGTTGGAAAGGTGGCGGACCTTGTCGTGTTGGAGGGAGATGTGGAGTCGGCCGGGCACATCCGGAATGTGCGGATCGTCTTCAAGGGCGGTGTAGGCTGGGACTCTCCCAAGCTCATCGAGTCGGTCCGCGGCATCGTCGGGATCCGCTAGGGCCGCCCTGTTGGCTAGGGACGCCAGTTGCCAAGGAGACGCCTGTGCCTAGAGACGCCAGGGCGCTGAAGCAGCCATGAGCGGCGAGGCTGCCATGAGCCGGACGACGCGGAGGTGGCGGTCGTGAGCGCTGAAGCAGCCATGAGCGGCGAGGCTGCGCTGAGCCGGACGAAGCGGGAACTGGCTACCTGCGATGAGCGGTTGCGGCAGATAGCGGAGGAAGCGCTCCGGCACATCCCCTTCAGGGTAGTGCAAGGGCACCGCGGCGAGGAGGACCAGAACGACGCTGTAGCCAAGGGGCGCAGCAAGACGCCTTGGCCCGAGAGCAAGCACAACTCCCGGCCGTCGCTGGCGTTCGACTTCATTCCCGGGGCAGGCGGCGAGGTGGACTGGAACGACACGGAAGCGTTCAGCTTCGTGGCCGGCGCTCTCTCTCTAGCGGCAAAGCAGAGCGGTCTCCTGCTCCGGTGGGGAGGAGACTGGAACATGAACGGCAAGACGCGGGACCAGAAGTTCCACGACTACGGGCATGTCGAGGTAGCTTCCGGGCCGGAGTAGAAGAGCGCTCGCTGCCGGGCTTCTTTGTAGTGCGACAGTGTTCGCGTCACCGAGCCGGAAGTCCGGTTGGCGATGAACGTAGATCATCGAACTCCCGTATCTTGGCCCATGTCGATCGACAAACTCAGAGCGGAGCTTGCGCAGGTCGATCGTGACCTGCTCGCGCTGGTAGCGCGCCGTCTCGACCTCGCGGCGGCGGTCGGCGAGCGCAAACGCGCGGATGACACGCCCACGCGCGACTTCGCCCAGGAAAAGGTCGTCGTAGACCGCGCCCGGACCGCCGCCCGCGACCTGGGAATCTCGCCCCGCTTGGCCGAGGAGCTGCTGCTCTCTCTCATTCGTTCGTCCCTCGCCGTGCAGGAGCAGGGCCGGGTGAGCGCGGCGGCCGCAGGCGGAGGGAAGCGGGCCCTGGTTATCGGCGGCTCGGGAAAGATGGGAGGGTGGTTCGCGCGCTTCCTCGCATCCCAGGGGTTCGAGGTCGAGACGGCCGACCCGGCCGGCGGGGACTACGCGGATTGGACGAAGGCTCCGCTCGACTACGATGTGACCGTAGTTGCGACCCCGATGATAGCCGGCAACAAGGTGCTGGAGCGGCTCGCCGAGCTAGGCCCTTCCGGTCTGGTCTTCGACATCGGCTCGCTGAAGAGTCCGCTGAAGCCGGGTCTTGCGGCGCTGGCGGCGGCGGGCGTCCGGGTGACCTCGCTCCACCCGATGTTCGGACCGGATACGGAGCTGCTCTCCGGCCAGCACGTAATCTTTGTCGATGTGGGCTGCCCGGAGGCGACGCGGGAGGCGGAGGCGCTCTTCGACTCCACCATGGCTACGCTGATGCGGATGGACCTGGAGAGTCACGACCGGGTGATCGCATTCGTTCTGGGCCTCTCGCACGCGCTCAACATCGCCTTCTTCACGGCCCTGGCGCGCTCGGGCGAAGCGGCGCCGCGGCTGGCGGATGTGTCCAGCACGACTTTCGAGGCGCAGTTGAAGGTGTCTCGGACCGTTGCAAGCGAGAATCCGCGCATGTACTACGAGATACAGTCGCTAAACGACTACGGGGACATCGCCCTGACGGCGCTTGTCGAGGCCGCCGAACGGGTGCGAGAGATAGTTTGCGATGGGAACGAAGCGGATTTCGTGGACCTCGTATCGGCGGGCCGGGACTACCTGGCCTCCCGCGGTCCGCCCGAATAGCGTCGGAAGAGAGGGACAAGCGGGGCGATGTCCCTCTCGCGGCGCGCCTCGGGACCAACGGCGGCTCGCGGCATTCCATGCATTCCAAGCGGCCATATGTCCAAATGACCGTGTATCAGGTTAGGTTGTAGTACATTGCCGGTGTTGCGCAGTTGCATGAGGGACATGTTCGCGTACCGGCGACGCAAGATCGTGCCACAAGATCGTGCCGGGGCGGCATTCCGGGCGGGCAACCGATTTCCGGACAGGCAACCGAGAGGAAGCGTGGCGGCGGTCTTCGGCTAGGAAGGCGAGGTCTCTATGAAGCGGTTCGGAGTTGGGGCGCTGGCTGCGGCGATGCTGTATCTCGTAGCCACGGGAGCCACGGGTGGAGATGCGGCCATCGTCCGGCCCTCTCTCGCGGCGGCCGCCGCGCTTGAAGCTTCCGCTCCTGCGCTGCCGGACACGTTGGCGAACTCCATCATCCAGAGCGTGTGCATCCGGTGTCACAACGACAGCCGGCCCCGCGGCAACCTCTCTCTGGAGTCGTTCGACGCAGGCGATGCGGTGGCGAAGGCCGAGACCGCGGAGAAGATGATCCGGAAGCTCCGCGCCGGGATGATGCCGCCTCCCGGAGTCCGGCGTCCCGAAGCGGCGACTCTGCAGGCGATGGCCGGAGAGCTCGAAGGACGCATCGACCACGCGGCCGTAGCGAGTCCCTATCCTGGCCGGCGCACCTTCCAGCGTCTCAACCGGGCCGAGTACGAGCGAGCGGTGCAGGATCTCCTCGGCATCGAGATTGATGCGGCGGCGTACCTCCCGACCGAGACGATGAGCGACAACTTCGACAACATCGCGGATGTGCAGATGATGTCCGCCACGTTGATGGAGGGGTATCTCCGCGCGTCGGGCGAGGTGAGCCGCTTGGCGATCGGCGATCCCGAAGCTGGCCCGCGGCAAGTCACCTACAAGGTGCCGAAGACCGGATCGCAGGCGGTTCGGGCGGAGGGCGCGCCAATCGGCACGCGCGGCGGAATCTCCGTCGTTCACATCTTCCCCGCCGACGGCGAGTACATTTTCAAGCTCGACATGCACTCTGGCCCGACGGGCTTCTTGTACGGGATGACGGCCCCGAACGAGAAGATCGAAGTGTCGGTCGACGGCGCGAGGGTCGCGCTGCTCGAAATCGACCCCTTCATGTCGGAATCGGACCCCGGGGGCATGGTGATCGAGACCGCCCCCATTCATGTGAGGGCGGGTCCGCAACGGATTGCGGCGGCATTCCTGCTCAATGCCGAGGGGCCGGACAACGATCTCCTGAAGCCGGTCGACTACAAGCTGGCCGACTCGAACATCGGGAGCGCGTACGGCGTCACGACGCTTCCTCACCTGCGCGACTTTATCGTGACCGGTCCGTTCGCGGTGACCGGCGTCTCCGAGACTCTGTCCCGCAAGCGCATATTCTCGTGCCGCCCCACAGCCCCTGACGAGGAAGAACCTTGCGCTAGAGCGATCCTGACGGGGCTCGCGCAGAAGGCGTACCGCCGCTCTCTGGTTGCCGGCGAAGTCGAGGATCTGATGATGTTCTACGATCTCGGCGTGCCGGAAGGCGGTTTCGAGGCGGGCATACGCACGGCGTTGCAGGCAATTCTTGCCAGCCCGCACTTCATCTTCCGTTTCGAAGAAGTGCCGGCGGATGCGCAGCCGGGCGATGTGTACCGCTTGGCGGACACCGATCTCGCCACGCGCCTGTCCTACTTCATCTGGGGCACATATCCCGATCGGGAGCTGATCGATGCGGCGGAAGAGGGGGCTCTCGCGAATCCGCAGGCTTGGGAGGCCCAGGTCCGGCGGCTTCTCGCCGATCCCCGCTCGTCAGCCCTGGCGACCCGTTTCGCTTCGCAGTGGTTCCGCCTGCAGGATCTGGAGAAGATCCATCCCGATGCGATTCTGTATCCCTACTGGGACAACGGGCTTGTGCAGGCGATGCTCCGGGAGACGGAGCTGTTCTTCGATCACCTCGTGCGCACCGACGCGGGCTTCTTCGATTTGCTGACGGCGGACTACACGTTCGTGAACGAACGACTCGCCCGGCATTACGGCATTCCGGACGTGATAGGCGAGGACTTCCGGCTAGTCGCCATTCCGGACGAAGCTCGGCGCGGGCTGCTCGGGCATGGCAGCGTGCTGACCTTGACGTCGCACGCCGACCGGACCTCGCCGGTACTGCGCGGAAAGTGGGTGATGGAAGTGCTGCTCGGCACTCCTCCTCCCCCGCCCCCGCCGGATGTGCCCGACCTCGAGGCCACGGAGGAGGCGGACGAGGGACGATTCCTGACTGTGCGGGAGCGGATGGAGATGCACCGGTCCAATCCGAGCTGCCGGTCGTGCCACAGGGTGATCGATCCGATCGGACTGGCGCTGGAGAACTTCGATGTGACGGGGGCGTGGAGGATCAAGGACCAGGGCCGGGTGGTGGAAACTACGGGCGAGCTCTACGACGGGACGCCGATCACTAGCCCGGCGGATTTGCGCGCCGCTTTGCTCGTGCGGAAGGAGTCGCTCGTTCGCACCTTTGTGCAGAATCTGCTGGCCTTCGCGCTGGGGCGGCGGATCGAGTACTACGACATGCCGGTCGTACGTGACATAGCGCGCCAAGCGGCGGCTGCCGATTATCGGATGACGGCATTCATCCGGGGCGTCGCCAACAGCGCGCCCTTCCAGATGAGCGTGGTCGAGGGGACCGTGGCGGAGGATGTGGACACGGGACCGGAGCGTTGACCGGCAAGAGAGAGTTGGCAAGAAACGTCAGGCGAGCACGGGAGGGCAGCCCCTGCCGGGAAAACGCGGAGCCTGGAAAGTTGCGCCGAAGGAGTTAGCATGGATTTCATAACAGGGAAGCACATGTCGCGCCGCACGGCACTCAAGGGATTGGGGGCTACGGTCGCGCTACCGTTCTTGGATGCGATGCTGCCGGCAGGTCGTCTGTCGGCCAGCTCCAAAGCAGCGGCGGGCGCGACGCGCTTCGCCGCCATAGAGATGGTGCACGGCGCCGCGGGGTGCAACGAATGGGGCTCGTCGCAGTTCATGTGGTCGCCGGAGAAGACGGGGCGCGCATTCGACCTCGCGCCGAGCAGCCTGAGCCCCTTGGAGCCATGGCGCGACTACCTGACGATCATCTCCAATACCGACGTCGAGGGGGCGGAGGCCCGGACGGCGAAGGAGATCGGCGGGGATCACTTCCGGTCGAGCGCCGCCTTCCTCACCCAGGCCCATCCGAAGCAGACCGAGGGATCGGATGTCTTCGTCGGCACTTCGATGGACCAGTACTACGCCCAGCGCTTCGGACAGGATACGCCGATTCCTTCGATGCAGCTCTGCATCGAGAATGTGGACCAGGCGGGTGGCTGCGCGTACGGCTACGCCTGCGTGTACACCGACACCATCAGCTGGGCCGCCCCTGACGAGCCGCTGCCCATGATCCGCGATCCGCGAGCTGCGTTCGACCAGCTGTTCGGATCTGGCGGCTCGGCCGAGGACCGGACCCGCCGCCGCCGGACCGACAAGAGCATCCTGGACTGGGTGGTCGGCGAGGTAGTGGGGATAAGGCGCTCGCTCGGCACTACCGACCGCGGCCGGCTCGACCAGTATCTTGAGAACATCCGCGAGATAGAGCGCCGCATTCAGCGCATCGAAGCTCACAACACGAGCGGTGAACACCGCGAGATACCGGAAGCCCCGCCGGGCGTCCCGGACGACTTCGCGGAGCATGTTCGCCTGATGTTCGACCTGCAGGTCCTGGCCTTCCAGTCGGATGTGACGAGGGTCTTCTCCTTCAAGATGGGCCGGGACGGGTCGGGACGCGTATATCCGGGCAGCGGCGTCAACTCGGCTTTTCATCCGGCATCGCATCACGGGGGCCGCGAGGACCGCGTCACCGAGTTCGCCCAGATCAACCGCTACCATGTTCAGCAGCTGCCGTATCTGCTGGAGAGGCTGGCGGCCGTCGAAGAGCCGAACGGGACTCTGCTGGACAACACGATGATCCTCTACGGGTCGCCGATGGGCGATTCCAATCTCCACAACCACAAGCGGTGCCCGCTCTTCGTGCTCGGGGGGGCCGGGGGCCAGCTCGAAGGCAACTTGCATGTCAAGGCCCCGGACGGAACTCCGATGGCCAATGTGATGCTCTCCCTGATGCACAAGTTGGGGATGGATGACATGAAGAGCTTCGGCGACAGCACCGGCGACTTTTCCTTTGCGGCGGTGTCGGAGGACTAGGGGAATGTTCGCTCTGTTTTGCTGTGCCGTGACGCTTGCCGGCGCGGCGTATATCGACCACGCGCCGCTGGCGGGCCGCGCAGGCATTTCCGTTGCCAGCACGGTTCTGGCGCCGGGTTACCATCTAGGCGCCACGCCTCCAGCAGCTGAAGATGCGCCCGTCGTCGAGGCGGCGGCGCGTGGCGACATCGAGGAAGTGCGGGCGCTGCTGCGAGCCGGGGCCGACGTCAACGCCGCTCAGGGAGACGGCATGACGGCGCTCCATTGGGCCGCGATGCGAGGCGATGCCGAGATGGCTGCGGTGCTTCTCTATGCCGGCGCCAACCTCGAGTCGGCGACCAGGCTGGGCGCGTACACTCCGCTGCACTTGGCCAGCCAGGCTGGGCGGGCAGAGGCGGTTGGCGTTCTCCTGAAGGCCGGCGCTGCCGCAACGGCCCGCACCAGCACAGGGGTCACGCCGCTGCACTTCGCTGCGGCAGGCGGCGATGCCGCGACCGTCGAGGCGCTGCTACGGGCCGGGGTGGAGGTCGACGCGCAAGAGTCGGCGCACGGGCAGACTCCGCTGCACTTTGCGGCAGCGCACGGCCGGGCGGCTGCGGTCCTCGCGCTGATCGCCGCGGGTGCGGATCTGTCGATCCCGTCGAATGTGGTCGACTTCGTCGAGCGGGCGAAGGCCAATAGCGAGGCCCGCAGCCGCCGCCGTGAGGTGCTGGCGGCCGTTCGCAAGGCCGAGGCCGAAGCGCGCGGGGAGACGGTGGAAGACGCGGCGGCGACCCGCACCGATACGCCGTCGGGGCAGGAGCCGACCAGACGCGAGGCGGCGGACAGGGCGCAGCGCGATCAGAATGCGCCACCGGCCGAGCCGGATCAAGCGGCCCCGCCACCGGACCAGGGGCAGACAGACCCGCCGCCCGACGGGGCAGCCCCGCCGCCGGATCAAACGCCGCCACCCGCCGAGCGAGATCCAGCGGATCCACCGCCCGACCAAGCGGCCCCGCCGCCCGAACAAACGGATCCGCCGCCACCTGACCGGGCAGCCCCTCCGCCGCCGGATCAAACGCCGCCACCGGGCAACCAGGCGGATTCACATCCGCCCGATCAGGCAGCCCCACCGTCACAGTCGGGCCAAGCGGAGCTGCCGCCCGACGAAGCCGCCACCCCTCCTGCAACGGCCGATTCCGCCACGGCTCCACCCGGCGAACAGACTCCGTCGCAGCCGCAGGACGAACCGGACGATGCGGAGGAGAAACCATCCGAGGAGCCCGCCACGCCCGCGCCGAGACCTCTCGGATACTCCGATCTCGTGGGTCGGCAAGGCGGCATGAGACCGCTTCACTACGCTGTTCGGGAGGGCCATGCGCCTGTCGTCGAATCCCTCCTGGAGGGCGGTGCCGACATCAATGGGAGGACGGCGGGAGACGAGAGTACGCCACTGGTCGTCGCGGTAGTGAACGGTCACTACGATCTCGCCGCGTACCTCCTGCAGCAGGGCGCCGATCCTACCCTGGCCAGCGAAGATGGGGTCGCGCCGCTGTACGCCACCATCGCCAACAGGTGGGCGCCGAAGGCGCTCTATCCCCAGCCGACCGCCTTTCGCCAGCAGAAGCTCGACTACATGGAGCTGATGGAGATGCTCCTTGCCGCCGGCGCCGACCCGGATGCGCGGGTCAACACGCACATCTGGTATTCGGCCTACAACTTCGACCTGCTCGGAGTCAACTTCAGCGGCGCGACCCCCTTCTGGCGCGCCGCGAAGGCGCTGGACATCCCGGCGATGAGGATGCTCGTCGCGGCGGGAGCCGATCCGCACATGCCCACCAAGAAAGCGCCTTCGCGCCGCCGCCGCTCGTCCGACAACGAGGAGGAGGACCCGAGCGGACTTCCCCCGGCGGAGGTCGGCGGCCCGGACATCCCGCCGCTGGTGGCAGCCGCGGGCTACGGCTACGGGCGGTCGCGCACCGGCAACCAGCATCGCCACGCCCCCGACAGCTGGCTGGCCACCGCCAAGTACCTGGTCGAGGAGCTCGGCGCGGATGTGAACGGGCGCGATGCCGATGGCTTCGGTGCGCTGCACTACGCCGCAGCCCGCGGCGACAACGAGCTGATCGAATACTTGGTGGGCAAGGGAGCCGATCCGCTGATCGTCGCGCGGTCGGGCCAGACGACCGTCGACATGGCGAACGGACCGATCCAGCGCGTGCAGCCTTTCTTCGAAACCATCGCGTTGCTGGAGGGGATGGGCGCCAAGAACAACCACAAGTGCCTCAGCTGCTGACTGACACGAGGGCCCGCACAAGCTAACCCTCCAAGACGCGGTTAGTGTCGGCCTACCGACTCGACACGCTGCGCCGACTATCCCAAGGGGATTTCGGACCTGTGGCCAACGTCCCATTACGAGTCGCGAAGGCAGTATAGTGCTGGACCCCTACGCGGGCTCCGGAACGACCCTGCTCGCCGCCCGGCGCTTGCGCCGCAGATGGATCGGCATCGAACTGAATCCCGCCTTTGCAGACCTCATCGAGCGGCGCATGGAGCACGACCGCCAACCCGCGACCGAACTGCCCCAGCGGTAGATCGCAACATAATTTTCCCTCTCCGTGGAGCGCATCGTCAAGAGAGAGCATTCTTACTTTGGGGATGGCCCAGTATACTTGACCATTGATGTGCGAGGCTCGATCTATCGATAACGCTGACTGCAACTCCGGCTATCCGGTTTGGTAGCGACGCCAAGGCTCCCTGTGACCGGCTGTCCCGGCGTACTAGGAGCATGTCCTGTTGCGAACAGGGGGTGATTGGATGACGGAGACGCTCTACGGGATGTTGGACCAAGTAGAGGATTCTCTGCTGTCTCCGGTTCGGCAGGACAAGTTCAAGTCTTCCGCCCTTGCGACATTCGCCGACCTGTTCTGCGGGATCGGGGGCTTCCATGTCGCTGGGAGCCAGGAAGGGCTGACAGGTGTGTTCGCTTGCGACATCGACGCGGACGCCAGGCACTGGTACGAACGCAACTTTGACCTCCGTCCCGCCGGGGACATCGGCAAAGTGGACATAGATTCCGTGCCGGACCACGATGTTCTGTTCGCGGGACTGCCGTGCCAGCCGTTCAGCATCATCGGCAACCGTAACGGGTTGGCGGATGAGCGCGGGAGTTTGTTCGAGGACACGGCCAGAATGATCGAGATCAAGCGGCCGCGAGCTGTCGTCATCGAGAACGTGCGACAGTTCACGACCAACCGGGGCGGGGAGGCCATCCGCTGGGTAGTAGGGGCCCTGATAGAAATGGGCTACCACGTGGACTGGAAGGTGCTGAACGCTCTGGATTTCGGCCTGCCGCAGAGAAGGGAGCGGGTCTTCGTTGTCGCGACTGACAAGGACTTCGGGATGCGCTTTCCGTGGCCGGAGAAAGGCGTTTCGGCGAAGCCGCTGGCCGATGTGCTGGAGCCCAATCCGGGCCGCGAGTACTACGTCTCGAAGCACATTCGCGAGAAGCGAGCACGACAGCATCGAGCGGAGTTCAGCCCGGCAGTGTGGCATGAGAACAAGGGTGGCAACGTATCAAGCCATCCCTATTCCTGCGCCTTGCGAGCTGGGGCTAGCTACAACTACCTGCTTGTCGACGGCAAGAGGCGGTTCACACCCCGCGAATTGTTCCGGCTGCAAGGCTTCCCGGACTCCTTTGACATCCCATCGAACGTGTCGCTGGCACGGAGGCTCACGGGCAACTCGGTAGCCGTGCCGGTTGTGCGGGCCGTCATCAGGAGCCTTGAACGAGTCTACGCGTAGCCCGCGCCTTCGGGACGACCTTCAGGTCTCGGAAGGGCCGTTGACGGCACCGTGAGCAACAAGCCCGCCGGTGAAGCGATCTCCGGCTGTCAGCTTCCGCGGTTCGCCGCAGTCTCGGCTTCTGCCTCCGCCGCCCGCTTCGCCTCCTCCCGAGCCGCTAACAGAGTCTGGAACTCATCCTCATCCAGGTAGGTCACATCCACCCACAGGTGGGCCATCTCGTCCACCGTCCGGTCTCCCCAGTCGACCCACTGCTCATGATCGGGATTGTGCGGGTTGGCCTCGGTGTTGTCGTGCCACGCAGTGATCACGAGCGTGCTTCCCGCGGGCAGCAGCGGCGCAGCCTCCTCCTCGTAGATGTAGTTGATGTGCCAGTTCCACTGGAAGTTGTCGACCTGGTTGATCAGCTCCTTCCTGCCGTTCGGGTAGATAACCTCCAGCGACATGGCCTTGCCGCGCATGTGCATGTGCGGCTGGAAGTTCTCGAGGCGGGCGGGCCAGCGCAGCCTGTGAAAGTCCTGGGTGACCGCGATCTCGTTGGGCGGGATGTCGAGGCCGGTCGCCCCGGATGCGTTGTAGAACATGAGCCGGGTTCGATTCCGTGGCTCGTGCCCCTTCGGGTAGAACCAGACGCCTAGCTCGACATAGCTGTCCTCGACGACCCTGCCGATGGCGTGAAGATGAACCTCCCACCTGATGCTTGATCCGGGCAGCATGATCTTCCCGGCGCCGTCCGGGAATATTTCGCCCTCTTTGCCGACGGCCCACTCCATGAACAGGCCCGGACCGCCCATCGCTCCGCCACGCGTGCTGACCTCGACAATGCCCGCGCTCATCGGGCTCTCTTCCTCGTCCTGCTCGAGGAAAGCCAGGACATGGTGCGTGATGGTGCGGGCGTCGTTCCCGGCCGGCTTGATCTCGATCGCCCTGACCCAGCGCGGCTCGGTCAGTCCGGTGGGCGTCACCGGCCGCCACCACTTGTCCTGCGTGACGGCATCGAGCGTGAAGGGTTCGGAGGCGACTACCAGGTCCGGCGCGCCAAATTCGCCGGCGAGACGCCACTCGTTCGGATCGGGGAACTCGACAGGCGGAGGCTGGTCCGCCGGATCGCCTTCCACCCGTCCCCCATCGACCCACGCCAGCAAAGTCTCGATCTCTTCGCTCTCCAAGCTGCGGTCGTTCTTGAACTTCTGTATTCCGACCGTCGGATCGAGGTGCCAGGGGGGCATCACGCGATCGGCCACCTTCTCCCGCATCCGAGAGCCCCACCGGTAGGCGTCGCGGTAGGTAAGGAGGGGCATCGGGGCGATCGATCCCTCTTGGTGGCACTCCTGGCAGTTCGCTTGGAGGATGGGCGCCACATCGCGGTAGAAGGTCACTTCGGCTTCCGCCTGCTCCGGCGTCTGCGTCGAGGTCGCAGCGTCCCGAGCCGGGCTGCCGGTCGCCTGCCCAGTGGCCGCGGCGGCGACTCCCGGGACTGCGACTCCTAGCGAGACTCCAATCCCCAGGACGGCGGCCGCCACGCCAAGCGCGACGACTCCCCTTACGTAGTCGGCTACCTGTTCATGCCAGTTGACTGCCCGCTCGTTGGACATTGTCATCCCCCTTCCGTCCTGGGTGCCAGCCTCTCCTCCCGAGATTCCTCTTCCTTCAGGATTGCAACCTCTTCCTTCAGGATTGCAAGCCGATGCGATCTGGCCTTGGGCTACTCGCCGGGAAACCCGCCTCCGAGACCGCCCTTCGATCGCGATTGCAGGGGCGCGGCACGATTACATCGGCGCGACCGCGACTCGGATGAATCCGTTCGTCCAGCAGCACTGCGCATGCCCCGCGGAGGAGACGCCCGAAGCGTCGTTCGCTCGCACGCGCAGCACGTACTTCCCGGGTTCGCCGAACACGACGGAGGTAGTCGCCTCGCCTCCGCTCGATGGCACGCTTGCCGTTCGTTCGCCGAAGTCCACATCGCCTGGCCCCTGGTGCTTGAACCAAGCGAGATTCACCTGGGCGCCGGCACGCCCCGTCCCCCGGACGCCTCGCTGTCCGACGCCGTCATCGCGCGCCCATACAGTCACCGCGACTGTCTCTCCCACAGAGGCTTCGAGCGGTTGTCCCCAGACTCCCTCCGGTCCGGCGCCCTCCGCTCCGTCGGCCTCGAAGCGGATCACGGGCGGGGTGTTGCCGTCTCCGGCTTCCCCCTTCAGCGCGTCGATCTTCCAGTCCGTGTGCAGGTGTCCCGGTATCCGGAATGTTTCGCCACGCATCCTGAGCGTCCAGTACAACTTCCGATCCCCGAAGTCCGCCGGCACGGAAACAACGAAGACGCCGAAGTGGCGCCGCGCGGCGAAGAATGTCGGCTGGCCGCCGTCGAACTCGGCCGGCTCGATCATGTTGTCGGGACCCAGCGGAATCTCGATCGTCTCCCCGAAGTTGCGGTTCATGTAGCCGAACGAGAGCGACAGGGTGCCGTCGGCGTTCTCGTACCACCCTTCGTAGGCGGGAGTCACCGTCTGTCCCCGGCCGCTCCGGCTCCCGAGCGGAAGCTGGGCATCTGCAGGCTGTGCCGGGCAGAACAGTCCGACAGCCACTGCCGCACCGCCGGCAACCAGGGCCAGAGCCGGATGGCTCGCCTTCATCGGGTCACCCCTCGTGTCGGGTCGCCGCGCCTCGGCCAAGGCCGTGCTCCAGAGGCCGTAGGCTATCCATCTTCTTCGGCAGCAGTCGCATCGATCGCCGCCCGAATGGCCTTCACGGTCTGCTCGACCCGGAAGCCGAGCAGCTTCTTCCCTGTAGCGATCGTCTCGTCCTTCGGGGCTATCGAGACGCCGTTGATGCTGGCTCTTCCCGCCGCTACGCGCTGGTCGTAGCGCACCATGGCCGGATCCGTGACCATCATGATCGCCGTTATGACGAAGTCGTCGTGGATTCCCTCGGGGTCGGTTTCATAGATGCCGAGCTCGTTGTTCATCCACTCGTGAACCTCGCGATAACGGTAGAACTCGGGGATGAAGTACGCGTGCGCATCGTGCCAACGTTCGTTGAGCCGCGCCGCCACGGCCTCCATGCCCGTCTGATTCCCGCCGCTGTCGCCGAAGAAGACGATGTGCTCGAAGCCGTGCGCCCTGAGGCTGGAAGCGACATCGTCCAGCACCGCCTCGAACGTCGTCTGCCGGAGGCTGATCGTTCCGGGGTACCGCATGTGGCCCGTCGGCTCGTCGATGCCGCCTTCCGGGACGAGCTTGATGATCGGGGCGCAGAGCGCATTGCCTAGCGCCCGCGCGACCCCCTCGCACGCGCCTTGCAGCACGTAGTTATGCTTGCCCGTGGCCAGATAGGGTCCGTTCTGCTCGACTCCGCCGGTAGTGATGATCGCGGTCGTCTTGCCGTCCGCCATGGCGTCGCGGACCTCCATCCAGGTGAGTTCTTCGATCCAGACGCTGTTATACGCTTCGATCGGGCGCTCGGACTTGAGTTCCTCCTGGACACGGCGTTCTCGCTCTTCGGCGCTCATTCCGGGCTGTTGCGCGATGAGCTTCTGGGCTCCCGCTCCGAAGAGAACGAGCGACACGGCCAGCGGTACGGCCGCCCTGGCCAGGGCTGCCGCCAAGGGGCGGATCGTCGGCATGCGCGGAGCGAAGCGCATGGAGTTGGAGAAGCGCCGGGAGAAGATCGTCGTGGGCTTGCTCATTGAGACACCTCGTTTCGCCGAACTGACAACTTGGTTACCTAATGTTAGCCTACTACGAACCGGAGCGACTTGGCCATACCTGGGCGCGGTGCGCCGAGCAGTAGCGAACCAAGGGGTTTGCGACGGCTCGAACTGGCCATTCGTCGGCGCGGGGCCGCTTGCCGGGTTTCCACTGTGGCGAACCGAAACAGATATCTTGTCCGGCGTACGCGCTCGGTTGGCGTCCCGGTCCTTCTCTCGTTGCGGCTCTTCCGGCAGCTCCGAGGGCGATGCGAGACGCGATGCGAGGGCGATGCGAGACGCGATCCCGCGCGGCTGGCCCGTTCTGCGCGGCAGGTCCCGCTCCGTGGCGATGACTCGACACAAGAAGAACAGGCGTGGTTGCTTCGTTTCCGACTTCCGTAACGACGATGGTGGCGGCAGGGACGGCGGCTCTTCAGGTGGAGCCGGCGGGGGGGCTTCTCCCCGCCCTCTCCGGCAGTCCGCTGGTCGCCATGGGCGCTCTCTTCGCGGCGGGCGTGCTCACGAGCGCCAATCCGTGCATCTGGCCGATGATCCCCATAACCTTCTCGGTTATTTCGGGGACTGCGGGAAAGGAACCCGGAGCCCGCAAGCGCACCGTGCTGCTGACTCTGACTTACGCCTTGGGCCTCGCGCTGCTGTACGCCCTGCTTGGCGTGATAGCCGGGCTGAGCGGCACCGTGCTGGGTTCGATCGGGGCGAGTTTCTGGGCGTTGCTGGCCACCGGAAACCTCCTCCTCTTCTTCTCGCTGTTCATGTTGGATGTGTTCCCGGTGCCGGTCCCGAAGCGGCTCCTGGCTTGGGCGGGCAGCCGGAAGGGGGGATCGTACAGAGCCGTGTTCGTTCTGGGGGCGACTTCGGGCGTGGTGGCCGCTCCTTGCGGCGCGCCCGCCTTCGCGGTCGTCCTCACCTGGGTGTTGGCGGAGCAAGCCGGTTTGATGGGCTTCGTCTACCTGTTCGCCTTTTCCCTCGGAATGACGGCGGTGCTGATCGCGGTGGGACTCTTCTCCGGGGCGGTGTCGCTGCTGCCGAAGTCGGGCCGGTGGATGATCTGGACGAAGCGGGTGGCTGCCGTAGTCATGATCGCGATGGCGGAATTCTATCTTATAAGAGCGGGATACTTTCTCTAAGCTTCCTCGAGGGACTCCGGCATCTTCGAGGGAATAACGACTGGCCGGGAGCGACGCAGATTGGCCGGGAGCGACGCATTGGCCGGGAGCGAGGCGGATGGTCGGAGCAAGACGGATTGACCGGGAACAAGTCGGGAGTCGAATCGTGACTGGAGATGGATTGCGCCGGTATTGGACGGCTGTCGCCGCGAGCGCGGCGGCCCTCGCTTCTTTCTCCGGGGCGGCGGTCGCGCAAGCCGGCGTGGGGCAGGTGAGCCTTGCTGTGGGCGCGCCCGGACCAGAGGCGACATTGCAGGACCTCGACGGCAACGAGGTCCGGCTGCTCGACTACGCGGACGGCAAACCGTTGCTTATCGAGTTCTGGGCCTCGTGGTGCGAGCAGTGCGAGGCGCTTCAGCCGGAGATTGACGAGGTGCAGGCCAGCTTCGGCGACCGGGTGAACATCGTCGCGGTCGCGGTCGCGGTCGCCCAGTCGCTGCGCCGCGTCAGGCGGCATGCCGGCGCTCACGATGTTGCCTACCCGTACCTGTGGGACGCTGGCGGGGAGGCGGTTCGCGCCTACGCGGCGACGACCACTTCGATAGTGGTGATCCTCGACGGGGAGGGGACGGTCGCGTATACCGGCGTGGGCCCCGACCAGGATCTGGTCGGAGCCGTCAGCCGACTGGCGGGCCCCGCTCGCTAGAACGTCGAAGCTGGCCTGCGTTGTCATCGGGCCGGCCGCATAGCGAGCGGCCGGTGTCGCGTGCTACGGCTCGGTTGGCTCCGGCGTCACCTCGTCGATGATGCTTGCGAGCTCTTCGTATGCCTGCGGATCGACCTGGTTGAATTGCGGGATCGCGCCGGCGATGCGCCCGTCCGGCCCGATGACGATAACCGAGCGGCCGCCTGCCATGTTGTTGGGCCTGAGGTCGCCGCCGAAGTCGGCATACGTCGCGCCATCGTTTCCGGCATCGCTCGCGAAGAGGAACGGGAAGTCCTCATCCTTCAGCCACGAAGCGAGCTCGTCGACGGAATCGTTTGAAATGCCCACGAGAACGACGTTGCGGCCTTCGTTGAACAGACTTGCGTACTGATCACGGTACGCTCTCATCTGAACAGTTCACCCAGGCGTTCGCACCCGGAAGAAGAAGGCCAGCACCACGGTCTCGCCGCGATAGTCGGAGAGCCTGACCGGCTCCTGCAACTTCCCGTACCGCGTGGCGCCCGGGAGCTCGAAGGCGGGCGCCATCTCGCCTTCAGCTAGCAGATTGGACTCCTGGGCGCGCGCTGGAGCGGCGACGCCAAGCGCGATGGCGCCCGCCGCGCCACCGAGCAGAATGCGCCGGAGCGACGATACATGTCGGAGCATAGTACCTTCCTTGACACTTGAACGATGGGATTAGCGATGTCCTCTTTCGCCGTTTTCTCCAGACGACGGTGTTCGCGGCTGGCAAGAAGCCTACGACCGATCGGGCGCGCCTGCAATTCCAGGGGCGGCCTCTTCGCAGTCCTCGTTGCCGCGCTGTCCGCGTGCGCCGCCCCCACCCCGCTAACCGACGACGAGAAGCGGGATCTCGTGGAGCGGATGTCGGACGAGATCGAGCGGGACTTCCCCGGCGTCGAGATCATCACCGCCGAGGAACTGCTTCGTGTCAGAGATAGCGGCGAGGTCGTCCTTGTCGATGCGCGCGAAGAAGAGGAGCGGGAGGTCTCCTGGATCCCCGGCGCCATCTCGGCCGCCGCATTCGAACGCGAGCCGGACAGCTACGCCGACAACACCGTCGTCGTGTACTGCACTATCGGGTACCGCAGCTCGGAGTACGCGAAGCGGATGGCGTCGCTTGGCCACCGCGTCGTCAACTTGCGTGGCAGCTTGCTGGCCTGGGTACATGCGGGCGGGCCGGTGGTCGGCCCGGGCGGAGAGCCGACCACGGAGTTGCACGTCTACGGGAGGCCGTGGGATCTGGCGCCGGCACGCTACGAGACCACTTGGTAGAGCGGGGATGTTCGCTGCTCCCCGTCCGCAGGCGTCTAGTTCTGCCCGGCGGCAGCCCTTCCGGCCATGACAGTCTCGTCATTGGTCGTGATTATGATGCGGAATCCCTCCGCGATCCGGCCGGCCACATCATCCTCTCCGGCGGTGATGCCGCACGGCACGTCGAACTCGAGGCACGCCGCTAGCACGCTCTGGATCGCCTGCTCCACCTTCTCCATGTCGCCGCCGTAGAGTCTGCGGAGGTCGCCCGGGCCAGGCGATACCGCTGCGACCCCCGGAGTCGACACGATTTCGCGGACATCATCGATCCCCGCCTGGTCCTCGATCAGCAACAGGCTGATCAGGTGGCCCTCCGGGTTGCCCGGCCACGCGTCGCCGCCAAGCGCTTCAACCGCGAGCGCCGCTTCTTCGGCGGTCTCGACATGCGGATAGACTATGCCGGTCGCGCCCGCCGCCACCCCGAGCCCCGCCCGGTTCCGCGCTTCATCGTGCCCGTTCCGGATGGGAGGGATTCGCAGCATGAGCGGGTGGGCGCCGCTATCTCCGGAGGCTTCGGCCATCGCGGTCAGATAGCTCTCGAGGGCGGCCATGTCGAACGGGCCCGTCTCCAGGGAGTAGAACACGAAGTCGAGATGTCCGATGCCGGCGTCGGCAGAGCCGCCTTCCGGAGTATGCTCGCCGGAAAACCGTCCGAAAACGACATCTCCTCTTTCGATCTGCTGCACCAGGCGCATATCCGGCGCACCCGCCGAGCTGCTCATCTCGGCCTCCTCCATTTCGGCGCCGCCGGCCCCTTCCGCGTCATCGGGCGTTCCGCCGCCGCTGAAGATGAGCGTGCACATGGCGGCGAACGACAATCTCCTCGTCTTGGCTGGCATCGGTCTGTCGTACCCTTCTCCGGTGGATCGAATCTGACCCGTCTCAATCTGGCCGTCTCCTGGGAAGCGGGCTTCCTCGCTTACGGAACCCGACCTCCACTCTTCCAGAACCCGGCTTCCGCTCCTCAGTGTCCGGCTCGCTTCTTAGGGGCTCGGCTTCCGTTCCTTCGGGATCCGGCTTCCCGTCCTCCATCAGACGCCAAACCCGTCAGACATTGAAGCGGATATGCAGGATGTCGCCGTCCGAGACAACATAGTCCTTGCCTTCGATCTGCAGCAGTCCCGCGTCTTTGACGGCTTGTTCCGAGTCATGCTTGGCGAACACTTGGTAGGGAATGACTTCCGCCCGGATGAACCCTCGCTCCATGTCCGAATGAACCCGGCCCGCCGCCTTCCTGGCCCGGGTGCCGCGCCGGATGGTCCAAGCCCGCACCTCCCGGTCGCCCGCGGTGAAGAACGAGATCAGGTCGAGCGACTCGTAGGCTGTCCTGATGAACCGCGCCAGCGAGGCCTCGCGCAAGCCGAGCGCGCTCAGGAAGGCGTCCCGGTCCGCGGCGTCCAGCTCGGCGACCTCGGCTTCCACGCTCGCCGACAGCGCCATTCCGGCGGCGCCCATCGCCTGGACCCGGGCCGCGAAGCCGGGCGGCAGCTCCTGGGCGTCTCCGCCCTCGCGCCTGTTCAGCAGGACGAGCAGCGGCCGGTCGCTAAGCAGTCCATAGCCGCGCAGCACGGAGCGGTTCAGTTCGTTCCGCCGCAGTGTGCGCAGCGACCGCCCCATCTCGAGATTGGCATGCGCCTGCTCGAATGCCGACACTTCAACCTGGGTCGCGCCTTCGCGCTTCGCTCTCTCCAGCCGTTTCTCGACGACCTCGAGATCCGCCAGGATGCACTCCACCGAGAACTCCTCCAGGTCGCGGGCGGGGTCGGGCGGCTGCTGCAGCGCCGGATTGTCGAAATCCTGGACGACCAGGCAGAGCGCTTCCTGCTCGCGGATTTGCTGGAGGCCGCGCGGCGAGATGCCCTTCCTCCCGGCGCCGTGCTCTCCGGGGATGTCGCAGAAGCGGATCTCGGCGTAGGTCGTCTTCTTCGGCTTGACAACGGCGCTCAGGCGGTCGATCCGCGAGTCCGGAACCCTGACGGTCCCCAGCCGGGTGTCGCCGCCGAAGCCGACTGGCACACCGAGTCCGGTCAGCGCATTGAATACCGTGGTCTTGCCGGAACCTGCGAAGCCCACCAGCCCAATTCTCACTAAGACGCTTCTTTCGTATGCTTCATATGCTGCGCGAGGTGTCTCTTCGGATGAGGTGTCTCTTCGGATAACGTGCGCCATTTGCAGGTGCGCTCTACGATCCTATGTTGGCGGCGGTGAGTATACGCCGGGAGCGGGGCGAACGCTGCCAATGCGCCGCCGCTGGCCCAAGTGGCAACAACCCTGCCGCCGCATATGGCGGCAAGCGAGGCGGATGCTGTCCGTGTGCCGCCGCTGGACCGAGGTTGGCAGCCGGCACCCTTCCGCCGCCGTACGTGAGGTGCGAGGCGAAAGCCGGCAACCGCGGTTGGGCCGTTTGAGCATGGGCCGCGCAAGGCTCTCCAGGCCGGCGCGAATATACAGTTCGATTGGAGAAGGCGCGTGAGTCCCGAGATCCGGGTGAGTGTCGGCGAATTGGCCGACCGCATCACCATCCTCCACCTCAAACGGGCTCGAATCCGCGATCCCCGGAAGCTCGCGAATGTCGCCTCGGAACTGGCCACGCTCGAGGCGGTCTTCGAGCGGGAGTTGCAGCCCTTCGACTTGGCCGTTCCACTGGTCTCCGCTCTCTACGACGTGAACGAGCGCCTGTGGGATCTCGTGGAAGCGGTACAGCGTTGCGAAGTCGAGCGAGACTTCGGTCCGCGCTTCACCGAGGCTGCGCGGCAGATTTCCCGCCTGAATGCCGAGAGGCACCGCCTCAAGCGCGAGGTGAGCGAGGCGTACGGCTCCGACTTCTGGGAGGAGAAGTCCAGCGGCGCCGACGAAGCGGACACGCAGGCGTAGCCGCAACCCGGGGCAACCGTCCAGCCGGTAGCCTCCGCGCCAGTCTTGGCCGTAGTTTGTCATCCGGCAGCCACGAATTTTCCTGCCCCCTTTGCTCCGCGGGCGGGACTGGTGCAGAGACGGGGGCCGCATCGATGCTGACATCGGTACTTGTGCTGACAATAGCGGGTTTGTTCTTCAACCTGCCCGCCGGGAACGCCCCGGCCGGCGAGAGCGAGATTGCAGCCGCATCCGCTATTCGGACGGTTGACGCGACATCCGGCGCGGCTAACGCGACATCGGCTGCGGCTAACGCGACATCGGCTGCGGCTGACGCGACCCCCGGCCCAGGCGCGGGCTCCGACGCCAAGGGCGCAGCCTTCGACACCCTTTCGACAGAGGTGGCTCAGGCGGTCGTAGCCGGCACATGCCGCCGCTGCCACAACGACGCCCGGCCTCGCGGCAACATGTCGCTAGAAGCTTTCGAAGTCGCCGCGGCGCCCGAGAACACGGAAGTCGCGGAGCGAATGGTGCGCAAGCTGCGGGCGGGGATGATGCCGCCGCCCGGAGTTCGCCGCCCCGCCCCGGACAGCCTGAGAACGCTGGCCGCAGTGCTCGAGCACGAGCTCGATGCCGCGTGGCGCGCCAATCCCGATCCGGGCAAGCGCACCTTCCAGCGGTTGAATCGTGCCGAGTACACGCGTTCGATCCGCGACCTGCTCGATCTCGAAATCGACGCGGCGGCGTACCTTCCGCTCGACACCAAGAGCGCGAACTTCGACAACATCGCCGATGTCCAGCTTCTCTCCCCCACGCTGATGGACAGCTATCTGCGGGCCGCGGCCGAGGTCAGCCGCCTCGCGGCCGGGGATCCGGAGATCGCTCCGAGCGAGACCACCTTCAGGGTGTCCCGGTGGCGGTCGCAGTCGGATCATGTCGAGGGCGCCCCGTACGGAACCCGAGGCGGCACTGCCGTGATCCACAACTTCCCGGCCGACGGGAAGTACGCCTTTCGCGTCTCGTTCCATCACGAAACCACCGGCGCCCTCTTCGGCAATGGCAAGGGAGCGCTCCACACGGTGGAGGAGCCGGAGAGGGTCGAGATTTCGATTGACGGCGAGCGGGTGGCCCTGCTAGCGGTCGACCGGTGGATGCACGTTTCGGACCCGGATGGCGTCAACCTGTTCACCGAGCCGGTGTTCGTGCGCGCCGGTCCGCGGCGGGTGGCGGCCGCTTTCATCCGCCGGTTCGAGGGCCCCTCGCAAGACCTGATGTCGCCGCACGACTGGTCGATCGCGAGTACGAGCATCACCGACGCCTACGGCTTCACTACGCTGCCGCATCTGCGGGACTTGGCGATCACGGGCCCCTTCGACGCTGTCGGCGTGTCCGGCACGCCGAGCCGCGCGCGGATTTTTTCCTGCGCGGCCGCCACCGAGCCGGACGGGGAAGCGTGTGCGGCGCAGATTCTCTCCAGGCTGGGGAGTCGCGCGTACCGCAGGCCGCTAGCCGACGAAGAGCTGGCCCGCCTGATGAATCTCTACGAAGCCGGGTCGGAGGCCGGCGGCTTCGAGGAGGGGGTCAGGCTGGGGCTGGAGGGGATTCTGGCCAGCCCGAACTTCGTGTTTCGATTCGAGGAGCGACCGGGGGGAACGGAAGCGGGCGCTCGGGGCGGCGGCGCGTATGCGCTGAGCGACTACGATCTCGCTTCGCGCCTCTCCTACTTCCTCTGGGCGTCCATCCCCGACGACGAGCTGCTGGAAGCGGCCGGACGGGGCGGCCTCTCCGATCCCGCTGCTCTCGAGGAACAGGTGCGCCGAATGTTGGCGGACCCGCGGGCGGACGCGCTGGCCAGCCGATTCGCCGCCCAGTGGCTTCGTCTCCCGGACTTGGAGGGAATGCACCCGGATGTGCGCCTGCACCCCGACTTCGACCAGCAGCTCAAGGACGCGATGCGGCGCGAGACGGAGATATTCTTCCACACCCTCGTTCAGGAGAACCGGTCTCTGCTGGAGCTTCTGACGGCGGACTACACCTTCGTCAACGAGCGGTTGGCCCGGCACTACGGCATACCTGGCGTGGTGGGGTCGTCCTTTCGCCGCGTCGACCTCGCCGCGACGGAGCGGCGCGGCATTCTTGGACACGGCAGCGTTCTGACTCTGACATCTCACCCTGGCCGCACCTCTCCGGTGTTGCGGGGCAAATGGGTGATGGAGGTGCTGCTCGGAAGTCCTCCGCCCCCTCCGCCGGCCGACGTGTCGGATCTGGAAGCGACGCCGGAGACCGATGAAGGCCGTCTTCTCACAGTTCGCGAACGGATGGAGATGCACCGGTCCAACCCCGCGTGCCGGTCCTGCCACCGCGTGATCGACCCGATTGGCTTGGCTCTGGAGCGCTTCGATGGCACCGGGGCGCGGCGCATCAAGGACAGCGGCAGCTTGATCGATACAGCGGGCGAGCTCTACGATGGCACGCCCGTCGAGAGCGCATCCGATCTTCGCGAGGCCCTCCTGGCGCGGCCCGTCCCCCTGGTTCGCACTTTCACCGAGAACCTGATGGCCTACGCGCTTGGCCGCCGGGTGGAGTCGTACGACATGCCGACCGTTCGAGCCATAGCGAGGCAGGCGGCGGACGAAGATTACAAGATGCTCAACTTCATCCTCGGAGTCGTCAACAGCGCGGCCTTCAAGATGAAGGGGGGCGATGCCATAGTGGAAGATGCGGGGCAAGGGAGCCCGGGCATGGAGCCGGATGAGGCCCAAGGGCGCTGAGCGGCGCTCTTCACGGGTACTGAAAGCTCTTTCCGGGTACGGATGGCGCTTCCCCGGCGCGAGTGACGCGGGGCGGCGGCGCTGCCGCCCGATGCTCGGTCGCCGTCGGACCAGTGGACGAACAGCCAGACAAGGAAGGATAGATGGAGTTCATAACCGGTAGTCACCTGTCTCGGCGGACGTTCATCCGCGGCGTCGGGGCGAGTCTCGCTCTGCCGCTCCTCGACGCAATGGTCCCGGCGGGGAGGTTGCTGGCCGCGGAGAAAGACCCGGCCCGCCTCGTATGCATCGAGATGGTCCACGGCGCGGCCGGGAGCAGCGGGTGGGGCGCCGAGCAGAACTTCTGGTCGCCGGCGGCCGTGGGAAGCGACTTCGATCTGTCGCCCACCGCGATGGCTCCCCTGGAGCCGTACCGCGACTACCTCACGATCATCAGCGACACCGATGTGGCCCCGGCGGAGGCCACCAAGCCGAAAGAGATTGGCGGCGATCACTTCCGGTCGAGCGCCACCTTCCTTACGCAGGCGCATCCGAAGCAGACGGAGAGCTCCGATGTGCGCGTCGGCACCTCTCTCGATCAACTCTACGCGCAGCGCTTCGGACAGGACACGCCGATCCCGTCGATGCAGCTGTGCATCGAGAATGTCGATCAGGCGGGCGGGTGCGCCTACGGCTACGCATGCGTCTACACGGATACGATCAGCTGGTCTTCTCCTACGCAGCCGTTGCCGATGATCCGCGATCCGCGGGTTGCGTTCGACCAGCTGTTTGGCGGCGGGGGCACGCCGGAGGCGCGCGCGTCGAGGCACCGGTCGAGCGCGAGCATCCTGGACTTCGTCACGGGAGAGGTTTCGAGCCTGAAGGGCAGGCTCGGTCCTTCGGACAGGCATCGCATGGATCGGTATCTGGACAATGTCCGGGAGATCGAGCGGCGCATTCAGCGAGTTGTCGCGCACAACGGATCGGGGGAAGGGCGCGAACTTCCGGAGGCCCCGGCGGGCGTGCCCGATTCCTTCGACGAACATGTCAAGCTGATGTTCGATCTTCAGGTGCTCGCCTTCCAGTCGGACATGACGAGGGTCTTCTCGTTCAAGATGGGACGGGACGCTTCGGGGCGGGTCTATCCGGGGAGCGGGGTGGACAAGGGCTTTCACCCGGCGTCGCACCACGGGAACAACGAGGGGGCCATCGCCGATTTTGCGCAGATCAACCGCTACCACATCGGGCTGCTCCCATACTTCCTTCGACGGTTGAAGGAGTCGATGGATGGGGACAGCCACCTGCTCGAAAAGACGATGATCATCTACGGATCGCCGATGGGCGACCCGAATGTGCACAATCACAAGCGGTGCCCGCTCTTCGTCGCCGGCGGAGCCAATGGGAGCATCGAGGGCAACCTGCACGTGCGCGCGGCGCCGGGTACGCCGATGGCCAACGTCATGCTCACCCTCATGCACAAGCTAGGTCTCGACCGGATGGAGACTTTCGGGGACAGCACGCGGCCTTTCTCCTTCGCGGTGGCGGAGTGACGACCGGTATCGGCATGACGACCGGTATCGGCATGGCGACCGGCAGCGGCATGGCTAATGGGAGCGGGATCGGCGGAGACGCGAGCTCGTCGCCGGAGCGGCGTCCGCTTCGCGTTCCAGGATGGCGCATCGAGTCTCGCATTAGCGACGACGCGAGCTCGTCGCCATGGCGGCGGCCGTGACTGGCGCGGCTCTGTCTTCCGTCGCCGCGGTCTTCCTCGCCGCGCTCGCGGCGTTCGCGCCGGAGGCGCCGGTCGCGGATGCGGCGATGCGTGGAGATGTGGCGGAGGTGCGGTCTCTGCTGGAGGCGGGCGAGGACGTAAACGCGGCTCAGGGGGACGGGATGACGGCGCTCCACTGGGCCGCGGCGAGCGGTCGGGTGGAGCTTGCGGAGCTGCTGGTCTCGGCGGGCGCCGACCTCGAGGCCGGAACGCGCCTGGGCCGGTATACGGCGCTCCACATCGCGAGCCGAGAGGGTCGGCCGGCGGTGGTGGAGACGCTGCTGGGGGCGGGGGCAGATGCCGGCGCCGTGACGTCGACCGGGGCGACTCCCCTCCACTTTGCCGCTGGGGCCGGCGCTCCGGACGCGGTCCAAGCGCTGCTGCGTCACGGCGCCGACGCGAACGCCCGCGAGCCCGAGTGGGGCCAGACGCCGCTCATGTTCGCGGCGGCAGCGGGCCGGACCGGCGCGCTTCGGGAGCTTCTCCGAGCCGGGGCGGATCCGTCGGCAGAAGCGTTCGTCCTCGATATCGTGGCGCGCGACGCGTGGGACCAGCACGACCTCCGCGAGCGCCACGCCCGCGCCGCGCCACGCCGGTCCGGCGCCGCGCCGCAGCCCGCCGAGCGGGGCGAACCCCCGATGCCCGCTCCGGTAACGGGCGCCGGACAGACGAACGGCGCCGTGCGGGAGACGGCGGCGGCGGAGGCCCCCAGCTGCTCCGGGTGCCTGGCCAACTACGCCAGCCTGGTCGGAACGCACGGAGGGTTGACCGCGCTCTTGCTCGCGGCCCGCGAAGGCCACGGGTCCGCCGCCGCCGTCCTCGTCGAGATGGGCGCGGACATCAATCAGCCAAGCGCCGCCGACGGCACGACCCCCATCCTCATGGCGATGATAAACGGCCACTTCGACTTGGCCATGGAGCTCTTCGATCTCGGCGCGGACCCCGGACTCGCCAACAACGCGGGCGCCACCCCGCTGTACGGCGCGCTGAACATGCACTGGGCTCCCAAAGCGCGTCATCCGCAGCCCGTTGACGCCAGCCAGCAGGAGTGGTCCTACCTCGATGTGATGAAGACGCTGCTGGAAGCCGGCGTCGACCCCGATCCGCGCTTGCGGAAGTCTCTCTGGTTCACGACGTACAACCGGGACCTGTTGGGCGTCGACCGGACCGGCGCCACGCCCTTCTGGCGCGCGGCGCACGCGCTCGACATGGATGCCATGAAGCTGCTCCTCGAATACGGGGCCGATCCGGCGCTGCCGACCATCAAGACGCCGTCCCGGCAGTACGGCGCCGCCAGCGTCGAGGCCGATCAATCCGGCCTCGAGCCGATTCCGGTCGGCGGCCCGGCCGTCTATCCGGTGCACGCGGCCGCGGGCGTGGGATACGGGCAAGGCTTCGCCGGGAATTCTCACCGCCACGTACAGGACGGTTGGCTGCCCGCGATCCGGTTTCTGATCGAGGAAGTCGGGGCCGATGCGAACGCCCGCGACCACAACGGATATACGCCCGCGCACCACGCGGCGGCCCGGGGCGACAACGAAGTCATCGAATATCTCGTGGAGCGGGGCGCGGACGTGACCTTGGTCGCCCGCAACGGACAGACGACCGTGGACATGGCCAACGGGCCGGTACAGCGAGTCCAGCCGTTCCCGGCAACCATCGCGTTTCTCGAAAGCCTGGGCGCGAAGAACAATCATCGTTGCGTGTCCTGCTGAAGGGACACGCCGGCCTTGCCTTGCCCAGTTGAGTTCCCCCACCCTGCGGGAGCTGCTCGACGCGGCCAGTAGCGGCGATCCCGCCATTGGCGCTCCGCAACGAGAGACGCTGGACTTTGCCGGACTCCGCCGTCAGGTGGAAAAGACGGCACACGCCCTCGACCGGTCGGGTCTGGGGCGAAACGATCGCGTCGCCATCGTCCTCCGTAACGGGCCCGAGATGGCATCCGCCTTCCTCTCCGTGGCATCCGTCGCCACCGCCGCGCCCCTCAATCCCGCCTACGGCGAGGAAGAATTCCGCTTCTACCTATCCAGTTTGGGCGCCAGGGCGCTGCTTGCGGAGGCTGGCCGCGAGTCACCCGCGCGAGCTGCGTCCGTCCAGCTTGGGGTGCCGGTTCTCGAGTTGCATGTCGCTCCAGGCAGCGCTGCCGGAGAGTTCGAAGTCGCCGGAGAGCCCCCCGGAGCCAGCTCCGGAGCGGTGGAATGGGCCGAAGCGGAGGACACGGCGCTCGTCCTTCACACCTCCGGCACGACCGCTCTCCCGAAGGTCGTCCCGCTGTCGCACCGCAACCTCTGCGCCTCGGCAGGCTTCATGCGGCGCGCGCTGCGGCTCTCGCCGGAGGATCGCGGCATCAACGTCATGCCGCTCTTCCACATCCACGGCCTCACCGCCGGACTCCTGGCCCCGCTGGGCGCAGGAGCTTCCGTCTTCTGCTCGCCAGGATTCGATGCGGGCGGCTTCTTCGAGTGGATGGAGGAGGCGGCGCCCACGTACCTGACGGCGGTCCCGTCCATGTACCAAGCCATCTTGGCGGAGGCGGACCAGCGCCGGGACGCGATAGAGAGGGCCGGCGTGCGCCTCGTTCGCTGCGCCTCCGCGCCGCTGCCGCCCCAGGTGAGAGCGGAGCTCGGCAAAGTGTTTGGCGCGCCGGTGGTGGAGGGGTACGGGATGACCGAGGCGGCCCACAGCATCACGTGCGACCCGCTCCCCCCGGCAGTCCTGAAGCCGGGCACTGCCGGTATCGCCTTCGGCGGCAAGATATCGGTCGTGAACGAGTTCGGTGAACACCTTCCGCCGGACGAACCCGGCGAGGTCGTCGTCTGCGGCGACTGCGTCATGCGCGGATATGCGAACAACCCGTCCGCCAATGCCAAGGCGTTCGTCGATGAGTGGTTCCGCACGGGAGATCTCGGGGCGATCGACGAGGACGGCTATCTGACGATCAAGGGACGATTCAAGGAGATGATCCACTGCGGCGGGAAGAGGGTGTCGCCGCGCGAAGTCGACGAGGCGATGATGGACCATCCCGCGGTCCGGCAGGTAGTCGTGTTCCCCATACCGCACGACGAGTTGGGAGAAGAGTTGGCGGCGGCGGTAACGCTTCGCGCCGGGATGCGGGCGGCTCCCGACGAGATCGCGGACTTCGTCGCGGAGCGACTGCCTAGCTTCAAGGTGCCCGCGAGAATCTTGATAATGGACGAGATACCCAAGGGACCCACCGGCAAGCTCCGGCGAATCGGCATGGCCGCGGAGCTCGGTCTTGAAGCGGGAAGTCGAGATCGGAGAGAACGCGAGAAGGAAGGACGGCATCATCCAGGCACCGGGAGAATGTCGGTTTAATGTCGGTTTCGTGACTCGTTCGGGAGCCTGATCGTCTGTATCTTGGAACGCCCTGGCGGGAAATGGGTAGAAGATGGACTACATGGCAATCGCTCTCGAGGAGGACCCACGGTGCGCCCCACTCTCCTAGCTGTCGCTGCAGCCGTCGCGCTTAGCGGATGCGCATCCCCCCCTCGTCTCTACGACTACGACAATACGTTTATCGCTCAGGCGTCAGTGGACGATACATGGGAAGCCGTGATCGATGCGTTCGGAGCTGCGACTTGGCCGGTCGAGTCGATGGAGCGGGCGAGCGGCTACATCACCACGGATTGGGTTGGCGTGTTTTCGGATGATCTCGTGGATGGGATGGACTGCGGGAGCGAAGCCCTCACCTTGATCAGGGAGTACGGCGTAAAGTTCAACGTGATCGTGCGAGAGCAGAGTCCGTCGGAGACCGAGCTTACGGTGAACACGTCGATGCGGGCTCTCCGCACCCACTTGGACGGAGACAATCCCCGGATGGTGACCTGCACCTCCAGGGGCACCGTCGAGGCCTATGTCGCCAACGAGGTGTTCCGGCAGCTGGGTCGCTAGGGCCGTCCGCCGCTAGGCCGCTAAGGCGTTCCGTCCGCCGGTCGCTAGGGCGGTTCGGCAGCTGGGTCGCTAAAGCCGTTCCGGCAGCCTATTCGTCCGGGTTTCCGTCCGCCGGTCGCTAGGGCGTTTCCGTCCGCCGGTCGCTCGGGCGGTTCGGCAGCTGGCCAGTCAGGCCGCCGAATGGCGATTCTTCACGGCACCAAAACCGGTGTAGCCACATTCTTGAGAAGGAATAGCCCGTCTCCCGTCCCCGTGACGGCGATGGTGCCACTCTCGAAAAACGGGTAGTTGCTCCACGAGGCGCCGCCTTCGTACGGCGAGGTGTCGAAGAAGCCGATCTCCACCGGGTTCTCCGGGTCCGAGATGTCGAGAACGCGAAATCCCGCCGAATAGTTCGACTGGTACATGATGTTGCCGCGCACATAGAGGTTGTGGTCGGTGGCCGTGGTTTCGGCGATGTACTCGTTCACTAGAACCGGGTCGTCCAGATCGGTCACGTCCCACACCAGCGTCCGCGTCCCCTCCACGAGGTCCTGGGGTTCGTCTCCTTCGTCGTTCATATAGAAGTACCGGTGGTCCGGCGTCAGCCAACCCTGGTGCGCATAGGCCACGTTCGGGTATCCGCTGGTGGCGAGCCCCACGGGCTTTTCCTTGTCGGTGACATCCGCGATGTTCAACGCGTTCTCGTTGGCGCCGAAGCAGATTTCCCTGCCGATGTGCTCGGCGTCCGGCCCGTCGTAGGTGACGCATTGGGCGTCATGCACGTATCCTGTGCCCCTGCGGCCCGTCCCCTCCTGGGCGAAGCAACCGGCGAACACCGGCCTGGCGGGGTCTTCGAGGTCGATCATGTGCAACCCTCCGCCGCAGGTCTCGCCCCCGCCGCTATTGCCGACCGCGTACGCAAAGCCGGTCTCCTCGTTGATGACGATGTTATGGGCCGAGTGGATCCCTTCGTACAGGTACGTTTCCTCGAAGGTCGCCGGCTCGTCCCCGACGTCGCGCAGCTGGCGAAGATCGAAGACCTGGACGCCGTGCTCGAGGGCCCCGTCCGCCACTACGTAGGCGTGGTCGCGGTACACCTTGATGTCGCGCCAGATCATGTGGCGCGAGCCTTCGGTGGCGGGCAGGTCGCCCAAATATCTCGGGTGGTAGGGGTCGCTGATATCGACGAACGACGTGCCGTTCGTGCGTCCGACGATCGCGATCTCGCGTCCGGTCTCGGGATCGGTCCAGCCCCACAGGTCGTTGACGCGCGTGCCGCGCGTGCCGCCCAAGTCCTTGATCGGCATGAACGCGGTAATGTTGACGCCGCTGCACTCGAACACGTCGGCGTGATCGTCGCGGCATTCGATCTCTTCGCCGGCCAGGGCGGGGAAGCCCCGGTAGTCGTTCATGAGGGTGCCGCTCTCTTCCCATGCGCCGGTGTCGGAGCGCTCGTAGGCTACTGCGGCGCCGGCGCCCGAGTCGAAGACGGTCGCGCCTACGACGGCCAAGTTGTCCGATAGTGCCGCGGCCGTGCCGAAGCCGGCGCGACCGTCGACGGGCGACAGGGCCATGATCGACGCCTTGCTCCACCGGCCGCTCGCATCGCGCCGGTAGGCGTACGATACGCCCTCCCCGCCGGCCGTTCCTGGGGCGCCGATAACCGCGACCTCATCGTCGAAACCGACGAACGACCCGAACAGCGCGTTCGGCTCGGCGAGCACCGGCCCGAGCTTCGTGTCGGACTCCCAGCCATCCGCTTCTCTCGCGAAAACGAACACCGCCCCGGTGCGCTCGCCGAGCGCCGGCGCACCGACGAGCGCGTGGCCGCCCCGCACTGCGAGCGCCGCGCCGAACCCGCTGCGCTCGGGCAGCGACGGCGCTTCGATCGTGTCGTCGAGCGTCCACTCGCCGGCATCGCTTCTCGCGAACGCGAACACGGCGGGCGGCGTGTCCGCGTCTTCGCGGCTGCTCACCAACAGGGTGGCGCCGTCGGTCGCCAGCGTCGTCCCGAATTCGGCTACGGCGGCATCGGGCGGCGGGTGCAGGCTGCCTCCCCGAGACCAGCCGCCGTCCGCGTCGCGGGCATACCACGTCACCGCCCCGCGGCCGTCGCCGGCGCCGGGGGCCGACACCATCGCCACATCGGCGGCAAGAGCGATGCTGCTGCCGAATGCCGGGCTGCGCTCATCCGCCTCTTCGTCCGCGCCCGCCGCCACGCCGGCCGGCGCCGCCTCGTCTTCCTCCGGCGCTTCGAAGCGAGCGACTTGCGTCCACTCTGCTCCATCCACTCTGAACAGATATGCGGCGCCGGCGCCCTCTCCCTCGAGCGGCGCGCCCGCCCACAACCAGCCATCCCGAGCGGCGATCGCGCGCCCGAAGCCGTCGGGTGCCCTCACTTGGCTGGAGACCGTAATCTGGCCCGTCTCGGCCCACCCATCGGCCGCGCGTTCAAAAACCCAGACGATCCCGGACATCGTGCCGTTGTTCGATTCGCCCACCAGGAGCTGGTCGCGGCTGACAGCCAGAGCGCCGCCGAACTGTTGCGCCTGGCCACCCGCGGGAATCGATAGGGCCGCCAACGCCACCAGAAGCCGTCGCTTCATGTCGCTCTCCTCTTCTTCATATTTTCTTGATCACTCCGACTTCAAGTCTTGCCGCGCACTCGCCGTGCAGGGGGGGTACGCCCGCCAGCTTGCCGCCAGGAGCGGATTTGCCCGATCTCTCGACAAAGCTCCAACAGCATGAAATAGACGCCCACGCGCACCCATTTATCAAGGACTCCCGGCGTCCCTTCTCGAACCGCGCTTCCGCCAGCTATCGCGCCAACCAGATTTTTCTTGTAAGGTTAGGTGGCTTCTACACGATATTCCTGGAGGAATCCTATGCGCTACGCCAGCCACGGTCCAAGCAACGCCACCCGATCACCTGCGGCGGCTCTGCTGCCGACCCTCTTCGCCATCCTCGTGACGGCTGCTCCGCTCGGCGGCCAGAACGGCGATCATGTCAATACCCTGTCGCTAGAGCGGTACCTGGACTGGGAACGCGTGTCGAATCCCCAGATTTCGCCTGACGGGCGTCAGATAGTCTATACCCGTGGCTGGATCGACAGAGTCAACGACCGTTGGGAGTCGACGCTCTGGATCATGAACTCGGACGGTACCCGCAAGCGCGAACTGCTTGACGGCTCCAGCGCGTCATGGTCGCCTGACGGCGCCCGCATCGCCTTCACGGCATCTGGAGAGCCTAGCGGATCGCAGATATTCGTGCGGTGGATGGACGCCGAGGGGGCGACGACGCAGATAACCCGGTTGGAGCACTCCCCGGGCAGTCTCCGTTGGTCTCCCGATGGGACGCAGATAGCCTTCTCCATGCTGGTGGAGGACGCCGAGAAGTGGCCGATCGACATGCCGGCCCGCCCTGCGGGGGCGAAGTGGACGCAGGCGCCGAAGATCGTCACCCGGATGGACTATCGGCAGGACCGGCGCGGATATTCCGACCAGGGCCACAGCCACATCTTCGTCGTCCCGGCCGACGGAGGCACGCCCCGCCAGCTCACGAACGGTTCGTGGAACCACAGAGGCCCGGAGTGGAGTCCCGATGGGGCGGAGATCTACTTCACGTCTCTTCGCGAAGAGGACAGCGAGTACAACTGGCGCGAGTCCGAGATATACGCGGTGGACGTGGGCTCGGGTTCGATTCGTCAACTGACGACGCGCCACGGGCCGGATGGGGGCGCATACCCCTCTCCGGGAGGCGAGCTGATCGCGTACTCGGGCCAGGACTGGAACGACGACACCTATCGCAACTCGCACATCTACGTCATGAACCGGGATGGCTCGGGGGTGCGGCAGATCTCGGGCGACTTCGACCGCGGGCTTCGCGGAAACCCGCGGCTCATGTGGGCGCCCGATGGCAGCGGCGTCTACTTCAACGTTAGCCGCGAAGGCACGCGCAACCTGCACTTCGCCTCGGTACGCGGGGGCGTGAGAGAGGTCACCTCGGGCAATCACCTCCTGAGCCTCGACTCCTACACGAAGGCGGGCAAGGCGGTAGGGACGCGAACTGCCGCCCACTCTCCGGCCGATGTGGTCGCGTTCGATCTCGCGGATGCCGCCGGGCTGCGCCAGCTGACGAGCGTGAATGCCGATGTTCTCGAAGGGGTCGCGCTCGGCGAAGTCGAAGAGGTCTGGTACAAGTCGGTCGACGACTGGGACATCCAGGGCTGGATCGTGAAGCCGCCGGACTTCGACCCGTCGAGGAAGTACCCGCTCATGCTGTCGATTCATGGCGGGCCGCACGGCATGTACAACGTCGGATTCAACTTCGGGTGGCAGGAGCACGCGGCGAACGGATATGTCGTCCTCTACACCAACCCTCGCGGCAGCTCGGGATACGGCACGGACTTCGGAAACGCCATCAAGAACGCGTATCCATCCAAGGACTTCGACGACCTCATGGCGGGCGTGGACGAGGTCATCGGCCGGGGATACATCGACGAGGACAACATGTTCGTCTACGGCTGCTCCGGAGGCGGGGTGCTAACCTCGTGGGTGGTCGGTCACACCACCCGGTTTCGCGCGGCCTCGGCGAACTGCCCTGTCACGAACTGGCTCTCCTTCGTGGGGACGACCGACGGGCCGGGCTGGTACCGAAACTTCGAGTCGTTCCCGTGGGATGACCCATCGGAGCACCTGCGGCGGTCTCCGCTGATGTACGTGGGCAATGTCGAGACGCCGACGATGCTGATGACGGGGGAGATGGACCTGCGGACGCCGATGCCCCAGACCGAGGAATACTACCAGGCGCTCAAGATGGAGCGCGTTCCGACGGCGATGATCCGGTTCCGCAACGAATGGCACGGCACGAGCCGCACGCCATCCAACTTCCTGCGCACGCAGCTGTATCTGCGAAGCTGGTTCGAGCGTTTCGGAACGCACGACGATGAGGATCCGAGGGTGGTCTCGGAAGAGGAGTCCTAAGGAGACGGGAGCCGCGAACCAGCGATCCGGTCCGTCGCCGCGACACGCCGCGGCGCAACGTGCCCGACCGCTGCGACGTGCGATAGCCTGCCCGCGGAGCGGAGGCGGCTGCCCCTGCCTATTGCGGCGGCCGGTGACCGGTGACCGGGTCCGCCACTGCAACGTGCGATAGCTTGCCCGCGGAGCGGCGGGGTTTGATCACCCTGATCTTCGCGGCCAAACTGGCAAAGCCGGCCGGTCACCGTGGTCGGGCGCCGAGCAGGCGGGCGCCGATCGCCTCCCGGTCGACTTGCTCGCCCCGCAGGTAGACGGCGTAGATCCTTCTGGTGTGCGCGATGTCCTCGAGGGGATTCGCGTCCAGCGCTATGAAGTCGGCGCTCTTGCCAACGGCGATCTCCCCGACCTCGCTCCACTCCATTAGCTCGGCGGATGTTCTGGTCGCGGCGGTGATGACTTCCGCGGGCGTCATCCCGGCCCGCACCATGTCCTCCATTTCCTGGTGCGCGGTCCAAGCCGCGCTGCCGTCGGTGCCGAAGGCGATCTTGACGCCGGCATCCCGGAAGCGCGCCAAGTTGCGCGCCTGAATGCCGAAGGATTCCTGCGCCGCCGGATTGTCCGCCGACGCCTCCTGCATCTCCTGAAGCTGGTCCGCCGGCACGGTGCCGCTCAGCCAAGCCAGGTCCAGACGCACGCCGGGACCGGGCAGATTGGGGACGAGCACGACATGGGAGTTGCTCTGCCACAGCTGCATGAGTTCTTCATCGGCGTCCAGGTCGCGCACGCCGTGGGCGAAGGCATCGACGCCGGCCAGGAGCAGCCCTTTCGCGTCTTCGAGATAGAAGACGTGCGCAGTCACCTTGAGGTCGTGACGGTGGGCCTCGTCTATAACCGCGGCGTATAGCTCCGGCGAGAGTTTCTCGTAGCGGCCCCCGCGGTCGTCCACCCAGATCTTGACGATGTCGGCTCCCTGCGCTGCCAGCTCCCGGACGGCCTCTCGCGCCGCTTCCTCGGTCTCGATCCAGTAAGGGACTTCGGAGCGGCCTGGCTCGGGCATCGTGATGCCGCGCCCGGCCGTCTTCGAGCGGGCGCCGCCAGGGACGGAGTTGTCGCGCACTTCGAAGGCGAAGGTCCCGCTGTCCGTGCCGAGGCTGACCGCGGCTCCCGTTCCGTAGTAGGCCAAGTGCAGAAGCTGCTCCGTCCGCGCATCCTGGCCGGTGGCGAGGTGGATGTGCGCGTTGACGATCGCCGGCATGACGGACTTGCCGGTCAGGTCGACCCTGGCGGCCCCGCTCGGAATCGCGATGTCGCCGCTCGCTCCGACAGCGGCGAAGCGTCCATCTTCGACCACGAAGACCCCGGCCTCGATGACTGCTCCCCCGCCGGTGATAATCCGAGCGCCTTCGAACACGGTTACGGAACTGGCCGCTTCTCCGCCGTAAGAGCCATCGCTGTCGGAGCGAGCGCACCCCGCAGCCGCCACCATCGCGATCGCCGCCACCGTGATGGTCGCGGCTGTCCGCGCCGCCGTGACGGTTGCCGTCACCCGCCCGCCCGCGACGGTTGCCGCCCGCTCAAGCCGGCGGAAGGCGCCGGGCGTCATTGTCGCAAGTGACATTCTCTCGTCTCGGTACATATCTTGACCTCGCCGGAAAGGGGGCCGGGAACACGGGATTGCCGAGCTCGCCCCGGCGGGCGGGCGCGTAGCTTCCGTGAACCCGAACTTTGCCGAAACGTGCTTCGAAGGAGTCGATATTCAAGGTGCGCGAAGCCGTATGCGATAAGCAAGCTGCCGATGGATGGTCTCGGGCGGAAGGCCGCTGCAACTTCCATCTGGAGCTTCGGGGACCGACCGTTTCGCATGTTGCACCGCTCCGGCCGCCGACCGTTCCGCATGCTGCGCCGCTCCAGGCGCCGACTGTTTCCCATGCTGCACCGCGCTGGCCGTCTCGCGTCCCCGCGCCGCCGCGATTGAACAGTCGCTCGTCCCCGCGTCCCCGCGAGCCATCGCTCCGGATGGCCTTCCGCTTCCGCGCGCGTCTTCTTTTCTTGGGTGCGTATGGAGTCGTCGCGAGCGCGTGTGGCGACAGCGTCACCGGCCCCCCCGTCGTCACAGAACCGCCGCCCCAGCTGCTAGCGGTCTGTAATGCGGGTTATGCGGATGTCTTTCCGTGCGATCGCATCGATCTCGTTAGCCGGCTGACCCTGCAAGAGATGCGCCCGGGCGCCGACACTGCCATCGCTACCGACATGTGGGGCTGGACCGATCCGCAGACCGGCAAGGACTATGTGCTGGCGGCCCGCGCCGACGGTTTGGCCATCGTCGACGTTTCCGACATCTTCGCGCCCCGCGCAGCCGCGTTCCTTCCCGCGCCGGATGGTACCGCAAGCAAGTGGCGCGATGTCAAAGTCTACTCGAACCATGCCTATGTGGTCGCCGACAGGTCGCCCGGGCACGGCATCCAGGTCCTCGACCTCACGCGGCTGCGCGGCCTAGCGGACTTTACGGAGCTGGAAGCGGACGGGCGCTACACCCGGTTGGGGAGCGCGCACAACATCGCGATCAACGAGGAGACCGGCTTCGCCTACGCCGTCGGCAGCTCCGGCTCGGGCGAGACCTGCGGCGGCGGATTGCACATGGCCGACCTTTCCGAACCCCTAACCCCGGTCTTTGCCGGGTGTTACGCCGTGGACGGCACCGGCATCGCGGGCGGCGGCTACACGCACGATGTGCAGTGCGTAGTCTATCGCGGTCCGGACGCCGACTATGCCGGCCGCGAGCTCTGCGTGGGTTCGAACGAAAACCGGATCGTCATCGTGGATGTCACGGACAAGGCCGACCCCGTCACCATCAGCACGGCAGGGTATCCACGCTACGGCTATGTCCACCAGGGAGTCTTCGGCAAGGACCAGCGCTACTTCTACCAGAACGACGAGCTGGACGAACGGTTCAACCTCTCGGAGCAGACCCGGCTATTCATCTGGGATCTCTCCGACCTCGACGATCCCGTGCTGGCTCACACGCACATGGGACCCACCGGCGCCACCGACCACAACCTCTGGGTGCGCGGCGATGTCCTGTACCAATCGAACTACAACTTCGGAGTTCGGGTGCTGGACATCTCGGATCCGGTTCAGCCGGTCGAAGTCGGCTACTTCGACACGGTTCCCGCTACCGACGACGATGCGTTCAAGGGCGCCTGGTCGAGCTACCCGTTCTTCGACAGCGGGGCGCTGCCTGTCACCAGCGAGGACGAGGGCTTCTTCGTGCTCCGGCTATCGACGGGGTCGTAGCCCGCCACTCCAGTACTGGTTCAGTACTCCTGAGGCCGACGACTCCGTGGCAGCCAATCCACCGCTCTCCTGATAGCTGGTGCGCTGTATCCCAGGGCGGAAAGCACTTGATGTAAGATATCCCGTTTGTGATCGTTGCTCGCATTTGTCATCGCCCATAGCGGCGCGTCGGAGATCCTCCTAGGCGCCGAACTTTTTCCGCTACGCCGTATCTCCTCGCTGCTCTCTGCGAAGTAAAGTCGCCGCCCTGGTGAACGCAGTTTCAATACCTTCGCGGCAAAGTCAGTGTTCTCCTTGTAAAGGAAGCTTAGTAGATGCAGGTACATCCACACAGCAGATCCGGATCGGGGATTCTCGGCCACGAACCGCAGGAGCCGTTCGTTTCGGTCGTGCGGATGGGGAGGGGGTGGGTCATCCAGGCCGAGCAGCCTGCGCAGGGTTGCAACTCCCGGTTCGTCGGCCAGGCTCTCCGCCAACAAGTGCCGGTAGATGTCATCGTCAATCTCGATCCAGAGTCTGACCATCCCTCAGTCCTCCTGACAGGTTGATAACAGCTTTAGACGCCTCTTTGATGATGTAGAAGCTTGATACTGGCGGCGGTATGGGCCCGGGTGGATTTGAACCACCGACCTCACGCTTATCAGGCGTGCGCTCTAACCAAGCTGAGCTACGGGCCCCGGAGGGAAAAGACAGCGGCGCAGGGCAGTGCCCGCTCCCGGATCCGAGCGGTCGCATGGCGCTGGGATGGGGGCAAGCCGCTGGAAACGATCTCCACATCCTAATGGATGCGGCATAGGTCGTTCAAGGTCACGCAATGCGGCAAAGCCGCACAATACAATAGACACGCCGCCGCGCCGCCCGGTCAGACTTCGCGAGCGCCGGGGATACCGTCCTCGATCACATAGCTCGCGCGCGTTTCGATCGGAGCTCCTGGCCGGGTCACGTAGGGCATGATCCGGAAGTCGGCCTGCAGGCGAGCCGGCGTCACGCCGCACCTCACGTAGCCGCGTTGGGCGTTGAAGAATTTGATGTGCGGGTTCAGGGCGCGGGCGTTCTCTCCCTGTGGAAACATGTCCGCGCCGTCGCCGCCGGAGCTGATCGAGGTGCCGACGAGCTCGGTCCCGACAACGGGCGAGCGGGCGTCTTCGAAGTCCAGCTTGAGGTCGGCCACCCAGTTCGTGTGGAGGTCGCCGGTCAGAACGACGGGGTTGGACGGCTGGCGCTCGTGCAGGAAGGACATGAGCCGCTGCCGGTCGGCAGGGTAGCCGTCCCACTTGTCCATTGGAAGCGTCAGCTCCTCTTCGCCTTCCAGCAGTCTGGCCATGAAGACCTGATTGGCCACGACGTTGTAGCGGGCGGCCGACCGGTCGAGGCCGTCGAGCAGCCACGCCGCTTGCTCCCTCCCGAGGATGGTCGCTCCCTCTTCGAAGCGTCCGTCGCACGGGAGCGCCCGGCGTCCGCCGCACGGCTGAAGCGTGCGGTACTGGCGGGTGTCCAGCACGTGCAGCCGCAAGAGCGACCCGAAGTCGAGCCGGCGGTAGAGTTGCGAGCCGGCGTTGGCCGGCAGGGCGCTTCGGCGCAGCGGCATGTGCTCGTACATGGCCTGAAACGCTGCCGTCCGGCGCTCCAGGAATGCGGCCAGCGCCATCCCCTCGGTGTTGTGGTCGCTCGCCCAGTCGTTGTCGACTTCGTGGTCGTCGGGCGTGAAGACCCACGGGCTGGCCGCGTGGGCCGCCTGCAGATTCGGGTCGCTCTTGTACAACTCGTACCGTGCCCGGTAGCCGGCGAGCGTCCGCGCCTCCGCCGTGTCGTGCCGGCGGACGAGGCCGGCGCGCCCGCCGGGGGGACCCTCGTAAATGTAGTCTCCGAGATGGACGACGACGTCCGGCGACTCGTCTGCCAAGTGCCGATAGCCGGTGTACAGCCCCTGCTCGTAGTGCTGGCACGATACGAAGGCGAATACGAAGCGAGGAGTTGCGCTTCCCCCGGCGGGCGCAGTGCGCGCGCGGCCGACCGGACTCGTGGCACCGGCGGCATGGAAGCGGTACCAGTAGTCGCGGCCAGCTTCGAGGCCGTCCGCCTCCACATGAACGGAGTGGCCGAGCTGGGCGAGCGCCACCGCTTGCCCCCGTCCGACGATCGAGCGGAAGCCGTCGTCCGCCGCTATCTCCCAATCCACCGGAAGCGCCGTCTCCGGCTCGTCCGAGAGGCCGAGCAGGCGCGTCCACAGCACGACGCCGCCGGGCGCGGGGTCGCCCGAAGCCACGCCAAGTCCGAAGGGGTAGCGATCCGCGCTTCCAAGGCAGCCGGGCATCCGGGAACGGATTCGGCATCCTCCCGCCCAAGCCGCCGGACCGAACTGTCCAAACGACAGTGGCGCAAGCGCACATAGCGCTGCCGACCGCGACCATGCCGCGAGTAGTTGACGCCTAGTCAGCAAGCCAGACCTTCCCGCGCGGCGAGCAAGCCTGAACTATTCGGTGAGGAGGAGCCGTCGATGCCCACGGCCAGAAGCTAACACGGGGCCACGCCTCCCAACCACCGGGAGATAGCTCGGCGCTTGTCCGCGCCAAGGAACCGATCCGGAGGCAAGGCAGCGACACGGGGGCGAAGGGGTGCGCAGAGCAGGGGCGCGGCAGGCAGGCTCGACGGGCCCGGGGGCAATCGGGGCGCAGTCGGCCGGGGACCGACTACGCAGCCGGATGGGCACGGCAGGGGAGTGCTCCAGCTAGCGGACCAAGCCAAGCAAGTCTAACTTGCATCCGATGAGGCGCATTCCTTCCACTCCCCGTGCAACGCTCCCGTGGATACTGGCGTCGCGCCGCCCTGGAGGCGCCGCGCTCCGTCGCCCGGGGACCGCCGCAGCTCGCCCCATGGGACGCTTGGCGATACTTCCACTGGGGATCCTGCTGACACTCTCGGCGTGCAGCCGCCCCCAGGCCTTCGGGGAAGCGAACAGCCTCATCCTCCTCGCCCCGGACTCGTTCTGGCAGCAGGTGGCCGAGGAGACTCGCGCCGTTCTCGAACCCACCGTATTCACGACGCGCGAAGAGAAGATGTACCAAGTTTCGGCGGTCGACCCCTCCGATCCCAGCGCCGTCGACCTAGTTCTCTTTCGCAACGTGCTGGTCATGGGCGCCGCCGATGACCCGGTGATGATGCAAGTGGCCGCGACAGCGGGCTACGATCTGCCCAGTTTGCAGCCCGGCCGGGTCTTTCAAGCTCGGGATGTCTGGGCTCTGGGCCAGACCGTGACGGCCACCCTTCTCAGGCAGGGCGCGGAGGCGGAGTCGTGGATCGACGCGCTGCCGTCGGTGCTGAACGCGGTTGACGCTAACTACCGCAACGCCGTACAGCGACGGATGTTCGCCACGCCGCCCGATACGGCCCTGGCCGCCAGCCTGGGCCGCCGCTTCGGCTTCTCGCTTGAAGTTCCGCAGGTGTACGACCGCGTGGCGCGCGGCACGGGTGGCGGGGACAGCCTCGTGATTCTCCGCAACGACAACCCGGACCCGAGCAACCTCATTCGCTCCGTCCTGGTGGCTTGGCGTTCCGACGTCGACTCGCTCACCAGCGATCTCGCGTTCGGCTGGCGGGCGGCGATCGACTCGATTCACTACAACGTGGCCCAGCGGATCGACGATAGTCGCTCGAGCGTTACCGAATTTCTCTGGGAAGGTAGTGCAGCGCTTGAAGTTACGGGCGTGTGGCAGGACGAGCGCGGCGGTTTTCCGGCCGCCGGCCCATTCATCGTCTGGCTGGTAGACTGTCCCGCCCGCACCTACTTCATCGATGCCTGGCTCTACGCGCCGAACGAGCCCAAGTACCAGTACATGCTCCAGCTTCAGGAAATACTCAGGTCGTTCCGCTGCGTGCCGGCGGGATAGCAGTAGCAATACTCGCAAACCGCCGCGCCACGCCCTCCCTGGCGGGCCCGGCCCGGCACCGCAGCTGAGGAAGAAATTGGGGTTCGTTCACCTCCACACCCACAGCGAGTACTCGCTGCTCGACGGCGCGAACCGGATCGGCGATCTGGTCGGCCGCGCAGCCGAACTCGGCATGCCCGCCCTCGCGCTCACGGATCATGGCAACCTCTTCGGAGCGTGGGAATTCCAGCGGGAAGCCCGCAAGAAGAATATCCGGCCGATCATTGGCTGCGAGGCGTACGTGGCTTTCGGCGACAGGCGTTCCCGGAAACCCGAACCGGGCGCCCCGGCAGGCAAGGGCAAGCCGGCCAACTACGCGCACCTCGTCCTTCTAGCCCAGAACCGGAAGGGCTACTCGAACCTCGCGAAGCTCTCCTCGATCGGCTACACGGAGGGCTTCTACCGACGGCCTAGAATCGACCGCGCGGTCATGGAGGAGCACTCCGAAGGTCTCATCTGCCTCTCGGCCTGCCTCGCGGGGGAGGTGGCCAGCTACCTCCTCGACAACGGGCGGTACGACGACGCCAAGCGTGCCGCGGAGTGGCACGCGCGCGTATTCAAGGACCGGTACTGGCTCGAGCTGCAGAACCACGGCATTCCCCAGCAGGAGCAGGTGAACAAGGGGATCATCGAGATCTCCGAGGAGCTGGGACTCCCGCTGGTGGCGACGAACGACGCCCACTACATGCGGCGCGAAGATGCGGACATGCACGACACCCTCCTCTGCATCGGAACCGGCAAGGACAAGGACGACCCCGACCGTCTCCGCTTCCACGGCGAAGAGAGCTACTTCAAGACGGCCGAGGAGATGGCGGAGAGCTTCCCGGGGTGGCCGGATCTGCTCTCGGAGACCGTGAAGATCGCCGAGCGCTGCGAAGATGTCTTCGAGAAGCAGTCCCGGAAGAAGCAGTACCAGCTCCCGGACTTCCCGCTCCCGAGCATCTACTCGAGGCGCATGGAGATGTTGCGCCACAAAGCGGAGGAGGGAGCCAAGGACAGATACGGGGACCCGCTGCCGGAGCCGGTCAAGGAGCGCCTGCGCTACGAACTAGAGGTGATCGAGCGCACGGGCTACGCCGGCTACCTGCTCATAGTGTGGGATTTCATCGCAGGGGCCCGAAAACGGGACATCCCGGTCGGACCGGGACGAGGATCGGCGGCCGGTTCGATAATCTGCTACGCCCTCCGGATCACCGATGTCGATCCGCTGAAGTTCGGTCTCCTCTTCGAGCGCTTCCTGAACCCGGAGCGCGTCTCGATGCCGGACATCGACATCGACTTCTGCTACGAGCGGCGCGGCGAGATCATCGACTATGTGCGCGAGCGGTACGGCCACGAGTCGGTTGGCCAGATAATCACTTTCGGGACGATGAAGGCGCGGGCCGTGATCCGGGATGTGGGCCGCGTGCTCGGCTTCGCCGCTTCCGATACGGACCGGCTGGCGAAGCTGGTCCCCTCGACGCCGGGCTTCTCGCTGACCGTGGCGAAGGCGCGCAAGCAGGTGGGCGAGCTGCGGGAGCTGGATCGCAAAGACCCGCAGACCACGAAGCTGCTCGACTACGCCGAACGGATCGAGGGGCTGTCCCGCCACAGCTCCGTGCACGCCGCCGGGATCGTTATCGCCCCGGGTCCGCTGGACGACTACGTGCCGGTCTGCTCGGACAACAAGAGCGGCGCCGAGAACATCATCACGCAGTTCGACATGAACGCGCTCGAGGAAGCCGGCCTGCTCAAGATGGACTTCCTCGGCCTGCGCACTCTGACCGTCATCTCGGATGCGATTCAAAACGTGGAGCAGCGCCACGACACCAAGGTCGATTGGGACGCGGTCGGCCTCGACGATCCCCGTGTGTACGCCATGCTTGCAAAGGGGGAAACGAGCGGCGTCTTCCAGTTCGAGTCCAGCCTGGCCACCGACAAGCTGCGCGCCATGCGCTGCGACCGGTTCGATGACCTCGTCGCGGTCAACGCGCTGATCCGCCCAGGCCCGCTCGATTCGGGGATGTCGGATGTCTATATCCGCCGCAAGCGGGGACTGGAGCCGGTGGAGTATCCCCACGAGGACTTGGAGGAGGTTCTCGCGCCAACCTACGGAGTCATCACCTACCAGGAGCAGGTGATACGCACCGCCAATCTGCTGGCCGGCTTTTCGCTCGGCGAAGCCGACCTTCTGAGGAAGGCCGTCGGGAAGAAGGACGCCAAACTGACGGGCAAGGTCCTTGCGGACTTCGTCAAGCGCGCCGTCGGACGCGGGATTCCCGCGAGCAAGGCCAAGGAGATCGCCGAGCTGATTCGCACCTTCGGGCGCTACGGATTCAACAAGGCCCACAGCGTCGCCTATGCGCTCCTCTCGTACCGGACCGCGTGGCTGAAGGCGCACTACCCGGCCGAGTTCCTGGCCGGCCTCCTCTCGGCGGAAATCGGCAGCACCGACGCGATCGTTTCCTACATCGGAGCGGCTCGGGCGCTCGGCATTAGCGTGCTTCCCCCCTCGGTGGCGGAGTCCGGCTATCGCTTCACCGTGGTCGGCAATCCCGAAGACAGCGCGCGGATTCGCTTCGGACTGGGCGCCGTCAAGGGAGCGGGGCACGGGGCGATCAGCTCCATTCTGGAGGCGCGCCGGGAGGCCCCGTTCGAGAACTTCCTCGACTTCCTGATGCGGATAGACCTTCGTCTCAACAACTCCAGCGTTATCCAGGCGTTGATCGGAGCGGGCGCTCTGGACGACATGGGAGACAGGGCGGCGCTCAGCGCATCGGTGGAGTCGAAGTTGCGCGAGGCGCAGCTGCTGCTGCGGGACGCTCAAAACGGCCAAGCCAACATGTTCGGAGAGACGGGTACCGCCCGGTCGGAGCAGTCCCCCGCGCTCCCGGTCGTCGCGCCCTGGGGCGAGCGCCGCCGTCTTCGGGAGGAGAAGGACCGGCTGGGGTTCTACATCTCGGGGCATCCGCTGGAGCGCTACCGCGACCTCGTCGAGCACTTCGCGCGCTACGCGACGACCGCGACTCTGCGGAAGCACAGAGGCCGAACCGTCGAAATTCCCTGTGTGGTCACCGAGCTGTCGGTCCGGACGGCTCGCAAGGATGGGCGCGAGTGGGGGCGGATCACGATCGAAGACTTCAAGGGGACCTCGACCGCTCTCGCGTTCGGCGATACCTGGGCGCAGAACCGGTATCTGCTGGAAGGCGACCGGCCCGTCATGATAGAGGGCACTGTCTCCAGCAACTCGCGGGATGACGACGATCCGCCGATCTTCATCGACTCCGTGCAGCTGATGGCGGATGTCAAGTTGCCCGGCCAGTCCGTCGTCGTGATCAACCTGCACGAAGGCGCCGAAGTCGGGCCGGGAGCGTTCGAGAAGGCTCGCAAGCTGCTGGAGAAGTCCCGCGGCGATGTCCCCGTCTACCTGGAGTGGAAGCCGATGGACGAGAGTAGGGGAGCGAAGCGGGCGGGACCGCTCCGGGGCCGGTTTCGCTCGAAGACGTTGCGGGTGGCCCCGACCGGGGAGCTCATGGGCGATCTGCGTACGGTCCTGGGCAACATGGTAACTTGGGAACGCCCCAAGTAGCTTCGAGGGGCTGCGAACGGCTGAAGATGCGCCACGTGCCGGGAGCAGGGGACGGACCACGCGCCGGCGCTTCTCGATAGGGGCGCGGACACTCGAAATGTTTCGGGACCGTGAAAGTGTGCCACGGGACCGGGCGAAAGCCGGTTAGCGCATGTCGGTAGAACAAGATCATATTGCGGAACTCCGTCGCAGTGTCGATGAGCTGAGAGCCAAGGCCCGGGAGCGCGGCATCGACGCTAGCGCCGGACTCGAGTCGCTGGAGGCTCAGCTCGCTGCGGCGCAGGACGAGGCCATGGCCAAGCTGTCGCGTTACGACCGGGTTCAGCTCGCCCGCAACCAGGATCGTCCGGTCGTGCAAGACTACATAGAAGCTTTGGGCGCCGACTTCTTCGAGTTGAAGGGCGATCGTGCCTTCCGCGACGACCCTGCCATCGTAGGCGGCTGGCTGAAGGTGGAGGGCGCGTCCGTCATGGCGATTGGCCAGCGGAAGGGTCGAAACATGAAGGAGAACGTCCGCTACAACTTCGGACTTCCGCACCCGGAAGGGTACCGCAAGGCGAAGCGGCTGATGAAACTCGCCGAGAAGTTCGGGCGTCCGGTCGTGACCTTCATCGACACGCAGGGGGCGTATCCCGGCATTGGAGCCGAAGAGCGGGGGCAAGGCGAGGCGATCGCCGCCAATCTCCTCGCGATGGCCGGGCTGGGCGTGCCCATCGTAAGCTGCGTCATCGGCGAGGGAGGATCGGGGGGCGCCCTCGGGATAGGCGTCGCGGATCGCGTGCTGATGATGGAGAATGCGATCTACTCCGTGATCTCGCCGGAGGGGTGCGCGGCCATTCTGTGGCGGAGCCGCAAGTCGGCGGAGGCGGCGGCCGAGGCTCTCAAGCTGACTGCGCGCGACCTGAACGACCTCGGTGTCGTGGACGAAGTCGTACGGGAGCCGGCGGGCGGCGCTCACACCGACCGGGCCGCCGCCGCGCAGCTCCTGGCGGATGCCGTCAAGCGGCACCTGCGCGAGCTGCGCGGCACGGAGCCCGGCGCGATAGTCGAGTCGCGCCGAGCGAAGTACTACGCGCTCGGCGTGTGGGAGGAGAGGTGAGCCCGGGCAAGCGCCCCACGCCGGTCCGGCCTGCTCGCGCCCCCGCCACCCCGCCTGCCGCGCCGCCCCCCGCTGCGCCGCCCGCGCGCCGCCCGCGGCCCATCGAGCCGACTGGCCAGCCGCGATCCGCTCGTGCCGGAAAAGCGGCCCGGAAGCATCGAGCGACTCGCGGGCCGAAGGCGGCCCCCAGGCCGAAGGCGGCAAGCCCGAAGCCCGCCAGCGGAGGGGGCCAGATTCTGGAGGTGCAGTTCAAGGGCCTGCGCACCGACTTCTTCGCTAGCTCCGAGAGCCCGCGCCTAGCGGAGCGGGAGTACGTCGTCGTGGAAGTCGGCCGGGGGCGCGATGTCGGCTGGGTCAAGCGAGTCGCGAACGCGAGAGACATCGCCTGCGGGGGAGGCTGCGACAAGACGAATAGCCGCACCGTCCCGGCGCCGTCGCGCCGGGTGATCCGCCGCGCCGCCCCATCCGATGTGCTTCGCCTTCTCGAACTCCGCGGCGAGGAGGACGAAGTTCGCAGACGGACGCGCCGGCTCGTCTCCGAGAACCGGCTTCGGATGAAGGTGAGCGAGGCGGAGTGGCAGTGGGACCGGAACAGGCTGATCGTCTACTTTACGGCCAAGAAACGAGTCGACTTTCGCAAGCTGGTTCGGCACATGGCGCGCACGTTCCGCACCCGGGTCGAGCTCCGGCAGATAAGCGTTCGCGATGAGGCGCGCCGGATCGGGGCGATCGGTCGATGCCGTCGCGAACTGTGTTGCCGTTCGTGGCTCCCCTCCATCGAGCCGGTAGTCCTTCAGCTCGCCAAGGATCAGGGTCTGTCGCTCAATGCCGAGCAGATTTCCGGCGCGTGCGGACGCCTCATGAACTGCCTCCGCTACGAGCAGGCGATGTACAAGCAGGCCAAGAGGCGCTTTCCCGGCATCGGCCAGCGCGTGAAGACGGAGCAGGGGAACGAACGGGTAAAGGGTTGGGACCTCTTCCACGACACGATTTCCCTGAAGAGCCGCGACGGAGAGATTCGCACCATTCCGCTGGACCAGTTCCGCACCGAGACTCGCGCCGCCCGCCGCTCGGCGAGCCAGCGCAGGTAGGTCCCGCGTGCCCAGCTTCTATCTGACCACCGCGATCGACTACTCCAACGGCGATCCGCACATCGGCCACGCGATCGAGAAGATCGGGGCCGATGTCATCGCCCGGTACCGGCGCGCCTGCGGCGACGATGTCCATTTTGTGATAGGCATGGATGAGCACGGCCAAAAGGTCCAGATGGAAGCCGAGCGTAACGGCGTGCCGCCGTCGGCGTGGGTCGACCGTATCGCCGAGTCGTTTCGGGAAATCTGGGGCCGCCTCGGGGTGTCGAACGACGACTTCATTCGCACTTCGGAGGAGCGCCACCACAGGGGGGTCAAGGCGCTCATGGAGCGGATCGGCGCCGGGGGAGACTTCCGCAGAGCCAAGTACGAAGGCTACTACTGCGCGGGTTGCGAAGCTTTCAAGAAGGAAGAGGAGCTGGAGGAAGGTCGCTGCCTCCTCCACCCCAATCGCGAGGTCGATTGGACAGAGGAGGAGAACTGGTTCTTCCAGCTATCGAGGTACCGGGACGCTCTGCTAGCCCGAGTCCGCGGCGACCCGGCCTTCGTGCGCCCCTCCACGCGGCGGAACGAGATCACGCGGCTGTTGGAGGCCGGGCTCGAGGACATCTCCGCTTCCCGCGCTCGCACCCGCTGGGGCATCCCCTTCCCCGGCTACGAGGAGCACACGGTCTACGTCTGGTTCGACGCGCTGTCGAACTACATCACCGCGGCCGGATACCCCGATGGCGAGAGCTTCCCGAGGCTGTGGCCTGCCGATCTCCACATCATCGGCAAGGACATCACCCGCTTCCACTGCGTCTACTGGCCGGCAATGCTGCTGGCCGCCGGCATCGAGCCGGCGAAGAGCGTCTGGGCGCACGGCTTCATCAAGATCGCCGGAGCCAAACTCTCGAAGTCGGCCGGCACCGAGCTCGGGTTGAACGAACTTGTAGACCGGCACGGCCCGGATGAGCTGCGCTACTTCCTGATGCGGGAGGTGCCCTGGGACGGCGACCGCGACTTTGCTTCGCCGGAGGCCTTCGTCGAGCAATTCGAGAGGCGCTACACCACCGATCTGGCAAACGATCTCGGCAACCTCCTGAACCGCGTCGTCTCGATGGTCGGCAAGTACCGGGACGGGAATGTCCCCGCCGCGCCGGATGGCATGGCGGAGGGGAAGTTGACGAAGGAGAGAAGGGTCGGCCTAGCCGCGTACCGGGAGGCCATGGATGGCTACCTGCTGCACAAGGGCCTCGCCGCCGCCTTCGATGTAGTGCGCGCGGCAAACGGGTTCGTCGACGAGACGCGTCCGTGGGCGCTGGCCCGAGCCGAGCGGGAGGGGGGGAGCGGCCCGGCCGAGTTGAACGGCGTCCTGTCGGAGCTCGCCGCGGCGCTGGCGGCAGTGGCGACGATGCTGGCGCCGTTCATGCCGTCCAAGGCCGCGGAGCTATGGAGGAGTCTGGGAGGCGACGGTCCCCCGCCGAACTTCGCGGGGCTGGCTCGGGCCGCCTCTCGTCTCGAGGCAGTGCGGCCGGGCGCCGTTCTCTTCCCCCGTCCCGATCTGACGTAGCCTCGGCCAACGCGACCGGATATAGCCGGAGCGGCGACCGGAGCTAGCCGGAGCCACGACCGGAGCCACGACCGAAGCTAGCCGGATCCGCGGCTCGAAGCCGTCACGACTTCAGGGCAACTTCAAAGTCTTCCTCGTAGCCAGTCTGTCCCGGCGCCGGCACATAGCGCGACAGGTTGATTCCGGACCGCGCCAACTCCCGGTCGAACGCCTTCAGATCTCGCTTCGAAGCTTCGGCCGCCGTATCGGCAGTGGAGTAGACTATCTCCCCGAGCTTCTGGTCCTGCAGCTTCATCTGCCGCCGCATCAACTCCGCCTCGGCAAACGTTATCCGGATAGCGGGGAAGCTGTAGTGGAAGCCGCTGTCCTCCTTCTTCACCTCGGCATCGAACTCCGCCGCCAACTCCTCCAGCGCCCGCTTGAGCATCGCATCGGCGGCGTCCGTCCGCTCCAGGCCGAGACGCCGCCTCGCGTTACGAATGGCTTCGTCAGCTGAAATCCACCGCACGCTCCCCACGCTGCTCTGGTAGACGATCTCCAGAATGACGCGTCGCGCATTCCTCTGCCTGCGTTTTTCGTTCTCGTGCGCCAACCCCGGCGAACGCAGCAAGGGGATCGCGAAGAAGCATGCGCTGTAGACTACCGGCACGATTCCGAGCCCCCAGAAGAAGAGCGGGTCGACCGCGCCCGCCCCCGATGCCGCTACCTCCACGGCGGGGGCTATCCCGAAGACGGTCCCCGCGAGCAGGTTGAATCCGTTCATCGTCCCGATTATCGCGTTGGACTTCTTGTTGTTCCCCGTCAGCAGCTTCGGATACTCCAGACGAAGCCAGGCAGGCTTCGGCTCGCGCGCTCGCACTCTTCCATGGGCGCTCTTCAGCAAGCCGGGAAAAGCGTAGACCACCTCGCCCGTGTCGGACACGTGGGGATCGCCCTCGTAGGCGCCCATCAGCCGGCCCATCTCCTCCTGGGCCTCCAACAGGGGGAGGCCGGTGTGCTCGACGAGTTCGGCGGCCGTGAGGAGTCCTTTCCGCGCGCGGATAAGCTGCAAGACGCTACGGTCTTTTTGGAGGCGGGTGGGTTTGGCTTCCTCGGGACCGAAGATGAACGCGAAGACCTTCTTGTAGAACGGAGGCTGCGCTTCCTTCGGAAGGCGGCGTGTGTGACGATGTCCGTAGTAGAGGCTGCCCCGGTTCCATCCCCTGCCTCCCATCAACAGGTGCAGGAAGAACATGTCGCCGAGGTCGAAGCCTCCGCGCCGCCCGCCGCCGTTCCGGTCGCGGGCCGCCGTCAGCATGGCGATGATGATGATCACGAAGAGTACGAAGTACGCAACCAGCATCACCGCGGTCCAGACTTTGAAAGCGGCCTTGAAGGCCGACCAGGCGGCTTTCCGGAATCGTGCCGCGGCGTCCTGGCTGTCTCGTGCCAGGAGCTTGGGATCGAAGGAGTAGAGCAGTTCGCCGGAATCCGAAACTTCCAGATGTCCCCGGCGCGTCTCCAGCAGGCGCTTCAACGCTGCCTCTGTCTCGAAAGGGGGCAGTCCCGTTGCCGAAACCACATCCCCGATGGTGGCCCTGCCGCGCAACTTTCGAAGCGCGGCGACAAGCGCGGTGTCGCTGGCGGTGGCGACTGTAGTCGTGGTCGAATTCACTCGAAGTTGGCTCTCCAGGCGGTCAAAGAAAGTTTGCGAGGGGTGCGTGCCGGATCGAACCGAAGTCGGCTTGGTCGGCGACGCCCGCTGTCAATGCGCGCGGCCACCGCGCGACAATATACGCTCCGGCGATGTCGAGCAGCGACGCGCTCCGGCGATGTCGAACAATAGCTTGCAACCAGTACAGCATTGTCACCGTAGGCTGGCCCAGCAAGCTGCGGACGCGGAGCGGACACAGCTTCGCGGGCGACCAGTAGCGGCCCGGATTGACACAAGTAGCCGAACTCGGGTAACTTGTACAAGTTGCATGCAAGCGGGAACCGCCCTCTGGCGTCTGGTTGCGGCGTATTGCGGCCGACGTTCGCGGGTGCGCGACTTTTAGCTCTTGCAGCAGCTGGCTGTCCGGCCCGCAGCGGTATGAGAGTTGCCGACGGACGAGTGTTGCGCATCTCGGCCGCGTTTGCCGGTTCTTCTCGTCGTCGCGGCCGCATTCGCCGAGCACCGGCTTGCGAGTTGCCGGCGCCCTGGCGGTGGCGGGATGTTCGGAAGCGCCCGAACCGCCATCGACTCGAGGCCGCTTGGCTGCTCCGTAACGGTACCGCGGCCGACACTCGACGATAGCCATGACAAGAGTTGCTGCCAAGATACGAGACTGATTGACATGAAAAAAGTTCCACCCTGGACAATACAGCTGCTCCCGCGAAACGGCGTGCCGCGCGCGTACGAACTCGGCTCCCGCGAGATCGCGGGCATCGCGGCTGTTGCGGCGGTTGTCCTGGGTTCGGTGACGGGGGTATTCGTCACTGGCCTGCAACGCCACTTTTCTGCCAACGAGTTGCAGCGCCAGGGGGCCGAGAACGGCCAGCTGATCAGCAGCCTCCAAGCCATGGAAGCGCGGCGCGGACAGTTGAGCAGAGAGTTGGACGAGATTGCGCTTCGCGAACAACGGTTCCGCGTCTACGCCGGTCTTCCTCTCATTGGCGAGGAGGTGTATGCGGTAGGCGTGGGCGGTTCCGGTGGCAGGACATCCGCTGACGGCGACCTGTTCGATCTGGCCCCGGAGCTTGCCGAGCGGACGGGCGCCACGACCGCGGGCCTCGATGAACTGCTGCGCCGCGCGGAGCTGCTTGGGGCGAGCCTCGACGAAGCCGGAGATTCGATCGCGGCCAGACAGGACCGGGTCCACAGCCTCCCATCGATCTGGCCGGTCGTAGGTGCGGCCTCCTGGCTGTCATCCAGCTTCAGCTACAATCGAATGCACCCGCTGCTCGGTTATCGCAGGCCGCACACCGCCGTGGACATCTCGGCAGATTATGGCAGTCTGGTCGTCGCCACGGCCGCCGGCCGCGTCACATTCGCGGGAAAGACCAATGGGTCGTACGGGAGCATGATCGATTTGCAGCATGGGGATGGCTATCAGACCCGCTATGCGCATCTCAGCCGAGTCGCCGTACGAGTCGGCGACGAGGTCATGCGGGGCGAAGTGATCGGTGAAGTCGGAGACGACGGGAGAACCACGGGACCGCACCTCCATTACGAGATAAAGCTCAATGGTCGCCCGCAGAATCCTATTCAATACTTCTTGGACGACAACGACCGGCCGTAAGGTGGCGAGGATCACGAACTTGGAGCGTAAGTCAATGTCGAAGCGGCGTCTCGCAGTACCGATGATCGTGTGCATACCTCTTCTGGCCGCCTGCGGAGGCGGAATCACGGTGCAAGTGCTGGCCGACGGCGACGAAGCTGCGCCTGTCGAAGATCTGCAGGTGGAATTCCTGCCATTCGACCGCGACTCTCTCTTCGCGGCGATGGCTGGCCAGACGGCGACGCCAGAGCCCCAGCTGCCGGCCGACCTCGAGCAGGCGGCGGACAGCGTACGGGTGCTGCAGAATGGATGGCGAGCGGCAGAGGCCGCGTGGAACAACGTTCGCGACTCGATGCGGAGCATAACCGGGCGCCTGGAGAGCCTGGACCAGCGTGCCGCAGAGTACCGGCGGCTGTTCCAGACATTCGATGCCATGGAAGGAAGGGAAGCGTCGCTGAACCGTCGGCGGCAGGCCGCCTTCAGAGCCTTCGACGAAATGCAGCAATCCACTCAGGAGCGACTCGACTCCATGCGGATCGTCATCCAGGCGTGGGAAGAGGTCGCATTCGCCGGTTACGATGATGCGACTACTGAAATCATGGCGGCGCTCGGGCGCCAGACCATGGTCGATACGACCAACGCGGACGGGGTGGCTGTCGGTACGGTGTCGGGCGGTCCTTGGTGGGTCTACACCAGGTTGACCACTCCAGAGGGCGAGCTCTACTGGAATGTGATGGTCGATGGATCATCTTCCGACACTCTACGCCTCCAGCGCGACAACGCCGAACTGAGGCCGATCTACTAGAAACAGCGATGCGGTCGCGGGATGGCGGCAATCCCGTTGGCGCAGTCATGTCGGCGGGCCCCCTCTCGTTATGTTGAGCGCCATGTCAGAAGCGCCGCCTGCCCCGTTCAGGCTCGAAGTGGATTCCGACAACATAGTCTGGCTCATTTTCGACACGCCCGGCTCGCGGGCGAATGTGCTCGGCGCCCCGGCGCTGGACTCCCTCCAGAACTGTCTGACCGAACTCGAATCGCGAATCGCGACGGGGTATCCCGTTGCCGTGGTGTTGTGGAGCGCTAAACGCGACAGCTTCATCGTCGGCGCGGACATCAAGGAGATCGCCGCCGTAGACGACGCGGAGGACGGACGGGAGAAGAGCGCTCAGGTACAGCGAGTCTTCCGGCGGCTGGAGCAGCTGGCCGTGCCGACGATCGCGGCGATCGACGGGATCTGTCTCGGTGGCGGGGCGGAGCTGGCGCTTGCCTGCGATTGGCGCATCGGGTCGGACTCGCCGCGCACGCGGCTTGGCTTGCCGGAGGTCCGGCTCGGTCTGATCCCCGGATTCGGCGGGTCCGTGCGGCTTCCCAGGCTCATCGGGATGCGGCGGAGCCTGTCGATGATACTTACCGCAAAGAGCATCTCCGCCAAGACCGCGCTCGACTATGGCCTCCTCGACCGTATGCTCCCGGCCGAGGGATTTCGCACCGCGGTCGCTGCCACCGTGGCGGACATCGTGCTCCGGCGAATCACGCCGGGCGAACCGCGCAGATCGCTGTGGGACAGACTGCTGGAGGGCACGACGTACGGTCGCCACCTGATTTTCTCCAAGGCCCGCGCCAGGGTCGAGGAGACATCGGGGGGACACTACCCGGCGCCGATGACGGCCATAGATGTCGTGGCGGAGTCGATCCAGCTGCCTCTCGAGGATGCGCTGGCCCGGGAAGCCGAGGCGGCCGGACGGCTGGCGGCGACGTCGGTCTGCAAGAACCTCGTGCGAGTGTTCAATCTGGGCCAGGCGGCGAAGAAGGCCCTCCCTGCAGAGGTGGCCGGGGAGGCGGTGGAGGTCGGCAAGGTGGCCGTGATCGGCGCCGGGGTCATGGGCGGCGGGATCGCGGAGCTACTGGCCGCGCACGACATCCCGGTGATCCTCAAGGACATCGACCCGAGAGCGCTCGATGCCGGTCTTCGGCACGCGAACGACTTGCTCCGGCAGGCGGCGAAGCGCGGCATCTTTTCCGCCGCCGCCGCCAGACGCAAAGCTGCGCTCATCCAGGGAACTCTCGCCTACGACTCCTTCGAGGATGTCGACTTCGTCATAGAAGCCATAATCGAGCGGCTGCCGGTGAAGAAGGTCGTGCTTCGGGAGGCCGAGCAGGCGCTGCCCGAACATGCGGTTTTCGCGACCAACACTTCGGCGCTCTCGGTCACCAAGTTGAGCGCCGGCTCCGGGCGGCCCGGCCAAGTAGTCGGGATGCACTTCTTCAATCCGGTTCACAAGATGCCGTTGGTAGAGATCATCCGCACCGACACTTCATCCACTGCAGCTGCCGCGACTGCGTTCAGATTGGCGAAGCGGCTCGGCAAGACGCCCGTGTTAGTCGCCGACCGGACGGGCTTCATCGTCAACCGGCTGCTCGCTCCGTATCTGAACGAGGCGGGTTTCCTGTTGGAGGATGGCGCGGATGTGGCGGAGATCGATGGGGCGCTGACAGAATTCGGGATGCCGATGGGGCCTTGCCGCCTCCTTGACGAAGTCGGTTTCGACATAGTGGAACATGTGGCGCAGGAGATGGTCCGGGCGTTCGGCGAGCGAATGCGACCGTCCAGGGCGTTGGGAATCCTCACCTCCGAGGGACGGCTCGGAAAGAAGAACAAACGGGGTTTCTACTCCTACTCGCGGCGTGGTGCGTCAGTCGATCGCAACACGGTGCGGTCCCTGTCCTTCGGCGCCGCCGCAGCCGGGAGTGTCGCCCCGGATGATATCGTCGACCGTTGTCTGTTGCCGTCGGTGAACGAGGCGATGCATGCGCTGGAGGACGGTGTGGCGAGCGGGGCGGGAGATGTCGATCTTGCGATGGTGATGGGCGCGGGGTTCCCTCCATTCAGGGGAGGCATGCTGGCTTGGGCCGACCGGCGTGGCGCTGGAGCGGTGCGCGACCGCCTGATAGAGCTGCAGGAGAGACACGGCGAGCGGTTTGCGCCGGCCCCCGCGCTGAACAGGGCGGCGGATGAAGGGGGAGCGCTGGCGGCGGTCTAGCCTGGCTTGGGCGCCTGCCGGCAGGCTCGCGCCGCTACGAGCGGACGGGCGCGGCGGCGGGAACTTCGAGGCGCGGCGGCCTGTCCGGGGGACATGATGGCTGCGCCGTCGCCAGGAGGAGGCCCCGTGCCACGCAGGGGCATATCCCTCTTGTTGCCAGATCCGCGGATCGCCCGGCGGGGCGACACAATCTCTTACCCGAGGGTGTAGTGTGAGGGCATGAAGAACCAGTCGAAACGGCGGCTACGCTTCTTGGGGATCTTCGCGGTGCTCTTCACGGTGCTCTGGCTTCTTTGGAACACCCCGTTCGTGTACCCGGTGAAGCTGTTCGTCGTATTCATGCACGAGATCAGCCACGGGCTGGCGGCGGTCGCCACGGGGGGCGAGATACGGGCCATCGCGATAGTGCCAGAGGAAGGAGGTTGGTGCGAGTGTCCCGGAGGGAACGCGTTCCTGTCGCTCTCCGCCGGCTACTTGGGAAGCCTGCTCTGGGGCGGGGCGATGATCTGGAGCGCCGAGAGATTTCCGTCCCGCGCGCCATGGTTCTCCGCTGCGCTGGCGGCACTGCTGGGGACGATAACCCTGCTCTTCGTGGAGCAGGGATTCGCCACCTTCTTCGGCCTCGCATTCGCTGCGCTGCTTTTGGTCCTTGCCCGGCGCGCGCGGCCGGCGGCGAACAGGATGGTGCTGGCTATGCTGGGCCTTACCAGCTGCCTGTACGCGGTTCTCGACATCAAGAGCGACATTCTGGATCGTCCCGAGTTGCGCTCGGACGCCAGGATGCTGTCAGAGTTGACGCCGCTCTCCACCGAGATGTGGGGAGTCGTGTGGATCACGGCCGCCCTTCTCTTCTGCGCCGCGCTGTTTCGCTGGCTTTGGAAACGTGCGTAAGAGTCGCGCCCGGACAAGGTTCGCCAAGATAGCCGGGGCCCGCGAGTGCAAGGGTCCCGAGTAGTGGGAGCAGCGTGGATAGTGGGAGCGGCGTGGGTGGCGGGAGCGTGAATCGAGGCGAGCGAGTCGGACAGCGCGTCTCGCATCTGTTCGGCGCGACTCTCCGCCAAGCGCCCGGCAAGACCGAAATAGAGTCTCACGTCCTGCTCTTGAGAGCCGGCTACATTCGGCAGCTGGCGGCAGGCCTCTTCTCCTATCTCCCCCTGGCGTGGAGATCGATCCGCAAGATCGAGCAGATTCTCCGCGAGGAGATGGATCGAATCGGCGGACAGGAGCTGGCGATGCCGGTGGTGCACCCGGCGGAGCTGTGGCAGGCGTCGGGGCGCTGGTACGAGATCGACGAAACCATGGCGCGGTTCGTCGACCGCCGCGGGCGCGAGATGTTGCTGGCCATGACGCACGAGGAAGCCGTGGCCTTTCATACGGCCTCGGAGATCCAGTCGTACCGCCAGCTGCCCGCCCTCGTGTACCACGTTCAGACGAAGTTCCGCGACGAACTGCGCGCCCGCGGCGGCTTGATCCGCGTGCGCGAGTTCCTGATGAAGGACTCGTACTCTCTTGACCGCGATGCCGAGGGCCTCGCCGTGCAGTACGATCGCCACTACGAGGCGTACGAGCGCATCGGACGCCGCTGCGGCCTGCCTCTGACCGCGGTCCAGAGCGATGTGGGGATGATGGGGGGGAAAGTCGCCCACGAGTTCATGTATGTGACCCCGGTTGGAGAAGACAGTCTGGCGCTCTGCGACCAGTGCGGTTACGCGGCCAACCGCGAGGTAGCCGGCTTCGCGATCGAGCCCGCTGGCGGAGAGCCGGCCCCGCTCGAGCGGGTGCCCACGCCCGGCGCCGCCACCATAGACGATCTCGTGGCGCTTCTCGGGATATCCCCGGAGCAGACGGCCAAGATGGTCTTCTATGTCGGGAGCTTCGGCGGTGAAGCGGAAGACGGCGCGGGCGGGGAGAAGCTGGTCGCGGCCATCGTCCGCGGCGACCTCGAGGTGAATCCTGTGCAGCTGCAGAAGCTGGCGGGAGCCACGCAGCTGCGCCCGGCCCACGAAGACGAGATCGCCGCGTCCGGCATGGTTCCAGGCTTCGCCTCCCCGGTGGGAATCGATCCGGAGGCGGCGATATTCGTCGTGGACACTTGGGTGAGCGAATCGCCGAACCTCTTGCTCGGAGCGAACGAGGCAGACTATCACCTTCGCAACGTCTGCTGTCACCGCGACTACGAACCGACCGTGGTCGGGCGGGTAGCGGCGGCCTTCGAGGGGGCGGCGTGCAGTCAGTGCGGAGGCGATCTGCGCATGGCGCGCGGCGTGGAGGTCGGGAACATATTTCAGCTCGGCATCCGCTACTCGCAGCCGCTCGGATCGACCTTCGCCGATGAAGATGGCGTCGAACACCCGATCTGGATGGGTTCCTACGGAATTGGCCTAGGCCGCCTTCTGGCATGCGTTGCGGAGGAGCACCGGGACGACAACGGTCTCATCTTGCCGGTCACGGTCGCGCCGTACCATGTGTCGTTGGTCGCTCTCGCTCGGGAGGCGGAGGGTCGAGCGGTGGCGGACCGGCTATTCGCCGAACTGTGCGGCGCGGGCATTGAAACGCTCTACGACGACAGGCACGAGCTGCGCGCGGGCGTGAAGTTCAACGACTCCGACCTGCGCGGTCTGCCCCTGCGGGTTGTGGTCGGAGAGCGGTCGCTGCGGGCGGGAGGCGCCGAAGTGTCGCGGCGCGGGAACCGCGAGAGCCGGATCGTTCCCCTGGACGACTTGGTTGCGGAACTGCGCTCGGAGATCGATTCGCTGAGGGACGGCCTCTCCGCGAACGGTTAAACCCCCGATCCACTTTCGGCGGTCCGCCACCGCCACACGCTTTGCGGACGGCTAGCCCGGCGCTTCTTGCGGACGACTAGCCCGGCACCGCTCCTGCGAGAAACCCTCCGCTGGAACCGTTTGCCCTGGTTTGGCGGTTCGTGTCGCCGGCCCGGCCCCAAGCGAAGCCGTATAGCGTCAGTCCTAGCTCGGACGAGTTCGAGAAGCTGGTTGGCGGTTCGTGCCGCCGGCCCGGCCCAGGCGAAGCCGTATCCCGCCCGTCAGAGTGCGCGGAGCGGCCACCCGAACGAAGCCATTCGCATCGTGCGACATTTCGGCTATCGTGCCGAAGATGTTCTGCGCGCTCGCGAAGGCGCTCAGCCGGGCGGTCAGCTGGCGGCGCAGCCGAACATCGACCAGGAATGAAGCGGCGATCTTTCCGGTATTGACGTCGTTGTCGAACCGGCTGCCTAGGTAGCGCCCAGTCGCGGACACATACAGCGTCGACGGGTCGGCACGGGCGATCCGAAAGATTGCGCGATGCGCCGGGCTGCCCTGCACATCGTTGCCGATCAGATCGGGTCGCCCCGGAGCGCCGGTCACCTCGGTGGGGTTGAACTGATGACTCGCGGCGAACAGCCACGCCCCGCCCGGCCTCACCTCCACTGCGGTTTCGAGTCCGATGCTGCGCAGCGTGCCCACATTGTCGCGCCGTCGGCAAACGCCGCCTGCCTGGACGAAGCCGCACGGCTGGATGACGCCCGATGTGGCCGCCTCCTGAATCGTCACGTCCGTAATCGCGTTGCTCACCCTGGCCCAGAATCCGGTCAGCCGAACCAGGACAGGCGGAGACGGTTGAATGTCGAAGCCCACCTCGGCGCCCAGAAGCTGCTCCGGCTTCAACTGCTCGTTGGATTCGTTGGCGACATTGCCGGCGGCGCGGAACGGCTTGTAGAGCTCGTTGAGCGTCGGGACGCGAAGCCCGCTGTAGAAGCTCCCCCGTATCGCCACGGCGTCGCTGGCGCTGAACAGCAGACCGACATTGTGACTGAGCTTCGTCCCCGCGCGATTGTCGAATTCGCTGTCCGCGAGCACGCTCTCATCCTCGATCTCGAATACGCGCCGAAAGCCGGCGGTATTGCGCCACACATCGAGGCGGAGTCCCCCGTAGAAATGCAACCGGTCGCCAACGGCCATCCGGTTCTGCGCGAAGAAGCCGTACAGCAGCTGCGTGCCCCCCGTTTCCCTCTGTCTCGCGAAGGCGTCGTTCTGGTACAGGTAGAGCTCGGTAGCGTCGCCCCTCGCGCGGAGCATATCCCCGCCGAGGGTGATGCTGAGGATTCCAGCGCCGACATTGTCCCAGACGAGCGAGGCCCCGGTCCCCCTGGAGGGAACATCCTGGCTGATCGACGGCTGCTCGCTCGCTCGCATTGCATCTACGCTGGAGAACGAGTTGGCATACGACTGAGAATGGTGGTAGAGCGTGGCGTTGAGACGGGACCCGCCGCCGGTCGCCAGCGCGAAGCCTATCTGGCCGGACCCCGCCTTGGAATTGTTGTTTCGGAGCGGAGTCGCATTGTCCTTGTCCTGGGAGAAGTAGCTGCCGTGGCCGTGAAAGGTCAGGTTGTCGCCCGCCGCGACGCTGACTTTGCCGCGAAGGGCCGCGTGATTCGAAGCGGAGGGAATATCCACCGCGCCCCGCAACGAGGGTTCGGTCAACGTGTAGCCGTTAGAATCGAAGAACTCTCCAGCCAGATAGCCGCCGGTCCGGTCGTTTCCGACAGATGCCATCGCGTCCCCCCGGAATGTGGAGAGGCTGCCGCCCTCGGCTCCTGCCGAGAGCGCCTTGCCGCCGGGCTGGCGGGTGATGACATGGACGACCCCCGCGAGGCTCCGGCTTCCCCAGGCGACGGTGGCGCCGCCCCTGACGATCTCGATCCGTTCGATCGCTTCCGCGGGGACTTGGCTCCAGCGTACCCATCCGAAGTAGGGGTCGTTCAGAGGCACGCCGTCGACCAGCACGAGGGTGCGGCTGGCCGCCGTTCCTCCAAGCCCTCGCAACGAGACTGCCTGCCAGGAGGGGTGCGCGACCGCGGACTGAAATGGAAACCGAAAGTTGAGTCCGGGCACCTCTTGAAGAACATCCTGAAGTGTCCGGGCAGCCGAGAGGCGCAGATCTTCGCGGCTGATTGTCGTCACGTTGACAGGCACCTCTCCCGCCGTCGCAGGCGACCTCAGCGCCGAAACGATCAACTCGCCCAGCGATACGACGCTGTCGGGGGGTGGCGGCCGCTCCTGCGCAGCGAGGCTGCGTCCGGACAATGGCCCGGACGGAACGAACGGGAGAGATGCCGCGAAGAACAAGACCAACAAGACACGCGCCGGACGCCGGGGCGCGACTCTCTCTCTAATCATGTATGCTCCTTCAGCATTTCTCTGATGACGGACGGGTCCGCTCGCCCGTCGGAGGCTCTGATCGCCTGGCCGACGAAGAAACCTGCCAACCTGCTCTCTCCGGCGGCGTAGCGCCCCGCTTCCTCGGGGTGCGCGGCCACTACTTCTCCGACAATCTTGCGAATCTGCTCGCGATCCGCGATTCGCCCAAGTCCTTCGCGCTCGACGATCTCCCGCGGGTCGCCTCCGGTGGCTATGAGCCGGTCCAGAAGGGTCTTGGCCATGGCCCGGGAGATGACGCCATCTTCGACGAGGCCCACCAGTGCGGCCAGCGCCTCGGGCCGGAGCGCGCTCTCCGCAAGGTCGTCGCACGCCCCTCGAACCTCGTGTACGAGCCAGGTGGCGACGGCGGCGGGATCCGGACTGTCCCCACTGATAGCCCGCTCAAAGAATGCAGCCCACCGTGCCGACCCGCTCAGGAGGTCGGCCGACTCCGGCGCCAACTTCAGCTCGTCACGGAAGCGGTCGAAGGCGTCCTGAAGCGCCGGATCGGCCCGCCGTGCCGCATCGCGGGCCTCGCGGCCGGAATCGGCTCCCGGCGCTGCCTGGACCGGCTTCGCGGCGGGCCGCCCGCGAGATGTCGCCGACCGCCTCCCGCCGCCGCCATGCGTGGCCAGACGCGCGGCACGGGCGGCCCGCAGCGATACGGCCCGGTTGAAGATCAGCGCCGGACCGGCGCGGCGGCCTTGCGCTCTTGCACCGGCAGGTTCGTCTTCATCCCCGTCATCCCCGTCCGCGGGCGGCCCGGCCGGACCGCGCGCGACAGTCGCGACCGCCTTCGTCGCCCGATCCCGCACAAAGTAGCCCAATCGCTCGAATTGATACGTCGTGCCGGGCGGATCGTCGGCCAGGCTCGGCTCCGCGCGCGCATCCGCGAGCGCTTGGAGCGAGTCCGGGTTGATGTTCTTCCGGAGATCCCCCTCGCCGCCGCCGGCCGGATCGGGCGACAGGAAGAGGCGCTCGTAGAGCCGCACTTCCGCTGGCACCGAGTGTTCCGCCGAAACCCAATGGATCGTCCCCGCCGGCCGCCGCCCATCGGGCGCCGCTCCATGACTGGTGGCGGGGTCGTAGGTGCAGTGAAGCCGCGCCACATTGCCCTCGTCGTCCTTCTCCACGCCGCGGCATGTAATGAAGTAGCCGTGGCGAAGCCGCACTTCCCGCCCCGGGGCGATCCGCCTGAAATCCGGCCCAGGATGCTCTGCGAAGTCGTCCGCCTCGATGTAGAGCGTTCGCGCGAACGGGATCTTCCGCGTCGGCGGCCACCCCGCGACCGGCTCCTCCGTACCGCGGGGAAAGTACGGCGCCTCGATCCACTCCACCTCTCCCGGCGGACAATTGTCGATCACGACTTCCAGCGGGCGCAACACTACCATCACCCGCGGTGCGCGCGCGTTCAACACATCTCGAACCGCCCATTCGAGGGTCGCCAGCTCGACCCGGTTCTCGGCCTTCCCGATGCCCACCTGCTCGCAGAACGCCACCACGGCATCCGCCGGTATTCCGCGACGCCGGAGGCCGGCCAGGGTAGGCATTCTGGGGTCGTCCCAACCCGCCACGTATCCCTTCCTGACCAGAGCGAGGAGCTTCCGCTTGCTCACGATCGTGTAGTCCAGATTCCGTCGCGCAAACTCGTACTGGCGCGGACGCGGATTCCAGGAACCGAGTTCGCTGCCCCCGCCTCCCTCCGCGCCGGCGATGCGCGAAGTCCGTGCCGCCGAGGGCCGGGTATGTTCGATGAACCAGTCGTACAGCGCGCGGTTGTCGCGAAATTCCAGAGTGCAGAACGAATGCGTTATCCCCTCGATCGCGTCCGACAACCCGTGAGCCCAGTCGTAGAAGGGATAGATGGGCCACGCGCTTCCGGTCCTGTAGTGGCGCGCGTGGCGTATCCGGTACATGAGAGGATCGCGCAACTTCATATTCGATGAGTTCAGGTCTATTCTGGCCCGCAGCACATGCTCCCCATCCGCGAACTCGCCCGCTCGCATGCGCTGGAAGAGCTCGAGGCTCTCCTCCGGCGGGCGGTCGCGAAAGCGGCTGGCTTGGCCGGGCTCGATCACCGATCCCCGAAGCTCCCGTATCTTCGCCTCCGGCAAACTGTCGACGTAGGCGAAGCCATCCTCGATCATCCGGAGCGCCATTGAGTAGAGGGCTTCGAAGTAGGAGGATGCATAGCGGATGTCCCCCGCCCACTCGAATCCGAGCCAGCGAATGTCTCGCGCTATGGTCTCGACGTAAGCCGGATCTTCCGTCGTCGGATTAGTGTCGTCCATGCGAAGCGTGGTTTGTCCGTCGAACTCGGCGGCGATCTGGAAGTTGAGGCAGATCGCGGAGGCGTGGCCCACATGGAGGAAGCCGTTCGGCTCCGGTGGAAAGCGCGTATGCACACGCCCTCCATGCTTCTTCGCCCGGACATCGTCTGCAACGATCTGGCGGATGAAATCAAGCCGTCTTTGTTCTCGCATGGCGGGAAACTAGAAGGTCTGCCGTCGTGGGACAGTGGGTTGCCGTGGGACAATGGATTGTGGGGGGTCACGCCGGAGCATATGGCGCCCAGCGCATCTGATCCGCGATTTTCCGAAAAGCGTGCTGACGAACGCCGCTCTCGCGAGAAGGAGTTGCGTCTGTCCTCGTGGACAGGGGTCGGATGGCGGGGATCGGATAACTGCGAAGGTGAGTGTGGGGCGTCCAGCGCGGGCGAAGACTGGGACATCGCCCGTCTCGGCGAAGAGAGAGGCTGATTGTAGCGGAGTAGCTAGGTCTGCGAGTAGAAGTTTAGCGTAGGACGGTATCTCCGGTGCGAGTTACGGCTGCCTCCGCTCGGGAACCTGCGCACCATACCCCCCTCTCCGGCCACCTCCCATGACATGCGCGATCGGAAATGTGCCGCGATCTCGTGGCGCACGTAACCGGCGTTGCGGCGGTTCAGGTCGCAGCGCGGTTGGAGCAGCAGCCGGTGCCTAGTTCAGTCCTTGCATTCTATCTCCACAAGACGCACTTGGTTATTGTCCTGAAGCAGATGTGCGTAGCACTTCTCTTCCTCGTCCTCGTCCTCGTCTTCCTTGCATTCCACCTCCACAAAACCTATATGGCCATTGTCCAGAAGCCGATGTGCCCAGCACTTCTCTTCCTCGTCCTCGTCTTCCTTGGTGAGGTACGTCGAAAACTCGTCAAGGGCCGGGTCGTTTCCAGCAGAAGTCGGATCGACGGCCACTTCCGAGAAAGTTGGCGACGAAGCGGTGGTCTCGGACGGCCCCGAGACCGGCTCCGCTGCATCGTTACCAGAACATGCGACTACCGCGAGAGCGAACCCTGCGACGACCAAGCAGGTGGATTGGATATTCATCATTGCTCCCCCCCCCCTTTTTCCAAGTACTCCTATTCACCTTCAAGAATATAACGATAATGTACCCCCCCCCCGCGCAATGATCTCCTCGGCGGCTACGCGGCGGGCGGAGACAGAGACATCGCCGGTTTTCGGCGAAGGGGGGGGGATTGTAGCGGAGTAGTGGGTCCTGCGGGCGAAGACTGGGACATCGCCCGTCTCGGCGAAGAGAGAGGCTGATTTTAGCGGAGTAGCGAGGGCCGCGGGTTAGAAAGCTGGCGTAGGAGCGATATCCGCGGCAGCGGTATCGGCGGCGCGAGCTATCCGCGCGTCTCTTGGTACTCGGAGGACTGTGCGCATGTCACCACCGGCCCGGCAGGCGCTTCTTGCACACTAGTGACTCCGGGGGTCAACTGAGAAGCGGTGGTGTGAGTGCCGAGTATCAACCCCGCTACTGTTAGCAGCCAAACCAGCGACCCTGTGATGGTCAATCTCGCCCGCTGATCCATTCCGTCCTTCCTTTCCCTCTGCAACTGCCAGTCTCTTGGTCTTCGTATCTATAGACGATCGAAGAGGGGAAAAGGTTTCCTGCCTGTGCGCGCTAGGGGCGCCACCTTACCGCTTCGAACACGGTTCGGCACGGATGGCAGTAGTACTGAGAGGTGGACGCTTGCCCCCCGAATGTGGAGAAGGGCTCGGAATCGGCGCCGCCACAGAACGGGCAGGCGAGGGAAGGAGGCAACATGCCCGATTCGATCGGTTTGTCCAGCGGCGAGGGGGTTCGTTCGGCTGGAGACAGCCCGTCGGCATCGACCGGTGGCGAACCTCGCTCGTCTAGTGCCAACCGGCCGGAATCCACTGGCGGGGCGCCTCGTTCACCTGGGGAAATTCCGCTGGCGTCGACCGGCGGGGAATCTCGCCCAGCCGAGTGTGAAGCGCTGCCGCTACCTCCCGCCACCGGTCCGTCAGTCCATTAGAAGGGTGCGGTTTCGATCGCCGCGCGCCCGTGCGAGCGAGTCGGCATCGGGTCCCCCGGCGGCCAAGCGGCGGCGTACGGGGTCCCATCCATCCCACGATGGCTCGGAGACGCTGACCCACTCCGACCCCTCCTGCCGGGCGAGACCGATCTCCGCCGCGACGGGTCCCACTCGCTCGAGCCAGCGCGCACGCGCCGCCGCTTGACCGCAGCGCAAGATGCCGTGCTCTGCGAGTGTCGAGACAAGCGGGTCGCCATCCGGCCCGAAGCAGCAGAGGCACGCGTTCCACGCCGCCTCGAAGGCATCGGCCAGGGCCTTCCGGCCACGATCGGCTCCCAGGAAACGCGCGCTCCATCCCTGTCCGTGGCCGAAGTGAAAACGCTCCTCGGTCAGCAGCTTGCGCGCCTTGTAGTTGATGGGTTCGAAGCGGTTGCCGCCCAGCGCTTCGAAGTGCACCGAGAGAGCGGTGTCCCAGAGGAAGTTCAGGGCGAGGAGATCCTGCCACGACGACACATCGCCGTCGAGCAGCTCCGAGCTGCGGTACTCTCCGGCCGCGCGCCCGCGCTCGAGCGCGGATGGATCGTGGCCGAAGTCCTTGAGCATCGCGTACACGATGCGCGCGTGTCCCCATTCATCCTGCGCCATCGCTGAACAGGCGATGCCGGCCTCGACCGTCGGCGCGCCCAGAATCCAGTCGGAGTAGCGGAGGCCCAGCAGCCGCTTGTTGTCGGCGAGCCAGAGGAGGAGGTCGCCGAGGTGGCCGTACGCAGCTGGCGGCAGATCCGACGCGGACTTGAAGGTGGCCCCGGCGGAGGCTGTCACCGCCGCTCCGGCGATCCGTCCGCGCGACCGAGCGTGAAGGGCGCGTGCGAGAGATTGACGGACGCGAACGCGTTGCGCGGAGCGACGGTCATCTCGAACCACTTCGCTTCGTCATATGTATGCCATGCGTAGACGCGGGCCAGCTGTCTGCTGGGCGCGAACACCGCCCCGATATGTTGAAAGCGGTCGGCCCGCTTCTTGCGCGCAAACACCTCGTATACCTGTTCGTCTCCGAGACCGCCCCGCTCCCCGCGGCCGGGGCCGCCGTGTCCGTTGCGGGTCACGTGGCCACGCCGACCGCTTTGAGGATATCGCGACCCCGAGCGGATATCGCGGCTGTCGTCCACGGCGGATCCCACTCGGTCACGACATCGACCTCCCGCACGCCGGCCTCGGCAAGCAGCCGCTCCCGCACATCCCATTCGATGAAGTGCATGCACGGACACGCCATGGCCGTAAAAGTGAGGTGAACTCTCGCTGCGCCACTCGTCTCGTCCGCCTCGATGCGCCGCACCAATCCGAGGTCCACGATGGAAAGTGGCAGCTCGGGGTCGGCAACTTCGTAGAGCGCCCGGCGCAACCGTTCCGCGAGGTCCGCGGGGGGGTCGGAAAAATCGGGGGGAGGGGGAAGATGGCGTATGCCCCGCGTCTCGCTCAGCACCGCGGCGAAGTTCATTCCCTCTTCATACCGTGGCAGCGCGGCAGACTGCGGCAGGACCGCCCGGGGAGACATCAGCTCATCTCCATTGGCGATGAAGTCATGCCTCGGTCTCGCCGAGAGGCCTTGGCGACGAAATCACGCTTCGGGTCTCGCTGAAAGGACCTGGCGACGAAGTCATGCCTCGGGTCTCGCGAATAGCCTTCACGCCGCCAGCAGCCGCTCGACCGAGTAGCGGCTTCGGCGCATCGCCTCCACGTACTCCTCGTTCATCGGACCGCGCGCCTTCCACCGTTCGAATACCTGCTGCCACGTCAGGGTCTCGTCGAAGAGCCACCGGCGCTCCTCGGGGTCGTACTGGCACGGCAGCTCGTACGTCAGCTCCACCTCGTCCGTGTCCGGGTTGAAGCGGGCGGGCACCTCGTATCCCAGCTCTTCGCACAGGGGCACGACCGCCTTGAGCCATGTCTGGCGCAACTGATCGTTCGTCATCCCCTTGAGACGGAAGTCGAGTTGCGCATTGTGGCGCTTCTTGTCGTCGGGCATGCCGAACCACTCGACTCCCATGGGGAACATCCAGTCAAGCGTCTTCTGGACCGTTTCTTTGGCGGCGCCCCCCGCCTCGGCGAAGCGCCGGATCCACACCTCTCCGTGCCGGAGGTGGAAGTTCTCCTCCATGCCAACCTTGACGAGACCTCGCTTGAGCGGCCCATAGCTGGTGTTCCGGTGGACATCCCCGAGAAGGGTGATCCCGGCGCGGTCGTACAGCGCGTTCGCCGACACGAGCTCCGCCCAGTTCATGAGCGGTTGGTCGAAGCCGTAAGGATGCTTGAACTGAGCGGGCTCCCTCTCGTAAAGCAGCCAGTGGCGGCTGACGCCCAGGTCCTCCAGCAGGCGGTAGGCGATGTTCGCATGCCCGAGTTCGTCCTGAATGATTGCCGTGGCGGAGACCATCGTATTGGTGGAGGGCGCATCCCGGGCTGCCATGAAGTAGGCCGGCGCGCTTATGAGCTCGGTGTCGCCCTGGACTGTCAGTTGGGTGATCAGCGCTCGCTTGTAAGTCTCCGTCATGTCCTCTTCGGACTCGACGATGAAACCCTCTTGGACCTTCCGCTGCAGCTCTTCGTCCGTGAATCGTCCCATATGCGCCCCTGGGTTCAACCGCCTGCTCCCGTATGGGAAGGGTTCTCCCCGCTCCAAATCAATCTGTCCGTCGGCGCTTGGCGCAGGTCGGCTGCTACCAGCTTGCGCTATTCGGCCACCGTCGGCTTCCGCGGCTCGGCCACTTGTCGGTTCCGCGGCTTAGCCGTCCTCCGAACTCAAGCGGAGCAGATTCTCCCCAGTGGAGGACAGAAGTCCGAGGTCGTCCGACACGACGAATCTCCTCACGGAGTTCAGCGCCCGGACAAGACTCTCCTCGAAGGCTGCCTGGTCGTCTCCGCACGACCTCAGAGTCGTGGCCATCCGGAAGAAAGTCATTTGGTGCAACTGCCCCGCGTTAGCCATTCCAGAAGTTGCGACTCGGCCGTTTTCGGCTTGCCCGGCGGCGTCCGGCATCCCTGGCGTTTCCCCGCGATAGCTGCCGACGAGCTGGTTGCATCCGGTGGAACCCAGCACCACGCCCTCGATGCCCGATGCCGTCACAAGCTCCGGGACGAAACGCAGGGTGACAGCACCATCCGCGAAGCCGGGCGAGTCAGCCTGCGCCATCATCTCCCCTGTCGTCAGAGAATCGAGCTGCCAAGTCTCCATGTGCAGCTTGGCCGTCTCTCCCCCCTCTCCTTCGGCCAGCGGTAGCGCCACCCGCGCATGTCCATCAAGTCTGACCGGCACTATGCCCCGTGTGGTCAGCATATAACTGACAGAGAGGTAGCCCCTGGATCCAGTAGGCCGGTTGTTGCCCCGCGCAACGACCGCCAGCTGGACCACCCCATCGCTGATCGAGATGTTCCTGATCTCGAGGTCTTCTCCGATGATGCGGAAGGATACGTCTTCGGCCGTCTCGCCCTGAGTGACTACGGCGTGCAGACTCGTGAGCCGTTCGCCTCTCTCCTCTCGGGCGATGATGACCGCAGCGTCTGCGTCGCCGTCGAAGTCGAGGTCGCCATGGCCCGCCGCCAGACGCTCGTAGCGTACATCGGCATCCGCTAGCGTGTCCCCTGCGGAGAAGGTTATGCCGGCGCCATCCTGCATCAGATAGATGATGTCCTCGCGAATCGCGACGGCCTCCGGGCCATCCGGCGGCGTGCCATTGGGCGGCGGGCCATCGGGCGCACAAGCCGCCGCGATCGCCAGCACGAGCAATAGCGCCCCGGCAGACGCATGTGCAGAAAAGTTGTCGGCCGCCGATGCGGCTTGCGTTGCCTGCGTCGTAATCATGGCGCGCTTTCTCGAATCACTCGGGATCCATGAATGGATACCGGTAGTCCGTGGGCGGGTCGAATGTCTCCTTTATCGTCCGAGGGGACACCCAGCGAACGATATTCAACATGGATCCGGCCTTGTCGTTCGTGCCGCTCGCCCTGCCACCGCCAAACGGCTGCTGTCCGACCACGGCGCCGGATGGCTTGTCGTTGATATAGTAGTTGCCCGCGGCGTGGCGCAGAGCGGCTCCGGCTTCGCGGGCGGCCTCGGGATCGCGCGCGAACACGGCGCCCGTAAGCGCGTACGGCGAAGTCCCGTCCACCATCGCCAGAGTTTCCGTCCACTCCGAAGCGGGGTAGGAGCAGAGAGTGACCACCGGACCGAAGATCTCCTCGCACATCAACTTGTGCTGCGGATCGTCGCTCTGGACCAGTGTGGGACGGACGAAGTATCCCTTGCTGTCGTCGCACTGGCCGCCGGCCAGAATCCGCGCATCGTCGGACGCTTCGGCGTAGTCGATATACGACTTGATGCGGTCGAACGCCGGCTGGTCTATGACGGCCGAGACGAAGTTCGTGAAGTCCGCGGGGTTGCCCATGCGCAACTCTTCGGTCATCGCGACGGCGCGGTCGCGAACCTCGTCCCACATCGTATCCGGGATGTAGACGCGCGACGCCGCCGAACACTTCTGGCCCTGGTACTCGAAGCCGCCGCGCACGATGGCAACCGCCACGGCCTGGGGGTCTGCGCTCTCGTGCGCCAGAATGAAGTCCTTGCCCCCTGTCTCTCCTACCAGCCGCGGATAGGCGCGGTAGCGCTCGAGGTTGTTGGCGACCGACTTCCAGAGGTATCGGAAGGTGGCTGTCGATCCCGTGAAGTGTATGCCGCCCAGGCCGGGGTGTTGCAATGCCGCGCCGCCGATCTCCGGCGCGACGCCCGGGATGAAGTTGATTACGCCCGGGGGCAGGCCGGCCGCCTCGAGGAGTTGCATGAGGTAGTAGGACGCAAGCACGCCGGTGGAGGCCGGCTTCCACACCGCCACATTGCCCATGACGACGGGGGCGGAGGTCAGGTTGGCCCCGATAGCCGTGAAGTTGAATGGGCTGACGGCGAATACGAATCCCTCCAGCGGGCGATGGTCCATGCGGTTCCACGTCCCCGGTCCGGACACGGGCTGCTCGCCATAGACGCGAGACGCGAAGTAGGGGTTGTACCGCCAGAAGTCGATGGTTTCGCACGCCGCATCTATCTCGGCCTGGAAAGCGGTCTTGCTCTGGCCCAGCATCGTGGCCGCGTTCAGCTTCATTCTCCACGGTCCCGCCAGCAGTTCGGCGGCACGCAGGAAGATCGCGGCGCGGTCCTCCCACGCCCAGTTCGACCACTCCTCCCATGCTTGGCGCGCCGCGGCGATAGCGTCTTCGGTTTCTTTGGCGCCGGCGATGTGGCAGCGCGCCAGGAGGTGGCCGTGATCGTGCGGCATCGTAACATCGAAGGTGTCGGAAGTTCTGACTTCGCGGCCCCCGATAATCAGCGGTATGTTGACGACTTCGCTACTTTGCCGCCGCAGCTCTTCCTGGAGCGCGGCCCGCTCGCGGCTGCCCGCGCCGTAGTCGTAAACGGGCTCGTTGCCCGGCTTTGGGGGCGTGAATACGCCGTGGCTTCTGACGGATGGATTGGCCTCGCCGGCCGGCCCTGAGCCGGGGGGCATATCCCCTTCGGAGCGTGTAGAGAACATATTCATCCGAGACCTCCATTTGCCTGAGACGAGCGGTTGTGCGTGGAAGAGCTTGCACGAAATCATAACTTGGTGCGGTGTGTGACGAATAGAAAGTACGGCGGGCATAGACGCTGCCTCGGCGCTAGGCTGACGGGGTCATCTCGGATGCGTCGCGGGGCCGCCACGCGCTTCCGGCCGGCCCCGCCGGCAGGCGCGGCGATATGTCTGGCATCTCTTGCGTTCGGTGCGGCGCCCGGCGCGGCAGGGCAGGCCGAGCGGCAGCAGGCGGAGCTGAACGACCGCTTCGGCCAGGCGCGCGCGGCAGCCGTGCACCTCCTTGCCCCGCGGGCGTTCGAGGAGGCGTTGGACCAGTTCGAGGATGCGGTTCGCCGCCGGGAGCGCGGCCGCGCGGATGAGCGGTACCGCGAGCTGCTGAGCGAGGCGGGTCGCCGCCTCGAATCGGCGGAGAGGGTAGCCGATGCGGCCCGGCCGGTTTTCGACGAAGCGCTTGCCGCCAGGGAAGAAGCGCTGAGAGCGGAGGCGGAGAGCAGGACGCCCCAGTCGTGGGAGAGGGCCGAAGACGAGCTGGTGGCTGCGGGCCGCCGATTCGAGAGCGGCGACCCCGCCGCCGCCGCTGAACGGGCCGGCAGAGCCGCGGAGCTGTATCGTCGGTCAGCGGCGGCGGGCTGGCGGGACATCTTCCTGGGCGAGGCTGTTCAGGCCCGCGCGGCCGCGGTAGCCGCCGGAGCGTTCGAGGCGGCCCCGGCGACCTTCGCCCGCGGCGAGAATTTGCTTGCCGAGGGCGAAGAGAGGCTGGAAGCGAACCGCAGCGACGACAATGCGGCCGGAACCGGCGATGCGGCGGCAGCCACGTTCGACCGGGCCTCGCGGATAGCCGCCCTCCTGGACAGCGTGCGCCGCCGCGACGTGTCGCTGGAGCGTCTCTTCGATGAGCACGAGGCCAACCTCGCTCTGCTCGCGGAGTCCGCGGGCGCGGCGCCTGCTCGGCACGACGTCGCGGGAACCACGGAGCGAATCGCCGCCGCGATCGAGGAGCTGTTGGCAAGCAACGGCCGCCTGGACGAAGCTGTGCAGGGCGGCGAGGCGCGGATTTCCGAACTGGAGTCGAACGTCGCGACGCTTCAGCGCCGCCTCTCCGAATCCCAGCGGCAGTTCGCGGAAGTGCGTGACGAGTTGCTCGATCTCCGCGCGGGCAACGACCGGCTCCGGGAGGTGTGGGGTCTCTTCGCCCCCGAGGAAGGCAACGTCTACCTCAGCGGAAACCAGCTGATCCTCAGTTTGTTCGGTTTCACGTTTCAATCCGGGGAAGCGGACCTCTCTCCCGACAGCTACCCGCTTCTCATCAAAGTGCAGCGCGTGATAGAGACGTTCGAAGGAGTGACCGTGCGCATCGAAGGGCATACCGATTCGGACGGAGCGGATGAAGCGAACCGCGTCCTGAGCCAGGAGCGCGCGATCGCCGTCCGCGAACAGCTGCTGGCGCGAGTCCCCATCCCGTCGTCGCGCATCGAGGCGGTCGGGTTCGGGGAAGAACGCCCGGTAGCGACCAACGAGACGGAAGCCGGGCGCGCGCGTAACCGCCGGATAGAGGTGAGAATCACGCTTCCGGGTGCGTGATCCGGCCATCGTTCCAGGATACGACGAGCGTTCCCACCCCGCGCACGCCTGCGGTGGCCCTCCGAGCTGACCGACTTGATCGTGCCCAACCTCTTCCTACGCGCATTCCTACGCACGCGCCTGCGCGGCCCGGCTTGGCGGGCTTGTTCCTGCTTGGCCTTGGCGGGCTTATTCCTGCGGAACCCTAAACCTTACGCGCGTGGCGCCCGCCCAAGCTGGAATGCCAGCGACTCCTCCAAGTCGGGGCAGTCGAAGCGAAAGCCCTCCCGCTCCGCGGCCACAGGCAGCGCCTGCGCGCCCTCCAGCAACAATGTCCTTCCCATCTCTCCGAACATCCCCCTGACCGCCAGCGAGGGCACCGGCAGCACCGTGGGCCGCTTCAGGACCCGTCCCAGGATCCTGGCAAATACGGCGTTTCGCACGGGGTGCGGAGCGACGGCGTTCAGAGGCCCGCGGACCGACGGCGTGGCCAACGCATGAAATATCAAGGCTACCAAGTCGTCGTGGTCGATCCAGCTCATGTACTGGCGGCCGGTCCCCAGCCGTCCCCCGGCACCCAGTTTGAAGGGCAGGAGCATGGTCCCCAGAGCGCCGCCCGCCGGGCTTAGCGCCAAGCCCGTACGCAAGTTGACTACCCGGATCCCGGAGTGCTTCGCCTTGTTGGCCTCGTCCTCCCAGGTTTGGCACAACTCCGCCAGAAAGCCCTTGCCTGCGCTGCTAGTCTCGGTGATCCGTTCGCTGCCCCGGTCGCCGTAGTAACCGACGGCCGAAGCCGACACCAGGACCGGCGGCGGCTCGCGCAACTTGCGGAGCGCATCCACCAGAACGCGGGTCCCCAGAACGCGGCTCTTCCAGATGGCCTTCTTTTTGGCGGGGGTCCAGCGGCCCCCGGAGATGTTCTCCCCAGCTAGGTGAACCACTGCGCCGACGCCTTCCAGCAGCTCCTTTTCGATGCGGCCTTCCATGGGGTTCCAGCGGATTTCGCCATTGGCCCGGTCCGGCTTCCGTCGCACCAGACGCACGACCGTGTGACCGCCCGTCGTCAGGAAGTCGCACAAAGCCCGGCCCACGAAGCCGCCCGAACCGGTGACGGCGACGGTCAGCGGTGGCCCCTTGTACGCTTCGTGGCGCGCCAGATCGCGGGACAGCCGCAGCCCGCGGAAGCGGAAGAACCGCCGCAGCTCTCGCGCCACGACCGGGCCCGCGAAGGCCGATGCGGCGGAACCCAGCGGAGGCTCCCACTCGATGCGCTCCCTGAGCACGGCGCCTCCATCCGCCGCCGGTTCGAACTCGTGGCTGTGGACCCATGCCCCGAAGGGCCCCGATTCTTGCTCGTCGCGGAAGAGCCGCCCCTCTTCGAAGTCCGTGTGGCGCAGCTTCCAGTCCACCGCCAACGCGCGCCTCCGGATGCGGAGATGCACCCGTCCGCCACCGGCAATATCCCCGCTACGGGCCGCGACCCGGACATTCTCCCAGGGAGGCAGCAGGCGTTCCAGGGCGCCGGGCCGCATGTGCCATGCGAAGACATCCGCGGCCGGAAGAGGCAAACGCTGTTCGTAGAGGAATTTGGGCATCGCGGTCGGGATCCGTCTCAAGAGATGCGCGGCGGAGGTAGCCAGAAAACATGATCTGCGCGAGCGGCGGCGGGGGCAAGGCTGCCTCTATCCTGGCGAGCCGCCACATAAGCGGCCCCGCGACCGCCCGCGACCGACAGATGCGCAACCTTGAAAGCACACGGCAGTACAGCTACTATGAGCGGTCCGCTCCGTCCCGGCGGCTTCGTTGGGCAAGCCGAGAATTCGGCCCGTGTTCTTGTCAGGCAAGGGTTGGAAGACACCGGCCAAGGGGGCGGGACCGTACGATGGCCCGTGGTGGAATTGGCAACACGTCTGGCTCTGGACCAGAAGATTCCAGGTTCGAGTCCTGGCGGGCCAATCTTGCGAGCAGAGTATCGCGCCTGCGAGAAGAGTGTCATGGAGGGGTGGCCGAGTGGCTTAAGGCGGCGCCCTGCTAAGGCGTTGACTCGAGAGAGTCTCGTGGGTTCGAATCCCACCCCCTCCGCTTGGCGTCATGGCTCCGGTAACCCCGGTGGCTGTTGGGACGGGTGGCCGAGAGGACTAAGGCGCACGCCTGGAGAGCGTGTGGGCAGTATCCCTGCCTCGTGGGTTCGAATCCCACCCCGTCCGCTCTTGCCAAACTGAAGCGCTTGGACCGGCCCGGGCATCATGTTCTCCGATCTGTCTCGGTATCGGGTCGTCTTGGCGGCGTCAGTGATTGGCAATAGTAGAGCTAGTGCTGGAGAGGTGGCAGAACGGCAATGCACCGGTCTCGAAAACCGGCGCCCCTACGGGCTTGGGGGTTCGAATCCCCCCCTCTCCGTGTTGATAGTCTCTTGATACATTGCATCTATCAATAGAGGCCTAAAGAAGCCTCACACCACACACCAAAGGGAGATCCATGACAACGCAGCAGACATCCGACCGCGAGGCGGCGTTAGAGAAGCTCCTCAAGGATGCCCAGCGACATCCGGGCGTTCGGGAGGCCCAGGAACTTCACGAAGCATCGCTCAAGGCGATGGGTTACGAGACGCCCACCCCTCCTACGCCCACCATCATCGCCACTGACCGCACCAACCCTCGTGCGGCTACATAACTGAGAGATGCCCAGATGGGGCGAGATTCTTAGTGAACTAGAAGAGACAAAGACACCCGACGGTGCGCCGGACTTCGATGGGGTACGCCGGAAGTATCTCTCGCAGTGCCATGAGCATACGAAACGGAATACGATACTCTTCGCCTCCGCGTGGATTCAGAAGCCGGAACTCGGGTCTCGTGTGATTATCGCCGAGGAAGATGTTCAAGCCCTCATGGAGGCAGTGCATGGTCTGAGAGGCAAGAAGCTCGACCTGATTATGCACAGTCCCGGAGGGCGAGCCGAGGCGGCAGAGGGCATCGTACTGTACCTCCGATCCAAGTTCTCGGACATTCGCGTTATCGTGCCCCACATGGCCATGTCGGCCGCAACCATGATCTCCTGTGCTGCCGACCGGATAGTGATGAGCAAGCACTCCTTCCTAGGTCCCACGGACCCACAGTTTGAGTTGGACAACAGGGTCGTCGCTGCCCATAACCTATTAGACGAATTTGATCGGGCGCGTAAGGAATGCGCCAAGGATCCTATGAACATGCTGGCATGGAAGCCGATCCTGGATCAGTACAAGCCCGGTCTCCTTACCCGGTGCGAGGTGGCGCGGGATCTGTCCGATCAGCTGGTCGCACAATGGCTCTCGGAGTACATGCTCCGGGGCAAGTCAGACAGAGAGACCAAAGCGAAAAAAATGTCGGACTGGCTGTCCGAACATTAGCACCACAAGAGTCACAGCCGCCACCTGTCCCGCGAGAAACTCAGAAAAAAGGGCTTCGTCGTCGAGGATCTTGAGAAAGATCCCAAGCTTCAGGATTTGGTGCTATCCGTCCACCATGCGACTACTCTAGCATTCCAGTACGCCAATTGCGTAAAGCTCGTCGAGAACCACATGGGTCGGGCGTTTGTGCAATCGACTGCTATTATGCAGCCTGCGGCAATTCCCCAGCCTGCTCCCTCCGGCCAAGAAGTAGAAAGCGCCACTACCGCCTAAGCAGGCGTCACTCGGGTGACGGCTTCCCGTACGGGATCGGATCCTCGGTCCCGGCCGCTCGGAAGCCCGCCAGCCTGATCGCGCACGAGTCGCACTCACCGCACGCCATGCCCGCTTCGCCAGGATCGTAGCAGCTCGTCGTCAAGCTGAAGTCGATCCCTAGCTCAAGGCCGCGACGAATGATGTCCGCCTTGGAAAGGTCAATGAGCGGCGCATGGATCCGGAAGGGTAGCCGACCGTCGTTCCCATCCTGCGCCCGCGTGTCGACTCCGGGCCTCGTGGCGGTACGGGCCAGCTTCTGGAAAGCGCTAATGAAGTCGGGACGGCAGTCGGGATATCCGCTGTAGTCGACGGCATTGACGCCGATGAATATGTCCGAGAAGCGGCGCGCCTCGGCCCACGCGAGCGCCAGGGAGAGAAGGACGGTGTTACGAGCCGGAACATAGGTTATGGGAACGCCACCGCTCATGGTCGCCGGACTTCGCCGTTTCGGGACTTCGAAGTCGCCAATAAGTGCCGAACCGCCGAATGCGCGGAGGTCGCTCTCCACCACGAGATGCTCCGTAGCCTGCAAAGCGCTGGCCACTCGACGGGCGGCTTCCACCTCGGCTTCGTGCCTCTGCCCGTACCGGACGGTCAGCGCATGGGTTCGGTAGCCTGCTTCGGCCGCCACCGCCAACGTCGTCGCCGAATCGAGCCCGCCGCTCAGCAAGACGACCGCTCCGCGTGCCATCGTCTTCTCCTGTTCGTCGCATGCGTCGCAGGTTAATCGAAGCGTCGGCCCGACCCGCCGCCGCGTTGGTGCCCCCGCTCTAGAGGGAATATACTCCAAGCTTACGCCTCCAAGCTTGCACCAAGTGGTCGGCTTGCATCGAAATCCCCTCCCTGGTTGTTGAATTCTCGTCTGCCTGTGCCGAGATCCATTAGACGGAGATTCGCGCCTGTGTCACAAGTCCCAGCGCAAAGCGAACCAGCGGAAACCCGCCAGGGCGGAGCATTCGCCGATTGGCGCCGCTGGCTGTTGGGGCTCTTTGTCATAGGGTGCGTCGGCGCAATCGCGGACTTGCTGCTGCTCGGCCACACGGAAGAAGTCTGGCAGTGGATACCGGTGGCGCTGCTAGGCGCGGGGATCCCGGTCGCTGCCGCGGTGTTCCGGGCGACCTCCATTCGCATTCGCGTTCTGCGCATCCTCTTGTGCGGTTACATCCTCGCGGGCTTGATCGGCGCGTTTCTTCATATGAAGGGCAATGCGGAGTTCGAGAAGGAGCTGAATCCTGCGATAGGCGTTACAACGTTGATCGGAGAGGTGCTGACGGGGGCTTTCCCTGCGGTAGCCCCGCTTCAGATGATCCAGCTCGCGTTGCTGGGGCTGCTCGCATGTTTCCGTCACCCGGTCCTGTCTTCGAAGAATTGAAGACCGGCTGGGGAAGAATTAGGACCGGCTGGCGAACAACGGCCCGTGAATTCCCTGCCCGGGGTTCGCAGCGTGTCGTCGGCGTACTGGGTCGGGCCCGGCGCTTGGCCTCGTGGACACGCAGGATTAGAGAAAGAAAGTGCGCTGCGCCGAGGGAGAGTGCCGTGCTTCTTAGAAAATGCGCCGCGCCGAGGGAGTGCGCCGCGCCGAGAGAGAAAGCTACGCCGAACGGCGAGCAAACCGTGACCGTTTGGATAAAGAAAGTCGGAGGTGTTGCGATAATGAGGATGCGGAACAATGTGGTGGCGGCGATTGCCGCCCTGTTGGTCCCCCTGCTGTTCGCGGGAGCCGGACAAGCTCAGGTGGGCGAGAACCATGGCCTCCTCAATCCGAATCTGGCAACCGGAGAGCAGTTGGCCGATCTCCCGGAGCTGAGCGAGAATGCGGTCGCGGCCATTTTGTCTGCGCGGCCCTTCCTTCGGGTGGCGGACATGCATGCGACGGTGGCCGAACATGTGGCGGCGGCGGACCTTGACGCCCTCTACCGGGCGATGTTCGTTCCTCTCGACCTGAACGACGCTGCCGATGAGGAAATTCTGCTGATCCCAGGGGTGGGCGACCGGATGCTGCACGAATTCGAGGAGTACCGTCCGTATGTCGCCCTCGCGCAGTTCCACCGCGAGATCGGCAAGTACGTCGATGATGCGGAGCTGTCCCGCTTGGCGCAGTATGTCTATGTGCGGATCGACCTTAACAGTGCGCCGGGCGAGGCGATTCTCAGCATTCCCGGGGTGGGCGACCGGATGCTGCACGAGTTCGAGGAGTACCGCCCCTACGCATCTTTGGCCCAGTTTCGGCGGGAGATAGGCAAGTATGTCGATGATGAAGAGTTGGAGCGTCTGGCTCGGTATGTGGAGATCCGCTAGCGCTCGTAGCGCTCGGCGCGGCGCACCCTGGAAGTCGTGCATGCGCCTTTCCACGGGTAGGCTTCGCGGCGCGGGCAAGCTTCGCGGCGTCGGCTCATTCCATGGCGCAGGCGCGCTTTGCGGCACCGGTGCGCTGATCGCTGCCGGGACACTCCTCGGGGCCAGTGCGCTGCTCGGCTCCAGCACGCTCCGCGGTGCCAGCGCGCCCGGCGGCACCGGCACGTATATGGCTATTGCCGCCCAAGGCGAGTCGCGGCCGGAGGCAACCGCATTCGTGGACGTCAACCTGATCCCGATGGACTCGGAACGCGTCGTGAGCGGGCAGACCGTCATCGTCCGCGGCGACCGTATCGTGGAGATAGGAGATGCCGCTTCCGTATCGATACCCGAGGGCGCGCTACGCATAGACGGGACCGGCAAGTATCTGATGCCGGGGCTGTCGGAGATGCACGGGCACACTCCGGGGGGCGGGGCGAGCGATCAGTTCAGGGAGCAGGTGATGTTCCTCTACGCCTCAAACGGCGTTACCACAGTGCGCGGAATGCTGGGCATCGCTGGCGATCTGGAGCTGAAGGCGAGGACCAACTCTGGGCAGATATGGGGGCCGACGCTGTACCTGTCCGGTCCCAGCTTCAATGGCGGCTCGGTTACGTCGCCGGAGCAAGCCGCCGAGCGGGTCAGAGCCCAGAAGGCCGAGGGTTGGGACCATCTGAAGATCCACCCCGGACTGACCCGGGCCGAGTATGATGCCATAGCCGGAGCTGCTGCAGAGGTTGGCATCCGCTTCGCGGGGCACGTCCCGGCCGAGGTCGGGATTAGGCACGCGATCGTCATGGGACAGGAGACCTTTGACCACCTGGACGGATTCCTCCAGTACACGGGCGGGATAAGCGGTCCCATCGATGTCGCCAAGGCGGAAGAGCTGTTTGTCCTGGCGAAGGAGGCGAGGGCGTGGGTTGTCCCCACGATGGTGCTTTGGGAGGTGGGCGTCATCGGGTTGGGCAGTCCGGATGCTCTGGCTTCCTATCCGGAAATGCGCTACTGGCCGCAGCGGGGAGTGCAGGGATGGAAGGACCGGCTGGAAGCCATGCAGAGCCGCCCCGGCTGGGATGGCGAGCTGGCCCGAATGCATGCGGACAACCGGTTGCGCATGCTCGGGATGATGAACGACGCGGGCGTCCCCATCCTGATGGGTACTGATTCGCCCCAGATGTTCAGCGTTCCCGGGTTCTCGATCCACCGCGAGATCGCGGCGATGGCCGAGGCCGGGATGTCGCCGTACGAGATAATCGCTAGCGGCACCCGCAGCGTCGGCGAGTACTTTCAGCGCTACGACTCCTTCGGGACGGTGGCGGTGGGGCGGCGGGCCGACCTCCTCCTCGTCAACTCGAACCCGCTGGACGATGTGGCAAATCTCGCGGACCGGGCCGGCGTAATGGCGAGGGGTTGGTGGAAGTCCGAGGCGGAGATTCAAGAGGGACTGGAGGAGATCGCCAGAGCCTTCGGGAGCTAGCATTGCCAGCTGGGACAAGTGCGAACGCGCGAGGTAGAAGTGCCGGAAAGCGAAGCTGAAACGCTCGAATGAAGAAGCTGCTGATGCTGCTGGTCATGCTGTTGCCGGCCACCGTTGCGGCGCAGCAGTGGCCTCCTACGGGAGGCATGGTGCTGGACGACAACGGCGAACTGCGCGCACCTAATCCCCGCGCTCGCCATGCGCGCGCTGATGTCGCCGGCGTTTCCGCACCAGAAACCTGGCGAGCCCGCGGCGGCCGTACTGAGGCAGAGGTACGAGCCCCGGCTCCCTGCGGAGTTGGCTGCGCTGGCCGATGAGTTGGCACGACTCGTGCTCGAAGGCGAAGAGGAGCTGAGCGACGCGGCGGCATCCGCATTGGTCGGAGCTGCGCAGGCCGATGGAGAGGGCATTCCGTATCCCGGCGCGTTACGCGCCCTAGTGCGCGTGTACGAGACGCTGAGGAGCCGCGAAGATCACGCCGGTGCCGCCCGTCAACTGTTCAATATCGCATTTGCCGATATAGGCTACGTGCGGAACGTGTTCCGGCAAACCGAACGTCCTCCGCCCTGCCGACTCAACAGGCGTGTAATACTTCGAGATGCTGTCACCGGCCGGATATTGCACGACCCATTGGCCGACCCGGACGTGAATCTGTGTCCCAACGTATCGGCGTGGTGCGATGCCGGACGTCTACTGCTTGCCTTGGACAAGGATGCGGTAGACGGTCCCCGGCGCGAGGAGTTCGACCCGCTCTGCGAAGGGGGACGGACGATAATCTCCTAGTACTTTCGGGATGGCGGCGGAGATGTCCGCTATCTCCTCCCTCGTTTCCAGTCTTCCGAATGAACCCTCGTTTGGGGGTTGCCGGGAGGACCGGCCCGGATTGCTGGTTGGGCCGGAGCATCCGCCATAGGAACGGAACGTCGTCGGTTGGAGGCTGCCGGGGGCACAACTCCCAAGAACTCTAACGCCCACCAAGCCTCCGCCGGACAGCGCCCTCCGGCGTCATCTCTCCCCAGCGGGAACGTGCCGGCACCAGGTGTGTACGCAACCTCATATCGACTGTACCGGCGCACCCTTTCTTCCCCGGAAAGGAGAGAAGCCACGCCCGCGCAAAGATTCCCCGCAACATCCCGTCCTTTCCTTCCCCGTAGCGTTCGCCCATGCGCCTGCCAAGCTGATTAGGCGAACGAGGGGTATGGACGAAGGAGCTCGGTACGGGTGCAGAGGAAAGATCGGACGGCTGCCGGGGGGTCTGAAAATTAAGAAGCTGGCGACGATGCTTGCGGTCCTCCTGTTCCCGGCCCTCGCCGTGGCGCAGGAGATTCCGCCCAAGCTAGATATTCCGCCCAAGCCAGGGATGGTGCTGGACGAAGGCATGTGGCAGGCCCCGACTCCGGCAGCGGCCCTGCGGGCACTGCTGATGACGCCGGAGGAGCTCGTAAGGCGCCGGCGTAGGGAGCCCGCCGTGGCGGTACTGCGGCAGATATTCGAGGAGCGCCCGGCTTCGGAGCTAGATGCGTTCGCGGACGCTCTCGTGCGAGTCATGCTCGAAGGTAATGTGCAGCAGGAAATGATCGCGGGTGGCGTACTGCTCTCGGCACTCGAGCCGGGCGGTAACGGCACACCGTACGCGGGGGCTGTAGATGCGCTCATACGAGTATACGAGGCGCTGGATGAGGGATTCGGTCCGAAAGCCCGTCGCATTTTGTTCGACATCAGTTTAGCGGGCAATGTCGGCTATATCGCCGACCTGTTCGCGGCAGCCGAGATGCCCCCGGTATGCGAGTACCCCCGCCAAATATCAATCGTCGGCGAGCCGCCGCCTCCACCGGTCGACAATCCGTGCCCCAACGAGGGGGTATGGTGCGATGCGGGGTTGATTCTGCGCCGTACCGACTACGCGTTCGATCGTGAAACCGTGGCCGACCGGTGCATACGGAAACGGTACTGAACCCGCAACCGCGCCAAATTCCAGGCAATCTATCGTGCGTTCGGCCGAGCGTCATCCACGCCCCGAACGTTCCGTGTGCGGGCCGGTCGTCCGGCGGGTGCCTGCATTCTCTGATCGCCAGTCTTCCAGATCCCCCGTCTACAGTTGCGGGGAAAACTGGAACCGGTAAGCATTGTCCGAGAGTGGAGTGACAAACGTGCGAGGTTGAAAGTGTCTGCAAGCGAAGCTGGAGCGCTCGGGGTGGCGGAGGATCACGGCGGCATCGTCACGGTGCGCGGTGGCGGCGGACAGCGCCGCGATTGGAACGGCATCAAGTACAAGACGGGGATGTGGGCGGAGAATGTCGGTTCTCGCGCCCTCTCGATGAATGTGGCGATCATCCCTCCGGGCGGCGTGGCGCGCGCGCATATTCACGTAGGCTTCGAGGTGATGCTGTACATTCTCGAAGGCCGCGTGCGGCACGACTTTGGCCCCCGGCTCGAGAAGACTCTCGAGAACTGCGCGGGCGACTTCATCTTTATCGAGCCGGGCATCCCCCACGAGGTCCGCAACTTGAGCGCCACCGAACCTGTGCGGGCGGTGGTCGCCCGATCGGATGCGCGCGAATGGGAGAACATCGCGGACTTCGCGCGCCCGGATTGAAATGCCGCTGTCCCCGAGCGTACGACTCGCGAGCCGCTAGTCTGACCCGTCGGTCCCGCCGGCCAGAGCGGTCAGTGCGGCCAGGGTGGCAACCCTGCCCTTAGCCTTCGGGTGCGCTTCGAGGGCCAGGGCGACCATCCCCGTAGCGTTCGCCACCGCGAAGCTGATGCCCTTCAGGTTGCGGCCCGGCGGCACGCCGGGTACCGGCCGGGGATAGCCCGAAGCGTACACTATCCTCCGCCCGGCGCGCTCTCCGACGCGGACGGAGTGGCGAGGCAGGTTCCAGTCGAGGCAGACGCCGAGCACGCCGGAGATGCTGCCCGGCCACCATCTTTCTCCCTGGTGTTCGAGAGCGGCGATGATGAGCGTGCCGCGCTCTCTGGCCCGTCGAACCGCCGGGGCCAGATCCTCGGCGCGGAAGTTGTGCGGCGTTCCCAGGCTCAGGTTGACGAGCCGGCACCCCCGCTCGCCGGCCCAATCGATCGCCGCCGCGAGCGCCCCTGCGGTGGTAGCGAGTTGATCGTGAAAGAGCCGCACAACGTGGATGCGCGCACCGGGAGCCTTCTCCTGAATCGCCGCCGTGACGGCCGTTCCATGTCCGAGCCTGTCCGTGGTGTCGGCGTGCACGGTCTCGGCTGGAGTGATTGCGACACCGTCCGAGAGCGGTCCCAGGTGCGGGTGGCCAGGGTGCGCTCCGCTGTCGGCGACGGCGATCGACACGCCCCGTCCGACTTGGCGGCGCAGCGAATGGGCGCCGAGTCGCAAGGCGCCAGGCGGCGACGAGGGCATCACCCGCCGCGACCGGAGACGAACAGCGAGCGATACGGCCCCGGCCGGTCCCTGACCTCATCCGGCGGCCCGTCCTGCGCCACGCGCCCTCCGCTGATGACCACTATCCGCTCCGCCCGCTTTGCCAAATCGGGCCGGTGCGTGATCAGGACGGTCGTGCGCCGGCCTCGCATCAGCGCGGCGTAGCCGCGGAGCAGCTGCGCCTCCGACGCCGGATCGAGCGCCCCGGTGGCCTCGTCCAGCACCAGAACCGCCGGATCGGCGAGGAAGGCGCGAGCCACCGCGAGCCGCTGCCGCTCCCCCGCCGAGAGCTGCTTCCCGCGCTCTCCGACGACGGTGTCCGCGCCATCCGGCAGCGACTCGACCAGCTCGTCCAGAGCGGCGGCGCGCAGAGCCGCGGCCACTTCGTCATCCGTCGCCTCCGGCTTGGCATACCGGACGTTCTCGGCCACCGAGGCGTGAAAAATGAAAGGGTCCTGCTCGACCACGACGACATGCCGGCGCACGTCGCCAAGAGAGATTGTCCGGAGGTCGCGGCGGTCCAGGAGCACCCTTCCCTCGTCGGGGTCGATCTGCCGGGCGAACAGATCCGCGATCGTCGACTTGCCGCTTCCGCTCGCGCCGACTATGGCGACCACCTGCCCCGCCGGGATCTCCAGCGAAACCCCGTCCAGCACCTCGCCGCCGCGACCGAAGTCCAGATGCACATTCTCCAGGGCCAGCGCTCCCTGCGGGCCGGCCAGCCGCGCGCCGCCCCCCTCTGCCTCGACGACCTCCGGGCGCGTGTCGAGCAGCTCGTGCACCCGCACGAGCGAGGCCCTGGCGTTCGCCAAGTTGGCGTATAGTCCCATTATCGCCTGAACCGGCGATAGCAGCCGCATCTGATACGCCATGAACGCCACGAACGTCCCGAGCGTCACCGTCTCGTCGATGACCAAGTATCCGCCGTAGAGGAAGACTATGGCCGTCCCGGTCTGAAGGAGGAGTCCGGGCAGCCCTCCCGCCAGATAGGTGTAGCGCCGCATCGAGAGAAGCGACCGCACGAAGCCGGCGTTGTGTTCCCGAAAGCGCCCGACCACGCGCTCCTGGGCATTCGCCGCGACGACTGCCCGCATCCCCTGGATCGTCTCGATCAGGAAGTTCCCGATCTCGGCGCTCCGCTCCCGCAGCGCCGTCACCCGTCCCTCCAGCTGTCTGCGGTACCTCACCAGCGCCCACAGGCTTGGCGGAAGCGCGACCAACCCCGCCAGGAAGAGGCGGATGTCCAGCCACGCCATCATTCCCACGGTTCCCGCCAGGAAGAGAACGTTTCCGAAGCCGCCCAGGGCGGAGTCCGCGGTCGCCCTCTGGATCTCTCCGACATCGCTGTTGATCCGCGAGACGATGTCGCCCAGCGGCGTGGCCGCGTAGAAGTGTGGAGAGAGCTTCTGCAGGTGCCGGTAGAGGACTAGGCGCATGTCGAAGAGGATGTCGGCGGAGATTCGCGTGTATCTCATCCCGCTGGCGAAGTTGGCGCCGAAGCCGAGGATGGTGATTCCGAGGAAGAGACCGATGATGCGAACCAGAGCCGGAAAGTCGCGGCCCAGGATCGCGCCGTCGATTATCTCCTTCGACAGGTAGGGAAGGACGAGCCCGAGTCCCGTGCCTGCCATCGAGAGCAGGACAACAGGCGCTAGCGCTCCCGCATAGGGCCGAAGGTAGCCCAGGGCGCGGCGAAGGTGAGGGTCGCGGATCACGCGAAGTTGGTCAGTTGGTCAGCTTGTGGCGCCCATGTGGTCGAAGCCAGTGCGTGAGAGCGCAAAGTGGCGCGCGTACCTCGGTTCAGGCAGGCTCGATCCCAGGCTCAACCCGGGCTGGAGATTACGACAATCCCGGCCCAATCGGTCATGTCGGCGTCCAGCGTGACCGTCCGCAAGTGCTCGAACGTCTCTTCGTCGTAAACGTCGATCGTGTTCCCCGCGTTGTAGATGAACAGACGCCGACCATCGGCGCTCGGCATCAAGGCCATGCGTGGCCGTCCCGCAAAGGGGATGCGTTCGGAGACGCGCCGGTTCTCGAGATCGAACTTCCACATTTCGTAGTGTCCGATCTCCGACTTCAACCCGTAACCCTTGCTTCCATCGGGGGAAAGCGAGAACGAGACGCCTTCGGAAGGCCCGATCGGCTCGAACTCCACCTCCTGCCGCGCCATGTCCACGGTTGCGAACCCCATCAGCCGCCGGTTCTGGATCGGGTCGGTCATTCGGAATAGCCCGGTATAGACTCCGTTCTCTTCTTGGTACGGGCTTCGGCGGAAGGGAAGCGACATCCTGCCCAATCCCGGCTCGAACGGTTCGGATATCTCCCAGCGGTCAACCTCCTCGAAGCTCGCCGCGTCTAGCGCGACGAGATCATCCGCGAACATGTAGAGGAGATCGCCCCCGGGAGAAAAGCGGAAGTCGGCCCATGGGCTAAGCTCTTCGTCCGGCCACGGGATCGTGTCCGTGACTTGGTACTCCTGGAGATCGTACTTCACGATCAGCGGCTCGCCGATCTCGTACCGGTCCACGAGCTTCGTGCGGCTGTGGACGAGCATTGCCGCCCAGTCGAGGCTCGGGTGGACCTCGAGGGAGCGAATCCAGGTTCGCGTCGAACCCTCGCTCAGGGTGAATTCGCCGAGCGATTCCTTGGAGGGAAGGGCGATTATCTCTATCGTCTCCCAGAAGGGGTCGCTTACGTAGAGGCGGGACCGGTCGCTGGAGAGGGTGAGGCTGCCCGCTATATTGCGCTTTACCGGGATGCGGTCGATGACCTCTTCGGTTGCCTCGTCCCAGACCAGCACCTCTTTGCTGTATGTCCCGATGAGCCAGTGGGCGCTTCGGCTACCCTCCTCCGTCGCGGGAACATCCTGGAACCTGTGTGACGCCGCGAGCGCCGGCGCGGCTGCCAGCGCCGTCGCGACGAGAAGGAGCGCCGCCGTGACCGGGCGCCGCGATCCGCCAAGTCGGCGGAGGGGATGCTCCGGACTTCGTGCCGGGAAGATTCGGCGGCAGACCTGGCTTCGGATCACGGAAAGACGAGATCCAGCTTGCGCCAGTCCTTCTGCGCCGAGGCGCACTTCGTCGTCCAGTCTGGCGAGTGATTCAGCTGGTCGGGCACGTGCGCGGGCCAGAAGCACGCGATGTGGCAGTCGAACAGGTCGCGCTCCACCGGCTGGCACAATCCCGCGGTGCCGCCGGTCACGTCCACCTCCCAGCCGGGCGAGAAGACTAGCGAGCACCCGATGGGAATATGCGGTCCCTCGGGGGGACGGCTTTCCAGTCCGACAACGTCGAGTTGCTCTCGCTCCGCCTGGTCCTCGATCCGAACGGCTTTCTGGTTAATCGCCTTCAGCTGTTTCATGGCTCCCTCGCTTTCACGACTACCGCGCCGTCACCGGTCTTTCCCTTTCACGACTCTCGCGCCGCCGAGATCATCGCCGTACCGCCGGCCCCGCGCACCGCAGGTCAGTGGCCGAAGCGCTCCAGGTATCCCGGATTGCGCTGCGACAGCTCCCCATAGATTTCCAGGCACGTATGCGTCCAGGACCGCACCCAGTTGCAGAAGTGCAGATTGGGCGCCGTCGTCTCTCCGTGACGCGTATGCGCCTCGTGATAACAACCGCCCGAGCAGATCGGCCGGGCCCAGCAAGTGTGACAGTCCGTCTTGTTCTTTATGTGATGATCTTCGAGGAAGGTTCGCTGGCGCTCCCTGTCCAAGCCCTCCGTGACACTGCCGAAGCTGTGATCATCCGAATACGCGAAGCGGTGGCAGAGCGAGACATCGCCCCCCGTGGTAACGCCCATCAATCCCAGCCCCGCGCCGCACGGGTAAGCCTTGCTCACGCCTTTGTGAATCTCTTCCAGCGTGTCCCTGACATTGGAGAAGCCGTGGTGGCGGTTCTCCGCGGCGCAATCCAGCCACTCGCGCGCCAGTTCGGCGAACTGGCGCAACATGCGTACATATCCCGAATCGTCGATCTCGTAGTCGCGGCCCTCGGAAGTCGTGACGGGCGCAAAACCGACTTCCCAGAAACCCATTTCGCCGGTAAGGTGCTGGAAGATGCGGTGGATGTCGAGATTGTCGCGGGTGAGGGTTACGCGGGCGCCTATGGGGCGCGCCGTGTGTCGGCGAAGCAGCTCCTTGATCTTCGGCTTTACCGTCTCGTAGGAGCCCTTTCCGCTGTGGAAGACCCGCATCCGATCCTGCATCTCCTTCGGTCCGTCGATCGAGACAGTGACGCCTATCTCGTTATCTGCCAACCACTTGATGATGTCGGTACGGAGGAGAGTGGCATTCGTCGTCAGGCTGAACTCGATGCGCTTGCCCTCTTCGGCGGCGCGTCGGCGTCCGTAGTCCACGGTGTCCTGAAGCACCGGGAAGTTGAGGAGCGTCTCTCCCCCGAAAAAGGTGAGTTGCACGACCTCGATGGGTCCCGATTCCTTGAGCAGGAAGTCGACTCCTTCATGCGCCGTGTCGCCGGCCATGAACTTCGGGTCGTCGGTGCAGGTGGTGTCGACGATCTTGTCCTCGCCGTACTCGTAGCAGTAGGTGCACGCGAGGTTGCACTTGTTGGTGACGTTCAGGACCATCGTCGTCAGCGGGAAGCCCTCGGGCGGAAGGTCGTTCACGACTTCGGCGCGCGGTGCGCCGGCTTCGCCCACGGCCCTGATCTGCTCGAGCTCCGCCAGTCCGCCAACGAGGCGCTCGGCCGGGAAGCGGTCCGAGAGAGAGTTGACGATCTCGCCGGGGGTGCGTGGCCCGAAGCTCAGCAGGTCGAGAATCGCCGACGAAGGTTCGTCGATCCGGAAAATCCCGGCGGAGGGGACGAGGTAGAGGAAATCCTCCCCGGCTGCCTCGAAGGCGTGGAACTCCCGCAGTGCGACTTGGTTCATGGTATTAGTCTGGGTGTTGGCGGGAGACCCTGCCAGGGATCGAACTTCAGGTAGAGCGGCACTGTCACGATGAGATGCGCCCGCGCTCGAAGGGTCGCCTGCCGCCTGTCGCCGCCGCTCTCGGAAGCCGCGCTGCCGCTGGCGGCGGTTTCGCCGTCAGTTGCGATCGGCGCGCCTGGGTCGGCGTAGGTGGCAACGATCCAGACATCTCCCACATTGTTGCGCTTGCCGGCCCGGGCTTCGTTGGGGCCATCGATCGCGGGCGCGAATATCCCATCCGCGCCGAGCCGGCCTACGAAGTCGATGTCGTCATCGTCGTATGTCGCGGCGTACTCCTCCATGCTCCAGCTGACGGGCATGCGCCCCAGGCGGAGGTCATCTTCCGTCTCCGGCTCCCCGTCAGGGCCGTCGTCCCACCCGATGGCGTCGAAGACCTGATATCCCTTGGGGAAGTTCGCTCCTCCGATTCTGGCCATTCCGGCTGCAGGAGCGACCTCGATTCGGTCAACTCCGTCATGGATATGGATCGCGTCCGCCCGGCTTGCGCCGGAGGCGAACAAATCGCGCCCGCCCACAGGCGCGTCCGTGGCAACGCTGGCGCGAAGCACGACGCTGTTTGTTCCGTCGCTCTCGGCCGACTCGATCGCCACTCCCGGGCCGAAGTCGTAGCCGCCGGGTTCTTCGGGGAGGGCTGTCCCGTACACGCGGAGCTCGGCGGACGAGCTTCCGGTTTGCAGGGCCGGCGGATACACGCCCGCAATTACGGTCGCTCCAGGGGTGACCCGGGTCAGATGCACATCCGGCCCAAGTTCGTCGTAGGCTCCCGTGAACCAGCGTCCGGTCATCTCCTGCCAGCCGCGACTGACGGTCATGACCTCCCGCAACTCGTCCGGCGCGCCGGGATTCGACCTGCCCCTCCACTGGTATCCAGTATAGACTATCGACTGGCCGCTCCGGCTAACCTGTCGTCCAGTCTCGGCATATGCGTACTCGGCCGATGTCCGGAATTCGCCGGGCGCGTCTCCTTCGCTGACTTCGACGGTTCCGAAGAGGATTCCCTTGCCCGGTTCGAAGCCGGCCAGCATCCATGTTCCGGCCAGCCGGGGCGCCCGCATCGACGCCGACCAAGCCGACCACTCGGGCGTCTCGAGAGGGAAGGCCTCGGACAGGTGGTCGATCGCCTCGTCCATGGGATGAGGTCCTTCGCCGCCTCCGTTTCGGAAGGCCTGGAAGTCGACCAGGGGATAGAGTCCGCGGTGAGTGGCCATCATCAGCTCCCACTCTTCGCGGGTGCGCCGCTGGGTGATCACCCGGCCCATGCTGTGGCATGCGATGCAGGCCCGCTCGACGCCGCGGTCGGCTTCGTAGACGTGATCGATGAAGCGGCGTTCGACCTCGAAGCGGCCGGGCTCGAGTTCCTCGGGAGCCAGCCCTTGGCGGTTCGCCAGGTACCGGACGATCTCGCGGGCTTCGTCGGGGTCCAGCCGCACGCCATTGAGCGCGACCATCCGCCTTATCGTCGTCTGCCATCCTTCGGGCGTCTTGCGCTCGTAGGAGATGCGCGTCATTCGTCCCTGCTCGTCGCGTTCGTGACAGCGCTGGCACCGGCGGATCAGGATATCGTTGTCGATCGGATAACCTTCTTCCGGGTCCCCTCGCGCTTCCGGTTCTCCTCGCATCGACGGTGCGCTTGGCGTCGCTACTTGCTCTCGCGCCAGTGGTGCGCTTGGCGTCGCTGGATTCTCTCGCGCCAGTGATCTTGTGTACGGGCTGCCTCGTTCTCGTTCCAGGCCGGCTTCTTGTTGAACGGCTTGGCGGGCGCTAGCGGGCGAATCCGAGGCGGAGGACCCTGCATCCGAGGCTGCAACCGAGCCGGGGCGCATGTCTTCGGGGGCGCTGGCGGGCGAGACCGAGGGCGCTGGCGGCCGATGGGCGGCCGAGAGCGGCGCATCGGCCAGGGGGAGCACAGTGGCCGGGGCATGGCCGACTGGAATCGCGCGGGCCGCAACTAGCGAGGCAGCAGAAAGGGCAAGCGCGGCTGCGACGGTTGCAGCGCCGGGGCGAGTCTTCACCGGCGTCTCCGATTGGCCGTGTTCATTCGATCCGTCGACTCCTCGACAAACGATCTCGGGGCGCGTCACGGCCAGCTCGGGGGCATGCCTCCCGTCGAGGCCGTTTCGGTTGGCCCAATTTCCGTCCGCTGATTGTGGTTTATCGTGGGTTGCGGCGCTAGGGGCGGCCCGAACGGGTCCTCGCTAGGCGCACCCGGGCAGGTCCTCGCTAGGCGCGCCCAAACGGATCCTTGCTGGGCGTGCCCGGACCGTCCTCGCCCAAGTCGAGGAAACCGGCGCCGACCGCGAGGGCGAGAGCTGCCAGGAAGTCCGGCAGCGCCGCTGGGCTGCGGCCGGCGTTGTAGGCCTCGTAAATGTCGGGAACCTGTTCATATCTGGGCGCCATCTCCACGAGCCGGGGGATCTCCACGTTACGCGCATAGCACACGCCATCCGGCAACTTGCCGGAGATGAAGCGAGGCACGAGGACGACTCGGTCATCGATTATGGTTGGTCGCCGGGCGGCCCTCGTAGAGCCGGCCCGGCGGAAGCGAACGGATGGCAACGAGCGGATCCGCTGGTAGGCGTCTCGCACTTCGGGGCTGGCGATGAACGCCTCGGCCTGCCGATCCGCTAGCGACCGGCCGCTTGGCGGCTCGGGCGACTGGCCGCCCGGCTCCTCCCCGGACGCCAATCCAGAACCGGCCGGCGCCTCGATCGTTCCGGCCGCCTGCCGGGCCGCGTGCAGGCGAGCTTGCCAGAAGGCGTGGCCGCCCGCGTCGGCGGCCTGTTCGAAGAAGGGAACCGACAGCGCCCGGTACGTGCGGTACATCTCTTCTTCGCGCTCGTTATACAGCTGGCGGCCAGGGGCGGCCATCCCGTCGTCCATGATCGCGCTGCGCACGACGACCGCTGCCAGCCACGCCGACGCGAGCGCTTTCTTGACTCCGTAAGAGGAGAGCGGATCGATAAACGATCCGGCGTCGCCGACGAGGAGCAGGCCGGGGCGCGCGTGCGCCGACGAGCTATAGAGAGATGCGGGGCAGGCGCGCACCGGCCCGGCGAAGCGCCCGGTGGCCAGCCGCTGTTCGAGTCGCTTGGCCTTGCCGATTTCGTGCCGCCACATGCCCTCGATGCCGAGATCCCGGCGGAGGGCCGTGCGGCGCGGGTCGACCATGGCCGTGACGCAGCGGACGCGTTTCGATATGGGTACGGACCACGCCCACCCATCCTCGTAGCTTTCGACGAGCGTGCACCCGGGGTCGGGCGCGGCGCTGCCGGAGTCCTGGATCCACTGTCCCGCCAGCGCGAGCGTCGCGACTTCGCTCTCGCGCACCCTGAGTCCTTGCCGGGCGACGACCCCGGCGCGCCCCGAGGCGTCGAGCAGCCAGCGGCCGCGGTGCCGCGCGGTCCTCGAAGCCACCCACCAAGCGCCGGATTCCGTCCCCGCAGAGGTCACCGGCCCGTCTGCCACTACGCGCACGCCCGCCGCTCGGGCAACGTCAAGAAAGGCAGCCTCCACCTCGCCCCGGCGGGCATGAAAGCCGGATTGGGCCACGCGGAACCGCTCTTCGCGCCGGGGCATTCCGGCCCACCAGACGGTGTTGCCCAGATTCGGCACGAAACCGGCCTCATCCAGCGCATCCAGCGCGCCGACATGGCCGAGAAGCTTGCGGGCCGAGCCCGGAATGGACTCGGCCAGCCACTTCGCCGGCGGGACCGGCCGCGTCACCAGCGCCACATCGTGGCCCCAGCGCGAGAGCGAGGCGGCGGCGGTGCAACCCGCCGGTCCGCCCCCGGCTACTACTACATCATGAAGCCGCGACCGGTCAGCGATTCCGAGGTCGCGCACCGCCGCCGCGCGGCCCGTCGGTGGCGAAGCAGTAGAAGCGCCCGTCTCCGCCCGTGCCGCGCAAGTTTTCCAGGCCGCACCCCCGCGATCCGTGCGCCTGGTTCCACGACGTCGGATTCTGTCCGCCCCCCTGGCGATCGTGGTGTCCGACGAGCGCGCTGCCATCGCCGCTCGATGTCGTCCAGTTGCTGCACGTCGTGTCCTCGTCCGAATCCGACGCCATGCCATTCATCAGCGATCCGGTAAGGATGTCGTGCTGGTTCGGCTCGTCGCCCCGCCCGTTCACCTCATCGCCCATCTCCGTGAGGATAGTCGCCTTGGTCAGATTCGGGCCATTGCTATGCAGGTGTTCGACATCTCTCGCGACAAGCGTGCCGGCGTAGTTGTACCACGGCCCTTCGCCGATGCGGTCGCGAGCGTTTACGCCGCCCTCGCCTGTCGTGCTCAGGTAGGCCCGCCAAGTGCGGTCCGGCAGCCCCGCTTCTTCCGCGAGGTATTCGCAGTATTGGTCCGCGCCGTCGAGGCCGCCCAGGTCCGCGCCACTTCCTGGATTCGAGCTGGTGATGAAGAAGCCGGTCCTCTCGTCCTGTGCCGCAGCCGCAGTCGCGCCTGACGCGAGCAGGACCAGCAGTGTCATCGCGAACTTAGCTTTTCTATGCATCGCTTTTCCTCCTTTGAAAAAAAGTGCGGAAAGCCACGATATGGGCTGTACAGCTAGCCGGGCAACTTCTCGTCTGCCCTGCCCGTGTCGCTCCTCGTGGGGGAGGCGAGAGCATCCGCATGGTCAAGCTGTCGGGAGGCTCGCGAAGCCGAAGAGACGCCCCGCGCGGCTCGGCTCTCCGGCGTGGTACCCCCAATCTTGGGTCAATCTACGGGCGCTTCGGGCACGCTTCCCGTCTTTCGGGCCTTCGCTTCTCCCGACAACCGCCGGTACAGCCCGCCGAGCGCCCAGATGGCTACCGCGATGATCAGCGTCAGCGACACCCACCGCAGCAGCGTCGCGCCCAGCGCCTCGCCAAGGGCGGGCCACCTGAACTGATACGCCATGAATTGCGCCCCGCGTTCGGTCATCCAGTGCCATCCCGCATGCGCCAGCAGCGCCGATCCGATAATCGTCCCCATTCGCTCGGCCACCACCTTCCGGAATGTCAGCTCCACAACCGGTACGAGCAGCGCAACCAGGAATAGCTGTCCCAATTCGACCCCGACGTTGAACGAGAGAAGCGATGTGAACAGGTGCGAACCGGCGAACTGAAGCGATTCGCCGAGCGCGAAGGAGAAACCGAACCCGTGCACGAGCCCGAAGCCGAATGCGACGCGCCACCGTCTCCGGGGCTTTGCCACGACGATGTTTTCGATGGCCATGTAGACGATCGAGAGCGCGATGAGGGTCTCGATCAGCGGCGGAAACCAGAGGGTGCGCGGGGCGATCCCGAATGCGGACGCGATTAGCGTGATGGAGTGCGCGACGGTGAAGGATGAAACGACGGGGATCAGGCCTCGCAGCGTTCGCAGGGGAATGACGAGACAGAGGAGGAAGAGGATGTGGTCGATGCCATCGAGGATGTGCGTGAACCCGAGGGAGACGAAGCGCAGCGCCGCTTGGTGCCAGCGCGGGTCGAGCCGGACCAGTCCGGGGTCGCCTGCGTATTGAAAGGCCCGCTCCGCGCCGTTCGGCGTGAAGAAGCGCAGGACGGTAACGGTGCGCAGACCGAGGTGCGCGAAGGCCGGGTCGACCGAGAACCGGGAATCGTCCGACTCGATGGCGTACTCCAGCAGCACATCGAGCATGGCTTGGCGCCACGGGAGGTCGATGCCGGAGTCGAGGGGCGGAGTCCCGAGATTGGCCAGTGCCGTCTCGTAAGCGCCGAACGAGCGGTCGGAAGGGAGAGCGATCCTCGCCGTGACGATTTGGGGCCGGGGGAGGCGCCGGTCCTCCTCGTAGAACTCTACGTAGTCGGCGATCCACAGCTGTGCCGCGTCCAGGAGGAACGGGCCGGCAGCCTCGATGTCGAGATAGCCGCGGCCGTGCTGCGGGAATTCGATGTCGCGCATCGCTTCGAGCGGCACGCGCACGAGGAACCGCAAGCGGTCGCCCTCCGGCTTCACGAACGCCCGCACGATCACATCCGCGGGGATCTCGTGGGGCAGCGCATAGGGCGGTCGCGCCCGCGCCGCGTTGCCGGAGGCGTATGCCGCGCTACCGTATGGCGCGGCAGGCGGCCGCACTTCGCCGGACAGAGCCCGCCGGTGGCCGGCCGACGCCGGTCCGTGGCCGTTGTCCGTAGCGTCAGGGACAACGGCCCGGTCACGCGCCCGGCCGAACGACGGTCGAGCGCCCAGCCGGGTCGACAGCGTGCCGGTCCCGCCAGAAATATGCTGGGTGCGCGCGACACCGGCGGGCCCGTCGCCGCCGTACCGGCTGGACGGCGCGCCGGTCGCGCCCCCGCAGGCCGGCGCCGCGAATACGGCGACCGCCAGCCCGGCGATCGCAGCTAGCAGGCCGTTCGTCGCCGCAACTGTCCGACTCGGGCTGTTCCGTCGCTTCATCGGTGCAAAAGCCGTCCCAGTGTGACCAATTTCAGGTGCATCATGCGATTGTGTTCGGTCGCCGGTGCAGAAACGATGGTGCGCCGGGCGCTCGGCAACTACCCCCCGCCGAGCGCGGACCCGAGTGCGGACAGTCGCGATTCTGCCGGAGCGCCCTCATAAGTTTCTCCCCGACTCGCTATCGGTGACATACCGTCAAGCGTAGGTCGTCGCGATTTTGCCTCAGCGCCCTTAGACGCCTCTTTCGATGCCTCTCTGCAAGATGCCTCTCTGGACGAAGGCGGTGTCCGCGAGTAGGGTATCTGAGTTCGGCAAACCAGTACCAGCACCAGCACCAGTACCAGCAAGGGGAGGAAGCATGACCGGCAAGCGTCGCATCCTCATTGGCAGTACGACAGCGGGCGTCGCGATCGCGCTTGCCTGCGGGCAAGCAGCGATGGACGACGGCAACCAGGCAAACGCGGGGCAGAGCGCCGACGCCCCCATGTTCGAGGTGGATCCGTTCTGGCCCCAGCCGTTGCCGGATCACTGGGTGCTCGGATCGGCGGTCGGAGTCGGCGTAGACTCCCGCGACCATGTGTTCATCGTCCATCGCGGGAATCTCACCGAACGCACGGAGGGCGGAGCCGACGCGGATCCCCCGATCGGCGAGTGCTGCCGGGCCGCGCCGCCCATTCTCGAGTTCGATCCCGAGGGCAATCTCGTCAACTCGTGGGGAGGCCCGGGCGAGGGCTACACATGGCCCGCCTCCAACCACGGAATCACCATCGACCACATGGACAATGTGTGGATCGGGGGGAACGGTCCGAACGACACCCACATCCTCAAGTTCTCTCGCGACGGAGAATTCCTCGCTTCATACGGAGAGGCCGAGGCGGGGCCGCAGGCGGACAGCCACAGTCAGACGCGCTTCAACCGGGTGGCCAAGCTGGCGTTCGACGCCGAGGCGAACGAAGCGTATCTGGCCGACGGATACGGTGGCCGCCGCGTGGCGGTGCTGGACGCATCGACCGGGGCCTTCAAGCGCTTCTGGGGCGCCTACGGGAATGCGCCGGACGACTCTCCGACGACGCCGTACGATCCGGATGCGCCGCTCCTGCAGCAGTTCCGGACGCCGGTGCACTGCGCCGAGCCGTCGCTCGACGGCATGGTCTATGTGTGCGACCGGCCCAACGACCGTATCCAGGTCTTTCAGAAGGACGGCACGTTCGTCGACGAAGTGAGGATCGCCCCTCGTACGCTCGGCGATGGATCGACATGGGACATCGCGTTCTCCCGCGATCCGGAGCAGCGCTACATGTATGTGGCTGACGGAAAGAACATGAGGGTCTATGTGCTGGACCGCGGGTCGCTGGAGACCTTGACGAGCTTCGGAGACGGCGGGCGGCAACCTGGCCAGTTCTTTGCGGTGCACAGCATCGCGACCGATTCGCAGGGCAACATCTATACGACCGAGACCTATGAAGGGAAGCGGGTTCAGAAGTTCGTCTACCGAGGCCTGGGACCTGTAACCGAGGAAGACCAGGGCCCGCCCTGGCCGGTCGGCTCGTAGGGGCAATTCGGAGGGGGTAGGCTAGCTCCGCGAAGAGCAGCCGGAGAGAGCGGCCAAGCCGAGCCGACAACCGGTGCGAGGGGTCGTCGGGGCGGACAACGCCGCTCTACCCGCCTGCGCAAGCGCGGTCACCCCAGGTACGTAGGTTCGGGGGAGGGCGCTCGCCCTCAAGCGTTTTCTAGAAGCGTGTCTAGCGCGGTCTGCCTGTGACTAGCGTGGCCTGCCGAAGCCGGAGCGGCCTCCCAGCGCCGATCCGCCCGTCGTTGTCCGCCCGCCGCGCATGCCGGGGAGACTCCACCCGGCGCTGCCTCCGGGCCGGGCGAGGCCGGCCGTGATGCAGTCGGTACCTATGCCGATGCTGATCTGGCCCCCACGCCCGAGGCCGCGCCCGGAGGCGCCTTGCGGGCCGACGCTCCCCGGCCCCCCGAAAGGCAGCGACTCGGGCCGACGACGCAGTATCCCCCTGTTCGGCCGGTCGGTCGCACTGGCAGATTCCCCGAGGCTGGGGAGCGGGAGCGGCGAAGACGGCACATCCAGGAAAGTCAGGAGGTACGCCGGACCTGCTCGGCCAGGCACGGATACGGCGAGCGGGGCGGCAGCCAGATCCGGGCTGGCGGACACTGCCTCCCGGGCGGCAACGAGGGCGCTTGTCGCTTCCGCTGCGGGTGTTACGACCGGACCAGCCGGCGCCGCTCCAGGCAGGCGCAGGCCCGGCGGCTTGATTCTGATCACCTCGATGGCCGGGTCCTCGGGCACCGGCTCCCGCTCGGGTCCTGCGAGAAGCCGCCCGCCACCGCCAGGGGCCGGGACCTCCATCGACACCCACGCCAGCAGCGCGGCGTGAATAGCCGCCGAAGTGACAAACGAGACCAGCAGGCGGCTACGAACCCCCAGGCGGCGTGGGCCGCGCCTCAGGCGCCCGGCCAAATTGTCTCCAGACAGACCATCCCTCCGGGTTCGCACCTCGTCAGCAGCCGCCGTATCGCCCGCGCGCGATTTCGGCACGGTCGCATCCGGCCAGTCGCGCATTCCTACCGGTCTCGTGTGGTAATGACGATCGCGCCGACCCAACCGTCACCGCCGTAACGAGCCGAAGCCTCGCCGCGGCTCAGGATCTCGATTCGCCTTATCTCATCGATCGACATGCCGCGGATAGCCGATACGCCGTCCGGTGTGGCCCGCTCGTTGATCCGAAACTGAGCTGGCAGGAGGCGGCCGGCGTTCGTGCTTGAGGTCGCTGACGCAAGCAAGACAACTTCACCCCCAGTCACGCGGTCGAACCGAAGTAGCTGGTGGTTGCGCAGAAGTTCGTACACGGACATCTCTGGCAGGTGGAGCAGGTCCGCTTCGCGGATCAGCTCGGAACTGAACGCCCGTCCGGAACCTCCGTCCACCCCCCGGGAAAGCGAACCAATTTCACTGGTGGGCGACTCCGGCTCGGCCGTCAGAGAGATCTCCAGATCCTGTTGAGCGAGTACCATAGCGGTGGAATAGTCGACCGCCTCCCCGCGCCGGTCGGCGATGGATGCTCGCAGCGACAGCTGAATGTTCTGCGGTAATCCGCAGAGCCTGAAGAAGCCCTCCATATCCGCCTGGACTTCGATGCGCTGCCGGGCGTCGTCTTGAATCCAGCTCGCAGCCACGGTCGATCCGGGCACTATGGTCTGAGCATCCGGATCGGTCACCCAGCCTACCACGGCGGCTTCGCTCGCTTCATCCCCGTCAGGACAAAAGTCTGCATAGGTCTGTGCCGCTGCCCCATTCGCGCCGAGCAGGCACAGTGCGGGAAGCGCTACCGGTACGAACAACTTATTCATGATCACCTCTTTCCTGGCCGCTTACCGGCGAGTCTGGCCGCCTACCGGCGAGCTTGGCCATTTCTCGCCGGACTACGACGGCCCATGGAACCGAAGCTGGAGTCTTTCGCCACCGCGCGACGGGGTGACATCCGCGACGGGATGACGCCCCGCAACTGCACATCGGGACAAGCTCCACGCCAACAAGCTCCAAACCAACTTGCCAATATAGATTACGCAGACATTTATTACCCCGCTACCCGCGCAACGTGTCAACTGTAATAGGGTGGGCAATAGAGAGAAGTAGCAAGGCGAACGGTTGACATCTACACTGCCGTCAGCGTGCCATCTACATGCGGACAGGGTGTCATCGACCCATCATCGAGGCGTCATCGACTCGAACGGACTACCCGAGGCGAAGCGGTCGTGCCGTCGTGCCGATGATACGCAAAAGGCGCCGCTGGCCCGCGCCGGGTTCGCCAAGTGGGCGTGAGGCACCGGGCGTCCGGCTTTGGCGAATGATCGCAAAAGTGTTGGCCCGCGCCGGGTTCGCCAAGTAGGGGACGCCCCGCATCATGCACCATTGAGAAAGGGATGACACTTGGAAGAGATCGCTAGACGCGACTTCATGCGCCGCGCTAGCCGGTGGGCGGGCGTTACCGCCCTAGCGCCGTCGCTTACGGGCTTGGCCGCGTGCGCGTCCCGGGCCGCCACGCCCGTCCGCAACGGCATGGCCCGGACGAGCGCCGGCTACGGTCCCCTTGTGCGCGCCGGCCCCGAGTTGGCGTTGCCGAGGGGCTTTTCCTACTCGATCCTGAGCGTGGAAGGCCGCACCATGTCGGACGGGCGTCCAACCCCTCGCGCACACGACGGCATGGGCCTGTTTCCGGTCAGCGACAATGTGGTTCGCTTGGTACGCAACCACGAAGATCAGGATCCTCCGAGCGCGGGATCGTCGCTTGTTGCCCCGGAGCTTGCCTACGATCCGTTGGCGGCCGGGGGTACGACCACGCTCGAGGTTCGGCTGGACGAGGAAGGCAGGCCGACTCTGCTGCGCGACTTCGCGAGTCTGGGCGGGACCATCATCAACTGCGCGGGCGGCCCGACGCCGTGGCGCACTTGGCTGTCGTGCGAAGAGACCACCTACGGCACCGGGCACGGCTGGACAAAGCCGCACGGCTACATCTTCGAGGTCGCGGCGGACGCCGACGAACCTTCGCTGGCGAAACCGATCAAGGCGATGGGGAGATTCACGCACGAGGCGATCGCGGTGGATCCCGAGACCGGTTTCATCTACGAGACCGAGGACTACGACCGGCGCTCCGGATTCTACCGCTTTCGCCCTCGCAAGCCGGGAGTCCTGGCTGAGGGAGGCGCCCTGGAGATGCTTGCGGTGCGCGGCCAGCCACAGGTGGATCTGCGAACCGGCCGCCGGCCAGGCGAATGGCACGAGGTGGAGTGGGTGCCGATCGAAGACCCTGATCCCGCCGACGCCGAGAGAAACCCGACCTCCGTTTGGGCACAGGGTTACTACGATGCAGGCGGCGCGAGGCTGTCTCGACTTGAAGGTTGCTGGTACGATGACCGCAGCATCTACTTCCATGCAACCAATGGAGGAGACGCACAGCTGGGACAGGTCTGGCGCTACGTGCCGGACGAGGAAGCCCTGGCGCTCGTATTCGAGTCGCATCATGCAGATGAACTGAACGGACCGGACAACATTACCGTGAGTCCGAGGGGCGGCATCCTCATCTGCGAAGATCTCATCGACGAGGACAACGACGGGCTGACGCATCTCCGGGGGCTGACGCCATCGGGAGACATCTTCCCCTTTGCCCGCAATATCCTTAATCGGCAGGAGTTTGCGGGAGCGTGCTTCAGCCCCAGCGGGCGGACGCTCTTCATAAACATCCAGGGCGACCTGATTTCTCTCGGGCCGGGGTACCTTGGATATACGCTCGCGATCTGGGGACCGTGGGAGGATGGGCCTCTTTGACTTCTAGAGCTGCGTCTAGAGCCGCATCCGGCTGGTGTGCCGGCGCGTTGGCGATCGGGCTCGCCGCGCAGGGCTGCGCGGTGCGATCTGTCGCTCCGGCGACGCTTTCCAACCCCGGCACGGTGGCGTTCACGGCAGGGTGGACCCAGACCGGCATCGCTTCCTGGTACGGCGTTCCATTCCACGGACGCGCTACGGCGTCCGGCGAAATCTACGACATGAATGCCATGACGGCGGCGCACAATACGCTGCCTTTCGGCACCCGCATCCGCGTCGATAACCGCGACAATGGCCGATCGACCGAGCTGACCGTCAACGACCGGGGCCCTTTCGTGAAGGGGCGCATCCTCGACGTTTCGCGTGCCGGCGCGCGGGCGCTGGACATGATCGGGCCGGGGACGGCGCAAGTGCGCATCTCCATCGTGAGCGCCGCAAATCCGGTATCGGCCCGGGGCGGTTGCGTGGTAATACAGGTCGGCTCGTATCGGGAGCGCGCGGGTGCCGAGAGGCGGAAGCGCGAGGTGGAGCAAGCCGGCTTCAAAGCGATCGTGGAGCGGCACGACGGATTCTACCGAGTGGGGGCCGGACCTTTCGGGGATGATGCCGAAATGCGGCGGGCCCTTGGTGCGCTAGGAGGGTTCATCCGCCGCTGTTGACTCCGCCGCCGCCGACTCCGCGGCCGCCAAGCGACCGCCGGAACGCCGTCCGCTCATCGTGCCGTTCCGCTCTCTTGCGCGACCCGTCCCATCGGTACGGGGAAGAGGAGCAGACCAACGGGAACCGCGCACTGCATGGCGGGTTGTATTCGGTGCGGCTAGCTTTCCGCGTTGAGCGCGGCCTTATCCACTTGTCATGATCGAGGGCGTGGCCGCGGCCCTCCTGGTGTTACCCTGGTGTTGCCGAGACCGTCAAACAGCTGAATCCAACTGTGTAAACGGCGGCCGGCAGCGGTTGTCCACTGGCGGAGGTCGTATGCTTCGAGGAAGTCTCTGGCGTGTCGCCCTGGCTGTAACTGTCGCGCTTGTCGGTACGTCCGCGTCCGCGCTGGATGCCCAGGCTGGGCGGTACTTCGGCCGCAACAAGGTCGTATACCGCTCCTTCGACTTCGAGGTGCTCAAGACGCAGCACTTCGACATCTACTACTACGCCGACAACGCCGAAGGAGCCCAGGTGTTGGCGCGCATGGCCGAGCGCTGGTACGCACGGCTGTCCCGGGTTCTCAACCACGAATTCCGCCAGCGCCAGCCCATCATCCTCTACGCTGACCACAGCGACTTCGAGCAGACCAACACCTCGGGGCAGTTCATAGACGAGGGCACCCAGGGCTTCACCGAAATCCAGAAGCGGCGCCTCGTGATGCCCATGATGGTGTCGATCCACGAGACCGACCACCTCATCGGGCACGAACTGGTGCACGCCTTCCAGTTCGACATGACGGGACAGGGGACGGGTGGCCCCGGGCTGGATGTGCCGGGGGCGATCCGGCTCCCGCTATGGTTCATCGAGGGGATGGCCGAGTACCTCGCTATCGGTCCCATCGATCCCTTCACGACGATGTGGATGCGAGACGGGCTGGATCTGGAGGACGGGTTCCCCAGCATCACCGATCTCGGCGACAGGAGGTACTTCCCGTACCGCTACGGCCATGCGCTCTGGTCGTACCTCGGCGGTGCGTTCGGCGACGACAAGATTGGCCGAATCCTGAACTTGGCGGGACGCTCCGGAGATGCGATCGGAGCCATTGAAGCCGTGCTCGAGGTGTCGGTCACCGAACTCTCCAACCGGTGGCAGAGCGAACTGGAGACGTACTTTGCCGAAGCGCGCCAGCAGACCAACTCGCCAGACGACTATGGCCGGCGCGTCATCTTCGACGCGGAAGGCGATGGAAAGGTGAATCTGGGGCCGGCGCTCAGTCCGGACGGCAGCCAGGTAGTCTACGTGTCGCAGAGCGACCTCTTCTCGGTCGAGATGTTCCTGGCGGACGCTCGCACGGGAGAAGTCAAGAGGAAACTCACGAACAGCGCCGTGGATCCGCACTTCGAGAGCCTTCAGTTCATCAACTCGGCGGGCGACTGGCACCCTGGCGGAGAGCGCTTTGCCCTGGCCGGCATCAGGACGGGCGACCCCGTATTGACGATCATGGATGCCGGGAGCGGCAACATCGTTCAGGAGATCAAGGTCGAGGGATTCGGGGTGGGCGAGGTGTTCACGCCGGCTTGGTCTCCGGACGGTTCGCGCCTTGTCTTCACCGGGCATTCGGGCGGCTTCACGGACCTGTACGTGATGGATCTCGAGACAGAGGACATTACGAGGCTGACCGCCGACAAATACGCGGATCTTCAGCCGGCGTGGTCGCCCGATGGCCGAAAGATCGCGTTCACCACGGACCGCTACACCACCGACCTCGATTTGCTTGTGGCCGGGACATACCAAATCGCCGTCTACGATCTCGAGAGCGGCGAGATAGAGGCTTTGCCGGGCTTCGACGACCACTTCAGGAACTTCAACCCGCAGTGGTCTCCCGACGGGGCGAATCTGTACTTCGTATCGGACCACGACGGCATTGCCAACCTGTACCGAATCGATATGCAGAGCCGCGAACTTTATCTCGTAACGGACTTGTGGACCGGCGTCAGCGGGCTTGCCGCCATAAGCCCGGCGATCTCCGTGGCGCAGGGTACGGGCGAGCTGGCATTCAGCGTCAACAAGGGCGGCCCGTTCAGCTACGAGATATATGTTATCGACGACGATGAGGTGCTGGCCGGCGAGGAAGCGCCCGACATGCTGGTCGGAGTCGACGCATCGATTATCCCTCCGCGCGAGCGAGTATCGACCACGCACGTCGAGCTGCTGGCCAATGCGCGGCTGGGTCTGGCCGATCCGATCACGTTCGAGGACGATAGCTACAGCCCGCGTCTTTCTCTGGACTTCGTGTCTCAGCCGACGCTTGCTTTCGGAGCCAGCGACTTCGGCGTCTTCTTCGCGGGCGGGGCCAGCCTCTTCTTCTCCGACCTGCTCGGCAACCAGACGCTGCAAACTCTCCTGCAGGTCAACACTTCCTTTGGAAACTTCGTTCAGGGGACCGCGCTCCTAGCCGGATACGAGAACCTGTCGAGCCGTTGGAACTGGGGCGTAGTCGGCGGGCAGGTGCCGTTCATCACGCGCCGGTTCAGATTCGTCCGGGGCAGGATCGGCGATCGCGACGTCAACGTATTGCGCGAGTTCCGGTTCTTCGAGATCAACCGGCAAGCCACGGGCATTCTAGCCTATCCGTTCAACCGCAACTCGCGGATCGAGTTCTCGGGGTCGGCGCGGCAGGTCGACTTCGCCGGGGAAACAAAGGAGCTCGGCTTCGATCCGCTCACGGGCCAGCTGCTGGTCGACCGGGAGACGCCTCTGGAGAACTGCGACGGTACGACCCTCTTCCTTCAGGGTTGTGCGCCGAAGTCTCTCTATCTGGCCAGCGGGAGCGCCGCGCTCGTCTACGACAACACCATTTTCGGCGGGACCAGCCCGATCATCGGGCAGCGGTACCGGTTGGAGGCGGAGCCGACTACGGGATCGCTGACCTTCGTCACGGTTACCGCGGACTTCCGTCGCTACTTCCGGGTCGGACCGGTTACGCTGGCTGGCCGGGGTCTGCACTTCGGGCGCTGGGGCGGAGGGTCCAACGATCCGCGCCTCGGAAGGTTGTATCTGGGCGTTCCTTCGCTTGTGCGAGGCTATACGAGCGGCTCTTTCCAGGTCGCCGAGTGCACGAGGCCCGGGGCCCAGAGCTTCTCCTGTCCGGTCTTCGAGCAGCTACTGGGGAGCCGGGTCGCGGTGGGCAATGTCGAACTCCGCGTGCCTCTGCTGGGCGGGATCGGCCTTGTACGGGCCCCTGGCGTGCCGCCGGTAGAGGTCGGGGTCTTCTACGACATAGGAAAGGCTTGGAACGCGGCCAATTCGCCGGGGTGCGACGGGTGCACCTTCGGCAGCCGGGAGTGGGTGTCGAGCACGGGAATCTTCACGCGAATCAATGTCTTCGGCTTCCTGATCGCCGAGCTCGACTTCGCGCACCCGTTCGATCGTCCCGAGAAGGACTGGGTCTGGCAGTTCAGCTTGACGCCGGGATTCTGACGGACGGGGTTTCCGAGAGACGCCTTTAGCCTGGGCCCAGAGATGACGTCTTAGCCTGGGTCCGAATCCGGAGACGCCTTAGTTCCGGGTCCGGTGGCGCCTAGCTCGAGTCCGGAGGCGCCTTAGCCTCGGCCTGCGGGTCAGGCGTAGTAGGGATTGCTGCCGGCCGCATGGTCCGTGACATCCTGCACATCGACGATCTCGGGCGCGGCATCCCTGATCATCTGCTTGATCCCCTGCGTCAGAGTCACGGAAGCCATCCCGCACCCCTGGCAGCCTCCTCCCATGCTCACGTAGACAACATTGTCGCGGATGTCCACGAGGCGGACCGTGCCGCCGTGCGAGGCGACGCCGGGGTTGATCTGCTTGTCTATCACGTGCTGGACGCGTTCGGCCAGTGGCCCTTCGAGCGGAGCCGTGCCGAGCGGCTGGATGTTGGGATTCGCGAAGCGAAATCCGGACCCCTGCATCGTGTCGACCCAATCGATCTCCGTGCCTGCGAGCAAGTCCGCGCTCTCGGAGTCGATGACCACTTCGAAGCCGGTAGCGTCGAAGGACTGGTCCCCCGATTGGCGCTCGAATGGCTCGATCAACGCCATCTCGTACTCCGGAGCGATGGGACTGGCGTTCTGCACGCTCACCCGCACGGCCAAGCCTTCGGCGGGGTCCTCCGAGATGAAGGTTTGGATCTGGTCGCGCGCAGCCTCGGTGAATCTCAAGATGTCGTTGTCAGCGTCAGCCACTCGCTCTTCTCCTGGGTGTTCGAAGCCGGTCCCGGTTGCCGTCTAGCACGGCACGGCTCTTGTCTAGCTTTCGGCTCGCGGATTTTAGATCGTGCGCGGTGTAGAGCGCGATGGTGCGCAACCCCGCCTCTTCCATGGCTTGCCGGCCTCCCTCGTCGCGATCCACGAGCGCCAGCGCCGCAAGTATGTCGCCGCCGGCCCGTTTCACCGCCTCGCACGCCTGCAAAGCCGAACCGCCTGTCGTAATGACATCTTCCACGATAACCACTCGGTTGCCGGGCGCGAAGCACCCTTCGATCTGCTGCCCTTTTCCGTGGCCCTTGGCGCGTTTGCGCACGGAGAAGGCGTGAATCGGATGGCCCTGGCGCCAGCTCTCGGCGGCGATCGCGTAAGCTAGCGGATCGGCTCCCATCGTGAGTCCGCCAACTGCGTCGGGCTTCAAATCCGCCGCGCGAATCGCCGCTATACCGGCCTTGCCGATGAGAGTTTGTCCCTGCGCGTGCATCGTTGTAGTGCGGCAGTCGATGTAATAGTCGCTTCGAGCTCCCGAGGCGAGCTTGAAGTCGCCGAGCCGGAACGACCGTTCGGCGAGCAAGTCGAGCAACATCGCGCTTGCGGCGCTCATGACCAGGCGCCGTCCCGGGCGGCTTGGCCGAGGGGCTGGCCGGACTTGCCGTGGCAGTCGGCGCATAGCCCGTACAACTTCAGCTGCCGGCCGAGAACGTGGAAGCCGAACTGCTGGGCGACTTCGGAGTGGAACCGATTCAGCGTTTCGTGCCAGCAGTGAACGATCTCGCCGCACGCCGAGCATATCAGGTGGCAGTGGTTCGCCGGTCCCACCCTCATCTCGTACCGTTTGAACCCTTCATCGAAGTCGTGCTCGGAGGCCAAGTCGAACCGAACCAGGAGGTCGAGCGTCCGGTACACGGTGGCCTTCGCGACGCGCACTCCTGCCGTTCGCAAGCGCTCCGCAATTTCGTCCGCAGAGAGGATTTGTCCGGACTCGAAGAGGGTGCGCGCTACCGCCTCGCGTTGCTGCGTGACAGGCAGGCGGTGTTCCTGCAGAGCGGCCCGAAAGAGGCCGAGCAAGACGGCGGCGCATCCGAGCGGTGGTCGCGGTTCGACGATGTAGTTCATAACCTCGGTTTTTAGGAGTGCGCTGTGGACGTGAACCACAGATCGGACACCCTGAACGGGGTGCGAATTCGCACGTAGTCGCCGCTCGGCGAGCACGTGAACAACGATCCCATACCGCTCAGAAGGTCCTGGCATAGTCGGCTTTGTTCTCTCACGATAGCTCCAACTCCAGCTGCATAGGCGGTTGTACTATGACACCTTCGTGATGGCGTCAGTCAGACTCGATGTCACCCCCCGCCTCTTCCCTCTTCCCTAGAGCCGACATGAACGCCGGGGCATCCTTCCGGTACGCGGCGGGGGACATGCCCGCCGTCTGCCAAAGATCGTGAACTTCTCCACATTTCTATACGAAAGTGCCCGCAACGCCGCATCAACTCAATACGTGCCGCGTCAGCCACTCGCTCTTCTCCGGCGTGATCGAAGATAGACACCCGATGTCCCGGCTAGCTACTTTTCGCCTCCGCTTGGTCTGCGACCAGACATCCTTGCCTCCCGGGAGGAGTGGCGTGAGCTCGGAATATCGTACAGAGAAGGATTCGATGGGCGAGATGGATATCCCCGCCGAACTCCTCTACGGAGCCCAGACGGAGCGCGCCCGCCGAAACTTCCCGATCTCCGGGATTCGCTTCGGACGGCGGTTCATAGAGGCGTTGGGCGCGATCAAGCTTGCGGCGGTACGGGTCAACCGGGAGCTGGGGCACATGGGCGAGGAGATGGCGGCCGCGATCGAGCAGGCGGCCACCGAGGCGATGAGCGGCGAGTTGGACGACAACTTCGTGCTCGACATCTTCCAGACCGGCTCGGGGACGTCCACGAACATGAATGCCAACGAAGTCATCGCGAATCGATCCATTCAGCTGCTGGGTGGCGAGGTGGGGTCGCGCAGCCCCGTCCACCCGAACGACCATGTCAACTTGGGCCAGTCCTCCAACGATGTGATACCGACCGCAACCCATGTGTCGGCGCTCGTCGCGATCGAACGGGAACTCCTGCCGGCGCTAGAGACGCTTCGCTCGGCGCTGGCCGCCAAGGCTCGAGACTTCGACCACATCGCGAAAGCGGGGCGCACGCACCTGCAGGATGCGACGCCTGTCCGGCTGGGACAGGAGTTCGCCGGCTATGCGAGCCAAGTCTCCCACGGGATCAGGCGCGTGAAGGGGGTCCGGTCGGCGCTGGCGGAGCTTGCCATCGGGGGGACGGCCGTCGGGACGGGGATCAACGCCCCGGCCGGCTTCGGCAGGCGCGTCGCGGCCGAGTTGAGCAGCCTTCTCGGAGTGGGATTTGTCGAGGCCTCGAATCACTTCGAGGCGCAGTCGGCTCGCGACGCGGTAGTCGAGGCAAGCGGAGCGCTGCGCACGGTAGCCGTCAGCCTGACGAAGATCGCCAACGATCTGCGCTGGCTGTCGTCCGGGCCGCGTACGGGTCTGGGCGAGATCAACCTGCCGTCGGTGCAGCCGGGGTCCTCGATCATGCCCGGCAAGGTGAACCCGGTGATGGCGGAGTCGCTGCTCCAGGTCTGCGCGCAGGTGATCGGCAACGATGCGGCCATCGTCGTCGGCGGGCAGTCGGGGAACTTCGAGCTCAACGTCATGATCCCGGTGATGGCCCACAATCTCTTGGAAAGCATTCGGATACTGTCTACGGCGAGCACGGAATTCGCCGAGCGGTGCGTGCAGGGGATAACCGCAAACGAGGAATGCTGCCGCCGCAACGCCGAATCGACCGCGGCGCTGGCGACGGCGTTAGTGCCGGTCGTCGGCTACGACAAGGCCGCCGACTTGGCTAAGCGGAGTCTGGCGGAAGAGCGAACTCTGAGGGAGCTCGTCCTGGAGGAGAGGCTGGCCACCGCCGACGAGCTGGATCGCGTCTTCGACTTCCGCGCGATGACGGGTCCGGAGGTTTCCTGACTGGCGCTCCTTGGCTTTCTCGGGCTTCCCTGGGCTTCCTCCTGGGCTTCTCCGTCTTCCCGAGCTTCAGTCGCCGTCGGGGATCAGCGCTTCGGGGAGCAGCCGGTCCACGGCGAAGCTGGCCAACCGGTATGCCTCGCCCCCCTCGCTACGGCGCGCTAGCCAGTCGCCCCGCTCTTCGTCCGACAGCAGCAGGAGCGATAGTTCCGGCACGGTAGAAAAGACTTCTATCGATGCATCGGGGGCCGAGAAGTCGGCTGTAGCCTCTTCCTCCTCGGTCGGGAACCCGGATGCCGACAGCGAGTTCAGACTTGCCAGCATCCTCTCGACCGCCGCGCTGTCCGCGGGGGTCTCCCCGGCCATCCAACCGTCATCGCTCCGTCTCAGGACAGTCTCCCGGTCTGCGCGGCGCAGAACGATTTCCTGCAACCCCGCGCTGTCGGTCGATGCGATGAGACGGGGCCTCCAAGCGTCGCGCTCCCGGCTCAGATAGCCGCCGGCCGATCCATCCAGGCGAAAAACGCCGGCTTCCCCAGGCAGGCGCACGAAGTATCCCCCGCTCCGCAGATCACGCTCGCCCAGGTGGAAGCGGAGCATCTCTCCCGTCCGCACATGGACTTCGATGCGGCGGCCGTCGTCGCCAACGCCCAGGTCGCCGTGATGCTCCGGGTTGCGAGCCACGATGTCTCGCGAAGAGAGGCTCTCGATCTCATCGAGGAGGTCGCTCGTCTTGAATTCGTCCGCCGCATATCCGTCGACGGTCCATTCGTCGCCGACCTTCTTGAGCCGCACTGTGTCGGCGTCCCCTGCCAGGACTATGTCGACGCCCTCGACGGAGTCGGCGGCAACGCCGAAGGCGAAGCCGTCGCCGACATTCACCGAGCCCTCGCTCTCGCTATCCCGCAACAGCCGCGGGAGGGAGAGAAGGACTGCCGCGCCGAGCACGATTGCGAGGATCTTGAGCTGTCGCGGATTCATGCCGCCTCCTCATGGGAGAAGAACAGCTGTCGGTTTCCCTGCCGCCCGCTAGCGGCAGCGCCCCCTCTAGCGGAGAGGGCCAACGGCTGCGTTCCCGTCTGCCCGCTCACAGCAGCGCCCCCTTCTCGGAGAAGGACAGCTGCTGCGTCCCTCGCCGCCTAGCCGACCGCCAGACGCCGATCAGGACGAATAGCAGCGGCACGCCCACCAAGTTTCCGTACTTGACGAAGTCGCGAAGGAAGTCGCTCGTAAAGAGGAGCGTCGGCGGGGCCCGGTCCTTCGACCGGATCGAGATCAGCGCCTCGTCCTGGGCCAGCCAGTCGACCGCGTTCTGGAGGAAGATGACGCCCGCCAAGCCGGCTTGCGATCTCTGGAGCGTCTCGTCCGAAATGAAAGACGACGATGTGGCGACTACGATCCGGCCGCCATCGGGGTCGGTGTAGGCGATCGCGAGCGTCTCTTCGGTCAGGTCTTCAGGCAGTATCAGCTCTTCCCAACTCTGGTTGGGGTCTAGCGACAGCGGAGCCTGTAGCCGGCCGCCGGCTTCGGAAGTGACCAGCAGCGGCGTAACTCTCGTGCTGTCTTCCGCCTCCAGCTGCAACGGACTCCCGTAGCGGAGCGGAACGTTGCCGACGCCGCTCAAGATGACGTGCTCCGCCGCAGGACGCGCCAGCGGCCACAACGGATAGGGGAGGAGGATGACGCCCAGCCTCGACGAGAGCGGAACCGGTTCGTTCAGGGCCATGTCGTAGGCTACCGAAGGAACGATGCCGAGCCCCCGCGCCTCAAGCAGCGAATCCAGAGCCGGATCGAATAGCGGCCCCGCGTAGCCGCTCTGCCAGTTGGCGACCACCCCCGACTTGAGGAGGAGAAGGCTGCCTCCCTCATCGACGAAGCGGCTTATCATCTCGCCTTCCGCCGGTTGAAGCGGCGTATCGCCGCCGACGATCATCAGAACGTCTACAGAATCCGGAACGGCCGTGGTGGTTGAGTCGAACTCGAACGTGGCCACATCGTACTCGAGGGCCAGACGCCCGTTGGCGAGCTGCATCTCCGAATACAGGTTCAATTCGCCATGGCCCTGAAGGACCGCGACGTTCGGGCGCTCCGGACTGGTGAGACCGCGGATCATCGCTGCCAGCCGGTATTCGAGGTCCGCCGTACTTCTTATTATGGGGATGACCTCGTTCTCTCCGGCATACTGGACCGCAAGACCGAAGTAGCCATCCCTCACCGACATGGCATCCTCGCCAAACACCTGGAAGCGCACGGGATTCACGCCGAGCCGGTTCGCCTCGCTCTCCTCTTCGGGATCGTCCGCCGGATCGATGCGGACCAAGTTGATGTTTGCCCCGCCGGCCGCGTCGAGGTCTTGCAGGAGATCGTCCACGTCTCTGCTCACCGGCGTGAGCTGGGGAGGGAGTTCCGACGAGCGGAAGAGTTTGAGCGTCACTAGGTCATCGAGGCCGCGCAGCAGCTCCCGCGAGGGCGCGGAGAGCGTATACACCTTCCCCGGGGTGAGATCGAGACGCCCTCTCAGCTGGGAACCGGCGAGCGCGGCGAAGATGGCGATCCCGACCATGCAGATGGCGCCGGTGCGCAGGCGCCGGTATGCCACGCGCTTTCGGCTCAGCCTCTCTCGCATGAGCGAGAAGTAGGTGAGCGACAGGAATGCGGCGGTGACGGCCGCGAAGTACAGGACGTCGCGCAGGTCGATGACGCCGCGCGCCACGTTGGAGACATGTCCCAGGATGCCCAGCCGGGTCGCCAGCATGGCGACAGGTCCGGGCAGCGAGAGCGTGACCGTGGGAAGTCCGATGAGGTATAGGAGGAAGCTGATCGCGACTCCGAGAATGAACGCGGTCACTTGGTTGCGCGTGAGCGACGAGGCCCAGATTCCGACGGCGACGAGCGCCGAGATCAGGAATCCGGCTCCGACGTACTGCGCGAACACTACGCCCCCTTGCAAATCGGCCCCCAACGAGAGCCCAGCGGGCACGGCCAGCGTTCCGGCCATCCCCGCGCCCATGAAGAGCAGCACGCCCAGGAACTTGCCCAGCAGGAACTCGGCCACTTCGACCGGCTGCGACAGAACCACTTCAAGGGTCCCCGTGTTGCGTTCTTCCGCGAACGATCTCATGCAGACCGCCGGGACGAAGAAGAGGAGGAGCCACGGAAGGAGGCTCAGCATGGGGCGGAGCGATGCTTCGCCGAGGATGTAGGCTTCCTGGAAGTAGAAGTAGAAGTTGATTCCGAGGAAGATGACGAGGAGGATGTAGGCGGTCGCATGATCGAAGAAGCTTGCGAATTCCCGCCCCGCGACCGCTCGGATGCGGTTGATTCGACTGATCATCGGTCTGACTCGCTGGCCGGTGCCGCCGGTGCGCTTGCTCCGGCGTCGGTTGGTGGCTCGTCGGCCTCCGTTGCGGCGGCGGTGAGGCGCCGGAACAGGTCCTCGAGGCTCGCCTGTTCGAGACGCAGCTCCCACAGCGGCCAACCCTGCTGCGCAGCAAGTCCGGAGATGTCGGCGCGCGGGTCGTGCCCCGGGGATCCCTCGACGACAATCCTGGTGCGGCCGTTGGATTGCCCGGCGTCGACCGTGCGGGTCACCGAGCCAAGGTCGCCCAGGGCGGTCGCGACGCTGTCCGGCGACGCCTCCACTTCGACCATCACGCGCGTGCCGCCATGTCCGGCGGCTAGCGCCTCGACGGATCCGTCGGCGACGATACGCCCCTGGTTGATGATGACGACGCGCGAGCAAGTCTTCCGCACCTCCTGCATCACATGGGTGCTGAGGAGAACGGTGCGGTCCGATCCGAGGTGCGTGATGAGACTCCGAATCTCGACGCGCTGGTTGGGATCGAGGCCTTCCGTCGGCTCGTCGAGGATCAGAATTTCCGGTTCGGAGAGGATAGCTTGCGCTAGGCCGACTCGTTGGCGGTAGCCCTTCGAGAGCTGGCTGATCGGCCGGTAGTACACTTCCTCGATCCCTGTCTGGGCGACGACATCGTCAGTTCGAGCGCGAATTTCGTCGCGGCCCATGCCGCGCAGCTTGCCCATGAAGGTAATGTATTCCCCGGCCAGCATGTCTCGGTACAGCGGGTTGGCCTCCGGCAGGTAGCCTATGCGGCGGCGGAGTTCGGTAGCGTGATCTTCGATAGAAAGCCCATCTATCGTGATCGTGCCCGAGTCAGGCTCCAGGTACTGGGTGAGGATCCGCATGGTAGTCGTCTTGCCGGCGCCGTTCGGTCCGAGGAAGCCGACCACCTCGCCACGGTCCACGGAGAAACTCGCGGAATCGACGGCTACGGTCTCGCCGAAAGTCTTCACGACATCGGTTAGCAATACGAGCGACATAAGATGTTATCGGTTGGTTGTAGGGTTGATAGTCGAGGCGGCAAGCGTCGCGGCCCGTGCCCCGGCAATTCTACGCCGCGGCCGCCTGACGCCGCTCGGCCGTCGATCTCTGGAACTTGCTCGGCCGTCGATCTCCAGAACTGCCAGCCAACTCCGGAAACTGCCGGACACGTCCCGCCGATTGACAGTCGAACCCGGCCGAGCGTTGCCTTTGGGGCGCACGGCGCGAGCCAACTGCCCCCAGCCAGATGGGCTAGTCGGCCCGGCTCGGAAGCAACGTGTCGCCGCCATGTCGGCAACTCCCGCGCAAGAAAGTAGATGTGACACCAAGCTAGTCAAGTTCTGCATGGCGGTCCGGCGCCACTCCGGCCGGGCCTGCCGACAGACGCGCCGGGATGCTCGGCGTACACAATACGCCCCGCCGCTGTAGCTTCTGCGGGGTGAACCAAGTGATCGTGGCGGTCCGGCGCGTTGCGGGACTTGTACTCCTGGCGCTCGTCGCCGCCCCCGCCTTCCTCGCTACGGACCCGGCCGCCGCGCCCAACGATCTTGCCGAAGCGATGCGGACGTCCGGGCTCGAGTATTGGCGTTACGCCTGGGGCTTGGCGACGCCGTTCTGGTCGTTGCCGGTGGCGGTGGTCGCCGTGCTGGCGGCGCTGTTCTCGCGCGGTTGGCTAACGCGTGTCGTTGGCCGGGGCGGAGAAGTGCTGGCGCGGCCGCCCAGCTTCCTCTTCGCGCTCTTCACGGGCATCCTCGGGGCCGGGTTGACGGTCTTGGTGTCGCAGGGCGCTTTCGACGGGCGCACGATCCTGAACGATGCGAGCGTGCAACTCCTACAAGCGCGCTACTTTGCGGAGGGTCGGCTGTCCGCGCCGCTGCTCGCCGTCCCGGAGTTCTGGTCGATGCAGTTCATGGTCCACACCCCGGTAGGCTGGGTCTCGCAGTACCCGCCCGCGCATGCAATCTGGCTGGCTGGCGGGTTCCTGCTCGGGGGGCCGTGGGTAGCGATGGCGGGAGCGATGGGCATTCTCGGCATCTTCGCCGCACTGTCGTTTGAACGCCTCCTGCCGGAGCGCATAGCGGTCGCGCGGAGCGCTGCGCTGCTAGCCGCCGGCAGCCCGCTGCTGCTCACTCTAGCGGGCGGCTACATGAACCATGCGACAGTGGCCGCCTTCGCTGCGCTAGCTCTCTACTTCGCCTTGCGTGCGGACGAGGGGAAGATCGCCTGGGCGGTGGCTGCCGGCGGCGCCGTCGGATTCATGGTCGCTACCCGCCCGGTGTCCGGGCTGCTGATCGGAACGGCCGTCACGGTTGGCGTCTGGCTCTCCAACGCACGGCACTCGGCAGGCTGGCGGCGGCGCTGGCTCTTCAAGCGGGCCGCATGTTGGGTGCTAGGTGGCATACCGTTCGCGGCAGGGTTTGCATGGTTCAACGCCCACTTCTTCGGCAGCCCGCTCACCCTGGGCTATATGGCGGCCACCGGCCCCAGCCACGGCCTCGGGTTTCACATCGATCCGTGGGGGCGCGAGTACGGCCCATTGCATGCGCTGGCCTACACATCGACGGAGCTCATGGGGCTGGGAAGGGAGCTCCTGGGTGCGCCGCTTCCTCTCGCCGCGTTCGTCGGACTCTTCCTGCTGGTCGCCCGGCAACTGAAGCGTGGCGAGCGCATCCTGGCCGCGTGGGCGCTGCTGCCGATTCTTGGAAGCGCGCTGTACTGGCACCACGATCTCGTCTTCGGCCCGCGCATGCTCGGCGAGACCGCTCCCGCCTGGTGCGCGATGTTCGTGCTGACCGTGACTGGTATCGTTCGGATGAGCCGTCGGATTTGGCTGTCGGAAGCGATGGTCGTAATCGTGCTGGCGGCAGTCGGCTACGGAGCTGTGGCCGGTGGCCGCGACCGGGTCGCTCGCGTTGCCGCGCGCGCCGCCCCGATTCCGGAGGTGACCTCCTCCGAACCGGCGCTAGTCTTCGTTCACGAACTGTGGCCGGACCGGTTGGGCGCCCGCTTGGCTGCTCGCGGCATGAGGCTGGACCAAGTGAGGGCCATGTTGACCAGATTCCATCCTTGCGATATCGAAGCGGCGATGGCCGGGCTGGAGCCCGCCGAGGCCGAACCGAAGTGCCGAATTGAGCACGAGTCCGATCATATGGGCTGGCTCGGCCTCACCGACTACCTGTGGACCGGCGACCCTCCGGGAGTCGGCGGATCGGGCGTTCTCTGGGCTCGCGACCTCGGCCCCGAGACGAACGCCCGGCTGATCGCCGAACATCCCGACCGCACGCCGTGGCTGGTGTTGCCTGACGGAGAGGGCAACGGGGATGTCGTACCGTACGATGTCGGATTGCGCACCCTGTGGGGCGACTCGGCCGCCGCGCTCTCCGGCACTCTGGACGACGCGGCCGCCGGTACAGCCACCGCGCCGTCTCGCGAAGTCGCCCGTATGCAGAACGACACTATCCCGCCGTAGGCTCCCCCAACCCCGGCGAACAGGATTGGCTTGGGGCATCGGTTGCCGTGATCGCCCACACCGGGTCAAACGATGCAAGACGTATCGCCACAAGACCATAGCCAATACAGGCGTTGCTCCGTTTGCACGACTCGTTCTACGGGGATTATTTTTGACATACGTCTTGTGTGACGCAGGGGCGCTTCCAAGCGAGAGACAATAATGAATGAGATCACCCTCGAGAACTTCCGATGTTTCAGGGAAAAACAGACCGCTCGTCTGGCTCCCCTTACTCTCCTCGTCGGCGACAATAGCACTGGCAAGACGTCGTTCATGGCGATGATAAAGGCGCTGAGCGCTATCGCTTACAAAGAGGAGATTCCCAACTTCAAAGAGCCGTATGATCTTGGAGTTTTTGATGAAATAGTCCATTTTCGCGGTGGCAAGGGAGGTAGGGCAAAGACATTCCAGGCAGGAATTGCGGAAGCGCGACGGTCAAATCTAACCTATAGACTAAATGTCGAATTTGCCAAGCGCGAGACGGAGCCATCTCCGACGATGAGGACTGTTTACTGTAAGCAAGGAAAGTCATGGTTCAAAGATATCGCTAAGCGTTCAGGGAAAGACATAATTCACAAGTGTAGCTTTGGCACGCGCAACGGGCACTGGGACGTACCAGACAGAACTCTCGCTGATCAATTTACTGCTCGGCCGTTCCCTAGAGGATTTCCAGTGGGGTGGCTGTGGATATCCTACCATATTGACGATTCTGAATACACGATAGTGGAAGGATCCGTACAGCCCGGCCCAGAAGATCTAGAGCAGCTCCGCAAACTGTTGATGGACAGCCACCATGAAAGTTATCGAAGGCGTGTATACGCGAGCGGACCTGTGCGTTCCAGGCCACGCCGTACATACGATCAGGCGAGCACTAGGCGAGACCCGGAGGGTGACTACATTCCGATGTATCTCGATAGTATCAGGAGAGATCAAACACGGTGGCCCCAGACCAAGTTGGCGCTGGAGAACTTCGGAAAAAATGCAGGCATCTTTGATGAAGTTAGAGTAAAGACACTCGGAACCAAGGCGGGCGGACCTTTCCAGATACAGGTACGGCGATTCGATGGGAGAGCGAAGGGGCCGTACCGCAACTTGATAGATGTGGGCTACGGAGTCAGTCAGGTGCTGCCTATTGTAACGGAGCTGCTTCGTAAGAATGCACCACAGATATTCTTGCTACAGCAGCCGGAGGTTCATCTGCACCCGAGCGCGCAAGCGGCGCTGGGGAGTCTTTTCTGTGAGGTTGCAGGCAAGGGCCGACAGCTAATAGTGGAAACGCATAGTGACGATTTGTTGGATCGGGTGCGGATGGACGTCAGAGACGGACGCGCGAAGGGACTGCGCCCGCAAGATGTGTCGATTTTGTTCTTCGAGCGCCGTAACTTGGATGTTAAAATCTCATCCCTGCAAGTGGATGACCAAGGTAATATTGACGGTGCTCCAAAGAGCTACAGGAAATACTTTATGCACGAGACGCGCCGATCGTTGGGGTTTTAAAATGTGCGCGATCGTTGATGCCAACTGCGCGGACGAGGTGTTTGGAGGACATGGTCAGATTGCAGAGCGGTTTCGGGAGTGGATTATGTCGGGCGGGAGACGCCTAGTTCTTGGCGGGAAGTTGCATAGGGAGCTCCTTAATAGTCCAGAGTTCAGGAATTTGTTCGGCGAACCGGGTCGGTACAGCAGGAGAATCGTGGGATCGGATGTGGTTCTTAGATGTAGAGACCGTGATGTAGATAACGAGGAACGCGAATTGCGGAGGAGCGACCTCAAGTCAAATGATCACCACATCATAGCGTTGGCGAAGGTCAGCGGAGCGCGGCTGTTGTACTCGCGAGACAAGGATCTTCAAAAAGATTTCAAGAACACACAACTGCTTCCTTCCCCTAGGGGAACGGTGTACCCGCGAACGGGTAAGGGCAAGGTCAAAAAAGATAGGGAGAACCTACTTCGGAATGCGTGCTCGTCATGCAGGTCGGGGTGATTGCATGCCTAGTGATTGCATGCCTGTAGAGGAGTAAGTGCGGGAGCGTGGTTTTCCCTGTCTTCGGACCGGGGGGCTACGGCTACTCCGTGAAGGCCTCGTCGAAGGCGGCCGACGCGGGAGGAAAGAGCATTGCCCGTAGCCGGGCGCACGCTTCCTTAGCGCCGTGCTCCCTGTCCATCCCGCTGTCTTCCCACTCGATCGACAGCGGCCCTTCGTAGCCGATTCGGTGAAGGGCGCGAATGACTTCTTCGAAGTCCACCCGTCCGCGGCCAATTGAACGGAAGTCCCAGCCGCGGTCCGCGTGCCCGAACGGGAGGTGCCCGCCGAATACGCCGGACCGGCGGGGGGTGTCGGCCCACCAGACATCCTTCATGTGCACATGGTATATCCGGTCGGCGAACTCGAGGATGAAGCCGGCGTAGTCGACGCCTTGGTAGGCGAGGTGGCTCGGGTCGAAGTTGAAGCCGAACGCGGGCCGGCCGGAAAGAGTTTCCACGGCTCGCGCGGCGCTGCTGGCGTCGAAGGCGATTTCAGTAGGGTGGACTTCGAGAGCGAAGCGCACGCCCTCTGCGTCGAACGCATCCAGAATCGGATTCCAGCGACGGGCGAAGTCGGCAAAGCCCGCCTCGGTAAAGCCCGGAGGGTGAGGCGGGAAGGCGTAGGCCGCCCCCCAGATCGAGCTGCCGGTAAAGCCGTTGACCACGGATACGCCTAGCGCAGCCGCCGCAACCGCCGTCCGCTGCATCTCTTCGGACGCCCGCTGCCGAACGCCCTCCGGCTTGCCGTCTCCCCAGACCCGTTCTGGCAGGATCAGCCGGTGCCGTTCATCGATCTGGTCGCACACGGCTTGGCCGACGAGATGGTTCGAGATCGCGTGCACTTGCAGTCCATGGGCGTCCAACAGGGCGCGCTGCCGGTCGGCATAGTCCGCTTCCTCGGTGGCGCGCGCGACATCGAAGTGGTCTCCCCAGCACGCGAGCTCTAGTCCGTCGTATCCCCAAGCCGCTGCCTTTCGGGCAAGTTCCTCCAGTGGCATGTCCGCCCACTGTCCGGTAAAGAGGGTGACCGGCTGCGCGCCCGGAGTGGACGGCTGTGCACCCGGCGTGGACGACTGTGCGCCCGGGGTGGATGGCTGCGGACCGGGGGTGGACGGCTGCACACCCGGGTTGGACGACTGCGCGGTCAACGAGACGGCTCTCCGGGCGGCGAGTACCGTGCGTCCACCCACCCCCTCCGCTCCGCGCTGGAGACCGCCCGGTCGACGAAGTGAACCCCGAACGCTCCGTCCCACACGGTCGGGAAGTCGAGATCATCTTCGTCCGGATCTCTTCCGTCTCTCGCCGCGCCTACTGCGTCGGCCACGTTCCGGTAGAGATTCGCGAAGCCCTCGATGAATCCTTCCGGGTGACCGGGCGGAACGCGCGAGGCTCGCGCAGCCTGCGGGGACAGCCATCCGTGCCCCCGCCGCCGCGCGCTGGCCCTCCCGTCCGGCGTCCTCAGCCAGAGCGTCTCGGCGTCGCCGTGCCGCCAGACGATCGAGCCTTCCGTCCCCATTACGCGCAGCGAGAGTCCGTTCTCCTCCCCCGCTGCTATCTGCGAGACGGTGAGCGTTCCTCGCACGCCGCCGCTCCAGCGCATGAGCAGGCTCGCATCGTCTTCCAAGCGTCGGCCCGGCACGAAGGCGGTAAGATCGCCGCATAGCTCCTCTACTTCGTGTCCCGTGACGTAGCGGGCCAAGTGGTGCGCATGCGTCCCGATGTCGCCAAGCGCCCCCGCAGGACCGGCCTGGGCCGGATCGGTGCGCCAGACCGCTTGCCGGTGACCGGTCTTCTCCAGCGGCTTGGTCAGCCACCCCTGGAAGTAGTCGGCCTGGATACGCCGAATCTCTCCCAGCCTCCCTGCACGGATGAGCTGCCGCGCCTCCTTTATCATCGGGTAGCCGCTGTAGTTGTACGTAACCGCAAACACGCTGCCTGTGGCTTGCACCAGCCGACAGAGCTTCTCTGCATCGTCGAGGCTCGTAGTCAGCGGTTTGTCGCAGACGACATGAAATCCCGCCTCCAGGAAGGTGCGCGCGACCTCGAAGTGAAGTTGGTTCGGCGTAACGACGATCACGAAGTCCAAACGGTCGTCCGGCGTCCGCGCCGCCTCCGACTCCGCCATCTCGGCAAAGCTCCCGTACACCCGCCGGGGGTCGAGCCCGATCTCGTCCCCCTTTGCCGCCGACCGGGCCGGGTCCGACGAGAAGGCGCCTGCCGCTATCCTGGCCAAGCCGTCGAGCTCCGCCGCCATCCGGTGGACATCGCCTATGAATGCTCCGGGACCGCCTCCCACCATCCCGAAGCGGAGAATCCGACGGGTCATCCGCGCTTCACCGGAGGGGAAGCCAGGGTCGGGCCGCGCCGCCGACGTGCTCGTCCGGCGAACCCGGCGATTGTCGGAGCCGAAGCAGGAGGGGAAACCAGGGTCGGGCCGCGCTGTCGGCGTGCCCGTCCGGCGAACCCGGCGATTGCCGGAGCCAAAGTAGGGGAGAAAGCCAGGGTCAGGCCGCGCCGCCGACGTGTCCGCCCGGTCTCTCGCCATGCGCCCCGCCAACCCCCCGTTCTCTCACGTACCGGAACCCGAAGATGACGATGACGATGGCAAGGAAGGGAAGTATGTACCGGAAGGAGACGCGCCCCCCATAGTTGTCCGCCGGGCCGAGGATGGCCCCTGCGCGTTCGATGAGCGCCGGTCGCTCCGCCGAGTTGATTATCGCCCGCAGCGCATTCGCGGTGGTCGTTTCGGGCAGAGCGCCATCGGCTCCCATCTCGGCGAGCGCCAGCCTCACCGCCGCCCCGGCCGCGAGCAAGTCCTCCGTCCCGCTATCTCCCGGCGCGGGAAGGACTGCGGCTGCATCTTCCAGCAACGCCCGTGTCTCGACCGCGGGAAGCTGCTCGTGTCCGACGCGGTCGGCAATGCGGCCCATCTGAGGCACCGTGACCAAGCCCACGACCGCCATCCCCGTCGCCCCCATCAACCCCAGCCCCAGCGCGCCCGAGCGCGGAACCCGTTCCGCCACGAAGCCCAGCATCGTCGGCCAGAAGTAGCACACCCCCACCGCGAACACGGTAGCCGCGGCGAATGCCGCGACCGTCGTCTCCACATAGCTCAGCCAGAGAAGACCGGCAAACGAAGTGATGGCGCTGGCGGCCAGCACGCCCGGGGGCGAGAGACGCTCCACCGCGAAGCCGGCTTTGAAGCGCAGGACCGCCATCAGGCCGCTTATCCAGGCGAGCACGAGTATGCCGTGAATGCCGCCGGCCTCCAGCACCGCCGACACCCACCGGTTCGGGCCTAGCTCGGCCGAAGCCGTTATGGCCATGCAGAAGAGCATCAGGATCATCAGCGGCGTCGCGAAGGTCGCCCGGAACATCTCCCCCATGCTCACCTGGGCTCTCACGCCCTCGGTCGGCGGGAACTCCTCGCGCAGCATCAGCCATCCGTACAGAAGGGTGGGGATCGCGATCAGCGCGATCTTGAACTGCCACGCGCCGATACCAACTTGGTCGAGCAGGAACGAGAGCACGGCCCCGATGACGATCCCGCCGGGAAACCAGACGTGGAACTGGTTGAGCCGGACCGTCTTGTCGTTTGGATAGAGCGCCGCGACGAGGGGGTTGCACGCGGCTTCGACCAGACCGTTTCCGAGAGCGATGACGAGCGCGCCGAGGAATAGCTGCAAGAAGCCGCCGGCCGTAAGGAGAACGACCACGCCGGCCAGGTGACAGCCGAATGCGAGCCGGAGCAGGCTCCGCATGCCCAATGTGTCGCAGAATGGCGCGAACACGAGCTGCGAGACGGCGAAGCCCCATAGCGCGGCCCCGCCTATCCAGCCGACCTGCTGGTTGGTGAGCGCGAAGTCGAGCTTGAGCGGGTTCAGGATCGCGGTGACTACGCCGAATGCGATGGATGTGGCGACCAGCGCTATGCAGCTGGCCCGGAAGAGACGCATTGGGCGGACGGCAGGTGTCGTTGTCTGCACGCATGACTCCTCGGTACGGGTGGCCAAACACGCTAGCGACGCCCGGTCCGGCTGCGCAACGCTAGCGCCCCGGGCGCCTGGAGAGGACGGCACGGTGGCCGTTGTCGGGTCGGCGCTACCTGGACGCGAATGCCCGGGCCTATCTTTTTTGGATGTTCCAGAACGATTTCAGGTGATCCAGGGTCCGAGAACGAGGAGGAATATAGTGCTACGCCTTGCCAACTCCTGTTACCGCCGCCAACGCTCGTTTGCCGAGGATAACGCCGTTCCCGCGAGGGGCGACATTCGCTTGAGATCCGCCGTGCTCGCGTTGGCCGTCTCCGCGTCCGCCGGCGCCGGCATGGCTGCGACAGCGGCACCCGCGCTCATCCATGCGCAGCAGGCCGCTCCCGAGCGGCGACAGGTTGCCGCTACCGCGTACGCGCGGGCCGAACAGTTTCTGCCCTGGAACGCGGAGAAGTTGACGTCGGGAACCTCGGTTGAGCCTCGCTGGCTCGAGGGCGGCCGCTTCTGGTACCGCAACCAGCGCTTCGGCGGCCACGAATTCGTCCTGGTCGATCCCGCCGCGCGTACGCGGCGCCCCGCCTTCGACCACGACCGCTTGGCGGCGGCGCTCTCCGAAGCCTCCGATGAGAGCTACGAGGCGACCAATCTCCCCTTTGACGAATTCCGCTTTTCCGGCTCCGGCATGAGTGAAATCCGCTTCTGGTCCGGCCGCTACGAAAGGTGGGACTGCGACCTGGGCAGCTACCTTTGCGCCGGCCCCGATTCGGTCGCCGAGAGCACCGGCCAGATCGCTGCTCCTGGCGGCGAAATAGCCGTCTTCTCTCGTGACGAAAACCTCTGGCTACGCGAAGTGGCGAGTGGCTCCGACGGTGCCGTGCGCCGACTGTCCACCGACGGAGAACCGCACTGGGGCTACGGCGTGGCGCCCGAAGGCTGCTGCCGGGAGATAACTAACCGCCGCGCCGACTTCGACCCGCCCCCGGTGGCCGAATGGTCGCCGGACGGAAGACGCATCGCCACGCACCGCTACGATGAACGAGGGGTGGAGGAGCTGCACCTGCTCGAGGCCGCGACGGGGCGCCCCCTCCTCCACAGCTACCGCTACGCGCTCCCCGGAGACTCGATCGTCCCTACATGGACGCTGCACCTGTTCGATGCCGAGAGCGGAGCATCGGTGCAGGCCGCGTACGATCCGGTGCCCGGATACTTTGCGGGTTCGGACACGACTTGGCACTCGGTCCAGTGGAGTCCGGCCGCCGACCGCGTGTACTTCTCGCACCACTCCCGCGACTTCAAGAGCCAGACGCTGGTGGAAGTCGACGCTGCCACCGGCGACGCGAGAACCGTCATCGTCGAAACCGGCGACACATGGGTCGAGCTGAACCAGCTCCGCACCCCGTACAACTGGCGAGTTCTGAACAACGGGGGAGAGTTCATCTGGTTCTCCGAAAGGGATGGCTGGGGCCACCTGTACCTGCACGATCTGGCCACAGGCGCGCAGAAGAACCGCATCACGGAAGGCCCCTGGCTGGTCGTGCAGCTCCTTTGGGTCGATGAGAGCGCGCGGCAAGTCTACTTCACCGGCGTAGGCCGCGAGGCCGGCCGGGACCCGTACTTCCATCACCTCTATCGCGCTTCGCTGGACGGTGGCGAGGTGGTCCTCCTCTCCCCGGAGAACATGCACCACCAGATCGCCGTCTCGCCCGACGGGCGCTACTTCGTGGACAGCTACTCCACGCGCTCTATCCCCCCGGCGACCGTCGTGAGGGACCAGTCGGGCCGGCCCGTGATGACCGTCGAAGAGGCCGACATCTCGCCGTTGCTCGAGGCGGGCTGGACGCCCCCCGAACGATTCTCGGTCAAAGCCCGCGACGGCGTGACGGATCTCTACGGCTACCTGTGGCTTCCACCGGATATGCAGGAGGGAGAGCTCTACCCGGTCATCGACTACATCTACCCGGGCCCGCAGATCGGACCGATCCGGTATCCCGGCTTCACATCGGGACCGCGAGGCCAGGGACACGCCCTCGCGCAGCTCGGCTTCATCACGTTCGCGATCGACGCCCTCGGGACGCCCTATCGCTCCAAGGCGTTCCACGAAAGCTACTACGAGAACATGCGGGACAACGGAATCCCCGATCATGTCGCCGCGCTGAAGGCGCTGGCGCTCGCATACCCGGTCGACCTCGACCGCGTGGGAATATTCGGCCACTCCGGCGGCGGCTTTTCTTCCACCGCCGCCATCCTGAGCCATCCCGGATTCTTCAAGGTTGCGGTGTCCGGCGCAGGGAACCACGACCAGCGGGGCTATCACTTCCCCTGGGGGGAGAAGTACCACGGACTCCTAGCCAAGAATCCCGACGGCACCGACAGCTACGATGCGCAGGCCAACCAGAACATCGCCGACAATCTCGAAGGGAAGCTCCTGCTGCACTACGGGACGCTCGACGACAATGTGCACCCGAACATGACGCTGCTCGTCGCGGACGCCCTGATCGAGGCGAACAAGTCGTTCGACATGCTAGTCTTCCCGAACCGGAACCACGGCTACGCCCGAGAGCCGTATCTGATCCGTCGGACGTGGGACTACTTCGTCGAGCACCTCATGGGCGCCGACCCGCCGGTGAACTACAAGATCGCGGACCCCGGATCCTAGGATCGCAAGCCCCGGAACGCCCGGCCGCACTCTCTTGGCGATGCCTTGCAACTTCCAGAGGGACGGGTGCACGTTTCGGAGAGTCCGATTGGATTGGAGAGACGCCACTTTCCCCGGAGAGCGCCCCATGAAGCACTTCGCAATCCTCCAGACGACGCCTGTCGCCTCCGCTCTTGCGCGGTTCTTCCCCGCCCTGGGGACAGCAACCTGCGCCTGGCGGCGGCGTAGCGGCGGATCTCGATCCTCGCTACAGCCGGGATGGCGGTCCGGGAGGCAACTGCGGCGACCGCACCGGACAGTCGTCGCCGCGGCTTTGGCGGTTGGTCTCGTGGTAATGCCGGCATGCGCCCCCGGCGACTCTGACGCGCCGCCGGAAGACGATCCGGCAGCTAGCCTGATCGCCAGGGGGGAGGCCCTGGAACTGCCCACCGAGTGGGTGCCGCCCCCGGGCGATCCGCTGGTTCACCACACTTCGGGCTTCGCGAAAACTCTCTGCTCGGCAGTCTTCATAACCGGACTCGATTGGCGGGATGCAGCCGCCAACGTAGGCGGCTTCACCGGGCCCTTCGACGCGCGGCCCGCGGTCGTCGATACGGTTGTCGACATGGAGGCGAAGATGGTGAGCCTGACCCTCGAGTCGGGGATCACCCGCACGGCCAAGCTGTACGGCAGCCAGGGCTGCATCACTCGTCCGCTGGGCGAGGACTCGATCTACTTCGCGCCTTCGCGCGTCGAGCCGATGACGCCGGATCCGGACACGACGCCGTGGCCGATGGGCGATGTTCTTCCCGATACCCCCTTTCCTGCCGAAGTCGACATGGAAGAGGTCCGGCGGGCGGTGGACATCGCGATGCAACCGGAGGGGAAGACGCTGGGCTTCGTCGTGACCTACCAGGGTCGAATCATCGGCGAGGCCTACGACGCCGGATTCGACAAAGACTCGCCATTCGAGAGTTGGTCGATGGGCAAGTCCCTTACCGGGACCCTCATGGCGGTGCTGATCCAACAGGGCGCGTACGAGCTGTGGCAACCCGCCCCGGTCCCGGAGTGGCAGGGAGATGAAAGGAGCGAGATTCGCATCGGCGACATCATGCGCATGTCGAGCGGGATACGGATCGTTGCGCCGCAAGACCCTGGATACTCCGAGGAGATGGGGTACCCGGATCACCTCTACCTGTACACCGGCGACAATGCGTTCCAGTGGGCCGCGACTCGCCCGCGGCAGTGGCCGCCGAACACCGTGGGGCGATACCGGAACACCGACCCGGCGCTCACCAACTATCTGATCAGGCTGGCGGTGGAGGGGCGTGGCGACGACTACCACTCGTTCCCGCAGCGGGCGCTATTCGACAAGCTGGGAATAAGAAACATCGTCATGGAAACGGATCCGCACGGCAACTTCCTCACTCAGGGCTACGAGTTCGGCTCGGCGCGAGACTGGGCGAGGCTGGGCAACCTGTACCTTCAGGACGGCGTGTGGGAGAGCGAGCGCATCCTGCCCGAGGGATACGTGGAGTACGCCATGGAAACTGCCCCGGCGTGGATCGACGACGGACGACCGATCTACGGGGGCGGATTCGTGTGGAAAGATCTGGGACTTCCGATTGAAGACGACCACGGAGCGTTCGCCGGAGCCGGCGGACAGTACACGATAATGATCCCGTCGCGGTCGCTCGTGATTGCGCGACTCGGGAAGTACACGGGGTCGGCGGCGGGGCGCGCCCAGCTTGACGAGGCGATCGAGGTGTTGCTGGAGGCGGTTCCGCCGCTGGGCCAAGCCGGCTAGAAGCGCCGACTGGGAGCGGGCGGCGGCAGGGAGTCTAGAGCCGCCGCGCCCGGCTCGCCCGGCTCGCGGCTCGGGGATGTGTGCCGACTCGGGGATTGCGCGCCCGCCCGCCGGAGGCGCGGGGAGTTTAGAGCCGCCGCACCCTGATCGCGCGGTACCACACCGGATTGCCGTGATCCTGAAGGCCCAGGTGGCCTTCGTGGTGGGCGCCGTAGTCGGGCCAAGCCGCAAAATTGCTGTCGGCGACCAGCTCCTTCCACTCGGGAGAATCAATTTCGTAGCGGACGATCCGGACGCCGTTAAGCCAGTACTCCACCTCGTTGCCCCGGCGCACGATACGGGCGGCGTTCCACTCGCCGGCCGGGCGCGCCACCTCCTCCGAAGGAGCGTGGAGGGCGTAGTTGGAGCCGGCTGACGTGAGCGGGGAAAGCCCGTCGGCGTGCCCCGCGTTGTCCAGCACCTGCATCTCCGCGCCGGATTCGTAGGATGCGTTGGGGCCTTCGATGACTCCGAAGAAGATGCCGCTGTTGCCCCCCTCGCTGATTCGCCATTCGAGCCGCAGGTCGAAGTCGGCGTAGGTGGCGCGCGTGATCAGGTCGCCGCCACCGGCGCCGGGGGCGAAGGCGAGGGCGCCGCCGGTCGCCGACCAGCCCGTCGGGACGTCGTCCATCCGGTACCCGCGCCACGCTTCGAGCGACTCTCCGTCGAAGAGGAGATCGAAGCCTTCCGCCGCTTCCTCTGCCGTGAGCTGGTTAGGCGGCGCCCCGGTCTCGTCCAGACCGGCCGCCGCTGTGGCATCCGCTTGGCCGGCGCCCGCGGACGCATCGGCGGGCACGGCCGCCCCGGCTCCCGGCTGCATCTCGTTCTCCCCCGGATGGCACCCTGCCGCGCCGATGACCAGAATGGCCGCCAGCGCCGGCGCTGCGCCGACGGAAGGGCGCTCTGGCGAAGTACGGTTTCGTGTCATGTAGAAAATCTCGCTTCCCCAGCTAGATGAGAAAATTGCAGCTTCCGTCGGCGCGTCGGACCCGGCGCGCGCGAGGGCGGCTCGCCGGCAGATCCGGCGAGCCGCCGCTTCGGCCGTCCCGCCGAGCCATACTCGATCGCCCGCCGAGTCGTGCCGGCGCGTGATCTCTACGCGCCGCTAGCCGACGGGTCGGCGGCGCCGTCTCGACTGCCGCCGCGCTCTCCGAGTATATCCTCCCCGTCGGCGGAAATATACACTTCCGGCCGCTGGCGCCGTCCAAGGGCCGCAGTGGAGGCGCCAGACACGTCGCGCGCCGGTGCGCCTCGATCCAGTCGAACTCCGGAGCCTTGCCGGAGTGGTCGGCACCCGAGCAGCGACCGGATCGGCGGGCGTACGCCAGCGACAAGCATCCGTCAGCGGCGGCCACCCGCGATTCGCGCCGCCTCCGGCCGTTTGCGCAGAGCGAGCATGCTCCAGACGCCGAGCGCAGGGCCTGCCGCGAGCGGCGCGAATGCCCACCGCCACCCCAGAGACGCTTCCCAGAGCGGGAGGAGGCGAATGGTCGCCGTGGTGAGGAGGAAGCCCAGGGCCGTCTGTATGGTCAGCGCCGTCCCCACGTATTCGGGTTCCGCCAGCTCGCTGACGCAGGCGGAGAACTGGGCCGAATCGGCGACGACCGCGATCCCCCATACGAGGCATACCGCGCCGAGCAGCCAGACTGATCCTCCGAAGAGCGTTCCCACCACGAGACAGCAGGCGGCGCTGGCCGCCATGGCCCAACTCGCGACGACAGTCCGCCCGAAGCGGTCTGCCAGCACCCCCGCCGCGACGGCGCCCGCGGCACCGGCGGAGATCGTGCCGAATGCCATTAGAGAGGCGGCCTCGGGAGTCGTGCGGGCGTTCTGGTCGGCCTCGAAGCTGGCCGCGAGGAAGGCCGGAATCCATATCCACATGGCGTACAGCTCCCACATGTGCCCGAAGTAGCCGCCGTTGGCCAGCATCGTTGCCCGATCGCCGAGGATGCGCCGAACGGCCCGCACATCGAAGGGTGCCGCGGGCGCCTGGTACGGTCCGATCCGCAACACGGTCGCCGCGAGCGCGGCTGCCACGATCGCCAAAGCCGCCGCTATGAGGAGTGTCGGCTGCCACGATCCGATCCCGCCGCCGGCCCGGAGCAGATGAGGAGTGGATTTGCCCGCCGCGAGCGCGCCGATCAGTATCCCGATTGCCAAGCCCCGGCCACGCCGGAACCACCCTGCGACGATCTTCATCGCCGGCGGGTAGACGCCCGCCAGGGCCATCCCCGTCACGAAGCGCAGCGCAAGCATCGCGGCGAAGTCGGGGCCGATCGCCACTATCGCGGCTGTGGTAACAGCGGCGAGCAACGCGGAGCACGCGATCAGCCGGCGCGGATCCCACACATCGGACAGGGTGAGGAACGCGGATAGGAGCGCTCCCGCGACGAAGCCCAGCTGCACCGAGTTCGTCAGCCATGCCGCGCCGGATTCGGCGAGTCCGGCCTCTTCTCGCAACTCGGGCACGACCGCGCTCAGCGAAAACCAGAGTCCCATCGCCAGCAACTCGACGAGGGAGATCAGAGCTAGCTGGCGATTACGCTCTCGGTGCAAGCCGACATCCTCCCTCCGCCGAGCGCCTAATCCCCACCTAGCGCCTCGCTCCCGCCAAGCGCCTCGCTCCCGCCGAGCGTCTCGTCCCCGCCGAGCGCCTCACCCCCGCCAGGCGCATTGCCGACACCCGATATCCACCCTCCGCCGCTTAGTCCGAGCTGTCCCCGTACTGGTGCTGGAGGTGCCGGATGACCGCCGGATCGGCCAGCGTCGTCGTGTCTCCCAAGGCGCGGCCCTCGGCCACGTCGCGGAGGAGCCGCCTCATGATCTTCCCGCTGCGCGTCTTCGGCAGTTCGGCAGCGAATACAAGGTCCGCCGGACGGGCGATCGCGCCGATCTGCCCGGCTACATGCTTGCGCAACTCCTGGCGCAACTCCTCCGACGTCTCGGTTCCTTCCACGACGCTTACGAACGCCGCGATGGCCTGCCCCTTGATCTCGTCGGCGCGCCCGACGACGGCCGCTTCGGCAACCGCATCATGGTCCACGAGAGCGGACTCCACCTCCATCGTGCCGATGCGGTGCCCGGCCACATTCAGCACGTCATCGACGCGGCCCATGATCCAGAAGTACCCGTCCTCGTCCACCCGGGCGCCGTCCCCCGCGAAGTAGATGCCGGGCCACTTCGACCAGTAGGTCTCCCGGTATCTCTCTTCGTCGCCCCACACGCCGCGCAGCATCGCGGGCCACGGAGAGGTGATCGCCAAATAGCCGCTCTCGGCCGGATTGCCGTCGTCGTCCAGGATCGCCGCTTCGATGCCGGGGAAGGGGAGGGTGGCCGTCCCGGGCTTCGTCGTGATCGCCCCCGGCAGAGGCGTGATCATCATTCCGCCCGTCTCCGTCTGCCACCATGTGTCTATGATCGGACAACGTTCCTCGCCGATCGTACGGTTGTACCAGATCCACGCTTCGGGATTTATGGGCTCGCCGACCGTCCCCAGCAGTCGAATCTTCGCAAGATCGTACTTCGCCGGCCACTGATCTCCCCACCTCATGAATGCGCGGATCGCCGTTGGGGCCGTGTAGAACACCGTCACTCCGAAGCGCTCGCACAGAGACCAGAAACGGCCCCGGTCGGGCCAGTCGGGCGCTCCCTCGTACATGAAGACGGTGGCCCCGTTAGCCAGCGGACCATAGACGATGTAGGAGTGCCCCGTCACCCACCCTACATCCGCGGTGCACCAGAAGACGTCGTCCTCCTTGAGGTCGAAGACCCACTTCGCGGTCGCGGCGACCTGGGTCATGTAGCCGCCGGTCGTGTGCATGACGCCCTTCGGCTTTCCCGTGGTGCCCGAAGTGTAGAGGATGAAGAGCAGATCTTCCGAATCCATCCGCTCGGGCGGGCAATCCGCCGTCGCGCGCGCCACCAGGTCGTGATACCAGTGGTCTCGCCCCTCTCTCATCTTGCAGGAAGCGTTCGAGCCCCGTCGTCCGGCTGATGCCGGGTTCGGACTTGCGGAGGCCGCGTTTGGACTTGGCGCCGCCGACCGCCGGACCACCACTACCGATGTCACGTAGTCCAGACCTTCGATGGCCGAGTCGGCGTTCTCCTTCAAGGGAATCAGTTCTCCGCGGCGGTATCCCCCGTCGGATGTGATCACGCATGTCGCTCTCGCGTCTTCGATCCGGTCGCGGAGAGACTGAGGCGAGAAGCCGCCGAACACGACGGAGTGCGGCGCGCCGATGCGGGCGCACGCCAGCATGGCGACTGCGGCTTCCGGGATCATCGGAAGATAGATCGCGACTCGGTCGCCCTTTCCGATACCCAACCCCTTGAGCGCATTCGCGAACCTGGCCACCTCGTCGTGGAGCTCGCGGTACGTGTAGTGCCGCGTGTCTCCAGGCTCGCCTTCCCAGATCAGGGCGGCTTTCGATCCCCGCTTCTCGATCTGACGGTCGAGGCAGTTGTAGGCCGCGTTGATTACGCCGCCGCCGAACCATGTCGCGAATGGAGGATCCCAGCCGAGCACTCTCTCCCACGGCTCGAACCAATCGAGTTCGCGGGCGCGCTCCGCCCAGAATGCCTCGCGGTCGCCCGCTGCCGCCTCGTACGGCGCGCGATCGCGGACGTGCGCGTTCCTGGCAAAGCCGTCCGGCGGCTCGAAGGTCCGTTTCTCGTCCAGCAGAACGTCTATTGCTCGGTGCTGTTCAGTCATGGAAGCGCTTTGGTGGGAGATGGGACGGCAAGAAGGCCTACTTGTCACCGAGTGGCCGGAACGGGCAACTTCGGCGCTCCGGCTTGGGCGCTCGCTAGGCACGTGCCGGTGACATTAGACACCGCCGCGCCAAGTGCGCAAGCAAGGTATCGTCCCGGTCGACGTGTCCGAAGAGGGCACAGGGGAGGACTGTTTGTTCGAGGATACGAATCTCCTGATTCGCGTGGTGGCCGCAGCGCTCGCGTTCGCTGCCGGCATCTGGATCGGGTGCGGCTACCCCGGACTGATCGACAAGTACGCCAAGTCCGAACGCGCGCCGCGCAAGTCGCCGTGGCGGTGGTGGTCGATATTCCCGCGGAAGCCTCGGAGCGACTCCGACAAGGCGGTTCAAGTGGAGAAGGAAGAGGATGCGGCGGAAACGCGGCGAGGCCGGCCAGCGGCGAACTTCCGGGGCGGATGGCGTATGCGCAGGTGAACCTGGGCGGGTAGTATTGGCATGCTGACCAAGTAGCACATGATGGCCAAGCAGTATTGGCATGCAGAAGAAGGGAACAAGCGGGGGTGCCGAGCGACCGGCCGCACTGCGGGCGCGGGCGCGCCTTGCTGCAACCAGAGGAGGAATCATGACGGCACCGGCAGGGATGAAAGAAGTCGCCCACGCGCTGCTGCGCATAGTGTCCGGTCTGATGTTCTGGCAGCATGGGGCTCAAAAGCTGTTCGGGTGGCTGGGACGGGATGCCGTGGGCTGGTTCGACTGGCCGATGGGATTCGCGGGCATCCTCGAATTCTTTGGAGGCATCTTGATCCTGTGCGGCTACAAGACCCGCACCGTCGCGTTCATCCTGGCGGGGCAGATGGCCGTGGCTTTCTGGTGGCGTCACTTTTCCCTGGACAACTTCATGCCGATAATGAACCGTGGCGAGACGGCGGTTCTCTTTTGCTTCATCTTCCTCTACCTCTGGACGACGGGCAGCGGCAAGTGGAGCGTGGACGAATGTCTCGCAAGGAGAAATGGCGCCGCCGGGAAATAGGCGACTTTTCTCGTGTACGATCCATCCGTGTACGATCCTTCGCGCGTCGAGGCCAAGTGGCAGGCCTACTGGGAGGAGAACGGGACTAACGAGCCGGATCTCGACGAGGCCGAACGTCCATTCTTCAACCTGATGATGTATCCGTATCCGTCTGCGGAGGGTCTTCACGTCGGGAACCTCTACGCATTCACGGGCGCGGACATCTACGGTCGGTTCCGCCGCCTGCGGGGGGCGGATGTCTTCGAGCCGATCGGGTACGACGCTTTCGGCATTCACTCGGAGAACCACGCCCTCAAGGTCGATACGCATCCGATGAAGCTCATCCCGTCGAACATCGAGAACTTCGAGCGGATGCTGAGGGCCGCGGGCCTCATGATCGACTGGTCCCGTACGGTCGATACGACGGATCCGGGCTACTACAGATGGACGCAGTGGATATTCGTCCAGCTCTTCAAGGCCGGGCTCGCGGAGAAGAAGGAAGCGGCGGTCAACTGGTGTCCGGCCGACCAGACTGTGCTCGCGAACGAACAGGTTATCGGCGGCCGTTGCGAACGCTGCGACACCCCGGTCGAGCAACGGTTCCTGAGCCAGTGGTTCTTCAAGATCACGGCGTACGCGCAGCGCCTGCTGGACAACCTCGCGCGGATCGACTGGTCCGAGTCGACGAAGACGGCCCAGCGCAACTGGATCGGTCGTTCGGAGGGGGTGCGAGTGCGCTTCCCGCTGGCCGTTGGTCCAGGCGGAGACGGTTCGGGCGGCGGCGATTCGGGCGGAGACGGCGGTCCCGCGCTGGAGGTGTTCACGACTCGGCCCGACACGATTTTCGGCGCGACCTTCATGGTGCTCGCCCCCGAGCATCCGCTCGTCGCCGGCCTGACGATGGAGGACCGGCGCGAGGAGGTCGAAGAGTACGTCCGCGCCGCTGCCGCAGTCGATGTCGTGGAGCGCCGGAAGGTGGAGGAGCGCGACAAGACGGGAACCTTCACGGGTGGCTACGTGCGCAACCCCGCGACCGGAGAGAACATTCCGGTCTGGGTCGCCGACTACGTCCTCATGGATTACGGCACCGGGGCGATTATGGCCGTTCCCGGACACGACCAGCGCGACTTCGACTTCGCGCGCCGCTTCGGCCTTCCGGTCGTTCCGGTCGTTTGCGCCCGTTCGGCGCTGCCCGCCGCCGCCGACCCCGGCGATGCGCGCCTCGACTGGGACCGGGCAGTTCCCCAGCGGGGCATGGACGACATTCTCGTCAACTCGGGCCGGTTCAGCGGAATGGAGGCGGCGGCGGGCGCCGCGGCGATCACCGAGTGGCTGGAAGAGGCGGGGTTGGGCGCCGCCGAAGTCAACTACCGGCTCCACGACTGGTGCATCTCCAGACAGCGCTACTGGGGTCCGCCGATCCCCATCATCAACTGCGACGAGTGCGGCCCGCAAGCCGTGCCCGAGGAAGACCTGCCGGTCGTTCTGCCCTTCGTCGAGGACTTCCGGCCCTCTGCCGGGGGAAGCAGCCCGCTGGGCCGAAATGCCTCGTTCCGCGCAGTTTCGTGTCCGGCGTGCGGGGCGCCCGCGCAGCGCGAGACGGATGTTTCTGACACATTCCTCGACTCCGGGTGGTACTTCCTGCGCTACCCGTCGACCGACTTCGACGACGTCCCCTTCGACGCGGACAGGACGAGGAAGTGGCTGCCGGTAAGCAGCTACATTGGCGGGGAGGAGCACTCCGTGCTTCACCTCCTCTACTCCCGCTTCCTGACGATGGTGCTGCACGACCTCGGCCACCTCGACTTCGAAGAGCCGTACGACCGCTTTCGCAAGCACGGGTTGCTGATCAAGGAAGGGGCCAAGATCTCGAAGTCGCGCGGCAACGTGATCTTGCCCGACGACTACATCGATCGCTTCGGAGCGGACGCGTTTCGCGCCTACCTCATGTTCCTCGGCCCTTTCCAGCGGGGAGGAGACTTTAGGAGCGGCGGGCTTGCCGGTCCCCGTCGCTTTCTGAACAAGGTGTGGGACAGCGTGAATGTCGCGGTCGGGGAGGGTCGGACCGGCTTTGACGACCCGGCTGTCGAGCGGGCTCTGCATGCGACGATCAAGCGAGTGACGGAGGACCTGGAAGAGCTCGACTACAACACGGCGGTCGCGGCGTTGATGGACTACCTGAATACGTTGCGACACGAGGGGCGGACTGCTTCGGTGGACGAGGTAAGGCCGCTCGTGGTGTTGATCGCGCCGATCGCGCCGCACATAGCCGAGGAGCTCTGGAGCCGCCTCGGCGGGCGGGCGAGCCTGTTCGAGAATGCCACTTGGCCCGAGGCGGACGAGAGCAAGCTGGAGGTCAGCGAGCTGGAGCTGCCGGTGCAGGTCAACGGCAAGCTCCGGGCCACGATTCGCGTGGCCCGCGGCGCTTCGGAGGCCACGGTGCGCGCCGCCGCCCTCGCCTCGGAGAATGTGGAAAGACAGCTCGATGGCGCCGAGATAGCGAGAGTGATCCACGTCCCGGATCGCATGCTGAACATCGTCGCCCGATGACTACTCTCGGCGGCGGCGCCGCAACCCCGGCCTAGTCCCTCCTCGACCTAGTCCCTCAAGTCCTGTCTTGCGGAGAAAAGCGCGGCGATTCCTCTCGGCGTCCGCCGCTACCACTTGACCGAGCCCTTCTTGCTTGTATCGACATCGGATCCGCTGCCTTCGCCAAAGAGGAAGGATCGCAGATTCGCGTAGAGGAAGTCGCGTGCGGTCGCTTCCTGCAGCTTCAATCCGTAGTGGTTGATCAGCAACATCTGCCGCGTCTTCCACTCCTCCCAGCAGGCCGCGCAAATCTCGGCGGCGATACGCGCCCCCAGCTCGCTCGGGAAGGGGTTCCGGTCTATGCGGCCCGTGTCCTCGCGGTCGCAGCGAGAGCAGATGAAGCGCGCGGTCATCGGCAAGTCGCCAACGGCCCGAATCGCCGGTAGCTCTCCTCTACCGCTTCGCCGCTCGGATGAAAGGCCGTCGTGGCCGAATCGGGGCCTGCGGCATCCGAATCGGGAGCCGGTTCGTCCAGTAGACCGTCCAGCGCCTCCTGCGGATCGCCTGGGGCGTCCGGATCGGGAGCCGACTCGCCGACCAGGCCGTCCAGCGCCGACCATGGATCGCTTGCGGCCACTTCCGCCATCAGGAGCTCCACGGCCTCCTTCAGGCTGCCGGAGCGCCGGTAGAGACTCTCGAATTCGTCCAGCCTCGTGTAGTAGAGCATTCGGGACAGTATCCAGGCGTTGTCGAGCCAGGCGGGATCCAGGGACCCGTAGCGCCCGGCCTGAAGCTGCGGCTTGTACTCGGATTCGAACCGTTCCGCCGCTTCGACGAAGACTCCGCGCTTGGCGGCCCGCTTCTCCTCGTCCTGGAGCGGCGAGGCGTACACCTCCTCCAGCGGGTCGAGCATCGAATGGAAGAATCGCCCGAAGACTTGCGTGTCTTGCCATGCGAGGCGGGCGCGTTCGCAAGCGGCGGCATCGCCGACGGCTTCGCAAAAGAAGTCTATGGCTCCGCGGCTGCCGACGAAGTTGGCGAAGCTCTCGTTGAAGTCCGCTCGCCCGGTGGCATAGTACGTCGAGTGAGTGATCTCGTGAATCACCGTTTCAACGAGGGTCAGGCTGTCCAGCCCCAGCGTCGTGGAAATGATGGGATCGGGAAACCACCCTAGCGTGGAGAAGGCGGAGACTGGCCGCACCGAGACATCGTACCCCTCGGCGGCCAACGCGGCGGCCTCGGCGCGCGCCGCATCGAAGTCGAAGAACCCCTTGTAGGGAACATGTCCGACGACTGGAAACCACCAGGTCTTCCACCGAAGTTCGAATTCGGGTACGGCGACGATGTTCAGCGCCAGCGTGTCTCGGTAAATCTGCGCGAACGACTCGTAGCTCGAGCCGGCCCGCAAGCCCAGGTCACGCTCCGCGAAGTCCCGCGCGTCGAGGACGAGGCGCAGCTTGTGGCGGGTCGTCGCGTCTACCGTTGTGTCGTGGACGACGGCGCGGATGGGGCGGCGGGAGGTCAGAATCCGGGCTTGTTCCCAACCGCCGCGGAGCACGTAGAGAGGCGAACAGCTGGTCAGGGAGAGCAGCGCTGCCGCAGAGATCAGCGCTCTCGCGGATAGCGTTCGGGCATAATCTCCCTTGGACGTCATCGTCACACTCTCCTGCGATCTGGGCGGCGCGCGGCCAACTCGGCGGAGGCATAAGTCCGGAGGGCCGCTGACTGGAACATGATCACGGCTCTCGATCCTGCTGGACTCCGAGCGCTTTCGCCGGTGGCTCTCGAAGCTTGTAGCGCGGTCATGCGCACTCGATGTAGTGTAGCTGTTCCGTCACGCTATTACGACGATAGCTTCTCCCGGGTCCGTCGGCGTCGCTTCGGTAGCGGCGATACGGCTGGTCGAAGAAGCGGTAGCTGTCGGGGAGGCCTCGGTCGCGCAGTTTTTCTTCTATCTGGGTTCGGGCGAGCAAGCCCTCGTCATTGTAGCTGAAGAGGACATGGCGAGCGTCGGCTGCCTCCAGCGCCTTTTGCAATGCGGGAGCGGCTCCGTCCTTTCGGCACCACTCCGACCGCATCTGTCCATCCGGTATGAGTCCGGTTTTCCCGCGTATTTCGGGCGGAGGCCACCATCCGCGCGCGATGATCTCGGGAATGTGGTAGTACGCCGGGTACTGCCGTCCGTTGTACGGCGGATCGAGGTAGAGGAGATCGATCGAACCGGCGGTCTCGAGGAGTCGGGTAGCCGGACCGCGGAACGCCTTGCACGCCCCGGCTCCGCCGACGCGGGGGGTCGGCGTGATGGCGCGCAGCTCCAAGTCGCGCAAGGCGTTGGGCTGCAATGTCTTGACAAATGAAGCGTACACGCCGGTGGTGTTGGCGACGCGATCGGCAGCCTCTATCAAAGTCGCGATCAGTAGCTGAGCCGACTGGGCGTCGATTCCGAACCGTCGCATCCAATCCCGGATGGCGGTTCGAATCCCGTCGATGCGCCGGCCGTTCTCGCGCGAGAAGTACATGCGTTCGTGCGCTCGCCCCTCGGGGCCGCCAAGCGTGTAGTGCGTGGACAGGAAGCCGTCGGCTGCGACCCCGGAGAGTCGGCGCAGAAGTTCCTGGTAGCTGGTCTCGGTTCTGCCGTTCCTGCGATCCGCGCTCCCGTTGGAGGAGAGCGAAGCGGGGAATCCGGGAACATGGTCCAGCTCGACTCGGGCCACCTGAAGGGCGTACGAAGTGGCCATGAGGTCGCCTGAGAAGACCTGCCATCCGGCCCGTTTGAGCTCCGCCGAGACGCTGGCGGTGCCGGCGAAGGGGTCGCAGGCTACGCCTGGAGTAGCCTGTACTCGGTTCACGGCGCCCATGATGAAGGGAATGAGCTTTGTCTTGTTGCCGAGGTAGCGCACCTGCAAAGGATATTGTCTCCGGATGCCGCCGCAAAGTTCGACGGGTCCGCGCGCGTTGGGCGGGCGGCGCTGTCTGAGAAGGGGATGGGTGTCGGTGCGCGGGTCGTGGCGGCGGCCACCCGCCTCGCGTTGGGCCTCGAACCTGTGCTTCGCCGGGTTCGTCCGGCCGTCGGCGACACGTTGCCGGCCCGGCGGGTGGCCGCCGCCGAGCTCGCCGCGTGGGGGCGGCGGCGCAGGCCGGGGCCGCTTGTCTGGCTGCACGGCGCGTCGGCCGGCGAACTGCTGGGCGCGGCCCCGGCCATCCGGCTTCTCCGCGCGCGGGCCGGGGGCGGCGGGGACCGCCGCGCGCCGCAGCTGCTGGTCACGCACTTTTCGCCGTCCGGCCGTGCGGCAATCGAGCATCTGGACGCCGACTACGCGGGGTACCCGCCGCTGGAGCTGCCCGGCGACTGTCGCCAAGCCGTCGGGGCCGTGCGACCCGGACTGCTCCTCTTCGCCAAGCTGGATGTGTGGCCCGGCCTGGCCGCCGCCGCTAAGCGGGCCGGGACGCCGGTCGCGCTGATCAACGGCACGGTACGGAGCGGGAGCCGGCGGTCGGCGCCGGTCGCTCGGCGTCTGTTCCGCGGCTGCTACGCCAGCCTGGACATCGTCGGCGCGGCGACTCCGCCGGATGCGCGGCGGCTCGAAGCGCTCGGAGTTCGCGAGGAGAGGCTCGAAGTGACCGGGGACGGCTCGTTCGACCTCGCGCTCGAACGGGCCGACAACGCCGTGCGAAGCGGCGCCGCCGCCGAGTTCCGGCGATGGCTGTCGCCGCCGGACGGCGCCGACCGCCGCCGGCTGATAGCCGGGTCCACATGGCCAGCCGATGAGAGCGCCCTGCTAGAGGCCGTTGCAGCCCCGCCGGCTCCCGGCCCGCTCCCCGGCTGGCAGATGGTGATCGTGCCGCACGATCCCTCGGAGCAGCGCGTCCGCTCCGTCGCGGAGCTGTGCGCGGCGCGAGGCAGGCGGGCCGTGCGGTGGAGCGAGATCGCCGTCCCGGCCACGCTCCCCGCCGATGCCATCGTCATCTTCGACGAAGCGGGGAGACTGGCGGAGCTCTACACTTCGGGCGATGCGGCCTATGTCGGCGGCGGCATCGGCGGGACCGGGCTGCACAGCGTTCTCGAACCCGCCGCCGCCGGCTTGCCCGTCCTGTTCGGGCCGAACCACGACCGCGACGATGCGCGCGGACTCCAGACGGCGGGCGGCGGGCTCGCGGCGGCGGCAACCTCCCTGCGCGAAGCGCTCGCCAGCATGGAGGCCGAGTCGGTCCGATCCAGCGTCGGCCAAGCCGCCCGGTCGTACGTCGAAGCGGGCGCGGGCGGCGCGGAGCGTACCGCCCGACTGCTGTCGCGCATCTGGCGGCCCGCCTGACTCCCGGCTACGGGCGGCGGCTTCCCGGCCAAGCCAGGCGGCGCCCACATCGCTTCCCTCGATCTGCCAGGCGCGCCTACGCGATTGTGGAGCCCGGCCGCTCTATTCTCTCGCCGCCAAGTTTCTAGCCGGCCCTAACTTGCCGCGCGCCCGGAGCTAGAACGACAGCGCCGTATCGCGGTCTCCCGCCGCCTATCCCTCGCCGCTTCCCGGCGGCTTCGGCCCCAAGACGTAGCTGACGACGCAGCCGAGAATCGGGACTAGAACGATCGCCGCACCCCACAGCGCCTTTGTCCGCGCCCCCTCTCCCGAGCGGATCACCAACGCCAGGGCGCATATGTCGATGATCGCCAGGAACGCGGCGAGCGACCACCACGAGACTGCCGCGGCGCTCTGAACAAGCTCGGTCACGGCTCAGCGATCTCCAATCTCGAATTTGTCCCCCTCCGGAGGGTCATTCCGGCTCCCCGGCAGAGCTTGGTCATGCGGCTGCCGTAGGGCTCTCTCCGGAGGGTTATTCCGGCTCCCCGGCGGAGCTCGGTCATGCGGCCGCCGTAGGGCTCTCGAACTGAAGGCGGTGAAGCTTCGCGTAGAGGCCCCCGTCCGCCAGCAACTCTTTGTGCGTGCCTGATTCGGCTATCTTCCCGTTATGAAGCACCAGAATGCGGTCAGCCCCCTGAATCGTCGAAAGCCGGTGCGCTATGACCACGCTCGTGCGCCCTTGCATGAGCTCCTCCAGAGCCTCCTGAATCTCCCCTTCGATCTGGGAATCCACGGAGCTGGTCGCTTCGTCGAGTAGCAGTATCGCCGGATCTCCCGCCAGCGCTCGCGCAAACGACACAAGCTGCCGTTCGCCCACCGAGAGGTTGCTGCCGCGCTCGTTCAATGGCTCGTCATACTTGCCCGGCAACCGATGAAGATAGCGGTGCGCTCCGACCCGGCGCGCGGCATCCCGCACGACTCCCCCGTCCACCCTCTCGCGCTCGAGCGATATGTTGCTCGCGGCCGAGCCCGAGAACAGGAAGACATCCTGCAGCACCAGCCCCATCTGCCGACGCAGATCGGACAGGCGCAGCTGCCGAATGTCCATGCCGTCCAGCGTGATACGTCCCCGTTGGGGTTCGTAGAATCGCATCAGCAGGTTGAACAGCGTCGTCTTGCCCGACCCGGTCGCACCCACCACAGCCAGCCGCTGGCCGGGCTCGACCACGAAGCTGACTCCTCTCAGCACCCACCCGTCGTTGTCCGGCTCACCCTCGCGATACCGCGCCTCGGCCCCTTCCCAAACCGCCGCGCTAGCCGCCATCGGCCCGCCGCCAACTCCGCCGCCGGCATCTTCCTCCGGCGACAGGTACCTGAACCACACATCGCGAAACTCTATCCGGCCTCCGACCCTGGCAGGCAGGTCGGCAGGCTCGGGCACATCCTCGATCCCCGGATTCTCGTCCAGGAGCTGGAAAATTCGCTCCGAACTCGCCATCGCGCCCTGAAGGATGTTGTACTTTTCGGAGAGATCCTGAATCGGACGGAAGAAGCGCCGGGCGTACTGCAAGAACGCCGCGATCACGCCGATCGTGACCGTTCCGTCCAGAGCGCGGGCCCCTCCCTGCCAGATGATGAGCGACAGGGCGACCGCCGCGATCACCTCGACGACCGGGAAGAAAGCCGCGTAGTACGCGATCGACCTCAAGTGCGCTTCCAGGTGATCGTCGTTGATCCGCTTGAACCGCTTCTGCGCCGACTCCTCCTGCCGGTACAGCTGCACGACCCTGACCCCCGATATTCGCTCCTGCAGGTAGGCGTTGATGCGCGCCAGCCGAACCCGGATGTCGCGGTACGCTTCGCGCACCTTCCGCCGAAACACCCAGGCGGCCCCGAACACGAGGGGAAGAACGGCGAACGTCACCAGGGCGAGCTGCCAGTCCATGATCAACATGGCCACCATGATGAACGCGACGGTGAAGAGGTCGCCGAAGACCGTCACCACGCCCGAGGTGAACATCTCGTTCAGCACTTCGACGTCGCTCGTGATCCGCGTCATCAGGCGTCCCACCGGGTTTCGGTCGTAGTACGCCAGCCGAAGCCGCTGGAGGCGCTGGAAGATCTCGCGCCTCAGATCCAGCATCACGTTCTGCCCGATCCATACGGTGAGCATGGTGCGGGCGTACTCGAGCGCGCCGGAGAGGACAAGGGTGACGATAAAGAGGATGGACAGGTTGCGAAGCGCCGGGATGCTGCGCTGCGGGATCGCGTTGTCGATCGCTTCCATCGTCAGCCAGGGGCCTACTAGCGCCAGACCGGAGGCCAGGATGAGCATGAGCACGGCGAGCGCGACCTTGCCGCGATAAGGACGCAGATAGGCAAGAAGCCGCCTCATGAGGCGGGCGTCGTACGCCTTGCCGAGCGCCTCTTCTTCCTGGAACGAACTGTCTGGCGAATGCATGGTTGGCGCTTGCCGCCGCTCTCTCTCCGACTGAGCGTTTACGTTGGCCGGGCCGTCGTGCCGTCCAGACTCGTCCCAGCCTTTCCAAGGTCGCGCGCGCCCGGATGCGTTACGCTGGCCGGCCGCCGTGCTTCCCAGGCTCGTCCCAGCCTTTCCAAGGTCGCGCCCGCCCGAATGCGTTACGCTGGCCGGGCCGCCGTGCTGCCCAGGCCCCGGTCATCTATCTACTATCTACGGCATGAACGCCCGAATCAGCGTACGAGACGCCCGGCAGCACAACCTCAAGGGCGTCAACCTAGACATAGAGCGGGGTTCCGTCACGGTTGTCACGGGACCGTCGGGCTCGGGAAAGTCGAGCCTCGCCTTCGACACGATCTACGCCGAGGGCCAGCGCCGGTACATCGAATCGCTCTCCGCCTACGCGAAGCAGTTTCTCGAGAGAATGCCCAAGCCGGCGGTGGGCCGGGTGGATGGGATAACTCCCTCGGTCTGCATCGACCAGAAGAACCAAGTGCTCTCCGCCCGGGCGACGGTGGGGACGATCACCGAAGTCTACGACTGCATGCGGCTCCTCTGGGCGCGGGTCGGCGCTACCATCTGCCCCGACTGCGAGCGTCCCGTTGCGCCCGATACGGTCACGTCCGCGGCCGACGCCGTCATCGAGTCCGGCCGAGCCCGTCGGCTGGCCGTGGCCTACCCCGTCGCCCGGGACGAGCGGGGAAAGGGGCCGGCGGTCGTGGAGCGTCTGCGCGCGCAGGGCTTCGTGCGGGTGCTTGCCGACGGTAGCGAGCACTACCTGCCCGACATCGAGCCGGAGAGCGAGGAGGGCCTGGCTGCCATCGAGTCGTTGTCTCGCGCCGAAGAGTTTCTGGTCGTCGTGGACAGGATGGTGGCCAGCGAGCGAGAGAGGGAGAGGCTCGCGGATTCGCTTGCGGCCGCGTTTGCCGGGGGAGATGGTTCTGCAGTGGCGCTCGTGGAGAGGAGCAACGGAGTCGGCCCGCCCACCCGCATGGTCTTTCAGGAGGCGCATCGGTGCGCGGCGTGCGGGAGCAGCTTTCCTCGGCCATCTCCCGCTCTCTTCGGTTTCAACAGTCCGGCCGGCGCTTGCGACGAATGTACCGGCTTCGGGGCCGTCCTCGAGTACTCTCCCGAGCTGATCGTTCCCAACCCGGGACGTTCGCTGAACGAAGGCGCCCTGGATCCCTGGACAAAGGCGCGGTACTCGCGGGAGAGGACAAGGCTTCGCGGCTTCGCGGGATCTGCCGGCGTGGATGCGGACGCTCCCTGGGAGACGCTGCCCGAGGAAGCGCGCGATGCGCTGGTCCACGGAGGCGCTTACGGGGGAGCGAACTTTGTGGGCGTGATACCCTTCTTGCGCTCCAGGGAGAGGAAGAGGTACAAGCCCTATATCCGCGTCTTTCTGCGCCAGTACCAACTCCCGAGGAGGTGCCCGGGCTGTCGAGGGGGCCGTCTGAAGCCCGAAGCGATGAATGTCCGAGTGGGCGGGCGCAGCATCGTCGAGGTAGCCGGCTGGACGGTGGGCGCGTTGGCCGTCTGGCTCGAGCGGATCGATCTGCCGCCTTTCGAGCGGCAGGTGGCGGAGACGATACTTCGGGAGGTCGAGAGTCGCGTCTCCTTTCTGCTGGAGGTCGGACTCGGGTATCTGACGCTGGACCGGCAGGCTCGCTCGCTCTCCGGCGGCGAGATGCAGCGTATACGCCTGGCGAGCTGCTTGGGCAGCAAGCTGGCCAATACGCTCTACGTCCTCGACGAGCCGACGATCGGCCTGCACCCGCACGACATCGCGGCGTTCGCCAAGGTGCTCGAGCGTCTCGCCAAGCGAGACAACACCGTTCTGGTCGTGGAACACGAACCGGCGGTGCTCGAATGCGCGGACCGGATCGTGGAGCTGGGGCCGCGAGCGGGAGAGCAGGGTGGCGAGATCGTCTTCGAAGGCGGGTGGGATGGTTTGCTGGCGGCCGATACCAGCACCGGGAGGGCGCTCGCGGCCCGCGCGGGAGCCTCCGGCGGCGGCGCGGGCGCCGCTGCTTCCGGCAGCGGCGCCTCTTGGCGGCTAGCCGCCAAGTCTGCCGCCGGCAGCGCCGCCGCCGGAGAGCTTGTCCTGCGGGGGGCGACGCTGCGCAATGTGCAGGGTGTCGACCTGACGATTCCGCTCGGATCCCTCGTTGTGGTGACAGGCGTATCGGGATCGGGGAAGTCCACCCTCGTCCGGGGCGTTCTCTTCCATGCCCTCGAGCGCCACGCGAGAGGCGAGTCGTCCGCCAAGCGGTACCTGGGCGAGGACGAGGGTAGCTACGACTCCCTCGAAGGAGTCGGCCGGATAGACGATGTTGTGCTCGTGGACCAGCGCCCCCTCAGCCGTTCGCCGCGCTCCACGCCCGCCACTTACATCGGGGCGTTCGGACCGCTGCGAAGCGTCTATGCGGCAACCCCGGAGGCGCGTGCCCGCGGGTATCGAGCGGCCAACTTCTCCTTCAACGGCGCAGGACGGTGCAGCCAGTGCGACGGGGCGGGCGTGGAGACGGTCGAGATGGTGTTTCTAGCGGACATCACGGTCCCCTGCGACGCTTGCGCCGGCTCCCGGTACCGCCCCGAGGCGCTCGAGATCAAGGTGCGCGGCAGGTCGATCAGGGATGCGCTCGACATGACGGCCGACGAAGCGATCCGCTTCTTCATACGGAGCGACCGCCTTGGGACGCGCCTCTGGCAGTTGCAGAGGGTCGGGCTAGGCTACCTCCGGTTGGGCCAGCCGACGACGACGCTCTCGAGCGGCGAAGCGCAACGACTCAAGATCGCTCGCGAGATAGCCCGCGGCAGACGCGGCGCCGGGAGGAGAATCTACATTCTCGACGAGCCGACGGTCGGATTGGGGCTCGGCGAGATCGGCGCTCTGGTCGCCGTGTTGCGCGAACTCGTAGCGGAGGGACATACGGTGATCGTAGTGGAACACAACCTCGATGTGATCTCGAGCGCGGACTGGGTGGTCGACATCGGACCCGGCTCGGCCGGCGAGGGCGGGCGGATAGTGGCGGCCGGTCCGCCTGCTTCGATCGCCGCAGCCGAGGAATCTCGGACCGGCGCCTTTCTCCGAGCGCTGGGCGACCGGCTGCACGGCCGCGGCGGGCCGGCAATGGTCGCGGAGGCTCTGCCAGGGTGACGGCCGGCCAAGCGCTGTCCGGATGATGTCCAGCGGGGCGCGCCCGCTGGTGTCGGTCCTGCTTCCGTGCCGAGACGCGGAACCCTTTCTGGACGAGTGCATCGAGAGCCTGGAAGCGCAGACGGAAGAGCGGTTCGAGGTGGTCGCCCTTGACGACGGGTCGCGCGACGATACCGGGCGAATGCTGCGCCGCTGGGCCGTCCGGGACGCTCGCGTCAGGTTGGTCGAGAGGGACGGCTCCGGCATCATCGCCGCGCTGCAACGCCTGGCCGGGGCGGCCCGCGCCCCGCTCATCGCCCGCATGGACGCGGATGACATCGCGCGTCCCGGCCGGCTGGCCGCCCAGCTCCAGCTGCTTGCGCGCCAACCCGGCATCGCGGCGTGCGGGACGGGAGTCCGGTACTTCCCCCGCCGGGCCGCGGGACCGGGCTACCGCCGCTACGAGAGGTGGCTCAACGGGCTCGTCGGCCCGGCGGCGGTCCGACGAGACCTCTTCGTCGAATGCCCCATCGCGCACCCGACGCTGATGGTGCGCCGCGAGGTCTTCGATGCCGTGGGAGGGTACCGCGATACCGAGAGCCCGGAGGACTACGACCTTGTCTTGCGGATGGCGGCCGGGGGGCACGCTCTCACTAATGTGCCGGAGGTGCTGCACGACTGGCGGCTGGGCGAGCGCCGCCTCTCGGAGTCTTCCGCTCGTTACAGCCCCGACGCGTTCCGGCGTCTCAAGGTGTCGCACCTGGCCCGGGGGCGCATACCCCCCGGCCGCCCCCTCGTGATCTGGGGCGCCGGCAGGGTCGGCAAGGCTTTCGCGCGCGCGTGGCCGAGCCGCGCCGGCGGGATCGCGGCATTCGTCGATCTCGATCCCCGCAAGATCGGTCAAACGATCCACGGTGCGACAGTGATCCGGCCCGAAGACCTCCCGGGTCTCGATGGCGCGGCGGACCCGGCCGTTAGCGGAGCGGTACGATGCCCGCCGCGGCCCTACGTTCTTCTCGCTGTGGGGTCGCCCGGAGCGCGAGAGGATATCCGCGAAGCGCTGGCCGAGCTGGATTTCCGGGAGATCGCCGACTACCGTGCAGTAGCATGAAGCTTCTACTCTTCAGCGACTTGCACTGCGACCTGGCCGCGGCGGCGTCAATCGTCGAACGGTCGAAGAACTTCGACGTCATCGTCGGGGCCGGCGACTTCGGCGTCGTGCGCCGCGGTCTGTCCGGAGTGATAAACGTGCTTCGCGAGAGCGCGGTTCCCGCCATTCTCGTGCCCGGCAATGCCGAGTCGGTCGAGGAGCTGTCCCGCGCCTGCTCCTCCTGGTCGGCTGCGCACGTACTGCACGGCACCGGCGCCGAAGTCGCCGGCGTCGCCTTCTTCGGGGTCGGCGGCGGCGTGCCCGTGACCGGCTTTGGCTCCTGGAGCTACGACTTCACCGAGGACGAGGCGCGGGACCTGCTCGCTCCATGCCCGGCTGGCGCCGTGCTCGTCTCGCACTCTCCGCCGCGCGGCCTTGCGGACATGGATGGCTCCCGGCGGCGCCGGGGCAGCGTGGCGCTCCTGGAGACGGTGGAGCGCGCAGCGCCGCGCCTCGTCGCATGCGGGCACATCCACGCCGCCTGGGGCGAACGGTCCATGGCGGGCGCGACGCCCGTCGTTAACGCCGGTCCACAGGGAGTCGCCTGGCAGCTCGACTAGCGCGGCTCGCGTCGAACTCTCTCCCCAAGTCGCGAACTGCCCCTCTCGCCGGTAGATTGCAACCATCTCGCCTGCGCGGCCGCGACTGTCGGCGGCGCCCGGCGGGGACAGCCCGAACCGCGCCGTCCGGAAATGGCGCTCGGGGGCATCCCTGCCCCTGAAATCTCCGCGGAACTACCACCCCGAATGGGAGTCCATGGCCACCGATAGCAAAGACCGCATAGAGCCACGGCGGCTGGAAGACGAGATGCGCGACTCGTTCATCGACTACTCGATGAGCGTGATCGTTCAGCGCGCCCTGCCCGATGTCCGCGATGGCCTCAAGCCCGTCCACCGGCGCATCCTCTTCGCGATGCACGAAGCCGGACTCGGGCCCTCGAGGCCCTATCGCAAGAGCGCGACGGTCGTCGGCGATGTCATCGGCAAGTACCACCCTCATGGCGACTCGGCGGTCTACGACTCGATGGTCCGGATGGCCCAGGACTTCTCCCTGCGCTACCCGCTCGTCGATGGCCAGGGCAACTTCGGGTCGATCGATGGCGACTCCGCCGCCGCGTACCGGTACACCGAAGCCCGGATGGCCGGGCTTGCGAGCGAACTTCTCACCGACATCGACAAGGAAACGGTCCTCCACGTACCCAACTTCGACGACCGGCTTCGCGAACCTACCGTTCTCCCCTCGGCGCTCCCGAATCTGCTCGTCAACGGATCGTCGGGCATCGCGGTCGGCATGGCGACCAACATTCCTCCTCATAACCTCCGCGAGATAGCCGCCGCCTGCCAACTGCTGATCAATAATCCCGAAGCCACGCTGGACGAGATCATGAAGCTCGTCCGCGGCCCCGACTTCCCCACCGGCGGGACGATCCTCGGCCGCAAGGGCATTCGCCGGGCGTACCGCGACGGTCGCGGGCGCATCGTCATGAGAGGGCGATCCACCATCGAGGAGACGAAGGACGATTACGAACGCATCGTGATCACCGAGATCCCCTTCATGGTCAACAAGACTCGGCTGATCGAGCAGATCGCCGGTCTCGTGCGCGACCGCAGGGTGACGGATATCAGGGACCTCCGCGACGAATCTGGCCGCGACGGCATCCGCATCGTAGTCGAACTCAAGAGGGACGCCACGGCGCAGGTCGTATTGAACCAGCTCCACCGGGGAACACAGCTCCAATCCACCTTCGGGGTCATCATGCTCGCCCTGGCCGGCGGCACGCCCGACGTGATGAACCTCAAGACGATGCTCCTTCACTTCCTCGCGCACCGTCACGAGATCGTGCACCGCCGCACCATCTACGAACACCGTGCGGCGAAAGAGCGCCAGCACATCCTCGAAGGCCTGAGAATCGCCGTAGAGAACATCGACGAGGTAATCCGGATCATCCGCAGATCCGAAGAGACATCGGTCGCCCGCGCTCAGCTCATGGCCAGCTACGGCCTCAGCGAAGCGCAGACGGATGCGATTCTGAACATGCGTCTGGCCCGCCTCACCGGCCTGGAGATCGAGAAGCTCCAGAGGGAGTTGGCCGAGGTTCGAGAACGCAGGAGGGAGCTGGAGGCGATTCTGGCGTCGCGCGACCGTCGCATGGAGATCGTGGGAGAGGAACTTGCCGCACTGGTGGCGAAGTACGGAGACGAGCGCAGGACGGAGATCGGCTATGACAGTTCCGATCTCTCCGACGAGGACCTGATCGCCGAAGAACGGACGGTGATCATCGTTTCCCGCACCGGCTACATCAAGCGGCTCGATCCCGGCACCTTCCGCGAACAGCTGCGCGGCGGCGGGGGGATAGCGGGGATGGTGACCAAGGAGGGGGACTGGGTGCAGCACGTGTTCCTCGCCTCGACCCACGACTACCTCCTGATCTTCACGCGCGGAGGACGCCTGCACTGGTTGAAGGTGTACCGCATCCCCGTCACCAAGCGGAGGGCGCGGGGCAAGCCGATCGTGAACCTCGTCAACCTGGGCAAGGGCGAAGAAGTCGCGGACCTCTTGAAGGTGCGAAACTTCGAGGGCGACAGGTGCCTTATCTTCGCTACGGAGAAGGGACTTGTGAAGAAGACGCAGCTCGGCGCGTACCGGCATGTCCGCGTGGCGGGACTCAACGCTATCCGTATCGCCGAAGACGACCGGCTGATCGATGTGCAACTCACAGGTCCTTCCAACGACGTGATTCTGGCAACGACGCTGGGGAAGGCGATCCGTTTCCCCGCGACGGATGTCCGGCCGACGGGCCGCGTTAGCCAGGGCGTGCGCGGCATCAGGCTCGCGGACAAGGACGCCGTGATAGGGATGGTGGTCGTGCGGCGAGGGGGCACGCTGCTGACCGCCACCGAAGGGGGGAAGGGAAAGCGCAGCCATATCGGGGAGTATCGTCGGCAGGGGCGCGGAGGGAAGGGCGTCATCAACCTTAAGCCCAGCCCCGAATCGGGGCGCGTGATCGCGGTGCACGAAGTGGCGGACGACGACGAGCTGCTGCTCGTGACCAAGAAGGGTTTGGTGATCCGCCAGTCGGCGAAGGATACGCGAATCACAGGACGAAATACGCAGGGCGTGTGGCTGATCAAGCTGAAGGCAGGGGATGTGCTCGCGGATGTGGCCTGCCAGGAGGGGGAGGTGTTCGCGGATGTCGAGTCCGAGACCGAGCCCGCCGACTCTATCTCCGAGACAGATCTCGCCGGCTCTGGCTCCGAGACTCCCTCGAAGGGTGAGTAGCGCAGCTCCTGCCGCGCTCGTCGCGGTCGCCGACGTAGAGGCTGCGCACGCGCGAATTCGACGTGCGATTCGTCGCACGCCGCTCGTTCCGGCGCCGCTGCCAGGGTCGGCGGGCGAGCGGAAGCCGGGCCGCCCCGATGCTCTGTGGCTCAAGTGCGAGAACCTGCAGCGCATCTCCGCTTTCAAGGCGCGCGGGGCGTACCACTTTGTCAGCCGTCTGGCGGCAGAGGAGAGGGAAGAAGGCCTATTGACCTACTCCTCGGGCAACCACGCGCAGGCGGTGGCATGGAGCGCCCGCGCGTTCGGGGCGCCGGCGCGGGTCGTGATGCCCGTGGACGCGCCGGACGTGAAGCGGTTGGCGACGATCGCGCTGGGGGCGGAGGTCGAGCTGGTCGGCACGACATCCGCGGAACGCAAGGAGCGAGCCGAGCGGATCCAGCTCGAGGAAGGCGGGATCATGGTGCCGCCCTTCGATCATCCGGACATCATCGCGGGGCAGGGCACGACCGGTCTCGAGATAATGGAGCAGCTGGCGCTGCGCCCGCCGGGGCTCGTGGTCGCGCCTGTTGGCGGCGGCGGCCTGTTGGCGGGAGTCGCCGCGGCGGTCAAGGGACGGTTTCCGGAGGCCAGGGTGATCGGCGTCGAGCCCGTTGGCGCGGCCTCGATGCTCGCCTCGTTGCAGGCGGGCGAGCCGGTGACGCTCGGCGAAGTGACGACTGTCGCCGACGGCCTCAAGCCGGTTCGCCCCGGCGACCTCACCTTTGCCCACAGCCGAAGCTTGGTCGACCGCGTGGTAACCGTCACCGACCACGAGATAAAGCGGGCGGTGCGCTGGCTCTTCGGCCAGCGGCTGGTGGTGGAACCGTCGGGCGCGGCGGCCGTAGCCGCGCTGCAGAGCGGGGTCGCGATGCCCGCGAGGAAGGGCGAGACGGTGGCGATCCTGTCGGGCGGCAACGTCGAGCCTTCGATGCTAGCCGCGTGGTTGCGCTCGTGACGAGATCGTCGGGATTGTCGGCGGCCGGCCGGCTGCCGGCTCCGAGTGGCCCCCGGCGCCGAGGCGGGATCGATGTGTAGCCGGCGGCGGAGTCCAGGACCGCTGACCGTGCCGCCGGGCCGCCCGCCCATGCTGGCGCTCTTCGATATCGATGGGACGCTGATAGACTCCGCGGGCGTCGGCCGCGCCGCCATAGAGATCGCCATGCAGGAGGTATATGGAACCGCCGGTCCGATAGACGAGCTTCCCTTCGACGGAATGACGGACCCGCGGATAGTCGGCACGCTGCTGGGCGCGGCCGACGTGCCAAAGGTCGAGATCGACCTCGGTCTCGATCGCCTGTGGAGCATCTATGCCGCGCGCCTGGAAGCGGAGATCGAAAGGCGGCGCGACCGGCTGCGCCCGGCGCCGGGGGTTCCGGCCATTCTCGACCTGCTCGAAGAGGGGGGAGCCGTTCTCGGTCTCGTGACCGGAAACATCGCCCCCGGCGCCGAGCGCAAGCTGTCGGCAGCCGGCCTCTGGCACAGGTTCTCTTTCGGCGCCTTCGGCTGCGACAGCCCCGACCGCAACAGACTGCCGCCGGTCGCGCTCGAACGGGCCCGCCGCGCGACCGGGGTCCGGTACGAGCCCGGGCGTAGCTGGATCATTGGCGACACGCCGCACGATGTCGCCTGCGCGACCGCCTGCGGCTTCCGCATGCTGGGGGTCGCCACCGGACGCTTCTCCGTCGACGAGCTCATGCGCGCGGGGGCGGACCACGCCGTTCCATCCCTGCTCGATATGGAGTGGACGCCGGCGGCTCCCGGTGCCGCGCTGGGCTCGGGATGACCACGGAAGGGTCCGCGAAGGTCGGCCGGCGCCGCGCGGCGGCCCGCGAGTACACCTTCGACGTCCTGTTCAGCGGCGAGCCGATGCGCCGCCGGCTCCCCGTGCTCTGCCGGGATGGCGCCGTGCTCATCGACGGCGAGCCGCTCGATCTCCCCTCGGCGTTCTGGGTGTCTCGCCGCGCGGGCATGGTGCTCGTCTGCACCCGGCGCGAGACGGTGGCTTTCTTCGGCGCGAGCGCCGATCTGGAAGAAATTGCGCGCACGGTCGAGAGAGAGAGCGTCGGAAAGAACAAGCGCTCTCTGTTCCGGCCGCTGGCCTCCGAAGTGATCGTCTGCGCGGCCGGAACAGCGGCCAGAGGCGAAGTTGGCGAAGATCGGATCGACGGTCTCTTCCTGGCGGTCTTCACCTACCGGGGTCTCCACCTCTTCGCCGGAGAAGTCGAGCACACCGTTCGGTGGCCGGTATTGGAAGCCGAAGAGGTTGCCGGAGAGGTCGCCGGAGAGGATAGCGGGCAGGCGGATCGGCCGAAGCTCCATCTCGCTTCCAACGGCGTGTCCTTGACGCTTGGCTACCTGTTTCCCGAAGAGATGCGAGCCGTGGCTAGAATCTCTCGGACAGTGCCGCCTCCGATGCCGGTCGAAGGGTCGGCCGTGGAGATGTTTCCGAAGGGCCAAGTAACTCCGCCGCTCCCCGTGACCCTGCCGAAGTTCTCGGTCGCCTCCGACACATTGCAACGGGCGTGCATATCGGCCGCGGCCCGGGTGCGAATCGACCCGTCGGTCGGCGAGCACATCGACAAGCGGTACTTCGAACTGCACTTCCAGGCGCTGGGGGAGATTGCGCTTGGTCCCCTGATGCTGCGCCGGTCGGCGGCTCTCGAGGCGAAGTCGCGCAGCTTGGCCGTGGAAGCCATGGACGCCGCTCACCTGCGCAGCGATGCGGTAGCCGCCTTCCACGAAGCTGCGGAAGAGCTGATCCGCGTCTACAGCTCCGAAGTCGAGCAGTTGGCGAGCGAGAAGCGCCTTTCCCGCGACCACATGGAACAAGCTCTGGACGTTGCCGTCAGGGCCTCCCCCGGCGATGCGACCGGACGGCAGATCGAGGCTCTAGGCCCCACGTTCGACGCCGTGCTTGCCAAGCAGCAACTGCTTCTACAGCAGTTGAAAGTCCGCGACATGGCTTCGCCGGAGTCGGATGAAGCCGGCGTCAATGAAGCGACCCGGGCGTGGACGGAAGAAGTGGAGAAACTCGACGCCGCTTACGGCGCAGCGTGGGGAGAGGTGCTGGCGGAGATTGCGGAAATCTGGTCCCGCCGCTTCATTCCCGCTCTAAGGGGCCTTGCCGCACTGCGCGGCCGCCGGCTGTCGGAGGGCATTCGGTACACGATCCTGCTGATCGTTATATTCTTTGCGGTGGCTGCGGTGGCTTGGATCCTCTTTGGTCCTTCGTTGTTCTAGAAGCGCTCGGTACCGCTCCCGCCGCGAGAGTGCCGGCGCATGAAGCGTTGGCGCGAGAGCGTCGGCGCAAGACGCGCCCGCGTCACCGGGTAGCCCGCTCGGCGTTCGCAAGAGACGGAGAGACGCGCAGAAGACGCGCAAGAGACAGCAAGAAGCAGCTAAACGAGAGACAAGAGACAAGAGAGGGTGGCAAGAAAATGAACAGTCGCGAAGCAAAAACCCGCTCCCCGTGGCTCTTTCGTGGCGGACTGGCTGTGGTCGTCGTCGCTGGAGCGAGTTGGCTCCTGATGGCTCGTGGCGACTCGGCGCCGCCCCCGACGCCCGAAGAACTTGGAGAAATAGTCGTCGGCATGGATGTGGACTCTTCGGTCGGAATCAATCGCGGATCCGAGTCCGCTAGCGTAACGGTGGAAGAGTTCTACGACTTCTCCTGCCCATTCTGCGCGTCATTCTCGGGCTTCGCAGGGAAGTTGCTCCGGCAGAACTATGTCGACGGCATGGATGCCCCGGTGCGATGGATTTCCTACGACTACGTGCTCGGAACCTTTCCCAACTCGGTCGCAGCTGCGCTCGCGGCCCGCTGCGCAAACGAGCAAGGGCTCTTCTGGCCGGTGCACGACCTTATCCTGTCGCGCCAGATGGAGTGGCAGATGGCAGGCAATCCCTCCGGGACTCTGACAGGTATCGCGCGGGAATCCGGTGTCGACATGGACGGCTACGAGACTTGCATGGCGGAGCGCCGCTACCTCGAGGAAATAGCGAAGTCTCGCAAGTACGGGGATTCCAGGGGAGTGTCCTCGACGCCCACGCTATTTATCGATGGCGAGCCGATTTCGTTGGCTGGCGTGGATCCCTACAGGCACATCGCCGGCCTGATCGATGCCAAGCTCGAAGCTGGTTCCGTCGGCGACGCTGGTGAGAGCGGCTCCTGAAGCGCGATTCGCGGAGCGCGACGAGACGGCAGACCCCGGCGAGCGCGGCCTGACGGTGCTTGATGGTTCGCCGAGGCACGGTTCGTCGGCGCGCGGCAAGTCGGCGGAGCATCTTCGAACCGTCGGCCATGGATGCCATGTCCCCCTCAAAGCGCCACTTGGCTCGCTGCTTGCCGCCGACCCTCCGCGGTACCCGAAGCGCAACCTTCCATGGGCGCGCTTCCGCTGGCCATGAGCGAACTGACCCGCCGCCGGGGAATCGCGCTCGTGGCGCTGGCAGGCCTCTTCGTTTCTACCTACCTGTACTTGTACGCGACAGGCTTCTACGGCGAACTGGCGTGCGGGGCGAACGGCGGCTGCGATGTGGTTCAGGCGTCCCGCTGGTCCAGCTTCCTGGGGTTTCCGGTGGCCGGGTGGGGCGTCGGCTGGTACGCAGCCTGCTTTGCAGCCGCGCTGTTCGGAGTCCGGGCCAGCGCATCGACCGGCGGGGGAGCGAGCGCCGGTGCCGGCGAAAGCGCGGGTGGCGGAGTTGGCGGCGCTCGCCGCGGCAGCGCGTGGATACCGCGGGCGCTCGCCGCGCTGGCAGTGGGCGGAATCGGATTCACGGTCTACCTCACCGCGCTCGAACTCTTCGTCATCCACGCCATCTGCCGGTGGTGCGTCGGGAGCGCGGTCCTGACACTCTTTATCTTCTTGCTGGCTCTACCGGAGTTCCGCGGGCTGCGGCAACGCGCATAACTCCATTCTTCCTAGACAGTCACTCGCCAGAACCCTGCCAGCGCATCGCCCTGAGGAGATCCCCGAAGCTTGTCGAAGGCCCGGTTCCGTATCTGGCGAATACGCTCTCGCGTAACTCCCAGCTGGTTGCCGATCTCCTCAAGCGTCATCTCCTCGCCATCGTCCAGACCGTAATAGAGATACAGGATCTTTCGCTCGCGCTCGGTGAGGTAGGTGCTGAACATCTTCTCCAGAAAGTCGCGCCGCACCTGGTCCTCCACGGCCTCTTCGATGTCGCCGTCCCCCACCCCCAGGAAGCGTTCGCCAAATGACGCGCTGTCGCGGTCGGACTTGTCTAGCGGAGCGTCGAAGCTGAGTTCGGCCGATGCTACGCGCCGCAGCGCGCGCACAGTCTCGACCGGTTCTTCCATCTCGTGGGCGATCTCGCGGTCGGTAGGCGACCGGCCCAGCTTCTGAGTCAGCGCCGTCTCGGTTCTCGACAACTTGACCAGATTGGAATTCTGATTAAGTGGAATTCTTACCGACCGAGTCTGTTCGGCGAGGGCCTGCAGCACCGTCTGCCGGATCCACCATACGGCGTACGAGATGAATTTGACGCCCTTGTCGGGGTCGAACTTCTTGACGGCCTTCAGCAGCCCCTCGTTCCCTATGCAGACAAGCTCGGCCAGGTTCAGTCCCCTGCCCTGGTACTTCTTTACGTAAGAGATAACGAAGCGAAGGTTCGCCGTTACAAGGGTCTCGGCGGCCTTGCGGTCGCCGGCGCGCGCCTTGCGGGCAATCTCGCGTTCCTTCTTGGCGTTCTTGATAAGAGGGTACCGCTCGACATCGTGCAGGTACTGATCGAACGAGTCGAGTCCCTGCCCATCGAAGAACAGGTGCTTCTGCCGTGTAGCGCTTTTTACCATATGGGGAATCGAACCTTGGATCGGGTTGTTCTAAAGTATCGACTTTGTCGGCGTGTCACAGATTGTCCGCGTTATAGACTGTCCAAACTGTCCGTGCGGCACGGATTGTCGGCGTGTCGCAAATTGTGTCAGCGTGCTTCGGCCTCGTCAGCGCGCTAGGGATTGTCGGCGCGCCAGGGAGGATTGCTCGGGCTCCATCTCCTGCACAAGCGCGGACAAGGCTCTCCATCGGTATGAAAATACGGGCTCGCATATTCTGCAAGCCGCCAGTCCCCGGCAAAGCCGCCAATCTCCGGCAACCCAAAAAGATAATCTGCGGCAACCCAAGAAAATAGCACGATCTCGTCTTCTTTGAAGCGTGAAGCGCTCGCCGCGTGGATGCTCCCTCTACCGCTCACCGCGCGGATGTTCCGCTCCGCCCTTCTCCGCCGCGTCGCATCGTCCGCGCAACCTGACGTTCGCGACGACGAAGGTGAAACAGGTACAAGATCATCACGGCCCAGGTGATGCCGTATCCCGCGCCTATGTAGAGCCAGTGATCGTTCAACCGATCCTCTCGGACGATGAATCGAGCGTTGGCGACCCGGATTTGTCCGGCCTGCGGACAGATGGCTCGGATCCAGGCGACCTGGATGCCGAGATGCCATGAACCGGTAACCCTTCGCTTCCCGACAGTTCCACTGCGAGTTGATCCGTTGCCAGTCTATAGCGCCGAAGCCACATGTAGATGAAGGCGAGCGTATAGACGACGAACCCCAGGAGCATCGCCAAACCGAATTCGCTCGCCATGGATCTGGGAGACGACGGGGGCTGATGAAGACTCCGCCACCAGAAGACGGACAGGTACACGACTGGCACCTGGGCGAATCCTACCAAGCCGATAACGGCCGACAACCGCGCGCGCTGCTCCGGATCTTCCGTCATCGATCGCACGACCAGGTAGCCGACGTAAATCGCCACGAGCAGGGCTGTCGTAGCTATGCGGGGGTCCCATGTCCACCAGATGCCCCAAGTCGGTCTGGCCCACAGCGATCCCAACACCAGCGTGAGAGCGGCGCCTGCGACCCCCAGCTCGGCGGCGGCGACAGCGAGCATGTCCCACTTCAGCTTCCTCTGGACGAGATAGAGGAGGCTCATGATGAATACTATGAAGAACGCCAGCATCATCACCCACGCGATGGGCACGTGGATGTAGAGCAGCCGCTGGACTTCGCCCTGCCGGGCGTCCGCCGGCACTACGAACAGTCCGAGGATGGTAGCGGCGACGATGCCGCCGATGGCGGCCCATCCCAACGACTTGCGCAAGTGGTTCGCTCCCATCGGTTCGCTTCGGTTGTTCACTCCTGTGCTATTCCTCCAGGATGACGGGGAATAACCATACGCACACCACCAACAATATCATGTCGTACGCTGCAAGTAACCGTAACCAGTCCCCAGCTTGACCAAGCGGGTCTCCCGCCAAGTGAGCCGTGGTCGCCCCCGCGCAGCCTATCACAACCGGGACGAGGCCGGGGAAGAGGAGGAGCGGCAACATGACTTCTCGCGCCCTCACGTGAACGGTCAGCGCCGAGAAGAAGGTGCCGAGGACGGAAAATCCGAGTGTGCCGAGAGCTGCGGTCAGGGCGATCGGAAGGGCGTGAGTCCCGAAGTCCGCATCGAACAGGATGGCGGCGGCCGGGAAGAGGATCGCCTCCAGAACGGCCAGCACCAGAAGGTTGCCGGCGAGCTTGCCGAGGTAGATCGCCCGCACATCGCCAGGGTAGAGTCTCAGCAGCCTGACGCCGCCGGCGACTTCCTCGCTCTGGAATGCCCGGCCCAGGGAGAGGGTGCCCGTGAAGAAGATCGCGATCCAGATGAGACCGCCCGCGAGCCGCGCCAGGAGTTGGCTGTCCGGTCCGGCGGCGAAGGTGAACAGGAAGAGCGTCAAGCCGGCGAAGCACAGCATCGATGCGAAGCCGTGGCGGCTGCGCGTTTCCGAGAGGATGTCCTTCCAGACGATGGCCGCGGCTCGGCGTGCTAGCGCCTTCACGGCCGGCTGGTCCCGCCGCCGTCGGCGGCTCCCTCCGCGTGGCCCCGCCGCTGTCGGCTGGTCTCGCCGCCGCTTGGCCCCCTATACCGTAGGTCGGCCCCGGCGCTGTCGGAGGCTCCCTCCGCGTGGCCCCGCCGCTGTCGGCTGTCGGCGCCGTGGACGGCGGCAGCGATTTGGCGAGCAGGCGCTTTCACGCGGAGGCTTCGGCGGCGATCCGGCCCCGCTCCAGCGTGAGAACCTTGTCGGCGTGGCGCGCGGCCTCGCCGCTCCGGTGCGAAGCCACGATCACAGTCGTGCCACGGCTCCGCCACTCGCGGATCAGTTCGCCGGCGAGGCCGATGCCCTCTGCGTCGAGGCTCTCGAAGGGTTCGTCCAGGAGCATCAGGTCGACCGGGCGCAGGCGGTGCCGCGCCAGCTCCAGCCGCTTGCGCATGCCCGTCGAGTATTCCCTGACGCGCACCCCGGTCGCCGCCCCGAGGCCGACGGCGTCGAGCGCGGCTAGCAGCGACGCTTCGCCAGGGATGTCCTCGCCTGACATGCGGGTGGCAAAGCGGAGGTTCTCGAGCCCTGTGAGCTCATCGTAGGCATGTCCGCCGGCCGTCATGAATCCGGTGCGGCTCCGCACCGCGTCGCTGCCAGCCGGGAGCGCATGCCCCAGCACTTCGACGCGGCCTGCGGTGGGACGGAGCAGCGTCGAGAGCACGCGGAGGAGCGTTGTCTTGCCCGTTCCATTCGCGCCGAGGAGAGCTACTACCACGCCTCGGGGCAGCGATAGATCGATGCCTCTCAGCGCCCAGCGGTACCCGAAGCGGCGCGTGACGGCCCCGGCGCGGACCGCCAAGCTCATGGAGCGGCTCGACCGCCGCAGGCCGCGACTCGATGCGGCCCGGGCGATGTCGAGATGACCGGCCCGCTCCCGGCTTCGGCTTGGCGCCGGTACGGTGGCAGGCTGGTGGCAGCGCTCTTAGGTTCCCGCGCATGAGATTGGACCAGATTGCCGAACTCGCTGTGGCGGGCGAAAGCAAGGTGCTGCTCTACGTGCTGGACGGGCTGGGCGGCCTCCCGCGCGGCCCAGGGGGGTTGACCGAACTCGAGGCGGCCCGCACGCCGCACCTCGACGAACTCGCGCGGGCCGGGACGTGCGGCCTCCACGATCCGGTTGCGCCGGGAATAACGCCGGGGAGCGGGCCGGGTCATCTCTCGCTCTTCGGCTACGATCCCCTCGTCTACCAGACCGGCAGGGGAGTGCTCGAGGCCCTCGGCGTCGACTTTCCGCTCGAACCGGCCAGCATAGCGGTGCGGGGGAACTTCTGTACGGTGGGGAGCGGCGGCCGGGTGACGGATCGCCGCGCCGCCCGCATTCCGACAAGCGAGGCCGCCCCGCTCGCGCGGCTGCTCGACGGCATTGCTTTGGAGGGTGTCCGCTGCTCGGTGCAGCATGTGGCCGAGCACCGTTTCGTCCTGGTCATGCACCCTGCCGCTCCGTCGGGGGACGCGGTCTGCGATACGGATCCGGGCCGCGCCGGCGAGCCGCCCATCCCGCCACGGGCCTGCAACCCCGAGTCGGAAGCCACTGCAAAGATTCTCGCCGCTTGGATCGAAGCTGCCGCTGCGCGGCTCGCCGGCCAGCCCAAGGCCAACATGGCGCTCCTCCGGGGCGTGTCCATCCGGCCCGATTGGCCTCTCTTCCCCGATGTGTTCAAGATGCGGTCGTTCGCCGCCGCCGCCTACCCGATGTACCGCGGAGTCGCTCGGCTGGCGGGGATGGATGCGGAAGGCGTTGCCGTTGGCGGCCCCAGCCTCGTTGCCGCGCTGGAGGCGCGGATCGCCGAGTACGACTTCTTCTTCCTCCATTTCAAGCCTCCGGACAAGGCGGGCGAAGATGGAGACTTCGACCGCAAGGTGGCTGCCATCGAGGAGGCCGACGCCATCGTGCCGGAGCTGGTTCGAGCCGGGCCGGACATCATCGTCGTGACCGGAGACCACTCGACGCCATCCAGGCTGAAGGGTCACAGTTGGCACCCGGTTCCCTTCCTCATCCACGGCGGCGCGGCCCGCGAGGATGAAGTGGCCGCTTTCGGGGAGACCGCCTGCCGCGCCGGTGCGCACGGGCGGGTTCGGGGTTGCGATCTGATGCGGCTGGCCGCGGCGCGCGCGGGCCGCCTCGGGAAGTTCGGCGCATGAAAGCGCGCGCCTGACAGCGCAACGGTTCGCTGTCGTGGGGCTGTGCCGAAGGGTCGGACACCTAGCTGAACGCTAAGTAGCAGTGCCGCCCGCCGACCCGGGCTAACGTGCTGCCCCGAGTCGTTCCGCCGCCGTCAGGCGGCCCGGGACGCCTCTTCGGCGTACACGATGCCCGCGCCGCCCATCGCGGTTCCCGTGGCCACGACGACCACGCCGAATATGAGGTCGTTGAACAGAGCCTGCGCATTGGCCAGATACCCGTGAATGAATGGCGACACCATGCTGTAGGCTCCGAGCGCGATAAGCCCCCAGCCGCTAATGCGGTTGGGGCCGAGATGGAAGGTGATGGTGACGACGAGGATCGCGCCGCCGAGCACCACGCTGTGCCACCAGAGGAATCCGAACGGATATCCCCACAGAAATGGCGCACCCAGGAACCAGAAACCCAGTCCGAAACCTACCCAGCGCGAGGCCATTTAGTCTCTTTCCCTACGATGAGAAGTCAGTCGCCACTATAACGCTCGTAATGATGCGCCCCCGGCTACCGTCAAGGCAAATCGCGCGCGACTAGAGCGCTATGCGCCGGAGGCGGTTCGCGTTGGCGACGACCGAGATAGAGCTGAGCGCCATGGCCGCTTCCGCGACCACGGGGTGCAGAAGTCCCATGAAGGCTACCGGAATTGCCACGACGTTATAGATGTAGGCCCAGAAGAGATTCTCGCGTATCTTCCGAAAGGTTGCGCGAGCGAGCTTCACCGCCCGCAGCACCGCCCGCAGATCTCCCTTCGCGAGCGTAATGCCGGCGGCTTCCATGGCAATGTCGGCGCCAGTGCCGACGGCCAAGCCGACATCGGCGGCCTGAAGCGCGGGCGCGTCGTTGAGGCCATCCCCCGCAAAGGCTACCACGCGGCCCTCGGAGCGAAGCTGCCGCACTATCTCGACCTTCTGCGCCGGAAGGAGGCTGGCCCGGAAGTCGGCGATCCCCAGATCGCGGGCGACGGCTGCCGCAACCGCTTCGCCGTCTCCCGTGAGCATGATCGTGCGGAACCCGCGGCGGTGCAGCTCGGCGATGGTCTCCTTCGCGTTTTCCTTCACCGGATCGGCAATCCCGATCCCGCCGAGAAGCTGGCCATTGCGCGCCACGTAGGCGGGCGTCCACGCCTCGGACTCTATTCGCCGGGCGATCTCGCCGGCCGCCTCCATGCCGATCCCTTCCTCGCGCAGACATGCCGCGTTGCCCACGACCACGCGGACTTCGCCGACCATGCCGGAGACGCCGAGACCGGGCCGCGCCTCTACCTCGCGGGCGGGCATCATCGGCGCGGCCCGCCGGCGCGCCTCCTCGACGACCGCCTTCGCGAGAGGGTGTTCCGATGCGTGCTCGAGAGAAGCGGCGAGGCTTAGCAGGGCGGTCTCGTCGTTCTCGGAGGCGCCGCCACGCCGGGGCTCGGAGGCGCTCCCCTCCGAAGCGCCACCTGCCGATGCGCCGCTGGCCGACGGGCCGTCCGGGCCGGCGAGGGGGAGTACCGCCTCGACACGGGGAGCGCCTACCGTAAGGGTGCCCGTCTTGTCTATAGCGAGCGTGTCTGCGCCGTCCAGCGTCTGAATGGCGGCGCCGTTGCGGATCAGCACCCCGCGGGCCGCTCCTGCCCCGGTCCCCACCATTAGCGCCGTCGGCGTGGCCAGTCCCAAGGCGCAGGGGCACGCTATCACCAACACGGCCACGGCTGCCAGGAGAGCGGCGGAAAAACGGTCCATGTCCGGGTTGATCCAGGGGAGGAGCGCCGAGGCCCTCTCCGCGACGCCCGAGAAGAAGTCGGGCAGCGCGAACCACCCCACGAAGGCCGCTACCGCAACGAGCAGGATGGCGGGCACGAACAGCGCCGTGACGCGGTCCGCCAACTCCTGAATAGGCACCTTGCTGCCCTGCGCCTCCTCGACCAGGCGAATGATGTGCGACAAGAATGTCGCCTCGCCCACAGCGGTCGCTTCCACTCGCAGAACGCCGGAGTGATTGACCGTCGCGCCGAGAACGGAATCCCCCGGTCCCTTGTCGACGGGTACGGACTCTCCCGTCGCGAGCGACTCGTCGACCGCGCTCCGGCCGTCCGCCACCCGCCCGTCCGCAGGAATTTTCTCTCCAGGACGAATGATCATGATGTCGCCGAGCATCACCTCCGAGGCGGGGATCTCCATCTCGGTCCCGTCCCGTTCGACGCGGGCCTCCGGGGCTTCGAGCGCGAGCAACGCCTGGATCGCCGATGAAGACCGGCCCCGCGCCTTCTCCTCGATAAAGCGCCCCGTGAGGTGAATCGCGGCGATCATCGCCCCTACGCCCGCGAAGTTCATCGCCGCCGGCGCGAATCCTAGGTGGTGCGCGGTCACCCACACGCCGGTCAGCACGGACACGCCCGCGCCGAGCGCGATGAGCACATCCATGTTCGGCGCCCGGCCCAACGCCGAGCGCCAGGCGCTGCGCAGGGTCGCGGCCCCCGGCCAAGCGAGCGTTGCGGCGCCTGCCAGCGTCATCCCGCAGTGGAAGACGAGGGGCGAAGGCCACGCCACCCCCGCGAACATCTCCGGCATCATCCAGGCCATCGCCGGAGCAGTGAGGGCCCATGCCCTCCACATTGTCCGCCGCGCGTCTTTGACGCGCTCTTCCGCTTCGGCCAGCCGGCTGCGGGCGGCTTCTCCCCTGTCCTGGGTGTCAAGACGCGCAAGCCGGAAACCCGCGGCCTCAACTGCCGCGGCGATCTCCTCCTGGGCGACTTCGCGCGCCAGAGTCAACGTCGCGGATTCCGCTGGCAGGCTGACCGACGCCTCCACGCCCTCCAGGGCGCCGAGCCGCTTCTCGACCGCCGCCACGCAACTCGCGCAGTGCATGCCGTGCACGCGGTAGCTGATCTTTCCGGGTCGCAATCGTGTCTTCGTCAACAACCGTCTCCCCCAGAGTCGGCAGAACCGGGGTCGCTGCCGAGCCTTGGCTGTAGAGTAGAATGGTCGGCGCGTTCCAATCCGCGCCCGTATCCGTCACCGAGACCGGTTCGCCGCCTAGGCCGAGCGCGTTCCAATCCGCGCCCGTATCCGTCACCGAGCTAGTGCCGCCGCCTAGTCTGAACTTGTAGCTGCGGGGCAGTTCGAGCATCTCCTCGCTATCGTACGAATGGGCAGCGCCGAAGAATAGAACGGCCGGCCGGGCGTCGGGTGAAAACTAGCCAAAGAAAGAGGCAACGGGCTAAACTCACGAGCATGTTGGACAAATTCAAACAATTGGTCGACGATGTGCTCACCCGCCTCGAGTCCGGTCGCGACTTCTCGGAAGACGACATCGACCGCCTAATTCGCGCCATGCGCGATGAACTCGTGCAAACCAAGGTGCGAATACGCCAGCTGGAGTCGGATCTCCAGGCGCTTGTGCGCCAAGCCGAGGGGGAGTTGGAGTTGGCTCGCACCGCGGAACGGCGGGCCGGACAGGCAAGGGCGATAGGCGACGACGAGACGATCCGTATAGCGGATAGTTTTGCGGCCAAGCATCGGAAGCGAGTGGAAGTGCTCACGCAGAAGGCCGACGCGGCGCGAGCCGACATCGAACAGCACCAAGCCGAGGCCCGGGAGGGCGCCACGGAGCTGAAGAACGCGATCAAGCAGCGCGATGCGCTCCTGGTCCGGCTCCGTGGCGCCCGCCCGCCCACGGACCTGGGGAGCCAAGGCCATCTGGGCGAAGCGCAGGGCATGGCGGACATGGCGGATCCCACCGTGGGCAAGGCGGCAGCCGATCCGCAGTTGGAGCGTCGCATGCGCGATGTCCAAGCGGATGACATGCTCAAAGAGTTGAAGCGTCGCATGTCCAGGGGACGGTAACGACGGAAGGCCGCGGACGGTGACGGCGAAAGGCGGGGATGGGCGGTTCCCGGCAGCGGGGACTGCCGAGCCGGAGGGCTGCCGGGGGCCGGTGACTTCAAAGCCGGAAGACTAGCAAGAAAGCGAGGCGCAGTAATGGACAACCTACTCACGCTCGTAGTCTTCGGCTATCCGCTACTGCTCATCGGGGTCGGAGTGTGGCGCTCTCGCCAAGTCAAGAGTCACTCGGACTTCATGGTCGCCGGCCGCAAAGTTCCGGTCGTCCTTCTGGTCGGGACGCTCGTCTGCACCTGGATCGGGTCGGGATCGCTCTTCGGGGGGGCGGGGCTGGCCTACCGCACGGGTATCGCGGAGCTGTGGTTCTCGTTCGGGGCCTGGGCCGGCTTGCTTCTGGCTTTCCGCCTCGCGCCTCGCGTGCGCGCCCTCGCCAAGTACACCGTGCCGGACCTCCTCGAAGAGCGCTACAACGCGGCGGCGCGCGTGCTCGGCACCGTCGCCATCATCCTCGCCTACGTGACGATAGCCGCCTACCAATTCCGCGCCGGCGGGTGGATCATCAACATCGTGAGCGACGGCGCGGTCTCGCAGGAAACCGGCGTATACATCACCGCGGCCGCCATCATAGCGTTCACCGTGCTGGCCGGGATGGTGTCCATCGTTTCGGTGGACATCATCAACGGAGTCATCATCACGCTGGGCGTCGTCATAGGTCTCCCCTACCTCGTGCTGGCCAACGGAGGCGTGTCCGAAGTGGTGGCGGGGCTCCCCGATGGGCACCTCTCTATCCTCGGAGGTCACAATGTCTTCTGGGTGCTGGGGGTGTCGATGCCGACTTTTCTCCTCATCCTCGGCGAGAGCGGGATGTACCAGAAGTTCTTCTCGGCGAAGGATGCGGGTTCGGCGAAGAAGGCCGTGATCGGGATGCTCGTGGGAATCGTCTTCATAGAGACGGCGCTGGCCCTGATGGGGATCGTCGGACGGTCGGTATTTCCGGAGCTTGCGGATCCAGGGGCTCTCGCTTCGGCGAACTTGGCGGCATCCGAGTCGGTCATTCTCCATATTGCCGTTAACGGATTGCCGGTCGCGGCTGGAACGATATTGCTGGCGGCCGCCGTGGCCATCGTGCTTTCGACCGGGAACACGTACTTGCTGGTGCCATCGACCAATGCGAGCCGCGACATCTACGAACGGTTCGTCAACCCGGATGCGACCGACCGGAGCAAGCTCCGTCTCCAACGCCTCTGCATCGTCCTCTTCGGCGGCCTAGGCATGGTGCTACTGACCCAGTTCGACGGCGTGCTGCAGATGGCTCTGTACGCCTACTCGCTTGTCGGAGCGAGCCTGACGCCGGCCTTGCTGGCCGCCTTTCTCTGGCGGCGCGTCACGCCGCAGGGGGGAGTGGCATGCATGGCAGGCGGGCTTGCGAGCCAAGTCGGGATCGCGGTGGCGTCCCGTCTCGGAGCTGACTTCGGAGTCAGTATTGGGGGGACCGAGTTCGACCTCGCTTCAAGCGATTACATCGTGATTCCGGGGCTGCTGGTGTCGGTCGCGCTCCTGGTCGTGGTGAGTCTGGCCACGCCTGCCTCGCCGGAGGAAAAGTGGAGGCCCTTCTTCCAGAGCGAGGACCGGCTCCGGGGCTAAGCGACCGAGGGCCGCTCCCGGGGCTAAGCGACGAGGGTCGGCTCCCGGGGCTAGGCGAACGAGGGCTAGCTTCGGGGCTGGGCGAGCAACTCCCGAAGGCGGTCTATCTGGCCGGGACGACCTAGCACGATGAGGCAATCTCCCGGCTGCACCTGCTCGAGCGGACCAGGGTTGTAGACGAAGAGGCTCCGGTCTTCCCCGCGCTGGATCGCCACGACGAGCATTCCGGTTTTAGCCGGTATCGCCGCATTGGCGAGCGTCAATCCGGCGATGGAAGAGCCGGCGTGAACTTCCATCTGCTCGATCTGCAGATCCGGCAGCTCGTGCTGGGCCACTTGAGGGGCCGCATCCAGGAAGAGAGTGACATTCGGTCTCAGGACGAGCGAGGCCATGTGCGCTCCCCCGGTGGCGGTGGGAGTCACGATACGGTCGGCGCCGGCCTGCTTCAGCTTGCCTTCGGACTCTTCCTGATGCGCGCGGCCCACGATCGTCAGCTCCGGATTCAGAGTCCGCGCCGAGAGACACACGAAGACATTGTCGGCGTCGTCGTTCAGGGCCGCGACGAGTCCGCGAGCGCGTCCGATGCCGGCCGCCCGCAGGACGCTGTCGTTCGTGGCATCGCCCTCGATGAAGAGGCTGTCCCCGTCCATGATCCCCGCTCGCTCGAGCTGTTCGTAATCGTGTTCGATGGCGACATAGGAGGCGCCGCGATGGCGTAGCTCCTTGATCACATGTCGCCCCGTACGGCCGGTGCCGCACACGATCACATGCCCTCGGAGCTTGTCTATCCTCTTTATCATGCGGCGTCTCTTGAACGGGGTTGTCGTATCGATCTGAACGAGCATCGAAGTGATGAATGCGAACCAGATGGCGAGGGCGACTATGCCTCCGGCGATCAGGGTGCCTGCCAGCACGCGGCCGGGTCCGGCCAGAGGCTGAACCTCTCCGTATCCGACCGCAGATACGGTGATAACCGTCATGTAGAGAGCGTCCGGCAGGTTGTACTCGGGCAGCGCGGCGAATCCGATCGTGCCAACGAGCATCAGGCTTGCCGTGTAGGCCACGGCCCCCAGGAAGCGGTACCTGAAGACGCGGAACTCGCTCAATGCGACATTCACTTGCGTGCCTTGCCTCGTTCCCTTCGGACAGCCACTTCGGTCCCCTTGATTTGCCGGCCGTCCAGACCGCCGATGATGTCGTCCGCGGCCATGGAGTCCACTTCCACCAAGCTGAAGCTGTGGCGGATATCGATTCGGCCGATCTGTCCGCCCGCAGCTCCGGTCTCGCCGGTGATCGCGCCCACCAAGTCGCCGGGGCCGACGCCGTGCCGCTTGCCGGCTCCGATGTAGAGGCGAGTCCAGGTTGGCCGGGTGGCGCGCTCGGTTTTAGACCCTGGGTGGAGGGGATGCTTCTGCGGCGGCGCCACATCGGCGGGCGGCGCCGCGCCGGAGAGACGGGAGAGGCGGGACGCCCTGAGCAGCCCGGCCAGCGCCGCGGCCACGCGGGCGCTGCCGTACTCTTCGAGCAGCGGAGCCAGGAGCAACGTTCCGCTCGCCAGGTCTTGCTGTCGGATGGCTTCGGCGACACGGCTCCTGAAGTCGTCCACATCGTCCATGAGCCGTGGGTCGGCCGTGTCGGCCAGGGGGGTCATGGGGAGTCCGGCGCGGGCCAGGGCGAGCTCCAGCTGCCGCTCGTGAGCCGTGTCGACGATGGCGTAGCGCCGCGCCGCTCCAGCCATGGCGGCGCCCAGATCGGCAGCCGCGGGAGGCAGCTCGAAGACCACCGCGGCCCGCGCCGGGCGGAGCTGGCCCCACGCGCCTACGCGAATTGGGGCGTAGGCGCGTGGGGTATCGTCATTCTCGCCCGCGCCGCCCGCCCCCGCTTCCTGGTCTGGCCGGGCCACTCCGAGTCCCGTCACCGCGATCGCGGTGCGAACCTCCGAGACGGCGCCGGGAGGCGTCTCGACGCCGATGTCCGTCTCCCCGGAGGCGGCGATGTCGAGGAGCAGCTCCGTCAGGCGGGCAAGGCGCGTCCGGCGGGTAGCGCGGCTCGCGACGGCGACCGGCCGAGGCGGCGCGCTCCCGGCGGCGGGCGCGGGCAGGGCAGCGGTCGGCGCACCCTTGAAGAACTCTGCCGGCCAGCGCCGCGCCCTGGGCAGCCAGTGCGCGACGAGATCGTCGAAAGCCGCGTTGCGCCGGTGGGTGGCGGCGATACGCCGGGTTCGATCGTCGCTTGCCTGCAGCAGCGCTTCGACCGCGCTGCGCGCCGGCTCGAGCGCCCGAGCGTCATCGAGCACCAGGGCGCCGAGGCCATCTGCCGATATGCTTCCGTCTCTCACGGCCTCGAGCAGAGCCACCGGCGATCCGGCAAAGACCGAGGCGCGGCGAGCGCCGTCCGGGAGCGGACCGCGACCCACTACGCGCACCTCGTGTCCCGCGGCCGCCAACTCGTCGTGCATGATGCTGGCGCACCGGCGCGCCCGGTCCGCCGATGCCGTGACCAGGAAGACGCGGGCTTCTCCGCCGCGAGCCGCCAGGTCGCGCACCGCCGCCCGCGCGTACAGCCGCGCCAGCCCCGCTCCCTCGGCCGCGACGAGCGCGAGGTGGCGCCCCCGCTCGACCGCGGCGGACAGCGCCGCGAGCGCCTCCGGCGCTTCAGGCGCGGGCGGCGCGCCCCGCCTCGACTGCGGCGCTTCGGTTGAGATCAGCCCTCGAATGGACGGAAGTGGCCGAGATCGTAGGCGCGAATCGAGAGGACGCTCCGCGACCCGATCCCCTCTTCGGCCAGCGTCTTTGTCTCGTCCCGAATTCTGCGTTCCGCGTACTCCGTGTAGAAGTCCGCGGGGTCGTCGGAAGAACGCTGGAGCAGCTGCCTGATGCCGAACTCCTTGGCATCGGCCACAGTCGTATCGGCGGGCAGCTCCGCCACATGCTCGAGCCAGCGGTCAGGCATTATGAGCCGAACCGTGATGCGTTCCTCGCTATTCATGCGATCCTTGCCTCACCGGCTGAGAGAATAGAGAAACCGCTTTGCCAAGTCCGTCACATCGAGCCCGGCCACGCGATCAGTCTCTGCGTGCACATTCGTATGTCCTCCCTCGCGGTCCACCCTGAACCGGGCCATGCCTATCTCGCCGCTGAACGTCACGGACGAATCGCTCAAGTCGGACACCCAAAGCCGCGAATGTTCGCCAAAGAAACGCCTGGCTTGTTCGAGGACCTCCTCCGGAGATGCATCGGTGGTCGTAGCGTAGCGCATCTGGCTTCCACCTTCGGGGGTTGGGACACCGGCTAGCGGCACATCCTGGCATCCGTTGCGACGGCGTCTGCCGCCAAGCCCTGGTGACGGTCTTCTCTCGGACGGCGGCGGATCCCGCGCGCCTTGTTCGGGAACAGGCCACGGCCGCCTTCAAAGATCAAGCGACAAGATCAAGCGACGCCAACAGCGCGTCAACTTGGTGCCCGGCTGCGCGCCAACGCGCGCCAACCCGGCGTCAACCCAGCGGCGCTCCAACGTGCGCCAACCCAGCGGCGCTCCAACGCCCGCCAACGCGCGCCAACCCGGCTACGCCTAGGGTTCGGGGTAGCCCAGCGGTCCAAATCGCAATACCATCCCCGCCCAAACGCCACTAGCTTGCAATGGCAGCTCCATTTTTCCTTCAAGAGATATCCGCATAACATGACGCCGCATACCGATTCCAGGCGCGCCAAGCGGCCGGACAGCCGGACGGACTCCTTCGGCCGCTTCTTTCTCCCTGGCCCGACCGAAGTGGTACCGGAGCTGTTCGACGCGATGCGCCGGCCCGTCGTCGGACATCGTAGCGCCGAGGTGTCGGAGCTCATCGCGGGACTGCAACCATCTGCGTCACGGCTCTTCCAGACATCCCGGCCAGTGTATATTTCCACCTCGTCGTCGACCGGAATGATGGAGGCGGCTATCACCAACCTGGTTCGGCGTCGCGCCCTCTGTCTGACGTGCGGCGCGTTCAGCAACCGCTTCCACGCAATCGCCGAGGCTACCGGACGGCCCGCGGATCTGCTGGAGGCCGACTGGGGCGAACCGAATCTTCCGGAACAGCTGCGAGCCGCGCTCTCCGAGTCTCCGGGCCGGTACGATCTCGTCACCGTCGTGCACTCCGAAAGCTCGACCGGCGTGCTGAACCCGATCGGCGAGCTGGCGTCCGTCGTGCACGACTTCGACGATGTGCTGCTGGTCGTGGACACGGTGTCGTCGCTGGCCGGAGCGCCGGTTCTAACCGATGAATGGGGACTGGATTTCGTGCTGGCCGGAATCCAGAAGGCTATCGCTCTCCCCCCCGGCCTCGCCCTGGCGGTAGCCTCCGACCGAGCTCTGGCTCGCGCGCGCACGGTAGAGCGCCGCGGCTTCTACTTCGACATTCTCAAATACGAGAAGAATCTCGATCGGTGGCAGACGCCCACCACGCCGGCAGTATCGCTCATCTTCGCTCTGGAGAGGCAGCTGGAACGGATAACGGAGGAAGAAGGGCTGGAGGCGCGTTGGGCGCGGCACGAGGCGATGGCGCACCGAACGTACCGGTGGGTGGAAGAAACCGCCGACAGGACGGGCCTGCCGTTTCGGGTGTTGGCGCCGGAAGGCTACAGGTCGCCTAGCGTCACGGCGATCATGCTCCCGGAGGGCTTGACCGGGCCGGAAGTCGTGTCGCGAATCTGGGAGCGGGGGTATACGGTCGCGGCCGGCTACGGGAGGTTGAAGGAGTCTTCCTTCAGGATAGGACACATGGGCGAACACGACATGAACGAGCTGGAAGATCTGCTCTCGGCCCTTGACGAAGCGATTGGGTGAACAGGCCGTGAACGAGGGTCCGGCAGCTGCCGACCCGAAGCGCGTGATCATTGCGGACCCCCTCCTTCCGGACGGGATCCAGCTGCTGAGAGATACGGATGGTCTCGTGGTCGAAGATCACACCGACTCGAATCGCGAGACCCTCGCCCAGGCCCTGAAGGTCGCTTCCGCACTGATCGTCAGGAGCCGCACCAAGGTGGACGCGTCGCTCGTCGAACAGGCCGGCTCGCTCATCCAGGAGACCGGCTTGCTCGAAGTCATCGGGCGCGCCGGGGCCGGCGTGGACAACATCGACATGGATGCCGCCACTCGGGCCGGGATCGCCGTGTTCAACGCCCCTGCCGCGAACACGCGCTCGACCGCGGAGCTGACCTTCGGACTCCTCCTCGCAGCTGTCCGGAGGCTGGCGGAAGCAGATGCGAGCGTGCGCCGGGGCGAGTGGAAGCGCGGCCAAATCCGGGGCATCCAGCTGAGCGGCAAGACGCTCGGGGTGATCGGGCTCGGCCGCATCGGATCGGCGGTGGCTGCGCGGGCCCGCGCTTTCGGCATGCGTATCGTGGCGCACGATCCGTTCGTGGACGCCCAGCGCGCACACGACATGGGTCTCGATCTGGTCGGGATCGACAAGCTGCTGCGCAAGAGCGATGTGGTGACGCTCCACGTCCCGCTCAGAGATGACAACCGGGGACTGATCGGCCGAGAGCAGATAGCCGGCATGCCGCCCGGCTCGATTCTCGTGAACGCGGCCCGAGGGGGCCTCGTGGACGAGAGCGCCTTGGCCGAAGCGCTCAAGAGCGGACACCTTGCCGCGGCGGGAATCGACGTGTTCGAGAAGGAGCCGCTCCCGGCCGACAGCCCCCTTCGAGAAGCGCCGCACATCGTGTTCAGCCCCCACCTGGGCGCATCCACGCTGGAGGCGCAGCGGGAGGTGTCGCTCCAGATAGCCGCGACCATACGAAAGGCGCTTGTGGAGAAGGACCTCCGCCAAGCGTTGAACGCCCCGTTCGAGACGGGGAGCGAGAGTGGCGACGGTTCGGTCCTGGAGCTGGCCCGCAGCTTGGGCAGACTTCTGGGCGCGTTGGATGATGCGCCGCCGAACCGAATCGAAGTGCGCTACGCGGGGCCGCTGAAAGAGGTGATCAGGCCGCTAGCCGCCGGCGCTGCCGTGGGCTTTCTCGAACGGAGGATCCAGCACCCGCTCAACCTCGTCAACGCTCTTTCGATCGCGGGCGAGCGCGGGCTCGAGATTGCGCGCGTTCGCGCTTCCGCCCTCAGCGACTACACGAACTATGTGGAGCTTTGCGCGGTACACGGGTCGAAGAGAAAAGTCGTGGTCGGCGGGACGTTGCTAGGGCGCCGCCAGGAGCCACGGATCGTGCGCGTCGGGAGCTTCCGCGTCGACACCGAGCCGCACGGTACCTGCCTGCTCATCCGCAATCGAGATGTGCCGGGCGTGATCGGAGCGGTCGGCACGGTGCTCGGCGAAGCGAACGCGAACATAGCCGAATACCATTTGGCGCGGCGCCGTGACGGCGGCCAGTCGCTAGGCGTAGTCAGGGTCGATGGCGAGGTTCCGGCTCGGGTGCTTCAGGAGCTGTGCGACCTCGACATGGTCGAAGAAGTCCGGCAGGTGGCTTTCGACTGACGATCGGATCTCCTCCGATCAAGCCTCCTCTCTGGCCTTCTTCCAACAGAGGAACACGCCCCGCGTCAGCACCGGCAGCACGAAGACGACCACGAATCCCCAGGTGATCGTTCCGTATCCCTTGGCGACCAGCGGCGTCAGCCCCAGCTCCGAAATCAAGGCGCCCGCCACGAGCAGCCCCGTCGCGCACGCGACCCGCATTCCCGAGGAGATTTCGCGCTTCCGTTCTGCCATGGCCCGGGCGACGCGCTCGTTCACGGCGTGGATCATTCCCGCTCCCGTCTCGACGAGGGTGCCGAAGAGCATCACGTAGTACACGACCCGAAATGTCTGCGATCCCAGGAGTCGCAGCATGTAGTCCACCGGCACCTCGGCGCCCACGATGGCGGGATACTCGCCCGCAATAGCCACGAAGAAGAGTACTGCCGGCATCATCGCGATCGGTCCCGTGAGCAGGCCGGAGATTACCGTGTCCTTCCGGGACCGGTGGTGGCGAATCGCGATGAAGGCCGCCGGAAGGATGCCCAGATTGTATCCGGCGTACCGCAAGCCGCCATTGATCCAGCTCCCGTCGATCACCCCGCTCGCGAACGATTCCTGGATTGCGGGCCCGAAGGCGCGCAGGCACCAGATGAAGAAGATGACGTACACCAGATAGAGTACGGTCGACCAACCCGTGAACACTCTCTCGATGACCTCGTTCCCGCCGAACACGAGCAAGCCCACCAGCGCCATGCTGCCGATGACGCCGGTCAGATACGGGAGACCGAATGTCTCTTGCAAAATCGTCCCCGCTGCGGCCGCTATGACCGCTAGCACAAGCATCAGCAGTATCAGATAGAGCGCTTCGAACACTACCCAGAACGGTCCGAGCAACACCCGGAGGAGGCTCCGGTAGTCGAAGGCCTTGAATACGCGCGCGAGTTCGAAGCTGGCGATCGCGACGGCGCTCCAGATTACCGTGTTGAGCGCCAGGGCCAGAGCGCCGCCCGTCGGTCCCAGCGAGAGGAAGAACTCCGTCATCTCTTTGCCGGTCCCGTAGGCTCCGCCGATCACGGCCGACTGAAACATGAATCCGGGAAGCAGGTAACGTCGCAAGGCCTTCACAAGCTTGTACCCGCTTTCGCTAGCAGCCCATGGCAATCTGCCGGTCGGCAAAATCCGCCCATCCAAGAATCTGCCCATCGATGGTAGGAAAGATGACAACCTAACAGAGTTGGGGCCTGGGAGGGATGATGGCGATGGCTCGGCGCACCGGTCGTCGGCGTTCCTGTGCTTCGGGTCGCGCGAAGCGGTAGCGGCCCGCAAGCGGTAGCGGTCCCGGGGTTGTCACAGCGGCCATCCGACCGTATCGTAGCTGCACGACAAGTCATCGAGACCGGCTGAGGGACAGGCCCTTTGACGCCGGGGCAACCTGTGGAAGGTGGCTCTTCCACTGATGTGCCAACTCCTGAGGCGGGCAGTAGCCCGCCAGAAGATGATCGCCCGCCATGTCCCTCTCGCGGGATGTGGCGCCAGCTGTACAAGTGGGCGTCGGCTTCTCCAGGGGTGACGGTGGCTCCATCGCCAGATCTTGGAGAAGAAGTCATGACGCATGGCCGCCCCGCCGCTCGCCCCCGGCCACGACCGTTGGTCTTTCGTGGCCACCCCACGCCCGTCTCCGGCCGATACTGGCATCGCGCCATTCCATCGGTCGCGGAGAAGCGTCCCGGTGGAGAGACATCCCCCGATACGCCCGGTACGGCGCCAGACATGGTTGGCGCCGCGCCCGGCGGCGCCGCCGGGGTATCGGGAACTATCTCCGTCCGCATTCCATTCGACCACCTGGGCGCGCGCCGCGTCCGCCTACGCTACGAGCTCCACGGGCCGCGATCACCTGCCTCGTCCGTCGTTGTTCTGGGCGGAATCTCGGCGGGCCGCCATCTGGCGCCCTCGGCTTCGCGCCCGGCGGCCGGGTGGTGGCCCGGAGTAGCGGGAGTGGGCGAGGCGCTGGACCCGCTGCGGCGCCGCCTCGTCGGAATCGACTTCCTGGGCGGAGAGCCGGACGACGGCGCCGCCCTCCGTCCGGTCACGACACACGACCAGGCAAGGGCGGTTGCGGCCGTTCTCGATGCGGCAGGAATACGACGAGCCGACTTCGTGGGCGCTTCGTACGGAGGCATGGTCGCGCTTGCCTTTGCGGAACATTTTCCGGAGCGCGTCTTGCGGCTGACAGTCTTGTGCGCCGCTCACCGCACCCACCCGATGGCGACGGCGCTGCGCAGTCTCCAACGCTCGGCGGTCCGTCTTGGCGCGGCGTCGGGCCGAAGCCGCGAAGGCCTCTCGCTGGCACGCGCCCTCGCGATGACGACCTACCGAAGCGCCGAGGAGTTCGAGGAGCGCTTCTCGACGCTTCCGCTCCCGGGAGGGCGGCCGCCGAATCCGGCGGGGCGGGCGGCCACGGCGCCGGACCACCCGGCGCGCTTCCCGGTCGAAGAGTACTTGGACGCTAGGGGCGCCGACTTTGCGCGCCGTTTCGATGCGGAGCGATTCCTGAGCCTCTCGGAGTCCATCGACCTGCACCAAACAGACCCGCGCGCAGTTCCCCCGGACACGCTGCTCGTCTCGGCGGACAGCGACACCCTAGTTCCCCCGTGGCTGGTCGAGCGGCTGGCGCAGCGCGCCGGATCCCGCGCGCGGCACGTCACCCTCGAGTCGCCCTTCGGCCACGACGCCTTTCTGAAAGAGACAGAAGTCGTCTCGGCCCTGATACGCGCAGAGCTGGGCACGGTCCAGGCCGAGGCAGGCGCGGCAGAGAGAGAGCTAGGCGCAGCCCATGCTTACCTAGCCGCAGTCCATGCAGAGCCAGACGCAGCGCAGAGAGAGCCAGAAGCGCCCCGCACCCGTCCGGGCGAGGAGGAGAGCCATGCGGGACGAGGCCGATTCCACGCAGAGCCATGGCACACGGAGATAGACGAATGTTCCAAGTACGCAGAGCCAGGAAGACAGGAGGCGCTCCAATGAGCTCCACAGCGCGCGCAGTCGGCTTCGTCGACGACCTTTCCGAAGAATCTCTCGCGTCGCCCTCCGCCGTTACGCAGGCCGTACGCGCCGGGCTGGACAGCGACACTGCGCACCGGTCGGTCATGCCGCCCCTCCACCTGTCCTCCAACTTCGTGTTCGAGGCTCCGGGGATCTGCGGCCGCTACGACTACACCCGGTCGGGCAATCCCACCCGCGATCTCGCGGCCGGCGCCATTGCAGAGCTGGAAGGCGGGCGCGGCGGCATCATCACCTCCTCCGGCATGGCTGCTGCTGCGGTCGCCACGCGACTCCTCTCGGCAGGCGACCTCCTAGTTGCGCCCCACGACTGCTACGGAGGGTGCCATCGCCTCTTCTCCGCCGATGGCCGGCGTGGCACGTACAAAGTGCGCTTCGTCGATCAGACGGCCCCCGGCGCCATTGCGGAGGCGCGGGCGCTGCGGCCGCGGATGATCTGGCTCGAGACGCCGAGCAACCCGCTACTGCGGGTCACCGACATCGCGGCGTGGGCCAGTCTCGCGCACGACATCGGCGCGATCTGCGTGGTGGACAACACCTTTCTCTCTCCGGTCAGCCAGCGCCCGCTGGCGCTCGGAGCGGACCTCGTCGTCCACTCGACTACCAAGTTTCTGAACGGCCACAGCGACATAGTCGGAGGAGCGCTGGTCGCGGCGGACGCCCGCCTGCTGGAAGAGGTCGCTTGGTGGACCAACACCCTCGGAGTCTCGGGGGCGCCGTTCGACTCGTATCTGACGCTCCGCGGTATCAGAACTCTTCACGCCCGCATCCCGGTACACCTCGAGAACGCGCTTCGCGTGGTCGAGCTGTTGGAACGCAGTCCCGTCGTCGAGCGACTGTACTTCCCAGGATTGCCAGGCCATCCCGGACATGACATCGCCCGCCGGCAGCAGTCCGGCTGGGGCAGCATCGTATCCGTCGAGCTCCGGGGAGGGCGTCGCGCGGTGGACGCGTTCGTGGCGGGGCTCGAGCATTTCTGTCTGGCCGAATCGCTGGGGGGCGTCGAGAGCTTGGTGGCGCACCCGGCGACGATGACTCATGCCGCGATGGGCGAGGAGGCTCGGGCTGTCGCCGGGATCGGGGAAGGACTCTTGCGGCTCTCTCTCGGCATCGAATCGGCTGATGACTTGGTGGACGATGTGGATCGGGCGCTTCGGAGAGCCGAGAAGACCGCGTGGCGGAGAAGGGAGGCCGCATGTCTGCCCGGGTAGGCGGAGCGGTGGCCGCCGCGGGCCGGGTCGCGCCGACTCATGGGGACCGATCGGTGGCGGCCCCGGCGCTACATGCGGGCCACTGCGGCACGAGGGGCGAGTCGGCGCTGAACAATACGGTGCGCAAGGTCGAGTTCGAGGCGTTTCTTGGAGGTCGCGGCGCCAAGAGAGGCGCGGCGGCATCCACCGGCGCACGGAAGACCCTTGCACCGCGTGGCGGCGCTTTCTCGGGGGCTGCACGGCGCCCGGTTACGGTTTTCAAATTCGGATCGTCGGTTCTGGCGCACCCCGGCCGGTTCGCCAGAGTCGCGGAAGAGGTGAAGTCGGAGGTCGAGTGCGGCAGGAAGGTCGTTGCGGTCGTGTCGGCGATGGCCGGCTTGACCGATTCGCTGATCGCGGCGGGAGAAACGGTGGCGCCGGTGGTGCCGGACGACTTCGCGGGTCCGCTTCTCGCGACCGGCGAGGAGGCGTCGGTCGCGCTGCTCGCCCTAGCCCTCGCCACGAGCGGCGTGCGGGTTAGGGGTCTCACCGTGCGCCAACTGGGGATCCGGACGCGGGGAGCGCTCGGCGACGCTGATCCCGTGTCGGTCGACACCGGCAGGCTCGCCTCGCTGCTTCAAGTCTGCGAGGCCATCGTCGTGCCCGGCTTCCTAGGCGTAGATGCGACGGGCGCGACTTCTCTGCTGGGGCGGGGAGGATCGGATCTGACCGCGCTCTTTCTTGGACATGCCTTGCGAGCATCGGAAGTTTGTTTGGTGAAAGATGTCGACGGCATCTTTCCGCGCGATCCGAAGCGCTTCGGCGCTACTGAACGTCTTCGGCAGGTGAGCTGGGACAGATTGCGGCGCATCGGCGGCGGCGTTGTGCAGGAGAAGGCCATCGCCTTCGCTGCGCGACACGGGGTCAAATTCCGCGTCGCCTCGCTGGGCAGCGCCGGTACGGTCGTGGGCGAGCGTCCGCCGGCGCCGAACGGCGTCTTCTCGGGCGCTTCCCGCGGGGCTGGCGTTCCTCAAGAGCTGGCGGCGGGCGGATGACTCGCGAACCGCGCGGCATTGGCCGCGGGGACCGAGGCGCCTCGTCGCGGCCGTCCAGCCCCGCGGGCGCCGGCGGACGGATCCCGGTCGCCCTTCTCGGCGCCACCGGCATTGTCGGCCAGCGCCTTGTCCGGATGCTGAATGGCCACCCACTCTTTCGGCTGGCCGAGGTCGCAGCGTCAGACCGGAGGGCGGGCCGCCGCTACGGCGATGCGGCGCCGTGGCGCCTAGCGGGCGATCCGCCCCCCGCCGCTGCCCGTCTGACGCTGCGACGGCTGAGCGATCCGGTAGATAGCCGACTAGTCCTCTCCGCCCTTCCGTCCGCCGCCGCCGATGCCATAGAAACGGCTCTGGCCGAATCCGGCCACATCGTCTGCACCAACGCCTCCACCCACCGCATGCATTCGGCGGTGCCGCTCATCGTTCCAGAGGTCAACGCGGACGCTATCGAGCTGGTCGGCCAACAGCGATGGTTCCCCTCCGGCGGGGCGCTGGTCGCCAACACGAACTGCGTGGTCGCCGGCATAGCGCTCGCGCTGGCGCCCATCCACCGCGCCATCGGGATTCGTTCCGCGACGGTCGTGACGCTCCAGGCAATCTCCGGCGCGGGCCTCGACGGACTCGCCGCTATGGAGATCTCCGGAAATGTCGTTCCTTGGATCAAAGGGGAGGAGGAGAAGATCGCCCCGGAGCTGAACAAGGTCCTGAACGCCGACATCGAGGTCGGCGTGGCGGTAACCCGGGTGCCGGTCCCGGATGGCCACACGGCCCACATCTTCCTCAAGCTCCGCCGTCAAGTTTCACTTGGCGAAGTCGAGCGCATCTGGACCGAGTATCGCCGGCCAGCAACCCTGGGCGATCTACCGTCCCTGCCAGAGAGGCCACTTGTTGTCCGGCGCGAGCCCGACAGGCCTCAGCCCAAGCTGGACTTGCATGCGGCCGGCGGCATGGGCGTAAGCGTCGGACGGATCCGCAAGGCGCCGCCACCCCACGACATCGCCTTCGTCGCACTCGCGCACAACGGCGTCCGCGGCGCGGCGGGCGCGTGCCTCGCCAACGCCGAACTGTGCGCCACGAACGGCTTGTTCCATATTGATCGGTAGTGGGATCTCGAGGTAGAAGATGCCGCCCGCGTGCCAGGCGCCGATGTTGTCTTCGCTGCTTCGGAAGAAGCGGAAAAGTAGAGCGGGCCGCGCCCGAACAAAGCGCAGAAGTTGACCTCGGAGACTTCGGCGCCGCGGCGTGCCGGGGTCAGTACTGCGACATGCTCGGGTCGATCTCGCGGGCCCAGGCGTGGATGCCGCCGGCCAAGTTTACCGCGTCCTCGAATCCAAGCGCTCGCAGATATTCGACGGCCCGTTCGCCCCGCGGGCCGGTGCGGCAGTGGACTACGAGCCGCTTCGACTTGTCGAGCGTGTCCGCCGCCTCCGGCAGCGCGGCCATCGGTATCAACCGCGCTCCCGCCGCAGCCAAGTTGCAGATCGCCCACTCGTAGTCTTCGCGGACATCGATCAGCTGCAAAGGCTGTCCGCTCTCGATCCAGCGCTGCAACTCGTGCACATCGATGTGCAAGTCGTCCATCGCACTCTCGTTCACCGCATCCTCTCCGCTATCAGTCTCCGCGCCGCGTGCCACCCCGCGACCGCCAGCCCCCGTCGTGCCGGTCCCTGCCACCGTCCCAATTCCTGCCGCCGCTCCGTCGTCCCCCGCCGCCGAATCACGGGCTCCTTGCCTGGCCGGCTCCACTCCGGCGACCGTCCCCCGGCCGCAGAAGCGTTCGTAGTCGATGAGGCTAGTCACGGTCGGAGCCGTGCCGCACACGGCACACTCCGGATCGCGCGCCACCTGCATGGAGCGGAACTCCATGCGCAGCGCGTCGATCAGAAGCAGACGCCCGGCGAGCGTGTCTCCGACTCCCGCCAACCACTTGATCGCTTCGTTCGCCTGGATCGATCCGACTATGCCAGGCAAGACGCCCAGGACGCCCGCCTCCGCGCAGTTCGGCGCCAGCGCGGGTGGCGGAGGTTCCCGAAACAGGCAGCGATAGCAGGGGCCGCCAGGCTCGCCGAACAGCGAGGCTTGGCCCTCGAAGCGGAGGATGGCACCGTACGCGAAGGGAATCCCCAGCAGGACACAAGCGTCGTTGACCAAGTACCGAGTCGGGAAGTTGTCGCTCCCATCGACCACAAAGTCCCACCCCCCGAGAATCTCCAGCGCATTCCCCGAATACAGCCGGCTCTCGAAGGTCCGGACCTCCACATGCGGGTTCAGCCCTTCCAACCGGCTCCGGGCAGAGTCGAGCTTCGAAGTGCCCACCGCCCGCGTGTCGTGGAGAATCTGCCTCTGGAGGTTGGAGAGTTCGACCCGGTCGTCGTCCACGAGTCCCAGCCGGCCGACGCCAGCGGCCGCCAGATACATGGTTGCCGGGGAACCCAACCCGCCCGCTCCGACGACGAGTACGCTCGACTGTCTCAGGCGGCGCTGCCCGTCAACGCCGAACTCGGGCATGGAGAAGTGCCGTTCGTACCGAATCAGTTCATCGCGGGAAAAGTCGGCGCTCGCACTCGGCTGCGCGTTCCGGTCCGCGCGATCCATGTCGTTCATCGCCGCTTCCGCGCCTGCGTCAAACCGTCCCGAAGCGATCGAGTTACCGAGCCAGCGAGTTGCGCAGCGCTTCCATATTGGCTGCGATCCCTCGCTCTCCCCGAAACACCGACGACCCGGCCACGAAGACGGAAGCTCCGGCTCTGGCGCAAACGGGCGCGGTACTCGGATCGATGCCGCCGTCCACCTGGATCACGGGTGGCGGATCAACGCCCCGTTCGGAAGCCATCGCGCGGAGCGCCGGGATCTTGCCCACGGCCTCGCGGATGAACCGCTGTCCCCCGAAACCCGGATTCACGGTCATCACCAGAACCAGATCGACCATCCCGAGCGCTTCGGACACCGCCTCGGCGGGGGTCGCCGGATTGAGCGCCACCCCGGCAAGGCATCCCAGCTCCCTTATCCGGCACAAGTCCCGGTGAAGGTGGACCGAAGCCTCGCAATGGATCGTGATCAGATCGGCCCCGGCAGCTTGGAACGGCTCCACGAACGCGCCGGGGTCGTCGATCATGAGATGAACATCCAGGAAAGAGCCGGTCACGGCCCGGAGCGACTCCAGCACCGGCAGTCCGATGCTGATGTTGGGGACGAAGTGTCCATCCATCACATCGACTTGGAACCACCGGGCGCCCGCGGCTTCCGCCTCAGCCACCTCGGCCCCCAGCCGCGCGTAGTCGGCCGCCAGAATCGAAGGAGCGATAACCCGGCCCCGGGGCATCTCGCGCTTCACGCCGTGTCCCTCCTCGCCACATTCCTCTTCACGAAAGAAGCTGTGCACCATACCCTGCCGAGCCGGGGCATCTCGCGCCATGCCCCGACCGCCATGCGCCTATCAACGCCTTGCGCCTATCAAATCAGATTCAGACGCCGTCCGACCCTCTTCAGGGCGTCCAGAGCCGCATCGATGTGCTCGCGTTCGTGCGCGGCAGACAGCTGGCAGCGGATGCGCGCTTCTCCCCTTGCCACGACAGGATATCCGAAACCTATGACGAAGATTCCCTCCCGCAGCAGTTCTCGGCTCAGAGCCATGGCTTCCGCCGTCTTTCCGATAATTACGGGGACGATAGGCGTGCCGCCCGGAATCGGCTTGTACCCGAGATCGGTCAACCCTTCCCGGTAATACTCGGCATTGTCCCGCAGCTTGGCGACCAGCCCGGGATTCTCTTCGAGGTGTGTGATGGCTGCCAACGCGCCGCACGCCGAATGACACGGCAGGGCATTGGTGAAGAGTTGCGTCCGCGAAGACTGGATCAGGTAGTCGACGACTGCCTCCGAAGATGCCGTGAAGCCGCCGGCCATGCCCCCCAGCGCCTTTCCCAGCGTCGAAGTGACGATGTCCACCTCGCCGTGCATTCCAAAGTGTTCGGGGGTGCCGCGTCCGGTATCGCCAAGCACCCCTGTCGCATGCGAGTCGTCTATGACCATTATCGCGTCGTGCCGGTCGCAGAGCTCGCGTATGTCGGGCAGGGGCGCGATCTCCCCCTCCATCGAGAAGACTCCGTCGGTGATTACAAGACGGTGCCGCGCGTCCCTCGTCGATTCGAGCGCGGCGCGCAGCGACTCCATGTCCATATGGTCGTAGACGACGCGGCGCGCTTTGCAGAGCCGAATCCCATCTATGATGCACGCATGATTGAGTCGGTCGGAGATCAGCGCATCCTGTTCTCCGAGGAGGGGCGCGAAGAGGCCCTCGTTGGCGTTCCACGCCGAGGTATAGGTGAGCGACGCTTCGGTCTCCAGGAAGTCCGCGATCTTCGCCTCGAGTTCGCGGTGGATATCGAAGGTGCCGCATATGAAGCGTACCGATGAAGTGCCGGCCCCGTATCTTTCCGCTCCGTCCTTGACCGCCTGAACGACGGATGGCTCGCCCGACAGTCCAAGGTAGTTGTTGGAGCACATGTTTATGACTTCGCCGAAGCCATCTATGTCGACGACGGCCGCCTGCGGCCCATTGATGTGCAGAAGAGTCTTGCGCACGCCGCTCCTTGTCATCTCCTCCAGGTCGGCGGCGAGCCTGGCCTCGAGACCGCGATTCACATTGGACATTGTCACGTCTCGCTCTCCGTATAGTGTCAATAGTCAGTCCATTTTCTGATAGTCAGGCATCTCTTCCAGACCAACGCAACACCGGGAAGCTCAACGCCGATCGCTTGATAGACCAGCGCCGATCGCCTGGAAGCCCAGCGACGATCGCCGGGCAGACCAGTGCCGATCACCGGGCAGACCAGTGCCGATCGCCGGGTAGCCCAGCGCCGATCACCGGGGGAGCCAGTGCCCTAGGCCCGGTGCCAGGACGACCCTAGTCCAGCGCCAGGACGACCTTCGCGGCCTCGCCGGCGCGCATGGCATCGATCCCTTCCTGAAAGCGTTCGAACGGGAGCCGGTGCGTGATCACCGGATCGATGTCGAGGAGTCCGGCGGCCAGGAAGTCCCGCATCTGAGTCCATGTGTCGTACATCAGCCGTCCGACGACCCCGTAGATGTGGAGGCCCTTGAAGATGATGTCGCGTCCCAGGTCGATTTCCAGAGGTCTTCTCGGGATTCCGAGCAGCTGCACATGGCCCCCGTTCCGGCAGATTTCGAGCGCCAAAGAGACGCCATCGGCGTGTCCGCTCATCTCGCACACGATATCGGCGCCGTAGCCACGGGTGACGCCCGCGACCTCGGCGGCGACATTCTGGCTGCGAGGATCCAGGCAGAGGTGCGCCCCCATCCGCCCCGCGAGCGCTCGGCGGCTCTCCTGGGGTTCGATCGCGATGACTCGAGCCGCCCCTGCCGCTCGCGCTATGCCGACCGCGAACAGTCCGATCGGACCGCAGCCGCTGATGGTCACCACCCTTCCCGATACGGGTCTGTGCATCACAGTGTGGAAAGCGTTCCCGAGAGGATCGAGCAGCGCCGCGTGGTCGGAGGATATCACTGCGGGAACATGAATGATGTTCTCTTCGGGAATAACGACCATGTCGGCAAAGGCGCCGTCGCGGTCTATGCCGATGATGCGGGTGTCCCGGCACACATGTCCCTGTCCGGTCTTGCAGAAGTCGCAGTGGCCGCAGACCGCGTGTCCCTCGGCTGAGACCCGGTCGCCTATCTCGATGCCCTCGACCGACTCGCCCACCGCGGCGACCTCTCCCATGAACTCGTGCCCCAGGATGACCGGCGGCTTAACGCGGGCGCTGGCCCATTGGTCCCACTGATGGATGTGGAGATCGGTGCCGCAGATTCCCGCGCGGCGCACCCGAACCAGAACCTCGCCGGGGCCGGGAGGACCGGGATCGGGCACATCCTGGAGCGTGAGGCCCGGGGCGGCCGCCGGCTTGACGATGGCTCTCATGAGAGCGCTTCGGGCAGCCCGCCCGCGCGGCGACGTCGAATGGGGATGCGATCTAGCCGGGGGCATCGCTTCGACCGAGTTGCTGTCGTCCTGTCGACAGGGTTCACAAAGACGGGCAACCGGGAAGATGGAAGATACATATATGGTTGGTAGGCGGGTACACGGAGAGGGGCGAAGGCTCCTTGTCGAAGGGAGAGCGTGGGCGGGCACAATGTGCCGAAATGTGCCCCCGAGCGGCAAGCCGGAGCATTGAGCGGCGAGGCGCCCCGGCAAGCGCTGCGAGCGATACCGGCCCGCCGGCGGAGCGACAAGCGCAAGAGCTTGGGCGGCGACGCGCATTGGCCATGGCCAACGGTGCGGTTGGCCGCGACTGACGGGCGCGTGGATGAAACTTGCTATCCGGTCCGGATGTAGAAAGACAATGTTGGCAGGCGAAGCTGGAGGGTGGCCGGTCGAGTCCGGGGAGAAAGCCGAGACCGGAACAAGGATGACTCCGATCCCCTGGTTTCCCGGCGCCCTGCTTCTTGTAACACCCTGGGACGAAACCGAATCGGCGTGACGCGACCAGCGACAGAGGGCTGGGATCCCCGGCCGCGCAGAAAGCGCCAAGAGAGACTGGCGAAAGTTGTTGGCGTAGTCGTCTCGGTGCTGCTGCACGCACTCCTCATGCTCGGGTGGAGGGGCGAAGTGCCCGTGCCCAAGACCCCGTCCGCCGGGGCGAATGCCTTGCGGCCCGGTGGAGGCATGGAGGCCGTGCGGCTTGCCACTCCCCCTCGCCGGACCCGGCAAGTGCAGGCGGCGAGGCCGGTGCCAGTGGTCGTGCCTCGAGTGGACCTTCCCGATGTGGAAGTCGCGCCGGCAGCTTCTAGCGGGCTTGCGGTTGGGAGCTTCGCCCCTTCCGGAGGGTTGGGAGGAGGTCCCGGACAAGGAGGAGAGGGAGGGGCCGGCTCAGGCAGCGGGGAAGGAGATGGCTACTCCTCGCCTGTACCCACGTTGGTGTTTCCGCAGTGGGATCCGCCCAATGCAGTGAGAGGAATGGAAGTCATGGTAAGGGTCTTTGTCGATGAGACGGGGCGGCCGGGCCTCGCGACGCTGGACCCGCCCACTCCGGACGAAGCGTTCAACCGGAAGATTCTGCGCGAGGTGCGATCCTGGGAGTATCGGCCGGGCGAGCGATACGGCGTAGCGGTCGACGGCTGGGCGGAAATCACCTTCATCTTCTGAGACTGCCTTCGATCTTCCGGGGTCGTCCCTGATATTCCGGGATCTCCACCCGCTGGACGCCAACGCTCTCTCGCGCACCGACGGTATGCCCGCACAGTGAATCCCCGGCGGGATGATCGTTCTCGCCACCACCATATCCCCTGACGCGGGACTGCCGTAAACGCCGGCGCTATCGGGCTTCGGCCAGCGGCCGCTGCTATCGGGCTTCGGCCAGCCGCCATCGCCATCGGGCCGCCGCCATCGGGCTTCCTGCCGCTGCTATCGGGCTTCGGCCAGCCGCCGCCGCCATCGGGCTGCCGCCGCGCCACGCGACCTCCACCCAGACCTCTTTGAGGAAGAGACCAACCCCTGTTGACGGCCAGTTGATATCCATCCCAACCCTCGTGCTGGGAGTGGAGTCAGCGTGAACGGGGGAGGTGGGGATTGTGGGATCTTAATCGCGCAGAACGGAAGGCAGTTGGAACCGCACTAGTCCTGGTCGGTCTCGGGCTAGTCAGCCGCGCCGCGCTAGCGCCGGACCCTGGTCGCGTGGAAGGCATCGCACCGATCGCCGGGAGAGGGAGCTTGCGCGGCATCGAGGGCGAAGTCGTCTCGGCGTTGGTTCGCGAACAGCGCGCTCAGACACCGCTGGCCGACGGCGAGCGGATCGACCTGAACAGCGCGTCCGCCGAGGAGATTCGTCGCTTGCCCGGCGTCGGCCAGAGCGTTGCCCAGGCGATCATAGAAGAGCGCAGTCGTACGCCCTTCGCGGAAGCTGGCGATCTCCAGCGGGTGAGCGGGATCGGAGAAGTCACGGCGCGCCGCCTTGCGCCCCATGTCAGCTTCGGGCCTGCCACGCCTCGCCCGGGGATGGCCCCGCGTGCGCCCCCTTCCGGCTCGCCAAATCCGTTTGGGGCCTCTGGTCAATCGGCGGAACCTGCCGCTCTGGCGGCCAGACCGCTCGCTTCGGGCGCGACGGCGGGGTGTCCGTCCGGCGGCAATCTGATCGACGTCAATAGCGCCGCCAACGCGGAGTTGGAGAGTTTGCCAGGAGTCGGCGCGGTCCTGGCGAGCCGCATCATCGAGGACAGAAGAACGAACGGTCCGTTCCGGACGGCCGACGACCTCGTGCGCGTATCCGGCATCGGCAAGGTTTCGCTGGCTCGCCTCGCCGACCGCATCTGCGCGGGTGGACGGTGAGCTGGATGGGTTCCGGGCAGACTGTGGATCTCGACCTCCGGCAGGCCGTGTTGGACGAAAGGGTCCTGAGGCTGGTTCCGGCCGACTTTGCGAGCAAGCACCTCGTGTTTCCCGTGAGGCGCAAGGGAGGCACGCTGACGGTTGCAATGCCGGAGCCCGCCGACCCGAACGTGATCGACGATCTGAAGTTCATCACCCGCTTCGAGATAGAGCCGGTGCTGGCTGGCGAGAGCGCGCTCCGGCAACTCATTGGCGAAAAGTACGACACGGCGAACCGCGGCTACCGGACGACCGGAGGCTTGCCCTGGACGGAAGGACCGGCGCGCCCGCGGCTGCCGGAGGTCGAAGCCGTCAGGGAGGCCCGCGCAGACGACTACGCCGGCACGATCCCGCGTGCGGCAGTCGAGGATGAACCCGTCGTGAAGCTGGTCAACGCGATGCTCGGCGATGCGGTTCGGCGCGGCGCTTCCGACATACACGTCGAGCCGTACGAGGGCGAGTTGCGCATCCGGTATCGGATGGATGGCGCGTTGCGCGAGATGATGCGGCCGCCTTCCGGAATGACTGCCGCCCTGACTTCGCGTCTGAAGATCATGGCCGACCTCGACATCGCGGAGCGCAGGGTGCCGCAGGACGGTCGCATCAAGATGCGGATGGCCAAGAAGGTCATAGACTTCCGGGTCTCGACGCTGCCCACGCTATTCGGCGAGAAGATCGCGCTCCGCGTTCTGGACAAAGAGAAGCTGTCCTTCGACTTCGAGTCCCTGGGCATGGGAGAGCGGGCGGAGCGCCTCTTTGGGGAGGCGATCGCCAGGACTACCGGCATGGTGCTCGTCACGGGCCCCACAGGGTCGGGCAAGACTACGACGCTGTACAGCGCCCTTCGCCGGCTGAGCAAGCCCGAAGTCAACGTCATGACGGTCGAAGACCCGGTCGAATACAGCATTCGCGGCGTCAACCAGGTACAGGTTCGGGCGAACATCGGCCTCACCTTCGCCTCGGCGCTCCGCGCGTTCCTGCGTCAGGATCCCGACATCGTGATGGTGGGCGAGATACGGGATACCGACACCGGCAGTATCGCGGTCAAGGCGGCGCTGACCGGCCATCTGGTCCTTTCGACGCTCCATACAAATGACGCGGCCGGCACGACCATACGCTTGGCGGACATGGGGATAGAACCCTTCAATGTCGCCGCGGCGGTGACGGTCATAGCAGCCCAGCGTCTCGTTCGCCGAATCTGTTCCGAATGCAAGGCCGTGGCCAGCTATCCGCCGGAGCTGTTGTGCGCAGCGGGGATCAGCGCTGCGGCGGCGCGCAGCTTCGCCTTTCGCCGGGGCACTGGGTGCAGCGCGTGCGACGACTCCGGATACGCGGGCCGCCGGGGCCTCTACGAGTTGCTCCCGATGACATCCGCGATCCGGCGGCTGGTGCTCGTTGGCGCCTCGGCGGATGAGATCAAGCGCCAAGCGGTTGCCGACGGGATGATCACCCTCCGGGAGGACGGTCTGCGGAAGGTGAAGGAGGGTAGCGCCACGCTGGACGATGTACTCCGGGAAACCCCCGGGTAGACGACTCCCGCTGCTCCTCGCCCATGTCGACCGTAGCCCCCGACGCCGGAGGCAGCCCCTCTCCCGATCCTCGTCTGGGCTTCCTCTTGAACGAGATGGTCGAGCGCGGCGCATCCGACCTTCATCTCGCGGCCGGGAGCAAGCCGAGGCTGCGGATCGATGGTCGTTTGCTGGAGTTGCCGGGGGAGACGGTTCTCCGCCCGGAGGATACGGCGCTCCTCGGCTGCTCCATTCTCGCGCCGCCCCAGAGGGAGCGTCTCGCGCGCGAACAGTGCGTGGAACTCAGCTTCTCGACCACGGACCGATCCCGTTTCCGCGCCAGTCTGTTCAGGCAGCGCGGCAGCGTCGCGTGCGCGATCCGGCGGGTACCCTCCGAGATAAAGACGTTACGGGAGCTGGGCATCCCCAGCGCCGTCGGGAAGTTCGGCGACAAGACGCGAGGGCTGGCTCTGGTCACCGGCGCTGCCGGGTCCGGCAAGTCGACGACGCTGGCCGCGATCATCGACAAAATCAATACGGAGCGGCCGACCCACATCATCACGATCGAAGACCCGATCGAGTTCGTCCACAGTCACAAGCGCAGCCTGATAAGTCAGCGCGAGGTCGGATCCGATGCGGCCAGCTTTCGAACCGCAATCGCGAGCGCCCTTCGGCAGGATCCAGACATCATCCTCATAGGCGAGATGCGAAGCACGGAGACGATTCAGGCGGCTCTCACCGTAGCGGAAACGGGCCACCTCGCCTTTGCGACCCTGCACACGAATTCGGCGGCGGAAACTATCAACAGAGTTATCGACGCGTTTCCCGGGCCCCAGCAACCGCAGGTACGCGCCCAGCTCGCTCTGGTGCTTCTGGGGGTGGTTACGCAGACGCTGCTCCCCAAGGCAGGCGGCAGCGGCCGGGTCGCCGCCTGCGAACTGCTGGTATCCACTCCGGCAATTCGGGCACTGATCCGCGAGGAGAAGGTTCACCAGATCTACTCGGCGATGCAGGCTGCAAAGGGTGTCGGCATGCAGACGCTGAACGACTCTCTCTATCGCCTCTATGCGCGGCGGCAGGTTGTGGCCGAGGAGTGCATCCGGGTATCGCCCGACCCCGCCGGCTTCGAACGCATGGCGCGCGCCGGGCATTCGACTTCCGCCCGCGGCGCATCGAGCTCCAGGAGGGCGCAGCCCGCAAAGAGGGGCCGCCGAATGTCACGGGTCAGTTGATTGGGCGGAGCAAGAAAGAAAGCCAGGCGAAAGGCCGGCCGTCGGCAACGGTGTGGTGTTGGCGGTGTGGGGGCTGGCGGTCGGCCTGCCTGCGCTCGGCCAGCGGCTTCGGCTCCTGGATCGGCCGAGGCTCCATCCATGTCCGATGCCGGAACGCGGGTAGCGGGCTCGCGACCAGCGGACCATGGAAGAGAAGGGCGGTGAGGTAGATGCCGCTTTGGACGTTCACTGCCCGCAGCCCAACCGGAGACATCAGGCGAGGCGAGGCCGACCTTCCATCTCGAGACCATGTGGTGGCGTATCTGCGCAGTCGGATGCTGGCGCCCATTCTAGTCCGGGAAAAGCCCGAGCCCGGCTTGCTGTCGCGGTCCATCACCCTCGCGCGCCGGAGCAGGGTCAAACCGCGCGAACTCGTCCTCTTCACCCGTCAATTCGCGGCCATGATCGACGCGGGCCTTCCTCTGACCCAGGCGCTCGAGATCCTGGCCCGCCAGACCGAGAGCCCGGCGCTCAAGACGGTTTCGCGGGAGATGCTGTACGAGATCGAATCCGGCAACACCCTTGCAGGCGCGCTCGCCAGGCACCCCAAAGTGTTCAAGGAACTGTACGTCAACATGGTGGCCGCCGGCGAAGCGGGAAGCCTCCTCGACACGACCCTCTCGGGCACCGCCGCCTTTCTGGAGAAGAGCGAACGGGTTCGCAGGAGTATCCGCGGCGCCATGATCTACCCGGCGGTCATTCTCTCGGTAGCGGCTGCGGCGATAGCGACGATGGTGCTCTTCGTCATCCCGACCTTCGAGGGCGTCTTCGCCAGCTTCAATGCCGTGTTGCCCCTCCCGACTCGCATGGTCGTATCTCTCTCGCGGGCGTTCCAGAGCTACTGGTGGGCGATTCCGGTCGCCGGGACCGGGGCGTTGATCCTGCTGCGCCGCTGGATATCCACGGATCGGGGGCGGCTCCGCTTCGACCGGGTCATGCTGGCTCTTCCGGTAGTGGGTCCGCTCGTTCTCAAGGCCGCCGTCGCTCGCTTCACCAGAACTTTGGGGACGCTGCTGTCATCGGGAGTGCCGATTCTCGACGGTCTCGAGATCACGGCCAGGACGGCGGGCAACCGGGTAGTGCACGATGCCGTCCTCGCGAGCGGGGAGGCGGTGGCCGGCGGCGATTCGGTCGGGGAGACGCTGAAGGCGAGCGGCGCATTTCCGCCTATGGTGTCTCACATGATTCACGTTGGCGAGGAGACGGGCGATCTGGACGGGATGCTCTCGAAGATCGCCGATTTCTACGATGAAGAGGTAGCCGTTGCGGTGGAGAGCCTCCTCAAGATCGTCGAGCCGGCCCTCGTCGTGATCCTGGGCGTCGTGGTTGGCGGAATGATAATCGCCATGTACCTGCCGATCTTCGACTTGGTCAATGCAATCCATTGAAGTGCCGCGCTTCCCCGCCGCTTTCGCTTCAAGCGCCTTGCCCACGGGTGGCCGGCACGCCGCGAGGCATGAGCCAAGGAGCGCCTGTGCCGATCGGGAGTCGGATGGGTGCCTGCGAGCTGGAAAGCGGCTTCGGGAGCTCCGCTTAGCGAGATCAATAGCTTGTCGAAACTTGTCAAGTTAGTATGGCAAACTCTCCAAGTTAAGATGGCGAGACTCGCAACTTAAGGATCGCGAGACTCGCAACCGCCAGCGCTGGAGGTGGTGATGATGGGATGTTTCGTCGGGTCCCCGCCGGGTTGGCGATCGCCTTTCTAATCGGTGCGGAGAGCGAAGTTGCCGAGGTGGAAGCGCAGGAGGAGACCGAAGCCCGCATGCTCGGCCTCGCCGCCTGCTTCATCCTGGCCGACGCCCATTCCGGCGATGTGACATTTCGCGCCACGCCGGCATTCGCGGCGCGCTTCCCTCTTCCGGTACCGTAGTTGGCCCTCGCCCACGGTGGCCACGCATGTCGCGCGGCGCTAGCCAAGAAGTGCCTGTGCCAATCGTAAATGCGCGCGGTTGCCTCGGAGAAACGGTTGAAGCCGCGATAATCCGAGTCGGGCTGAAGCCCGTCGAGCGGGCAGCGGGGGAAGACAGATGGCTTCTGTTCGAGGGACCGGCCTGGTTCATGCGGATGCGGGCCAGACCAGACTCGGCAGGGGGGCCGGCGGTGGTCAGGTCGTGGACATTCGGCCATGCAGATGGCTTCGGCACCCTGCTAGAAGCGCTGCGGGCCTTGGCGCTGCCTACGGTCCCCGCTCGGGACTGCGCGGTTGAAACGTTGCGCATGCCGCTCCCCGATGAGAGTGGGCGGATTCACACGTTGACGGCGCTGAAGCGAGGAGGACGAATCGTCTCGGTGTCTGCATTCGACGAACCGCCGGAGTGGCTCGATCCGTAGCACTCCCACTGCTTGACCCGCAGGATATCCCCACCCCGGCTTGACCCGCTTCGGGAAGATCGCCGCCACCTCCGCTCTCCCTAGTTGATACCCCGTTGATCCACGGGGTCTTTCTGAGACGTGCAATCCGCTGGCAGGCAGCGGTCGCGGGTATCGACGAAGACTTTGGCGAGAGACGAGGGGACCAATGCGGAACTGGGAAGGGTTCACGCTAATCGAATTGCTGATAGCGGTGGTGATCGTCGGCATCTTGGCCGCGGTGGCCGTTCCGCAGTTCACGAGCACCAAGGAAAGAGCGTTTGACGCTGCCGCGAAGAGCGACATTCGCAACCTCATGGCGGCGCAGGAGGCGTACTTCTTCGCAAAGCAGGCCTACAAGACTAGCAGTGTCGCGGCGGGCGGCTCGGCGGATCTCGACGGCGACGGAACTGACGACTTCCAGGCCAGCCAGAACATCGCGCTCACAGCGACGGCCTACACCGACGGCTACCGGATCACTGCAAAGCACTCCTCCTCCGACCATACTTGGTGTGTCAACTCGTCTGCAGCCAACGCGACCGGCGCCGTCGGCCAGATCGAGCAAGCTACCAGCTGCTAGACCAGCTCCATGCGCAGACGCTCCGGATATGCGGCGCCCAGGGGGAGAGAGGCGTGGCCAGTCTTGAGAAGGCCGGACGGCTATAGCTTGGTTGAAGTGTTGATCGTCGTCGTGCTCGTCGGCATCGCGGCGGCCGTAGTCGTCTCCACCCCTTCGTTCGACAGCTTTGCCGTGACTCGCGCTGCGCGGCTGGCCGAATCGCAGTTGATGAGGGCTCGGCTTCACGCCGTGGCGAACCACGCTCCGACGGAGGTTCGGACCGCCGGAAAGAGCATCGAGGTCGCGCTGCGCGGCGGCCGCGTACTGTCGCGAGTCGACCTCGGAGGGGCGGGGTTCGTCCGGCTGGACTCGATCCGCATTCGTCCGCAGAAGCTCAGGTACAACTCCCGGGGACACGGTTCGATCGGGAGCATCTACCTGTATCGCGGCCGCCACGGCATCCGCCTGGTTTCCAACTTCGTCGGGCGGGTACGCGTAGTCCGCCTGCGCGTCTGAGCAAGTGCGCATCGTCCGCCTGCCGGGCTTCGTCAGGTTGCAGCGCTTCCGGCTTTTCTGTCTTCGCCGTCGGCATTTCAACTTTCGCTGTCGGCATTTCAACTTTCGCTGTCGGGCGCTTCCACCTTCGCCGCCGCCGTTGGAGGCGAGCTCGCTTGGCCCGACTCCACTTCTGCGTCGTGCGCGGCTTGCGGGGAAGCGTGGTCCGCGCGCCGGGTTTGGCTTGATCGAGGTCGTGTTTGCCGTGGTGGTCGCTTCCATCGGAGTGCTGGCGGCCGCGAGCGTGGTCGTAGCGATCGGCATACAGCTGCGCCGCGCTACCTGGGACACCGACGGGACGCTGGCAGCTCGTAGCGCCATCGAAGCCGTCATGCGCGCAGGTTACCAGAGTGCGGGATCCGGCTCCTTCACGATCCAGGTCGGCGGCCGGTCGCACTCGGTCTCCCAGATCGTCACAGTTCGCGCGCCGCGCCTCAAGCACATTCGAGTCTCGATCGTGTCGCCCAATGCAAAGGACACTGTCCGCTTCGAGACATACCTCGCGGAGGCCAGGCCGCTCACGGGGACGCCCTGATGAAGCCGGACGACGGTGCGTCCGGCGGCAGCTTGCGGGATTGCAGCAGGTGCGGGCGTTGGTCTCTGCGGCGTGCACCGAGGGGCGTCCGCCAGTCCGGCGGCGGTCTGCGGAATTGCGACTGGCGCGAGCGTTGGCGCACCCGCCGCGCACCGAGGGGCGTCGGTTTGTCCCCCGGCGGTCCGCCCGTCGGCGGTTTGCGGGAGTCCATGGGCTTCACGCTCGCCGAGATGCTCGTCGCCATGACGGGTGCGGCGCTGCTGGGAAGCGTGCTTGTCGTGCTGCTCTTCAGGCAGAGCCGCTTTCACCTCCGCACCGATGACACTGTGCAGGCGGCCCAGACCACGCGCGGGCTGATCGACGGAATGGGCGCCGAAATCCGGGGCGCCGGGCCGGCCGATCTCCTGGTTGCAACCCACGACTCTGTGGCCCTTCGCGTCGATATCCTGCGAGCGGTCGTGTGCAGGACGCTCTCCTCCGGGCGCGCGGACATCTTCGTGTACGATTCCGTTCCGGCCACCAACGTTCCGCGGTTGTGGCGAGGCACCGCTTACGCCGCGCCCTTCCAGGCGCGCTTCGCATATGCGGACGCCTTCACGCCAACATCGAGCAGGTCGGTGGCGGCCAGAACGGCCTGTCGCGCGTCGGGCGCGGACCGCTCGAGAAGCGCCTCCCTCAAGTGGTTCCGCCGCACGAGCGGCTGGGCCGGCTCCTTTGGAGTCGTGCCGCCGCGAGGGTCTGTCGTGCGAGTCTTCGGCCGGCTGGTGTACTCGATCCCCGCCGCCGGCGGGAGCACGACCGCATCGATTCGTCGCAACGCGCAGGAGTTCGCGAGTCCGTTGGCTGCGGGGGCGCGCTTCGAGTATCGAATGGCCGGCGGCACGACGTTGACAGATGTCCCGTCCGCCAGCCTGGGACAGGTTCGCGCGGTCCGTCTGATCGCGGAGACGGTTGGCCGCGCCGCCGCGGGCGCGTCCCGGCAAATCGTCTACTCCATGCCGCTGCGCAATTGAGGATCATTCTGTCCCTGGCGCTGCCCGAGTGGACGCGCGCCGAAGCCGGACGCATGGCTGCCTCTGCAGGAAGATCGAGAATGGCGCTCCTTTCCGCCCTTGCGGCTCGATCCGGGCCGATTCGAGTAGCCAAGTGATACCGCTGCCGGCCTTCCGGGGCAGGAAGACCGTTCTCGGACTGGATATCGGCGCCGGCTTCGGCAAAGTGGCTGTAGTCGACTACCGCGGTGGCGCGCCGCGGCTGGCCAAGATCGCGGTCACGTCGCTAGAGGACGGATCGGTTCCCGATGGCGAGATCGTGCAACCCGACCGGGTTGCCGAGGCCATCGCATCGATGTTCGAGCGGGAGCGGATCGCCCAGCGAGATGTCGTGACGGGGGTAGGCGGGCGCGACGTGATCTGCAAGCTCATCGAGGTGGACCGAATGGACGAGGACGAGGCCCGCGAGGTTATCCCGTGGGAAGCCGAGCAGCATGTGCCATTCGACATGACGAATGTGCAGATGGACTTCGTGATCACGGACCCCATGGAAGACACGCCGAGGATGAAGGTGCTCCTCGCGGTCGCCAAGACCGAACTTATCGAGGCCCGCATCTCGCTCCTGCGACAGTCGGGGCTGACCCCGGCCGCAATAAGCGTGGAGACGTTCGCGCTGCGCAACGCGCTCGAAGCCAACTACCCGGATGCCATGGAGGGTGTCACGGCGCTAGTGGACATCGGGGCGGCTGGGACGACCGTGAATGTCATGGATGACGGTGTCCCCGTACTGGTCCGCGATGTCGCGTTCGGCACGAGAGAAGTGGTGCGCGGTCTTCAGCGCTCTGGAGATCTCTCGCCAGCCGCGGCCCGGACGCTTCTCGGGAACGGTGCGGCCGGCCCGATGTTGCGGGAGGTGCTCATGGAGTGCGCGGGCGCCGTGGCGAAGGGAATCCAGCGCGCGGGCGCATTGGTCGAGAGCGATGATCCCGGGCTGGGGATCGCCCGTGTTTACCTGTGCGGCGGGGGCGCGGCGATAGAGGGCCTGTCGGCGATCCTCGCGGAGTGGCTCGGACTGGAAACTCGCGTCGCCAGCGCCTTCGAACTGTTGGAAGTCGGTCCAGGCGTAGCCGACCACGCCGAACTGCCGGCCCTGGCCCCTGCGCTGATGCTTCCGGTAGGCCTAGCCCTTCGAGAGTCGGTGTAGGAACCGGTTCCCAACTGTCTATAAGATGCTGATCGGGAAGATGTTGGTCTGGCGATGATCATAGAAGTGGATCTGCTCCCTGGGTCGCGGCGGCCCAGAGGCGGCGGGCCCCTCCCGGCAACGGGCACGGGGCGCTTCGGATGGGTGGGGCGCGGGAGAGGCTTAGATCCGGGACTCGCGCTTCTTCTGGCCGTCTGGCTCGCCGCCTCGGCGGCTGCGGCCATCCTCTGGTTGGCGCAGCGGTCGGAGGCCGCCGCACTCCAGACGCGGCTGCGAGAAGCGGCCGCGGATTCGGCGCGGCTCGCCGGCATCAGGACGATAACCGACAGCATTGCCGCTCAAGTCGCCGAGATACAGGGACGTGTCGCACTTGTCGAGCAACTGGACGGCGACCGGTTCGTCTGGCCGCGCATCATGGATCAGCTTAGCCGGGCGCTGCCGCAGTCGGCTTGGCTGGTCTCGATACGGCAACTGTCGCCCGCGCCCGATGTCAGCATCGAAGTGCGCGGGGTCGCCGCCAGCCCGATCGCCATCACGGAATTCGCGCAGGCGCTGGAGGCATCCGAACACCTCTCCGGCGTCAAGATCGCAGGCAGCCAGAAGCAGAGCTTGGATGCCGGCGAGATTGCCCGCCAGGACTTCGCGCTAACCGTCGGATTCGACAAGGGCGGCCAGCGCCGGCGCACGGCACGCGCTAATGGAACGCCGGACTGACATGCCACGGCTCGCACACGCCCAGCGTCGCCAGTACCGGCTGCTGTGCTTCGTCCTGCTCGTAGCCTTCGTTGTCGTCTTCTACCTCTATGTCTGGAACCCGCGGCGCATCGAACTCGCGGAGCTCGAGCAGCGCATCGAAGCGGCGGAACAGGCGAATGCGATCGCCGAAAGCCGCAGTCACGATCTCGCCGGCTTGCGCGACGACCTCGAGGCGGGGGCGCGCAGCTTCGCCATGCTCCAACGGCTTGTCCCCGAAGAAGACGAAGTTGCGGCAATCTACGAATCGATCGGCCACGAGACCCGGCTACTGGGGCTCGACCTCCTGCAAGCGATCCCCAGCGATCCCGTTCCCGACTCCGCTGGACACTTCGTGCGGCAGCGGTGGGGCATGCAGGTAGAGGGAGACTACCACGTCATCGGACAGCTGCTGGCCCGCGTAGCCGGCTTGCCGAGAATCGTTCGTCCCGAAGTGGAGGAAGTCGTGCCGGCGCGGGTCGATGCTTCCGGACGACAACTCGTCCGCGCGAGCTTCGCTCTGGAAACGTTCCTCCTTCCGCATGGTATCGGAGAAGCGGGAGACGGGAGCGCATCCGCGAGAGTCAAGGGGCCTGAAGCGGGCGAAGCGCCGGAGGATCGTTGACGATGACACGCGCTTCCGGCGTCGGCGAGACCGGTACGAGCCGGGTAGCGAGTCCGCCGACCACGCTGGCCGGACCGCATCGACCCGGTGCCGCAAGCAAATTCGGCGCCCATGGCTTGATCGGCGTTCTCTGCCTGTTCTGTACCAATCTCGTTGGCGCTCCGGGCGCGGCCGTGTCCCAGGCGCCGGCCAGAATGCCGATCCAGCAACCGGCTAGAGCGGTGGTCCGTCAGCCAACTAGAGCGGTAGCCCAGCAGCCGACCGGAGCCGTGCCGCTGCAGCAAACCCCGGGCGAGTATGCGAGGGAGGCGTTCACATACCCTGTCGGTAACCGGCGCAGCCCCTTCCGGCCGCTCCAGGCCGGAATCCGGGCGGGACCTCGCCTCGACGATCTCGTTCTCACCGGCGTGCTCTTCAACCCCATCGGGGGCAGCGTAGCGACCCTGACCGACCGGCAGACCGGCCGCCGGTACCGCGTGCGAGAGGATGACCTCATCGGAGAGCTGCGCGTTTCGCGCATCGACCGGGCCGAAGTGGGCCTCGTTTCCACCCTCGGGATCATCCGCCGGGAGGTGTTGAAAGTCCGGAAGCAGGGAAAGACGAAGTCGTGATCGCCTGCTGCCTCCTTGCTTTCGCCGTGACGGGACCGTTTAGCCCGGCTACGGCGACGAGACCGTTTGGCCCGGCCGCGAGCACAGTGGCGGAACCGCTCGGCCCGGCGGCCACAGTTGCGGAATCCCCCGGACAAGCTGGCCCCCGGGAGATCAAAGCGGAGATCAAGGCGGAGATCAAAGAGGTGAGCATAGCCTCCGCTGGAGCAAAGACGGAGATCACGATCTTGGCCGACGGCGACCTCGCGGTGCGCCACTCGATGCTGGGCGCGCCGCCACGGCTCATCCTCGACATCGAGGGCGCCAGTCGCCTCGGTCGCTACAGCTATACCGGCATCTGGCGCGGTGGGGTCATCCGGATGCGCTGGAGCGACTTTCGGCCCGGCTCCATTCGACTCGTATTCGACTTGGCCGAAGAAGTCGACTACCAAGTCGCTGACATGCCGGGTGCGGCGACGGTGACCTTCCAGAATCCAGGGAGGTCGTTCCCTCGATGGTCGACCGAGGCCAAGGCGGAACGTGCAGCCTCCGCCGAATCTTCCCGGGCGGTAGCCGGCGAACCCCTGAAGAACTCTGTCGGCCAACTCCGCGCCCTCGGCAGCCCGGTGGAAGAGTGGCCGGGAGCGGCGATTCCGGAAGACGGCGGGAGTCCGCGGGGCGAGTCTGGATCGCAACTGCCCAGCGGCGCTCCGATGCCGCGCGGAGTCATGGCGCTGCCCGGATTCGCCGGAGAGGGTCCCCCTCTCATCTCGGTCATGTACGACAGCGCCGGCATGCTCGATGTGCTCGCCGGCTTCGCGGAGTTCGCCGGCATCTCCATCGTCCCGAATGGCGAAATCGCCTCGGTGATCGTGCGCGGCATCGATATCAGGAACCAGCAGTGGGACATCGCCCTGAGCGCAATTCTGTCAGCGCAGAACCTTGGGTGGCACACTACCGAGAGCGGGATACTGGTAGTCGACAGGCTGGATAATCTGCGCGAGCGCGACCAGCTGCTCCGCGAGACGCGCGTCATGCGAATCAACTACGCGAGCGCGGACTCGGTAGCCGAGACTCTCCGCCAGCTGGCGACGCCCGACCGTGGCAAGGTCGTCTCGTTCGCGGGCGCAAACACGGTGATCGTCACCGATGCGCCCTCCGTCGTTTCGCGCATGGACACGATCGTGGCCAAGCTGGACAGACGCCTTCCCCAGGTGGCGATCGAAGCGAAGATAGTCTTCGTCGACCGGAGCGATGTGCAGGAGCTCGGGATCGTCTACGATCTGAAGGACAGGGCCGGCGATATCGTCGAGCAGGGGATCAACAGAGTGATTCCGGTGCCGGACGCCAGATCTCCGCCGCAGCTTGTCGATACGGATGGCGACCGCCTGCCCGACAGAGCTCTCGCAAGGCCCACGAACGAGACGATCGTCAGCCTGGGAGGCAGCGCGATAGCCGCGCTGGCCAACGCGAACGGCCGTCTGCTCGCTCCAGCGCTCCAGATCCTGACCACCGTGGTCTTTGGGGACTTTTCCCTCTTTTCGTTCATCGAAGCCCTCGAATCGCACCAACTATCGGATGTGCAGGCGGCCCCTTCGATACAGGTCGTGGACAACGCGCGGGCGCGCATACAGGTTGGCGAACGGACGCCGCTCCGGGTGCTGGAACAGGGAGCCGAGACGCGAGAGGCTACGGTCAATGTTCAGTTCGAGGACACGGGAGTAATCCTAGAAGTCGTTCCGCATGTGACGAACAACAATCAGATCCGCCTCGAACTGCTTGCCGAACGTTCCGGCCTCAAGGCGGGTCCGTCGGATGTCGGCTTCGTGTTCGAGAAGCAGGTCGGCGAGACGACGATACTGCTGGAAGATGGCGAGACAGCGGTGATCGGAGGCCTCACGCTCAACGAGTTGACCCGCAGCGAGAGCGGCATCCCGGGTCTGATGCACCTCCCGTTCATCGGGGCCTTGTTCCGGACCACGAAAGAACGCGAGGTAAAGCAGGATCTCATAATCTTGATCACGCCGCACATCATCGGGCGGGGCGCACCGTGACGATATCTGTCCATGCGCGTGCGCGAACCGGTTCAATCTGCCGCGTATTCGACTTCGACCCGCACGCGACATCCGCCGCCCCACCCGACAGTGCCTCTCCCGCCGCATCCACCGCCCGGCGCGACGCTGCCTCTCCCGCCGTATCCGCCTCCCGCCCGGCGCGAGAATTCGACCTTTGGCGTCACGGGCCTGTACCTTGCCCGGTCGTGACGACCCTTGCCATCGGACGCACGGACCACCTGACTGGGATCCAGCCGGAGAACCGGTCCGCACGGAGGTTGAACCAGCCAATGTTGAGATGTCTGAAGCTGTCCACCGCGGGCGAATCTCATGGACCGGCCGTTGTCGCCGTTCTGGAGGGGATTCCGGCGGGGCTGGCGCTGGAGCCGCGAGTCGTGGCTTCGGAGTTGGCTCGCCGCCAGGGCGGCTACGGGCGCGGCGGCCGCATGATGATAGAGAGAGACGCGGGCGAGATATTCGCCGGTGTCAGGCTCGGGGAGACGCTCGGAGCGCCAGTGGCGATCCGGATTCCCAACCGGGACTTCAAGAACTGGCAGGCCGCGATGGCCGTCACGGCGCCGGAGAAGGATGATGACCAGGTGTTGCGCCGCGTGTACCTGCCACGGCCTGGACATGCGGATCTGGCCGGCATGCTCAAGTATGACAGGACGGATGCCCGCGACATCCTGGAACGAGCCAGCGCGCGCGAAACTGCCGCGCGAGTTGCGGCCGGCGCGGTTGCAAAGCGGCTCCTCGGCGAATTCGGGGTTCGCGTGGAGAGCCATGTCGTACGAATCGGGCCTGTCTCGGCGGCGGCGTCCGATGTGCTCCCCGACGACCTGACGGCGGCGGCGGACGCCTCGCAGGTCCGTTGCATAGATCCGGGGGCGGAAGCTGCCATGGTCGCCGCGATCGATGCTGCGCGCCGCGCCGGCGATTCTCTCGGCGGGGTGTTCGAGGTCGTGGCTCGCGGTGTGCCGGTCGGCCTCGGCAGCCATGTTACGTGGGAAACCCGGTTGGGCGGCCGACTCGGGGGGGCGCTCATGTCGATTCACGCGATAAAGGGTGTCGAGACCGGGATGGGCTTCGCGTCCGCGGAAGTCCGCGGGTCGGCGGTGCATGACGAAATTGAACGCGACGACGAGCGCCGCGAGAGCGGCGGGTACCGCCGCCGCCGAAACAATGCGGGCGGGCTCGAGGGCGGCATGACCACTGGGGGCGCTGTCGTGATGCGGGCGGCCATGAAGCCGCTCAGCTCCCTGCGCCGCCCGCTGGACAGCGTGGATACGCGAACCGGCGAGCCGGCGAAGGCGGTGCGAGAGCGCAGCGACGTGTGCGCCGTTCCGGCGGCGGCGGTCGTCGGAGAGGCGATGGTGGCCCTCGTGCTGGCGGACGCCTGGATCGAGAAGTTCGGTGGCGACAGCCTCTCGGACATGCGTGCGAATGTCGAGAGCTACCTTGCGCGGTTAGGCGGAAGCCGAGAATAGTCGCTTGAACCCGGGTAACGCGGCGAGGACGCCTCGCAGCATTTGGCTGGTGGGGCTCTCCGGGTCGGGAAAGAGCGCCGTCGGCCCGGTCTTGGCCCGGCGTCTCGGATACGACTTCGTCGATCTGGACCGCCGCATCGAATCTGTATCCGGCGAAACGATCTCCAAACTGTTCCGCGCGGGCGGAGAAGGTAGCTTCCGGCGTCTGGAGGCGGTCGTCACGGCGGAGGTTGCAGATGCGGCCAATGTGGTCGTTGCGACTGGAGGAGGGTGGATGGCCCGCGACGACATAGAGCGTGATGCGCCCGGCAGGATCCGCATATGGTTGCGCGTATCCCCCGCGACAGCCATTGATCGTCTCCGCTTGCAAAGCGGCTCCGGGACGGCCGGAGGTCGTCCCCTGCTGGCGGGCGCGGATCCGGAGGCGTCTCTGGCCAAGCTGTTGGCGTCTCGCGAAAGTGCGTACGCGGAGGCGGAACTTCAGGTACTTACGGACCGGCGGAAGCCGGAAGAGGTGGTGGCGGCGGCGGTACGAGGTCTTCGCCAGCTAGCGAGCGCGAGTAGAATCGCATAGCTATCCGCCCACGATGGCTCTGTGGCGCGTTCCCGGGCGGGAGCCAGCGAGTAGGAAGTGTGGCGGGGAGCAGCGTGCGGCGCGGGGCAGTGCGACCCATGATGGCACGACAGAAGTCGGAGGCCAAGCGGGTAGAATCGTGGCAGGCGAATGGACGAGCGAAAGGCGAATAGAAGAGTGAAGGACCGCTCATGAACTTGGTAATCGTGGAGTCGCCCGCGAAGGCTCGCACACTGCGGAGGTATCTCGGCGATGAATTCCGCGTCGAGGCATCCGTGGGACACGTTCGAGATCTGCCGGCGGACAGACTGGGCGTGGATGTCGAACAGGGGTTCGAGCCCGAGTATGTGACGATAGATGTGAAGAGACCTGTGCTGAAGGAGCTGCGAACCGCCGCGGGCAAGGCCGATTCTATCCTTCTGGCCACCGATCCTGACCGCGAGGGAGAGGCGATCGCCTATCACATAGTCGAAGCGCTTTGCGCGCGCCGGAAGAAGCTCAGAGAGCGCTTTCGCCGGGTCACCTTCAACGAGATTACCAGGAAAGCGGTGCTCGGCGCGCTGGAAACTCCAGGGAGCATCGATCTGCCGCGCGTCGAAGCGCAGCAGGCGCGGAGGATTCTCGACCGGCTCGTCGGCTACCGTCTCTCTCCCCTGCTCTGCAGGAAGATCAAGAATGGTCTTTCCGCGGGTCGCGTCCAGTCGGTGGCGGTCCGTCTCCTTGTCGCCAGAGAACGAGAGCGCCGAGCATTCCGCAGCGGCTCCTACTGGGGAGTTGCCGCGCAGCTGGCGGCCGATGGCGTCAAATTCCCCGCTGCGCTTTCGTCGCTAGGGGGCGTGCGGGTCGCTACCGGACGCGACTTCGACGAACTGACGGGCGCGATCAAGCAAGGGCGCGAAGTCGTTCTCCTGGACCAGGCCCGTGCCGAGGCGCTTGTAGCCGAGCTGGCCGACGCGACGTTCACGGTTCGGAGCGCGGAGGTCAAGCAGCGTAGACGGAGCCCCTATCCTCCGTTCACGACGGCGACTCTCCAGCAAGAGGCCAACCGCAAGCTGAACTTCCCCGCCCGAGAGACCATGAGGGTCGCGCAGTCTCTCTACGAAGCTGGCCGAATCACCTATATGAGAACCGATTCGGTCACGCTGTCCGAGAGTGCCATTTCGGCCATCCGCAAGCGGGTGGAACTCCGGTACGGCAAGAGCTTCCTGCATCCGAAGCCCCGCCGTTACAGGGCCAAATCGAAGTCGGCCCAGGAAGCCCACGAAGCAATTCGTCCGGCCGGCACGCAGATGCCGACCTCGAACGACATCGGCCTCAAGGGCCGGGAGAAGGCCCTCTACGATCTGATCTGGAAGCGCACCGTCGCTACCCAGATGGCGGATGCCCGGATACGGCACGTGAATGCCGGAATCGAAGCCAACTCCGCACTCTTTCGGGCCCGCGGGAAGACGATCGAGTTCGCCGGGTTCTTCCGGGCCTATGTCGAGGGATCGGACGACCCGGACGCGAAGATCGAGAGCCAGGAGGCGCTGCTCCCCGACTTGGCCGAAGGGCAGGAGGTGGCGTGCGGAGGCTTGAAGAGCAAATCGCACGAGACGAAGCCGCCGGCCCGCTACTCCGAGGCTTCGCTGGTCAAGAAGCTGGAAGTCGATGGCATAGGACGGCCGTCCACGTACGCCTCGATAATCTCCACTATCCTGCGACGAGATTACGCATTTCGCCGCGAGAAGCAGCTTGTCCCGACCTTCATCGCCTTTGCGGTCACGGCAGTGCTCGAGGGTCACTTCCCGAACCTCGTGGACGAGGGATTCACTTCCGAGATGGAAGATTCCCTCGACCAGATTGCCGGGGGGAAAGTCGACTGGCGGTCGTATCTGGCGGCGTTCTACAACGGCAGCGACGGTCTCGCCGAGCGCCTGGAGAAGAAGAATGCCGAGATCGACACGCGCGAAGCCAGAGTGGTTCAGCTAAGGAATCTGACGCCCCGGATCCGAATAGGCCGGTACGGTCCGTACCTCGAACTCGAGCGCAACGGCGAGAGACTCACCGCAACGGTGCCGGGGGACATCGCTCCGGCCGACCTGAGCGACGAGGAGGCGCAAGAACTCCTTAACAAGCGCAAGGAGGAGCCTCATCAGCTCGGCGCCGATCCGGAATCGGGGGAGACCATCTACCTGTTGGATGGTCGCTTCGGCCCCTATGTGCAGCGCGGCGAGGCAAGCGCGCCTGATCGCAAGACGAAGCGTGGCGGCGGCAAGACGAAGGGTGGCAGCGGCAAACCGCAGCGGACTTCGCTGCCGAAGGGTCTCGCGCCGGAGAGCGTGACGCTGGAGATGGCGCTAAAGCTGCTCGCAATGCCGGCTCCGCTGGGAACGCACCCCGATAGCGGAGAGCCGGTAAAGGTCGGAATCGGCCGCTACGGCCCTTATGTCGTGCACAAGAAAGACTTTCGCTCGCTCGAAGCCGGCGACGATCTGCTGAACATCACCCTGGAGCGCGCCCTCGCGCTGCTCGCCCGCCCGAAGCGCGGACGGGGCAGAGCGTCGGTCGAGCCGCTAGCCACGGTCGGAAGCCACCCTGACGACGGTCGACCGATACTGCTGTACAAGGGCCGGTACGGTCCATACGTGAAGCACGACGGAATAAACGCGTCTTTGCCGAAGGGGGCTGCCCCCGGCGACGTCACCGTCCCGATGGCCGTCGACCTGCTGCGAATGCGCAAACAACGCGCTGCCTCGGGCGGCAAGAAGGGGAAGCCTGCGCGCAGCCGCAAGAAGGCTCCCCGAAAGAAGTCCGCTGGCCGATGATCCCGAACGCGGTGGCCGCCGGGTCCCCGGCATCCGCCGGATCTCGGGTGCGGATACGACCGGAGTGGATCGACGACTTCCTTCGTCATGCCCAGTCCGAGCGCCGCCTGTCGCCCAATACCGTTGCCGCCTACCGGCGAGACCTGGGGCAGTTCAGCGCCTTCTTGCAAGCGTACGAAGGGCCGGACGAGAGCGGCCGGCTGTATGTGGACCGCGTTTCGATACGCTCCTTCATGGCGGAGCTGGAGACCAGGGGGACCGGACGATCCTCGATCGGGCGCAAGGTTGCGGCCGTCCGTTCCTTCTTCGCCTTCCTCCAGGACACGGAGAGGGTCGCGGCCAGCCCGGCCCGGCTCGTCCGGACGCCCCGCCGCCGGTCCGGACTGCCGTCCTTCCTTAGCGAGGAGCGAGTCCGGGAGTTGCTCGACTCGGCAGGCGACGCCGCGGTGCGAGACGGAACTGTCCTTGCCCTGCGGCGCTGGGCTCTACTGGAACTGTTGTACTCCAGCGGGTTGCGGGTCGCCGAGGCTCATGCTCTGGATGCGTCGGGCGTCGACTTGGACAGGGGCGAGATCCGGACGATGGGCAAGGGCAGAAAGGAGCGCCTGGTGCCGCTTGGCCGACCCGCCGCCGCCGCGCTTGGCCGCTACTTTGCCGCCCGGCCACCAGGCGCATCGCCTGCCGCCTTCCTCTCGCGGAGGGGTACCCGTCTCTCGACGCGCCAGATTCAGCGCGACGTCACCGCACAGCTGGCCACGGTGGCGGACGGAGAGCGGCTCACGGCTCATTCGTTGCGCCATTCGTTCGCGACTCACCTGCTCGACCGCGGCGCCGACCTAGTTTCGGTGAAGGAGATGCTGGGCCATGCCAGCCTCAGCACGACGCGCATCTATACGCACACGTCGGTGGAGCGGCTCAAGCGGGTGCACGCCCGCACGCATCCGCGCGGAGGCGGGTGATGAGCGGAGGCCGGAGATGAAGAAAAGCTTGAGGGGCACGACGATCGTCTGCGTGCGCGACGCCGGAGGCGTCGCGATGGCCGGCGACGGACAGGTGACGATGGGCGAAACAGTGGTCAAGGCGAAGGCGACGAAGTTGCGCACCATGCGAGAAGGGAGCATTCTCGCCGGCTTCGCGGGCGGGATCGCCGATGCTCTCACGCTGTTCGAGAAGTTCGAGAAGCAGCTCGAGCGCTCTCCGCGCAACCTTGCCCGCGCCGCCGTGGAGCTGGCCAAAGAGTGGCGCGGCGACAGGTATCTTAGGAGGCTGGAGGCCCTCCTCGCGGTTGCCGACAGGGAGAGCAGTTTGCTGATCGCCGGCACGGGCGAAGTTATCGAACCCGACGACGGAATCCTCGCGCTCGGTTCCGGCGGCCCCTACGCCCTCGCGGCGGCCCGCGCGCTTTCGCGTCACACGGAGCTGGGGTCCGGCAAAGTGGCGCGGCGCGCTCTGGAGATCGCATCGGAGATCTGCGTGTACACCAATCACGAGATCACGCTTCTCGAACTACCCGGCGAAAACGACACGGCAGGCAAGGCATGACCGAGCATGGACACGTTCCGGCGACGCTCCAGGAGGACGGCGCCGCGCCGGAGCCGCAAGGCGCCGAATTCGCGGCGGCCATGACACCGCGCCAGATCGTGGAGGAGCTGGACCGGTACATCATCGGACAGAAAGCGGCCAAGAAGGCGGTGGCGATCGCCCTCCGCAACCGGTGGCGGCGGCGGAACGTTCCCCGGGGAATGCGCGAGGAGATTCTCCCGAACAACATCATCCTGATCGGACCGACCGGCGTAGGGAAGACCGAGATCGCCCGTCGGCTGTCGCGGCTCGCCGGCGCTCCCTTCGTCAAGGTCGAAGCCTCGAAGTTCACCGAAGTCGGCTATGTGGGCCGCGACGTCGAGTCGATGATCCGCGATTTGGTCGAGGTGGCCATCAGGGTCATTCGCAAGGAGGAAGAGGCGCGGCACGGCGAAACCGCGGAACGGCGGGTGGAAGAGCGGCTGCTCGACTGTCTCCTCCCGCCAGTGGGCGCGAAACCGGCGAAAGAGGCCGAGTCCCGGCAGTTCGTGGTGTCGCTCACGGGGCAGACTTCCGAGACGCAGTCTCGAGGGTCCTCGGGCCAAGCCAACCAGCGCACGCGGGAAACTCTCCGCTCGCTGCTCCGCAACGGGGCGCTTGACGAGCGAGAGGTGGAGATCGAGGTCAGGGAGAGTTCGGTCAAGATGTTCGGAGTCGGCGGGGGAATGGAGGGACTCGACCTCAATGTCGGAGAGGCGCTGAAAGGCATGCTCCCGCAGAAGACGAAGCGCCGCCAAGTCGCCGTGCGCGAAGCCAGGCGGATTCTCCGCTCCGAGGAACTCGCGAAGCTCGTGGACATGGAGACGGTGACCGAGAAGGCCATCCGTCGGACCGAGAACATGGGGATCGTCTTCCTCGACGAGATCGACAAGGTGGCCGGCAGGCAGAGAGGCGCGGGACCGGACGTTTCGCGCGAAGGAGTGCAGCGCGACCTGCTTCCCATCGTCGAAGGGTCCACCGTCAAAACGCGGCATGGAATGGTTCGCACGGATCACATCCTCTTTATAGCCGCTGGAGCGTTCCACATCTCGAAGCCGTCGGACTTGATCCCCGAGCTCCAGGGCCGGTTCCCGATAAGGGTGGAGCTCGAGACTCTCGATGCCGAAGCGTTCGCCCGGATTCTTCAGGAGCCGCGATATGCGTTGCTGAGCCAGTACAAGGCGCTCGTCGATACCGAGTCCGCCCGGCTCAGCTTCACCCCTGGCGCGATCCAGGAGATAGCCCGTCTCGCGATTCATGTGAACGAGCAGACCGAGAACATCGGTGCGCGCCGGCTTCACACGGTGCTCAGCACCCTCCTCGAGGAGATACTGTTCAATCTGCCCGACGAGGGCGGCGACGAGGCGATCGCGATTGACAAGGCGTTCGTGCAAGCGCAGCTCGCCGAGATCGCCGGCGATGAGGACTTGAGGCGCTACATTCTCTGATTGTTCCCGAAAGCCGGTGACGTAACGAATATTCCGCACCGGTGGAGACTCCCATGGATCGAACTCGACACTTCCTGTCCATTGCCGACTGGTCGCGGGGCCGTCTGTGCGAACTTCTTGATCTGGCTGGCCGTCTGAAGCGAGATCCCGGCGCGCTGGGCCGTCCCCTCGAAGGCAAGACGCTCGCGATGGTCTTCACGAAGAGCTCGACGCGCACGCGCGTCTCGTTCGAAGCCGGCGCGTACCAGCTTGGCGGGCAAGCCCTCTTTCTCTCGGACCGGGACATCCAGATCGGGCGAGGGGAGCCTCTCGCCGACACGGCCCGGGTCATGTCTCGTTATGTCCACGGGATAATGATTCGCACTTTCGCCCAGGCGGATGTCGAGGCGTTGGCGCGGCATGGCTCCGTTCCCGTTGTCAACGGCCTCACGGATCTCTTGCACCCGTGCCAGGTTATGGCGGATCTGCAGACCGTGCGGGAGGAGTTCGGGGCCGAGCTGCGAGGGCTGGTCGTGGCGTGGATAGGCGATGGAAACAACATGGCCAACTCGTGGCTGAACGCCGCCGCCCGGTTGGGATTCGGCCTCCGTTTGGCGTGTCCCGAAGGATACGATCCTGACCCCGCGGTCCTTTCGGCCGCGGAGGCTGCAACGTCGGTCGAGCTCTTTCGGGCGCCTGCGAAGGCCGCGGAGGGGGCTCATGTAGTCACGACCGACGTCTGGGCTTCGATGGGACAGGAGGAGGAGGCTGCCGAGCGCTCCAGGGCTTTCGCCGGCTACTGCGTCGACGACGACATCATGGCGCGGGCTGCCGGGGAGGCGATTTTTCTGCACTGTCTCCCGGCGCACCGTGGCGAAGAGGTGACTGCCAGCGTAATAGATGGCGCGGCTTCGCGGGTGTGGGACGAAGCGGAGAACCGGCTCCATGTGCAGAAAGCGCTCTTGGCGATGCTGATGAGCTGACAAGGAAGGAATCTGGCGGACGCCCCGGCGGCCCTTGGTTACGGAGACCGCGCCCCGCGTCATCCAGGCAGGCGGACGGCGACAAGGAAGGAATCTGGCGGACGCCCCGGGCGCCTCCTTGGCTCCGCCGCCGCTGGTCCGGCCCGCTTGGCTGTACGGCCTGTCGTTCGGTGGTGGATATTGGCAGAGGGACTGTCCCCCGCTCGCTGCTCCAGTCCTCTAGGCTGTCCGGCGGGCATCTTTCTGTTGCAGAAGGGAAGACGACACAGTGAACGAACTGAAGAAGACGGTTCTGCACGACGAACATGTACGGCTGGGAGCCCGGATCGTCCCCTTTGCCGGGTACGCGATGCCGGTGCAGTACCCGACCGGAATCCGGGCGGAGCACCACGCCGTCCGGGAGAGCGCGGGTCTCTTCGACGTATCGCACATGGGGGAGTTCCGCGTTCGTGGCGAGGATGCTCTGGCCTTCGTTTCTCGCGTGACGACGAACGACCCGGCGGTATTGGGGGAGGGCGACGCCCAGTACAGCGTGATGTGTTACGAAGACGGCGGGGTAGTGGACGACCTCCTGGTGTACCGGATGGGCGGCGATGACTTCCGTCTGGTGGTGAACGCAGCGAATCTGTCGAAGGACTGGCGCCATCTGTTGGCCTTGGCCGGGGACTTTCGAGTCGAATTGACGGACGAGAGCGACGAGGTTGCGCTCATTGCGCTGCAGGGACCCGAAGCCGTGCCCATGCTTGCGGGCATCGCCGGCTGTTCGCTGGACGCAATCGGCTACTACAGCTTCGTGGAAGACGAGGTTGCCGGGGCACCGTGCATGATCAGCCGCACCGGATATACGGGGGAAGACGGCTTCGAGCTGTATCTGCACCCTTCATCCGCCGTCGAGGCGTGGCGAGCCTTGCAAGGCGCCGGCGCGGCGCCGGCCGGCCTCGGATCGCGGGATTCGCTCCGGCTCGAGATGGGGTACGCCCTGTACGGCAGCGATGTCGATGCCGAGACGACCGCGCTCGAGGCGGGCCTCGGCTGGCTGGTGAAGTTGGGCAAGGGCGACTTTATCGGCGCGGCCTCCCTGGCTGCCCAGAGGGCGGCCGGCCTCGAACGGCGGCTTCGCTGCATCAAGCTGCTGGAGCGCGGCTTTCCGAGGCCGGGATATCCCGTGCGCTTCCAGGGCGAGGAGTCGGGCGTCGTGCGCAGCGGTACGGTCAGCCCGTCTCTGGGCCATGGAATCGCAACCGCCTACCTGCCGACTGCCGCGGGTCTGGGCGCGGCTGTCTCCGTCGTAGTGCGCGGCCGTGAGATCGCGGGCGAAGTCGTGGCTCCCCCCTTCTACACCGAAGGTTCGCTCAGGCGATGACGAGGACGGCGACCCGTGTCGCGCTGCTCACCGTCTCCGACGGCGTTTGCGCCGGCGCCCGCCAAGACGCTTCGGGGGATCGCCTCAAGGCCTGGGTGGCCGAGCGCGGCTACCTGCTCCACGCCGCGGAGGCCGTGCCCGACGAGAGCGTGGCGATCGTGACCCGGTTGCTGGAGTGGTGCGATGAGGGTCGTGTCGACTGCGTGATTACGACGGGCGGTACCGGCCTCGCCGCGCGCGATGTGACGCCGGAAGCGACGCGAGTCGTTCTGGAGCGCGAGGCGCCCGGCATCGCCGAAGCGCTGCGTAGGGCGGGCGCCGGCTCCACCCCGTACGCCGCTCTCGGCAGAGGCGTGGCCGGAGTGCGCGGCAATACTCTGATCGTGAATCTGCCTGGCAGCCCCGGCGGCGTTGCCGACGGAACCGTGGTGCTGGAAACGCTGGTCGATCACGCGGCCGATCTGCTCCGGGGCCACACCGGCCACGCCTCTGACGATCCGGGAGCCGCGCGCGACGGCGACGATCCTTCGGACGGCCCCTCTGGCCGCGCTGGCGGCGACGTGCCGGAGAGCGCCGGAGCCGCACCCGCCATGCCTTGCTGTCCCGGGCAAGGCGCAAGCGGGGAATGCACAGCTGGAACCGGTGACTGATGGCGCGCGTTTTCGTTGACGAACACCTGCTGGAAGGTGCGCTGGCGCTTCGCGCCGCGATCGAAGCCGATGGCCACGAAGTGGAGCTGGTAGCCACGGCCGAAGATATTCAGCGGCGCATGGCGGGTGCGAGCGAGCGAGCGCTCGTCCTCACCGGCGCTCCCGGCGAACCGCGCGCGGTGGAGATGCGCGGCCTGTTCGAGACCGAGATCCCGCGTCCGCCCGTCATCGCGTTCACGGAAGACAAGGGCGCATCCCATCGCCGTAGGCTGGCGTCGGCGCACGATCTCGACAAAGCGCTCTCGCTGCCCGTCGATCCGGAGGAGGCTCGGGTCGTCCTCCAAACGCAGCTCGACCGGTACGATCTTCAACGCCGAACGGGAATCATCGGCAACGCCGATGTGATCCACGAGATGCTTGGGCGCATCCAGATGATCTCTCCGGTCATTAGCACGGTGCTCGTGACCGGAGAAAGCGGGACAGGCAAGGAGTTGGTCGCGCGAGCTCTCCACGGGCTGTCGTCCCGCCGGACGCGATCCTTCATAGCGGTCAACTGTGCCGCGCTGCCCGAGTCCCTCCTGGAGTCGGAGCTGTTCGGCCACGAGAAAGGTTCGTTTACGGGCGCGACATCGCGGCGGCAAGGGATGTTCGAGCTCGCGGACGGCGGGACACTGCTGCTTGACGAGATCGCCGAGATGCCCCTGGCGACTCAGACAAGGCTCCTCCGGGTTCTCGAGAGCCACCGGTTCATGCGCGTCGGGGGAGACCGGGAGATCCGCGTCTCCGTACGGGTGGTTGCCGCCACCAACCGCGACCTGCGGGCGGCCGTAGAAGCCGGCGAGTTTCGCCGCGACCTGTACTACAGGCTCAACGTGCTCCATGTAGATGTCCCGCCGCTCCGCGAGCGCCGCCGCGACATCCCGCTCCTCGTCCGCCACTTCATCGCGGAGTTCGGGCGCGAGCACGACCGCGGCTTCCGCGGCTTGGCCCCCGCCGCGCTCGACATCCTGATGAAGTACGGCTGGCCCGGCAATGTTCGCGAGCTCCGGAATCTGATCGAGTCGATGGTCGTGCTCGCGCCCGGCGCCGTCATCCAACCCGAAGACATCCCGGCGGAGATACGCTCCGGGAGCGGCAGTCTACTGCCGGTGCGTCCGAACGAAACGCCGCAGCTTGCGCTCCGTGCAGACGGCTTCCCGAGGTCCCCGCAAATGGAGCTCGTGTTCCGCACGCTGGTCGAACTCAAGGTGGACATGGAAGATCTGAAGCGCGAGTTCGAGGCCTATAGAGCCGCGACCCGCGGGCTTCCGCCGGGAGAGGGTCTCGGGGGCGGCACGGCGGTGGAGATAGACATCACCGACTCCTCCGGCAGCGGTACCGGCGAGGCGAGGCCGGCGCGGAGAGGCGGCCCCGAGGCATCGGTGGCCCCGAGGGCGGCGGCCCGGACCCCGGCGGATGATGTGAAACCGCCGCGGAGAAGCCGTCCCGAGTAGAGTCGCTGCCTCGGTTCGGCGGGGTCGTCGCCGCTCGGTCCAGGCCGACTTGCCGACCCCTGACGGCGGGATCGCCCGGCCCCCGACGGCGGGATCGCCCGCCTGCTACGGCCTGCCGCCGACCAGAGCGTCGATGCTCTCGAACAGAGTGCCGACACCGGCTCCGGTTCGCGCGGAGGTCTCCACCATCTGGCTCGGCTCCAGCTCCAAGGCTTCGCGGAGATCCTCCGATGCTCTTCGCCCCTTCGACCGGCTGAGCTTGTCCATCTTGGTGAGGGCGAAGAGCGCCGGAGTGCCCGACTCCTCCAACTGCTTGATCATCCGAAAGTCTTCCGGTCCGACCCCCCGCCGCGCGTCGATCAGCAGCACGACGCCCAGCAGCTGCGCCGTCCGCCCCAGGTAGGCGCTGATCAAGCGCCGCCACATGGTCCTGACCGAGTCGGGCACCCGCGCGAATCCGTAGCCGGGCAAATCGGCCAGAAGAAACCGTTTGTCGACCAAATAGAAGTTGATTTGCTGCGTACGGCCCGGCTGCTTCGAAGTCCGGGCAAGACGCTTCTGCCCCGCGAGCCGGTTTATCAGCGACGACTTGCCTACGTTGGAGCGGCCCGCGATAGCGACCTGCGGCAGATCGCAGGGAGCCCCGCTGCCGGGAGTCGCGGCGGCTCCGACGAATTCGGCTGTCGCCGCCCGAACCGGGCGGCGGCGACTGGTCTCGGCGAACAAGATCGCTTCCGGGATCGGTTGAAGCGGACGGGAGACCGAGCCCGGCCAGCTACCTACGCTTCTTTGCGCGTCGCGGACGGTTCCAGGATGAGCAGAGGCTGCATCCCCTCCTCCACCGTCTCGCGCGTTATCACCACCTCGCGAACATCGTCCCGGTCGGGCAGGTCGAACATGATGTCGAGCATGATGGACTCGAGCACCGCCCGCAAACCTCGCGCTCCCGTGCCCCGCTCGATAGTCCGTCGCACGATCGCCCGCACCGCGGCGGGTTCGACCGTGAGCCCCGCCCCCTCCAGCTCGCACATCTTCGCGTACTGCTTGAGAAGCGCGTTCTTGGGCCGCTGCAAGATTTCCGCCAGCGCATCTTCGTCCAGATCGTGCAGCGCGACCAGCACCGGCAGCCGCCCGACCAGCTCCGGGATGAGACCGTAACCAAGCAGGTCCTCCGGCTCCACATGCGCGAAGATGTTGTCCTCGTCGCCGACTGACGCGGGCTTCGGGCCTTCATCTCGAAAACCGATCCGCCGCTTTCCCTGCCTCTCCCGGATTACATGCTCCAGGCCGTCGAAGGCGCCCCCGCCAATGAACAAGATGTTCCGGGTATCGATCTGGATGTACTCTTGCTGCGGGTGTTTCCGGCCACCCTGCGGGGGTACCGAAGCCACCGTTCCTTCGAGGATCTTGAGCAGCGCCTGCTGCACTCCCTCTCCGGAGACGTCCCGCGTGATCGACGGGTTGTCCGCCTTTCGCGCGATCTTGTCGATCTCGTCGATGTACACGATGCCGCGCTCGCAGTCGGCCAGATCGTACTCGCACGCCTGAAGGAGCCGAACGAGGACATTCTCGACATCATCTCCGACGTACCCCGCTTCGGTAAGCGTCGTGGCATCGGCTATCGTGAACGGGACCTGAAGGATGCGCGCGAGAGTCTGGGCGAGGAGCGTCTTCCCGACCCCCGTCGGCCCCAGGAGAAGGATGTTCGACTTCTCGATCTCGACATCATCGACGAGGCCGCGGTGGTTTATCCTCTTGTAATGGTTGTAGACGGCCACGGAGAGCGACTTCTTGGCCATCTCCTGCCCGATCACGTACTGGTCTAGCGTGGCCTTGATTTCCGCCGGCGTCGGAACATCCGAGAAACCGTCCGGCTGTGCGGTCTCCTCGTCATCTGCGAGAATATCGTTACAGAGCGCTATGCACTCGTTGCAGATGTATACGTTCGGCCCGGAGATGAACTTTTGGACCGCCTCCTTGGACTTTCCGCAGAATGAGCAACGCAGCTGCTTCTCGCCCTGCACTTCGCCGTTACCTCCTGCCCCGGAGCTAGTCTTCGACGACTTGCACCGGCTGCCCGCCGGACTCGGATTCTTCCTCGGACTCCCGCACCAGCACGTTGTCTATGATCCCGTACTCCACCGCTTCCTCGGGGGACATGAACCGGTCACGATCGACATCCTCTTCGATCCGCGCAAGATCTTGGCCCGTATGGTGCGCTAGAATCCGATTGAGCCGCTCTCGGGCATTGAGAATCTCCTTGGCCTGGATCTCGATGTCCGCCGCGGTTCCATAAGAGCCGCCCGAAGGCTGGTGGATCATGATTCGCGCATTGGGCAGCGAACACCGTTTTTCTGGCGTACCCGCCGCAAGCAGAAATGCTCCCATCGAAGCCGCCATGCCCATGCAGATCGTGGCCACGGGGGCGTTGAGGTACTGCATCGTGTCGTAGATGGCCAAACCGGCCTGGACGTGTCCCCCCGGACAGTTGAGATAGATGCTGATCTCGCGCTCCGAATTGTCCGCCTCGAGGAAGAGAAGCTGAGCGATAATGATGTTCGCCACTTCGTCGGTGATCGGCGCCCCCAGGAAGATGATCCGGTCCATCAGCAGCCGCGAGAAGATGTCGTAACTCCGCTCTCCCCGGTTCGACCGCTCAATTACGTATGGTGCGTATATCGCCATGCTCTGGATTCTGCCCCCTTCAAGTGGTTGCTGTCATAATGTCCGAACCAGCGCCCTCGAGAAGGACGGCCGGAAAGAACCGACGATGCTTGGAACAGCCGACAGTCCTTGGAACGACTGACGGCGCTTGGTACAACGGACCGCGCCGGAACAAAGGGCGGACATCCGAAAGGAAGTCACGCCGTTTTAGAGTTGTCTCTCAGAAACTGTAGAGCCCTGTCGACGGCAAAGCTGTGGCGGAGCGAATTGAGCCGCTTGTCCTTGACGAGCGCACGGCGCACTTCCACTAGGCTCTTTCCCCTATTCTTCCCCAGCTCCGACAACCGCGCGTCAAATTCCTGGTCCGACAGCTTGAGCTTCTGCTCGTCTATGATGCTCTCGAGGACCAAGTCGCGCTTGACTTGGCGAGTGATCGCGGGTTCCGCCGACTTGCGGGCCTCCTCGACCTGCGCCGGGTCGCCCCCGTCGGGGGTGTCGATAACCCTGTCAAGATAATGTGAAACCAGACTCGGCGGCACCTCGAAGGCATTTGCTTCGATGACGGCGTCCACCAACTGCTCGCCGACCTTCCGATCGGTCTCCTGTTTCGCCCGCGCCTGCAGCCCCTCCTTGACGACGGCGCGCAGCTCGGCCAAGGTGGCGTAGTCTCCAACCTGCTTCGCGAAGTCATCGTTCGCCTCCGGCAGCAGCTTGGCGTGTACGCTCTCCAGGCGGATGTTCAGCGAACGGGTGGTTCCGGCAAGTTCGTTCGACCCGAAGTCGTCCGGGTAGGCTATGTCGAAGGCCCCCTCCTCTTCCGGCGCCAGCGAAAGGATCGCCTCTTCGACCGCGGGAATCGCGTGCCCGGCGCCAACTTCGAAGCGATACGGCTTCCCCTCCGCGGCCGCCCCGTCACCACCGGTTTGGCGGATGACCACGGACACCACGTCGCCGGACTGCGGCGCGCGCTCGACAGGTTCGAGGACAGCGCGCTCCTCCCTGATCCCCTCGATCATCTTGTCGGCGTCAGCTTCGCTCACCTCGATCTTCGGGCGCGACACGCGGAAGCCGCCGGTCCGTTCGAGCTTGATCTTGGGAATGACCTCGACATCGATGCGAAAAGCGAGCGGTTCGCCGGGCCGGTAGTGGAGATTGCTCACAACCGGCTCGCCTATGGTCGACAGCTCGTGCTGCCGCACTACCGCACGAAACGCTTGGTTCACAAGCGCCTTGATCATCCGCTCGTCAATGGCCGGCCCGTAACGCTCTTCGACCATTCTGACGGGAACTTTCCCCTTTCGGAATCCCTTGATGCGAACGGTCTTCCTGACCTTGGCCGCTTCCTTGCGGCGCACGGCGGCCACATCCTCGGCCGCGACACTGACGTCGATACGGCGCTGGTAGTCGTGATCGCCTTCAATTGCGAAGTCAAACATTTCGGCGGCTTCCTTGCGCGTCGTGTTCAAGGGCAGTCTCTCATCAAGATGCGGCCTATGCGAAAGGGGGGACTCGAACCCCCACGGCCATCGGGCCACCAGCTCCTAAGGCTGGCGCGTCTGCCAATTCCGCCACTTTCGCGCTCGCTGCGGTGCGTCTCCAGGGTTGATCGAAGGCCGGGCCGAGAACGCGCTCAGCCTGCCATCCACAGACAAGTTATCGCAACGGGGGTTGATGAGCGCACGGGCAAACGCGCGTGGGGATCGAGTCAATGTGCAGGGTCGCCAGGGACTCCCGAGAAACATCCCTCCGCTCCCAGGATTGCACGGCATCTTCCAGGGATTGCACGGCATTCGGGAGGATCGCGCAACGGTACGCCGGAGGAGGGCTAAGCCGTCGCGGGGCAGCCAGGCTCTCCCGGCGCGTAAACCAGGCGGCCCCGGAGGCGGCCAAGTCGAGCCTGCCACGGACCATCTCGCTGCGGATGGCTTCCCCGGAGGATCGCTAGACCTCCCGGGGGACCGCCAAACGCCGGTCGAACCGGTCAGTTCTCCGGGATCACGACGCTCACGGTGGAGCTCCATCCATCGCCCGGCAACGAGTAGCGCAAGCTTGCGACCTCTCCCGGCCCCAGCTGGTTGACCAGACGGTCGTAGTCCTCGCGAGAGGCAACTTGTTCGCCGTTGATGTCGAATATGATGCGTCCAGCCGGCACGGCTCCAACCTGCCTAGCGACCGCGCCGCGCATATCCCCGCCAACGATGACCACGCCGCTGTCGGCATCGGACCGGCTCAACCCCAGCTGTCGTCGCTCTGCGGGCGTGAGATCTCCGTACTCTCTGACTTCGAGCCCCAGCGCATCCCAATCGCCGCTGGACTCGGTACGCCGCAAGGGTTCTGCCGGCGGCGGCTGGCCAGCCGCCACCAACTTGATCCGTACCTGTGCCGCCTCGAGAGTGGCCCGGCGCACTATGTCCAGAGTCACGCTCTCGCCAGGGTCGAACGCGCGTATTCGACGCTGCAACTCGGACACATCCGCGACCGGCTGGCCAGCCGCCCCGGTGATCACGTCGCCCTCCAGCAACCCGCCTTCCCGAGCGGGGCTGTTCTCGAGCGAGAAGTTCTGAACCAAGGCCCCTTCCACTCGGTCCAGCTGGTAGAACTCGGCATCCGCGGCATTCACATCGGTTATCGCCACGCCGATCAAGGCCCGCCGGACCTCGCCGAACTCGATAAGATCGTCGACCACCTCGCGCGCCAGTTCGATCGGCACCGCAAAGCCGTAGCCCTGATAGGCGCCTGTCGTGGAGAGGATAGCGGTGTTGATTCCGATCACCTCGCCTGCCGCGTTCACGAGCGGGCCGCCGGAGTTGCCCCGGTTGATGGCCGCATCCGTCTGGATGAAGTCCTCGATCGCCAACGGGTTCCGCTGGGAATCGCGCAAGATGTTGACGGTTCGCCCCTTGGCGGAGACGATGCCGGAGGTGACGGTGGTGTTGAGCTCCCCGACCGGCACGCCGCTGAAGCCGGGACTGCCGATCGCAAGCACCCACTCGCCAACCCTCGTCTCGTCGCTGGAACCGATCGGCAAGGCGGTCAGCTCCGTCGCGTCGACCTTGAGCAGAGCGACATCCGTCTGTGGATCCCTGCCGACCAGCTCCGCATCGTGAAAGCGCTGGCCGTCGGAGAGCTGAATGTCGATTCGCTCGGCGCCCGCGACGACGTGGTTGTTGGTCACCACATAGCCATCATCCGAGATGATGAATCCGGCTCCGGTCCAGCTTGCGAACTGCGTTTGCGTGTTCCCCTCTTCGTTTTCGTCGGAGGGAAGGCCGAATCTGTCTCCGAAGCCGGGGGGCAGCTGGAAGCGTTGCCGCTGCCGTTCCCCCGCCGAGTACACGGTCACGACAGCCGGGGCGACCCGCGCGGCCACGTCGGCGAAGCCCGTTTCCATGTTGGTCCTGGCGTCGCCCGGCGTGCCATCCGGCCACACCGACCTCCGCGAGCTGTCCGCCGCAACCGAAACCGGCGCGAGATTGAACGCGGACGCCAGCCCCAGTCCGAAGGCTACGGCGATGGCCGTGCCGACAAGAACTTTGACCCGGGCCCGAAACGAATCACTCATCCTCATCTCCTCCGTCGAGTTGTGCTGTCCTATGCTTCAGCCTATGGCGTTGCGGCAGAGGCTGAACGTTCAGCCTCCACCGACTGCCTAGTGTACAGTCCTACGCCGATTCCTTTCCATCGGAGTCGTCGACGATCTCGTAGTCCGCCTCCACGAACTGCTCTTCGGCGGGCTCGTCCTCCTCTTCCGCGACTCCGTCGCTATCTCCGTCGGCCTCTTCCGCGAAGCCCCCGCCATCGCTATCGCCCATGCCGGCCGCGGCGTAGATCTTCTGCGCTGCCGCACTCACGGTCTCCTGGATCGAGTTGGCGGCCGCCACGATCTCCTCGTTGTCGTCCTGCTCCAGAGCCGCGCGCCCCCGCTCCAGCGCTCCCTCGATCGCCGCTTTGCCGTCATCGTCGAGCGAATCCTTCCAGTCCTCGAGATTCTTCTCGGTCTGGTAGATTAGCGAATCCAGCCTGTTGCGCGCTTCGACGGACTCGCGCCGCTCCTGGTCATCCGCCGCATGCGACTCCGCATCCCGGACCATCCGCTCGATCTCGGCGTCGGATATCCCGGAAGATGCCTCGATGCGGATCTTCTGCTCTTTCCCGGTGGCCTTGTCCTTGGCGCTCACGTGGAGGATGCCGTTCGCATCGATGTCGAAGGCTACCTCGACTTGTGGGACACCTCGCGGGGCCGGCGGGATGCCTCTGAGCTGGAAACGTCCGATCGTCTTGTTGTCGGCGGCCATCTTTCGCTCGCCCTGCAACACGTGGATATCGACGGTGTTCTGGTTGTCCTCGGCCGTCGAGAAGATCTCCGACTTCTTCGTGGGTATGGTGGTGTTCCGCTCGATGAGCGACGTCATCACGCCGCCCAGGGTCTCGATCCCGAGCGAGAGCGGCGTCACGTCGAGCAGCAGGACATCCTTCACTTCGCCGCCCAGCACTCCGCCCTGGATCGCGGCGCCGATCCCCACGACCTCGTCCGGATTCACCCCCTTGTGCGGATCCTGCTTGAAGAAGTCCTTGACGACTTCCTGGATCTTCGGGATGCGGGTCGAGCCGCCGACGAGGATCACTTCGTCGATGTCGTCCACCGACAGTCCCGCGTCGCGGAGCGCCCTCTCCATCGGCGCGATCGTCCGCTTGATGAGGTCGTCCACGAGCTGCTCGAACTTCGCCCGCGTGAGCACCAGATTGAGGTGCTTCGGTCCGGTCTGGTCGGCAGTGATGAATGGAAGGTTGACGTCGGTCTGCATCGTCGAGCTGAGCTCGATCTTGGCCTTCTCCCCGGCCTCCTTGAGGCGCTGCAACGCCATCGGGTCGGTCGAGAGGTCGATCGTCTGCTGCTTCTTGAACTCCTCGACCAGCCAGTCGATGATGCGCTTGTCGAAGTCGTCTCCGCCCAGGTGCGTGTCGCCGTTGGTCGCTTTCACCTCGAATACGCCGTCGCCCAGCTCGAGAATCGAGATGTCGTAGGTGCCGCCGCCGAGATCGAACACGGCGATCTTCTCGTCCGCCTTCTTGTCGAGTCCGTAGGCGAGCGCCGCGGCGGTCGGCTCGTTGATGATCCTCTCGACGGTGAGACCGGCAACTTTTCCGGCGTCCTTGGTGGCCTGCCGCTGGGCGTCGTTGAAGTAGGCGGGGACCGTGATCACGGCTTGCGTGACCTCGTGCCCGAGGTAGTCCTCGGCCGTCTGCTTCATCTTCTGGAGCACCATCGCCGAAATCTCCGGCGGCGTGAAGCTCTTGCCCGCGTGCGGGAGCTTGATCTGTACGCGGTCCTGGCTGTCGCCCTCGAGCTCGTAGTTGACGAGCGACATCTCCTCGCCGACCTCCGACCGTTTGCGTCCCATGAAGCGCTTGATGGACGCCACGGTGTTGAGCGGGTTCGTTACGGCCTGCCTCTTCGCGACTTGGCCGACGAGACGCTCGCCCTCTTTGTTGAAGGCCACCACGGAGGGGGTCGTGCGTGCTCCCTCCGCGCTCGGGATGACGACCGGGTCTCCGCCCTCCATGACGGCGACCACGGAGTTCGTCGTCCCCAGGTCCATGCCGATGATCTTGCTCATCTTTGCTCCCCTTGTTTGTGGTTGATCTGGCCAAACGAAAGGCGCGTCAATCGCCTGTCGTTGCCGCGGCTTCTCCCTTGCAAGAATTGTGCCATGGTCGGCTGGTCGTGTGCCTGCCGCGATGAGTGCGGGACGGCCGCTTGTGAGATGGCAAGCTGGCGGGGTCGCGATCCGGCCTGAGGTCCGAGTCGCGATCAGCGAGAATCAGGCGCGCGGCGGATGCGGGGGCCGTTCGATGTGTCTCCGTAGCTGCATTTGTTGCCAAGCTCGGAGATCGCGCTCGGTGCGGCGGGGGCGGGCGCGTCGTATCTTCAGGGGCACCGGTGTCCCCGGAATCCGCGTCTCGCCAAGAGAGGGGGAAGAAGTCGATTTCCTCGGCCTGCGCACCTGCTGCGCGGGGTTCCCGGCACTGCGCTCCCCAGGAGGATGCTCTTGCAAAGTGGCTCTCGCTCCGGCCCGTCGATTTGCGCCCGCCCCCGCCCCGCCCTGGGTTGCGGCGGCGTAGCGCCCCCGCCGAGCGATGGAGTGGCGCCCGCGCCCAGCGCCCGCCTGCGACGCTAGAAAGAGAGGGACCGTGACGCCATCGTCCCGTCCGAAGCCGACCAGGATCGTTATTCCAGCGCGGACGGTGGTCGGCGTCCTGCGGGAACGGCTGGCGGCTGGAGCGCTCGTCGGCGCATGTGCAACCGCCGCGGCCATAATGGTAGCCGTCATTCTGCTGCTGGCGCTCGCGCCGCCTCTCTACGGCCAGGGGCTAGCGGGCGCGGGCGCGGGCCTCGTGATCGAAGAGCCGTTCCTCTACCGGGTGATGCGGGGCCTCCTCGGCATGGCATTCCTCCTCGGCGTGGCATGGCTGGGCTCGGCGCACCGGCGGTCGATACCGTGGCCGCTCGTCGCCAAAGGGCTCGGACTCCAGCTCCTCTTCGCGCTGGCCGTCCTACGGACGAGCGTCGGACGAGCCATCTTCAGCAAGGCCAACGACATCTTCGTGGCGATCATCGACTTTACCAACGCAGGTGCCCGCTTCCTCTTCGGGGGCCTCGTCGATCCCTCGTCGCCGGTGGATGGCGGCGGAGGCGGGGTTGTGCACATCGGCGCGACATTCGCCTTCTCGGTCCTCCCGGCCATCATCTTTTTCTCCTCGCTGATGGCTCTGGCGTATCACCTCGGTGCAATGCAGCGGGTCGTGAAAGGGGTGGCGTGGGTGATGCACCGCACCCTGGGCACGAGCGGCGCGGAAACGACCTCGGCCGCGGGCAACATCTTCGCCGGCCAGACGGAGGCTCCCCTCCTCGTCAGGCCGTTCATCGCCAAGATGACGATGTCGGAACTCAACACGGTGATGACGGGAGGCTTCGCGACGGTGGCGGGCGGGGCGCTCGCTGCGTATGTGGCGCTGCTGTCCGGGCTGTTCCCCGACATCGCAAGCCACCTCCTCGCGGCCAGCATCATGGCGGCGCCGGCGGGGATAGTGATCAGCAAGATCATGATGCCGGAGACCGGCAAGCCGGTGACCAGCGGCACGCTCGATATCCGCACGCCCGAGACGCATGTGAACGCGATAGACGCGGCGGCCGGCGGGGCGGGAGATGGCCTGAAGCTCGCCCTCAACGTAGGCGCGATGCTGCTCGCCTTTCTGGCGTTGATCGCCATGGCCAATGGTCTCATTGGCTGGGTGACGGGTCTGTTCGGGGTGGAGGGAATAACGCTCGAAAGGCTCTTCGGGTGGATATTCGCACCGGTCGCCTGGATCATCGGCGTGCCGTGGGCCGACGCGGTGGCGGTGGGCACTCTCTTCGGCGTGAAGATGGTTGCGAACGAGTTTGTAGCTTTTACAAATTTGGCGGTTGGTCTCGAAGGAGAAATGGAGCTGTCCAACAAGGCGCTTCTCATGTGTTCGTACGCACTAGCAGGCTTCGCCAACTTCAGCTCGATCGCAATTCAGATCGGCGGGTTGAGCAGCATCGCCCCCGCCCGGCGCCCGGACCTCTCCAGGCTCGGTCTCCGGGCGATGCTGGGCGGGACGATCGCGACATGGATGACGGCGACTCTGGCCGGAGTTCTCGCGTGAAGCCGGTCGCGGGAGACCCGCGATGATCTTGGAGGCGGACGCGGGAGCCGGGGTCGCATCGGCGTCGGATGCCCTGCGGGCGCATATCCGGGAGCGGCTGGGAGGCGAGACGCCGTGCGCGGCGATCACGACGGGGTCGGGGCTCGGCGGCCTGAGCGAAGAGGTGGCCGATCCTCTCGCGGTCAGATACGAGGACCTCCCCGGCTGGCCGCGCCCGACGGTCAGCGGGCACTCCGGCCAAGCGCTCATCGGCACCGTGGGCGGCCGGCCAGTGCTGGGTCTCAGCGGGCGCGTCCACCTGTACGAGGGAGGGCCGCCGAGCCGCACCGTGTTCTACGTTCGGGTCGCCGCCGCGCTGCAGATTCCGGTCCTCTTCCTGACGAATGCGGCTGGCGCGATAACCGGCGGCTGGAAGCCGGGCGAATTGATGTTGCTCGCGGACCACCTGAATCTCACAGGGACGAGCCCGCTCATTGGCCCGGCGCTCCCCGGCGAGAGCCGCTTCCCCGACATGACGGAGGCTTACGATGCGGAGCTGCGCGGAATCGTCCGCGCCACGGCAGCCGAGATCGGCCAGCCGCTGCACGAAGGCGTCTACGCGGCGGTGCACGGTCCGGCGTTCGAGACCCCGGCCGAAATTCGCATGTTGCGCGCGATGGGCGCCGACGCCGTGGGAATGTCGACCGTCCCGGAGGTGATCGCAGCGCGCGCCCTGGGTCTCCGCTGCGTCGCCGTGTCGTGCCTGACGAACTACGCGGCGGGAGTGGTGGACGACCCGGTGCGCCACGAAGATGCGCTGAATGTCGCCGCGGGCGCTCAGGCGGGGCTGCGACGTCTCGTTGCGCGCTCCGTGCAGCGCTTTCCGTAGCGAAATGGAATTCCGTGACGATGTGGAGCCGGTGGCCGTGCGATCCCAGATCGTAGCCCGCGCGGCCGCGGGGAAGGACGATGGCTCCAGACGACTTCAGGCACGCGAACAGGCGCCCCAGGCCGGATCCCGCGCAGCCGCAGAGAAGCGTGTCGGCGTGTTCTCGGCATTGAAGCCATGAACGGATTGGTAGCGCGGTCCCGTGACCGCGATGCGGAAGAGGGGACGCGCGTTCTAGCGCTGCGGAAGCGCAACGCCGGAACGCCGCTCGACATCAACCTGGTACGACGCCAACGCGCAAACCGAAGCGCGATCGAGCGTCGCGCCGCTACCCTCGGCAAACGCCGCAGCATAAAGAGGGAGTGGCAAGCCGCCTGGCTTCTCCGCGCCGTCACGATGATCGACCTGACGACGCTCGCGGGGGACGACACCCCGAACAGGGTGGCCCGCCTGGCCGCCAAAGCCCGGCAGCCGGTGCGCCCGGAACTGTTGCGTTCTCTCGGCGCCGACGGCCTCGGTCTCCGCGCCGCCTCGCTCTGCGTCTACCCGGCGATGGTGGAGGCGGCCAGAGAAGCCCTCGAGGGCAGCAAGGTGCCGGTGTGCGCGGTAGCCGCGGGCTTCCCGGCCGGACTCGCCCCCTTCGGGCAGCGGGTGGCCGAGATACATGCTGCGACAGAAGCAGGCGCCGACGAGATCGACATCGTGATCACCCGCCGCCATGTGCTCGCCGGGGCTTGGCAGCAGCTCTACGACGAGGTCCGCGCATTCCGGGACGCATGTGGCGACGCCCACTTGAAGACGATCCTGGCGGTGGGAGAGCTGGGAAGCTTGCGCAATGTCGCCCGCGCCAGCTGGGTCTGCATGATGGCCGGCGCCGACTTCATAAAAACCTCGACCGGCAAGGAGAAGATCAACGCCACCCTCCCTGTCGGCCTAGTGATGGCCCGCGCGATCAGAGCCTACCATGGCGGCACCGGCTTCCATGTAGGATTGAAGCCTGCGGGCGGCATCGGCTCCACCAGACAGGCTCTCGAATGGATGATCCTCGTCAAGGAGGAGTTGGGCGCGACATGGCTTGACCGGACCCTCTTCCGTCTCGGCGCGAGTTCGCTCCTGGCGGATATCGAACGTCAGCTGGAACACCATGCGACGGGCCGGTACTCCGCGTACAACCGGCACCCGCTGGGCTGAAGGCGACCAATGCCGAAGGTGGCCGAGCTGTTCGAGACGCTGGAATACGGTCCTGCACCGGAGGCGTCCGACGAAGCACGGGCGTGGATCGAGGCAAGAGGCGGCTGCTTCGACCACTTCATCGACGGCGGCTGGCGCGCCCCCTCCGAGGGACGCTTCTTCCCCACGTTCGCTCCCGGCACAGGGGAGCGCATAGCGGAGGTGGCCCAGGGCTCGGCCGCGGACGTCGATAGCGCGGTAGCGGCGGCGCGGGCGGCGCAGCCCGAGTGGCAGGCGGGCGGCGGGCACAGACGCGCCCGCTACCTGTACGCCATCGCCCGGCACCTTCAAAAACACTCGCGCCTATTCGCGACCCTCGAGACTCTCGACAACGGGAAGCCCATCCGGGAGTCGAGGGACATCGACATCCCCCTGGTCATCCGGCACTTCTATCACTACGCAGGCTGGGCCCAACTCGCCGACTCCGAGCTGGAGGGCCACGAGCCGCTGGGGGTGGCAGGGCAGATCATCCCCTGGAACTTCCCCCTTCTGATGCTCGCCTGGAAGATTGCCCCGGCGCTGGCGGCCGGGAACACGACGGTGCTCAAGCCGGCCGAATTCACCTCGCTGACAGCGCTTCGCTTCGCGGAACTCTGCCACGAGACGGGGCTCCCGCCGGGCGTGGTGAACATCGTGACCGGCGACGGACGCACAGGAGCCGCCATCGTCGAGCACCCCGGCGTCGACAAGATCGCTTTCACTGGATCTACGGAGGTCGGGAGGGCCATCCGGGAAGCCACGGCGGGCACAGGCAAGAAGATATCCCTCGAACTCGGAGGGAAGTCGCCCTTCGTAGTGTTCGACGACGCCGATCTGGACAGCGTGACGGAGGGCGTTGTCGATGCCATCTGGTTCAACCAGGGACAGGTGTGCTGCGCAGGTTCGCGCATCCTCGCGCAAGAGGGCGTAGCCGACCAGCTCGCGGACAAGCTTCGCGCCCGCATGGAGACGCTGCGCGCCGGAGATCCGCTCGACAAAGGGATCGACATCGGCGCCATCATCGCGCCGGTTCAGCTGGAGAAGATAAAGTCGCTCGTGGCCGAGGGACGCGACGAGGGCGCCACTATCTGGCAGCCGTCGTGGAGCGTGCCGCGAGACGGCTGGTTCTATCCGCCCACGCTGTGCACGGGCGTCTCTCCTTCGGCCACCATCGCCCAGGTGGAGATCTTCGGACCGGTCGTGGTTCAGATGACCTTCCGAACTCCCGCGGAAGCGGTGGCTCTCGCCAACAACACCCGGTACGGCCTCGCCGCCAGCGTGTGGACAGAGAACGTGAATCTCGCTCTCGACATCGCCTCGCAGATAAAGGCGGGGACCGTGTGGGTGAACTGCACCAACCTCTTCGACGCCTCGTCGGAGTTCGGGGGGTACCGCGAGAGCGGCTTCGGGCGCGAAGGCGGCCGCGAGGGGCTGCTGGAGTATTTGCGAGAACGGCCGGCTGCCAATGTCGCCGAGCCGGCCGCCGCCGCGGCGAAAAAGTCGCCGGACTCCGAAGAAGCGGCAGGGGAGGCAGGAAGGGATAGTGCGGCCGGGGAGACAGGAGGGAACGGCAGCGCCGAGCACGGGCCGCGGATCGACCGGACGGCCAAGCTGTACATCGGCGGCAGGCAGTCGAGGCCCGACGGCGGCTACAGCCTCGAAGCGCGGGACCACCGAGGGCGTCCGTCCGGCCAGGTCGCCCGCGCAAATCGCAAAGATGCGCGAAACGCCGTCGAGGCGGCGCTCGCGACGGACTGGGCGAAAAGTACGGGGCATCTGCGCGCTCAGATCCTCTACTACGTTGGCGAGAATCTCGCCGCCCGGCAGGAAGAGTTCGCGCGCCGGCTCCGGACGCTCACGGGTTGCGGCGCCGAGGCGGCGGATCGCGAAGCGGAGGCGTCGGTTCAACGCCTCTTCACCTACGCCGCTTGGGCGGACAAGTGGGATGGCGTGGTGCACGACCCGCCTATGCGCGGCATCACCTTCGCCGTGCGCGAACCGATCGGCGTCGTAGCCGTGATCTGCCCGAAGTCGCCGGCTCTTCTGGGCTTCATCTCGACCGTGATTCCGGCTGTCGCGGCGGGGAACTCGGTCGTGGCGCTGGCGTCCGAACGGTGGCCGTTGCCGGCGACCGACCTCTACCAAGTGCTGGAGACGTCGGATGTGCCGGGCGGCGTCGTCAACATCCTCACGGGACGCGAAGACGAATTGAGGCCGGTTCTCGCGAGCCACGACGCCGTCGATGCGCTCTGGCATTTCGGGACCGAGGAGGGGAGGGCCGATGTGGAGCGCCGCTCGGCCTCCAATCTCAAGCGCACCTGGACGGACGGAGGGTACGACGGCACGGATTGGTTCGGTCAGCGGTCGCAAGGCCGCCGCTTCCTCCGGCACGCTTCCCAGCTCAAAAACATCTGGGTGCCCTACGGCGAGTAAGGCCACTTCCCGCGTATCAGGGGGCGTTCCCTTCCACCCGCCCGAAGAACCTCTGGGCGCCCTACGGCGAGTTGGTCGTCGGGGGGATTGCCGCCCAGTGATCCAGCGGACCGTGGCCACTTCCCAGCCCTGGGGCCGAGGCGATTGCAGCGCGGGTAAACGCTAACGCCCTCTCGATCGCGCGCTCGGTCGGCAGGCCAAGCGCCAGCCCCGCCGTGATGGCTGCCGAGAGCGTGCACCCCGTGCCGTGCGTCTGCTCTGTCCGGATCCTGCGGCTCCGCCACACCCGTTCGACGGATCCGTCCCAATAGAGGTCCACTACCTCCTCGCCATCCAGGTGCCCTCCCTTGACGAGCGCCGCTCCGGCCCCCAGGCCGACGATCGTCCGGGCCGCCTCTCGCATCTCATCCTCGCAGCGGACAGGATGATCGGCGAGAATTCCCGCCTCGTACAGGTTGGGAGTCGCTACGGCCGCGCGTGGAAGGAGTCGGGCGACGACCGCCTCGACCGCCTCCGGTTCCAGGAGCATGTCGCCGCTGGTTGCGACCATCACCGGATCGACGACCAGCGGGTTGCGGAAATCGTTCAACTCCTCGACAACCGCCTGAACCACGTCGGCGCTGGCAAGCATCCCCGTCTTCGCCGCCGCAGGGTCGAGGTCCGCCCGCACAGACCCGATCTGCTTGCGGATGATTTCGAGTTCGAGAGTCTGCACGGCCTGCACGCCGAGCGTGTTCTGCGCCGTCACCGCAGTGACTGCGCTCGTCCCGAACACGCCCAGTGCGTGGAACGTCTTGAGGTCGGCCTGGATGCCGGCCCCGCCTCCCGAGTCGCTACCCGCGATCGTGAGCGCCGTCGCGCGCTCCACTGCTGTTCTCGACATCATCTCGTTTTCCTCGTGGTGCAAGAACCGCCCCTGGTGACGAGAACCAGTGCCGGGCGCAAGAACCGTTCATGACGTTCCGGCACTCTCTCGCGGCGCCCCCAGTGGCCCGTGGGACATCGTCCGCAAGGCGCATCGTAACGGTGTCAGACAATCGGCGTCCGGGCTGTCATCCGCCCGTTGGGGACAGATTGCGCTGTCGGTCCGTCGGCACGGTAGGATGACAGCCGGTGACGGCAGAAGGTAAACTAGACACATGCCGCCTTCCGCCGTCATCATCGTGTCCGGGCGCCCCGAGCCACCCGCGTGCAACAGAGGGTTACGGATATTCCGACCCGCGCAGAGCTGAAGCTGTGGCGCACCCTGCGCCGGGGCCGCGGCCGCCGGGCCTCGGGGCGCTTCCTGGCCGAAGGACCTCGCTTGGTGCGCGAGATGCTGGATTGGCCGGGAAGGACGATCGCGATCCTGCACGCCACGACCGGGGAGCGGCCTGCGCCCGCCATCGCCGAACTGCTGTCTCAGGCCGCGGCGCAGGGCACGCGGACCGAGGAGGTGTCCGAAGCGACGATCTCCGCCCTCGCCGACGCGGCGACGCCGCAGCCGGTGATCGCCATCGGCGGCATCCCCTCCTACAGCTGGGACGATATCCTCCCCGGCACTATCCTTCTGCTTGACGGCGTGCAGGATCCGGGCAACCTGGGCGCATTGGTCCGGGTCGCCATGGGGCTCGGGGCGGCCGCCGCCGTGGCGGTAGGACCGGCCGCCGATCCGTGGGGGCCGAAAGCGGTGCGAGCGTCTGCGGGGGCGATCTTCCGCAACCCCGTACTCTCCACCAGTGCGCATGAAGCGATCCAGTGGCTCGCCGAGAAGCGAATCCCGCTCTGGGCGGCGGCCGCCGGCGCCCGGCCCATGGAGCGGCGCTCGCCCGCCGGCCCGGTCGCGCTGGCCGTCGGGAGCGAAGCTCGCGGCGTCTCCGCCGCGCTCCTGGCAGCGGCCGAGCGCCACGTCTCGATCACTCTGGCCAACGGGGTCGAATCGCTGAACGTGGCTACGGCCGCGGCGATCTTGCTGGACCGTCTCCGGGCCGGCTCGTAGTCCCTAGGGCCGCGATCTCCCTTTGCGCGTGCCGCTTTGACGGATTATGCAATCATGGTTTGGACGGCCCTCCTGGGCGCCGCGGCCGGCTCCTTCATGAACGTCTGCATCTCCCGCCTGCCATCCGGCGAGAGCGTGGTCGCCCCGCGCAGCCGCTGCCCTGCGTGCGGCTCGGCGATCCGCTGGTTCGAAAACATCCCGCTCGTTTCCTGGGCGATCTTGCGCGCGAGGTGCCGTTGCTGCGCCGCTCCGATCTCTTGGCGCTATCCGGCCATCGAAGGAGCCGGGATCGCCATATGGGCCGGCATGGGGTGGGCATTCGGCATGTCGGCGCACGCTCTCGCCGGCGCAGTTCTCTTCACGCTGCTACTCGGAATAGCGGTGATCGACTACCGCCACTACCTCATCCCCCTGCCTCTCGCCCTTGGAGGACTGGCGGCCGGCATCGCGACGTCGCTCCTTCCAGGGCCTCCGCGCCCGCTTGCATCTGCGCTCGGCGCGGCCGTCGGCTACTCGACTTTGTTCGTCACGGGCTGGCTGGGCGAGCGGGCGTTGAAGAAGCCTGCGATGGGTGGCGGGGACATGTGGATGATGGCGATGGTCGGGGCGTTCCTGGGGCCGGGCGGCGCACTGCTGACGATCTTCCTGGGCGCGCTGAGCGGTGCGGTCGTCTTTGGTCCTGTGGCCCTCCGCACAGGAAAGCTGGTTCCCTTCGGCGCCTTCCTCGCGATAGGCGCGGCGATCACCTTCCTCTTCGGCGACTCGCTCGTCGGCTGGCATCTGAGGTTGATCGGCTCCGGCTGACGACAGGAGACTTCAGCTGCTCTCTTCGGCGGCTCCGCCTGCCGCCACCCGGCGAATACGCGCCCGCTTCACCTGCGTCTCCGTGCTCGCGACGACTTGGATCTGCACGCATCCATGCTCCACGCTCTCTCCCGCCTTCGGGACTCGCCCAAGAACGCCGAGCAGAAAACCATTCAGGGAGCGGTGCTCGAGCAGCGGGAACGTCGTTCCGAAGAAGTGATTGATTTCGCGCAACTCGGCCGCCCCATCCGCGACCATCTCGTGCCTGCCGACGCGGTAGATCAGCCTCTCGGGCTCGTCGGTTTCGTCGTCGATCTCTCCAACCAGCTCCTCCAGGACGTCTTCCAGCGTGACGAGCCCATCCAGCCCCCCGTGCTCGTCCACTACCAGCCCCATGTGCACGCGACGCGCCTGGAACTGCGACAGCAACTCGATGATGGTGATAGTGTCGGGCACGAAGAAAGGCTCCCTTGCGAGACGCGAGAGGGGCATGTCGCGCTGCCCTGCCAGCAAGGCCCTGTACGCCTCGTGCTTGTACAGCACGCCAGTGACATCGTCCAGCGACGCCCCGTAGACGGGGACCCGGCTGTAGCGCGCTTCCGCCAGCTCGTCCGCTATGTCCCCCAGTCGGCACACGTCTTCCCAGGCGAGAATGTCCACCCGCGGCGTCATGATCTCCCTGGCCCGCAGTCTGTCCAGCGTGAAGACCCGATCGATCAGCTGGCGTTCGTGCGCCTCGATGTCCCCCGCCTGCTGGCCAAGCTTCGCCATCGCCTGAATCTCCCACTCGCTCACGCGAGTGACGCCCTCCGCGGCCGGGAGCACCCGCCGCACAAGCCATTCGATGGGCAGGACGAGCGGTAGCAGGAGCCGGCTCAGCGCAGTGATCGGGGGAGCCGCCAGCAGCGCCAGTCGTTCGGCGTTACGCGCGGCGAAGCTCTTCGGGGCGACCTCCCCGAAGAAGAGGACGAGGAGCGTCATGACGCCGGTTGCGAGGCCGACGCCGGCAGAGCCGAAGGCCTCCGTCGCCGCGTAGGTGGCTACCGAAGCCGCCCCGACGTTGGCCACGTTGTTGCCGATCAGAATCGTGATCAGCAGTCGCTCCGGGTTCGCCTTGAGCCGCTCCAGCGACCGTGCGCGGGGCCGCCCTTCGCGGGCCAGCGCCCTGGTCCTGGCCTCTCCCAGCGAGAAGAAGGCGATCTCGACGCCCGAGAATAATCCGGAGAGGACGAGCAACAGGGCGAGGAGCGCCAGCGTGCCAGTCACCGGCTTGGCTCCTCCGTCACCGGTCTGGCTCCGGAGGCTCGGCTTCCACCTCGCCGGATAGCTTGAAGATGTCTGGCTTTTTCAATGAAGCGCCACTCGTCCAGATGCGTGATCTTGCAGCTCTGGGCTCCGCGGACTTCCCGACGCCTCCGCTGGCGGATGCCGCCTGCGTCCCGATGTCCCCTTGCCAGCGGATGCCATGCCTCTGCTGGCGGATGCCGCCCGCGTCCCGATACTGCTGCGACCCGATGTCGCTGCGACAGGATGCCGCCCGCGTCCCGATGTTGCCCCCGTCCCGATGTCGCTCGCGGTTCGTGCCAGTCAGCCGTCCCCGCGGGAGAGCGAACCGCCCGCCCGGCGTAGATGCTACCAGCTGCGACTGTGCTCTATAAGCTCCGCCACGATATCATCCGCGCTTCTACCCTCGGCTTCAGCTTCGAAACCTGGGACGACCCGGTGCCGCAGCACGGCAGGCGCCACGGTTCGCACATCGTCAAGATTGGGCACCGGACGGCCATCCAGCGCCGCCCGGGCCTTCGCGGCCAGAACAGTATGCTGCGACGCTCGGGGGCCGGCGCCCCAGCTCACCATGCGGCGAACGAAGTCCGGGGCGGCATCCTCGCGCGGCCTCGTGGCCCGCGCCAGCCGCACCGCGTACTCCACCACGGATCTGGACGCCGGCACCCGCCTGACGAGAGCCTGATACTCCAGCAGCTGGCTGGCGCTCACGACCGGGTTCACCGTCGGCGCCGGCCCGCCCGCATTCATGTCCGCGATGATGGACTCCTGCTCGGCCGTCGGGTACCCGATCCGAAGTTCGAACATGAAGCGATCCAGCTGAGCCTCTGGAAGAGGGTACGTTCCTTCCTGCTCGATCGGATTCTGCGTGGCGAGAACGAAGAACGGATTTCCAAGCGGGAATGTCTCGCCGCCAGCCGTGACCTCCCCCTCCTGCATCGCCTGAAGCAGCGCGGCCTGGGTCTTGGGCGGGGTCCGGTTGATCTCGTCCGCCAGGATGACATTCGCGAAAATCGGTCCCCGCATGAAGGCGAAGCGCCGCTGTCCGCTTCGCTGGTCGTCCTGCAGGACCTCCGTGCCGGTAATGTCGGATGGCATTAGATCCGGAGTGAACTGAATCCGGCTGAACTCCAGCCGGAGAGCCTCCGCCAATGTGGAAACGAGTAGAGTCTTCGCCAGACCCGGCACGCCGACCAGAAGCGCGTGCCCATCCGCCAACAACGTGATCAGAAGCCTCTCGACGACCGCATCCTGGCCGATGATGCGCTTCCCGATCTCGCGTTCTATCTGCCGCCGGACATCCCCCAGCTCCGCGAGAAGGCGGACATCGCCATCTCGTATTGCGCTGCGGTCGGCTTCCTTCAGCTTGTGGCCGGCTTCCACGGGTTACCCGGCCGGCGGTCGCTGCGGGGAATATGCCGTTTGCAGCGCGGAGCATGCCGTTTGCCGGGGCGAATAGCCCGTTTGCAGCGGGGAAGTCGGCGCTGCCGAAAGGCGGAACGAGAGCATCTGCGAAGGGCCGTTCTCAGAGTCGGTGAGGGATTCCCACTATGCGTGAGGTGACGAGACGACTTCAGCGGGTTGGCGGGCAACCTAGGGCTTCCCTGTTCGGCGTCAAGCTTCGGCGTGGCCGCCCGAGCGACAATCGGGCCATCCGCCAGCCTAGCTTACGGGATTGCGCAGCGTCCTGCGATCAGCCAGATTGCATGACTAGATCGTTTGGCGGACCCGCCGGACGACAGCTTGAGGATCAGCCTTGAGGATCAGCCGGGACCCGGAATAATCCAGAGTGCGCACGGGGGATTCCCATATACGGACGGCATCCGGCGAACTTGCCGGCCTCGGCGTCGCAATGGGCCTGTCCATCGCCCTCTTCGCCATCGGCGGAGACTGGCTCGATGACCGTCTCGGCACTTCGCCGCTGTTCGTGCTTCTCGGAGTGTTTTTGGGGTTTGCCGGAGGATTTTTCAGCATGTATGCGCGTCTCATCGCCCGCCGGAGGAGCGACGAGCCTGGCGAAGGGAAGTGAAGCCGCTGCGGGGCGATCCGGACAGCGGAAGCGCGCGGCGGCGAACGACGCATGGACTGCTCCTTTACGGAGCCGCGACGCTCGCGCTCGCGGGGACGGCCGCTCTGCTCGCGGGGGGCCAGGAGCGGGCGCTCGGCATAGCGGCCGCTTGGTTGATCCAGCTGGCCGCGGTGTGGCCGCTGGGCCGGGCGTTGGCGTCCGGACGCCGCCTGACAAAGGCGTGGCTGGGAGGTCTCGCCCTCCGCGCCGGCGGATTCGTCGTGACGGCCGTGCTGTCCTGGACAGGCGTGGCGAGCCGCGACCTGCCGGCAGCGTACGGCCTCGCGATGGTGGCGCTGCTGATCGCGGAGGCCTGCTGGCTCCTCAGGGAGTCCCGGCGGCCGAGCGCCCGCTGACGATGGCTCGAACGGAGTGACTGGACGGAGAGCTGCAAGGCCCTGATGAAGAAGAACATGCACTCCGTGCGGGGATCGTTCGCGCAGGCGCAGGAGCCGCCCGCGCAGGCTCGCGACGGCCACCAGGCGGCCGCGGCCGCGGAGCACCATCCCGAAGAGTGGGGCACCGAGACGATGATCCACCATGTCACGGACTCCAAAGAGTGGGATCTGGCTCCGCTCCCCTCGATACACCTCGACGCGATCGCGATGCCGTCTTTCAACGTCGGCGGCCTAGAGGTCGATCTCGCGATCACCAAGCACGTTCTCTTCCTGGTCTTCGCTACCGCGCTGACGATCATCACGATGATCGCGGCCGCGCGAGCCTCGCACCGCCTCGACAGCGGAGCCAGGGCGCCCGGCGGCATCTTGAACGTCGTCGAAACGTTCTATCTCTACCTCAGAGACAATGTGGTAATGGCCAACATAGGACGCGGCGGCGAGAAATTCGCTCCCCTGGTCATCACCCTTTTCTTCTTCATCCTCTACGCCAATCTTCTCGGCCTCGTGCCCTTCGGAGCCACGGCGACCGGCAACATCAATGTAACCGCCGCATTTGCCATCATCGCGCTGGTCGTGGTCGAGTGCGCCGGCTTCGTCGCGCTCGGATACAGGGGCTACGCCCGGACCGTGTTCTTCTTGCCTCCGGGCATCCCGGGTCCGCTAAAGCCCATTGTGCTGCTGATCATGGCCCCGGTAGAAGTGATAGGAAAGTTCTCGAAAATATTCGCGCTGGCGATCCGGCTGTTCGCCAACATGACGGCGGGCCACTTTGTAGTGCTCGCGCTCATCGGCCTCATTCTGACGTACGGCGCGAGCTTCCCCAACCCAATCGGCATCGTGACGATCTTCGGGTCGCTGGCCCTCGGACTGTTCGTGATGCTGCTGGAGATATTCATCGCGTTCGTGCAAGCCTACATCTTTGCGATGCTGGTGGCGGTCTTCACAGGCCTGATCCGGCATGCGCACTGATCCGGCGCGCGCACTGAACCGCTTGGAGAGCCGCAACGGATGCCGGGACGCCGCTTGCCGGGTCCCCAGGCCAACCAAACAGAATAAGAAGGAGATTATTCCAGGATGCTGAACTTGCTCACGCTGTCTCTGTTGCAGGGAGGTATGACGACGGGCGACGGTCTCGCCATCGGTCTCGCTATCGTCGGGGGTGGACTCGCGGTACTTGGCGCCGGGCTCGGCATCGGCCGCATCGGCGGACATATGACGGAGGCGATGGCCCGTCAGCCCGAGGAGGCGCAGACGATCCAGACGGGCGCCATCATTCTATCGGTATTCATCGAGGGAGTGGCGCTCTTCTGCCTCGTTATCGCCGGTTTCATAAGGGGAGCATGAGTCTCCACGCCGCCAGAGGTCTCGCGCGCGCGCCCAGCGTCGGCCCAGCCATGCGAAGAATCGGCCCAGCCATGCGGAAAGCCGGTGCAACCATGCGAAGAGTCGGCGCCGCAGCGTGCTGGCTGTGGCTGGCCACGCCACATGCGCTTGCCGCCCAAGAGGATAGCGGCATCTTCTCCCTGAATCTCGGCCTCATGGTCTGGACCTGGGTCCTCTTCCTCGCGACCCTCTTTATTCTGGGAAGGTGGGCCTACCCCGCGATCTCGGCCGGGCTGGAGCGCAGGCACGCCAAGATTCAAGGCGCCATAGATGAGGCGCAGGCCGCCCGCGAGGAGGCGCAGGCCTTGCTGGCACGGCAAAAAGAGGTTCTGGAGGAAGCCCACAGAGAGGCTGGCGACATACTGGAGCGAGCCCGCAACGCTGCCGAGGTCGTGAGGAGCGATATCCTGGACGAGGCGAGAAGAGTGCAGACGCAGCTGCTCGAGGATGCCCAGCGGGAGAACACGCTCGAGCGAGACCGCCTGCGCGAGGAGATCCGCGCGGAAGCCGCGGACATCGCGCTGGCTGCTGCGGAGCGGTTGATCCGCAGCCGGTTGGACGCCGCCGAGAACCGCCGTCTCGTCCAAGAGTTCGTGTCGAAGATCTGAAGTGGCCGGAGATATAGTCGGATGACTGCGTCGGCGGTCGCGCGGAACTACGCAGCCACCCTCTTCGAAATCGCTGGCCGCGAGGGAGCCGAGTCCGAGTACGGGTCGCTGATCGAGCAGGTCGGCAGTCTGTACCGCACCACTCCGATGTTCCGGCGCTTCCTGGTGGCTCCCGCGATATCGCGCGCAGAGAAGAAGGATGCGCTAGCGCGCGCGCTAGCCGGACGAGTGCCCGGTCTCTTCTTGCGCTTCCTGATGGTGGCGCTGGAGCGGCGCAGGCAGGGGGAGCTGCCCAACATCGCCAGTGCCTACCGCGATATGCTGGATGATCGCGCGGGCCGCGTCCGCGCTTCCGTGACGCTCCCCTTCGAGGCCGGGGAGAGCCTCCGGAGCGAGGTGACCGCAGCGTTGGAGGAGCGGCTCGGCAAGACGGTCATACCCGAATTCCGCACCGACCCCGCAATCCTTGGCGGCGTGGTGATCCGGGTTGGCGACGAACTGCTCGACGCTTCGCTGAAGCAGCAGCTCAAGCGGATGCGAAACGAACTGCGCTCGCCGCAGCCGTGATGTTTCTCCGGCTCGGGTGTCGCGCAAAGCGTCCGGACGACGGCGATCTCGCGCGAAACGTCCGGGACGGCAACCCCACGCGAAACCCTGAATAGAATAGCGAAGAGAGGATAAATGGCTTCTTCTGGAGACACCCTTCGGGCGAGCGAAATAAAGCGCGCCCTGCTCGAACAGATCGACCGGTACGAGGACGAGCTGCGTGTCGAGGAGGTTGGCGAGGTGCTCGAGGTGAAAGATGGCGTCACCCGCATATGGGGCCTCTCGTCGTGCGTCGCCAACGAGATGCTCGAGATAACCGCTGGCGATACGGGAGAAGTGGTGATCGGGCTAGCCTCGAACCTCGAAGAGGACAACATCGGCGCCGTCGTCCTCGGAAATTATCTCGCGCTGAAGGAGGGAGATCCCGTTCGCCGCACGGGGCGGGTGCTTGCCGTGCCCGCAGGTCCCGCGATGCTCGGCCGCGTGGTGGACACCCTGGGGCGTCCGCGGGACGGGCGCGGCGCGATAGAGACCGCCGCGTACATGAAGGTCGACCGGAAGGCGCCCGGGATCGTCTACCGCCAGCCCGTGAACCAGCCGCTTCAGACGGGGCTCAAGGCCATCGACTCGATGATCCCGATCGGGCGCGGCCAGCGCGAGCTGATCATCGGCGACCGCGGCACGGGAAAGACCGCCGTGGCGATCGACACGATCATCAACCAGAAGGAGCAGGATGTCGTCTGCATCTACTGCGCGATAGGACAGAAAGGGTCGACCGTCGCCGGCATCGTCGAGAGGCTTCGGGAAGAAGGCGCGCTCGACTACACGATCATCGTTGCCGCGAACGCATCGGATCCGGCGCCGATGCAATTCATGGCGCCGTACGCCGCCTGCGCCATCGGCGAGTACTTCATGTACGAAGAAGGACGCGCCGTGCTGGTGATCTACGACGACCTCAGCAAGCAGGCCGATGCGTACAGGGAAGCTTCTCTGATCCTTCGCCGGCCGCCGGGGCGAGAAGCGTATCCGGGCGACGTGTTCTACCTGCACAGCCGACTCCTCGAGCGGGCCGCCAAGATCAGCGACGATGCCGCGGCGATCGCCGGACACCCCAGCATCAAGAAGCCCGGCGGCTCGCTGACGGCCCTGCCGATCATCCAGACGGCGGCCGGCGATGTGTCGGCGTACATCCCCACCAACGTCATCTCGATTACCGACGGACAGATCTTCCTCGAGACCGACCTCTTCTACTCCGGCGTGCGTCCTGCGGTGAACGTCGGCATTTCGGTCTCGCGCGTGGGAGGCAACGCCCAGATCAAGGCGATGAAGAAGGTCGCCGGCCGCCTCCGCCTGGACCTTGCGCAGTTCCGTGAAATCGAAGCCTTCGCTCAGTTCGGCGCCGAGCTGGATGCCACGACGCAGAAGCAGCTCGAGCGAGGCCAGCGCACCGTCGAGGTCCTGAAGCAGGACCAGTACCGCCCGATGCCGGTGGAGGCCCAGGTGATGGTCATATTCGCGGCTACCCAGGGCTTCCTCGACGATGTCGACGTCTCCGAGATCCGCGACTGGGAAGCGGGCTTCCTGGAGCACATGCGCACGTACGAACCGGAGATCGGCCAGTCGATCGCCGAGCACGGGGCCATCGCGGAGGAGACGGAGGCGTCGCTCCGCCAAGCTATCGAAGCTTTTGCGAGCGCCTTCGCGACCGGTTCTTCGGCAGCCAGCGAGGCCGCGCCGCAGGCATGAGCAAGTCCAGGGACATCTTCCGGCGGATGAAGTCCGTCGACAGCACGCGGAAGATCACCCATACCATGGAGATGGTGGCGACGGCGAAGTTGGCCCACGCCCAGCAACGAGTGATAGCGGCGCGTCCCTACTCGGAGCGGCTGGCCAACCTAGTCTCCCACTTCTCCACGCCGGAGATGGCGGAGGTGCAGCCGCTGTTGCGCCAGCCTTCGCGGGTCGCGCGGGCGGCCGTCGTTCTCCTGACCAGCAACCGGGGACTGTGCGGCGCCTTCAACGCGAATCTGATCCGTGCCGCGCAGGCTCAGATCGGAGAGCTGGAAGAGTCCGGAGCTTCGGTCGAGTTCCACGTCTACGGGAACAAGGGCATCTCGTACTTCAGCTTCCGAGGCATCGAGATGGCCGTGACTCGCAACGATCTGGGCGATCCCCCGGCTCTCGATGATGCCCGCCGCGTGACCGACGACTTGGCGAAGCGGTTCATGGTCGGCGAACTCGACAGCGTGCGGCTGGTCTTCGCGGCTTTCAAGAACATGGTCAGCACGCCGCCTTCGATCCGGCAGATCCTGCCCGCCGCCGGGCCGGCAGCCGGCAACGGGACGCCGGCCCCCGACGGCCCGCCAAGTCCTGACGGCCCGCCAAGCTTGGTCGGCGCGCAAACCCTCGATGGCGCGCCGCGCGCCAACGGCAGCGGCGACCACGCGGGGAGCGGAAGAGAACCCTACTACATCCTGGACCCGCCGGCGGAGGAGATCCTCGGCAGCCTGATGCCTCTCTACGTCACCAATCTGGCGTACAGCGCGCTGCTCGAGACGGCGGCGGCGGAGCAGGCCTCGAGGCGGAAGGCCATGAAGTCGGCGACCGACAACGCCAACGACTTTCTCGACAACCTGCGGCGCAACTATAACCGTGCCAGGCAGGCCGAGATAACGAACCAGATAGCCGAGATCATCGGCGGAGCGGATGCGCTGGGCGGGTAGCGCGCGTCTCGGTGACGCCAAGCTCGTCTAGCGGCGCGCAAGAATCGAGCGGCGCAGGAAAAATCGAACGGCATAGAAAAAACGGCAAAGAAGAATCGAGCGGCACAGAGGAACGGCAAACGACACATGAAGACATCCGAAGCATCTCCAGAAGCGGCAGCGGCCGCGCGGCCAGCGGGAGGCGGCACCGGTAAAGTCGTGCAGGTCATCGGACCCACGATCGACGCCGAATTCGCGCCGGACGAGCTGCCGGGCATCCACAACGCCCTCTCTCTCTCCTGGCAGGACGACGACGGCGCCAGCCACGATCTGGTGTGCGAGGTGGCCCAGCACATCGGGCGCAGCCAAGTCCGCGCCGTGGCCATGGACGCCACCGACGGCGTCAAGCGCAACATGGATGTGGTCGATACCGGCCAGCCGATCTCGGCTCCCGTCGGCGAGGCGGCGTTGGGGCGCATCCTCAACGTCCTCGGAGAGCCAGTTGACGAAATGGGGCCGGTCGAGGCGAGCGAACGCTGGCCCATTCACCGTCACTCGCCGACGCTGGACCAGCTCGAGCCGAAGACCGAAATGTTCGTGACCGGGATCAAAGTCGTCGACCTGATCGCACCCTACGTGAAGGGCGGCAAGACCGGTCTCTTCGGCGGAGCCGGCGTCGGCAAGACCGTCATCATCATGGAGCTCATCAACAACATCGCGCAGGAGCACGGCGGACGCTCGGTCTTCTGCGGCGTAGGCGAACGAACCCGCGAGGGGAACGACCTGTGGCTCGAGATGAAGGAGTCCGGCGTCATCGACTCGACCGCCCTCATCTACGGCCAGATGAACGAACCGCCGGGAGCGCGCCTCCGCGTGGGCCTCACCGGCCTCACCGTGGCGGAGTACTTTCGCGATGTCGAGGGTCTCGATGTGCTCCTTTTCATCGACAACATCTTCCGCTTCTCGCAGGCGGGTTCGGAAGTGTCCGCGCTGCTCGGGCGGATGCCCAGCGCCGTCGGCTACCAGCCCACCCTCGCCACCGAGATGGGCGGCCTCCAGGAGCGAATCACCTCGACGATGCGCGGTTCCATCACGTCGGTGCAGGCCATCTACGTACCGGCGGACGACCTGACCGACCCGGCGCCGGCGGCCGCCTTCACCCATCTCGACTCGCAGACGGTGCTATCTCGCCAGATCGCCGAGCTCGGCATCTACCCCGCGGTAGACCCCCTCGACTCGAGCAGCCGGATTCTCAGCGAGCAGTTCCTCGGCGAACGGCACTACCGCGTGGCGACCGCCGTCCAGCGCACGCTCCAGCGTTACAAGGACCTGCAAGACATCATAGCCATCCTCGGCATGGACGAACTCTCCGAGGAAGACAAAGTCGTCGTGAACCGGGCGCGGCGGATTCAGAAGTTCCTGTCGCAGCCATTGCACGTGGCCGAACAGTTTACCGGGATTCCGGGTCGCTACGTTCCGCTCGAGACGACGATCGAATCTTTCGAGCGGGTGGTTCAAGGAGAGTTCGACCACCTGCCCGAGCAGGCGTTCTACATGGCCGGCGGGATAGAGGAAGTCATCGAGCACGCCGAGAAGCTGGCCGGGGACGCATGACGGAGGGCGCTGCGAACCGACTGCAGGTGGAAGTCGTCTCCCCGTCGGCAGAGGTCTATTCGGGACCGGCGGTCTCCGTGATAGCTCCGGCGCACGATGGCGAGACCGGCATCCTGTACGGCCACGCCCCCATGGTCGTGCTGCTGGGGGATGGCATCCTGCGAGTGCGGTCGGAGGGCGCGACGCGGCGCTTCCGGGTTGCGCGGGGCTTCATGGAAGTTCTGGACAACACCGTCACCGTGCTGGCGGAACGCGCCGAGGAGAATCCGACCCCGTAGGATCCCCGTCCGAAACGACTTGCTTCGGAACCGGATTCTGGCGGCCAGGGGCGGGGGCGCGACGTTCGTGCGCGCTGCCGCTCTCCCGGCACTTGACTTGCCATCGCCCGGCGATTATTCTTCCCGTCTTGCCCGCACCCGAACCGGCACATGCGCAGTACCGGCCGAGGGGGAAGTTGCGCGGGTCCGGCTATTTGAAAATCTGGCAGCGAGTGAGTGCTGGGCGCCGAGTGCGTCTGAGGTGCATTAATTGTAGGACCATTGAACAAAAAGAAGGATCAAGCGTTCAAGGGCACAGGGTGGATGTCTAGGTACGGACTGGCGACGAAGGACGTGGCAAGCTGCGAAAAGCCGGGGGGAGTTGCAAGCGAGCTTTGATCCCCGGGTGTCCGAATGGGGAAACCCGGCTGGGGTGATGCCCAGTCATCCCTTTGCTGAATACATAGGCGATGGGAAGCGAACCGAGGGAACTGAAACATCTAAGTACCTCGAGGAAGAGAAAACAACCGTGATTCCCTTAGTAGCGGCGAGCGAAAGGGGAACAGCCCAAACCGTGGGGGTGCCAAGGCGGCAGCCGTTGCCTCCGCGGGGTTGCAGAGTGGTTTCGCGAGAGTCTGCCGACTCTCGAAGTGTCGGCCTGGCGGTGAGTCGAATCCGTCTGGAAAGCCAAGCCATAGAGGGTGACAGCCCCGTAGGCGAAGCTGCTAGGACGATCTTTGAAACTATTTCTGAGTAGGTCGGGACACGTGAAATCCCGATTGAATCCGGCAGGACCACCTGCCAAGGCTAAATACACGTCCGTGACCGATAGTGAACAAGTACCGTGAGGGAAAGATGAAAAGTACGCCGAGAGGCGGGTGAAATAGAACCTGAAACCGTGTGCCTTCAAGCTGTGGGAGCCTTGATACCTCTTCGCGAGAGTATCGGGGTGACCGCGTGCCTTTTGCATTATGATCCGGCGAGTTAATCCTCAGTAGCGAGGTTAAGCCGTTCAGCGGCGGAGCCGAAGCGAAAGCGAGTCTTAAAGGGGCGTATAGTTGCTGGGGTTAGACCCGAAACCAGAGTGATCTATCCATGGCCAGGTTGAAGCGGGGGTAATGCTTCGTGGAAGACCGAACCGTTGTGGGTTGAAAACTGCTCGGATGAGCTGTGGATAGGGGTGAAAGGCCAATCAAACCTGGAGATAGCTGGTTCTCCCCGAAAGATATTTAGGTATCGCCTCTGAGTGTAGACTGCGGGAGGTAGAGCACTGGAAGGGCTAGGGCCCTAAACCGGGTACCAACCCCTACTAAACTCCGAATGCCCGTCAGTTGGTCTCAGGG